>CANMPL010000004.1 GCA_947499715.1 uncultured Paracoccaceae bacterium
GCAAAGGTCAGATCCTTGGTGCCCGCGTCCTTGATCGCGGCCAGCAGCAGCTCGGGAATGCCGCAAAGCCCAAAGCCCCCCGCCGCAATGAACATCCCGTCATGCAGCAAGCCATCAAGCGCCTGCGACGCATCGGCGTAAATCTTGTTCATCGCGTTACCTCCTCTAAATCTTTTGAAGATAACTGACCAATGACCCCAGGGAAGTCAATGTGATTGCCGCGATGCAGCAAGCGCGATTTCGGCGGGGCTTGATTGTATCAGACCAACATCGCCTAATGGCGGCGCGCAACGCGGGAGGTTATTCATGAACGGCCAATGTTCTTGCGGCGAAACGACATTTTCCCTGGCGCAAGCGCCCCGACACCGCATGTTCTGCCATTGCGGGATTTGCCAGCAGGTGTATCGCCGGGCTTATGCCGACGTTACCATTAATCGCTGGTCCGATGTGACAGATGCCACTGTAGAGATGATCGCATTCAAGCGCCACAAGACGCGATGGGCCCTTCGCCGCGGCACCTGCAAGCGCTGTGGCGATCCGGTGATGGCGCAGTTGAATTACCTGCCGGGCATCAATCTTGCGCTGATTCCGGCACGTGTGCTGGACGGGGTCGAAGATACGCTGACCCCGCTGCAACACATCTATTACGGCAACCGGGTGGATCACGTGAATGATGGTCTGCCCAAGTTTGAGGGCGCGTTGCGCAGCACGCTTGCTTGCATCGCGCCGTTTCTGGCGGCCCAAAGGGGGCGATAATCAGCCCTTTTTCTGAGCTGCTGCCTTTTTCTTTGGCGCGGCCTTCTTTTTGGCCGCAGGCTTTTTCTTGGTGACCTTCTTGCCCGCCTTTGCGGCGCGTTCGTCGATCAGGTCAACCGCCTGCGCCATGGTCAGATCCGCATGTTCAATCGTGTCAGGGATCGTGGCGTTGATCTTTTCCCACTTCACGTAGGGCCCGTACTTGCCATCATAGATGGCCACCGGCCCACCGGCTTCGGGATGTTCGCCCAGCTCTCGGATCGGCTTTGCCGCACGGCCACGGCCACCGCGACTGGCGACTTTTTCGGCCAAAAGCTGCACGGCGTGGTTCATACCAACGGTCCAGACGTCCTCGATGCCTTCGAGGTTGGCATTGGTGCCGCCACGATCAGAAGTCGTGTCGGCATGTTTGAGGTAGGGGCCATAACGCCCGATATTAGCCCAGACATTGGTGCCGTCTTCGGGGTGCGGCCCGATCAGGCGTGGCAATTCCAACAGGCGAAGCGCCTCTGGCAGGCCGATCTCTTCTGGTTCCCATTCCTTGGGCACACCCTGGCGCGGCGGCTTTTTGTTGTCTTCTGTCACCTCGCCGCGCTGGACATAGGGACCAAACCGGCCCTTGAAGACGCGAATGTCGTCACCGGCGTCTTGACCAAGCAGCTTACCTTCGGGTGGGATGGCAGAGGCCTCGGCCTCTGGGTCGGGGGGGCCGAAGGGGCGGGTGTAGCGGCATTCGGGATAGTTGGAGCACCCGATGAACGCCCCGCCAGAGCGTGCTGTGCGCATCGACAACCGGCCAATGTTACAATTGGGGCAAAGTCGCGGGTCGCCGCCGTCTTCCAGCGGTGGGAACAGGTGCGGTTCCAGCACCTCGTTGATTTTTTCAAGCACTTCACCGATGCGCAGATCGGCGGTTTCCGCAATCGCGGCCGAGAAATCCGACCAGAAGTTGCGCAGCACCTTCTTATAGTCCGCATCACCCGCGCTGACCTGATCAAGCTGGTCCTCGAGCCCGGCGGTAAAGTCGTAGCCCACGTATTTGCGGAAGTAGTTGATCAGGAAAACCGTGACCAACCGCCCTTTGTCCTGCGGGATCAGGCGGTTCTTTTCCTTTTCCACATAGCCACGGTCTTGAATGGTCGTGACGATGCTCGCATAGGTCGAGGGGCGACCGATGCCCAGTTCTTCCATTTTCTTGACCAGCGTGGCTTCGGTGTAGCGGGGCGGCGGCTGGGTAAAATGCTGTTCTGGGGTCACGCCGCGCTTTTTGGCGGCCTCGCCTTGGGCCAGTTGCGGCAGGCGCTTGTCGTCGTCATCGACGACGTCATCATCGCGGCCCTCTTCGTAGACGCGCAAAAAGCCGTCGAACATCATCACTTGGCCAGTGGCGCGCAGCACGACCTGTCCATCGGCGCTGCCGATATCTGCGGTGGTGCGCTCCAGCCGTGCGGCAGACATCTGGCTGGCCAGCGTGCGTTTCCAGATCAGATCATAAAGCTTGCGCTGGTCGGCATCAGCGATCTTGGCCTCTTCGGTGCTGACGGACATATCCGTGGGGCGGATACATTCGTGCGCCTCTTGTGCGTTTTTGGCCTTGTTTTTGTAGACCCGCGCTTCGCCCGGCACATAGGTGTCGCCGTAGCGTGACTTGATCGCGTCGCGGGCGGCGGTCACGGCCTCTGGCGCCATGTCGATGCCGTCGGTCCGCATGTAGGTGATCAGGCCCGCCTCATAAAGTCGTTGCGCGACTGACATGGTCTGGCGCGCGCCAAAGCCGAATTTGCGGCTTGCTTCTTGCTGTAGGGTCGAGGTCATGAAGGGCGGCGATGGGTTGCGCGTGCCGGGCTTGGCCTCGACCGATTGCACGGTCAGGTCACGGCTGGTGATCGCCTGCACGGCCATCTCGGCCTGGGTTTCATTCTCGAGGCTGAATTTATCCAGCTTTTCGCCTGCCAACACGGTCAGTCGCGCTTCAAAGTCCTGACCACGGTTCGACGTCAGCTGCGCTTTGACGGACCAGTATTCTTGTGCGCGGAAGGCCTCGATCTCCATCTCGCGTTCGACAATCAGGCGCAGGGTCACCGACTGCACGCGCCCCGCAGAGCGGGAGCCGGGCAGTTTGCGCCAAAGCACGGGTGATAGGTTGAAGCCGACCAGATAGTCCAGCGCGCGGCGGGCCAGATAGGCGTCAACAAGCGGCTGGTCGACCTGGCGTGGGTTCTTCATCGCCTCGGTCACGGCCGTCTTGGTAATGGCGTTGAACACGACGCGGTCGGCCTTTGTGATCTTGAGGCCGCGCTTGTTCGACAACTCTTCCCACAGGTGCCAGGAAATCGCCTCTCCCTCGCGGTCGGGGTCGGTCGCGAGGATCAGTTCAGGGTCGTCTTTGAGCGCGTCAACAATCGCCTTGATGTGCTTTTTGCTGTCACTGGCGACCTGCCATGTCATCGCAAAATCGTCGTCGGGCTGGACAGATCCGTCCTTGGGCGGCAGGTCCCGGACGTGTCCATAGGATGCCAGGACGGTATAGTCGGACCCCAAATATTTGTTTATTGTCTTAGCCTTAGCTGGGGATTCGACGACGACAACGGGCATGAGAATCTTTCGTTAGGTGCGGTGGGGTCTTAGGCCGCGCAACATGTGGGGTCACTTGGCGACTTGTCAATGGAGCCATTTTGCAACCGTGCAGAAACCTGATTGAGGACAGGAAAGCGCGGGGAAAAATACCAAAAATCTGTCACACCTGCGCAAATGTCAGGCGATGCGGGCCAGCAACCCCCCGGCCTGTCGCGCGATTTTGCCTTGAAGTTCAAGGTCAACAAGTGCGGGTGCCACCTGCGTTGAGCCGACCGCCAGATCGCGGATCAGCTGATCCTCGGCCATCGGAGAGGGGCCAAGCCGCGACAGGATCTGATCGTGCAGGGCCGCAATCTCGCGCAGCGGTTTGGCGGCGGGCGGCGGGGCAAGCGGCAATTCGGGTGCGATTGGGTTGCCCAGGGTTTCGATGATGTCAGCTGCGTTGCGCACCAATTGTGCCCCGTCGCGGATCAGCATGTTACACCCCGCAGCACGCGCATCAAACGGGTGGCCGGGCACGGCGAGCACGTCGCGGTGCATGTCCAGCGCATTGCGTGCCGTAATCAGGCTGCCGGATTTGGCCGCCGCCTCAACCACCACGACGGCGCGCGCCAGTCCGGCGATGATGCGGTTGCGGGCCGGGAAGTGGCGGGCCTGCGGTTGCAGCCCCATGGGCATTTCCGAAACCCGCAGCCCGGATTTGGCGATGTCATGTGCAAGTTCGGTGTTTTCTGCCGGGTAGATGACATCAACGCCGCCTGCTTGTACCGCGATGGTGCCGCCATCCAATGCGGCGCTATGCGCGGCCGCATCAACGCCGCGCGCAAGGCCAGAGACGACAATATATCCCGCCTCTGCCAGATCAGCGGCAAGACGCTTTGCCATCCGTGTGCCAAGCGAGGACGCATTGCGCGCGCCGACGAGCGCCACCATGGGCCGGGTGAGGAGGGAGACATCACCCAGGCACCATAGCATCGGCGGTCGATCGTCAATCTGGCGCAGATCTGCTGGATAGGCTGGTTCAGTGTCGTGTATCAGCCGCGCACCTGCCGCACGGCCAGCTTTGAGTTCTGCGGCAACGACCCCTTCGGGACAAAGCCGGTAGTCCGTCACGCCGGCCGCTTTTGCGACCTCCGGCAAGGCAACCAAGGCCGCCTGTGCCGTGCCATGTTCGGCGATGAGCCTGCGAAAGGTCGCAGGGCCAACACGGCGTGAACGCAACAGGCGAAGACGGTCAAAGCCATCGTCCTCCTGGGGGGGGGTGAGGGTGGGGTGAGCGGAAGTCTCTGGCGCCACGTTAACCTCGTCCTCGTCCTGTTGCTTGAATTAATTTAGATGCGAACTGGTTAACGAGGCATGAATCGCCTCCCCGCTATTTTGGGGGGGTTAAATTGCGGGGTTGCAACCTGAGGGAGATTATTTCAGCGCCTAAGGACCGCCTAAGGACTTCTCGAATCGGATGCAGCGCAATTCAAATGGCCTGACCGTCGCCGGTGGGCCCATCAAATGCAGTCCCATGTCGTCCCACCCCTGTCGCGCATAGAATCGGGCAGCGACGTCATTTTCGGCCAAGCAGAACAGGTGTGCACGGGCGACACCAGCGGCGGCCAGCCGCGCTTCGCCGTCGCGCAGCAGTGCCGCCGCCGCCCCGGTGCCACGACCTTCCGGGGCCACGAACAATTGGTCGAGTTCATCCGCCTCGATCGCGCAGATGCCAAGGGGCGCGCCCACCGGCCCGATCACCCGTGTCCGGGCCTGCATCGTGTCCAGCCGCGCCGCAAAGCTGTCCAAGGTGCGCATTTCTGACAGGTCGATTGGTACATGCGCCGCGTGCGCCTCGTGCCAGCCGTCGTGCCAAAGGCGCGCAAGGGTGGGGATATCGTCGGGGGTGAACGGACGCGGTGTCATTGCGCTGAGCCCGCGTAGAGGAGGTTAACGTTTAGTGTTGGCATCATAGAACGATCTGAAGCCGCATGCGCAACACCAGCCAGAAAATCAGTGCGTGGCCTGCGCCCAGAAGGCTCGACAAGGCAAGCATCGTGGCTGTCATGCGGTCACCCATCAGTGCAAGCACACACCAAAATGCGAATGTCCCGGCAAGGGCACCGATACCCATCGTCAGGAACCAGCCAGCCTTTCCCTTGCGCAATGCCCATCCGGCAAACGGCGCGAGGACGCACAGAAGCGGCGCGCTAAGCACCGGGGATAGGGCCAGCGGAAGGGCGATTGAATTGGGTCGATCGGGCACTAAGCCCAGCCCAATGAGCCCGGCACCAAATATCGGGGGAAGCAGGATCGCAACGAGGCTCGCAATGAACAATGTACCGGGCAACGGTACGGTTCTGTCTTGCGCCTTCGTGCGAAACATCAAGCCGCAGCACCACCCACTGTCAAGCCGCCGATCATCAGGCTTGGCTGGCCCACGCCGACGGGCACCCATTGGCCCGCCTTGCCGCAGTTGCCGATGCCGGGGTCAAGTGCGAGGTCGTTGCCGATGCCTCGGATGTGCTTTAGCGCTGTCGCCCCGTCACCGATCAGGGTCGCGCCTTTGACGGGCGCGCCCACCTTGCCGTCCTTGACGCGGTAGGCTTCTGTGCAGCTGAACACGAACTTGCCGTTGGTGATATCGACCTGCCCGCCGCCAAAGCCCACGGCATAGATCCCGTCTTTCAGATCCGCCACAAGGCTTTCTGGGCTCGCGTTGCCCGACAACATATAGGTGTTGGTCATGCGCGGCATCGGTGCATGGGCAAAGCTTTCGCGACGGCCATTGCCCGTGGGGGCCACGCCCATCAGACGGGCGTTCTGGCGGTCCTGCATGTAGCCCACCAGCTTGCCATCCTCGATCAATACGTTTTTGGCGCTGGGGGTGCCTTCGTCATCGACGGTGATGGATCCGCGCCGGTCGGGGATCGTGCCGTCATCCAACACGGTCACGCCTTTGGCGGCGATCTGTTCGCCCATCAGACCAGCAAAGGCCGATGACCCCTTGCGGTTGAAGTCCCCTTCAAGTCCGTGGCCAATCGCCTCGTGCAGCAGGATACCGGGCCAGCCGGGGCCAAGCACAACGTCCATCACACCCGCGGGCGCGGGTTCGGCATCAAGGTTGACCAAAGCGATCCGCAGCGCCTCGCGCGCGACGCTTTCCCAGTTTTCGCGGGCGATCAGCCCGATCAGTCCCGCACGGCCACCGCCGCCGTAGCTGCCGCTTTCGCGGCGACCCGCGTCTTCGACGATGACAGAGATGTTGATCCGGCTCATCGGCCGCGTGTCGCTGACCAACGTGCCTTCGGGGCGCAGGATCACCACCTCTTGATGGCTGGCAGCAACAGAGGCGGTCACCTGCGTCACACGTTTGTCGAGTGCGCGGGTAAAAGCATCAATTTCGCCCAGCAGATCGATCTTGGCGGGAAACGTGGCCTGCGCGATGGGGTCTTCGTCGGAATAAAGCTTGCGGTTCGTCCCCGCAGGTCCCGCCGCCATGGTACCACCACCGTCACCCACCGCCAAACGCGCGGTGCCGACGGCGCGGCGCAGCGCATGTTCGTCAATCGTGGTCGAATGGGCATAACCGGCCGTTTCGCCGCGTACGGCCCGCAGGCCGAACCCTTCGGTGGCATCAAAGCTTGCGGTTTTGACCCGGCCATCATCAAAAACCAGACCTTCTGAACGCTTCCGCTCGATAAAAAGTTCGCCATCGTCGGCCCCGGCGGTGGCCTCTTGCAGCAGAGCAAGGGCTGCATCCTGATCCAAATGGGTCTCAAACGGGCGGAAAGGGGCGTCGGGCATTACGATTCCTTAGGGCTATTTTGATCAAAACCGCAAAAAGCGGCCCTTTGCCGCAACTGCGGTTCTTGAGTTGTTCATCAGGATATGGGACAGACGCGTCAGGATACAACGGGATTCCGTCTTGGTGATCCCCGGACCGCGTGGAAACGCGCGACAAGACAGACAGGATTGAATATGCGACTGACCTCTTTTGCGACTGGTATGTGGGCTTCGGCCGGAATGATGCTGGCAGGGGCCGCCTCTGCGCAAGAGGTCAACCAAGAGCTGGAGGTGCTTGGCGCACCGATCCCCGGCCAGACCGGTTTTCAGGCCCCGGCGACAGAGTTGATGCGCGACATCATCTGGCTGGACAACCTGCTGCTGGTGATCATCACTGCGATCACCCTGTTTGTGACCGGGCTGATGGCTTGGGTCGTGCTGAAGTATAACCGCAAGTCGAACCCGAACCCTGCGACATTCACCCACCATTCGGTGCTGGAGGTTGCTTGGACGATCGTGCCCGTGATCATTCTGGTGTTCATTGGCGCGGTTTCGCTGCCGATCCTGTTCAAGCAACAGGAAATCCCTGAGGGCGATATCAACATCAAGGTCACCGGCTACCAGTGGTACTGGGGCTATGAATACGTCGACGATGGTGTGGCCTTTGAAAGCTTCATGATTGGCGAGGGCGAGCTGGAAGACTTCGGCTATGATGAATCGCTCTATCGCTTGGCAACCGACACCGCCGTGGTCGTGCCTGTGGGCAAAACGGTTGTGATGACGGTGACCGGGGCCGACGTGATCCACTCTTGGACCATTCCTGCCTTTGGGGTGAAGCAAGACGCCGTGCCGGGCCGTCTGGCGCAGCTGTGGTTTGCGGCTGAAAAAGAAGGCATCTATTTTGGCCAGTGTTCAGAGCTTTGCGGCAAGGATCACGCCTATATGCCGATCACCGTCAAAGTCGTCAGCCAAGAGGTTTACGACGAATGGCTGGAAGCGGCAAAGATCGAAAACCCCGTCTAATGTAGGGTGGGCATTCTGCCCGCCGACCGAGGCACCATGACCGACGCAACGCTGCACGACACACCATACGAGGCCGGCATGGGCGACTATTTCGCCCTGCTGAAACCGCGCGTGATGTCACTGGTGGTGTTTACCGCTTTGGTTGGCTTGCTTGTCGCCCCGGTGCCCGTGCATCCCTTTATCGGATTCGTCGGCATTCTGTGCATCGCGGTTGGGGCAGGGGCCTCCGGCGCGCTGAACATGTGGTGGGACGCGGATATCGACGCCAAGATGAAGCGGACAGCCAAGCGCCCGATTCCCGATGGCAGGGTGCAACCGGGCGAAGCGCTGGGCATCGGTCTGGCCTTGTCGGGCTTTTCGGTGGTGCTCCTCGCTTTGGCTGCGAACTTCGTCGCAGCGGCGCTCCTTGCCTTTACGATCTTCTTTTACGCTGTGGTCTATTCCATGTGGCTCAAGCGGGCGACGCCGCAGAACATTGTCATAGGCGGCGCTGCGGGTGCCTTCCCCCCGATGGTGGGCTGGGCGGTGGCAACCGGCGGCATCGCGGTGGAAAGCGTGCTGATGTTCGCGCTGATCTTCATGTGGACGCCGCCGCACTTCTGGGCGCTGGCGCTGTTTGTGAAAACCGATTACGGCGATGCCGGTGTGCCGATGCTGACCGAAACGCATGGACGCCGCAGCACCCGCAATCATATCCTGATCTACACCGTGCTTTTGGTGCCCGTAGCGCTGGGCCTTGCCTTCACCGCGATTGGCGGGCCGGTTTATCTGGCCACTGCCGTGGTCATGAACGCCTGGTTCCTCAAAGGGGCCTATGACATCTGGCGGCGCGACGATGCCGCGTCAGAGGCGGACAAGCACCGGGTCGAGATCAAGACCTTCAAGGTGTCTCTTTACTATCTCTTTGCCCATTTCAGCGCGCTGCTGGTGGACGCGGTTTTGCGCGCTAGCGGGGTGATTTGATGGCGATCAAGGTGGAACACGAACTGCACGAACGCCGCCGGGGCCGCAATTCTGGTGTCGGTCTGTTGCTGGTCGGCTTTGTCGCGATTGTTTTTGGCCTGACCGTGGTCAAGGTCTTGCAATTGGGCGAAGCGCAGCAGTTTGAAAAATTTGATCACGTGGCCCGCCCACAGATCATCCCGCAGGAGGGTGATCAATGATCCTGCCAAACCTGCAAGGCCCCAAGCGGACGCTGGCGCAGACCGTCACGGTTGTCGTGCTGATGGGCGGATTGGCCTGGGCCTCGGTCCCGTTTTATGACTGGTTCTGCCGTGTCACTGGATTTGGCGGCGCGACCAATGTGGCGGATGCCGGGTCGGATGTGGTGCTGGATCAGATGATCAAGATCCGCTTTGATGCCTCGCTCGAGCGTGACATGCCGTGGACCTTCACACCCGAAGTGCGCGAGATGGAGATCCAGATCGGCGCGACGGGACTTGCATTCTACGAGGCGCATAACCCGACCGACCGCCCTGTCGCAGGGCAGGCGTCCTATAATGTGACCCCCTATGAGGCTGGTGCATTTTTCGACAAGATCGCTTGCTTTTGCTTCACCGAACAGGTGCTGCAACCGGGTGAGACGGTGATGATGCCGGTCAGCTTCTTTGTGGACCCCGCCATCGTGGACGACCGCGAAGGGCAATATGTGCACACCATCACGCTGTCCTATACCTTTTACGAAATCGACCTGCCCGACGACGAAATTGCGCAGGCCGCTTTGACAATCGAAACGCCAGTCGCCATAGACTGAACCTAGACCAAGCCGCAGGGAACAAAGACAATGGCCCACGAAAAGAACCACGACTACCACATCCTGAACCCGTCAATCTGGCCGCTTTTGGGCGGCGTTGGTGGCTTTGTGATGCTGTTTGGTGCTGTCCTTTGGATGCACGGCAGCGGGCCATACCTGTTCCTCGCAGGCCTCGCAGGTGTGCTCTATGTGATGTACGCGTGGTGGGCAGAAGTTGTAGCCGAAAGCCAGGTGGGTGATCACACGCCCGTCGTGCGCATCGGTCTGCGCTACGGTTTCATCTTCTTTATTATGTCTGAAATCATGTTCTTTGTGGCATGGTTCTGGTCGTTCTTTAAGCACGCCATGTATCCGATGGGCCCGCAAAGCCCTGCCGTCGATGGCGTTTGGCCGCCCGTAGGGATCGAAACCTTTGACCCTTGGCACCTGCCGCTGATCAACACGCTGATCTTGCTGTGCTCGGGCGCGGCAGCAACTTGGGCGCACCACGCGCTGGTGCATGAAGACAACCGCGACGACGTGAAGTCCGGCCTGATCCTTGCGGTGGCGCTGGGCGTGCTGTTCACGATCTTTCAGGCCTATGAATATAGCCACGCAGCCTTTGGCTTTTCCGGCAACATCTATGGCGCGAACTTCTTCATGGCGACCGGCTTTCACGGTTTCCACGTATTGGTCGGCACGATCTTTTTGCTGGTCTGCCTGATCCGCGTCTACAAGGGCCACTTTACCCAGGAAAAGCACGTCGGGTTCGAGGCGGCAGCTTGGTATTGGCACTTTGTTGATGTCGTTTGGCTGTTCCTGTTCCTGGCCGTTTACATCTGGGGCGGCTAAGGGCGCGCCGGTCTAAAGCCCGGCCTACACACACCAATTGGGCGGTCCTTTGGGGCCGCCTTTTTTGTGGCGTCGGACGGGGTTCACCCCGGCAGCGATCACAGCTATAGACGCGGGCGAACAAAGGGGCGGACCTTGCGCAAGATCATCTTTCCATTGCTGCTGACGTTGGCGGGCTGCGCTGTGCTGCTTTGGCTTGGCATCTGGCAGATGCAGCGTCTTGACTGGAAAGAGGGCGTGCTGGCCGAGATCGACGCCCGCATGGCCGGCGACGCGGTCCTATTGCCCGCGACCCCAACCGAAGACGCGGATGAATATCGCGCGGTGACGGCCACGGGGACGACTGGCACGACAGAGCTGCATGTCCTCACCTCTGGCACGGCCGCAGGCACCGGTTACCGCGTGATCACGACGCTGGACACCGGCGATCGCGTGGTATTGCTGGACAAGGGGCTGCTGCCGCTCGAGGCGAAAGACACAACGGCGCCCGAAGCCACCACCAATGTAACAGGCAATCTGTTGTGGCCGGATGACGTGAACTCCGCGACCCCCGCACCGGATCTTGGCGAAAACATCTGGTTTGGCCGCGACGTGGCGGCCATGGCCGATGCCTTGGGGGCAGAGCCGATCATGGTCATCGCCGCGCAAATGTCGCCAGCCGACCCGCGCACGACGCTGTTGCCCATCGACAGCGCGGGCATCAAGAACGATCACTGGGAATATGCGGTGACCTGGTTTGGCCTTGCCGCCGTCTGGGCCATCATGGGGGTCGTTTTGATCCGCCGCACCCTGCAAAAGGACTGACGCCATGCGTTATATCTCGACCCGGGGCCAAGCACCCGACCTGACATTCGAAGAGGCAATGCTGACCGGCCTTGCGCGCGACGGCGGCCTATATGTGCCAGAGGCGATCCCAACCCTCTCGCCCGATCAAGTCGCCGTAATGGCAGGTCAATCCTATGAGGATGTGGCCTTTGCCGTGATGGGCCCCTTCATCGGCGACACCTTCACCGACGCCGAATTCAAGACGCTGATTGCCAATGCCTACGCAGGCTTTGGCCACGCTGCTCGCGCGCCCTTGGTGCAACTGGCCCCCAACCATTTCCTGCTGGAACTGTTTCACGGGCCAACGCTGGCCTTCAAAGATTTCGCCATGCAGCTGATCGGTCAGATGTTTCAAAAGGCATTGGGCCGGTCGGGCAAGCGCGTGACGATCGTTGGCGCGACATCCGGTGATACCGGGTCGGCCGCGATTGAGGCGTTCCGCGGCCTTGATGCCGTCGACGTCTTTATCCTGTATCCCCATGGCCGGGTCAGCGAAGTGCAGCGCCGCCAGATGACCACCCCAACCGAGGCCAACGTGCACGCGCTGGCCGTTGATGGCGACTTTGATGATTGCCAAGCCATGGTCAAAGACATGTTCAACGACTTTGCCTTCCGCGAGGCGGTGTCATTGGCGGGGGTGAACTCTATCAACTGGGGCCGCGTTCTGGCGCAGGTGGTCTATTACTTTACCTCTGCGGTGACGTTGGGCGCGCCGCACCGCGAGGTGTCATTCACCGTGCCAACGGGCAATTTTGGCGACATCTTTGCAGGCTATATCGCCAAGCGCATGGGCCTGCCGATTGCGGATCTGGTGGTCGCGACAAACACCAACGACATTCTGCACCGCACGCTGGAAACCGGGGCCTACACCAAAGAAGGTGTGACGCCGACGATCAGCCCGTCGATGGATATCCAAGTATCGTCGAACTTTGAGCGCGCTCTGTTTGACGCCTACGACCGCGATGGCGCTGCAGTGGCGCAACAGATGGAAGACCTCAAATCGGGGGGCTTTCAGATCAGCCAAGGGGCATACCAGGCACTCAAAGACACCTACCAATCGGGCCGCGCATCAGAGGATGAAACCAGCACCGCGATCAAGACCTACCGCGCCCAACATGGCGAGTTGCTTTGCCCGCATTCCGCCGTCGGCGTCCACGTGGCAGAGGCCCATCTGGGCACAACCCCGATGGTCACTTTGGCCACCGCGCACCCCGCAAAATTCCCTGCCGCGGTCGAGGCGGCAACCGGTGTGCATCCCCCCTTGCCGCCGCGCATGGCGGACCTGTATGACCGGCCAGAGCGCGTGACCCGCGTCGCAAATGACCTTGCCGCAATTCAGGCCATCATCACGGAACGGACCGCCCATTGACGATTGAACTGCACACATTGTCCAACGGTCTGCGGATCGTCACGGAACATATGCCCGGCCTGCATTCGGCCAGTATCGGCGTCTGGGTCCAGGCGGGCGGGCGGCACGAGCGCGAAGAGCAAAACGGCATCGCGCATTTTCTGGAACACATGGCGTTCAAGGGCACCAAGACCCGCAGCGCCCTGCAGATTGCCGAGGCGATCGAAGATGTGGGCGGTTATATCAACGCCTACACCAGCCGCGAGGCGACAGCCTATTATGCCCGCGTTTTGGAAAACGACGTGCCACTGGCGTTGAACGTCTTGTCCGATATCTTGCTGAACCCCGTCATGTCCGATGCCGACGTCGAGATTGAGCGCGGCGTGATCCTGCAAGAGATCGGCATGACGCTTGATACGCCCGACGACATCATCTTCGACTGGCTGCAAGAAGTGGCCTATCCCGATCAGGCGCTTGGTCGCAGTATCCTTGGCCCGCAGGAACGTGTGTCTGGCTTTGGCGGCGACGACCTGCGCGGTTTCATGGGCGAACATTACGGGCCAGAGCAGATGATCCTTGCTGCCGCTGGCGGTATTGATCACGACGCGATTGTCGCGCAGGCTGAAACGCTGTTTGGCCACCTCAGCCCGATTGCCCGGCCTGCAAATCTGGTGCAGCCCGCGGCCTTTGGTGGCGGCGAAGTCCGGCGCAACAAGGACCTTGAGCAAGTGCATTTCGCGCTTGCACTTGAAGGGCCAAACTACCGCGACCCTGCGATTTACACCGCACAGATCTATGCATCTGTTATGGGCGGCGGCGTGTCCTCGCGGCTGTTTCAGGAAATCCGCGAAAAACGCGGGCTGTGCTATACCGTTTTTGCACAGGCGGGCGCCTATGAGGACACCGGCCTTGCCACGATCTATGCGGGCACCAGTGCCGAACAAATCGGCGAACTGGCCGAGGTCACAATCGACGAAATGAAGCGTGCTGCCGATGATATGACGGCCGCCGAAGTGGCCCGCGCCCGCGCGCAGATGAAAGCCGGCCTTTTGATGGGGTTGGAAAGCCCGTCGAACCGGGCCGAACGTCTGGCGCGTCTGCTGTCGATGTGGGACCGGATCCCAAGCATCTCTGAGACGATTGAACACGTTGATGCCGTGACCACCGGTGACGTCAAAGCCTTTGCCGCGCAGATGGCCGAAACCGGGACCGCAATGGCGCTTTATGGTCCTACTGACAACGCGCCGACCCTTGCGGCGCTACAGGCAAGGCTCGCTGCCTAATGCTGGGGCGGGGGCGCAAGCTGCGGCTTGAAACGGATCGCATGACATTGCGACCGCCTCAACATTCCGACTTTCGTGCATGGGCCGCCATGCGCGACAGCAGCCGCGATTTTCTAACCCCGTGGGAGCCGACATGGGCACCCGACCACCTGAGCCGCAAGGCCTTTACCAACCGGGTCTATTGGGCGCAGCGGTCGATCAACAACGGCTCTGCCGTGCCGCTGTTTCTGGTGCGGCGCGAAGACGATGCCTTGCTGGGCGCAATCACCCTGGACAACATTCGCCGTGGCCCCGCGCAGGCGGGCACCACCGGCTATTGGGTCGGGGCGGCCTATGCCCGTCAGGGCTACATGCGCGAAGCGATCCAAGCCGTTGTTCACTATGCCTTTCAGGTGCTTGACCTCAGCCGGATCGAGGCGGGCTGCCTGCCTGAAAACACCGCCAGCCGCCGTCTTTTGGAACAATGCGGCTATAAATACGAGGGCGTCGCGCAAAGCTATTTGCAGATCAACGGACGCTGGCGGAACCACGTGTTATACGCCAATTTGCGCCACGACCGGCGTGGCAAGACGGATGCCGGCTAACCTGTCCCAAGAGACAGGCATCTCAAGAGGTTAAACTATGTTAAGATGTTCCCATTGAAACCAAGGGGGACATTTTGTCATGGCACTTTTCTGCACACATTTGCGCTACACCGACGAGGCGCTGATCGGCATCATCAAGAACAAGGAAGACAGGTCCGTGATGGCCCGCAAGGCGATTGAATCCGCAGGCGGCACATATCACGGCATGTATGGGATGTTGGGCCAGGACCACCACGTCATGGTCATCGCTGATATGCCCTCAATTACCGAACATTTGGCTGTGGTCATGATGGTCATGGGCGGCGGATCCGTCGAGGACGTCAAGACAATCACGCTTTACGAAGGGGCCGATGTGGTCGCCGCAGCGACGATGGCGGCGGGCGGATCTGTGGATTACAGCCCAGTCAGCTAAGTCAGGCGCAAACCGGGTTGACCCTGCCAATGCATTGGGCAAGGTCAGCCCCATGCGTTTGACCCTTTGTCTTGCTTTCTTGTCCTGCCTTGCGTTGGCGGCCTGTGGCTATGTGCCGCTGGCCAAATCTGGCGCGGATGATCCTTTGCGATATGACGCAGCGAAGGTCGCGCGCGCAGACAGGATCGCGGTGTTCATTCCCGGCGCGCTGTCCTCGGTCAATGTCTTTGATGGCTCGCAGAATTGGGAAGACGCAGGTTATGCCCGCGCCTTTTACCGCTATCCCGGCCTTGATGGCATGGCGGTTGACCATCACGTTGACCCGCCGACCGCCGCAGCCCGGATTGCCGAATTCGCCAATCGCTACCCCGACAAGGACGTGGCCCTCATCGGCTATTCCACCGGCGGGTTGATCGCCCTAGAGGCGGCTGCCGATATCACCAAGGGCCGACAGGTCCACGTCGCGGCAATGTCGACGGCTGTTGAATATGCCGGCGGCTTTGGCACCATCGGGCGCGGTGCGCGCGATATTCTGGGCGCGGTTATCGCTACCAAATCTCTGCGCAAGGCCGACATCTGGAAACACTATTGGTCAGGCCTGCTGTTCGGACCAGAGGCCTTGAAAGACCCCGCATTGGAAGCACCGTTGGAACAAAAGATCGCAGAGGGCGAACGGATCTACGTCAAGCTCGACCCGCAAATCGCGATTGCCCATGCGCTTGCCCTGCCGGGCTGGGAGCTGCCCGAGGATCTTGATCTGACCGGGGTCGAGACGGCCTTTTTCATCGGGCTGAACGATCCGGTCTTTTCGGTGCGCCAGACCACGACCTTTGCCGCCCAGATCGGCGGCGTGCCGGTCTATGGCTATCCGGGGCAGGGGCATCTGCTGTTCTTTACCCGCCCCGATGTGTTTCGCGATATGCTGCAATTTGCACAGGGTGAGGATCCGTTGGCCCCCTAGACGCGCAAAGACCGCCACACATGCGGGGCGGTCTTTTGAGGCATCTCATGCGCAGGCTCGGCATGTAAATATCATCCAGTCTGTGAAGTCTGGCAGACAAGCCTCTGCATAGGACCATAGCATAAAAAGCCCTAAAAAGCGCGGGCTAAGTTTGCATGTCTTTCAAGCGGTTCAGGACATTCAGCCCCTGCATGTCCAGAAAATGCAGGATGTCGATAAAGATCCAGTTCTCGGCCAGCTTGTCGCCATCGCGTCGGTAGATATCGACCACACGCATATCCGCCGTCGGCCCCTTGGGCAGACCCATATAGCCGCCCAAAGGGGTGACACTCAGGTTGGCCCAGCCAAAAAAGCCGCCGTAGTTGCCTTCGGCCAGTTTGGCCTGATGGCCGTGGAAAGTGCGATTGGTCAGATGCTTTCGGAATGGTTGCTGGTGCTGCACGATATAGCGGTCAATCGTGTAGGTTGCGCCAATCCCATCTGGCCCCCACCACAGCATATCGTCGTGCCAGCAACGCGAAAGTTCCTCGTGTGGCGTCTCGCGCGGTGTTGATCCTGGCCCGGTGTTGGAATTGGCCGCAATGTCACCAATCATACGGTTGATCAGATCAAGCGTCGCGGTTCCCACTGCGGGGTCCTGCGCGTCGTACAGCAACCCGTCATGGGTCAGGGGGCCGGGCTGCACCAAATGCTGCCCTGTCTGCGGCGGCAGCGGGTTTAGCCCGGCCTGATGCATCAGATGCACCAGATCGCAAAACAATGCCGTTTCAACGATCTTGCCGTCTTGCACGCAGTTAAACTCTGCATAGCGCAGCATGGTGATCTTGCCGGTCGGCGGGATGCCCAGAAATGGCGCGTCAAACAGCCCCATCAGATGTCCCATCGACACGACCCATGTGCCGGGCCGCCCGCGCGACACATTATCGCCTGCAAAGAAGATATCGGGCCTGCGCTGCACCGATGTCATCGCTGTCAGAAAAGGCGCCCAAAAGGATGCAGCCACATCGGCAGCGCCATATTGCTCATAAAACGGGTGCATTCCGCGCCAATGCCAATCGGCACTTGTCCGCTCTGCCAAAATCCCTGCCACGGTCTCAGGGGTGGCCGCGGCCAGCGCATCATAATGCGCCAGCACAACCGCCTTCGCGTCTTGGAATGTCATCGTTAGCCTTTAACCGCACCTGCTGTCAGACCAGAGACGATCTGTCGCTGGAAGAAAACAATCATCACAAAGAGCGGTGCTGTCACAGACACAACCGCCGCCACCGCAAACATCACGTTGCCCTTGGTTTGTGTGGTGCCAAGGAACGATGCAAGCTTGGGCACCATGGTCTGGTTTTCCTTGCTCAGCAACATCGCCGAGACGGCAAAGTCGTTATAGGCCAGCAGAAAACTAAAGAGGCCGGTGGTAATCACGCCGGGCCACATGACCGGGATGATAACATGGCGGAAGGCCTGAAAACGGGTGCAGCCATCGACCATCGCACTTTCGTCCAGATCTTGCGGGATGTTCTTGAAGAACGAATGCAGCATCCACAACGTGAAGGGCTGGTTGATCGCCACAAGCACAATAATCGTTGTCGATAGGTGCCCCCAAAGGTTCCACTCAAAGAACGGCAGCAAATAGCCCGACACCAGTGTGATGGGCGGCATCGCGCGAAAGATCAGCGCAAAGAACAAGAACCAGAACGCATAGCGAAAACCAGACCGCGCAAGGGCATATCCCCCCAAGGTGCCGCAGGTCAGCGAAATCGTTACCACAAAGATGCAGACGATGATCGTGTTCAGGGCCGCGCGCCAGAATTCCTCTTGCACCCATGCGCCGTAATAACCGTCGCCGGTAAAGGACCCGCCGGTTTCCACAATCGTCAGCGTCCCCCGGAGGGAGTTCATCCAATCTGCCTTGGAAAAGAAGTCGCCCTCGACCTTGAGCGATCCCCAAAGGGTCCACAGGAATGGGAAGGCGGCCATGATCAGCCAGATCACCAGAAAGACGGTGGCCAGTAACAGGACTGAAGGCGGGCGGGCGGTGGCTTTGCTGCTCATGGCTCAGGTCCTCGGTGAAAAGTCGCGGTAGGTGCGTACCAGCACCGGTGAAAGCAAGATAGCGACGCCGATGATCGTCAGCACGGATGTGGCCGCCGCCGATGACAGCAATCGTGTCTCGCCCTGAAGGTCGTTGAAGATCGCGTAAGACAGCGAAAAGGCATGCGCCTGTGCCTGAAAGCTGACGATTGGTTCAAAGACCCGGAAGTTATCCATCAGCTGGATCAACGCCACAAAGGTCGTCAATGGCATCAGGTGCGGGATGACGACATAGCGGATCCGCTCGACCCGGCTGGCGCCGTCGATCACGGCGGCTTCCATCGTGTCCTGATTCACTGTTTGCAGCCCGGCATAAAAGACCACAAAGGCAAACGGGGCAGAGGACCACACGCCATAGACCATCAGCATGATCCACATCAGTGTCGTATCCGCTTTGACCGATAGTGAGGGATCATCCGCTAGCCATTGCAGCGCCGTGCCCAGCACGCCGCGGGCGTCCACCATCCAGAACAGGATCAAGGCGCCAACCAAGGGGGTCACGATCATCGGCAGAAGTGAGAAAAAGATCGTCGGCCCTTTCAGCGCCTTGGCGACTGAATTGACGGCGATGGCAATCAGGAAACCGGCGATAATCGTCAGCGGCGTGACGATGAACGTATAGGCCAGGGTGAAGGCCAGCGCGTTGTAGAACGGCAGGTTCATCAAGGCGCGGCCAAAATCGGGTAGCCCATCCGCATTCACCCAAGCGGTGCCAATTTCGCCTACGGCAAGGTGGTTCCGGTCGGTGTAGATCTCGCTCCCCACGAAGCGGCCCAGCGGTTCTTCATCCTGCAGCGCTTGCGTGGCTTCTTGGTCAACGGCGGTGGATTCGGTGCAGCCAAACGGGCCGCAGCTTTCAACCGTCACCACGACCTGTTCGTGGGCGGCATACATCGATTGCGTGACAACCGATACGATGGGCAGTGCGATGAAAAGCAGCATCAAAACCGCAGATGGTAATACAAACCAAAAGAACGCGCTGTGCTTCATGACAATGCCCCAAAATGAATAAGATGGAAGGTCGAAAGGGGGCGAACCGCCCCCTTCCAGATTGTCGTCTTACTGCAGGTAGCCCTGCTCTTTTGCCGCTGTGGTATAGGCGGCTTCAACGTCGGCCAATGCCTGCTCTGCGCTTTCGTTACCCTGCAGGTAGTCGGCAAGGTTATCGCCCAGGGCAGAGTGCAGCAGACCCATGAAGGGCAGCATTGGATAGGGGTTCGCACCTGCGGCCACAGTGGCCAGAACGCCTTCGTTCACCGGTGCGGGCTCATAGCCGTCCATCAGCCAAACCGCCTGAGACATGGTCTCATCGTTCAGCAGGGCAGGCGACGTGGCGTGCGCCAGTGCCTGGAAGGTTGCAGCCGCTTCAGCGTCGCTGATGTTTTTGGCCACGGTCCAGCCGTCCCACCACAGAGTGGATGCGGCAACACCGCTGTCGCCCACTGTCAGCGGACCACCGGCAACCGTGTTGGAATAGACGGCCATCTCAGAGCCTTCGTCATCCATCAGCACGCCAGTCCGGCTGCCCCACATGTTCATCAGGGCCACGTTGCCTGCTTCCCATTCAGCGCTTGTCGCGTTGCTGTCGTGTGTCAGGTAATCGGGGTTCATATATTCGGTCAGCGCCTTCATCGTTTCCAGCGCAAGAATGCCCTGCTCGTTGTTGATGCTGACATTCGCTGTGCCCGGCTCAAAGAATGCGCCGCCTGCGCCAAGGTACATGTTCACGAATTCCTCGGCGAGGTTCCAACCAGCCGCATAAGCGCCGCCGACCGGGTTTTCCATGATGCCTTCAGCGCGGATTTTCTCAGCAGCCGCAAGCACTTCTTCGTAAGATGTTGGCACGTCCATGCCGATCTGTTCCAGCACGTCCTTGCGATACACAAGGTGCTGTGCGTTCGCCATAAAGGCCACGGCCATCACCTTGCCGTCGATGGTGATCAGCTGACGGGCAGGGATGTCCTGACCATACATCGCGACCAGATCGTCAAGCGGGCGGATCACGTCTTCGTTGATCAGCGCCACGATGGAAGAGTTGGCAACAATCGCGCTGGTGTATTCAGCGGGGTTGCCCTGCATACCGGGCAGGTTGATCGTCTGGTGGTCAGCCGTCAGGTTGCTTTCGGCGTCAATGCCGTTGGCGCAGGACAGTGCGGCAGCAGCGACCGACTGGATCGCAGGGAATTCGTTACCCACGATGTTGATACGACCTTCTGTGACGTCACATCCGTGACCCGCGGCCAGTGCGCTTGTCCCGCTCAGGACGGCCATGGCCGTTCCCAGTAGGGCTGTTCTCATCATTTTCATTTCAAAACTCCCGGTTCTCTTTAGGCCCGCATTTTGCGGCTTCATTCAGTGTGACCCTGATGGTCACAGGTCATGCTGACGCATCACGCGAATCGCCGCAACACTTGCATACGCTTGCAAGTAAACTGCGATCACCCTAGGTCACGCAAGAAAAATTCGACCGTGATGGGAAATTTTTAACCATGTTACTTTAGGGCTTGATCGGTTTTGCGACTCGGTCCACAGTTTGCAAACGTATGCAAATTTGAGGGCGATCATGGCGCAAATTGAACTGCGCAATGTGTCAAAGCGCTGGGGGTCATTCGTTGGCGTCCATGATTTCAACCTGACCATTGCTGATCAAGAATTTCTTGTCCTTCTGGGCCCGTCGGGCTGTGGAAAGACGACCACGATGCGAATGATCGCCGGGCTGGAAGATGCCAGTGGCGGCGACATTCTGGTGGATGGCAAACGGATCAATGATCTTGATCCCAAGGACCGCGATGTCGCGATGGTGTTCCAGTCCTACGCGCTTTATCCCAATATGAACGTCTATGAAAACATCCGCTTCCCGCTGAAAGTGCGCAAAGTAAGTGGCGATCATGACGCTATGGTCAAACGCGCCTCTGCGATGGTCGAGCTGGACGAGTTTTTGCACCGCAAGCCTGCCGAACTGTCTGGCGGTCAGCGTCAGCGCGTGGCCCTGGCCCGTGCGGTTGTGCGTGAACCCAACGTGTTCCTGATGGATGAACCGCTCTCGAACCTTGACGCCAAACTGCGCGTCTCGACCCGTGCCCAGATCAAGAACCTCAGCCACGAGCTGAAGACCACCACGATCTACGTGACCCATGACCAGATCGAAGCGATGACACTCGCCGACCGCGTTGTGGTCATGAGCAAAGGCAAGGTCCAGCAGGTGGGATCCCCCACGGACATCTATGACAACCCGGCCAACACCTTTGTTGCGGGCTTCATCGGATCTCCGGCGATGAACCTGATGGATGGCACGCTGGAAAACGGCACCTTTACCGCGGACAAGATCAAGATCACCGGTCTGGACAGCAGCCATAACGGTCCTGTCACGCTTGGCTTCCGGGCAGAGGATGCCTCTGTCGCGGATGGCGAAGGCGATGCCAATTCAAAGGTCTATTCGCTGGAACTTCTCGGCGAGGCGACGATGGTGACGATGCGCGCCGCAGGCACGATCATTTCGGTGAAATCGAACAAGGACTACCGGGTCGAAATCGGTGATCCCGTCAGCGCCTCTATCCCTGCCAATATCTGCCACCTGTTCGACCGCGAAAGCGGGGAGCGACTTTGATCTATGGCATCCACCGCCACATATGACGTGATCGTGGTGGGTGCCGGTTCGGCAGGCTGCGCTGTGTCCGCCGGTCTCGCCCGCGCGGGCGTGGGCCGCATTGCTGTGGTTGAAGCCGGGCCAACAGACGCACATCCGCTGGTAAAAATGCCCTTTGGACTGGTCTGGCTGATGGGCTCCCGGCGGGACTGGCGATTGCAGTCGGCACCGCAAAAGGCGCTGGGCGGACGGCAGATCAAGATCCCGCGTGGCCGGATGTTGGGCGGGTCAGGGTCAATCAACTCAATGGTCTGGTTTCGTGGGCAGGCGTCCGACTTTGATGGCTGGAACGTGCCCGGTTGGGGGTGGTCCGACGTGGCCCCCGCCTTTGACGCGGTCGAGGCGCAGATGACACCCGCGCCACTGGAAACGCCGCATCCCCTCACGCAGGCGCTGGGCCGATTGTTCGGTGCCAACAGCGCCGGGCGACCCGATCCCGCGCGCGAAACCGCAGGTGTTTGCGATTTCAATCTCAGAAATGGGCGGCGCTGGTCGCCCGCTGATGCCTTCCTGCGCCCCGCGCAAGGGATTGAGGTTTTGACCGGCCACCAGGTGCACCGCCTTGATCTTGCAGATAAAACCGCCAATGCGGTGGAATTCACGGATGGCACGCGGATCACCGCCACCAAGGGGATCGTGCTCTCTGCCGGGGCCATCGGGTCGCCCGAGATCCTGTTGCGCTCTGGCGTGGGTCCGGCGGCGGATCTGGCGGCGGCCAATGTGCCCGTCGTGCTGGACGCGCCACAGGTAGGCGCAAACCTGCATGACCATCCCGGCATTGGATTGCACTTTGCCGGGCCGGGTTCCGGCCATGGCCTGACTTTCAATCAAGCTTTCAAATGGGCGCTGGCCCCGTTCAACTACCTTTTCCGCCGCAAAGGCGTCTTTGCCTCACCCACGGTCGAGGGGGCTGCCTTCTTTAACGCCCGCGACGATGGCGGCGCACCCGATGTGCAAAGCCACTTCATCCCGTTTTTCATGAACTGGAAGGGCGGGCGCTGGGCCTATGGCGCGGGCTATTTTGCCGACGTCTGCCTTTGCCGGCCTAAATCACGCGGCAGCTTGCGGATCACACCGCAAGGCACCGCGATTGACCTTGGCATCCTCAACGATTCTTCCGACCTTGATACCATGGTCGCGGGCCTCAAACGTCTGCGCCAGATCCTGCGCGACGCCCCCTTTGGCGACCATGCCGCCCCAGAAGCCTTCCCCGCTGGGGCCGCCCAGACAGACGCCGACATCCGCCAGTATATCCTTGATCGCTGCGGCACCGCCTATCATCCGGTCGGCACGTTGCGCATGGGGCAGGGCGATGCGCCCGTGTCGCCCGACCTTGCCGTCAAGGGCATCAAGAACCTTTGGGTCGCGGATGCTTCTGTCATGCCATCCATCACATCCGCCAACACAAATGCCCCGTCGATCATGATCGGCCACCGCGCGGGCGACATCATCGCAAAGGCCATCCCATGAAGGGTTCTCGTCCCGAACAAGCCGTCCTGTCCCGTGACACCGACATGTCCAAAACCGACGCAACCCGCGCTGTCATCGAAGGCATGGTTGACGGCCTGAACGACCACCGCATCGGTGATATCGGCGAATTCTTCGCCCAAACCTTTCGCTGGATCGGCAACACCGGCTGTGGCACCAAAAATGGCCTGCAAGAATTTCAGGCCAATTGGCAAAAGCCCTTTCAGGCTGCGTTCCACGACAAGGTCTGCGTGGATGAGGCGCGCCTTTACATGGGCGAATGGGCCGCTGCCTTTGGTCGACAAGAGGCGACACATGGCGGCGACTTCATGGGTGTGCCCGCATCCGGCAAACGGATCGAGATCCGCTACATGGATTTCTGGAAAGTCGAAGATGGCCGCATCACCGACAACTACGTCATGGTCGATTTCCCCCATGTGCTCGCCCAGCTTGGCGTTGATGTGTTCAACGGCGAAGGCTGGGAAAAATACGACCGTGGTGAAGCGGAGCCACCCACCCCATGACCCATCTTGAACGCAAGACCGCAGTCCACAATTGGGCCACGGCCTTTGCCGCCCCCGATCAGGGCGCATGGCGGCAGGCGACGCTTGACCTGTTTGCAGAAGACGTCGTGTTTCACGTCTTTCATCCGTGGAACGATCTGGTGGGCCTTGGCACCTATCTGGATCAGTTCGTCGCTCAGCTCGCCAATGCGTTTCGCGGGTTGCACCGGCGCGACGACATCCTGATTGGCGGAACGTTCGAGGGCGGCGACTGGGTCGCGACCCACGGCAACTACGTCGGCTATTTTGGCGAACCGCTCATGGGTCTGGCACCCAGCAACCGTCTGGAATACCTGCGCTTTGGCGAATTTCATCGGTTCGAGAATGGCAAAGTGGTGGAAACCTACCTTTACCTTGACCTGCCGCAATTGATGATCGCAACCGGCCAGTGGCCAGATCGCTTCCCCAGCCCTGCGACCCAGAAAGGCTATACAGGGATGATCCCCGGCCCGGCCACGCAGGACGGGTTGCAATTGTCCGAAAATGACCCTGCCCGCAGCGACAGCACCTATGCCCTCGTAACCGACATGCTGGCAGGGCTTGCCACCAAGGACGAGGCTTGGCGCCCTTACTGGCACGACAATATGATGTGGTACGGCCCCGCGGCCTTTGGCAGCTTTGTCGGCATCGACGATTTCGCTGCCTTCCAGGTCCCGTTTGAAGGCGCGTTTTCCTTCTGGGGCGGTGGTTCGTCAAATAACGGCGTGACCAAGCATTTCACCCGCTTTGGTGATGGCGACTACGCCGCCCTTGGCGGGTGGCCATCCTTGATGGTCGTGCGCAAGGACGACTTCTTGGGCCAACCCAGTAAGGGCGAGACGCTGCTCATGCGGGTGTGTGACTGGTACCGCCGCACCGGCGATCTGCTGATCGAAAACTGGGTCATGGTCGATATTCCCGACGTCCTTTTGCAAATGGGCGTCGATCTGTTTCCGGGGCAACACGACGTTGCACCCGGTCCCCGTAACACCTGACGAAAGGACGCCCCGATGGCCATCCGCCACCTCAAAACTGCTCGTTCCGCTGAAGCCCGCGCCGAAGACGACGCCAAGACCCGCGCCGTGGTCGAAGCGACGCTGGCCGATATCGAAAAACGCGGCGACGCGGCGGTGCATGATCTGGCCGTCAAATTCGATGGCTATGACCGCGCAAGCTATCGCCTCTCGGACGATGAGATCCAGTCCATCATCGCCAAAGTCTCTGACCGCGACATGGCCGATATCAAATTCGCACAGGAACAGGTGCGCAATTTCGCCCAAGCGCAAAGGGACAGCATGTTGGACATCGAAGTCGAACCGATGCCCGGCGTCATCCTTGGCCACAAAAACATCCCCGTGCAATCCGTGGGCTGCTACGTGCCGGGCGGCAAATTTCCGATGGTCGCCAGCGCGCATATGTCCGTCGCCACCGCCTCTGTCGCCAAGGTGCCACGCATTATCGCTTGCACGCCGCCCTTCAAGGGCGAACCAAATCCGGCTGTTATCGCGGCCATGCACTTGGGCGGTGCGCATGAAATCTATGTCCTTGGTGGCATTCAGGCCGTCGGTGCCATGGCCATCGGGACAGAGACGATCGACCCCGTGCATATGCTCGTTGGCCCCGGCAACGCCTTTGTGGCAGAGGCCAAGCGCCAGTTGTTTGGCCGTGTGGGCATTGACCTGTTCGCGGGCCCAACCGAAACCATGGTGATCGCGGACGAGGCGGGTGCAGACGCCGAACTCTGCGCCACCGACCTTCTGGGACAGGCAGAGCATGGCTATAATTCGCCCGCCGTCCTGCTGACCAATTCCGAAAAGCTTGCCAAGGAAACCATGCAGGAAATCGACCGCATCCTGCAAATCCTGCCCACCGCCGACACCGCCAAAGTGTCGTGGGAGGATTACGGCGAAATCATCGTCTGCGACACCTATGACGAAATGCTGACCGTGGCCGACGACATCGCGTCAGAGCACGTGCAGGTCATGACCGACCGCGACGATTGGTTCCTCGAGAACATGACCTGCTATGGCGCGCTGTTCCTTGGGGCCCGCACGAACGTGTCCAACGGCGACAAGGTCATCGGCACCAACCACACGCTGCCGACCAAAAAGGCCGGGCGTTATACTGGTGGCCTCTGGGTCGGTAAGTATCTGAAAACCCACAGCTATCAAAAGATCACAACGGATGAGGCTGCCGCCGAGATCGGGGCCTATGGCTCGCGCCTGTGCATGCTCGAAGGCTTCGTTGGCCACGCCGAACAATGCAACGTCCGTGTGCGCCGCTACGGTGGGATCAACGTGCCATATGGCGAAGGCGCGCCTTACAAGGATGCTGCTGAATGACCGACCTGTCCGCTGCAAAGGCGCAAGTCCGCGCCCTCTGGGCCGCCATTGATGCGGCCCCTGCCGGCACATTGGGCGATGTGGCCGCCAGCCACCTCGCGCCCGATTTCCACTGGCAGGGCTTTGCCCCGCTGACCGAAACGAAAGGCCCAGCTGACTTTGCCGCAACCTTCCTTGAACCCTTCCGCGCGGCCTTTCCCGACTACACCCGTCAGATCCATATCTTTTGCGCCGGTCATTCTAACGGTCGCAGGGACGGGCAGGGCGATGGCGCGCTTTGGGTCGGGGCGACCGGGTATCTCGTCGGCAAAGCGGCCGCCGAATTTCTTGGCATTCCGGCGACCGATAAAACTCTGCGCCTGCGCTGGTCGGATTTCTACCGCATTGAAGATGGCCAGATCGTCCAATGCCAATGCCTGATCGACCAAATTGATTGGTTCGAACAAATCGGCCGCCCCGTGCTGCCGCCACCCACTGGCGTCGCTCATGTCTGGCCTGCGCCCACCGGCTATGACGGTGATTTGGTCGCCGAACAGGACCCCGCCGAAGGGGCCGCGACCATGACCTTGGGTCGCGATTTTATCTTTGGTGGGCTGAACAAGTTCGACGAAAACGATCTGTCTTCGATGGGGATGGACCGGTTCTTTCACCCCAATATCAAATGGTACGGACCCGGCGGCATCGGCGCTTGCCTCAGCTTGCAGGAATTCACCGACCTGCATCAAGCCCCGTGGCTTGTGGCCTTCCCAGACCGCCAAGTGATGGACCTTGATAACCTGATAGCAGAAGACCGGATGCTGGCGGGATCGTCCTTTCCGGGCGTACTTGCCACGCATACCGGCCCCTACCAAGGGGTGGCTGCGACGGGCAAGAAGTTTGCCGTGCACGGCATCGACTTTTGGCTGCGTGACGGCGATCAATTCACCGAAAACTGGGTCTATGTGGACTTCATCCACCTTTTCGACCAATTCGGCGTCGACCTGATGCAAAAGATGAAGGACGCCGCCTGATGGACTTGCCGCAAACCCCATCGTTCCGCCTTGATGGCAAACGCGCCTTGGTCGCCGGGGCCTCCTCTGGCATTGGTCTTGCCTGCGCCACGGCCCTTGCGCAGGCCGGGGCTGCCGTCACTTTGGCCGCGCGGTCTGCTGGCAAACTGTCCGACGCCGTCGCCGCCCTGACCGCTGCGGGATACACCGCCGATGCCATGACGCTGGATGTGGCCGATATCGCGGCAACCCAATCCACCGTGGCTGCCGCTGGCCCATTCGACATCCTTCTGAACTCTGCCGGGCTGGCGATCCACAGCCCCGCCGTGGACACCACGCCTGATGATTTCGCCGCCGTCTCGGACCTCAACTTCAAGGGCGCCTATTTCTTGACCACGGCCGTGGCCAAGGGGCTGCTGGCAGCGGGCAAACCCGGATCGCTGATCAACATCACCAGCCAGATGGCCTTTGTCGGTGGCATTGATCGCGCGGTCTATTGCGGCACCAAACACGCCGTCGAAGGCTTTACCAAAGCCATGGCGATCGAATGGGGCAAGCAGGGGATCCGCGTCAACACGATCTGCCCGACTTTCATCCGCACCCCGCTGACCGAACAGACCTTCAACAACCCCGACCGGGTCGCCTGGATCATGGACAAGATCAAACTGGACCGCGTGGGCGAAGTGACCGACATCATGGGGCCGGTGGTCTATCTGGCCTCTGATGCCAGCGCGATGATGACCGGCACCCACCTTCTGATCGACGGAGGTTGGACCGCAGACTGATGCCGACGGACAAGATCACATCGCTGGAAGTTGCCAAGCGGGCGGGCGTCAGCCAGTCCGCCGTCAGCCGTGTGTTCACGCCGGGGGCCTCCGCCTCTGCCAAGACTATCGAAAAGGTGAAACGGGCCGCCGCCGAATTGGGCTATCGCCCCAACCGCATGGCCAGCGCGATGATCACCGGCAAAAGCCGCATCATCGGCCTGATCGTCGCCTATCTGGACAATATGTTCTACCCCCTCGCGCTGGAACGGCTGTCAAACGCGCTTCAGGCGCAGGGCTACCACATCCTCGTGTTTACCGCCTCCAACGCGCAGGAACGCGTGGACGAGATTGTGGCAGAACTGATGGACTATCAGGTCGACGGCATCATCACGGCCTCTGTCTCCATGTCTGGCGATCTGACCGCGAAATGTGCCGCCGCAGGCATTCCCGTTGTGATGTTCAACCGCGGCCAGGACGGCGTGGATCTGTCGGCCGTGACCTCTGCCAATGTGGCGGGCGGGCGCAAGATCGCGGATTTCCTCGTGCAGGCCGGACATAACCGCATCGCCCATATCTCTGGCTGGCAAGGGTCCTCAACCGGGCGCGACCGCCAGCGTGGCTTTGCCGACCGGCTGGCAGAGCTGGGCCATCCCGCCCCACAGATCATCGACGGCATGTATGACCGTGACACGGCCTCTGCTGCCGCGCGCACTTTGATGGCGCAGCCCACGCCGCCCGATGCGATCTTTGTCGGCAACGACCACATGGCCTTTGCCGTGATCGACACGCTGCGCGGCGAACTTGGCCTGCGGGTGCCGCAAGACGTGGCGATTGTGGGCTATGACGATGTGCCCACGGCGGCTTGGGCGGCCTATGATCTGACCACCGTGCGCCAACCCGTCAACCAGATGGTGCAGGCCACAGTTGACCTTCTGATCGCCAAAATCGCCGATCCGATTGCCCCGGTGCGCCGGGTGGAAATCGACGGCCCGCTTATCCCTCGGGGCTCTGCCCCTCAACATCAAAGGACACCCCATGAAGGGCTTCTCTAATCGGTGGAAAGACTTCCCCGACTACATCCTCGGCATCACCAAAGAGATTTGGGAAGACCGGGGCGTCGGCACGCTGAACCACTACTACAGCGATGATATCCCCGTCCGCTCTCCCATGGGTATTGCCGTGGGCAATCAGGCCACCATCGCGGCGACCATGGCGACAATCAACGAATTCCCCGACCGCCAGTTGTTCGGCGAGGATGTGATCTGGTCCGAACATGAAACCGGGCTTTTGTCGTCGCACCGCCTGAATACAGTGGCGACGCATAGCCGCGACGGTGCTTTTGGCCCGGCCACAGGCAAGAAATGGAACATCCGCGTCATCGCCGATTGCGCCGCCAAGGAAGACACGATCTTTGATGAATGGCTGATCCGGGATTACGGCGGCATCGTCCGACAGATCGGCAAGGACCCGCGTGAATTCACGGCTCAGTTGATCGCGGACGAGGGCGGCCCCGAAAAAGCCGCCATGCCCTTCCTGCCTGAAAACGACATCGCCGGGGACTACAAAGGTACGGGCAACGACAACCAATGGGGCCAGCGCTATGCCGATACGCTGACCCGGATCATGAACCATGATTTCAACCATGTGCTGGAAAGCTATGACCGCGCGGTCATCGGCGAATACGCAGGCGCGCAAATGCTGACAAGCGCGCAGGAATGCGTAAAGTTCTGGGTTGGCCTGCGATCATCCTTTCCCTCGGCCACCTTCAAGATCCACCACCAGATCGGCATGGACGCCGACATGCTCTCGCCCCGCGCCGCGATCCGCTGGTCGCTTGATGGCACCCACGACGGCTGGGGCAGCTTTGGCCGCCCCACAGGCGCGCGGGTGCACGTCATGGGCATGAGCCACGCCGAATTTGGCCCCTACGGCCCGGACGGCATCGGCCTGCGCCGCGAATTCGCGCTTTACGATGAAATCGCGATCTGGAAACAGATCCTGATGGCACAAGGCTAATGCGTCCCGCCCTCATCTCTCTCGCCTTTTTGGCGACGTCGCTGCAAGCGCAGGACCTGATCCAATACGACATGGAACAGCTGCCAATCGCCATGATGGAGCTCGAGGGCGGGGACTTTTTCGCAACGCTTTATGAAGAGGCAGAGCCGTTCCAATCCATGATTGTCTTCAATTGTACGAACTGTGCCGCGTTCACCGAAGTCATCGCCGGCGTTACCGCCGACTTGGATGACATTGCGCCAAAGCTGATGGCCGACCCCAACGCTTTCGTCGCGCAATTCGCAGGGGAATGCCAACAAACGGCCCCCGATTGCATCGCCGGCACCGTGACAGAGGCGGGACTGCCCGGATATTCCTATGCAGGCCGGTTTGATGGCACCGTGGTGATCGAACACAACTACTTTGCAAATGGACTGGTCTACCACATCTACAGCGCCGCCCCGGTCGCACAAATCGCGCAAGACAACGCCGTCTATATGCTTGAAATCTTAACACCCTTAGTCACAGGACAAATCCAATGACACCCGCTGAAATGGAATCCCGCATCGTCCGCTATGGCGATCTGATGCCCTGCAAAACGGCCTTTATCGACGCCCACACACCAGGGTCGAACCAAAAGGAAAACTTTACCATCATCGGTGGCGGCGTATCGGAAAGCCCCGATCAACACGTCCACATCGGCATCCCGCATGGGTTCAACATCGGGGCCGCCGGGCAACCGCCGCATTGCCGCAACTCCTTGCATGATCACCACACGGCAGAGGCGTTCTTTGTCCTCAAAGGCCGCTGGCGTTTCTTCTGGGGCCGCTGGGGCACAGCAGGAGAGGTCGTGCTGGAAGAGGGTGACATCTTTAACATCCCCACCGGCATTTTCCGTGGCTTTGAAAACATCGGGACCGACTATGGGATGATCATGGCGATCCTTGGTGGCGATGATGCCGGTGGCGGTGTCATGTGGGCGCCGCAGGTGATCGAAGACGCCGCAGACCACGGGCTGATCCTTGGTGACAACGGCAAACTCTATGACACCAAAAAGGGCGAGACGCTGACCAATGGCGTCAAACCGATGCCGCTGATGACCGACGAAGAGCTCGCCAAGCGGCCAGAGCCCACAACCCGCGACGTCCTGCCCAACCATGTGGCCCGTTACTGGGACATGATGGCGATGGCCGACAAAGATCCCGTGACCGTGATCGGAGAGGCAGGCCTTTTGCGCGACAAGCCCGGTTTTGAAGTTGGCTTTATGAACCGCAACTCTGCCAGCGACGCGATGCACCAGCATGATTACCCCTCCGTCCTGATGCCGATGCGCGGCCATTGGCGTGTGAACTGGGATGGCGGATCGGCGACGCTGGCCCCCGGCGATACCATGTCGGTGCCGGAAAACCTGATGCACAATGCCGTGCCATCAATGACCGGCGAAGCCTCGCTTTACCACGTCGTTGCCACCGGCGATCCGGCGGGTGCCACGTGGAAAGGTTAACCGACCTTCAGACTTCAATACGCATGGGTTGTGCATACTATGTGCATGGGTTGTGTATGCTTTGTGCCCCTACGAAAAGGACCGTTCGATGCCTAAAATTTTGACCAGCCACGTCGGATCATTGCCCCGCACCCAAGAGGTCGTGGATTTCATCTTTGCCCGTGAACACGGCAAGGACTACGACCAAGCCGCCTTTGACGCGGCGATGACGGCAGCCGTTGATGAAACCGTGCGAAAACAAAAGGTTGCAGGTGTCGATATCGTGTCGGATGGGGAGACGTCCAAGATTTCCTACGCCACCTACGTCAAAGACCGCTACACCGGTTTTGACGGCGACAGTCCGCGTAATGCACCTGCTGACCTCAAGGAATTTCCCAGCTTTCTCAAGCGCTTGGCGGACGACGGCGGCACCCCGCAATACGCAAGACCGATGTGCGTCGGCGAAGTGACCTCAAAAGGGCAGGGCGAGCTGGAAAAGGATATCGCCAACCTCAAGGGCGCGATGGCCAAACACGGGGTTGATCGCGGCTTTATGAACGCGGCCTCTCCCGGCGTTATCTCTTTGTTTTTGCAGAATGATTACTACAAGACGCGCGAAGCCTATCTGGCCGCTTTGGCCGATGCGATGAAGGCGGAATATGAAACCATCGTGGCCTCCGGCCTAGATCTGCAACTTGATTGCCCCGACCTCGCACTGTCGCGTCACATGTTGTTTAACGATTTGTCCGATGATGAGTTCCTGAAAATCGCCGCAAGCCATGTTGAGGCGTTAAATCATGCACTTAGCGACGTTCCGGCAGACAAAGTCCGCGTTCACATCTGCTGGGGCAACTACGAAGGCCCACACGTCTGCGACATTCCGATGTCCAAGATGTTCGATACCCTGATGTCGACCAAATCGCGCTACGTGCTGTTTGAAACCTCCAACCCCCGCCACGGCCACGAATGGGCCACCTTCCGCGATCGCAAGGCCGATATTCCAGACGATAAGGTGCTAGTGCCGGGCGTTGTGGACACGACGACAAACTTTGTCGAACACCCAGAACTTGTCGCGCAACGTATTGAAAGATTTAAAGATATTGTCGGATCGGACCGCGTGATCGCTGGTTCTGACTGTGGCTTTGGCACCTTTGCAGGCTTTGGCGCGGTTGATCCCGAAATCGCCTATGCCAAGCTGGGCGCACTTTCTGACGGGGCCAAACTGGCAAGCGCATGACACCGCTGATCCTGCTGCCCGGAATGATGTGTGACGCGCGGCTTTTCGCCCCGCAAATCAAGGCGTTACCGGACGCGCAGGTCATGGCGATTGACGCCTATGACACGATAGAGGCTTTGGCAGGGGATATCCTTGCCAAAGCACCGGCGCGTTTTGCGCTGGCGGGGCTGTCGATGGGCGGCATCGTCGCGATGGAGGTGTTGCGCCAAGCCCCTGATCGTGTTGACAGAATCGCGCTCTTGGACACGAACCCCAAGGCCGAACATCCCACCATTGCCGCCAGTCGTGAACCGCAAATTGCCAAGGTTGCAGTTGGCGATCTGATCCCCGTGATGCGGGATGAGATGAAGCCGAATTACCTGACCGACGGCCCCCGTCGCGGCGCGATTTTGGATCTTTGCATGGACATGGCCGCCGACCTTGGGCCAGAGGTCTTTATCCGTCAATCCCGCGCCCTGCAAACCCGCCCCGACCAGCAAGAGACGCTGAAAAACTGCACCGTCCCGGCGCTCGTTCTGTGCGGGCGCGATGATGCGCTTTGCCCTGTCCATCGCCACACGCTGATGCATGAACTCATGCCGCACAGCACCCTGCACATCGTTGAAAACGCAGGGCATTTGCCCACTCTTGAACAACCTGACGAAACAACCGCAGCGCTGGTGCGCTGGTTAGAGGCCCCATGAATGATGCACTTCTGACGCTCTTGCGCAGTGTCGATACCCCCACCGTTTGCAATGCCATCGAAGTGGCCCAAGGCAAGCGCGGCTTTGATGCCTTCACCCGCGGCACGATGCTGATCAACGACCCAAAGGGCGTTGCCGTTGGTTATGCGGTGACAGCCAAAATCGCCGCCGTGACCCCACCATCAGAGCCGCCAGATGTGATCCGCGCCCGCCGCATGGCCTATTACAAAGCCATGGCAGAGGCCCCAAAACCCAGCATTTGCGTGATCGAGGATGAAGATTACCCCAATGCCATCGGGGCCTATTGGGGTGAGGTGAACACGACCATTCACAAGGGCTTTGGCATGTCCGGCACGCTGACCAATGGCGTGATGCGCGACCTTGGCGACATGGCCCCGGAATACCCGGTGATCGCGGGATCCATCGGCCCCAGCCACGGTTTTGTGCATGTGACCGATCTGGATTGCAGCGTTGACGTGTTTGGCCTGACAGTCCGACCCGGTGACCTTGTCCATGCTGACCGTCACGGCGCAGTCGTTGTGCCGGTGGACGTGATCGATGCACTGGCCGGAGCGATCAAGAAAATGCAGGATACAGAACACCTTGTGCTTGGTCCCGCGCGCGCGGACGGCTTTGATTTCGCGGCCTTTGAGGCCGCCTGGACGGCATTTGAAAAGGCGCGGACTTAATGCGTGATTGCCCTGAGCGCTGAGCGGTATATCTAGCGCGCAAAGGAGTTCGCCATGCTCAACCCCGCTGATGATGCCTTTGCCGTGCAATTGCGGCAGGTGCTGCCTGCCGCCGCCTTCAAGGATGATACCGCGCCCTATCTGACAGAGCCGCGCGGACGTTGGCAGGGACGCGGGATCGTTGTAGCGCCGGGGAATGTCGCAGAGGTTGCGGCCGTCGTCTCTGCCTGCCACTTGGCGCGCGTTGGGGTGGTGCCTTATAGCGGTGGAACGGGTCTAGTCGGTGGGCAGATCATGCCAGATGGGCCTGCCCCTGTGATCCTGTCGCTCGAGCGGATGAACCAGATCAGGGCCGTCTATCCTCTTGAAAACACGATGATCGTGGATGCCGGTGTGATCCTGGCAGACGTGCAGAAGGCGGCGCAGGATGTGGACCGGATGTTTCCACTCTCGCTTGCCTCGGAAGGGTCCGCGCGCATTGGCGGGTTGTTGTCGACCAACGCGGGCGGTGTGAATGTGCTGCGCTATGGCAACGCCCGCGCCCAGTGTCTGGGGCTGGAAGTTGTGCGGCCGGACGGGTCGATCTGGCATGGGCTGACGCGGTTGCGCAAAGACAACACAGGCTATGATTTGCGGAACCTGATGATCGGCGCTGAAGGTACCTTGGGTGTGATCACCGGGGCAGCGTTGCGGTTGGTGCCGCAGCCTGCATCGGTGGGGGCCGCGATTCTGGCAGTTCCGTCGCCTGCGGCCGCGCTGGAGCTTTTGGCATTGGCGCAGGCACAGCTTGGTGATGCCGTATCGGCCTTTGAACTGATCCACCGGCAGGGCATGGATTTTCTGGCAGAGGTGGGACCAGCGGTGAAAGCACCCTTTGCAGATCAGCCGGACTGGATCGTGCTGGTTGATCTTGGCATGCCACAAGGCGGCGTGCCCGAGGCGGCCCTGGCGCGATTGTTTGAAACCGCCGCCGACATGGGGTTGGTGCAGGATGGGGTCATCGCGCAATCCTTGGCGGACAGACAGGCGTTTTGGCACATCCGGGAAAGCATTCCCGAGGCAAACCGCCGGGTTGGTTCCGTCAGCAGCCATGATATTTCGCTGCCCCTTGGCGCGGTGGCGGAATTCATCGCACAAGGGGCCGGTGAGATTGCGAAGATTGGGACGTTCCGGATCAATTGCTTTGGGCATTTGGGGGATGGCAACCTGCATTATAACGTCTTTCCGGTGCCGGGGCGGAGTAGAGAAGATCACCTGTCAGATCGCACGGCGGTCAAAACAGCGGTGCACGATCTGACCCATGCTATGGGTGGATCTGTGAGTGCAGAGCATGGCATTGGTCGGCTGAAAGTCGAGGATCTGATCAGCTATGGTGATCCGGCAAAGCTTGCGATGATGCGCGCGATCAAATCGGCCCTGGACCCGCATTATATCATGAACCCCGGGGCCGTCTTGCCGGTTTGACCAAAAGGCGCGGCTGCGCCGCACGACATTGGTTTGCCCTGCGCAAACAGAAATGTCGCGCGCAGGAGCGTAGGGCTGAATTTGCCGCGCCGTTTGATGCCTCCGGCGGGCATATTTTTATTCAAAAGAAAGTGCGCGACCGGCCTTTTGTCACCAGGTGCGCTGGGCGCGGTCGCGGCTTTCTTCGTCAGCGGTCATCGGCATGCCTGCCTGTACCGCAGGTTGAGCATTGCCAAATATGGTGAAGAAGGACTTAACACCGGGCTTTCTTTTGAATGGAAATATGCCGGGGGGTCTGGGGGGCTGGCCCCCCTTTACTGCGGTCGCGGTCGGTGCTGACGTTGAAGGTTTTGCGCTTAGTCGCCATCAAAGGCACAAAGCGCATGCACATCCATCCCAAGTTCTTCCAGTTTTGCGCGGCCACCCAAATCGGGCAGGTCAATCACAAAGGCACAGCCGACAACCTCTGCCCCCATGCGTTCGATGAGTTTGATTCCCGCCTCAGCGGTGCCGCCTGTGGCTAGCAGATCGTCGACCATGAGCACCCGCTCTCCGGCTTGCAGGGCGTCGTCGTGAACTTCCATCACGGCTTTGCCGTATTCCAGCGTATAGGCCTGTTCAATCGTCTTGCCTGGCAGTTTGCCTTTCTTGCGGATCGGGACGAAGCCGACCGAAAGCTGGTGGGCAATGGCGCCGCCCAGAATGAAGCCACGCGCTTCTAGCCCGACCACCCGGTCGATGGGTTGGCCCGCATAGGGGTGCAACAATTGGTCAATTGCGATCCGAAAGCCGCGCGGGTCGGCAAAAAGGGTTGTCACGTCGCGGAACATGATGCCCGGCTTTGGGAAATCGGGGATTGTGCGGATGTAGTCGGCGACAGTTTTCATGTTCAGCTTTCGTTAAAGGACGCGGCCAGCGACGGCGTCGAGTTTGGCGATTAATACGGGGTCACGTTTGATCGGGGCGGTCATGATCGCATGTTCGAGGGCCCGGTCGCAGCCATGCGGGCAGGTTTCGTGTGCGGGCGCGAGGCTGGTGGCCAGCGCCAGAACCAGATCACGGGCCTTGGTGCCGTTGCCTTGCAAGGTTGCGATAACGTCAGAGACGTCCACAGCGCCGTGATCGGGATGCCAGCTGTCGTAGTCGGTGATCATCGCGACAGAGGCGTAACAAAGCTCTGCCTCGCGGGCGAGTTTTGCTTCGGGCATGTTGGTCATGCCGATGACGTCACAGCCCCAGTCGCGATACATCAGGCTTTCGGCACGGGACGAAAATTGCGGACCTTCCATTGCGAGATAGGTGCCGCCGTCGTGCATCGTGACACCGGCCGAATTGCCTGCCGTCAGGCAGGCAGCCGATAGGCGCGGGCAGGTAGGGTGAGCGACGCTTACATGGGCAACGCAGCCTGTGCCAAAGAAGGATTTGTCACGCGCGAATGTGCGGTCAATAAACTGATCGACAACAACAAAATCGCCGGGCGCCAGATTGTCGCGAAACGACCCGCAGGCGCTGATGCTGACAACATCGGTAACACCAAGCCGCTTGAGCACGTCGATATTGGCGCGGTAGGGCACGGTTGAAGGGCTATGAACATGACCCCGACCATGGCGCGGCAGAAAGACCACCGGCAGGCCCGACAGAACACCGGTGAGCACAGCGTCAGAGGGCTGCCCCCAAGGGCTTTCGACGTCGATCCAGGCGGCATCTTGCAAGCCGGGAATGTCATAAAGACCGGATCCGCCGATTATGCCCAGTTTTGTCTGCATCATTACCTCCGCCCTCGCGGCATAGTTGTGGAGACCACCAACGCGGGGTGCAAGACAAATGTTCCATGATGGGGTGACATCTTAATCCTGTCGCGCTAGGTGCCTGTCAAAGCAGCAAATCACACGGAAATCACTATGGCCCGCGCTCTTTTGGCGAGTTTCGCCGACAGTCTTGCATTGACGAACCCTGATGCGCCCCTCACGCCGACGCAGTGGCGGACGGATATCCTGTCGGGTTTGACGGTGGCGCTGGCCCTGGTGCCAGAGGCGGTGGCCTTTGCCTTTGTGGCGGGTGTGCACCCTTTGGTGGGGCTTTATGCGGCCTTTATCGTGGGGCTGATTACGGCAGTTTTTGGTGGGCGGCCCGGCATGATCTCTGGTGCGACAGGGGCCTTGGCGGTGGTCATGGTCAGCCTCGTGGCGCAGCACGGGGTTGAATATCTGTTTGCAACCGTGGTCTTGATGGGGCTGATCCAGATCTTTGTGGGCGTGATGCGATGGGGTAAGTTTATCCGACTGGTGCCGCATCCGGTGATGCTTGGCTTTGTAAACGGTCTGGCGATTGTGATCTTTCTGGCGCAACTGGGCCAATTTCAGGTGCCCGGTTCGGCGGAAAGTGCAGGGCACGGCATGGCCAACGGCGAGTGGCTGTCGGGCTTGCCGCTGATGTTGATGCTGTCGCTGACGGCCGTCACGATGGCGATTATCTGGGTGATGCCGCGCGTCACCACAGCGATCCCGGCGCCGCTTGCGGGCATCGGGATTGTCGCTGCGATTGTCATTATCTTTGGCCTTGATGTGCCACGCGTCGGCGATCTGGCCAGTATCGAAGGTGGATTGCCTGCCTTTCATATTCCCATGGTCGAACTGAGCTGGGCAACGTTTGAAATCATCCTGCCCTATGCGTTGATCCTGGCCGCGATTGGCCTGATCGAAAGCCTTTTGACGCTGAATCTTGTGGGTGAAATGACCAACCAACGTGGCGGTGCGTCGCAGGAATGCATTGCCCAGGGCGTGTCGAACACGGTCACGGGGTTCTTTGGCGGCATGGGCGGTTGCGCGATGATTGGTCAGTCGATGATCAACGTCAAATCAGGCGGGCGCACGCGGATCGCGGGCATTGCTGCGGCCTTGTTCCTGCTCGCCTTCATCCTGTTTGCCAGCGGCCTGATCGAACAGATCCCGCTGGCCGCATTGGTTGGCGTGATGTTCATGGTCGTGATCGGGACATTCGCGTGGAATAGCCTGACGATCCTGCGCAAGGTCCCGCGCACCGATGCTTTTGTCACCGTGCTTGTCACGATCGTGACCGTGGCCACAGACCTTGCAACAGCCGTGGTTGTTGGTGTGATCGTCAGCGCGCTGGCTTATGCGTGGCAGAACGCGACCCGCATTCACGCGATCAAACGCGAATCCCGCACCGAAGAAGGTGCGCAGGTCTATGAAATTCAGGGGCCGCTATTCTTTGGGTCTGCAGATGGTTTCATGGAGATTTTTGACGTCGAAGCAGACCCCGAAGTTGTGATCGTGGACTTTGCCGGGAGCCGGGTTGCGGATCAGTCAGCCTTGCAGGCGATTGAATCGGTGGCGCTGAAATACGAGGACGCAGGCAAGCGTATTCAATTGCGCCACCTGAGCCGTGATTGCCACCAGTTGCTGCAAAAAGCAGGCCATCTTGTGATCGATAGCGACGATGACCCAGACTACGAAATCGCAGTTGATTATGATGTGCGCACGGGGATCATTGGCGGCCACTAATCGAGTGGCCCGCAATGGCTAACCCTGACCGGGCCGGGTCAGGCTAAAGACCTCGCGCACAGTGGTGTAATCGCGATAGCCCAGACGCGACAGCGGGTTGAACGTGGTCACGTCAAACTTGCCATCGACGATGCAATCGTCACGCATGTGGATCCCGACAACTTCGCCGAAAATCGTGGTGTTTGCCTCTCCGGGGAGGCTGACCATTTTAGTGAGCTTGCATTCCAGTGTTGCGGGGGCCACGGCCACGCGGGGGCAATTGATCGTCTCACACTCGGCCTTTTCAACATTGGCGAGGGCAAATTCGTCAACCTCTTTGCCCCAGGGCCCAGATGTGGCGTTCATCATATCCCGCATGTCGTAGGCGACGATATTGACCGAAAACACCCCGGTTTCGCGGATATTTCCGCCGCTGTCCTTGATCCCGTCCCGGTCGGGCTTGTCCGATGTGCTGGCAAACATCACCTGTGGCGGGACGTAGGCCACGGCGTTGAAGAACGAATAGGGGGCCAGATTATCGGATCCATCGGCCCCGCGCGTGCCGATCCATGCAATCGGGCGCGGCGCGATCAGCGCGTTAAAGGGGTTATGGGGCAGCCCATGGCCATCTTCGGGGCGGTAGAACATCGGCTAAACTCTCTTGGACAATGTGTTGGGTTTAGGTAGCCTGCCCGCAAAGAAGAGGCCAGTTGAAAGAACCATGCCCGCAGAGCAGATTTTACTGGCGCAAGAATTGGCCGCCGATCACTGGGACGTCGAAGCGCTTTATGACCTGACCTTTGCGCCAGGGCGCACGGCGTTGTCGTCCTACCGGCTGCGCGATGATGTCGACCCGATCCCAGATCTGTGCCTGACGGCCCGTGACAGGGACGGCATACTGGCAGGGGCGATCCGCAATTGGCCCGTCCGGGTTGGCCACGCAAAGGCTGTGTTACTGGGGCCGGTGGCCGTGCATCCCACACGGCAGGGCGAGGGGATTGCGGCCCTTTTGATGCTGCGCGCGATTGAATTGGCACGCGACGCTGGCTGGGATCGGATGATGCTGGTGGGTGATGCGCCATATTATGGGCGCTTCGGGTTTGAGCGGCTGTCTGGCGTGACCATGCCACCACCCACCAACCCTGACCGCGTGCTGGGGATTGCCTTGCGCGCGGGCGCTTGGGACGGGGTGCAGGGGGACGTGACCCGCGCGATTGATTGAAAATCACACCAAACCGCATATCTAGATCGCAGGACAATCAAAGGTGCCCTGCATGAAAGTGATCAATCCCGAGACCACGTTTCCGCCGCTTTCGGCAGACAAAAGGGCGCAGGTTGCGGCCCTCGCGGCGCGGCAAAAGCGGGCGAATGGGATCTTGATGAAAGCGATCAACTTTGTCGGCGGTCAGGTTGAGGATACGTTGAAAATGCTGCCCGCTGGCGCGCGCGAACAGATTGACGCCGCCGCACGCAATGCCTTGCAGCGCAGCTATGATCTGGCCGCGACCTCGCGCAGGGGGCGGTTTTCGCAAACGGTGCAGACAGATGCGGGCCACAAGATCATGGCAACAATATCCGGGGCTTTGGGCGGTCTGGGTGGCCTGCCCACGGCGCTTGCCGAACTGCCGGTGGCGACGACGATGATCTTTCGCGCTGTGCAGGGCGTGGCCGCGCAATATGGAGAGGATCCAACAGCGCAGGAAACCCGACTTGAATGCCTTGCGGTCTTTGGCGCAGGTGGGCCGGGAACCGACGACGATGGCGTCGACACCTCTTTTATTGGTGCGCGTCTGGGCCTGACGGGTGCGGCTGTGCACGGGCTATTGGGCAAGGTCGCGCCGCGTTTTGCCACCGTGCTCAGCCAAAAGCTGGCCAGCCAAGCGGTTCCGGTCTTGGGAGCTGCGGCCGGGGCAGGTACGAATTACGCCTTCACCGACTATTACGTCGAGATGGCACATGTGCATTTTGGGCTGCGGCAATTGGCACGTGATCACGGCGAAGATCCGGTGCTGGATGCGTTCCATGCCGAACTGGCCAAGGGCAAGGTGCCGGTCAAAAGGGCCTAAGTGATCTTGCCGCCTGCCATCGCGCCGGTCAGGCGCGCGTTTTCGACCAGATAGTCAGACACCGCTCGGCGCACCGATTGCGCCCCGTTGTCGCGCGCATCATCAATCACGGTTTTGACCTCTTCCAAATTGACCTGCCGCAACAGATGCTTGACCGGCCCGACGGACGCAGGGCGCATCGACAAAGACCCAAAGCCGATGGCGGCAAAGCACAAGGCCTCGACCGGGCGGCCCGCGTCTTCGCCACAAAAAGAGATCGGCGTGTCCGCTTCCTTGCAGCGTTGCACGACCTGTTCCAGAAACGACAGAAAGCTGACGTTAAGCGTATCATAGCGCCGCCGCACGCGTTCGTTTTCACGATCCGCGGCGTAGAAAAACTGTTTCAGGTCATTGCCACCGACGGACAGAAAATCGACCTCTTCAAAGAAACCTTGCGCCGCATATCCCAGCGAAGGCGTTTCCAGCATGGCCCCAACTTCAATCTTTGAGGGCAGCGGGTTGCCAAGGCGGCTTTCGCGTTCGAGCACTTTCTCAAGCTCTGCCTTGGCTTCGCGAAATTCGCTGCGCAGCGTGATAAACGGAAACATAACCGTCAGCGGACCGCCACGCGCGGCACGCACAAGCGCCTGCAACTGCATCCGCAGGATGCCCGGCTTATCAAGGCCCACGCGGATCGCCCGCCAGCCCATCGCGGGGTTGGGTTCATCGTTGGGCTTCATGTAGGGCAGCACCTTGTCGGACCCGATGTCCAAGGTTCGAAATGCCACGCGACGCCCGTCGGCGGCATCCATCACACGGGCATAAAGCGCCGAAAGCTCTGCCCGGCGGGGCATTTGGCTGCGGATCAGGAACTGCAATTCCGTCCGAAACAGGCCCACGCCTTCGGCACCGGACCCCGCAAGCGAGGGCAGATCAGCCATAAGGCCCGCATTCATATGCAGGTGGATCGTGCGGCCGCATTTCGATGTCGCGGGCAAATCCCGGATGCTGGCATAGCGTTCCTGCGCACGGGTCTGCATCGCGATCTTGTCGGCGAAGGCGGTTTGCACGGTATCGTCCGGGCGCAGGTGCACGATGCCCTGTTCGCCATCAACAAGGATCTGGTCGCCGTTCAGCGCCTCTGTCGTGATGCCCTTTGCATTGATCACCAACGGAATAGCCCAGGCGCGGGCAACGATGGTCGCATGGGAACCGACAGAGCCTTCTTCCAGCACAATACCTTTGAGGCCCTTGCCATATTCCAGCAACTCGCCGGGCCCGATGTTGCGAGCAACAAGGATCGGATTATCCGGCATCTCTGCCCCGGTATCCGCACCTTGACCGGTCAGGATCCGCAGCAAGCGGTTCGACAGGTCGTCAAGATCGTGCAGCCGTTCGCGCATATAGGCATCAGCCGATTGGCCAAGCCTTGTGCGGGCCAGTGATTGTTCTTTTTCCACGGCCGCTTCGGCCGAAAGTCCGTTTTCCACGTCCGATTCCATCCGGCGCATCCAAGAGCGCGAATTGGCGAACATCCGGTAGGCTTCGAACACCTGTTTTTGGTCGACGTTGACCGAGGCCTGATCGGACAGCATCTCGTCTACGGTCATGCGTAATTGATCGACGGCTTCACGCAGGCGGATCATCTCGGCCTCTGGGTCGTCGGCAATCGGGTTTGTCACTACGACGCGCGGTTCATGCAGGTAGACCTGACCCGCGCTTGCGCCTTCCTGTGCAATGGACCCCTTGAACATGACCGGGTTCTGGTGCCGCGCCGAGAGGGCCGCACCTTCGCCGACAAATGCGCCCAATTCTGTCATCTCTGCCAGCACCATGGCCACGACTTCGAGGGCATAGACCTCGTCTGCTGTAAATTCGCGCGCTTCTTTCGATTGCACGACCAGCACGCCCATGGTTTCGCCTAGGCGCTGCACCGGCACGCCGCAGAAGGACGAATACCGTTCTTCGCCGGTTTCCGGCATATAGCGGAAGCCTTTGGCGGATGGCGCATCAGCGGTATTGAAGACTCGCTTGGTCTTGGCCACCCGGCCAACAAGGCCTTCGCCGAGCCGCATCCGGGTTTGGTGCACGGAATCAGCCATCAGGCCTTCGGTCGCGCAAAGCTCTAGCGTCTCTTCGTCGCGGAACAGATAGATTGAACAGACCTCGGTGCGCATGGAATCGGCCGTCAGCGTGACGATCTTGTCCAAACGCTCTTGTCCCGCGCCGTCTTCTGCCAGCGCGCGGCGTAACCGCCCCAAAAGTTTGCGGCTTTCTGTTTCGATCCGTTCGGACATTCTGTCCCCCACGCCACCACTTAGGCTACCTATAGGCGAGTTCTGCCGGGAAGGGGAGTAGGAAAGGGCGGCAAAACGGCGTGAGCCGTGATGCGCCACTTGGATTTAGCAGCGCTGTGCAATCAAGCGCCGTCTGGCAGGGTCAGCACGGCGCAGGGCGCGTGATGAGAGATCCGCTGACTGGTGCTGCCGAGGATCAGGCCTGCGATATTGCCCAGACCCCGGCGGCCCGTCACGATCAGGTCGGCGTCGATCTTTTTGGCGATAGCGATGATTTCGTCTCCCGGATCGCCTCTTTCGGTAAAGCTATCAGCAACGGTGCAGCCGTTTTCCGTGACCACATCCGTGGCACTTGCGATCACTTTGGCCGCAGCGGCCTGCACGGTCTTTTCATCCGGCATGGTGGTGACCATGTGGTAGCCCGCGACCGCCCCAGTGGCGAAGGCCACCGTTTCGGGGTGTGGGATATGCGCAAGATACAGTGAGGCATCGCAAGCCTTTGCAAGCTCACAGGCTGTCTTGAGTGCGGCCAGTGCGGGGGCAGAGCCGTCCACGCCAATCAGGATTTTCGAAAACATGAGGCTTTCCTTTCCTTTAATTATGGCCTCACTCTAATCGTGCGTTGGGGCAGTGACCTTGATGCAGGTCAAAGGGGATAGGATGCCAAAAGCCATCATCATCGGGGCAGGACCTGCAGGGTTGGCAGCGGGTGCTGCGTTGCAGGATCAGGGATTTGCGGTCGAGATCCTAGAGCGGGCAAGGGCCGTCGGCACAAGCTGGCGTAATCATTATGATTGCCTGCATCTTCACACCGCGCGGGGGCGGTCTGGGTTGCCGGGTCTCGCGATGGACGCAAGCGTTGGTCGCTATCCCTCGCGCGACGCCGTGATTTCATACCTCGAGCGCTACGCCGCGCATCACCAGCTCAACCCGCGCTTTGGCGTCATGGTGACCGGGGTGAAACGCGACGGGGACGGGTGGATCGTCACGACTGACAACGCGCCCACGCGTGGTGACGTTGTGGTCGTGGCGACAGGGCTAAACGCGACGCCGCATGTGGCCACTTGGCCGGGTGAATTTGATGGGCCGATCTTGCATTCCAGCGCTTACCGCAACCCGCGGCCTTTTGCGGGGCAACGGGTGCTGGTGGTGGGCTTTGGCAATTCGGGCGGTGATGTCGCGCTGGATCTGGCGAAGGCTGGCGTTGACGTGACGCTGTCGCAGCGGGGGCCGGTGAATATCTTACCCAAAGAGCTGTTTGGGATGCCGATCACCTCTTTCGGGCTGTTGAGCAAGCTCTTGGGTTACAAGACCGCTGATCTGCTGACCGCCCCGATCCGGCGGTTGGTCATAGGCCGGCCCGAGGATTATGGGCTGCAGTCAACGGGCAAGGGCCCCGGTGCGCGGGTGATCGAAGATGGGCGCATTCCGTTGATCGATGTCGGCACACTAGGTGCGATCAAAGCGGGCCAGATCGCGGTAAAGCCGGGGATCGCGCGGCTTGATGCCAAGGAGGTGGCATTCGCCGACAACAGTCGCGCGCCCTTTGACGCCATCATCGCCGCAACCGGATATAACGTCGACCTGCGGGGCTTGCTGGGGCAAAGCCCGGCACTTGACGCAAATGGGCGACCCAAGGTGAGCGGCGGCGGCACAGTGGAACGGGGGCTCTACTTTTGTTCTTTCCGCGTCTCGCCGGATGGGCAGCTTTTCGCAACGGGCAAAGAAGCACTGGCCATCGCCGCCCATGCCAAGGGTGCCTTTTCGCTCGCCTAACTGCACAGAGGGGCGTAAAGCGTCCTCATGCAAATTGTGCCGCTTTCAGATGCCAAGGCGCTGCCGTTCTGGCGCAGGCCAATCACGCTGCTGTTCCTGATGGCAGTGGCGATGCCGATTGCGTTTAACACGTGGTCGGCCTTGTTGAACAACTTCGTGATCGAAGTAGCGGGCTTTGATGGCTCTGATATTGGCTGGTTGCATACGGTGCGTGAAATCCCCGGTTTCTTTGCCGTGGGTGTGATCGCGCTGATCATCTTTATGCGCGAACAGGTTCTGGGGCTGGTGTCACTTGTGATGCTGGGCGTGGCGACGGCGATCACCGCCTATTTCCCATCGATGGGCGGGATTCTGACGCTGACGATGCTGTCGTCGATCGGCTTTCACTACTATGAAACGGTCAACCAATCCCTGCAATTGCAGTGGATCAAGATCGACCGGGCCCCGCAGATGATCGGTTGGCTGATGGCGGCAGGGTCTGCGGCGACATTTGTGGCCTATGTGCTGATCGTCCTGACGTGGGAGGCCTTGGATCTGTCCTATGCCTTTGTCTATCTGGTGTCGGGCGGCATTACGGCGGCGATTGGGTTGTTTTGCCTGTTTGCCTATCCGCAATTCGAAGCCCCCAATCCGCAACGCACGACCTTTGTGCTGCGCCGGCGGTATTGGCTCTATTATGCGCTGCAATTCATGGCCGGTGCCCGCAGGCAAGTCTTTGTGGTTTTTGCGGGCTTTATGATGGTCGAAAAGTTCGGCTTTGACGTGCACGAAGTCACAGCGCTCTACCTGATTACGCTGCTGGCAAGCATCGTGGCCGCGCCACTGATGGGCCGCGTCGTCACATTATTCGGGGAACAGCGCGCGCTTTTGTTTGAATATGCGGGGCTTGCGGTGATTTTCGCCTGCTACGGCGGGCTATACTTTTTTGGCTGGGGCGTTGCGGTGGCCGCAGCACTCTACGTTCTTGACCACGTCTTTTTCGCGCTGGCCTTGGCGCTTAAGACCTATTTCCAAAAGATCGCGGATCCCGGTGATATCGCGCCCACGGCGGCCGTGGCCTTTACGATCAACCATATCGCCGCAGTTTTCCTGCCCGCGCTGCTGGGGTATCTGTGGCTGACATCGCCGGGGGCCGTCTTTGTCTTGGCGGCCTGCATGGCCTGCGTGTCGTTCTTATTGGCGCTTTTGATCCCGCGCCATCCGGTGCCGGGCCGTGAAACCCGTCTCAATTCCGTGATCACCGCGGCGGCAGAGTAGAAACTGCCCCGCCTGCACACTATGTTCAGGGCATCCACAGCAAAGGAGCCGCTGATGTTTTCCCTCTTTCGCGACAAGTCCGACATGATTACCGCTGATGACGCCCTTGCCGGGCGCGAGACCGCGATCCCAACCGCCGAGACGCACTTCGTGCTTGGCACCCCCCTCAAGGATGTCCCCGCGGGCATGGAAGTGGCAATGTTCGGGATGGGATGCTTTTGGGGCGTTGAACGGATGTTCTGGAAACTGGACGGCGTCTATTCCACCTCTGTGGGTTATGCAGGCGGCTTTACACCCAATGCCACCTATGAAGAGGTGTGCAGCGGCAAGACCGGGCATAATGAGGTTGTGCGCGTGGTCTATGACCCCGCCAAGATCAGCTATGAGGCGCTATTACAGGTGTTCTGGGAAGGGCATGACCCGACCCAAGGGATGCGGCAGGGCAATGATCGCGGCACGCAGTATCGGTCGGGTATCTACACCTATTCGGATGCGCAAAAGGCCGCGGCAGAGGCCAGCAAGGCGGGTTTTGCGCCACGCCTGTCGGATGCAGGTTACGGCGTCATCACGACAGAGATCGTGGATGCGCCCGCCTATTACTACGCCGAGGATTATCACCAGCAGTACCTCGCCAAGAACCCCAACGGCTATTGCGGCATTGGCGGCACGGGCGTGACCTGCCCGATCGGTGTGGGCGTCTGATTGACGCCGCACGGTTGAAAGCATAGGCGCGGGGCAACAAAAGACGGAGTTGCCCCGATGACCACCTTTACCGCTTTGACGACGATGACAGGCCAAGACACCGCTGATGCATTGGCAGAGGCGCTCGAGGCGCTTGTGCCCGAACCCACAGGCATCGGTGTGTTCGAGGTCGAGGATGGATCGGGCCTGTGGGAAGTCGGGGCCTATTTTACCGATGCCCCCGATCAGGCAGGTCTTGCGGTCTTGGCCGCGCTGCACGGGGTGAAGGACTTTACCGTCTCCGAAATTCCCGATCAGGATTGGGTCAGCAAGGTGCAACGCGAACTGCCGCCGGTGCCTGCGGGTCGGTTCTTTGTTTATGGCGCGCATGATGCCGACAAGGTGCCAGCGCAAAGCATCCCCTTGTTGATCGAAGCGGCCATGGCTTTTGGCACTGGCCATCACGGCACAACATTGGGTTGTCTGCTGGCGCTGGACGCGCTGGTGGACGCGGGCGCACCGCTGACAAACGTCGCCGACATCGGCTGTGGGACAGCGGTGCTGGCAATGGCTGCGGCACATGTAACCGACGCGCCGATTGTGGCCAGCGATATTGACCCCGTGGCCGTGGATGTGGCGTTAGCCAACGTCGTGGCCAACGGGTTGGAAGGCCGGGTTGATTGCGTGGTGGCAGCCGGATTTGATGCACCTGCACTTAAGGACCGCGCACCTTACGATCTGGTCTTCGCCAATATCCTCAAAGGACCGCTCATCGCGATTGCAAGCGACATGGCCAGGGCGACACAAACCGGGGGCCATGCGATTCTGTCGGGGATTCTGAATGAGCAGGCAGACGATGTGGCCGCACATTATGCACGATTTGGGTTCAATGAATTGTCACGAAATAGCATTGTTGACTGGACGACGCTAACTTTAATAAAATCCGACGGGTAGATCGTTAAAATGCCGTAGTTTCAGCGATTTGCCCAAATTTTGCCACATTCTGAAGTGAGAGTGTTTGGACGTGATTAGTTGAAGTGGGGGCTTTAACTGGAGAGAACAATGGGACTTGCTCAGGCACCATTTGAGAAGCGACTGCGCCGGATCGTCAAAAGCCATCAGCGGATGGCAAACGGCGTGACCTACCGTGTTGATGGCAACGGTCTGATCCAGGCACAGCCACGCATCTATAACCCGAAATTCCCGCTCCGCGGCCTGATCTTGATGGTTGGCACGGCGTTTCTGTTCAAAGGCTATATCTATGCCACTTTGGGCGAAACGACTTATGCCGAACGCGTCAGCAAACTGGCTGAAGGAACGCTGATTGAGAAAGCCGGTGGCTGGATCATGCAAGCTGACCCCGCCACGCTCGCGGTTGCACAAGTCCTGCAAAGCGTCGGCCTCTAAAAACCGTCGCTGATGATGCAATAAAGGCCGCGCCCGGCAGACGGGCAGCGGCCTTTGATGCGTTGTGGGGGTACGACACGCTCGCCAGATGATCAGACAACAAAAAGGCCGCACCCGAGCGGATCGGGGCGGCCTTTGAGCGTCTGAAGTGAGGGATCAGAACGTGCGGCGTGCAACCGTGTCGATGTCGCCAAACGACAAGCCGATGTCATCAAGCTCGCGTGCGCTAAGCTGAGACAAGGATTTGCGCGTGATGCGGGCATCGTTCCAGGTTGTGACGGCACCAACAAGATTGGTGGCAAAACGTGTGATGGAACCTGCCGAGATCACGGCGGTCGGACGGGTAGTGTCAAAAGCGGCCATGGCCGTGCTCCTTCGGGTTTATGCTGCATTGCAGCGTTGCTTTCATGAACCGCAGATAGGAGTGAAATGCGCATCAGACCAGCGCTATTTGTGCATAGCATCTATGCGTTTTCAGAATGCCTAATTATTAAGCGAAGTTAACCATAAGTCACTGATATGGAATACGGAATACCGTGTCGTTTTCAGACGCCATTGCGCCGAAAGCGACGCTTTGTAGGTATTTGAGAAGCGCAAAAGGCTTGATGATGATTTGCCGCCCCATCCAAAGCGCTTGGCGGATGTTCGCGGTTTGTGCTAACAACGCGTAACAAAAAGAATGAGCAGGGGAAAATCATGCGTGTTTTGGGGATTGATCCCGGCCTGCGCAATATGGGCTGGGGCGTCATCGAGGTGCAGGGCAGCCGCATTGCGCATGTGGCCAATGGTGTCTGCCACGGACAGGGCGAAGATTTGGCGGAACGGTTGTTGGCCCTGCATACCGCATTGGCAGAGGTGTTTGCCGCACACACCCCGGAGGCCGCAGCGATTGAACAGACATTCGTCAACAAGGATGGCGCGGGCACGCTCAAGCTGGGGCAGGCGCGCGGTGTGGCGATGCTGGCGGTGGCACAAGCGGGACTGCGGGTCGGGGAATATGCGCCCAATGCGGTCAAGAAGGCCGTCGTCGGCGTGGGCCACGCAGACAAGCGGCAGGTGTTACATATGGTCAAACTGCAATTGCCGGGCTGTGATATCGCGGGACCTGATGCGGCGGATGCATTGGCCATCGCGATTTGTCATGCGCATCATTTGCAATCGGCGGGCACACTGGCCACGGCACTTGCAAAGGCCAGCGCATGATTGGGCGGATCGCAGGGCGGCTTGAATATCGCGGCACAGACCATGTGCTGATTGATGTGCGCGGTGTTGGATATATCGTCTATGTCAGCAACCGGGTGATGGCAGGTTTGCCGGGGAATGGCGAAGCGGTCGCACTTTATACCGATTTGCTGGTGCAAGAGACGAATTTGCAGCTGTTTGGGTTCACCACGCTTGTGGAAAAGGAATGGCACCGCTTGTTGATGTCGGTGCAGGGCATCGGTGCCAAAGCCTCAATGGCGATATTGGGGACCTTGGGGGCGGATGGCGTGAGCCGTGCGATTGCGCTGGGCGACTGGAACGCCATTGCCAAGGCCAAGGGTGTTGGCCCCAAGACGGCGCAAAAGGTGATATTGGAGTTGAAAGACAAGGCCCCCGGCGTGATGGCGATGGGCGGCACCGTAGCAGAGGCGTCGGGCGACGAGGTGATCGACAATGACCCAATGCCAGTGCGCAATCCCACTGTCCCCAAAGGCAACCCCGCGCAGGCAGAGGCGCTGTCTGCCCTGGGCAATCTGGGCTATGCGCCGGGTGATGCTGCAGGTGCCGTAGCAGAGGCGATGGGAGCGGATCCAGAGGCCGATACCTCGACTTTGATCCGCGCGGCCTTGAAGCTGCTTGCACCAAAGGGGTAGGGGTGTGCCCATCGGTCCTATCGTCCCCCTTCGCGTGGAGCCATCATGAGCGAACCTGACCCCACATTGCGCCCCGAACGGCAGGCCGAGGATGGCGACCGCGCCTTGCGACCTCTGACGCTGGATGAGTTCATTGGGCAGCGGGATGCGCGCGCAAACCTCAAGGTGTTCATTGAAAGCGCGCGCAGGCGGGGCGAGGCAATGGATCACACACTGTTTCATGGCCCACCCGGATTGGGAAAGACCACATTGGCGCAGATCATGGCGCGCGAATTGGGTGTAAATTTCCGCATGACCAGCGGCCCGGTGCTGGCGAAGGCGGGTGATTTGGCGGCGATCCTGACAAATCTGGAAGCCCGTGACGTGCTGTTCATCGACGAAATTCACCGATTGAATCCCGCTGTGGAAGAGGTGCTTTACCCAGCGTTGGAGGATTTTGAGCTTGATCTGGTGATTGGTGAAGGCCCTGCGGCCCGGACGGTGCGGATCGAGTTGCAGCCCTTTACGCTTGTGGGGGCAACGACGCGGATGGGGTTGTTGACGACGCCGCTGCGCGACCGATTTGGTATTCCGACCCGGCTTGAATTCTACACGCAAGACGAATTGCACGAGATCGTCACGCGCGGCGCGCGTCTATTGGGGGCGCCCGCGGAAGATGGTGGCGCACGCGAGATCGCGCGGCGGGCGCGGGGGACGCCGCGTATTGCGGGACGGTTGCTGCGCAGGGTTGTCGATTTTGCCGTGGTCGAAGGCGACGGCACAGTGACGCAGGCGATTGCAGACCGGGCGCTGACACGGCTGGGAGTTGATGACCTTGGGCTCGACAATGCAGACCGGCGATATTTGCGTTTGATTGCAGAAAGTTATGGTGGTGGCCCGGTCGGGGTGGAGACCCTGTCGGCGGCGCTGTCGGAAAGCCGCGACAGTCTTGAGGACGTCATTGAGCCCTATCTTTTGCAGCAGGGTCTGATACAGCGCACCCCGCGTGGGCGGATGCTTGCGGCGGCGGCATGGCGGCATTTGGGTTTGGATGCGCCCAAAGGGCAGACCGATTTGTTCGGCGGCTAGGTCGGAGCCTCCGGCGGGGATATTTGGGGCCAAAAGAAGATGGACACAGCACAGATAGAAGCCTTGTTCACGCGCGCAGATGGTACGTATTTGTGTGCGCGTTGGGGGCGGGCCATTGCGCCGGTGGTGTTTGGCGTGGATGAGGCGACCTTGTCGGTGTTCAAGGGCGCGATCGAGGCGGTTGTGACATTGGCGGGCCATCAAATGGCAGAAACCGACCCGGAGTTGGGTGCCAACCTGATGGTGTTTTTCTGCGAAGATTGGGATGAATTGCCGCAAGTCCCACATCTGGACCAGCTGGTGCCGGATCTGAAACCGCTGGTGGGCCGCCTGAAAGCTGCGGATGCCAATCAGTATCGGATCTTTCGGTTTGACGAGGCTGGTGCGATCAAGGCGGCCTTTGTATTCCTGCGTTACGACGACCATCTGGCGGCGGTCAGTGCCGACACGCTGGCGCTGTCACAAGCTGTGCAGACGATTGTTTTGTGGTCTGATCAGGCCTTTGCAGATGTGGCTCCGCTTGCCATGGTCAACGGCGCAACCGTGTTACGGCCCGAGATTGCCGATGTGGTGCGGGCGGCCTATGACCCGGTGATGCCGGTGGTTGCGACGGACGCCAGTCACGCGCTTCGGCTGGCCGCCCGATTAGGCGGCGCGCTGCAATAGGGTGTCGTCGGCCCGCCGCCTTTAGGCTGCTTTTTCCAACTCGAACGCATCGTGCAGCGCTTGCACCGCCAGTTCCATGTATTTGCGGTCGATCAGCACGCTGACTTTGATTTCCGAGGTTGTGATGACTTTGATGTTCACGCCCTCATCGCGTAGCGTGGCGAACATCTTTGCCGCGACGCCGGCGTGCGACCGCATCCCGATGCCGACAATGCTGACCTTGGCCACATCGGTGTCTGCGACCAGATCGTGAAAGTTGATGTCACCTGCGGATTTCGCCGCTTCCATCGCGGCCTCGGCCCGCTTCACCTGATCGGTGGGGCAGGAGAACGTCATATCCGTGCGCCCATCTTCTGAGATGTTCTGTACGATCATGTCGACGTTCACGCCCGCCTCTGACAGGGGGCCAAAGATGGCCGCGGCGATGCCGGGGCGGTCGGCCACGGAAATCAGGGTCATTTTCGCTTCATCACGGGAATAGGCCACACCGGCCACGACATTGCTTTCCATGATTTCCTCCTCTGCGCAGACAAGGGTGCCCGCGTCATCTGACGGTTCTTCAAAACTGCTGAGCACCCGCAGGCGGACCTTATAGCGCATCGCCAATTCAACGGATCGGGTTTGCAGGACTTTGGCCCCAAGCGAGGCGAGTTCCAGCATCTCTTCAAACGCGATCTTATCAAGCTTGCGGGCTTTGTCGGTGATACGGGGATCGGTGGTGTAGACGCCATCGACATCCGTGTAGATATCGCAGCGTTCAGCATCAAATGCGGCGGCAAAGGCCACGGCGGTGGTGTCGGACCCGCCGCGGCCCAGCGTGGTGATCCGCCCCTCTGGGCTGACGCCCTGGAATCCCGCAACCACGGCCACTTTCATGCCCTCGCCAAACTTGGCGCGGATGTTTTCGGGCGGGATATCCTCGATCCGGGCGCTGGAATGGGCGGAGGTCGTTTTCACCGGCACCTGCCAGCCTTGCCAGCTGCGCGCGGGGATATCCATTTCCTGCAGGCGCAGCGCCATCAGTCCTGCGGTCACGTTTTCACCAGATGACACCACGGCATCATATTCGCGTGCATCATAGAGCGGTGAGGTTTCATTCACCCAGCCCACAAGTTCGTTTGTTTTGCCCGACATGGCCGAGACGATGACGATCACGTCATAGCCTTTGGCGACTTCCAGCGACACGCGTTTGGCCGCGCGCGCGATCCGGTCAAGGTTTGCGACAGAGGTGCCGCCAAATTTCATCACAAGTGTCGGCATAAGTGCCCCGATATGTGGATTTGCGTCTTCCCGCCCCTTTAGCGCCATGCCCCCTTGAGGGCAATGCGCCTTGCAAGAGATTGCGGCAAGGGTGGGGAGAATATGCCCGCCTGCGGCCATCCCGCGTCTCGGGACAGCCCCTAATGCCCAACACCGCGTTTTGCCGCGCAACCCTTTAGGTGATCAATTCGCTTTTTTGCTAGGTATAAAGGGCAGGGGCAGGACCGGGACGCCTTCGTCGATCAGCTTTTTGGCATCCTTGGCACTTGCCTCGCCGTAAATTGCGCGCTCTGGAATCACGCCGTCGTGCATGTCGCGTGCCTCTTGCGCGAATGACAGGCCGACGTAATCGGAGTTTGCTTCGACCTGTTCCTTGATCTTTTCGAGCGGCGGCTTGGGTGCGGTAACATTGCCCTTGGTTGGCAGGGCAGGCGCCATCAGCGATTTTGTGACCTTGGCGGATCCGCAATCGGCACAGGCGACCATGCCGGCGGTCGCGAGTTTTTCAAAGGCGGACGCATTTTGAAACCAGCTTTCGAACTGGTGGCCGTCCTGGCATTGCAAGGTATATTTGATCATTCGCCTGCCTCTGTCCTGCGCTTATAGATAGCGTCACGTTTTGGCACTGCAAGGCCGATCACGGCAGCGTCTTGGAGTCAAATTGCGCAACGATGCGGCGCAACTCAGGCTCTGCCAGCCGTTTTGCGGCCTTTTTGGGCGACAACCATTTGCGCTTGCGCTGCTTGCGTTCGGGCCATTTGGCGTGTTCTTCGTAGACCTCAAGCGGATAGACCATGACGACAACCGGGGCGAGCGTCTCGCTCATGGTCTTAACGTAGGCGTAGACACCCAAGCATCGGTCAATCGCGCGCCCCGTCAGCCCTGCTTCTTCCCAGGCTTCCGTCGCGGCGGCATCTGCCGGGGTTTCCTTGTGCATCGGCCAGCCCTTGGGCAGGATCCAGCGCTTTGATCGACGAGAGGTCACGATGCAGACCTGTAATTTGCCCGCCTCAACGCGGTAACACAATGCGGCAAACTGGGTGCGCACGTCCGTTTTGCCGCCCGCACGCAGCTTAAGCGGCAATTGCCCGTTTTTCCGACGGGAAGACTGGAAACTTGCAGGCGTTTTCAAATGCGTTACGTCCTTTGGCTACATGTTTCATATCGCCAAGGCCCCGCCCATGACCATCCCCCGTTTTATCGGGTCAGAGATCTATCGCCATTCCAGCTATGGCGCGCGGCATCCTTTGCGGGTGCCACGGGTCAGCACGGTGATGGATCTTTCGCGCAGTCTGGGGTGGCTGCCGCCCACGCAATTTCTGACAAGCCCCTGCGCCAAGCCCGCCGCCTTGCACAGTTTTCATACCCCCGCCTATATCAGCGCCTTGCAAAGGGCAGAAGCGACGCAGACCGTTGATGCCGCAACCCGCGCGCGGCATGGGCTAGGCACCCACGATAACCCCATCTTTGGTGAAATGTATCGCCGCCCCGCAACCTCTGCCGGGGCAGCGATGCTGGCAGGAGAGTTATTGCGTGACGGCGGCATCATCTACACGCCCGCTGGCGGCACACATCATGGCTTTCCCGATCGCGCGGGTGGGTTTTGTTACCTCAATGACCCGGTGCTGGCGATCCAATCCTTGCGCCGCAATGGCGCGTCACGGATCGCCTATATCGACATTGATGCGCATCACCCCGACGGCGTCGAACACGGCTTTGCCGATGACCCAGAAACCTTGCTGATCTCAACCCACGAGGAGGACCGCTGGCCGCGCACGGGTGCGTTGACTGATGTGGGGGCCGGGCAGGTCTTTAATTTGCCCTTACCAAAGGGCGCACATGACAGCGACATGGCGCTGGCCCGCGATGACCTGATCCTGCCTGCGGTGCAGGCCTTTGCCCCCGATGCCATTGTGCTGCAATGCGGGGCTGACGCGGTCGAAGAAGACCCGCAATCGCGGCTGGCATTGTCAAACAACGCGCATTGGGCGGTTGTGCAGCACTTAATCGGCATGGCCCCGCGTTTGTTGGTGTTGGGCGGCGGCGGCTATAACCCTTGGTCGGTGGGCCGCTGCTGGACCGGTGTCTGGGCGGTTCTGAACGGTCATGATATCCCGGACAGGCTACCAAGTCCCGCGCAGGACGTTCTGCGCACGCTGCGTTGGGACGGGCAACGCCGCATCAAATCACCGCTCCCGCATTGGATCACAACCCTGCGCGACCCGCCGCGCGATGGCCCGATATCAGAGGTCGTGCGCAGCCGCGTCAGTTTGCTGCGCGCGCGCCTAGGGTCGCTGTGATCTGCGCGATAAGCGGTGCCAGATCGACGGGTTTGGCCACAGCGCGGGCGCGGTTTGCCATGGCGCGGTCATCCAAATGCGCGATCATCGCTCCAGACAAGCTGGCGGCATCACGCACTTCAATCGCAGCCATCTCTGCATCAAGTGCGCCGTAGATTTCTTTGAAATTCCGCACATATGGCCCGTGAAGGATGGGGCAATCATAGGCAATCGGTTCAAATGGCGTATGGCCGCCACGGTCCACCAGAGATCCGCCCAGAAAGGCGACACCAGCCCTTCGATACCACAACGACATCTCGCCCAGGGTATCGGCAAGATAGACCAGCGCGTCAGGCGCTTCACCGCGGCTGCGCTGTGCGAGGGTCAGCCCGCTGGCCTTGACCAGCCCCGCTATTTCCGCGGCGCGGTTGGGATGGCGGGGGGCGACGATCAATCGCAAATCAGGCTGCTCCGACAGCGCCTTGGTGAAAGCATCCAACACCAATGCCTCTTCGCCCGCATGGGTTGAGGCGGCCAAGATCGTATGGCCCGGACCAAAGGCCGACAAGTCGTCCGGCAGGGGGGTGGTATCCGTTTCATAGGCCGCCTTCAGCACAATCGGGCCCTGCATCGCCTCCGCGGGAACACCCAAACCCACGAGGTTGTTTTGGGACGTCGGATCCTGTGGCACCGCCAGCGCGACGGGGCCTAACATTCGCATCGCGAGCGCATTGCGTTTGGACCATTTCGCAGCAGAGCGATCCGACATCCGGGCACCCAGCAGGATCACCGGCTTTTGCGCGGCATGGGCGGCAAGGATACGGTTTGGCCAAAGCTCATTTTCAAGTACGATCAAGGCCCGCGCCTGCGCCATCATCCGCCGCGCGACGCCGCCAAAGTCCAAGGGCGCTAGTGCCGGTGTTACATGCGCCATGCCCCAGCTTGCGACGCTGTCGCGACCCGTCGCCGTGTTGCAAGTGACCAGAACCGGATGCGCTCTCAAAGCGGCGATGATCTGTCTGGCAGAGGCGACCTCTCCTACGCTGGCACCATGGATCCAGACCGCACCCTGCGGCATCGCCGGGCCACGCATCCGATGGGCAAAATCGCCCCAGGATTCGCGCCCGCGCAGCACAGCCCACAGGCGACCGGTCACCAAAACCGGCAGCACAATCAAATAGATCAGGCGCAGAATTATCACGAGGGCGGCCCTTAGTTGGTTTCACCCGACCTAACAGGCCGCGCGCGGTCTTGCCAAGCAGGGGGCGGGGCGAAATAGTCGCGCCATGTGGATCCAGGGTTTCATCTTTGCGGCAATAACGCTGTGCGCAGGCGCAGTCCACGCCGACCCGCTTGTCGTCTTTGCCGCCGCCAGCCTGAAAGAACCGATGGATATGCTTGCCGCCGACTTTGGGGATACGGTCGTATCCTACGGGGGCAGTGGCCAACTTGCACGGCAAGTTCTGCAAGGCGCCCCGGCTGATGTGGTCGTGCTGGCCCATCCGCAATGGATGGACGCGCTGGGTGCGGTGGCGCAAGACCGGGTTGATCTGCTTGGCAACGCCTTGGTTCTGATCGGGCCGAAAGGGCCAGAGATTCCGCTGACCCAAGACGCAATTGCGGCCGCCCTTGGGCAGGGCCGCCTTGCCGTTGGTCTGACAAACGCCGTGCCCGCTGGCCAATACGCCCGCGAGGCCTTGACCAACCTTGGTCTCTGGCAATCCGTGCAGCCCAAGCTGGCAGAGGTTGATAGCGTCCGCGCCGCCCTTGTGCTGGTCGCGCGCGGTGAAGCCCCGCTTGGCATAACCTATGCGACCGACGCCGCCGCAGACCCGAGGGTTTCCCCGCGCGCAGTATTCCCAACGGACAGCCACGCCCCCATCGTCTATCCCGCTGCGCGGCTAAGCGACAAAGAACGCGCCTTTGCCTTCATGACGTTTTTGACAGGCCCCGTCGCGCGGGGGCACTTTGAAGACGCAGGCTTTGTGCGTTTGGCCGCACCATGACCGCCTTTGGGCTTGATCCTGCCGCCTGGACCGCTGTCGCGCTGTCGTTGCGGGTTGCTTGCGTCGCCACGCTTTGTGCATTGCCACTGGCGATCTGGGTCGCGCATGTGCTGGCCCGGCGCGCGTTTGTGGGCAAGCAGATTCTCAACGGGGTGGTGCATTTGCCGCTGGTTTTGCCGCCTGTCGTCACGGGTTATCTGTTGCTGGTGGTCTTTGGTGGCAACGGAGTGGTTGGGGGTTGGCTGCGCGAGATGACCGGCTTTACCTTTGCGTTTCGCTGGACGGGCGCCGCTTTGGCCGCGGCAATCATGGCCTTTCCGTTGATGGTGCGGGCCATCAGGCTGGGGATAGAGGCCGTTGACCCCGGTCTGGAGGAAGCCGCCGCAACACTTGGCGCCAGCCGCCTGCGGATCTTTTGCACGATTACGCTGCCGTTGATTGCACCCGGCATCCTTGCGGGCGGGGTATTGGGCTTTGCCAAGGCCTTGGGCGAGTTTGGTGCCACCATCACCTTTGTCGCCGCGATCCCCGGTGAAACCCAGACGATCCCGTCGGCGATTTACGCGCTGCTGCAAGTGCCGGGGCAGGAGCCCGCTGTTGCGGCACTTGTCGTCGTCTCCGTCGTGCTGGCGATGGGGGCCCTGATCGCCAGCGAATGGCTTGCACGCCGGATCCATGCGCGATGATTGATCTGGCCATCTCACACCGCCTTGGCGCATTAGATCTTGACGTAGCCTTTTCGTCACCCGCCGGAATCACGGCGATCTTTGGTCCCTCCGGGGCGGGCAAGACCAGCGTCCTGCGGGCTATCGCCGGGCTGTCCCGGCCGCAGAAAGGGCATCTGACTGTGGACGGCGAGGATTTGACCAATCTGTCGACGCAAGACCGCCGCATTGGCTATGTCTTTCAAGACGCGCGCCTTTTCCCGCATATGACAGTGCAGCAAAATCTGACCTACGGCGGCCGCCACGATCACGACCGGATCGTCGAAATGCTGGGCCTTGGTGACTTGCTGATGCGCCGCCCGGCGAAGCTGTCAGGGGGCGAGGCGCAGCGCGTCGCTATCGGTCGCGCCTTGATGAGCAAGCCGCGGCTGTTGTTGCTTGACGAACCGCTCGCCAGCCTTGACGCGCAGCGCAAGGCCGACGTCTTACCCTATCTGGAACGGCTGCGCGACGATGCGGACATCCCGATCATCTACGTCAGCCACGACATGGCAGAGGTCGCGCGCCTGGCCACCAGCCTTGTGCTGATCCGTGCGGGCCGGGTCGTTGCCGCAGGCCCGCTGACCACGCTTCTCAGCGATCCGTCACTGATTGCGGAGATTGGTGCAGATGTTGCTGGTTCTGTGCTGCCGGTTCGGATCGAAAGCTTTGACGATGCCGACCAGATGACTACGTTGCACGCGGACGCGGGCCTTTTGATGGTGCCCGGACAATGGGGGGAGGTGGGGCAAGAATTGCGCCTGCGTGTCCCGGCCCGTGACGTCATCTTGTCGCGGCATATCCCGCAGGACATCTCGGCGCTCAATATCCTGCCGGTCACGATTGACAGTATCTCTGCTGCGGGCGGGGCCTATGTTGATATTGCGCTTTGCGCCGGGCGTGACCGGTTGCTGGCGCGGATCACCGCCCGATCCGCCCATGCGCTTGATCTGGCGGTGGATCAAGCGATTTACGCGATTATCAAAGCAACGGCCGTTGGAGGATGATGCGCGGTTGCATCGCCGCGCCCGCGCTGACAGTCTTTCGCAAAAAAGGTCTGAAATGAAACCAAAACTGCTTGTAGTCGCACCGACAACTGATGCCATGACATCACGCCTTGGCAAGGCGTTTGAGATGATCCCGCTCTCCGCCACCGATGGCGAAGACGCATTGTTGGCAGCGCATGGGGATCGCATCGTTGCCGTTCTGACAGATGGCCATCTGGGATTGGCACCCAATCTGATGGCCCAATTGCCAAACCTTGCGGTGATCGCGGCAAATGGCGTGGGCTATGACGCAATCGACGTTGGGGCGGCGGCCGATCAAGGCGTCGTTGTCACCCACACACCGGACGTGCTGAACGACGAAGTCGCCAATTGCGCAATATTGTTGTGGATGGCCACGGCCCGCCGGCTCGTGCCGAATGACGCATATGTGCGCGCAGGGCGCTGGCCAATTGAGGGCAACACCGGCCTGACCGACCCAATCCAGAACCGAACCGTCGGGATCGTGGGTTATGGCCGCATCGGCCAGACGATTGCGCGTCGGGCGGCTGCTTTTGATGCCGAAATTCTCTATCACGCACGCTCTGCCAAGGACGCGCCGGGTGAATTCTGCCCTGATCTGGTCGAGATGGCCGCGCGGTCCGATGTTTTGATCGTGATCACGCCGGGCGGACCCGCAACGCGGCACCTGATCAATGTCGACGTTCTTGCAGCCCTCGGCCCTCAGGGCATCTTGGTCAATATCGCGCGCGGATCGGTCGTGGACGAGGCGGCCCTGATCGCGGCTCTGACCGACGGGACCTTGGGCGGTGCTGGCCTCGACGTCTTTGAGAATGAACCCCAAGTGCCCGCCGCTTTGATCGCGATGGATAACGTCGTGCTGACACCGCATATCGGTTCGGCAACAACCGCGACGCGGGCCGCGATGGGCGCGCTGGTCTGTGACAATCTGTTGTCCTACCTTGAACATGGCACGGTTTTGACCCCCGTGCCCGAACACAGTGACCTGAAACCTCGCCCGATTGGAGAATCCGTATGAAGCTCAGCGACAGTCAAACCATCTCTGCCGATGCCGACACGGTTTGGGCGGCGTTGCTGTCACCGGAGGTGTTGAAAGAATGCGTCCCCGGCTGCACTGCCATGGAAGGCACCGCCGATGACGGCTTTGCCGCCACGGTCGTGCAAAAAGTGGGTCCTGTGAAAGCGACCTTCAAAGGCGCGGTTACTATCTCAAACCGCGATATGCCCAATAGCCTCACCATCAGTGGAGAAGGCAAAGGCGGCCCTGCCGGTTTCGCCAAGGGTGGCGCTGATGTGCGACTGGAACAGATCGATGGGGCCACCGTGCTGCACTACGAGGTCGAGGCAAAAGTCGGCGGAAAGCTCGCGCAATTGGGCAGCCGGATTATCGACGGCTTTGCAAAGAAGATGGCCGATGAATTCTTCACCAACTTCAAAGACGCAGTCGAAGGTCCAGACGAAGCCGATACAGCAGATGAAGACGCGCCAAAAAAAGGCTGGTTCAAGCGCCTGACGTCTTCATGATCTGAAGGAATTACCATGGCAGTCCCTAGGGGAATCGAACCCCTCTTTCCAGGTTGAAAACCTGGCGTCCTAACCGATAGACGAAGGGACCGCACTTGGTGGGGCGTATTTAGGCAAAGCCGCGAACAAGGGCAAGAGGATTCTTGCACCATTTTCGCACAAAATTTCTGACCCGAATTAGGCCGGTGCTGCGTCCTCAAGCCGAAGCTGCGGGCTTTGGCGGCCGCGCCATGTGTTGACCTCTAACCGCCCGGCCAGATGGAACCTTGCACCGCCATGGCCCGTTAGCATCGGCCCCATCGGTCCATCCATCGCGCCAAAGGCGATGGCATCTATCCGGGCACCAAGGCCATCGCCAAACGTGACTTTCAAATGGCCCGTGCCAACTTCCTTTGCAAACAGGATCTGGCAGTCAGGAAAGGCAAATCGCGGGGCAGGAGCACCTGCGCCAAATGGACCTGCGGCCTCAATCATCTCGATCAATTCTACCGTGGCGGCCCCCGGCATCATGACCCCGTCCAGCCGCAAATCCGCCGGGCCCAACGCCCCGGCACCCTGACGTTCCAGCAATTCCGTCAGCCGTTCCATTGCAGGTTCCAGTTTTTCGCGCGACACGGTCAGGCCAGCCGCCATTTTGTGGCCGCCACCCTTCTCCAGCAATCCTTCTGCCGCGAGCCGCTGAATGGCAGCCCCAAGGTCAATGCCTGCAACCGACCGCCCCGATCCCTTGCCAATATCGCCCTCAAACCCGATCACAATGGCGGGCCGGTTGGTCTGTTCCTTCAGGCGCGACGCCACAATACCAACGACACCCGGATGCCAGCCGTCCGCCGCCGCCCATACCAATGCACGATCCGTTCCGCGTGCTTCGGCCTGGTCCAACGCCAGCGCGCGCACCTCGGCCTCAATCTCGCGCCGCTCGGTGTTCAGCTGATCCAGCCGATCCGCCAGATCGCTGGCCTCTTGCGGGTCGCTGGTGGCCAGTAACCGCGCGCCCAGATCCGCCTTGCCGATGCGCCCGCCCGCATTGACACGTGGGCCGAGCATGAACCCAAGGTGATAGGACGATGGCGCCGTATCCAGCCCGGCGACATCCGCCAGCGCGCGCAACCCGATCCTGTCGCGCCGCGCCATGACGGCAAGGCCCTGCCGCACCAGCGCCCGGTTGACGCCCACCAAGGGAGCGACATCGGCCACCGTCGCCAGTGCCACCAGATCCAAAAGCGCAATCAGATCCGGCCCCTTTTCGCCTTGCGCCTTCAGTTGCCGGTTCGCCTCTACCAGCATCAAGAACACGACCCCCGCCGCGCAAAGATGCGCCAACGCCCCGTCTTCATCCTGCCGGTTGGGATTAACGACGGCCAGTGCATCGGGCAGCGTCTCTCCGCCCAGATGGTGATCCAGAACAATGACGTCCGCACCTTCGGCGGCAGCAATCGGTCCATGCGACAGCGTTCCGCAATCGACGCAAATGATCAGATCATGGCCCTTGGCAAGGCTGGCCATCGCCTCGTCATTGGGGCCGTATCCCTCGTCGATGCGGTCAGGAATATAAAGCGTCGCGCGATGGCCCATGTCCCGCAACCAAGAGATCAGCAGCGCCGCAGATGATCCGCCATCCACGTCGTAATCGGCAAAAATCGCGATTTTTTCAGACTTGCTGATGGCGGTCAGAAATCGTGCGGCCGCTTTGACCATGTCACGCAAGTCAGCAGGATCTGGCAGCAGGTCGCGCAAAGTGGGGCTGAGAAAGGCCTGCGCTTCTTGCGGGGCAACGCCTCGCCGCACCAACGTCCGGCACAGCGGTCCGGGCAGGCCCGTTTCCTGTGCCATCGCCTCTGACAAACGGTCCTCATCGCCGCCCGGCCCAACCCAGCGGCGGCCCGTGGCAGAGGTTTCAACATTCAAAAATGCGGGCATATCTGGCATATCTTTCATTGCCTGCCACCATATCCGGTGTCAGCCTGCTATGCTACCCGCACTTTCTTTTGAATGAAAATATGCCCGCCGGAGGCACCCCAAACTCAATTCACCGGGTTACGATAGATCATGTGGCGCACCGATCCGGTCTTGGACCGCATCAAGATGGTCTCAGCGGTCACAAAGCCGACCTCACGTTTGATCCCCGGCAAAAGAGAGCCATCCGTGACGCCTGTTGCGGCGAAGATCACATCACCTGTGACCATATCATCGCGGGTATAAACCCGGTCGAAATTTGTGATCCCGGCCTTGGACGCACGCCCACGCTCATCATCATTGCGAAACAGCAGTTTGCCAAAGATCTGTCCGCCCATGCATTTCAACGCGGCAGCAGCCAACACGCCTTCGGGCGCGCCGCCTGATCCCATATACATGTCGATACCGGTTTTCGTAGGTTCGGCACAATGCATGACACCGGCCACATCGCCATCGGTAATCAACCGGATTGCAGCGCCCGTGCTGCGCAGCTCTGCGATCATGTCCTCGTGCCGGGGACGCTCTAGCACACAAACGGTAATGTCTTCTGTCGAACATCCCTTTGCAGCCGCCAATGCGCTGACCCGTTCGGACGGCGACATCGTCAGCGTAACGACACCCGGTTTGAATCCTGGACCAATCGCCAATTTGTCCATGTAGACGTCCGGTGCATGCAGCATCGACCCGCGCGGCCCCATGGCAATGACGGCCAGCGCATTCGGCATGTCCTTGGCGGTCAGCGTCGTGCCTTCAAGCGGATCCAGCGCGATATCCACGCCAGGGCCTTTCCCGGTGCCCACCTCTTCGCCGATAAAAAGCATCGGTGCTTCATCGCGCTCGCCTTCGCCGATGACCACAACACCTGCGATATCCAACCGGTTCAACTGCGTGCGCATCGCGTCAACCGCCGCTTGGTCCGCGGCTTTCTCATCCCCGCGGCCGATCAAATAGGCGCAGGCAATCGCCGCAGCTTCAGAGACACGGGCAAGGCCCAGCGAAAGTGTACGGTCATTAAAATCGGGGGCTTTGGCCATGGTCAGGGTCCTTTATGCAGTCCCCTGACCTAAACCCTCCGCAGCCACAAACCTCAAGGCTGTTTGCGCTAAACCTTACCGCAAGGCCCCCGAATTTTCGTCGAAAATGCGCGTCCGCTCAGACCGCTTCGATCCGGATCGCCACTGGATTGCCGGTGACAACGCCGGTTTTTGCAAAAGCTGTAATCGCTTCATCAAGGCTCGACCGGGTGGTTTTATGCGTCACGATCAACACCGGGGCTGCGGCGTCGTCGTGATCGTATTGCCGCATCCGATCAATCGAAATACCTGCATCCCCCAAGGCCGTCGCGACCTTGGCCAAAGCACCCGGCTTATCCACCAATTGCAGGCGCAGATAATATGGCGCCGCGACCGACCCCTGCGCCGCGCGGGCCTTGCGCAGGCCCTTTGCGGGTTGGCCAAACACGCAGCCGCGCGTGCCACGGGCAATATCCATCACATCACCCATTACGGCACTCGCGGTTGGGCCTTCGCCCGCACCGGGTCCGCGCAACACGATCTGGTCAACTGAATCGCCTTCTAGCACCACCATATTGGTGCCGCCCTGCAATTGTCCCAACGGTGACCGTTCCGGCACCAGACAAGGCGACATCCGCTGTTCCAGCCCACGACCCGTCATCTGCGCCACACCAAGCAGCTTGATCTTATAACCCATGTCGGCGGCACGGTTGATATCTTCGATGGTGACCGATCCGATGCCTTCCAGCGCGACAGAGCCGAAATCGACCTGCGTCCCAAAGGCAATTGACGACAGGATCGCAAGCTTGTGCCCGGCATCAATCCCGCCCACGTCCAATTCTGGATCGGCTTCCAGAAATCCGAGCTGATTGGCCTCATCAAAGACCGCTTCATAGCTCAGACCCGCATCCTGCATCCGGGTCAGGATATAGTTGCAGCTGCCGTTCATCACGCCCATGACGCGGGTGATTTCATTCCCGGCAAGGCCCTCTGTCAGCGCCTTCACGACCGGAATGCCGCCGGCCACCGCTGCTTCATACCGGATCACCCGGGCCTTATCTTCGGCCAGCTCTGCCAAGGCCTGCCCGTGAATCGCCAACATCGCCTTATTGGCCGTGACGACGTCCTTTCCGGCCTTAAGCGCGGCCTCTGTCGCGTCCTTGGCCGGGCCCTCATCACCGCCGATCAGCTCGACAAAAACGTCAACGTCATCGCGCGTTGCCACGGCCACGGCATCGTCTTCCCAGACGTAACCCGACAAATCCACGTCGCGATTCTTGCCCTTGCTGCGGGCTGTGACGGCCGTGATCTCAACCGCGCGACCCGCACGAAGGGCCAGCAGATCCGCCTGTTGTTGGACAATTTTCACAACCCCCACACCGACGGTGCCCAGTCCTGCAATGCCAAGGCGCAATGGTTTTGTCATAGGGGGCTCCGGGTCTGAATACGTTTGAGCGTCTCGTTAGCGAAAAGGGGGGGCTACCGCAACGGGGCGGTTGCAATGCCTGTCTGCATTCGGGTGCGCGTGGGTGCGTCGATAATTGTGCCGCGCAATCGGGCCGCCCGCGCCTGAAGTGCGGCCAACCTGCCGTCGATACCATCTGTGGGTGGCAATTCCGTGGCTTGCGACTGTGCCGCCGCCAAGATCCCACCAAGGGGCACCAGCGTTGGATAGTCGGCCCGCGCGGCTTCTGCGCTCACCCGGTTTTCCAAGGCTGGAAACGGCGCGCAGGCGCTGGCCAATAGCAGCATCAAGGGGAGGGCATTGCGCAAGTCATTTGGTCCATTTGTCGCCTGCGCGGACCATAGCTGCGCTGCGACAAAGGGGAAAGCCCGCCATTAATGCTTTTCAAATGAACGCCTGTTCAGTTAGATGGCAATATGGCGCGTAAACAAGGCTCTCACTCTGACATTACCGGCCCCAAGGTGCGGGACGCGGCCCTGCGGTTGATCGCGCAGCATGGCTATGCCGCCGTGTCCATGCGCCAGATCGCGGCTGAGGTCGGCGTGCAGGCTGGCGCGCTTTATAACTACATCGCCGACAAGCAATCCTTGCTGTTTGAACTGATGCAAAGCCATATGGACGCCGTTCTTGGTGCCGTCGCTGCCGAAGATCTGGGCGGTGACCCGGTCACAGCCTTGGAACGGTTCACGCGTTTTCATATTCAGTTTCACCTGCCGCGAAGGGATCAGGTGTTTTTGTCCTATATGGAGCTGCGCAACCTCGACCCCGACAACTTTGCCCAGATCGAAGCCATGCGCCGCCAGTATGAAGACACGTTGGAAACCATCCTCAAGTCAGGTGTCGCCAGCGGGGCCTTTGCCGTGACCGATACCCGTGTCGCGACGCTTGGGCTGATTGCGCTGCTCACAGGTATTACCAATTGGTATGATCCGAATGGGCGGCTGGATATCGACGCGGTGCAAGAGATCTATACCGAACTCGTCCGCAAGGCGGTCGCGTCGTGATTGTCTGCACCGCTCGCTCTTAAATCTTCACACCAAGTGACGTTTGATACCCTGCAATCGGTCGCAATTGGGCAAGCCAAGTCATCGGGCATATCCCAATTTATGCAAAACAATCAGGGAGAAGCGGCATGAAAGTCGGGTTTATTGGTCTGGGCAATGTCGGCGCAAAGCTGGCCGGCAGCCTGTTGCGCAACGGGCATGATTTGGTGGTCTATGATCTGGACCCGGCCCTTGTGCAGGTCTTTACTGACCGCGGTGCCGTCGCGGGCGACGGGCCTGCCCAGCTGATGCGCGATTGCGAGGCGGTCGTGACCTGCCTGCCATCCCCCGCCGCTTGCGAGGCTGTCGTGACAGACATGCTGCCAGAGGTTGCCCCCGGCAAGATCTGGATGGAAATGTCGACGACGGATGCCGAAGACGTGGCCCGGCTTGGCGCGCTGGTGACGGCAAAGGGTGGGGCGGCGGTCGAATGCCCGGTCTCTGGCGGTTGCCATCGCGCAGACACCGGCAACATCAGCATCTTTGCGGGCTGTGATCGCGCCACATTCGAACGGGTGCTGCCATTGCTGACAACCCTTGGCCGCCGCGTGCTCCACACCGGAGAGATGGGCACCGCCAGCAAACTCAAGGTCATGACCAATTATTTGGCCACCGCCAACCTGCTGACCCTTTGCGAAGCCTTGGTGACGATGAAGGCCGCAGGCCTTGATCTGGCAACAACCTATGAGGCGATCAAGATCAGCTCTGGCACCTCATTTGTGCATGAAACCGAAAGCCAGATGATCCTGAACGGGTGCCGCGACATCAACTTCACCATGGATTTGGTCAAGAAAGATATCGGCCTTTTTGACGACATCGCCCGTGCGCATGACGTGCCATTGGAAATCAGCCCACTGATGGTGTCGATCTTTGAGGACGGCATCAAACGCTTTGGCCCGCGTGCGCAGTCAGACGACATCATCCGCCGTCTGGAAGAGGCGACAGGCCTTGATATCACGGCGCCCGGATTTCCATCCGAGATGATTGATGATGAACCCGAAGAACCGGGTTATGAGGTCGTGCCACCGCGCTGATGCTGGCAATCCCCGTAGCAACGACGTAAACCGCTCAAAAGCGGGGGCAATCCATGTTTCAACCAGACCAAGACGGCATCTATGCACGCGTGCCTGTGGCGCCATCACGGCGCATGCTGGCGATGATCATTCTTTACGGCCTTGGCGCATTTGTCCTCTATCTGTCTTTCAACGGCTTATCTGGCATTGGCGGATCTGTGATCATGATCGCGCTGGCCGCCGGGTGTTTTTGGGCGGGCGAACAGATGCGGCGATCCGCCGGGGTTGAGGTTGTGTTGACCGACAACGGGGTTGAGACAAGCGAGGGCCTGATGCTGGCGCAGATGGACAATATCCAACTGGTGAACCGTGGTGCTTTGGCCGCAAAACCCTCGACCGGGTTCACGCTTGTGCTGAAAACGCCGCAACCCCGAACGTGGCGTCCGGGGTTGTGGTGGCGGATTGGTCGCCGTGTCGGAATTGGCGGCATTACTGGCGCGGGGGCCACGAAATTCATGGCCGAACAAATCGCGCTGCGGATCGATGCGCGCGACAGTTCAGATTAGCACAATTCTTTGGTTGGATCCTCGGTCGGATCGTTGTTCCAGCACAAAGACGACGTAAAGCGCGGGCTGATCACGGTGAATGTCTCCATCTCAAAGCTGTTCAGCGAGGTCGCCAGAACCGGCTCATAGGGCGGGTCGTATTCTGTCCAGGTTTCGACAAGGATCGCGCGCTCACCATCACTCAACGGCGGCAAGCGGCTCCCCAGGGCGCGGATGTCGGCCGTCGTCAGGGTTGGTTTTGTCGAATTGCGGGTCCGTGACCAACGCCGATGAAAGTGCTCATTCCCGTTGCCGTGGACGTGATAGTAAAAGACGGTCACCCGAAGTTCGGGGCTGTCGTCATGCAGCGTCAAAAACTCCAGCAGATCGCGGGTACCATCCAAGTAGGCACCGTTCACATACCCAGATTCGCGGCTCAGCATGTCGGCGATTGTCAGGCCAGCCTTTTCGGCGATCGCTTCCGTGCGATAGGCATCAAAATAGACCAGCGTCGACAGAAACGCCCAGGACAAAAGCGGCACCATCAGCAGCGTTTCGACCGCGACGCTTCCGTCCTCATCATTGCGCCATTTGCGCCAGGCGCGTGTCAGAGCAGAATTGCGGATCATTTGAATGGCTCCATCACGTAAGAGGACGTCGCAACAAGTGCATAGGCGCCGCCACTTTTCTTTGGAATGGCTTTACCCAGACCAGAGGTCGGCAGCATCGGATCAAACAGCACGCAGGCGCGCAGGATCATCAGCTCGTTGTTGTCGCCTGTGTTGTTGAACGTCACCGCGGGTTGGTTGACGACGCTGCGATCGACGCAGTCGATTGCACCAATATTCGCAAAGGCCCGTGGTTCGCGCACCAACATTTCAAGCCGAATGTTGTCGAGGCAATCAGGAATAATGCTGGCGGCTTCACAGATCCGTGCCGACAAGATGTCATTGGTGGGGTCAGGGATCCGACCAATGCGCACTTCGCGCACGGTCACATCCAGACCACGTTCCAGCATCACATGCCGCGTTGACAACACACCGCCCTCATAGGCCGAAGTGAACAGGATCAGATAGAACGGCAGGATCAGAATAAATTCCAACGTGCCAGACCCGTCCTCTTCTGTGCGAAACGCGCGCAAGCGGCCCGCAAGCTTGGTAACAATCCGCATCATTGGGTCAACCTCAGGTCTGTAATCTGCTCGGCGATGGCTTCGAAAATGGCGACAAGCTCATCGCCACTTGTGGCTTTGTAAAAGCTTGGCCCAGACGCACAGGCCTGAAGGGCCGCCTTGCCGCGCGCATCTTCTGCGGCACTGCTGGTGTCGGTTCCCATTGCAATTGTGAAGATGGTCACATTGTTTTCGGGCTTTTTGGCTTCGGTGCACATGTTGGCCATCAGCGTGTCACCAAGTGTGGCGTCATACTTTGGGTTGCCGTATCCACCAATCCATTCCCAGAATTGCTCGTAGTGCTTATCGGTCCGGTAGAAGTACTGATAGGTTTCCTTTGCCCAATGCGCACGTTTGCTGGGCGTATCATATAGTTCATCATTCAGCCGATAGCTGCTGTCATTTTGGCCATCCGACATAAGAACAACATACTTGATAGTGGCGCCAAGCGCGGCATTGTTGGAATTGTAGGGCGCAGGACGCGTTGCAAACGCAGGGTCACGCATTGATGCGGGCAGTGCCAACAGCTCGTCATTCAACGAAGAGTCCAGGAGCGCCAGACCCCACTTCAGACCAAGGAAGATCGACGTTCCAGAACGTGGCTGGAACAAATCAATGTTGTCCTTCAACAGGTCCGCGTTCTGCGTCAGGGGAATGATACGCTCATACTCCTGTTGCGGGCAAACGGGCTGGTTCAACTGTGGAGAGATTTGAGAGCTGCTGCGCGCATTATATTGCGCGATGGTGAATTCGTTGTCGGATACGCCATCTCCGTCAAAATCATAGGCTTGGTTGAACTGATAGTGTTGCGCTTGCTCAAGCGGTGTCGAGTCGTCGATAGACAGGGTGTTGTATGCCGCATTCGGAAATTCGATGCAGTGAGAAAAATCATGAACCTGATTGACGTTGAACTGCGCCATCAATTCTGGCCCGGCATTCACGTGTTCAGAGTAGGGGACAAGACTGACTGATATCCGGTCGGCATTTTCCGCCGTCAGCAGTGCATCGACGAACGCAGATGAAGCCTCTTTGAGGCGCTCCATCCGGGTCACGCCGCCAGAGCCGGGGATCTCGTAGCGCATGGAGCCCGATACGTCGAGGATCAACGATATTTCGATGTTGCCAACACCTTCAACAGCTGTCGAAGCTGCGACGGCGGTCATTTCGTCGGTGCCGATCAAGCGCAGAAAGAACGTATCCAGTGTCATTTGACCGCCGGCCGTCACTTCGCGGTAATTGGTACCGTCTCCCGATACAGTCGGTGTGCCAACAAGTTCGTTGTGGCAGTCGTTCGCTTCGCTCCAGTCACGCACGACTTGCGCGACCTCGTCATTGGTGCCGGACTGGTCAAGGTCAGCGCCCGCAAGCACGGCGTTGTCGATGCAACCCTGCAATTTCGCGCGCCGCGATTCGAACCGCATAAAGTCAACGGCCATGCCGCCAAGGATCAGCATCAGGACCAACAGGAACAATGTAAGCACGATGACGCTTCCGTCTTCCTCTTTTCGGAATCGCTTGACCAAGGTTTGAAACTGGCGCGCCGCGGGCAGTGCTTTTGACATCATCATCGTTCTGTTCCCATCTACAAAGCGATCCACCGATTCCGACAACAATTGCCTGAAACGGGTTTTCGCCACGTGCTGTTAGAACATTTGCCTGTGTCCGAATTTGGGCGAAAGAGGGGCGAATTCGCAGTGATTGTCTTGGGGCCGGTAACCAATCCGGCCATTGCCCGCATCAGTGTTCTTGCCTTGCAAACAATCAGGACTGGGCGGTCGGCCTGCGGGATTTGGTCAGAACAGGCAAATTTACTGTTTGTCCGCGATTTGATGAAAACTTGGGCAAAAGGGGCGAATCATTGTTACCCTTGGGTAGGCGCGCTTGGTAATGCGCCAGCTTTCAAATCAAAGGACACGCAAATGGCCGCGAAAGATACTCAGGTTTCGGAACCCAGCTTCCGAGAATCCGTCGACATTATGTTTAATCGCGCAGTCGCGCTGATGGACCTCAGCCCTGGCCTTGAGAATAAGATCAGGGTTTGTAACGCGACCTACACCGTGCGGTTTGGTGTGCGCCTGCGCGGCGACATCCACACATTCACCGGTTATCGCTCTGTCCATTCCGAACATATGGAGCCGGTCAAAGGCGGGATCCGCTACGCAATGGGCGTCAATCAGGACGAGGTTGAGGCGCTCGCGGCACTGATGACCTACAAATGCGCACTGGTCGAAGCGCCCTTTGGTGGCTCCAAGGGCGGGCTTTGCATCGACCCGCGCGAATACGAAGAGCATGAATTGGAACAGATCACGCGCCGCTTTGCCTATGAATTGGCCAAACGCGACCTCATCAGCCCCAGCCAGAACGTGCCCGCACCCGATATGGGCACAGGCGAACGCGAAATGGCATGGATCGCCGACCAATATCGCCGGATGAACACCACCGACATCAATTCGGCCGCCTGTGTGACAGGTAAGCCCGTAAATGCAGGCGGTATTCAGGGCCGGACAGAGGCGACGGGCAGGGGCGTGCAATACGCTTTGCAAGAATTCTTCCGCCACCCCGAGGACATCGCTGCCGCAAATCTGACCGGCACGCTCGATGGCAAGCGCGTGATCGTGCAGGGCCTTGGCAACGTGGGCTATCACGCCGCCAAATTCCTGAGCGAAGAAGACGGGTGTAAGATCACTGGCATCATTGAACGCGACGGCGCGCTGCACGACGAAAGCGGCCTTGATGTTGAGGCGGTGCGCAGCTGGATCGCCAAACATGGCGGCGTGACGGGCTATCCCGATGCCAATCATCAGGCTGATGGTGCGTCCCTGATGGAACAGGAATGCGACATCCTGATCCCCGCAGCCCTTGAAGGCGTCATCAACCTGTCAAACGCCGACCGTATCAAGGCACCCTTGATTATTGAGGCCGCCAACGGCCCGGTGACGGCGGGCGCTGATGAAATCCTGCGCGAAAAGGGCTGTGTGATTATCCCCGACATGTATGCCAACGCGGGCGGTGTGACGGTCAGCTACTTTGAATGGGTCAAGAACCTCAGCCATATCCGTTTTGGCCGGATGCAACGCCGCGCCGAAGAAGCCCGGCACGAATTGATTGTCGCTGAACTCGAGCGTCTTGACGAAATGCTCGAACATCGCTGGTCCATGACACCGAACTTCAAAGACAAATATCTGCGCGGCGCGGGAGAGTTGGAATTGGTCCGCTCCGGCCTGGATGACACCATGCGGGCGGCCTACCAATCCATGCGAGAGGTCTGGCACAGCCGCGACGATGTGCACGATTTGCGCACCGCCGCCTATCTTGTCTCGATCCGCAAGGTTGCTGACAGCTACAGGGCCAAAGGGCTCTGACCGCGCCCTCGCGCAGCAGATTGCAAAAACCTCCAAGGCGCCCCAGCGGGCGCCTTTTTGCACTGGCGCTTTTTGCGCCCGCCCATCATCTTGTCCGCTATGACAAGCCACACACTGACCTACACCCTGACAGAGCCTGAATTCATGAAGGCGTGCCGCACCCTTTGGGCGCACCGTGCGATTGGCGTTGCTGGTAATATCGTTGCGGGCAGTGCGCTTGCGCTGTTTGGCGGCTTCATGCTGTGGCAGGGCGTGCCCGGCCTTGTCCCATGGCTGTTTGTCCTTGGCGGCCTTACCGTGCTTGGCCTGAATGCCGCGCGTGACAGGTTCTGGCGCAACTATTACCGCAATGCGCCAAAATTCTCGGCCCCGATCACCACCCGTGTGTCGCTTGACGGCGTTGGTGTCACCTCGGCCGAGGGCGAAAACACCCTGCCGTGGTCCCACTTCAAGAACCACACAATCCTGAACGAAACGCTCTATCTGATTGTCGATCAGCGGCATTTCTCGATCATCCCGCTCAGCGCTTGTGCCGACCAGACAGCGCGCAGCGAGGTAGAGGAGATCGTGAAATTCAATGTCCGCCGCCTGCCGCGCCGCCTGCTTTAGGGGATGCCAACGCATTCGCGACATAGAATGACGTAAACACGCTTTTCCCCTGCGCCAGACTTGCTAAGGTCATGTCGAACCAAGGGGAAAAGGCCATGGGGTATTCCGGCTTCAAAGTCATAAAAGAAGGTCTTTTTGGCCAAAAAGGGTGGAAACCCGTCTGGCGTGATCCAGATCCCAAAGCCGAATACGATGTCGTGATCATTGGCGGTGGCGGGCACGGCCTGTCGACCGCCTATTACCTTGCCAAGGAACATGGCATCACCAATGTCGCCGTGCTGGAAAAGGGCTACTTGGGCGGCGGCAACGTCGGCCGCAACACCACCATTGTGCGCGCCAATTACATGTTGCCCGGCAATTCGGAATTCTATTCGCATTCCCTCAAGCTGTGGGAAGGGATGGAACAAGACCTCAACTACAACACCATGATGTCCCAGCGCGGGGTGATGATGCTCTGCCATTCCGACGGCCAGCGCGACTATTTCGCCCGCCGGGGCAACTCCATGGTCAACCAAGGCGACGACGCCGAGCTTCTTGACGTGGAAGGGGTCCGGCGCGAAGCCCCGTTTCTGGATTTCGACAACGTCCGCTTTCCGATCTATGGCGGGTTGATGCACCGGCGCGGCGGCACCGCGCGTCATGATGCGGTGGCATGGGGCTATGCCCGCGGGGCCGATCAGCGCGGCGTTGATCTGATCCAGAACTGCGAAGTCACCGGTATCGACATCGCAGGTGGCAAGGTCACCGGCGTGCAAACTTCGCGCGGCGCGATCCGCGCCAAGAAGGTCGCCATCGTCACCGCCGGTCGGTCAGGGCAGGTGGCTGCCATGGCGGGGATGCGCCTGCCCATCGAAAGCCACATCTTGCAGGCTTTTGTCAGTGAAGGCCTCAAACCGATCATGCCCGGCGTCATCAGCTTTGGCATGGGCCACTTCTATATCAGCCAATCCGACAAGGGCGGCCTCGTCTTTGGCGGCGATCTGGATTTCTACAGCTCTTACGCGGCCCGTGGAAACCTACCGATGAAGGAACACGTGATGGAAGCGGCGATGACCCTGATGCCGGTGATCGGCAAGGCCAAGGTCCTGCGATCATGGGGCGGCATCATGGATATGACGCCGGATGGTTCTCCCATCATCGACAAGACGGATACCGAAGGGCTCTTTATTGATTGCGGCTGGTGCTACGGCGGCTTCAAGGCGGTGCCCGGCTCTGGCTTTAGCTTTGCGCATCTGATGGCCACCGGAAACCACCACGCGCCCGCCGCGCGTTACCGGCTTGACCGCTTTCGCACCGGGCGCGGCCTGATGGATGAAGAGGGCACCGGCTCTCAGCACAACCTGCACTAGGGGACAAAAAGATGCGGATTACATGCCCCCTGTGCGGGGAACGCGACAGACGCGAATTCACCTATCAAGGCGACGCCTTGGCCCTGCACCGCCCGGCACCTGACGCGGGCGATGCCGCTTGGGATGACTACCTGCACAACCGCGAAAACCCTGCCGGCGATACGCGCGACCTATGGTATCACGACCCGTGCGGTGCATGGATTGCGGTCAATCGCAACACCATCACCCATGCCGTGACCCATACCGCCCTCGCGTCCAAGGTGACGTCATGAGAATCGCAGGCAAAGGCCAGATCGACCGCAACAAGCCCGTCAATTTCACCTTTGATGGCGTGTCTTATCAAGGCTTTGCCGGTGACACGCTTGCCTCGGCGCTCTTGGCCAATGGTGTTGTGCTGATGGGCCGGTCGTTCAAATACCACCGCCCGCGCGGCGTGGTGACCGCCGGGTCAGAGGAGCCAAACGCGCTCGTCACTGTCGGCGACGATCCCAACCTGCGCGCAACGACGTTGGAGATCTACAACGGCCTTGACGCCCGCAGCCAAAATGCCTGGCCCTCGCTCAAGCGGGATGTGATGGCCGTGAACGATCTGATCTCACCGTTCCTGGGCGCGGGGTTCTATTACAAGACCTTCATGTGGCCAAAATCCTTTTGGGAATCCGTCTATGAACCGATCATCCGCCGTGCCGCGGGTCTTGGCGCGCTGTCGGGCAAATCCAATGCGGACGACTATGAAAAGGCCTTTGCCTTCTGCGATGTTCTTGTCATTGGGGCCGGTCCCGCAGGTCTGATGGCCGCCTTGACGGCGGCAGAGGCGGGCGCAGATGTCATCCTCGCCGATGAAAACCCCACCACTGGTGGGCGGCTCTTGTCAGAGGATGAGGTGATCGACGGCCAGCCCGCCGCTGACTGGGCAACAGAGGTGACCGCCAAGCTGGCCGCCATGCCAAACGTCCGCATCATGACCCGCACCACTGTGACCGGGGCCTATGACCAAGGCACATACGGCGCGCTCGAACGGGTCGGCCTGCACAAGCCCACCCGTGCTGGCACCCCGCGCGAATGCTTTTGGCGGATTGCGGCGAAACATAGCATTCTTTGCGCGGGCGCGCTCGAACGGCCCATCGCGTTTCCCAACAATGACCGCCCCGGCGTGATGATGGCCAGCGCTGTGCGCAGCTATCTGCATCGCTACGGCGTGGCCCCAGGCCAATCCGTAACCGTCTTTGGCAACAACGACGACGCCCACCGCACCGCGCGCGATCTTGAGGCCGCAGGCGTCAATGTCGCAGGCGTGATCGATACCCGCACCGGTGTCACCTTTGATGGCAACGCGCCGTGCTTTTCCGGCGGCCGCATCACCGCGACCACGGGACGCCATGCGCTTGAAAGCATCACGGTTGAACACGCTGGCGGAAGCCGTGTCATTCGCACCGATTGCCTTGCGATGTCAGGCGGCTGGAACCCCACGGTTCACTTGACCTGCCACATGAACGGACGGCCAGAGTGGTCTGAAAACATTGCCTCTTTCGTCCCCGTCGCGGGGGCGATCCCCGGCATGGTTACAGCGGGTGCCTGTCAGGGCAGCTTTGACACGGCCGCCTGTCTGGCCGATGGGGCGAAAGCCGCCGCAGACATTCTTGGCGCGTCTGCCCCGGCAATTCCTGATGCCGACAACACCGCTTATCACATCACCCCGTTCTGGGCGGTCGAGGGAAAAGGCCGCAAGTGGCTCGACTTTCAAAACGATGTGCATGTCAAAGACATCAAGCTTGCGGCGCAGGAAAACTTCCGCTCGGTCGAGCATATGAAGCGTTACACGACCCAAGGCATGGCCACCGATCAGGGCAAATCGTCCAATGTCGCGGCCCTTGCGATCCTGGCCGACGCCACCGGGCGCGGCATCCCCGAAACCGGCACCACCACCTTTCGCCCGCCATATGTGCCCGTCAGCATCGCCGCGATGGGGGCCGGGGCGCAGGGCCACGGTTTTGCGCCAGAGCGGCTGACCACCAGCCACGCCGCCAGCATCGCGCGCCGCGCGCCAATGATCGAAGCAGGCTTGTGGTATCGCCCAAGCTATTTCCCGCAGCCGGACGAGGCGACATGGCTTGAAAGCTGCAACCGAGAGGTGGCGATGGTGCGGAACGCCGTTGGTATCTGCGATGTGTCCACCCTGGGTAAGATCGACGTGCAAGGCCCTGATGCGGCTGCATTTTTGGACTTTGTCTATGCCAATACATTTTCGACCCTCAAGGTTGGTAAAGTCCGCTATGGGCTGATGCTGCGCGAAGACGGCCACGTGATGGACGATGGCACCACCGCGCGGCTTTCGGACAGCCATTATGTGATGACGACTACAACCGCTGCGGCTGGTAACGTCATGAAACATATGGAATTTGTGCGCCAGGCCTTGCGCCCTGATCTTGATGTGCAAATGATCAGCGTGACAGAGCAATGGGCGCAATTCGCGGTTGCTGGTCCGAAAGCCCGCGATCTGCTCAATACCGTGCTGGACACTGCCGTCGACAACGAAACGCTGTCCTATATGGGCTGTGGCACCTGCCAGATCGGCGGCACGCCAGGGCGCATCTTTCGCATCTCTTTTTCCGGCGAACATGCCTATGAAATCGCCGTGCCTGCCCGCTACGGCGCCTCGCTTTTTAATGTCCTGAACGCGCAGGCAGAGGCGATGGGCGGCGGCCCCTACGGCATGGAAGCGCTGAACGTGCTGCGTATCGAAAAGGGGTTTATCACCCATGCGGAAATTCACGGGCGCACGACCGCCTTTGATATCGGCATGGACCGGATGATCAGTCGCAAAAAGGACTGCATTGGCCAGACCGCCGCGGCCCGCCCCGGCTTGATTGAGCCCGCGCGCCCGCAACTTGTCGGGCTGCAAGCGGTGGACCCGGACGACAAATTGACCGGCGGTGCGCATTTGTTTGAGGCGGATGCGACACCCGTCAGCCTCAACGACCAGGGCTATGTCACGTCGGTTTGCTGGTCGCCGACGCTCGGCAATCACATCGGACTTGGGTTCTTGGCAAATGGCCGCGCCCGGCATGGCGAGGTCATCAAGATGGTCGATCACGTGCGCGGTGTCACCACGCGCTGCACGGTCTGCGATCCGGTGATGTTTGACCCAGAAGGGGGACGCTTGCGTGGCTAAACTGATTGCAAAAACGCCCTGCGGCGACACGCTGCCCAAAACGATCGGCAACGTCACACTGTCAGAAGTGCTGATCGACCACATGTGGTCGGTGGCCCCCTACAAGCGCCGCGAAAAGGCTGTCGCAACGGCCCTTGGTGCCACGCTGCCAAAGCCGAACCGCTTCACCACCAAAGGCGATATGCGCCTGATCTGGGCCGGACAGGGCGTGACGCTTGTGATCGCAGATCGGCTGCCCGACATGACCGACCTTGCTGCGGTCAGCGACCAGTCAGATGCCTGGGCTGTTGTTGCGGTCGAGGGAGAGGATGCGGCAGAAGTGCTTGCCCGACTGGTGCCGATTGACCTGCGCCGTGCCACGTTCAAAACCGGGCATACCGCGCGGACAATGCTGGGGCATATGACCGCAACGATCACCCGCACCGGCGCAAATCGCCTTGAAGTGATGGTGATGCGGTCCATGGCAGGGACTTTGGTGCATGACCTTACCCGCGCCGCCACGCTTTTTGCCGGGCGCGGGTAACGATTTTTCGACGAAAAATCGGTGCCTCCGGCGGGGATATTTTTGGCCAAAAGAAGATTTGGACGTCTCGACTCTGCCGTGCGAGGGGCGGATAATAGGGCATGAGCTTGCCCCCCGGTTTCCTGGATCAACTGCGCGATCGTTTGTCCCTTGGACAAGTTGTCGGGCGCAAGGTGATGTGGGACAACCGCAAATCCAATCCCGGCAAGGGCGACCTTTGGGCACCGTGCCCCTTCCATCAGGAAAAGACCGCCAGCTTTCATGTCGATGACCGCAAGGGGTTTTATTATTGCTTTGGCTGCCACGCCAAGGGCGACGCGATTTCCTTTGTGCGCGAGACCGAGAACGTGGACTTCATGGAGGCGATCCAGATCCTCGCGGGCGAGGCCGGCCTGCCCATGCCTGAACGCGATCCGCAGGCGCAGCAAAAGGCAGACGAGCGGACCCAGCTGATCACGGTGATGGAACAAGCGGTTCAGCACTTTCGGCTGAACCTGCAAACCGCCGCTGCGGGCGAGGCGCGCGATTACCTGCTGCGGCGCGGTTTGGATGCAGAAGCACAGGCGCGGTGGAACATCGGCTTTGCCCCCAGCAACGGCGGCGCGCTGGCATCGCTGACGGGCAAAGGGGTCGCGCAGAAACAGGTGATGGACGCGGGCCTTGCGGCAGAAAGCGACCGGGGCGGGTCTCCTTATGATCGCTTTCGCGGGCGGATCATGTTCCCGATCTTTGATGCCCGCGGGCGGCCCATTGCCTTTGGTGGGCGCGCGATGGACCCCAACCATCCGGCGAAATATTACAACTCTCCCGAAACCGCGCTTTTTGACAAATCGCGCACGCTCTACAATGTGCAAAAGGCGCGTGAGGCGGCAGGCAAGGGGCAGCCCCTTGTGGTCGCCGAAGGCTACATGGACGTCATCGCCCTGTCAGAGGCGGGTTTCGAGGCCACCGTCGCACCGCTCGGGACTGCCGTGACCGAACACCATTTGCGGATGCTTTGGCGGATCGCGCCAGAGCCGATCATCGCGCTTGACGGCGACACCGCCGGACTGCGCGCCGCAATGCGCACGATTGATATCGCACTGCCATTGCTGGAAGCAGGGCAGTCCTTGCGATTTGCGCTGATGCCTGACGGCATGGACCCCGACGATGTGTTGAAATCAAAGGGCAAGGCGGCGATGCAAAAGCTGCTGGATGCCGCGATCCCGATGGTCGAACTGCTGTGGCGGCGCGAGACGGATGGCAAGACGTTCGACAGCCCTGAACGCAAGGCCGCCCTTGATAAGGCGCTGCGTGAAAAGATTAAGTTGATCGCAGACCCGTCGATCCGCAGCCATTATGGGCAGGCGATCAAGGATATGCGCTGGGCCTTGTTCAACCCGCGCAAGGGCGGGGGTGCGACGGCCAAGCGCGCGCAATGGGCCAAGGGCCAGAACGCCTGGGAACGTGACCTGAGCCCGACAGCCACGTCGAAATCCTCTGCCCTTGGCACCGGGGTTGCCGCCGAAGACGACATGCGCATCAGCGTGATCCTAGCGACCCTGCTGGCGACCCCTGCGGCATTGCCGACGTTTGAGGGCGAATTGGAACGGCTGGACACCGCCAACCCCGACCACACGGCCCTGCGCGACGCGCTTTTGCGCCACGCAGAGGCGGCTGACGTCGTGCAGGCCATGCGCGCCGACATCGGGGATGGGCCGCTTGATGCGCTGCTGGGGCAAAAGCACCTCTCGGTGATTCCGTCGATCCGCAAGGCGGGCGATCTGGAACTGGCCACAATGTGCCTGACCGAAGAATTCCGCAAACTCGCCGCCAGGCGCGGTCACCCCGCCGAGATCCGCGAGGGCGAGGAGGAGATCACTGGTGAGACGGACGAAAACCTCACCTGGCGGCTGCGCCGCGCCGCACAGGCAGTTGATTCGACGATCAAACCGGAAAGCAAATCCGACGATGGTGACTTTGAGGTCGCCGACAATGGCGCAAAGCTTTCCAAGGACGACCGCGCGCACCGGGATGCAATTTGGGCCAACATCAAAATTGAAAAGTCGAAATAGCACACTATGTAACGGGTCTGCCATCGGGACCAATCGCCACATCACGGGAAAATTAGCCTGCCAGCGCTTGCGAATCACCGCTTTCCCGCGTTGATTCGATTTTAACCGAATCACCCGAATCACTTCGGGACCTGTTTCATCTAAAGGGAGCCATCATGGCCGCCAAAGATAACGACGACCGCAAAGACAGCGACAGCGACGACGTATCCCTCGATATGAGCCAAGCAGCGGTCAAAAAGATGATCGCCGACGCGCGCGAGCGGGGCTACATCACATACGATCAGCTTAACGCCGTTCTGCCGCCCGATCAGGTCAGCTCTGACCAGATCGAAGACGTGATGTCGATGTTGTCCGAAATGGGCATTCAGGTCACCGAAGAAGAAGAATCCGAGGAAAGCGAAGAGCCGCAGGGTTCCACCGAAGTGGCGACCGTCGCCGGTTCGCGCGATGTCACCCTTGCCGGTGCCGAGACGGAAAAGCTTGACCGCACCGATGATCCCGTCCGCATGTATCTGCGTGAAATGGGCAGCGTCGAACTGCTGTCGCGCGAAGGCGAAATCGCCATCGCCAAACGGATCGAGGCTGGCCGCAACACCATGATCCTCGGGCTGTGCGAAAGCCCGCTGACATTCCAGGCGATCACAATCTGGCGCGACGAATTGCTGTCCGAAGACATCCTGCTGCGCGATGTGATCGACCTTGAAACCACCTTCGGCAACCAGTTGGGCGAAGACGACACCGAAGAAACCGTTGTCGCCCCCGCCGCCGCAGGCACCGAGGACAAGAAAGAAGAAACCCAGGAACTCGACGCCGACGGCAACCCAATTGCCAAGGACGATGACGACGACGATGAAGAACAGGCCAACATGTCGCTCGCCGCGATGGAGGCCGCGCTGAAACCCCGCGTGCTTGAAACGCTGGAAATCATCGCCCGCGACTTTGCCATGCTGTCCGACATGCAAGACGCCCGTATGTCCGCCACCCTGAACGAGGATTCCTCTTTCAGTGACAAGGCCGAAGGCAAGTACCAAAAACTCCGCTCCGAAATCGTTGAGCTGGTGAATTCGCTTCACCTGCACAACAATCGGATCGAGGCCCTGATCGACCAGCTTTACGGCATCAACCGCCGTATCATGCAGATCGATTCTGCCATGGTGAAACTGGCTGACCAAGCCCGCATCAACCGCCGCGAATTTATCGACGCCTATCGCGGTCGCGAGCTGGACCCGAACTGGCTGCAAGACATCTCTGAAAAGTCGGGTCGTGGTTGGCAAATGCTGATCGAACGCTCCACCGACAAGATCGAAGAGCTGCGCGGCGACATGGCCCAAGTCGGCCAATACGTCGGCGTCGACATCACCGAATTCCGCCGCATCGTCCAGCAGGTCCAGAAGGGCGAAAAAGAGGCGCGTCAGGCCAAGAAAGAAATGGTCGAAGCAAACCTGCGCTTGGTGATTTCGATTGCCAAAAAGTACACGAACCGTGGCCTGCAATTCCTTGATCTTATTCAAGAAGGTAACATCGGCCTGATGAAGGCCGTGGACAAATTCGAATACCGTCGCGGCTACAAATTCTCGACCTATGCGACATGGTGGATCCGTCAGGCGATCACACGGTCCATTGCCGATCAGGCCCGCACGATCCGTATCCCGGTCCACATGATCGAAACGATCAACAAGCTGGTCCGCACCGGTCGCCAGATGCTGCACGAAATCGGCCGCGAACCGACACCAGAGGAGCTCGCAGAGAAACTGCAAATGCCGCTCGAAAAGGTCCGCAAGGTAATGAAAATTGCCAAGGAACCGATCAGCCTTGAAACGCCCATCGGCGACGAAGAAGACAGCCAATTGGGCGACTTCATCGAAGACAAGAACGCGATCCTTCCGCTGGATTCCGCCATTCAGGAAAACCTGAAGGAAACCACGACCCGCGTCCTGGCCAGCCTCACCCCGCGCGAGGAACGCGTGCTGCGTATGCGTTTCGGCATCGGCATGAACACCGACCACACCCTCGAAGAGGTCGGCCAGCAGTTCAGCGTGACCCGCGAACGCATCCGCCAGATCGAAGCGAAGGCCCTGCGCAAACTCAAGCACCCCTCGCGGTCGCGTAAACTACGCAGCTTCTTGGATCAGTAATGGTTTTCGGCAAGCTCTTCGGTAAAAAGGCCGCCGCCCCGGAAGAGGCGGCGCCTGTCGACTACAAAGACCATCGCATCTTTGTCGCCCCACAACAGGACGGCAAGTCTTGGCGCATCGCCGCCCGCATCGAAAAGGACGTGGATGGCGAAACCAAGGTCCACCAGTTGATCCGCGCCGACACGATCAACGACAAGACCGAAGCGGAAGAGGCCTCGCTTGCCAAGGCCAAACAAGTCATCGACCAACAGGCACGTTGGCTCTTCGACTGACGTAGGCCGGGCTTTAGACCGGCATCCCTCCAAAAGAGCGGCGTCATGCAAATACTCACCATCCAAACCAACGGCCCCGGCCTTTACGAATTCACCGATGCTGTGGCGGCATTGGTGCAAGGCGACGGCTTGCTGACGCTGATGATCCAGCACACCTCTGCCAGCCTGCTCATTCAGGAAAACGCCGACCCCGAGGTGCAGACTGATCTGCAAAACTTCTTTGCACGCCTTGTGCCGCCCACGACTGATCCGGCGATGTCATACCTCACCCACACCTACGAAGGTCCCGACGATATGCCCGCCCATATCAAGGCCGCGCTCTTGCCGGTGCATCTGTCGATCCCAGTGCAAAACGGCAAGATGATGCTGGGCACATGGCAGGGGATCTACCTGTTTGAACACCGCAATGCCCCCCATACCCGCCGTGTGGTGGTTAATTTCGTTAAGGAATGAATGCATGCACATTGTGCATGGTTTCTGCATGGTATGTGTATGCTTTGTGCATCCCCGGTTTTGCACCGTACGGTCCAGATAAAGCGTCCGCATTTCCGGGCTACCCAAACCCTAGCGGAGGCCCTATACTGCCTGTGGATAACTTGGGGACACACCCAAGAGGCAGACAATAAGAGGTCAGGATATGCGTTGCCCCTTTTGCGGAAACGTTGACACACAAGTCAAAGATTCACGCCCAGCCGAAGATCATGTCGCGATCAGACGGCGGCGTTTTTGCCCGGCCTGCGGCGGGCGATTCACAACCTACGAACGGGTGCAACTCCGTGATTTGGTTGTCATAAAGTCCAACGGACGGCGCGAGGATTTCGACCGCGACAAGCTTGAACGCTCGATCCGCATTTCGATGCAAAAGCGCCCGGTTGAACCCGAACGCATTGACCAGATGATCTCTGGCATCGTGCGGCGGCTGGAAAGCATGGGCGAAACGGACATTCCATCCAAGACCATTGGTGAGATTGTGATGGAAAGCCTCGCCCGGATCGACACCGTGGCCTATGTCAGATTTGCCAGTGTTTACATGAACTTCCAAGCCGCTGACGACTTTGAAAAGTTCATGGACGAGCTTCGCCCGGACACCAAGTCAGACACGTGAACCACGGCGCTGACGCCCGCTTTATGGCGCTGGCCCTTTCGTTGGGCCGGCGTGGTCAGGGGCGCTGTTGGCCGAACCCTGCCGTTGGCTGCGTGATCGTCAAGGACGGCGTGATCGTCGGGCGCGGTCGCACTGCGGATGGCGGCAGGCCGCACGCGGAAACGCAGGCGTTGATACAGGCGGGCGGAGCCGCAAAAGGTGCCACAGCCTATGTGACGTTAGAGCCGTGTTCCCATCAGGGACAAACCCCACCTTGCGCCAAGGCTTTGATAAATAGTGGCATTTCGCGCTGCGTTGTGGCCCTTGGCGACCCGGACCCACGGGTAAATGGGCGCGGGATCGCGATGCTGCGGGCCGCCGGGATCGACGTGGGCGTGGGGCTTTGTGCCGATCAAGCCGCCGACGATTTGGCGGGCTATGTCAGCCGGACCACCGCCAGCCGTCCCTTTCTGACGCTGAAACTCGCCACCACCATTGACGGGCGGATCGCGACGGCGACGGGCGACAGCCAATGGATCACGGGGCCGCAGGCGCGTCGCGCCGTCCACGCAATGCGCGCCCGCCATGATGCGGTGATGGTGGGTGGCGGCACAGCGCGGGCGGATGACCCGATGCTGGATGTCCGCGATATGGGGGCGGACCGGCAACCGGTGCGGGTCGTCCTGTCGCGCGATTTGAACCTGCCGCTGGATGGCAAACTTGCACTTTCCGCACGCACCCAGCCGCTTTGGCTTTGCCATGGGGCGGGGGCGGATGCCACCCCTTGGCAGGCCCTGGGCGCGCGTACGCTGGACTGTGGTGACATGAAAATCACGCGCGTTTTGAATGGTTTGGCGGCACAAGGCCTGACGTCGATCTATTGCGAGGGCGGGGCCGCATTGGCAGCAGATCTGGTCGCGCACGGCGTTGTGGATGCGCTGATTGCCTTTACCGGCGGGCGTTTGATCGGCCTTGATGGTCTTGGGGCTGTGGGGCTTCAGGGCGCCGAAAAGCTGAACGATGCCCCGGCCTATCAGCTCACTGATGTGACACGGTTAGGCCCGGACGTTATGGCCCGCTGGACCCCGACCCGTTAACGCCAAAGCGGCGCGAAGCTGGCAAATAGCCCCTGAAGTTTCGCCAGGATCCGGTTGCGGCGACCCGGTTGCGGAACGGTGCCGCTTTCAAGCTGATCCACCACAACCTCAACCGGGCAGGCCGCGCCGGTATTGGGATCAAAATAGCGCGGGTAATCAATCAATACGGCATGGGCCAAGGCCGTCAGATCAGGCGCGGCAGAGCGCCGGGGCAGGGGCATCGCACGGTCGTCGGTCAGCCCCCAACCGGCATAGAACGGTGTGCCCAGACAGGTCACCACTTTACCGCGCAACAAGGCCTCAAACCCCAAGAGGGACGTGATGGTCCAGACATGGTCGACCTGTTCCAATGCTGCAATGGGGTCAGCGTCGCGCAGCACCACATCGGCAAAATCTTCTGCGTTTTCAACGGCTCCGGGGCGCAACCCGGCCTCGACATCGGGGTGTGGTTTGTAAAGGATCACGGCGGCCGGGTTGACGCGCCGCACCTCTTCCAGCAGGGCCGCGTTGGTTTTGACCTCTCCCGCGCCTAACAGGATGGAGGCATCGTCCTCCACCTGACCGGGCACCAGAATGCGCCGACCCTTGGGCAGGTCATCCAGCATCAACCCTTTGTCCAGATTGTATTTTGATAGCCCCGCTTTGGTAATCCGCGCGATCAACGCATCGGCCCGTTTGCGTGCACCATCGGGCAAATCGACCGAGGCCGAGATCAGCCGTTCCAGCCGACTTTCACGCGTCGGGTCGTAGTAAATCCCAAGATCGTCCAGCACCAAGGACAGCGGCGGGATCAGCTCTGCCCCCAGCCCCTTGGACCGCAGGAACCCATCTTCGACCCGGATGACGCCGGTCTTTTCCAGAAATGGCGTGGACTTGCTGGCCCAGACCATCTGCCGCCGCCCGTCTTTTGGCGGCGCGTCAAAGGTCATCGGAGTGATGCCGCCAAAGACGTTTTGCAGCGTCCCGCGCTTCCACATCCGCATCTCTTGTGCGGCCCAGCCACGGTGATCGTCGCGCCAGGCGCGGGCCTGCGCGGACAGCGTCGCGATCACATCTTCGATCTGGCAAAGCCTGTCGCGAAACGGATCATACCACGTGGGGTAAAGGATCATCGCGGCGGCAAAAAGCTGTGCCCGGGTCAGTTTGCGCTGCCGCCGGTCAAGCGGTTTGCGGTCATCCGTCAGCCCCCAGCCCATGTAAAACGGCTGGCCAAAGACCACCGGTTTATGGCCTGTCAGCACCGCCTCGAACCCCATTTGCGACGACACGGTGTAGACGGCGATCGCCCCTTCATAAAGCGCGTAAGGCGCATGGGGCGTGTCAATCAGGCTGATCCGATCGTTGCAATCAGCTTCAGTGAAATATCCCTCGCGGTGGCCTGCCGTGGTTTCGGGATGGGTCTTGATCAGGATCTTTGCGCCAGGATGATCGGTCTGGGCGAAAAACAGCATCTCGCGAAAGGTGTTGAGATCGCAGCCAGAGGCTTTGACGCTGGCGTCTCCACGAGTCTGGTCAATGACCAGCACATAGCCGGGGTCGGGCGGGGGCAGGTCCAGATCAAAGGCATTGTATTTCGACAGGTTCAACCGCCGCAGTTCCGCCATTGCATCTTTGGCGAGGGTCAGCAGATGGGTGTCATCAAGCGGATCTTCGGTCAGTAATTGTTCCAGATCAGACTTGGTGCCGGGATCAAAATGCACACCTTGCGTATCAATATGCAGCCCTAGCGGCAGATCGCCGTCGCGCCCCGTCAGGACCGAGCGCAGAAAGGCGTCTTCAATGCGCACGACAGGGGTATCGGTGTGAGCGGCAACCGCTTCGCCGCGTGGCGCGGTCGGGCTTTGGCCCCAGACGCCAACGGCGTCACCGTCGGCCGGCTTGCCAAGTTTGATGTCATAGCCCGCCAGCGTCAGGATCCGCCGCACGCGGGTCTGGGTCAGGAAGCCACCGTTATAAACATATAACCGCCGCGAGGTTTCCCCCGCGGCGGCTTTGTTAAAGCTTTGTGTCACGCTTAGTTGCCAGAACTGCCAGACGCGACATCGTTCAGCGTGTTCACAGCGGCCAGCGACCCGGTCGCGGCGGCAATGGTCTTGTTGAACTGCACGAATGGTGCCTCGGTCACGTAGACGGTGTCGCTGTCGCGAATTGCAAAGTCGCGTGCCATGAAGACACCATTTGGCTGTGTCAAATCAAGGACATAGACGACGCGCTGTGTGCCAATCAGATCCTGACCGACCAGCTGTTCGGCGATCTCCTCGGGCTCGTTGCGGAACACAAAGACGCCGGTCGGGTCGGCCGCATTGGGCGACAGGCCACCGACTTGCGCAATCGCTTCAATCGCGGAAATGGTCTGATCAAAGAACTGCACACGGCTTTGCGTGCCCGTTGCACCAAGTGCTGTGAAAAAGCGTGTGTCTTCCTCGATCACGATCTGGTCGCCATTGCGCAGCGCGATATCGTTGCGCGGATCCTTGAACAGATCCTCGTACCAGATCTGCCCGCGATGGCTGCCACGCACCACGGTGATGCGGGCCGTTTCGGGCGCAATGCCAACGCCACCCGCAGCCGAAAGCATGGCGGCCAGCGTGCGGGTCGGCTGTTCAATCGGATAGACGCCAGAGGCGTTCACGCCCCCGGTGACAGCCACGGTTGAACCATTCCCTGCAAGGCGGCGCACCTGCACCTGTGGGTCGGGCGTCTGATCGGCGAGCTTTTCGCTGATCACGCGGCGCACGGCCTCTGGCGTGTTGCCAGCGGCTTTGACCCGGCCCGCGTAGGGCACAAAGATAAAGCCGGATCCGTCGACCTGCACCTCTTCTAGGATGGTGGCGTTCTGGCCGGTGGGGACCAACAGCCCGTCTTCCACGTTTTCCCAGATGGTTAGGCCCAGCACGTCGCCCGCGCTGATGGTATCGGACCCAAGCGCGCCTGCGTTGATAAAGGCGGATGAAAATCCAAGGGCAGGGGCGACCGCGGCGATCGCGTTGACGCGGTCATCGACCGTCAGCACAAAGGCGTCGCCTTCGCGCAGAACGGAGCCTGCAAAAATTTCTGCTTTGTTCGGCCCTGAACGCGGCAATCCACAGCTGGCCACAAGGCCAAGTGTCACCACGAGGGCCACGCCTTTGGATAGGCGCAACGTTAAGGATAGCACTGCTCGGTCTCCTCGACCTTGTTATTGTTGCCTCAAGTTTTTCTTTTAACCTACGGGAATCCGGGCGCAAAAGATAGTTGAGGCTCCGGCCGTTTCCGAATTCGCAACAGTTTGTGTTGCGCCAATGCCGCGTTTGCGGGTGCGCGCCCCAAGGTCTTGTGGTGGCTAGTTGACGATCCGCAAGGGCTGGCGCGGCGGGGTCCGGCCAGCGGCCAGCGCATCATAGGGGTCTTCGTCCGACAGCATCATATCGACAACCTGCCGCATCAACTGGCGGCGGCCACGGGCGGAATAAAAGCCGCCCGGCACCTGAGAGGTTTCCAGCAAGAACCGGCGATAGTCTTTATAGGCGCGGCTATCGGGCCGGTCAGAGGCGGTGAAAAAGTCCGAAAGCGGCTGGGTCGAGACGAATTCAGGCTTGGCATAGACCGCATCCCCAAAGACCTTCAGCGGGATGCCGCGCCACAGCACCTGTTGTGCGGCGGTCGAATTGACCGTGACGGCGGTGCGTGCGTGATCCAGCAGTGCTGCCAACTTGCCACCGCGCACATAGTGGACCCGGCCCGTGACGCCCAGTTCCTTTGACAGCCGCTTGATGATCCGCCGAATGGGCGACCGTCCGTTTTCCAAAGGATGCGCCTTGAACACAAGGTGATGGTGTTGCGGCGCGCCCTTGGCGAAACCTTCCATCACGACGGTCAGAAACTCTTCCATCCGGGTAAAGGGCGAATGCATTTGAAAGCTGCTGTCATGTTCAAGCTGCAGCAGCACAAGGTGGTAGGGGAAGCCGCCAAAGCGGATCCGTAGCGTGGCGATCCGGCGGTCAAGCGCAATGAGCGGCATCAGCAAAAGGCGCTTGGTATATAGATAGGCCTCTGCCGCGACGGGCAATTCGCGATGGCGTGCAAAGTTGCGATAGTCGCCGTTTCGGAACATGACAAACCAATGATAAAGCGCGCCATAAAAGACGTGGTGCCGCATATCACCCCAATGGGCCGGGGGGGTCGGCACCTCAAGATCGGACAATTCCAGCGCTTTGCGCATGTCATCAACGCTCAACCCCATCAGGCGCGAATTGCCATTGGTGCCGCCGCGTTCGTAGGTCACCCAATAGGGCCGCATGTAACCTTCTTCAAAGACGTGGATCCGCAGGCCAAGGTCCTGCGCACGGGCGATGGCCTGCGCATGGATAGGGCGGGTGTCGCCATAAAGCACGATATCGGTGATCTGATGCTCTGCCGCCAGTGCGGCAAAGGTGTCGGGCCAAGCGTCAGCAGTGCCGCGGTAGGGGATATAGCCCGGCGCGCCAAACCAGAACGCCCGGTCGCCTGCGTTGAAACCCACGCGCCACACCTCTGCCCCGGCGGCACGCAACATTTTGGCGAGGCGGAACAGATAGGGGCCATGCGGGCCCTGCAGGAACAAAAAACGGCGTGTTTGGGTCACGGCGACACCATTACTCGGATACATTGATAAAGTCTGTAGCAGAACGATTGGGCAAGAATATGGCCGCAGGATGGGGTCGGGTGCGCCACGTGGCTTGTCTGCACTTACATCAGGGGCTAGGTCAGGGGAAAGGCAAAAGGATTGCATCATGTTCACCGGGATTGTCACCGACATCGGCCATGTGCTGGCGCTGGAACAGCGCGGCGATTTGCGCGCGCGCATTGGCACCGCCTATGACGTGGCGGGCATCGACATCGGCGCAAGCATCGCCTGCAACGGCGTCTGTCTGACGGTGATCGCTCTGGGGACCGACCCGCAAAACTGGTTCGACGTCGAAATCTCTGCCGAAACCGTTGGGGCGACAAATGTGGGCGATTGGGCCAAGGGCAGCCGCCTGAACCTTGAACGGGCGCTCAAGGTGGGGGACGAGCTTGGCGGGCATATCGTTTCTGGCCACGTGGACGGCGTGGCGCAGGTGATCGCCATGCATGATGAAGGCGACAGCACGCGTGTCACCTTTCGCGCCCCCGGCGATCTGGCGAAATTCATTGCGCCCAAGGGATCGGTGGCGCTGAACGGCACCTCTTTGACTGTGAACGAGGTTGAGGGCACCGATTTTGGCATCAATTTCATCCCCCACACCAAGACTGCCACCACCTGGGGGGCTGTGTCCGTCGGCGATGCGATCAACCTAGAGATCGACACAATGGCCCGCTACGTCGCCCGCCTGCGCGAGTATGGATGACCCACGGGATCGGCCATAACTCTGGCCGCGTGGCGGAACCGGGCCAAAGCTGGCGGCGGCACGTCTGGACCCGTGCCCGCGCCGATCTGCTGCCGAAACTGCCCATCGAGGTGATCCGGCTGCGGGTCAAACGCGCCGCAGAACTGGGCCTGCCATACAAGACCTACGCCGGCGTGCGCGCGGCGACAGGGCATGATCTGGTGGGGTTCCTGTTTTCATCCAATGCTTTGCACGTGCTGCGCGACGGACAATCAATGCCGGAACCGCGCCGCGCGAAACTTGCCAGCCTGTGTGCGGCGGATCGCGTCGGCCTGCTGCACAAAGGGATCGCGGCGATTGCGGGGCTTGATGCGGCCTATTCCGCACCGCCGCCCCATGCCTCTTGGTCTGCGATGCGCGACCACCTCAAATCCATCGCCGCGCAGCATGGCAAACCGGCGGACCGCTACCTGCTGGTGGGGGATACGCCGCTGGAACGCGACTGGGCCGAAGCGCTACAAACCGCAGGCTATCTGGCCGCTGACCGCTACTTTGCCGCAAACCATCCATAACGGGGCGTCGCGCACCCTTTCCAAGGCCGCACGGCTGCGCTATCTGCCCCTCAACTGCCAAGGGATGCCGCGATGAGCCAGCCATTTGAAACCCCCGGACCGGTCGAGCGTGACTGGTCGGATGCGATCAGCAAAACCGAAGAGATTATCGAAGACGCCCGCAATGGTCGGATGTTCGTGCTGGTTGATCATGAGGACCGCGAAAACGAAGGTGATCTGGTGATCCCTGCGCAAATGGCCACCCCTGATGCGATCAACTTTATGGCCACCCACGGGCGCGGGCTGATCTGCCTGTCGCTGCCGGGTGAACGGATCGACGCGCTGGGCCTGCCGTTGATGAGCACCTATAATTCGTCGCGCCATGAGACGGCCTTTACCGTCAGCATCGAAGCCCGCGAGGGTGTCAGCACCGGCATTTCCGCCCATGACCGGGCGCGGACCGTGTCGGTGGCGATTGATGCCTCTAAAGGGGCCGCTGATATTGCCACGCCGGGTCACGTGTTTCCACTGCGCGCCCGCGCCGGTGGCGTGCTGGTCCGCGCTGGTCATACAGAAGCCGCCGTGGATATTTCGCGCCTTGCTGGCCTCAACCCCTCTGGTGTGATCTGCGAGATCATGAAGGACGATGGAGAGATGGCGCGCCTGCCTGACCTGATCGCCTTTGCGCAATTGCACGGGCTGAAAATCGGCACAATCAGCGACCTGATCGCCTATCGCCGCCGCCACGACAACCTTGTGCGGGTGCGTGAAACCAGCACCATTACCTCTGAATTCGGCGGCGAGTGGGAGCTGCGGATTTACACCGATGAAACCCAAGGGGCAGAGCATATCGCCCTGATCAAAGGCGATATTTCCACGGATGAACCCGTCCTTGTGCGGATGCACGCAATGGATCCGATGCTGGATGTTGTTGGTGTCGGCCCGCGCGGGCGTCGCGATGAATTCGGCGATGCGATGAAGCTGATCGCCGCTGAAGGGCGCGGCGCACTGGTGCTGCTGCGCGATGTGCATATGAAGCTGGACGCCTCCGAAGATGTCTCTCCGCAGACGCTGCGGCAATATGGTCTGGGCGCGCAAATCCTGTCATCGCTCGGCCTGACAGAGATCATTCTGGCCACCAACTCGCCGCAACCGAAAGTCGTGGGGCTTGATGCCTATGGACTTGAGATCGTCGGCACCCGCAAAATCTCGGAGATCGGATAATGGCTGGCCATTCAGACAACGCAATGCCGCTGCCGCAGTTCGATGCGCCTTGCAAGATCGGCATCGTGATTGCGCCCTATTACACAGCCATTTCAGAGGCGCAGCTGGCCTCCGCCCGCGCCAAGATCGAAGCGACTGGTGCCACGCATGAGACAATTGAAGTGCCCGGATCGTTGGAGATTCCAACAGCCATTGGCATCGCCAATCGCATGGGCAATTTTGATGGCTTCGTCGCACTTGGCTGCGTGATCCGGGGCCGCACAAGCCATTACGACGTGGTGGTCGAGCAATCATCGCACGGCATTATGTTGTTGGGATTGCAGGGTCTTTGCATCGGCAACGGCATCATCACGGTCGAAAACAAAGAACAGGCCGAAGAACGTGCGGACGCCGCCCGACTTGATACCGCAGGGGCGGCCGCAGAGGCAGCAGTGCACCTGATCGCCTTGGCACGCGGCATGAAGGACGCCAAGAACAAGGGCATCGGCTTTGGCCGGACCTTGCTGGCAAAAGGCGGTGAGACGGTATGAACATCTCCAACAACCAACGCCGCAAAATGAAATCAGCCGCCCGGCTTTATGCGGTGCAGGCGCTGTTTCAGATGGAAGCGATCGGTCAGACTGTGGATGCCGTTGTATCCGAGTTTGAGGATCACCGTTTTGGCGCGACCTATGATGGCGATGAAATGCAGGAAGGTGATGTCGATACGTTCCGCGCATTGATGGAACGGGCGGTCGATGAACAGGCCAGGATTGACCAAACCACGGACCGCGCATTGGTCGCGAAATGGCCATTGGGCCGGATCGACCCGACGCTGCGGGCGCTGTTTCGTGCCGCCGGGGCCGAGATGCTGATCGGAGACACGCCACCCAAGGTCATCATCACCGAATTCGTCGATGTGGCGGGCGCGTTCTTTCCAGACGGCAAAGAACCACGCTTCGTGAATGCAGTGCTGGATCACATGGCGCATGAGGTCATGCCAGACCGGTTCTAGGCCTTAACCAATGCACCCCGGCGTGGGCAGAATTGCCTGTGCCGTCGCATCAAACAGCCCCATGTTGCCGTCAGGTCCAACGACGCTTGCGCCTGCAATCTCTGCCCCTGCAACCCGGATTTGTCCAAGTGCGCCAGCGGCTTGCGTATCATCAAGATCGGCGCTGATCGTGGCCGATGTGCCTGCGTCAAAATCATTGATGGTCAATTGCAACGCCTGATCGCCGTCAGTGACGCCCGACAGTATGACGTCGCCGGATACCACCTCGACCGGTTGAAACACCTCAACCCCCGCGCCGCTGCCGGTGACGTCAAAGATCAACCCCGCAGGGGCGGTCGACAGGTTCAGGGTGACGTCAAATCTGCCCAGATCACACCCTTGATTTTCAAGGACAAAACGGTCTTTTGGCGCGCCTTCGATAAAGGTCACCGTGATATCCGCCGTGGCGGCCATGGGGATCAACGAGAGGACAAGTGTTGCAATGCGCATAGGATGCTCCTTTTGGAAACACCTAGCGCAGATGGTAGCGATGGAAAGTGGCGGGAACCGCAGCGACCGTTGGGGGCTTATTCCCGAGGACCTGTATGTACAGGTGGGCGCCGGATAACTGAACCAGGGCTCAGACAGAGCCAGCTCCCTCGGATTTGCTTAAGGCCACTGGAATGTAGCCGCCATGAATACGAGAAGAGCAGAAGCCCGCCAACCCCTTAGGTAGGCGGGTGGTCCTTGCAGGGCAAGGGTTAGCTGGCTGTTTTCAACAAAAGACCGTTGGGGCCAACAAGGCTCTTTGGCAGATAGGGCAGCACCACGCGTTCCGCGACAGCGAGGGTCACGAGTGTCAGGCAGATTTCCATAAACGATACATCAGCGAACAAAGACATGGGGGCAGCTCCAAAATTTGTGTTGAATTTGTTTTGACTGGGAAACGGGGCGGAAAAAGGGCAGTCGCAGGGCCATTTGTGAGGTGACGCCGGGTCATCTGGCCCCATTTCCGCCCCATTTGTCCGATGACTTGACCGATGTTTACCTTTTGTTCATATTTGAGGGCATGCCTGATGACGTCCAAATCCCGCAACTCATGCCCGGTCAACTGTTGGCGCGGGGGGTGTCGCGGCATTTGCGGAGCCATGATTTTGTCAGCGTGGAAGAGCTGGTGCCGACCTCTGGTTTGCGCGTGGATGTCATGGGGTTGGGACCAAAGTCAGAGATTTGGGTGATCGAATGCAAATCAAGCCGCGCGGATTTCCAATCTGACCACAAGTGGCAAGGATATCTGGAATGGTGCGACCGGTTCTTTTGGGCGGTTGATCAGGATTTCCCGACAGAGCTGTTGCCCGGAGGGACGGGGCTGATCATCGCGGATGGCTATGACGCAGAGATCATCCGCTTGGGGCCAGAGACCAAGCTGGCCGCCGCACGGCGCAAGGTCATGGTGCAAAAGTTTGCACGACATGCCGCCATTCGGGCGCAAAACGCGCGCGATCCAGGCATGAGCGTTGCTTGGTAGGGGCGCGAATTTTCGTCGAAAATTCGGGGGTTTAGATTTTTCGGCGAAAAATCTCTAGCGCTTTTTGACACCGCGCGCTGCGATTGCGGCGGCTTTGATTTCCTCGGCGATGTCATCGGCCTCGTCGGGATCGAAGTCCATCGGAATCTCAATGCCTGTGCCTTCGATAAAAAGCCGCACCATGCCGTGATCGGTTGGGCCAATTTGCAAATTGGCTTCGATGTCGCGTTCGTCGTTGATGCCCATCGGATCCTCCTGATATTCCTCATTTATGCCAGTCCCAAGGGACTTGCAATCAGTGTCGCAGGGCGCTAAATCACCCGTGATGCCGCCTTAGCTCAGTTGGTTAGAGCACTGGTTTGTGGAACCAGGGGTCCCCCGTTCAAGCCGGGGAGGCGGTACCATTAACCCCAATTTCGCGATGCACATTGCATATGAAAACCATGCACATGTCATGCACATAGCATATGCACGAAAGTCCTAACCGACATTAAGTGAACGCGGCGCGCGCTAGGCCAGCGCCATTTCGGCGATCAGCGGTGCCCATCCCGCGCCATGCATATCACGGTCGCGGATATCGCCTTGAATGGTCGGACGCGGCAGCGAAAACTTGACCACATAGAGATCCGCAATATCAAACCGCTTGAGCGTGGCGATATCCACGTCAAAGGCGGCCGCCACCCGGTCAGTTGAAAGACCCGCAACAACGCGATCAAACCGCGCCGCATCACCACAGAAGATATCCACCGTCAGCCAGAACGGACCTGCGTTCTTGGAGCGGACCTTATCCGTCACATCACCCACAGTTGTCATGACAGCACCTCTAACCGGAAGGCCGACATCGGGTCGGAGAGTGACATCACATGGTGCAGCGCAAAGCCGTAGACAGGGCCACGGTCGGTTTCGGCGGGCGAAAAGGGAAAGGCAAAGGTCGGCATCGGTTCATCCTGCGTCAGCGGGTGGTGCAGCAGATAGGGGTTCAGTAGCATCGCAATCGCACGGGCGTCTTCCTGCGTCTGGGCGGTGACGATGCCCAGCACACCGACCTCATGCGCGGTTGCGGGCAGTGTTTCCAAGCCACCCAAGGTCGCTGAATGCCCGATGATCCGCAGCTCGGTCGTGTGGTCCACCTGACCCATGCGCCTTGTGACCTTTTCGGCGTGAAGGGCGGCGATGTCGTCGCACCATGCCTGCACGTTGGCCACGTAGTGCGGATCACGGATCGTGGCCATGATGATGGTCTGATAGCCGACGACCCGCGCGCCTTCGACCTTGACGGTATAGGTCTCTGACGGCACCCAAGCCGCCCCTTCGACCCGCACGGCGCGGTCGCTGACCGCGTGATATTTCGCCTGCGTGACGTCAAGATGCCCGCCGGGTTCATAGAGGATGTAGGGATCAGAATTTTCATAGAGCATATGGGCCGAGACCGTGTGCGGCGTGGCCCGTGCGCCGTCAGCCAGCGGCGTGATGGTGAAACCCGTAGTGTCAAAATCAAGCTGGATGACGCCCGATTGCGGGTTGGTGGCACAAAACGCACCGCATTCGCCAATCTTGGCCCCATGCCATGCGCCGCCTGCGTGATCGCCGTTTTGCAGCGGCAGGGCGGCGATGGTGGCGGTATCGGTGGTGCGGCCTGCGATGATGATATCGGCGCCGGTGTTCAGGGCGGCCTGGATCTGTTCGGCACCGGCAAGGGCCACGATATTGGTGCATTGGTCAATGATACCGGCATCTACATCCGGCGCGCCGGGTAGGGGGGTCAGATCGCCAAGTGCGCTTTGCTGGCTTTTCAGCGTTGCGATGGTTGCGGTCAGCCCCTCTTCGGCGAGGATTTCGCGGGTGATATCCACCAGCCAGTCCACGGTGCTATCGGTGCCACAGGTGCCTGCTGTGCCAATGATCAGCGGGCAGCCAGCTTGCGCGCGTGCGCGGATCAGGCCCGCCCATTCGCCCTTGGTGCTGGCGCGGGTGTATTTCGACACGCCGCGCCCCAGATAGGATGGCCCGCTGTCTGTTGAACCGCCATCAATGGCGATCAGATCAGGTCCGGCCGCCACGCCACGCATCAGGGCGGTCTGGTCATAGCCAAGCCCAAGGGCACCGGTGGGGATCAGGATACGGGTCATCAGTGGTGTTTCCGTTTTTGTTGTGCGCGGATCGGGACAAGCAGCTTACTGCGCCGATCCATCGCTGGTCCGCCCCGCGGACCAGCGCCGGATCAATGTTAGTCAGTCACCGCCGGTGGTTTCTTCAGCAAGCCGCGCAGGAACATCGGTGCCACAAACCCGGCGATGGCCGCGATCCAAAGACCAATGGCGATGGGCGACGAGAAGAGATAGGTCACGTCACCGTCCGACAGCGTCATGGCACGTCGCAACGCGTTTTCCATGTTGCCGCCCAAAAGGATCCCCAAGATCACCGGCACGGTGGGAATGTCGAGCTTGCGCAGGAAGTAGCCCAGCACGCCGAACGCCACCATCAAGAGCAGGTCAAAGTAGCTACCCGACAACGAGTAGATGCCCACGAAAGAGATCATCGTGACACCCGGCAGCAGGACCCAGGCGGGGACCATCAGCACTTTGACGAAGATCTTCACCATCGGCACGTTCATCAGCAAAAGCACCACATTGGCAATCAGGAGCGAGGCGATAAGGCCCCAGACAACCTCTGGCCGGTCGGTGAACAGGGTCGGGCCGGGGGTGATGTTGAGCGTCATCAGAAGGGCCAGCAGCACCGCCGTGGTGCCGGAGCCGGGCACGCCCAGCGTCAGCATCGGCACCAGCGCGCCACCGGCGGCGGCGTTGTTGCCGGCCTCGGGGGCGGCAACGCCTTTGGGCACCCCTGTGCCAAAGCCGCCCTTGTCTCCGGCGATGGATTTTTCCGACATATAGGCCAGGAACGACCCCAGTGATGCCCCGGCACCCGGCAGGATGCCCGCGACAAAGCCAACGCCAGAGGCACGCAACATGGTCCATTTGGTGGACATGATGTCTTTCCAAGGGATGCGGACCTTGTCGAGTTTGACGCCGATGGAGGAGCCCTTGCCGTGGCTTTCGATGAAGAAAAAGATCTCTGCGATGGCAAACAGGCCGACGATGGCCACAAGGAAATCAATGCCGTCATAAAGGTGCAGGTTGCCGCCCGTCAGGCGTGGCAGGCCAGAGGAGCTGTCGACACCGATGGTGGCGATGCCAAGGCCGATACAGGCGGCCAGCGCTGCCTTGGCCTGGTTGTTGGAGGCCATGCCGCCAAGGGTGCAGAAGGCCAGCAGATACAGGGCGAAGTATTCGGCAGGGCCAAAGAGGAAGGCCACACGCGCCAGTGACGGGGCCAGCAGCATCAACCCGATGGTGGCCAAGAGCGCGCCCACGAAAGAGGCCACGCCAGAGAGCACCAGCGCGTCGCCCGCGCGGCCCTGTTTTGCCATCGGGTAGCCGTCCAGCGTGGTCATCAGGGCCGGTTCATCGCCGGGGATATTGAGCAGGATCGAACTGATCCGCCCGCCATACATTGCGCCGTAGTAGACGGAGGTCATCAGGACGAGTGCGCTTGTCGCATCAAGCCCGAGCGTGAAGGTGATCGGGATCAGGATGGCGACGCCGTTGGATGGCCCAAGGCCCGGCAGCGCGCCGATGATGGTGCCCAGAAAGCAGCCACAAACGGCCAGAAACAAGGTGTAGGGTGACAGCGCGACGCCAAAGCCAATCGCAAGGTTCGATAGGATGTCCACGGATCAGTGCCCCACGAATGGAATGAGAATTGAGATTGCGTCCCAGAGTTTGGCCGGGGTTGGGATGCGGTAGGCCACGATATTGCCAAGGCCAAGCGCGTATTTGAACAGCACAAACAGGCCAAGCGACAGGCCAAGGCCCGACAGGGCGGCTGGCACAAAACGCGGCGAGATCTGGTAGCTGAGGATGCCTGCCGCAAAGATCGTGGGCAGGATAAAGCCCAGCGGTGTCAGCAACACGGCGTAGACGGCCAACACCAGCACAGCGAGCGCCATGTTGATCCAGGTCGCAGCCGGGGGCCAATCAGGGTCATCGTCCGGTTTGAACAGCATGAAAAGAGAGCAGATCGCAGCAACAGTCCCGATCATATAGGGAAAGAGCTTGGGCAGGAATTCGCCCGAAAACATGTTTGTCTGGATCTGAGTGGCGGCCGCGAGATACGCGACCGCCGTGATCAGAGCGACCAGACCAAATATCCGGTCAGCAGCCATTACTGAGTGACCCCCAGCTCGGCGCTCATGGAGGCGATGTCAGCGACAAGGCCGTCGACGTATGACTGGAAGTCGCCGCCGACTTTGGTGAACGGTGCAAGGCCGTTGTCAGCCATGGCCTGTGCCCACTCGTCACTGTCAGCAACCATCTGCAGCTTTTCCGCCCACTCGTTAAAGCGCTCGTCAGAGATGCCCTTTGGCACGTAAAGACCACGCCAGTTCACGGCCACGACAGGGAAGCCCTGCTCTGTCGCGGTGGGGATGTCTTCAAAGCCCGGCACACGCTCGTCCGTCAGGACTGCGATGACGCGGATGTCGCCATTGGCAAGGAAGGACACGACTTCGGACATGTCGCCGGTCATGGCTTGGGTAAAGCCGCCAACGGTTTGTGTGATCGCGTCAGCGCCACCGTCCACACCGATGTATTTCACGGATGTGATGTCGGTGAAGCCTGCCTCTTTCAGCACCATCAGGGGCTTGAGGTGGTCAAAGCCGCCCACGGCAGAGCCGCCAGCGAATGCAACCGAACCGGGATCGGCCAGAATGGCGTCAACCAGATCGTTCAGCGACTGGTACGGGCTGTCGGCGGCCACAACGATGACGCCCGGATCAGCACCGATGGCACCCACAAAGCGCACCTGATCGGCGGTCATGCCAGCATAGGCGTTTTGTGCCAGACGTGTCGTTGTCGCCGAAGAGGCCGCCACGATCAGGTCAGGGTCATCGCCGCGCTCTGCCACGACAGAGTTATAGGCCAGACCACCACCCGCGCCGGGCATATTGGTGACTTGAACAGGTGCGTCAACCGCGCCGATGTCAAACAGGATCTTGCCGATCTGGCGGCAGGTAAAGTCCCAGCCACCGCCGGGGTTGGCGGGTGCAATGCACTCGGCCGCGGTTGCGGTCGTGCCGCCAAAAGACAGCATCGCTGTCAGGGCGAATGCGCCCAGTGTCGTCTTTTTCATAATGTGGTTCCTCCCAGAACTTCGTTGGCAAATGGGCACCATTGGCCCCTTGCTGCGCCCACCCTTTCGCCGCAACCTGACAAGAACCTGTCATGGAACAGGAAATCGTCACGGGAGGCGAAATTGCGGTTCTTACTGGTCGAAGATCACCCCGAACTGGGTGCGTCGGTACAGACCCGGCTGGCGCTGGATGGCCACGCCGTGGATTGGGCCGCCACATTGGCCGAGGCAGAGGATCACACCGCCACCGCAAGCTATGATCTGATCTTGCTGGATATCATGCTGCCCGATGGCGACGGGCGCGATTTTCTGGCTGCCGAACGCAGGCGCGGACGCGACACGCCGGTGATCGTGATGACGGCCCGTTCAGCAGTGTCCGACCGGGTCGAAATGCTGGATACCGGGGCCGATGACTATGTGACAAAGCCTTTTGATTTCGCAGAGTTAGAGGCCCGCGTGCGCGCGGTTCTGCGCCGGCGGTCCGGGGTCGCCCAAACGATGCAGACCTATGCCGATCTGGCCTTTGATCCGCTGGCCGCGACAGTCACCATCGCGGGCGATGCACGCGAGCTGCGAAACCGCGAACTGCGCCTGTTCGAGATCCTTGTCGCAGCGCCCGACAGGATCTTTTCCAAAGCGCAATTATGTGACCGATTGCTGAACGCCGCAGAGGCCGTGACCGACAACGCGATCGAGGTTTATGTGGGCCGGTTGCGCAAAAAGCTGGAAGGGTCGCAAGCGCGGATCGAAACGGTGCGCGGCGTGGGCTACAGGCTGACAACGGGATGATGAGCCTGCTGCGTCCCAGCGATTCGATTCGTCGCAGGCTGGTGTTGCAGCTGCTGGCGGTGGCCGCGACGCTTGCCGTGCTGATGTTCTTTCTGGTGCGGACCGTGGCTGATGCCGCCGTCGAAAAGGCGCATGACAATTTGCTGGGGGCGGCCACGCTGGCCATCGCCGAAGAATTGCGCGGCGGTGCGGACGGGCTTAGCGTCGATATCCCCTATGCGGCCTTTGCGATGCTGGGGGCTGCGGGGCAGGACCGGATGTTTTACCGCATTCTGGTGGGCGATCAGACGATCACCGGATACGAGGATTTGCCCGCCCCGGTGGATGCACAGGGGCTTGGGCTGACGTTTTATAGCCGCGATTATCTGGATCTGCCGGTCCGGGTGGCGGCGGTCAGCCGGTCGGTGCTGGTGGATGGACGGAGCCGGACGGTGCAGGTTCTTGTCGCGCAGACCTTGGCCGCCCGAGAGGCGATCAACGACCAGATGGCTTATCGCGCGGCGGGTCTGTCGCTTGGCTTTTTTGCACTGGCCGCGTTTCTGTCGGTGCTGACGGCGCGGTCGGTTTTGCAGCCGCTTAACAATCTGGCAGAGGCCGTGGAACGGCGCGGCCCCCATGATCTGCGCCCGGTATCGCGCAACGTGCCGCGCGAATTAGCCCCGCTGATGGGGGCGCTGAACGGCTTTATCTCTCGGCTGCGCGGGTCGCTGAACCGGACCGAGACGCTGATCACCGAAGCCGCGCATCACGTCCGCACGCCTTTGGCCAGTCTGCGCGCGCAGACCGAGATCGCGCTGCGGCAGTCCGATGATGATGCCACCCGCGCCACCTTGCGCGGTGTCATCCGGGCGGTGGACGATAGTGCGCGGTCGGCGGGGCAGCTTTTGGATCATGCCACGGTGGTCTATCGCAGCGATCAGCAGGCGGGCGAGGCTGCGGATCTGACAGAGCTGGTGCGTGGCGTGGCGCAAAGCCATCAGGCGCTTGCTGATATGCGCGATATAGATCTGCGCGTCATAGTGCCGGACGGGCCGGTGCATCTGTCGTTTGACCAATTGCTGCTGGAAAGTGCGCTGCGCAACCTGATTGATAATGCGATCAAATACTCCAGCCCCGGCGGAGAGGTCGAGGTCGCCTTGACCCGGGACGGCATTGTGACCGTGAAAGATCGGGGCCGGGGGCTGCAAGGCGCGGATCCCGGCACGCTGACAGCGCGGTTTCAGCGCGGGCAGAATGTGGATGATGTGATTGGATCGGGGCTTGGGCTGACGATCGTAACCGAAGTGGCCAAGGCTCAGGGCGGTCGCCTGACCTTGGCAGAGCGGGAAGGGGGCGGTGTATGCGCAACTTGGGTTTTATCCTTGGGGTGATGCTTTGGGCCGGTTGGGCGCAGGCGTTTGAGATTGAAGAGGTTGCCGTCTTTGAAGGCGCGCCGGACGGTCCGGCCCTGCATATCCTGTCCACCACCGACACGCAGGCCTTTGCGCCGCTGATTGCGGCGTTTCAGTCCGTCAATCCAGAGGTGACGGTGCATTACACCGTCGCGGGCAGCCAAGAGGTTTACGCGGCCATCTTTGAAGAAGGCGCGGCCTTTGATCTGGTTGTCTCCTCGGCGATGGATTTGCAGATGAAGCTGGCCAATGACGGCTTTGGTCTGGCGCACAGGTCTGACGCCACGGCGGCCCTGCCGGAATGGGCGCGGTGGTCGGATCAGCTCTTTGCCTTTGCGCAGGAACCGGTGGTTCTGATCGCGAACCGGGCAGAATTTGCAGGCCTGCCCCTGCCCAAGACCCGCGACGATCTAATCCGTCTGATGCGCGAATACCCGGACCGCTTTCGTGGCCGGATCGGCACCTATGACCCGAACCTGTCGGGCGCGGGCTATTTGTTTGCCACACAGGACGCGCGGCAGTCGGACACGATCTGGCGGCTGGCAGAGGTGATGGGCGGGCTGGACCCGGCACTCTTTGGATCCAGCGGGGCGATGATTGACGGGGTGAAATCCGGCGATCTGATGGTGGCCTACAATGTCGTGGGCAGCTATGCCGCTGCACGCTTGGGGACGGACGGGCCGGGCGTCGTGATCGAGGCGCAGGACTTTACCCATGTGCTGCTGCGCACTGCCCTGATTCCGCGTACAGCGGATGCGCCCAATCGGGGTGCCGCTTTCCTTGATTTTCTGCTGTCCGAAGATGGGCAGAACCTGATCGAGGCTGAAACGGGGCTGCCCAAGATCAACGAGGCAGCCCTTGCAGCAAGCCCGCATTTGCGGCCTATCCGGCTGGATCTGGGGCTTTTGGTCTTTGTTGATCCGCTGATGCGGCAAAGGTTTCTGGCCGAATGGCAGGCGGCGGTTTTGCAGCCGTGACAGTGGCCGCGTTTGCGGCTAGGACGCGCGGATGAACGTGATTACCTTTCAGATCGGCGACAACCCCGCCCCACGGCTGGACAAGGCGCTGGCGCTGTTTGTGCCAATAGACGCGGACCTCAGCCGGTCGCGGCTGGTCAAGCTGATCGCGGAAGGTGCGGTTGCGATTGACGGCACGGTGGTCACCGACGCCAAGCACAAGGTTGCGCCGGGCGCAGAGGTCGTGATCAGCGTCGCCCCGGCAGCGACGCCGGATCACATCGCGGCAGAAGATATCCCGCTGAATGTTGTGTTCGAAGATTCCGACCTGATTGTCGTGAATAAACCGGCGGGGATGGTCGTGCATCCGGCCCCCGGCACGCCGAATGGCACCTTGGTCAATGCGCTGATGCATCATTGCGGCGATGATCTGTCCGGTGTCGGCGGGGTCAAACGCCCCGGTATCGTCCACCGGATCGACAAGGACACCAGTGGCCTTCTGGTCGCGGCAAAATCGGATGCGGCCCACAATGGGCTGGCCAAGCAATTTGCCGATCATACCGTCGACCGGCGCTATCTGGCGGTCTGCTACGGTGTGCCCGACACCGCCGACCCACGGCTGCGCGGCATCAAGGGCACGTCATTTGAGCCCGGCAATATCCTCAAGGTGCAGACCTTTCTGGGACGCCACAGGACCGACCGCCAAAGGCAAGCGGTGTCGTTTGAGCAGGGGCGTCATGCGGTGACGCGGGTGCGCGTCGTCGATCCTCTCGGCTCTCCTCCGGCGGGGGCGCTGGTGGAATGCTGGCTGGAAACAGGGCGGACCCACCAGATCCGTGTGCATATGGCCCATGTGGGTCATGCGCTGATCGGTGATCCGGTCTATGGCGGGCGCAGAAAGCTGAGCGAAAAGGCCATTGGGGTCGATGGCGTGGCCGCCGCCGCGGGCTTTGCCCGGCAGGCGTTGCACGCGGCGACATTGGGGTTTGAACATCCGGTGACGGGCCAAAGACTTGAATTTGAAGCGGAATTGCCAGCCGACATGGCCGATTTACTGGCGAAAATGCACAAACCACACTGAAATACACGATCATCTGTGCGTGAGCGCACTACACCAACCCTTCACATCACCGGACGGTGTATTCATTTATTGTTTACGAAATCACGCCACATGGTCTTGAACCAACAGTAACAACAACCCATATCCATGTTAAGCCCGTAAACATTGGGCGACGAGAGGGATAAATATTATGGCCAACTATGCAAATCTACCAGCACCCACCCCAGAAGGCGGTCTGAACCGGTATATGCAGGAAATCCGCAAGTTCCCCATGTTGGAACCAGAGGAAGAATACATGCTGGCCAAGCGCTGGGTCGAGGATGAAGACACAGAAGCAGCCCACAAGATGGTGACATCGCACCTGCGTTTGGCCGCCAAAATTGCGATGGGATATCGTGGTTATGGCCTGCCACAGGCGGAAGTCATCTCTGAGGCGAATGTCGGCCTGATGCAGGCGGTCAAGAAGTTTGACCCCGAAAAAGGATTCCGTCTTGCGACCTATGCCATGTGGTGGATCCGCGCGAGCATTCAGGAATACGTTCTGCGGTCATGGTCGATGGTCAAGCTGGGCACGACATCGGCGCAGAAAAAGCTGTTCTTCAATCTGCGCAAGGCGAAAAACCGCATTGGTGCATTCGAAGACGGTGACCTGCGTCCTGAAAACGTGGCCCGGATTGCCAAGGATCTTGGCGTGACCGAAACCGAAGTCATCAGCATGAATGGCCGCCTGTCGGGTGGTGACGCGAGCCTGAACGCGACCGTCGGGTCCGAAGGCGAGGGCACCATGCAATGGCAGGACTGGCTTGAGGATGAAGACGCCGATCAGGCGGGCGACTACGAGGCCAAGGACGAATTGGACGCGCGCCGCGAATTGCTGGCAGAGGCGATGGACGTGCTGAATGACCGAGAAAAGGACATTCTGGTGCAGCGTCGTCTGGCCGAGGAAACGATCACGCTTGAGGATCTGAGTGGCCAATATGACGTCAGCCGCGAGCGCATTCGCCAGATCGAAGTGCGCGCGTTTGAGAAGCTGCAAAAGCGGATGAAAGAGCTTGCGAAGGCAAAAGGCATGCTCGAATCCGCCTGATTGTCGCCACACTGTCAACAATAAACACTTTTAGGCATCGCTTGAGGGCGGTGCCTTTTTCGTTTGGCGCGGCATTATGACAGGAGGCTGATGATGGCTTTGAAGGGTATTTTGGCGAAGTTGATTCCGGGGCGAAAGTCACAGGCGGAACCAGACGGCGACCCGCGTTTGTTGCAGGCGGCAGCTCATGCAGACGCGGCAGAGGCGCAGATTCTGGCCCAGTATCCTGACGGTGATGTGCCGCCAGAGGCGCAGGCGCAATTGGCCAAGATCGCCGAGATGAAGAAAATGACGCAAGCGGCACTGGCCGCAGATGAAGCAGATGATTTGCAAACGCTGATGGCCGCGGCCAAGGCGGCGCGGGCGCAATCAAACAAGCCCCGCGAAACGCAGGTGGCCGAGGATATGACGCCGGAAGGTCAGGCCTTGTTTGATGCCATCACATGGGGTGACGCCGTGGCGCTGCGCAAGGCCTTGCTGAATGCAGGCGTGAATGAACGCTATGGGGCGCATGATGTGACCCCCCTGGTGCGCGCGATGGCAACACCGGACGTTTCGCTCGAGGTGTTTTTGGTGCTGCTCGAGGCCGGCGCCGATGTCACCGCACCGACGCCTTGGGGCGGCAATGCGCTGTCAGCGATGGCAAGCGGTGACTTTGGCCATTGGCAATCTGATGCCACCGTTGCCCTGGCGCGTGCCCTGCACGATTTGGGCGCGGAATTCACTGACGTCGATCAGGAAGGTGCCATGCCGCTTCATGCGGCGATTATCCGGCAAAACCAACCGGTTGCAGAGGCGTTTATCGCCGTTGGCGCCGATATTGCCGCGCGGATGGACGACGATCTGGAAGACGAAGCCCTGCAAGGTGGCTCTCCTCTGCACATGGCGATCTGGCAGCCCCAGATGGTGGAATTTCTGATTGCACAGGGTGCCGATACCGGCGCTAGGAACACCGCCGGTCAGACCCCTGCCGACTACGCCGCGGACTGGCTTGAAAACGGAGCAGAGCCTGAGGACATTGATGGTCTGTCGGGGTCTCTGGCGCTTTTGGAAAAGGCACGCGCGGCGTAAGGCGCGCCGCCACCAAAGCCCAAAAAGAAGGGGTGACCTTTCCCCGCGAATAGGAAATGATTGCGCTATCACTTAGCGGAGGTGCGATCATGCGGTGGGGTATTTTGGGTGCGGCAAAGTTCGCGCGGCAGCATATGGGGCCTGCGATTCACGCGGCCCGTGGTGCGCAGCTCGCCGCGATCGCCACGTCTGATCCGGCCAAGGCGGCCCCGTTTGACGCCTTTGCGCCGGGCATTCAGGTCTTCACCGACTACGACGCGCTTTTGGCGGACCCGACGATTGACGCGGTCTACATCCCACTGCCCAACCACCTGCACGTCGCCTGGACGATCAAGGCGCTTGAGGCGGGCAAACATGTGTTGTGCGAAAAGCCGATCACGCTGAAGGCCCACGAATTTGACGCCCTGATTGCGGCCCGCGACAAGGCAGGCAAACTGGCCGCCGAGGGTTTCATGATCGCCCATCACCCACAATTCGCCCGCGCCAAGGCGTTGGTGCAATCAGGCGCAATTGGCAAGCTTTGCCATGTCGATGCGGCCTTTTCGTTCAACAACGCTGCTGACACAGACAACATCCGGCAGGATCCGACCAAAGGCGGCGGCGGGTTGCGCGACATTGGCGTCTATACCTTTGGCGCGGCACGTTTCGTTACAGGGCAAGAGCCCGAAGTGATCCAGCACAGCGATCTGACCATGGAAAACGGCGTTGATGTCATCGCGCGGGTGGCGGCGCGGTTCCCCGGTTTCAGCTATGCCGCGATGGTGTCCATGCGGATGTTTACCCGGCAATATATCACGTTTCACGGCGATCAGGGCGTGCTGACATTGACCTGCCCGTTTAATGCGGGCGTTTTTGATCAGGCGGAACTGGTGCTGGAAAACGCGGCCCGAGCCCGCACCGTCGAACGGTGGCCCGGTGTGAACCATTATGTGCTACAGGTCGAAAACTTTGTGGCAGCAGCGCAAGAGGGGGCCGCATACCCTTGCCCGCTGGAGTTTTCGCGTGGCACACAAGAGATGATGGATATGGTCTTTGCCGCAGGGGGACAGTGACGATGGATGACAATGGCGACGTCGAAAAGGACGACCTTGAACCGCTTTGGATGCGGCTGATCAATATGGTCATCGTCTGGGTGATGCTCAGTTTTGCCAGTTCGTTTCTGGGCCTGATGACCATCGCGCAGTTCATCGTGATGCTGGTCAATCAGCGCAAGCCCAATGAACAACTGGCCGAAATGGGCACGACCCTTGGGGTCTGGATGGCCAAGGCCGCCCGCTACCAAACCGGCGCGAGCGAGGTAAAGCCCTGGCCCTGGACGACGCTGGATTAAATGTCGTTGCGGGGGATCCGCAGGATCTGACCGGGAAAGATCAGGTCGGGACTGGTCAGGATATGCGCATTTGCCCGGAAAATCGGTTGAAAGTCGGAGCTGCCGTATTGCGCATTGGCGATGCCGGTCAGTGTGTCGCCTGATTGCACCTCATAAGGTTGCCAGCCGCGATAACCGGGCATGATGCGCGGACCAAACAGCACCGGGATCGTCACGCGCGGCCCGTCGGCTGTTGCGCCATCATCGGCCAGCGTGACAAAGACGCGGTCCAGTTGAAACAGATTGGTGTCGGGGATCTCGATGCTGGATTGAAATTGACGCAGGCCCAGTGATCCCACCGTGGCGACGGCCGAATATTCATCGTGGCCTTCGGTGACAGAGACCGACAATGATCCCTCGAACGCGGTGGCGTTTCCCGCGATCAGGATACGCGACCCCACAAGGTCAAATGGCGCGGGCTGTTGAATGTCGAGTATGACGGACATGGTAATCTCCTTCGGGTGTGAAACGGCTGGTTTTGAAATGCCAGCAGTATGCGCCAAAGAAGGGTCGCGCCGCTATGGGGGTATTCCTGCCCCCATCGCGATCAGACGAGTGATAGCCGCAGGACGTTTTGCGGCCCCGCCAGGCCGGTCAGATGCTGGGTGCCGGTGTCGGTCCAACCGCCTTTGATATAGGCCTTGTAGCCGCCGGGGTTGCGGGTGTTCACCGTCAGGTAAGCGGCTGTTTTCAAAGGGTAAAGTGGGCGCAGATAGCTGGGCATCAACCGACAGGCGGCACTGCCAAAGCCCGCGCCTTGGCGGCTTTGGTCGATGATCATTGCGCGGATCCCGATACTATCCGAAGGCGCAAAAGTATGGGCGCGGCTGTAATGCCGATCGACCCGAAACATGCCGATGACCTCACCTTCGTGCAGGATCACATGGATGTCGATGTGGTCCTTGGGGGTATCCAGCGCCTCTGCCGGTTGGCCAGAAAAGACGACCTGAAACGGTTTGACTTTGACCGCGCGCAGCGCGTCGCGGTGGCTGTCATCAAGCGGGGCGAGGGAGATCGGATTCAGCATAGGCAAAACGTGGCGCAGCCTAAGGCAGAGCGCAAGGGGGCGGGTGAAGGTAAGCTTTGTGCCAACTTTGCCCCTGACGCGTCCAGATCACAGGAACTACAAAGCGACCAAACGGGCGTTTGCAAGCGGTCACTGCGTGGCGCATGATCCGCAAGACGAAAAGGCAGGGGGCGGGCATGACAGATAGTCCAATCAATCCAGACCACATCATTCGGGACGAGGCGCCGCTGCGCGACCTCTTTCCGCCAACGCATGAGATGGCACTTCAAAAGTGCATCACCCGGCTGGATGTACATGCGCGCGACTTTATTGCGCGCGCGCCCTTTGTCTGTGTGGGGACGCAGAATGCCGATGGCACCGCCGATGTCAGTCCGCGCGGGGATCCGGCGGGATTTGTCCAGGTGCTTGACGATCAGACCATCGCGATCCCTGACAGGCCTGGCAATAACCGCTTGGATACGCTGGCAAATATCGCGAGCAACCCCAGTGTCGGCCTGCTGTTCATGGTGCCGGGGTTTGACGATACCTTGCGGATCAATGGGCAGGCGGTGCTGACCACCGACCCCGACCTGCTGTCATCCATGGCGGTGCAGGGCCGCGCGCCCAAAATCGCGATCGTGGTCCAGATCACCGAGATCTTCATGCATTGCGCCAAGGCTTTTCGACGGTCCCGCCTGTGGGACCCGACCCAGCTTCAGGATCGCAAGGAGATGCCGTCGCTGATGGCGATCATGATGGATCAGGCAGGGGCGGCACCGCGCGACGATGACGCCGCGCAGGCCTTGGATGAAAAGCTTGAAAACAGCTACAAGCGGTCGATGTATTAGTCTTCCATCGCCTCAAGTTCGTCGATGAAGCCTTCGATCATCGACAGGCCCTTGTCCCAGAACGCGGGGTCAGAGGCGTCGAGGCCGAAGGGGGCCAAGAGTTCCTTGTGGTGCTTTGATCCGCCCGCTTTGAGCATGTCGAAATACTTCTCGCGGAAGTCGGGGTCGCCCTCTTCGTAAACCGCGTAAAGCGCGTTCACGAGGCCGTCGCCAAAGGCATAGGCGTAGACGTAGAACGGCGAATGCACGAAGTGGGGGATGTAGGCCCAGAAGGTTTCATACCCCTCTTGGAAGTCAAACACCTCGCCCAGGGATTCCGCCTGCACCGACATCCAGAGCGCATTGATGTCGTCTGGCGTCAGCTCGCCCTCGGTTCGGGCGGCATGGAGCTTGCATTCAAAGTCATAGAACGCGATCTGGCGCACGACGGTGTTGATCATGTCCTCGACTTTACCGGCCAGCAGGACTTTGCGTTCTTCTTTGGTCTTTGCCCCCTCCAGCAGCTTGCGGAAGGTCAGCATTTCGCCAAAGACGGAGGCGGTTTCGGCCAAAGTGAGGGGTGTTGAGGACAGCAACTCGCCCTGACCAGCCGCCAGCACCTGATGCACGCCATGGCCCAATTCATGCGCTAAGGTCATGACATCGCGGGGTTTTCCCAGATAGTTGAGCATGACGTAGGGGTGCACAGTTGTGACCGTCGGGTGGGCAAAGGCGCCGGGCGCTTTGCCGGGTTTGACCGGCGCGTCGATCCAGCCTTTGGTAAAGAAAGGCTCTGCCAGTTCGGCCATTTTGGGGTCGAAATCGCCGTAGGCGTCCATGACGGTTTTCTTCGCCTCGGCCCAGTCAACTAGCCGGTCGTCTTCCATCGGTAGGGGCGCGTTGCGGTCCCATGTTTGCATGGTGTCCAGCCCCAGCCACTTGGCTTTCAGCTTGTAATACCGGTGGCTCAGGCGCGGGTAGGCTGCGACCACGGCGTTGCGCAGGGCCTCGACCACCTCGGCCTCTACATGGTTGGACAGATGCCGCCCGGTCTGGGGCGTCGGCATTTTGCGCCAGCGGTCTTCGATTTCTTTTTCCTTGGCCAGCGTGTTGTGGACGCGGGCGAAGATCTTGATGTTTTCCTTGAACACGGCGGCCAGCGCATGGGTCGCCGCCTCGCGCTTGGCGCGGTCTTGGTCGGTCAGCAGGTTCAATGTCGCCTCAAGGTTCAGCGGCTCGCCATCGACGACAAATTCAAGGCCCGCCATGGTTTCATCAAACAGACGGTTCCACGCGGCGGCACCCACGGTGGATTGGTCGTGCAGGAATTTTTCCAGCTCGTCGGACAACTGATGCGGCTTCATCGCGCGCATCCGGTCAAAGACCGGCTTGTAGCGAGCAAGGTCGGCGTTCTCCGCGATCATCGTGGCCAGTTGCGCGTCGTCCAAGCGGTTGAATTCAAGGCCATAAAACACCAGCGGTGTGGTGTAGGCGGTGATCTTGTCCTGCGCGTCGGCCATAAACTTGGCGCGGTCGGAATCAACGGTATTTTGGTAATACCGCAGCCCGGCAAAGGACATGATGCGGCCCGCGATCACGTCGATTTCCTCGTAGCGCTGCACGGCTTTCAACAGGCCTGCGGCGTCCAGATCGGCCAACTTGCCTTCGTAGTCGCCCGCAAAGTCGGCGCAGGCGGTTTCCAGCCAGTCCATGTCGCGCGTCAGCTCTGGTGCGTCCTCGCTGGGATAAAGGTCACTCAGGTCCCATTCTGGCAGGTCGCCAAAGGCGTTGCCGCCGGATGCGTTGGCGTCAAAAACAGGTGTGGGATGTTGCATGGGGCGTCCTTTGATGTGTGTTTGCGCATACATAGGCGCGCGAAAGGCCAAGGGAAAGCGCGTCGGATCAGAAACGATAGAGTTGGGCGGGGTTCTGCACGAGGATGTGATGCCGTGTCGCGGCGTCGGGCACGGCGCGGTGGAAGGCATCCCAAAGCGCGTTTGCGGGCGGCATCTCGGCGCCGTTCAGCATGATATGTGGCCAGTCAGACCCCCACAGGCAGCGTTCCGGGTTGGCCGCCACCAGCGCCTGCACAAAGCGGTCCGTTTCTGCGTAGGGCGCATTTGCCAACCGGTAGAGACCCGAGAGTTTCACATAGGCGTGCCCCTCCGCCAGCAAACGGCAGAGCGCCTGAAATCCCGGCGTGTCGGGCCCGGCGGATAGATCCGTGGGCCAGCCGACGTGGTCAAAAACCACCGGCACAGGGCAGGCGGCGATATCCGGGGCAAGCGTTTCCATGTGCTGATCGGCGTGGCAGAGCATCTGGATATGCAGCCCCCGGTCAGCAAGGCGCGGGGCCATCGCGCGGGCGCCGTCCCAGGTCAGCACACCGCCGTGGACGTAGTTCAGCCGCACACCGGCAAGGTTCCAATCCACAAAACGGTCAAGGTCCGCATCAGTTGCCTCATCCGGTAAAAGACCAATGCCCTTGAAGCCGGGTCCCATGTCGCGCACGGCGTTGATTGTGACCGTGTTATCAAGGCCATAGAAGATCGAATGCACGATCACACCCCGTGTGATGCCAAGAGCGGCCAGATGCGCCTTGTAGCCTGCCAGATAGGCGGCATAGGGCTGGGCGGGGTCCTCTGTCCGGCCCTCAAACAGCGGCAGTTCGCCGGGGGCCGCGAGCAGGTGAACGTGGGTGTCACAGGCGTTTGGCGGGGCGTGGGTCGTTGGCACGGGCGCAGGCGGCAGCGGGGCGATGGGTTTAACCATAGGTGGCAAGCATCTCTTTCAGATCGGCAAGGGTGTTGGCCTCTGCCATGGGTTTATCCTTGCGCCAGCGGAGCATACGCGGAAACCGCAGCGCAACCCCCGATTTATGCCGGGGCGAGGCGTTGATGCCCTCGAACGCGATCTCAAAGACATGGTGCGGGGTGACCTGGCGGACGGGGCCGAATTTTTGCAGCGTGTTCTTGCGGACCCAGGCGGTGATCTCGCGGAACTCTGCATCGGTCAGGCCGGAATAGGCCTTGGTGAAGGGGGTAAGTTCGTTGCCGTTCCAGACGGCAAATGTGTAGTCGGTGAACAGGTTCGCGCGCCGACCGTGGCCTGCTTGAGCATAGATCATCACCGCGTCAATCGTCAGCGGATCGACCTTCCATTTCCACCAATCCCCGCGCTTGCGCCCCGCCAGATAGGGGCTGTCCAACCGCTTGAGCATCAGGCCTTCCGCGTGCAGTTCGCGCGACCGGTCACGTTCCGCCGCCAAGGCGTTCCAATCGGTGAAGGGAACCGAGGCAGATAGCCGGATTGGGGTGGTGATCGGGACAGCTTTAATCAGCTTTTCCAATTCCTTGCGGCGCGATGTAAATGTTTGCTTTCGGATGTCCTGACCGCGATGTTCCAACAGATCATAGGCCATCAGGATCACCGGTGCCTCTATCAGCAGTTTCTTTGGCACGGTCTTACGCCCAATGCGCGACTGCAAGGCATTGAAGCTAAGCGGTTTTTCGTCCCGAAACGCCAAAACCTCGCCGTCGATCACGGTGCCGTCGGGCAGAAAATCACGCAGCTGTGCCAGTTCAGGAAAACGGTCCGTCATCAGGTCTTCGCCGCGTGACCACAGGTGATGTTCACCGCCGCGCAAGATGAATTGGCCGCGAATTCCATCCCATTTTCGTTCGGCATTCCAATCTGTTGCAGGGTCAAGCTCATCCAAACTGTCCAAGCCATAGGCGAGGTAAAACGGATAGGGTCGCGACAGATCAGCGGTAGGATCGTCGGCGTCGATCAGGTCGGTCCACGTGGTGGTCGCCGGGGTCCAGTTGCCCATCAACTTATGGGTCAGCGTTGCCTCGTCCTGACCCGTGGCTTGGGCCAGTGCGCGGGTCATCAGTTTTTGACTGACACCAACCCGAAAGCCCCCAGTCAAAAGCTTGGTGAAAAGAAACCTTTCCTGTGTCGGCAGAACCTCCCATGCAGCCAGTATGCCGGCGCGGCGGGCTGGTTCATCTTGGGTCGAAAGCGTTTTGATATGGGTGATCCAATCGGTCAGGCTTTGGTCTGATGTGCCTTTGGGTTTGGGCAGGATCAGCGCGATGGTCTCGGCCAGATCGCCAACGATGCCGTAGCTCTCCTCAAACAGCCAATCGGGCAGGCCTGCCGCCTCTGCGGCCCACACGCGCAACTTGGTCGCGGTGATCATGCGTTTGGGGCGGCGACCGGAAAAGAGTGCGATGGTCCACAGCTTGTCATCGTCTGGCGCGGTGCGGAAATACGCAGCAAGGGCGGCCACCTTCACGCTTGTCTTGGTGCTTTCGTCGATGCGGGCGAAGAGGGCGGCAAAATCCTTCATGCCTCATCTTCCGTATCGCCGGTGTAATCGGTGCTGACCACATGGGCGTCATAGCCTTGATCCGTCAGCCAGCGGCGAAACGGGTCGGTGTAGCCGTGGGTGACAAAGATCTTTTGTGCCCCTGTCGCCCGGATCGCGGTGTTCAGCCCCTCCCAATCGGCATGGTCCGAGACAACAAATCCGCGGTCCATCGCCCGTCTGCGCCGCACCCCGCGCAGCGCCATCCAGCCAGAGGCGAAGGCGGTGGAGGCGCGGCCAAACTGCCGCGCCCAAGGCTGCGCCATGGCACCCGGCGTGGCGAGGACCAGCGCGCCGGGGTAGTCTTTGACGTTCATGTCTGGCGTGACGCGGATCGTGTCGGGCAGGGGGATGCCTTGGGCGCGCAGGACCTCGTTGGTGTTTTCAATCGCGCCATGGGTCAGGATTGGGCCGATGTCGGGGTCCGCGGCGGTCAGTAATCGTTGTGCCTTTCCAAGGGCATAGGCGCCAAGGATTGAAAAGCGCCCTGCCGCGGCATTGGCGGCCCACCAGCCGTTGATTTGGTCGGTCAGGACGTCCTGCGGTGTCCAGCTGAACACCGGCAGACCAAAGGTGCATTCGGTGATGAAGGCGTGGCAAGGGACTGGTGCAAAGGGCTCGGACAGGCCATCTGCCACGGTCTTATAGTCGCCTGAGACGACCCAGCTTTGCCCTTTGACGGTGACTTTGATCTGGGCAGAGCCGGGGACGTGGCCCGCGGGGTGATAGCTGACGGAAGCTGCGCCGATCTGGCGCGGTTCGAGAAACTTGAGCGTTTCAATCCGCGCCTGTGGGCCAAGGCGGTGCTGCATCACCGGGGCCGCCGCATCGGTGGCAAGATAGGATCCCATGCCCGCGCGGGCATGATCGGCGTGGCCATGGGTTATCAGCGCCCGGTCAACGGGGCGCCAAGGGTCGATATAGAAATCACCTGCCGCGCAATAGATCCCGCGATCTGTGAAAGTGAGCACATCTGCCATAGGCGGAGGGTAGCCTGTGAGAAGCTGCTGTCAAAAGGCGCGGCTGCGCCGCACGAGATGCTTTTGATGAGGGGGCTGTCTGCCCCCTCAAACTCCCCCGAGGATATTTTTGGCCAAAAGAAGCCTAAGGGTGGGCGTTGAAATGGGCTGCGATGGCGTCCAGAACCGGGACCGCGATCTTTGGCCCATCCATCAGCATTTCGTGCTTGCCGCCGGGCACAAGTGTCAGCGTGCCGTTGGGCCACTTGGCCATGCGGGCTTTGATCCGGTCGGGGTCCACGATGCTTTCGTCGCTGCCCAGAAAGGTCAGGGTGGGCACATCTGGTGATGGTTTGGTCGAAAGCTGCCGGGTTTCCCAAAGCGCCTCGTTCACCCAGCGCAGCGAAGGGCCGCCAAGGCCCAGATCGGGATGGGCGCGGACCTGATTTTGCATATAGGCATACATCTCGGGGTCATTTGTCAGCTCATTTTCGTCAAATGGCGTTTCCCCCAACGTGATGTCGGTGGATTGCCCGGGCACCAGATGACCATCAAGGCCGACCTTGCGGCTAAGCGCGCTGAGACCCCAGATAAAGCTGCGCAGGCTGAGCGAGCCCTTAATCCCCCACATCGGGGCCGAAAAAACCGCCGCGTTGACAGGCAGGCCTGTCATGGTGGCACGCAACCCAATTCCACCGCCCATGGAGTGGGCCACAAGGTAATAGGGTTTGGGCAGGTCGGTCGTGCCGACATAGTCCAGAAAGGCCGCCACGTCGTGTTGATAGTCGGTGAAGGCGCCAACATGGCCGAGGCCGCGATCATCTGCCAAGCGGTCCGACAGGCCCTGACCGCGCCAGTCAATCGCGGCAAGCGCGAAGCCCCGCGCTGCCATCTCGCGCGCGATACGGCCGTATTTTTCGATGAATTCGCTGCGGCCTGTGAACAGCAGCACCGTTCCCTTTGCGCCCTCCAGTGGCCAATAGCCCGCGCGGATGCGCAGCCCGTCTGACGTCGTCAGCCAATGGGCAACGCCGCCTGCCGGCCCATCGGCGACGTCGGTAAAGAACGGTGCCTTTTCCATGGTTTAGCTCAGGATTGCTGCCAGACGCATCGCCGCACCCATGTCGCCGTCAACCGTCAGCTTGCCGGTCATAAAGGCAGATGTGGGGTTCTGTTCGCCGTCCATGATCGCCTTGAAGGTGTCCGCCGCCGCCGTGAGGGTCACCTCTGCGTCGTCATCACCTGCGCGTGCGCCGTCACTGTCGATGATGATCGTGCCTTCGCCGTCGATGTTGAATTTCGCGGTGCCATCAAACCCTGAGGTCATCTTTTCGTTCAGGGTGGCTACGGCTTGTGTAATGACGTCGCTCATTTCGGTGTCCTTTTCAGTGGATTGTGACCTGCGCCTACTGGCGCCCACGGTTTGATACGCTACATTCACCATATGACAACCCGGACCGCCATCATCAATTTTTCCGTCACGGCACTTTTGACGTTTGCGTCAATTGCGCAGGCGCAAAGTGCCGATCTGGATCAGCTTTTTGCCGATCTGGCAGAGGCGAGCCCGGAAGAGGCCGCGCGAATCGAAGGGCAGATCCACACGCTCTGGAGCAAAAGTGGATCAGCGGCGATGGATTTGCTGTTGCGCCGGGGCGAGGATGCGCTGGAGGCGGGCGATATTGCGGCGGCGCTGGATCATTTCAGCGCACTGGTGGACCATGATCCGGGTTTTGCCGAAGGCTACAACGGGCGCGCCACGGCCTATTACCTGTCGGGCAAGATGGGCCCCGCGCTAGAGGATGTGCGCCAGGCCCTGCGGCTGAACCCGCGCCATTTCGGGGCGCTGCGCGGATTTGCGATCATGCTCGAAGAGCTTGGGCAGCCACAAAACGCATTGGAGATCTACCGCGAGGTTCTGGCCATTCACCCCCATGCCGAAGGCGTGGGCGATGCCGTTGCGCGGCTCGCGATTGAGCTGGAAGGCCAGTCGCTTTAACCGGCGGCCAAATCGGGAATCCCCATGCAACCCAGTCGTATTACGGCCGTCTTAGGCCCGACCAACACCGGCAAGACGCATTACGCGATCGAGCGGATGCTGGGCTATCGCACCGGTGTGATTGGGCTGCCGCTGCGGCTTTTGGCGCGCGAGGTTTATGACCGGATTGTTGCGGCCAAAGGGCCGGGCGTTGTCGCTTTGGTGACCGGCGAAGAACGGATCGTGCCACCGCGCGCGGCTTACTGGGTCTGCACGGTCGAGGCGATGCCGACAGGCATGGGCTGTGACTTTCTGGCGGTCGACGAAATCCAGCTTTGTGCCGACGCTGAGCGGGGCCATGTCTTTACCGACCGGTTGCTGCATGCCCGTGGCCTGCACGAGACGCTTTTCATGGGCGCTGACACGATGCGCGACGCGATTGCGGCGATGGTGCCCGGCGTTGAATTCCTGCACCGGGATCGGTTCAGCACGCTGACCTACACAGGCTCCAAAAAGCTTAGCCGGATGCCGTCCCGTGCGGCCATCGTCGGGTTCTCTGTCGAAAACGTCTATGCGATGGCCGAACTGCTGCGCCGCCAAAAGGGTGGGGCGGCGGTGGTGATGGGCGCGCTGTCCCCCCGCACGCGCAACGCGCAGGTCGAAATGTATCAAAACGGCGACGTCGATTACCTTGTTGCCACCGATGCCATTGGCATGGGGCTGAATCTGGACGTCAAACATGTGGCGTTTTCGGCGTTGACCAAATTTGATGGCCTGCGGATGCGGCACCTGTTCCCGGAAGAGCTTGGCCAGATTGCAGGCCGTGCGGGGCGCTATATGGAACCGGGCACCTTTGGTGTCACTGGCGAAGCCCCGACGCTTGATGACGGGGTGGCGCAGGCGATTGTCGACCACAAGTTTCGCCCCGTGCAAAAATTGCAATGGCGCAGCGCGGATCTGCAGTTCGGCTCGCCCAAGCGGTTGATCCAGACGCTTGAAGCGCGCACCGATGACCCCTGGCTGACGCGCGTGCGCGAAAGCGACGATCTGGCCGCACTCAAAGCGCTGGCGGCGGATGAGCTGGTGGCCGCCCGCGCCAAGGACGGCCCATCGGTGCGTTTGCTCTGGGATGTCTGCCGCATCCCCGATTTTCGCGGCATCAGCCGGGGCGAACATGCGGGTCTTTTGACGCGGATCTATACCGACCTGCACCAATCCGGTCAGGTCGATGAAAACTGGTTCGCGCTCCAGGTCGCGCGGATCGACCGCACCGATGGCGACATTGATACGCTGTCCAAACGCTTGGCATATATCCGCACATGGACCTATGTGGCGCAGCGCAAAGGCTGGTTGCGTGACGAAATGCATTGGCGCGATGCGACGCGCGCTGTAGAAGACCGTTTATCAGACGCGCTGCATGGCGCGCTCACGCAAAGATTTGTGGACCGGCGGACATCAGTTCTGCTTCGCCGGCTCAAGCAGAAGGAGAGCCTTGTGGCCGAGGTGAACGACAAAGGCGAAGTGACCGTCGAGGGTGAATTCGTAGGCAAGCTGGAAGGCTTCCGTTTCCGCATGGATAAGGCGGGCAGCCCTGATGAAGCCAAGACGCTGCGGCAGGCGTCCACGGCGGCATTGGTGCCGCATTGGCATCTGATGGCGGATCGGTTCTACAACGCGCCTGACCCCGAGATGGACTTTACCGAACAGGGTGGGTTGATGTGGGGCGATGCGGCCGTGGGCAAACTGTCTGCCGGCGCTGATCCGCTCAAGCCAGAGGTTGTCGCCTTCGTCGATGATGAAGCAGGGCCCGACGTGGCCGCCAAGGTCCAGCGCCGCTTGCAGCACTTTATCGAACGCAAGATTGCTGCCGGGTTTGAACCGCTGCTGGCGCTCAAGAATGACGAGGCACTGACCGGTGCGGCCAAAGGCTTTGCCTTTCGGTTGGCCGAAGGCTTTGGCGTTGTGCCGCGCGGCGAGGTGGCTGATGAGGTGAAAGCGCTTGATCAGGACGCCCGTGGCGCGCTGCGCAAGCATGGCGTGCGCTTTGGTCAGTTCACGATCTTCATGCCGCTCTTGCTGAAACCTGCGCCAACCCGGTTGCGGCTGGTACTGTGGTCGCTGTTCAAGGGCCTAGCCGAGTTTCCCGAAAGCCCGCCACCCGGTCTGGTGACCGTGCCTGCGGCAAAGGACGTGCCACCGGGCTATTATGCGATGGCTGGATACCGCGCCGCCGGCGAACGCGCGATCCGCATTGATATGCTCGAACGTCTGGCCGATATGCTGCGCGACAAGGATTCGCGCGGCGGATTTGAAGCCAACGCCGATATGCTCTCGATCACGGGCATGACGCTGGACCAATTTGCCGATCTGATGGGCGGTCTGGGCTATAAGGCCGACAAGGGCGAACGTGAAAAGGTCAAACCCGTGGCCGTTGATGCAGTGGCCGAAACGCCTGTCGCCGAAGCGGAAACACCCGCCGAAATCCCGGCAGAGACCCCGGCAGAGGTGGTTGCCCCAACCGATGAGACCCCGGTCGAAACAACCCTGGAAGCCCCCGATACCGGCCCCGAGATGGAGGTCTTCTATACCTTCACGTGGGGTGGTCGCGCGCAGCGGCAGGGCGGACGCCCGCAGGGGCAAAACCGTGGCGGTGACAAACCGCGCGGCAAAGGCAAGCCAAAGGGCAAAGGCGGGCCACGCGGGGATAAGCCGCAAAAGTTCACCTCCAAGCCGAAGGCCGAAAAGAAAATCGACCCTGACAATCCCTTTGCGGCGGCTCTGTCGGGTTTCAAAACCGATTGAGCGAGACCCCGACAATCCGGCTGGACAAATGGCTGTGGCAGGCGCGGTTTTTCAAATCGCGCTCCATTGCCGCCGGGGTGGTTAGCGCGGGCAAAGTGCGGGTTGATGGCACCCCGGTCAGCAAACCGGCGCGCGCCGTCGGTCCCGGTATGGTTTTGACCTTTGCCCAGCAACAGGACGTGCGGGTGGTGCGAATCCTTGCCTGCGGTATCCGCCGTGGACCCGCGCCCGAGGCGCAGGCGCTTTACGAGGACATGTCGCCGGAAAAGGTCAAACGTCCTTCAAATCCGCGATTTGAAGGGAAAGGTCGCCCGACCAAGAAGGACCGGCGCGACATGGCGTCCCGAACCGGCGGTGACGGTTCGTTCGGGCTTGAATGACCGCAAGGTCTGGCCTAGCAAGGCGCGGATCAGATTACGGATGACACCATGACCTACATCGTCAACGACAGTTGCATTGCCTGCAAATACACAGACTGCGTCGAAGTCTGTCCTGTGGACTGCTTTTACGAAGGCGAAAACATGCTGGTGATCCACCCCGATGAATGCATCGACTGCGGTGTCTGCGAACCCGAATGCCCCGCCGATGCGATCCGCCCGGACACAGAGCCGGACATGGAAAAATGGGTCGAGTTTAACCGCAAGTATTCCGAGATGTGGCCCGTCATCATCACCAAGAAAGACCCACTGCCCACAGCCGAGGAAATGGACGGAAAAGAAGGCAAGATGGAGCTCTTTTCCGAAGCCGCAGGCGAGGGCGGTTGATTCGCCGCTTCATTGGCCTTAAGTATTTGACATAAGGCAGTTTTTGCGTGCTGCGCTGCGGCGCTGGCAGCAGACGCGTTTTTGTGATATACTTGAACTAATGATGCCGAAGACCTGACCAAGACAGGACACGATATGCAGCTGACGGAGGCTTTGGCCCCCGCCGGTTTTTTTGTCGTCTCAGGACCGGTCAGCCAGAAAGGATTGCCATGAGCAAGTCGAAGAAAAAAGAGTTTCAACCCAATGACTTCGTGGTCTATCCCGCGCATGGCGTTGGCAAGATCGTGAATGTTGAGACGCAGGAAGTTGCAGGCTTTGAACTGGAGCTGTTTGTAATTGCCTTTGAAAAAGACAAGATGACCCTGCGGGTGCCGACCCACAAGGCCACAGACGTGGGCATGCGTGCGCTGTCGACGCCGGATGTTGTCAGCCATGCGATGAAAACCCTGCGTGGTAAGGCCAAGGTGAAAAAAGCCATGTGGTCGCGCCGGGCGCAGGAATATGAGCAAAAGATCAACTCTGGCGACTTGATCGCGATTGCCGAAGTCGTGCGTGACCTGCATCGGCAGGACGATCAGCGCGAGCAAAGCTATTCCGAGCGTCAGCTTTACGAAGCCGCGCTTGAGCGGTTGACTCGCGAAATCGCGGCTGTGGCGGGCAATGACGAAGTGGCCGCCGCGGAAGAGATTGACAGCGTATTGGTCTCTCGCGCGGCCTAGGGCGCTGCGATTTTTCGACGAAAAATCGAACCAGATTGAAAGCGGGTCGCAGGAAACTGCGGCCCGTTTGATGTTGATCTGCCGGAGCCTCCGGCGGGGATATTTTTAGCCAGAAGAAACGGGCAGGGCGCGCCAGCCGATATCGCGACGGCAAAACCCTTGTGGCCAGTCAATCTGGTCGACCTGCGCATAGGCCCTGGCATGGGCCTGCGCCAGCGTATCGCCGCGGCCCGTGGCTGCCAGTACGCGGCCACCGGTTGCGATGATCGCCTGCGCATCTGTGCTGGTGCCTGCGTGAAAGGTCATATGGTGGCTGTCATCGGGCAGATTGTTCAATCCGCTGATAACGCTCCCTTTTTCGTAGCTGCCGGGGTAGCCATTGGCCGCCAGCACCACCGTCAGCGCATGATCGTCTGCCCAATTGACCTGCATCTCTGACAGGCGCTTTTCGGCGCAGGCTTGCAGCAGGTCCAAAACCTGACCGCCGAGCCGCATCATCAGGCATTGGCATTCGGGGTCGCCAAAACGGACGTTGTATTCGACAAGCCGAGGCTGGCCGTCTTCAATCATCAGCCCCACAAACAGCACGCCCTCAAACGGCGTGCCGCGCGCGGCCATTGCGGCCATCGTCGGGCGCACGATCTGCTCCATCGTCTTGGTGATCACCGCCTCTGTCATGATCGGGGCGGGGGAATAGGCCCCCATGCCGCCGGTGTTGGGGCCGGTGTCGCCTTCGCCCACGCGCTTGTGGTCCTGGGCGGTGCCAATGGGCAGCAAGGTCTCTCCATCGGACAGCACAAAGAATGACGCTTCTTCGCCGGTCATGAATTCTTCGATCACCACCTCTGCGCCGGCGTCGCCAAAGCTGCCGTCAAACATGTCTTCGATGGCGGCCAATGCCTCGGCCTCGGTCATGGCCACGACCACGCCTTTGCCTGCGGCCAGGCCATCGGCCTTGATGACAATGGGCGCGCCCTGGGTTTTGACGTAGTCGCTTGCGTCATCGGCATGGGTAAAATGGGCATAGGCCGCTGTCGGCGCACTGGCCGCATCGCAGATTGCTTTTGTGAAAGATTTCGACGCCTCAAGCTGTGCAGCAGCCGCCGAAGGTCCGAAAACGGAAAGCCCTGCGTCGCGCAACACATCCGCAACGCCCGCCGCAAGCGGCGCTTCCGGCCCGATGATGACAAAATCAACAGCGTTTTCTTCGGCAAATGTCGCCACCGCCTGCCCATCCAGAATGTCGATCTGCGCGCATTCGGCGATTTCCGCGATCCCTGCATTGCCGGGTGCGACAATCAGGCGGTCGCATTTCGGATTCTGTTTGACGGCCCAGGCCAGACTATGTTCGCGCCCGCCACTCCCCAAGATCAAGATATTCATGAATGCCCCCGCTTGGCCTTTGTTGGTCGCCGTTCTAGGGTCGCACCACGCAGATCACAAGGGCAGGCCATGGACCTTTTCGAAGACGACGCCCCCAAGGGCAATGCGCCAGAGTTTACCGTCTCGGAACTGACCGGGTCGATCAAGAAAACCCTCGAAGGGTCCTTTGGCCGCGTGCGTGTGCGGGGCGAGGTCGGGCGCGTCATGATCGCCCGCTCTGGCCATATCTACTATGACATCAAGGATGACCGGAACGTCATTTCCTGCACCACCTGGAAAGGGCAGGTCCCCGGTTTGGGCGTCACCCCCGAAGAGGGGCTAGAGGTCATCGTGACCGGCAAGCTTTCGACCTTTGGGCCGCAGTCGCGCTATAATATCAACGTCGACAGCATAGAGGTCGCAGGTGCCGGTGCGCTGATGGCGATGCTGGAAAAGCGCAAGGCGCAGCTGGCGGCAGAGGGGCTGTTTGCCCCCGAACGCAAGCAGCCGATCCCCTATCTGCCTCAGGTGATTGGCGTTGTGACCTCGCCCAGTGGTGCGGTCATTCGTGACATTCTGCACCGGTTGCGTGACCGTTTCCCGCGCAAGGTTTTGGTCTGGCCGGTGGCCGTGCAAGGCAACAATTGCGCCCCCGAAGTGGCTGCGGCAATCAATGGTTTCAATGCCTTAACGCCCGGAGGAGCCTTGCCGCGGCCTGACCTGCTGATCGTCGCACGCGGGGGCGGGTCGATCGAGGATCTCTGGGGTTTCAACGAAGAAATCGTGGCCCGTGCGGTGGCCGCATCTGATATCCCGCTGATCTCGGCTGTTGGGCATGAAACCGACACCACGCTGATCGACTTTGTCAGCGATATGCGCGCGCCGACACCCACCGCGGCGGCAGAAATGGCCGTGCCGGTGCGGATGGAACTGCTGGCCTGGGTCGAAGAACAGGGCGCGCGGCTGCACCGGTCACTGGGCGCATCGGTCGATCGGCGCAAACAGCGGGTCCGTGATCTGGGCCGCGCCTTGCCGCGCAAAGAGACGCTGATCAACGCACCGCAACAACGTCTGGATCTTTGGGCAGAGCGTCTGCCTGCTGCCCTGCGCACCGTGACGGGGCGCAAGCGGGTCAAGCTTGCCGATGCTGCCCTGCGTCCGGGTGTCCTGCAACGCGGGATTGTGACGCAGCGCGACAAGCTGCGCAGCCTTGCCGACCGGCTTGATCCGGCCTTGCAGCGACGCGTCGCCCGCGCGCATGAGGCGCTGGACCGGCACAAGCTGCGCGCCCCAGACACCAGCCGCAGCCAGGAACAATGCGCCACGCTTTTGCGCCGCCTCTCGGATCGGGCCAATCGCCAGCAAGAACAACGGGTGGCGCGGCTTGATGCGCTTGACCGCCTGCGTGAAACGCTTGGCTACAAGGAAACGCTTAAACGCGGCTATGCGGTGGTGCGCGGCGACGGCGATGTGGTGACCTCTGTTGCGGCGGCAAAGGGCGCCAAGGCGCTCGAGATTGAATTTGCCGACGGGCGGCTGCCTTTGGCGGGCAAATCGAAAGCCACCAAACCCGACCCCAAGGACCAAGGCAGCCTGTTCTAGGAAAACAGATCGCCGCAGATCAACGGGACAGGGTTTTCAACCGCCTCGAACAGAACCGTGGTATCGGGCTGAGTCGCAAACTCAGCCCGGATGCCACCCTCGGTGCGGAAGACATCCCAGCATTTCGGCTCGGGGTCGTTTTCGTAAAGAAAACAAATGTTTGTATCGTCTTCATACCAAATGCCATCGGTGCAGGTGCCATCCAGTCGTGACCAGATCACCCGGCGGTCGGGCAGATACTGCTCGACCCCGAAAATGCGGCCATCAGGCAACCCAAAGGTCAGGGTGCGGCCCGTGGCGTAGTCATCAAATGCCGCGCCCGTCATCGGGGTTTCGGCCCCAACAGGCGCGGCCAAGACTGCCAAAATCAGGCTCAGGCGGACCATCGCGCCACCCTTGGGTCCATCACTCGCCGCCAGAGCGGCGGCACCAGCGCCACTGTCGCCATCACTGGAATCGCGCGCGGCAGGGTCGGGCCACCATCGGGCAGCGTCAGCGCCGGAAAGGCGCGCGTCGGATGGGCATGATGGTCAGAATGACGCGGCGCATTCAACATCATCGCAGAGGAATACCAATGCGGGCTGTTCCAGCTATGGGCATCGCCCACAGGCTCTGGCTTGCCATCCGGGCGCACATCCCGCGTCAGGCCATAATGCTGCACATAATCCGAAAGCAAAAGCTGCACCTGCGCCAGCGCTGCAACCAGCACAAACGCTACAACGCCGCGCAAACCACCGATCAGCGCGGCCATCACCAGCATCAGCAAAGCTCCTCCAAGATAGACGACATAAGGATGGTGCAACGCCCCGCGTCCCACCCGTTCCAACCGCGCTTTTTCAGCGCTAAAGCCTGCGCGGAATGACCCCGACCATGCCCGCATGGCATAGCGATAAAATCCTTCGCCGCGGCGGGCGGTATTGGGATCGCGCGCCGTTGCCACATGGCGGTGATGCACCAGCACATGCGCCGAGGTATGATGCCCAAACAGCAATGAAATATAGACCCACATGCCCAATCGGTGCAGATGGCGGCCGCCCTTGTGGATCAGCTCATGCGCGTTGGCATTACTGACCTGTCCAAAATAAAGCCCCGCTGCATACCAGATCCCGGCCTGCGCCAGCAGCCCCACGTCAGGCTGCGACAGCCCCCAGATCACCACCGCCAACAGCGCAAAATGCGCCACCGCCAGCACCACCGACAGCGCCTCGGCTGCGGGAAATTCCTGATCCGGCAGCGCGGGCGAGGTCCGCTGCACAAGATGATCCAACCCCGCCACAAGGGCCGTCATCACAAGCAATGCCACCACAACCCAGATGCCGCCCATCACAGCAGCCGCCGCAATCGCGGCGATGGGCAATAACGTGGCAATGGCAAAGAACAGCATCAGCGACCTATGAACAACGAAAGTGGCTATAACATGAAGATTTCGCGCGGTCAGCCCGACGATGCGCCGCAGTCTGCGCGCCGCTGCGCATGTAATGTGCGTCATGTCGCATTTGAGACTCCACAAGACTGCCGCGATGTCTATGTTCGGCGCAAATACGAAAGGGACGTTATGGCGCTGGATGAACGCAAGGGTGTCTGGAAATCAGGCAAGGGCAAGGGACGGCACACGCCAAAGGGCCGTCAGCTTGATGACGCAGCCTGGGAAGAGGTCCGTCGCCTTCTGGGCGACCGGCCCCGCAACCGTGACCTGTTGATCGAATTTTTGCATTTGATCCAAGACACTTACGGCTGCCTCTCTGCCGCGCATTTGCGTGCCTTGGCCGAAGAAATGCGCATGGCGCAGGCCGAAATCTACGAGGTCGCGACCTTCTACGCCCACTTCGACGTGGTGAAAGAGGGCGAGCCAAAGCCCCCCGCGCTGACGATCCGCGTCTGCGACAGCCTCTCGTGCGAATTGGCCGGTGCGCAGGCGCTCAAATCAGCGCTGGAAGACGGGCTTGACCCGTCAGAGGTCCGCGTGCTGCGCGCGCCCTGCATGGGCCGTTGCGACACCGCCCCGGTGCTGGAACTGGGACACGCCCATATCGATCACGCCACCCCCGAAAAGGTAAACGCCGCCATCGCCGCCGGTGACACCCACGCCCATATCCCCGACTATCAAGACCTCAGCGCCTACCGCGCCGACGGCGGATACGCCAAACTCGCGGACCTCAAACAGGGCGGCGATTGGGAAGCTGTGCAAGACATCGTGCTGTCGTCGGGCCTGCGCGGCCTTGGTGGCGCGGGTTTCCCCTCTGGCAAGAAATGGGGCTTCGTGCGCGCCAACCCCGGCCCACGCTACATGGCCGTCAACGGCGACGAGGGCGAGCCCGGCACATTCAAGGACCGCTACTATCTTGAACGCGTCCCGCACCTCTTCCTTGAAGGCATGTTGATCGCCGCCTGGGCGGTCGAGGCCGAAAAGGTCTTTATCTATATGCGCGATGAATACCCTGCCGTGCTTTCGATTCTGGCCACTGAAATCAAAGCCTTGGAAGACGCGGGGCTTGTCACCCCCGGCTACATCGACCTGCGCCGCGGCGCGGGCGCCTATATCTGTGGCGAAGAAAGCGCGATGATCGAAAGCATCGAAGGCAAACGTGGCCTGCCGCGTCACCGCCCGCCTTTTGTCGCGCAGGTCGGCATCTTCAATCGCCCCACCTTGGTCCATAACGTCGAAACCCTGCATTGGGTCGCGCGGATCCTGCGCGAGGGGCCGCAGGTGCTGTCGGGCACCGAAAAGAACGGGCGGATCGGGCTGCGGTCCTATTCGGTCTCGGGTCGTGTTGCGGCGCCGGGCGTCTATCTGCTGCCCGCCGGATCGACCATCACCGATATCATCGCGGCGGCCGGCGGCATGGCGCAGGGCCATACCTTCAAGGCCTACCAACCCGGTGGACCGTCCTCCGGCCTGCTGCCTGCGTCGATCAACGACGTGCCGCTCGACTTTGACACGTTGCAACCGCTTGGCACCTTCATCGGCTCTGCCGCCGTTGTGGTTCTGTCCGATCACGACAGCGCCAAGGCCGCGGCGCTCAACATGCTGCGGTTCTTTGAGGACGAAAGCTGCGGCCAATGCACGCCGTGCCGTGTGGGCTGCGAAAAGGCCGTCAAGCTGATGGAAAAGGACACCTGGGATCAGGAGCTGCTGGGCGAGCTGTGCACCGCCATGACGGACGCGTCGATCTGTGGTCTGGGGCAGGCGGCCCCGAACCCGATCAAGCTGGTCATCAAACACTTCCCCGATGAGGTATGAAAGACGCGCTGAACCTATCGGCGTTTCCGCTGGATGCGCCAAAAAGCGAAATATATCAGGCGCTTGTCACCCGCTGCCGGTCTGAACTGGCTGCCGGTGGCATGTTCAACCTTGATGGCTTCCTGCGTGCTGACGTGGCCCAGTCAGAGGCCGACACCCATATGCCGCTGATGGATACGGCCTCTTTCTTGCACGCCCGCCGCCACAACATCTACTTCAAGAAAGACGTGCCCGGTCTTGCCGTCGATCACCCCGCCTTGGTGGAATTTCAGACCTCCAACAACACGCTTTGCGCCGATCAATTGCGCGGCTCCGTGGTGGAACAGATCTATCACTGGGCGCCGCTGCAAAGCTTTCTGGCCGAGGTCATGGATAAGCCCAAGCTTTACCCGATGGACGACCCGCTCGCCGCCTTCAACGTGATGCGTTACCGCGAAGGGCAGGCGTTGAACTGGCACTTTGACCGTTCCGAATTTACCGTGACGCTCTTGCTGCAAGCCCCTGATATCGGTGGCGAATTTGAATATCGCACCGATCTGCGCAGTGCCGCCGATCCCAATTACGACGGTGTTGCGCGGCTCTTGGCGGGGGACGATCCTGACATGCAGCGCATGAACGTGATCCCCGGCACGCTGAACGTCTTTCGCGGCGTCAACACGCCCCACCGTGTCACCCCGATCAAGGGCGACCGCGCGCGCATGATCGCTGTGCTGACCTACTACGAACGCCCCGGCGCGCGGTTTACCGAGACCGAGCAGCTTGGCTTTTATGGCCGCACCGCCTGACGGGCTTTCAAATCGACCCATTCGGCATTAGGTCATTGAGAACCAAGATTCAAAGGCCGCGCGATGTCGTTTTTTAAGAAACTCAAGGATCGGATGTTCCGGTCGTCCTCCAAAATCGACGAAGGCCTCGATGCCATCGTCAGCGACGGTGGCGAGGAAGATGTGGTTGCGGTTGATCACGCCGCCGAAGAGGCGCGCGCAGCCGAAGAAGCCCGTCAGGCTGAGGCGGCCCGTCTTGCAGAAGAGGCGCGCCTGGCTGAAGAAGCCCGCTTGGCAGAAGAAGCCCGCTTGGCAGAAGAAGCCCGCTTGGCAGAAGAGGCGCGGCTGGCTGAAGAAGCGCGGCTGGCTGAAGAAGCCCGCGCCGCCGAAGCTGCACGCCTCGCGGAAGAGGCCCGCCTCGCCGAGGAAGCGCGCGCCACCGAGGCCGCCCGTGCTGCGGCAGCGGCCAAAGCCCAAGCCGAGGCTGCGGCTGAAGCTGCCCGTCTTGCCGCCGAAGAACAACGCGCCGCTGACGCCGCCGAGGCAGCGCGCCTGACAGCAGAGGCCGAAGCGGCACGCCTTGCCGCCGAAAAGGCCGAAACGGAACAACGCGCCCTTGAAGCCGCCCAAGCGCGACAAGCTGAAGAGGCGGAAGCCGCCCGTCAGGCCGCCGCCGCAGAGGAACAACGCCGCGCCGCGGCCGCGCGCCTTGCCGCCGAACAAGCCGCGCAAGAGGCTGAAGCCGCCCGCATCGCGGAAGAACAGCGTCTGGCCCAAGCCGCCGAAGAGGCGCGCCTCGCACAGGAAGCCGAAGCCGCCCGTCTAGCGCAAGAGGCCGAAACCGCCCGCCTTGCGCAGGAAGCGGAAACCGCGCGCCTTGCACAGGAACAGGCCGACGCCATGTCTGACGAGGACATCGACGCCCTTGCCGAGGACATCGAAGCGCAAATCGACGCCGTCGCCGAAGCCGCCACTGCCCCCCCCGTCAGAGAGGCCGTTGTCGCGCCAATGACGCGGCTGGAACCGTCGCCACTGGATGAGGCCCCGCAAGAACCCGCTGAAAAGAAAGGGCTTTTGGGCCGCCTCTTTGGACGCGAACAAAAGACCGTTGTGCGCCGCACGCTTGACGACGACATGGTCGAACAGCTCGAAGAGCTTCTGATCACCGCCGATATGGGCGTCGACACCGCCCTGCGCGTGACCGCCAACATGGCCGAAGGGCGATTGGGCAAAAAACTCTCGGTCGATGAAATCAAATCCCTGCTGGCGGATGAGGTCACCCGGATCATGGAACCCGTCGCCCGCCCCATGCCGCTTTATGCGCATAAGCCGCAGGTCGTGCTGGTCGTCGGCGTCAACGGATCGGGCAAAACCACGACCATCGGTAAACTCGCCAGCCAATTCAAGGCCGCCGGCAAGTCCGTCGTGATCGCCGCAGGTGACACCTTCCGCGCCGCTGCCGTGGAACAGCTTCAGGTCTGGGGCGACCGCGCCGGGGTGCCGGTTTTGACCGCGCCCGAAGGCTCTGACCCGGCCTCGCTCGCCTTTGATGCGATGACCAAGGCGCAGCAGGACGGCGCTGATTTGCTGATGATCGATACCGCTGGCCGGTTACAAAATCGCGCCGACCTGATGGAGGAACTCTCCAAAATCGTGCGCGTGATCCGCAAGAAAGACCCCGATGCACCGCATAACACCCTGCTGGTCCTTGATGCCACGACAGGCCAAAACGCACTGCAACAAGTCAAGGTTTTTCAAGAGCTTGCGGATGTCTCTGGCCTTGTGATGACCAAACTTGACGGCACCGCAAAGGGCGGTGTTCTGGTCGCCTTGGCCGATAAATTCGGCCTGCCCATTCATGCCATCGGCGTGGGTGAACAGATCGACGATCTGGCCCCCTTTGATCCCGAAGACTTTGCCAATGCCTTGGTGGGGCGCGAGGGGTGAAACGCGTCCTTGCCCTGATCGCCGCGCTTTTCCCTGCCGTGGCGTCAGCCGATATGACGCCCGCGCTGTGTCAGGGCATGTATGACCGGGCCGTGACTGTCTTGGACAACATTGGTGATCTGGTGCCGGAACTTCGCTTTGATCAGGGCACATCAATGCCCGGCCAAAGCCAACGGATGCAGGTTTCCCAGCGCGATGCCGACACCTGTGCGGTCAAACCCAAAGTGCGCCAGTTGAACCAGCCCTTTGGCGAAATCAGGTGGCGCGCCGAAGGGGCAGAGGCCTATGTCTCCGGTCAATACCTGCCCACCGCGCTGCGGATCGAGGTGCGCGACCTCAAAGTGCCGGACTGGAACGCGGCGGTCCCGCTTGATCTGACGATCGGATTGCGACGCACGCCGGGCGAACCGACCTTGATGATCGAGGCGCTATACCTGCTGACCAAAGCGGGTGAGGGCCTGCAACTTTCGGGCAAAATCACCGGCGCGCATTTTGATACCTTGCAGTCGGCGCAACTGGGGTTCGGCAGCTTGCGGCTTAACGAAGTGGCGCTGCGATTTGATCATAACCCGCGGGTGATGAAGGTCTTGCCGGTCAGCCGTTTTGATATTCGCCGTGACGCTGCGCATTATATGCGGGGCCTGCGGGATGGCCTTTCGCAAACGCAGCTCAACAGCATTTCGTTTGAAAACCTCCGGCAATACATCGGCATCTTCCCCGGTGGTGAAGGCGTCTTTCAGATGAAAGCCTCATCACCTAACGGTTTGGGAATATTCCAGATTTTGGCCGCGCAGAATGCATTTGAAAGCCAGGAAAAGCTATTCTCCGAGGTGGTTTCAATCGGCTTGCACGGTGTTGCGATCTCTGTCGACTGGACGCCCGGCGCACCATGAGCGATTGGATCGTCGCCATCGCTGGCACGCAGGAAGGGGCCCGCTTGGCGACAATGCTGGCGCTGATGTCGGCCGTGGCCCATGCCGCCTTTGGCGCGTTGCAAAAGGGGCGGCATGACCCTTGGCTGACGCGCGGCGCGATTGACGGTTGGCTGGTGGTGATATCGGCCCCGGTCGCACTATTTCTGGTGCCTTGGCCGACAGGGCAGGTCGCGTGGATCCTTGCGGGGGCGCTGGTGATCCATTTTGGCTACAAGCTGACGATGGCGCTGGCCTATGAAAAGGCAGCCTATACAGTGGTTTACCCCGTCGTGCGCGGCACCGGGCCACTGGTCACAGTGCTGGCGGCCAGCGTATTTTTCCAAGAACATTTCACCGTCATACAGTGGCTTGGTGTGGCGTGCTTGTCGGGGGGAATCCTGCTTTTGGCCGCCCGTAACCTGACCGAAGAAACGCTCGACAAGCGCGCCTTGCGCATCGGGCTGGCATGGGCCGTCACGGGTGGGATCTTGGTTGCGGTCTACACCACCTATGATGCCTACGGGATCCGCCAAGCTGCTGATCCTTTTACGTTTTTGGCGTGGTTCTTCTTTATCACTGCGCTTGATTTTCCGCTTTTGGCAGCATGGCGCTATCGCCGGATGGCCGCGCCGCCCTCACTTGGCCCCTTGATGCTGCGCGGGATTGTCGGGGCCTTGATTGCCTGGGTCAGTTTTGGCGGTGTGATGCTGGCGACCCGGTTGGACAAAGTAGGAGAGGCCGCGGTGCTGCGCGAGACCTCTACCGTTTTTGCAGCCCTGATCGGTTGGCTGTTTCTGGGCGAAAAGGTCGGCCCCCGTCGGACGTTTCTGATGGCACTGGTTGCACTGGGCGCCGTGATCGTGGAAACGGGGGGCTGAGGGAGAGCGTCATGCGTGAGAAAAAGATCAATCCGGTTCTGCGGCAGGTGCTGGAGCTTGGGCCTACCATATTGTTTTTCTTGATCTATTTGCGGATCAAAGAGGACACATTCACCATCGCAGGTACCGAATACACCGGGTTCATTGTGGCCACGTTGATTTTTGTGCCGATCCTTTTGGTGGCGATGGCGATCCTTTGGGCGCTGACCCGCACGCTGTCCCGGATGCAGATCTTTACCGCCTTCATGGTGATCTTCTTTGGCGGGCTGACCGCCTGGTTCAATGACGAGCGGTTTTTCAAGATGAAAACCAGCATTGTCTATGGGTTCTTCGCCGTGATCCTTGGCATCGGTTTGATGCGGGGGCGGAGTTATCTGCAATGGATCATGGGGGAGTTTTTGCCCATGAAACCAGAGGGTTGGATGATTTTCACCCGCCGGGTTGCGTTGATGTTTCTGGCACTTGCCGTTGCGAATGAAATCATCTGGCGGACCCAAACGACAGAGCTTTGGGTCAAACTGGAAACCTTCGCCTTTCCGGCTGTCTTGTTTGTATTCCTTTGGGCGCAGATCGTGATGCTACAACGCTACCTGATCGAACCAGAGGAACAGCCTGAAATCTAACGCATTTCTGCGAGACCGACGGAGCTGAAGCGGGTCCGCATGGACGGGCGCTTGGCATAGCGCAGCGAATCAACCTGATTGATCGTCAGCATGGGCCGGAACATGACGCCGACGCGGTCCTCTGCCACCCAGCGAACAATCGAGGTCAATTGGTCGTTGCCGGCACGCAGAACAACCTTATCGCCCGGCGCAAGGTCCGAAAGACCGTCCAATTGCGCGCCATATTCATTCACATCAATCACTTTGGCCGGTCGCACGCCAAATGGCGTTGTGGCCTGTGCGGGAAAGGACGTTGGATAACGGTGGCGTCTGAACTGTTGCATTGATTTCACCCTTGTTGCGGAATCAGTTCTAGCAGGGCGGGGTAAACGAGAGGTTAGCGCTATTGCGCAAAATACGTTTCAAAGCCCGCCGTCTTGACGCTGCGGGGGCAGGGGCGTATGGCAAGTGCGTGGCGATTTGTTACCGGATTGCGGGCCACGTTAAATATGCTGCTAAAAGGGTCAGGGCGTAACCCCGATACCTATAGCCGGTGTCGGGGTTTTGTTTTGGCGAAAGGGGCCAGAGATGACGACGTGGAAAAAGCGCACCAAGGCGGTGCATAGTGGCACGCGACGCAGCCAATATGGCGAGGTGTCAGAGGCAATTTATCTAACCCAGGGCTTTGTTTACGACACAGCCGAGGACGCCGAGGCGCGGTTCCTCAAGGCAGGCGAGGATGAGTTCATTTACGCCCGTTACGGCAACCCCACGGTGGCCATGTTCGAGGACCGGATTGCAGCCCTTGAAGGGGCCGAGGACGGGTTCGCCTGCGCCTCTGGGATGGCGGCCGTAAATGGCGCGCTGACGTCGATGGTGAAGGCGGGGGACCACGTGGTCAGCAGCCGCGCGCTGTTCGGGTCTTGCCTGTATATTCTGGAAGATGTGCTGTCCCGTTTCGGGGTCGAGGTGACCTTTGTCGATGGCACCGATCTGGACCAATGGGCGGCGGCGATCCGGGCGGACACGCGCGCGGTTTTCTTTGAAAGCATGTCCAATCCGACCCTGCAAGTAATTGATATCAGGGCGGTTTCCAAACTCGCCCATGCGGTTGGGGCCACGGTGATTGTGGACAATGTCTTTGCCACGCCGGTCTATTCCGATGCCATCGCGCAAGGGGCCGATGTTGTGGTCTATTCCGCGACCAAACATATTGACGGGCAGGGCCGGGCGTTGGGCGGAATTATCCTTGGGAAACAAGAGTTTATCCGCGGCACCGTTGAGCCGTACATGAAACACACGGGCGGGTCGATGTCGCCGTTTTCGGCTTGGCTGATGCTCAAAGGGCTTGAGACGATGGACCTGCGGGTCAGGGCGCAAACCGCGACAGCGCAAGAGCTGGCAGAGGCGTTGCAGGGTCATAAGGCCTTGAAAAACGTGATTTATCCGGGCCTGAGCGATCATCCGCAACACGATCTGGTGCAAGCACAGATGGGCGCTGGCGGCACGGTTCTGGCGATTGACTGCGGATCGCAGGCGGCGGCGTTCAAGGTGCTTAATGCATTGGAAATTGTGTTGATTTCCAACAACTTGGGCGATGCGAAGTCCATTGCAACCCATCCCGCGACGACGACGCACCAACGGCTGCCGGATGCGCAGAAAGACAGCCTTGGGATCACGCCGGGGCTGATCCGGCTGAGTGTCGGGCTTGAAGATCCCGCCGATCTGCTGGCCGATCTGACGCAGGCGCTGGGCAAAGGTTAACGCCACCAAGATTGCAATTGATCGGGGATGCGCAACCCATACACAAACCATGCGCATTCCATACACATACCATGCATAGGATTTCCCGGTTCTGGCGGGTTAACGCTCCGCGCGGGTTAAGACAATTTTTACCACGTTGCGGGGCTGCGATTTGGCGGGCATTGTGTCCAGCAGGGAGGCGCCGATGACTGATCCACGCGCAGGGCTGTCACGTATCTATTGGGAAAATGTTGGCGAAACTGCCGACGACCCCCATATGGGGGATGCGGATGTGCCAGAGGGGGCCCCATCGATGAATATCCATTCCAGAGATCTTGACCGTGAACCAAGCCGGGAAGAGGCCGAAGCCGCTTTGGCGCTTTTGCGCCGCTGGGCGGGGGACGTCAGCGCCGAAGAAGTGGCGACGCTTGACCCGCTGGTCAGCCGTCTGATCCCCGGCCAAGAGGTCAGCAATTATCCCGCCCTCGCGCGGGCCTATCCCGAGGATTTTGAGGTTGATGAGGTCTACAAAGCCTCGATGCCCGATTTGCAGAACGGGCCAAGCAGCCTGATCAAGGGCGCCAAGCAGCAGATCCAGCATGTTGGCATTTCCAATTTCCGCCTGCCGATCCGGTTTCATACCCGCGGTGGCGGTGATCTGACGCTTGAGACATCCGTGACGGGCACCGTGTCGTTGGAGGCCGAGAAGAAGGGCATCAACATGTCCCGGATCATGCGGACCTTTTACAAACACGCCGAAAAGACGTTTTCGTTCGAGGTGATCGAGGCGGCTTTGGACGCCTATAAGACGGATCTTGAAAGCTTTGACGCGCGGATCCAGATGCGGTTTTCCTTTCCGATGAAGGTGGAAAGCCTGCGGTCGGGGCTGGAGGGGTATCAGTATTACGACATCGCGCTTGAGCTGATTGAACAGGGTGGTGTGCGCAAGAAAATCGTGCATCTGGACTATGTCTATTCCAGCACCTGTCCGTGTTCGCTGGAGCTGTCTGAACATGCCCGCCAGTTCCGGGGCCAGTTGGCCACACCGCATAGCCAGCGGTCGGTGGCGCGGATTTCGGTGTTACTGGAAGAGGGGCAGGACACGCTATGGTTTGAGGATCTGATTGATCGCGCCCGAACGGCGGTGCCGACCGAAACGCAGGTGATGGTCAAGCGCGAGGACGAACAGGCCTTTGCAGAGCTGAACGCCGCCAATCCGATCTTTGTCGAGGATGCAGCGCGCCTGTTCACAGAGCAGTTGCAGATTGATCCACGGATCAGTGATTTCCGGGTGATTGCCAGCCATCAGGAAAGCCTGCACAGCCATGACGCGGTGAGCGTGCTGACGGAAGGTGCGACCTTTGCCGCAGACTCGCTTGATCCGAAGCTTTTCGCGAGCCTGTTCCACGTCGGCTAAACCTGCGGGCGAGATACGAAAAAGGCCTGCGCTGGGGATCAGCGCAGGCCTTTTTTGTGTTGTCGCGAAGGGCTTTAGGCTGCGCGCTTGCGGCGGCTGGCCACGCCAAAGGCGGCCATTCCGGCCAGCACAAGTGGCAGGCTGGCGGGCACCGGCACTTCGGCCACGGTGGCGTTCAGCGAATAGGTGCGGCCCAAGGGACCACTGGTCGAGAAGACAGCGCCAACAGCAGGCGCGCCTGCGGCAAACAGGTTGTTGCTGGTGTAGCGATCATCAGAAGGGGCCACGTTGTCATAGGCGACTTTGGCGTTGGCCATAAACAGGCCCATGACCTGACCGGATGTGACGGCGATGGATGTCGCAAAACTGTTCAGACCAGCGGTGACGGTGCGCAGCTCAATCGCGGCGACTTCGTATTGGTTGCCGCCATTGTCGTTGAGCACCATCAGGCCGATGGTGTTGTCGGTGCCAAGCCTTTTGATAAAGGCGGACCAGCCGGTGATTGTGCCGTCATTGAAGGTTTCGGCGGTGTAGACCATCGCAAAATCGTTGAAGTTGTCGGCGAGCGACCGATCAATGGCGTCATAGCCAACGGTCGCGGCAGAGGCTGTCAGCGGCAGCACGGCCACAAGGGCAGCGGCGGCGAGGGCACGGAAACTTTTGAACATGTTCAACCTTTCAAGGCGTCGTGGGTGAGCGGTCCTCCCCGATACGACATCGGCGGCACATCTAAAAGCTGAATCAATGGTTAACGCGCTTTCGTGGCAATAATTTGACGCGATGTTCTCGTATCAAGGGCAATCGGCGTGATCACGGCGGATTGTTCAGCACTTGGGGCGTGGGATTTGCGGGGAATGGCCGGGCAACCTTCCCATTTCCAGATGCGGCAGCTTGTCGCATGATTCCGCCCAATCAGCCGTAAAAAAGGGAAACGGGGACATGAAAAGTTACATTGCAGAGGCGATTGGCACATTCGTGCTGGTCTTTTTCGGCGTCGGGTCAGCGGTGCTGGCAGGCGGCGAGATCGGGTTTACCGGCATCTCGCTCGCGTTTGGTTTGACCATTGTGGCGGCGGCCTATTCGATCGGTCAGATTTCTGGCGCGCATCTCAACCCGGCGGTGTCGCTGGGCGCATTGGTGGCCGGGCGGATCAACGCGGCCACATTTGTCGGCTACAGCATTTTTCAGACCATCGGCGCGATTGTCGGCGCCCTTGCGATCTATCTGATCGCCACCAACGCCATGGCGGGCCATGACGTGGCCACAAGCGGTTTGGGCCAGAACGGCTGGGGTGCGGGTTACGGCGGAGAGTTCAACATGGTTGCGGCGCTGATCTTTGAGGTGGTGGCCACGGCGGTCTTTCTGGTGGTGATCCTTGGTGTCACGCAGGATGACACAGGCAGCCCCTTGCTGGCAGGTCTGGTCATCGGTCTGACCCTGACAATGATCCACCTTGTGGGCATTCCGGTCACCGGCACCTCTGTCAACCCGGCGCGGTCCATCGGGCCTGCGCTGTTTGTCGGCGGCACGGCGCTGTCGCAATTGTGGCTGTTCATTGTGGCACCCTTCGTTGGGGCCGCCATTGGTGGCGCGCTGCACAAGGCGCGCATTACCTCACCTTAATTTACACTGTGGAAGAGTGGGGACGCCCGGCGCTGAAAGGTGCCGGGCGTTTTTCGTTTGAGGGCGGGGCTGCCGATTGGCCCGGTGGCTTTGTTACGCGCCTCACCGCATCGTCGTCGCGGGTTGGCCGGTGTGAAATCGGAAATGGGACGCTGGGGGTGGTGCCCAATCGGGACAAGGACAGGCGCGGCTGTCATCGCTTGACACCCCCCGCGCCATTCGCCACCGATATCTTCATGATTGACCTGCGTCCCATTGGATATGTGATCGGCCTATTGGTCGCGGCTTTGGGCCTGACCATGCTGGCCCCGCTGATGGCTGACCTGTTGGCAGGCAACGGCCACTGGCCGGTCTTTGCAGAGGCCGCGATTGTCACGGTCCTGACCGGCGGGCTGGTGGCGGGGGCCTGCGCCAATGGGGTCAGCGCGGGGCTAAGCCTGCGGCAGACCTTCCTTTTGACCACGCTGGTCTGGCTGACGCTGCCGCTATTTGGCGCGATCCCCTTTGTGCTGGGTGCCACCAACGCCACTTTCACGGACGCCTTTTTTGAGGCGATGTCGGGTCTGACCACAACCGGGTCCACCGTGTTCAGCGGGCTGGAGGCTTTGCCAGAGGGACTCAAGCTGTGGCGCGGCATTTTGCAATGGCTGGGCGGGGTCGGGATTATTGTGGTCGCGATGGTGTTCCTGCCGGAACTGCGGGTCGGGGGGATGCAGATTTTCCGGTCAGAAGCCTTTGACACCATGGGAAAAATCCTACCCCGCGCGGGTGAGATCGCGCAGCGGATCTCGGTCATTTATGTGGCGCTGACGATGGCCTGCGCGCTGGCCTATAGCGCCTTTGGCATGTTGCCGTTTGATGCGCTGGTCCATGCGATGACGACGGTGGCGACCGGGGGCATGGCCAATAGCGATGCCTCTTTCGGGTTCTATGGGGCCGGGGTGCATTACACGGCGATCTTCTTTATGATGCTCGCGGCTTTGCCCTTTGTGCGCTACGTGCAACTGCTGGCGGGCACGGCCCAGCCGATGCTGCATGACAGCCAGATCCGGGGCTTTTTCTATGTGATCTTTACGGTGGTTCTGCTGCAAGCCTCTTGGCTGTGGGGCCGCGACGGTGCGCTGACGGAACAGGCCTTTCGCGAGGCGCTGTTCAATGTGACATCCATCATGACCGGCACCGGCTATGCCAATGCCGACTATATGACCTGGGGCACATTCCCGGTGGTGATGTTCTTTTTCATCGGGTTGATCGGCGGCTGCGCGGGGTCAACGGCCTGTTCGGTCAAGGTGTTCCGCTATCAGCTGTTGTTTGCCTCGATCAAAAGCCAGATCCGCCAGATCCACAGCCCGCACGGCATTTTCGCGCCGCGGTATCAGGGCAAGACGGTGACAGAGGATGTGTTGAACTCGGTCATGGCGTTCTTTGTGGCCTTTGTGCTGTCGATCGGGATCGTCACGGTGCTGTTGGGGTTCACCGGGTTGGATTTCATCACCTCTGTGTCGGGGGCGGCCACGGCGATCGCCAATGTGGGCCCCGGTCTGGGCACGATCATCGGGCCTGCCGGCAACTTTGCGATGCTGCCCGATAGTGCCAAGTGGCTGTTGGCGATTGCGATGTTCGTGGGCCGGTTGGAAATCATGGTGGTGCTGGTCGTGCTCAGCCGCAAATTCTGGAGAGATTGATGAAGAGACCATTGGGTGCGCAGATCAGCCACATGCTGAAAAGTCGCGGGGTGAAGGTGATTTTCGGCATCCCGGGCGTGCATAACCAAGAGATGTATCGCGGCATTGAAGAGGCCGGGTTGACCCATGTGCTGGCGCGCCACGAACAGGGCGCGGGGTTCATGGCCGATGGCTATGCCCGTGCGACGGGGCAGCCGGGCGTGGCCTATGTGATCACCGGGCCGGGGCTGTGCAATATCATGACGCCGATGGGGCAAGCCTATTCGGATTCGGTGCCGATGTTGGTGATTTCGAGTTGTCTGAACCGGGCCGATCTGGGGATGGGCCGGGGCCGCCTGCACGAGATGAAAGACCAAGAGGTTGCCGCAGGCGCGGTGGCGGACTGGTCATTGACGGCGATGGATGCACAAAGCGCTTATCAGTTGATTGACCGCGCCCTGACGGAATTTCACACGGATCGGGCGCGGACCAAGCATATGCAGGTCCCGATTGAGGTGCTCGAGGCTGTCGCCGCTGACGCGCCGCCGCCGATGACGTTGGTTGGTGGCGATGCGGTGCAGCCGGATGTTGTGGACGTGGTCTTTGACGCGGTGGCCGGGGCCAAGGCGCCGCTGTTCGTCTTTGGCGGCGGTGCGCGCGGCAGTTCAGCGGTTTGGCGCGAGGTCGTGCAGGCGGCAGGCGCTGCAAGCTTTGTGACCTACGCCGGGCGCGGGGTGATCGCACCCGGGGGCTTGCACTTTGGCAGCATGTTGGCGCGGCCGGGGTCTGTGGATGTCATCGCCAAGGCCGATGTGGTGGTCGCCGTGGGCACAGAACTGTCAGAGACGGATTTGTGGCGCGACAGCTTGGGACATGACGGTGTGCTGATCCGCGTGGATCGCGACCCCGCAGAACTGAACGACACGGCGGGACAGATCCGGGTTGCGGCTGACGCGGGCCAAATCGCCAAGGCGCTCTGGCAACGGCGTGATGCATTCACAGGGCAGACAGATTGGACCGAAGCGTCCGTGGCCAAGACCCATGCCCGCTGGCGCGCCGAAATCGACGCCGAACGCCCCGGTATCCTCCCCGTGGCCGACGCCCTGCGCGCGGCCTTGCCGGATGACACGATGATCTATTCCGACATGACGCAATTCGCCTATGCGGCAAAGGAAATCTGGCCCATGGATCGCCCTGGCCATTGGCACCACCCCACGGGCTTTGGCACGCTGGGCTATGCGCTGCCAGCGGCGATTGGTGGCAAGATCGGGGTGGGCGACAAACCAGTGATCGCCATCGCGGGCGACTACGGCTTTCAATACACGCTGCAGGAACTGATGGTCGCGGTGGAGTTGGAGCTGACCCTGCCGATCATCCTGTGGGACAATGGCAAACTGGGCGAGATCGAAGACAGCATGGTGCGTGCCCAGATCGCCCCCAATGCGGTGATCCAGAAGAACCCCGACTTTGTGAAACTGGCCGAAGCCTACGGCGCCGCCGCCGCCCATCCCAAAACGCTGGCAGAGATGCAGGTGGCCGTCAAAGCAGCCCTGTCACACAAGGGCCCGACCCTGATCTATGTGCAAAGCGATATTGCCCTTTAGCCTTTCTTTTGAATGAAAATATGCTGGGGGGTCGCCATTTGGCGCGCCATTGGTCCAAGCGTCATTGGCGACGGGGCGAGCCCCCCGGTCGGTCGGCCGCAGTTGTCTGTGGGGCGAGGGGTGTGCGTAACAGAACCGGGTGCGGCCGCAGTTGGCGAGGATGCGTGTAACAGAACCGAGTGCGGCCGCAGTTGGCTGTGCCAACCGCTTACCCGCACGCGTCGCAAAGCTGCGCTTTACGACGGGCTTACCCGCACGCGTCGCAAAGCTTTGCTTTGCGACGTTACCAGCAGCTCACGAGGACGGTTTGGTCGGCGGCGCGCAGGGTCAGGGTTTCGGGCGGCATGAAGGCCACGGTATCGGTGGTATCAACCGCAATGCCCGCGCCTTGCAAAGACGCAACGATCTGGTCGGCGTCCACGGAAAAGCTGACTTCGGGCGGCAGCACCTGTCCGGCTTTCGCAGCCTTGGGCAAAAGCATCCCCAAAATCGCACCGCCATTGTCATAGACCGGGCCACCGGCGTCGCCGGGCTGTGCCGTGAGCGCAAGGCGCTTGACCTCTTCTTCGCCATTCAACCCGCGCAGATCCGCCAGCCGCCCAAAAGTCAGCGAGGGCGTGACCAGCACGCCGCCATAGGGATAGCCCGCGACGGCGACTTCTGATTGCAGGCGCGGCACGCCGGTCTGGAACGCGGCCACGGCAATGGGTGCAAGCCGCGTGACAGGGCGCAACACGGCCAGCCCCAGCGCGTCATCGCGGTGGGCGACTTCGGCTTCGGTGTCGGTGTCGATGGTCAGGCGGGTGCAGCTGTCGATCGCCTCTGTCGTGGTCAGCACGGTGCCGACCCCGTCAATGAAGAAACCCGAGCGCGACAGGCGCGGTTTGCGCACTTGCAGGCCCGCGATCAGATCGGTGGCCTGATCTTCATCGGGGGCGGCAATCGCGGGATCCAAGATGCCGCCGATCCGGTTAAAGCTCGCCTTCATCTCGTCCCGGATCCGGGTAAAGCGTTCGTCATCGCCCGCAGGCCAGACCAGCATAAAGCCCTTGATCCGCTCATTGCGCAGATTGGCATAGGTATAGGACACCAGATCGCGGCCTTGGGCGTTGATCTCAAACTCGCGGTTGCGGCGGACGCGGTCGCCCTCGGTCGGCACGACTTCAAGCGTTTGCAGGATCTCGTAGAGCCCGAACATGCGGTTCTGATCGCCCGGTTGGCTGATCAGCAGCACCTGGGCGGGAATGTCGCCTTTGGCGTCATAGCGGGCAAAGGGTGGTTCATATTCAGCAAAAGCCACAACGCCGGTGGGCAAGGCAATTTCAATCCCCGCCACGTCGTCGCGCATCACTTGCAGGTTCATGCCATCCAGCACCGCGTTATAAGCGCCCAGCAATTCGGCCCGCTGGCCAGAGGTCAGAATGCCGGTCGCTTCGTGATTATTGGCGATCTGCCAAGCCTCCATCGCGCCGCGTGTGCCGCGCCCATAAGAGCCGTCAATCGCGCCTTGATAGGTGCCCGCCCATTTCAGCGCCACTTGCAGCAGTTCTTTTTCAGCGCGGGTCAGCAGCGCCTCTGAGCTGCGGGCCTGACGGGGTGTTTCATCGGGGATCGCGATGGGGTCGGGTTCGGGCAGCGGTTCTGCGATAACAGGATCGGCCGCATCGGTCGCACCGGGCAAAGGCTGGGCCGTGGTTTCGGCCCCCACTCCGATGGGCCAGAACTGCTGTTGGAAGTTATTGCCAAAGGCGATGAAGCTGTCGCCGGGGATCTGCCGCTGGCGCCGCAGGTCACGCAGCACGATATCGGCGTCCGCAGGCGCGTAAGGTCCAAGCACGATGCCATACCAGCCAGAGCCAAGATAAAACCCTGCCACGTTGTCCAGCACATTGGCATAGGCGCGCACGCGATCTTGCGCGGCGGTGAGGGTCGGCTGCGCCTCAATCTGGACCCAGACCGGGCTTTGGGCGGTGGCAGCAACGGCCCACCAAAACACAAAAAACGCGTAACGAAATGGCTTTAACATGGCAGTCCCAGAATCTCTTGCCACGTGCAGCCGTGGCGCTTGGCGCGGAAACTAGCAAAATCGCAAGGGCTTGCACCACAATTCGTCGTGTGTGAGCACCTTTTAGAGGGGCTGTGCTCATTGACCCTCAATCCACGCGGGCCTATTGAACGCACGACCAGTGAAAGAGGGCGAAATGGCCGAGACACCACGCAGTTTTCAGGGGATTATCCTCGCGTTGCAGTCCTATTGGGCGTCCAAGGGCTGTGCGGTGTTGCAGCCCTATGACATGGAAGTGGGGGCGGGCACGTTCCACCCGGCCACGACATTGCGCGCGCTGGGCAGCAAGGCCTGGGCTGCGGCCTATGTGCAGCCATCGCGCCGTCCCACGGACGGGCGGTATGGTGAGAACCCCAACCGGTTGCAGCATTATTATCAGTATCAGGTGATCATTAAGCCCAGCCCGCCGGATTTGCAGGCGCTGTATCTGGGATCGCTTGAGGCGATTGGGATTGACGCGTCGCTGCATGACATTCGCTTTGTCGAGGACGACTGGGAAAGCCCGACGTTGGGGGCGTGGGGCCTGGGTTGGGAGGTTTGGTGCGACGGCATGGAAATCAGCCAGTTCACCTATTTCCAGCAGGTCGGCGGGCATGATTGCCATCCCGTTTCAGGCGAGCTGACCTATGGATTGGAGCGGCTGGCGATGTATGTGCTGAACGTCGATCACGTGATGGATATGCCGTTTAACGATCCGCAAAGCCCCATTCCGCTGACCTATGGCGATGTGTTCAAGCAGACCGAGGAAGAATACGCGCGCTGGAACTTTGACGTCGCCGATACCGAGACGCTGTTGCAGCACTTCAAGGATGCAGAGGCCGAATGCGCCCGCATTTTGGATGAACCGGCGGTGGACCCCAAGACCGGCAAGACGATTCTGATGGCGCATCCGGCCTATGATCAGGCGATCAAGGCGAGCCATGTGTTTAACTTGTTGGACGCGCGAGGCGTGATTTCCGTGACCGAACGGCAGGCCTATATCGGGCGCGTGCGGGCGCTGACCAAGGCCTGTGCCGATGCCTTTGTGGCGACACCCGCCGGTGGGGCCACATGAACCTGCGCGCGGCCCTGCGATACCGGTGGTACAGCTGGAGCGGTCAAAAGGCGGCGGCGCAGAAAGCGGCGCAAGACGCTTTTGACGCGGTTTGCGCGCGGCTGGGGCCGGGTGATCTGGCCGTTGATCTGGGTGCAAACCAGGGTCTTTTCACACAAAAGCTGGCGGCGACTGGGGCCGATGTTGTTGCTTTTGAGCCTGACCCCCATGCCTTTGAAGCGCTGACCGCGCGGATGGCCGGGCAGGCGCAGGTTGATTGCCGCAATGCCGCGGCAGCGGCGCAGGCCGGGGTCATGACGCTTTACCGGACCGCGCATTTTGACCGTAACCCTGACCGGCACTCGACGTCTTCGTCGCTTTTGGCGGAGAACCGCAATGTCGATAAGGCCAATGGGTTTGACGTTGAAGTGGTTGATTTTGTTGATTTCCTTGTAAGTCTGGACCGCGATGTTGCGCTGATCAAGGTGGATATCGAAGGAGCAGAGGTTGACCTGATGGAAGCGCTTTTGGACCATCCTGTTGCCTCTCGCGTGGGTCATATCTTTGTGGAAACGCATGAGCGTGCGAACCCAAGTCTGGCGGTGCGCACCTCGGCGCTGAAGGCGCGCACGGCGGGGCAGGGCCAGCCTGCCGTGAATTGGGACTGGCACTGATGTTGGGCCGGATAATCATAGGATTGTTGCTGATGAGTGCGCTGATTGCCGGTGTGGCGATGTATTACTTGCAGGTCTATGCCTTCTACGAAGACGTCTCGGCCGAGGTTGAGAATGTGCAACTGACCAGCGTGGTCACGGGGCAGGCAGAGCCGGTTGTGTTCGAAAACTTCAAGGGGATCGACAGCGACAGCAGCCCGTTGCGGTATCGCGCCTGTTTCAATGTGGCCGGATCGCTGGCGATGATGACCGAAACCTATGTGGTTCTGGACACGGCCACGCCCCTGGTCGCGCCGGGGTGGTTTGACTGTTTTGACGCCGACCAGATTGGTGCCGACCTGGAGGCCGGTGTCGCGCTGCCATTCATGGGCGAAGAAAATGTGACCTATGGCATCGACCGGATTGTCGCTGTCTACCCCGATGGCCGGGCCTATGCCTGGCACGAGATTAACCGCTGCGGCGAGGTCGTCTTTGACGGCGACCCGGTGCCAGATGATTGCCCCACACCACCCGAAGGGTTGAGATAGATGCCTGACCTGCTGATAGAGCTGTTTTCCGAAGAGATCCCCGCGCGGATGCAGGGCAAGGCCAGCGCCGACCTGCAAAAGCTGGTGACGGATGGTCTGGTTGAAGCGGGGCTGACCTATGCCAGTGCCGCGGCCTTTGCCACGCCGCGCCGGTTGGCGCTGTCGGTTGAGGGGCTGACGGCGGCCTCGCAAGCGGTGCGCGAGGAACGCAAAGGGCCAAAGGTTGGCGCGCCGGAGCAGGCGGTCGCTGGCTTTGCCCGCGGGGCCGGGGTTGAGGTGTCGGCGCTGGACGTGCGCGCGGACAAAAAGGGCGAGGTCTATTTTGCCGTGATCGAACGCCCCGGGCGTCCGGCGGCAGAGATCATTGCCGAAGTGCTGGACAAGACGGTGCGGACCTTTCCATGGCCCAAGTCGATGCGCTGGGGGGCGGGCAGCCTGAAGTGGGTGCGGCCGCTGCATTCCATCATCTGCCTGCTGAGCGATGAGGCAGGGGCCGAGGTTGTGCCGGTTGAGATTGACGGGATCACGGCGGGGGCCGAGACGCAGGGCCACCGGTTCCTGAGCAAGGGCGCGATCAAGGTCACCGGGTTTGAGGATTACGAGGCCAAGCTGAAGCAGGCGCATGTCTATCTGCGCCCCGAAGAGCGGGCCGAGATGATTTGGCATGACGCGACCAACCAGGCCTTTGCGCAGGGGCTTGAGGTTGTGGCTGATCCCGGCCTTTTGGCAGAGGTCGCGGGGCTGGTGGAATGGCCGGTGGTGCTGCTGGGCAAGATCGCGGATGACTTTCTGGACCTGCCGCCGGAGGTGTTGCAGACCTCTATGAAGGAGCATCAGAAGTTCTTTTCGGTGAAGGACAAGACGGGCCGGATCGTGCAGTTTGTCACGGTCGCCAATACCGAAACATCGGATGGTGGGGCCACGATTTTGGCGGGCAACCAGAAGGTTTTGTTTGCCCGGCTATCGGATGCAAAGTTCTTTTGGGAGAATGACTTGCGCGTCGCGAAGGCGGGGATGGAGCCGTGGTTGGAGAGCCTTGGGAACGTGACGTTCCACAACAAGCTGGGCACGCAAAAGGACCGGATTGAGCGTATCGTGGCGCTGGCCCGCGAACTGGCTACGGTTGTGGGCGCAGATGCGGATGAGGCGGCAGAGGCGGCCCGCGTGGCCAAGGCCGATTTGTCATCCGAGATGGTCTATGAGTTCCCCGAATTGCAGGGGCTGATGGGGCGGTATTATGCGGCGAATGCGGGCTTGAGCGATGCGGTCGCTGCGGCGGCAGAGGAGCATTATTCGCCCTTGGGGCCATCGGATGATGTGCCGACGGCGCCGGTGTCGGTGGCCGTGGCGCTGGCCGATAAGCTGGACACGCTGACCGGGTTTTGGGCGATTGATGAGAAGCCAACGGGGTCGAAGGATCCGTTTGCGTTAAGGCGGGCGGCGTTGGGCGTTATTCGGTTGATTTTGGAGAATGGGCTGACGGTGCCGCTGTCTCGAATTTTCGTCGAAAATTCGTGGGCGCCGGAATTGCTGTCCTTCTTCCATGACCGCCTGAAGGTTTACCTTAAAGACCAAGGCATTCGCCACGACGTTATCGACGCCTGTATCGCGATGCCGGGGAATGATGATTTGACGTTGCTGGTCAAGCGGGCCAAGGCCTTGCAGGCGACGCTCGAGACGGATGATGGCGAGAACCTTATTCAGGGGTTCAAGCGGGCCAACAATATCCTCAGCCAAGCCGAAGAGAAGGATGGGGTGTCGTATGAATACGGGGCCGATCCGAAATTTGCAGAGCATGATGCGGAGCGGGCGCTGTTTACGGCGCTGGATGAGGCGGACCGGGTGATCAAACCGGCGATGGAGGCTGAGGATTTCGGCACCGCCATGGCCGCAATGGCAGAGCTGCGCGGACCGATTGATGCCTTCTTTGAAGGGGTGCAGGTGAACGCGGAGAATGACATCGTGCGGCGCAACCGGTTGAACCTGCTGAGTCGGATCCGCAGCACCTGTCTGGCCGTGGCCGATTTGACACGGATTAACGGTTAACGTCGTCTTGTCACTTTAGGTTTACACAAGCGCGTCCATGCGCCTATGCTGCGCGTGAAAAAGGATCGCCGCAGTGCAGCAACACACCACCTTCACCGACGTGACGTTGATCACGAATACCGCGCCCATGTCAGCGGCGGTGCACGGGGGGCGGGCGAAGTGCTTGCAGCGGCTGATCCGGCTCGACATGCCGGTGCCGACCACGGTGGCACTGTCGTTTGATGCGGTGAATGCGCTGGCGCGCGGGCGCTTGCCTGACATGAATGCGGTGCTGCAACCGTTTGAAAATGAACCGCTTTTGTCGGTGCGACCCAGCTCTCAGGATCCGGATTGGGGCGGGCCGGGTGCGATTTTGAACATCGGGATGAACGATGCGCGGCTGATCCGCATGAAGGATGAGGTGGGCGAGGCTGCGGCCTATGCGCTTTATTTGCGGTTCGTGCAATCCTATGCGACCCATGTCGCAAGGCTGGATCCAGAGGCGTTTGATTTCCCGAATTTGACCGGGGAACACGCGCTGGTTGCAGCGCTTGAGGCCTATGAGGACGAGGCCGAGGAGCCGTTTCCACAGGATGTTGAGACGCAATTGTCCGAAGTCTTGCGGTCGATGGCGCGGGCCTGGGATGGCACCACGGCGCGGCTTTTGCGCGAGGCGAAGGGCGCCCCGGCGGATGCGGGGCTTGGCCTTGTGGTGCAGGCGATGGCGCTGGGCGTGGGACATGGCGAATATGGCGCGGGCGTGATCCAATACGTCGACAGCACAACCGGGTTGCCGCAGGTGACGGGCCGCTATCTGGGGCAAAGTCAGGGGCGCGACGCGCTGCTGAAAGGCAAGGGTGCGCTTTATCTGACGACGGACCCACGCGGGCCTTCGCTGGAAGAGGCCTGCCCGGACGCATTTGCAAAGCTGCTGGCCTATGGCGATGTGTGCCGGGTCAAGCTGCGCGAAGAGATGCAGGTGGAATTCACCATTGATAATGGTGACTTGGCTGTGTTGGACGCGGTGCGCGTGCAACGATCAAGCCGGGCGGCGGTGCGGATTGCGGTGGCCCTTGCAAGCGACGGGGTAATCCCCAAGGACGAGGCGGTGATGCGGGTGCAGGCCGGTGCCTTGTCCGAGATGTTGCACCGGCAGGTTGACCCGGAAGCGGCACGCGATGTGCTGGCCAAGGGGATTGCCGCCAGCCCCGGTGCGGCCACGGGACGCGTGGTTCTGACCGCGAACGAGGCGCAGGCGAGTGCGGCGCGCGGCGAGGCCTGCGTGCTGGTGCGGCGCGAAACCACGCCGGAAGATATCCGCGGGATGCACGCCGCGCACGCGGTGCTGACGATGCGCGGCGGGGTCACGAGCCATGCGGCGGTGATTGGGCGCGGGCTGGGTGTGCCTTGTGTGGTGGGTGCCTCTGATCTGGTGATTGATCGCAAGAAGGGGCGGATTGTCACGCCCGATGGCCGGATTTTTGCCGAAGGTGACATCATCACGGTGGATGGCACCACGGGTGACGTGCTGGCCGGCGCGCCGGCGATGCTGGAGGCGGCCCTGGATGAGGCGTTTCAGACGCTGCTGTCATGGGCGGATGAATACCGCGATATCGGTGTGCGGGCCAATGCCGACACGCCTGCCGACGCGCAGACCGCGCGGAACTTTCGCGCGGGCGGGATCGGGCTGTGCCGGACCGAGCATATGTTCTTTGAAGGCGATCGGCTGGGTGTGATGCGCGAGATGATTTTCGCGGAAACGGCCGAGGATCGCAGGGTTGTGCTTGACCGGTTGTTGCCGATGCAACGCGCTGATTTCAAGGCGCTTTTTGGCATCATGGAGGGGCTGCCGGTCACGATCCGACTGTTTGATATGCCGCTGCATGAATTTCTGCCCTACGACAAGGCGGGCCAGCGCGAGTTGGCCGAACAGCTGGCGCTGCCCTTGCCGGAGGTGACCGAAAGGGTGCAGGCGCTGAGCGAATACAATCCGATGCTGGGGATGCGCGGCGTCCGGCAGGGGATTTCGATCCCAGAGATCTACGAGATGCAGGCGCGCGCGATCTTTGAGGCCACCGCAGAGATGGCTGCCGAAGGGGTGAGTGTTGTCCCCGAGATCATGATCCCATTGATCAGTGCCATGCGCGAGGTTGAGCTGGTCAAGGGGCGCACAGATGCCATTGCCGCCGCCGTCCGGGCAGAGATGAACCAGGCCTTTGAATACAAGCTGGGCGTGATGGTCGAAACACCGCGCGCGGCACTCCGGGCTGCCGATATCGCGCAGCACGCGGCGTTCCTGTCCTTTGGCACAAACGACCTGACGCAGATGACCTATGGCCTGAGCCGCGACGACGCGGGCCGCTTTATGAGCGCCTATGTGCAGCAGGGTGTTTACGAGGAAGATCCGTTCCACACGCTGGATCTGGACGGCGTCGGAGAACTGCTTTCCATCGGTGCGGCAAGGGGCCGGGTGGGGCGGCCTGACGTGGTTTTGTCGATCTGCGGAGAGCATGGCGGATCCCGTTCGGCGATCAAATTCTGCCGCGAGCAGGGGTTCGACTATGTCAGTTGCTCGCCGTTTCGGGTGCCGCTTGCGCGACTTTCCGCCGCGCAGCTTGCGATTGAGGCACGGACAGAATTCAAGATATAGCGTGAAGATCGGGTGATAACCCACTATCAGGCTTTATTATCCCCAAATTGTGGCAGGATTGTTTCCATATCGGGAACAGCGCCCAAGGGGTGGGTGGACGCAAGCGTAAACAAAGCGTAAAGAGCCGCTGCTGGCACGGGGCAGTCCGTGTTTGGGTTGGGGTTACGTATGCGCTTTTTTAGCATTGGAATGAAAGCTGCGGTTTGCGCGGCAACGATTTTTGCAACAACACAGGTCGCACAGGCCGATGATGTTCTGGCGAGCCGCCTTGGCGCGCTGCTGGGGCAGGAACGCAGTGCGATCGCGGTGGTGCCGGATGCGCGTCTTGCGACGCTGACGACCGTGCCATCCGCAGAAGACCGCGGGATCGTTACATCGCCTGCGACGATCAGCTATGACAACGCGTTCCTGTCGACGATGTCCGCGCCAAGCGGCGGGGCGGAATGGCGGTGCTTGTCAGAGGCGCTTTATCACGAAGCGCGCGGCGAAAGCACAAAGGGATTGTTTGCGGTGGGCGAGGTCATTTTGAACCGCGTCGATAGTGCGGCCTATCCCAACAGCGTTTGCGGTGTGGTGCATCAGGGCACGGGCCGCAAATACGCCTGCCAATTCACTTGGACCTGCGATGGCCGGTCGGACGCGATCAACAATCGCAGCGCCTTTAACCGGGTTGGCAAGGTTGCCAAGCTGTTGATGAACGGCGCGCCACGCGAGTTGACGTCCGGTGCCACGCATTATCACACCACCGCAGTCAGCCCATCATGGGCGCGGCGTTTCCCGCAGACGGCGAAGTACGGTGTGCATATTTTCTATCGTCAGCCGACGCGCAGCGCCTCGAACTAGGTCGCAGTTGCAGGCCTGCCTGTCGCGCCCCGTCTTGCGGGCGCGCGCGGCGCGACGTATCCCCGGCGTAACGAATATCAGGGGGTCGCGATGAGTGACGAGATCCGGCAGGCCTTTGCCCACCCATCCGAACGCGCCGAGGCGAGTGCGACAGCGCCCTGCGACAGGATTTCGCTGCGCGACTACGTGGTTGAGGTGGAAATCGGTGCGTTCCAGCAAGAGCGCGGCGCCTTGCAGCGGGTCCGATTTAACGTGGTTGTCGAAGTGCTGCCGCTGACCGGGCCAATTGACGATGATGTCGACCGGATCCTGTCCTATGACCGGGTGACAGAGGCCATCGGCACCGAATTGGGGGCCGAACGCATCAATCTGCTGGAAACGCTGGCCGCCCGTGTGGCGGAACGGATCCTGCTGGAGCCACAGGCAGAGCGGGTCTTTGTGCGGATCGAAAAGCTGGACCGGGGGCCGTTTTCGCTTGGCGTTGAGATTGTGCGCAGCCGCGATGGCACGGCGCTGGCGGGGCAGGACCTTGTCGAGGCGCCCCATCCAAGGGTGATTTATCTGGCAAATGCGGCGATTGCCGCCGGCGGCATTCGGGCGCTGATTGATGGTGTCGTGGCCGAAGGTGCGCCGGTGATTATCTGTTTGGGGGCAGACGACGCGCCGGCCCCCAAGGCGATGCATCCGCTGGCGCAGCGGCGCATTGATCTGCTGGCGATTGAACAGAACGCATGGGTGTTGGCCGCACGGGTGCCGCAGTGCAAGGTCGTGGGCACCCGGACAGAGCTGGATTGGGCAATGAAGAATGGCCAGATCTGCATCTGGGCCCCCAGCAAGATTGTGCTGGACGCGGTGGATGGGCCCAGTGCCTCGCCCCGGGATGCGGTCGCTTTGGCTGCGTGGTTTGCCGCAGAGATGGAGGCGGTCGAGCTGTTGGTTGTGGGCGATGAGGCCCCGGAGGCGCAGGTGCCGGTCCGGGTGGTGGCGCTGTGATTGCGGGGGTGCCGATGGACCGGCCACAGGTCATGGGCATTTTGAATGTGACGCCTGACAGCTTTTCGGATGGCGGTGACCATCTGGCGGTGGATGTGGCAGTGCAGGCGGGATTGCGGATGCAGGCCGAAGGGGCCGCGTTCATCGACATCGGCGGAGAAAGCACGCGGCCCGGTGCGGCAGAGGTGCCGGAGGTTGAAGAGATCGCCCGCGTTGTGCCAGTGATCAAGGCGCTGCGGGCGCAAAGCGACGTGGCGATTTCAATTGATACGCGCAAGGCGGCGGTGGCGCAGGCGGCGATTGATGCGGGGGCCAGTTTTGTCAACGACGTCAGTGCCTTTCGGTTTGATCCTGATCTTGCGGATATCGTGGCAAGGGCGCAGGTGCCGGTATGTCTGATGCATTCGATCGGCACGCCTGAGACGATGCAGGATCAGGCCCACTACCGCGACGTGGTGAAAGAGGTTTACGACCATCTGGCCGAGCGGATTGCCGTGGCCGAGGCGGCGGGCATCGCACGCGCCTTGATCGTCGTGGATCCGGGCATCGGCTTTGGCAAGACACTGGATCATAATCTTGCGCTGATCCGGGGGTTGGCGCGGTTCAGGGGCTTGGGGTGTCCGGTGCTTTTGGGCGCATCCCGCAAGCGGTTCATTGGCACCCTTGGCGGCGCGGCAGAGGCCAAGGATCGTCTGGGCGGGTCGATTGCCGTGGCATTGGAGGGTGTCAGACAAGGGGTGCAAATCCTGCGGGTTCACGATACCTTTGCCACCAAGCAGGCGATTGATCTGCAACTGGCGATGCAAGGAACGGGCGCAGATGGGCAAAAAACTCTTCGGGACTGACGGGGTACGCGGACGGGCGAATGCCTGGCCGATGACGGCGGATATGGCGCTGAAGATCGGGGCCGCTGCGGGGCGGTTTTTCCGCAATGACGGCAGCAATGGTCACCGGGTGGTGATTGGCAAGGACACGCGGCTGTCGGGCTATATGTTTGAAAACGCGCTGACGGCGGGGCTGACCAGCACGGGCATGAATGTGTTTCTGCTGGGGCCGATCCCGACACCGGCGGTGGGGATGCTGACCACGAGCTTGCGGGCGGATGTGGGGATCATGATCAGCGCCAGCCACAACCCGCACCACGACAATGGCATCAAATTCTTTGGCCCCGACGGGTTCAAGCTGTCGGACGCGGCAGAGGCCGAGATTGAGGCGATGGTGGCAGGCGAGGTCGCCATGGCGCAGGCCGAAAACATTGGCCGGGCCAAACGGATTGACGACGGAAGGTTCCGCTATGCCGAGCGGGTGAAATCCACGGTACCTGCGGGGATGCGGCTGGACGGATTGAAGGTCGTGATCGATTGCGCCAATGGCGCGGCCTATAAGGTGGCACCAGAGGTATTGTGGGAGCTGGGGGCGACGGTGATCCCGGTGGGCGTGGCCCCGAACGGCGTGAATATCAACGAAGATTGCGGATCAACCTCTCCCTTGTCAGCCGCCGAGACGATCATTGCCCATGGGGCAGATGTGGGCATTTGTCTGGATGGTGATGCCGACCGGGTGATGATTTTGGATGAGGCGGGGCACGTCGCCGATGGTGATCAGATCATGGCCCTGATGGCCGCGCGATGGGCGCAAGAGGGCAGGCTGAATGGCGGTGCTCTGGTTGCGACGGTGATGTCGAACCTTGGGCTGGAGCGGTTTTTGGAAGGCAAGGGTCTGGCGCTGGAGCGCACCGGCGTCGGCGACCGCTATGTGGTAGAGCGGATGCGCGCGGGCGGGTTCAACCTTGGCGGGGAGCAATCGGGGCATATCGTGATGACCGATTATGCCACCACAGGCGACGGTTTGCTGGCGGGTTTGCAGTTTTTGGTTGCGATGATCCAGACCGGGCAGAAGGCCAGCGGGTTGACCCGCAGTTTTGAGACCGTGCCACAGCTTTTGAAGAATGTGCGGTATGGGGCCGAGGCGGCACCCTTGGAGGCGGCGGCTGTAAAGGCCGCGATCACGGATGCCGAGGCTAAGCTGGCAGGCAAGGGGCGGTTATTGATCCGCAAATCGGGCACCGAGCCGCTGGTGCGGGTCATGGCGGAATGCGAGGACCCGGATCTGCTGGTCGCCGTGGTCGATGGAATCGTGGCCGAGGTCGAAGCGGCGGCCTGATCCTGTTGCGCGGCTGCGCCGCACGACATGATTTGGTGGTGCGGATGCGGTTTTGGCGGTCTGCAATCGGGCAGAGCGCGCGAGGCGCGGTCTTGGGGGCCAGCCCCCAAACCCCCGGCATATTTGTATTCAAAAGAAAGTTCGGGCGAGGCGTTGAAGGCTGGACCATTGGCTGATGGCGAGGCCGGTCATAATGAGTGCCAGGGCGGCAAAGAAGCGCAGGGGCAGGACTTCGTTCAGGACCAATGCACCGAAAACCATCGACCAGAGCGGGACCTGATAGTTGACCAATGTCATAAAGACCGACCCGGCAGAGCGGATCACGGCGACGCGCAGGAGGGCTGCGAGGGCGGTGGGGAAGAGGCCAAGAAAGAGGATAGCGATGGTGCTGCGGGTGTCGGCAACTTGTGGCAGGCCCTCAAAGATCAGCATGGCCGGGATCAGGCAAAGGGAGCCGACACAGAGCGTGATCGCGGCCATGGCGATACTGTCGATGGGTGGGCAGCGGCGGGTCATGATCGAGGCGACCGCGTAGAGAAAGGAAGCCGACAGACAGGCGATTTGGCCCAAAGGCTCCATCCCTTGGCCGATGCGCAGCACGCTGGGGCCGATGAGGACGATGGCGCCGGAAAAGCCCATCAGCACGCCAAGGAGTTTGCCGGTTGAGAGTTTTTCGTCGGTGAAGATATGCGCCAGCGGCAGCACAAAGAGCGGCAGGGCGGCCATGGAGATGCCGGCAAAGGCGGAAGGCACAAATTGCTGCCCCCAGCTGAGCAGGGCAAAGGGTAGTGCGGTATTCACGACGCCGATGACAGCCAGGTATTTGATCAGGCGCCGTGTAAAGATGGGCAGCGGGCGGCCCAAGGCGCGCATCAGCACCAAAAGGGCCAAGGCACCAAGGGTCGTGCGGGCGCAGGCCACGGTGAGCGGGCCGTATCCGGTTAGCGCAATGCTGACCACCATGAAGGTCCCGCCCCAGATCAAGCCGAGCGAGAAGATCGAAAGCCAATTTGCGGGTGTGGGTTGCGGTGTCATCGGGCGGGCAATCAAGAGGGGCGTTGCCTACCCTTAGACTGTGCGGCGCGAGGTTGCCATCTTTGTCGCGCCGCACGCGGGCCGCGTTTACTTGAGCAGGCTGATTTGACCTGCGGGCAGGGCAAAGACCGGGGTCGCGGCAGGGGCATCGAGGTTGATCAGGTCAAGGCCGGGCAATTTTGCGTTGCCGCCCAGATCGGTCGTGAGGCTGATGGGCTCGGCCGTGTGATCCGCGGGAAGGGGGACGATGACGGGGACAATGTCGGCGTTGACGTCTTCGAGGTTGCTGGCAAGCAACGGGGTTGAGAGCAGGCAGAGCGAGAGAGTGAGTGAGATCCGGGTCATGTTGAACCTTTGGTTAAGCAGCAAAGGTGGTGTGCCGGGGTTTTGCGGCAAGAGCATGGCAGTTCTGGTGCATTATGGTGCCGATGGGGGGTTAACCGCCTGCCAAGGTGACCACGAGGCCGATCAAGAACAGCCCGGCCACGAGGGCCAGGACGACATCGGCATCCCTTTGACGTCGCGGCGTGGGGTGATGCGCGGGGGCGGGATGATCGCGGACCTGTCTGTCGGGGCCATAGCGCAGGGTGGCAGAGGTCTGGTCGAAGCCCATTGCGGCAAAGAGTGCCGCCGAATCTGCGTTGCCGTGCCAGACGGTTGCGGTGAGGTTGTCCCAGTCTTCGGTGTCGGCCATTGCTTTGACATGGGCGACAAGGGCGCGCCCGATGCCGCGACGACGCAGGTCTGGTTGGACATGGATGTCGTCGATATTGATGAAGCCGGGTTGTTGCCCATCTGCCATTTGCAACGGGCTGAGCGCGATGTGTCCTGCGTAGGTGTCGCCCAGGAAGGCGGCAAACAAGCGGGGGCTTTCGGCGAGCGGCTGGCCGTCTGCGTCCTGAAACGACAGGGCCATGTTGGGGATGACGTGCGCCTCTAGGTCACCTTTGGCAAAGGCATGGGGCTGGCGGGCGCGGTGTGCTTCCCATGTGGCGCGCAGTGCGGTCTGGATCTGCGGCAAGAGCGATGCAGGTGCGGGGCGGATTTCAAGATTTGACACATTGCCCCTTCATGTTGCCCGCAAGCGGTGCTGGCCCCGGCGATGCGGGGCCAGCGATATCAAGAGCTTAGATTAGTTCTTGGCTTTGTCGACCATCTTGCCAGCCGAGATCCAAGGCATCATGCCGCGCAGTTTTTCACCGACCTGTTCGATCTGGTGTTCATCGTTGATGCGACGTGTGGCCTTGAAGTAGGGCTGACCCACAGCGTTTTCCTGCATGAAGTCACGCACGAATTTGCCGGTCTGGATGTCGGTCAGGATGTCTTTCATCCGCTTCTTGGTCTCGTCATAGGGCAGCACGCGCGGGCCAGAGACGTATTCGCCGTATTCCGCCGTGTTGGAGATCGAGTAGTTCATGTTGGCGATGCCGCCTTCATAGATCAGGTCAACGATCAGCTTGACCTCGTGCAGACACTCGAAATAGGCCATTTCGGGCTCATAGCCTGCTTCGACCAGCGTTTCAAAGCCCATGCGGATCAGTTCAACCACGCCACCGCAGAGCACGGCCTGTTCACCAAAGAGGTCGGTTTCGCATTCCTGACGGAAGTTGGTTTCAATGATGCCGGAGCGGCCGCCGCCGATGGCGGAGCAATAGGACAGGCCGATTTCATGGGCTTTGCCAGATGCGTCGGTGTCGACTGCGATCAGGCAGGGCACGCCGCCGCCTTTGGTGTATTCGCCGCGCACGGTGTGGCCGGGGCCTTTGGGCGCCATCATGATGACGTCGACGCCTGGCTTGGGTTCGATCAGGCCGAAGTGGACGTTGAGGCCGTGTGCAAAGGCAATGGCGGCGCCTTCTTTGATGTTGTCGTGCACGTATTTCTTGTAGGTTTCGGCCTGAAGTTCATCGGGCATGGTGAACATGATCACGTCACACCATGCGGCGGCTTCGGCGATCCCCATGACCTTGAGGCCTTCGCCTTCGGCCTTGGCGGCAGAGGGGGAGCCTTCGCGCAGGGCGACGACGAGGTTTTTGGCGCCAGAATCGCGCAGGTTCAGCGCGTGGGCGTGGCCTTGGGAGCCATAGCCAAGGATGGCCACTTTTTTGTCTTTGATCAGGTTAACGTCGCAGTCGCGGTCATAATATACGCGCATGATTTTCCCCTTTGGGTTGGATTGATGGGCGCGTTATATCGACGGAGTGGCGCGGATGTGAGTGCAGCTCTTTGGATATTTGGAGCCAGAAGAAGATTGTTATGCGCGATTTATCAAGATATGGCGTGATCTATGCTTGACGATGATGACAGACGTATTTTGCGCCGTTTGCAGGCGGATCCCAGCGCGGGCGTGCCGGAGCTTGCCACGGCGACCGGGTTGACGCCCGCAAAGGTGACGCGGCGGTTGGATAAGCTGCGCGAGGGCGGTGTGGTCAAAGGGGTGACGGCGGTCATTGACTGGCGCAATCTGGGCTATGCGGTCGAGGTGAGTTTGCGGATCACGCTGGATAAAACCCAAGCGCGGGCGTTTGACGAGTTTCTGGATGCAGCACGGCAGGTCCCGGAGGTGGTTGAGTTGCAAACCTTTCTGGGGCGCGTGGATGTCAGGTTGTCTTTGATTGCCAAGGATCTGGCTGATTACCAGCGGGTCTATCGGGACGATGTGCTGACCCTGCCGCATATCGCCGATATCGAGGCGCTGATGACTGTGGCACGGGTCAAGGACGACACGGGGCTGCCGATATGACCCTGGATGACACGGATCGCGCGTTATTGCGCGCCTTGGTCGAGGATGCCGGGCGGTCAACGACGCGGTTGGGCGAAAAGCTGGGGCTGAGCCAGCCTGCGACATGGCGCAGGATCAAGCGGTTGCAGGATGCGGGCGTGATTGCGGGCCGGCGTTTGCGGCTGGATCCTGAAAAGCTGGGCTTTGGGGTGACGGTGTTTTTGGGGGTGAAGCTGGCGACGAAGGGCCGGGTGAGCCTTGAGGATTTTGAACGTGCCGTGAGCGGGATCCCCGAGGTGCAGACGGTCGAACATGTGCTGGGGCTATATGATTATCGGTTGCGGGTCGTGGCGCGGGATCTGGCGGATTTTGAGCGGGTGCTGCGCCGCCGGATCATGACGATGCCGGGGGTGGGGGACGTGGAGGCCAATGTGCTGCTGAGCGAGGAACGCAGGCCGGGCCCGCTGTGACGTGGTGAAATTGCCTCAAGTGTGATTCATCTTTTGGTCATAAAGCTGGCCCGCGTTAAGGATTTGTTTGCCGCAAATGGCGAAAGTGTTCCCGGGGAGTTAGGGAAAGCTGCGCGATGATTGAAGTTCGGCAAAGAAAAGACATGTGGACCTTTGCGGTGTTGTTCACCGCGTTGGAGGTCGCCTTTTTGATGATCGTGCAGGTGTGGTTTTACCCACCCGAGATGCGATCTTATATCCTCGCGCGTGAGCCGCTATTGACCCTGATGATTTCAATGCCGCTGTGCCTGTATCTGGGTGGGCAGATGCACGAGAATTACCTGCGCAAGCAAGAGCTGAAGTCACTAACACAGCGCGACAGGCTGACCCAGGCGGCCACGCGCGATTTCTTTTACGAACGGCTTGAGGAAGAGCCGGACGCCTTTGGTGTGTCGCTGATGGTGGACATCGATTTCTTTAAGAAAGTCAACGACACACACGGTCATATGGTCGGAGATGCGGTGATCAAAGCGGTGGCAGAAGTGTTGCGGGCGAATTGCCGCGAAGAGGATATTGTCTGCAGATTTGGCGGCGAGGAATTTGTGATTTTCCTGCATAAAGTCAGCCCCGAACAGGGCCTTGATATTGCAGAGCGGATGCGCCGTTCAGTCGAGGCGTCACCGGTCAGGACCGAAGCGGCAACAGTGGCCGTGACGGTGTCAATTGGTGGATCGCTCAAGCAGGTGTCAGAAGACATCGATGCATCCATCGGGAGCGCGGATGAGGCGCTGTATCGGGCCAAGGAAACCGGACGGAACCGTGCGGTGATGGAATGGATGACGCCTGCGACAGCCTGATGAGGGTCATTAACGAAATTGAGATACCGCTGCATTAGGAAAGGCGCAGCTTTGGGATGACCCGCGATGAGACTGCAAACGAATACGGACATTTATGTCTTTGCGGCCCTCGTCACAGCGGGGGCCTGCAGCGTTGTGGCCGTGGTTATCATGCTGCTTTACCCGCGGGATGAATGGGCGTGGGAACTGACGCTGAGTTTGACGCTGACCACCACTATCACGATGACAATCACGACGCATATTGCCAAGAAAATGCGCATGATCAATGCGTTGTCGGATGAACTTCAACGACTTTTGGCGCGCGATCGGTTGACCGATGTGGCAACGCGCGACTATTTTTACGACCTTTTGGAAACGTCACCTGAGGCCTTTGGTGTATCGCTGATGGTGGATATCGATCATTTCAAGCGCGTCAACGACACCCACGGGCATCTGGCAGGCGACGCGGTGATCCAGCGTGTCGCAAGGGTGTTGCAAAAGCGGGTCGGCGACGCGGATATCGTTTGCCGCTTTGGCGGGGAAGAGTTTGTCATTTTCCTGCGTGACCGCACAGTGGCTGAGGCGCAGGAAATGGCAGAAAACCTGCGCCAAGCCATCGCACAGGACGCAGTATGTTTTGAAGGTTTGGTCATTGCGGTGACGGTGTCGATTGGTGGGTCTTTACGGGCAAGATGTGCCGATATCGATGAGATGATCAAACAGGCGGATGCGGCGCTCTATCGGGCGAAGGCATTGGGGCGCGACCGGGTTGCGTTTCACGGTGAACGGGACGCTGATGTGCCGTCGATGAAAGCGGCCAGCTGATTGCAGGCGTCATCGGCATACAAAGATAGACTTTGCCATCTGCGGCGCCTGCGATTAGCCAAGGGGGAAACCTGACAGGAGGGGCAAATGGAACGCGTATCACAACAGCCGGTGGACCCGGATGGGCTTATGGAATTCTCGGTCGTGTTTACGGACCGATCACTGAACCATATGAGCCGCGCCTTTCAGGAGGTGATGACCGACATCTCTGGCTTGCTGAAAGAGGTCTACAACGCCGATCAGACCGCACTCGTGCCCGGTGGTGGCACATTCGCGATGGAGGCCGTTGCGCGCCAGTTTGGCAATGGTGCCCATGCCCTGATCGTGCGGAACGGGTGGTTTTCCTATCGCTGGAGCCAGATTTTCGACGCAGGCGATTTTACTGCCCAAACAACCGTGATGAAGGCGCGGCAGGCGGGCAATGACACCCGCGCGCCGTTTGCGCCTGCGCCCATTGCAGAGGTGGTTGCGGCAATTCACGCAGCAAAGCCGGATGTGGTTTTTGCCCCCCATGTGGAAACCAGCGCGGGGATTATCTTGCCTGACGATTACCTCAGCGCGATGGCCGCCGCCGCCCACGAGGTGGGTGCGTTGATGGTGCTGGATTGCATCGCGTCGGGCTGTGTCTGGGTTGATATGAAAGCGACGGGCGTTGATGTCCTGATCTCGGCCCCGCAAAAGGGCTGGTCATCGACCCCCTGTGCCGGGCTTGTCATGATGTCTGACCGGGCCGTGGCGCGGATGGAGGGCACGGCATCGAACAGTTTTGCCGGCGATCTTAAGAAATGGCACAGCATCATGGCCGCCTACGAAGCTGGTGGCCACGCTTATCATGCAACGATGCCCACGGATGGTTTGCGCGCCTTTCGCGATACGATGGTCGAAACGCGGGACTATGGTTTTGACCGGCTCAAGGACGCCCAATGGGCGCTGGGCAATGGTGTGCGGGCGCATTTGGCGGGCAAGGGCGTCAAATCCGTGGCGGCCGAAGGGTTTGGTGCACCGGGGGTTGTGGTGAGCTATACCGACGACCCCGACGTGCAAAACGGCAAGAAATTCGCAGCGGAGGGGATGCAGATCGCCGCCGGTGTGCCGCTTGCCGTGGATGAACCTGACGATTTCCGCACCTTCCGGCTGGGTCTTTTTGGCCTTGATAAGCTGTATGATGTGGAGGGCACGCTGGGGCGTTTGCTGCCGGTTGTCGACCGCGTGATCTAGGACGCACCAAGGCCCAGTTTCATCAACTCGCGCCGGATCGGCGTGGTGCCGTGCAGGGCGCGAATGCCCCAGGGGCGCAGGTCACGGATCAGGCTGCTACCCGCGATTGAGGCGCGGTTAAGCGCATCAACGCCGGTGACGCGCAGCTTGATGTCGGCATGGCGCGCCTTTTGGTAGGCATCAAGCATCGCCGGTGCGCCTAGGGTCGTCCGGTGCGCTCCGGCGAGGTCCAGCAAGGTGGCCAGATCAGCAAGCGACATATTGAGCCCCTGCGCGCCGATGGGGGGGATCACATGGGCGGCCTCTGCCACCAGCGCCGTGCGTTCCGCGATCAGACTGGCCGCAAGCTGGCTGATGATCGGCCAGGTGCTGCGCCGACTGGCGAGGGTCAGCGGACCATAGACCTGCGCGCTGCGTTGGGTTGCGGCGGCATCGAAGGCGGCGTCATCCAGTTGCGACAGGCGCGAAATCTCTGGCCCGGTGTCCATCCAGACCACGGCAGAGCAGGGCTGCCCATCGTGATCGGGCAGGGGCACCAGCGTAAAGGGGCCGCCAGATTGGTGCACTTCGGTCGAAACATTGTCATGCGGGGCGTTGTGGGTCACCGCGAACGTCAGGGCCTTTTGGCCATAACGGGTGGTCTTGGCGGGTATTCCAGCCGCATGGCGGACGGGCGAGTTGCGTCCATCTGCGCCGATCACAAGTTTGGCGTGCAGGCGCGCCCCGTCTGTGAGGGTGACAAGCGCCTCTGACGTGCGGGTTAGCATTTTGGTAAAGCCGATGCCGGGGCGGAAATCGACGTTGGGCAATTCGGCCAGTCGAGCCACCATTTCGCGCCGCAGCAGCCAGTTGGGCAAGTTCCAGCCAAAGGGAAGCGCAGAGATATCGGCGGCATCAAAATCGCGGATCACCGGCGGCGCCGATGCGGCATCGACGATGCGCATGGTTTGCAGCGCGGCAGCATGTGGCGCCAGACGGTCCCATAACCCGGCGCGATCCAGAAAGCTGCGGGCCGGTTGCAAGAAGGCCGTCGTGCGCAGGTCAGATGCGGGGTTCGCGGCTTCTGTGACGGGGGGAGTGGGATCGACGATCACGACTGAAAAGCCGGCCGCACCAAACGCCGCAGCGGCCGTCAGGCCGGCAACGCCGCCGCCAGAGATGAGGATATCTGTCTTCATGGCTTTGACATAGGCGGTGGCGCCTGTGTGGGAAAGGGGGATGTGGCGAATTGCGCCATGCCGATTGGGTCGCTAGGGTCACCCCATCCGAGAAAGGAAGACCAATGCCTGTGCCGCCTCGTCCGCAAAAGGACGCCTATGATCTGATCCTTGAAGCGATTGATAGCCACATCTACACGCCCGGCGACCGTCTGGTCGAAAGTGAGCTGGCGGATCGGTTTGGTGTCAGCCGGACGCCGGTGCGCGAGGCGCTGCAACGGCTTGAGACGCAGGGTCTTTTGACGCGCGATGGTCGGTCACTGATTGTGGCGTCGCTGGATCATACGCAGATGTCGGAATTATATGTGGTGCGCGGAGAGCTTGAAGGTCTGGCCGCGAAGCTGGCGGCCCGCCATGCGACGCCTGAAGAGGTCGGCGTTTTGCGCGATATGCTGGAGGCGGACAAGGCGCTGGCGGAGGATCCAGAGGCGCTGGCACGGGCCAACCGGCGGTTTCACAAACAGATCCATCTTGCATCGCACAACCGCTTTTTGGTGCGCCAGCTTGATCTGGTGCACCGGTCAATGGCGCTGCTGGCGACCACGTCGATTGCCGCTGAAGGGCGCGGCGTGGATACGCTGGCAGAGCACGAAGAAATCGTGCGTGCGATTGAAAACGGCGATGGGGCTGCTGCCTATCAGGCGCTGCGGGATCATATTTCTAAGGCTTTTGTGACCCGTCTGAAACTGGACGCGCAGAAGGTTGAGGCGGCAGAGTAGCCTTTGGCAGCAGGACGCCGTGGGCGGTCTTGTCCCAATAGAACGGCTTCCACGTTAGTTCCAACAGGCCCTTGTAGGCGGCGATGGTTGCAAGCGGAAAGTAGAGCTGCAAGCTGATGGCCCATGGCCAAAGCCGACGCTTGCCCGCACGCCCCAAAGCGACCCATGCGATGGCGAGTGATGCGATTTCGGTGGCGACAAATAGCCCGGCAAAGGCCCAGAATGCCCAGACCGGCAAAAGCGCCTGAATCGGGTGGGTGATGCCAAACGGAATAACCCAGAAGGTCCACAAGAGGGGCGACAGCAGGAATTGTGCCAGCGTGCCTGCAAACAGGATTTGCAGGCCAAAGAAGCGCCAAGCGCCCAGATCACGCCAAAGCCGGACGGGGTTTCGCATGTGGACGCCATAGGTGATCGCATAGCCCTTGAGCCAGCGCGACCGTTGTTTGACCCAAGGCCAGAAACGGCCATTCGCCTCCTCCTCGGTCACGGTGTTCACGAATTCCGTGCGGTAGCCATGGCGGGCCAGCCGGATCCCAAGATCGGCGTCTTCGGTGACGTTATGCGCATCCCATCCGCCTAGCTTTTCCAGCGCCGCGCGGCGAAAGAAAAGGGTCGTGCCACCCAGCGGCACCACCAGTCCCATGCGCGCATAGCCCGGCAGGATGACCCGGAACCACGCCGCATATTCGATTGTAAAGCAACGGGTTAGCCAATTTGAACGGGCGTTGTAGTAATCCAGCATGCCTTGCAGGCAGACAACCGCAGGGTCCGCTTGTGCAAAATGGGCGGCGACACGGCGAAGTTGATCAGCCGCGGGGGCATCCTCGGCATCGTAGACCCCGATAATGGACCCATGCGCAAAGTCGAGCGCGTAGTTCAGGGCGCGGGGTTTCGTCTTGATCGACCCATCAGGGACCGTGATCAGGCGCATCCAGGTCAACAGCCGCGCCCGGCCGACCGCCGCGCGGGTGGTGTGGTCGGAGGCTTCCATGACCAGACAGACGTCAAGCAATTCGCGGGGGTAGTCGATCGCCTCTAGTCGGGCGAGCAGGTGATCGGCGATGGCCTTTTCGCGGTAAAGCGGGATGAGCAGCGTGATCACCGGTAGTCGCGCCAAACTGGCCGGTTCAGGCGCAGGACCGTCCGGCAGGGCGGCACGCCCGACGATGGCAGCCGCCGTTTTGACACCGGTTGAGAGGGTCATGATCAGAACTGTCAGCCCTGTCATAATGGTAAAGGTGGTGATCGGTGCCAGAATTGCAGCCGTCAAAAGGATTGTGACAACAAGCAAGGCCAAACGGATCGCGGCGGGGGCGGCCCATCTGCGGCAGCTTTCATCACGCGGCACCCGGTTTTCGGCACGGCGCACGAGATGGGAGGCAAACTGCGTGCTGATGCAGCGCGATATGTGATCTTCGGTCGTAAAGGCCATGCGGACGGGGCCAAATACGGCCGTCAGCGCGGACTTGCGGCGCGCAAAGCGATCAGGATCAGAGGACAACACAACCACGCAACCGCCCATGCGCCGCCAAGGTAACACGCCGTGGCGCAGCACCTCTGCCGGGCCAAGTTGCGCGACAAGCCGGGGGTCTGGCGGATCCCGGATCGGGTCAATGAGTTGCGATCCGGTGCGATCTGTCTGCGCCTCTGCCAAGGCGCGGCGGGACAGGCCGTGATGGGCGTAAAGGATGTCTTCGACCTGCAACCCCATGCGGGTTGCAGATTGTTGTGCGGTGAAAATTGCGTCAGGGGCCAGCGCGCCATCAGCGGCCAATTGGTCGCAGGTCCACGACTTGCGCAGGGGGCGATGCACCTGCGCAGCCGGATCTGGTGTCAGTTGGGGCGTCAGTCGCGTCATTAAGCCCGTCCGGTTGTCCCGGACTTAAGATGACGCAGTCAAGCTTAACGGATCGTTAAGAAGACACCGAAAATTTTAGGCGGCACGCGCATCCATCGCGGCGGCAAAGCGTTCAAACAGGTAGTAACTGTCCTGTGGTCCCGGCGATGCCTCTGGGTGGTATTGGACGCTGAAGACAGGGCGGTCTTCGACCCGGATGCCACAGTTGGAGCCATCAAAAAGCGACACATGGCTTTGCACGACGCCCGCTGGCAAGCTTTGGCTGTCAACGGTAAAGCCATGATTCATAGAGGTAATTTCAACCTTTCCGGTCTCAATGTCTTTGACCGGATGGTTTGCGCCGTGGTGGCCGTGGTTCATCTTGATGGTCTGTGCGCCAAGGGCGAGGGCCAGCATCTGGTGACCCAGACAGATCCCGAAGACGGGCAGGTCGGTGGCAAGGATCCCTTGGATCATCGGCACGGCATAGACGCCAGTTGCCGCCGGATCCCCGGGGCCGTTGGACAAAAACACACCATTGGGGTTCAGGGCCAAGACCTCTTCAGCGGTCGCGTTGGCAGGCAAGACCGTCACATCGCAGCCCGCCGAGGCAAGGCAGCGCAGGATATTGCGCTTTGCGCCATAGTCGATTGCCACGACTTTGTGCCGGGCGGCGGTCTGTTGTTTGAACCCGTCCGGCCAAGCCCACCGCATTTCATCCCACTGATAGGATTGGGCGCAGGTCACCTCTTTTGCGAGGTCGAGGCCTTCCAGTCCCGAGAACCCGCGTGCGGCCGCAACCAGCGCGTCGAGGTCAAAATTGCCGTCGGGATCATGGGCCATCGCCACATGTGGCGCACCTTGCTGACGGATGGCGCGGGTCAGACGGCGGGTATCAACGCCGCCGATCCCGATGCGACCACGGCGGGTCAGCCATGTTGTCAGCTCTTCGGTGGCGCGCCAGTTCGAGGGCTGCGTCGGATCCCATTTGACGACCATGCCCGCAGCGACAGGGTCTGTTGTTTCATCATCCTCCGGCGTCACACCGGTATTGCCGATATGGGGGAAGGTGAAGGTGACGATCTGGCCTGCATAAGAGGGATCGGTCATGATCTCTTGATAGCCGGTCATGGCGGTATTGAAGCAAAGCTCTGCCGTGGTTTCGCCGGTCGCGCCAAAGCCGCGCCCGTAAAAGATGGTACCGTCAGCAAGTGCAAGGCAGGCGGTTGGTTTCGCTGGCATCGCGTGCATCCCCCAAATGGCGCAAAATTGGGCCGTAACTAAGGGCCGCAGGTCCCACGGTCAAGGGCCATCTGACCCCTTGTTTTGCACCTTTTTGACGTCGCGTTTGAGGTGCTTGTCAGGCGTTGGGTCGGCCAGTATGGTGCCCGCTCGCTTGAAGCCATAAACGGAGCTTTCATGGACATGCGCACGCGGGTCACCTCGGCCCTGAAAGATGCAATGAAGTCGAAAGAGGCGGACCGCCTGTCGACGTTGCGACTGATAAATGCGGCAATCAAGGATCGTGAAATTGCCCTGCGCGGCACGGAAAGTGACGTTGTCGGCGATACAGAGGTGCTGGCGATCCTGGGACGGATGGTCAAGCAACGGCAGGAAAGCACCCGCGCCTACGAAGAGGCGGGGCGGCTGGAGCTGGCCGAGAAAGAACGCTCCGAGATCAAAGTGATCGAGGATTTTCTGCCCAAGCAGCTGGACGACGAAGAGGCCAGCGCGGCCGTCAACGCCGCGATTGCCGAAGTGGGTGCCAGCAGCATCCGCGATATGGGCAAGGTGATGGGTGTCCTGAAGGCCAAATACACCGGCCAGATGGATTTCGGCAAAGTCGGCCCGGTTGTCAAATCCATGCTGGGCTAACTGGGGCGTATGGCGCGTTTGAGGTCATCATAAAGCGCCAGACGCTCGGCCTCGTCGAGAAAGCTACCAATCTCAACCTCGCGGTCACCGCCGCGCAGGGTGATGTAGTTTTTGACCGGTCCGCCGGTGGGGTGCAGGTGCACGCTGACCCAGTAGCGGTTTGCTTCCCAGTCCTGACGCGGGGCCTTTGGGGTATGACGTGTGAGGTGGGCGGTGTCTGCGGTGACGGTCAGTTCTTCCAGAATTTCGCCCCGCCGGTAGCTGACGTTGATCGCGGTCCATAGGCCCCAGACCATCAAGGCAAAGAACGGCAAGAGCCCCCAGAGGACCGCAGACCCGATCAAGACGACCAGCGGCAGTGCGACCAGCAGGCAGGTCGCGCCCATGAACAGCACAAAATCACGACGCAGCAGCGACCTGTAAGGCCAAAGCGAGAGCTGCCAATTGTCGGTTTCGCGGGGTTGGTCCGGGGTCCATTCGTAGGGCATGGAGATGGTGTAACGCGTGTATCGGCGCTTGAAAATGTGGCCCAAAGTCGCGCTGTGACGGCTATGCGGAATGCGGCGAGAATCGGGCGAGGCGATTCGCAATTCCTTACGAAATGGTTTCCAAAAGTGACAAAATCGCGGTTTTTCTGCCGGATTGGGGCGAAAACTGGGCAAAGTCGCTGACTTGTCACCCAAATATGTCAGGAATCTGTTCAGAATTGGGGCAACATTCTTGCCGACCCAACGTCACGTGTTCTATAGTCGCTGAGAGGGTCGGGCTTATTCCGTTCGGCTGTATGAGTTAAAAGTGTGAATTGGAGTTTACGCGAAATGAATAAGTTTAAGGTTTTGGCTGTCGCAGCCACGCTGGCTGGAGCATCAGTCGCTTCATCAGCAAATGCGCTGGAAGTGCGGTTTACCTACGGGAGCACGACAACGGTCGTTTCGGCGGGTGGTTCGCACGTAATCAATCTGAGCAACGTGGACATTGATGGTGTGCTTGGCACAGAGAGTGTTGATCTGACGTCGTCCATCGTGACGAACGCCAATGGCATTTCTTCTTTGGCGCTGAGCCTTTCGAACATCGTGAGCTTGGGCATGGAACTGTTGGTCGAAGCGACGCACACAGGGTTTAGTGCCGGTGCGGCGTCGCCTGCGGCATCTGACGTTTCATTTGAAACCGACCCAAACGCTCTTTTTGGCGGTTACACCGCCGCTGGCTATGTTGATGCTGGCAACACCGCCTATGCGACAACGACTTTGGTTGGTTTGGGATCGCTTGCGAACACATCCGCAAGCGTATCGAATTCGGGTTCTGAAGTTCTGCCCGACCCATTCGCAATGACTGTTGTGATGACCTTGGGTCAGGGCGCAACTGCAAGTTTCATCACCACGACGGTGACGGCTGAGACAGATCCCGGCGTCAACGAAGTGCCAGTGCCTGCCGCTGGTCTGCTGTTGCTGGCCGGTCTTGGTGGTCTGGGTGCGATGAAGCGCCGCAAGAAAGCCTAAACGCGTTACACAGAATTACGGAAAGCCCCGCCATTGTGCGGGGCTTTTTGATTCTATGGCATGATGCTGCGAGCCGGGTGTCGGCGGTGTGCCGGGGGCTGGGCGTCGGCGATATGCTGAGGGCGGTGCAGCGGCAAGTGCGCATAGGACCGCTTTGATCGCGAAGCCTGTGGGCGCGCTTTTGTGCCCCTGTGAGGCAACGCCTACAGGGGCGGATAATAATGGCTTGATTGAAGGTATCAGGAGAGGCGTAGAGGGCCACCATGCATCGCGGCGTGCACCTATGCCGGGCGGCGATCAACCGGTGGCGAGGGGAGACCAGCAGGCGATACGAAAAAGCCCCGCACGATGGCGGGGCTTTAGTTTTGTCTGCTCATCGCCGTTAGTGCGCGTGAGGCTTGTCCCAGTCAGACTGCTTTGGCAGTGTCTCGAACGTATGCTCTGGCGGTGGGGATGGCAGGGTCCATTCCAGCGTGTCTGCATATTCGTTCCATGGGTTCGCCTCTGTCGCGCGACGACCGTAGAACAGCGAGTAGAAGATGACGCCGATGAAGAACACGAAGCTGGCGAAGGACAGGAATGCGCCCCAGCTCGAGATGTAGTTGTAGAATGCGTAAGCCTCTGGATAGTCGATGTAGCGACGTGGCATGCCCTGACGGCCCAGGAAGTGCTGTGGGAAGAACGTCAGGTTTGCACCGATGAACATCGCCCAGAAGTGCAGCTTGCCCGCCCATTCAGGATACATCCGGCCCGACATCTTGGGGAAGTAGAAGTAAATCCCCGCAAAGATCGAGAAGACAGCACCTAGCGACATCACATAGTGGAAGTGCGCCACGACGTAGTATGTGTCGTGATAGGCGCGGTCGACGCCGGCCTGTGACAGCACGATGCCGGTCACACCGCCCACGGTGAAGAGGAACAGAAAGCCCATCGCCCAAAGCATTGGTGTTTTGAACTCAACCGAGCCGCCCCACATGGTGGCGATCCAGCTGAAGATCTTCACACCTGTCGGCACCGCGATCACCATCGTCGCCAGCATAAAGTAGGACTGCTGGGTCAGGGACATGCCCACGGTGTACATGTGGTGCGCCCAAACGACGAAGCCCAACACACCAATCGCCACCATCGCATAGACCATCGGCAGGTAGCCAAAGATCGGCTTGCGGCTGAACGTGGCGATGACGTGGCTGATGATGCCAAAGCCAGGGATGATGATGATGTAAACCTCTGGGTGGCCAAAGAACCACAGGATGTGCTGATAGAGGATCGGGTCACCGCCACCGGCAGGATCAAAGAAAGTTGTGCCAAAGTTGCGGTCTGTCAGCAACATGGTGATGGCACCTGCAAGAACAGGCAGCGCCAGAAGGATCAGCCAGGCGGTGACAAAGATCGACCAAGAGAAAAGCGGTACTTTGTGCAGTGTCATGCCGGGTGCGCGCATGTTCAGGAAGGTCGTGATCATGTTGATCGCGCCCAGAATTGACGACGCGCCCGAGAGGTGAACCGCGAAGATCGCAAGGTCCATGGACATGCCAGCCTCTGAGGTGGAAAGCGGCGGGTACAGCACCCAGCCGACGCCTGAGCCAAGCTGACCATTACCACCCGGAGACAGCATTGAGGCGACGCCAAGCGAGGTGCCGGCCACATACATCCAGAACGACAGGTTGTTCATCCGCGGGAACGCCATATCCGGCGCGCCAATCTGCAAAGGCATGAAATAGTTGCCAAATCCGCCGAATAGGGCGGGGATCACAACGAAGAACATCATCAGGACGCCGTGATAGGTAATCATCACGTTCCAGAGGTGGCCGTTTGGCGTACAGACTTCACCGCTGGCGATGAAGCGTGCCCCTTCGGCGCACATGTATTGAACGCCGGGGTGCATCAGCTCAAGCCGCATGTACACCGTGAAGGCCACGGAGATAAAGCCAACTGCACCTGCGACAAACAGGTACAGGATGCCAATGTCTTTGTGGTTGGTGGACATGAACCACCGGGTAAAGAACCCGCGGTTGTCTTCGTGCTCGTCGCCGTGGATGGCTGCGTCTGCCATGTGGCTCTCCTTGATTGGTTCCTCGTGCGGTGGACGAGTCATGACAAGCCACCGCTTTCGTTTGGGTTCTAGAGCGTTGATGGCTGCGGGGCAACACGCGAAGTGGTTGTCTGGCTGGGTAATATTGGCGCAGGGGGCATTTGGGCGGTGGAAAGACAGCTTAGCCGGTCTTTTGCAGCGGCTCACACAGACTGCTGACGACGGCGGTGGCCTGCGCCTCTGTCAGGGGACGGGCGAAGTAATAGCCTTGAAACTGGTCGCAGGACATTTTTGTGAGGATATCGACCTGTTTGCGAGTCTCGACCCCTTCGACGGTAACGGACATGCCCAGCTTATGGCCCAGCAAGATAATGGTTTCGATGATGTCAAAGTAGCGGCCTTCTTCAAAGTCGTGGCCGAGTAGGAACGAGCGATCGATTTTGATTTTGTCAAAATCGTATTTCCACAGATATCCAAGGCTCGAATACCCGGTGCCAAAATCATCCATTGCAATGCTCAACCCGGCACTGCGGAGTTGATCCAGCATCGCGCTGACGCCTTCTTCATCGGTGAGAAGCAAGCTTTCGGTGAGTTCAAGTTCAAGACGGTCTGGCGCAAGTCCTGCTTCGCGCATCTTGGCGATGATCTCGTCGGCGAGGCCGCTATTTTGGAACTGGACCGGCGACAGGTTCACCGAAACGTAGATGTGTTCGGGCCATTGTTTTGCTGCGCTAATGGCTTTGCTAAGGACTACGATCCCCAGTTCATGGATCAGGCCCGTGCTTTCAGCGACGGGGATGAATTCATCGGGGCTGATGATCGCACCTTCGTCATCGCGAAGACGTGCCAAAGCCTCAAAACCGGAAATCGCGCCCGATGTGGCATCCACAAAGGGTTGAAAATAGACCTCGACCGCTTGTTCAAAGCCCACCCTGCGCAAGTAGCTTTCGATTTGGTTGTGCCGGTTCGTGACTTTGTCGAGGGCATCGACGTATTCAACGGACTGCCCCTGGCCATTGTTGATCGCCTGATTGAGGGCAAGATCAACGGCGTGCAAAGCACGTTCCAGACTTTGCCCCATGGGCGACAAATGCATGCCGATACAAGCCGAACACATCACCGTTTGGCCGCTGATCGGCAAAGGCTGGGCAATGATCGACTGAATTTGGGCGCCATAGCGTCGCAAGGCCTCTCGGGTGATGGTGGGAAGGATAATGATGAATTCATCGCCATTCATCCGGCCAACAAAACCGGAATTGCCTACAATTTCCAAAAGACGCTCTGCGGTTTGGCACAGGAAGGCATCCGCGATAGGCGCGCCGAAGATATCATTGATGGATTTGAAGTTATCGAGATCCACAAGAAGGATGCCGATCTGTTCGCCGGGATCACGACGTTCCGCGAAGATGGGACGCACTTTGGTCGCGATTCCGCTGCGGTTCATCAGGCCGGTCAGTTCATCCTGACGGGCGAGGTTGGCCAGTTCGACCTCTCGTGCTGTGGCGCGTCTGCGGAACCGGATCATGATGAGCATGGGCACCAGAAATGCAAATGCACTGAGGAATGGGACACCCAGGATCACGAGACTGGTAACATTTGTGATTGATGCAAGCGGATCGGCCTGATGTGTGCAAAGTTCCGCGACCCCAATGATGTTGCCGTCAGCATCCGCAATCGGAATGCGCGTGATCGCATCGATGTCGGTGGATCCGGTCCCGATCTGACTGGTCAAAAAGGTTGTTTGCATCACGCCGGTGCGCGCCGTGTCACGCGCCAAAGCAGAACGATCGTCAATGGAGATGCCATTGGGGGCTGGACCACGCGACAGCACCAATTCCCCATTCACATCGAAAAGTGAATATCCCTGCACCCCGCCATAAGTTTCGGCCATTTCGATCGCTGGGAGTTGTTCCGGGGTCGCTTGGCCAATTTCAAATATCTGATCGAGGTTGGGCGTGTGCATCTGAAGGTGCTCTGCCCAGCCACGTGCCGCATCGTGTGTCTTGAACTTCACATCTTGGAGACGTGCAAATTGGAGCGCATAGTGGGTGCCGACAACCAGCAGCCCTGCCAGAATGAACGACCCGAGTATGGCCCAGAATGCCGACCGCTTATGTTGCTTGACCGCGATAGCGCCGATCATCTTGCACCTCTACTACGTCCCAAAGGATCTAGAGGCCAAGACTTAAGTATGCGCTAATTTCCTAGTCGCAGAGATCGCTTTTTCCGGACTTTTTGTCCATCACATCAGAAAAAGTCCGGCGGAGTGCGACGTCGACATCCTCTAGCGTGACGGGAAGGCCCAGATCGACCAGCGATGTGACGCCGTGTTCGGTGATCCCGCAGGGCACGATTCCATCGAAATGCGACAGATCCGGTTCTACATTGATCGACAAGCCATGGAACGACACCCATTTGCGCAGCCGAATGCCAAGTGCGGCGACCTTGTCTTCCCGCAATGCGCCTGTGGCGGTGCGCGGTTTGTCAGGGCGGGTGACCCAAACGCCAACCCGGCCGCTGCGCCGTTCACCTGTGACATTGAATTCGGCCAGTGTCGCAATGATCCAGCTTTCAAGATCATGCACGAAACACCGCACATCGCGGCCCCGTTTGGACACATCAAGCATCACATAGGCCACCCGCTGACCGGGACCGTGGTAGGTATATTGCCCGCCGCGACGGGCCTCGAACACGTCAAAGCGGTCGGGATCGACCAGATCAGCGGGTTTGGCAGAGGTCCCGGCGGTATAAAGGGGCGGATGTTCGATCAGCCAGATGCATTCCGCGGCCGTGCCGGCGGCGATCGCCTCTGCCCGTTGTTCCATGAAAGACAGCGCTTCGGGGTAGGGGGTCAGGCCCTGGGTGTGGATCCACTCAACCATTGGCGGCCCGGGGGAGCAGTCCCGCGTCACGCAAACCAGGCAGGTTGCTGCGGCTGACGGGAATTTCGCTGCCTGTTGAGAGGGTCATCATGGCGCGATCACCGGTGCGCTGCACAGAGGCGATTTGATCCAGTGCGACCCAATGCGAGCGATGGACCTGCATCCCCGCAATATCGCCGGTTTCGCGTATCGCATCAGCGAGCCGCATCAAAATCATCTCTTGTCCGCGTGTCGTCATGACGCTGACGTAGTGATCACTGACCGAGAGCGCAACAAGGGCACCGCGTTTATCAAAGGGCAGACGGTCGAGGATGGCGGGCGGTGTGGCAACGGCGGGCGTGCCGGTGTCGGAAAAGAGCGCAAAGAGCACAGAGATCACAACGGACAGCGCGGTGACATTGGCCAGCGGCACGAGCATTTCGCCCAAGCTGTCCATCACAAAGCCAAAGCTGGCGTAATTGATTGCGGCAATCACGGCAAAGATCGGCGGGCCCATGGCCAGACCGGCCAGCGTGTGGCGCGGCAGCGCGGCCGGGATACGGTCAATAAGCGCGTGCTGCACCAGCGCCGAGACAAAGTTGCCGGTGGCATAGGTCACAAAGACAAGGCCGATCCAATAGACCATGCGGGGCAGGGTGGGCATCAGGGTGAAGGTATCAAACGGACCGGCAAGCCCGACCATGATGCCGACGCCAAGCAGTGCCACAAGCATCCGCGGATCGCCGAATGTCGACCGCATTTCACGTGTCGCGAATGGGAAAGCGCCGTCAGCCACGTGGTTATTCCGCCCCTTACGTATCGGGTTTTGCCCAGCAAGGGGCCGTTGCGCAAAACGTGCCATGACAGCGCAACAACCACAAACCAAAGGACATCCCGATGACGCTTGACCCCATTCCGACGGCGCCCTTGATGGTCCAAATCCACCTGATCTGTGCACTGCTGGCGATATGCCTTGGGCCGATCAATATCTGGCGCAGGCGGCACGACAGGCTGCACCGGATCTTTGGCGGGGTCTGGATGGTGGCGATGTTTGGGTTGGCGACAAGTGGTCTGATGATGAGCAGTTGGTCGGTCATTGGACCGTTCAATCCGATTCATCTGTTTTCGATCCTGACTTATGTGTCGCTGACCGAGAGCATCTGGCACTTGCGCCACCGCCGCTTTGCGCAGCATGGCCGCGCGATGCGGAGCCTTTGTTTTCAAGGGTTGGGGATTGCGGGGTTGTTCACCTTTCTACCGGGGCGGACTTTGAACGAGACGTTTTTCCAAGCGGCCCCTGTCCTTGGGTTTATCGCGACCTTTGTCGTTGTCGGGGGTGTCGTGTGGATGGGGTGGCGCCGCACAATGACTGTGGCGTGATTTCCCCCTTGGCAACGGCAAACCCCTGATCTAGAAGACGCCCAGCCTAGACTTGCGGTCGTGGCGGAATTGGTAGACGCGCAGCGTTGAGGTCGCTGTGAGGTAACACTCGTGGGGGTTCGAGTCCCCCCGACCGCACCACACCATGTTCTGGTGTAAGGCAAAACGCTTCAAAACGATGGTTTCGGGGTCGCAGGGCTGATTTGCCCAAGTCGCAATATTGACCATTCAGTTGGCGTTTTGCCCGAAATGCTTTGAAATTGCGGTCAATTGGCCTTTGGGGCCGACAAGTTGACCGAAATGGTTGCAATAGATAGTGACGCTTGTTTTAGTCCCCTCAACGCGCAGAGAATCTGCCGCAACAGGGGGAATGAGGTTGAGTTCAACCAATGATGAAAGCGCTTTCGTCGCGTTTGAGCGTGTTCAGAAAAGCTATGACGGTGAAAACCTTGTCGTCAAAGACCTGAACCTGTCGATGCCCAAGGGCGAATTTCTAACGATGCTTGGGCCATCGGGGTCGGGCAAGACCACCTGCCTGATGATGCTGGCGGGGTTTGAGACAGCCACCTATGGCGACATCAAGCTTGATGGGATCAGCATCAACAATATCCCGCCGCATAAACGCGGGATCGGCATGGTGTTCCAGAACTACGCGTTGTTCCCGCATATGACGGTGGCCGAAAACCTCGCGTTTCCGTTGCAGGTCCGCAAGTTGAGCAAAACCGTGCAGGAAGAAAAAGTGCATCGCGCGCTGGGCATGGTGCAGATGAATGACTTTGCCGGGCGCCGGCCAAGCCAGTTGTCAGGCGGTCAGCAACAGCGGATCGCTTTGGCACGTGCATTGGTGTTCGAGCCTGAGTTGGTCTTGATGGACGAACCACTTGGTGCCCTGGACAAGCAGCTGCGCGAGACCTTGCAATTTGAGATCACAAACCTTGCGCACGAATTGGGGATCACGGTTGTCTACGTGACGCACGATCAAACAGAAGCGCTGACCATGTCAGACCGCGTTGCGGTCTTTGAAGACGGCCGGATCCAGCAGCTTGCCCCGCCCGATGAGCTATATGAAAAGCCACAGAATTCCTTTGTGGCGCAGTTCATTGGCGAGAATAACACGCTGGAAGGTGTCGTGCAGGAGATCGTCGGCGATACCTGCGTCGTCAAGCTTGATAGCGGCGACATTATTGATGCGATCCCGGTGAATGTCTCGACCGTGGGTGAGCGCACCAAAGTCAGCATTCGGCCCGAGCGGGTGGAATTTGACAAGACCCGCCTGAGAGAGGGCGCACATACCCTGAAAGCCGAAGTGCTGGAGTTCATTTACATGGGCGACATCTTCCGCACGCGTCTGCGCGTGGCGGGCACGGATGACTTCGTTATTAAATCGCGCAACGCCCCCGATCAAACCCGGTTGAAGCCCGGCGAAATGATCGAGATCGGCTGGTTGCCACAGGATTGCCGGGCGCTCGACGCCTGACCGGAATAGGGGCCACGCTGCGCCCGGCGGCGGGTTCTTTACGACACAAACCGGGTTCGAAACGGGAGAAATAAATGAAACTGACCAAAACACTGATGGCGACCACCGCCCTCACGTTGGCAAGTGGTACGGCGTTTGCCGATGGCCACATGGCTAGCGAAATGACGATCGTCAGCTGGGGCGGGGCCTATTCCGCATCACAGCAGGCGGCTTATCATGACCCCTATGCCGAAATGACCGGCGTCACAATCGTCAACGACGAAAGCTCTGCTGAAGCCGTGGCCAAGCTGCGCGCGATGAACGAAGCGGGCAACATCACATGGGATGTGGTCGATGTTGTGGCCTCTGACGCGATCCGTCTGTGCGACGAAGGCCTGGCACTGGAAATCGACGCAGACGAGCAGCTTGCACCGGGCGATGACGGGTCATCCGCATCCGAAGACTTTGGCGACTTGCTGGTCAGCGACTGCTTTATTCCGCAGATCGTATATTCGACCACAGCGGGTTATCGCACCGATATGGTTGGCGATACGCCGCCCACATCTATCTGCGCAATGTTCGATACCGATGCATATCCGGGCAAGCGGAGCCTTGAGAAGCGCCCGATCAACAACATGGAATGGGCGTTGATCTGTGATGGCGTTGCAAAGGAAGACGTCTATGACGTGCTGGAGACTGAAGAAGGTCAGGCGCAGGCATTTGCAAAGCTTGATACCATCAAGGACGATGTTGTCTGGTGGTCTGCGGGTGCTGATACGCCCCAGTTGCTGGCTGACGGCGAAGTCGTGATGGGCACAACCTACAACGGTCGTCTGTTTGCGCTGATCGAAGAGCAGAACCAGCCCGTTGGCATGTTGTGGGACGCGCAGGTGTTTGACCTTGACGGTTGGATCATCCCTGCCGGTCTGAGCCCAGAGCGTGAAGCACGCGCGCTTGACTACGTGCGTTTTGCGACTGACACGCAGCGTCTGGCCGATCAGGCGAAATACATCTCTTACGGTCCTGCACGTGCGTCTTCTGCACCGCTGGTCGGTAAGCATGCCACGTTGGGCATCGAGATGGCGCAGCACATGCCGACCGATCCCGAGAATGCCAAGAACACATTCTTGTATAACTACGAGTGGTGGGCTGACTATCGCGACGATCTGGATGCAAAATTCCAGGCGTGGCTGGCACAATAAGCGACCTCGGGTGGGCCATTTGCCCACCTGACATACTGCGTAGGGTGGGCCATTGGCCCACCTTCACCCCAAAAAGGACAGCGCGATGCCCAAAGGCTATATCATCGGACATATCAAAGTGACGGACCCCGAGGGGTATCCAGAATATGTTCAGAAGGACACGCCAATTCTGGAAAGCCACGGGGCAAAGTTCGTCGTGCGCGGCGGACAATCCCACACGCCCGAGGGCGTCGAAATGGGTCGTCATGTTGTCATCGAATTCGAAAGCTATGAGGCGGCAAAGGCCGCCTATAACGATCCCGCTTACCAAGAGGTTGCCGATATCCGGCGGCGCTGTGCGGAAAGCACGATCATCCTTGTTGAGGGTGTCTAAATGACAGATGCAGCAGGCCCCATGCTGGCAGCCGATGGCACGCCACTCAAGAAATCGCTGAACAGGGCGCTGCGCCGTCAAAAGACACGCGCGCTGCTGCTGATTGCGCCGCTGCTGCTGTTTATCATGATCACCTTTATCATCCCGATCGGACAGATGTTGCTGCGGTCGGTCGAGAACCAGATTGTGGGCGAGACGCTGCCGCGCACTGTCGCGGCGATTGCCGATTGGGATGCCGCCACCGGTGAGGCACCGGGGGACGCGGTCTTTTCGGCGCTGACCAAGGATATGATGGTCGCGGTCGAGAAAAAGCAGCATACGCGGCTTGGGTCGCGGCTGAACTATGAAATGACCGGCGTTTCGTCGTTGTTCCGCAAGTCGGGACGGCGGGTGGATGACATGGGCGAGATCTATGCCGATCAATTCGCCGCACTGGATCCGGCTTGGGAAGATCCCGCCATTTGGGCCGCGATCATGGGGGACGGGGGCGCGGCTGATGCGCCGTTCCGGATGAACACAGAGATCGCGGATGTCTTGCCGCAGACGGCTGATGCCTATGCTGCGTTTGCGGCCACGATTGCCAGCGAAGACGGCGATGATCCGCGCGAAGAGACCCCGTGGAATACGGTGTTCCTTGGCCTTTACGAGGATCTGTCCGCGACACCGGACCTGACGCTAGATGGCCCGCACAGCGCCTTGATATCTGCCGCAGCACCAATGGTCGCGGGATTTGAAACCGAGGATCTGCGCGCCAGTTTTGCCGACGTGGATGAAGACTGGCTGGACCCGGATGTTTGGCAGACCATTCAGACCTATAGCCCCGCGTTTACCAACGGGTATTTCCTGAACTCCATCGACCGCCAAAAGGGCATTGACGGATCAGAATGGCGACCCGAAGACCAACAGATCTATCTGACACTGTTGTTTCGGACGATGGTCATGTCTTTCGTCATCACGACAAGCTGCATCCTGCTGGGGTATCCGGTGGCGTGGTTGTTGGCGAACCTGCCGACATCAAAAGCCAACCTGCTGATGATCCTTGTGCTGTTGCCGTTCTGGACCTCGCTATTGGTGCGAACGTCAGCGTGGAAGGTTCTTTTGCAGGATCAAGGCGTCATCAACTCTCTACTCGTCTGGGTCGGGATCGTGTCTGACGACAACCGATTGGCGCTGATCAACAATGCGACAGGCACGGTGATTGCGATGACGCATATCCTGCTGCCCTTTATGATCCTGCCGCTTTATTCGGTGATGAAGACAATCCCACCCAGTTATTTGCGGGCTGCAAAGTCCTTGGGTGCGACGAACTGGACCGCGTTCTGGCGTGTCTATTTCCCGCAAAGCATTCCCGGCATCGGGGCGGGATCGATCCTCGTGTTCATCCTTGCGATTGGCTACTACATCACGCCTGAAATCGTTGGCGGCACCAAGGGTGTCTTTATTTCCAACCGGATCGCATATCACATTTCATCGAGCCTCAACTGGGGCCTCGCGGCAGCGCTGGGGTCGATTTTGCTGGCGCTCGTCTTGTTGTTCTACTGGCTGTATGACCGGTTGGTTGGCATCGACAATGTAAAGCTGGGGGGCTAGGCCATGTCTGCAATCAAACCAACACCTGATGGTCCGTTGATGGTGTCTGAGGTCCCGGACCTAAGGGACCCGGACGGCTACCCGATTGCAAGCAAGGAAACCGCGTTTCTGTGTCGCTGTGGGGCCTCCAAGAACAAGCCGTTTTGCGATGGATCGCACAAGGCGATTGGTTTCAGCGGAGAGCCGGACGCAGAGCATCCGCGCAATAAGCCGATTGCCTACAAGGGCCATGTCGACGGGGTGGATGTGACGGTCAGCTACACGCCGATGCTGTGCACCCATGCGGCCGAATGCCAACGCCTGCAAAAGAGCGTTTTCAGCCCGGCGCGAAAGCCTTGGATCCAGCCAGAAAACGGCACGCTTGCCGGGATCCGCGCGGTGGTCTTTGCCTGTCCGTCGGGCGCCTTGTCGATGTCCGAAGGGGACGGGGCCCCGCAGCAACTGGGTCCAGACTCGACCACGACCGAAATCAGGGTCGAAAAGAACGGCCCCTATGCGGTGCGCAATGTCCCGCTTGAGGCCACATTCAACGGCGCAAATGCGTCCGAGCAGAAATACATGTTGTGCCGCTGCGGAGCGTCCAAGAACAAGCCGTTTTGTGACGGCACGCACCATGACATCAAATGGAAAGATGACGCATGAGCCTGCCAAGTTACGCCACAACCGGCCAGCGCATCTGGTATTATGCATTCCGCGTCATTTGCGGGGTGATCTTCTTTTTCCTGATTGCCCCGATCATCACGATCATTCCCTTGTCGTTCAATGCGCAGGACTTCTTTACTTTCACGCCAGAAATGCTGGCGCTGAAACCCGAAGGCTATAGTCTGAAACACTACGAAGACTTTTTCACCAATCCCGACTGGCTGCGACCGATGCAAAACAGCCTGATCATCGCGCCCTTTGCGACGATTATTTCGGTTTCGCTGGGTACTTTGGCGGCGATTGGTCTGTCGCAATCGCACGTGCCGTTTCGGCGCGGGATCATGGCGATCCTGATCTCTCCGATGATCGTGCCATTGATCATTTCGGCAACAGGAATGTTCTTTTTCTACAGCCAGATGGGGCTGTGGATGGAAAGCACATTGGGCATTTCAAAGTCGCTGTCAGGCTATATCAAGGTCATCCTTGCCCATGCGGCCCTTGGTATTCCGTTCGTGATTATCACGGTCACCGCGACGCTGGTGGGCTTTGACAACTCGCTGACGCGCGCGGCGGCGAATATGGGGGCGACACCGGTCACGACCTTTTTCAAAGTGCAGATGCCATTGATCCTGCCGGGCGTAATCTCGGGTGGGTTGTTTGCGTTCATCACCTCTTTTGACGAAGTGGTTGTGGTGTTGTTTGTCGGTGCAGCGGCCCAGAAAACCCTGCCTTGGCAGATGTTTACCGGGTTAAGAGAGCAGATCAGCCCGACCATCTTGGCGGTTGCCACGGTGCTGGTTGCGATTTCAATCGTGTTGCTGACGGTCGTTGAATTGCTGCGCCGCAGATCGGAGCGATTGCGGGGCATGTCGCCCAGCTGACTGCCAAGAGTCCGGCATGATTTGGTCATGACGGGGCGCTAAGAACACGGGGCAACAAAGGCCCTGTGAAACGCCCTATGACATGTATGTTCTGGACGAAAATGCCCTGACCATCAGCGGTGGTGAGCAGCTTGACGGCGTGATGCAGGGCGATGGGTCACATCTGGACGGATTGACGATCACACTGAAATCCATTGCCTGGCACGCGGTCACGATCAATGATGATGATGCCGATTTTCAGGACATCGATGGCGGTCAAACCCTTGCCAGCCCGCAAACCATTGATGGTGTGAACACCTGGCAGGTGGTGGCATTCAATGTGAACAATAGCCCCAACGGGTATGGCACGGTCGAGGGGCTTGCTTTCATCGGCGGTCCTGGAGGGTTCCCGCCGGTTGGTGTGCCATTGACGGTGGTCAGCACGCAAGAGCGGCCGGTTTATGCCATCGCAGATTATGCGACGCCGGTTTGCTTTGGGAAGGGGGCCTTGATTGCGACACCGCAGGGGCAACCGGTAATTGAGGATATCGCCGTCGGTCATCTGGTGCTGACCGAAGCACATAGCGCCTTGCCTGTCCGTTGGCATGGGCAACGGCGATTTCAGGCAGAGAGTGACTGTGCCCCGATCATCTTTGAAAAGGAGGCAATCGGCAACGATCGCAGGCTTGTTTTGTCGCCGCTGCACCGAGTGCAGATCGTGGGAAAGGCAAGCACAGCTATGGTTCGGTGAGGATGCCGTTTTGGTTCCGGCCAAGGCGCTGATGAATGACACCAACATTTGCCAACAACGTGGCGATTGGGTGACCTATCATCACATCATGTTTGACGCCCACCAAATCGTCTATGCCGAGGGTGCGGCAACCGAAAGCTTTTATCCCGGCGGCGTCGGGATGATTGCGTTAGTGCAGGAAACGCGCGCGGAACTGATCGAACTTTTTCCCCAGCTTGAACGTGAACCCGCGACCTATGGCCCGTCGTGCTGGCCAGAATTGCAGGGCAATGCGGTGCAGGTTTTGTTGTCGGCCTAAGGCAAGACGGCCAGCCACCCCCAGGCGGTCACCACGGTCAGTGCCGTGGCGATCAACACAGAAGAGGCCGCAACCCGCTTGGCCCGGCCATACATATTTGCGAATACATAGGCGTTCACACCTGGTGCCATTGCCGCATTGATCACCAAGGAACGCTGCGCATCGGTCGCGAGGTTGAACCCCAACCCGGCGGCATATGACAGGGCAGGCTGGACCAAAAGCGTGATCATGCAGACGTAAAGAATGGCGCGCATATCGCCTTCTGGGCGGTAGCGCACCAGAACGCCGCCAAGGCCAAACAGGGCCGCAGGCAAGGCCGCCCGCACCATCATATCAATCGCGTCGGTCAGCACGCCGGGCAGCGGAATGCCCCCAAGATTGACGGCAAACCCAAGGCTGATGCCAATGATCAGGTTGTTGCCAAACATCGCTTTGGCGACCTTTGGCACGGCCAGTCGCAGCTTGCTGCCGCGATTGCGCACGACCTCCATCGCGGTGATCCCTAGGCCGTAGCAAAATGGCGCGTTGATCGCGACCAGCGCATAGTTTGCCGAAAGGGCATCTGGACCATAGGCACGTTCGGTGATTGGCAAACCCAGCAGGACCGAATTGGCAAACAGGCAGCAAAAGCCGATGACGATTGAATCTTCCCAGTCGCGTTTGAAAAGAAACCGCCCGCCAAGCGCGCCGAGGCAAAAGCACAAGAACGCAACGCCGTAGTAGCTAAGCAGGAGCGGGGGATCGAAGTGCTGTCCAAGATCAAGGCTCGAGATAGCGCGAAAAAGCAGACAGGGGATCGCAAAGCCTTGGGTGAAGCGCATGAGTGCATCGGCCCCGTCGGCTGAAAACAGCCCGCGCCAAACGGCGAGGTAGCCAAAGCCCAAAACCAGAAAGACCGGCAAGATGACATCAAGGAGAGCGGTCATCGTGACCGTGCCGCTTTGAGGTTATGCAAGATCAGAAAATGGGACATTTTCTGAGGCCTCCGGCGGGGATATTTTTGGCCAAAAGAAGTTAGATGGACCTCTGTCATTCAGAGCGCAGCGTCAGGGTCATACCGTCGTAGGCCGGTGTGATATGATCGGGCGTTTCGGCATCCAGTTCGGCATAATCGAGGTCGATATGCATGTTGGTGATGACGGCCTTTGCCGGTGACGCTTGGTCGATCCACGCCAGCGTTTGCGCAAGGTGGCTGTGGCTGGGATGAGGATCCCGGCGCAGGGCATCAACGACCCAGACATCAAGGCGGTCGAGCACCGGCCAGACATCATCGGGAATGGCCGAGACATCAGGCAGATAGGCCAGGCCACCAATGCGGAACCCAAGAGCGTCGATGGTGCCGTGTTCAACCTCAAACGGGGTCAAGGTGATCGGGCCGCCCGCGCCGTCGATTGTCACCTCGCCGTCGATGGTGTGAAGGTCACAGATCGGTGGATAGGCGGAACCCGCGGGTTGAACAAAGGCATAGCCAAAGCGCGCAAGCAGCGCGTTGCCGGTATCGCCGTCGGCCCAGACGGGTATCCGCTGGCGCATGTTGTAGACGATCATGCGGATGTCATCGAGACCATGCACGTGATCGGCATGGGCGTGGGTGTAGACGACGGCGTTCAATTCTCCGACGCCCGCATCCAAAAGCTGATTGCGCAGGTCGGGCGAGGTGTCGATGAGCACGCGGGTGGTGCCATCCGGTCCGTCCCGTTCCACCAGCATGGAACAACGGCGGCGGGTGTTTTTGGGGTTGGCCGGATCACACGCGCCCCAGTGCCCACCCAACCGGGGCACACCGCCAGAAGAGCCGCAGCCCAGAATGGTGAACCGCAGGGTCATGCGGCTTTCCAGAACAGGCGGTCGAAGTTTGCCGTGGTTTGAGCGGCAAAGTCTGCGTAGTCGATGCCGAAGGCCTCTGCTGCGATGCGGGCGGTATGGGCGGTATAGCTTGGCTCGTTCCGTTTGCCGCGATGGGGGGGCGGGGCAAGATAGGGGCTATCCGTTTCGACAAGGATGCGGTCGCGCGGGGCGGCGGCAAAGATGTCGCGCAGGGCTGTGGATTTTGGAAAGGCCGCAATGCCTGACATCGACAGGTAGAAGCCCAGATCGAGTGCGGTAGTGGCCAATTCGGGCGACGACGAAAAGCAGTGCATGACACAGGAGAAGGCGCCGTTGGCGTATTCCTCGGTCAGGATGCGGGCCATGTCGTCGTCAGCAGCACGGGCATGGATAATCAGCGGCAGTTTCGTATCACGCGCGGCGGCGATGTGGATGCGCAGGCTGTCCTTTTGGATTTGGGCGCTGTCAGAAGTGTAGTGGTAATCAAGGCCGGTTTCGCCAATGCCCACAAACTTGGGGTGGTCGGCCAGGGCCACGAGTACGTCATAGGTCGCAAGCGGTTCGTCTGCGGCGGACATGGGATGCGTGCCTGCGGCATAGAAAACCGGGTCATATTTCTCTGCCAGCGCCCTGACCTGCGGTTCAAGCCGCAATTTGGTGCAGATCGTGACCATGCGGGTGACGCCTGCCTTGGCCGCGCGAGCGATCAGCGCGTCGTGTTCACCGTCAAAATCGGGGAAGTCGAGATGGCAATGGCTATCAACGAGGGCAGGGGTCATGGGGCCGCTTTCAGGGGGCGGCGTGATCTCGCGCCGTCTTTTCGATTGCAAAAACCATATCAAGGATCAGCGCGGCAGGGTCAAGGTTCACGGCCCGTCCGTGGCGGGCACGGGAAGACAGGTCTTGCTGTAACGCAGCCCAACCCCGCGCGGCGCGATCATCGGGTGCAATGCGGGTCAGCAATCGTGCTTCGCCCGGGGCGGCCTGAGTGGCGGGTTCACCCATTAACCCAGCCCTCGCGGCGCGTGACAAAAAGTGATCAAGCAGATCAAGCGTCAGGGCAAAACGGGTGTCCGCGTTGCGGCCCGTGCAGCTATCGGCGAGTTTCAGAAGTTTGGGGCGGTTTACGTCCGGCAAGCCCGTCAGCAGATCCACCAGTTCGGCATACAGCGGCAAACCATCATGCGACAAAAGGCGGATCGCATCCCCGGCAGAGCCGCCAGAGAGTGTGGTGAGCGCCTCTGACTGGTCGGTTTGCAGATCGGCCTGCGCAAGGGCAGCGGCCAGATCGGCGGGGGATAGCGGCGCGCACCGCAGCTCGCGGCAGCGCGACCGGATCGTCGGCAAGAGCCGGGAGGGTTGGTGCGCGATCAGCAAGAGCGTTGTGTTGGCGGGCGGTTCTTCAAGTTCTTTCAGGATCGCGTTGGCGGCGTTTCGGTTCATTTCATCGGCGGCATCGACGATCACGACGCGATGGCCGCCATCGGTGGCGGACATGTGAAAGAAGTTCTTAAGCGGGTCGAGCGCCTCGCGCGTGATGTCGGCCTGAAGCGCGCCGGTCTTTTCATTGACCATGCGGCGGATCGCCAAAAGCCCCGGATGGCTGCCCGAATGCACAAGACGGGCATCGGGGTGGTCAGGATCAATGGCAAGAGTTTCGGGTGGGGGTGGTGCGCCAAACAGGCCATCGTCCTGACCGCTGGGCGTGGCCAGCAGAAAGGTCGCGATTTTCCACGCGAGAGTGGCTTTGCCGACACCGCGTGGTCCCGTGATAAGCCAGCCGGAATGCAGACGACCCGCATTGAAGGCATCAAGGAAATCGGCTTGTGCCGCGTCTTGGCCAAAAAGCTGCGGTGTGTCGCGTGGGTGGGGCGCCCCGGCGATCCGGTCAGAGGCTGGGGCATCGTCGGTCATAGGTGGGCTGCGATTTCAGAGGTGATCGCCTCGGCCTCGCGGTTGCCATCAATGAGGACACAGCGGTTTGGGTGGGCATGGGCAAGCGACAGGAAACCGTGGCGCAGGGTTTCCTGAAACGACAGGCCCATGTCCTCGAACCGGTCCTCGCCGGATTGGCGGGCAAGGCCGCGTGAAAGAGCAGTTGCCGGATCCATGTCGATGATGAAGGTGAGGTCCGGCTCTCGGCCAATCATCAAGTCATGCAATTGGTCGACGGTGCCGCGCAGATCGCCCCGCGTCGCACCCTGATAGACGCGCGTGCTATCGGCGAAGCGGTCGGAAATGACGATCTTGCCGGCATCAAGCGCAGGCTGAATGGTCTTTTCCAGATGATCGCGCCGGGCGGCTGTGAACAACAGGATCTCGGTCTCGGCAGTCCAGCGATCGGGGTCGCCGGTCAACAAGAGTTGCCGAATTTCTTCCGCGCCGGGGCTTCCGCCCGGTTCTCGGGTCAAGACGACATCCTGGCCCGCTTTCTTGAGCCGTTGGGCCAAGGCGCGGGCTTGCGTCGATTTGCCGGAACCGTCGATACCTTCAAACGTAATAAAGCGCGGGGCGGTCATGCAGGCGCATCACTGGCGGCATTGATCTTGTCGAGAACCACCTGAACAGCCGTTCGCATCCGCACCGTAAAGCCACCAAGGGGCACGTCGTTTTCAGCAACCAAGGGCACGCGGGTTTCGGGCAGGCCATCAAGTGCGATCACAAGCTCGCCCAATTGTTGGCCCGCGGACACTGGTGCCTCGATCGGGCCAAAAAACACCGCTTCTGCGTTGATCCCGGACCTGTTTGTAACCGGAACCAACATGGATACGTCTTCTGCAACGGTGAGGCCGACGGTTGCGGCCTCTCCCATCCAGACGTCAACTTCTGCGATCCGGGTGCCCGATTTCGCGACGTTCTTTTGCGCAAACTGGCGGAAGGCCCAATTGACCAAACGCTCTGCTTCATCGGCGCGGCTGGCCGCGCTTTCCAGACCGGTGACCACAAATATGACCCGGCGATCACCCTGTTTGGCAGAGCCGACAAGCCCATATCCGGCCTCTTGGGTGTGACCGGTCTTGAGGCCATCTGCGCCGATCCCAAGGGTCAGCAGGGGATTACGGTTTTGCGTGTTCGCAGGGGCGCGGCCATCAAAGGCAAAGCTTTCCTCGGCAAAAAGCGGGTAGAACGTCGGGAAATCAGTGATCAGGCGATCCGCCAGTGTCCCCAAGTCGCGCATTGACATCTCGTGGCCGCGCGCCGGCCAGCCAGAGGCGTTCATGAAGGTCGCATTCGCCATACCCAGTTCGCGCGCACGGTTGGTCATCATCTGGGCAAACGCCCCCTCGGTCCCGGCCAAGCCTTCGGCAAGGACAACAGAGGCATCGTTGCCAGACAGCACGATGACGCCGCGCAGCAGATCTTCGACCGAGACGCGGTCAGTGGTGTCCAAGAACATCGTCGAGCCACCAAAGCTTGCCGCATGGGTCGAGACGGGCAGCATCGTGTCCACGGCAAAGCGGCCATCAGAGATCGCTTCGAACGCCATGTAGATCGTCATCAGCTTGGACATGGACGCAGGCGGCAGCGGTTCGTCCGCGTTCTTTTCCATCAAAACCGTGCCCGTGGTCTGATCAAACACATAGGCCGCGCGGGCCTTTGTCTCAAACGTCTGGGCCGTGGCAAGAGACGCCGCCAAAAGCAGTGCAATAGCGGTGGCGATCATCCGCAGGGCGATGGGCATGGGGCAGCTCCGTTTTTGCCGGTCAGTTGGTCACAAAGTAAGCGTCGCCAAAGCCAAGTGCTTTTACCTTTTCCAGCACAGCTGCGCGGTCCTGCGATGTTGGGGCAGGGCCCACAATAACGCGCCAGAACGGTTTGCCCTGACTTTGCTGGGACAGCACGCGGGCGGACAGGCCGTCACTGCGCAGCCGTTCCGCTGTGCGGGTGGCGTTGGCTTCGATGCTGAAAATACCGATCTGGATAAACGGCTTTTCAAGGCTTGATGATGGTGCTGCGGCGGGTGCAGGTGTTGGCGCCGGGGTGGGTGCAGCTTCTGCGGCTTCCGCAGCCTCAATGGCGGCGGCGGCGGCACCCGCGACAGGATCCAGCGGTTCTGCCGTGATCTCAACCGGATTGTCAAAATCGGCGACGGCGGCTGCAACTTCGGCTGGCCCCTCTTCGCGGCGCAGGGCAACAACACTCAGCGATTGTGGTGCCCCTGCCAGCATGCCCAGTTCTTCTGCCGCATCCGAGGACACCTGCAACGCAGGGCCGGGATTGTCGCGTTCGCGGCGGAAAAGCGCGCCGATCACGAATTTATCATTGGTGGGATTGCGGATGATCACACGTTCAGGATCGGTTGCATCGGGGTGCGCGACCCAGACGCCACCAAGGCTGGGGCGTCCGTCCCACAACCCGTTTTCGCTGACCGAAAAGATTTCCGGCGCTTCGACATCGCGTTCAACCATCGGTCCCGCAGTCATTGGCGCGGTACTGTCCACGGCTGTTTCGCCAGCTTCAGATGCCCCACTGCCAAACTTTGGCATTTCTGGCATCTGGAAATTACCCTGATCGTCGCAGGCCGTTAGCCCAAAAACAACGAGCATTGCGGCACTCCAACGGGTCGCAATTTGGTTCAGATTGATGTCGCCTGTCATTACTCGCCCCTCGTTTTTTCCCCAAAAGGCACAGGTCACGGGCAGTTGCTTTCGGCCCTTTATTTCCTATGCCTTCGCACCTGATTGACAGCGCGTTCGTGACTTTGAAACGCGACACAGCGATCAGGTGTGGCAACACTAGCGATTTGAGCCTGATTTTGGAAGGCCAAGTGGCGCGACTTCGGCGGATTTCCACAAAGCGTGATCATGTCTTTACGAAGCGCAGAGAAGGCACTAAACCCCGTCACCAGCGGAGGCTTGGCAGAGTGGTCGAATGCACCGGTCTTGAAAACCGACGAGGGTGAAAGTCCTCCCAGGGTTCGAATCCCTGAGCCTCCGCCACTATTGCATATCAGAGATGGTTCGCCCGGTTTGGGTTGACGCGTTGGTGTTGGGGTCGAATCAACACAGGCCCCTTCTGGCTTGCGATCTGGCGGTGCGCAAACGCCCACCTAAGCGGCAAGGATGAGGCGACCGTTGTTGTCCTGCAAGGCCGCGAGGAGCAGGCTGATTTCATCAAATGGCACGGGTCGTCCCAAGGCATAACCCTGCAAGAAATCACACCCCAGCGCTTTGAGGATGCTGGCGTGTTCCGCGGTTTCAACCCCTTCGGCGACGACAGAAACACCCTGCATCTGCCCGATATTGATAATCGTCTGGATCAGGTTGCGTTGCCGGGTCGAATGGACGATGGGCCCGATCAGCTGGCGATCGATCTTGAGCCTGTGTGGCTCCACCTGAAGCAGACTGACAATTGATGCGTGACCCGTGCCAAAGTCATCGATTTCAACCTCGATCCCCATATCCTTGATCGCGCTAAGGTTTTCGGCAAAGTCATCGCCGTAGGTGTCCAAAAAGGCGGATTCCAACAGCTCAAAAGCAAATTTGCCTTCGGGCAAGTTGAGGCCCGCTATCGTTGGGATCAGATCCGGATCTGACAGGCGTGCGGCAGACACATTGACAGACACACGCGGCACGTCAAAACCGGCGTCCTGCCACGTGTTAAGATCATCATGGGCACGTTGGAGCACCAGCGCGTCGATTTCTGCAATCATGCCAATCTCTTCGGCGGTGCCCAGGAATGTATCGGGCATCAACAGGCCACGGGATGGACTTTGCCAACGAACCAAAGCCTCTAACCCGGTCAGCTCCAAGGTCCGCGCGTCAAACTGCGGTTGGTAGTGGCAGATGATTTCGCCTTGCTCGAACCCAGCCAAAAGCGCATCGAATGCTTCTTTGCGATCTGCGGCTGATTCCTTCATCGCGATGTCAAAGAACCGGAACTTGCCACGACCATCCTTCTTGGCTGCATAAAGTGCAAGGTCGGCAGAGACGAATAGCGATTCATCAGGGGCCTGCCGGTGTTCGGAAACCGCGATCCCGATGCTGACCCCAAAATTGCATTGCTGCCCGTCGAAGGTGAAAGGGGCGCTCATCTGAGAGATGATTTCGCCTGCAATCTTTTCGAGTTCGGCGTCGGGTGGGGCATTGGGCAGAAGCATAACAAATTCATCGCCGCCAACGCGGGCGGCAAGCCAGTCGTCCTGCACAGCATTGCCAAGGATTCCTGCGGCGTGGACCAAAACGGCATCACCCGCGCCGTGGCCCAATGTATCGTTGATCTGCTTGAAGTTATCGAGGTCGATGTGCAGCACGGCTTGCCGTTGCTCTGGGTTATCGCTGAGGAATTTGTTTTGTTTTTCATCCAGACCGCGCCGATTGGCCAAGCCCGTCAGCGCGTCGTGCCGCGACTCGTATTCGAGCAGGGCGCGCGCCGCCTCCAACTCTTCTTGCCGTAGAATGTCGCTGGTGACGTCGATATTCACCCCCACAAACCGATCACCCCTTTTGTCGTCTTTGACAAAAATTGCCCTGCTGCGGACATGTCTGACTTCGCCATCGGGGCGGCACACGCGATAGTCCAGCGCCAGATCAATGCCCCGTTTCACGCTTTCTTCTGATTTGGCAAAGGCGCGTTCCTGATCGTCGGGATGGATCAATTTGCCCCATTGATCACCCGGCATGATATTGCCCGCGCCTTTCAACCCGAACATGTCCAGCAAACGGTCGTCCCAATAGGCTGTATCCTCGCGCAGGTTGTATTCCCATCGGCCCATGTCGGCCGCACGCATCGCAACGCGCAATCGGTCGGACATCAGGGCGTTTTCAACTTCAACCTTTTTGATATCAGAAATGTCAGTGTCCGTGCCAATGACGCGGGCAGGGCCGCCTTCGGGTGTGCGTGTGACAACGCTCCCCCGGCTGAGAATCCAAACCCAGTGACCATCTTTGTGGCGCTGCCGATATTGAAAATTGATGTTGTCATTCAGGCCACTATGAAGGTCGTTCATTTCGGCCCGAACCCCGTCAACGTCGTCAGGGTGGATATCATCAAGCCATGCATCAAACGACTTGTCGACGTAGTCGTCCGGGTCCATCCCACGCATTGTGCGCCAAATATCGGAAACATAGCGACGTCCCAAAGCCAAGTCGTGGTCCCAGACGCCCTGATCCGCTCCTTCAATGGCGATCTTCCAGCGCATTTCCCGCTCTGTCAGATCCTGGATCAGGTTTTGGGATACTTTGGGGCTGGTGATGTCCGTATCGGTCCCGACAAATCTGATCGGTTGGCCATTGCTGTCGCGGGCAACGACCCGGCCACGGCTAAGGATCCAGATGTAATGGCCGTCACCGTGACGTTCCCGATATTCGATTGAGAACGTGTCGGTTTCATTGGCAAAGACGCCCATCAACCCCTGCCGCAACCTGTGGTGATCGTCTTCATGTACGCGGCTGAACAGGCTGTACAGGTTGGTCAGCGCAACTTCACTACGGCTGCGCCCGCGCATGTCGTACCATTTGTCGGAGAAAGAACATTTGGCCGACGGAACATCAATTTCCCATAACCCGTGGTCCCCATTGGACAGCGCAGAATGCCAGGTCAAAAGTTCCTTTGTCAGCGTGCCGGGGGATTGCTGACACAGGAACCCCAGGAGTGTGCCCGCGTCGTCGCGCAATGCGCTGATCTCAAACGTCCCGACAGAGCCGCGACGATGCAGCGCAAAGCTTTCTTCGTTGATGTCCTGGCCGTCTTCTGCCGCGCGTATCAGATGATCAAAGCGGACACGATCCACAGCGCTGAGAAGGCATATGAACTCAAAATCCTCAATTTGATCGGCGGTTTTGAAGCCCAGCGATTCGGCTGCAAGCACATTATGTGCCACCACGCGCCCATCCAGCGACAAGGCCAAGGCAGGCAGCCGCATGGCGCGGACCAGCGGCTTAACCGAGTTTCCGACACTGATGTTTTTGTGTTTCATCTTGTCCAAAGACATACAAATTTCTGACATCAATACGGGGGCAGAGTTAAACTGTCGTTAGTGTGCCACGGGAACTGCGTTGTTGCGCGGGTTAATTTTTGGCCATTTGCCTAAAAAATATGCATACCCAAAATTAACTTCGTTGGATCCGTGGCTTGTGTCGCTTCGATTGAGTCAAAGCATTGACCCTACTGAACGCAGAGCCTCAATTTTGCGCATGGGAGTGATCAGCCAAGATCCGATGCCTGTTTTGGCAAACCAACCGCGCGCCTACGGCGACGCGCTGGTCGTGGCTGGCAAGGTTTCGGATAGGTCGCGGATCCGCGATCTGCGGCAGACCGGTGCGCTGAAGCTCATTTTCCCACGTAGTTATGACAACCCAAACCTGACCGCGGTCGCGATCAATACCGCCGGAGGTATCACGGGCGGGGACCGGTTCTTTCTGAATGCAGAGGTTGGCCCGGATGCGCATCTGACGCTGACAACACAGGCCGCAGAGCGTGCCTATCGTGCCGCGCAAGGAAGTGGCCATGTCAGCACCCGCATCCGTGTCGCAAACGGGGCCACGGCCTATTGGTTGCCGCAGGAAACCATTCTGTTTGAAGGTGCAAACCTGCGGCGCAGATTGGACATTGATCTGGCGGCGGATGCGCAACTTCTTTTGGTCGAGCCGCTGGTTTTTGGCCGGCTGGCGATGGGTGAAACGCTCAGGCGGTTTGCGTTGGATGATCGGATCATGGTGCGGCGCGACGGCGTGCCTGCCTATTTTGATGGCACGCGGTTGGCGGCGGGCACGGCACTGCAGCGCCCGGCACTCCTTGCGGGTGCGCGTGCAGCAGCCCAGGTCGTGATGATCTCACCAAGGGCCGAAGCGATGCTTCCTGCCGTGCGCGCGCATCTTTCTGCGCAGGGCGGGGCCAGTTTGATGGCGCCCGATATGCTGGTGATGCGTGTGCTGGCGCAAGACAGTTTTGAACTGCGCCAATCGCTTTTGCCGATCCTTGATCTGCTGACCGAAAACCAATTGCCAACATCATGGAGACTTTGACCAGATGCAACTGACCCCGCGTGAAAAAGATAAATTGCTGGTCGCGATGGCCGCTGAAGTAGCCCGCAAGCGACTGGCCCGTGGCGTTAAGCTCAACCACCCCGAGGCGATCGCCTTGATCACCGACACGGTGGTTGAAGGCGCGCGCGATGGCCGGTCGGTTGCCGACATGATGCAAGCGGGCGGACATGTGTTGACCCGCGATCAGGTGATGGAGGGGATCGCCGAGATGATCCACGAGGTGCAGGTCGAAGCGACCTTTCCCGATGGCACAAAGCTGGTGACGGTGCATGACCCGATCCGTTGAAAACAGACAGGAGACCACCCCATGATCCCCGGAGAAATTTTCCCGGCAAAGGGAGAGATTACGTTGAACGCGGGCGCGCAAGAGGTAACGATCATGGTTGCAAATACCGGCGACCGCCCGGTTCAGGTCGGCAGCCACTATCATTTCGCCGAAGCCAACCCCGCGTTGGACTTTGACCGCGAAACCGCGCGGGGGTGTCGTTTGAACATCGCCGCAGGCACTGCCGTGCGGTTTGAGCCGGGCCAAAAACGCGAGGTTACGTTGATCCCGCTTGGGGGTGCACGGCAGGTCTATGGATTTAATCAAAAGGTTATGGGGGCGCTTTGAATGCCAGCAACACTTTCTCGCGCCAGCTATGCTGCAATGTTTGGGCCGACAACGGGCGACAAGGTCCGGTTGGCCGATACCGATCTGATTATCGAAGTTGAACGTGATTTGACCGCACAGGCCGTGGGTGCGGCCGTCAGTGGTGGTTCAGGCAGCAATGCCGCCGTTTATGGTGAAGAGGTCAAGTTCGGTGGTGGTAAGGTGATCCGCGATGGTATGGGACAATCGCAAGTCACACGCGCTGCCGGCGCGGTTGATACGGTCATCACCAATGCGCTGATCGTAGACCATAGCGGCATCTATAAGGCCGATGTGGGCCTGAGGGATGGGCGCATTCACAAGATCGGCAAAGCAGGCAATCCTGATACGCAGCCGGGCGTCGATATTATTATCGGGCCGGGAACAGAGGCGATTGCGGGCGAGGGGCGGATCCTGACTGCGGGTGGGTTTGATTCACATATCCACTTTATTTGCCCGCAGCAGATCGAAGACGCGCTGCATTCGGGCGTGACCACGATGCTGGGCGGCGGCACGGGCCCCGCACATGGCACGCTGGCCACGACCTGCACCCCGGGCCCTTGGCATATCGGGCGCATGATGCAGGCCGCTGACGCCTTCCCGATGAACCTTGCCTTTGCGGGCAAGGGGAACGCATCACTGCCTGCCGCAATCGAAGAACAGGTTCTGGGCGGAGCCTGCGCGTTGAAGCTGCACGAAGATTGGGGGACAACGCCGGCAGCCATTGATTGCTGTCTGGATGTCGCTGATCAGATGGATGTGCAGGTGATGATCCACACCGACACGCTGAATGAGTCAGGCTTTGTCGAACACACTGTGGCCGCCATGAAAGGGCGCACGATCCACGCGTTCCACACCGAAGGTGCAGGCGGCGGGCACGCACCTGACATCATCAAAATATGTGGCGATGCCAACGTCTTACCAAGCTCAACTAATCCAACTCGCCCCTTTACCGTCAACACCATCGAAGAACATTTGGATATGTTGATGGTTTGTCACCACCTGGACAAATCGATCCCCGAAGACGTGGCTTTTGCCGAAAGCCGGATCCGGCGCGAGACCATCGCGGCAGAGGATATCCTGCACGACATGGGTGCGTTCTCGATTATTGCGTCCGACAGTCAGGCGATGGGCCGCGTGGGCGAGGTGCTGATCCGCACATGGCAGACCGCCGACAAGATGAAAAAGCAGCGCGGCGCGCTGGTTGAAGAAACCGGCGATAACGACAACATGCGCGTGCGGCGCTACATCGCCAAATATACAATCAACCCCGCGATTGCCCATGGGATCAGCCATGAACTCGGCTCTATCGCGGAAGGGAAGCGGGCAGATCTGGTGCTTTGGTCACCGGCCTTCTTTGGCGTCAAGCCAGAGATGGTTTTGATGGCAGGCACGATTGTCTGTGCGCAAATGGGGGATCCCAATGCCTCTATCCCGACGCCGCAACCGGTCTATTCGCGTCCCATGTTCGGGGCCTATGGGCGGTCGGTTGAACATACGGCCGTCACCTTTGTGTCAGAGGCCGCGCAGGCAAATGGGATCGCCGAGAAGCTTGGACTGGCCAAGCAGACTGTCGCGGTGAAGCGAACACGCGACATCGGCAAAAAGGATCTGATCCTGAACGACGCACTGCCTGACATCGAAGTGAACCCTGAAACCTACGAAGTCCGCGCCGATGGCGAGCTGCTGACTTGCCAGCCCGCAAAGGTGTTGCCTATGGCGCAACGGTATTTTCTGTTTTGATCCGGCTTGTTTTTCTTTTCGCTGTGGTCGGCCAAGTGGCGGGCGCATGTCCGACCGGCGCGGATCTGGCCAGTGGCATCCGCATCATTGACGGTGATGGCGCGGTTGAAGTGGTGCAGGACCTCGGAAATGGTGTCGTTGCGCAAGAGATCGACTTTGGCGGTGGGGAGATCGCCAAAAATCAATTGATCAAGGGGGTTTACGTCTCAAAGCTTACCTTGGAAGTGGACGGCGTTATCGACCTGAGCAGCCTGCTTGAGGTGACTTATGACCGTCCCCCTGCAGCGATGTCCCCGCCAACACCTGGTCTGGTGAATCGCTTTCAGACCACCGTCACGGATACGACCAGCAGCTATGTCGAAGTTCAAGAGCACCGCTGGGGAGAGGTCGCACCCTTTTCAATTGGTGCGTGCACTTTTGACAGCCTGGAAGGTCAGATCAGATACGTCAGTGAAGTCAGCACGATTGTGGAAACGGTACGGTATCTTCCAGAGTTGGGTATCGGGATATTGACCGCCTATGCCTATGGGGACGAAACACCAGAGATCTATGAACTGGTCTCAATCGAGGCGGTGCAATGACCGATCTTCCGCGCGCGATTAAGGTTCATTCCGTCATTCTGGGCGGGGCGCATGCTGGCGGCTGCACGCTTGACTACGATGGTCGCTTTGTGCGGCGCAAGCGGTTGATGACCGATGAAGGTTGGCCATTTGTCGTTGATCTTGCCCAGACAACATCGCTTGATGATGGTGCGGTGCTGGAACTTGACGATGGGCGCACGGTGATGGTCCACGCCGCGCAAGAGCCGCTTTTGAAGGTCAAAGGCAATCTGCCTCGGCTGGCGTGGCACATCGGCAACCGGCACACGCCCTGCGAAATGAACGGTGACCATTTGCTGATCCAGCGCGACCCGGTGATTGCGCACATGCTGACACATCTGGACGCCGAGGTGACCGAGGTTGTCTCGCGCTTCCGTCCCGAAGGCGGGGCTTATGGCCACGGGCGGACCTTACCGCACGCGCACGGACATTCGGCCCATGAGCACTGATCCTATCCTTGTCCTGTCACAGTGGTTGTCACCAGGGTTTCCCATCGGTGCTTTCGCCTATTCGCATGGTTTAGAGGCCGCCGCTGAAGATGGACGTATACACGATCGCGACAGCCTGACCGCGTGGTTGATAGACATTGTTGAACACGGCTCTGGCCGGAACGACTCGATCCTTTTGCAAGCCGGGTTTTATGACCCCGAAGCCGCGGACGCCTATGCCCGAGCCTTTGCCGCTGGGGCAGAGCGTTTGATGGAAATCGACCTGCAGGGGCGTGCGTTTTGTAACACGCTTTGTGCCACCGAAGGGTTTGAAATCGCTGATCTGGTCTATCCGGTCGCCGTTGGACAGGCCGCCGCCCTGAAGGGCCTGCCGTTGTCCACGACCGTTGCGATGTATCTGCAAGCCTTCGTCGCCAACCTTGTGTCGTCCGCCCAGCGGTTGCTGCCGCTTGGTCAAACCGACGCCCAGGGTGTGCTCAACACTTTGCGTCCCATCGTGGCAGAGGTTGCGGCAGCAACAGATGGTGCCGGGCTTGATGATCTAAACAGCAGTGCGTGGATGTCTGACATCGCCGCTATGCGCCATGAAACAATGACCACACGGATTTTTCGCACATGAAAAGCAATAACGGACCGGTACGCGTCGGGATCGGCGGCCCCGTGGGGGCCGGCAAAACGACGTTGACAGCATCACTTGCGCGCACGCTTTTCCCCAAATGGTCGATTGGGGTGATCACCAACGACATTTACACCCAAGAAGATGCAGAAGCCCTGGTGCGGATGCAGGTGCTGCCCAGCGACCGGATCATCGGGGTTGAAACGGGGGGCTGTCCCCACACCGCTATTCGCGAGGATGCCTCGATCAACCTTGCGGCCGTTGCACAGATGAATGAACGCCATAGCGATCTTGATCTGGTGTTGATCGAAAGCGGGGGTGACAATCTGTCCGCGACCTTTAGCCCCGAGCTGGCTGACATCACCATCTATGTGATCGACGTGGCCGCCGGTGAAGAGATCCCCCGCAAGGGTGGCCCGGCGATCACCAAGTCGGACCTGCTTGTCATCAACAAGACTGATCTCGCGCCATATGTTGGGGCCGATCTGGATGTGATGCGTCGCGATGCGACGCGGATGCGTGCGGGGAAACCCTTTGTGATGATCAGCCAACGTAATGACGACCCCGGCGATCTTGCGGGCAAAATCCTTGAACTGGCGGGGCTTGCCTGACGGCGCAGTTTCTTTAGGGTCTGCGGCGACACCGGCCCGTCACATGCGATTGGTTATTTTGCTTTTTTGGTTGCCCGTCGGCGTCCCCATTAAAAACCCGTGCGGGGGACAGATGACGGATAAGCATTATCTTGAAGCGGAACTTGAGGATCGTTTGCTGAACGATCCAACGATCTGGGACTTTATCCGCAGATCATCTCTTGATGGTGTCTGGTTTTGGGATCTTGAGAACCCCGAACACGAATGGATGAGCCCCGAATTCTGGAAAACGCTTGGATTTGACCCGGCAACAAAGCCGCATTTGGCGGATGCCTGGCAAGATCTCATCAATCCAAAGGACCTTGAGCTTGCGACGATCAACGCCGAACGGCACATCGCGGACCCAAATGTCCCCTATGATCAGATTGTGCGCTATGCGAATGCAAAGGGCGGGACGACATGGGTGCGGTGTCGCGGGCTCGCGCTGCGCAATGAAGACGGCAAAGCGGTGCGGCTTTTTGGGGCGCACACAGAACTGACCGAATTGGTCGAAGACGCGCAAAGGCGCGAGACCGATTTTAAGGTCACAAACAGCCGGTTGAATGCGGTGTTGAATGCGGCGCAAAGCGGCATCATCGGGTTGGATAAGTCAGGGCAAATCGCATTCGTGAACCCATCAGCCCGGCACATGCTGGGCGGCATACAGGTCCCTGCGCCATTTGCGTGGCCGCCCGATTACGTGCTGCTGGATACAACCGATCTGCACCCGTTGTCGGGCAAAGAGAACCCGCTGAACCGGTCACTGGATGGCGATACCCTTATGGGAGAGGTCTTTGTGATCAAGCGCCGCAACGGGTCAGAACCGCGGTACCTGCGGATTTCGAGCGCGCAGGTCGATGTTGATGTTGATACCGACGTCGGTGTTGTCTTGATCCTTGACGATATTTCAGAACAAGAGCGCAACCGCCAACAGATCGAGCGATCAAGTCGTCTGGATGCTTTGGGTCAGCTGACGGGCGGTATCGCCCATGATTTCAACAACATGCTGGCGACGATTGAATATGCGGTGCAACTGGCCAACGACAGCGATGACCCCAAGAAAAAGACCGAATTCCTTGATACGGCGCTTGAGAGCGTTCAGCGCGGTGCGGACCTGACAAGGCGTCTTTTGGCCTTTGCCAAAAGCCAGCCGGGGCTAGCGAAGTCATGGTCCGTCGAAGATATTATTGAGCGATTTGCGCCTCTGATCAAACCGACGATCGAAGAACATATTAGCTTGACCTTCAGCACCGAAACACCGGGATTGCATGTTTATTGCGACCGCAGCTTGCTGGAAAACGCGCTGCTTAATTTAGTGCTGAACAGCCGCGATGCGATCAAAGGGGCGGGGATGGGGGACAACATTTCAATTTCCGTGCGCGCCCTGACAGACGATGCCGGTCTTGAAGAAGATCAAGCTGATGCGGACCTGATGGACAAATCCAAGACATCAAGGTTTGTCGAATTCGCCGTCACGGACAACGGCCCCGGCATGGAAACCGAAGTGCAGACCCGCGCGATTGACCCGTTCTTTACCACGAAAGAGGGGGCTTCGGGCACTGGCCTAGGGTTGTCGATGGTCTATGGCTTTGCGACCCAGTCGAATGGGCAATTGCGGATCTATTCAGAACCGGGGCACGGCACCACGGTGCGCATTTCGCTGCCGCGTGGGGATGTCGACGGTGGCCGCGAAAGGCCGGTTGCCCGCACACCTGTGATCAACGGAAACGGCGAACATGTCCTGCTCGTCGAAAACGAGGCGCGCCTGTTACGGATTGTCGACGAACTTTTGCAGGGGCTTGGCTATCAGGTCACGACAGCAAGTTCCGGTCAGGACGCGCTTGATCAGGTCGCAAACGGTTTGCGGTTTGATGTCCTGCTGACGGATGTGGTGATGCCCGGCAAGATTGGCGGTTTTGCACTGGCTAAAGAACTGCGCGATCTGATTCCTGATATTCCCGTTCTCTATATGTCCGGCTATACAGGATTCTCTGAAGCCGAGATGGGCACCGTCGTGGCACCTTTGATCCAAAAACCCTGTCCGCCTGACGATCTTGGGCATGCGCTCTACAAAATTCTGAACGAAGCAAGAAAATGACGCTTATTGCAATTCTCGAAGACGACACCGCCTTTGGCAGCCTGATGAAAGAGGGGTTGGAGGGCGAAGGTTTCAAGGTTGAACTGTTCGACCGCGCCTCCAAGGCGCTGAGCTTTCTATCAGATACCCGCGTTGATTTGGTGATCACCGACGTCTTTGTCGAAGTTGATGGGGAATTGGTCCCCGATGGTGGGATCACCCTGATCGGCGGCATCCGATCCGCATCGCGCTACGGGCGTGCGGCGCAAAACCGCGACGTTCCAATCATCGCGATGACCGGGCGTGGCGGTCTATTGGGCAAAGAGTTTGGCCTATCCAATGCAGCCGGGATCGGTGCAAATGCTGGGCTTCAAAAACCTTTTGCCCAGCCAGAGCTTGTTCAATTGATCAACAAGCTACTGCGCCGTTCTGACACGTAGCGCCAATTGGGCTGGGTGGTTGTCGGTCGGCTTGACCGAAGCCCTAGCGCCCGAGTTTGCCCGCGATATCCTCGCTAAGCCGCAAGATGGCTTGTGATTGCGCGACAGCCACGTCACCCGCTTCAAGCGACGCAATGGCGATCTTGATATCAAAAGAAGAAGACGTATTGCGGAAATCAATTCCGTCGCCGCCGATGAAATAGGTGCCTGTCAGGTGAAACTGTCCATCGGATTTTGCGATCATGTCTGAGACGCGAATATCAATCCCCACATCGGGCAGGCCGGGGAAGGGCCATGGGTCGGGGCCGACCGTGGCGCTTAGAATGCTGTCCAGATGCCGCGAAATCTCGAGCGTGACGGCCCGCGCAGGGTCATCCGCCCAAAGCAGATCACCCGTTGATGTGATAACGCCGGGCGCTGTTTCCACCGCAAGTTCTTCGGCGGCAGCATAGGCGGGCAGGGACACCGTTTGCACCAGCGCTGAGCCAACAAAGGCGCGCAGTTCAAGCGAGGATTGCACCGTCGGATAAGCGACCCGCGTCAAGGTGCCGGAACAGGCCGTAAGCGCCAGCACTGCAATTATCGAAAGCATTGTTTTGGTCATATCAGCGCCCCGTCAGCAATGAATTTGGATTGCGCTGGATCGCGCGCGCCAGCGATGAAACAGCGTCAGCTGCCTCTTGAATGTCCCGCAAAGTCGACAGCGTTTCAGCGTTGAACCGCGAGCGTTCGCCGTAGGATTTCAGCACCGTATCCGTCTGATTTACCAGGGCCGTTGCCCGCGCCGAAAGTGCCGGCAGCGATTCCGCGGCAACCTCGATCGCACTGGCTGCATCGGCAGCAGAGGCGAGTGCAGCGTTCACATTTGTAATGGCACCACCTTCGCGCACCTCGGCCAGGAACAAGGCCATTTGATCCAGGGCCACGGTCAAGGTGCCCGGCAAATCCTGTGTCTCATCCGCGCCGATCAGCGCATTGATGCTATCAAGCGTTGCCGTGGTCGCGCCCACCAGCCCCTCCAGATCAAGGTCGTTGGCCTTGCCCGCAAGTTCGTTCAGCTCTGCCGTGATCGCCGGAAGGTCCGTCGCAGCGGTCTCGATGCTTGCGGCGGCAGCGTTTGCCGCATTGATGGCTGAGGTCAGCTGTGTCGCCACATCAGCTTCTGCCAAGGTCGCAAGTATGCCGTCGATTTGCGCCACGACACTGCGCAAATCCGTCGGGATCGCTTGCAAATCGTCCGATGCGATCAGTCCGCGCGCCTCATCTACCAAGCCGACCAAAGCCTCTGGCGCGGCCTGCAGGGCCTCTGTCGCCATGAATTGGTCAATCTGGTTCAGGGTTGCGGTGGCTTCGGTGATGAGCGCTTCAATTTCCAGCGCATTGGCTTTGGCGACCAATGCTGCGATCTCTTCCGTCAAGGCAGGAAGGTTCTGTGTCGCAAGGTCGATATTGGCGACTGCGGCACCCGCTGTGTCGATCACGTCGCTGACGCGGCCAACAATGTTGGCCTCTCCCGCATCGCCCACGATGTCATTCAACTCGGTCACAATCGCACGCAGCTCTGACGGGATGGCTTGAATGTCTTCAGACCCGATGATGTTGCGCGTGTCCTGCAACAAGGCGACAATCTCATCAGGTGCTTGTGAGACCCCCTCACTGCGCACCACCTGATCAAGGCTATCCATCAGATCAATGGCAGAGGCCATCAGCTCTTCGACCGGCAGGTCATTGACGCGATCCAGCACTGTCTGCGCCTCATCGCCCACATCTGAAATCGCGTTTTCTGTGGTGGGCAGCACCGGAAACGGCTGCGCGCCAAGATTGACAAAGGCGCGTTCCGCCTCTGGATCTTCGAACAATTCCACATTCAACGCACCCGACAGGATATTGCCGGTGACAAGCCGCGCCCGCAGGTTGGCCGTGCGGACCATATCGGAAATCAGGATCAGCGCGTCCTCTGGCGTCGCGTCCTCTGCCAGCCCCATGCGACCCGGCTCAATGGCGATGATTGTGCGCAGTTGCACCAGGGGGCCGGTGACGCGATCTTCGACCGCAACCGCGCTCAGGTTTGTGACCGTCCCGACACGCACGCCGCGAAACCGGACTTCTGCGCCTGCGGCCAATCCGTTGACCGATCCGTCAAACAAGATTGCAAGCTCAAGAACCGGCAAATCCGGGTCGTTGAAGAGGCTGTTGCGGGCGACTTCCTCGCCTTCGAACAGATCAAAGATGTCGCCGTCCCGCACTGGCTCTCCGCCCGATACGATCGTATCAAAAGCGATGCCGCCCTCGATCAGCGACGCAATAGAGCTGACGTTCAATGCAATGCCGCCCGCGCCAAGCGATACCGAAAAGCCCGAGGTATCCCAAAACCGCGTGTTTGTGGTCATGCGGCTGTCGTAGGGCTCTTCGATAAAGGCGGTTACGGTGACCGATTGCCCGTCCCGCGTCAGCTGTGGCGTGTCAAGAAACCCGACCTGAATGCCCTTGTGCAGGATCGGCGCGCCTGCCGTCAGGGAACTGCCATCGCTAGTGCGTAGCGTAATCTGTGTGCCCTTGTCATCAACACGCGTAATTGGCGGCGTCTCAAGCCCGGTGAATTCGAACTGCTGCACATCGGGTTCCTGGTTCCAGCTGCCTTCGATGTAGACACCAGACAACACGGTATCCAAACCAGAGATCCCGCGAACCGACACATCAGGCCGCACAACCCAGAAAGACGCATCCTGATCAAGGTAGGGGGCAACCGACTGGTCGATCCGTGCATGAACAAGCACCTCTGTCAGCCCTTCGGCAAATTCGACATCTTCGACGCGCCCGATGGTGACGTCCTTGTACTTGATCTCGGTCTCTTCTGGCTTGATGCCGGAAGCGTTCTCAAACGAGATTTCGATCAAAGTGCCCTGATTGGCGTAGTTCTGATACGCGATCGAAAGCGACACGATCAATGCAATTAACGGGACCAGCCAGACCAAAGAGATGCGCCGCGCGCCGCTTGGCTTGCCGTCTTGGATATCCATCTGGGCGGGGGTCGGGCTATCGGTCATCTGTTCTTCCTGTCAGCGTCCCAGATCAATCGCGGGTCAAAGCTTTGGGCCGAAAACATCGTAAAGATGACCGAAAGTGCAAAGCTAAGTGCCGCAATGCCGGGATTAATCGACGCGATTGTATTTAACTGCACGAGCGCTGAAAGGATTGCAACGACGAAGACGTCAATCATGGACCAACGCCCTATGAATTCAACGAAATCATACAGTTTGTGCCGCTGGTGCATATTCAGGATCGACTGCTGTTGCACCGATATCGCCAAATAGGCGATTGCGATGAATTTGCCGATAGGGATCATGATCGAGGCCACAAAGACAATCAGCGCGATGCCGTAGGATTTATAGTGGATCAACTCGACCACACCACCGATGATCGTGCTGTCAGAGCGTTCGATCAGCGTGTTGGTCAGCAGCATGGGGTAGATGTTGGCCGGAATGAAAAGCACAATACCCGCAATCAGCCAGGCCCAGACCTTTTGCAGGCTTTGTGCGTCGCGGCTTTGCAGTGCGCCGTGGCACCTTGTGCAATTCTGCGTGCCAAGTGCATGGACCTGTCCGCAGCGTCGGCAGGCAACCAGCCCAGCCTCGCGCGCGGTGATCAGGCCCGTGCTTGCGTGGCTTTGTCCAATGCTTCCCAAATCGCATACCTATTCATGATTTGATCTTTGACGATCGTGACAATCACTAACCCCGCAAAGGCCCAAAAAGCAGGGCCCAGCGTCACGGACGCCAGCCCCGCAACTTTGATCAGCGCGACCGTGACACCGACCATAAAGATCTCGGCCATGGCCCAGGGTCGCAGCGTTTCCGCAAGCCCAAACGCTTGCCGGGCGAGCGGGCGGGGCGTGACACCCCGCGCCAACGGTCCGATGGCATAGATGATTGCGACCAACCGGGTCAGGGGCAGAATGATGATAAACATCGCCACAGCCACAGCCAACGGCACGGCCATGCCGGTGTTGAACGCCGTAATGGCGCTGAAGACGGATGTGGCGTTGTGGTTGCCTTGTGCGTTCAGGTCCATGAACGGAAAGCTGATCGCGGCGATCATCAGCACAAAAGCCGCAACGGCAAGGCTGACCACGTTCACCATCGCGCCCGCGCGGGCCGTTTGCAGCACGGCATGGCACCGCTGACAGGATGCCGTGGCACCATCAGGCAAGGTGGCAGCCGCGTGCAGAGTGTCGCAATGCGGGCAGGCGATAAGATCTTGGAGCGGCGGCAAAGCCATATGAGCACAGTCCATATTCAGGACGATGAGTCGTCCACCACGCAAATATAGGTCTTCCCCCATGCGAACACCATGCGACAAGTGATTTGCACATAATGTCATTTAAAACAGATAATTACAGGATGAACCTAATCTGATTGGCTCAGCGTCAGGTCGCAAGGCAGTGCATGTTTCAGCACCCGTTCGGCATTTGGGATATCGTTGCCCTCGGCGCGTCGGGTTGCCACGGCACGGGAATAGTTCAGCGACAGCCAGCGTTGGATCAATCGGGCGCGCAACTGCGCCATGGGCACATCAAGCCGGGCGGTCAGGTCCCATAATGGTGCCAGAAACTCCCACGGGGCCTCTTCAAACATCAGATAATTGCCCTCGACAATCACAACCTGGGTGTCGGCGGGCACCTCGATTGCACCGGCAATCGCCTGATCCTGGGCGCGATCAAACATCGGAGCAATCACTTCAACATTCTCTTTCAAGCGATTGATAATATTCAAAAAGCCGTCAGCATCAAATGTCTCTGGCGCGCCTTTTCTTGGGCGCAGACCGCGTGCATCTAGGATGGTATTGTGCAGGTGAAAGCCGTCCATTGGAACAACCACGGTTTTGACCTTTTGCTGTGTCAGCCTGCGGGCCAGCTCGCTGGCCAGCGTCGATTTTCCGCTTGCCGGGGCGCCGACGATTGCAATCAAGACCCGCGGCCGGGTCTTGCACAAATCATGCGTGCGCTCTGCCAGCGTATTTACGTGCATTGTTACGTCCTGCACCGGTTCACCTGCTCTGAAATTGTTTGCTTTCCTCCACGCTATGCAATGCAATCGCGTGACGCGAGTGCAAAATGCTGCAACGGCAAAAAATGGCAGGTCTTGGCGTGGCCCGGCTTCTGTCCTAGCTATGCATCATGACCGACACCCAACCATCGCCCCCAAAACGCCTTGCCTGGTATTGGCGGTTGTGGTCGCTGCTTTACGGCACTTGGAACACGGCGAGCGAGCGTCATGTGGGCCTGATCTCTGCCGGGGTCGCGTTTTTTGGCATATTCGCGATCTTTCCCGCGATTTCTGCTGTGATTGCGATATTTGGGCTTGTTGCTGACCCGGTGGTCGTCTTGCAGCAGATCGAATTGATGCAAGATATCATCCCCAAAGAAGCATATGACCTGCTTGTCGGCCAAATGGGGCGCTTATTGGCAGCCGGGACAGGCACCCTTGGTTGGGCGACCTTCGTGTCAATTGCTTTGGCGCTTTGGGCATCGCGGGCAGGGGTCGCGGCCCTGATGGGCGGGCTGAACGCTATCGCTGACCGCCCGCCGCGGAACGGATTCAAGCAGATTATCGTCGCGTTGACGCTGACCATCTGTCTTGTCGGCCTGGCCATCCTGGCCATGATGGCTGTTGTCGTCGCACCCATCGTGATTGCCTTTGCCCCGATAGGTGAAGGCAGCGCCTTTATCCTCGAAGGTGTTCGCTGGCTGGTGGCGTTCTTTGTGCTTTATGCTGCCCTGGCGCTTCTCTACCGCTTCGGCCCCAATCAAAGGGGCGCTCGTTTGCGCTGGTTCACCATTGGCGCGGCCACGGCCATCGCGCTTTGGATCGCTGCCTCGGCTGGGCTGAGTTATTACCTCACCAATTTCGCCAGTTATAATGAGGTCTATGGATCCCTTGGCGCGGTGATTGGTTTGCTACTCTGGCTCTACATTACGTCCTATTTGATCCTGCTCGGTGCTGCTTTGAATTTGCAGGTTCACGGCCGCGTCGATGGTGAGGCGACCTGAAAACAGGTCAGTTTTTGTGGAATGTGTCACAAATAGGGCGCAAAAAGGGCGATATTCCCCCTAACTTTTCCTAGAAATAGCGAATCGATCAAGATAGTGTGGTCGCAATCAAAATGGACACGACCCCAAATGAGGGCGTGCAACGAGGCGGAGCAAATATAATGTCAGCGATTGATTTCGTTGTCCGTGGTGATGCGGGCGTAGTAGAGCGCGGCGCAGTCACAGGGTCGGACAGCATTGTTGTGGGGGCGGGCCAAGAGGTTTCGTTGAATCTGCAACGCAGCCACATCTTATCTTACATGCGGCAGGGCCAGGCCCTTCAGGTCACTTTGGTTGATGGTCAAGTGATCACAATCGAAGGCTTCTTTGGTGCCGATGGCATGGTCGAGAACAAGCTTTTCGTTTCGTCCAGCGGCCAATTGGCCGAAGTGCAGCTGACCGCATCAGAGGGGAACCTCTTTTATGCGCAGTACGCGGATGCTGACAGCTTTGGGAAGTGGTCGCCTGACGATGACCTTTATTTTGTGCAAGCCGCTGATCTTCCGATCGCAGGGGTAGAGCCTGCGTCAGAGGCGGGCATGCTGGGTGTGCCATTGCTTGCGGGTCTTGGTGGCTTGGGTGCTGCGGTGCCGGTTGCTGCGGCTGCCGCGGGCGGTGCATTGCTGCTGGGCGGCAACGACGACCCCGATCCCGAAGAAGAGGAAGAGGTTGAAACCGGCGGCGGCGGCGGCGGCGTTGATGCGCCCGGTCCGTCGAGCCCCGAAGAAGTTGATCCTCCCGTAGACCCGGTAGATCCTGTCGACCCGGTTGATCCGCCCGTTGTGGCGATCACCGGCGGCACAAAGTCGCAAGGTCATGTCGTTAATGACGACGATCACAGCGATGGTGTCGATATCACAGGCACCGGCACGCCTGGCGCGACTGGCACGGTCACGATTGGCGATGTCACCCACGACATCGAGGTGGACGATGCCGGCAATTGGACGGTCACGTTCGATCCGTCTGAGGTCGAAGGTGGCGAATATGAGGTCGACGTTACCGTCACTCTGACCAACGCAGGCGGCACCGTGTCCTCATCGGATACGGTGGTGATTGATACCTTCACAACCGTCAGCTTTGACGCCTCCACGGTCGAGGGCGAAGGCACCGTCAACTTTGTTGAGGAATCCGATGGCGTAGTGCTGAATGGCACCACGCAAGAAGGCTCCACCGTCGTCGTCAGCTTTGGTGGCAACGACTACAACGCCACCGTTGTTGGCGGCACGTGGTCGCTGGACGTGCCTGCGGGCACTTTCGCCCAAGGCGAATATGACGTCGATATCACCGTTACCGCGACCGATGCCTATGGCAATACCGCATCCACATCGGACACGCTGAACATCGACACGATCACCTCTATCACCATGGACACAAGCGCTGTGGGTGGCGACGACACGATCAATATGTTCGAACATGATGGCGGTGCCACCGTTGTTGGCACGGCGCAGGCCTTTGCCAGCGTTGAGGTCACGATGAACGGCCACGTCAACACCGTGCAGGCGGACGGCGACGGTAACTGGTCCACGACCTACACAAGCGCACAGGTGCCAACTGGCACGCTGACGCAAGAGGTGACAGCTGTCGCAACGGATGCAGCTGGCAACACCGCCAGCACATCTGGCAGCTTCCAGATCGACACCGAGCTGGCCGTAACCGTTGAAACCGCAACCGTCGAAACCGACGGTATCGTCAACATGGTCGAACGTTCTGACGGTGTGACGCTGACCGGCACATCCGATGCCGGCGCATCGGTGCAGGTTGTGTTTGAAAACGGTGTCCGCACCGTGACCGCAGACGACGATGGCAACTGGTCGGCTGACTTTGCAGCGTCTGAAATCCGCACCGGCGATGTTGAAGTCGGCGCGCCGGTCACAGTCACCGCCACGGATGCGGCGGGCAACGTGGCCACGACATCGGGCACCGTTCAGCTTGATACCTACGTGAACCGCTTGGCGAACGTCGGTGTGGTTGAGGGCGACGACGTCGTCAGCAACGCCGAAGCCGCCGATGGTATCACCTTGCAGGGCGTGGTCGAGCAGGGCTCGACCGTCAACGTCACCTTCGAGGGCGTGACCCATGCCGCCACCGTGAATTCTGACGGGACATGGTCGGTGGACTTTGCCGCCGATGAGATCCCATCGGGCGAGTACGTGGCCAACGTGGTTATCGAGGCGACAGATGCCGCGGGCAACACCGCTTCTATCACCGACACCTTCACCGTGGATACGGTCGCACCCGATGCGCCAAACATCCAGGGCTTTGGCAAAGATCACGACGGCGTTGACACCGTCCGCGTGCTGGCCGAAGGCGACACAACAGCCAATCCGCGTGAATTCCACGCCACCGAAAACGGCGGCGATGATGCCAGCCAGTTGGATGCGACCGGCTTTGCCGGGCCAAGCGCCCAGACGTGGTATGAATTCCCCGATGGCCAGTCCGTTCCAGATGGCAGCCACATCGTTGTCACTGACAGCGACGCGGCAGGCAACTCCAACAGCACGCTCTTTGTGCTGGATGATATCAACGGGTCAACCGTTGACGTCACCGGTGCCGGGCTGGACGGCTTTAACATCGGTGCCATTGATCTGGAATTTGCTGAAGATAGCGAGCTGACCCTGTCGCTGGCTGACCTCGAAAGCATGAGTCAGAACGATAACACGCTGATTATCCACGGCAATTCTGATGACACCGTGACCCTTGAAACTGCGGCAACAGCAGCCGGGTCCACGACCATCGATAACAAGACCTACGACGTTTACACCGTCGGCGATGACGGCGGTAAGCTGATCATCGGCGAAGATGTGAACCTGATCACACCCGTGGTCTAAGACGACAAAAGACCGGGGCCAGCAACGACTGGCCCCGTTTCGCCCAAGCGACAATAATAAATATCCGGGGCACATACGGTGGTACGACAGGCAGTTTTCAACAGGACAGGTGCGTTTTGCGCAGTCCTTTTCCTGAGCGCATGTATGGAAGGGGCAGGGGTCAACCTGCCGTCACTTCCGTCAATGGGTGCGGCCAGCAAACCCAGCACCCAGGCGCTCACGCCGGTGCAGGCGAACGGCGAAAGCTCTGCCATCATCGAAAGCCTGATTGACCGCCGCTCACTCTTGCCTTCTGGCCCTTATGCTCAGGTCTCCAACGCCGTGCTCGCCGCCAATTCCCGCGCGGCAGAGGCGGATTTGCGCGCCGCCAAACTTCGCGCAGAGGCGCGCAATTCCAACTGGCTGCCAACCCTCGGCCCAAGCGTCTCACTCACCTCTTTGGGTGATGTGGTCACATCGCTGGTCGTCGATGCCGTTCTGTTCGACAACGGCGGCAAGAAAGCGGAACGTGATTACGCCGCAGCCGATGTGGAAGTCGCCGCCGTCACGCTCGCGCAGGACACAAATCAGCGCGTCCTGCAGGGGCTGGAACTTTATCTTGCGGCCGAAAAGGCCCGTGCGCAGGCACAGGTCAATGCGGACGCAATGGCCCAGATGGAACGCTATGCCTATATCATGTCCGAACGGGTTAAAGGTGGCATCTCCAGCCGTGTTGACCTGAATATCGTGCAGCAAAAGCTGAACCAGATGCAGTCGCAAATGGCCTCTGACCAAGAAGCCACAACCACGGCAATTGCCGAATTGTCCGCCATGTCCGCCAACCCCGTTGACGGCATTCGCGGCACATCCAGCATCGGCACCGAACTGACCGCCAAACCGCTGACTGTTCTTAAGGCCGAAGCCGAAGCAAGCCGCGCCATGGCCGAGGCCCGCGCCGCGCGCGCCGGTCTGCTGCCGAGCCTGACAGCTTCTGCCAGCCGCTCTGGTGGAAGCACCAGCACTGGGTTGAACCTTGGCGGGGCAGGCATCGGCTTTGGCACCGGGGCCTCGCTCAAAGCGCTCGAAGAACAGCAAGCCGCCGCAAATGCCCGCGTGGGTCAGGTGCAAGAGGATGCCAACCGTTCCCTGCGCGCGCTCGAGGCTGAACTGGCCTCGCTCCAACGGCAAGAGGCGCAGGCCCAGACCCTCGCATCCCAAGCCGCTGCGAACTATCAGGTCTACGCCGCACAACAACGCGAAGGCACACGCTCCGTCCCCGAAACGGTCGGTCTCTTTGAAACCAAGGTCCGCGCTGAACGCGAGGCCGCGGCACTGAAATATGATGTCGCCCGTGTCGCCCTGCAAATCGCCGCCGAAAAAGGCGTGCTGGTCGATGGTGACAAGATATGAGCGGGCCGGTTCTTGCCTTTGACATGAACGCCACGCAAGGGGCCAAACTTGGTCGGATTGAACCCAAACAGGTCGAAGTTGCGGTCGCCAATTCGGTCGAGGAAGCCCCCATTATCCACGTCGAAACACCCGTTTCGCGCTACAATGAAAAGGCCGTCCACCGCGCCGATATCGCCGCCGTTTACGCGGGTATCCTTGGGGTTGAGCTGCAAAAGACCGACATCCTTGAACGTCTGACAGCAGACAGCGAGGACCTGAGCAGCGACGCGATTGCCGCGGCGCTTTCAAACGTCGGCCTGATCGCCAATGTCACCCGCGCCTTGCCACCCAAGCCCAAGATGTGGCCGGCGCTGGCAGAGATGACGTCTGGCCAAGTCGTGCTGGTTCTGCGGCAGGACAACGACACGCTGACCGTCTATGACACGACACAACCCGACAACCAGGCCGAAGTGGACGTGGACGAATTCCTGCCCGTTTTTGCGGGCAAGATCATCCGCGCTGACATTGCGCTGACCGAACTGAACCGCCGTCACGCCGACAAAGGTCTCAAGGCGCATTGGTTCTGGGGCGAGATCTACAAATTCCGCCGCATCGTGGGCGAGGTCGCGCTTGGCTCTTTCGTCGCCAACCTTCTGGCCGTCGCCGTGGCACTGTTTTCGTTGCAGGTTTACGACCGCGTGATCCCGCACCAATCCATCGCGACCCTTTGGGTGCTGGCCATCGGCGCTGGCATGGCGATGCTGCTCGAAGCTTTCCTGCGCATCGCCCGCGCCCGCCTGATGGACGGGGCCGGGCGGCGGATCGAAATGCGCATCCAATCGCTCCTGATGGATCGCCTCTTGGGGATGCAGGCCGGCCAACCGGGTCAAACCCCATCCGGCACCTTTGCCGCCGTGCGCGAATTTTCCGCCATCCGCGAGTTTTTCACCGCCTCTACCATCGGCACGCTGACGGACTTGCCGTTCATCGTGCTCTTCCTTGCGCTTGTCGCCTCGATTGGCGGTAACGTCGTCTGGGTCCTGTTCATCGGCGGCATCCTGATGGTGCTGCCCAGCTTCTTCATGCAGAAAAAGATGATGGAACTGACGCTCGCCACCCAAGGCGCGTCCACCAAATCCAGCCGTCTGCTGCACGAGGCGATCTACGACGCCGACACCATTAAGGCCCAACGCGGTGAGGAACGCTTTCGCCGGATTTGGGGCGAACTGACCGCCTTGTCCTCAATCGCCACATCCGAGCAGCGCAAGCTGGCCACCACGCTGACCTTCTGGTCGCAAGGCGTGCAACAGGCGACCTATGTGGCCGCCGTGGTCGTCGGCACCTTCATGGTGTTTCAAGGCACATTCACTATCGGCACGATCATCGCTGTCGGCATCCTGACCAGCCGCACCCTTGGCCCACTCACCGGCCTTGCGGCAACGCTCGCCCGCTGGGCCAACGTCAAGGCTGCACTTGAGGCGCTTGATGGAATTGCCGAGGCACCGCAAGACAACGAAGAAGACCGCACCTACCTGCGCCGCGAAGCCCTGCGCGGCGAATATGAAATCCGCGAGATGGGCTATGCCTATGACCAAGACGGCGCCCGCACCCTCGACATTCCCGCCCTGAAAATCCCCGCAGGTCAGCACGTCGCGGTTCTTGGGGCCAACGGCTCTGGCAAATCGACCCTGCTCAAGGTCCTCTCGGGTCTGCATCGCCCGACCAATGGTCGCGTCCTGATTGACGGCGTGGACATGGGACAAGTCATGGCCCGCGACCTGCGCCGCTCTATCGGCTATCTGGGGCAAGAGGTCCGGCTTTTTGCGGGCACCCTGCGCGACAACCTGAACCTCACCTTGCTGGAACGCGACGACAATCGCCTCATGGCCGCTCTCGATTTCGCGGGCCTTGGCCCGTTCGTGTCCAACCATCCCAAGGGCCTTGATCTTGAAATCCGCGACGGCGGCGAAGGTCTGTCCATCGGTCAGCGTCAATCCATCGGCTGGGCGCGGCTTTGGCTGCAAGACCCCAAGGTCTGCCTGCTGGACGAACCCACCGCCGCCCTCGATCAAACATTGGAACAAACCCTCGTCAGCCGCTTGTCGACATGGCTGGAAGGGCGCACCGCGATCATCGCCACCCACCGCGTGCCGATCCTGCAACTCACTGACCGTGTGACGATCCTGCAAAACGGGCGTCTATCGGTTGATGGCCCCCGCGATGAGGTCCTCGCGCATATGCAAAAGAAGAAAAAGGCAGGCTAATGGCAACAGTCGACGCAGAACTTGATGGTGGCATGCGCGGGTCCAGTCTGACGATCTGGCTGGTGGGCGCGACGGTTTTGCTCTTCCTGCTTTGGGCGAAATTCGCATGGATCGATGAAATCGTCCGTGCGCCGGGCGAGGTTGTCAGCGCCTCTCGCCCGCAGATTATCCAAAACCTCGAAGGCGGCATTTTGGCAGAACTCCTCGTGGGCGAAGGCCACGTTGTGCAAAAAGGCGACGTTCTGGCCCGCTTGCGCGGCACGCAGTTTTCCACCTCTGTGACTGACCTCGAAGATCAGGTCATCGCCGCCGAAATCCGCCGCCTCCGGCTCGAAGCCGAGATTGCAGGCATGTTCGACTTTTCGGTGCCCGCAGATGTCGCGGCACGCAGCCCCGAAATCCTTGCGTCTGAACGTGCGCTTCTGGCCGCGCGCCAGTCAGACTATGCCGCCAAGGTGGACGGCGCGCAGCGCGTCATGACAGAAACCAAGCGCGAATTGGCCAGCATGGAAGACATGTACGCCCGCGAAATCGTCTCGCTTCTGGAAACGACCCGTGCCCGCAAGGCCCACGCCGACGCTGAGGTGAAATACAACGAGATCGTCACCGGGGCAGAGCTTGAACGCGCCGGCGCCTATTCCGAAACGCTTCAGGAACTGGCGACGCTGGCGCAAGACCTGCGCATGGCCTCAGACCGGCTGCAACGCACCACAATCCGCGCGCCCATGCGTGGCATCGTCAATAATCTGGGCGTCACCACCATCGGCGGTGTCATTCGCCCGGGCGAGGAGATCTTTCAAATCATCCCGCTGGGGGATGAATTGTTTGTCGAGGCCCACGTTAAACCTGAAGACATTGCCAACGTCGTCCCCGGTCAGGCCGCAACGATCAAGTTTTCGGCCTACGATTATACTGTCTACGGCAGCATGACGGGGCAGGTCACGGTGATCTCTGCCGATACATTCAAAGACGAACGCCGCGCGGACGAAGATGCCCACTACAAGGTCACCTTAAAGGTGAACACCACAGATCTGGACGCTCGCCAGCAACAAATCCTGATCCGCCCCGGCATGCAGGCCGCCGTTGAATTGCACACCGGCGAAAAGACCGTGCTGCAATACCTGACTAAGCCGCTTTACCGCTCGCGCGAGGCCCTGCGGGAACCTTAAGCTTCCCGCTTCCGACTAGGATTCTGCTGGCCGCGAAGTGGCATCATTTCGCTGAGGTCGCGCCCACGCTCCCGAAAATCGCCCGATTGGTTGCAACGTGGACAAAGGTTGAATTCGCTGCGACCGTACGTACGACCGCTTTACTCATTCGCACATTGCGCTGCCCTTTCCGTCAGCCACCATGCCCAGATGGCGAAACCCAGACCCAAGCCGGACGCCACGAGCATCAATATAAGCAGCGTTTGCGCGCCATTGCTTTCGGTCACAGCTGCGCCTGTCGCCGCAGTCAAAATAGCACCTCCAGCAACAATCAAAGCGCCACTTAGCCCTGCGGCACTGCCTGCAAGTTCCGGTCGCACGGACATCGCGCCAGCATTGCTACCGGGCATTGTGATTCCATTTCCGAGGCCCACGAATATCGTGCTCGCAAAAAAGATTGGTGGCGATGTATTGCCCAAAGCCACGACGAGCAGACCTCCAACAAGACCGATGCAGGCTATGATCCGGCCCGCAATCATCATGGTTGTTGGCTCAAAGCCATTGCCAAAACGCCCGGCAATGAAGCCGCCCAACATGAACCCAACCGTTATTGTTCCTATGTAGAATCCAAGCTCTGCCGTCGAAATTTCAAAGACGCTTTGAGCGACAAGCGGAGCGCCCGTCAGGAAGATGTAGAACGCACCAACCGAGAAAGTGCCGCAGAGTGCGTAAGCCCAAAACAGCGGTTCTCGCAAAAGGGATGTCGTGCCCGGCACTGGCAAACCGGCATCACCGTCTCGGTCCCGCTTGGTCTCGCCCAAGTCCAGCCAACATAAAGTAAGCAGACCAAACCCGCACGCAGCATAGAACATAAAGATGGATCGCCATCCCAGATAGGTGTCCAATATACCTCCTAACATCGGACCAACCATCGGGGCGATTGCCATAGTCATGCCGATGTAACCGATCAAACTCACGGCCTCTCGCTCTGATCTCGTGTCCCGGATGATGGCGAGAGACAGGGCGTATCCGCCGATTATCCCGCCTTGAAGCATCCGGGAAAACAAAAACACCTCAACGCTTTGAGCGGCAGCGCAGCCCACCGATGCAAATGCAAAGACCAGCAACGCTCCCAATAGGACTGGCCGTCTGCCAATCCGATCTGACAGCGGGCCAATGACCAGTTGGATGATAGCGGTTATGGCAAGATACCCTGAGACTGCCCAACTCACCGTTCCATAGTCTGTTTCGAGATCGACGGCGATGTTCGCGAGCGAAGGCAAGAACATATTGAGAGACATAGGCGAGAACCCAGTCAGGAGGATCAGTGTGATCAAATGCGGTGGTGTTTTTGGGTGGTACATTCTGGAAATTCTCAGTTCTAGAAACAAAAAAGCCCCCGAAGATTTCGGGGGCGCATGGAAATGGATATGGAAAACCCTTATCGGACCATGAACCTCTTGCTTACTACGACGGCAAATTTAACGGTCATGTTTTTCTCCTCTGATGAGGAGCGTAGTCATGCAGTTCTTCTATGGCAATCTAAAAAGTCGCCATCTGTGCGTCGCGTAGCAGCGGTAACTCTGGGCTCAAACCTGACCCTCATCTGACCTCGAGGGCAGCGGGGGGGCGGGTGACGCAAAAGCGCTTATCATGACCCCATGATCACCCCGCCGCAGACTGACGGTGAACAGCAGTGGCGAAGTGATGCGCAAACCATCCCTGCGGCCCTTGCCACATGGGGGAAAACCCCCTATAGCCCGCGGTGTCTAAGTGCCGAGACAGGTACGGATGTGAGACTTGAGCAGGGTCTAGCGAAAGCTGGCCCTGTTGTTTTGTTATCCGACTCGACCCGAGGACCAAACCGAAACCTAAAGACCGGCGGAGACAACCGCACGGCCCGTATAAAAGCTAGATTAGGAAACAGACGCCACATGGCTGATAACATGATGGAGGAATTCGAAGCCCTCCTGAACGAAAGCTTCGAAATCGACACACCCAGCGAAGGCTCGGTTGTCAAAGGCAAGGTCATCGCAATTGAAGCGGGCCAAGCCATCATCGACGTAGGCTACAAGATGGAAGGCCGCGTTGACGTTAAAGAATTCGCAAATCCCGGTGAAGAACCAGACCTGTCCGTAGGGGACGAGGTTGAAGTGTTCTTGCGTCAGGTCGAAAACGCGCGCGGCGAAGCCGTGATTTCGCGCGAAATGGCCCGCCGCGAAGAAGCCTGGGATCGTCTGGAAAAGGCATATGCCGACGAAGAGCGCGTCGATGGCGCAATCTTTGGCCGGGTCAAAGGCGGTTTCACTGTGGACCTTGGCGGCGCTGTCGCGTTCCTGCCCGGCTCGCAAGTGGACGTCCGCCCTGTGCGCGACGCAGGCCCGTTGATGGGTCTCAAGCAGCCATTCCAGATCCTGAAAATGGACCGCCGCCGGGGCAACATCGTTGTGTCGCGCCGCGCGATCCTCGAAGAATCCCGTGCCGAGCAGCGCGCCGAAGTCATCGGCAACCTGACCGAAGGCCAGGAAGTGGACGGCGTGGTCAAGAACATCACCGAATACGGTGCGTTTGTTGACCTTGGCGGCGTTGACGGCCTGTTGCACGTGACCGACATGGCATGGCGCCGGGTCAACCACCCCTCCGAGATCCTCACCATTGGTGAAACGATCAAGGTGCAGGTTATCAAAATCAACAAAGAAACCCACCGTATCAGCCTTGGCATGAAGCAGCTGCAGGACGATCCTTGGGATGCTGTTGAAGCCAAGTACACCATGGAAAGCGTCCACATGGGCCGCGTGACCAATATCACCGACTACGGTGCATTTGTTGAGCTTGAGCCTGGTGTTGAGGGTCTGGTCCACGTGTCCGAAATGTCCTGGACCAAGAAAAACGTGCACCCCGGCAAGATCGTGTCGACCTCTCAGGAAGTCGAAGTCATGGTTCTGGAAATCGACAGCACAAAGCGTCGCGTTTCCCTTGGCCTCAAGCAGACACAGCGCAACCCATGGGAAGTCTTTGCAGAGCAGTTCCCTGAGGGCACTGAGGTCGAAGGCGAAGTCAAGAACATCACCGAATTCGGTCTGTTCATTGGCCTCGAAGGCGATATCGACGGCATGGTTCACCTGTCTGACCTGACATGGGAAGGCCGCGGCGAAGACGTCATCGGCGATTTCCGTAAGGGTGACATGGTCAAAGCCAAGGTTGCTGAAATCGACGTCGAGAAAGAGCGTATTTCGCTTTCGATCAAGGCACTGGACGGCGATCCCTTTGCGGATGCTGTTGGCGGCGTGAAGCGCGGCTCGATCATCACTGTTGAGGTGACCAAGATCGAAGATGGCGGCGTAGAGGTCGAGTATGAGGGCATGAAATCCTTCATCCGTCGTTCTGATCTGTCCCGTGACCGTGCCGAGCAGCGCCCAGAGCGTTTCGGCGTGGGCGACAAGGTCGACGTGCGCGTGACCAACATCGACAGCAAGACCCGCAAGCTGGGTCTGTCGATCAAAGCACGCGAGATCGCCGAAGAGAAGGAAGCGGTTGAGCAGTATGGCTCTTCTGATTCCGGCGCGTCCTTGGGCGATATCCTTGGCGCGGCACTCAAGGGCGACGAGTAATCCTCGTCACGCTTTGACCGTGTATTAGAATTTGACCCGCCGCGAGAGATCGCGGCGGGTTTTTTCGTGACCCTGGCGTTTCGGACCATATGGCCACCGTGCCGTTGTGGCCCCCGAACCCGGCCGATACGTCCCGTGTTCGTTGGAAAGGGTTTGCCCAGCAACCCGCAACCACACGGCCGGTCGCAAGGTTTTGGCGGTGATTTGATGCGCGAATCGGTCGTGGGTCTGCGCCCCAAATTTGATGGCGAGGTAATTCCCTTCCCCTAATCAAGGGCTTGCAAGTCACGTAAAGGGCGCGGAAAGCACGATTTTCCTGCAAATCAGTGCAACGGCACTATTTCGTGATCGGTCGTTAGCGCCTATAGTCCCAGCAACGCGGGACAAACCCGCTGTCTTTGTACAATGCCTTTGGGGGGTCAACGGAATGATACGCTCGGAACTGATTCAGAAGATCGCGGACGAGAACCCCCATTTGTTTCAACGCGATGTCGAACGCATTGTCAGCACGATCTTTGAAGAGATCACAGGTGCGATGGCAAAAGGTGACCGGGTTGAGTTGCGGGGCTTTGGCGCATTCTCAGTTAAAAAGCGCGATGGCCGCACAGGCCGAAACCCGCGCACAGGCGAAGCAGTCGAAGTTGATGAAAAGCACGTGCCTTTCTTCAAGACCGGCAAACTGCTAAGAGATCGTCTGAACGGGGCTTAATCGCCCGCTGCCATGGATAGACACCGATGAAAACGCTGCGTTACGGCTTTTGGGCGATTGTGGGCTTGTGCCTGATCATTGTGGGTTTGGGAAATCGCGAGTCCGTTACTCTGCACGCGATGCCAACGCCACTTGCTGATTTGCTTGGAATCTCGCCTGACATTTCGTTGCCGCTGTTTGTCGTGATTTTCATTAGCGTGGGCGCGGGTTTGTTGATCGGGTTCCTGTGGGAATGGGTTCGCGAATTCCGCATCCGCTCTGCCGCGCGGGCGACGTCCCGCGAAGTTGATGCGCTTCGCCGTGAGGTCACCGATCTGCGCGCAAAGGCCGGTAGCCCCGAGAAGGGCGACGACGTTTTGGCGTTGCTGGACGCACCAGCCCGGTGACATCTGACATCGCGGTGAAGATTTGCGGGCTGAAAACGCCCGAAGCCATTGCGGCAAGTGTTGACGCGGGCGCGCGCTACATCGGTCTCAACTTTTTTGCCAAGTCACCACGCAGTGTGACGGTGCAAGAGGCAGCTGCGTTAGGCAGCGTCGTGCCTGTGGGCGTTGCGAAAGTGGCGCTCGTGGTTGATGTCGATGATGCCACCCTTGATGCGATCACCGCTGGATCCTTGCCAGATATCATTCAGTTGCACGGCCACGAGACACCTGCGCGGGTCGCCGAAGTCAAAGCGCGTTACGGGCTGCCTGTGATGAAAGTCGTGGGTGTTTCAGACGCGGACGATCTGAAGGTCCTCGACAGCCACCTGACAGTTGCCGATCAGATTCTGGTAGATGCCAAAGCACCGAAGGGCGCGGATCTGCCGGGCGGCAACGGGCTGACGTTTGATTGGAACCTGCTTCAGGGTCGCCGCTGGCCGGTGCCGTGGATGCTTGCTGGTGGTTTGCGGGCAGAGAATGTCGCAGAAGCGATCCGTCAAACAGGCGCGCGGCAGGTTGACGTAAGTTCCGGTGTGGAAAGCGCGCCGGGGGTGAAAGACGCCGCGCTGATTGCGGCTTTCTGCGCGGCCGCACGCAGCGCGTGATGCGTCAAATCGCCGGACGATGTGGCCTTTCACTTGCTGCGGCTGGCAACTGCGATTACTGAAGGCCGATCCCAACCTTAAGGTGCCCAGATGCCTGATGACCTGTTAAATTCTTTCATGACCGGCCCCGACGAGAACGGTCGCTTCGGCGACTTTGGCGGCCGCTTTGTGTCCGAGACGTTGATGCCCCTGATCCTTGATCTTGAGGCGCAATATGAGCACGCCAAGACCGATGAAAGCTTTTGGGCAGAGATGCATGATCTTTGGACGCATTATGTTGGGCGTCCAAGTCCGCTTTATTATGCCGAGCGCCTGACACAGCATTTGGGCGGTGCAAAGATCTACCTCAAGCGTGATGAGCTGAACCACACGGGCGCACACAAGATCAACAATGTGCTGGGTCAGATCATTCTGGCGCGTCGTATGGGGAAGACCCGGATCATCGCCGAAACCGGTGCAGGCCAGCACGGCGTTGCGACGGCCACGGTTTGCGCGAAGTTCGGCCTCAAATGCATTGTCTATATGGGTGCGCATGACGTTGAACGTCAGGCCCCGAATGTGTTCCGCATGAAACTGCTTGGTGCCGAGGTTGTGCCGGTGACATCCGGCCGCGGCACGCTGAAGGACGCGATGAACGATGCGCTGCGGGATTGGGTGACGAACGTGCGTGACACGTTCTATTGCATTGGCACTGTTGCCGGGCCGCATCCCTATCCGGCGATGGTGCGCGATTTTCAGGCGATTATCGGTAAGGAATGCAAGGAACAGATCATGGCCGCCGAAGGCCGTCTGCCTGACACGCTGGTTGCGGCGATTGGTGGTGGGTCAAACGCAATGGGCCTGTTCTTCCCGTTTCTTGACGACAAGGATGTCGGGATCATCGGGGTCGAGGCGGGTGGCAAAGGCGTCAACAACAAGATGGAACATTGCGCGTCGCTCACGGGTGGGCGTCCGGGCGTCTTGCATGGCAATCGCACCTACCTGTTGCAAGACGACGATGGTCAGATCCTTGAAGGCTTCAGCATCTCCGCCGGTCTGGATTACCCCGGCATCGGGCCTGAACACGCGTGGCTCCACGAGATCGGGCGGGCGGAATATGTGGCGATCACGGATGTTGAGGCGCTAGAGGCGTTTCAGCTGTGCTGCGAGCAGGAAGGGATCATTCCTGCGCTGGAGCCAAGCCACGCGTTGGCACATGTGATGAAGATTGCGCCGAACCTTCCCAAAGACCACCTGATGGTCATGAACATGTGTGGTCGCGGCGACAAGGACATCTTCACTGTGGCGCGCGCACTTGGCTTTGATATGGCCGACTAGCGTTTAGCGCGTTAGCCACAGCACATCAAAGTCGCTTTCGACAACGGGCGAGGGGAACAGGATCCGCGCGGAATCGGGCCCTGATTGCTGCACCAGTCCGACTTGTGGCTGCACCTCTCCGTTGCCAATGAACGCGGGGTGCAGATCGGCATAGGCGCGCGCGGGCGCATCGTTCACCGTGCCAACGCCCAGATAAACCATCTGCCCATTGATGATCTGGATCGTGCCAGAGGTGCGTTGGCTGCCTGTCAGTTTCTCAAACGTGAACTGCGCTCCGTCAGGCGTGATCCGACAGTCAAAGTTGGCATAGGCGACCAGCGGGATGCCACCACCCAATTTGAAGGTCCGGCATTTCCAGTCGCCGGACAAAGTGGTCTGCAACGGCGGCAGGGGTGTCCCGGCGAGCGCATCCCGGAGCATATCCACGTCACCGCGACGTCCGCCTGCAAAGGCGTTCAAGAGCGCTTTGCCCGCGACCTCTTCAAAATTCTCGAGCCGCGATTGTTCTTGACTACGCACGTCCTGTGCAGCCGCAGGCAGGGCCAAGACCGCAAGAAGGCTAAACAGACGCATCATAAAGGCGCAGCACATCTATTGGGACGATTTCGAGCGCACGCACGTGGGTGGCGTGAAGGTTCACCAGTGGCGCGCAGCCTTCATCATGGGCCTGCAAGAACCGAGATGCGCAGAGGCACCATCCGTCGCCGGGCTTCAGGCCGTCAAACCCAAACTCTGGTCTGGGAGTCGACAGGTCATTCCCCACATACTTGGAATAGGCGAGGAATTCGGCCGTCATCTTGGCGCAAACCGTATGGCTACCGGCGTCTTGGGCGCAGGTATCGCAGGCCCCGTTCCGGAAGAACCCGGTCATCGGAGTGGTGGAACAGGTCTGCAAGGCGCTGCCGAGGACATTGAATGAAGGGTCTTTTTCCATGGGGATATCCTAGCGCGGAATAGCGGCGAGTTGCCAGTCGATCCAGCGCCCGTGGAAATCGGCACGTCCCAGATCAAGCCGCAGATCGCCGGGCCAGATCCGCAGGGTCAGGGCCGCACCATTGGATCCGCCATCATTTTCCATACCAAACCATGCGACGGGGCTGTCGTTGCTGGCCGATCTGCCCGCAGTTTCGATCAGCAATGTCCCCTCTGCCTGCTTTTGGGCTGGGAAATATTGCCATGCGACAGTGGTATAGATCATGTGCAGGGTGCCGGGTTGATGGGCCAGACGCGGGGCAAGCCAGTCAATCGCATCGGCACGATCCACAGGCGTCTGCGCGGCAGTTATGGCCGCTTTGGTCAGCGAAAGGCGTTCCGGCTGGTCGGGCCAAAGGTAGGCCTGCAATCGCAGCGCATCGACCAGTGGATCAAGCGGGTTAATATCGACACCCCCGCGATCGGTCAGCCTTGGTCGGGCGACTGGCGGCAAAGGACCGGTCCAAATCGGCGTCAACGTCAGCACAGGGTCTTTTGCGCCAAAAGTCTGACCCGCCGCTGTCAATGCGTAGGCATCCCAGTGAAGGTTGAGCCCACCACTTGCGCCCAGTTCCGAGGTTCGGATTGGAAGATCATACCGGTCCGCCAAGAGGTGGCCAGCAGCGATCAAAACAGAAGAACGTCTGACCTCATTGGTTTGCGGCGGACTATCGAGCCATTGGTCAATTGCATCTGCATCGCTGACGAGTGTTTCACTGATGGCCGCCCACAATGTATCGTCGTCTGGCTGTCGCGGGGGATAAACCTGTTTCAAGGTTTCATGCTCTTGCAGGTGCAATGCGTGCAATGCGCCAGCAAGCCGCAAGGGCACTGACTGCGCCCTCGGTCCAAGGTCACCGTCCCAATTCGCGATCCGGGATTTGATCAACCCGTCAGGCCAAGGGCGTGTTGCGCAAAGCTGCATCAACTGCCCCATGAACGGGGAGCCAAGCGAGGCGCACGCCCCTGATTGGAAGGCAAAAGCCTCGGAGGCGCGTGTTGGGATCACTTAAAGCGGTCCAACAGTTTTTGCATCGGTGAGCGTTGGTCTTGCGCCTGTGACGGCGGGGCGACGTCGACCTTGGGCTTAGGCGCTGATTTGGACGACCGGGCAGGGGCCGCGCGCAAGGCGATTGCATTGAGAAACTTGTCGCCGTGCCCTGCCACAAGCTGCTCAATTCCATCGGATATGCCGCGCAACACATCGTCCAGCCAGTCCTGATCCGCTTTGCCAAAGTCTTTGAGGACGTAGCCTGCAACGGCGTCCTTGTGGCCCGGATGGCCAATGCCAAGGCGCACGCGATCATAGTCCGGCCCAAGATGCCCATGAATGGACCGCAGGCCATTGTGTCCCGCATGACCACCGCCGGTCTTGAGCCGCACCTTGGAGGGGGCCAGATCAAGCTCATCATGAAAAACGATGATGTCTTCCGGGCCGAGTTTGTGAAAACGCGCAGCCTCTCCCACAGATTGACCCGAGAGGTTCATGAACGTCTCTGGCTTGAGCAGAATCACTTTGTCAGAACCAAAGCGCCCTTCGCTTATTTGCCCCTGAAACTTTGACCTCCAGGGGCCAAAACCATGGTCGGATGCGATGCGATCCAGCGCCATAAAGCCGATATTGTGGCGATTGCCAGCGTATTTCCCGCCCGGATTGCCGAGCCCAACGATCAATTTCATACCCGCAATTTAAGGGAAAACACCGCAATGCAACAGGCCTAAACGTCGCCCATGCGGCAGTGCGGCGGACAAAACGCTTGCTTTTGAAAACGGGAATTCGTTCAATTGTCTGACATTTAACTGCGCCGCCGTAACCAGTACCCGTTTGACCCGTTGAGAATTTGAGAACGGCGCATTGATTGACACCATGCCAACAGGCACGGTCATCGACATCTGGGAGGATAAAACCATGAATTTACGGCCCGATCCGACATTCCACGCAACACCGCAGCTTGCCATGGCTGCACCGACCGAGAACTATGCCTTTACCGTGATGCTGAGCCCTGATGGTCAGCAATCCGATGGTATCGCGGTGGTGGATGTGAACCCCAAGTCTAAAACCTACGGCGAGATCGTGCATCAGGTGATCGTGCCACATAAGGGTGACGAATTTCACCACTTTGGGTGGAACGCCTGTTCGTCAGCCCTGTCGCCCCTGACCGGACATGCGTTTCTGGAGCGGCGCTATCTGATTGTGCCGGGCATCAGATCCAGCCGGATCTACATCATCGACGTCAAGGACCCGCTGAAAGCAAAGATCCACAAGACAATCGAACCCGAGGAGGTCTTTGCCAAGACCGGGTATTCCCGTCCGCACACGATCCACTGCGGGCCAGAGGGTATCTATGTCTCGACCCTTGGTGGTGGTGGGCCGGACGGCACGGATGGACCTCCGGGCATTTTCATCATGGATTGCGAGACCTTCGAGATCATCGGCCAGTATGAAATGGATCGGGGCCCGCAGGACAAGCACTATGATTTCTGGTGGAACCTGCCGCAGGATTACATGGTCAGTTCTGAGTGGGGGCTGCCTCCGCAGTTTGAGAACGGCATCGTCGCCGAGGACTTGCTGTCCAACAAATACGGCCACTCCATCCACTTTTGGGATCTGCGCAAGCGCAAAAATATCCAGACCATAGATCTTGGCGAAAACCACCAAATGGCGCTGGAAATCCGCCCGGCCCATGACCCCAAGAAGTCCTATGGTTTCTGCGGGGTGGTCGTGGACACAACAAATCTGCAAGGCGCGATCTTTACCTGGTGGCGCGATGACGACGGCACTTGGCAGGCAAAAAAGACCATCACGATTGACCCCCGCCCGGAAGACCCGGAAAATCTGCCGCCATTGCTGCAGGGCTTTGGCGCGGTGCCTGCTTTGGTCACCGATATCGACCTCAGCCTTGATGACAAATATCTATATGTTGCCTGCTGGGGGCAGGGTGAGATGCATCAATACGACGTGTCCGACCCGATGAACCCCAAGCTGGTGGGCAAGGTAGAGGTTGGCGGCATTGCACGCGGTGCCAAGCATCCCAACGGCAAGGATTTTGCTTTTGGTCCGCAGATGGTCGAGATCAGCCGCGATGGCAAACGGGTCTATTGGACGAACTCGCTTTATTCGACTTGGGACGATCAGTTCTACCCCGGTGACGAGGGGGGGCAAATGGTGATGGCCAATAACGATGAAAACGGGTTCCACCTTGATCCTGATTTCTATGTCGATTTCCCTAAAGGTTATCGGTCGCACCAGATCCGGCTGGAAGGCGGCGACTGTTCGACGGACAGTTTCTGCTACCCAAACGTCTAGACCTTGGAAGAGGTGACATCAGTGGCGGCCCTTTGGGGGGCCGTCATTTTTTCAGGGATATACCACGGGGTGAACCCTGGCATGGGTTGGCCGCTGGCGGTGTCTGCCGCGCTGTTCGAGCAAAAGACGGCCGCGTTGGGTCGCGCGCTTGTTGCTTTGGCTGTGGGGCATTTCATTGCGATGACGGCGATCTTGCTGCCGTTTTCGATGATGCTGACGCTGGTGGAATATGAGGCGCAGATCCGCATTGGCGCGGGCCTTTTGGTCATCGCCCTTGGCATTTATTTGCTGATCAACCGCCGCCATCCCCGCTTCTTGGCGCGGGTGAAGCCGACGCAGCTGGGCCTGTGGTCATTTCTAGCGGCAATGGCGCATGGCGCGGGGCTAATGCTGGTGCCGATCTACCTTGGGATCTGCGCGGCGGACGAGCTTGATGCGGGTCACAGAGCCGCAAATGAACTTATGCGGGCGAACATCGGCACGGCCTTTATCGTGGCCTTTGCGCATACCGCAGCCATGACGCTGGCCGGCGGCGCGCTCGCGGCCGGTATGTATTTCTGGCTTGGGCTGAAATTCCTGTCGCGCACCTGGTTCAATCTGGATGTGGTCTGGGCGCTCAGTCTGATCCTGGTTGGAAGCTTGGGAATTTGGCACGCGATGTGACGGGGGCGAATGCCAAGTGTTGGTTGTCGGCGTGCGGGACTTATCCGACTTTGAGGCAGCATCCGCTTCCAGTTCACTTGAGAGATTGGGCATATTCCTCAAGCTGTGTCGCGACCGTGCCCCACCCATCGTAAAAACCCATGTCTTCGTGGCTCTGACGGGCTTCCGGTGAACGGTGCCGAGCGGTCGCTGTGTAGGTCGTTCCGCCATTTCCGTCGTCGGCAAATTCGATGATCGCCGTCATGAAAGGGTCGGCAGCGGGCTTCCACCCTTCGCTGTAGGTATCGGTGAAAACAAGGCGTTCTCCGTCTACGACTTCGAGATAAACACCCTCGCTTTCCATCTTGTTGCCTTCGACGTTCATCGTCGTATTGAACTTGCCACCGACACGAAGGTCGATCTCGCAGGCATCGACGCTGTGTGGCTTTGGCACGAAGAAGTTTTTGATGTGCTTCGGCGTGGTCCAGCACTCCCAAAGCAAGGCGCGGGGCGCGTTAATCGTGCGCGTGAAAGTCAGGTCGGTTTTGGGGTCGAGGTTCATTTGCTGCGCTCCTGCATGAGGTTTTTGATGTAATTGTCAAAGCGGTCGAGCCGTCCGTCCCAGATGTCGCTCTGTTCGGTCAGCCAGTCTCTAGTGGGTGCAAATGCATTCGGTGCCAATTTGCACATCCGCGTCCGCCCTTTCTTCTTCGATGTGATGAGGTTTGCGCTTTCGAGTTTTTTCAGATGCTCCATGAACGATGGCAGCGCCATATTGTGCGGCTCGGCCAATTCACTCACTGTCGCTTCGCCGCGCGCAAGGCGTTGAAGAATCTTGCGCCTTGTCGGATCACCGAGAGCCGAAAAACAAAGATCAAGGGTTTCATCATACTTAGACATATTCCTTAGTAACACCGAGCGAGTGATTCGATCAAGATACTAAGGAACTTCCCTAAGTAACCGAGAGCCGCAATTCTCGGCACACTGACCAATGATCAGGTTGGGCTTAAACCCGACAACCAACAAAAAACCCCGCCCGAGAGGCGAGGTTTCCGTTGTCCCCGATGGGGTCCTGATCAGTCGATCTTGGGCAGCAGGCTGTCCAAGGACGCCTTGGCGTCGCCGTAGAACATGCGCGTGTTCTCTTTGAAGAACAGCGGGTTTTCGATGCCGGAATAACCGGTGCCCTGCCCACGCTTGGAGACGAAGACCTGCTTGGCCTTCCAACATTCCAGCACTGGCATGCCAGCGATGGGGCTGTTGGGGTCGTCTTGGGCTGCGGGGTTCACGATGTCGTTGGAGCCGATGACGATAGCGACGTCGGTATCGGGGAAATCCTCGTTGATTTCGTCCATTTCCATGACGATGTCGTAGGGCACTTTTGCCTCGGCCAGCAGCACGTTCATATGGCCGGGCAAGCGACCCGCAACAGGGTGGATGGCAAAGCGGACGTTCTTGCCCTTGGCGCGCAGTTTGCGCACCAGCTCTGCCACGTTCTGCTGCGCTTGCGCCACCGCCATGCCGTAGCCGGGGATGATGATGACGCTGTCAGCTTCGTTCAGGGCTGTGGCGACACCGTCGGCGTCGATGGCGATCTGTTCGCCCTCTACGGCCATTTGCTCGCCCGCTGGGCCGCCGAAGCCGCCCAAGATCACGGACACAAAGCTGCGGTTCATCGCCTTACACATGATGTAGGACAGGATCGCACCGGAAGAGCCGACAAGCGCGCCAACGACGATCAGCAGGTCGTTGCCGAGGCTGAAGCCGATCGCGGCAGCCGCCCAGCCAGAGTAGCTGTTGAGCATGGAGACCACGACGGGCATGTCCGCGCCGCCGATGCCCATGATCAGGTGGTATCCGATAAACAAGGCTGCCAGCGTCATCAGGAACAGCGGGAAGAAACCACCGGTGTTGAAGTACCAGACAAGGCAGATCACGCTAAGTGCGGCCGCTGCGATGTTCAGCATATGCCCACCGGGCAGTTTGGTTGCGGCTGAATCCACTTTGCCCGCCAATTTGCCATAGGCGATGACAGAGCCGGTAAAGGTGATCGCACCGATGAAGATGCCCAAGTAGAGTTCAACCCGCAGGATGTTGATCTCGACCGTGGACTTCTTGGCCAGAAGCGCGGCAAAGGTGCCAAGGTCTTTGGCCTCGTCCCCTGACAGGCCCATGACGCGGTTGACCTCAAAATGCGCAATGAAGCCCACAAAGACCGCTGCCAGACCCACAAGGGAGTGCATGGCTGCCACCAGTTCCGGCATCTGCGTCATTTGCACTTTGGTCGCCAATTGATAGCCGATGGCGCCGCCGCCTGCGATCAACAGGATCGACAAAAGCCAGAAGCCAGAGCCGGGGCCGATCAATGTGGCGGCCACAGCCAGCGCCATGCCGACAATGCCATACCAGACCGCGCGCTTTGCACTTTCCTGCCCCGAAAGCCCCCCGAGGGAGAGGATAAAGAGGATCGCTGCGACGACGTAAGCCGCTGTTGTAAATCCGAATTCCATAATTCCTACCCCTTAAGACTTTTGGAACATGGCGAGCATGCGCCGTGTCACGAGGAAGCCACCGAAGATGTTGATCCCGGTCATGAAGACCGCCAAGGCGGCAAGAATGACGACCAAGGCCGACCCCGATCCGATTTGGGTCAAAGCGCCCAGAATGATGATCGAAGAGATCGCGTTGGTCACGGCCATCAAGGGTGTATGCAGGCTGTGTGCGACGCCCCAGATGACCTGAAAGCCGACAAAGACCGCCAGAACAAAGACGATGAAGTGCTGCATAAAGCTGGCTGGTGCCACAAGGCCAACGGCCAACAAAAGGGCGGCACCGACGGCCAGCAATGTGACCTGATTTTTGGTTTGCGCTTTGAAGTCCGCCACTTCTTTTGCGCGGATCTCCTCTGGCGTCAGCTCTTTCGGTGCTTCCTTTTTCGGCGCGGCAGCAATCGCGGCCACCTTGGGCGGCGGCGGCGGGAAGGTGACCGCTTTGGCGTGGGCGATGGTGGCACCTCGGATCACGTCGTCTTCCATATCGTGCACCACAACGCCGTCTTTTTCCGGCGTCAGATCGGTCATCAGGTGACGGATGTTCGTGGCATATAGCGTAGAGGCCTGCGTGGCCATCCGGCTGGGGAAGTCGGTGTAGCCGATGATCGTCACACCGTTGTCGGTGACGATTTTCTCGTCCGCCACGGTCAGTTTGCAGTTACCGCCCTTTTCTGCCGCGAGGTCAACGATCACCGAACCCGGCTTCATTGCTTTGACCATGTCCTCGGTCCAAAGCTCTGGCGCTTCGCGGTTGGGGATCAGGGCGGTGGTGATGACGATGTCGACCTCTGGGGCCAGTTCGCGGAACTTGGCCAGCTGTGCCTCGCGGAATTCTGGCGAAGAGACTGATGCGTAGCCACCTGTGGCCGCGCCGTCTTGCTGTTCTTCTTCGAAGTCGAGGTAGACGAATTCAGCGCCCATGCTTTCGACCTGCTCGGCCACTTCGGGGCGGACGTCAAAGGCCAGCGTGATCGCTCCGAGCGAGGTTGACGTGCCAATGGCGGCAAGTCCCGCAACGCCTGCGCCGACAACCAGCACCTTGGCAGGTGGGACCTTACCCGCGGCGGTGATCTGGCCGGTAAAGAAGCGGCCAAAGTTGTTACCTGCTTCGATCACGGCACGGTAGCCTGCGATATTGGCCATGGACGACAGCGCGTCCATCTTTTGGGCGCGGCTGATGCGCGGGATCATTTCCATCGCAATGACGGTTGTGCCTTTTTTGGCGGCGGCCTTCATCTTGGCTTCGTCGGCGACGGGCGAGAAGAACGAGATCAGCGTTTGATCGGCACGCAGCTTTTTCATTTCGGCGTCGGAGGGCGCGCGCACCTTGGCGATGGTGTCAGCCTCTTTGAACAATGCGGTCGCGGTCTTGACCACCTTGACGCCTGCGTCCTTGTAGTCCGCATCGCTAAAGCCTGCCAAGGCACCGGCCCCTGTCTCAATCAGACAGTCATGGCCCAGTTTTTGCAGATCTTTGGCAGAGGCAGGCGTCATCGCGACGCGGGCTTCGCCCTCAAATGTTTCCTTTGGCGTACCGATTTTCACGAAGGATCCCCCTTTGGCGGTCAGCTTTGGCGATTGATTATCGCGCGCAATTATATTTCACAAGTCGATGACCGGCTTGAGGTGATTGTTTGCGCTAAACCCAGCGGCGCGTTTTTTGAGTGTAAGCGACAAACGCGGGGCCGAATGCGACGTTCAAACGGGACTCTTCGGGGTGAATGAAGCGTTTCTGGATCACCCAGATAAACACCGGAAGCAGCAGCAAACCCAGCGGTGCGTCCCAGCGCAGTGACAAGCCCGCAAGGATCAGCGCATCGCCCAGGTAGATCGGATTGCGGCTATAAGCGAAGATCCCGCTGTCGACCAAGGCCGATGGTTGCATATGGGGGATGACGGTGGTGCGTTTGCGCCGCATTTCCCAGATTGCCAACGCCATAAGGATCAGACCAATTGCCACAAGCAGAGTGCCCAACAGATGTGGCAAATCAAAGGTGCCAGCGTTCAGCCAGGTCAGCAGGGCAAAGGCCAAAAGCCAGATTGGGGGCAAGTCGATCCATTTCATAGCAACACCATGCCCACTTGCCCCACCACTGTCACGCAGTAGTGTAGGGCCAACCAAGGGGGCAAGATGGAACACAGTGGTAAACATGCATTGGTCACGGGCGGCGGCACGGGGATCGGACGCGGCATCGCCGTGGCACTGGCCGCCGCGGGCGCACAGGTGACAATCACCGGGCGCCGTCTGGATGTCTTGAAGGATCTGGCCGCCAAGACCCCCGGGCTGCACCCCTTGCAGATGGATGTTGCTGACGAATCCTCTGTCCGGGATGGCATTGCTGCGGCCGCCAAGGCGCGTGGGCCGGTGCAAGTCTGCATCGCCAACGCGGGCATCGCCGAGGGTGGCGCCTTCGAAGACCTGAGCCTTGGGGATTGGCGACGCATGATGCAGATCAATCTTGATGGGGTCTTTCTGACGTTTCAGGCGGCCCTTGCGACGCTTGCGCCAGAGACGCCCGGCCGCATGATCGTTGTGAGCTCAATTGCCGGAGTGCGCGGTTTGAAAGGGGCAATCCCCTATACGGTCACCAAGCATGGCGTGATCGGTCTGATCCGTGGGCTCAGCGAAGAATACATGCGCCGCCCGATTACATTCAACGCGCTTTGCCCCGGCTATGTGGATACTGAAATCGTCAAAAATCAGATCCCGGGCTTGATGCGCCGTTTTGACACCGACGAAGCGGGGGCAATTGCAGCCATCGCCAAGGGCAACCGGCACCAAAAACTGCTGGAAGTGGATGAGACGACATCGGCGATGATGTGGCTATGTTCTGACGGTGCTCGCAGCATCAATGGGCAGACGATCCAGATTTCCGGCGGACAGGTATAGGAGCAAGGCTATGGTATCGATATCGCTGACGTTGATTGTTGCCGCGATCCACCTCTATTTCATGGTTTTGGAAAGCTTCCGCTGGGAGCATCCCCGCACCCGCAAAGTCTTTGGCATGACAGAAGAAATGGCCACCCAAACCAAAGCGATGGCAGCCAACCAGGGTCTTTATAACGCCTTCTTGGGTGCGGGCCTGATCTTTGCCCTCGCCACAGGGAACAGCGCCATCGCCGGTATGCCGGTGCTGTAATGCTGGGAGGCCAAGCAGGTCTTCGTCTCCAAGCGTGGGCAGGGCTCCGGTTATTCCGGCATCGAAAACCCGCTGTTCTTCAAAGAGAACACGCGCATGTTCTACGGCGACGCCAAGGCGTCCTTGGACAGCCTGCTGCCCAAGATCGACTGATCGACACCCACGCAAGACGCGTAACGTCGAACTATGATAGCGCCCGGTCAGATTTGATCGGGCGCTTTCTCTTTGCGGAAAAACCAAACCAGAACAGGGGCTTGGGACCCCTAAAACACTCTGTTTCCTTGCAAACTACACACCGCCCAAGCATCTTCAAAACAACGCGTTAACGATTCCGGGATCTTACGATGAACAAAATGCTTGCGGCGATTGCCCTGTCCGCCATGTGCGCCTGCGGTGGGACCGGCACGCCTGTCACAGTCCAACCTGTCGACGAATTTCTGGACCGTCAGGCCCAAGGTGACCGGTTAATCCGCGAGCTACCCAGTTTTGGCACGACTTTCGCGGCAATGCCGACAACGGGGAGCGCCAATTTTTCTGGTGTGGCGGGGCTTGTTATTGACCCGGTGACGGCGACCGATGCCGATGATATCGCGATCATCGGTGACGCGCGCCTGTCAGCTCAGTTTGCTGGCGATGGGCGTGTCACCGGCACCATCAGCAACATGATCGGCGCGCAAGGCGCCAATCGTAACACTGCGCAGGTCTTTGATGTGAATGGGACGATCCGTATTGGCAGCATCGGCAGCTCGATTGGTCCCGATCCTGACGAACCGATTGACCCCAATCAGTTCCTTGCAGAATACCGCGGCAACTTGACGACACCTGACGATCGCTACGACGTCTCCGGCGTAATGCTGGGTCGTTTTCTGGGCACAGACCCCAGCCGACCCGGTCGGCCGATGAAGGGCTTGGTGGCAGAGGAAATAAGCGGGTTATCAATAGATAGCGACGGTGACGACGCGCCTGTAACGCTCGAGGTTGTGGCCACCATCGACTAGGGCTGCGCGTCCCGCCATGTCCCCGGATCAATCCCGTCCAGCGTCCAATCACCCACCGACCAGCGTACCAGCCGCAACGTGGGATACCCCACATGCGCCGTCATGCGCCGCACCTGCCGGTTGCGCCCTTCGCGCAGGGTGACGCGCAGCCAGCAGTCGGGCACGGATTTGCGGAACCGCACCGGCGGGTCGCGGTCCCACAGGGCAGGGGGATCAATCCGTTCGACCTTTGCGGGCTTGGTTGGCCCGTCTTTCAGCGTCACGCCGTCACGCAGGGGTTGCAAATCGGCATCACCGGGCGCGCCCTCAACCTGCACAAGATAAACCTTCGCGGCTTTGTAGCGCGGATCGGCAATGCGCGCCTGCAAGCGACCATCATCGGTCAGCACCAGCAACCCTTCGCTGTCCCTGTCCAACCGACCTGCGGGGTAAACCCCTGGAACATCAACGAAATCAGACAGGGTCGGGCGGGGCGAGGGGCTGCGCGCATCCGTAAACTGGGACAGCACACCAAAGGGTTTGTTCAGCAAGATCACGCGGCTCATGACCCGCTGACTACCCTGATCCATGCGCCCACGTCCATGCCGTTATGTTTTCTTCGCCACGGCGCATTTTCCATCTTGTGCGAATCCGCAAAGGGTCTAAATGAGCGTTTATAGACGCCAACGCACGCGCCTCTGGCCTGCAACCTGCATGAGTTTATGTAGCGACGGTAACGTCTCCCTTGGAACTGAGCGGTCTGTGGTGGGGTAATCCCACAATGGCCGGGTCTACTGGAGATTGACCCATGATGCATGCCCCCGGCGCCTTTGCGCCTTCTTTTGCTGTCCAATCACGCCTTGATGCCTTTGTGGCCGAACGCGCATTCGACAAACCCACTTTGGTGATTGATGTGGACCGGGTTGAAACCCAGTTTCGCGCCCTGAAAGCAGGCCTTGGCCGCGCCGACATCCACTATGCCGTCAAAGCCAACCCCGCCCGCGAGATCATCGCGCGGCTGGTCGATCTTGGCAGCCACTTTGACGCCGCATCACGTGCCGAGATTCGCCTCTGCCTGAACGAAGGCGCATCCCCCGATGAGATCTCGTTTGGCAACACGATCAAACGCGCCTCTGACATTGCCTGGGCCCACGACGAAGGTATCACCCTTTTCGCCGCCGACGCCGAGGAAGAGCTTGAAAAGATCGCCGCAAACGCCCCCGGCGCACGCGTCTACATCCGCCTGATCGTTGAAACGTCAGAGGCTGACTGGCCCCTGTCGCGCAAATTCGGCTGCGATCGCGACACCGCGCTGCGCCTGCTGGACTATGCCAAATTTCTGGGCCTGAACCCTGTCGGCTTCTCCTTTCACGTCGGTTCCCAGACCCGTCGCGCCGCAATGTGGGCGCCAACCCTCGACCAGATGTCCGCCATCTGGGACGCCGCCAAAGACGCGGGCCACGACTTGACCCTGCTTAACATCGGCGGCGGTTTCCCCGCGTTCTATGGCGAGGAAATTCAAGCCCCCACCGACTATGCAGCCGCCGTCATGGACCTGATCGAGGCGCGTTTCGACGGCGTCGCACAGATCATGGCCGAACCGGGCCGTGGCATGGTCGCAGAGGCAGGCGTGATCGTCGCCGAAGTCATGCTGGTCAGCCGCAAATCGGACCGCGATATGCACCGCTGGGTCTACCTCGACATTGGCCGCTTTTCCGGTCTGGCCGAAACAGAGGGCGAGGCGATCCGCTATCAGTTTGAAACCCACCGCGATGCCGACCCAATGGGCCCCTGCATCATGGCCGGGCCATCCTGCGACAGCGCCGACGTCCTCTATGAGAACCGCCCCATGCAGTTGCCATTGACGCTGAAATCCGGCGACCGGGTGCTGATCCGCAACACCGGGGCCTATACCTCGACCTATTCTTCGGTCTGCTTCAATGGCTTCCCGCCGTTGGATGTGGTTGTGATCTAAGGGTTTTTGCATTCCTCCAAATCACAAGCAGCGGCGCACGGTATACCATTGTGCGCCGCTAACCTTTTGCAAAATAACACTTTTTTCTTGCGCCTTTTTGAATTGACGTTAGGTTCGGCCCAAACGACACATCAAGGGCCAGCGCTATGCCTCCCATCGCCGATCACCCGCTTCGCTATGCGATGGCCAATGAATTGCACGCGCGACCCTTTCCGCAGGTGGCAGCACCCAGCCGTGCCGCCTATCTGGCGATCAAACCGGCAGAGAACGCCGCAGGCCGTGACCGCGACGTTGACCGGGCACACTTGATCGCGCTGCTGGATCGCTTTGGTGCGGCCCACCCACAGCCGGGGGCCACGCATTATTCTGGCGTTATCGGCAAGCACACGCTGAAGTGGGAAAGCCACACCGAATTCGTGACCTACACGATCTTTGGCGAAGGTCTGGCCGACCGTCCCTTTGACGCGGCCACCTATGGCGTCTTTCCGCAGGAATGGCTTGATGCCGCCCCCGGCACGCGGATCACATCCGCGCTGATCCGGGTCGAAGTCGCCGCCGATGACACCGGTATCTCTGAAAAGCTGAACGATTGGTTCGTACCTGAAAGCCTCGCGATCAGTCGGGTGCTTGATGATGAACTTGTCGTCGCCGCTGATTTTCGCATCGATGTCGGCGGCCATATGCGGTTCGCCGTCTTTGCCCGACCCGAGGCAGGCGACCAGCGCATCGGCCGGGTCGTCCAGCGCCTGTGCGAGATTGAAACCTACAAATCCATGTCGATGCTGGGCCTCAGTCGGGCGCGGGGGCTTTCGCGCACGATGGCGGACATGGATCAGCGGCTCACCTCGCTGCTGAGCATCATGAGCGGCGAACTCAGCGATCCCGCCGAGGTCCTGCAAGAACTGCTCGAAGTTTCCTCAGAGCTTGAGAATATCGCAGCACAAACCAGCTTTCGGTTTGGGGCCACCGGCGCTTACGAGCAGATCGTGAACCAGCGCATCGACGTCCTGCGCGAAGAACGCTTTTTGGGTCGCCAGACGTTTTCGGAATTCATGATGCGCCGCTTTGATCCCGCCATGCGCACCGTCAAAGCGACAGAGGCGCGGCTGCAAACCATGTCAGACAGGGCCTTGCGGGCCGGTAACCTGCTACGGACACGGGTCGATGTGGAACGCTCTGCCCAGAACCAGAACCTGCTTGAAAGCATGGACAAACGCGCCGACCTGCAACTGCGTTTGCAGCGCACCGTTGAAGGTTTGTCCGTCGTGGCAATCACCTATTACGCCGTGAACCTTGCGCTATACGTGCTGGGTCCGTTGGAAAAGCTATTTGGCCTGTCGAAAGTTGTTATGGCCGCGGGCGTCACGCCGATTGTGCTGGTGCTCGTTTGGATGATGGTGCAGCGGATCCGCAAACATCTTGATTAAGTTGGCGACATCTTGAGCATGAATCGCAGAATGACAAATTCGGCCGGTCTGAGCGGCGCCACGCCAACCTCGCAAACCAATCGCCCGTTGTCCAAATCGCTTTGCGTCATCGTCTCGCCCAAACCGACACGCACATAAAACGCCTCTTCCTGCCGCGTGCCTTGCAACGCACCAGAGCGGAACATCTGGTCCAGAAACGCGCTCACATCCCGGCGCACAGATTTCCACAACGGCTCGTCATTGGGTTCAAACACCACCCATTGCAGGCCCGCGGTGATCGACGTTTGCAGCATCAACGCGACGCGGCGCACACTCACATAGCGATAGTCAGTGTCGCCACCGTCCAGCGTCCGCGCGCCCCAAACCAGATGCCCACGCCCCTCAAATGTCCGCAAACTATTCACATGAACGGCGCTGCCGGGCGGGTTCAAAACGACCTCGGCCGCGTCCGTCAGGTTCTGCGCGAACCCAGCGATGTTCCGCACCTCGAGCCCGGCAGGGGCCTTCCAGACACCGCGCGTCGCATCGGTCTGCGCCATAACCCCGGCGATGCTCGCACTGGGCGGGAACAGTAGCGATGGCGCTGGCAAGCTGGCCAAGATGCTGCGGTAAAGATCGCTCGCCCCCAACAAGGTGTCATGGCTCTCCTTTCGCACCCTCTCCGATGCGGCTCCCAACCCGTCAACAGCCGCCTCTGAGCCGCTCCCTTCGGCCACAACCGCGCGGCGCAGGATCGCGATGCTCGCGTCATCCAACCGGAACCCCGGCGATGGGACCGGCCCAGATTGCCGCAACTCTATCCAAGGATAATAGGCCGCGCCAAAGCTCACATCGCGCCCAGCAACCATGCTGCGAAACCCGGTTTGCGCCCCTGAAATCACGTCATGATCCGGGTCGCCATCCATCGCCTTGTGCCCCTTATGGACGTCAAGAATGGCAAAGCGGTCGCCACGCGTTTCGCAATGGTTCAGTGTGGCCGTCAGCAACCGGGCATAGTTCTTGCGCGACAAAAGCACCGCATCAGGGATCACCACCAACCGGATATCGCCCTGCGTGTTCAGTGCTTTCAACCCGCTGCGCAGCACTTTGCGGCGCTTTTTGGTCGGGGCATCCGCCGGACCGTAATCCCCGACCGAGACGATCACGCAGCGCGATCCACCATTGGCAAAAAACTGCGCGACCGCATCATAAAGATAGAACTGGCTGTGTCTGCGCACCTTGGCCTTCAGCCCGCCCACGCTTTCGGTGATCTCAATCGCAGGGGCGGCCGGTCCACCAAATTCACGCGCGTATTCTGCAAGTGAGGTGATCAGCGTTGGCGCCAGTAATGCCCCTTTTTCTGTGTAGCCAATCAGCGCGGTCAGGCTCGTATCCACAGCCTCAATCGGCCGCGCCCCGCTGGGAATTTCTTCAATATAGACACCGGGTGATAAATATTCTGGCATCTGGCCCTCCGGGCTTGGGCGGATCTATTGCCCCCTGATCCGAGGATCCAGCGCATCGCGCAAACCGTCCCCGATGTAATTGACCGACAATACGGTCAGCGAAATTGCAAGCCCCGGCCAGATCACACGCTCTGGGAACGCGGTCATCCGGTCGACGCTATCAAATAGAATCTTGCCCCACGTGGGGAAATCAGACGGGAACCCAAGCCCCAGAAAGGACAGGGCACTTTCGGTAATGATCGCCGTGGCCAGCCCCAGCGTGGCCGACACCATGATCGGCGACATCACATTGGGCAGCAAATGCCGTGTAATCATCCGCCGGGCAGGGGTGCCGATGGACCGGGCCGCCAGCACAAATTCGCGCTCTTTGATGGCCATCACATCGCCACGCACAATCCGCGCGGTCTGCATCCAGCTTGTAATCCCGATGCCGGTCACGATGAGAATAAAGATCCCCTGTTCCGGCCCAAAGGCCGCCCGCAGCGGATCACGAAACAGCAGCATCATCACCAGCAACAGCGGCAGAATAGGCAGCGACAGAACCAAATCGGTGAACCGCATCAGCAACCCGTCCAGCCGCTTGAAATACCCAGCAAAAACCCCGACCAACGTGCCGATCAGCACCGCCAAAATCATCGCCGTCCACCCCACAGCCAGCGATATCCGCCCGCCCTGCATCGTGTTCGCCATGATATCGCGGCCCAGATGATCGGTGCCCATGGGCCGCGCCCAAGACGTCTTCGCATCGCCATCAAAGATCGCCATATAGATCGGCCGCACGTCCTTGTTGCGGATGTCGAGCTTGCCGGGGTCCACGTCCCAGACAAACGGCCCAATCGCGCAAAACAGCGTGATGAAAATCAAAAACCCAAGGCCAACCACAGCCCCCTTATGGGTCTTGAACTGGTCCCAAACGTCCAGCCACTGGTTGCGCGGCTTGGTGAGTTCCTCGACGGCGGTGTCCACAGATTGATCAGTCATAGCGGATCCTCGGGTCCAGAATGCCGTATAGGATATCGGCAATCAGGTTCATCATCACGATCAGCACCGCCAGCAGGAAAGTGATCGTCATCACCATCGGAATGTCCGAACCCTGCAACGCGATAATCAGCAATTGCCCAAGGCCATTCACCTTAAAGATCTGCTCCGTAATGATCGCGCCGCCAAAAATGCTGGGTATGCCCAAGGCAATCACCGTGACCACCGGGATCATCGAATTGCGCAGCACATGTTTCATCACCACAACGCTTTCAGTCATGCCCTTGGCCCGTGCCGTCCGCACATAATCCTGCCCCAAGTTGTCCAGCATCGACGCGCGCATATAGCGGCTGACCTGAGCCGTCGTCTGCAAGGCCAGCACCATCACCGGCATCACCATCTGGCGCAGTTGAAAGACGAAACTGTCCCAATCCATCACCTGATGGGTGGTGTCATAGATCGACGGCAGCCAGCCCAGACTGACCGAGAAGATCACGATCAGCACGACGCCAGAGAAGAACGGTGGCACCGAAAAGCCAATCATGCTGACAAAGGTGCCCACGTTATCAAACACCGAATACTGCCGGTAGGCGCTGATGATCCCAATCGGCAGGGCGATCAGCACGCCCACCACATAAGACATGCCCACAACCCACAAGGTCTGCGGCATCCGCTCTGCGATGGTGTCAAAAACCGGGCTGCGTGACTGGAAAGAAATGATCCGCTGCGCATCATTGGCAAAGTTGGTGCCAAAGGTGTTGTCGATCCAATACTGCGGCTCAACGATAAAGAACTGCTTCAGCCACAGCGGGAACCGCACCCACCACGGCTCTCCCAGCCCCAGCGCCAGGCGCATCTTTTCCTTTACCTCAGGTGGGATCGTCAGAGGCATCTGCGCCATCGGGTCGCCGGGGGCGAGCTCCAACAGCATGAATATGACAAACGCAATGAACAAAAGCGTCGGGATCGACAGCAGCAATCTACGGATGGTGTAGGTCAGCATCAGCGGCGCCTTGGTTCATGGGTTCGGGGGGTGGGTGGGCATTGCTGCCCACCCGGATTGTCTGGGCTAGGCCGGGGTTTCCCCCGGCACCACCTTAGTTACCGGTGCGATACCAGTCAGCGACGTTCCACAGCTCGGAATCCCAAGTATTCAGGATCACACCACCAAGGGTGTTGGCGTGGGCCGACACACGACCACGGTCAACCAGTGGGACGATTGTCATGCTGTCTTTGGTCAGCATGTCGTTCATCGCGCGGGCGATCTCACCACGGCGATCAAGATCCGCGGTTGTGGCCAGTTCGTCGATCATGGCGTCATAGGCCGGATCGCAGAAGCGGTTGATGTTCTCACCCTGCCACTGGCTGTCTGGCTTTGGCTCATTGCCGCAGCGATAGGCCGCCAGATAGGCTTGTGGGTCGGTGCCATCAAAGTTGTTGGCGTACATTTCCACGTCCGCATAGAACTTCTGGAAGGTATCGGGCGAACCCGGATCCCCACCAAAGAACACGGATGCATCAATGTTGCGCAGTTCGGTTTCAACACCGATCTCGCTCCACCATTCCTTGATCAACGCTTGGAAATCCTGACGGACCGCGTTGGTCGAAGTCTGGTATAGGATACGCAATGCAACGCCATCTTTGTCGCGCACGCCGTCGCCGTCGCTGTCAACCCAACCGGCTGCATCCAGCATGGCATTTGCGCCAGCGATATCCTGTGTCAGACAGGCATCGTTGTCAGACGCATAGATCGCCGGACCAGGCACCAGGTTACAGGTCGGACGACCCGCCTGACCATAGCCCACTTCAACCAGCAGTTCGCGGTCAATCGCCATCGACAGCGCGGTGCGCACAGCGATGTCAGACAGGAACGGGTGTGGTTCAGCCACGGTGGACCGGACGCCTTCGGCCAGATCAGCCGACGGGTTCGTCAGGTTCATTTCCAGACGCTCGACCAATGTACCGAATGCCGACACGGGTGTGCCAACGCCAGCTTCGGCCATCGACGCGATCACGTCGGGTGCCAGTTGCAGGTTCCACGCATAGTCAAACTCGCCAGTTTCCAGAACCGCACGACCAGAGGCTGTGGCATCACCGCCGCCTTTGAACGTCAGGCTTGCAAAGGCAGGCTTGCTGGCATCGCGGTAGTTTTCGTTCGCCACGCCGGTCCACACGTCGTTTGTGCGGAATTCAGTGACAACAAACGGGCCTGTGCCGATGGGCATAAAGTTGGCGTCGGTGCACTCTGGTGCCTTGGCACCAAGGCAGTCAGCGAACTGTGCTGCCTGAATGATCGGCGACTGGCCACCCATGAAGGGGCCATATGGGTTTGGTGTTGGCTTGTCGAACGTGACCGTCACGGTCAGATCGTCCACCACGGACACATCCGTCACACCGTCAAACTTTGCACCCTGCGCACACCCACCTTCGGGGTTCATGCAGTAGTCCGCGGTGAATTTGACGTCAGCCGATGTCACAGGCGAGCCATCAGACCAGACAAGGCCTTCCTTCAGCTTCCAAGTGATCTGTGTCAGATCCTCGGAAACGCCGCCATTGCCAACCGTTGGGATTTCTTCGGCCAGATAAGGGATCAGCGCACCGGTTTCGTCGTAACGGCCCAGCGGCTCAATCACGAGCGACGCGGCTTCGATTTCCTTGGTCCCGCCAGAAAGATAGGGGTTCAAGATGGATGGCGCTTGCCAATAAATGATTTTCAGCTCGCCATCGCGGCCCCGCTCGCCTTCGTGACCGTCGGCATAGGCCATCGGTGCTAGGGCAAGCGACGCGGCGGCGCCGAGCAGTGCTGTCTTGAGTTTCATAATATCCATTCTCCTTGTTGGACGCTCTTAAACCTCTGTGCCTGCGGTTCGGTCCGCAGTGTCATTGTATAGGTGGCAGGCGACAAAGCGCCCGGGCTGAACCTCGTGGGTTTTGGGTTCATCTTGTTTGCAGATGTCCATCACTGCCGGGCAACGCGTGCAAAAGTTGCACCCCTGCGGCGGGTTGGACGGGCTGGGCACATCACCTTGCAGAATGATCCGCTCGCGGGTGCTGGCCAGTGCGGGATCAGGCTCCGGCACAGCAGACAATAGCGCCTTGGTATAGGGATGCAGCGGTTCGGCATAAAGCGCCTCGCGCGGCGACAATTCCACGACCTTGCCCAAATACATGACCGCCACCCGCGTCGCGATATGGCGCACCATCGACAGATCGTGACTGATGAACAGATAAGTCAGACCGAACTTTTCCTGCAGGTCTTCCAGCAGGTTTACCACCTGCGCCTGGATCGACACATCCAAGGCCGCAATCGGCTCATCACAGACAATAAACTTCGGGTTCAACGCCAGCGCGCGGGCAATCCCGATCCGCTGTCGCTGGCCGCCCGAAAACGCATGTGGATAGCGCTTGGCGAACTTGCGATTCAGCCCCACCGCATCCATCAGCTCTGCGACTTTTTCGCGCTTTTCCGCCTCTGTCAGCTTGGTATGTTCATCCAGCGGCTCTTTGATAATCGCCTCGACCGTCATGCGCGGGTTCAGACTTGCTTGCGGATCCTGAAACACCATCTGCATTGTAGGCCGCATGGTGCGCAAATCAGGCTGCGGCACTGACCCAATCTCGCGCCCATCAATCCTGATCTCACCGCTGGTAATATCATATAATCGCAGCACCGCGCGGCCACAGGTCGACTTGCCGCAACCGGATTCGCCGACCAGCCCCAGCGTCTCACCTTCCATGACGTCAAAGCTGACGCCATCCACGGCCTTCACCTCTCCGACACGCCGCCGAAAAAGCCCTGCGTAAATCGGAAAGTGCATCTTCAGGTCGCGCACGCTGACCAAGGGGGCAGGGGTCTGATCCAACATCACACACCCTCCGCATGGAAACAGGCCACGTCATGACCGGCACCCACATCATAGCGTTGCGGGTTTTCAACCGCACATCGGTCCATCGCCACATTGCAGCGGTCCCGGAACGGACAAGCCTTTGGCGCACCTGCCAAAATCGGCGGCTGTCCTTCGATGATCGTCAACCGCTTTTCGCGCGTGCCACTGATTTTCGGGATCGTCGTCAACAGCGCCTTGGTATAGGGATGGCCGGGGTTCTGAAACAAATCCTTCACCGGCGCATGTTCAACAACCTGCCCGCCATACATCACCATCACCCGATCCGCGATGCCCGCAATCACACCCAGATCGTGGGTAATCCAGATCACCGCCATGCCCAACTTGTCGCGCAGGTCTTTCATCAACTCCAAGATCTGCGCCTGAATGGTCACATCCAGCGCCGTCGTCGGCTCATCCGCGATCAGAACCTGCGGGTCACAGGCCAGCGCAATCGCGATCATCACCCTCTGGCGCATCCCACCGGAAAACTGGTGCGGATAGTCCTTCAGGCGTTGATCGGCATCGGGGATCCCCACCAGCTCAAGCAATTCCTTCGCCCGTGCTGCGGCTTGTTTCTTGTTCATCCCCATGTGCTTACGCAAAGGCTCTGCAATCTGCATGCCAACCGTAAACACCGGGTTCAATGACGTCATCGGATCCTGAAACACGAAACCGATTTTGCCACCACGCACAGCGCGCAACCCCTCAGGGTCCAGCTGCAACAGATCCTTGCCGCCAAAGGTCACCGTCCCGCCGCGCACATCTGCGGGCGGCGAAGGCAAAAGCCCCAACAGCGACATCATCGTGACCGATTTACCCGACCCGCTTTCGCCCACAACGCCCAGCAATTCACCGGGGCGCAGGTCGAACGACACATCATTGACGGCATGCACTTCGCCGCCCCGTGTCTTGAATACAGTTTTGAGATCCCGGACATCCAGGACTGGCAGCGCCCCATCGGGCATGAACGCACCTCCCAAGTGGTTCGAATGTCTTTTGTTTTTGCATCCGTCGTGACGCGGACTTGCAATCTGGCTAACGCTAACACGGAATTTGCGACCCGCAAGCCATTTCAACATTGCGCCAAGTTGCCCTAGCGGCAACACTGGCCTTGCGACGTGAATTGCGCCAACCTGCAAGCGATTTCATCCCTTTGGATACTGGAAAATCTCATGCCTCTGACTGCCCGTGACCTGATGGATCGCCTCGTGGCATTTCCCACTGTCAGCCGCGATAGCAACCTCGATCTGATTGATTTTGTCGAAAACTACCTCGATGGATTCGGTGTTGCATCCGTGCGCGTCCCAAACGAGGACGGCACCAAGGCCGCACTCTACGCCCATATCGGACCCGAAATTGACGGCGGGGTTGTGCTGTCAGGCCATACCGATGTGGTCCCTGTGGACGGGCAGGCCTGGGATACCGATCCCTTCACCGTGACCGAGAAAAACGGCAAATACTTTGGCCGTGGCACCTGCGACATGAAAGGCTTTGATGCGCTGGCGCTCTCCGCCGTGCCATTGGCCCTTGAACGCGGCCTCAAACGCCCGCTGCAAATCGCACTCAGCTACGATGAAGAGGTCGGCTGCGTCGGCGCACCACCGATGATCGATCATATGGTCGCCCACGGGATGCCGCGTGCAGATACGGTTCTGGTCGGTGAACCTTCAATGATGAAGGTCGTCACCGGCCATAAGGGCGGCATGGGTTTTGAGATGCACTTTCAAGGGTTTGAGGTGCATTCCTCAATCGCCTATCAAGGGGTCAGTGCGATCATGATGGCCGCCAAACTGATCGACTGGGCCAATCAGGTAAACGCCGAAAACGCGCAAACCACACCCAACGACCTCGCCGCACCTTTTGATCCACCCTATACGACGCTGCATATCGGTCAGATCTCCGGCGGCACCGCCCATAATATCACCGCCAAAGACTGCCATTTCGGCTTTGATTTCCGTGTCGTCCCCGGCGATGACATCGCCGCATGGCAGGCGCGGTTTGACGCAAAGATCGCGGAACTTGACGCCGAAATGAAAGCCGTTCGGCCAGAGGCAGGCATTACGGCTACGCAATACTTTGGCCTTCCCGGTCTGGTCCCTGAAACCGCAGGCTCCGCCGAAGAACTCGCCCGCCGCCTGACCGGCGACAACTCTAACAACGTGGTCAGCTACGGCACTGAAGCGGGGCAATTTCAGGAACGCGGCTATTCAGCTGTCGTCTGCGGCCCCGGCGACATCGCGCAGGCCCACCAGCCCAATGAATTTATCACCGTGGATCAGTTTCAACAGGGCGAGGCATTCATCGCCAAGCTGGTCGACACGCTCGCCTCATGATCACCGCTGCCACCGCGATCGAACACCGCGCGACCCTGCCGCGTCAGGCCGATGTGGTTGTCATCGGCGGCGGCATCATCGGTGTCATGACCGCATGGGAAGCGGCCAAAGCCGGGCACAAGACGGTCTTGCTGGAAAAAGGCCGCATCGCGGGCGAACAATCCAGCCGCAACTGGGGCTGGATCCGCGCCCAGGGCCGCGACGTCGCAGAACTGCCGCTGGCACTTGCAGCGCAAGCCATGTGGCCCGCGCTTGAAAAGGCCGCAGGCGGCTTTGGCCTGCGCCGGACGGGCACGCTCTATCTGGCCAAGGATGACGCGGAAATGGCCCGCTATGTAGAGTGGCTGGATCAGGCCGCGTCCTTCGCCGTCTCATCGCGTTTGCTGGACGCCAATGATGTGGCCACCATGCTGCCGGGGGCCGGGCGCAAATGGGCGGGCGCGCTGCATACGCCTACCGATATGCGCGCCGAACCTTGGCTGACCGTGCCCGCATTGGCCCGCGCGGCCGTCCGCGACGGTGTCACGATCATCGAAAACTGTGCCGTGCGTCTTTTGGATATCACCGCAGGCACCGTGACCGGTGTCATCACCGAAAAGGGCCGGATCACCGCGGATGCCACGGTGCTCGCCGGTGGCGCATGGTCCTCGCTGCTGTTGCGCCGCCACGGCGTCAGCATCCCGCAGCTGTCTGTCCGGGCCACGGTCGCCCAGACCGACCCCATGGCGGCGCTCGATTACTTGGGCGGTGCGGTGGACAACCGCCTTGCGTGGCGCCGCCGCGAAGATGGCGGATACACGTTGGCCCCGGAAGGCTTTCACGAACTTTTTGTGGGCCCCGATGCCTTCCGCGCTTTCACCCGTTTTGCACCGCAATTGCTCAAGGATCCGCTCGGCACCCGCCTCTTGCCCGCCGCCCCGCGTGGCTATCCTGATGCATGGGGCACGCCGCGTCGCTGGTCTGGCGATCAGCCCAGCCCGTTCGAGGCGATGCGCGTCCTCGACCCATCCCCCAACCGCAGCAAGGTCGCCAAACTTGCACGAGATTTCACCGCGACATTCCCCGCCCTTGGCACCACCAAGATCAAAAAGGCATGGGCGGGGCTGATCGACACGCTGCCCGACGTGGTGCCCATCGTCGACACCTGCGATGCGCTGCCGGGGCTTACAATCTGCACCGGCATGTGTGGCCACGGCTTTGGCATCGGCCCCGCCATGGGCCGCGTCACAGCACAGCTGGCCACCAACACCGCGCACGGCTACGATCTGACCCGCTTCCGCTTTGCGCGGTTTTCCGATGGCAGCCCGCTCACCCTCGGTCCCAACCTCTAACCTTCTTTTGGCTAAAAATATCCCGGGGGAGTCCGCTTGCGGACGGGGGCAGCGCCCCCTGTTCCTTGGCCGAAATCTCCTTATGTTGGCAGTCAAAGGAGACCCCAATGCCCATCAAGAATCGCTTTGCCGAACTGCTGCCCGATCTCACCGCGATCCGCCATGATCTGCACGAAAACCCCGAAATCCTCTTCGACACACATCGAACCTCCGCCATTGTCGCAGATAAGCTCGCGGCCTTTGGTGTTGATGAGGTCACAACCGGGATTGGCCGCACCGGCGTCGTTGGCGTCATTCACGGCAAAACAAATACCTCTGGCCGGACCATCGGGTTGCGCGCTGACATGGACGCGCTCCCTATTCATGAAGAAACCGGCCTGCCTTACGCCTCCAAAACGAGTGGCGCCATGCACGCCTGCGGCCATGACGGCCATACCACGATGCTGCTGGGTGCCGCGCAATATCTGGCCGAGACCCGCAATTTCGACGGCACCGTCGTCGTTATCTTCCAACCCGCAGAAGAGGGCGGCGGTGGCGGCCGCGAGATGTGCGAAGACGGGCTGATGGACCGCTGGTCGATTGACGAAGTCTACGGCATGCACAACTGGCCCAACCTGCCCACCGGCCAATTCGCAATCCGCCCCGGTGCCTTCTTTGCCGCCTCCGATATGATCGAAATCGCCGTCGAAGGGCTGGGCGGCCACGCCGCCAAACCGATGAACGCCATCGACACCACATTGATCGCCAGCCACATCGTCGTGGCCCTGCAATCCATCGTCAGCCGCAACGTCGACCCGACCGAAAACGTCGTCGTCTCTGTCACCTCGTTTCAGACCTCATCCAACGCGATGAACGTCATCCCGCAATCGGTGACACTCAAGGGAACCGTGCGCACCATGTCTGCCGCCTCCCGTGATCTGGCCGAACGCCGCATTGCTCAGATTGCCTCTGGCATCGCCAGCAGCTTTGGCGGCACCGCGCAAACCACTTACACCCGTGGCTACCCGGTGATGGTCAACAGTGACGAACAAACCGCTTTTGCTGCTGATGTGGCCAGCAGCGTTTCTGGCTCTTGCGCCGTCGCCGACCAATCCCTGGGGGGCGAAGATTTCGCCTTCATGCTCGAAGAACGCCCCGGCGCCTATATCCTTGTCGGCAATGGCGACAGCGCGGATGTCCACCACCCGGCCTATAACTTCAACGATGACGCCATCCCGGCGGGCTGTTCCTATTGGGTCGGTCTTGCGGAACAACGATTGAAGGTGGCCTAGCCTCTACACAGCGCCGCGCGCTTGGCCTATCAAGGCTGTATGACACGGATCGCTTGGCTGCCAGAGCCGCCCAAACATGCTGAAAAAGCACGGTTTTTCGCCGCCATCGCACAGGCGGCGGGGGGCGGGCAGGCGCTGTCGCCCTGGGCGGTCTCATTGCGTGGCTTTCCCGAAACCGCCACCCGTGCGGCGGAGTGTCTGGCCCGTGCCAAACGTCAGCCCAAAGGGAGGGTCAGCCGGGCCGCCAAACTGGCCTTTCTCAAGGGGCGCTACAACTACGCCCGCCGCTGGTTTGCGGCAAACCCCGACCACACCGCCCTGTGCTGGCAGGGCCTGACCGGCACTCGGCGCGCTGTGATGCTGGGTGCACAAGACGCCGGTGCCGCGCGCCTTTTTGCAGAACTCAGCCCCTTGCCCGGCTACCTCACCCTTGATCCCAGGGGCGTCAACGCCGAAGGCTCCGTGCCGCAAGACCCCGCCGCCTACGCCAATGTCACCCCGGACCCGGACCTTTTGGCCCGGCTCAAGACTCAGTTTCAGGCCCGCGTGGCCCGCCGCGCGGATATTGCCCAAACCGATGGGGCACCACCCGATACGCCTTATATCTTTGTGCCGCTGCAAGTCCCCGATGACAGCCAGATGATCCTTTTTGCAGGCTGGGTCGGGTCGGTGGCCGGTTTTATTGCGGCCCTTGCCGATGCCTCGACCGCGCTGCCCGACGGCTGGCATCTGCGGCTCAAGGAACACCCCAGCGCCAAGCAACCGCTGACCGCGCAGATTGATGCCGCCATCGCAAGCGGCGCGCGCATGGTGCGTGACAACCAGACCGACAGCTTTACGCAACTGGCAGGGGCGCGGGCGGTGCTGACGGTCAATTCCTCCATGGGGTTGCAGGCGATGTTCTGGGACAAGCCGGTCATCACCACCGGGCGCAGCTTCTTTGCGCTGCCCGGCCTGACCTGCCACGCCGACAGCGACCTGGCCCTGCAAAGGACGCTGGAAACCGCGACAGGCATCCCCTTCGACCAAGACCTGCGCGCGCGATTTCTCACATGGCTCGCAACGCGCTATTACATCCCGCAAACCGATGATGCCGCCGCCCGCATCGCCGCCCGCCTGAAAGGGGATCTTTGATGTTCTGGCGCAAACGCACGATCAGCAAAATCAGCATCACACCGCCCACCGGGCTGCCCAACCGCGCGGGCCTTGGCATCGTCCTGATCGTCAAGGATGAGGCCGCATACCTCCCCGAATGGGTCAGCTTTCACCGCGCCTTGGGCGTGCGCCACTTCATCGTCTACGACAACGGCTGCACCGACGGCGCGATGAACGTGCTGCGCGATCTGCTGCCGCCCGACGCTTTGACGATTGTTCCTTGGGACCAAACCCTCAAGGACGGGCGCAGCGGTGCTGAAATCCACAATCAGGTGCTCGCCTATGCTCATGCCCTGCGCAACTTTGGCGCGGGCTTTCGCTGGCTGGCCTTTATCGATGTGGATGAATTTCTGGTGCCGGCCCAGGCCCCCGATCTTCTGGCTGCCTTGGATGATCTGTCAGACCATGCGCATATCTCTTTGCCCTGGCATATGTTTGGCCGCAACGGCCATGACACGCCCCCGCCCGGTGGCATCTTGGAAAACTATCTTTATCGCTCTGACCCGCTGACCGACAAACGCGGCGTGAACTGGAAATGCATCGTCGATCCGACCCGTGTGACCGGGGTCAGGGTGCATGGGTTTGATATTGACGGCGCGCGGATTGGCGTGAACGACGTGGGCGTCCTTGCCACCCACAAGGACCGGCGCAACCGCGCGTTCTATTCCCGTGCCGCGATCCAGCTGAACCACTACTTCACCCGCTCCGATGCTGAACTGCGTGACAAGATCAACCGTGGGGCCACCACAACGGTCGAGGCTGAAACGCACCGCGCCCGTGTCATGCGGATTGTCGACGCAATTGAGAAGACGCAGATCGAGGATACCCTTGCCCGCGACGTGCAACAGCGCCTCAATCGTTAATTTTGTTAAGGAAGTGATGCACATGGTATGTGCATGGGTTGTGTATGGTTTCTGGCCACTTTGTGTATGGCCGTTTTTAACCGCCCGTATGGCTCATGTGGCGGCTGACCTGACCATCGACCTTTTGGCGCGAATAGTCGAAATCATGCCCCTTGGGCTTGTCCATAATCGCGGCCCGAATGGCGTTTTCCAGCGGCTCATTGCTTTCTGATTGCCGCAGTGGCCCACGCAGATCCGCATGGCCCTCTTGCCCCAGACAGGTATAGATCTCTCCGGTGCAGGTGATCCGCACGCGGTTGCAGCTTTCGCAGAAATTATGGGACAAAGGTGTAATGAAACCAATGCGTTGCCCGGTCTCATTGATCTTCACATAGCGGGCTGGACCTCCGGTGCGGTCGGGCAGGTCGGTCAATGTGAATTGCGTCGCAAGCTCTGCGCGCAGGTCCTTGAGCGACCAATATTGGCCAAACCGATCCTCATTGCCGAGATCACCCATCGGCATGACTTCGATAAATGTCAGATCCATCTGTCGTTCCGCGCACCAATTGGTCAGTGTAAACAACTCATCCTCGTTGAACCCTTTGAGGGCCACGGCATTGATTTTTACTTTTAAACCAACGGCTTGGGCCGCCTCAATGCCGCGCAAGACCTGCGGCAAGCGCCCCCAGCGGGTGATGTCTGCGAACTTCTTTTCGTCCAGCGTATCAAGCGAGATATTGATCCGCCGCACCCCAGCCGCAAAAAGGTCGGCTGCGTATTTCTCCAACTGGCTGCCATTGGTTGTCAGCGTCAACTCTTCCAATGCGCCGCTTTCAAGGTGTCGGGACATCCCATTGAAAAACTTCAAGATATCGCGCCGCACCAGCGGTTCACCCCCAGTAATCCGCAGCTTTTTGACGCCCATGTCGATAAAGGTCGAACACATGCGATCCAGCTCTTCCAGCGTCAAAAGTTCCTTTTTGGGCAGAAAGGTCATGTTCTCTGACATGCAATAGACGCAGCGAAAATCGCAGCGATCTGTCACCGACAGGCGCAAGTAGCTGATAACACGGGCAAAAGGGTCAATCAGTGGGGCATTCATGAACGTAGCCTATGCCCCGGCAAAGCCTTGCGCAAGATGGCAAGTCGCGCTTGTCAGCCCTGCCTGCGCAACATAACGTCATCTGCATGAAACGCGTTATCCTAATCCCGATTTTGGCCCTCTCGGCCTGTACCGAATTCCAGGCGGCATTTGGCCCGCCCGTGGTCGCGGCACCCGTCGCCCCGCCGCCGCCAACACTGGACCCCACACCACCCCCACCGCCGCCGCCCACCGCGCGGACGGTCGAACAGTTTGACACTACCACCGCCGAGGATCGCGAAGCGGCCCTTGCGACGCCGGAACCTGCGGGGGAACGGGCACTTGGCACCGCGATTGGGACGCTCGGAAATCCGGCTGACCCCGGCATCTGGGTTGAAACCGCATTGGTCACCGAACTTACCCCCGGACGGGTCGCGTTTCAGGGCAATTCGGTCAACGTGGAGCTGCGCCCATCTGGCAAGGCCGCCGGATCCGGGGCAGAGATTTCGCTAGCCGCCATGCGGCTGCTGAATGCGCCACTTGCCGGATTGCACGAGGTGTCGATCTTTGCGGAGTAACCGCTAAGCGACTGACTACGCTGAAGGAAGCTTGCGGCCCGCATCCTTGCGGGCAAAGGGTTTCATCGTCTCACCATGTTGTTCCAGGAACGCAACTACCCGGTCGGGGTCATGTTTTGACAGCTCGCGCAGCCACCAAGCCACGGCCTTTTGAATAAACCATTCGGGGTCAGTCACATAGGTCGCAGCCCAACCCAGAATGCGGTCACGGGCAGCAAGCTCTGCCGGTTTGGGGTGGTTTTGCTTGGTCCACGGCAAGGTCATCACAAGGGCCGCGCGGCGGGTCCACATATGGTCGGATGTTGTCCATGCTTCAACTTCATCAAGGCGCGACGGATCCATAACCAAGCGCTTTTGCCCTGCGATACTGGCGTGATCCGCCACCGCCCATGCATCAAATTCCGGCACCCAAGAGGCGATCAATTGCCATGCCGCCGTGTCGTCCGGGCGGATCCGGGCCTGCGTCAAAAGCTTGGCCGCAGCGACGCGCCCTTCGTGCACATTGCTGCGCCACAAATCCGCACAAAGCGCCAACCGCTCATCTAGCGACAGGGCGGCGCGCCAGTCTTTCACATGCGCGTCAATCACCGGATTGGCGACACCAAGGTAGACACGGTCAACCTTGTGATAGGCCTTCATCTCTGCGGCTTTGACCGCATCGCCGCCTAGTTGCGCAAGAGCCTCTGTCGCGTTCATTCCACAGTCACGGATTTGGCCAGATTGCGCGGCTGATCCACATCCGTGCCTTTGGCGACAGCCGTGTGATAGGCCAAAAGCTGGGCCGGGACGGCATAGACAATCGGGGCCAGAAGGTCGGGCGTTTGCGGCATGACCAGCGTGCGCCACACGCCCTCACCAGCCTCGGCCGCGCCTTCGCGGTCGGTGATCAACAGCACCTTGCCGCCGCGGGCCATGACCTCTTGCATGTTCGAGATCGTCTTTTCAAACAGCGCGTCACGCGGGGCCATGACGATGACCGGCACATGGGCATCCACAAGTGCGATGGGGCCGTGCTTCAATTCTCCAGATGCATAAGCTTCGGCGTGGATGTAGCTGATTTCCTTTAGTTTTAACGCGCCTTCATGGGCCAGCGGATACATCTGACCACGTCCCAGAAACAGGATATCGCGTGCCTCTGCCAGATCCTGCGCAATCTCTTGCACCGCACCTTCGATGGTGAGTGCCGCGTTCATGATACCGGGCAGCGATTGCAGCGCTTTCAGGTGTTCCGACAGATCCGCGATATGCCCGCGATCCTTGGCGGCTTTCAGCACAAGCATCGCCAAAGTGGTCAACTGACAGGTGAAGGCCTTGGTCGAGGCCACGCCAATTTCCGCCCCCGCAAGGATCGGCAAGGCCAGATCACTTTCCCGCGCGATAGAGCTTTCGGCGACATTCACCACCGACACGATCTTGGCGGCTTTGCCTTCCATATAGCGCAGGGCGGCAAGGGTATCCGCCGTCTCGCCGGATTGGCTGACAAACAGCGCCACGGTGCCGTCGGTGACGGGCGGTTCGCGATAGCGAAACTCTGACGCCACATCAATTTCGACAGGTAGCCGCGCGATTTGTTCGAACCAGTATTTCGCCACCATGCAGGCGTAATAGGCCGTGCCGCAGGCCACCATCGTCAGGCGTTCAACCTGTGCAAAATCTAGGCCGGGGTCGGGCAGGGCGACGTCTGCGCCTTTGGCATAATGCGCGAGCGCGCCTTGCAAAACGGTCGGCTGCTCTGCGATTTCCTTGGCCATAAAGTGTTTGAACCCGGCCTTGTCCACGCGGGCCGTATCAATCTGGATCACGCGCATATCGCGGTTGGCCAGCGCACCATTTGCATCGCGAATCTCGACCGAGTTGCGGGTCACGACGGCCCAGTCGCCTTCGTCCAAATAGGTGATCTTGTCGGTCATCGGGGCCAGCGCAATCGCGTCAGAACCGACGAACATCTCGCCCTCGCCATGACCAATCGCCAGCGGAGAGCCCTTGCGCGCCGCGATCAGCAGATCGTCATCGCCATCGAACAGGAAACACAGCGCATAGGCCCCTTCAAGGCGAGCGATAGTCTGTTCAGCCGCGTCGCGCGGGCTGTTGCCCTGATCAAGGAAGTATTGCGCCAAAAGGGCGACAGTTTCGGTGTCGGTTTCTGTGGTAAAACTGATGCCGTTGGCGGTCAGGAATTCGCGCAGTTCCCGAAAATTCTCGATGATCCCATTGTGAACGACGGCAACGCCGGCAGCGGCGTGCGGGTGGGCGTTGTTCACCGAAGGTGCACCATGCGTGGCCCAGCGCGTGTGACCGATGCCGGACTTGCCTGCCAGCGGTTCATGCACCAAGAGGTCAGACAGGTTCACTAGCTTGCCGACAGCGCGGCGGCGGTTCAGCCGGTCATTGTGAATGGTCGCGATGCCTGCGCTGTCATAACCGCGGTATTCAAGCCGCTTGAGCGCCTCAACAAGGATCGGGGCAGCCTCGTGGTTCCCAAGAACACCTACAATTCCACACATTTTATGACCCTTTTGCCTTACTGGCCTTCAATTTCTTTAACTTTTCGAACATCCGCCGGGCAAGGCCTGCTTTGTTTTCTTGCCGCGCCCGCGCCACGGCCAGATCGCCTGCCGGCACGTCGCGGGTGATGACAGACCCGCTGGCCGTCATCGCGTCGTCGCCCAACATCACCGGCGCGACAAGCATGGTGTTCGACCCCACAAAGACGTTTTCGCCGATCGTGGTCTGGTGCTTGAACACGCCATCGTAGTTGCAGGTGATCACGCCAGCGCCGACGTTCGTGCCCGCGCCGATGGTTGCATCACCGATGTAGGACAGGTGGTTGACCTTGGCCCCTTCGGCGATCTGGGCGTTCTTGACCTCGACGAAGTTGCCGATTTTCACATGCTCCGCCAGCTCTGCGCCGGGGCGCAAGCGGGCATAGGGGCCGACGACCGCGCCGCGGCTGACATGGCAGCCTTCAAGGTGGGAAAAGGCCCGGATCGTCGCACCGGTTTCGACGGTGACACCGGGGGCAAACACCACGTTGGGTTCGATCACCGCGTCGCGGCCAATGACCGTGTCGTGGGACAAAAAAACCGTGTCGGGGGCCAGCATGGTGACGCCGTCGTCGATCAGCCGCACGCGGGCGTTTGCCTGAAACAGCGCCTCTGCCGCGGCCAGTTCCGCGCGGGAATTGATGCCCAGCGTTTCGGCCTCATCGCAAGTGACGGCGGTGGCCGACAGGCCGCGCGTGCGGGCGATCTCAATAATATCGGTCAGGTAGTATTCGCCCGCCGCATTGTCATTACCGACGCTGGCGACCAGGTCAAACAACGTCCCGACATCGGCGCAGACCACGCCGGAATTGCACAAGGTGATGGCGCGGGTCGCGTCGTCGGCGTCTTTGAATTCAACGATCTTTGTCAGCGTTGTGCCGTCCATCACCAAGCGCCCGTAGCGGCCGGGATCTGCGGCCTCAAAGCCAAGAACGACAATGTCATGGGTCAGCCGGGCGGCGGACATGGCCGCAAGTGTGGCGTCGGAAATAAAGGGGGTGTCGCCATAAAGCACTATCGCATCGCCGTTGAATCCGGCTAAGGCAGGGGCGGCTTGGGCCACGGCATGGGCGGTGCCAAGCTGCTCTGATTGCACGACGACCTGCGCCTCTGGGTTCCAGTCCTTGGCCGCCGCTTCAACCTGTTCCGCGCCGTGCCCTGCGACCACAACCATGTGGTCAGGATCCAGCGCCGCACCTGATTTCATTGCGTGCACCAACAGGGGCGCGCCACCGATAGGGTGCAGCACTTTGGGCAAATCGGACTGCATCCGCGTGCCTTTGCCCGCCGCCAGAATGATAAAAGCTGTTGCCATATAACCTGTCCGCCCGTTTTTGGGTCTTCTATCCGCTTTGCAGAATAGCACAAGCGCCGGGGCTTCACATCCAATTACGCTTCGTTACAAAGCAGGCCAAACGAGGGGATGCAGATGCGCGGTGTGATTTTTGATTTGGATGGGACATTGGCCGATACCAGCGGCGATTTGATTGCCGCCGCCAATGCCTGTTTCCGCGATCTGGGGCTGGGCGATGTGCTGGATCCCGCGACCGATGCGGGCACCGCGCTCAAGGGCGGGCGTGCGATGCTGCGGCTGGGCTTTTCGCGCACCGGCACCCATGGCGAGGACGAGGTCGACCGCCAATATATGCCGCTGATCAACCACTACGACCGCGCCATCAATAACCACACTTTCCTTTATCCCGGTGCGATCGAGGCCGTGCGCGATCTGCGCGGGGCGGGCTACAAAGTGGCGATCTGCACCAATAAACCAGAGGCGCTGGCGTTGAAGCTTCTGACCTCTTTGGGGGTGCTGGACGACTTTGGCGCGGTTCTTGGGGCAGACAGCCTGCCAGTGCGCAAACCCGACCCTGAACACCTACACGAAACATCGCGCCGCGCGGGTGCTGATCCGGCGCGTGTCTTGCTGGTGGGCGACACCGACACGGACCGCAATACCGCCCGCAACGCAGGCGTGCCCTCTGTTCTGGTGACCTTTGGCCCCGGCGGCGGTGACATGGCCGCCCTCAACCCCGAAGGGCTGATCGGTAGCTTTGAAGAACTGCCCGCCGAGGTCACCCGCCTGATCGGCTGATTGACGTAAGCGCTTACATCGGCGCATTGTGTCGCCATGACAGAGCGATTCACAGGCAGTTTCACCCAGCAGGAACCAATCCCGGAAGAGGGGATCGCAGCCGCCGTGCGCGTGATGCAATCGGGGCGGTTGCACCGCTATAACACGGTGCCGGGCGAGGTTGCGGAAACCGTGCTGCTGGAACAGGAATTTGCGGCATCGGTCGGGGCAGAATACTGCCTTGCCGTGGCGTCGGGCGGCTACGCCATTGGCACCGCGCTCCGGGCGTGTGGTGTGAAACCAGGCGACCGCGTGCTGACCAATGCCTTTACCTTGGCCCCGGTGCCGGGTGCGATTGCGGGCGTGGGCGCCGTGCCCGTCTATATCGGCGTGACCGAGGAACTGGTCATCGACCTGGATGATTTGGCGGCGAAACTGGATCAGGCCAGCGTCCTGCTACTAAGCCATATGCGCGGGCATCTGTGTGATATGGAGGCGCTGATGGCGCTGTGTGATGCAGCAGGTGTCACCGTGGTCGAGGATTGCGCCCACACCATGGGGGCCACGTGGAACGGCAAGCCATCAGGCACCTTCGGGCGTTTTGGCTGTTTTTCGACCCAGACCTACAAGCACATCAATTCGGGCGAGGGCGGTTTGCTGATCTCCGACGATGCGGAAGGCATGGCGCGGGCGACGATGCTGTCGGGCAGTTACATGCTTTACACCTCTCACGCCGCGGGCCCCACGCCAGAGGAATTCGCCGAACTGCGTTATCAGACACCGAATATATCGGGCCGGATGGACAACCTGCGCGCCGCAATTCTACGTCCGCAGCTGGCCGATTTGGCGGCTCAGGCAGGGCGCTGGAATGCGCTTTATGATGTGATGGATGCAGGCCTGCGCGATGTGCCCGGCCTGACCCTTGTGTCGCGCCCCGACGCCGAGGGCTTTGTCGCCTCATCCTTCCAATTCCTGTTGCTCGACTGGTCCGCCGCCGCGGTGGCAGAGGTGCAATCGCGCTGTGCCGCGCGCGGGGTAGAGCTGAAATGGTTCGGCGGGGCAGAGCCTGTGGGCTTTACCAGCCGCTACGACAGCTGGCGTTACGCGGCCTCTACCCCGATGCCTGCCAGCGACCGGGTGCTTGCGGGCATCATGGATATGCGCCTGCCGCTGACATTCTCGACCGCCGATTGCGCCCTCATCGCCCGGATCATCCGCGCCGAGGTCAGCGCCGTTTGGCAAGCTGGCAACTGACACCCCCAAGCGGGCGCGGGGCGCGCAACGCAGGCTGCGCTTGACCGCGTGCGACTTCTCGACATAAACTGAACAAGCGTTCAATAAAAAGAGAGTCGCTCATGTTCCTGTCTTCCATGACCTTCGATCTGGGCGAAGACGTCAACGCGCTGCGTGACATGGTCCACAGTTGGGCGCAGTCGCGCGTGAAGCCTATGGCGGCGGAGATAGACCAGAAAAACGCCTTCCCGTCAGAGCTTTGGCAGGAAATGGGCGAACTTGGTCTGCTTGGTGTCACCGTTGACGAGGCCTACGGCGGGGCAGGCATGTCCTATCTGGCCCATACCGTCGCGGTCGAGGAAATCGCCCGCGCCAGCGCCTCTGTCAGCTTGTCCTATGGCGCGCATAGCAACCTTTGCGTCAACCAGATCAAGCTGAATGGAACCGACGCGCAAAAGCAAAAATACCTGCCGCGCCTGATCTCTGGCCAGCACGTCGGCGCATTGGCAATGTCCGAAGCGGGGGCGGGATCTGACGTGGTTTCAATGTCGTTGCGGGCCGAAAAGCGCAACGATCACTACCGGCTGAACGGCAACAAATACTGGATCACCAATGGCCCCGATGCCGATACGCTGGTGGTCTACGCCAAAACCGACCCAGAGGCGGGCGCCAAGGGGATCACGGCCTTTTTGATCGAAAAAGAGATGGTGGGTTTCAGCACCTCGCCGCATTTCGACAAGCTGGGGATGCGCGGGTCCAACACGGCAGAGCTTGTGTTCGAGGATGTGGAGGTCCCCTTTGACAATGTGCTGGGCGAAGAGGGCAAGGGTGTGCGCGTCCTGATGTCGGGCCTTGATTATGAGCGTGTGGTGTTGGCGGGGATCGGTCTGGGCATCATGGCCGCCTGTCTGGACGAGGTGATGCCCTATCTGGCGACCCGCAAGCAATTTGGCCAACCCATTGGAAACTTTCAACTTATGCAGGGCAAGATCGCGGATATGTATACCGCGATGAACTCTGCCCGGGCATATGTCTACGAGGTCGCGCGGGCCTGTGACGCTGGCACCGTCACCCGGCAGGACGCCGCCGCCTGCTGCCTTTATGCCAGCGAAGAGGCGATGAAACAGGCGCATCAGGCCGTGCAGGCCATGGGCGGTGCAGGGTTCATGAATGACGCCCCCGTCGCTCGCCTGTTCCGCGACGCCAAGCTGATGGAAATCGGCGCAGGCACCTCCGAGATCCGCCGGATGCTGGTCGGCCGCGAATTGATGGGGGCGATGGTGTGAGGTGGATTGCTGTTCTTGCGTCGCTATGGGTCGGCACCGCGGCCTCTGCGCAGGAGTTCACCATCGACGCCCACTGGATTGATCGCTGCATCGGAGTGCAGGAAAATCCCATGGTCTGCGTGGGGCAGGCGGCGGAGGAATGCACGCAGCCCCATGGCGGTGGCGGGCCGAATATCGTGGTGGCCGCGTGTCACGAGGCGGAGTTCGTCTTTTGGGACGGCGCGCTGAATGAGGCATTTCAGGACCTGTTGCGGCTGGCGCGCTTGCGCGAAGCCGAGGATCTGGGATATGCGCCCGACAATCTGGATATTGCCCTGCGCGAAGTGCAGCGCGCCTGGATTGGCTACCGCGATGCAACCTGCGGCAATGCGCTGGCGTTGAAAGCACCCTTCGGCTCGGCGGCGGGCGTGGCCTATCAGGCCTGCATGTCACGCCAGACCGCGCGGCAGTATTTCGAACTGCGCGGCATGCGCCAAAGCTATACGCAGTGACGGAGGTGAAGATGTTCTTGCCGCTTCTTGGCCTGATCGCCGTCGCCGCCATCCTTGGCTGGCGCTTTGGCCAGCCCGTGACGGAATCCGAAATTATCAACCGCTATGCTGCTGAATATGTTCATAAAATTGGCGCGGGCGCGCGGCTTGAAGACTGCTATGGCAAACCTGCTGCAGCGCGGGCGGTGCGGCTGGTTGTGGTGTGTCGGCATCCCAGTGGCGTCGTGCATTCCTATCCCACGGGGCGGGGTGGTGCGTTGGTTGGAATGTCAGAGGGACCAGAAGCATGAGCCGCGCAGCCCACCTCCGAGCCCTTGAAATGGTAGAGAAAGCCGCGGCAAGTGCGGCGGCTGGCGGTGGCGAGAAGGCCCGGGCGCGGCATGTGAGCCGGGGCAAGATGCTGCCACGGGACCGCGTGGCGAACCTGCTGGACCCCGGCAGCGCGTTTCTGGAAATAGGCGCAACGGCGGCGCATGGAATGTATGACGGGGCCGCCCCTTGCGCGGGTGTCATTGCGGGGATCGGAACAGTCTCGGGCGTGCAGGTCATGGTGGTCTGTAACGACGCCACGGTCAAAGGCGGCACCTATTACCCGATGACCGTCAAAAAGCATCTGCGCGCGCAAGAAATCGCGGAAAAGTGTGAATTACCATGTGTTTATCTGGTGGATTCGGGCGGGGCCAACCTGCCCAACCAAGACGAGGTTTTCCCCGATCGCGACCACTTTGGCCGCATCTTTTACAATCAGGCCCAGATGTCCGCAAAGGGCATTCCGCAAATCGCGGTGGTCATGGGATCCTGCACGGCGGGCGGGGCCTATGTGCCGGCGATGGCTGATGTGTCGATCATCGTGCGTGACCAAGGCACGATCTTTCTGGCCGGGCCCCCGCTGGTCAAAGCCGCCACCGGAGAGGTCGTCACAGCCGAGGATTTAGGCGGCGGCGAGGTGCACACGCGCCTGTCGGGCGTGGCGGATTATCTGGCCGAAGATGACGCCCATGCGCTGGCGCTCGCCCGGCAGGCGGTTGCAAATTGCAACGTGAAATCTATAGGAAATAACAGGTTATCGCCCGAAGCTCCTGCGGTTGATCCGGACACTTTGTTTGATGTCATCCCTGCGGATTTGCGCACGCCTTATGATATTCGAGAGGTCATTAAACGGATCGTGGACGGGTCACGCTTTGATGAATTCAAGGCGCGATTTGGTGAAACGCTGGCGACGGGATTTGCCCATATTGACGGCTGGCCCTGCGGGATTGTGGCCAATAATGGGGTGCTGTTCTCGGAAGCGGCGCAGAAGGGTGCCCACTTTGTAGAGCTTTGTTCACAAAGGAAAATCCCGCTGATCTTTCTGCAAAATATCACCGGTTTCATGGTGGGGCAGAAATACGAAAACGAAGGCATCGCCCGGCATGGCGCCAAGATGGTCACAGCGGTTGCCACAACACAGGTGCCCAAGATCACCATGGTGGTTGGCGGATCCTACGGGGCTGGAAATTATGGCATGGCGGGAAGGGCTTATGGCCCGGAATTCATGTGGTCCTGGCCCACGTCCCGCACCGCGGTGATGGGCGGTGAACAGGCCGCAGGGGTGCTGGCCACGGTCAAACGTGACGCGATGGAACGCGCCGGGCAGGATTGGTCTGCCGAAGAGGAAGCGGCGTTCAAGCAGCCCACAATTGATATGTTCGAAGAACAATCGCACCCGCTTTATGCCAGTGCGCGGCTTTGGGACGACGGCATTGTCGACCCGCGCAAATCCCGCGCGGTGCTGGCGCTGTCACTGGCGGCGGCGATGAACCGCGAAATTAAGGACACACAGTTCGGTGTGTTTCGCATGTGAACAAATGATGCAGAACCCATACACAACCCATGCACAACCCATGCGCATCAAAGTCCTAACGCCGGTAAACCATGTTCCGTTAAGATATCCGATGCGGCGTTTACCGCTTGGTAGGACTTTCCGGCATGTCAGGGCGATTGCGGGGAGAGTTTTTCATGTTCGCTAGGATTCTGATTGCCAACCGAGGCGAGATTGCGTGCCGGGTGATCGACACGGCCCGCGCACTTGGGGTGGAAACCGTCGCCGTCTATTCGGATGCGGATGCAAATGCGCGGCATGTGGCCCTTGCCGACCACGTCGTGCGACTTGGCCCGGCACCGGTCGCAGAAAGCTATCTGCGCGGTGATTTGATCATTCAGGCGGCGCTGGACACGGGCGCAGAGGCGATCCATCCGGGTTATGGGTTTCTGTCAGAGAATCCCGACTTTGTTGAAGCGGTGGACGCGGCCGGTTTGGTGTTTATCGGGCCATCGGCAGAGGCCATTCGGGCGATGGGGTTGAAAGATGCGGCCAAAGCCTTGATGGCAGAGGCTGGCGTGCCGGTTGTGCCGGGCTATCAGGGTGCGGATCAGACGCCAGAGGTGCTGGCATCCGAGGCTGAAAAGATCGGGTATCCGGTTTTGATCAAGGCTGTGGCGGGCGGCGGTGGCAAGGGGATGCGGCTTGTCACGGGGCCACAAATTTTCGGCGAAAATTTGGACAGCGCCAAGGCCGAGGCGCGCAGCGCGTTTGGCAATGACCGGGTTTTGATCGAGAAATACATTGAGCACCCCCGCCATATCGAGGTGCAGGTCTTTGGTGATGGCACGGATGCGGTGCATCTGTTTGAGCGTGATTGTTCGCTACAACGGCGGCACCAGAAAGTGATTGAGGAAGCGCCTGCGCCGGGAATGACGGAACCGGTGCGCAAGGCGATGGGCGATGCCGCGGTCAAGGCTGCCCGCGCGATTGGCTATGCTGGGGCGGGCACGGTGGAATTTATCGTCGACGGGGCAGGTGGGCCGCGCCCTGACGGGTTTTGGTTCATGGAGATGAACACAAGGTTGCAAGTCGAACACCCTGTCACCGAAGCCATCACCGGTGTGGATCTGGTGGCCTGGCAGTTGCGGGTCGCGGCCGGAGAGGCCATGCCACTTGGTCAGGATGATCTGAAGATCAACGGTCATGCGTTCGAGGCGAGGGTCTATGCAGAGGATGTGCCTGCGGGCTTTTTGCCTGCCACGGGGCGGATCGCTCATTTGTCGTTTCCGACGTCATCGCGGGTGGATAGCGGTGTGCAGGCGGGTGATGAGATTTCGCCGTGGTATGACCCGATGATTGCCAAGGTGACCTGTCACGGGCCAGATCGCGCCACGGCGTTGCGGCACTTGGCCGAGGCGCTTGAGGACACGCAGGTCGCGGGGACGGTCACGAATTTGGGTTTTTTGCAGCGGTTGGCGCGTCATCCAAGGTTGGTGTCGGGCGATGTGGAAACAGGGCTGATCGGAGAAGATCTTGATGCTTTGGCGGCCGCGCCAAGCGCTGATCCGGGCAGGGTCGCATATGGCGCACTTTGCGCGGAGGGTCTGGACCGGGCGGGCCCGGTGGCTGGGTTCACGCTTTGGGCGCCGTTGCGGCAGTCGGTTACCGTCACGGTTGCGGGTCAGGATATCGCGGTTGGCTTGACGGTTTGCGAAGGTGGCTGGCAGGCGGATGTTGAGGGGGCAGAGATCGCGCTGCGCCAAAGGGCCGGGGCATTTTTTGCAGATGGGCGGCGGATGCCAAAGGCGCATGTCGATGCGGGCGAGGTCACGTTGTTTGGGCCAGACCCGCTGGTGATTGGGCTGCCGGATCCTGTGGCGCGTGCCGCGACCCAGGCGGGGGGTGACGCTGTGCTGGCCCCGATGCCGGGTCTGATACAAGAGGTGGCGGTGGCGCCGGGGGACGTGGTCTCGCAAGGTCAGCGGATGGTCGTGCTGGAGGCGATGAAGATGGAACATGTCTTGCGCAGCCCGCGCAGCGGTGTGGTGGCAGAGGTCTTTGCCGCGGCCGGTGGTCAGGTTGTGGCGGGCGCACCGCTGGTGACATTGGAGGTTGAGACATGATCCGGTTGCATCATTGCCCCGGCACCCGGTCGATGCGGGTGCTGTGGCTGCTTTATGAATTGGCGGTGGACTTTGATCTGGAGGAATATCCTTTTGACAAGTCCCTGCGTTCAGAGGCCTATCTGAAGCTGAACCCGGCGGGGCGGGTGCCCGCGCTGGAGTTGGACGGCAAGGTTGTGCGCGAAAGCGGGGCGATGATTCAGATCCTGTGCGCAAGGTTTGATCCGCGCGGGCTGGGGCGGCCATTGGGCCACGCGGACCATGTGGCCTGGCTGGATTGGATCCACTTTGCCGAGACGATCAGTGCGCATTGCGCCAATCTGACCCAGCAGCATGTGATGCTGCGCGAGGATCATATGCGCTCACCCATCATCATGAAGCTGGAAGCGGCGCGGCTGGGCAAGACGCTGGAGGCGATTGAGGCCACGATTGCGGGGGATTATCTGCTGAAGTCGGGGTTCTCGGCGGCGGATGTGGCAGTGGGGCAGGCGGTCTATATGGCCAAGCATTTTGTGCATCTGGAGGCCACGCCAAAGGTGGCTGCGTGGTTTGCGCGTTTGCAGGGGCGCGAGGCGTATCAGGCGGCCTTGCCGGAGGGGCGCGGGTTGTACGACCGCGCATTCTACGCACCATGGGTGATCACGTGAGGCCGGGTTGGGGGGCTTTGCCCCCGTCCGCAAGCGGACTCCCCCAGGATATTTTGGGCCAAAAGAAGCGAGGGACGGCGTGAGCTTTGTGACATTGCACGAGGTTGGGCCACGCGACGGGTTGCAGAATGAGCCCGGCGTGATTGCGGTGGCTGACCGGGTGGCGCTGATTGATGCTTTGGCAGCGGCGGGGTTGCGGCAGATCGAGGTTGGGTCCTTTGTCAGCCCCAAATGGGTGCCGCAGATGGCGCGGACGGATGAGGTGATGGCGGCGCTGAAGCCGGGGCCGTGCTATGCGGTGTTGGTGCCCAATATGCGGGGCTGGGACGGGTTTGCGGCGGCCGCGCGGCAAGGGGATTACAAGGTTGCGGTCTTTGTGGCGGCGACGGAAGGGTTCAGCCGGGCGAATCTAAACTGCTCTGTGGCGGACAGTCTGGAGCGGGCGGCACCGGTCATTGCGGCGGCCAAGACTGCGGGGGTGGCTGTGCGTGGATATGTCTCTTGCGTCACTGATTGCCCCTATGAGGGCCGCGTCGCGCCGGGGCAGGTGGCCGATGTGGCCGCAAGGCTGATGGCGCTGGGCGTTGGTGAGGTGTCATTGGGAGAGACCATCGGCAAGGGAGACCCGGAGCGGGTCGCAAAGATGTTGGATGCGGTGGCGGATGTCGTGCCGGTCACAGCCCTTGCGGGACATTTCCACGACACGGGCGGGCAGGCGCTGGCACATATTCAGGTGGCACTTGAGAAGGGTTTGCGCAATTTTGACGCCGCCGCGGGCGGTTTGGGCGGTTGTCCCTATGCGCCGGGCGCACCGGGGAATGTTGCCACCGAAGCGGTTGTCGCCATGCTGCACGGGATGGGGTTTGAGACCGGTGTCGACATAGCAAAGCTGGCGCGGGCGGCGGAGATGGCAAACGCGCTGAGAGGGGGCAGAGATGTTGGTCAGGGTTGAGGTGGACGCACGCGGGGTGGCGGTAATGACGCTGGCGCGGGCAGAGAAACACAACGCGATGTCTGCCGATCTGATCGCGGATTTAGATCATGCGGCCAAAGGCTTGGCGGGTGATGATGATGTGCGCGTCGTGGTGCTGGCCGCTGATGGGCCGACCTTTTGCGCAGGTGGCGATCTGGGCTGGATGCGCGACCAGATGGCGGCGGATGCGGCAACCCGCAGGGCCGCGGCAGAGGCGCTTGCGGGCATGCTGGGCCGGTTGAACGCCTTGCCCAAACCACTGATTGGCCGGGTGCAGGGCAATGCCTTTGGCGGCGGCGTCGGGTTGGCTTGCGTCTGCGATGTGGCGGTGGCCGTGGACAGCGCGCGGTTTGGCCTGACAGAGACGGCACTGGGGCTGATCCCCGCGACCATCGGGCCCTATGTGGTGGCACGGATGGGTGAGGCAAAAGCAAGGCGGGTGTTCATGTCATCGCGCCGGTTTGACGCGCCCGAGGCGCAAGAGCTGGGGATTATTGCGCGCGCCGTGCCAGCAGATCGTTTGGATGCGGCGGTGGAAGCCGAAGTCGCGCCCTATCTGGCCTGTGCACCCGGCGCTGTGGCCGCGGCAAAGGCGCTGGCGCAACGCTTGGGCGGTGGCATCAGCCCCGAAGCGGTGGCCCATTCGATTGATGCCTTGATCGCGCAATGGGAGGGCGATGAGGCGGCAGAGGGAATTGCGGCCTTCTTTGATAAGCGCAAACCGCGCTGGACGGTCTAAAACAGGTGCGGAAAACCGTCGCAATAGGCGTGCCAGCCGTTGACCCCCACAAGCCCGCCGGGTAAGTGTCGGCCCTAAGATGGTGCAGGTTCGCCACCGCACCGCTTTGGGAAAGGATACCCCCCGTGCAAGAACTTGCCACGCAATACCTGCCGATCATGATTTTTCTGGGCCTTGCCATTGGCTTGGGCCTGATCCTGATCCTTGCTGCCGCGGTCGTTGCCGTGCGCAACCCCGACCCCGAAAAGGTCAGCGCCTATGAGTGCGGATTTAACGCCTTTGATGATGCGCGGATGAAGTTTGACGTGCGGTTCTACCTTGTGTCGATCCTGTTCATCATTTTTGACCTTGAGGTCGCGTTCCTGTTCCCATGGGCGGTCGCGTTCCAGGACATCAGCATGGTGGGTTTCTGGTCGATGATGGTGTTCCTTGCGGTGCTGACCATCGGCTTTGCCTATGAATGGAAAAAGGGCGCGCTTGAGTGGGAATGAGCCACGCAAACCGTTTCTTTTCAACTATCTAGCTGGCGATTTCCACGGTTGATCCGAACATGACCGGGGCCGTGCTGCGCGAACGTTTGGCCTGATACATCGCCTCGTCAGCGTTATCCATTAGCTTATCCCATGCCGCGCCCGGTTCGGCCAGCGCGATCCCAATAGAAGCGCCGGTGACGATGCTGACATCGCCGTTTCTGATCGGGCGTTCGGATCGCTGGGCAAACCTTTTTGCCACCGCATGGGCCGCAACGGCGGGATCGTCGCCGATGACAAGGCAGACGAATTCATCGCCGCCCATTCGGGCCACATGATCCTGCGCACGCACCGAAGAGATCAGACGCTTGGCCGTCACAACAATGGCCGCATCGCCGACGGCGTGGCCATAGTTATCATTCACTTCCTTAAGCCCGTTCATATCCAGATTGAGCAGTGCTGCGCGCCCATCGGTCAGGGCAGACTGCACCTCAGGCAATGCGGCCACATCCGCCAGCCCGTTGCGATTCAGAACGCCGGTCATGGGATCGGTGCGGGCTGACAGCCGTTCCGTCAGATAGTCGCGGGCTTGCTGCGCCGATACGCGACCCGCAATCAAACTCCCTACCAGCAGCAAAAGCGCGACCATCGCGACAATGGGTGCCACCTGCTTCATCAGGGTGGGGCCGGGACGTGGCGGTTGCCAGACCAACTGACCAAAAGCTTGCCCGTTGATGTCAACAAGACGCAGGGCCGATGACGGATCTGTTGCCAGATCAAGTGGCGCAATCGACATGCCGTCAATCAGCAGGTCATGCGCCAAAAAACCGGGATCGAGCCACCGCAGGCCGATGAAGAGGGGCATTTCGGTGGGCGAGAGCGCGGCGACATCGTCAGGTTGTATCCGGCCGACAGAGACGGCGGCCACCTCATCATCCACGCTTATTAGGCCGGAAACCTGAAAATAGGGGCTCAGCGGTTGATCAGTGATGAGGGGCGTGATGGTCGCGACAATGGAGGGTTCGACAAATTCCAAATCCGATTGATACACGTCTGGACCATAGGCATGGGTGACCTGTTTGTCGGCGTTCAGCAGGTAGATCATATCAAATGATGGGCTATCTGCGGCACCGCCGCCCAGATTGTCATAAAGCGCATCATCATCGGCAGCCAGATACCAATCATAGGCCGATTCCCAATTGGCGTAGTCTGCTGAGATTGTGGCGTTTGCCAAAACCACTCCGTCAACCGCATGGGCCACACGCTTTTGCACCTCTGCCGCTGCGATCTTGTCGGTTTGGGCGGCGATCCAGAATAGCAAGCACACGACCGTTGCGAGCGCGGTCACAGCCGTTAGCAGGCTGGTCAGAAATATCTTTAACGGCACCGACACAATTCACCGCGCGTTTGCATTCAACGGAACGGCTAGGAAACACCCAAAAAGTTAATGAAATGAAAATTTCCTACAGCAATCGGCAGGATCGGCAACTTGATGGTTTTGTTGGGCCTTTGGATCGTCATTGCGCGGCCATGTCGCCTTGACCTTTTGGGGCGTGCCGCATAACCAAACCATAGCCAACAGCGGGCGCCTCTTTGCGTCCCTAGCAGACCAGGGAGAGGCGTCCATGGGGATCGCAACCGGATTGAACGACGCAGGCGCGGACAAAGAAGTCGCGACCCAAGTGTTGAACCGCGAATTGCAGGACAAGGGCTTTCTTGTCACGTCGACCGCCGACATTGTGAATTGGGCGCGGACGGGATCGCTGCACTGGATGACCTTTGGGCTGGCCTGCTGCGCGGTCGAGATGATGCACACCTCGATGCCGCGCTATGATCTGGAACGGTTCGGGACAGCGCCACGTGCGTCCCCGCGCCAGTCGGATCTGATGATTGTGGCCGGTACGCTGACCAACAAGATGGCGCCTGCATTGCGCAAGGTTTACGACCAGATGCCAGAGCCGCGCTACGTGATCTCGATGGGGTCCTGTGCCAATGGCGGCGGGTATTACCACTATAGTTATTCGGTGGTGCGCGGCTGCGACCGCATTGTGCCGGTTGATATCTATGTGCCGGGCTGCCCACCCACGGCAGAGGCGCTGCTATACGGTATCCTGCAGCTGCAACGCAAAATTCGCCGCACCGGCACGATCAAGCGCTAAGCGCGGATGAACTGTGCCAAGCGGGGCGCAGAAAGGAAGAATATGACCGAAGCATTGCAAGAGCTGGGCAACCATCTGGAGCTAAAGCGCAATGATTGCGTTTTGTCTTGGGACGTCACGCATGATGAGCTGACGGTGAATGTCGCGCCGTCAAACCTTGTCGGGTTTGTGGAATTCCTGCGCGACGATCAGGTGTGTCAGTTCAACAGCCTGATTGATATCACGGCCGTTGATTACCCCACACGGGGCAAGCGGTTTGACGTGATCTATCATTTCCTGAGCATGTATCAGAACCATCGGATCCGCCTGCGGGTTCAGATCCGGGAAGAGGACATGCTGCCTTCGATCATTTCGGTGCATCCATCGTCGAACTGGTTCGAGCGCGAGATTTTCGACATGTTCGGGATCTTGTTCAGCGGCCACCCTGATCTGCGCCGGATTTTGACCGACTATGGTTTCCGCGGATATCCGCTGCGCAAGGATTTCCCGACCACCGGTTACACTGAGGTGCGCTATGATGAGGTGCAAAAGCGGGTGGTCTATGAACCTGTCAGCCTTGTGCAGGAATACCGCCAGTTCGATTTCATGAGCCCTTGGGAGGGTGCCGAATACATCCTGCCCGGTGATGAGAAGAAAGAAGGGGCCTAAGGCCAGATGTCTGACCCCACGATCCTTTATTGTGTTGGTGCGACCAAGGCGGGGACGTCTTGGCTGCATGATGCGTTGAAGGGGCATAGCGATTGTGCGCTGCGTGATATCAAGGAAGCGCATTATTGGGATACGGTGAACGGGGCCGCGCGGCTGGACTATTTGGAAACGCTGGAAGGGCAGTTGCACCGTTTGCGGGTCAGCCGCCATCAGGCGAACCTTGGTAATCGCGGCTGGCAGGCGGCCAATGTGGACCGGCAGATCGCAGCACTAACCGAGCAGATTGACATGCTGTGCGCGGATCGGAAGGGCAATACCGCCTATCTGGACTGGCTGATGGCGGATCATACGGATCAGGCGGTTGTGGCTGACTTTTCGCCCAGTTACGCGCTGCTGGAAGGTGATGCGCTGGACCGGATGGTGCGGGTCAGCCCACGCACCAAGGTGATCTATGTGATGCGCGACCCGCTGGCGCGCTTGTGGAGCCATGTGCGCATGGCCGCAAAACGCAAGGTGGGCGAGGGCGACGCGCTGGAAGGCACTGCCAACAATATTCTTCGCCGGGTGCTGACCGAACAATCGCACAAGCAGATCGGCTTGCGCAGTGATTATGAGGGTGCCGTGACGCGCCTGACTGCGACGGTGCCGGAAAACCGCCTGTCGCTGATGTTTACCGAGGAATTGCTCGCCCCCGGCGGGTTTGAGCAGGTCTGCGCCTTTCTGGGCATCCGGCAAGAGCCGGCGGATACGACGAAATCCGTGCATGCAGGCACGAAGGCCAAGATGGAACCGGGGCTGCGCGAGATGGCGCTGGCGTTTCTGAAAGAGCAATACGATTGGGCTGCCCGCACGTTCGGCAGCCTGCCACAGGCGTGGCAGAACAACCTTGAGAGGGTGAGCGCATGATGGACGGCGATATTCGCACCAACACCTATGATGACGGGTCCACGGACGCGCGCACGGGCGAACAGAAAATCCGCAACTTTAACATTAACTTCGGCCCGCAACACCCTGCGGCACACGGGGTTTTGCGGCTGGTGCTCGAGCTCGATGGTGAGATCGTGGAACGCTGCGATCCGCATATCGGCCTACTGCACCGTGGCACTGAAAAGCTGATGGAAAGCCGGACCTATCTGCAGAATCTGCCGTATTTTGACCGGCTCGATTATGTGGCGCCGATGAACCAGGAACATGCCTGGTGTTTGGCGATCGAAAAGCTGACCGGCACCGAAGTGCCGCGCCGCGCCAGCCTGATCCGCGTGCTTTATTCCGAGATTGGCCGCGTGCTGAACCACCTGCTGAACGTCACCACGCAGGCGCTGGACGTGGGCGCGCTGACCCCGCCGCTTTGGGGCTTTGAAGAGCGCGAAAAGCTGATGGTGTTTTATGAGCGGGCCTGTGGCGCGCGCTTGCACGCCGCCTATTTCCGCCCCGGTGGGGTGCATCAAGACCTGCCGGACCAGCTGATCGAGGATATTGACCAATGGGCGGTGGAGTTCCCAAACCTGCTGGATGATATCGACGGGCTGCTGACTGAAAACCGGATCTTCAAGCAGCGCAACGCCGATATCGGTATCGTGACAGAAGACGACATCAAGAACTTTAGCTTCTCTGGTGTGATGGTGCGGGGGTCCGGCTTTGCCTGGGATCTACGCCGGTCGCAGCCCTATGAATGCTATGACGAGTTCGATTTCCAGATCCCCGTCGGCAAGAACGGCGATTGCTATGATCGCTACCTGTGCCGCATGGAAGAGATGCGCCAGTCGACCAGCATCATCCGTCAGGCCTGCGAAAAGCTGCGCCACGAAAAGGGTGATATCATGGCGCGGGGCAAGATGACGCCGCCGACACGCGCGGCGATGAAGACCGACATGGAAAGCCTGATCCATCACTTCAAGCTTTATACCGAAGGGTTCCACGTGCCTGCGGGCGAGGTTTATTGCGCGGTCGAGGCCCCCAAGGGCGAGTTCGGCGTGTTCCTTGTGGCGGATGGATCCAACAAACCCTATCGCTGCAAGATCCGCGCGCCCGGTTTCCTGCATTTGCAGGCGATGGACCACGTGGCGACGGGCCACCAATTGGCTGACGTGGCCGCAATTATTGGCACAATGGATGTTGTTTTTGGGGAGATTGACAGATGATCCGTTCTATTTCGTTGACGGCTTTGGTGGCATTGACCGCCTGCACCAACCCGATTGATTTTCGCGACATGATTCCCAGCAGCACCGCGCCTGCCGCGACACCAGCGGTGGCACCAGTTGCACCGGCGCCGACGATACTGACGGCCAAGGAACGCCTTGTCGGCGCGATTGAAAACAATGGTTGCCAGTTGAACGCGGGCAATGTGGGCGCGATCCTGAGCGAGGCGACAATCGGCACGGAAGAGCTGAAATCGCTGACCGCAGAGCTGAGTGCCGAAGGCCGCGCCGAAGTGGCTGGCGATGGTGCGATCCGCGTGAACACGGCGCGGTGCGCCTGATGATTTTGGCGGGCTCGGGCTTTGGCGCGGTCCTGCTGTTGACAGGGTTTGGCACCGCTGCCATTCCCACGCTGACTTTCGCGGGCCTGACGGCTGGCGTCCTTTTGACCGGAATGAACTGATATGCTGCGCCGTTTGCACCCTGACCAACCTGACAGTTTCGCCTTTACCCCTGCCAACCAGCAGTGGGCCGAAGGGCAGTTGACCAAGTTTCCAGAGGGCCGTCAGGCCAGCGCGATCATTCCGTTGCTGTGGCGCGCGCAGGAACAAGAGGGCTGGCTGAGCCGTCCGGCGATTGAACACGTGGCCGAGATGCTGGGGCTGGAATATATCCGCGCGCTGGAAGTGGCGACATTCTATTTCATGTTCCAACTGCAACCGGTCGGGTCTGTGGCGCATATTCAGATCTGCGGCACGCTGTCCTGCATGATCTGTGGGGCAGAGGATCTGGTCGCTGTCTGCAAGGACAAGATCGCGGAAAAAGCCCATGCGCTGTCTGCTGACGGCAAGTTTTCATGGGAAGAGGTGGAGTGCCTTGGATCCTGTGCCAACGCACCGATGGCCCAGATCGGCAAGGATTATTACGAAGATCTGACCGCCGCACGACTGGGCGAGATCATTGACGAATTGGCCGCAGGGCAGGTGCCGGTGCCGGGCCCGCAAAACGGTCGTTTTGCCGCGGAACCGCTGAAGGGGCTGACCAGCCTGAAAGACTATGACAGCGGCAAGACCAAGTATAACGCCAGCGTGCAGCTTGCGACGGATATCGGCGACACGGTCAAACGGATTGATGGCACCGAAGTGCCGATCCTGACGCCTTGGAACGACGGCGCGGTGGCGACAAAGGCAAAGCCAGCCGCCAAAGCCAAGACGGCCGCAAAAGCGAAGCCAGCGCCAAAAGCAAAGGCGGCCCCAAAGGCGAAAGCGGCAGCAAAACCTGCGGCACCAGCCGCAGCTGCGCCGGGCAAGGAGACCAAGCCGAGAACGCTGAGCGCGCCGCGCAAATCCGGCGCTGATGACCTGAAACTGATCAGCGGTGTGGGTCCGAAGTTGGAAGGCGTGTTGAATGGGCTTGGGTTCTGGCATTTCGATCAGATTGCAAAGTGGTCCGAGACGGATGTCGCTTGGGTCGATAGCAGGCTGAAATTCAAGGGTCGCATTACGCGCGACAACTGGATGGCACAGGCCGCAGAACTGGCGAAAAAGTAACCAAAGCAGATCGCGCCATTTCGTATGGGGAATGGCGCGCGCAATTTCTCTTATATTTCTGGGCTAAAGTCGGGTAAGACTGCGGTGCAGGGTGGTTTTTCTATGCGAAAACGCCCCTTTGACGGATAAACAAAGGTGCCCGCAAAGCGGCACTCAGGGGAGAGAAATTCATGAAAGATACGGCACCAATCAGTTCGGGTATCATTGCCGTGGCTGCTGTTTTTGGCATCATCGCGGCGGGCGTGGCCCTTGTGGTGTGGGATTTTGCGGCGATTGCGGCGATTTTCGTCGGCATCATCGTTGCGATTATTGTGGCGATTGCGCTGATGTGGGGGTGGCGTAAGCCAGAGCCCTATTCCGGCAATCCGCAAGCCCCTGTTGCGAAAGCACCGGCAGCGGCAGCCCCTGTTACGGCAGCACCAGTGGCAGCAGCAGCCCCTGCGGCAGCGGTGTCAACACCGGTTGCCGACGCGCCCGAGCCCGCGCCAAAAGCGGCACCAAAGCCAAAGGCTGCGGCAAAACCAAAGGCCGCCGCGAAGCCAAAAGCCGCAGCGAAGCCAAAGGCGGCCCCCAAAGCCAAGGCAGCCCCCAAGGCAAAGCCGGTCGCGGCAGATGGCAAACCCGAGATGCTAAGCGCGCCGCGCGGTGGTGCGGGTGATGACCTCAAACAGATCAAAGGTGTCGGTCCAAAGATGGAAAAGATGCTGAACACCATGGGTGTCTGGCACTTTGATCAGGTCGCTGGCTGGCGCAAGAAAGAGGTCGAATGGGTTGATGAGAACCTTGAAGGCTTTAAGGGTCGGGTCAGCCGTGACGAATGGGTCAAGCAAGCCAAGGTTCTGGCCAAGGGTGGAACCACTGAGTTTTCCAAGAAAGTGAAGAAGGGCGGCGTTTACTAAGCCACGCCCTAAGGACGGACAGGAAACCCCGTTTGCTTTGGGCGAGCGGGGTTTTTGTTTGCGCGGCCGCTATGGGGGCCAGCCCCCGTCCGCCAGGGCGGACTCCCCCGGGATATTTCTGGCCAAAAGAAGCCGGGTGGCTCGACACCGGTGGGCGAGGGCGGTAGGTCTGAGCCAAGCAAGGAGGCGCGCATGGACGGCCATAACAACGACACCGAACGGCAAGGTCGTGTGATTGCGATCACGATTGTGGTGGCGGGTGTCTTGGCCATTGCCGCGCCCTGGATCACCACTGTGCTGGGTCTTGCACCGAAGTTTGAGATTTTGTTCTACCTGATATCCTTGGCTGCGTTCATTTGGTCACTGGTCGTCACGTGGAAGCTGTGGCAAAAGACCCGGAGCTAGCAAGGGGACGTATCTGATGCTGAAAGATCAGGACCGTATTTTTACAAACCTTTATGGGATGCATGATCGCACGCTGAAGGGCGCGCAGGCGCGGGGCCATTGGGATGGCACGGCCGCGATCATCAAAAAGGGGCGGGACTGGATCGTCAGCGAGATGAAGGCCAGCGGTTTGCGCGGGCGTGGCGGTGCGGGTTTCCCCACGGGCCTTAAGTGGTCATTCATGCCAAAGGAAAGCGACGGGCGTCCGGCCTATCTGGTGGTGAATGCCGACGAATCCGAGCCGGGCACATGTAAAGACCGCGAGATCATGCGCCATGATCCGCATACGCTGATTGAAGGCTGCCTGATTGCCAGCTTCGCGATGAATGCCAATGCCTGCTATATCTACATCCGTGGCGAGTACATCCGCGAGAAAGAGGCGCTGCAAAACGCGATTGATGAGGCTTATGCCGCAGGTCTTGTCGGCAAGAACGCCGCCAAGTCAGGCTGGGATTTTGATATCTATCTGGCCCATGGGGCCGGTGCCTATATCTGCGGCGAAGAGACCGCTTTGCTGGAAAGCCTTGAGGGCAAAAAGGGCATGCCCCGGATGAAGCCGCCGTTCCCGGCGGGGGCGGGGCTTTATGGCTGCCCAACCACGGTGAACAACGTGGAATCGATTGCCGTGGTGCCGACCATTCTGCGCCGGGGGGCGACGTGGTTTGCCGGCATGGGCCGCCCGAACAATGCGGGCACGAAGCTGTTTGCAATCAGCGGTCACGTGAACAACCCTTGTGTGGTCGAAGAGGAAATGTCGATTTCCTTTGAAGAGCTGATCGAGAAACATTGCGGCGGGATCCGCGGTGGCTGGGATAACCTCAAGGCGGTGATCCCTGGCGGTAGTTCGGTGCCATGTGTGCGCGGAGAGAACATGCGCGACGCGGTCATGGATTTTGATGCGCTGAAGGAAAAGGGATCATCCCTTGGCACGGCGGCGGTGATCGTGATGGATAACTCTGTCGACATGATCAAAGCGATCTGGCGGCTGTCAAAGTTCTATAAGCACGAGTCGTGCGGGCAATGCACGCCTTGCCGCGAAGGCACGGGCTGGATGATGCGGGTGATGGCGCGGCTGGTGGAGGGCAATGCGAGTGTCGAGGAAATCGACATGCTGCTGAGCGTCACCAAGCAGGTCGAAGGCCACACGATCTGTGCGCTGGGTGATGCGGCGGCTTGGCCGATCCAAGGGTTGATCAAGAATTTCCGTGATGAGATCGAAGACCGGATTGCACATAAGCGGGTTGGCGTCGCGGCAGAGTGATGCGGTTGGGATAAACCGATCCTTGCCTAACCTTGCGGGGCGACAATCGTAAGCGCAGTCGGTGTTTGCACAGGTTGTGGCAATGAGAACAAATTGCCCATCGAAAGTTCTTGGAAGACTTTCGCACATGCCGTCACATTGATGTTGATTGTGGTCGGTGTCGGTGGTGTTTGGAACTAGACGACTCAGCGCTGCGATTTAAACGTTAGTTATTCTAGAACAATGTCGGCGATTAAGGGTTCTTCCGTGGCATTTGACGATATTTTTAGTGACTTGCTGTCAAGTGCTTTTGCTTCAGCTGATAAACGGGATCTTCGGTCGCGGCGCGCGATCCTGGGTCTGCTGGGTGGTGCCGCAATAGGGGGCCTTATCGGTTTCCAAGGATTTGGCTTTGGTCTCTTGTTCACCCCGATAGTCGGTGCGGCAATCGGATATTTTTTTGGCGTCGCTTTGATCGATATCGCCTTCTGGATCGTATTTTCATTGATAGGGGCGGCTGTTTTGACAAGCCTCATCTGGCTTTTTGGCGGCGCGTGATGCCCCTCGCTGAATTCAACTTTGGCACGCTGAGATACCCTTGGGGTGATCCGCGGCTGAAGGACTTTCAAGACAATCTGGACCGGGTGAATGGCTTGGCGCAGCGCAGTGACGGGTTTGTCTGGATGCTGGACGAAGACGGGATGGATGCGGTGCAGAATGATCCCGAGGGGCCGCTGAGCGCGCGACCCAATACGGCGAGCACTTTGTCGGTTTGGCGCGACGCGAAATGCCTGTGGCAATTCGTCGAAAACACGCTGCATGGACGGTTCATGAAACGCGGGGCAGAGTGGTTTAAGGCGGATGACCGCGGCCATCTGGTGATTTGGGAGGTCGCCGACGGACACAGGCCGACCGTGACGGAGGGCATGGCACAGTGGCGGGTGTTGCAGGCCGAGGGGGAATCGGCGCACCTTTTTGGGGGACGTGGACTGCGTGAGAGGGCCGATGCACTTAGCTGAATTAAATGTGGGTCGCCTTTTGGCCCCGCGCGAGGACCCGCGCGTCCGGGAGTTCATGGAAAACCTTGATCGGATCAATGGGCTTGGCAAACGGATGCCGGGTTTTGTGTGGATGATGGAGGGCGATAGCGGGCCGGGCACAGGCAATACTGATGCGATGATTGATGGCGATCCGCAATACGTGCCGAACCTGACCGTTTGGGAGGATGCCAAAAGCCTGCGAACCTTTGTTTTTGACACGATCCACAAGCAGTTCTTTGCCCGCAAGGCGGAGTGGTTTGAGGTGCTGGGCCAGCAGCATTTTGTTATGTGGTGGGTTGAAGAGGGGCATCAGCCGTCCTTGGACGAGGCGCTTGAGCGACTCGACATGCGCCGGAAGAACGGCGATACAGAACATGCATTTGGTTGGGATTATTTGAAGTCCCGGGGGTGATGTTCACCCCGGACAGAATAGTGAGTTGGTGGGTTTAATGGGTGAGGTTAACCTTAAGTCATTCAAACGAAAGAATGACATGCGAAAGTCTTTTTACTTTTTTGTCCTGCTGCTGGCCGTTCAGCTTGGCTATTATCAGCCGATTTTGGGCTAAGGCGCGGGATTTTGCCCGTAGAATCTCGATGATATTGAATATCAGGACGATATCTCCGACATGACACCTGAACCCGGCATCAAGCTGGACAAAGGAAGAGCATGTTAAAACGATCCATTTTTGCCGCCATTTCCTTGGCGTTTGTGACACTGGCTGGGGCCTCTTCGGCGAAGCCTGCGTTGAAAGATGTGGCCTATGTGCGCGAGGGCATCATTGCCGTGGGCATGGCCTATGAAATCAGCGAGGAATGCAGCAGCCTAAAGGCGCGGCTTTTTCGCGGGATTGGATATCTGAACGACCTCAAGGGACACGCCCGCGGGTTGGGTTATACCGACGCAGAGATTGACGCCTATATCGATGATAATGCAGAGAAAGATCGCCTTGAAGGGATTGCGCGCGCGCGGCTGATAGAGCTTGGCGCGGTGGCGGGCAATGGGGCGACGTACTGCGCCGTTGGTCAAGCAGAAATGGCAAAGGGCAGCGCGATCGGGCGGCTGTTGCGTTAAGTCGACCAAAGGCTTCAAAAAATCGCTGTTCACGCTAGCATCGGGCAAGCGTTAGGGTTAGAACCCGTTCCAAACGCGCGCGTGGCATAGCCGCCCCGCGCCGACCAGGGAACGGAAGGCTCGTTTATGTCCGATCTGCGCAAGCTTGTCATCGATGGAACCGAGGTCGAGGTGGATGGGGCGATGACCCTCATTCAGGCCTGCGAAGAAGCTGGGATCGAGATCCCGCGCTTTTGTTACCACGAGCGTCTGACGATTGCCGGCAACTGCCGCATGTGTCTGGTTGAGGTTGTGGGCGGACCGCCCAAGCCCGCCGCCTCTTGCGCGATGCAGGTCAAGGATTTGCGCCCCGGTCCCGAGGGGCAGCCACCACAGGTCAAGACGAACTCTCCTATGGTGAAAAAGGCCCGTGAGGGTGTGATGGAGTTTCTGCTGATCAACCACCCGCTGGATTGTCCGATTTGCGATCAAGGCGGTGAGTGCGATCTGCAGGATCAGGCGATGGCTTATGGCGTCGACTTTTCCCGCTTCCGCGAGCCGAAGCGCGCGACTGAAGATCTGGATTTGGGGCCTTTGGTTGAGACCCACATGACGCGCTGCATCTCCTGCACCCGTTGCGTGCGCTTCACCACCGAGGTCGCGGGCATTCACCAGATGGGCCAGACCGGCCGGGGTGAGGATGCCGAGATCACCAGCTATCTGGGTGAAACGCTGAATTCCAACATGCAGGGCAATATTATCGATCTGTGCCCTGTGGGTGCCTTGGTGTCGAAGCCTTATGCGTTTACTGCCCGCCCGTGGGAGCTGACCAAGACCGAATCCATCGACGTGATGGATGCGCTTGGGTCGAACATTCGAGTGGATACCAAGGGCCGCGAAGTGATGCGGTTTTTGCCGCGCAACCATGATGGCGTGAATGAGGAATGGATTTCCGACAAGACGCGCTTTGTCTGGGATGGGCTGCGCCGTCAGCGTCTGGACACCCCTTACATCCGCGAGAACGGCAAGCTGCGCAAAGCAAGCTGGCCCGAGGCGTTGACTGCGGCGGCGACGGCGATGAAGGGCAAGAAGCTGGCCGGGTTGGTCGGTGATCTGGCCCCGGTTGAGGCGGCATTTGCGCTTAAGCAATTGATCGAAGGGCAGGGCGGATCCGTTGAATGCCGCACCGATGGTGCGAAACTGCCGGCGGGCAACCGGTCTGGTTATGTGGGCACGGCCAGCATTGAAGACATTGATGAGGCCGAGATGATCATTCTGATCGGCACCAACCCGCGTGAAGAAGCGCCGGTGCTGAACGCGCGGTTGCGCAAGGCCTGGAGCCGGGGCGCACGCATTGCGCGGATCGGAGCGCCGGATGATCTGACCTTCCCTGTGATGGAGCTTGGCACAGGCCGCAAGGCGCTGGCTGATCTGGCGGCGATGGACCATTCCGATAAGGCAGGCGTCAAAGGCGTGATGATCATCGGGCAGGGTGCCTTGAACGAGGCCGATGGCGCTGCTGTGCTGGGCACCGCAATGGCCACAGCAGAGGCGGGATCGTCGAAGTTCATGGTGCTGCACACGGCAGCGGGCCGAGTCGGCGCGATGGATGTGGATGCCACGACCGAGGGCGGTATGGACGCGTTGAAAGACGCCGAGGTTATTTACAACTTGGGCGCGGACGAAGTTGAAATCGCAGCCGGGCCGTTTGTGATCTATCAGGGCAGCCATGGTGACCGGGGTGCGCACCGCGCGGATATCATCCTGCCAGCGGCGGCCTATACCGAAGAGAACGCGCTGTTTGTGAATACCGAAGGGCGGCCCCAGTTGGCGATGCGGGCGGGCTTTGCCCCCGGCGAGGCCAAGGAAAACTGGGCGATCCTGCGGGCCTTGTCGGCTGAGTTGGATGCCACATTGGGCTACGATTCATTGGCACAGCTGCGGAATGCACTTGTGGCCGTGCATCCGCATCTGGCGGCGATTGACGAAGTGGCCGAAAACGCTTGGCAGCCGCTGCCCGCCAAGAAGATGGGCGATGCGGACTTCAAAGGGGCGATCAAGGATCACTACCTCACCAACCCGATTGCCCGCGCCAGTCAGTTGATGGCAGAGCTTAGCGCCAACGCCAAAGCCCGCAACACAACAGCGGTGGCGGCGGAATAAGTGAAGGTCTGGTTCATCATAGGACTGGCCCTTGCGGCCTGCACTGGCCCGCAGGTCAGCCAAGGCAATGCGCGTCCGTCTTATGACGGTGTGCAGACCCAGCTGCTTGAGGGTGATCTGGTGGGCTTCAACGTGGCCTTGCGCGGGGCAGAGGGGCCGGATGCGGTCACCCGTTACGCCGAATGCGCCGCGGCCCAATATACTTTGATCCGTGGTTATGGATTTGCGCGTCATGTGCGCACCAATTTGGACAGCCGGGGTGGCACTTGGCGTGCCGATGCTGTTTACACAATCTCGCCGGACCTGCCAGCCGGGGCCAAAACGATAGACGCTGAAGTGACCGTCGCCAATTGCGGCGCGTCAGGCATTCCGACAGCGTAGGGGACGAACACGATGATGGCATTCTTTACAGAGACCACGCTGGGCATGGGGCTTGTGATCTTGGGGCAGTGTTTGCTGGTCCTGATCCCGCTGCTGCTGGCGCTGGCGTTCCTGATGTACGCCGACCGCAAGATCTGGGCCGCAGTGATGATGCGCAAAGGCCCCAACGTGGTGGGTGCCTTTGGTCTTTTGCAGTCGTTTGCGGATTTCCTGAAATACATCGTCAAGGAAATCGTGGTGCCAGCGGGGGCCGATAAGGCAGTGTTCTTCCTTGCGCCGATGATTTCATTCGTGCTGGCCGTGATCGCTTGGGCGGTGATCCCGTTTAATGACGGCTGGGTCGTGTCCGACATCAACGTGGCGATCCTTTACGTCTTTGCCGTGTCATCGCTGGAAGTTTACGGCGTGATCATGGGCGGTTGGGCGTCGAACTCAAAGTATCCGTTCCTTGGGAGCCTGCGCTCTGCGGCGCAGATGATTTCCTATGAGGTCTCGCTTGGTCTGATCATCATCGGTGTGATCATCTCGACCGGTTCGATGAATTTCGGGGATATCGTCGCGGCGCAAGACGGGTCGGCGGGTATTTTTAACTGGTATTGGGTCGCACATTTCCCAATGCTTTTCCTGTTCTTTATCAGCGCCTTGGCGGAAACAAACCGCCCACCGTTTGACCTGCCAGAGGCGGAATCGGAACTGGTGGCGGGCTATCAGGTGGAATACTCCTCCACCCCATTCCTGCTCTTTATGATCGGTGAATTGATGGCCGTGGTGCTGATGTGTGCACTGGTGTCGCTGCTGTTCTTCGGCGGTTGGCTGTCGCCGATCCCCGGCCTGCCGGACGGCGTGCTGTGGATGGTGCTGAAAATGGGGCTGGTGTTCTTTGCCTTCTCGATGGTCAAGGCGATCACCCCGCGCTACCGCTACGACCAATTGATGCGCATTGGCTGGAAGGTTTTCCTGCCGATGTCGCTGGCATGGGTCGTGTTCGTGGCCTTTATGGCGAAATTTGAAGTGTTTGGCGGCCTGTGGGCACGCTACGCGATCGGAGGTTAAGCGATGGACTACAACCGCGCCGCCAAATATTTCCTGCTGATGGACTTCTGGCAGGGGTTCCGACTGGGGTTCAAACACTTTTTTCGGCCAAAGGTCACGCTGAATTATCCGCATGAAAAAGGGCCATTGTCGCCGCGATTCCGGGGCGAACATGCGCTGCGTCGGTATCCCAATGGGGAAGAGCGTTGCATCGCCTGTAAGCTGTGTGAGGCCGTGTGCCCGGCGCAGGCGATCACGATTGATGCAGAGCCACGCGACGACGGCAGCCGCCGGACCACGCGCTATGACATCGATATGACCAAGTGCATCTACTGCGGTTTCTGCCAAGAGGCCTGCCCGGTGGATGCGATTGTCGAAGGCCCGAATTTCGAGTTCTCAACCGAGACCCGCGAAGAGTTGTATTACGACAAGGACAAGCTGCTCGCTAACGGCGACCGTTGGGAAGCCGAGATTGCACGCAACCTTGAGATGGATGCGCCTTACCGATGAGCAATGAAAACCCCTTTGAAGCGATGATGAAGATGAGCCAGGACTGGCTTCGCCAGGTGAACCCTGCCATGGAATCCTTCACGCCCAAGGGGTTTGAAGAGATGTTCCCCACCATGCCGAAAGACATGATGGAAACCTTCATGGGCAAGGGCATGAACCCCGAGGGGCTGGACGCCAAAACCCGGTTGCTGCTGACGCTGATGGGGCTGACCATCATGGGCGCACAGGCCGAAGCGCAGGTGCGTCTGACCGTGCGCCACGCGGTCGAGGCGGGGGCCACGAAACAGGAAATTGCCGAAACCATCGCGCAGGCCGCGATGTTTGGCGGCGTGCCAGCCATGACCAAGGCCATGGAATTGGCGACGGAAGTCTTAGACAAGGATAGCGACGCATGACCGTGTTTGCCTTTATCTTTTATCTGTTCGCGATCTCGACCGTTCTGGGCGGCTTGATGACCGTGATCAGCCGGAACCCGGTGCATTCGGTGCTGTGGCTGATCCTCGCGTTCTTGTCCGCGGCCGGCTTGTTCGTCACCTTGGGGGCAGAGTTCGTGGCGATGCTGCTGATCATCGTCTACGTGGGCGCGGTCGCGGTGTTGTTCTTGTTTGTGGTCATGATGCTGGACGTCGACTTCGCAGAGTTGAAGGCCGAAATGTCCAAATATCTGCCGCTTGGCTTGCTGATCGGGGTCGTGATCCTGATGCAGATGGCGATTGCCTTTGGCTCTTGGGGTTTTGCCGATGGGGCGATGGGCCGCATTGCAGCACCAACGGGCGAGGCAGAGAACACGGCGGCTTTGGGCCTGCTGATCTATGACAAATACATCATCCTTTTCCAGCTTGCAGGGTTGATCCTGCTGGTGGCGATGATCGGGGCGATTGTCCTGACCCTGCGCCACCGCGTGGACATCAAGCGCCAGAACGTCATGGCGCAAATGCACCGCGATCCCGCGAAAGCGATGGAGCTGAAGGACGTCAAACCGGGGCAGGGGCTATAAGATGATCGGACTTGAACATTATCTGACGGTCGCGGCGGCGCTGTTCGTCATTGGTATCTTTGGCCTGTTTCTGAACCGCAAGAACGTGATCATCCTGTTGATGAGCATCGAACTGATGCTGCTGGCGGTGAATATCAACTTTGTGGCTTTCTCCAGCTTCCTTGGTGATCTGGTGGGGCAGGTCTTTACGTTGTTTGTGCTGACCGTCGCTGCTGCCGAGGCCGCGATTGGCTTGGCGATCCTTGTCTGTTTCTTCCGCAACCGCGGATCCATCGACGTTGAAGACGTCAACGTGATGAAAGGCTGAACGGATGGAAACCATCATCCTCTTTGCCCCGCTGGTGGGCGCGCTGATTGCTGGCTTTGGCTGGAAGATCATCGGTGAGACGGCGGCGCAGTGGCTGACGACGTCGCTGTTGTTCCTGAGCGCCTTCCTGTCGTGGATCGTGTTCCTGACGTTTGACGGCGTGACCGAGAGCATTCAGATCCTGCGCTGGATCGAGAGCGGCAGCCTGAGCACCGATTGGGCCATTCGGATGGATCGGTTGACGGCGACGATGTTGATCGTGATCACCACCGTTTCGGCGCTCGTGCACCTCTATTCCTTTGGCTACATGGCCCATGACGAGAACTTTGGCGAAGGTGTCGCCTATAAGGCGCGGTTCTTTGCGTATCTGTCGTTCTTTACCTTTGCGATGTTGATGCTGGTCACAGCCGACAACCTTGTGCAGATGTTCTTTGGCTGGGAAGGGGTGGGTGTCGCGTCTTATCTGCTGATCGGCTTTTACTACAAGAAACCAAGCGCCAATGCCGCCGCGATCAAGGCCTTTGTGGTCAACCGCGTGGGCGACTTTGGCTTTGCCTTGGGGATCTTTGGGCTGTTCTACCTGACCGACAGCATCAAGTTTGACGACATCTTTGCCGCCGCACCGGAGCTGGCGGAAACCACGATTGGCTTTATGTGGCGCGAGTGGAATGCCGCGAACTTGCTGGCCTTCCTGCTGTTCGTGGGCGCCATGGGCAAATCGGCGCAGTTGTTCCTGCACACATGGTTGCCAGACGCGATGGAGGGCCCGACACCTGTGTCGGCGCTGATCCACGCGGCGACCATGGTGACGGCGGGTGTTTTCCTCGTTTGCCGCATGTCGCCGCTGATGGAATACGCGCCAGAGACCAAGGCGTTCATCGTTTATCTGGGCGCGACCACGGCATTCTTTGCCGCGACTGTGGGCCTTGTGCAAAACGACATCAAACGCGTGATTGCTTATTCGACCTGCTCGCAGTTGGGCTACATGTTCGTGGCCGCGGGCGTCGGTGTCTATTCCGTTGCGATGTTCCACTTGCTGACGCACGCGTTCTTTAAGGCGATGTTGTTCCTTGGGGCTGGTTCGGTCATTCACGGGATGCATCACGAACAGGACATGCGGAACTACGGCGGGTTGAAAGACAAGATGCCCAAGACGTTCTGGGCCATGATGATTGGCACGCTTGCGATCACTGGCGTTGGCATTCCGCTTTTGTATCTTGGCTTCCCTGTGGGGTTCGCGGGCTTCGTTTCCAAGGATGCGATCATCGAAAGCGCCTTTGCGGCTGAGGCGGGCTATGCCTTCTGGATGCTTGTGATGGCGGCGGCGATGACCAGTTTCTACAGCTGGCGGCTGATGTTCCTGACGTTCTACGGCAAGCCGCGTGGCGATGCGCATACGCATGAACATGCGCACGAAAGCCCCAATGTGATGCTGGTGCCGCTGGCGGTTCTGGCTGTTGGCGCGATCTTTTCCGGCATGGTGTTCTACAAGCCCTACTTTGGGTCCGACGATAGCGTCGGCAAGTTCTTTGGCGTGATCGAGGCCAAGGAAGAGACCGAGGATCACGCGATGGGCTTTACCCTGATCGCGCCGGCCTATGCGGCGGGTGAGGAAACGGACGACCATGGTGATGACCACGGTGCAGCGGCTTGGCCGACTGAACCGGGCAAGGGGGCGATTTTCAAGCACCCTGACAACCACGTCCTGCACGAAGCACATGGTGTGCCGATCTGGGTGAAGCTTAGCCCGTTTATCGCGATGTTGGGTGGCTTTTTGCTGGCGTTTCAGATGTATATCCGGCGGCCTGACTGGCCTGCGAAACTGGCCGCAAATCAGGCGCCGCTTTATAACTTCCTGCTCAACAAATGGTACTTTGACGAGCTTTACGACGTGGTCTTCGTGAAACCCGCGTCGGCCATCGGCAACCTGCTGTGGAAGCGCGGCGATCAGGGCACGATTGACGGCGGGATCAATGGATTGGCGATGGGGATCATCCCCTTCTTCACCAAGCTCGCGGGGCGTGCGCAATCTGGATATCTGTTCACCTACGCCTTTGCGATGGTCTTGGGGATTGCGGTGCTGATTACATGGGTCTCTCTCACCGGGGGGTATAACTGATGGGCAACCTTCTTTCGCTCACCACCTTTATCCCGCTTTTGGGGGCGGCCATTCTGGCGCTGTTCTTGCGTGGCGATGATGAGGCCGCACAGCGTAACGCCAAATGGGTGGCGCTGGTCGTGACAGGGGCGACATTCCTTGTGTCGCTGTTCATCCTGTTCGCATTTGACCCCAGCGACCCCGGCTTTCAGTTCGTGGAAGAGCGTCCGTGGCTGCTGGGTCTGCAATACAAGATGGGTGTCGACGGGATCAGCGTCCTTTTTGTGATGCTGACCACCTTCCTGATGCCACTTGTGATTGCGGCTTGTTGGGATGTGAAGACACGGGTCAAGGAATACATGATCGCGTTTCTGATCTTGGAAACGCTGATGCTGGGCGTCTTTATGGCGCTGGATCTGGTGCTGTTCTATTTGTTCTTTGAGGCGGGCCTGATCCCAATGTTCCTGATCATCGGCATCTGGGGCGGCAAGGACCGGATCTATGCGTCCTTCAAGTTCTTCCTTTATACCTTCCTTGGTTCGGTGCTGATGCTGGTGGCGATGGTGGCAATGTTCACTGACGCAGGCACGACGGATATCCCGGCGCTGATGGCGCATGAGTTTGGATCCGAGAGCTTTAGCTTGCTGGGCATTCAGATCATTGGTGGCGCGCAGACCCTGATGTGGATTGCGTTCTTTGCAAGCTTTGCCGTCAAGATGCCGATGTGGCCGGTCCACACCTGGCTGCCGGATGCGCACGTGCAAGCCCCTACGGCGGGGTCGGTGGTGCTGGCCGCGATCCTGTTGAAAATGGGGGGCTACGGTTTCTTGCGGTTCAGTCTGCCGATGTTCCCTGTGGGATCAGAGGTGATGGGGCCGCTGGTGCTTTGGCTGTCGGCTATCGCGATCGTCTACACCTCGCTGGTGGCACTGGTGCAGCAAGACATGAAAAAGCTGATCGCATATTCCTCCGTCGCCCACATGGGTTACGTCACGATGGGGATCTTTGCGGTGAACCAGCAGGGGATCGATGGCGCAATCTTCCAGATGATCAGCCACGGCTTTATTTCTGGTGCGCTCTTCCTGTGTGTCGGCGTGATTTACGACCGCATGCATACGCGTGAGATTGACGCCTACGGGGGCCTTGTGAACCGGATGCCAGCCTATGCGCTGATCTTCATGTTCTTCACCATGGCCAACGTCGGCCTGCCGGGCACATCCGGTTTTGTTGGCGAATTCCTGACGCTGATGGGGATCTTCCAAGTGAACACATGGATCGCGGTCTTTGCGACATCCGGCGTGATCTTGTCGGCGGCCTATGCGCTGTGGCTCTATCGCCGCGTGGTGATGGGCGACCTGATCAAGGAAAGCCTCAAGACAATCTCTGACATGACAACGCGCGAGCGGGCGATCTTTGCGCCGCTGGTAGTGATGACGCTGCTTTTGGGCGTCTATCCGGCGCTGGTGCTCGACATCATTGGGCCAAGCGTGTCGGCACTGGTCGGACAATATGACATCGCGACGGCAGCCTTTGAGGCCGCCAACCAAGTCGCATCGAACTAAGGACGCCGGGTTATGATCTCTGCTGATATTCAAACCGTTCTGCCAGAAATCCTGCTGTCGCTTTATGCGATGGGGGCGCTGATGGCTGCCGTCTACACGATCAAGGATGGGGCCGCGGCCTTGCTGACCTGGGTCACGGCGGGGGTCTTTGTGCTGCTGGCGGTCTGGATCGGGATCAATGGTGATGGCACCACAACCGCCTTTGGCGGCATGTTCGTCGAGGATGCATTTGCCCGGTTTGCCAAGATCATCATTCTGTTATCCGCCGCGATTGTCCTGCTGATGAGCGAGGGCTACATGGCCCGCCGCAACCTGCTGCGGTTCGAATACCCGCTGTTGGTGGCTTTGGCTGTCGTCGGCATGATGGTCATGGTCAGCGCGGGCGACCTGATGGCGCTTTACATGGGGCTAGAGCTGCAATCCCTGTCGCTTTACGTCGTCGCCTCGCTGCGCCGTGACAGCGCCAAGTCGACCGAGGCTGGCCTGAAGTATTTCGTGTTGGGCGCGCTGTCGTCTGGCCTGCTGCTCTATGGTGCGTCGCTGACATACGGCTTTGCGGGGACAACCCTGTTCTCTGGCATCATCGACGCGCTGCAAGATGACGTATCGCTGGGTCTGTTGTTTGGTCTGGTGTTCCTGCTGGCAGGCTTTGCCTTCAAGGTCAGCGCTGCACCCTTCCATATGTGGACACCTGACGTTTACGAAGGCTCGCCCACGCCGGTCACAGCCTTCTTTGCCACGGCACCCAAGGTTGCCGCGATGGCGCTGTTTGCCCGTGTGGTGCATGACGCCTTTGGCGGCATTGTGGGCGAATGGCAGCAAATCGTGGCTTTCCTCGCCGTGGTGTCCATGTTCCTTGGAGCGATTGCAGCCATCGGGCAGCGCGATATCAAGCGTCTGATGGCCTATTCATCCATCGCCCACATGGGCTTTGCCCTGATGGGCTTGGCGGCTGGCACCGCCTTGGGCGTGCAGGCGATGCTGATCTATATGGCGATCTATGTGACGATGAATATCGGCACCTTTGCCCTGATCCTGAGCATGGAAAAAGACGGACGCCCGGTGACCGACATCCAGGCGTTGCAAAGCTATTCTAAGCGCGATCCGCTGATGGCGCTGGTCATGTTGGTGATGATGTTCAGCCTTGCGGGTGTGCCGCCGATGCTGGGCTTCTTTGGCAAATTCTACGTGCTGCGCGCGGCCTATGATGCGGGCCTTGGCTGGTTGGCGGTTGCCGGTGTGATCGCATCGGTGATCGGTGCGTTCTACTATCTGCGGATCGTTTACTACGTCTACTTTGGCGCGGATCAGGACGGCACAGACAGCCGCCCGACGCCGGTTTTGTGGACAGCTGCCGTGATCACCGGTTTGATCGTAGCGCTTGCGTGGTTGCCGGGTGTGAACCTTTTTGGCATCGAACCTGTCGCGGCAGCGGCAGCGGAAACTCTTGTCAACTAACCCCAACAAACACGCTGAATGGCCGCAGGGCTATCGTTGTCTGGCCTATGATACGCTTGACAGCACCATGGCCGAGGCCGCGCGCCTTGGCCCCACAATCGACGGTCCAACCTGGATTATTACCAAAACCCAGACCGATGGGCGGGGCCGTCGGGGCCGCGTGTGGGAAAACCCAAAAGGAAACCTGGCGGCGACCCTGGTGTTCCATCCGTTCTGCACCCCGCAAGTTGCCGCCCAGCGGTCTTTCGTTGCGGCCAATGCCCTTTTTGAGACGCTGGCGCTATATGTCGACCGTGCAAAGCTTGCCACCAAATGGCCCAACGACGTGTTGCTGAACGGCGGCAAGGTTGCGGGCATTCTGCTCGAATCCAGCGGCAAGGGACCCTTTGTCGACTGGCTATCGGTCGGCGTGGGCGTGAACCTGTCAGAGACACCGAGCGGTGTGAAGGACGCCAAGTTCCCACCCGTCAGCCTGCAAGGCGAAGGCGGGGCTTCGGTTTCGCCAGAGGAATTCCTTGTCTATCTGGCAGGCAATGTGGCCACGCAAGAAGGCAAGCTGGACCGCTTTGGCTTTGACAAGATCCGCACCGATTGGCTGAAAAACGCCGCAAAGCTGGGTGAGACGATCACGGCGCTTCAGGGCGCGGAAATGATCCAAGGTATCTTTGATACGATTGATACGGACGGCAATCTGGTGCTGATCACTGCCAAAGGGCCGCGCAAGATCGCCGCGGCGGATATTTACTTCTAAGGGGGGCAGGGGATGCTTCTGGCCATTGACTGCGGCAATACGAATACGGTGTTTTCGATCCTTGATGGGGATGAGACGATTGCGACTTGGCGCACCTCGACCGAGTGGCAGCGCACGGCGGATCAATATTATGTCTGGTTGTCTTCACTTATGCGGTTCCAAAAGCTGGACGTGCATATCGACGAAGTCATCGTCAGTTCCACCGTGCCGCGCGTTGTCTTTAATTTGCGCGTCTTGTCGGACCGTTACTTCAACTGCCGCCCATTGGTGGTGGGTAAGCCGGAATGCGCCTTGCCCGTGCAGCCGCGCGTCGATGCGGGCACGGCTGTTGGCCCGGACCGGCTGGTCAACACGGCGGGTGCCTTTGACCGGCATGGTGGCGATCTGATTGTCGTGGATTTTGGCACCGCCACGACCTTTGACGTGGTAGATGATGACGGGGCGTATATCGGCGGTGTGATCGCGCCGGGTGTGAACCTGTCGCTTGAGGCGCTGCATAATGCTGCTGCCGCCCTGCCGCACGTGGACATCAGTAAGCCGCAAGCAGTTATCGGCACCAATACGGTCGCCTGTATGCAGTCTGGCGTCTTTTGGGGTTACATCGGTCTGGTCCGCGAGATATGCGCACGGATCAAAGCCGAACGCGGGCGCGAGATGAAGATTATCTCGACCGGTGGTCTGGCCCCGCTATTTCAACAATCAGAGGCGCTGTTTGATGCCTTTGAAGACGATCTGACGATGCACGGGCTAACCGTCATCCATCGCTTTAACAAGGACACCGCATGAGTGCTGCCAAAGCCAACGACCGCCTGATCTATCTGCCCCTTGGCGGGGCCGGAGAGATCGGCATGAACGCCTATGTCTACGGCTACGGAAAGCCCGGCAAGGAACGCCTGATCGTGGTTGATCTGGGCGTGACTTTTCCGGATATGGACGGCACGCCGGGGGTCGATCTGATCCTGCCGGATATCGCCTGGCTGAAGGACCGCAAGGCCCAGATCGAAGGCATCTTCATAACCCACGCGCACGAAGATCATGTCGGCGCCATCGGGCATTACTGGGAACAGCTGGGCGCGCCGGTCTATGCGCGCAAGTTCACCGCCAACATCGCACGGCGCAAGCTGAGTGAGCATGGCCACCCCGACAGCGTGGTCAGCGTCGTTGATGTCTGGCCGCAGGTCGTGGATTGCGGCCCGTTCAAGGTCAGCTATTTGCCCATCAGCCACTCGATCCCCGAAAGCGCGGGCCTGGTCATCGACAGCCCCGAAGGGCGAGTCCTGCACACCGGTGATTTCAAGATTGATGAAACACCCGTGGTCGGCGACCCCTTTGATCGCAGCCTATGGGAAGAGGTGTCCAAGGATGGCGTCAAGGCGCTGGTCTGCGACAGCACCAACATCTTTTCGCCTGCACCGGGCCGGTCGGAATCGTCAATCTATGCCGAGGTTGAAGGCCTGATGCGTGATGCGCCCGGTATGGTTGTTGCGACGACCTTTGCATCCAATATTGCCCGGTTGAAGACCCTTGCGATGGCTGCACATGCAGCGGGCCGCACCGTCTGCTTGCTGGGTCGCGCGATGCGGCGCATGACCGAAGCGGCAGTGGAAACGGGTTTGCTGACCGGCTTCCCGCCCACTGTGGGGCCAGAAGATGCACAAAGCATCCCGCGCGAAAACCTGATGCTGCTGGTGACGGGTAGCCAGGGCGAACGCCGTGCGGCATCGGCCCAACTGGCGAATGGGTCCTATCTGGGACTGAAGATGAAGGAAGACGATACCTTCCTGTTTTCATCCAAAACGATTCCCGGCAACGAACGCGGTGTCATTCGCATCATGAACCAGTTTTCGGAAATGGGCGTTGATGTGATCGATGACGCGGGCGGCAAATACCATGTCTCTGGCCACGCCAACCGCCCCGATCTGGAAGAGATGCACCGCATCGTCAAACCTCAGATCCTGATCCCGATGCATGGTGAGCATCGCCACCTGCGCGAGCATGTGAAAGTGGGGGCCGCAAGTGGCTTGTCTGGGATTGTGGCTGTGAACGGGATGATGATTGACCTGTCGGGCAACCAGCCAACGGTGGCGGAATATATCGACACTGGGCGCACCTATCTTGACGGCTCTGTTCAGATTGGCGCGATGGACGGCATCGTACGCGAGCGGATCAAGATGGCGCTGAATGGGCACATCGTGGTGACGCTGATCATTGACGAAAATGATGAACCACTGGGTGACCCATGGGTGGAATTGGCCGGTCTGGCTGAAACAGGAACGTCAAACGCAGCTGTCGCCGAAGTGATTGAGGAAGACCTCGGCCAATTTGTGAACCGCGCCAATGCCAAGACGCTTCGTGATGACGTGAAGCTGGAAAAAGAGCTGAAGACAATCGCGCGCCGCAGCGCACAAGGCGAGATCGGCAAAAAGCCAGAGGTCACGGTGATTGTAAGCCGCTTGAGCTAAGTCGCGGTTGTCCCCTAGCTGTTGCACATCCACATGGACCCGCCGACAGCGACGACGCTGAGCGCTGTGGCGGACAAACCCATTGGCGTGGTGAGTGCGGCAATCAAGGCGGCTGAGCCAAGTTCTTCGGCCTTGTCCTGGATCGCGTCGCGGCCCAGCGTCATGATCATCACGCCAGAGGCATGGGCCATGATGTCGCTGTCCGGGTCAGGGGCGGCATAAAGCATCAGCGCCATGCGGTTGGTCAGGCCAACGATATCATCGGCAGCACCATTGATGCGCTGACAGGTCGACACGGCACAGCGGCCACGATAATTGCGTGCGCCAGGCACCAAAAGCCACCCGGTTTCTGCGTCACCTTCCGCCAAGCAATAGCCACTGGTGTTGGGAAGACCTTCGATACCGGCCATGAAATCCAGCGTCACGTCACTGGAACAAGCGGGCAGTGTTCCGGTCAGCGCGTTCAAGCTGCGGCGCGGCCAAGACAGCATGTTTTCGCGGATCGACGCGCCTTCACCGTAAAGATCGGTGTTCACCACGACGTCCATCGCATTCACGCGCACGGTGCAATCGTCCGCAAGGGCAGGGGTGCCGGCCCCAAGGGCCAGCACGAAGAGGACGGTCTTAGACCTTCGTCCGTTCATCAAAGCTAAGGGCGATGAAGGCTGGGGTGTCTTCGCCCATGCCAACGATCTTTTCATGCCGCCCGCCGCCATCGCGGTTTCCGCCCCGATTGCGACCGCCGCGCTGACGCGGTTCGCGCTTGGGTTTGTCTTCAGCGGCCTCTGCGGGTTGCGGGCTTTCCGGCACAGACGCAGGTTCCGCCGCCTCTTGCGGTTCAGGGGCAGGTTTTGCTTCGTTCTTTGGCTTGCGGGACCGGCTGCGCTTGGGCTTTTCGGCGGGCGCTTCTTCCGTTGCTGGCGCGCCGTCATCGGCCTTGCCTGACAGGTCATCAAGCCGCGGGATTTCACGGTTCACGAGCCGTTCCACATCCGCGAGGTTCTTTTCGTCCCGTGGATTGCAGATCATGATCGCAACGCCGGAACGTCCCGCACGACCCGTGCGGCCAATCCGGTGAACGTAGTCTTCGGCGTGGCTGGGCACGTCAAAGTTGAACACGTGGCTGACGGCGGGAATATCAAGACCGCGCGCGGCGACGTCCGAGGCGACAAGGAACCGCAGCTTGTTGTCGCGAAAGCCATCAAGGGTGCGGGTCCGCACGCTTTGATCGAGGTCTCCGTGGATTGCGCCCGCGTCATAGCCATATTTCTTGAGCGATTTCGCAACGATATCCACATCCGACTTGCGGTTGCAGAAAATGATTGCGTTTGTGCAGGCGTCGCCCTCTGCGTCGATCAGGGCACGCAGCAATTTGCGTTTCTCGCTGTCGGCGCGGTCCCGGCGCGAGCCTTTGAACATCACAACGCCCTGTTTGATGTTCTCGTTTGTGGTCGCGGCGCGGGCGACCTCAATTTTGACCGGTGCGGACAGGAAGGTGTTGGTGATCCGCTCAATTTCTGGCGCCATAGTGGCCGAGAAGAACAGGGTCTGGCGCGTGAAGGGTGTCTTTTTAAAGATCTCTTCGATATCGGGGATGAACCCCATATCAAGCATCCGGTCGGCTTCGTCCACGACCATGACTTTCACGTCAGACAGGATCAGCTTGCCACGTTCGAAATGGTCCAGCAGACGTCCCGGCGTGGCAATCAGCACATCAACGCCCTTGTCGATCAGCAGGTCCTGTTCCTTGAACGAGGTGCCACCGATCAGCAGTGCCTTGGTCAGCTTGGTGTATTTGGCATAGGTGTCAAAATTCTCGGCCACTTGTGCCGCCAATTCGCGCGTTGGGGCCAGCACAAGGCTGCGCGGCATCCGCGCGCGGGCGCGGCCACGGCCCAGCAGCGTGATCATCGGAAGGGTAAAGGCGGCCGTTTTACCGGTGCCGGTCTGGGCAATGCCCAGCACATCCTTGCCTTCCAACGCGGGCGGTATCGCCCCTTCCTGGATCGGGGTAGGCGAATCGTAACCGGTTTCGGCGATCGCTTTGAGAACCTTTTTGTCGAGGTTCAGGTCGGTAAATACAGTCATGTAGCCCTTTCAATCTGGCGGCTGTTCTGGCCGCAAGATTGCGCGGCCCGGCTGACCGGATTGTCAGCACGTTCGACACAGCAGCCGTTACGCGTTTCCATACAAAAGGTCAAGGAAATGAGACGGTTCAGAGGGTTATATCGGCAGATGAATGCAAGTCAGGGGCGTATCCGGCGGCAAGAACGGCCACACTTGGCGCTGGCGTCAGGACGCGGACTGTCGCGCTGGCGGGGCGCAGTAAAGATGCGCCATATCCATCTGGTGTGTAGGGGTGCAAGGCCTGTCGGGTCACAAGGTGTGGGGCGTCGTGGTAAGTGATGAACGTGCCGCTTGGCAGGTCTGACAAATCAGCCACAAAGGTGATTTTCTGCCGGGTGCGGGTGACGCGTGCGGTGTGCAATGCGGCATCCATTTGCGGTGCCGATGGGGTGGTTTCTGAATGCAGGGCCCATGCCGCTTGATAACGGTTATAGGCCGCGCGGCGACAATAGGCACAAGGACGATGACCAGCGGCAAAGGCCGTGGCCTCATCCAGAAAGAAAAGCTCTGTCCAGTTGCGGCCCGTCATGACCTGTCGTTTGCGGCCCTGCCAGTCAAGAACGCAGCAGATCCAGGCCTTGTGCCGCCACCGGGCGGTGCCAAGCGTCCGGCCCGGGCCATGAAGTATGCCGCGATTGCCCGTCAGCGTGCCGCGCGCTGATACAGCGACGATCTGACCATCAGGAAGGACGCGATTTTGCAGTGGCATAACGCCAGCTTAGGGCGCGGTCGCGGTTTGTGCCAGCACGCGGGCGAAAGCCTCTGCCGGGACAATGCCTTCGTAGCGGCCGCGTTGGCCCCACACGCGCAGCGGCAGGCCGGTGCGGGCGGCGGCGCGAAATGTCGCCTCTGACAGGTGAATCGCACCGATCTCTGCCGCTTGGCAGCCATCAATGCAATGGGTGCGCAACCGGTCATGACGCAAGTACCGCATGTCATGGCCAAGCGATGTGACCTTGTCGATGCGCGGGCCGTTGGCGTCACGCCTGCGCAGATTGGTCAGCACGGCATAGCCCGCGCGCCCGTCTTTTACGATAATCGTCGGGCGTGCGACCAAAATAGCATCGCCATCGCGAAAGATCTCGCGTTCCTGCACGGTGACGGATTGGTGGCCGGTCCAGGCATCGCGGGTGACCAGCACCTGATCGCGAATGCAGCCGGACAAGGACATAAAGAAAAGAAGCGCGCGCCACATCCCGGCAGTTTGCGGTCCGCTTGGTTAACAAACCGCGAACGCTCACGAAAAAGGGCGCCCCGAGGGACGCCCTTTCAAATTCTGTTTTGTAGCAATCAGGCCTTGCGGCGCTTTGCTGCGGCCAAACCACCGAAGGCGGCAATCAGCATCCAACCTGCGGCAGGCAGAGGCACGGCATTCAGGTTTGGATCTGGGTCCGTCGTCAGGTTCAGGTTGAAGTCACCGCTACCACCATCGCTGACGACAACGTTTGTTGCGCCTGTGATATCGCTGATCTTGTTCCAGTTGAACCAGAACGACATGCCGTTTTCGTCGTTGTTTGCCAAAGCATTGGCATCGACACCGACCTGCGCGGGGTGCGCGCTATTCGTCTTGTCGGTGATGCCATAGCTTAGCCCAGTAAGCGCGCCAAGACCGGAGATTGTTGAACCTGCGGCAATATCAAAGAAGTTCCAAAGATCCTGATCAATGTCTGCATCTGTAACTGCACCAAGTGGGTCCCAATCGTCGCAACCCGGATCATGGGCGCCATTGAACTGACAAAAGCCCGGGCGTGCGCCAACGGCTTGGGTCAGATTGATGCTGACTGCCATCTCGACCGTCATATCAGCAAGATTCTTGATTGTACCAACCAACTGGGCGGCTGTTCCGCCGCCGTTTACGATCAGCGCTGCGTCATCAGCGAATGACCAAAGGTGATTCAGACCCGAAATCGCGCTGAAGCCCCAAACGGTGCGGCTGTCATCATAGTCCGACGCACCGTAGATGCCGTCGGTCAATTGAGCTGCTGATGCGGAGATCGGTGCTGCAACTGCCAGAATCGCAGCCGCAATTAGTCCTTTAACTTTCATAACTTAAACCCTCGTTAACACAATATTAACGCACTTATAGCGGATTTCCGCCTCGTTTCCAACACAATCGGAATCTGGACAAAGGGTGGCCCAGTTGACGAGCTGATTGCGGAAAGGACCGGCTAGGGAAGTTAAGAAAGGCACATTGCCCTGCACCGGTCGCCAGGGCGGCGTTGCTCGGGTTAACGGCGGCTAAACCATCATCTCTTTCGTGTTTGACAAGGTCACATCGGGATAGTCGCGCCCGACGCGGTCAATGTCCCATTGCAAGCGGGTCAAAAAGACCGTGTCACCGTCGTTATCCAGCGCGATGTGCTGCTTGTTGGCCGCCGCAAAGGCGTCAACCGCGTCCTTGGCCCCATGCACCCAGCGGGCCGAAGTAAACTGCGACCCCTCAAACCGGACGGGCAGGCCGTATTCCATCTCAATCCGGCTGGCGAGCACTTCGAACTGCAAAGCACCAACGACACCAACGATGAAACCTGACCCAAAGGTCGGCTTGAAAACCTTGGCAGCCCCTTCTTCGGCAAATTGCATCAGTGCCTTTTCAAGGTGCTTGGCCTTCATCGGATCACCGGCCCGGCAGGTTTGCAGCAATTCAGGCGCAAACGATGGAATGCCGCTGACGCGGATCACTTCGCCTTCGGTCAGCGTATCCCCGATGCGCAACTGGCCGTGGTTCGGGATGCCGATGATATCCCCGGCCCAGCCTTCTTCCGCCAACTCGCGATCGGCCGCCAAAAACATCACTGGGTTGGCAATCGCCATCACCTTTTTGGTGCGCACATGGGTCAGCTTCATGCCGCGCTGAAAATGACCCGACGCAAGCCGCACAAAGGCGACGCGGTCGCGGTGCTTGGGGTCCATATTGGCCTGCACCTTGAACACAAATCCGGCGACGTTCTTTTCTTCGGGCGCAATCGCGCGGGGCTGGGCCTTTTGGATCTGCGGTTCTGGACCATAGGTGCTGATCCCATCCATCAGCTCTTTCACCCCAAACGAATTGATCGCAGAGCCAAACCAGATCGGCGTCATCGACCCGTTCAACACGCTTTCATGGTCAAGCGGTGGCAACAGTTCCTTTGCCATCTCGATCTCTTCAAGGAACTTTTCCAGCAGGTGTGCAGGGATGTGTTCGGCGAGCTTAGGGTCATCAAGGCCCTTGATCTCAATGCTTTCGGCAACCTTATTGCGGTCAGCGCGGTCCATCAGCTCTAGCCGGTCGCGCAGAATGTCGTAGGTGCCCATAAAGTCGCGGCCCACGCCAATTGGCCATGCGGCAGGGGTCACGTCGATGGCAAGGTTTTCCTGGATTTCGTCAATGATCTCAAACGTATCGCGGCTTTCGCGATCCATCTTGTTACAAAACGTCAGGATCGGCAAATCGCGCAGACGGCAAACCTCAAACAGCTTTTGGGTCTGGCTTTCCACGCCTTTTGCACCGTCAATCACCATCACGGCCGCGTCCACGGCTGTCAGCGTGCGATAGGTGTCTTCGGAAAAGTCAGAGTGGCCGGGCGTGTCCACCAGATTGAAGCGATAGCTTTCAAAATCAAACGACATGGCAGAGGCTGACACGGAAATCCCGCGGTCCTTTTCCATCTGCATAAAGTCCGACCGGGTGCGCCGGGCCTCTCCTTTTGCGCGGACCTGGCCGGCCATCTGAATGGCACCACCATAAAGCAGGAATTTCTCGGTCAAGGTCGTCTTGCCAGCATCCGGGTGCGAGATGATCGCAAAGGTGCGGCGGCGGGCAATTTCAGCAGGAAGATCAGGGCGATTTGTCATGGCCACCCTCTAGCGTGGGGCGCAGCAAAGGGCAATTGCGTCTTGCGTCATGCCTTTGTGGCCGATCCGCGCTGCACGGGCCAAACTTCGCCGTGTAGACCCGCCAACATTGGCCGACATCCGCTTTGCTATTGGATAGCGCGGCGGCTTTATTGCTTAGCAAGGCCGCCCCCGTGCTTATCACCTTCAGAACCGATTTTCTGAGGGGATCATCATGACCACGCAACACAAGACCTGTTTGACTTTCTTAGTGGCACTGACGCTTTGCGCCTGCGGCGGCACCGGCACGCCAGTCGCAACCACCAATCCGCCTCCCACAGAGGCGCTGAGTTTTGCGGATATCGCGGATATCGCCGAAGATGTGAACGTCGGATATAACGCCGTGTCCATCACGCCGAAATCACAGGTGCCAATCGCGGGCGGGGCCACTTACAGCGGTGCTGTGGGTGGCAATATCGCGGTGCAGGGCAATGTCACGGATGTTGCAGGGGTGATGGCCGTTGACGTTGACTTTGGCCGCGATCAGGTCGGCGGTCTGCTGGGCAATTTTGTCACCCGCAACGGCGACAACATCGACGGCACGCTGCGGCTGCGCAACGGTGTGCTGAACCGGCAAAGCAACAGCCAACAGGTCGCGATTTTTGCTGGTGTCGATGGCACCCTGCGCAGTGCGGCGGGCGAACGGCTCGAGGTTGATGCCCGCCTGCGCAACAGCGGGTTCAAAGGCAACAATGTTGAATTCATTGGCGGCGATATCACCGGCGACATCTATGTCGATGGGGTGCGCGGCGATCTGGATCTTTCAACGCAGCTCTCGCGCTAACCGTCTAAGCCCGATCGCCCGGCGCGCCTAGCCGTCGGATGATCGTGGCGGGGTTAACCGCCTGTTAACCCTGCTTGTGGGAGGTTGATCCGGTTCATAACCCAAGGGGTTCACATGTCTCGGATCATTGGTGGTTTCGCAATTTTGGCCCTGGCCGGGTGCAGTTCCGGCGGTGGTGGCGGGGGCGAGGCGTTAAGCAGGGAAGAGCAGGCAGAGACCCTGTCGGCCACGCTGGCAGCCGTCAATGTCTCAGAGCCTGCGGATCTGCCCACGACAGGGGCCGCCAGCTATGCAGGTTTCATGACGGCGGGCCTGCCGACCGGGGCAGGTGGGGCGCGCCGCGAATATCTGGGGGACCTGACGATGAATGTCGACTTCGCCGCTCCCCGCAATCAGGTCAGCGGACGGGCCGACAATTTCACCGCTGGCAATGACCGGCTGAATGGTCGTTTGCAGATCACCGGTGGCGACCTGTTCCGCAACACTGTCATCGATGAAAACTTTACGTTCACCGGCGATGTTGACGGCACCCTATCCCAAAACGGTCGGCAATTCGTGATCGACGCAGAGATCGCAGGAGAGTTCCGCGGCCGCAATCAAGAGGGCGTTAGCGGCCTGTTGTTCGGGGATGTTGAGGGGCCGGAAGGGCAAGACATCTTCGACGGCACATTCGTCGCCGAAAAACCCTAGCTGCGCGAGGCTTTGCGCAGCAGTTCAACCGCATCAGGTGTGGATAGAAGGCTGCCGTTCACCTCGTAATCAAGATGGTGTCGGTGGCCATGGCTGTCGCTGCCCACATCGCCCGGCAAAGCCGCGCGGGTGCGCGGGTCAACCAAAAGCGATTCAGCCGCAATTCCTTCGGCGTAAATGATCTGATGATTGTCAAAAAGCAGTTGATAATAATCAACAAAACCGCCGTCTTGCTGGTAGACGGTGTCGTTGTTGATCAGGTGACGCACCTTGACCAAAACCTCGCTCCGGCCCGCGCCAAGCCGGTCTTGTCTTTGGTAGACAAACAAGCGGTGGTCGGGGCTGACGATCAGGTCATTGACGTTGTGCAGCGCGTCCGCCTTGATCACGACCGGGGCAAAATCGCCAACGGCCCGCAGGGTGGTGTGCCCAATCCAGCGGATCTGTTGCGGGCCATCGTCCCGCGTCAGCACCTTGTCACCGACGTTGAGATTTTCAATCGGGACCTGTTCGCCAGAGGCCATGGTAATATGCGTCCCGCGGGTAAACGACACACAGGCCACTTCGGCAAATCGCGTTGCGGCGGCTTGGCGATCCACGCCGACAAGCCGGTAATCGGTCTTGGGCAAAAGGTTGGCCAGCGGCAAAAGATAGACGGCTTCGACGCCCTCTTGCTCAATCTCGACCATCACAAGGGCTTCGAACGTGCTGCCGTCGCGCGCCATCAGCGTCAGGCAGGAATCCAGCACCACCGCGTTGCCGGGTTTGCCCACCTCTGTGCTCTCGTCAATTTCAAAGAACAATTGTTCTTCTGACATCGCCAACGTCAATCGGGACCGGGTGGCCGTTTTCCGTAGCTGATAAATGTCATCCATCACCAATTCGTCGGCAAATGACATTGCATCCCCAAGTGCGACCCCGTCCGATACCACGAAATCGGCCGCGGCCAGAACCGGAACAGCCTGCAGACTGCGCGATGATGATGGGGTCGACATAGGTGATAAACCAAACCGTGAGGGTGCTTTAGACTTATGGTCAACCGTGACTGCCGTCAACGTAAGCTACCGCTGTATTCATAGTGCAGGCGTGTTAAGTCTGGGTGAATCTGAAGCAAAGGAAGTTGTCATGGATCTCGGCATCAAAGGAAAACGGGCGCTGGTCTGCGCAAGCTCAAAGGGATTGGGCAAGGGCTGTGCAGCGGCTTTGGCAGAAGCAGGCGTTGATCTTATTCTGAACAGTCGCGGCGCAAAGGCGTTGGAGGCGACAGCAGAAGAACTGCGCGGTTTTGGCGTCTCTGTCACGACAGTCGCCGCTGATGTCGCAACCGATGCAGGGCGAAGCGCCCTGCTCGAGGCCGCGCAAGGTGTTGATATCTTGGTCAATAATGCCGGTGGCCCGCCTCCCGGCCTATGGTCCGATTGGGACCGTGACGATTTCATCGCCGCACTTGATGCCAATATGCTGGCCCCGATCGCGCTGATGAAGGCGCTTTTGCCCGGCATGATGGACCAAGGCTGGGGCCGCATCGTCAATATCACCTCTGTCTCAGTCAAAGCACCGGTCCCACAGCTTGGCCTGTCCAATTCGGCGCGCGCCGGGCTGACGGGCTATGTCGCTGGCACGTCCCGGCAAGTGGCGCAGCACGGGGTTACGATTAACAACCTGCTCCCTGGCATTCACGCCACCGACCGGGCCGATAGCCTTGATCGTACCGTATCCGAGGCGCAGGGCATCTCCATGGCGCAGGCGCAAGAACAGCGCGCAGCGACCATTCCGGCGCACCGCTATGGCACCTCGACCGAGTTCGGCGCCGTTTGCGCCTTTTTGTGCTCGCAACATGCGGGCTTTATTGTAGGGCAGAATATCTTGCTTGACGGCGGCGCGACCAACGCAACCTTCTGATGGCGCAAGGATTTAGCCTAAAGGACGATCTGTTCAACGCGACCACCGTGTCGCGGCTCGGTGGCTATTTTGAAGGCGCAGGGGTGTTTGCTTCTGCGCCTTTTGAGGCGGCCGTGATGGCCCGGATGCCGCCATTGGAGCTGAAAGAGCGGATCAACATGATTGCGGAGGTGCTGGCGGACTTCCTGCCGCCAGACTTTCAAGCCGCCGCGCAGGCCATTCACGGCGCGTTGCCACCGCCTTTGGACCCCACAAAGACCGACGATGATTTTGGGCATTTCATCTTTGCGCCTTTGGGGGTTTATGTTGAAAATCATGGACTTGAGGGTCATCTTTCAACCTCGTTGGACCTGCTGGAGGCGCTGACGCAACGCTTCTCGATGGAATTTTCGATCCGCGCTTTCCTCAATGCACATCCCGATGCAACCTTGTCGCGGATGCAGGATTGGGCCGGACACGACCACTATCACGTGCGGCGTTTGGTCAGCGAAGGCACCCGGCCCAAGTTACCGTGGGGCCAAGGCATTGGGATCGGGCCGGATCGGACCATGGATTTGTTGGACCGCCTGCATCATGACCCGACCCGTTTTGTCACACGATCTGTGGCGAACCACCTGAATGATATCACAAAATCGGACCCGGATCTTGTGTTGGATCGGCTTGGCGCATGGGCAAAAGTGGGGCGTCAGTCGCAAAAGGAATTGGATTGGATGACCCGGCACGCGCTGCGCGGCCTTGTCAAAGCAGGGCATCCCGGTGCGATGCAGCAATTGGGTTATGCGCCAGACGTTGCCCTGTCGCAGGCAGATATTCAGATCTCTCCACAGGCCATTACAATAGGTGATGCCGGTCAAATCGCCGCGACGTTGTGCTGCAACGCCGACGCGCCGCTGATCGTCGACTACGTCATTGATTTTGTGAAATCGAACGGCAGGACAGCACCAAAAGTATTTAAATTGAAAGTCTTGCAGGCCAAAGCTGATGTGCCGATCTCAATCCGGAAGAAGCATCTGTTCAAGAAAGGTGCCACGACATTCACCCATTACCCCGGCGGACATCGCGTTCATTTGCAGGTAAACGGGCGCAAGGCCGCATCGACTGACTTCATCTTGTCCTAGGGCGGGATCGTTGTTAGGTCGAAACCTGACTGAATTGCTCAAGAGTTTGCACCATGACCACCCCCCGGCTTGAGATTGCGCAGATCACGAAGGCGTTTGATGGCCGCCGGATTGTCGATGGCATCGACCTGTCTGTGATGCCGGGGCAGGTCACCTGTCTGCTGGGGCCATCGGGCTGCGGCAAATCCACGACCTTGCGGATGATCGCCGGGGTCGAGATGCAGGACAGCGGCACGATCCATGTTGATGGCAAGCTGGTTTGCGATACCGTGAACCATGTCCCGCCAGAGGGACGCGGCATTGGGCTTATGTTTCAGGACTTTGCGCTCTTTCCGCATCTGACCGTGGCGCAGAACGTGGGCTTTGGCCTGCCGCGTCGCGGCTGTGAACCGCGGATAAAGGAATTGCTGCGCAAGGTGGGGATGTTGCGCCATATTGACCGCTATCCGCACGAACTTTCGGGGGGCGAACAGCAGCGCGTTGCACTTGCCCGTGCTTTGGCGCCAAAGCCCGGCATCATGCTGATGGACGAACCGTTCTCTGGCCTTGATGACCGCCTGCGCGACGATATCCGGGACGAGACGCTGGATGTGCTCAAGGAAGAAGGTGCCGCTGTGCTGCTTGTCACGCACGAGCCGGGCGAGGCCATGCGCATGGCGGATGAAATTGCCCTGATGCGCGATGGGCGGATCGTCCAGCGCGGCGCGCCCTACAACATATACAATGCGCCTGTTGATCTCAAAGCAGCGTCTTTCTTTAGCGATATCAATGTAATCCAGGGCAAAGTTGAAGGTGCGCTGACCGACACGCCGTTTGGTCAATTCCTTGCGCCGGGCGTGTCTGACGGGACAGAAGTGGATATCTGCATCCGTCCTCAGCATCTCAAGATTGATTTTGATCGGCAGGGCCGTGGTCCCAACCCAACCCCCGCCGAGGGCACGCCCGCCCGCGGCATCGTGCGCCGGTCGCGGTTCATGGGCAACGAAAGCCTTGTGGAATTCACGATGGATTATGACGGATCGGTGTTGCGCGCCGTGGTGCCGTCGGTGTTTCTGCCGCAGCCGGGCACGGCACTTTGGATCATGATCCGCCGCGACCGCTGTTTTGTCTTTCCGCGTGCGGCCTAACCCAGTCGCGCTGCGCGCCCACCACGCCGCCGGGTCAGTTTGGACCGCCGATCTTCCAACTCTGCCATGACGCCCGCGCGCTGATCTGGCGTCATACCAGACCAAGCACCGATTTCATCGATAGAGCGCAGGCACCCGGTGCACAGCCGGCTTTCCGGCTGGATCACGCAGATCTTGATGCAGGGGCTTTCAATTTCGGCCCGCTTCCAGACGTCATCGCTCATGTCGAACTCCTCAGGTGCGCCAGCCGGTCCAGCAATCCTTGCAAGATATACGCCGCCGCGACGTGGTCGATCAGCTCTCCGCGACGTTTGCGGGACATATCCGCCTCAAGCATGGCGCGTTCGGCGGCCACGGTCGACAGGCGCTCATCCCAGAATGTGATCGGCAGCGGCGTCAGCTTCTCCAGATTGCGGGCAAAGGCGCGGGTGGCCTGACAGCGCGGCCCTTCAGAGCCATCCATGTTCATCGGCAGCCCCAACACAAGGCCCACCACCTCGCGCTTTGCACAAAGCTCCAGCAGCTTTGCGGCATCAACGCCGAATTTCTTGCGCTTGATCGTTTCTACCGGGGTCGCCACACCGCGCATCCGGTCAGAGATCGCGACCCCTAGGGTCACCGTCCCAAGGTCCAGCCCGGCCAGCGCGCCCATGCCCGGCAGCGTGGCTGCAAAGTCTGCTGGATCATCGCAAATCATTCCACAATGCCTGCGTCTTGTGCGGCCTGCGCCAATAACGCCATTGCGTCTTCATCTGCTGCAAAAACGGTCCGCGCCTCGGCCCAGATCAGCCCGGCCTGATCCACGTCGCCCAAGACACCATAAGCGGTAATCAGTCGCGCCCAATCGGCGGCTGTGCCGCCTTCGGTGGCCAATCGGTCCGACAGGCTGGCAACCATATTCCCGATCATCGCTGCGCGGTCTTCGGGCGTCATATCTTGTGCATTGGCAATGTCTGCGGCTGATGGTCCGCGCACCTCTGGCGGGGTGTAACTCACGCCAGCACGCGCTGCGGCATCTGCAATCTGCAACCGGGCAAGGGCGCTGTGATAGCCATCGGGTTCATCCTCGACCAGCGGCCGCCACAGGCGAAACGCGATATCGGACCGGTCGGTTTGGTCGTAAAGCGCGCCCATGTGATAGCGCGCGGCGATATTGTCGGGGTCACGTGCAAGAAGCGCGCGGATCACGTCTTCCGCCTCGGGCGAGACATAGCCGTCGGTCGCCAGCGTCATCAGATCCAACTGGCGGCGCAGGTCTTCATCCGTTGCCGCATCGCCCTTAAGCGCCACAACCCGGCCCTGTGCTGAGGCTGCATCTGCATAGTTGCGCAATTCCGCTTCGTGATAGGCCAGCAATTCCCAGCCCTGCAGGTCGTCTGGACGGACCGGCATCAGCGCCCGTAACTCCGCAACGCTGGCCAGATAGGCAGCAGGCGGATTGACGGGCGGCGGGGTGGGGGCTGCGGCCTCCAGCGCGGCTTGGCTGGGGCGGTTTTCGCGCATCGCCTCAGAGGTCGCCAAGCGCTGCGCCAAGGGTTGATCCGGCACGCCGGGCGACCCAATCTGCCAATAGACACCCGCGCTAATCGCAATGGCACAAGCGGCAATCACACCTGCCGCAACCGGGCTCTTGCCAAGGGTGCCGCGGTCCTTTGGCGCGGCATTTGCCGCCAGAAGGCGCCGGGCGACCTCGGTCCGGGCGCGCTCTGCTTCGCTTTCGTCAAGAATATCGCGGGCCAGATCACGCTCAATCTCGGCCAGTTGTGCGGTGTAGATCGCCACATCCGTGCCTGATCCATCGTCTGATTCAGGCGGCAACAACAGCGGCTTGACCAGGGTCCAAAGAACCATGGCCGTCAGTGCCGCAACAATCGCCCAAAACAACATCCGTTCCCCTTTGTCTTCGCCCTCTACTTAGGTCCTCAGCGCACGGGTGGAAAGGCACCAGCGGTCGCATTTGGTTGATCCATGCATTTGATGTCGCAAATCTGATCTCGCGTGCCGCTGTGGGTATCCTTTTCAACCCTGCATCGGGCCAGTAAGTCCTAAGCAGGGCCATGCCTTGAGGGGAATCGACACATGAAACGATATTCAGCGTTTGCCATCGCCAAAGAGGCGTTTCGCCAGCACACAGGCTGGGATCGCGCGTGGCGTTCGCCCGAACCCAAAAAGAAATACGATGTGATCATCGTGGGCGCTGGCGGTCATGGTCTGGCGACGGCCTATTTTCTGGGCAAGAACTTTGGAATCACCAATGTCGCCGTGATCGAAAAAGGGTGGCTGGGCGGTGGTAACACCGGCCGCAACACCACGATCATCCGCTCCAACTATCTGCAAGACCCCTCTGCCGCGATCTATGAAAAAGCGCGCAGCTTGTATGAAACCATGAGCCAGGACCTCAACTACAACGTCATGTTCAGCCCTCGTGGCGTGCTGATGCTGGCGCAGACCGAACACGAGGTGCGCGGCTATAAGCGCACCGCCCACGCCAACAGTCTGCAAGGGGTGACGACCGAATGGGTCGGCCCGCAAAAGGTCAAGGAAATCTGCCCGATCATGAATATCGACGGGCCGCGCTACCCGGTGCTGGGCGGCTTGTGGCAGGCCCGTGGCGGCACGGCACGCCATGACGCCGTGGCTTGGGGCTATGCGCGGGCGTGTTCAGACATGGGCATGGATGTCATCCAGCAATGCGAAGTCACCGGGGTTACGACTTCGGGTGGTAAAGTGACGGGTGTGAACACCACCAAAGGCGACATCGCCTGCGATAAGCTTGGTATGGTTGTGGCGGGCCACGCCTCTGTTCTGGCCTCGATGGCGGGGTTCCAGCTACCGATTGAGAGCGTGCCACTGCAGGCGCTGGTGTCAGAGCCGATCAAGCCCTGCATGGATATCGTAGTGATGGCGAACACGGTGCACGGTTACATGTCGCAGTCCGACAAGGGCGAAATGGTCATTGGCGGCGGGACCGATGGCCACAACGCCTATACCCAGCGCGGATCGTTCCACCATATCGAGGAAACCGTGCGGGCGCTGGTCGAAACCTTCCCGATGATCGCAAACCTCAAGATGCTGCGCCAATGGGGCGGGATCGTCGATGTGACGGGCGACCGGTCCCCGATCCTGTCCAAAACCCCGGTCGAGGGCATCTTTGTGAACTGCGGCTGGGGCACTGGTGGGTTCAAGGCGATTCCGGGATCTGGTTGGGCCATGGCAGAGCTGATGGCCAAGGGGCACTCTCCGCTGACCGAAGAATTCAACATGTTCCGCTTCCGTGAGGGCAAATTCATCGACGAAAGCGTTGCAGCCGGGGTGGCGCATTGATGGTCTGGGCAATCTCTAGCGCATCGGCAGGGTGCGATCCGGCCAGCCACCGCCCAAATCGTCCGGGGAAATCCGCCGATCTGGCAATGGCCGGGCAGGGCGTCAGGATGGGGTCACCTTCAAAGGAGACTTCATCATGGTTGACTACACCACTGGAAAGACCGGCAGCAGCGGCATCGGCCTCTACCTTATTGCAGGCGTTGTCGTCCTTGTGCTGCTTTATGCGCTTTTCGCAGGCGGCGGCGGGACGGGCACCATTGATCCTGCAACGCTTGGCGAAGACCCCGGCGCTGCACTCGCCGTTGAACCCGAAGCGGCACCTGCCGTCACCGAATAACCCCCAACACCACTCACACACTGATGGCGGCCGCAGCGATGCGGTCGCCTTTGGTCGTTTGCGGAAATCCTATGCATGGGTTGTGTATAGGTTGTGCATTGGTTCTGCACGGAGTGTGCATCCTAGTTTTGAGGCCTTTTCATGCTGATCCTGCATTGTCCAAATTGTGGTCGCGACGTCGATGAAACCGATCTGCACAGCGGTGGAGAGGCGCACCTGAAGCGCTTTGGCCCCGGCTCTTCCGATCAGGAATTCGAGGATTACCTGTTCATGCGCGAAAACCCCAAAGGTGTGCATTTTGAACGGTGGCACCATTCCTTTGGCTGCGGAAAATGGTTTCTTGCCGCCCGCTGCACGAACACGCTCGAGGTATTTGGCACCTATTCGGCGCAGACGCTTGAGCCACCAAAAGAAATTTTGGATCGCATTACCGCGGCCCGTCCCGGTTGGTCTTGGGGGGCCCTGAAATGAGCACGCGTTTGGCCCGTGAAGGGCGTTTTATCAACAAAAACAAAGCCGTGTCGTTTCGCTTTAATGGCAAAAACCTGCGTGGAGTCGAGGGCGACACACTGGCCTCTGCCTTGCTGGCCAATGACCAGTTGCTTGTCGGGCGGTCCTTCAAATACCACCGCCCCCGCGGTGTAATCGCCTCTGGCGCAGAAGAACCAAACGGTCTGGTCAACCTTGGCGCGGGCGACAGTTTTGAACCCAATGCGCGGGTCACAACAACCGAGTTGTTTGAGGGGCTGACCGCCACCAGCCAGAACCATTGGCCGAGCCTTGAGTTCGACGTGGGGGCGATCAACACGCATCTGTCGCGGTTCTTGCCTGCTGGGTTCTACTACAAAATGTTCATGTTCCCGGCACCCTTTTGGAAGCACGTTTACGAACCCATTATCCGCAAGTCGGCAGGTCTTGGGAAGGCACCGAAACGACGCGATGACGACACCTATGAGCACTTTAATATCAACGCGGATGTCCTTGTAATCGGGGGCGGAATCGCGGGTCTCGCTGCCGCGTTGGCCGCTGGCCTGTCAGGTGCGCGGACCGTGTTGATGGAACAAACCGCCCATTGGGGCGGACGTGCCCCGGTGGATGGGGCAACCATCGACGGAATGCCCGCCGAGGCTTGGGTAAAACAAACTGTCGAAGCGCTTTCAAAGATGCCTCATGTCACACTTCGCACCCGCTGCATGGGCGCGGGCGTCTATGACCATGGGTTCGTTTTAGGGTATGAGCGGCTTAAGGATCACAAACCGACGGCCGCGGGCGCAAAACATCGGTTGTGGCGCGTTCGCGCCAAACAGATAGTCACAGCGACGGGCGCAATTGAACGTCCTTTGTCCTTTGCGGCCAACGACTTGCCGGGCGTTGTTCTTGCGAGCGCTGCACGCGATTATGTGGTGAACTACGGTGTTTCCCTGGGTGACCGCACGGTCGTTGTGACCAATAATGACGACGCCTATCGCACCGCAATCACGTTGAAAGAAGCAGGGCTGGAAGTGCCCGCAATCATCGACGCGCGCGTCACAGCAGACGGTGAATTGCCCAACCAAGCCCGTGCCTTAGGGATCCGGGTCGAGACCGGCAAGGCGATTGCAAAAGTCGCAGGCGGCAAGCGGGTAACGGGCGTCTCAGTCTGCGCACAAGCAGGCGAAGGCGCTGTTTTGGAAGAGATTTCCTGCGATTGCGTTGCGATGTCCGGCGGATGGTCGCCGGTTGTGCACCTGTGGTCACATTGCGGCGGCAAGCTGAATTGGGACGCCGATCAGGCCATGTTCCGCCCCGATTTGGACCGAGCACCAACAGGAGCAGATGGCAAAGCCTTTGTCATCGCAGCAGGAATTGCAAACGGTCATCTGTTCAGCGCCGAAGGTCTTGCGGATGGGTTCAGCGCTGGACGAGCCGCTGCAAAAGCCGCAGGCCATGACAAAAAGCCGGGGCAGGCCCCAATGGCGGAAGATGTCGCAGAAGCCGCGATGGAGCCTGTCTGGCTGATGCCGCAGGGCGCGTCTTATGCCCTGCGATCCAAGGCGTGGCTGGATTTTCAGAACGACGTCAAGGTCAGCGACGTGCAATTGGCGGCACAAGAAGGCTTTGAAAGTGTGGAACATGCCAAACGCTATACGACGCTTGGCATGGCGACAGATCAGGGAAAAATAAGTAACATCAACGGCTTGGCGATCCTTGCTGATCAATTGGGTGCTGAGATTCCGGCTGTAGGCACCACGACATTCCGCCCGCCCTATACGCCGATTTCGATGGCATCAATTGCGGGCCCGGCGCAGCGTGACTTGTTTCAGCCGGTGCGCAAGACACCGATGTCTGACTGGCACACGGCGAACGGCGCATTCTATGAGCCCGTGGGCCAATGGCGCAGGCCCTATGCCTATCTGCGCGGGGACGAAACCGTGCACGAGGCCGTGAACCGTGAGGTCGTGAATGCCCGTGAAAACACCGGACTTTTGGACGCATCGACCCTGGGCAAGTTGATTGTCAGCGGACCGGATGCAGGCAAATTTCTGGACATGATGTACACCAACATGATGTCGACATTGCCGGTTGGAAAGTGTCGTTATGGTTTGATGTGCTCTGAAAACGGGTTCCTGAGCGATGACGGTGTGGTGGCGCGGATCAGCGAGGATACATGGCTGTGCCACACCACGACGGGCGGGGCAGAGCGGATTCACGCATGGATGGAAGACTGGCTGCAATGCGAATGGTGGGACTGGAAGGTCTATGTCACCAACGTGACAGAGCAATTGGCGCAAGTCGCCGTTGTTGGTCCGAATGCCCGTAAGCTGTTGGAAAAGCTGGGCGGTATGGACGTCAGCAAAGAAGCACTGCCGTTTATGCAGTGGGCGGACGGCACTCTTGGCGGGTTTGCGGCGCGGGTTTACCGGATCAGTTTCTCGGGCGAGCTAAGCTATGAGATTGCTGTGCCTGCAAGTCAGGGTCGCGCGTTCTGGGATAAGCTGCTGGAGGCAGGCGAAGCGTTCGGGATCATGCCCTATGGCACCGAGGCGCTGCATATCATGCGGGCCGAAAAGGGCTTTATCATGATCGGGGACGAAACCGATGGCACCGTCATTCCGCAGGACCTGAATCTGCAATGGGCGCTGTCGAAAAAGAAAGAGGATTACCTTGGCAAACGTGCGCATCTGCGCAGCCACATGGCGGACCCGAACCGTTGGAAACTGGTGGGGCTTGAAACGCTGGATGGATCGGTATTGCCGGATGGTGCCTATGCGATAGCCGATGGCGTCAATGCGAACGGTCAAGGCAATACGCAAGGGCGGGTGACCTCGACCTATTTCTCACCCACGTTGAAAAAGGGCATCGCGATGGGGCTGGTCCACAAGGGGCCGGATCGTATGGGCGAAGTGATTTCCTTTACCAATATCGGAGGTGAGCCGATCAAGGCCAAGATCGTCGATCCGGTGTTCTATGATCGCGACGGGGAGAAGCAGAATGTCTAATGCAGTCAGCGCCTTGGATGGCAAGACCTCTGCCGGGGATGTGACCATCCGCGAAGACGGATTGCGCGGAATGATCAGCTTGCGTGGCGATTTGGGGCTGGCAAAGCTTCGGTCCGTTTGCACCGGGTTGACGGGTGTCGATTTTCCAAAGCAGGGGCAGGCCGCCAGCACGGGCCATCAAGGTCTTGCGTGGATGTCGCCGGATGAGGTGTTGGTCATGGTGCCGCATGATGCCGTGCCGGACGCGCTAACCAAGATCGCCAAAGCATTGCAGGGGCAGCATCATTTGGCTGTCGATGTCTCTGACGCGCGGGCGGTTTTGATCATGGAGGGCGCATTTTGCCGTGAAGTGATTGCCAAGCTTGCGCCCGTCGATCTGCATCCCGATGCCTTTGGTCCGGGTGATTTCAGGCGCAGCAGATTGGGGCAGATTGCCGCGGCATTCTGGATGCGAGATGCCGCATGTATTGAGGTGGTTTGCTTTCGATCTGTTGCAGATTACGCCTTTGATCTGCTGGCCGCAGCGGCAAATGGTGGGCCGGTCGGGCATTTTCCAAACAGCTAAACAAGGCGTTTCGGGGTTGACGCGAGAGCCAATCACGCTTTGTTAAGCGGCAACGCAACATCGCATGAAAAGGGGTCTTATCATGGCTTTCTCACTTCCTGATCTTCCATACGCACACGACGCGCTGGCATCCAAAGGCATGTCCGCTGAGACGCTGGAATTCCACCACGACCTGCACCACAACGCCTATGTCACCAACGGCAATGCGGCGATTGCGGGCACCGAGTGGGAAGGCAAATCCCTCGAAGAGATCATCACCGGTACCTATGATGCGAACGCCGTCGCGCAGAACGGAATTTTCAACAACATCAGCCAGTTGTGGAACCACAATCAGTTCTGGGAGATGATGGGTCCGGGTGACAACGGAATGCCAGGCGAGTTGGAAAAAGCGCTGACCGAAAGCTTTGGGTCGGTCGATGACTTCAAAAAGCAGTTCAGCGCGGCAGGGGCCGGGCAGTTCGGATCTGGTTGGTGCTGGTTGGTCAAGAATGCGGACGGATCGCTCGCGGTGACCAAGACCGAAAACGGCGTGAACCCGCTGTGCTTTGGACAGACAGCACTGCTGGGCTGCGACGTGTGGGAGCATTCTTACTACATTGATTTCCGCAATAGGCGTCCGGTGTATCTGACCAACTTCCTTGATAATTTGGTCAACTGGGAAAACGTCGCGGGCCGCATGTAAACGTGACCCGACGCGGATTTATCAAAGGCCTGCTGGCAACATTGCTGGCAGGCCTTTTTGCTGCAGCTTACGGGTTTTTCGTTGAACCCGCGCTGCGGTTGCGGGTGAAGACCTGGAAGATCAAGCGCGACGATTGGTCGGCACCACCTTTGAAAATAGCGGTGTTGGCAGATTTTCATGTTGGGCGGCCTTTTGTCGGCCCGCGCAGGCTGCGCCAGATCGTGCGACGGGCCAATGCGACTGGCGCAGATCTGATCTTGCTGCTTGGCGATTACGCGGCGGGTCACCGCTTTGTTTCGGCCGAGGTGAAGATCGCGGATGCGGCCCCGTTGCTGGCAGAATTGAATGCAAAACACGGTGTTTATGCGATCCTTGGCAACCACGATTGGTGGGATGATCGCAGCGCACAACGCCGAGGGGGATTGCCAAACCTATATGCCGACGCGTTGCAGGGGGTCGGGATACCTGTTCTGTCAAATACGGCAATCAAGCTGGATGAATTGGGCATTTGGCTGGCGGGGCTTGAGGATCAACTTGCCTTGCTACGCGGATCAAGAGGCATCGTCGGATTGGATGATTTGCCGGGAACACTCGCGCAGATCGCTGATGATGGCGCACCCGTGGTGTTGATGGCGCATGAGCCTGATATCTTTCCAGACGTGCCACCGCGCGTGGCGCTGACGTTGTCGGGACATACGCATGGCGGACAAGTGCGATTGTTTGGCTGGTCACCGATTGTGCCATCGCGATACGGCAATCGGTACGCCTATGGGCATGTGACTGAGGCAGGGCGCGATTTGGTGGTATCTGGCGGGATCGGGTGCTCGATCTTGCCGGTGCGTTTTGGCGTCGTGCCAGAAATAACGGTGATCGAGATCGCCAAGGGCAGTTAAGTCTGTCGCGAGACAAAAAAGGGGAAGCCATGTTCGATCTGAACCAGATTAATGCGGCGGCAGAGCGGCTGAGCGGCGTGGCGATCAAAACACCTGTGTTGCCGCTGTCGTCTGATCGGTGGCCGGGGCTGCCGGATGCAGAGGTGACCGTGAAGCTGGAGTTGTTTCAGCAGGCAGGATCCTTCAAGGCGCGGGGCGCTTATCTGGGGGTCAACGATTTGACGCAAGCAGAGGGTGCCGCCGGTGTTGTTGCAGCAAGCGGGGGCAATCATGCGCTGGCGGTGAGTTGGGCGGCCAAGGCGGCGGGTGTTAACGCTCAGATTGCGATGCCAAAGGCAACGGACCCGGAACGGATCAAGCTTTGTCGGGCGATGGGCGCCGAGGTCACCTTGCACGATGATATGGCCGCGGCCTTTGCTGAAATGGAGCGGATCGCGGCGCAGGGTGCGACGCTAATGCACCCGTTTGAAGCCCGTCACATGATCCTTGGTGCGGCTGTTTGTGGGGTGGAATACCTCTCTCAGGTCCCTGAGATCGACACGCTTGTGGTGCCGGTCGGCGGTGGCGGGTTGATTGCGGGCATGGCGCTGGCGTTCAAGTTGTTGCGGCCTGAAGGGCAGGTGATCGGCGTAGAACCACTGGGTGCCGACAGCACCACGCGAAGCCTTGCGGCAGGACGGCCTGTTGTGTTGGAGGAGGTTGCGACGATTGCGGATAGTCTTGGCTCTCCTAAGGCGCTGCCGATGAGTTATGCGATGGCTGCCGCACATGTCGACCGGATGGTGCATATTGCCGATGATGACATGCGCGCGGGTATGCGCGATTTTGCAGACGTTTTGCGGATCATGGCAGAGCCGGCTTGTGCGGCATCGCTTGCAGCGATCAAGGGGCCGCTGCGTGACGATCTGGCGGGGCGTCGGGTTGGTATTATTGCTTGCGGATCCAACATTGGGATGGCGCGATATCAAAGCCTATTGAGCTAGATCAGTTGCCAAGACAGAGCCAAGACTGGCGACGTCGGGAACAACCTGAACCGCGCGCAAGACAGATTGATCTGCAAAGCCTTGTGCGACGACGTGATCCATGAGGCTAAGCAGAGGATTCCAGAAGCCGTTGATATTGAGCAGATAAATCGGCTTGTCGTGCAATCCGAGTTGCCGCCAAGTGAGCGCTTCAAAGAATTCATCCAATGATCCGGCACCGCCCGGCAGAACCACGACGGCATCCGCGTTCATGATCATGACCTTCTTACGCTCGTGCATGGTTTCGGTGATGACAAAGCTATCCAGATCGCGTTTGCCCACCTCTTTGTTCAATAGATGGGTCGGAATGACGCCGAACGTCAGCCCGCCCGCGTCTTGGGTGGCCCGCGCCACCCGGCCCATCAGCCCCACGTCGCCCGCGCCATAGACAAGACGATAGCGTGCTGCGGCGAGCATGGCGCCAAGGTCGGCGGCGGCAGCGGCATAGGCGGGATCAGCCCCATCGCGGGATCCGCAGTAGACGCAGATTGAGTGCTGAAAATCAGGCATGATGAACTTCTCTTGCAGTGTGCGGAGTCTTTGACCCCTGATACCGCTGTTGCTATGGTCGCTCAACCGTGATGCCAGATGGTCTTGTGCGGTGATGGGGCAAACGACGACAGGGTTAGTGATATGGCTTCGAATGCGGTTCAGCTTGGGCTGGGTGCACTGGCTGCTGCGGCAGTGGGTGTCGCAGTGATCGCGTTTGTGCCGGGGCCGGAACCCGCAATGGAGGAGGCGGCCGAAGGCGCAGGTCTGGCGACGGATGTTGCACCTGTGGTCGCGGAAACAGCGGATGCGACAGCGCCTGACGTAGACGAGGCGCAGGCAGAGGTGGCAGTTGCGGAAGACGCCGCGCCAATTGTGCCGCGCATCGACCAGCTTGTCATGGCGCCCGATGGTTTTGGGACAGTATCCGGGCGGGGTGACGTTGATCAGGTGATTGCGGTGCTGGTTGCCGGCGCGCCGGTGAGCCGGACCCGCACGGATGGCAACGGCAATTTTGCAGCCGTTCTGGCGCTGGACCCATCACCGGAACCACGGCGTTTGACATTGCTGGCAGACCCCGAAGGGGCCCAGATCCCCTCTGAGGGGCAGTTTTTTGTGCAACCCATTCTGGCATTGGTCGCTGAGGCGCCTGAGCCCACGGAACAAGAGCCAGACTTGGTCGTGGGAGCCATCACTCCGCTAGAAGAGGCTACGGCTGATCGCGCGACAGATCCGGTCGATGATGACGCGGTGGCTGAAGCCGATTCCGAGGTGATTGTAGAAGAACAGCCGGCTGCGGTTGTGGAAGCTATGCCAGAGCCTGCGCAAGAGACTGCAATAGAAGAACCTGCGCAAGAGATTGCCGCAGCAGAGGCCCCCGCCGCGGCCCCGGTTGAAGAGCAGCCAGAGGTTGAAACGGCCGAGGTTGAGCCTGCACCGGCAGTCTCAGACCCAGTCGTTCAAGATGAAGATCCGGCCCTTACAACGGATACCCCTACAATCATTGTGGCTGATGGAGACGGTGTGCGGATCGTACAGGATGACCGCGCGCCAGAGGTGATGTCAGCCATTGCGTTGGATACGATCACCTATGACCCGGTGGGCGAAGTGACGCTTGCAGGGCGCGCCGTGGGCGAGGGGTTTGTGAGGGTCTATGTCGACAACCGCCCTGTCACGACGTCCCGGATCAAGGATGGTGGTTGGCAAACGGACCTGCCAGAGGTCGACACCGGGGTCTACACCCTGCGGATTGACGAGGTTGATGTCGATGGGGCGGTGATCTCGCGTATCGAGACGCCATTCAAACGCGAAGAACCGGCGGCAGTTGCGGCTGTCATGGCCGAGGATACAGCAAAAGAGGGATTTGACGTTGCTGTCCGCACGGTCCAGCCGGGGGCGACCTTGTGGGCGATAGCGCGTGAAGAGATGGGCGAAGGTATCATGTATGTTGCCGTCTATGAGGCCAACAAAGACCTTATCAAAGACCCGGATCTGATTTTCCCCGGTCAAGTTTTCCGCATTCCGGAGCTGGATCAATAGCCTTGGGGCTGGTTCTTGCCGGCGGGGCATATTACCTATGCCCTCTTGACCGGAGAAATGAATGCGCCGCCTGACCAAAACGTCTGCCAATATCAACAACACTGCCCGCATTCAGGGCTGGTCCGTTTTGCAGCGGGTCGCCCCCTATCTGTGGCCCGAGGGGCAATCATGGGTCAAGCGACGGGTTGTTGCAGCATTGCTGGTGTTGCTTGTGTCCAAGGTGATCGCGGTCACGACGCCGGTTCTTTATAAGCAGGCCGTTGACGCGCTGGCACCGGAAGGCGCGGATGCCGCGACGTTCCTGGCGCTGGGGGCTGTCGGGCTGACGCTGGCCTATGGCATGGCGCGCTTGATGACCGTGGGCTTTCAACAGCTGCGGGATGTCATCTTTACCAAGGTGGGGCAGCGGGCGCTGCGGACATTGGCGCGCGAGACCTTTGCCCATATTCACCGTTTGTCGATGCGGTATCACATCACGCGCAAGACCGGCGGTCTGTCCCGCGTGATTGAACGTGGTGTGAAAGGTGTGGATTTTCTGTTGCGGTTCCTGTTGTTCAGCATGGGGCCGCTGGTGCTGGAACTCTTGATGATCTCGGTCATCCTCTTTTTCCTGTTTGATGTCTGGTATCTGGCGGTCGTGGTGCTGACGATCGCGCTTTATGTCTGGTTTACCTTTGCGGTGACCGAATGGCGGGTGAAGATCCGCAAGGAAATGAATGACCAAGACACTGATGCCAATCAGAAGGCAGTTGATAGTCTGCTGAACTTTGAAACCGTAAAGTATTTTGGCGCAGAGAAGTGGGAAGCAGACCGCTACGACCGCGCGATGGAGGCTTATGAAGGGGCCGCCATTCGCACCAATTATTCGCTCGCGTTTTTGAACTTTGGGCAGTCGGTTCTGATCACCGGCGGGCTTGTCGCGGTGATGGTGATGGCGGCTATGGGCGTACAACGCGGCGATCTGACAGTGGGCGATTTTGTCATGGTCAACGCCTATATGATCCAGATCACCATGCCGTTGAATTTTCTGGGCACAGTCTACCGGGAGATCCGGCAAGCCTTGATCGACATGGGGGATATGTTCGATTTGTTAGAACAACCGCCCGAGGTTCAGGACAAACAGGGCGCCAAGGTTCTAAAAGTACAAGGCGGCGCTGTGCGCTTGAATGATGTGGTCTTTGGCTATGATCTGGAACGACCGATCCTTAAAGGTATTTCCGTAGCGGTAGAGCCGGGCGAAACCGTCGCGATTGTCGGGTCCTCTGGGTCAGGGAAGTCGACCATCGGGCGGCTGTTGTTTCGGTTTTATGACGTCAATTCCGGCGCGTTGACGGTAGATGGGCAGGACGTACGGGACGTCACGCAAGAGAGCCTGCACGCGCAAATCGGCGTGGTGCCGCAGGACACGGTCCTGTTCAATGATACGGTGCATTACAATATCGCCTATGGGCGACCCGGCGCGTCGGAGGCTGAAATCCGCGATGCCGCCCGCGCGGCGAAGATTCATGATTTCATCATGTCGCTGCCAGATGGCTATGACACGACCGTGGGGGAACGCGGGCTGAAGCTGTCGGGGGGCGAAAAGCAGAGGGTCGGGATCGCGCGGACGCTGCTTAAGAACCCGCCAATACTGCTTTTGGACGAGGCGACAAGCGCGCTGGATACCGAGACGGAAATGGAAATTCAGGCGGAGCTCAAGGCGATGGGCGAGGGGCGCACCGTGATTACAATCGCGCATAGGCTGTCCACAATTGCCGATGCTGACCGGATCGTCGTGCTGGAGGATGGCGTGATCGTAGAGCAAGGCAAGCATGATGCCTTGCTGGCGGAGGATGGTCGTTATGCCCACCTTTGGAACCGGCAGGCCAGTGAAGAGGAATTGGTCTAACCCCAAGGGCGGCCAGATTGCGCTGGATTGTTTGACGGGTTAGCGTCGAACCAATTGCTATTCAGGAATTTCGTGATGACCCTATTGCGTGCCGCAATTGTGCTTGGCCTGTTGTCCGCTGTCGGCCCCTTTGCCATTGATATGTACCTGCCAGCGCTGCCGAATATCGCGACATCACTGTCGACGGACGCGGCCATGGTGCAGTGGACGTTGACAGCCTACTTTGCCGCTTTTGGCATCTCGCAACTGGTCTATGGCCCCGTCGCCGACCAAGTTGGTCGCAAGGCCCCGCTCTACGTGGGGTTGGCGATTTTCACCGCAGGTTCAATTGGTTGTGCGATGGCGCCTTCGATCGGCACCTTGATCGCCTTTCGGTGTTTGCAAGGGATTGGCGGCGCGGTTTTGATGGTTGTTCCGCGCGCGATTATCCGCGATTTGCACACTGGGCCCGCCGCGACACGGCTGATGGCCCTGGTAATGTTGGTGATCTCGGTCTCGCCCATGCTGGCGCCGCTGGCAGGCAGCGGCCTGATTGCGCTGGGCGACTGGCGGATGATCTTTTGGGTCCTTTGCATTGCTGCCGGGATCAGCTTACTGGTCACGCGTTATGCGCTGCCAGAGACGCTCGCCCCAGCGGACCGCGTCCCCGTCAACATTGGCAACCTGATCCGCGGCGGGCGGACGTTGCTGCGGGATCCGGTGTTTATGGGGCTCACGCTGATCGGGGGTTTTGGCTTTGCCAGCTTTATGGTGTTCATCGCGAGCGCCGCTTTTGTCTACACCGATCAATTCGGCCTGACGCCGACAGGGTTCAGCCTTGCCTTTGCCTTTAACGCCGTCGGCTTTTTTGCTGCGTCGCAGGCGGCTGGCCCTTTGGGGGAACGTCTGGGTGCGGTGCCGGTGATGCGCGTCGCGATTGTGGGTTTTGCGGTCTTTACCTTCGCGTTGGTCGGGATGACGGCTTTGTTCGGCGGCAACCTGTTTGTGATCATCGGGTTCCTGTTCTGCGCCAACGCCTGTTTGGGTTTAATCATTCCCACAACGATGGTCATGGCGCTGGACGCGCACGGGACCATTGCCGGTTTAGCGTCATCCTTGGGGGGCACGCTGCAAATGCTTGTGGGTGGCGTCATGGTGGCAACGACAGGGTTGTTTTTTGATGGCACGGCGCTGCCGATGGTCGGTGCCATCGCGCTCTGCGCGGTCTTGGCCCTGGCGCTTGCCCTGCCGACGTTTGTGTTGATGGGCCGCGCCGAACGTGGCGCGACCTGAACCTTATTCCGCTGCGCGCAGAGGTGTTGCAACCGGTTCTGGTGCTGCAAAGACTTCATCAGTCCAGATAAATTCCGGCGCGCGCACCTTCTTGGCTTGACGGCGCAGGGCCCAGTCCTGTGCGGCACGGCTGGAGCGGCCAAGCGACAAACGTGCCAGAAGACGCGCGAACCAGAGCGCATAGGTCGTGACCCAGACCCGCAACGCGAGCATGGCGGGTGTGAAAACAAGCGTCAGCATGGTCGCGATCCCAAGGCCAAAGACTACGGCAGTTGCCAGTTGCTTCCACCACAGGGCGGTCGGGCTGTCGATAGAATAGCCGCCGCCAAAGAAGTCCAGGCTCAGACCGAACATCATCGGCGCGAGGCCCGCCATCGTTGTGATCGTTGTCAGCAGGACAGGGCGAATGCGATCCTCTGCTGTGCGGGTGATCGCCTCTGACCGGGGCATGTATTGGCTGTATTCTTGATAGGTGTCGATCAGGATGATGTTGTTGTTCACCACGATGCCTGCAAGTGCCACGATGCCCGTGCCGGTCATGATGATCGAAAAGGCCTGATCCATGACCAACATGCCGACCAAGACCCCGGCGGTTGACAGGACAACAGCCAAAAGCACCAGCACAGAATTATAGATGCTGTTGAACTGGGCGAGCAAGATAATGAACATCAAACCCAATGCCCCCATAAAGGCAGTGGCCAGGAAGGCACCGGATTCGGCTTGCTCTTCCTGATCGCCGGTCCATTCCCAAGATACCGAAGGGCCAAAGGGCGAGGTTTCAAGCCATTCCGTCAAGACCGCAATGCGTTCGTTGGGGTTCAGGATTGACATCTCTAGCGCGCCGTCTGCGACTTGCGCGAGCAAATCCTCGTCAGCCTCATAGACAGCTTCCTCTATCACCGTAATGTCACCTGTATCGGGGTTGGTGAGGGTGACGAGGCCGCTACCAACACCGGCTTTCACGTCAAAATACCGATTCTGATCGATGCGGTCGATCTGCGCCAGCTTCTTGACTGGTGTGCGGGTGATGAAGTTCGAAAGCGGCACAAGCCCGTCATTGGTGCGGACCTTGAGACTATCGAGGGTCGAAAGAACGCGGTCTTCTGCCGGGAAGCGCGCGCGGATCTCAATCTCTTCATCAGAGCTGTCGACGCGCATGGTGTCCAGCAGGATGCCACGCGTCACGAGTTGAACCATACCGCCCACGGTGGCGACGTCAGCGCCGTAGCGGCCTGCTTCTTCGACGTCCACGTCGATCTGCCAGTCGATGCCGGGCAGGGGCAGGGTGTCTTCGATCTGCGCGAGGCCCGGCGTCGCTTCAAACTTTGCACGGGCGGCGAGCGCGGCGGCGGTCAGTACTTCTGAATCGTCGGATTTGATGCGCAAGTGCACGGGCTTACCGGATGCGGGGCCACGCGCCTGCGCGAGAATTTCAACCTCGATCCCGGGGATCAGGCTGAGTTCGGCTTGCAGCTCTTCCAGCACCAGATCGCCGTCCAGATCGGGGCGGTCGCTGCGGTCTTCCCATGGTATCGTTTCAAGCTGGACTTGGCCGACCGTGTCGCGTGGGCTGCTGGCGCCGGATGCGTCGGTGTTCAAACCGCCGTCACCTGCAAAGGAAAAGGCATTCATGACACCGGGATGCGCAAGCACGATTTCCTCGGCCTGTTTGACCAATGCGTCTTTCTCTTCCAGCGACAGGTTACCGCGCGCACGGACGTAGACGATGGCTTGCTCTGGCTCTGATTCAACAAAGAATTCAACGCCATTATTGTTTTCGCCAAAGTAGGAGAAGATCGACATCACCACAAAGGCGACGGTGCCGATGGTGACAAGCGGCATGATGGGGTTGCCGGTCAGGACATGGATGACCCAACCGAATGGCGAGCGGCGGTAACCTGCGCGGATCCGTTTTGCTGGCCGTTCAATACGCGCGGCTGTGACGGTGATTGAGGTCATCACAGCGCCTAATAGAAACAACGCCATACCGGGTAATGATCGGGCCAAACCGCTGGTTTGAACGGCCTCACCAGAAAGGTAACCGGGGTTGAGCGTGAGCATGGCACCGACAAAAACCACCATCATTGCAATCGGCACCAGCAAGGCGCGCACAAACCATGGCAAAATGCGGCGCAGCCCATCGGCGGTGCTGCCAAAACTGCGGCCCAGACGCCCTGTCACGCCGCCCATAACAGGCAGGTAGACAAGGGCCACCACAAGAGAGGCAGACAGCACAAAGATCAATGTAACGGGCAACATGCCCATGAATTGACCGGGAACACCGGGCCAGAACAGCATTGGCAAAAAGGCGCAAAGTGTCGTCGCGGTGGACGAAATGATCGGCCAGAACATGCGCTTGGCGGCTTCCACATAGGCGTGCATCGGGCCGACACCGTCGCGGATACGTTTATCGGCGTATTCCACCACCACAATTGCGCCATCAACCAGCATCCCCACAGCGAGGATCAGGCCGAACATCACAATGTTCGAAATTGTGATCCCCATGACGGCAAGCAGTGCGAAACACAACAGGAACGACGTCGGAATCGCAAAACCCACAAGCAGTGCGGGGCGGGTGCCAAGTGCGGCCAAAACAACGATCATCACCAGCGCGATGGCCGTCAGAACAGAGCCTTCGAGCTGGCTGACCATGGAGGCCACGTTGCGTGACTGGTCGTTGGACGTGCCAACATCAATCGCGGCACGCAGCTCGGGGGACCACTTGGCGCGTTCAGCGGCGACGGTTTCTTCGACCAGCGCTGCGGTGTCGATCAGGTTAAAACCTTTGCGTTTGACGACCTGCAAGGCCACGGTATTGACGCCGTTGAAGCGGGCCGTGCCTGCGCGATCCTCAAATGTCAGGCGGATCGTGGCCAGATCGCCAAGCGTCACAACACTGTCGCCATTGCGTTTGACAGGCAGTGCAAAGACATCAGCGGGTTCATCAAAGGATGAAGGGATTTTGACGGCAAACGTGCCTTGGGCGCTGTCAGCCTCGCCCGCGGCGATCAGAAGGTTGTTGCTGGTCACAACGCCAATCAATTCACCCGCTGTGACGTTATAGGCCTCTAGCCTGAGCGGATCGATCACGACCTCAAGCATTTCTTCCCGGTCACCGGCAAGCCCGGCCTCAAGCACGGCATCAAGGCTTTCGATACTTTCCTGAAGGTCGCGCGCCACCCGCAATAGGGTGCGTTCAGGGACCCGACCAGTCAGATTGACGATCACGATCGGAAATTCAGAGAAGTTGATTTCGTTGATCGAATATTGGTCGGCGCCAGCCGGAAACTTGGATTCGGCGGCATTCATCGCGTCACGAATATCTGCCAGGACCTTTGTTTTGTCCCAACCGAATTCGAATTCTAGCGCCATGCCAGCATAGTTTTCCGAAGCGGTCGCCGTCATGGTCTTGAGGCCGTCCAGATCCGCGAGCTCTGTCTCCATCGGTTTAACGAGCAGGGTCTCGGAATCTTCGGCAGAGATGCCGGGGAAGGGGACGGACACGAAGATCGCTGGAATTTCGATGTCCGGTTCACCCTCTTTGGGCAGGCCAACATAGGCGTAACCCCCCGCCAGCAGCGAGAGGGTGATAAAGGCAAGCACCATGCGCGCGCGCGAGGCTGCCCAGTCTACAAGTCCAGTCATCCGCTTGCCTCACTAAAGGTGGGTTCGACGATCACGCCGTCGATGACAAATTCCTGACCCACGGTGATGATGTCGACGGTGTCAGGCAGGTCAGCGACCCAAACGCCCTCGGCGGTGTCACGGATCAGGGTCACTGGCATGAATAGCGTGGCGTTGTTTTCTGAAACGGTGCGCACACCCAGCAATCCGTCATCGTTCAAGGTCAGTGCACTTTGAGGGATCAGATGGGCGGTGCGGTCATCGGCGGCCACGACAATCTCAACGGTTTGGCCATCGCGGATCGAAAGGTCTGTGTTTGGCACTTCGACCTCGACCCGGAATGTGCGGGTGGTGTCATCGGCAGAGCGCGACAGGAAGGTGACGCGCCCGCTGACGGTATCCCCATTGTTGATCCGTGCCTGTGCGGTTGCACCGACTTCGACCTTATCGACATTCGCTTCTGGCACGAAACCAACCAGCTTAATCGGATCAAGTTGAATGATCGTCGCACAGGGGCTGCCCGGTTGCATGAGCGATCCAAGTTCGGCTGTGTCCGTCTCAAGCAGGCCCGCAAAGGGGGCGGTGATCGTCAATTGCTCAATCTGCCGTTCGGCGGCGGCAACAGCGGCTTCGGCCGCCTCAATCCCTGCGCGGGCAGAGGAAAGTGACGAATTGGCCCTTTGAATGCCAGCGGTTGCGGCTTCGACGACGGCTTCGGCGCTAACAAGACGCGTCTCTGATGCGAAACCGCCCTCGCTAAGTTTGCGCGCCGCATTGACGTTGATTTCGGCTTCTCTGACGCGGGCGTTTGCTTCGGCCAGCGCGGCTTGTGCTTCCGGCACGCGCCCTTTCGCTTCGGTCAGCCGTGCCTTGCTCTCGGCCAAGGATGCCTCTCGCGTGCCGGGGTCCAGGCGGCACATTTCGTCGCCTTCATTGACATAGGCGCCTTTGCGCAGTGGTTCTGAGATGACTTGCCCAGAGGTTTCCGCGGCAACGGTGACCTCACGTGCTGCCTCTGTCCGGCCCCGCAGGATTACCGCACTTTCGATTGTACGTGCCTCAGAAGCCAAAGCGACAACGCGCACGATGTCGGATGCATCTTCTGTTTCGGTTGCATCGGCCGCAACCTCTTTTGGCGCTTCGTCGGTCGCCTCAGGCGCAGCGGCAAGCGGCGTGTCGCGGGCAAATTGCAGCAATTGCTCTCTTTCGAACACCAGAAAATATAGTCCGGTCATGACCAGAATTGCGGTGATAATCGACACCAATCGCATAATATCGCCTTTTTGGGCTAGGACACCGCGTGTGGCAGCGCCGCTGACTTCTAAGTAGTTACGTTCTCAACACCGATCAGATCACACTGAGTTAGTGCTAAACTGTTCGGTTCAGTTTATGCGTCGCACCTAAGTTCTGCAAGAGGGAAGGTCCTGCCGGGTCTTGGCAATCCCGGACGCTTCGCGATATGAAGCGGCGAACCATGAATGCCGCGTGTCTGCGCGCCGAAAGGACAAGCCGTTGAGCGATAGTGACAGTTTCATCAATGAAGTGACCGAAGAGGTCCGCCGCGACCAGTTGTATGGCTACTTGCGCCGGTATGGGTGGATCGCTGTGGTCTGTATCATTGCTTTGGTCGGTGGTGCGGCGTGGAACGAATACAGCAAGGCACAGGCCACGGCCAAAGCGCAGGCCACAGGTGATGCACTTTTGGCGGCTTTGTCGCAAAACGATCCTGCATTCCGCATGGCTGCTGTCGAAGAAGTGCAAGCAGAAGGTGCAGCCAAGGCAGTCACAGCGCTGATTACGGCGGCAAGCCAGCAAGAGGGCGGGAACGTGCCCGCAGCGATGGAGACTCTGCAGGCATTGGCGACCAATGCCGATGTGCCCGCAATCTACAATGAGCTTGCCGGGTTCAAAGCAGCCATGTTGGATCCTGACCCTGCAGCACGACGCATTTCGCTTGAAGCAATGGCGCAGCCTGGGTTGCCCTTTGCGTTGTTGGCGCAAGAGCAGTTGGCCTATGCCGACTTGTCTGCAGGCAACACGGAAGCGGCGATTGCGCGATTGACCGCCATCGCCGAAGACGCCGCCGTCACGCGGGGCTTGCTTGTGAGGACGCAAACATTAATGGTGGCTCTGGGTGCAGAATTGCCCGAAAGCGCGATAGCGCAGTAAGACGCTAAAGGGGCTGATCACGTGATTGCCAAGACTAAGTTTGCCGCCTGTTTCAGTCTCGTCTTTTTGGTCGCCTGTAGCGAACGAGATGTGATTTTGCCCGGCGCCCGCGAGGCGGTACGCCCCGGCGATGGTGTGAACACAAGCGCGCCGATTTCCCTGCCCGCTGCCCGCGCAAACGCCAATTGGACCCATCGCAATGGAGAGGCCGATCATAAAATTAGCCACCCGGCGCTTGCTGGTCTGAACCAGATTTTTGCCGTCGACATCGGTGATGGTGACAGCCGTAGGGCACGGATAACGGCCGATCCGATCGTGGCGAACGGGGTCATCTATACCTTGGATGCGCGCGCAAGGGTGACGGCCACCGCGACATCGGGCGCGCCGGTTTGGGTCGCGGATGTGCAGCCCGGAAATGACAATCGCGCTGACGCCTCGGGTGGTGGCCTTGCTTATGGCGATGGTCGTGTTTTTGTAACGAGCGGCTATGGCGAAGTCACAGCGCTTGATGCCGCCAGCGGTGGCACGCTGTGGACCCAGGATTTGGATGCACCGGGCACATCTGCGCCGACCGTTCAGGGCGATCTGCTTTACGTCGTTGGCCGCGACAGCACCGCTTGGGCTATTGAAGTTAGCAATGGCCGCGTGCGTTGGCAAAAGACCGGCACGCCATCGGTGTCCGGATTCTCGGGTGGTGCTGGGCCTGCTGTTTCGGGAGATCTTGCAGTTCTTCCGTTTGATAGCGGCGAAGTTGTTGCGGCATTCCCGCAAGGTGGACTTCAGCGATGGTCGACTGTGATCTCGGGTGCGCGCGCCGGCGCGGCATCAGCTATTTTGACTGACATTGGAGGTGACCCGGTGATTGACGGCGGTCGCGTCTATGTTGGCAACGCGACTGGCCGGACAGCGGCGATCGACGCGTTTTCCGGCGAACGGATCTGGACCGCAACCGAAGGGGCAGTCAGTCCGGTTTGGCCCGCTGGCGGGTCCGTCTTCCTGATCAACGATATCAGTCAGTTGGTGCGCCTGGATGCGGCCACCGGCGACTCGATTTGGCGCACTGAACTGCCCGCTTTTGAAGAGGGCGGATCGTTCCGTCAGCGCAGGTCCGTTTTTGCCAACTATGGTCCGGTTCTTGCCGGCGGGCGTTTGATTGTTGCTTCTTCGGATGGGCAGATTCGGGCCTTTGACCCTCGGTCTGGCGCCTTGGTTGGCAATGCGGCACTGCCGGGAGGTGCGGCATCGCAGCCAGCTGTTGCGGGTGGTACGCTTTATGTTGTGACAAAGGCCGGGCAGTTGGTGGCTTTCCGTTAGCGAACGGATGGTGTATCGCCCCGGCTCTGACATGCCGGAGAGCGCAGATGACGTTTACACTTGCCATTGTGGGCCGCCCGAATGTGGGCAAGTCCACCCTGTTCAACCGATTGGTGGGCAAAAAACTTGCATTGGTTGATGACCAACCGGGCGTCACGCGCGATTTGCGCGAGGGTGCGGCCCGGCTTGGGGATCTGCGCTTCACTGTCATTGATTCCGCCGGTCTTGAAGAGGCGACCGACGACAGCCTTCAGGGTCGGATGCGGCGATTGACGGAACGGGCCGTGGAAATGGCCGACGTTTGTCTGTTCATGATTGATGCGCGGGCGGGGGTATTGCCGGCGGATGAAATGTTCGCCGAAATTCTGCGCAAGAAAAATGCCAATGTCATCCTTGCGGCGAATAAGGCCGAAGGTAAAGCAGGCGAGGCGGGCTTTATCGAAGCCTATAGCCTTGGTCTGACGGAACCGATCCGGCTGTCCGCCGAGCACGGCGAGGGGCTGGACGAGTTGTATCATATGCTGATGCCACTGGCCGACAGTTTTGCCGATCGTGCCGCCGCGGACGCGCCGGAGACGGACGTGGATGTTGGCGAAGACGATGAAGATGTCGCCCGTGTTCCCACGCAGGAAAAGCCTTTGCAGATCGCGGTTGTTGGCCGCCCGAATGCTGGCAAATCGACACTGGTGAATAAGATCATCGGAGAAGAGCGTTTGCTGACCGGACCAGAGGCCGGGATCACGCGGGACGCAATCTCTGTCCAGACGGACTGGGACGGGGTGCCGATGCGGATTTTTGACACTGCCGGGATGCGCAAAAAGGCAAAGGTTCAGGAAAAGCTGGAAAAGCTTTCGGTCAGCGACGGGCTGCGTGCGGTCAAGTTTGCCGAGGTGGTTGTCGTTCTGTTGGATGTCGAAATCCCGTTTGAACAGCAGGACTTGCGGATCGCGGATTTGGCAGAGCGCGAGGGCCGCGCTGTCGTGATTGCGGTCAACAAGTGGGACACTGAAGACGAAAAGCAAGAAAAGCTCAAAAAGCTGAAACTGGAATTTGCGCGGATGTTGCCGCAGCTCAAAGGCGCGCCCTTGGTGACCGTTTCGGCCAAAACCGGCAAAGGTCTGGATCGTTTGCAGCAGGCGATCATGCGGGCGCATGATGTCTGGAATCGCCGCATCACAACCGCGCAACTGAACCGCTGGCTGACCGGGATGCTAGAGCAGCACCCACCGCCCGCGCCGGGCGGCAAGCGGATCAAGATGCGGTATATGACGCAGGTCAAGACGCGGCCCCCCGGCTTTGTTGTGATGACGTCGTTCCCGGATCAGGTCCCTGCGTCTTATAGTCGTTATCTCGTCAACGGATTGCGCGAAGATTTTGACATGCCGGGCACGCCGATCAGGCTGGTGCTGCGCGATCAGGGCGACAAGAACCCTTACAAGGGCAAGAAATCTTCGCAGCCATCGCGACTGTCAAAGCACCTCAAGAAAGGCAGCTAGGCCACATAGGGTCGGGAGTTCCTGACTTGAAAGCATCTTCTTTAAGATCAAAAATCCCGCCATTGATAGCGGGGTTTTGGTATGAAGCGGATCGCAATTTTCTGCGATGGAACGTGGAACCGGCACGATTCTAAATCGCAAACGAATGTCGTGCGGATGGCGCGGGCCGTGAAACTGACCGCCGAAGATCAGACGTCGCAACAGGTCTTTTATTTCATGGGCGTTGGGTCGGGTCGCGGATCCAACGCCTTTGCACGGTTCACGGATCGCACGATGGGTGGCGCTTTGGGATGGGGCCTGATCCAGAACATTGAAGATGCCTATCGCAGTCTCGTATTTTCCTATGAGCCGGGTGATGAAATCTATATTTTTGGGTTTTCACGCGGCGCATACACGGCGCGTTCGTTGGCCGGGTTGTTGCGGGCCGTTGGTATTTGCCCGCGCGAGAACGCCCACCGCATTCCCGAAGCTATCGAAGAATATCGACGCCCAAAACATGGGATACGGGATGCCAACCACCCGTCCAAGTTCATTTGGCGGGCGGAATTTGCGCCTGATACTGCCACAACACCTGAAGAACTGTCGTGGCGTCGTAAGTCTCGGCCCGGAAATCCCGTTTTGTTGGAAATCAAATATCTAGGCGTCTGGGACACCGTTGGCGCGATGGGCGTGCCGGGCTACTGGATGACGGCACCGATGTTGAACAGCCGCCATCAATTCCACGACACCGAACTGTCCGAAACCGTTCTGTCAGCCCGTCACGCTGTGGCAATTGACGAAACACGCAAGACATTTCCACCGACCCAATGGACGAACCTAGAGGCGTTGAACGCCAAAAAGCTTGGTCTGCCGACGGACATGCCGCTTGATCACGACACGAAACCAAAGTGGGACTACCGAGAGGAATGGTTTCCTGGCGATCACGGGTCGATCGGCGGCGGTGGGGACCAACGCGGGTTGGCTGCCTACAGCTTTGACTGGGTTGCTGAGGGCGCGCAACTGGCAGGGTTGGATCTTCGGAGCGAAGTGCGCGCCCGCATTGAAAAGCAGCGCAATATTTTGGCCCCTCTGCAGGCAACTAGCCGCAAAAAACTGGCGGGTAAGCTATTGGCACTTAGCAGTAAGGATCGCGACGGGCCGCATGATCTGTGTTGCGTGGCAGATGCCACACAAATGCGGTTTGCAAAAAGCGCGGGCGACTATCAGCCGCGCGCGCTTCGCTGGGTCAAGGACCGGCTGCAAAAGCAACTTAGCTAGATCAGGGCGCCTTCGGACGTGATCCGTGTTTTGCCGCGCAGATAAGGATGCAAGACCTCTGGCAGATCGACCGATCCATCTTCTTGTTGGCCGTTTTCCAGCACGGCAATCAGCGCCCGCCCCACTGCAAGGCCAGAGCCGTTGAGCGTATGAACAAACTGCGGTTTGCCGCCATCTGCAGGCTTGAAACGCGCATTCATGCGGCGTGCCTGATAGTCACCGGCGACTGAGACCGAGCTGATCTCTCGGTAAGTGTTTTGGCCCGGCAACCAGACTTCGATATCGTGGGTTTTGCGCATACCCGCACCAAGATCCCCGGTGCAAAGCACGACCGTCCGGAAGGCAAGCCCAAGTTTTTCAAGGATCTTTTCGGCGCAACCCGTCATGCGCTGATGTTCGGCATCAGAATTGTCGGGATGCGTGATAGAAACCATTTCCACCTTTTCGAACTGGTGCTGGCGCAACATGCCAGAGGTGTCACGGCCCGCAGACCCTGCTTCAGAGCGAAAGCATTGCGTGTGAGCGACATAGCGGCGGGGTAGATAATCTTCGTCTACCGTCACGCCATTGACGATGTTGGTCAGTGTGACCTCAGCCGTTGGGATCAACCACCAACCATTAGTTGTTTGATAGCTGTCCTCGCCGAATTTTGGCAGTTGACCGGTGCCAACCATCATTTCTTCGCGCACCAGCACGGGCGTGATCGTTTCAGTCAGGCCGTGTTCTTCGACATGCACATCCAACATGAATTGCGCCAAGGCGCGATGCAGGCGCGCGACCGCGCCGGACAGCAGGACAAAGCGACTGCCCGACAGCTTGGCGGCTGTTTCAAAATCCATCCCGTCTTGGACGGCTGCAATTTCGTAGTGTTCCTTTGGGGTGAAACTGAAATTGCGCGGGCTGCCAATCCGGCGGACTTCCACGTTGTCGTCTTCGTCTGCGCCATCGGGCACGTCGTCATAGGGCAGGTTCGGGATCGCCAGCAGCAAATCATGCAGCTCTTGATCGTGGCCCTTTGCCGCCTCGTTCAATGCGGCGATCTCACCCTTCTTTTTGGCGACGAGCGCGCGCAACCGCTCAAACTCTGCCTCATCACCGCGGCCCTTTGCGGCGCCAACTTCCTTGGCGGCCTTGTTGGCTTCGGCCTGTGCATCTTCAGCCTTTTGGATGGCGGCGCGGCGTGCGGTGTCGATGGCTAGGATCTGGGATGACATCGCGTCCATCCCACGACGAGAGAGGGCGGCGTCAAATGCGCCGGGATTCTCGCGGATGGTTTTGATGTCATGCATCGGATCATTCCTTTGATTGATAATGTGCGGATCATATGCCCGATCCGTGCTGTCGGGAAAAGGGGGCAGGGGCGCTGTCGCCTAGAAATATGCCACATGCGAACCCGTCAAAGCCGTTTGGGGCTGGTGCGCCACGATTGCTGTCTTATATGCGATGTAACGCAGCGCGGTGACTGGGCGGGTTTGCCCCGAACTGCGGTTGCCAATCAGGGGTGCGGCCCATAATGTGCCGCGACTTTCGCGTGCGCAGCAGGGGCCGCCACGCCAGACCAGTAAAAGGGACGACCATGCAGGGTATTGGCCAAATCATTCCACTTCTTCTGATCTTCGGGATTATGTATTTCCTGCTGATCCGCCCACAGCAAAAAAAGCTGAAAGAGCATCAGGCAATGGTGGCGGCTCTGCGGCGCGGTGACCGTGTCATTACGCAAGGCGGCGTCGTTGGTAAGGTGACAAAAGTCAAAGATGACGACAACGAGATTGAGGTCGAAATTGCCAGCGGCGTGAACGTACGCGTTGTCCGTTCGACCATCGCGACGGTTTTGAACAAGACCGAGCCTGCCAAATAAGCCTGAAGGGCGCACCACATGCTGAATATCTCTCCGTTCCGGCAGGTCATGATTTGGCTGACGGTCGCCGTTGGTCTTCTTTTGGCGCTGCCCAACGGCTTTTATGAGCGTGTTGAGGCGCACAACGATGCGATTGCGACCGGCGTCGAAGACAATTCCTGGCCGTCGTTCTTGCCATCGGGGCTTGTGAACCTTGGCCTTGACCTGCGCGGTGGTGCGCATTTGCTGGCCGAGGTGCATGTTGAAGATGTGCATGCCGCAATTATGCTCGCCACATGGCCAGAGGTGCGCGATGCGCTCGCCGCGGAACGCGATGTCGTTGGCTTTGTTCAGCGCGACGACACTGCACCAGAAGACGTTCTACGGGTCAGCATTTCAGAACCTGCGGGTATCGACCGCGCGTTGGAAATTGTGCGGGGGCTTGCACGGCCTGTGCAGTCCATCACCGGCGTCGGCACTACAGATATTGTGGTCAGCAACGTCGGACCGTTGATCACGGTTCAACTGTCTGACGCCGAAAAACAAGCGCTCGACGGGCGCACGATGCAGCAATCGCTTGAAATCATTCGCCGTCGTATTGATGAGGCAGGCACGCGAGAGCCTACGATTCAGCGCCAAGGCACGGACCGTGTGCTTGTGCAGGTGCCCGGCGTCGGCTCTGCGCAAGAGGTCAAGGACCTGATCGGACAAACGGCGCAATTGACGTTTCAGCCGGTCGTAAACCGCGCCAGCAGCGCCGATCAACCACCCGGACCCGGCAATGAGGTTTTGCCGTCACTGGATGAAGAGGGCGTGTTCTATATTCTTGAGCGGCAGCCTGTCGTCACGGGCGAAGAATTGGTCGATGCCCAGCCTGCGTTTGACCAAAATGGCCGTCCCGCTGTGAATTTCCGTTTTAATGTGTCGGGCGCGAGAAAATTTGGCGACTACACGCTTGAAAACATTGGGTCACCCTTTGCGATTGTTCTGGACGACACGGTCATCAGCGCACCAGTGATCCAAAGCCATATCTCTGGCGGATCCGGCATTATCACGGGCAATTTCACGGTCGAAGAATCGACCGAGCTGGCGATTGTGCTGCGCGCAGGCGCTTTGCCGGCAGAACTGACCTTCCTTGAAGAACGCACAATCGGCCCGGAACTGGGGCAGGACAGCATCGACGCCGGAACAATCGCGTGTATCGTCGCGGGTATTTCGGTTCTGCTCTATATGTTCGCAAGTTACGGTCGCTTTGGCCTTTTTGCCAATGTCGCGCTTGTCGTCAATGTTGGGCTGATTTTTGGTCTGCTGTCGCTGATTGGGGCGACGCTGACACTGCCGGGCATCGCGGGGATCGTGCTGACCATCGGTATGGCGGTCGACGCGAACGTGATCGTCTTCGAACGTATCCGCGAAGAGCTCAAGACAGCAAAAGGACCCGCCCGCGCGATCGAGCTTGGGTATGAAAAGGCCCTGTCGTCGATCATTGACGCCAATACGACGACCTTCATCACGGCACTGATCCTTTATGTCATGGGGTCCGGCCCGGTGAAGGGTTTTGCCATCACGCTGGGCCTTGGCATCATTACATCTGTCTTCACGGCATTGTTTGTTACACGGGCCATCATTGCGGTTTGGTTTGCGCGCAAGCGGCCCAAACAGATCATGGCGGGTCCGCGACTGAAACTGGCGCCAGCAGAACCCAAATTCGATTTCTTCAGCCGCGTCCGGTTGTGGCTGGGCATCAGCGGGATTGCGATCATCATGGCGCTGGGATCCTTTGCGATCCAAGGTCTGAACTATGGGATCGACTTTCAGGGCGGCACCTCGATCCGGACGGACGGCGAAGCCCCAGTTGATGCGGCGGCCTATCGTGCGGCGTTAGAGGTTTTGGAACTTGGCGACGTGTCGATCACCGAAGTTTTTGATCCGACTTTCGATGCCGATCAAAATGTTGCCATGGTCCGTATCCAAGCACAGGAAGGCGCAGAGGCTGTAACCTCTGATACGATCCTTGCGGTAGAGGCCGCGTTGCAAGGGGTCGACAGCACGATCAGCTTCACGTCCGTCGAGTCCGTCGGGCCAAAGGTATCGGGGGAATTGATCAAGACCGCCTTCATCGCGGTGGCCTTGGCCGTCGTGGCAATTCTTTTCTACATCTGGCTGCGATTTGAATGGCAGTTTGCGGTCGGCGCGGTCTTGGCGCTTGTCCACGATGTGGCCCTGACCATCGGCATCTTCTCAGAGTTTCAGATCAGGTTCGATCTGGCCATCGTGGCCGCCTTGCTGACGATTGTCGGCTATTCGATCAACGATACGGTGATCGTCTTTGACCGGGTGCGAGAAAACTTGCGGAAGTACAAGAAAAAGGACCTCAAAGAGGTTCTCAACATCTCGATCAACGAAACACTCAGCCGGACATTGATGACCTCGGGAACAACCTTGCTTGCATTGCTTGCGCTCTACACGCTTGGTGGCGACGTGATCAGAGGGTTTGTGTTTGCGATGATGTGGGGCGTTGTGATCGGTACCTATTCGTCGATCTTTGTGGCGACCGCGATCCTGCTGGTGCTTGGCGTCAAACGGGACTGGTCGAAACAGGACCTTAACAAAGGAAACCGTTACGCGGACATTGATGCCTGATGCGCCTGAATGAAGTGACATACACCGATGCGAAACCGGTCGATGGCTATGGCCCCGGTTTCTTTCGCGTTGGCGGGCAGGTGTTTGATGGTGCGGTCTTGGTGCTGCCAACCGGTGTGAAGCCCTGGGGTGGTTATGACGACATCGCAGCGCTTTCAAACGCTGATATTGACGTGGTTTTTGTTGGTACCGGCGCTGACGTGGCCCATGTGCCAGCCACATTTCGCGAGCCACTTGAGGACGCGGGACTTGGCGTAGAGGCGATGGCCTCGCCCGCGGCTTGCCGCACCTACAATGTCCTTCTGAGCGAAGGGCGGCGCGTGGCGCTGGCCCTGTTGCCGGTGTAGGCGTGATGCTTCGGGTCAGTGACTTGACCTGCGCGCGGGGCGGTGTCCCGGTCCTTGAAAACCTGTCCTTTGATGTCGCTGCGGGTCAGGCGCTGATCCTGCGCGGCCCCAACGGCGTTGGGAAAACGACACTGCTGCGCACCTTGGCAGGGCTGCAACCTGCCTTGACGGGGCGCATTCAGATGGCCGATGGCACCGGTGCCTACGCCAGCCACGCAGATGGGGTGAAGACCGCCTTGACGGTGGAAGAAAACCTGACGTTCTGGGCTGCCGTGTATGACCGCACCGTACCAGAGGACGTCTATGCCGCATACGATCTGGTCGATTTACGCCAGCGCATGGCGGGCACGTTAAGTGCCGGGCAAAAGCGCAGGCTAGGGCTTGCACGACTGGGCGTGATCGGGCGGGACGTCTTGTTCCTTGATGAGCCGACCGTGTCACTGGATGGGTTCAGCGTGAAGATGTTCGCGGATTGGATGCGTGACATACATCTGGCGGGCGGCGGCTGTGCTGTGATCGCGACGCATATCGCGCTTGGGCTGGACGCGCCGGAGTTGGAACTTTCACCCTTCGCGGCTGCACCCGATGCTGCCGGCGGTAGTGACGAGGCTTTCTTGTGAAAGCTTTGCTGGCTCGTGATCTGCGGCTTGCTGTGCGGGCAGGGGGAGGATTTGGGCTTGGGCTTGCGTTCTTCTTGATCGTTGTGGTGCTTGTTCCCTTTGGCGTCGGACCCGAACGCGAGGTGTTGGCAAGGATCGCGCCGGGTATTCTGTGGGTCGCGTCACTTTTGGCGGCCCTGCTGTCATTAGACCGCATCTTTGCGCTGGATTTTGAGGACGGGTCACTGGCGCTGCTGGCGACGGCACCTCTACCTGTCGAAAGCATCGCCTTGGCAAAGGCCGCGGCACATTGGGTGACAACGGGCTTGCCCTTGACGCTTGCCGCACCCGCGCTTGGTTTTCTGCTCCACCTGCCGACGCAAGGCTATGCCTTGCTTTTGCTATCACTGCTTTTGGGCACACCAGCACTTTCAATGATTGGCACCTTTGGTGCGGCGTTGACCGTTGGCTTGCGGCGCGGGGGACTTTTGATGTCGCTTTTAGTCCTTCCACTTTATGTGCCGACGCTGATTTTCGGTGCCGAGGCCGTACGCCGTGGAATCGACGGGCTTAGCCCGACAGCGCCGTTAATGCTGCTGGCAGCAATCACTGCGGCAACAATTGCCTTGCTGCCGTTTGCAACTGCGACGGTGTTGCGCATCAACCTGCGGTGACAAGGGATTGAGCCTGCGGGATCAGGAGACTAGATAGCGTTCATGTCATTGTGGGAACTTGCAAATCCGAAACGCTTTATGGGCTGGACAGCCCCGGTTTTGCCGTGGGCGTTTGGTGGCGCAGCACTTTGCCTTTGCATCGGATTGATCTGGGGCTTTTTCTTTACACCTGACGATTTCCGACAGGGTTCAACGGTGAAAATCATCTATTTGCATGTCCCTGCCGCGCTCATGGCGATCAACACCTGGTTCATGATGCTGTTGGCGTCGTTGATCTGGCTGGTGCGGCGGCACCATGTGTCTGCACTGGCGGCAAAGGCCGCAGCCCCCGTTGGCATTGTGATGACGCTGATGGCACTTTTCACTGGCGCGATCTGGGGCCAACCGATGTGGGGGACCTATTGGGCTTGGGATCCACGTTTGACGTCCTTTCTGATCCTGTTTTTGTTCTATCTTGGCTATGTTGCCCTCTGGGCCGCAATTGATGATTCAGACACTGCCGCCGATCTGACGTCGGTTCTGTGCATCGTGGGCTCGGTCTTTGCGATTCTGTCCCGCTATGCTGTGAATTTCTGGAACCAGGGCCTGCATCAAGGCGCGTCACTGTCGCTGGATGCCGAAGAAAACGTCTCTGACGTCTTTTGGCAGCCCTTGGTCATCTGCATCGCCGGATTTGTCTTGTTGTTCATCGCCCTCGTGCTGCTGCGCACCCGGACAGAGATCCGCGTCCGCCGCACGAAGGCACTTCTTGCGAGGGCCGCCCGTGCCTGATCTGGGGAAATATGCGTTTGAGGTGCTGGCCGCCTATGGCGTGAGCTTGGCGCTTCTTTTTGGGATCGTATGGTTGTCTGTGCGCCGTTCGCGGCAGGTCAAAGCTGCGCTGGAAAAGATAGAAAATGGCTAAGGTTTCACCTTTGATCGTCATCCCACCGGTTATTTTTGCGGCCCTGGCCGGGTTGTTCTTTGCCGGGTTGATGCGGGACAACGCGGGCGAGATCCCCTCGACCTTGGTCGGGCGACAAGCCCCCGGCGTTCCGACAGAGGCCGTTCCGGGCACAACCCAGCTGACCGACGCGGATCTGCGCAGCGGTGAAGTGACGATTGTGAATTTTTGGGCGTCCTGGTGCCCGCCGTGCCGGGCAGAGCACCCAAACCTGTTGGCGCTTCAGGCCGATGGGGTGCGCGTGGCTGGCATCAACTTTCGCGATGCCGACGACGATGCAAGCGCCTATCTGGCCGAAGACGGCAATCCGTTTCTGGCGACCGGGTTTGATCCACGCGGCCGTATCGCCATTGATTGGGGCGTAACTGCCCCGCCAGAGACTTTCATCGTCGATGGGGATGGCACCGTGCTGTTTCGGTTCATCGGTCCCTTGGTCGCATCCGACTACGAACAGCGATTCCTTCCCGCCCTGAACGCGGCGCTTGAGCGGTAGGCATCCATCCTTTGGTGGATAGTCAGGGACAGATCCTGCAACTATCTTTTGAGGCGATGAAGATAGGACGCAACCTCTGCCCGGCTTTGCAGGCCAAGACGATCCAAGATGGCGTGAACGTGGTCTTTCACGGTCGCAGGAGAGATCGAAAGCTTTGCCGCGATTGCCTTGTTCGACATGCCCCGCGCCAAATGATCACACACGATCTGCTGCCTTGGGGTCAGCGCCGCAGGCGCGATCGGCGCTCGGCGATTGGCAATGATGACGGGCGCGCCGATTATGTCTTGCGTTGTGAAGTCCACGCTCACATCGGTTCCGGCTTCGGCAAGCTGTGCCAGCGCGCCAACCGCATGTGTCGGTGTGTCACCGCTACCCAAGGCGTCCAAAGCGGCGCGCAAGTGCGCTTTTTCCTGATCCGTCAACACGAAAGGCCCCTTTGATGATACCCATCCAGATTGCGAATTTCTTTCTCGCCATGCAAGCCGGGAAGGCGGGCGCAGAGGCGCTTGCTGCGCATTTTGCCAGTGACGCGACCTACGAAGAACCATTCACCGGAGAGATGCGTCGCCATGTAGGGCGTGATGCGGTGATGGAGGCCATGGCGTTGGGATGGGAAAATCCGATGCCTGATATGCGCATCAAGGTGGAACGCGTGGATACAAATGGCAACGTGATAGAGCTTGATTGGACGTGTTATTCGCCTGCCATTCCGGGTGGGCAGGGCAGCGGGCACAACCGTTATGTCATGCGGGATGGGCTGATCGTGGAACTTGTCACAACTTTGGAAGGATCCCCGACATGAATACATCACCAGAGGTCGACGCTTGGCTTGCCGCCTATGACAATCCGCAAAAAGATCTTGTCGCGGCTGTGCGCCTTGCCGTCCTTGCGGCCGACGACCGGGTCACGGAATGCATCAAATGGCAGGCCCCGACGTTTGTCTACAAAGGCAACATCGCAAGCTTTTTCCCAAAGGCGAAAAAGCACGCCTCACTCATGTTCCATCGGGGCGCACATATCCCGGGGGACTGGTCGTCGCTGGAAGGCGATGCAAAAGATGGCAGGTCGATGAAGTTCAAAGATCTTGCCGATCTTGCCAAAAAGCAGGCAGAGCTTTCGGGTTTGGTCAAAGCATGGTGCGATATGAAGGACGCAGAATAAAAAAGGCCCGCGCAACACGCGGGCCAATTTTTTGAATGTGCGGCGGTCTTAGGCCGCAGCGGCAAGGTTGCGCAACACGTAGTGCAGCACACCACCATGTTCGATGTATTCAATCTCGATCGCGGTATCGATGCGGCACTTCACCTTGATCGACTTGGTGCTCCCGTCGGTCATTGTGATATGCGCGTCCACGACCTCCAGCGGGCTGATGCTATCCAAACCGTCGATGCTGACGGTTTCGTCACCTGTCAGGCCAAGTGATTTGCGGGTGTCACCGCCTGCAAATTCAAATGGAATGACCCCCATGCCAACAAGGTTGGACCGGTGAATACGCTCGAAGCTTTCCGCGATCACAGCCTTAACGCCGAGCAATGCCGTGCCCTTCGCGGCCCAGTCGCGGCTTGAACCAGCACCGTATTGTTCACCTGCAAAGATCACGAGCGGTGTGCCGTTTTCCTGATGCGCCATAGAGGCGTCAAAGATTGCAGCCTGCTTGCCGTCGGGGCCTTTGGTGTAACCACCTTCTACGCCATCCAGCATTTCATTCTTGATCCGGATGTTGGCAAACGTGCCGCGCATCATCACCTCGTGGTTGCCGCGACGCGACCCATAAGAGTTGAATTCGCGCACGGGCACCTGACGTTCCATCAGATACTGGCCGGCAGGCGTTGTGTCCTTGAACGCACCGGCAGGGCTGATGTGGTCAGTGGTGATCATGTCGCCCAAGATTGCCAGCACTTTGGCGTCGCGCAAGTTGCTGATTGTGCCCGGCTCTTTGCCCATGCCTTGGAAGTAGGGTGGGTTCTGCACATAGGTCGAGGTTGCAGGCCAATCGTAGGTTTCAGAATCTGTCACCTCAACCGACTGCCACTTTTCATCTCCCTTAAACACATCGGCGTATTTCTTCATGAAGGCTTCGCGTGTGACGGTCTGTTCCACCAAAGCGTTGATTTCTGCCGATGTTGGCCAGATGTCCTTCAAGAAGACGTCATTGCCGTCCTGATCTTGCCCAATAGCGTCTTTGGACAAATCGATATCCATTGTGCCTGCCAATGCGTAAGCGACCACAAGCGGCGGTGAGGCCAGGTAGTTTGCCCGCACATCAGGCGAGATCCGGCCTTCAAAGTTGCGGTTGCCGGACAGAACAGACGTCGCGACCAGATCACCTTCTGCGATGGCCGTCGACAGTTCTTTCTGAATCGGGCCAGAGTTGCCGATACATGTGGTGCAGCCATAACCCACAAGGTTAAAGCCAATCTTATCAAGATCTTCCTGCAGGCCTGCAGCTTCAAGATATTCGCTGACGACCTGTGATCCAGGCGCGAGCGACGTCTTGACCCAAGGCTTGCGATCCAGACCCAAGGCGGCCGCTTTGCGCGCCACAAGGCCCGCGCCGATCATTACGTAGGGATTGGACGTGTTGGTGCATGACGTGATCGAAGCGATCACAACCTTGCCGCTTTCCATCGTGTAGTCTTCGCCCTCGACAGCGACTTCCTTGCCCATGGGACGCTTGAACGTCTCTTCCATCTCGCGCTTGAACGCTGCTTGCGCGGTGTCCAGAGCGACATAGTCCTGCGGGCGCTTGGGGCCGGAAATCGCAGGGACAATCGTGCCCATGTCAAGGCTAAGGGTCGACGTATAGACAGGTGCGTAGTCCGCACCGCGCCAGAAACCGTTGGCCTTGGCATAGGCCTCGACCAGAGCAACGCGATCTTCGTCGCGGCCCGTGTTGCGCAGGTAGCGCAGCGTTTCATTGTCGATTGGGAAGAAGCCGCAGGTGGCGCCATATTCAGGTGCCATATTGGCGATCGTTGCGCGGTCGGCGAGTGGCAGTCGGTCAAGGCCGCTGCCGTAGAACTCGACAAATTTTGACACAACGCCATGGGCGCGCAGCATCTCGACCACCTTCAGCACAAGGTCGGTCCCGGTGGTGCCTTCGACCATTTCGCCTGTCAGCTCAAAGCCAACAACTTCGGGGATCAGCATGGAAATTGGCTGTCCCAACATGGCGGCCTCAGCCTCAATCCCGCCGACGCCCCAACCCAGAACGGCAAGCCCGTTGACCATGGTGGTGTGGCTGTCTGTGCCGACAAGCGTGTCTGGATAGGCGACTTCTTCACCGTTCTGGTCTTTGTCGGTCCAAACGGTTTGCGACAGGTATTCAAGGTTCACCTGATGGCAAATGCCAGTGCCCGGTGGCACCACGCGGAAGTTGTTAAATGCGTTCTGACCCCACTTGAGGAACTGATAACGCTCCATGTTCCGCTCGTATTCGCGGTCGACGTTCATCTGGAACGCGCGCGGATTGCCAAATTCGTCAATCATCACAGAGTGGTCGATGACAAGATCGACAGGCGCCAATGGGTTAATCTGCTGGGCGTCGCCACCCAATGCCTTGATCCCGTCGCGCATTGCAGCAAGGTCAACGACTGCAGGAACGCCGGTAAAGTCCTGCATCAGAACGCGGGCAGGGCGGTAGGCGATCTCGCGCGGGCTCTTGCCGCCATTGGCAGCCCAGTCCGAAAAGGCTTTGATGTCATCGGTCGTGACGGTCTTGTTATCTTCAAACCGCAACATGTTTTCCAAGACAACTTTCAGCGCCGCGGGCAATTTGGAGAAGTCACCAAGACCTGCGGCTTCGGCCGCTTCAATGGAATAATAACCCACGGATTGGCTTCCGACGGTCAAGGTTTTGCGGGTTTTGGCTGTATCAATGCCGACAGTAACGGTCATGACGTTCCCTTTCTGGCTGTGAAATTTTGGCTGTTGATGGGCTTTTGCCCCAAGGTTGCTTTGGGTTCAAGCATTTTCGGCATACAATTGCATACAAATCTGATGTGACCTTGAAACATCCCTCACCTTTACGTCGCAATTGGTTGATTGGTCATTACAGCCGGTGGCGGATAGACCAGAAAAACACCGACCCAAAACTGGATTCGATATGCGCCGCTTGTTATCTGTATTTGCCCTGACCGTCACGCTTACCGGTGGTGCGGCATCCGCCGACACTGTGGTAGAGCTTTATACATCGCAAGGCTGTTCAAGCTGCCCGCCAGCGGATGCCATGCTGGCTGAATTGGCAGGGCGCTCGGATGTGATCCCATTGGCGCTTCACGTCGACTATTGGGACTACCTCGGCTGGAAAGATGATCTGGCCAGCCCTGCCTTCACGCGCCGTCAAAAAGCCTTTGCAGAGGCCGCAGGCTCCGCCACGGTTTACACGCCACAGATGGTGATCGGTGGAGTGGATCATGTCATCGGTTCTCGTCCGATGCAGGTCATGGACAGGGTGCAGGCCCACAATGCAACCGCTGACCCGGTTGAGGTGACGTTGTCGCGTTCGGGTGACCGCTTGCAAATCAATGCAACAGCGCGCGGGAATGCCGGGCGCAACGCGGTTGTGCAAATCGTGCGCTACGTGCCCTCTGTCACCCGCGACATACGCCGGGGCGAAAATGCCGGTAAGACCATTACATACGTGAATACGGTGACGTCATGGCAGGTTGCCGGCCAATGGAATCCGGCCAATCCGCTGTCAATGCAGGCGCAGATCACAGGCACTCAGCCCGTTGTCGTGATTGTGCAAGACGGCACATCTGGTCCCATTTTGGGTGCGGCGCGCCTGCGCTAGATCCGTCCCTGCTTGTTCTTCCACCTCTTGTGGACCCAGAACCATTGTTCCGGGTGTTCCGTGACGCGCGCCGCGAGCCTTGCGTTCATTTCTGTTGTCATGGCAATCGGGTCGCCGGGCGCAATCGGCGCCTCGACGTCGACGCTGAATGTGAGCCCATCAGGATTGCGCGTCCCAAAATACGGCAGCACCAGGGCGTCAAATTTCAGTGCAAACTCTGCTGCGGATGTTGCTGTCATGGCGGGCCGCCCAAGGAAATCAATGGGGACACCGGCGTCGCTATTGACGTCAAACAGCAGCGTGCCCATGCCCCCGCCCTTGAGGTGACGGGCAAAGCCGATGGTGCCCTTGGCCCCTTGGGCAAAAACCGGACCGCCCCAGGACGTCATTGTCTTTGCATAGTGATCGTTGAAGTAGCTGTTCGCCATGGGGCGATAGAGGCCACCAATGTTGTGACCTAGGCGGGTCAGAACATGCCGCGGGGCCTCGTGATTGCCAAAATGTCCCGTCACGAAAACAACCGGACGCTTGGCGTCGGCGGCCTCGGCCAACGCGCCAAGGCCGTCGCCGGTGGCTTCGGTTTCCTGCAAGTGTCGGGCAAACTCGCGAAAAGAATAGTTCTCGATCAATGTGCGCCCAAAATTGTCGCAGACATTGTTCGCGATGTCCTTGCGTGTCTCGGCGGACATATCGGGGTAGATCAAGGCGAGGTTTTGCATCGCCCGCCGTCTGTAACCCGCCAACGGTCCGATGGCGCGACGAAGGGCTGCGCCCATGACCGGAACACGGCTGCGATAAGGCAGGCGCATCACGCTTCCGATCAGGCCCCGCAGGACGCGATCGGCCAACCAATCGGCGCGGGCACTCATGGTGTGCGTGCGATCCCGGTGCCAATCATACTGTCCCGCGTGACAAGCGCTGCAAGCGCAGCTTGATCCAGCCCTTCGGTCCGCGCGGGTCGGTTCGGGATGACGATATAGCGCATGTCGGCGGTGCTATCATGGACGCGTACCTCGGTGCTTTCAGGCAAGGTTACGCCAAATTCTGCCAAGACCTTCCGTGGTTCGCGCACCGTCCGGGACCGGTATGCGCGCGATTTATACCAATCGGGCGGCAGGCCAAGCAGGTTGCGCGGATAGCAAGAGCACAGCGTGCAAACGACGATGTTGTGCAGGTCGGGCCGGTTTGGCAGCGCGATCAGCTTCATTGGCCCGATATCGAATCCCATCTCGCGGGTTGCTTTTGCGCCATCCGCAAGCAAGGCCGTCGCAAATTCGGGCTCCGTCCAATACCGCGCGACGACTTGCGCGCCCATTGTGGGGTTGCGAGCATCCATCGCGTCGATCTGTTCTGCAATATCGGCAGCCGTCGTGATTTCCTTTTCAACCAACAGCTCGCGCACGGCAATTTCGAGCGTTTGCCAATAGCTAAGCGGGTGGTCGTCATCAGGCCGGTACGGATGACCCGAAGGCGACAGGTGATCGGCGTGGTCATGCGGCATCAGCGGGCTCCAACCAATGGGCGTAGATCTCTGCCTCGAGCGTATCGTTTGGCGTCTCGGCGTCAGCGCCCCATATCTCTGCCATCGTGAACCGAACACGGTAAAGCGGAAGTGGGGTTCCGCTGTGCCCATAGGCAAGGTTTTCGGGATTGGGGAAGGGGCCAAGGACGCGTTCCGTCACGCCGACCTTGCCGCGCAGGTAACTGGGTGTGCGAACGTGGCCGGGGGGCATGTCGGTGCGAACCTTAACCCGATGCATCGCTGGCCTCACCATATGTGTCGCCACGCGCCTGCACTTGGGTCATCTTAGTCGCAAGCTCTGCCGTCGTGTATGCGCCGGCTTCGATCAGGTTTTGATTTACCGATGCGATCCAGCGTTCGTAATACGTCATGGTCTCGAAGCTTTCTTCGCCCATGTCCTCTAACACCCGTCGGAGACCATCGACTGTAAATAGCCCCTTGCCAGAGCACAAAACCATGAGGGCATCGACGCGCTTTTCCCAAAGCGCAAAATCATGTTGGTCGGTTGGAACGGGGCCTGCCGCATCGCCCCCCATGTCGTGCCAACGGCGTCCATTTGATTGCGTGTTTGTCATGGGTTGCAGGGTAAGACAGCCAGCCCATGGGGTCCAGTGTGGAGAACACTGCCGACCTCAAATTACGTTTGGCACAACCTAGGCAGCATCGTCCTGCTCTTCATCATCGGGCGAACGCAATTTGATTGTGCCCGCATCAGCAAGGGCACGGATTGCGGCGGTGACTTTGTTCATCGCCGCTTCACCAACTTTGGCAGAGACTTTCCCCATTTCGGCGGCGTCCTCGCGCATTTGCCCTGCCATCCGCTGAGAGATGTTGGCAAGAACATGTTCTGCGGAGTCGTTGAGCTCGCCGCCTTCGCCCTGGGCATAGGCGATGGCTGTGTTCAGATCCTCGGGGTCGATGCTGCGAAGCGCAGCAGGAATATCCGTTGGCTGCATTCGCAACGGGATATCGGCGAAGGTAAAGATCGCCTTGCGCACCGATTTTGCAAGCTCTGCATCAGATCCTTCCAACCCATTCAAAAGATCATCGCGCGTCGATGCGGGGCTGGAGTTGAGGATCGCACCGATCCGATCGACTGGCGGCTTTTCAAAGGCGGTGACGGTGGTCTGGCAGTATTCGTCAATCAACGCTTCGCCAATGCGCGCGATGGCGTCGGGCGTTGCAGTTTCTGTTTGGCTGACGGCAAATGTGATCCTGCGTGCCCGTTCACCCGGCAGCGCGCCCAGAACTTCTGCAGCGCGTTCGACGGTCAGTTTGGACAGGACAATAGCCCCAACTTCCATGCTTTCCGCTTCAAAGATTGGTAGCAATTGTTCCATTTCCAATCCCGCAATGCGCGGCCAGGGATCACGCCCCTTTTGCGCATCTAGCTGTGCCTGTAGTTTGCGTGCCAATGCAGGCGAGATATGTTCCGATAGCGCCGCAAGCGCCGCGCTGGCGCCCCCCGGTGCAGACAGCCCGATAGACGCGAGGATTTCTGCGAATTCTTCTGCGACCGCATTGACGGTTGCCCGGTCGACAAGGCGAATTTCGCCCAGTTCCGTTGCCAAATCTGCCTGAATGTTTTCTGGAAGCGATGACAGGGCAAGCTTATTGCCATCGCTGATCAACAATTGCACGACGAGAGCGGCCTTTCTGCGGCGTGACAACTGCGACAATGGCAGCGGCGAGGAGGGGGAAGGCAAGGAACTGGGCGTCATAGAACTTGCTTAGCGGCAGTCCCCTAACGAAGTGTTATCAGTTTTCCTCGACGCCCACATTCACTGACATTTTTCGAAGCTTCTGGGCGGTGTCTGGCGACAGCTCGCTGATTTTTGCAGTCAGTGCATGAAGCGAAACGACCGCCGCCTGCAGCTGATTGATCTCTGCATCACTGAATTCGCGATCCTCGCGCGCAAAGCTGGAAATTGACCGGCTGTCATCAACATCAACCGCCACCGTGACCCCAAAGCGCAAACCATATTCGGCAGCCTTGGTCATGACCCCGGCAGTGTCCTGGTCGGCAAGATCCGACCAGCGCTGTGTCCCAAGGTTTTCGAAGCCCCATGCGACCGTCGGGTCAGACATTACCAAGCCGTTTTGCGAATAATATTCGGCCCATGCCTTGGGATAAGTCTGAAACAGAAACGTCGGCGTGGTGAAGCGGATATGGAATGCCAGCGCATATCCAACAGGTGCAGCATTCTTGAGATCAAGCAGTGTTTTGCTGATGTCTTTTTCGGTCGTCATGTTCTACTGCTACTCGCTTTGAGGTTGCCAAAGTGATATGGCTGGAAATAGGTTGAACCCGGTTTATTCAGACTAAGACTATCCTGATCGCATCCGCGACGATAGCCGTGACGACCCAAGAAAAGGGACTGTGATGTCAACCGTGCTGAGCCTCGACGATGTCGGCCAGCTTGCTCCGGCAGGTTACTTCATCGCGTTGCGGATCGGATTTGCGTTTCCGGTTGAAGAGGTCAACGCGCTCCCGCCTGACTGGGTCGATTATTACACGCAAAACCGTTACATGCTTTTTGACCCCGCGATCAGGTGGGCCTATGCCAATACCGGTATCGTTCTTTGGGATAATTTGACGGGGGACGACCCTAGACAGATCCTGGAAAAAGCGAAGACCTATGGGTTAATCCACGGCATTACGATTTCGGTCTTTGACGGAAATTCCGATGGCCAGCGGTCCTTTGCATCCTTTGCGCGCAGTGACAGGCCATTTCTTGATTTAGAAATCAAGCTCTTAGAGGCGTTTCTTCATCGTAGACACCGCGAGATGGCGCCGCCCACGAACTTGACCGACGCTGAACTTGTGGCCTTGCAAATGGTAAAGGACGGGCTGCGTTTGAAGCAAATCGCGTTTGAACTGAAGGTGACCGAAGGCGCGGTTAAGCAACGCCTAAAGAACGCCAAAGACAAATTGGGCGCAAAAACAAGCACGCAAGCGGCGACAATGGCCGCGCAATACGGCATCATTTAGCGCCAAATCACTCGTTTCCAAATTAACGTCAATTCCCCTTTTTTGGTGGGCTTATTGCCAAACCTATAGAACAACTCAAGGTTGAGATGATACCGTCCTAGTCACCAAATAGGAGTGGTATAAATGGAAAACGTTACTTTCAATCTCGCACAACTTCACCAGCACGGCTCTGCCTTCTACGACTTCCTCGCGCTTAGAAAGCGATTCTTCGTCGACAACTTGGGGTGGGATATCCCCCATGACGACGAGGTCGAAATGGATCAATATGACAACCCTAGGGCGTGGTACTCTTTGGTGCTGAAAGACGGTGAAGTCGTTGGTGGGGCACGGGCAATGGCGACGACAACTCAATGGGGTAGCCACAGTTACATGCTGCGCGACGCGCTCAAGGGTAAGCTTATTGATATCCCCGCCAGCGTCATGCAGGCCGATGTCTGCACAAAGGACGTTTGGGAATGCACGCGGCTCGTGATTTCCGATGAGGTGACCACCCATGCAGCGCGCAGCACCTGCCTGTCGTTGATTGTGCAGGGATTGATCGATGTCGCCGCTGATGCGGGTGCGAATCGGTTGATGTCTCTGTCACCCTTGGCCTTGATGCGGGCATTGCGCCAGCTTGGCTTTGGTGCGGAGCGGATTGGTGACCCATATCTGAACGACGGTGATGGCCGCCGGTATGCGGTTTTGGCAATGCCGGTTGAGCGTCACACACCCATGCCACCAAAGACAACGCATCGGCCACAGCCTGCGATGGTTCATGCACCTTCGGTCTGACGTGGAAAAGGGTGGGCAAATTGCCCACCCTACGCGGCTTTAGCCGGTCACCAATGGCACGCAGGTCCCGGTTTCGGGGTCAATCATCGACCCTTCTGCACAAGACATCGCTGTGGTGTTTTCGTGTTTCGCGCCACCTTGGCACCCTTGGGCAAATGCAAGCCCGGGCAGAGCCATCAGGAACAGCGCCGCAAACGTGGTCTTGATCTTCATCTTGGCCTCCGTCTGTTTCGGTGGCCAGAAGGTAGCATGACGCGCGCAAAAGTCACGCGTCACATTTGCGTCAGCACCCCGCGCCTAGCCAAAGACCCGTTTGAAAATCGTGTCCACATGCTTGGTGTGATAGTCGAGGTTGAACTTTTCGTTGATCGCGTCTGCGCCCAAGGCCGCGACGACGTCACTATCCGCCAGCAATTCTTCGCGGAAATCTGTCCGGTGTTCCCAAACTTTCAGCGCATTGCGCTGCACCATTGCATAGGCATCTTCACGACTGACACCGGCTTGCGTCAAGGCAAGCAAGACCCGTTGCGACATCACAAGCCCCGGGAATTTATTCATGTTATCCAGCATGTTGTCTGGGAAAATCAGCATCTTGTCGATGACACCCGTCAAACGGTTCAACGCAAAATCAAGCGTCACAGTCGCGTCAGGCCCAATGCCGCGTTCCACGGAGGAATGCGAAATATCGCGCTCGTGCCATAGGGCTACGTTTTCCATCGCCGGAATGACCGTCATGCGAACCAACCTTGCAAGGCCGGTCAGGTTCTCAGTCAACACCGGGTTCTTCTTGTGCGGCATCGCCGACGAACCCTTTTGCCCCATCGAAAAGAACTCTGCCCCTTCAAGAACTTCGGTGCGCTGCATATGGCGGATCTCGATCGCCACGTTTTCGATCGACGAAGCGATCACACCAAGAACCGCAAAAAACATCGCGTGCCGGTCACGCGGAATGACCTGCGTGCTGATCGGTTCTGGGTTCAGGCCCAGTTTGGCGCAAACATGCTCTTCCACCGCCGGGTCGATATTCGCAAAGGTGCCGACCGCGCCAGAAATAGCACCGGTGGCAATTTCGTCGCGAGCGGCAACCATGCGGGCGCGGTTGCGGTCCATCTCGGCGTAGAAGCGGGCAAACGTCAGCCCCATGGTTGTCGGCTCGGCGTGGATGCCGTGGCTGCGACCCACACGAACGGTCATCTTGTGTTCCATGGCACGCGTCTTCAATGCCGCCAGCAGCGCATCAAGATCAGCGATCAGGATATCAGCGGCGCGGACAAGCTGGACGTTCAGGCATGTATCCAACACGTCAGAGCTGGTCATGCCCTGATGCACAAACCGTGCTTCGTCGCTCCCCACATGCTCGGCCAAATGGGTCAGAAAAGCGATGACGTCGTGTTTGGTCACAGCCTCGATTTCATCAATCCGCGCCACATCAAATTCTACATCCTTCGCCTTCCACACGGCCTCTGCGTTTTCGCGTGGGATGACACCCAGATCGGCCATTGCGTCACAGGCGTGCGCCTCGATCTCATACCAGATGCGGAATTTGGTCGCGGGGTCCCAAATGGCGGTCATCTCGGGGCGGGCATAGCGTGGGATCATGGTGTTGGCCTTTTTGTGAATGGCAGAGCCGTCGCGGGCGTCATAAGGTGAAGCGGGAATGGTCACAAGACAGGAGCCGGCCAGATGCGGATGATTGCGCTTATTTTATTGTCTTTGCCGGGATCGGCAGCGGCACAGGACTGGGTCCTGCAGGACGATGCGGGCATCATGGCCGCACTTGGTGGCAAAACGGTGCGGTATGATGCTTATACGGTGCAACATTTTGGCAGGGGCGGGGACACGCAATTTGTGACCGAACGCGCCGCAGATGGACGCTGGGCGGCGCGCGGTGACCAATATTGTTCGGTCTGGCCGCCGTCTGACGTCTGGGCCTGTTACGATTTCTACGTAGCTGGGCAGGACGTTCAATTCATCGGGTCTGATCGCAGCGTCAGCCAAGGTACGATCCTGCCGTGATCTTGACTGAAGACGATTTTCTGGGGCGGTGGCGCCTGACGCGCGAGATCACCGATTTTCGAATGCTCGAAAACGGGACGTTGGAGGGCGAGGCGCGTTTCACTCAGCACGTTGGTGGTTTGCTCTATCACGAACGCGGGACGCTCCAGTTTGCGGGTGGTGCGCCACTCACCGCGGAACGCCGCTACATTTGGTCATTTGATGGCGGGCAGGTCGCCGTGTCATATGATGATGGGACAATGTTCCACAGCTTTGCCCCAAAGGGATCCGGCCCAACGACGCCACATCTGTGCGGAGAAGACATGTATCGCGGCAACTATTCCTTTGTTGCGTTTCCAAAGTGGCAGGTGACCTGGAATGTCGAAGGACCGCGCAAGAACTACCGCTCCGTGACGCAATATTGCCGGAACTGATTGCGCAACCGGGCTTGCGGTTATGCTGCGGTTGCGCAAAGTAGGGGAAAGGTAATGAAACTGAAGGGGGAGCCCATGGCGCTCGCACTGAATGATAAAGTCCTGACAGAGGCAATTGGCCCATCCGAAGGGACAGCCCTGAAGATCAAGCAAGCCGCGATGGTTGTGCTGGGCATTGTCGCTTTGGCGATTTTTGCAAAGATCAAAGTTCCGATGTGGCCTGTCCCAATCACGATGGGGACCTTTGCAGTGCTAACCATTGGCGCAACTTACGGCCCACGTCTGGGGCTGGCGACGATCCTTGGTTATATGATTGTCGGGGCGCTTGGATTTGACGTCTTCGCGGGTTCATCAGCAGAGGCCGCGGGCCTGACATATATGATGGGCGGCACAGGCGGCTATCTTGTGGGCTACGTGCTGGCGACACTCGCATTGGGTTATGCGGCGCGCGCCGGGTGGGACCGGTCGATCTTGATGATGGGCGCTGCGATGTTCATCGGTAACGCCTTGATCTACATTCCGGGCATTGCCTGGTTGGGCCAGCTTTATGGTTGGGATCAACCAATCCTGCAGTGGGGTTTGACACCGTTCTTGATCGGCGACGCGATCAAGCTGGTTTTGGCCGCACTTTTGGTGCCGGGCTTGTGGAAGCTGATCGGCAACGCTCGCGCCTAAATCGCGCTACGGGCTACTAAATTGCAAGGCGCAGCCCAAGGGCTGCGCCTTATTTCTTTTGTGGGATGTGACGCAGCCCGTCGCCAAAAAGCGATTGTGTCATCGGGCGTGAGATCGGGTGCCTCCGGCGGGGATATTTTTGGCCAAAAGAAGTTCAGGACAATTGAGTTGTGATCCGCGCGCTGTGTTCAAGCGTCCGATGCACGGGACATTTGTCCGCAATTTCCAATAGACGTTGGCGTTGATCGGCATCGAGGTCGCCATGTAGGGTGATCGTACGGGAAAATGTGTCGATCTTGGTGGGCGCGTCGGTTTCGGCATCCGTGGCATGTGACTTATTGTGGCTGATGTCGACATGCACACCTGTCAGGGGCCATTTCTTGCGGCGCGCATACATGCGGATTGTCATGCTTGTGCAGGCGCCAAGACCTGCCGAAACAAGGCCGTATGGGGTCAATCCCGCGTTGGTGCCGCCGACACTCGCAGGTTCATCGGCAGCGATATGGTGGGGACCGGACTGAATGTCCTGCAAGAAGCCATTCGCGTCCACTTCGGTGACACGTAAGATGCCCTCTGGCAGCTCATCCGATGCGACAGGCGGGGAAAGCGGGATGTAACGCCCGGCCCAGGTTGCGATTGTGTCTGCTGCATATTCGGCATCGGCGGCATCTGTCATCAGATGATCGGCGTGGTCGAGGGTGACAAAGCTTTTTGGGTGGCGGGCGGCCATAAAGATTTCGGCGGCGTTTTCGATCCCGACGGTGGTGTCGCGTGGGGCATGCAACACCAGGAGGGCAGCGTTGAGGGTCTTCAATGACTGCGTCAGATTGGCCATGGCGACGTCTTCGACAAAGTCCTTTCCAATCGTGAAGGGGCGACCACCCAAGGTGACCTCTGCCTTGCCATTTGCCAAAATCGTTGGCAGCACATCAGCAAAATTGTGGGTCACGTGACCGGGGTCCGCAGGTGCGCCGATCGTCACGACGGCCTTGATGCCGTCCATTTCGGATGCTGCCCGTAGCACGGCCGCACCGCCAAGGGAGTGGCCGATCAAAAGGGAAGGGGCCATGCCACGATTTGTCAGCGCGGCACAGGCGGCATGTAAATCGCCCACGTTCGAGGTGAAAGAGGTGTTGGCGAATTCACCCTCAGAATGTCCAAGCCCGGTGAAATCAAACCGCAACACTGCGATCCCCATACCCGCCAGTCTTGCCGCTATGCGACGCGCTGCGGTGATATCCTTGGAACAGGTAAAGCAATGCGCGAAAAGTGCGGTCGCCAGATGGGGGCGGTCGGGCAAATCCAGCCTTGCGGCCAGTTGGTCGCCGGCGTGGCCGGGAAAGGTAAAGCGTTCAGTTGGCATGATTGTCCCCTTTGGTTCACCTCAAAGTGGGGAGGTATCACGCCTCGCACAAGTTTCCTTTCGGGCGGTCACGCGCAGTTGAGGATCAGTAACCCGCCAATGCCGGATCAAAGGGGTATTTGGTCAGGTTTTCATAGCCATCCTCGGTGATCAGCACCTGATCCTCTAGCTTGATCGAGAAATCCCCGCCTTCAGGGGAAATCAGCGCCTCGACACAAAGGGTCATGCCGGGCTTGATCTCATGTTCGAACGCGCCGGGGACATGTTTGTTAGGATAGGCCATCAACGGCCATTCATCGCAAAGACCGACACCATGCATAAAGCATCCATATTTGAGCTTTTGCAGGTGGTCGGGCAATGTGTGAACGCCCGCGACCAGCTCTGGGATGGTCACACCGGGTTTGAGCATGTCCATATTATAACGGATGTGTTCCATGCCAATTTGCATCGCTTCAATCATATCGGGGCGGGGTTTTTGATCGCCGATCCACCAGGTGCGGCTAATATCGATGCAGATGCCATAGCTCCCGACCAGATCCGTATCAAAGGCTACAATTTCGTTGTTTTGCACGATCCTTGGCCCACATTCCTGAAACCAGGGATTGGTGCGAGGACCTGATGACAGCAAACGGGTCTCAATCCACTCGCCGCCCCGCTTGATGTTTTCCGCATGCAAGACCGCCCAGATGTCGTCTTCCGACATTTTGCCGCCCGGCACGCCAGTGCGGGCTGCGTCCTCCATCGCGTAACATGCCGCCTCGCATGCATGAGAGGCGCAGCGCATCGCCAAGATCTCATCCGGGCCCTTGATGCTACGCGCATGTTCGGTGAGTTCTTCGCCTTCTTCTACGGTAAAGCCGTGCCGCTCCAGGCCGCGCAACCCGGCGACCATGATCTTATCAACGCCAAGCCGCATGTTGCCGCCGCTGTGTTCCACGATCAGGTCGCGGACCTCTGCGGTAAAGGTTTCAGCGGCATCATCCGTCCGGTCCCCAGTGGAAAAGTAGAACATCGACGCGCCAGATCTCTTCTCCATGACAAGTGGATTGAAATCCGCCAGAAAAGGCGCATTTTTGTAGTCCCACAGCACCATATGGCCGTCCGCACAGACCAGACAGGCACGAAACGGGTTGTGGGTGTTCCAAAGCTGCATGTTGGTGCTATCGGTCGCGTAGCGAATGTTGAGCGGATCAAACATCAAGATCCCACCCCAGTCGCGGGCGTTGACAGCATCGACCAGCCGCTGATGACGATAGGCGCGCATTGCAGGGAGATCAGGTAGCTGAAGCCCCGCCGCCGCCCATTCTTCAAAGGCAAGCTGCGTTGGCCCAATTTCGACACGGTCCTGATCGTTGGGTGTGCCATCGCCTAGCGTGGCCCCACGCGTTGGGTCAATCTTGCGTGTATCGCGATAATGGGTGTTCAATTTGGCCCTCCCCTGACAAATGTGAGGGCAGCGTGGAACGCCGCCCCCACGGGTGTCTGGTCAAAAAACGACACCAATTGTCCCGTTCATCGACCAGTCATTCCTGCAGATGCTGCCCGCTGTTTGCGCCGTGCAACGCCAAAAGCGCCAAGGCCAGCCAAGAGCAACGGCATGCCAGCGGGAAGCGGCACTGCCTCAATTTCAATTGATGCCAGCAAATCGCCCGCGCCTTGAACGCTCCCCACTGTGCCACCAGCCGCGCGACCCTGACCCAACAGGAATGTCAGATCACCGCCATTGAAAAGCTGCGAGATCGCATTGGTTTGGTCGTTGGAACTGCCGCCTGCAGGGTTGAACGCCGCGCCCAGATTGTTGTTTTCTTCGGAGCCTGCATCCCAGACATCAGCGCCATAGACGTTGATTGGCCCGAGATTTGTGAACAACCCGGCGGTGTCGAACACCTCATAGGCCAAGGGGTCTTCGTTGCCGATAAAAAGGTCATTTGACGGAATCACCATCGACAAGAACGAAAAATAGCGATCAGTGGATGGGTCAAGCATGAACATCAGGCTGGCAGTTTCGCCGGGATCGATCACCGGGGCCGGACCAAAGCCGCCCGGCGACGTGATGACACCCGCGTTGGCGGTTGGATTGGCGGCAATAAACGGCGCCGTGCCGCCGCCTTCTGCCAGTTCTTCGATCCCGGTGTGGGCGCTTGCCGGATCGCCAAAGTTAAAGCTGTCGACAGAGCCGTCATGAAAGAACGACAGCAATGGCGTCAAAAACAGGCCATCTGTCGTGCTATGATTTGTGATCGTGACGCGGATGTCCGCCGCACTGGCAGCCCCCGCCATCAGGCTTGTCGCGACGAGACCCGTCGCAACGGTTTGAAGTATTTTTTGTTTCATAGAAGTCTTTCCCTCTTGGTTACGCACCAAACGGTGCATGACCTCTGTGAGGCGAAGGCGGATCACACGACACTCAACATCAGGTGAAGCACAGGTCTGTGTCCAAAGATTGATTTGCCGTGAAGCGATGAAACATCCGCCATGGCGCGCGCTTAGAGATCGATCGCGTTCATTTCCGTCCCGAGATCAAACACAAACCCACCATATTCGCGGGTCGCATAGATGTTGGCCCCGACAATGAACACCATGACGGCGAGCCCAATCATGACCCGCGTGAAACTGCGGCTGCGTCCGCGACGCTTGCGTGCCGTTGGCATCGGCAAAGGTGGCGGTGCGGATGTTGGTGCGGTCGGTGCGCCGCCCCATGGTCCGCCGCTTGGCAGGGCAGGCGGCGGTGGGGGCGGTGCCTGGGGCACTTGTGCAGGATCACCCAGTTCCGTTGCCTTGACCGCGCGGGACTTGCCGGTAAATGCCGTCGACGGTCCTTTGTATCGGACATCCAGAGGGTGATATTTCTTCGCCATACCCGTAAATGAACAGGCCAATTTGGCAGGGTCAAGGCAAGGCTGGGGCGGCGCCCGCAAAAAGGGCGCCCCGCTTGGGACGCCCGGATCTTGCAGGGTGGGCAATCTGCCCACCAAACTTTAGCAGCTGTAGTAAAGCTTGTATTCCATGGGGTGCGGTGTGTGCTCGTAGGCGTAAACCTCTTCCCACTTCAGCTCCATGTAGCCTTCCAGCTGGTCTTTGGTGAACACGTCGCCCGCTGTCAGGAAGTCGTGATCGGCTTCCAGTGCTTCCAGCGCTTCGCGCAAAGATCCACAGACCGTTGGGATCGCTGCCAGCTCTTCTGGTGGCAGGTCATAAAGGTCTTTGTCGGACGAGGGGCCCGGATCGATCTTGTTCTTGATGCCGTCAAGGCCCGCCATCATCAGCGCTGCAAAGCACAGATAGGGGTTGGCTGCGGGATCAGGGAAACGGGCCTCAACACGCTTGGCCTTGGGGCTTTCGGCCCAAGGAATACGCACACAACCCGAACGGTTCCGCGCAGAATAGGCACGCAGAACGGGCGCTTCAAAGCCTGGGATCAGGCGCTTGTAGCTGTTTGTGGACGGGTTGGTGATCGCGTTCAGCGCCTTGGCGTGCTTCAGAATGCCGCCGATGAAGTACAGCGCTTCCTGAGACAGATCAGCATACTTGTCGCCCGCAAACAGTGGCTTGCCGTCTTTCCAGATCGACATGTTCACGTGCATACCAGTGCCGTTATCGCCAGCGATAGGCTTTGGCATAAAGGTCGCGGACTTGCCGTAAGACTGCGCCACGTTGTGGATCACATACTTGTACTTCTGGATCTCATCCGCCTGATGCGTCAGTGAACCAAAGATCAGGCCAAGCTCGTGCTGGCAGGACGCCACTTCGTGGTGGTGCTTGTCCACTTTCATGCCCATACGCTTCATGGTCGAAAGCATCTCGCCGCGCATATCCTGTGCATCGTCAATTGGGTTCACAGGGAAATAGCCGCCCTTGATACCCGGACGGTGACCAGTGTTGCCCATTTCATATTCGGTGTCCGTGTTCCATGCGCCGTCGATTGCATCGACCTCATAGGACACTTTGTTCATGGACACCTGAAAACGCACATCGTCAAAGACGAAGAATTCAGCTTCTGGGCCAAAGAACGCCTGATCACCGATACCGGATGCCTTAAGATATTCCTCGGCCTTCACAGCCGTGCCGCGTGGGTCACGGTCATAAGGCTCAAGCGTGTCAGGCTCCACGATGTTACAGTGAATGCACATGGTCTTTTCCGCATAAAACGGATCCATGTAGACGGTCTCTGGCTGCGGGATCAGCTTCATGTCGGACTGATCAATCGACTTCCAACCCGCGATGGACGAGCCATCAAACATGAAACCTTCTTCAAGAAAGTCTTCGTCAACCAGATCAGCGACGATCGTGACGTGCTGCAGCTTGCCGCGTGGGTCAGTAAAGCGGATGTCGACATATTCGACTTCCTCGTCTTTCATCAGTTTCAGGACGTCTTTGTTGCTCATCAGGATGATCCTTTTTTAGCAGTAACTTTGGAATTTTGGTTGGATTAGAGCGCGTCTTCGCCGGATTCACCGGTGCGGATGCGAATGGCTTGTTCGATGGACGATACAAAGATTTTGCCGTCGCCAATCTTGTCGGTTTTTGCGGCATCCACGATTGCGGACACGGCGGCATCAACCTGATCGTCGGCCAGAACGACCTCGATCTTTACTTTGGGCAGAAAGTCGACGACGTATTCTGCGCCGCGATAAAGCTCTGTATGGCCTTTCTGCCGGCCAAAGCCTTTGACCTCGACCACGGACAGACCTTGAACGCCGACGTCTTGCAGGGCCTCTTTCACTTCATCAAGCTTAAATGGCTTAATAATCGCCTCGATCTTTTTCATGGGCCGACTCCCCCCTTGGTGTTGCTGTTTCGGGTCAGACCATTTCTGTTGCAGAGGAACAATTCGTGGCCGACATTGGTCATGGCCGCACAGGCCGTAACAAACATATTTGCCTAATAATTAGGCAAAGTGACCGTAATCTGCTCAGTTTTGAATCTCAAGGTCGGAACGCCATGTCTCATTTGTTAACTGCCGCTGAAATGCGCGCCATTGAAGAGGCCGCTATTTCGGCGGGCAAAGTCACAGGATTAGAGCTGATGGAACGCGCCGGGCAAGGGGTTGTGGATGCGATACTGGCCGAATGGCCCGCGTTGCTGGGGCCTGGGCATCGCGCCGTCATCCTGTGCGGTCCCGGCAATAATGGCGGTGACGGATTTGTGGTGGCGCGTCTTTTGCAAAATGCGGGTTGGGATGTGGATGTCTTTGCCTTCGGTGATCCGAAAAAGGGACCACCGGACGCGCAAACCAACTACGCTTTATGGAGAGAAAATAACCAGATAACCCATCTGGAGTTTCCGGTGGCAAAGCCCGCCGCCATTGATGCTTTCTGCGATCAAGCGTCACATCGGCCTGACATCAACAAACACCCAGAGCGCGAAGACTTTCCGGCATTTGTCGTGATCGATGCGCTCTTTGGCACAGGACTAACCCGGCCAATCACAGGCCTTGATGAGGTCTGCATACATTGGGATTACCTCTCGACCTTTCGGGATCTCAATAACTGTCATCTCGTGGCAATCGACATTCCCAGCGGCCTTTCTTCAGACACCGGAGAGGTGCTGCATGCGGAAGACCCAACCGCAAACCCATTTGGCGTGCTGGTGGCAGATCTCACCGTCACCTTTCACCGCAAGAAAGTTGGCCACGTCAAAGGCAATGGGCCAAATGTCTGCGGCGAGGTGGTCGTGGCGGACATTGGGCTTTAGGCTGGTGATATGACCGATGCACAGATGATCACGCCAGAGAATTTGCCGCTGGCGCAGCTTTCAAAGTCGAGTTCGGCGCATAAATTCAGCCACGGTCACGCGCTGATCCTGTCGGGCGGGGTTGGGCAGGGCGGTGCAGCGAGGCTCGCGGCCCGTGGCGCATTGCGGATCGGGGCAGGGGTCGTGACACTTGGCTGCCCACCCGCAGCGCTTTTGGAAAACGCCATGGCACTGGATGCGGTCATGACCCGCAAAGTGGCGGATGGCAAAGCATTGACTGAGATGTTGCGGGATGACCGCATCAGTGCCCTCTGCATCGGGCCGGGTTTGGGGACAAGCGATGAAAGACGCAGCCTCATCGCGGCGGGATTGAAGAGCGGCCGCGCGATGGTTCTCGACGCCGATGCGTTGACCCTCATCGGTCGTGATAAGACCCTCTTCGGTCTATTACATCCGGGCTGCGTTCTAACACCTCATCACGGTGAATTTGCCCGCCTGTTCCCGGACCTCTCGGCACCAGATACAATCTCCAAGACTGAAGCGACAAAGCAGGCCGCCGCCCGGGCAGGTTGCACCATACTTTATAAAGGCGCGGACACTGTCATCGCAGATCCCGACGGAAAGGTCAGCGTGAATGCGGCCACCGGCGATCAAGCGGCCCCTTGGCTAGCCACCGCCGGGTCTGGCGATGTGCTGGCAGGTTTCATTACCGGATTGCTTGCACGCGGCTTTGCCCCGATGCAGGCAGCCACGACCGGCGCTTGGCTTCATACCCAAGCCGCGCGCAGCTTTGGCCCCGGCCTGATTGCTGAAGACCTGACAGAGGAACTGCCCAAAGTCTTCCGCGCGCTGGGCTTCTGACAACGCAAAAGGGTGCGCGAGCAGATCGCGCACCCTTTGGGGCAGTGTGTGTGTGTGAGGGTGTTGCCCGGTCGTTAGACTGCTGCGGATGCGATTTCCATGCCGTCAGCGTAAAGGATGTGCTGGCGATCAAACGTCAGCGTGTAGACTGTGACTTCGCGCAGATTTGTCTCTGCGAGGTATTCGCCATCGACCAAACGGCTGGCTTCCACCAATGCAGCAGGCTGACCAAACAGCGCCTCTGCGCGCCAGTCGCGAATGTGCAATTGTGTGCCGGGCATCACGACCATGTCGCGATCAGGGCGCGTGTGACCCAATGAACCGGCTTTGATGCGAATCGCATGTGCTTTCACGGACTTGGATTCGATGGCGCGCAACACGGCCATGCCGCTGTCGCGTGTGATGATCCGATCACCGGGGCTCAGATGCTCAACCGGCATCTCGCCATCCAGCGTCATGATTGTTGTCCCTGCGCAAATCCCTGCCGTGTTGGTCTCGGCGACGGTGACTGCGACTTCAAATTCTTTCGTTCCCAGATGCATGGCGTGTATCCCGCTCTTGCTTGTTTTGATGAAACCTTATTCGTGTCCAAATGTGTCAAAATCTGGCCAAAGACGTGCTCATTCAAAGAAACTGCTGTGACGATGTCGGGGCTTTTGCAATTTTTCAGGCATTTCCGGCGGACTGCGACATCAAGGTCACGCCTTCAGGTGCGATTGACCTGCAATCGCCTGCTTTTTCTACTCGCATCCCCCCATAACCTTTGCTATTGAGCGGCCCAAGTCGGGGGGTGGTTACACTGCCCCCCTTTTACATGCGGGTGTGGCGGAATTGGTAGACGCACCAGATTTAGGTTCTGGCGCCGCAAGGCGTGGGGGTTCAAGTCCCTTCACCCGCACCAGATTAGTTGAGAAAAAGGACATCTCATGCAGGTCAAAGAGACCCTGAACGAAGGCCTCAAGCGCGGCTATCAGATCACCGTCACCGCGGCTGAACTGGATGCGACCGTCGAAGGCAAGCTGAAAGAAGCCCAGCCCGAAGTCGAAATGAAGGGTTTCCGCAAAGGCAAAGTCCCGATGGCCTTGCTACGCAAGCAATTCGGCCAGCGCCTGATGGGCGAAGCGATGCAGGAAAGCATCGACGGTGCGATGAAGGAACATCTTGAAGGCACCGGTGATCGTCCTGCGGGCCAGCCCGAGATGAAGATGACCAATGAAGACTGGAAAGAAGGCGACGATGTGGTCGTGGATGTCTCTTACGAGAACCTGCCACCGGTGCCAGAAACCGACTTCAAAAAGATCAAGCTAGAGCGTTTGGTTGTCAAAGCTGACGATGCGGCCGTGAAAGAAGCGCTGGATAACCTCGCTGAAAGCCCGCAGGCCGTGAACTACGAGCCTAAGAAAACGCAAGCCAAAGATGGCGATCAGGTTCTGATCGACTTTCTGGGCAAGATCGACGGCGAAGCCTTTGAAGGTGGCGCTGCCGAGGATTATCCCCTTGTGCTGGGCTCAAACTCTTTCATCCCCGGTTTTGAAGATGGCCTGCTGAAGGTCAAAGCCGGCGACGAAAAAGACGTGTCCGTGAACTTCCCCGCTGATTATCAGGCCGAACATCTGGCCGGCAAAGAGGCCGTGTTCTCTGTCACCGTCAAAGAAGTCCGCGCGCCCAAAGCGCCCAAGATTGATGATGAGCTGGCCAAAAAGTTCGGTGCCGAAGACCTTGCTGGTCTGAAGGCTCAGATTTCAGAGCGTCTTGAAGCGGAATACACCGGTGCATCCCGCGCGATCGTTAAGCGGTCCCTGCTGGACGCCTTGGACAAAGCTGCCAAGTTTGACCTGCCCGAAAGCCTTGTCACTGCCGAAGCCAACCAGATCGCGCATCAGCTGTGGCACGAAGAAAACCCCGATGTGCAGGGCCATGATCACCCCGAGATCGAGCCAACCAAAGAGCACAAGGAACTGGCAGAGCGCCGTGTAAAGCTTGGTCTCTTGCTGGCAGATATCGGTGAAAAGGCCGAAGTGAAGGTCTCCGATCAGGAAATGACCCAAGCCATCATGAACCAGGCGCGTCAGTATCCCGGTCAGGAACGTGAATTCTTTGAATTCGTGCAGCAGAACGCTCAGTTCCGTCAACAGCTTCAGGCGCCCATGTTCGAAGACAAGGTCGTTGACCACATCCTCGAGCAAGCCAGCGTGAAGGACAAAGAGGTCAGCAAAGACGACCTGCAAAAGGCTGTCGAAGCCCTCGAAGACGAATAAAGACCCTCAAGTGGTTTGACAAAAGGGCGCCGGTTGCGGCGCCCTTTTGCATTTAGACACCGGCAACGATGTCATATTCGATTTCGTGTTCATCCCCGGCAGAATGATCGTCGGCCTGAACCGTGTATTTTACGTTCACCTTTTCAAACGACAACGCGACCCTCTCTTCGATCTGATCGGGGTTTGGTGCGTCTTCATCATTCATTTCCACATCAACGATGACGACATTTTCCATCGTGATGACCAGATAATCCAAATGCGCCTCACCTGAATCCTTTCGGACGGACATTGTGATTTCGTCAAATGATCTGCCCTGCATGCACGACAACATCAGGTAAGGCGATGCCGCGTCATAAAACTTTCGGACCACCAGATGGTCGACCCTAGATCTCGCGCGCCGCCGCCCGCGTCCGCGTGCAAACGCGGTGTCCTGTTCTGCGCCCCAACTGATGCCATGGACGTCAATTTCGTCTTCATGCCCGGTCCGTTGGGATTCACCTGCAATATCGCCGATCTTCAAAAAGGCCGTAATCGTCATGTGGTCACCTCGAAATAGCTGTTTCTAAATGCCGCAATGATGCCAACGTCTGGGCATTTGCCCAAGTCAGGAATATCCGACCTCAATCGGCCCGGCTCGACACAGCAGTGCAAAGGCTGCATATTATGCACATTTGAGTATGCCTGTTGTGCCTCACCAATTTGCTGAGGACCCAAAAAATGGATCTGTTGCTGGCCGCTTTCTCGGAAGAGCAGGGCTTTGCCTATACGCTGTTCCGCTATCTGATTTTCCCGCTCGTGCTGCTTTTGGTCGGCGGGTTGACGGCACATATCCTGTATCCACGCTGGCAAGACAGCTATTTGCGCCGCAAAGCACTGACCGAAAGACGCAGCGCACTGGGCGAAGATATCGTGGCGCTCATGAACGGCTATGTTGTGTGTTGGCGCCGGTTGCTTGAGGCCGCGTCTTTCCTGTCGCAATCCCACACCGACGAGGTCCCAGATGCAGCATTGCAGGACCAGCAAGACAAGGTGCAGGGTTTTGCCGCCAAACGCAGCGACGCGCGCGATGCGCTGATGTCCGCGCTTTCCCGGTTCATGCTTTATTGCGACCGCGCCGACAGAACCGAAATCGACGCATTTATCACCTGGGACGAATCCCAATCCAACAAGCGGCTCGCAGAGCTGCCAGACATAAAGGAGTGGCGACAATGGGAAGACCGGCTTCGCGCGCGTGTCTCGCGGGTTTTGCGATCCTCTGGACGCTAGGACAACCGACACATCTGATGGCGCAGGACGAAAGCCTCGCGACCGAGTTGCAGACACTTCTGGCCGAAAAAGGGTGCTACCGCAGCAGCATTGATGGGGTGTGGGGACGGATGTCGCAACAGGCTCTGGGGCTGATCCTTGATGCCATGGATGACCAAAACCCGGTGCCTGATACGGAACTTGTTGCGACGCGGGACAACATTGAACGGGTGCGCAGCAGCGGACTGCGCTGCGTGCCGCGTGATCCGGTCGCAGGTCCGCAACCAGCGACAACGCCGCGCCATGCACCCAACAGACACACGCTGTTAGAACAACGAGAATCTCAAGAACGACGGGAAACAGCATCAACAACGCCGCGCTCGCTCAGTCCCTTTGCGAACGATTGCCCCGGTCCGGGCTGCCCATTGGACAGGATTGGCGCCGGCTCGGCGGGCGGCGCCGGATGGTCAGACTAGCGCGCGTTTACCGAAAATTCATCAAGGGTCTTCTCAAATCGGGACGGGTCGCGCTAACCTAACCCTGTTTAATATTGGGAGCCTAACATGAGACGTATTGTCAGTATCGCCGCCGTTTTGGTTGGATTTGCCGGGGCAGCGCAAGCTTGCCCGGACTTTAATCAAAGCGGACCGGGCGCGAATTTGACAGCCTCGCAGATGCGCAAAGGCGTGTCCTATAGCGTGCAGGCCGGGGGCAATAGCCTCGTTTGGGATTGCCCAAACGTACGGCCGGGCACGGATCGCGGTGCCGGGTATTTCACCTCGCGACCTGATTTCACGTTTCAGCTTTCGGGCATGGGCGGCAGCCGCCTCGCGGTGAGCGTCGTCAGTCAATGCGATGCCGCCTTGCTGATCAACACGGCCTCGGCCAATTGGTATTATGACGATGACGACAACGGCAATTATGATCCCAAGATCACGCTGACCCGTCCCGCCGATGGCTACCTTGATGTCTGGGTCGGCACCTATGACGGCGATGTCTGCGATGCCGTCCTGACGTTGCAAAGTTACTAAAGCGGGCAGGGGCCGCAGATCGCGGCCCCGTCCATCACATCACCAGGCCATGCGGAATTGCGCAAAGCCTGCGTCGTTTGTGCCAGCAGGTGCCAATTTCACGCCAGCCACGTCATTGGCATAAGCCTCTGCCGCGGGGCCCGTTTCAAACAGCACGGTCGTCTCTTCCATTGGAACAAAAGACCAGTTGCTGTCGGCCTTCGGACTGACAGTGCCCTGTTCCACGATATAGCGCACGATCACATCGCGGTTGGTGTCTGGGCCTTCGAAAATGACCGTGGACCCATCTGCACCGGGGAAACTGCCGCCGCCAGAGGCGCGATAGTTATTGGTGGCGATGATGAACTCCTGATCGGGATCAATCGGCGCGCCATTGAACATCAGGTTCACCACGCGATTGGTGTCTGGATTGATGACCTCACCATCACGATTGAATTTCATCGGCTGTGTCAGATCAATCTGATAGGTGACGCCGTCGATGACATCAAAGTTGTAGCTTGGGAAATCGGGGTTCAGCAGTACCGCGTCTTCCGCTCCGGCATCAACCTGGTTGAACATGCCCGCAGACCGCTCCAGCCATTCCTTGACCGTCGCACCATTGACCCGCACCGCACGCACGGTGTTGGGATATAGATAAAGGTCGGCCACGTTCTTGATCGCCACATCACCGGCAGGCACATCGGTGAAATACTCTGGCCCACCGCGACCACCGGCCTTGAATGGGGCGGCGGCTGACAGGATTGGCAAGCCCTCATGCTCTGTCCCGACCAACTGGTCCTTGATGTACCAGACCTGCGCGTTCGACACGATCTGCACCGATGGATCGTCCGCCACCAGCGCAAAATAGCTGTGCAGCGGTGCATCCGTTTTGCCCACAGCCGTGCGGACATAGGCCAGTGTCGCGTCGTGATCCGCCTGCACAGAGTCCAACACCGGTTGGAAACTGTCGACCAACGGCGTGATGCTGCGGTCCTCATTGCGCTTCGAAATCGGTCGCGCTTCGGCCGTGTGGCTCAGCACGCGCCAGCCGCCGCCGTCCCGTTCCAACAGCAAGTCCACCAGCCCCATATGGCTGCCCCAGAACCCGCCCATAACGCCGGGTTTGCCGCCAATCGTTCCGGCTGCCGTGTCCACACCAGCCCAATCATCGTAGTTCGAGGATGGAAAGACCAAATGGCTATGCCCGGTCAGGATCGCATCGATCCCGTCAACAGCCGCCAGGGGGATCGCTGCGTTTTCCATGCCTTCTTCTTCATTGGCATTGCCGATCCCCGAATGGCATAGCGCCACGATCAGATCGCAACCCTGTTCCTTCATCTGCGGCACATAGGCCTTGGCAGAGGCCACGATATCGCGTGCCATCACATTGCCTTCCAGATGCTTGCGGTCCCAGTTCATGATCTGTGGCGGCACAAATCCGATCAGGCCAATCTTGATGGGATGAGTGTCCCCATTACCGTCCGTCAGGGTCTGCTCAAGGATCGCGTAAGGTGGCACCAAAGTCGTGTCCTCGCGTGGGGTTGCCCCCATTTCCTTGACCACATTGGCCGACACCACCGGGAAGGCCGCGCCGGAAACGGACTTCATCAGGAACGACACACCATAGTTGAATTCGTGATTGCCAAGGGTCGAGGCATCAAACCCAAGCGTGTTCATCGCAGTAATGACGGGATGCATGTCGCCTTCTTTCATCCCGCGCTCATAGGCGATGTAGTCGCCCATCGGATTGCCCTGCAAAAAGTCACCATTATCAAGCAGCAGTGAATTTGTACTTTCCGCGCGGACCTCTTCAATGATGCTGGCCGTGCGCGCCAGACCGACCGTGTCAACAGGGCGGTCACCGTAATAATCATAAGGAAAAACATGCACATGCAGATCCGTCGTTTCCATCAGCCGCAAATGCGCCTGATTGCCTGCGGCAGATACGGAAAACGGATGCATCGCGATCAACCCGGCAGAGCCTGCAAGAAAATGACGGCGGTTAAGACGAATAGACATAGGTAAGTCCCCCTGAAATGGTGTTGGCTGAAGGTGGTGAAGCAGCACTCTGAAACAAGAACGCGTACGCAAAACTGCACTGATCACTTCAGGCTAAACCGGAACACGACCGGGGTGCAAACCGGATCTCACAATACACCGCCCGACTGCGATTGACCGCGCGTCGGTGCCTCGTTCTTAGGCAGAGGAAATGGGATTGTCGTTTACAACGCCAAAAACCGGCGTCACTTAGGCAAATTGCGCGACGCGATCAGGCCAGCGCTGCACAGCTTGCGCGACAAACGTCGGCACATCCTGTGGCCGGTGCGCCCGCAACATCTTTGACAGCCGCACCGCCAGAAACCCGTTGCCTGATTGCGCCACTGCATCCTTCAACTCGGCAATCGCTGCGTCCGGTTGACCCGCTGAAAGATGCAGATCCGCCAGCAAGCGGCGATAGGTGATGTGATGCGGCTTTTGGGCGGCAAGGGCTTGGATATCGGCAATGCCCGCCTTGGGGCGGCCCAACATCTCATAGGCGCGCGCGCGCAGCATGATCGCTTCGTGGTGGGTTCCGTGGGTCGTGATCGTGTCCTGCACGATCTGCAACGCGGCTGCACCATCACCGGCATCCAGTGCCGCTTGGGTTGCACCCAGCGCGTATTGCCGGGTCAGCCGGGCAGAGCGGCGCAGGTTCCGGGCGAGGGCCACGCTGTGCCCCCGCAAGGCCTCTGTCATGTTCGCCAAAGCATTTTGTGACGGTGTCATCGCCGCGACGGGCTGATGCGCCATCAAGGGCAATTCAATCTGGTGGCCCAAGGGCCCCAAAAGGGACATCTGAAAGGCGTCCTTTTCGCAGTCGGGGTCGTGGATCACATAAGTCTGCGGGCCGATATCGCCCGGTCTGATCTGCATATCCGCATTCAGGGTCGGATCGAAAAACGCACTGAAGCGGTTGTCGTCTTTGCCCGTGATCTTGGGATCAATCGTCGCTTGCGGGGCAAAGGCCAAGGTGGCGTCGGTCTGCAACGCGCGCCCGTATTTCAGGCAACCATATCCGCCCATCGACGTGCCGTAACCCAATAGCGGACGGTCTTTTGCGCGCGCCACAATGGCAGCAATCGCGCGTGCTTCTTGGGCGGGATACCAATTGGGGCGGTTCGGAATGACACCGTAATAGTTCAAACCCAACTTCCGCGCGAGCGAAAGCGCATAGCCGGTGCGGCCATTGCGATGCTCTGCCTTGACGTCAAATGTCACGATGGAAAAGTCGGACGCGCCCGGCAAATGCACCAGTTTCAGGTGGTCACCTTCAAACAGCAGCTGGGTCGGTTCTTTGTCCATGTCGCGAGCCTTTGATCGGGCGAATTAATCATGCGTTGATCATTGCTCGCAAAAAAGCCGCGCCAAGACATGGCGCGGCTTTGTCATTTTTAAGGCAATCCGTAGATGGCCGGTTGGCTTAGGCCTCGTCGGTGTCCTCGGCGGCAGCTTCTGTCTCGATGCCGGCCGTTTCTGCCAGTTCTTCATCGTCAGATGCAGCAGAACCGATATCGTCAAACAGCTCCTGAATTTCGAACTCAGCAGCAGCCTCTTCTTCGGCAGCCAGTTCCTGGATCGACTTACCAGCGGCCTGAAGCTCTGCCTCTTCGGCGGAACGGGCGACGTTCAGCGAGATGCCGGCCGTCACTTCAGGGTGCAGGTTGACGGTCAGCGCGTGCAGGCCCAGCTCTTTGATCGGGCCAGTCAGCACGATCTGCTTCTTGTCGACGGTGAAACCTTCGGCTGTTGCAGCTTCGGCGGCGTCGCGCGGTGTGACAGACCCGTAAAGCGAACCTGCGTCAGAGGCGGAGCGAATCACGATGAACTGCTGACCGTCCAGCTTTTCAGCAAGGCTTTCGGCCTCTGCCTTGGTCTCAAGGTTGCGCGCTTCCATCTGGGCCTTCTCGGCCTCAAAGCGTGCCATGTTGGCGGGGTTCACGCGCAGTGCTTTGCCCTGTGGCAACAGAAAGTTACGGGCGTAACCTTCTTTGACCGACACGACTTCGCCCATCTGGCCGAGTTTGGCGACGCGCTCAAGTAGGATGATATCCATCTGGTTTGCTCCTTACTTTACTGCGTAGGGCAGCAGGGCCAGGAACCGTGCGCGCTTGATCGCTTGTGCAAGCTTGCGCTGGTTCTTTGACCCAACAGCGGTGATACGGGCAGGGACGATTTTGCCGCGCTCAGAGATGTAGCGCTGCAGCAAACGTGTGTCCTTATAGTCGATCTTCGGGGCGTTATCGCCTTCGAATGGATCAGACTTACGACGACGGAAAAATGGTTTAGTTGCCATTGGTTATGGTCCTTTCCTAATCAACAATCAGCGGCGCTCGCGACGGCTGTCACGCTCGTCACGTTTTTGCATCTGCACGCTGGGGCCGTCCTCGTGTGCGTCAACCTTGATGGTCAAAACGCGCATGACGTCCTCGTGCAACCGCATCAGACGTTCCATTTCCTGCACGGCAGGTGCCGGTGCATCGGAACGCAGATAGGCATAGTGGCCCTTGCGGTTTTTGTTGATCTTGTAGGCCATCGTCTTCACGCCCCAGTACTCGTTTTCAACGACTTTTCCGCCGTTGTCCGCAAGGACGGTGCTGAAGTGTTCGATCAGGCTTTCGGCTTGCGTGTTGGACAGGTCCTGACGCGCAATCATAACATGCTCATATAGCGGCATGCGTGCTCCATTCATTTCTCGGCGCATTTCATAGAATGGGGCGTTCCTCTTCCGCACCCCACTCACGAGAGACTGCGCAGTTCATACGAGGTCGCGGAAGGTAGGCGGCTTATACATTCATCGCGTTTCGACGCAAGCCCTGAAGGAATGTAAGCGCTTTCCGCTGCGTAAGTTAACAAATTCTTAACAAATCATAAGACAGCCACGGGCCTGCCCACTTCTTGCCGCAGTCTAAAAGCAGTTTGGTGTCATCGAAATTGGAGAATGCAGCAATGTCAGATGTGTCAAACGTTGTGCGCCCTATAACAATTGATGCCGAGTTGGCGCCCCGTAAGAAACCTTTTGCCGTGGATGAGACCTATTGGGGGTATATCATCCGCAATACCGATGGCCCGCAGATCGGCATGGTGCTGCTGCAAGGGTTCTCAATGTTCTTTGGTGCTGCATTCCTTGCCGCCGGTCTGGGCCTCTTTTTGCTGCCAGAGGTGTTGGCAGGGGCGGTTGATCTTTCAATCCGCGCCGTTGCCGCCGTGATCTTCTTTGGTCTTGCAACCTATCTGTTGTGGTTCGCCAGCCGTGGCACGGAATCGGAGCTGCAAATCGACACCTCTCTGGGCGAGGTGCGCGAAGTTGTCCGCAACCGCGCTGGCAAGTCGTCCCTGATCGGCCGCTATGGCTTTGACAGCATCGGCGGCGTGTTCCTTGACCGGGCCAATGCACCACGCGATCAGGCCATGCTGGTCCTGCGTTATCGCAACACCGCGCAAACACTGCCCGTCGTCGGCGGCCCAATTGATGCGCTTGAACCGCTGCGCAACCGTCTGGGCAAAGACATGATGATGGACGCCGTCCCGCGTCGTGCCGAAAAAACAATCGTGCCGACAGCACTCTGATCACGCTTTATCAGCGGTTTCCTGCCAAAAGCGCCCCCCCCCGTGGGCGCTTTTTCGTTTGTGAACATATTCTGTTCGGTTTTGTTGAATTGCCTTGTCCGCCGGAAGCACCACATCCTTGCGCATACACAAACCCCGGAGAAATCAGATGAAACTCACAACAACAGCCGCGCTGCTTGCAGTGCTTGCAGCCCCCGTCGCCGCCGCACCAGAGGCCTACGTCCTTGACGCCAGCCACAGCCAGATTGTCTTTAGCTACAACCACCTGGGCTTTTCGACCAACTATGGCATGTTCTCTGGTTTTGAAGGCGAAATCAGCTTTGACCAGGAAGATCCTGCCGCATCTTCGGTCTCCGTATCTTTCCCGGTCAAATCAATGCTGACCGGCTGGGAAGCGCGTTTCAACCACTTCATGTCACCTGACTTCTTCGAAGCCACTGACGACGAAATGGTGACCTTCACCTCCACCGCGATTGAAGTCACAGGCGAAGACACCGCCATGATCACAGGTGATTTGACCCTGAACGGTGTGACAAAATCCGTCGTTCTGGACGCCACATTGAACCAGGTCGGCAATCACCCAATGGCGGAAAAGCCTTGGGCAGGCTTCAATGCGACAACAACGCTTCTGCGCTCTGACTACAATGTCGGCAACTTTGCCCCTTTCATCAGCGACGAAGTCGAAGTGATGATTTCAATCGAGGCAATGAAGGCTGAATAAGTCGCCTTCAAAAATCAAAAAGGGGCCGCAGGTATCACACCTGCGGCCCCTTTCTTTTTGTCATGCGCTTTATTCGGCCTGACGCGCGAAGAAATCGATGTCGACATCAACGCCAAAGCCCAAGGTGCCTTCCTTGTCCTGCGCCAGGCCAATGTTGTAGCCCATTCTGTCGATCTGCGTGGCCCCCTGCATCAGCCAGGTGCCGTCGTCCTGCTCCAGCAAATCAAAGTATAACGTCAAAGGCGCAGTGATCCCCTTCAGCTCCAGCTCGCCGTCCACGCGGTATGTGGCCCCACCATCCGACGTGATCGGCCCGCGAAACGTGGCCGTTGGAAAGTTTGCGACGTCAAAATAATCCGCCCCCATGGCCTGATCGGTGACGGTGCCCAGCGACAGCGACCCAATCGCAATCGTTGCTGTGACCTCGCCAAAGGTCGGGCCCGCATCCGCGTCAAAGCTGATATCGGCGGTCCACTCCGAAAACGTCCCCGTGACCTCACTCCCAAGCTGCAAGATGGTGATGGCCAACGTGCCGCCGTCCAGAACCTCCCAGTCGGATTCGACATCCTCCAATGCCGCGACGGTCGCGCCTTCGCCCGCGTGCGTATTGCTCTTGAAGGCATAAGCCGCAGCAAAGGCTGCGATAAAGATCACCAATGCCCCAAGCGGGGCCGCGGCGGGCGTCCGATGGGCGGGCACCTTGGGCGCTTTGCTTTTGCCAAACCACATGCGGCTCAGGGTCGAATCCCGGTCGATGACAACGTGCTTTGCCGCCCCTGCAAGATGCAGGAAAAGCGAGGCCGCCAGAACCTTGGTCAGGATCCAATGGAAGCCGCCAAACAGCTCCGCCAGGGTTTCATCCTTGGGGACCAAGGGCAGGTTCTGGCCAAAGGGCCACCAGATCGGCGCAAAACCGGTTGTTGCCGCGTGGTGGATCCACCCGGACAACGGCACAACAACAAGCGATCCGTAAAGCAGCCAGTGGATCAGCTCAGCCACAAAGGTCTCTGCCTTGCGCTCTGGGTAAAGCGGGCCGGGCTTGGCGTGTGACATCGCCCACAGGATCCGGGCGAGAGCGACAAAGAAGACCAGAACGCCAAGCGTTTTGTGTATCGAAAAGACCTGCGCTTTTCGGGCCAGCTCGGCGCTCGTCTCAAATGGCAATTGATTGGCATACATGCCCATCGGGATCAGCATCAGGATCAGCAACGCGGTCGTCCAATGGAAGATCTTGGTTACCGTGCCGTAGGTGGTCGGGGGTGCGGACATTATTCTCTCCGGGGTTTTCTGTGCGCTTGCACACTAACACCTGCGTTCGGTGGGGCAATTCTGCATCTGCGCTCAGATTCTGTGCGGGATGCATACGGTTTGTTGGTGCTTTGTGTATGGTTTGTGCATTGCTTGTGTATGAGGGTTTTCGACGCTACTCCAAGGTTAACAAAAAGGGGGAACACTTCATGCGAGCATTCATTTTTCCCGGACAGGGCGCACAGGTTATCGGTATGGGGCAGGCATTGGCCGCTGCATATCCGGCAGCAAAAGCAGTCTTTCAAGAGGTCGACGATGCCTTGGGACAATCGCTCTCCGCATTGATTTGGGACGGCGACATTGAAACGCTGACGCTGACCGCAAATGCGCAACCGGCTTTGATGGCAACGTCGCTGGCGGCGATGAAAGCGCTGGAATCCGAAGGGGTTAGCGTGAATGACGCGTCATTCGTGGCGGGCCATTCGTTGGGAGAATATTCCGCCTTGGCCGCCGCTGGCGCCCTCAGCATCGCCGACACCGCACGCCTGTTGCGGATCCGGGGCGATGCGATGCAAGACGCTGTCGCACCGGGCAAAGGGGCGATGGCGGCTATTTTGGGCCTCGATATTGATGCCGTCACGCAGGTGGCTCATGATGCAGCACAAGGTGAGGTTTGCGAGGTCGCAAACGAGAACGACCCGGCGCAAACCGTTGTTTCTGGTGATAAATCCGCGATTGAGCGCGCGGTGGATCTGGCCAAGGCAGCCGGTGCAAAACGCGCCGTTTTGCTGCCCGTTTCAGCGCCTTTCCATTGCTCCCTGATGGCCCCAGCTGCCACCCGGATGCAGGCCGCACTGGCAGAGGTGACGATCACCGCGCCTACGGTGCCGCTGGTCGCAAATGTCATCGCCGAAAGCGTGACAGACCCCAATGAGATCAAAGACTTGCTGGTCAAACAGGTCACGGGCCGCGTGCGCTGGCGCAGCTCTGTTGACTGGATGGCGGCGCAGGGCGTGACAGAGATGTGGGAAATCGGGTCCGGCAAGGCATTGTCCGGCATGATCCGGCGCATTAACCGTGACGTTGCAACCAAAAATATCGGCACACCAGATGACGTCAAATCCGCCTTAGACGGCGCGGCGTAAACGAAAGAAGGGACGACAGATGTTTGATCTGACAGGGAAAAATGCATTGGTGACCGGGGCTTCCGGCGGGATCGGCGGGGCCATCGCAACCGCACTTCACACCGCTGGCGCGACGGTTGGCATTTCGGGAACGCGGGTTGATCCGCTCAATGCCTTGGCCGCTGAGTTGGGCGACCGCGTGCATGTCCTGCCTTGTAATCTTTCTGATGCTGAAGCCGTAAATAACCTGCCAAAACAAGCGGTTGAGGCGATGGGCAGTGTAGACATTCTGGTCAATAACGCAGGCATCACCCGCGATAATCTGTTCATGCGCATGTCAGATGAGGAATGGGCCAGCGTTCTGGACGTGAACCTGACCTCGACCATGCGGCTTTGCAAAGGTGTGATCCGTGGCATGATGAAAAGCCGCTGGGGCAGAATTGTGAATATTTCCAGCGTGGTAGGGGCCACAGGTAATCCGGGGCAGGCCAACTACGCGGCCTCAAAGGCGGGCATGGTGGGGATGTCGAAATCCATCGCCTACGAAGTCGCCAGCCGCGGCATTACGGTAAATTGCGTCGCCCCCGGCTTTATTGAAACGGCGATGACCGACAAGCTGACGGAGGATCAAAAGTCTGGAATCCTTGGACAAATTCCCGCCGGTCGCATGGGCAGTTCGGATGAAATCGCAGCGGCTGTGATGTATCTGTCCAGCGCAGAGGCGGGATATGTCACCGGAGCGACCTTGCATGTGAACGGCGGAATGGCCATGTTCTAGCAGCGCCGTGACGCAGAGGAATGGAAAGCGTTTGCGCTATCGAAAATCTCTGCTATAGGCCACGATGATTGAGAAAGGGCACCAGTGGGCGCCCTAAAAACCGGGCAATTGCCCAGCAGAACGTGAGGAATAGCCATGAGCGACGTCGCAGACCGCGTACGCAAGATTGTTGTTGAGCATCTTGGTGTCGAAGAAGACAAAGTTGTCGAGGGTGCATCTTTTATTGATGATCTGGGCGCAGACAGCCTTGATACGGTTGAGTTGGTTATGGCCTTCGAAGAAGAATTTGGAATTGAAATTCCTGATGATGCCGCTGAGACGATTCAGTCGTTCGGCGATGCTGTAAAGTTCATCAGCGAAGCGTCCTAAGCGCTAACGAGACTACTGAGATTGCGGCGCCCCTTCGGGCGCCGTTTTCGTTTTTTGACCGTCCTTGGCGGGTTCCGATTGCGCACGACCATGAACAAGGATTTGCAAGACATTTGCTGTTCGCAGCGGTCGGGCAAATGCCAAGCCGACATAGTGTTCATTGCACCATTGAACCCGCGTTTCATACCATTTGCGGTCAATTTCGACCTGCAGGGTGTCTTCCTGCGCTGAATCCATTACCCCCAGATGCCGCAGCTTAAGACCATTGCAGCTGATGTCGAGCAAACGACCTGAATGGATGCGTGACCCAAGCCGAAATCTGACGTGTTGGTTGGTCGAATAGCGCCGCCGACGTCGACGGTGCTTTTCCTTAATGCGTAGGTAGAACCAAATCATTGCACCGAATACTGACACGGTGATCGTTGCCAAAACGTACCAAAAATAGGAAAGCGACAGCACAAGGGCAGATCCGCTGGCCGCACCTGGCGGCGTGTCAGGGCGGTCGTTGCCGGGGCTGGATTGTTCGGATGGGGTTGAAGCCGATGTCGCAAGGAGCGGGCCGTTGCATCCAATGGAATCAAGCACTTTTCCAGCTTGTTTGAATGTCTCGCGCACGGCTGGAGCGTTCAAGAAGATGTGGATGTCTGCGCCGCGTCCATCACGGGCAAGCTGCGCGATTTGTGCCGTGAGGGTGGCAAAATCAGACAGGATTGATACGGTCGAGGTGTTTGGCACATCATCAAACAGATGCGCGATTGAGCGGGACGAGAACCGGGAAATGTCGGATTGGACAGCATTGGGCAAAAGTTCGCCGCTGGCCCAAGTGCTGTGTGTTTGAGGGGCCTCTGACACACGTGTCATGGCGTTGACGAGGTCACAGTCAACTTCTGCCAAGAGTGGTTGGGCAAAAGCCACAAAGCCTGCAACAAAGGTCATTCGAAACATCATGTGAACACCTTTCGTTTCCCGCACGTTAAGGCGGTTTGGTTAAGGCGCGATGAACCATGCTCAGTGCAATTGTAGTGTCTGCCCTTGCCCCGCCCCGAGCCCCTGCGGTATCAGTGCCCAAACAAGAGAGGTGAGGGCAAAACATGCGCCGCGTAGTAGTGACGGGACTGGGGCTGGTGACGCCGTTGGCGGATGGCGTTGAGGCGAGCTGGTCAAGGATTTTGGATGGTCAATCCGGGGCAGGGCCGATTACCCGCTTTGATACCGAAGGGCTGACGACGACCTATGCCTGCGAAGTGCCATACGGTGACGGAACCGACGGGACGTTCAACGCGGATGCCTATATGGCCCCCAAAGAGCAGCGCAAAGTCGATACGTTCATCCTGTACGGCATGGCCGCAGCGCAGCAAGCGATTGAAGACGCAGGCTGGACGCCGGAGGACACAGAGAGCCTGGAACGGACGGGTGTTTTGATTGGCTCCGGCATCGGCGGTTTGAATTCCATCGCAAACACTGCGGTGATGATGGAAGACAAGGGGCCGCGCCGTGTTTCGCCTTTCTTTGTGCCGGGTGCGTTGATCAATCTGATCTCTGGTCAGGTGTCGATCCGCTATGGGTTTAAGGGGCCTAACCACTCAGTGGTGACGGCGTGTTCCACCGGTGCGCATGCGATTGGTGACGCGAGCCGATTGATTCAATATGGCGATGCGGATGTGATGATTGCGGGCGGGGCCGAGGCTGCGATTTGCCGCTTGGGCATTGCTGGGTTCAATGCCTGCAAGGCGCTGAGCACAGAACATGCAGATGATCCGACCAAGGCCAGCCGTCCTTGGGACAAGGACCGCGACGGATTTGTGATGGGCGAGGGGGCCGGTATCGTCGTGCTGGAAGAATACGAGCACGCAAAGGCCCGCGGCGCAAAGATCTATGCCGAGGTCTTGGGCTACGGCCTGTCCGGCGATGCGCATCATATTACCGCGCCTCCGCCTGACCACGAAGGTGCAGAACGCGCGATGCGTGCGGCGTGTCGCAATGCTGGTGTGGAACCGAGCAAGGTCGATTACGTCAACGCACACGGCACATCGACCATGGCCGATACGATTGAGCTTGGCGCGGTTGAGCGTTTGGTCGGCGAAGAGGCGGCGGCAAAGCTGACGATGTCCTCGACCAAATCGATGACGGGGCATCTTTTGGGTGCGGCTGGCGCGATTGAAGCGATTTTCACAATGCTTGCGATCCGCGATCAGGTGGCACCGCCGACGATCAATCTGGACAACGTGGATGTTGAAACGCAGGTCGATCTTTGCGCAAACGGCAAGCGGGAACGGCGTATTGATGTCGCCCTGTCGAACTCTTTCGGGTTTGGCGGCACGAATGCCAGCCTGGTCTTGGGGAAAGTCACCTGATGTGGCGACATATTGCGTCTAATGCGCTGACGTTCTTCATTGTGGCCTTGTTCTTGTTGGGTGGCGTGGTCGCTTTGGCGAGCAAACAATATACTGCGCCCGGTCCGCTGGCAGAGGCGATCTGCCTGCGTGTGGAACGCGGCAGCACCATGAGTACGGTTGCCGAAAATCTTGGCGATATGGGGGCCGTCAGCTCTACTGCGATCTTTCGGATGGGTGTCGATTATGCCGATAAGGCCGATGACCTCAAAGCAGGAAGCTTTCGTGTGGAACGGGCCGCGTCGATGTCTGACATCGCCGAAATCATTACGCGGGGCGGGCAGAACACCTGTGGGACGGACATCATTTATCGCATCGGTGTGAACAGCCAGCAAATTCAGGTTCGCGAGTTGGATCCTGCCAGCAACCGGTACGTAGATCTGGCCCGATTTGATCCGACAGAAGATGCGCCAGCCGCCTATGCAGAGGCCCGTGAGGACAGCGACACGACCTACAATGTCGTTATGGCTGAAGGCGTCACAAGCTGGCAGGTGGCCAACGCGTTGAATAACCTTGATGTGTTGGACGGCGCGGTCGACGCCATTCCGCCAGAGGGATCGTTGATGCCCGACAGCTATGAGTTTCAGCCCGGAGACAACCCCAACGCTATCGTGGCGCGGATGACAGCGGCGCAAGAGCAGTTCCTTGCGGATGCCTGGGCCGCACGGGTTGATGGTTTGCCGCTGAATTCTCCTGAAGAGGCGTTGATCCTTGCCAGTATTGTCGAAAAAGAAACCGGTGTGGCCGAAGAACGCAGGCAGGTTGCAAGCGTATTTGTGAACCGCTTGAACCGGGGAATGAAGTTACAGACCGACCCAACGGTGATCTACGGGATCACCAAGGGTGAGGGTGTTCTGGGGCGCGGATTGCGACAATCTGAGCTGCGTCGCGAAACACCATGGAACACTTACGTGATTCCCGCGTTACCACCTACACCCATCGCTAATCCCGGACGCGAAAGCATTCTGGCAGCGTTGGACCCCGACAGCACAGAGTTCGTGTTCTTTGTGGCCGATGGCACAGGCGGTCATGCCTTTGCAACAACGCTTGAGGAACACAACCGCAACGTCGCGCGTTGGCGTGAGATCGAAGCGGAGCGCGCAGCCTCTGACGGCGGCTGAATGCCGGGAAAGTAAACAAAACAAGAAGGTGGGCGCACGGTGGTGCGGCCTGCCTTTTTGCGTGTTTGGCCAAAATGCTGTAGATTACAAAATGATCCAAAGGTGCGGGGAAGGTGCCTTTTGATCGACTGTATCGGACGGGAACCAGTACAGGCGCTACCAATGACATCATCAAATGATCCGCCGCGCACCAAGACCGCGCAGGCGCAAGACCCCCGTGCGGAGTTTCGAAAGATGTTTTCGGAAATCCGTCGGATGATGGTTTTTTATGCCGTCACTCCAGGCAAGAAAGGCGTGCTGACGTCTCAAATGATCACCCAAAAGTTGGATGAACTGCAAAGCCTGCAGGTCCTTCTGCTCAAAGCTGAAGAGGCCCTTTATGACCAAAGCGATACCACCGAAGATGGCGAGTCCTTTGACCTTGCAACACTCAGGGATCAGATCGGGAGCAAGCTTGATCGCATCCGCGCCGTCCTGGATGCAGGAAAGGTTTCTTAAGAAGCTGACGCCTGCGGAATTGGCGTCTTTGCCGTTCCTGTTTGCGTTTTGGGCGATGCCACATCAGTTGCCACCCAACAGCGATTGGCGGACTTGGGTGATTTTGGGCGGCCGAGGCGCTGGCAAAACCCGCGCAGGTGCGGAGTGGGTCCGCGCCATGGCGGAGGGGCCCGCGGCAAATGTGGCTGGTGCCGCGCGGCGGATCGCCCTTGTTGGCGAGACGATTGAGCAGGCACGAGAGGTCATGATCTTTGGCGACAGTGGTATCCTTGCGACATCGCCACCGGCACTGCGCCCGGATTGGGTGGCAGGCCGCAAGATGCTGCAGTGGGAGAACGGTGCCACGGCGCAGTTATTCTCGGCCTTTGATCCTGAAAGTTTGCGCGGCCCGCAATTTGATGCCGCCTGGGTTGATGAATTGGCCAAGTGGCCTCAGCCTGAAGCTGCGTGGGATATGTTGCAGTTTGGGTTGCGCCTTGGGGATGCGCCACGGGCGACGGTGACGACAACGCCGCGCAATGTGCCGCTGCTGCGACGATTGGTTGAAACGGAAGGCACGGTCGTGACGTCGGCGACGACATTCGACAATGCCGCCAATCTGGCCCCCAGTTTCCTGCGCGAAGTAAAGCAAAGATACAGCGGGACGCGCTTGGGTCGGCAGGAGTTAGAAGGCGTCATTTTGACCGACACCCAGGGCGGTCTTTGGGATATGGCCAAGATCGGCGAGCGGATGAAACAAGAGGCGCCCGGGCTTGACCGGATCGTTGTGGCGGTGGACCCGCCGGTGACGGGCCATGCGGGATCTGACGCTTGCGGAATCATCGTGGCGGGTGTGGTCATGAATGGCCCACCGTTTGAATGGCAGGCCTACATCATCGAGGATGCCAGTGTGAGAGCCGCAGGTCCCTTGGTTTGGGCTCAGGCCGCTGTTAAAGCGCTGCGGCGTCACGATGCAGACCGTCTGATCGCTGAGGTCAATCAGGGTGGTGACATGGTGGAAACGATCATTCGCAGCATTGACCCACTTGTCCCTGTCACCAATGTGCGCGCGTCGCGCGGAAAGGTGGCGCGGGCAGAGCCGGTTGCAGCGCTATACGCCCAAGGGCGGGTCACGCATTTGCGCGGCTTGGGCGAGCTTGAAGACGAAATGGCCCAGATGACCGTTCAGGGCTATGACGGCAAGGGATCACCTGACAGGGTGGATGCCCTCGTTTGGGCGCTGACCGAACTTATGCTGACACCGGCCCAGAAGTGGGCGGCACCGCAGGTGCGCGGTCTTTAGATCCCACTCTTATCGGTTCCCAGAGCACCGCACGGTGGTCTGGGAAACTTTCAATACTTTCCCTGCAGATTGTCCAAACGAACAAGACGGTGCGCCGACAGATGGTGCGATCAAGGAGATGTGGATGTTCCAATTTTTCGGCAAAGGCGACAAGACAGCTTCTGCAATTGCAGAGACGAAGGCCTCGGCCGCTGGACGCGTAATGGCATGGTCCACGCATGGGCGGGTTGCTTGGTCAGCGCGCGATACGGTTTCACTGACCAAGGCTGGTTTTACCGCAAACCCCATCGGCTTTCGGGCCGTCAAATTGATCGCCGAGGCCGCGGCGGCGCTTCCACTAATCCTTCAGGATGCAGAGCGCCGCTATGAAACACATCCCGTCAACGCCTTGCTGGCGCGCCCAAATAACGGGCAGGGGCGGGCAGAATTGTTGGAAAGCCTGTTTGGTCAGCTTTTGTTGACAGGCAATGCTTATTTGGAAGCGGTAGGTGGCGATGGCCTGCCGGGAGAGCTGCATGTCCTGCGGTCTGACCGGATGTCGTTAGTGCCCGGCACCGATGGTTGGCCGGTCGGTTATGAATATACAGTCGGGGGCCGGAAACATCGGTTTGACGTTCAAGCTGACGTGAGCCCGGTGTGTCATATCAAAAGCTTTCATCCGCAAGATGATCACTACGGCTTTTCACCAATCCAAGCAGCCGCCAGCGCAATTGATGTGCACAATGCAGCGTCGGGGTGGTCAAAGGCCCTGCTTGATAACGCGGCGCGTCCTTCAGGGGCGATTGTCTACAAAGGGGCGGAGGGGCAGACCCAACTGAGCCAGGATCAATACGACCGCCTGCTTAGCGAGATGGAAACTCACCACCAAGGCGCACGCAATGCGGGTCGTCCGATGTTGCTGGAGGGCGGGTTGGATTGGAAACCGATGGGCTTTTCACCGTCAGACATGGAATTCCAAAAGACCAAAGAGGCTGCCGCACGCGAGATCGCCGTCGCCTTTGGTGTGCCGCCTATGTTGCTGGGCATTCCTGGTGACGCGACCTATGCAAACTATCAAGAAGCCAACCGCGCTTTTTACCGGCTGACGGTTTTGCCGCTGGCATCACGCGTGACCAGCGCAATTGCAGATTGGCTGTCAGACTTTACCGGAGAGCGCATCGATTTGCGCCCCGACCTCGACCAGATCCCCGCCCTTGCCATCGAACGTGACGCGCATTGGCGACGTATTTCTGAGGCGACGTTCCTTACAGAAGCCGAAAAGCGCAGCTTGCTGGGACTGCCAAGCGTGGAGGTGGGCGATGAAGGATAACATTGTTGATATTGGGTCCAAGTTGCGACCCGGCACGCCGCTGCCAGTGACAGATTTCTGGTTTGCGCAAGTCGATGCGAGGCTGACACGGATCGAGATGATCATCAGCCGGTTGGAGTGGCAGATCCTGATGGTGGTCTGCGGGACGGCTGCATTGCTGCTGTTTGAAGTCGTCCAGACATTTTCCCCGCAGCCTTAGGCGCAAAAAGGATAAAACATGACACTTGAGCACAAGTTCTGCCAAATCGAAGCCAACCTGACGGTCACGGACGGGGCAGAGATTTCGGGTTATGCGTCGCTGTTTGGAAAGACCGATCAGGGTGGCGATGTGGTGAGCAAGGGCGCTTATGGCGCGGCGCTCAAAGGGCTGAAATCCAAAGGTCGAACCGTAAAGATGTTGTGGCAACATGATCCGGCGCAGCCCATCGGGGTGTGGGATGAAATCCGCGAGGATGACAAGGGATTGTGGGTCAAGGGCCGCATATTGCTGGACGTGGCCAAAGGGCGCGAAGCCGCCGCCTTGATTGGGGCGGGTGCGATTGACGGGTTGTCGATTGGTTACCGCACAATCCGAGCCACAAAAGATAACAATGGCGGCCGCGTGCTGTCTGAGCTTGAGCTTTGGGAGGTGTCGCTTGTGACCTTCCCGATGCTTCCTGATGCGCGGGTGGCGGCCAAGGCCGGGGATCCGGCTGATGCCACATTGCGCGAACTGGCGGCGGTCTTTCATGCCGCCCGATCCGAGCTGTCCAGCCGCGAAAGCTGAGCGGCGCCACCCACGACTAGAGGACCAATATGACCAAAACCGAGACCAAGTCTCGGACCGGAGAAGCTATGTCTCCGGCCGAGGAATTGCGGACCGCGATCAGCGGTTTCGTGAGTGAATTCAAGACATTCTCAACCGGCGTTGATGCCAAATTGCAAAAACAGGAAGACCGCATGAACAAGCTTGACCGAAAGACAATGATGGCTGGCCGCCCGGCTTTGGCGACAACCGCAGCAGATGATGCACCGCACCAAAAGGCCTTTGCTGCCTACCTGCGGTCAGGCGATGATGACGCGCTGCGCGGTCTGCCGCTGGAAGGCAAGGCGATGAGCACAACCGTCGCTGCCGACGGCGGTTATCTGGTGGATCCACAGACTGCGGAAACGATCCAAAGCACGCTGAGCAGCACCGCGTCAATCCGGGCGATTGCCACGGTTGTGAACGTGGATTCCACGTCTTATGACGTCTTGGTTGACCACACCGAGCTTGGTGCGGGTTGGGCGACAGAAGTGGGCACGCTGGCAGAAACAGACAGCCCGCAGATTGATCGCATCACGATCGCGCTTCATGAGTTGTCGGCTTTGCCAAAAGCAAGCCAGCGCCTTTTGGATGACAGCGCCTTTGATATCGAAGGTTGGCTTGCCTCACGGATTGCAGACAAGTTCGCTCGTTCGGAGGCAGACGCATTTATCAACGGCGATGGTGTCGACAAGCCGAAGGGCATCATGTCTTACCCAACTGTCGACAATGACGTCTGGACCTGGGGCAACATCGGCTATGTGCCAACTGGTGTCGACGGCGGCCTGGGTGCGGCGGATGCAATTGTTGATCTGGTATATGCGCTGGGCGCTGAATACCGGGCAGGGGCGGCATTTGTCCTGAATAGCCGCACAGCGGGTCTGGTGCGCAAGCTGAAGGACGCCGATGGTCGCTTCTTGTGGTCCGATGGTTTGGCCGCAGGAGAGCCCGCACGTCTGCTGGGCTACCCTGTGCTGATTGCAGAAGACATGCCCGATGCGGGGACCGACGCCACACCGATTGCCTTTGGCGACTTTGGTGCCGGCTACACGGTGGCAGAACGTCCCGATCTGCGTGTCTTGCGCGATCCATTCTCTGCCAAGCCGCATGTTCTGTTCTATGCCACCAAGCGCGTTGGTGGTGCGGTCAGCGACTTTGCCGCGATCAAGCTTCTCAAATTTGGCACCAGCTAAGCCAACCGCCTAAGGCCCCAGCCGTAAGGGTTGGGTCCTTATCCCGAAGGCGCAGCACGCCCCCGGGCGTTGTCCCACTGCTCTGATCCGTCCGAGCAACGTCTGGGGAACGCCGCGCCTTCGGGGCCAACCGTCCGACGTATCAGCCCCTGCGGAGAAGTTTCGATGATGTTAACCGAGCTGACCACTGTGCCACCCACCGTGTTGCCTGTGGCGCAATTCAAAAACCATTTGCGCCTTGGGTCCGGCTTTTCTGACGACGGGCTGCAGGACGACATGCTGGAAGGTTTCCTGCGCGCAGGTCTTGCGGCGATAGAAGCCCGGACCGGCAAGATCCTGATTACCCGCGACTTCGCATGGACAATCACGGCCTGGCGGGACGAGCAACGACAGCCGCTGCCTCTTGCGCCAGTGCATGCGATCGTGCGGATGGTTCTGACGACAAAGAATGGCGACGAGGTGTTGATCCCAGATCATCGCTACGGCCTTGAAAAGGACGATCAAAGACCGTCCGTGGTGGCGATGGCAAGCTGCCTGCCAAGCATTCCGAGCGGTGGCAGCCTGAAGGTTGAAGTGGTGGCGGGCTATGGTCCTGAATGGACTGACTTGCCGATTGATCTGCGCCAAGCCGTGATGATGTTGGCCGCCCATTTCTATGAATACCGCCACGAGGCCGCGTTACATGGCGGGACCATGCCGTTTGGTGTTTCTGCGCTGATCGACCGGTATCGCACGGTGCGTCTGTTTATGGGAGGTGGCCAATGAAGCCGCCGGTCTTAAACCGCAAATTGACCCTCGAGGACAGCTATCGGGTGCCCGACGCGGCTGGCGGTTATACCGCTGAGTGGCAAGAACTCGGCCAGATCTGGGGGCAGGTTGTTGCCGGTACTGGGCGTGAGAAAGCCGTGAACGCGCTACCGCTGTCGCGCGTTCCATACCGCATTACTGTGCGCGCCGCGCCCATTGGTGCGCCATCGCGTCCCCATGCGGGCCAAAGATTTCGCGAAGGCACGCGCATTTTTGCAATTGCCGCTGTGACAGAACAAGACAGCGATGGCCGTTATTTGTTGTGCCAAGCGCATGAAGAGGTGGCGGTATGAGCTATGCGTTGTCATCCGCTTTGCAAGCAGCCGTCTACCAAGCGCTTGCCAACGACGCCGCACTGGCGGCTTTGGTTGGCACCGATATTTTCGATGCGATTCCAAGTGGCACAGTGCCAGAGATCTATGTCGCACTGGGGCCGGAAAAGGCGCGCGACGCCTCTGACCTTTCGGGGGCAGGCGCGTGGCACGAGTTCACGATCTCGGTCGTCAGCGAGAGCACCGGGTTTACCCGCGCCAAAGAAGCCGCAGGCATCGTGTCAGATATCCTGGTGGACGCAGATTTGACACTGGCAAGAGGCCGTTTGGTTGGATTGCGGTTTCGTCGCGCAACGGCGGCGCGTGTCGGCACCGGCGATACCCGTCGGATTGATCTTACATTTCGGGCCCGAGTTTCGGACGAATAACACCCTTTATGAAACGCAAGGAGTGACAGCATGGCTGCGCAAAACGGCAAAGACCTATTGGTCAAGATTGATATGACAGGCGACGGCCTATTCGAAAGTGCTGCAGGTTTGCGGGCGTCACGCATTAGCTTCAACGCGGAAAGCGTCGACGTCACCAGCCTAGAAAGTGCGGGTGGCTGGCGCGAATTGTTGGCCGGTGCAGGTGTTAAGACCGCGTCGATTTCCGGTTCAGGGATCTTCAAGGATGCGACAACCGACGAACGTGTTCGGCAAGTGTTTTTCGACGGCGAGACGCCAGACTTTCAGGTTGTGATCCCTGATTTTGGCACGGTGGAAGGCGCATTCCAGATTTCATCGCTGGAGTATGCCGGAACCCATGATGGCGAGGCGACATTTGAGATGTCGCTGTCGTCTGCGGGCGCGCTGACTTTTGTTGCGTTGGTCTGATGGCAAACCCATTGGCAGGCGAAGTCGATATTCCAATTGATGGCGTCCCCCACAAGGCAAAGTTGACCTTGGGCACCTTGGCCGAACTGGAGGACGCATTGGGTGAGGCATCGCTTGTCGCATTGGTCGAACGGTTTGAGGCCGGACGATATGCCAGCCGCGATGTCATGGCTTTAATCGTTGCAGGTTTGCGTGGCGGTGGCTGGAAGGGTGGGCCACAGGATTTGTTGGCCGCCGATGTGGCCGGTGGGCCAGTGGAGGCCGCGCGGCTTGCGGCGCTGCTTCTTGCCCGTGCTTTTACGCCGCCGGGGTAGGGCATGGATTGGCAAGCTTTGATGCACGCGGGGTTACATCATTTGCGTCTACGGCCCGCCGACTTTTGGCGTCTGACGCCGGCCGAGCTGTCGGTGATGCTCGGGGTGGGTCCGCAGAACCGGCCGCTGAACCGAGATCGGCTAAACGATTTGCTGCGAATTTACCCCGACGTGCAGCGCAAAGAGGATGGAACGGATGGATGAGTTTGATCGCTTCGACGACCTTGAAGCAAATGTCGGCGCACTAGAGCAGACGCTTGGCGACGCATCAGCTTTGACGGCGAGCTTTGACAGCGAGTTGCGCAGCATGCAGTCCACGCTGAGCGAGACAACGCGCGATCTGGGCAATCTGGAACGCGGGTTTGCCAGCGGGCTTCGCAAGGCCTTTGATGGGGTCATTTTTGACGGGATGAAGCTGTCGGATGCGCTGAATTCAGTTGCGCAATCAATGATCGATACCGCCTATTCCGCCGCCATTTCACCGGTCACGGATCATTTGGGTGGCTTGCTGTCCGACGGTATCAACGCCGCCGTGTCAGGCCTTATGCCTTATGCAAATGGCGCACCGTTCAGTCAGGGCCGGGTCATGCCATTTGCAAAGGGTGGCGTCATTTCGAGTGCGACGACTTTTCCAATGCGCGGGGGCACCGGCCTGATGGGTGAAGCCGGGCCCGAAGCGATCATGCCGCTTGCGCGGGGTGCTGATGGCAAGCTTGGCGTGCGAGGTGCGGGCGGCGGCGCGGTGAATGTCACAATGAACATTTCGACACCTGACGCGCAGTCTTTCCAGCGTTCGCAGGGACAGATCGCCGCACAAATGGCCCGAGTTTTGGGGCGTGGTCAACGCAACCGCTGAGAGGATCCGACATGACATTTCACGAAGTGCGTTTTCCCGCAAATCTGAGTTTTGGGGCTATCGGTGGACCTGAGCGCAGAACAGAGGTTGTGACGCTGGCCAACGGGTATGAAGAACGCAACACGCCATGGGCACATTCACGCAGGCGCTATGACGCTGGAATGGGGCTGCGGTCCCTGGATGATGTTGAGCAGCTGGTTTCGTTTTTCGAAGCGCGGCAGGGTCAACTGTTTGGGTTTCGCTGGAAAGACTGGGGCGACTACAAGTCTTCTTGCCCGTCTGAAGACCCATCTTCGTTGGATCAGATCATTTTTACCGGCGACGAAGTTACCAAGAAGGTTCAGTTGACCAAGGCCTATGCCTCTGGCGATCAGACTTATTTCAGGCCGATTTCAAAGCCGGTTGAAGGCACGGTGCGCGTCGCAATTGGTGGCGACGAGATGCAAGACGGCATCGACTACACCGTAAATGTCACCACCGGGATCGTCACTTTCACCCACCCACCAGATTTAGGCGCGACCGTACGTGCGGGATTCGAATTCGATGTGCCCGTCAGGTTCGATTCAGACCGCATCGCCACGGCTGTTGCCAGCTTTCAAGCGGGTCAAGCCCCATCCGTGCCCGTGGTGGAGGTTCGGATATGAGCAAGCAAGATCTTTTCGAGCACCTGAAGACTGGCCAAACCCATGTCTGTCAATGTTGGGCGATCACCCGCAAGGATGGAGTGACGTTCGGTTTTACTGATCATGACAATCCGCTGTCGTTTGAGGGGGTCACCTTTTTGGCAGACAGCGGGATGAGTGCAAAGTCGCTCGCGGCGAGCACCGGTTTGTCGGTGAACAACACCGAAGCCATGGGGCTTTTGCAATCCGACGTCATCGATGAAGCGGATATTGTGGCGGGTCGCTTTGATGGCGCTGAAATCACCACGTGGTTGGTGCAATGGGATGCGCCCGATAACCGGCAAGTCAGGTTTGCGGGCACGATTGGCGAAATCACGCGTAAGTCCGGTCAGTTCGAGGCGGAATTGCGGGGGCTGACGGAAGCGCTGAACCAGCCGCAGGGCCGATCCTTTCTGCGCAGTTGTTCGGCGGTGTTGGGGGATGATGCCTGCGCCTTCAACCTGAATTCGCCGACCTATCGCGTCACGACCGACGCGATCACGGTCGAGGAAAACCGGACATTCCTGGTCGAGGCGAGCACCTTCGTTGATCGATGGTTCGAACAAGGCAAGCTAACCGTGTTGAGCGGCTCAGCCAAAGATTTGACCGGCGCCATCAAACATGATCGCCGCGAAGGCAATCGCCATCGGGTGACGCTTTGGCACCCAATTCGGGCCGAAATCAATGCCGGCGACACGCTGCGCCTTGATGCGGGGTGCGACAAGCGCGCTGAAACCTGTCGGGTCAAATTCAACAACTTTATCAATTTCCAAGGTTTTCCCGACATGCCGGGAGAGGATTGGCTGATGTCGGTGCCGCGGTCGTCTGATGACAGCGACGGCGGGAGCCTAGTGCGGTGAATGACGTTGTTGATGAAGCACGCCGTTGGATCGGCACCCCTTATGTGCATCAAGCTTCGGTGCGTGGTGCGGGCAGTGATTGTCTCGGATTGATCCGCGGCATCTGGCGGCAGCTGAACGGGGCGGAACCAGAATTGGTGCCCCATTACTCTGCCGATTGGGGAGAGCCGCAAGGGCAGGAAATGCTGTTCGAGGCGGCGGCACGACATCTGCACAAAAAGGCGCAAGACGATGAGTTATGTGCCGGTGATGTGTTGCTGTTCAGGATGCGCACTAGCGCGATTGCCAAACATCTTGGTGTGGTTAGCGGTGCTGGGGTCAGTCCAAAGTTTATCCACGCCTACACCGGACATGGCGTCATCGAAAGCCCCCTGACTGGCCCGTGGCAGCGCCGCATCGCTGCCCGTTTTGTTTTTCACAAAGGATAACGCGACATGGCAACGATTGTACTTTCTGCCGCCGGCATGGCGCTTGGTGGGTCCGTTGGCGGATCGATCCTCGGTTTGTCCATGGCCACGATTGGTCGCGCTGCCGGTGCGACCTTGGGCCGTGTGATCGACCAGCGTATCCTTGGATCCGGGTCAGAGCCCGTTGAGGTTGGCCGCGTTGATCGCTTTCGCCTGACGGGCGCTAGTGAGGGCATGGCGGTTCAGCAGGTTTATGGGCGTATGCGTGTTCCCGGTCAGGTTATTTGGGCGACGCAGTTCGTCGAAACGGAAACCACGTCTGGCGGAGGCAAGGGGGCTGGGCCACAGCCAACTGTGACAGAGTTCAGCTATTCCGTCAGCATGGCTATCGCGCTTTGCGAAGGCGAAATCACTCGGATCGGGCGTGTATGGGCTGACGGGACAGAGATCGCGCCTGATGCGCTTAACATGCGGATCTATAAGGGATCGCGTGTGCAACAGCCTGATCCAAAGATCTTGGCTGTCGAAGGCAATGGTAACGCTCCGGCGTATCGGGGTGTGGCCTATGTCGTTTTGGAAGACTTGCAGCTTGATCAATTTGGCAATCGGATTCCGCAATTTACTTTTGAAGTGATGCGCCCATCAGAACCGGATGAGCCGCGCGACCTCGCGGATATTGCGCGACAGGTGCGTGGTGTCGCGATGATCCCTGGAACGGGGGAGTTTTCTCTTGCAAAAACGTCTGTCTACTTGGGCGGTGACTTTGGTGAGCAAATTGCAATCAACGAAAATACCCCTTCGGGCCAAAGTGACTTTTTGACGTCAACAACCGCGCTGGTCGAAGAACTCCCGGCCTGTAAGTCGACATCGCTAGTGGTTTCCTGGTTCGGATCAGACTTGCGCTGCGCCAGTTGCGAAGTGGCCCCAAAGGTCGAGCAAAAGAGCGCTGAAGGAGATCCGATTGCATGGCAGGTGGCCGGTGCGGATCGCGCGTCTGCCGGACTTGTGCCCCAGTTGGAAGGGCGTCCTGTTTATGGCGGCACGCCAAGTGACGCGTCGGTGGTCGAAGCGATTAAGGAATTGCGCGCGCAAGGGCAGCGACCGATGTTCTATCCTTTCATCTTGATGGAGCAACTGGGCGGCAACACGTTGCCTGATCCGTGGAGCGACGCAGACAGTCAGGCAAAACTGCCATGGCGCGGGCGCATTACAACGGTCAAAGCGCCGGGACAGCCAGGGTCGACGGATCAAACCGCTGCGGCCAGCGCTGAGGTTGATGCCTTCTTCGGAAATGCCCAACCATCAGATTTTGCCATCAATGGAGAGACGGTCGTATACTCCGGCCCTTCGGCCTGGCGGTATCGCCGATTTATTCTGCATTACGCCCACCTCTGTGCTGCCGCCGGGGGTGTATCGGCGTTTTGTATCGGTTCAGAGATGGTGGCGTTGACCCAGATCCGGGGGGCAGGCGGCAGTTTTCCGGCTGTCACAGCGCTCCGGCAACTCGCAGCAGAATGCCGTGCAATTTTGGGGCCCGAGTGCAAGATCAGCTACGCTGCCGATTGGTCGGAATACCATGGCTATCAGCCGCAAGGGACGGCGGATAAGCTCTTCCATCTTGATCCGCTATGGGCGGACTCAAACATCGATTTCATCGGCATCGACAATTACATGCCGCTGTCTGATTGGCGTGATGGCAATGACCATTTGGATGCGGATTGGGGGGCGATCTACAACCTCGATTACCTACAATCCAACGTCGCAGGAGGTGAAGGGTATGACTGGTTCTATCACTCGCCCGAAGCGCGCGATGCACAGATCAGAACGCCGATTACTGACGCGGACGGTGAACCTTGGGTCTGGCGGTACAAGGACCTGCCTGGTTGGTGGTCACATACCCATCACAACCGGATAAACGGGATACGCCAGGCCTCTCCGACAGAGTGGGTGCCGGAATCGAAACCGTTTTGGTTTACGGAATTTGGCTGCGCCGCCATCGACAAAGGCACCAATCAGCCAAACAAGTTTCTGGACCCCAAATCCTCAGAATCGCTATTGCCGTATTATTCCAATGGGATGCGGGACGATTTTATGCAGATGCAATATCTGCGTGCGATCTATGGCCACTACGCGAAAAGCGCGAACAACCCATCAACGAACCTCGAATATACCGGCCGAATGTTAGATATGTCGCGGGCCCATGTTTGGGCCTGGGACGCGCGGCCTTTTCCGTTCTTTCCAGCCAACGCCGCCCTATGGTCAGATGGCGACAACTATGCACGTGGTCATTGGTTAAACGGGCGAACGTCTTCGCGGACATTAGCGAGTGTTGTTGCAGAAGTTTGCGAACGGGCGGGCCTTGTGCACTTTGATGTCAGCCGTCTTTATGGTCTGGTCCGTGGCTATGTCGTGTCTGACGTTGGTAGTGCACGTGCCGCGCTTCAGCCTTTGATGCTGGCATTCGGTGTTGAGGCGGTGGAGCGTGACGGGCAGCTCGTCTTTTTCAACCGCGATGGTGTGACGGACATCGTTTTGGCGCAGGATGATCTGGCGCTTCATCCCGAAAATGAAACAACGGTCATTCATACGCGTTCTCCTGCCGCCGAGGTCGCGGGCAGGGTGCAAGTGGGATTCCTTGATGCTGAGGGCGATTACGACGCAGCCGTGGCAGAAACAATTCATCCAGACGATCAGACCTTTGCAATTTCGCGGTCGGAGTTTCCGTTGGCATTGACGCGCGCTGAAGGCATGCGGATCGCGGCACGTTGGACGCACGAGGCTCGGGTCGCAAAAGACAGTGCGACCTTTGCACTACCGCCATCGCAAGCCGCAGTCGGTGCAGGTGATATTATTGATCTGCAAGATGCGGATCACCAAGGTCTTTACCGGATTGATCGGACCGAGGATGTCGGCCTCGTGCTGGCCGAAGCCACGCGCATCGACGAAGAGATCTATTTGCCCCAACCCCAGATCGAAGAAGGGGCTCGGCTAAAGCCATATGTCGCCCCAACACCGGTTGAGGCGCTGTTTTTGGATTTGCCGCTGTTGACTGGTGATGAGGTTCCGCATGAGCCCCATCTTGCGTTGACCGCGCGCCCTTGGCCCGGAGGCGTCGCGCTTTATTCGTCACCTCAGGACAGTGACTATGTTTTGCAGGATATCGTGCGCTACCGCAGCGTGGTGGGTGTGACGCAATCAGCACTTCACAACGGGCCAACCGGCATCTGGGACCGCCGCACATTTGAGGTCAAACTTGTGAGTGGTTCATTGAGTTCTGTGTCACCCGAAACACTGTTTTCCGGGGCAAATACCTTGGCCATTGGAGATGGGTCCCCCGACAATTGGGAGGTGCTCCAATTTGCAAATGCGACGCTGATTGCACCTAAGACTTACGCGATTTCAGGGCTTTTGCGAGGTCAGGCTGGGTCTGATGGCATGATGCCAAATGTCTGGCCAGTGGGTTCAAAAATCGTGCTGCTGAATGGCCGGCCGGAGCAGATCACGATCCCTTCTGCGTCGCGGGGAAACCCCCGCCATTATCGATATGGACCGGTCAAACGTCCCGTCACTGACCGAAGCTATCGTCACCGCGTGCTGACGTTCAATGGCAATGGATACCGGCCCTATCCGGTGGCGCATCTGCGGGCCGTGACCAATGGCAGCGGCTATGATTTCGCCTGGATCCGGCGCACGCGGATTGATGGGGATCTTTGGAATGCAGGCGACGTTCCGCTTGGCGAAGACAGCGAACGCTATGTCGTCCAGATCCGGCAGGGCAATAACATTTTGCGCGAAGCCACGACAACTTCGCCAAATTGGTCCTATGGTGCAGCCACCCTTGCCGCCGACACAGGTGGCGCCGATTTTGTCGTCTGCGTCGCGCAAGTCTCTGCAAGGTATGGTGTCGGTCCGTTCCGAAATTTTGTTGTTGAGCAATCGTAATGCGTCCGATTTATCCATCTGATCTTCAGGACGCTGCACGAGCTTTGTTGGCAACTACGATGGCGGATCGCACTCAACGCGCTGAGCAAATCATGTTCCGCGCCGATATCGCCGACCGATACCGCAAGCGGCACAATCGGCCACATCCCGAATTTGGTTGCGGGTCGGTCGGTGCGGCAGCGCGAAGTTTTGCGCGTTCTGCGTTGCCCAGATCCTGTGATTCCGAATATCTGCAATGCCTGCGCATCATGATCGAAGCGCAACTTCACAAGGCGATGCATCACCAGCTATGATATTGTCGATCAAACCTTTGCACTTTGTGATTACGGCTTATGTGGGTTAAGCAAGTCGCGAACAAAGGAGAGGCATCATGGCCGAAGCCCGCACAAACCTGCACAAAGTCGATCCTGTTTGGCAGCGCATTTGCGACGAAGCGCTGCAAAGCGTTGATCGTGAACCACTGATTGGGTCGCTCATTCATGATGGGGTGCTTCAGCACGCTGACTTTGAACACGCCCTTGGTTACCGCCTTGCGATGAAACTTGCCTCGTCCGAGATGTCGGCCCAGACCATCAGCGAAATCGCGCGCATGGCCTATGCCGCTGATCCGAGCCTGACTCAGGACGCCCGCGCCGATCTAGTCGCGACTTTTGATCGCGATCCTGCTTGCCACCGCTTCATTCAGCCGCTGATGTTCTTCAAAGGGTATCAGGCCGTTCAGGCGTTCCGTCTCGGGCACCATCTCTTCACAAACGGGCATCACGATCTGGCCTATTTCGTGCAGATGCGTGTGTCAGAGACATTCGGCGTCGATATCCATCCGGCCGCAACAATCGGCAAAGGCATCATGATCGACCATGCCCATTCCATCGTAATTGGGGAGACGGCTGTGGTCGGTGATAACGTCTCGATGCTGCATTCAGTCACGCTAGGCGGCACCGGCAAAGAAGAAGAGACCCGCCATCCCACGATCGGGAACGGTGTGTTGATTGGGGCAGGGGCAAAGGTCTTGGGCAATATCACCGTTGGCCATTGCAGCCGGATCGCTGCGGGTTCCGTCGTATTGCAAGATGTCCCGCCGATGAAAACCGTCGCCGGTGTGCCCGCCAAGATCGTGGGTGAGGCCGGATGCTCGCAGCCGTCGGTAACGATGCACCAGATGCTTGGCGGCCTCGACTAAAAAGGCGTTCCAAAACGAAAAACGCCGGGCAACCAGCCCGGCGTTTTGTGTTCTGTATTCGACCTTAAGCCAACATCGTCATTGGGTTCTCAAGATTGTCCTTGATTGCGTTCAGCAGGTTCGCACCAAGCGCCCCGTCAATGACCCGGTGATCGACGGACAATGTCACCGACATCACGATGCCAACCGTCAACTCTCCATCAGCGCCAACAATCGGTTTCTTGACGCCAGCCCCCACTGCCAGGATGGCGGCGTGAGGCGGGTTAATGATCGCATCAAAATTGTCGATGCCGAACATCCCAAGGTTCGAAATCGCAAAGCTACCGCCCTGATATTCGTGTGGCGCTAGTTTGCGGTCGCGTGCGCGGGTCGCCAGATCCTTCATTTCTGCCGACAGGGCAGAAAGGGACTTCATCTCGGCGTCTTTCAGCACTGGCGTAAACAGACCGCCTTCGATTGCCACGGCCACGGCCACATCTGATTTCTCAAATTTCAGCGTTCGATCACCAGCCCAGACTGCATTCGCCTCGGGCTCCTGCTGCAACGCTAGGGCACAGGCCTTGATGATAAAGTCGTTCACCGACAGCTTTACGCCGCGTGGCTCCAATTGCTTGTTCAACTGGCTGCGGAACTTCATCAGCGCATCAAGCTGAATGTCGCGGCGCAGATAGAAGTGTGGCACCGACTGCTTGGCCTCTGTCAGGCGCGCCGCAATCGTCTTACGCATGCCGTCAAGCTTGACCTCTTCAAACGGGCGACCTTCGTAGGTCTTAATCACCACATCCGTGCTTGGCCCTGTCGCAAGGGCTGCGGGCGCCGCTTCGGACTTGGCCGCAGGCGCTGCGGCTGCAGCGGGCTTGGCACTTGGTGAGGCGTTTTCGACGTCCGCCTTCACAATGCGTCCGTGTGGTCCAGAACCCGAAATTGTTGTCAGGTCCAATCCCTTGTCCGCCGCAATCCGACGAGCAAGCGGGGAGGCAAAGACCCGATTGCCGTCTCTTGAAGGTGCTGCTGGTGCGGGGCTGGCTGCGGCTGGGGCAGGCGTTACCGCCGCTGCCGGGGCAGGCGCTTCGGCCGCGGGCGCGGGGGCCGCGCTGCTGATGTCATCGGCGCTTTCGCCATCTTCCAGCAACACGGCGATCACGTCATTGACCTTCACGCCTTCGGTCCCTTCGGGCACAATGATTTTACCCATAACGCCTTCGTCAACCGCCTCGAATTCCATCGTGGCTTTGTCGGTCTCAATCTCGGCCATGATATCGCCAGAGGACACGGTATCGCCCTCTTTCACGAGCCATTTTGCAAGCGTGCCTTCCTCCATTGTGGGGGACAGGGCGGGCATCAGAATTTCTGTGGGCATCGCGCGGTCTCCTTAGCGGTAGGTTACTTTTTTGACGGCTTCGATCACCTCTGCGGTGGTCACAAGCGCGTGCTTTTCAAGATTGGCGGCGTAGGGCATTGGCACGTCCTTGCCGGTGCAGGTGATGATCGGTGCGTCCAGATAATCAAACGCTTCTTGCATCACTGTGCTGGCAATGTAGCCACCAACGCTGCCCTGCGGCCAACCTTCTTCAACGGTGACCAGCCGGTTGGTCTTGCGCACCGATTCAAGCACGGTGGGCATGTCCATCGGGCGGAGTGTCCGCAGGTTGATCACTTCCGCATTGATCCCGTCTTCTGCCAGCTTTTCAGCCGCTTCAAGCGCATAGGTCATGCCGATCCCGAAGGAGACGATCGTGACGTCATCGCCTGCGCGTTCGATCTTGGCCTTGCCAAACGGAATGGTGAAATCATCCATGACAGGCACATCAAAGGACCGGCCATATAGGATCTCGTTTTCAAGGAAGATGACGGGGTTGTTGTCCCGGATCGCGGTCTTCAACAAACCCTTCGCATCGGCTGCCGAATAAGGCATCGCTACCTTCAGACCCGGGATCTGCATGTACCAAGCGGCGTAATCCTGCGAGTGTTGTGCACCCACGCGGGCCGCTGCCCCGTTTGGACCACGGAACACCATTGGCGCACCCATCTGCCCGCCCGACATATACAGCGTCTTGGCGGCAGAGTTGATAATGTGGTCAATGGCTTGCATGGCGAAGTTAAACGTCATGAACTCCACAATCGGACGCAATCCACCAAAGGCAGCACCCGTCGCGATCCCGGCAAAACCATGTTCCGTGATGGGCGTGTCAATCACGCGCTTGGCACCAAATTCGTCCAGCAGGCCCTGCGAGATCTTGTAGGCGCCCTGATATTCGGCAACCTCTTCACCCATCAGGAATACATGCTCATCGCCGCGCATTTCCTCGGCCATCGCATCGCGCAAAGCTTCGCGCACGGTGGTCGATTTCATTTCCGTGCCTTCAGGCCAATCAGGTGATTGTTCGACCGGGGTGGCAACCGGTGCCGCAGCCTCGGAAGGTGCGGCAGCAGCAGCCGGGGCAGGCGCTTCGGCGGCAGGGGCCGGGGCAGCACCAGCAGCGGGAACTTCCTCGCCTTCTTCCACCATGATCGCGATAGCGGTGTTCACGGCCACCCCTTCAGTGCCTTCGGGGACAAGGATCTTGCCCATCACACCTTCGTCGACGGCTTCAAATTCCATCGTGGCTTTGTCTGTTTCGATCTCGGCCAGGATGTCGCCGCTTGAAATGGTATCACCCTCTTTCACCAGCCATTTGGCCAGCGTGCCTTCTTCCATCGTCGGAGAGAGGGCGGGCATAAGAATTTCTGTAGCCATTGATCAAGCCTCCTCTGCGTAAATGTCGGTCCACAGCTCTTCGAGAGCGGGTTCCGGGCTTTCTTTGGAGAATTCAGCAGCTTCGTTGACGATGCCTTTGATTTCCTTGTCGATGGCCTTGAGGTCATCTTCGGTGGCGTGTTTGCCTGTCAGCAGCATATCGCGGACCTGTTCAATCGGGTCACGCTCATCGCGCATCTTCTGCACTTCTTCGCGTGTCCGATACTTTGCCGGATCCGACATCGAATGGCCGCGATAGCGGTAGGTCTTGATCTCTAGGATATAGGGGCCTTTGCCCGCACGGCAGTGCGCAACAGCGCGTTCGCCTGCTTCTTTCACCGACAGCACGTTCATGCCGTCAACTTCTTCGCCGGGAATGCCGTAGGCGGCGCCACGTTCCCAATAGCTGGGCGACTTCGTCGAACGCTTGGTCGATGTGCCCATTGCATATTGGTTGTTCTCGATCACGAACACGACGGGCAGGTCCCAAAGCTCAGCCATGTTATAGGCTTCATAGACCTGACCCTGGTTCGCAGCACCATCACCGAAATAGGTGAACGTCACCCGGCCGTTCTCAAGATACTTGTCTGCAAATGCGAGGCCCGCACCGATTGGCACCTGCGCTGCCACAATCCCGTGGCCGCCGTAAAAATGCTTCTCTTTCGAGAACATGTGCATAGAGCCGCCTTTGCCTTTGGAAAAGCCGCCCTCGCGGCCCGTCAGCTCTGCCATGATGCCCTTGGGGTCCATCCCACAGGCCAGCATATGGCCGTGGTCGCGGTATGATGTGACGCGCTTGTCGCCTTCCTCTGCGGCGGCTTCCAGCCCGACGACAACGGCCTCTTGCCCGATATAAAGGTGACAAAAGCCCCCAATGAGGCCCATGCCATACAATTGACCGGCCTTTTCTTCGAACCGGCGGATCAGCAGCATTTCGCGGTAATGGTGTAGCAATTCCTCAGCCGATACATTCGGCTTCTTGGCCGCTTTCTTCGGTGGCATCGTATTCCTCCCTGATGGCGACAGAATAGTTTAGCGTTAAACTATCTATACAGCATAGCGCCCACCAACGCGAGACGCAATGCGCCCCAAGGTCAACCGTTTTGGGAATATCAGAATTGCGTCTAGCGGATAACAAGTTCATCCGCGCGGATCAGGCCAAGCACGTCGCGGGCCTGTTCATCCAGCAGATCAAGGTCAAGGTAGGTATCCGACAACCGGGTCGTGAGGTTTTCCATCCGCGCCACTTCAAGGCGAAGTTCCACCAGTTCGGCTTGCAAGGCACGCGCCTCGGCATTCACTTCGCCCCGCTTGAAGACGCCAAAATCACCCTGCACCGCAGCAAAGGTGAAATAAAGGCACAGCATCACTGCACCTAGAAAATACAAAAACGGGCCCATCGGGGGCAAGGTTCGCCGGTTCATCTGCCACTCCAGCAGCTCTTCTGGCTGCATCGGTGGCAGAATCGCACAAACGATTCGCCTTGTGAATCCCCTAAATGCGCGAAACCGCTGATTTATCCGGCGATGGACGCGGCAAAGATGTCATCGATGGTCGTGCTTAGCATTGTGTTGAAGTCGTCGTCGCTTTGCTGTGCGGAAAGCCCTTCGGTCAGCGCGCGCGAAAAGCTGGCGATGACGCCCTTGTTCTGCGCCAGCCGCGCGTTCGCTTCGGCCCGGTTGTAGCCACCCGACAGCGCCACAACTCGCATCACCTTGGGATGGTCCACCAAGGTCTGATAGGCATTTGCCTGCTCCGGCAGTGTCAGCTTCAGCATAATCTCTTGGCCTTCGGGAATACGATCAAGGTGCCGCAGGATCGCGTCGCAGAGCATCTTCTCGGCAGCGGCCTTGTCCACCATATTGATGTTGATCTCAGGCTCCAGGATCGGGATCAGCCCGTGTTCCAACACCCGCAGACCGACGTCGAACTGCTGGGTCGCAATCGCCTCAATCCCGGTTTCTGACAGGGCATTGATGACCGATCGCTCTTTCGTGCCAAAGATGCCAAGATCCTTTGCCCGCGCCAACAAAGCATCCAACCCTGGCATTGGCTTCAACAGCTGCACGCCATTCGCCTCGGCCTCCAATCCCTTGTCGATCTTCAGGAACGGCACCACCCGGCGCTCGTTCCACAGATATTCTGCCGCAGGCTGACCACCAAATTGACGGTCCATCGTCATTTCAAACAGGATCGCGCCGACCACCTTGGCGCCGGTAAAGGCGGGGGCGTCCACAATCCGCGCACGCATGGCGTGGATCTGGTCAAACATTTCGGCATCATTGGCATAGGCGTCCTCGTTGACACCATAAAGCTTTAGCGCTTTTGGCGTCGAACCGCCGCTTTGATCCAGTGCCGCAATAAACCCGTTTCCTGCGCGCACTTGCGCTGCCATGTCCTGATGCACTGTCAATCTCCGCCTTTAAATCCAAGGGGTTGGTCCCTTGGATTTGTGCTTAGGGCAGGGGACGGCGCATGACAATTATGGTGGCGCTAACGCTTGCGCTATCAGTCGCGATTAACCTTTCAAAGCGGCAACGCCAGGCAAATCCTTGCCCTCCAGCCACTCCAGAAACGCGCCACCAGCGGTAGAGATATAGGTGAAATCATCGGCCGCACCTGCCTTGTTCAGCGCGGCAACCGTGTCACCACCACCGGCAACCGAGGTCAGCTTGCCTGCTTTTGACAGACGCGCGGCTTCAGCGGCAGCGGCATTGGTGGCCCGATCAAAGGGCTCAATCTCAAACGCGCCAAGCGGGCCGTTCCAGACAAGCGTCTGGCTTTCGCCCAAGGCGGCATTGATCGCCTCAACAGCCCTAGGACCGGCATCCAAAATCATCGCATCTGCGGGGCAATCGCTGGCGGCAACAACCTCATGCGCGGCCCCGGCTTTGAATTCGCGGGCGACAACGACGTCGCTGGGCAATAGGATTGCACAGCCCGCAGCCTTCGCCTTTGCCATGATCTCGCGGGCGGTGTCGGCCAGATCGTGTTCACAAAGCGACTTGCCCACATCCATCCCTTGTGCGGCAAGAAACGTGTTTGCCATGCCGCCACCAATCACCAAATTGTCGACCTTGGACACCAGATTGCCAAGCAATTCCAGCTTGGTCGAAACCTTCGCCCCGCCCACAACCGCCGTCACAGGCCGCTTGGGGGTCTCAAGCGCATTTTCCAGCGCGCTCAGCTCTTCCTGCATCAACCGCCCTGCGCAAGATGGCAGCAGATGCGCAATCGCTTCGGTGCTGGCGTGCGCCCGGTGCGCGGCAGAGAAGGCATCGTTGACATAGATGTCGGCCAAAGACGCCAATCGCTTGGCAAAGCCTTCGTCATTGGTTTCCTCGCCGGGATTAAAGCGCAGGTTCTCCAGCAGCAGGATCTCGTCGTTCTCAAGCTCCTTGACCGCGTCGCGGTAATCAGAATTCGCCCAGACAATCGGCCAGCCCAGCACCTCGGCCACGGTTCCGGCAATATGTTCCAACGACATCTCTGGCACGACCTTACCCTTGGGGCGGCCGTAATGCGCCATCAGGATCACCGTGCCGCCCGCATGTTGTATGTGATCGACCGTTGGCACGATGCGCTCAATCCGGGTGGCATCCGTGACCTCGCCGTTTTCCATCGGCACATTGATATCGACCCGCACCAGCACGCGCTTGCCCTTCAGATCCATGTCATCAAGAGTTTTCCAGGCCATATCACGCTCCTTTTGGGTCAACTTGCCCGTCAGATGCGGCAAGGATGCGTCAAGGTCAACAGCGCGTGCTTGGCAATTGCGCTCATGCGCCATATGTCATGGCCCAAAGCTGAAAAACAGGAGAGCGGCATGGCCGAGATCAAAGACCCCGAAAACACAATTATCATGACCCTGACGGGTGGTGACGTCACCATCCAGTTGCTGCCCGATGTGGCACCAAAGCATGTTGAGCGGATGAAGGAACTGGCCCGCGCTGGTCAATATGACAACGTGGCGTTTCACCGGGTGATTGACGGCTTCATGGCCCAGACCGGCGATGTCGAAAACGCCAATATGGAAAACAACTACAACCCCGGTCGCGCAGGCACCGGCGGGTCGAACTTGCCTGATCTTCCGGCGGAATTCTCCAAGGTGCCTCATGCGCGTGGATCGCTGGGTGCGGCCCGTTCGCAAAACCCCAATTCTGCCAACAGCCAGTTCTTCATCAACTTCAAAGACAATGACTTCCTGAACGGTCAGTACACCGTTTACGGTCAGGTCATTTCCGGCATGGAACACGTTGACGCCATCGCCAAAGGGGAGCCACCAGCGAACCCTGACCGCATGATCAGCGTCAAGGTCGCCGCCGATGTTTAAGTGGATCGCAGCATTCGCTTTGGCCGCAGGCACCGCGAACGCCAGCGGGCTGGAGGTTGATATCGCAGGCGAGGCCAATGGCACCATCACCATCGACCTGTTTGAAGATGTGGCGCCATTGCATGTGGCACAGATCACGGCAATTGCCGCCAGCGGCGCCTATGACGGTGTGGTCTTTCACCGCGTCATCGATGGTTTCATGGCGCAGACGGGCGACGTGCAAAACGGCAAGTCGGGTGGCGATCTCAGCCGTGCAGGCACAGGTGGGTCGGATCTGCCCGACATTCCGGCCGAGTTCTCCGATCTGAGCTTTGAGCGTGGCGTGGTGGGCATGGCCCGGTCACAAAACCCAAACTCGGCCAACAGCCAGTTCTTTATCATGTTTGAACCGGGGCTGTTTCTGAACGGCCAGTATACCATCGTCGGTGCGGTCACCGACGGGATGGATGTTGTCGATCAGATCAAGCGCGGCGAGGGCGGCAATGGCGCTGTTCTTGGCACGCCAGACATGATGTCCGCCGTGCGCGTGACGGAATAACAAAACACGGAAGCCCCCTCACATATCCGCGAGGGGGCTATCGTCGTCCCGCATCAACGTTCACCATAGCGGCAACCAATGCCGGAGTGACCCAGATGCGAATGATCCCAATCCTGACTGCTGCCCTGTTGTGGGTGGCTCCCGCCAATGCCAACCCTGATTTCTGGGTGAACGAATGGCCGAATACGGATTTTGAAAAGACATCCGTTGAAAACTGGGTCGAGATTCTGTCCGGCGGACCACCCAAGGACGGTATCCCTGCGATCACCGGTCCTTCGTTTATCGCGGTCGCGGATGAGATCCGTCTGCAACCCCGTGAACCCGTGATAACCCTAGAGATTCAGGGCGAGGTGCCGCGCGCCTATCCGATCCGTTATCTGACATGGCATGAGATCGTGAATGATGTGGTTGGCGATCTGCCGGTCGCGGTCACGTTTTGCCCGCTGTGCAATTCCGGTATCACCTTTGACCGCCGGGTGCAGGGGCAGGTTCTGGAATTTGGTGTTTCGGGCAAGCTACGCAATTCCGATATGGTGATGTACGACCGCCAAACCGAGAGCTGGTGGCAGCAGGCCATCGGCACTGGCATCGTGGGTGAATTGAACGGCGTAGAGCTAGAGACTTTGCCCAGTTGGATGGAAGGCTGGGAGGCCTTTTCAACGCGTAATCCTGACGGGCTGGTGATGGATCAACCTGCCTTTGCGCGTCAATATGGCGCGAATCCTTATGTGCAATACGACAGTTCGTTCAAACCGTTCCTCTATTCGGGCGAACAGCCGCCCCATGATATCCCCGCCCTTGCGCGCGTCGTTCGCGTGGAAGACCGGGCCTGGCCACTGACGCGGCTTTCGCAAGAGGGCGAGGTGTCAGAAGCTGGTGTGGTGATCAGTTGGGAGGAAGGCCAAGCCTCTGCCCTTGATAGTCGGCGGATCGCTGCGGGCAAGGAAGTGGGCAATGTGCGGGTGCGGGACGCCAATGGCGCGGACGTGGCGCATGATGTGATGTTTGCCTTTGCCTTTCACGCCTTTTGGCCTGAAGGCACATGGATGTTGGCAAATTGAGCGGGGCAAGCCCCGCACGACATGTTTGGCGCATGAGGGGATCTGAGCCCGCCTGATCAGGTGTTCGCACGATTTGTGAGGTCCGGCGCGCGCTGCGCGGGATATTTTTGGCCAAAAGAAGCAAGGGATCAGGTGCCGCAGAAGGTGCGCGTGACGATCTCTTGGTCTGTGGGGGGCGCGGCATAGGGTTCACGCGCGTCATCAAGCGGCGCGAAGGGATCTGTCACCACTGACAGCATGTTGTGAAAAGGCGCAAAGTCGCCTGCAACCCCGGCTTGGATCACGGCCTCGACCTGATGATTGCGCGGGATCACCTGTGGGTTGGCACGGGCCATGATTGCCGCAAATTCGGTTGCGCGGCGATCTGCCCAGCGGGTCTGCCATCTGGCAAACCCATCGCGGTCTGCAAATTGGTCTTGTGCTTTCGGACTGGCGAGATTTGCAAAGGTATTGGTAAAATCTGATCCGCCCGCCGTCATCAATTCCAGCAGATCCTTAATCAGCGGGCGATCATTTGCGGATGGATCAGAAATCCCCAGCTTTGCGCCAACGACCGCGAGCCAGGCTGCATCGTAATGGTCCGGGAAAGTGTTGACGCTTTGCGTGAATGCCTCGATCGCGGCGTCTTGGTCGGGCATCAGTGGGATCAGTGAAGTCGCAAGTTGGGCGCAGTTCCAAGCAGCGATTCCGGGCTGATTGCCATACGCATAGCGACCGGTTTGATCGATGGAACTAAAGACCTTGGCCGGGTCATAGGCATCCATAAATGCGCAGGGGCCATAGTCAATTGTTTCGCCCGCAACGCTGCAATTGTCGGTATTCATCACACCGTGGATAAAGCCAAGCCCCATCCATTTGGCAATCAGCTGCGCTTGGTTCCCGACGACCGCCCGCAAGAAAGCATTCGGGTCGGTCGCTTCGGGATAATGGCGCGCGACTGTGTAATCAAAGAGCGCCTGAAGTGCGTCCTTGTCCTGCCGGGAGGCATGGACCTGAAATGTGCCAACGCGAATATGGCTTTGCGCGACGCGGGTGAAGACGGCGCCGGGCAGGGCGGTTTCGCGAAAGACCTCTTCGCCCGTGGTCACGGCCGCCAGCGCCCGCGTGGTCGGCACGCCCATGGCATGCATCGCCTCCGAGATCAGGTATTCGCGCAGGACCGGCCCCAGCCAGGATCGCCCGTCACCACTCCGCGAATAGGGGGTGCGGCCGGATCCCTTCAGCTGAATATCGCGGCGGATCCCATCAGTGCCGATCACCTCACCCAGCAAAATCGCCCGACCATCGCCAAGCTGGGGGTTCCAATGGCCAAATTGGTGGGCGGCGTAAAGCTGGGCCACAGGCGTGGACCCTTCGGCCGTTGTGTTGCCTGCAAAAACAGCCAGGCTATCGTCGCCACCGAACCAAGCGTCCTCAATCCCCAGCTCTGCCGCCAGCGCATCATTACGTGCAATCCAGCCAGGGTCTTTGACCGGTGTTGGCGGCAGTGCGCTGAACATTTGCGCGGGCAGGCGCGCAAAGCTGTTGTCAAAAGGGATCGCAGTCACAGCCGATCCGTCAGCAAGGTGACAGGGTCGGCAGTGGTCAATCCGACCTTGCGGCAAAACCGGCCTGCGTCGCTGTCTGGTTCCGTCATATGGGCGTGCATCGCTTTCATGCCAGCCTCGCGCAAAGAGACGGCGACGGCATGGACCACCTCTGTCCCGATGCCACGATTGCGGACCGACGGGCGGATGAAGACCTCTGCCAACCAGCCGACCATGCCACCCAGTGGCACGGACCAGCCGAACGTGACCATTACATAGCCAAGGGGTGCGCGTTGCGGACCGATCAACCAGATGGCGCCAAGCGGCGAGCCATCAACCAGCGGGTCCACCACTGCCGCGCGGTGGGCCTCGTCATAAGGATGACCAGCCTCTTGGTGATAGCGTCCCATCAGGTCCGCCACACGAGCGGCATCAGCGGGCCCTGCAAGGGTCAGTGCTGTGGTCATAGTCGCGCCAGCCGTTCGGCCAGCAGCGCAAAGAACCCTTCCGCATCCATGTCGCCCATGAACAGCGCGTTGGCGGGGCGGTTGGTCACCCGCCACCAATCCGCAACGGTCATGCCAAGGGTCAGCTCTGACGACGTCTCAATCTCGACGTTGACGTGCCTGCCGCTGAACAGCTCTGGCCTGATCAGATAGGCGATCACGCAGGGATCATGCAGTGGCGCGCCTTCGGATCCGTATTTTTCCTTGTCGAAGCGTTCAAAGAAATCCGTCCAAGCGGCGACCATCTCGCCGACCTTGGTGCCCATTGCGCGAAACGCATCAACGCGAGGGCGGGTGGTCAGGGCCTTGTGCGTCACATCCAGCGGCATCACCACAATCGGGACACCTGCGTCAAACACGATCTTGGCAGCTTCGGGATCCACGTAGATATTGAACTCTGCCGCCGGCGTGATGTTGCCCACCTCAAAATAGGCGCCTCCCATCAGCACGATTTCCTGCACCTTTTCAACCAGTTCCGGCGCGCGCTGAAAGGCCAGAGCGATATTCGTGAGCGGCCCGAGTGGGCAAAGCGTGACCGTGCCAGCAGGCTCTGCCCGCAGCGTTTCAATGATGAAATCGACACCATGCTGGTCCTGCAAAGGCATTGTCGGGTCGGCCATCTGCGGGCCATCAAGACCGGTTTTGCCATGCACATGCTCTGCCGTAACCAGTGTCCGGGTCAACGGCTTGTCACAGCCCGCAAAAACGCGGGTTTCGGGCCGTCCGGCCAGTTCGCAGACGATCCGGGCGTTCTTTTCGGTCAAGGCCAGCGGGACGTTCCCAGCCACGGCTGTGATGCCCAAAACCTCAACCTCTTCTGGAGAGGCGAGCGCCAACAGGATCGCGACCGCGTCGTCTTGGCCGGGGTCGGTGTCGATGATGATTTTGCGGGGGGCCATGGATGCTCCTTGATATTCGGCCGCAGTCTGTCTGTCGCGGGGCCGAAGGGCAAGGGGTCAGACGCGGCCCTCAGCCAGCAAGCGCTGATACAGTGCGTTACAGGCCGGATGGTTCTGTTCGAGCGCGAAGATATAGGCGTGCGTCAGATAAAAACAGGCCGCGTCCACATCATTGGCCTGATCCGCGGCCTGTGCGTAAAGATCGACCAAACCCCAATGATCGCCCGCAGCATGAGCGGCCAGTAACTGCGCATCAAGCGGCTTCATCAGGCCGATTTGGCGCGGTGGGCTTCGATTTGACTGGCAATCCAATCGTGAAAACAATGGGTGGCGTTATCCATCGCAGGGCTAAAGCGCCCACCATCAAACTCTGTCGCAAAGCGACCGGCCTGAAGGCCTTCGACAGCCCAGATATCTTCGTCAAAAACAACCTTCCATCGCGCGGCATTCTCGACCCGCAGGGCGGCATCGGTTTTGTCGCTGGCATAGAACAGATGGATCTGTTCGGTCGTCCAGGAAAGCGCATTGGGTTGCAGCACGATTGAGAAACAATGCTCGCGCTGCGCACCCAAAAGGACATTGGGATAGACGACGATATATTCCGCACCCTCGTTCCAGAATTCATCAAGCCCGGCGAAGTCCGGAAAAACGGTGCCGTCTTCGGCCTTGATTTGCTGATAGGCGGTAACACCCTGACCAGAGTAGCGGCCGAGTTCTGCGATGTTGTAATGATCCTCAAGCCGGGAATAGCTGTTCAGGCCGGGGTGAACCCATGGCAGATGATAGCTTTCGCAAAAATTCTCGACGGCGAGTTTCCAATTCGATTTGACCCGCAATGTCAGATGGCTTTCCGGGCCGCCGGGATACATCGGTTGATCGAAGTCTTTCCATCTTTCCAAAAGACCGGCGTGGACTTCTTCAAATGGGGCGGCTTGGCCGTCGATGTTGATAAAGACCGTATTGAACCAGATGTGGCTGCGCACTTCGATCAGGCCAAGGTCCTCTTTCACGATGGCGTCGTGGGTGTTGTGGCCGGGGCCGCCGACATGGGGGGTGCTGACCAATTTGCCTGCCGTGGAATAGCACCATGAATGGTAGGGACAGCGGATCGCGCCTTCGATCTTGCGCGGCTCTGAGACGAGGATCATGCCGCGATGGCGGCAGATGTTTTGGAACACCCGAACGTCGCCCGATTTGTCGCGGATCAACAAAAGCGGGATGCCCAGAAATTCAATCGGTTTGGCGTCCCCCGGTTCCGGCACCTCGCTTGTGACGGCAAGCCCGGCCCAATTGGCAAAAAGGACGGCGTGCTTTTCCTCTTCAAAAACAACAGGATCCACGTAGTGCGCATTCGGGAGGCCTTGGGCGGTCGCCACGTCGCGCCGCACAACGGAGAGATCGGACGGGGGCAGGTCTTTGGCCATTTTGCGGGTCCTTCTGTCGGCTTAATGGAATCAGGCTAGCAGATTTGCGCCCCACTGTGATTGCGCGTTGACGACTTGGGCCTTTCTGCCAGCGACGCTTTGGGCGGCGCGTCGCCCAATTGGCGATGCCGGATCGGTCAAGAATTGCCGGTCGTGCGAGGTTGCGACCAACCCGGCGCGCTATGGCCGAAGCGGCGCGTCCAATCCGGCATCGGCCTGCCGAAATCGCGGGGGGCTGTCGTGGGTTATGGCGGGTCCGATGCGCTGATCTCATGTTGGCCGCAGCACCGACACAACGTCTGGTGCGATGTCCAAAGGAGAAATCCAACATGACTGCCAAGACAATCCTGACCCTCCCCGTAGCCTTTGTTTTCATGGCCGGAACAGCCGTGGCGCAAGATGCGGCGATCGATGTGAATGCCGACGGTATGTACAGTTTCCCAGAGCTTCAGGCCGCGATGCCTGACATGACCGAAGACGAATTCACCGCGATTGACGTCTCGGGCGATGGCCTGCTTGACGTGGATGAAATCGCCGCCGCAACAGAAGCAGGCATTCTGCCTGCCATGGACGGCTGATCGGGCCTATGTAGCTGATCGGCCCAGGCCCTTTGCGTGTCGCCCCAATCGCACGTTTAGGGCCGTCAAAAAGCCAACTGCCCGGCGGCCTCCCAGCCGGGCAGCTGCGCTGATTTATCGCGACTTATTCCGCCCCGCGTGACAGCGCTGCGACCCCTGTACGCGCAACCTCTTGCAGGCCTAAAGGGCGCATCAATTCAGCGAATGCGTCAATCTTTTCGGGCGTGCCCGTGATCTCAAAAATAAACGATTCCAAGGTGCTATCGACCACATTGGCGCGGAAAATATCGGCCAGACGGATCGCTTCGATCCGATGATCACCTTTGCCCGCCACCTTCAAAAGTGCCAGTTCACGTTCAACAGATGCGCCCTCCACAGTCAGGTCATGAACCTCGTGCACAGGCACGATCCGACCCAGTTGCGCCTTGATCTGGGTGATCACCTGCGGCGTGCCAGAAGTGACGATGGTGATGCGGGACAAATGACCTGTGTGATCGATCTCGGCCACGGTCAGGCTTTCGATGTTATAGCCACGGCCCGAGAATAACCCGATGACCCTTGCTAGAACTCCGGGTTCGTTTTCGACGATGACGGCCAGTGTGTGACGCTCTACCTCGTCCCCGAATGTCGACCGGAGGTCATAGGCGGAGTGGCTGGTGGAGCCTTTTTTGATCTTGAGCGGTGACATTTATTTCGTCCCTTTATTTTGTCTCAAACGGGTATGCACAAGTAATGCACAACCCATGCACAAAGCATGCACAAACCGTATGCATAAGAGTCCTAACTTGCGTTAACCGTGCGGTGGGTGCCCCAATCGTCATAGATGGAATTTCCCTTCTGGTTGGAAGCCATTTGCTTCGATCGTTGGTAACGCTGCAAGCTCCACCCTTTCACCTTTTCTGATGTAAACATCATGGAGCCCTTTTTTGTCTTGGCCTTGCAGATAAGCTGACTTCTTTCTCTCCAACCAACCACTAACACAGACGCCCACAAACTTAGGATAGTGCTTTGATTTCGAAAGCGGCCTTGAGGCTTTATATTGCTCTTCGTTGTTCGTACTCGAATTCCCGCGAGGATGCTCGGACAAGTCATATCTCCACCAAACAGAAATTCGTAATTCACCAAAACCGATATTGTGCCAGTTCACTACAGATGGTTCTCCAAAGATTCGAACGAACGCATGACCGGATTCTTCCGGATTTCTTCCATCGTCACCGTCAAAATCGAGCGAAATCAGTTTACGCTCCAAGAGTTCGTTTACTCCCGCCACCAACAACTTCCTTAAATCGTTCATCGGATGTGTCCTAGACCAAAGCCCCACCGGCACCCTGAATTGCGTTCGCGGTGTCGGCGTTTTCGCCCAAAAGCATTTCGTTGTGCGGTTTGCCTGATGGGATCATCGGGAAGCAGTTTTCGTGCTTTTCCACCAGACAGTCGAAGACAACCGGGCCGTCGTGGTTGATCATTTCCATGATCGCGTCGTCCAGATCGGCGGGGTCGGAACACAGGATGCCTTTGGCACCAAATGCGTCGGCGAGCTTGACGAAGTCGGGCAGGGCTTCGGACCATGATTGGCTATAGCGTTCGCCGTGCAGCAGTTCCTGCCACTGGCGGACCATGCCGAGGCGTTCGTTGTTGAGGATGAATTGTTTAACGGGGAGTTGGTACTGCATTGCGGTGCCAAGCTCTTGCATGTTCATCAGCCATGACGCTTCACCGGCGACGTTGATGACCAGCGCATCGCGGTGCGCCATTTGTACGCCGATGGAGGCAGGGAAGCCGTAACCCATGGTGCCAAGGCCACCGGAGGTCATCCAGCGGTTAGGGTCTTCGAACCCCAGATATTGCGCGGCCCACATCTGGTGCTGGCCCACTTCGGTGGTGATGTAGCGGTCGTGGCCTTTGGTCAGTTCCTCAAGCCGAGTGAGGGCGTGTTGTGGGCGGATGGTTTTGCCTTCTTGTTTGAAGGCAAGGCAGTCCACTTTGCGCCATTCGTTGATCTGCCCCCACCATTTGGCCAGACCTTCCTTGTTGGTTTTGCGGCCTCGGGATTTCCAGACGTTCAGCAGATCCTCGAGCACATGGGCGCAGTCGCCAAGGATCGGCATGTCGACGTGGATGACCTTGTTGATCGAAGAGGCGTCGATGTCGATGTGGGCCTTTTTCGACTTTGGGCTGAAGGCGTCGATGCGGCCCGTGATGCGGTCGTCAAAACGGGCACCGATGTTGATCATCAGGTCACAGTCGTGCATCGCCATGTTCGCTTCGTAAAGGCCATGCATCCCAAGCATGCCGATCCAGTTCTCACCCGAGGCGGGATAGCAGCCCAGACCCATCAGGGTTGAGGTGATGGGAAAGTTGGTCGCCGCCACAAGTTCACGCAACAACTGCGTGGCGGCAGGGCCAGAGTTGATGACGCCACCACCGGTGTAGAACACCGGGCGCTTGGCCTTTTCCATCGCGGCGGCCAATTCGGTGATCATGTCGATGTCGCCTTTCACCTGCGGGGCGTAGTGCGATTTGCGCTTCGCCTTTTCGGTGTAGGTGCCATTGGCGAATTGCACGTCCTTGGGGATATCGATCAGGACCGGGCCGGGGCGGCCGGATGTGGCGACGTGGAAGGCTTCGTGCAGGACACCGGACAGATTGTCGGTCTCTTTCACCAGCCAGTTGTGTTTGGTGCAGGGACGGGTGATGCCGACGGTGTCAGCCTCTTGGAACGCGTCAGAGCCGATCATGAAGGTGGGCACCTGACCGGTGAGCACGATGATCGGGATGCTGTCCATCAGCGCATCGGTCAGGCCGGTCACCGCATTGGTGGCACCGGGGCCAGAGGTCACAAGCGCCACACCCGGCTTGCCGGTGGACCGCGCGTAACCTTCAGCAGCATGAACCGCGCCTTGTTCGTGGCGGACAAGGATGTGCTGGATGTGGTTTTGCTGAAAGATCTCATCATAGATCGGCAGGACGGCGCCGCCGGGGTATCCAAAGACCGTATCGACACCTTGGTCGATCAGGGCCTGCACCACCATTTTCGCACCGGTCATTTGCTTGCTCATCTTCTTTGTCCTTTTGAGCGTCAGTCATAAAAAAGCCCCCGAAGTTTCGGGGGCGCATGGGAACCTGAATGGGTCAACCGTTACCGGCCCATGCGCGTCTTTCCTACGACTAGTACAATCTGTGTCATGAGGCGGACCCTATGCGGCGGTGCAGCGGGGGTCAACAGTCCGCGTGGAGAAAATGTCGCGTAGAGGCGTTTTTTCGCAACTTTCTTTCTAGGGCTGCGCAAATCTTCTTAACACCACTGAAACTGCTTGTTGTTAACAAGGGCCAAGCCAACCTTTGGAGACATGACATGTATGGCATGGTAAATGACGGCATTCGGACATTTATTGTCGATGCCCATGGTCCGGATATGTGGCAGAAAATCTGCGCAACTGCTCAGGTTGATCGTGACGTGTTTGAACGGATGTCGAGCTATGACGATGCTGTAACTTACGGGCTGGTCGGTGCCATTTGCGAACATACGGGCATGAGTGGTGAAGACGTGCTGAATGTCTTTGGCAAGTTTTGGGTTGGGTTTGCGGGATCATCCAGTTTTGGTGAGCTGCTGCGCATGTCGGGCAATTCGTTTGTGGAACGGATCCGCGGGCTTGACGATATGCACGAGCGGATCCTGCTGTCGATGCCGCATCTGCGCCCGCCATCTTTCGAAATCGAAGAGGTCGCCCCGCAGGTCTATGACCTCTTTTACTATTCCGAGAGAGAGGGGCTCGCCCCGATGGTCAGTGGCCTGCTGGAAGGGTTGGCCGCCGAAACCGGGGAAAAGGTCAAAGTGACCCACACCGTGGCAAAGGCAAAGGTATCCGATCCTGATGTGTTTCGGGTGACCCTGATCGTATGACAACACGCGGTGAAGTTTTTGTTGCGACGGGCAAAGTGTTCGGCATCGATAGGGACCTGCTGTGCAAATTGTGCCCGCTCCATGTCTTGGTGGATGATACGGGGCAGATTGTCGGAGCTGGCCCAACATTGCAAAAGGTCCTTGGTCCAACGATTGTCGGGCAGGTCCTTTTTGATGCCTTTGCAATAAAGCGGCCACGCAATCTGCGGGATATGGCTGATCTTGCGCGATATATGGGCCAAAAACTGACCTTGCAGGCAGATCCCACGAACAGCGAAGGGGTCATGCTGCGCGGAATGGCTGTACCATTGCAGGCGGAGGGTCGGACTTTCTGGCTGATCGACCTGGCGTTTGGCGCAAACTTTGCCGAGGTGGTCGCAGGTCACGCGCTAACGGCCACCGACTTCAAACCCAATGATGCCTCGATTGACTTGCTTTACACCTTTGAAACCCAACGGGGATTGCTGAAAGACAGCGAAGACTTGGCCCGCGCCTTGCGGCGCGCCAAGGCCGAAGCCGAGCGGATGGCGATGCAGGATCCGTTAACCGGGCTGGCCAATCGCCGCGCGTTGAATGCCCGGCTGGACCAAATCCTGGCGCAGCCTGTGTCTTCACGGCAATGCGCGCTGTTGCTGGTTGATCTCAATGAATTTAAGGACATCAACGACAACTTTGGCCACGAAGCCGGGGACCGGGTTCTCAAGCACGCGGCCGCTTGTCTGGAGGCGATTGCCGGTCCCAAGGATTTGGCGGTCCGGATCGGGGGCGACGAATTTGCGCTGATCATCGACGCGGGGCAATGCACTGCCACAATCGATGAAATCGCGGACAACCTGGCCAGCCGGATCGCCACGCCCGTCAAGCTGGACCGGATAGAATGTGCGGTCGGCGCCAGCATTGGTATCTTGGTGTTCGATCCGGCCCATTCCGAAAGCATGAACCAATTGATGAAAGAGGCTGACATCGCGCTTTATGAGGCGAAGCTGTCCAAGCGCAACACGGTGCTGGTGACGCCGGAACTGTTGTCGGCACATGACCACAAACGCCTGTTGGCAAACGACATTGAACGTGGGCTTCAAGCCGATGAATTCGTGCCGTTCTTTCATCCGCAGATGGACGCCAATTCAGGTGAGGTGATCGGGCTGGAGGTCTTGGCACGATGGGATCACCCGGTCGATGGTACGTTTGCGCCGGGGTATTTTCTGCCAGCCGCGCACCGGTCGAACCAGCTGATCACGCTGGACCGTCAAGTCCGCAGAAAGGCGATGGCCCAGTTCGCCAGCATTGCGGGGGCAGAGCTGCGGCATGCGTCGCTGTCCTTGAATGTCACTGCCGCCAATTTGCGGGCCGCTGAATTTGAGGTGGAACTGGAACACGAGCTGGTGCAGGTCGGCCTGTCGCCGGACCGCATCGCGCTTGAACTGCTTGAAACCATCTTTTTCGAGGAAAACGACGAGGCATTCCTGGCTCGCTGCCACGGGTTACGAGATGCGGGGTTTGAACTGGCGATTGACGATTTTGGCACCGGGCATGCCTCAATCTCGACATTGATCGATGCGCCGATCCACTTGCTGAAGGTGGACCGTTCATTTGTGTCAGGCATCGACCAAAGCCCGCGGTTGAACCAGATCACGGGGTCCATCATTCGCATGGCCCGCGAAATCAACCTTGCGGTGCTGGCCGAAGGTGTTGAAACCGAAGCCGAATTGGACGGTTTGATGGCGTTGGGCTGCCATCTGTTCCAAGGGTTCCATTTCGCCAAACCGATGCGGCTGGCGGACCTGCAGATCTGGCTGGCCGACAATCACCGTCCTCACAAAGACTGGAACCGTGCGCTTACCGCCTGAACATGGGGCGGGTCAAAGCGTTTGCAAATAGGTTTGGATCGTGTCGCGGGCGGTGTTGATGAAGCGGGTGTTGCGCGTGGCGGTTTTGTCTTCTGCCATGCGGGTGATGTTCCAGCCGACGTAGGTCGCGGCTCTGATCGCCATGAAAAGGGCAAGGTGGCTGGTGTCGAGTGGTCGGATCTGGCGATAGCCTTGCAGCAGAGCCGTTTGCAGGGCGGCAAAGTCACTGGCCTCGCGGTGTTTGAGAAGCGCGGTTGCGACGTCAAAGATCCGGTAGCCAAAGCCGCCGTCGTCAAAGTCGATTAGACAGAGTGTTGCGCCGTCGATAATCACGTTTGCTGCGACGAGATCGGCGTGGATGAGGCCTTTGTCCAGCTTATCGTCGATGGCGGAAAGCTGCGCGTTGGCGGCTGTCCGGAACGCCTCAAACAAGGTGCGGTCGTCGTCATTCAGCGCGGGGTTTTCCCAGAACCGATCCCATAGCGGGGTGTCACCCAACAGCCCGGCGCGGTCCCAGCGGCATCGGTCAAATTGGGGCGGGGGCGACCACGCATCAGAGAGAGCATGCAGCTGGGCCATCGCACGCCCAAGGTTGCGAAAGAGCGTCGGTCGGTCAGAATGGGTCAGCGCGGTTTCCATCGTGGCACCGGGCAACCAGGTCAGCACATCGACCTGAAAGCCGTCGATGACCTGCAAGAATTGACCCGCCAAACAGGGGATTGGGGCTGGCACTGAAAGGCCGCCTTTGGCCAGGGCCGCCATCCAAGCAAGTTCGGAACGAAGTGCGGCGTTGGTGCGGTAGCCCTGCCGGTGCAGGCGCAGGGCCACGGTTTGTGTTGCGGTCGTGACCCGGTAGACCGCGTTTTCGCGCGCGGCGACAAGGGTGCAGGCGACATCATCATAGCCCCAAAGCCTGCGCGCCTGATCGATCACGTGGTTCATCCCAGTGCGGTCAGCGCGTCATCCAGCGTATCAAACAGCAAGTCTGCATGTGCGATGGAAAAGGGCATGGGCGGGCGGATCTTGAGTGCGTTTTTGTGCCGGCCAAGCTTTGACAGGATCACGCCGCGCTGGCGCATGTCGTTGATTAGCACATCTGTAAGGTCATTGGCCGGTGTCTTGGTCGCGCGGTCGGTGACCAATTCAGCCCCAAAGATCAGGCCAGAGCCACGGATATCGCCGATGATGTCATGTTTTGCAGCCAGTGCGGCAAGCCGCTTGCGAGCATGGCCCCCCACATGCCGGGCGTTCTGGACAAGGTCCTTGTCCGCAATCTCTTGCAACACAGCCATGGCGGCGGCGCAGGACACCGGGTTGCCGCCAAAGGTGTTGAAGTAGCGATAGGCCTTGCGAAATGCGCCGATCAGTTCGCTATTGGCCACGACGCCGCCAACGGGGTGTCCGTTTGCCATGGGTTTGCCCAGCACAACGATGTCCGGCACCACACCCATTTTTGCGTGGGCCCACATATGGGTGCCGACCCGGCCAAAGCCTGACTGGACCTCGTCACAGATCAACAGGCCGCCCGCGTTGCGGACAACTTCGGCCACGGGTTTCAGCCAGCCGTCGGGGTGGTCGGGGAAGCCTTCGTTCAGGAAATAGGGGCAGATGACGAGCGCTGCAAATCCGGGGCCATCTGCGTTCAGTGCCGCGATTTGACGGGCAACGCCTGCGGCAAAAAGCGTGCCATCGTGGTCGGGGTGGCGGTAGCTGTCGGGGGCGTCAACGAAGCGGATGTATTGGTCAAGACCAAAGCCCACGGCGGGGGCATTGGATTGCGACAGCTGACTGACCAAAGAGGTATTGCCATGATAGGTGGCGTCGGTCGCGATGATGCCGCGCTTGCCGGTGACGGCCTCGGCTGTGCGCAGGGCAATGTCGTTTGCCTCTGATCCGGTGCAGGTCAGGATCATCGAATCCAGCGGGTCGGCCATCGTGGCGGTTAGAGCGGCGATGTAATCGAGGATCCCGTCATGCAGATATCGGGTGTGGGTGTTGAGCGTGGCGGCCTGTTGACAGATCGCGTCGACCACGCGCGGGTTGCAATGGCCGACGTGCGGGACGTTGTTATAGCAATCGAGGTATTTGCGCCCTGCCGCGTCCCAGAGCCAGACGCCTTCGCCTTTCACGATGTGCAGCGGGTCATCGTAAAAGGTAGAGACGTTCGGCCCCATCAGGCGCGCGCGATCCGCCAAAAGTTGTGCGGTGCTGCGGGTCATAGCGCAATCTTGATTCCGTCCTGGCCAACGATCAAGGGGCCGTCCCAATGGCCTGCGACGGCATCCTGCCAGTCTTGCGGGCCATAGTCGGGGTCATCGGATGGGATCAAGTGCGACAGGGCGAGGCGTTTGACGCCCGCCGCTGTGGCGGTTTTGGCAGCATCATGGGCAAAGGTATGTGACCGCAGCCAATGCGCCATCAGCTTGTCAGAGCCGTTGCCGATCCGCGAGAGCAAGGCGGGCAAGGCGGCCTCTAACATGGCTTCGTGGATCAACAGATCTGCGCCACGTGCAAAGTCCTCGAGCGCTTTGATCGGGGCCGTGTCACCGGAAATGACCACATGGGTTTGGTCCGTTTTGAACGAAAACGCGAAGGTATCGACCAAGGGTGGATGTGCGGTGCGGATTGCAGACACGGTGATGCCGTCCTGTTGCATGACGTCACCGGCGTCAATCACATGGATGGTGACAAGATCACGCAGATCCGGGCGGCCTTCGTCCATGATCCGCAGGTCGATATCGGCCTTCATCGAGGCCAGAAAGCCGTCCCAATAAGTCCCAAGCCCGTCGGGGCCATAGATCACAACCCCGCTCTTGAGCCCGGCTGTCCATGCGGTGTGGATCAGCGGGCCAAGTTCTAGGTAGTGGTCGGAATGGAGGTGGCTGATAAAGATCAAAGACAGGTCACGCAGCTGCATCCCCTGGTCGATCAGGCCCTTTGTCACGCCAAGGGCGCAGTCGACGACAATGCGCTGGCCGTTCAGGCACAGCAGATTGGAGGTGGGCAGCGATGAACCCGGACGGATCGCAGGCCCGCCTTTGGTGCCCAGCAGGGCGACATAATCCTGCGTCATGCGGCGGCCTGTGAGGCTGCGGTTAGCCCCGCGTCAAGGGCGGACAGGATTGTTGTGGCATCATCCTTGGTCAGAATGAGCGGGGGCGACAGGATCAGGTTGGGGCCAGAGGCGCGCACCATCGCGCCGTTTTGGTAAGCCACATCTTGCACCATTGTGGCGACATCGGGGTTGATCGGGGCCTTGGTGGCGCGATTGCTGACAAGCTCCATCGCGGTCATCAGACCGTAACCACCACGGACATCGCCGACAATGTCATGTTTCGCCATCAGCGCTTGCAGGCCTTCGTAAAGCTGCGTGCCGCGGGCGGCTGCGTTTTCGATGACGTTCAGGCGTCGAGTTTCAGCAAGACAGGCAAGGGCAGCCGCCGCACCAACGGGATGGCCGGAATAGGTATAGCCATGTCCGATCTTCGCGGCGGGATTGTCTTCAAACACATCGACGAACCGGTGCCCCAGCATCACCGCGCCAAAGGGGAAATAGCCGTTGGTGATTGCCTTGGCCGTGGCCATCATATCGGGCTGGATCCCCCAAAGCCGCGCGCCGGACCATGCGCCGGTGCGACCATAGGCGGTGATCACCTCGTCGGTGATCAGCAGGATGCCGTGGCGATTGCAAATCTCTTGGACCATTGGTGCAAAGCTGGGATGCGGCGGGATCACACCGCCGGCGCCAAGGATCGGTTCCATGATCATCGCGGCGATGGTGTTGGCCCCTTGGAATGCAATCTCATCCTCGAGCGCGGCGGCGCAAAGTTGCGCCAGTTTGGCGGGATCGGTTTCGTTGAACGGATTGCGATAGGTGTAGGGCGCGGGGATGTGGAAACAGCCGGGCAAAAGTGGTTCGTAAGCGGTGCGGAAATTGGCGTTCCCGTTCACCGACGCGCCGCCGATATGCGTGCCGTGATACCCCTTTTTGAGGCTGAGAAACTTGGTGCGGCCCGCTTCGCCGCGCAGTTTGTGATATTGCCGCGCCAGCCGCAGCGCGGTTTCTACTGAATCTGAGCCGCCAGAGGTGAAAAAGGCGCGCGCCATGCCGTCGGGTGCGAAAAACTCCGAAAGCTCATAGGACAATTCGATTGCTGCGTCATTCGATGTGCCGCGAAAGGTGGAGTAGTAGGGCAATTTGTCCAATTGGGCGGAAATCGCGTCTTTGACCGGTTGGCAGGAATAGCCAAGATTGACGTTCCAGAGGCCACCAACCGCATCAACAACCTGATGGCCGTCGATATCCGTGATCGTGACCCCGCTAGACCCGGTAATGATCTTTGGCGGCTGGTCGATGCTGTCCTTGGGCGACGTCATCGGGTGCCACATCAAGCGGCCGTTATGTTCCTTGAGGAAGTTGGAGTCTTTCATGACGCAGTGTCCAATTCGTTCATATGAAGCGTGGTTGAGTTGGCCCAGGCGGCCTCGATACTGGCGGGGATAGTGCCGCCCCAATTGCGGCTGATCGCGCGGCTGGCGGTGATCAGGTTGCGTTTGATGGCGCGTTCAAGTTCCGGGGTAAAGCGGGATGCGACACAGGCCACGGCGACGGTTCCGGCAAGGTTGCCGGTTTGGTCGAAAATGGGGGCAGAGACGCCTTTGACTTCGTCCTCGTATGTGCGGTCGGCCTGGCCAAAACCGCTTTGGCGGATCGACGCAATCAGATCAACAAGGGTCGCGCGATCAGGGGGTGTTGCGGCGGTGAAGCCATGCAGATTTTCACAGGCAACATCGAGCAATTGCGCCGGGCCAAAGGCCAAAGCGCACAGCCCCGAAGCGGTGGCGTGCAGCGGAAAGGTATCAAGGTCCATGATCGCGCGGATCCCATGCTGGGGGGATTCGCAACTGACCAGACCATAGACGGTCGTCCCCGAGATCACGGCAACATGGGACGTTTCGCCGGTGGCGTCCGCCAAGGCATGAAGCGGCGGCAGGGCGGCGCTTTTGCGGGGCACGGTCGCCTCGCGGGTTTCAGCCAATTGCAGCAGGGCAGGGCCAAGGCGGTAGGCTTTGGTCATTGGGTTTTGTTCAATAAATCCCGCTGTTTCAAGCGATTGCAGGTGGCGATAGGTGGTGGCCTTGTCGCGCAGGGCAAGGCGGCAGAACTGCGTCAGGCCAATCTCTGGCCGGGCCACAGAAAAGTGCGACAAGAGTTCAAGCGTCTTTGTGGTCGATGACATTAGAAAGTTCACCTTAGGAGGTTTGCAGAAAAAGTTTGACACAAGGTCAGTTAACAAGGCAACCTTTTTTATATAACAACGGTTCAATATATGAACCGACGATAGGGAGATGAAAATGCTGAAGTTTACGAAGTCCGTAACGGCGATGGCGCTTGCCTTGGTCGCTGTTGCCGGTGCAGCGCAGGCTGAATATCCAGAAAAGCCGGTTGAATTTGTCGTTCCGTGGCCGCCGGGTGATCTGGAAGACGTTTTGACACGCATGATCGCCGAGGATTTTTCCGACGCATATGGCGTGCCGACCGCTGTGGTGAACAAGCCAGGTGGCGGTGGCGGGCCGTTCCCTGGCGCCATCGAAGTCGCGAATGCGCCTGCTGATGGTTACACGATCGGCTCTTTCATCATCGCGATCCCTGTCGTTGGCCCGCAGATCGGCATCCCAGAGCTGAACCCCGACCCCTTTGTGCCGCTTGGCAATTTTCTGACCTACCCGTTCGTGATCGCCGCTGGGGGCGATGCGCCATATGACGACATGGCAGGCCTCGCAGCCCACGCGCAGGACAACGACGTTGTTCTGGGGCACTTTGGCGCGCCATTGGTGCCGACACAGGTGACGTTCGGTTTGGCAAAAGAAATGGGCTTTTCCTATGGGTCGGATGCGGCGTTTGACATGCTGGATTGCAACTCTTTGGCCTCTGGCGATGTTGACGTGATGAACACAACGCTGCAACTGATCCTGCCGTGCCTTGATGACGTCAAGGTCCTTGCCTCTATCGGGGCAGAGCGGATTGCGCTGACGCCGGACACGCCAACGGTGTCAGAGCTTGCGCCGTCGCTTGACGTTGCACTGTGGAATGGTCTGTTTGTTCACGCCGATACGCCACAGGACGTGCGCGACAAGATCATCGCAGTGGCCGAAAAGACCATGATGTCCGAGCGGGCACAGCAATTGGCCGCAGAAACCGGCGCCTTGGTCTATTGGCAGCCTGCCGACGAGGTGGTCATGCAGATTGAAAAGGACATCGCAACGATGGCCGGTATCGAAGCCATGCTGGCCGAGTAATCGCAACGATAGGGCCGGGCGGTGAAACTGCCCGGCCCCTGATTTCTGGGGGCAAAGATGTCGCGCGTAAAGTCGCTGCAATCCTTATTCAAGCGATACAGACGGCCCGGCGACATCGTTTTTGCCTGGTTCGTTTTCATCTTTTCCGTCTTTATGCTGTTGCAGATCGCCGACCAGACGGTGTGGAAGAGCGGCGGAAAACTGTTTTCTCAACCACGCTTTTGGCCCGCCGTTTCACTGACCGGCATGGCAATTTTTGCCGCTTTGCATCTGCTGGGGTCCGCCTTGTCACCGCGGATCGCGGGCCGTTGGCACGAAGTGGGGCGCTGGGTCGCCTCGGTTGAATATGCGGGGTGGTTCATCGCCTATGCGATTGCGGTGCCTTACGCAGGATATCTGCCTGCGACAGTCCTGTTTGCCATCATGTTGGCGCTGCGTGTGGGATATCGCCGGGTGTCGACGGTTCTGATCGCCGCCGCTGTTGCCGTGGTGATCGTGCTTTTGTTCAAGACGATGCTTCAGGTGAACCTGCCGTCTGGCCTTGTGTATGAATATCTGCCCGATGGTCTGCGCCAGATCATGCTGACCTATTTCTAGACGGACGGGATCATGGAAAACATCTTCGCAGGACTAGAGCTTTTGGCCCGCTGGGACGTCATTCTGGCGTTGCTGGTGGGATCCATTGGCGGCGTCATCATCGGGGCCATTCCGGGGGTGGGTGCTGCGGTGGCGATTGCGATCTTGTTGCCCGCGACGTTCTCGCTTGAACCGATTGTTGGTCTGACCATGCTGTTGGGGATCTATGGATCGTCGATGTATGGCGGGGCCATTCCGGCGGTATTGATCAATACGCCGGGCACGGCTGTGAATGCCTTGACCTGCTATGACGGCTACCCGATGACCAAGCGGGGCGAGGCGCACCGCGCGGTTTCATTGGCCTATTCTGCGTCGTTCTGGGGCGGGATCTTCAGCGTCGGCTGTCTGATTCTGCTGTCGCCGGTTCTGGCGCTGATTGCGCCGATGTTTGGCAGCCGAGAGATCTTTCTGGCGGCGCTGTTGGGGATCATCCTTGTCATTCTAGCCCACCGGGGGCAGATCTTTGCGGCGGGTCTGTTGGCGATGTTCGGGATCTTTCTGCAAACCGTGGGCTTGGACGCGGTCACCTATACGCAGCGCTACACATTTGGGTATTCTTTCCTAAGCTCGGGCATTGATCTGATTGTGGTGGTGCTGGGCCTTTTTGCGCTGAGTCAGGCCTTTTTCCTGCTGACAGGCCCCGACGAAAGCCCTGATGCCAAGCCGGTGACCGGGCGGATGACGGATGGCATCAAAGAGCTGATGAAGCACAAGCGCGTCGCGACCGTTGCATCAGGCTTTGGCGTCATTCTGGGCATGATCCCCGGCACCGGCGAATTCACAGCCCAGTTCATGAGCTATACCTACGCGCAAAAAACATCCAAGCAGCCAGAGCAATTTGGCAAGGGCTCGCCTGAGGGGTTGATCGCGTCAGAGGCGGCCAACAACGCGGTGCCGGCCGCCGCGATGATCCCGCTGCTGGCCCTGGGCATCCCCGGCGAGGCGCTGACGGCGATGATGCTGTCGGTCTTTTACGTGCACAACGTCATCCCCGGACCACAGCTGTTTCAGAACAATATTGATTTGGTTTATGGGCTTTATTTCGCGCTGATTGCGTTGAATGTCATCGTGATGGTTTTCTTGTTGTTCTCGACCAACCTGCTGACCAAGATCATTCGGGTGCCGACGCGTTTCTTGGGCGTGATGATACTGCTATTGGCCTTTGTCGGGGTCTATAGCCTGCGCAATTCCCTGACCGATTGCATGATTGCAGCGGGGTTCGGGGTTTTGGGGTTGGTGCTGAAGCGGCTGAACCTGCCGATTGTGCCGATCATTCTGGGCATGGTTCTGGGCGGGATCATGGAGGTCAAGCTACGCTCTGCCATGCCGCGCCTGAAATCACCGCTTGATATGATCGACCGGCCCATTTCGTTTATTCTGTTCGTGTTGATCGTGTTGGTCATCGCGGTGCATTTGCGCGCCTTGATCAAAGAGGTCCGAACACGGCAGCCGGACGAAGATCACGATCTGCATGACAGCCAGATGAGGTAAACCACGATGGATCAATCCCAGATTGACGCACTACGCGCAAAGCCGGTCCCCGCATTCGCGCATTTGATTGACGGGCAGCATGTTGCATCGTCGGACGGTGCGACAATGGACATCATTTCGCCCATTGATGGCAGCGTTCTGACAACCACGGCCAGGGGCACGGCGGGCGATATGCATGCGGCCATTGCGTCTGCACGGGCAGCATTCGAAGATCGGCGCTGGGCGGGGCAGCCGCCCGCGGCACGCAAAAAGGTCCTGATGAAATGGGCCGACCTGATCGAGGCCCATGCGCTGGAACTGGCGGTTCTTGGGGTCCGCGACAATGGCACCGAAATCAGCATGGCGCTAAAGGCGGAGCCGGGGTCGGCGGCCGCGACGATCCGGTATTACGCCGAAGCGCTTGATAAGATCTACGGAGAGATCGCGGCCACCCCTGCGGAAATTCTGGGGATGATCCACAAGGAACCGGTGGGCGTGGTGGGCGCGATCATTCCATGGAACTTTCCGCTGATGATCGGAGCGTGGAAGCTGGCACCGGCTTTGGCGATGGGAAACGCGGTGGTTGTCAAACCGTCCGAAACGGCATCGCTGTCGCTGATGCGGATGTGTGCGCTGGCGCTAGAGGCGGGTTTGCCGCCCGGTGTGCTGAATGCCGTGACCGGTGAAGGTGCCGTCGTCGGAGAGGCGATGGGCCTGTCGATGGATGTCGATGCGCTGGTCTTTACCGGGTCAGGCGGCACCGGCCGGCGCTTGATGGACTATGCGGCGCGGTCGAACATGAAACGCGTCTATCTTGAGTTGGGCGGCAAATCACCCAACATCGTTTTTGCCGATGCACCCGATCTGGCAGAGGCGGCCAAGGTCACCGCAGGAGGCATTTTCCGCAATGCGGGGCAGGTCTGTGTCGCGGGATCACGGCTGCTGGTCGAGCGGTCCATTCACGACGATTTCGTCGCAGCGGTGGCAAAGGCCGCAGAGGCAATGCACGTCGGCGATCCTTTGCGAGTGGAGACCCAGATTGGCGCGGTCAATTCCGAAACGCAGCTAAAGGCCAATCTGGGATTTGTTGACACGGCCATCGCAGAAGGCGGCACCGTCGTGACTGGCGGTGCGCGCATTTTGCAGGAAACCGGCGGCTATTATATGGCCCCGACAATCGTCACAGATGTGGCCCCCGACGCGACGCTGACCCAGAAAGAGGTGTTTGGCCCGGTCCTTGGCGTCACGGCGTTTGACACGATTGAAGAGGCCGTCGCACTGGCCAATGGAACGGTCTACGGGCTGGCTGGGGCGGCGTGGACGGCCAATCTGTCCAAAGCGCACCGCATGGTCCGCGAGGTGCGCACTGGCGTGATGCACATCAACACCTATGGCGGGGCTGATGGCACGGTGCCCTTGGGCGGTGTCGGACAATCGGGTAATGGGTCAGACAAATCGCTGCACGCGATCGACAAATACATCAACCTCAAGACCGCGTGGATCAAGCTTTAGGGCCGCGCGCCGGGGTCCAGCATGGCGAGCAGATCCAGCAGGGTTTCGTAGTTTTCCGCGCCCAAAGTGGATTTGAGGTCGGCCACGATCTGTGCGGTCTGACCGGCGCGGTCGTCGATGATCTTCTGACCCGCTTCGGTCAAAGCGATATACTGGCGGCGGCGATCTTTGTCGTCGCGCGTTTGGGTCACGAGGCCTTTTTCACGCAGGGTCGTCGCGATCCGGGTCAGGCTGGGGAAGAGCAGGCTGGACCGGTCGGCAAGCGTCTTGGTGTCCATGCGACCGTATTCGGACAAGACGCGCAGGACGCGCCATTGCTGTTCGGTGATCCCGGTTTCAGAAAGCATGTCGCGGATCGGTTGCATCACACCTTCGCGGGCGCGGATCAAGGCAATCGGCAGCGACCGAGAGGTCGAGGGCAGAGTGTCAGACATAGAAGCCTTTCGCAGTAATTGCCGCACACACATGGAACAGAGCACGGGCCTTGACAACGCATGATAGCATTAATTAACTTGGCAACAATTAACATGTTAAGGAAAATGAGATGCCGCATTTTCAAATTGACTATTCCGCCAATCTTGACGCGGTGCTGGACATGGGTGCCCTGTGCGAGGCGATCCGGGCGACGGCTGCAAAGGTCGATACATTTCCGCTTGCCGGGATCCGGGTGCGCGCGACGCGGGTCGATCATGTGGCCATGGCGGATGGCGACGCCAAGCACGGCTTTATTGATCTGTCGCTGCGCCTGCGCGAAGGCCGCGCAGATGACGTCAAGCAAGATGCGGTGACGCGCATATTTGCGGCACTCAGGGACTTTGCCGAACCGGCCATGCAGACCCATTCCATCGCGCTTTCGGCGGAACTGCGCGAAATCGACGCGCGATTGTCCCCGAAGTTCGGCAATATCCGCGACCATCTGGAGGCCAAGAAATGACGGCGTTAGACGACAATATTGCCAAATTGGCAGGGTTTTTGGAACGGTTTCGTGAAACAGGGATCCACAACCGCATTGGTGGCCAAGATGTGGCAGGCGGAAAGGGGGTTTTCCAAACCACCTCTCCCGTTGATGAAACGGTGATCTGCGATGTCGCGCATGGCACTGCGGATGACATCGATAGGGCGGCGAACGCAGCGCATGATGCCTTTGGCGCTTGGCGTGATCTGCCCGCGACAGAGCGCAGGGCCATCCTGATCCGGGTGGCGGAAGGGATCGAGGCAAGGGCCGAGGAAATCGCCCTGTGCGAATGTTGGGACACCGGCCAAGCGTTCAAGTTCATGTCCAAGGCCGCGCTGCGCGGGGCAGAGAATTTTCGCTATTTTGCTGATCAGGTGGTGCAAGCCCGCGACGGGCAACATCTGAAATCGCCGACATTGATGAATATCACCACCCGCGTGCCCATTGGTCCTGTTGGGGTGATTACGCCCTGGAACACGCCCTTCATGTTGTCGACCTGGAAGATCGCGCCCGCGCTGGCGGCAGGATGCACGGTGGTTCACAAACCGGCAGAAGCCTCTCCCTTGACCGCGCGCCTTTTGGTCGAGATCGCAGAAGAGGCAGGTTTGCCCCCCGGTGTTCTGAACACGGTGAACGGCTTTGGCGAAGAGGCCGGTCGTGCCTTGTGCGAACATCCGAAGATCAAAGCCATTGCCTTTGTCGGCGAAAGTCGCACCGGGTCGCTGATTACCAAGCAGGGTGCAGATACGTTGAAGCGCAATCACCTTGAGCTGGGCGGCAAAAACCCGGTGATCGTGTTTGATGACGCGGATCTGGACCGCGCGCTGGATGCTGCCATTTTCATGATCTATTCGATCAATGGAGAGCGCTGCACCTCATCGTCGCGGCTATTGGTGCAGGACACGATCCGCGAGGACTTTGAGGCGAAGCTGATTGCGCGCGTGAACAACATAAAGGTTGGCCATCCGCTTGATCCCGCCACTGAAGTTGGCCCGCTTATCAGCGCAGAGCATTTTGCCAAGGTGACCAGCTATTTCGACATCGCCACGCAGGACGGCGCAACGGTGGCCGCGGGGGGGGAGACGCTGGGCGACAAGGGCTATTTCGTGCGCCCGACGCTGTTCACTCAGGCCACCAATGACATGCGGATCGCGCAAGAGGAAATCTTTGGCCCGGTGCTGACCTCAATCCCGTTCAGCACCGAAGACGATGCCTTGCGAATGGCGAATGACACGGCCTATGGCCTGACGGCCTATGTCTGGACCAACGATCTGACGCGGGCCTTGCGGTTCACGGACAAGCTTGAGGCTGGCATGATCTGGGTCAATTCAGAGAACGTGCGGCACCTGCCCACGCCCTTTGGTGGCGTCAAGGCCAGCGGTATCGGGCGCGATGGCGGCGATTGGTCGTTTGATTTTTATATGGAGCAAAAACACGTCGGCTTTGCCACCGGCCAGCACAAAATCACCAAATTGGGAGCGATCTAGATGCCTGTACCTGCACCTAATCTTTATCCGGATTTCAACACGATCCGGCTGAGCCATGTTTATCTGAACGTCAAAGACCTTGCCGCGTCGCGAAAGTTCTACGTCGACGTCCTTGGATTACAGGTCACCGACGAAAGCGACAGCCACATCTACCTGCGGGCCATGGAAGAGCGGGGCCACCATTGCATTGTGCTGCAAAAATCGGATCAGCCCGGCACGGTCGAGGCGATGGGTTTCAAAACCTTTGACGAAGACGATCTTGACCGCGCCGAGACCTATTTCCAATCCAAAGGTCGGCCGACGGAATGGGTTGATTGCCCCTATCAGGGCAGGACGTTGCGAACGTCCGACAATTTGGGTGTGCCGCTTGAATTCTATCACAAGATGGACCGGCTCCCCCCCATTCATCAGTCTTATGCGCTGTACAAAGGGGTCAAGCCGCTGCGCATCGATCACTTCAATTGCTTTAGCTATGATGTTGATGCCTCAGTCGCATTCTATTCCGATTTCGGCTTTCGCGTGACGGAATACACCGAAGATGAAGAGAGCAAGCGCCTTTGGGCGGCGTGGCTGCACCGCAAGGGCGGGGTGCATGACATGGCCTTTACCAATGGCACCGGCCCGCGCTTGCATCACGTGGCCTTTTGGGTGCCCACGCCGATGAATATCATTGACCTGCTCGATCTGATGTCAACGACGGGCTATGTCGATCACATTGAACGCGGGCCGGGGCGACACGGTATTTCCAACGCCTTTTTCCTATATGTCCTTGACCCGGACGGGCACCGGATCGAGATCTATTGCTCTGATTATCAGACGGTTGATCCCGATCTTGAACCAATCAAATGGGACCTGCAGGACCCGCAGCGCCAGACGCTTTGGGGGGCTCCCGCGCCGGAAAGCTGGTTTAAGCATGGATCCGGTTTTGTTGGGGTCGACACGCAGGAGTCCGGGATCAAGGCAAGCCCGATCATCGCGCCATGATCGCGCATATATCAAAGCTGAACGCGGGGCATCTGTAGGTGATGGATTGGGATGAGTTTTCGGGGTGGAGCAAGCAGATCACCGATTGGGGTGCGCAATACCATAAGGGCCTAAGGGACCGGCCCGTGCGGGCGCAGACAGCACCGGGGCAAATTGCAGCACAGATACCGGTGCAGCCACCGCAACAGCCAGAGGATATGGCGGCGATCCTGCAGGATTTTGATGATATCATCATGCCCGGGATGACCCATTGGCAGCACCCCCGGTTCTTTGCCTATTTCCCGGCAAACGCCACGCCGCCATCAATCCTGGCCGAGCAATTGGTGAACACCATCGCCGCGCAATGTATGCTTTGGCAGACCTCTCCGGCCGCGACAGAGCTGGAAGGCGTCATGGTGGCGTGGCTGCGTCAGGCGCTTGGGTTGGAGGACGGGTTCACCGGCGTGATTCAGGACAGCGCGTCCTCTGCCACGTTGTCGGCGGTGCTAACGATGCGCGAGCGGGCAACAGGGTTTACCAGCAATCGGACCGGGTTGGCGGGGCGCGGGGCGCTGCGCATATATTGTTCTGATCAGGTGCATACATCGATTGACCGCGCAATTTGGGTCGCGGGGATCGGACAGGACAATCTGGTCAAGATCCCCGGTGCCGGTCCACACCATGCCATGGATCCCGCAGATCTGGATGCCGCGATCCGCGCGGACATTGCCGCAGGTCACACGCCCGCAGGGATTATCGCGATCACCGGCGGCACCGGGGTCGGGGCCTGCGACGATCTGGACCCGATCATCAAGATCGCAAAGACCCATGACCTTTATACCCATCTGGACGCGGCTTGGGCCGGGTCTGCCATGATATGCCCCGAGTTTCGCGACGCCTATTGGCATGGGGTGGACGGCTTCGACAGTATCGTCTTCAACCCGCACAAATGGCTTGGCGCGCAGTTTGATTGTTCCATTCAGTTCTTGCGCGATGCGACGCCGCAGCTCAACACGCTGAAGATTGAACCTGAATACCTCAAAACCTCTGGCGATGCGGTGACCAATTATTCTGAATGGACCATCCCGTTGGGACGCAGGTTTCGCGCGCTGAAACTTTGGTTTCTGATCCGGTCCTACGGGATGACAGGGCTGCAAGAGCGGATCCGCAATCATGTGGCATGGGCGCAAGAGCTTTGCGAGGCGATCCGTGCATTGCCGGGGTTCGAGATTTCAACTGAACCGGTCCTGAGCCTCTTTTCCTTTCGCTGCCCCGGCGACGACCAAACCCAACAAAAGCTGGTTGACGCGATCAATGATGATGGCCGGATCTATCTGACTCAGGGCGCGTTTCAGGGGCAAAAGATCATCCGGGTTCAGGTCGGTCAATTTGATACAACGCGCGATGATGTCATGTCCGTGGCCACGGTCGTGCAAGAGGTTTGGGAGAGCATGAGATGAAATTTGCGACCTACACCAGCGAAGGGCAGACCCATTACGGGGCGGTGACCGACGGTGGTATGATTGCGCTGGGGCCCCATTTCCCGCAATGGCCCACGCTGTTCGACGCGGTGCAGGCGGGCGGGTTGGCAGCACTGGAACAGGCCGCCGCCGGTCAGCCGGTGACCCATACGGAGTTTGCCTATGAAATGGTCTTGCCGCAGACCCGGCGGATTCTGTGCGTGGGCGTGAATTTCCCCGACCGCAATGCCGAATACAAAGATGGATCGGACCAACCCAAATACATGTCATTGTTCCCCCGGTTTGCGTCAGGTTTCACGGGCCATGACCAACCGTTGATCCGGCCCCCTGAAAGCCCGCAACTGGACTATGAAGGCGAGGTTGCCATTGTCATCGGAAAGGCAGGGCGGCGCATCACAGAGGCCACAGCCTATGACCATATCGCCGCACTGACGCTGTGCAACGAAGGCACGATCCGGGACTGGGTGCGGCATGCAAAATTCAACGTCACGCAGGGCAAGAACTGGGACAATTCCGGCGCGATGGGGCCGTGGCTGGTGCCTTTTAAAGATGCCGCACAACTGGACGGCGCCCGCATCATAACCCGTGTGAACGGTGACGTCAGGCAGGATGATATGGTGTCGCGGATGATGCATCCGATCCGGCGCGAGATCGCCTATATCTCGACCTTCATGCGGCTTGAGCCGGGCGATATCATCGTGACGGGCACGCCGACCGGTTCGGGTGCGCGTCTTGATCCGCCGCAATTTCTGCAACCCGGCGACGTTGTCGAGGTGGAGGTGAATGGCATTGGCACCTTGCGCAACACCATTGCGGATGAAGAGGTATGACGCCAGAGGACCACGCAAGTGCGGCGGCCGATTTGCTGGATGCGGAACGCTCCGGTAGGCAGATCGGACTGCTCAGCAAACGCTTTCCCGAGATCAGCATGGATGACGCTTACGCGATCCAGAAAGCGATCTTTGACGCCAAAACTGCGCAAGGCCAGTCGGTGGCAGGCTGGAAGATCGGGCTGACCTCGAAGGCGATGCAATATGCCTTGAACATCGACACGCCGGACAGCGGCATTTTGTTTGACGAGATGGTGTTCAAGACGGGGGCCACGGTGCCAGAGGGGCGGTTTATTCAGCCCCGGATCGAGGCCGAGATTGCCTTTGTCATGAAATCCACGATCGAGGCCGCTAGCCCGACCCGCGACGACATTTTGGCGGCGACAGATTATGTCGCGCCATCCATCGAAATTTTGGACACCCGCATTGTGAGAGCGGATCCTGAGACCGGCCAAGTCCGCAATGTGTTTGACACGATCAGCGACAACGCCGCCAACGCGGGGGTGGTTTTGGGCAAAGCACGCCATGCGCCGGATGCCTTTGATCTGCGCTGGGTTGGTGCGATTACATCCCGCGATGGCGCGGTTGAAGAAACCGGGTTGGGGGCAGGGGTGCTGAATGACCCGGTCGAAAGTGTCGTCTGGCTTGCAACCCGTATGGCGCAATATGGGCAACGTATTGAGGCGGGGCAGATCGTTTTGTCCGGCAGTTTCATCCGGCCCGTGGAATGCCCGCCGGGCGCGCGCGTTCACGCGGATTTCGGGGTATTCGGGTCCGTCGACATCAATTTCGCTTAAGGCGGGTTAGGTCATTGCCTGCGGATGTATCCCGCCAAGCGCTTGCGTTATCTCTTTTCCCGCACGGCGAAGTGCGGCATCGATCTGGGCCTGCAATTCTGGTGTCAGGCGCAAAGTGACGGCAGCAATCGCGATGGCCCCGATGGGATGTGTGGCTGGCCCAAAGATGGGTATGGCCGTGCCGGTGATTTCATCTTCAAACGTTGCTGGCGCGCGCGACAGCCCCTCTGCCCGGCAAGCCGCCAAGGCTTGCGCGAACTGCGTGCGGTTGATCGGCGTGTTGGCGGTGAACGCGGTCATTTCCTGATGTGCAAGAACGGTCTCAGCCATGTCGTCGGGAAGATATGCCGCAATCGCAACGCCTGATGCGGTCGCGTGCCAGGGCAGGGCAGTGGATGGGTGGACATGCGCGAACAACGCGCGGTCCGGTTCACCGATGGCGGCAGTGACCGGTGTTTGCCCCATCAGCAACGTACCATGGGCGGTTTCGCCCAAGGTATTGGCAAGATCGTCAAGGTAAGGTGCGATGACGGATTGAACCGGAAAGCTTTGCTCGCGCACCTGCGCAAGGTTGAGCGGCGTCAGCCCGATGCGGTATTTCCGGGACAGGACGTCCTGTTCAACAAAGCCATTGCGTTCCAGTGCGGTCATGCAGCGCAGGGTGGTGGTCTTGTCAAATGTGGATAGCCGCGCCAGTTCCGACAGCCCTAATTCGGCCCGCTGCGGCGAAAAGAACCGCAAGAGCGACAAGGCTTTGTCAACTGTGCCCATCATGGTCTTTGCCATTGCCACATCTCCTTGAGCATTGGTCTTGACAGATTTCCCTAATCCATCCAGTCTATATATGAACCGATTGGTAACAATAATGAACCGACCTTGCAACCCCGCAATTCTGCATCAATGCGCCCGATGGTAAGATGGCTATGACGCTTCCAAATGCAGCGCCTGTCGTGGTGATCGGCGGCGGCATCATCGGATGCGCGACGCTTTACCATTTGGCGCATAAAGGCGTGGCGGCCGTATTGGTCGAACGCCAGCAGATCGCATCGGGGACGACGTGGCACGCGGCTGGCATTGTGGGCCAATTGCGCGAAAGCAGCGCGCAGACGGAGCTTTCAAAATACACAGCGCGGCTTTTTCAGTCGCTCGAGGAAGAAACGGGTCAGGCCACCGGATACAAGCAGAACGGCACGATCAATCTTGCGCTGTCGGACGTGAGGATGGAGCAATTGCGCCGCAGTCACGATCACGCGCTACGCATGGGTATCCCCAGCCATATCCTGACCCCCGAGGAAACGGCCGCGCATTGGCCCTTGGTCGATTATGACGGTGTTCAAGGTGCTTTCTATGTGCCGTCCAACGGGCAGGTGAACCCATTGGATGTGACAACAGCGCTGGCGAAAGGCGCGCGTAAAAAGGGTGCCCGGATCTTTGAACAGACCGCCGCGACACGTATCCTGACCAAAAATGGCGCGGTGATCGGGGTCGAGACCGACCAAGGCGTCATTGCCACCAAGAAGGTGCTTTTGGCCGGTGGCATGTGGACCAGCCGGTTTGCCAAGGCGCATGGTGTGACGGTCCCGCTTCATGCGGCGGAACACTTTTACATCGTGACGGAACCGGTGCCGGATTTACCGCGCGATCTGCCGATCCTGAATATCATCGAAGAACGGACCTATTGGAAAGAAGACGCAGGCAAATTGCTGATCGGCGGGTTTGAGGCGCGGGGCAAAGCTTGGGCCAAGGACGGCATTCCCGACAGTTTCTGCTTTGACGAGCTGCCATTTGACATGGACCACGTCGAAGACGATCTGGCGCGGATGTTTATGCGGATGCCGGCGTTGGAGAATATGGGTATCCAGACGTTCTTTAATGGTCCCGAAAGCTTTACCCCCGACGGCAAGCCCTACATCGGACCAGCCCCTGAAATGCCGGGATTGTTCATTGCGGCGGGGATGAATTCCAATGGGATCCTGAATTCTGGCGGCGTCGGCCTGACGATGGCCGAATGGATCACTGACGGGATGCCAAAGCGCGGGATGGGCGGGATCATGACGGCCCGCGCGCTGCCCTACCAATCCAACAACGCCTATAACGCAGAGCGGGTGACCGAGGCGGTTGGGTTTCATTATGGGCTGCATTGGCCCGGACGTCAGATCGAAACGGCGCGCGGCTTGCGCAGGGTGCCATTGCATTCGCAATTGACGCAGGCAGGCGCGATGTTTGCGGAACGCGTGGGTTGGGAAGTGCCGATGTATTTCGATCCCGGCGCCGACACCTGGCCGACAGAACCCGCGATCGGATATCAAGCCTGGTCGCCGCAGGTGGCAAAGGAAGTGGCCGCCGTAGCGGGCGCCGCTGGTCTGCTTGACCAATCGATGTATGGCAAGCTGCTGGTTGCGGGGCCTGACGCTGTGACGCTTTTGAACCACCTGTGCGGCGCGCAGATGGATGTCGCAGTAGGGCAAAGCGTCTATACCCAGTTTCTGAACACGCGCGGCGGGATTGAGGCGGATATCACCGTCACCCGGATCGCAGCCCACCGTTTCATGATCGTGACGGGCCATCCCAGTCAGGCGCGGGACATGGCGTGGATCAACGCACATAAGGACCCTGATTGGCGCTGCGAGATCATTGATATGACTTCGGCCTACGGCTTGCTGACGGTCCACGGCCCAAAGGCGCGCGACATCTTGCAGGCGATGACAACAGAAGACGTTTCAAACCCGGCAATCCCGTTTGGTGCCGCGCGCGAGATGGATCTGGCCTTTGCGCGCGCCTGGGTCTTCCGCAGATCGTTCCTTGGCGAGCTGGGGTATGAGATGTTGATCCCAACCGAATTCATGGCCCATGTCTATGAGGCTTTGTGGCAGGCAGGAGAGCCGCATGGGCTGCGCCATGTGGGCATGTTTGCGATGAACACCTGCCGCCTAGAAAAGGGGTTTCGCCACTTTGGTCACGACATCGCAGAGGACGACACCCCCTACGAGACGGGGCTGGGCTTTGCCGTTGATCTGGGCAAGTCTGACTTCATCGGAAAAGCAGCGCTTCAGGCGCAAAGGGACACTTACAAAGCCGCTGTGCCTGACCGGCTTGTCACGATTGCTGTGCCCGATATCACGCAAGAAAAGGGTCCCTACCTTTCACATGATGAAACGATCTGGAAGGATCAGAGGCTGGTGGGCTACGTGACATCGGGCGGCTGGGGGCATCGCTTGGGGCAGATGATTGGGCTTGCGACCCTGCACCGGGACGAGGGCATTTCAAAGGACTGGATCATGGAGGGCGGCTTTACCGTGCGGATTGCTGGTGAAGTTTTTGCCATGACCGCGCAACTTGCGCCGCAATATGATCCACAAGGTGAAAAGATGCGCGGCTGACGCGCCGGAGGATAACGGATGACAAAAACGATACTCGTGATCGGCACCTACGACACCAAAGACGAAGAGCTTCACTATGTCTGCGACCGGATCAAGGCGCAGGGCGGGGAGGTTCTTGCCATGGATGTCAGCGTTTTGGGTGACCCCTCGGCACCCACCGATATCTCCAAACATCAGGTGGCAGAGGCAGGCGGTTCCTCTATTCAGGCGGCAATTGATTGCGGCGAAGAGAATGCCGCGATGCAGATCATGGCCCGTGGTGCGGCGAAACTGTCAGCGCAGCTTTATGCCGATGGCAAGATTGACGGCATGATCGCCCTGGGTGGCACAATGGGCACCGATCTTGCCCTTGATTGTGCGCAGGCCCTGCCGATGGGCGTGCCGAAATATGTCGTGTCGACCGTGTCGTTTTCTCCGCTGATCCCGGCGGATCGCCTTAGCCCCGATATCCAGATGATCTTGTGGGCGGGGGGGCTTTATGGCCTGAACTCGGTCTGTAAATCCTCGCTTTCGCAGGCCGCGGGCGCGGTGCTGGGGGCCGCCAATGCGGTCGAGCCACCAATGGCTGGGCGTCCGGTCATTGGGATGATGAGCCTTGGGTCGAGTTGCCTGAAATACATGAAGCGCCTGCGCGATCCACTGCAAGAGCGCGGATTTGAAGTTGCGGTCTTTCATGCCACCGGCATGGGCGGCATGGCGTTCGAGGCCTTGGCGCGGCAAGGATACTTTGCCGTTGTCATGGATTTTGCACTGCCAGAGCTAAGCAACCTGATGGTCGGATCTGTTGTAAACGGCGGGCAAGATCGGCTGACCAATGCAGGTGCGCAGGGGATTCCGCAGATTGTGTCTCCGGGTTGTGCGGACCTGATCGATTTTGCCGGGTGGCAGGACATCCCAGAGGCTTATGCCGATCGCCCCTTCCATACCCACAACCGGCTGATCAAATCGTCGGGCTTATCGCCGGATGAACGTCGGGCACTTGTGCGCGACATCGCAGCAAGGCTTGCCACGGCCAGGGGCCCGGTCCATGTCCTGATGCCGACCGAAGGCGTCGAGGAATGGGACCGCGAAGGGGGGCCTGCCCATGACCCTGAAGGTCTGGCCGCCATGGTCGATGAGATGGGCAAAGCGATCAAGGCACCCGCGGAACTGACCATGTTGGACTGCCATATCAACGATCAGGCGTTTTCCGACGCGGCATTGGCCGTTCTTGATGGCTGGATCGCGGGCGGCACGGTCAAGGCGCATGTCTGACCTGAGCAAGACGGACGACCGGTACAAGGTGCTGTTTGAACCGGTTAAGATCGGGCCGGTCACCGCGCCAAACCGGTTTTACGCAGTGCCACATGCCACCGGGCATTCGCCGCTGATGCGCAACGGATCCCATGCTATGCGGACCACAAAAGCCGAAGGCGGGTGGGGCACCGTATGTATGCAATTGGCCGAAATCGACCCCACATCCGATATCTGTGACTTGCCGATTGAAAAATTCTGGGATGCGGGCGATGTGGCCGATCACCGGGTCCTGACGGATCGGTTGCGCGAGATTGGGTCGCTGTCAGCGATTGAAATTGCGCATACCGGTATTCGCGGCCGTGGGATGGTCACCGGAATGCCGGTCTGGGGGCCTTCCAACCTGCCCTGCCTGAAACCGCAGGTTCCGGTGCAGTGCAAAGCGATGGACAAGGCCGACATCAAGGCTCTGCGTGAAAGCTATCGCGCCGCAGTGCGCCGCTCAAAAGAGGCCGGGTATGACATTGTTTATATCTACGCCGCGCATGATGCCTCGATCCTGTGGCACTTTCTATCGCCAGCCTACAACCACCGGTCTGATGCATATGGCGGCAGCTTTGAAAACCGACTGCGGCTGATGCGCGAGGTTCTGGAAGACACGATCGAAGAAGCGCGCGGCGAAATGGCCGTGGCCATTCGCCTTGCGGTGCACGAGGTTGGCGGACGTGGAAAGATCACCAACGATGGCGAAGGCCGCGACGTGGTCGAGGCGCTGGCGGATCTGCCCGACCTGTGGGACGTCAATATCGCAAGTTGGCCGAACGACAGCGGCACATCGCGTTTTGATCGCGAGGGCTGGCAAGAGGAGTTCACATCATTTGTCAAAGAGGTCACGAACAAGCCGGTTGTCGGCGTGGGGCGCTTTACCTCTCCTGACCTGATGGTCAGTCAGATCAAGCGCGGCGTTTTGGATCTGATCGGGGGCGCGCGCCCTTCGATTGCGGATCCTTATCTGCCGGACAAGATCCGCACCGGCCGGGTGGAGGACATTCGGGAGTGCATCGGCTGCAATATCTGCGTGTCGTCGGATGCGTTTTCGATCCCTTTGAACTGCACGCAGAATCCCACAATCAGTCAGGAGTGGAAACGCGGGTGGCATCCCGAGATCGTGCCAAGTGCAAAGGCCAAGAAAGCCCTGCTGGTTGCCGGTGCTGGCCCCGCCGGATTGGAGGCGGCCCTGGTGCTCGCGCGCGCCGGCCACCACGTGACAGTCGCCGATCAGTCCAGCGAATTGGGCGGACGAAGTTTGCGCGAAAGCCACCTTTTTGGTTTGGGCGCGTGGTCGCGTATGGCCGACTACAGGCTGTATCAGCTGCGGCAAATGGCCAATGTGGACATGTATACCGACAGTGCAATTGATGCAGGTGCCGTGGCCGAGATGGGCACGGATCATACCTTTGTTGCAACCGGTGCCGACTGGATAACCAACGGCTTGGGGCGGACCCATTTTGAACCGATTGACGGGTTTGATCTGGCCGCGCTTAGCGTGGATGCGGTGATGGCGGGTGCGATCCCAGAGGGGCCAGTCGTCGTTTATGACGATGATCATTACTACATGGGCAACGTGGTCGCGGCGCACCTAGCAAAGATTGGGCACGAAGTCACATTGGTGACACCGCAGCCATATATCGCCGGGTGGATGGGATACACGCTCGAACAACCAAGGGTCATCGACCAGTTGAACGGGCTGGGGGTCAAGATGGTCCCCAACGCGATTGCAACGGGTCATGATCAACGGTTGTTTCTGAAGGACGCCAACACCGGCAATTCGCTTTCGCCAGTTGAGGGCAGCCTGGTTCAGGTCGGTCTGCGCGCGCCGAACCTGGGTCTTTGGCACGCGCTTGATGACGTCGCTGAAAAGTCGCTATTGGGTGATGCGCTTGCGCCGGGGATCGTGCAGGCGGCTGTGTTCAGCGGCCACCGGATCGCGCGTCGATTTTTGAACGGTGGAGAAGAACCTGCCATCAAGCGAGAGCGCGGGCTGCTGGTTTAGGCGGGGCTAATTGTCAGGGTGCGCTGCGACGAAGGCAGGGTGCCGGGCGCAGGCCGCCTCAATCGCGCGGATACGCGGCAGATCGGCATAATCAACGCCCCAGCGGGCCGCGTTGTAAAGCTGCGGGATCAGGCAAACATCAGCAAGGCTTGGGGCGGTCCCAGCGGCATATGGCGCTTGATCGAAGGCTTCCAAGAGCGCCTCAAACGCCTGCAATCCGGGCCGGATAAAGTGCTGCATCCACGCGGATCGCGCAGGTTCCTGACCGCCGGTTGCATGCAGCACCACGGACAGATTGCAAACTGGGTGGACGTCAACGGCGATGGCATGAGCGAGCGCCTGCACCTTGGTGCGCGCGACGGGATCTTTGGGCAACAATTGCAGGTCGCGGGTCTGGTCAAGGTAATCAAGGATCGCCAGCGATTGGGTAAAGCGCTGCCCGTCGATGTCCAACACAGGCACGAAGCCCTGCGGGTTCCGCGAAAGATGGGCGTCGGACTTATGTTCTTTTGCCAAAAGATCGACGGTTTCGATTTGATAGTCTTCTTGGGCAAGGTTCAGCGCGATCCGCAGCCGGTAGCTGGCCGAAGACCTTGGATAATCCCAAAGGATTGTGCCGGTCACTTTGCCGCCTCGAGCGCGGCACGCAGGACCGCGCGGTCACCGATGTGATTGGCGAGGATCAGGATCAAGCGGGCGTTGAACGCCTCGCTCTCTTGATCGTTGAGCGCGTCATGCGCATGCAGCAATTCATCATAGAACCCGTCAGGGTCGGGGATGTTCGGCATCAGGGTCAGTGCCATGTTTCACCTCTTGTCAATTGCAGTCGCGATAGCGGCTTTGATCGCCGCGGCGTCAAATTCCGCCCATCGTGCCACGACATGTTGGTCAGGCCGGATCAGATAGACGCCGCTTTTATGCCTGCCCAGATAGCGTTCTTGCAGTTCCGGCGAAGGGGCCTTGATCGACAGGGTTTGGACGGGAACCGCACCCATCTGAACTGGCGAAAGGGTCGCGTTGCCCAGTCCCAGAACCATGAAGACATCGCCTAGATGATCAAGCAAGAAACCGTCCGTAACCGGCGCATCGGGGCAGGTGGCGCCAGGTCGGCTGCCCTTGGGGCCGTCCAAACCGTCTGGTCCGAAATGCGCAAAACCATCGTAGGTGCAAGGCACCGACAGGCGGCCCGAATTGACCAGGGGGCGGGCGAAGGCATGGTCCTTCGCCAAGGTCAGCACCGCATTTCGAAAGACCTGACTGACCCGCGATTTTGGGGTCATGAAATCGGTCGCCCGCGACGCGTTCAGGATATTCTCGTCGGCCCCGAATTCACGCTCTGTCGCGTAGCTGTCCAGCAGGCGATCAGGGGCGAGGCCCTTGAGCACCAAATCAAGCTTCCACGCCAGATTTTCGCTGTCCTGCACCCCGGAGTTGGCGCCACGTGCGCCAAATGGCGAGACCTGATGCGCGCTGTCGCCGGCGAAAAGGACGCGGCCATGGCGGAACTTCTTCATCCGGCGGCATTGAAAGGTATAGATCGACGTCCAGACCAGATCGTAGTCGGGCACCGTGCCGGTTTGGCTGGACAGCATCGCATCAACCCGCGCGCGGATGCGGTCAGGGTCCAGTTCCTTTGCGCGGTCGATGTCCCAGCCAAGCTGGAAATCAATCCGCCAGATATCATCTGGCTGCTTGTGCAAGAGCGCAGACTGCCCGCTATGTTCAAATGGCGGCTCAAACCAAAACCAACGCTCTGTCGGGAAGGCCGCTTTCATGCGGACATCGGCGATCAGGAAGTTGTCTTCGAAGACCCGTCCATCAAAGGTCAGCCCCATCATATCGCGAATTGGCGAGCGGGCACCGTCACAGGCGATCAGGTAGTCGGCCTCAATCTGGTAGGGGCCGTCCGGGGTATCGACGTCAAGCGTGGTGTAGTCGTCGTGGCGGGTAAGGCCGGTAACGCAATTGCTGCCGCGCAGTTCAATCGGCGCGCCAGCCTCTTGTGCGGTGCGGATCGCATCAACCAGAAACTTCTCAAAATAGGGCTGTTGCAGATTGATAAAGGCGGGGTTGCGATGGCCCGCCTCTGGCAGCAAATCAAAAGAGAAAAGCTTACCATCGCCGTGAAAGACACGGCCCACGTTCCATACCACGCCCTTGTCGACCATGGGTTGGCTGGCGCCAAGCCGGTTGGCAATATCAAGCGTGCGTTTGGCAAAACAAATCGCCTTGCTGCCCAATCCGGCACCTTCGTGATCGTCCAGCACAAGGGCCGGCGTGCCCTTTTTGCCAAGATCCAGCGCCAGCGACAGGCCAACCGGCCCGCCACCCACAATTACCACAGGGTGGCGCACCGGTGCTGCGTCTTGATCCGCGACCTTCGCATAAGGATAAAGATCAAATGCAGTGTCATACCGTTTGGCGACCATGATGCGTCCTTTGCGCTTGCGATCTAGCCTTGCAGGGCGGCCCACATTTCCAGATCCCGTTTGTCGGTCCAGATCCGCGGGTGCGCGATGCCACGCGCTTCGTCGTAGGCGCGGCTGACGTTGAACGGCAGGCAATGTTCGTAGATGGCATAGTCGCTGAACTTTGGATCACAGGCCGCGCGCACGGCGTCCCAGGCCTCTTTCAGTGATCCGCCACGTGCCGCGACGCGTGCGGCGGGCGCATAGGTGCTATCCACGAAATCACGCGTGCTTGCGATGGCGCGCGCGACGGCGTCTTTTCCGACCAGCGCGCCGCCACGACCGGGGGCGATGGCATCAACATCATAGGCCGCGACCTTATCAAGTGTTTGGCCCCACTCGCCAAAATAGCCATCACCGCAGTAACAGGCGGAATGATCCTCGACGATGTCGCCAGTGAACATGACGTTTTCGTCGGGCACGTGGATCACCGCGTCACCGGCGGTATGAGCGCGACCAATATGTTTGATATCCACGCGCCGCTTGCCAAGGTAGACCGTCATGCTGTCGGAAAACGTCGTCGTCGGATAGGTCAGGCCGGGAATGGATTCATGGCCTTCAAAAAGGCGTGGAAAGCGCTGGAATTCACTGTCCCAGTCTTCCTGTCCGCGCTCTTCGACCATTCCGCGCGCCACATCGGACATGATGATCTGGTCTGCGCCATAAGCCGACGCCCCCAAGACCCGCACCGCATGATAATGGGTTAAAACCACATGGCTGATTGGTTTGTCAGTGACAGAGCGGACCTTTTCGATGACCTTTTCGGCCAGTCGTGGTGTCGCCTGCGCCTCGACAATCATGACGCTATCGTCGCCGATGATCACGCCAGAATTTGGGTCGCCCTCTGCCGTAAAGGCCCAAAGATCGCGCCCCACCTCGTCAAAAGTGATCTTCTTTTCCGACATATCCCCTTGGGATGCGAATGCTTTTGCCATGTCTTTGGTCCTTATGCGAGGAATTTTGGTGCGGGTTTGATTGTACCGGTACAGGTGCCAAATCCAATCTGGTATCCGTCCCCTTTGGCCGCACCCTCTAGCGTCAGCGTGTCGCCGTCTTCGATGAAGGTCCGCGTCTCGCCGGTGTCGAGCGTCAAGGGGTCCTTGCTGCCCCAAGTCAATTCAAGCAGGCTGCCTCGCGCGGATTTTTCCGGGCCTGACACCGTGCCAGAGCCGATCAGGTCGCCGACAGACATCGCACAGCCTGACGACGCGTGATGCGCCAGCTGTTGGGCGGCGGAATAATACATCTCATTGTAGTTTGTCTGAGCGATCGTTGTGGCCGCCTTGCCTGCGGGTGCCATTGTCACGGCAAGTTCGATATTGAACAGCATCGGCTTTGGTTCATGCAAGTAGGGCAGCAGGTCCACCTCGCGCTTTGGCGTTGATGTGCGGAACGGTGCCAAGGCGGCGGGCGTGACGATCCACGGGCTGATGGATGTCGCAAAGGCCTTGGCTTGGAACGGGCCAAGTGGCTGATATTCCCATGCCTGAATGTCCCGTGCGGACCAATCGTTCAGCAGGACATAGCCAAAGATCATGTCGTCCGCCTGTGCGACCGAAACCGGCTGACCAAGTTTGGAAGCCGTGCCAACGATTGCCCCCAGTTCAAGTTCGATATCAAGACGCTTGCAGGGACCAAATTGCGGCATCGCAGCATCGGGCGCCTTGGTTTGACCATTGGGGCGGATAATGTCGGTGCCGGAAATCACCACCGAAGAGGCCCGCCCATTATATCCAATTGGAATATGGAGCCAGTTGGGCGGCAAGGCGTTTTCAGGCCCGCGGAACATCGTGCCGACATTCATCGCGTGATGCTTGCCCGCGTAAAAGTCGGTGAATTCGGTGACGGCAAAGGGCATATGCATCCGGGCATCCGACTGGGCCACCAACGGCAGAGCGGTATTGCCGTTTTCACCCAAGACCGTGGTCAATTGCGCCCGCAGATCCGCCCAGATCGCCGGGCCCATGTCCATGAAGGCGTTCCAGTTTGACCCTTTGAAGGCAGGTTTTGGCAAGACAATCGCGCCCGTCTCTTCCGCGCGCGCAAGGTCAAGGATCATGTCGCCAATAGCGACCCCGCAGCGCGGCGCATCATTGCCGGTCGAAAAGACGCCATAGGGCAGGTTATTAAGCGGAAAGGGAGTGTCGGCGGAATTGGCCGAGGCCACCCAGCTTTTCATCAGGGTCATGGAATGTCCTATTTCTTGCCCGGTGTGCCGTCGAATTTCTTTTCGATGTCGGCCCAGCAGTCGATGTAATCGTCTTGCAGCGGTGCTTCGTTTGCCGCGAAAGGTGTCAGGTGTTGCGGGAACCGGGTCTCGAACATGAAGGACATCGTATTGGCGAGGTACTCAGGCCCCAGCTCGGCATTGGATGCACCTTCAAACGCGTTCTTGTCTGGCCCATGCGGCAGCATCATGTTGTGCAACGACATGCCGCCGGGGACGAACCCTTCGGGCTTGGCGTCATAGATCCCAAAGATATTGCCCATCAGTTCGGACATGACGTTCTTATGATACCACGGCGGGCGGAACGTATCCTCGGCCACCATCCAGCGGTCGCGGAATAGGACAAAATCAATGTTCGCGGTGCCTTCAACACCGGAGGGCGCGGTCAAAACGGTAAAGATCGACGGGTCGGGATGGTCAAACAAGATCGCACCAACCGGGCAATAGGTCCGAAGATCATATTTGCGGGGCGCGTAATTGCCGTGCCATGCCACCACATCCAGCGGCGAATGGCCGATCTGCGTCTCGTGAAAGTGACCGGCCCATTTGATTGTCACTGTGCTTGGCACTTCACGGTCTTCAAAGGCGGCCACAGGGGTCTTGAAATCGCGCGGATTGGCCATGCAGTTCGCGCCAATGGGGCCACGACCCGGAAGCTCAAACTTTTGACCGTAGTTTTCGCAGACAAAGCCGCGCGCGGGCCCTTCAAGAACCTCGACCCGATAGACAAGCCCACGCGGGATGACGGCAATCTCTTGTGGGGCAAGGTCGATCACGCCCAGTTCGGTGCAAAACCGCAGGCGGCCTTCTTGTGGGACGATCAGCATCTCGCTGTCGGCCGAGAAGAAATAGGCGTCGACCATGCTTTCGGTGACAAGATAGATGTGACTTGCCATACCCACTTGCGTGTTCACGTCACCGGCGGTGGTCATCGTGTGCATCCCCGTCAACCACGTCAGCGGTTGGTCCGTATGGGGCACCGGATCCCAGCGATATTGCCCCAAAGAGGTGACATCGGGGTCGATCAGCGGGGCTGACTTCCAATAAGGCAGGTCAATTTTTGAAAATCGACCAGTATGCTTGACCGACGGGCGAATGCGGTAGCACCACGTGCGTTCATTTTGATGGCTCGGCGCGGTGAAGGCGGTACCGGACAGCTGCTCACCATAAAGACCATAGTTCACCTTTTGCGGTGAGTTCATGCCTTGTGGCAGCGCGCCGGGCAGGGCCTCTGTTTCAAAGTCATTGCCAAATCCGGGCATATAGCCCGGATGTGTCCCGACCGTATCCGGCGCGGTGGTCAATTCGGAAAGAGAGCGATTTTCCATCAGATAGTCCTTAATGCAACCAAAACATCGGTAGTGGTTGCTTTTGTAACTAACAAGAGAAAAGTCCGCCGGAGTTCTGAATACTCAAAGATCAGAATTTTTGGATTTTACTGTCGATGGGGGAATTCTCACATGTTGAGTTGCGGTCCAGTATCGACGAGAGCATTGGAAATGACTGACGACAGCGCGCTGTCGCCAGTGGTTCTCTCAATGAATGCTTACGGCTTTTGTAAAAGAACCGCATCAATATCCGCAGCGGAGTGGCGCTCGGGGCATTGTTCCCAAGGTTCGCCCCAGGACCGGTTCACGATCATGCCGCGCTGATAGGCGGGGCGTTGGTAGATGTCGTCCATCCAGCGGATGACGTTGGTATATTCCTGCACCGACAAAAAGTCGCCGGCGTCATAGGATAGGCCCTGAACTGTGCGGCCATACCAAGGTGCGGTGGCCATATCGGCGATCGTGTAGCTGTCGCCGGCAAGATAGCGGTTATCGGCCAAGTGGCGATTGAGCACATCAAGCTGGCGTTTGGCCTCCATCGCGAAGCGGTTGATGGGGTATTCGAATTTTTCGGGTGCATAGGCGTAGAAGTGGCCAAAGCCGCCCCCCAGATAGGGCGCAGAGCCCTGCAGCCAAAAGAGCCAGTTCAGCGTCTCTGTCCTTTCAGGGCCACCGGAGGGGAGGAAGGCGCCAAACTTCTCGGCCAGATAAAGCAGGATCGCGCCGCTTTCGAAGACACGTTGGCCATTGGCGTGATCGCGCAGTGCCGGGATCTTGGAGTTGGGGTTAATGTCGACGAAGCCGGAGCCGAACTGGTCGCCTTCGGTGATCTTGATGATCCAGGCGTCGTATTCGGCGTCATGTCCTGCGGCCAGCAGCTCTTCCAGCAGCACGGTGACTTTGACGCCATTGGGCGTCGCCAGAGAATAGAGCTGCAAGGGGTGCTCACCGACGGGGAGGTCTTTGTCATGGGTGGCCCCGGCGATGGGGCGGTTCAGCTTAGCCCATTCGCCGCCATTTTCGGCATCCCATGTCCAGACTTTGGGGGGTGTATAGGTGTTCATGTCAATATCCCGTTTTGGTTTGACGCAAACCTAAGGCGGGACGACAGGACCACAACCCCCATCACCACTTCGTCAAGCCATCAAGGCAGCTTGCAACCGGATCCGGTTCAGCGGCGGGACCTGTTTGATCGCACCAAGGACCCAGTCTTGCCCCGGCACAATCGAAGGGTCCGACGCGTCAAATTGCAGGCCCAGAAAGAGCAATGCGTAGAAATTGCCTGACGTGGTGACCAGCGCGCAGACCTTGGCAGAGGGTGCGACCCTGAAACGACGTTGCAGCACGCTGGCATCGCCAAAGGTGATCGCGGCGGCGGGGTTAAAGCCGGTCGCATTGGCGGCAAGGTCGCGCGCATAGGTGGATTTCACCGTTTTATTCTCTGCGGGGCGATCATCAACGGTGCCCACGTGTCCGGCATAGTTGATGCCCTTGTCGGTCCAGCGCGTGATCAGGCAACCAGACATCGGGCCGGTGATCACGTCGTAGGGGCCCATCGGCTGGCGCGCGGTGCGACCAAGATTATAGTCAAGCCATTGGTATTGGATTTGCATCCCCTTACGCAGGCCAAACGCTGATACATTTGGCAGGCCGCCATACATGGAACCGGCAAGGAATTGATCATCCAATCCGTCATATGTCATCTGAGGCGATGCCGTCTGACTGTCGACGATGCTGCCATCCATGGCCTGATAAACAGGTGCTGGAATGGTCCATTTGAACCGGGCGCCGGGCACAAAGTATTTCTCGATCATGATCGTCCCTATCAATCTAAAGAATGTTGCCCGACCACTTTAGACAGAGCCATTGACGCGAGGGAAGCGATTTAAGGTTAATGCAAGCTAGAGACCACCGGTGCCTTGCAGCACCCCGTGTTCCATCGCGTATCGGGTCAGCCCGGCGGTCGAGCTGATGCCAAGCTTGCGTTTGATATTCTGGCGATGGGTTTCGACGGTGCGGACAGAGATATCGAGCGTGCCTGCAACTTCTTTGTTGGATTTGCCTTGGGCGAGTTCCAGCAGGATCGTTTGCTCACGGCTGGTCAGCGGCTCGCGCCCATCGGCGATATTGGGCGTCAGGGACCCACGCGCACCGGTGCAAAGATACTGCTGACCGCTCATAACAGTGGTGATGGCGGTGTAGATTTCATCTGTCGGCACGTCCTTGAGGACATAGCCGGATGCGCCATGCCGCAGTGCGGTCGAGATATATTCAGGGCTGTCGTGCATCGACAGGATCAGGATTTTGGTCTGGGGGCGCTTTTCAAGGATCATCTCGGTTGCGTTCAGCCCAGAGATGCCGGGCATGTTCAGATCAAGCAGCATGACATCCGGGGCCAAGGTTGCGACCTGATCAACTGCGTCCTGTCCATTGGTCAGAACACCAACGACGCTGATGTCATCATAGCTTTCAAGCAGGGACTGGATGCCCTCTGCGACCATGGGGTGGTCGTCCACGATCAGGATGCGGGTTGGTTGGGTCATGCGGCCTCTTTCTTGGTCTCGGTGGGGGTCAGCATATGGGTCAGTGGTACCTGCGCAACAATAGTCGTGCCATCGCTGTCAGATGTGACCTTGAGCGCGCCGCCCAATTGTTCGATCCGTTCCGCCATGTTGCGCAGGCCAAGACCACGCGCCCCTTTGGGCGGCGGCCATTGCATGCCAGCGCCGTTGTCGCGCACGACCAGTTGCCCGCCTTTGCGGTTCCCTTTCAGCGAGACAAAGACCGAGGTGGCACCTGCGTGGCGTTCTACATTGGTCAGCGCCTCTTGCGCGATACGGTAAAGCGCGATGCGCGCTTCTTGGTCCAGACGGTTGCGAAAGACCACGGTTTCAAAGGTGCAGACGATCCCGGTGCGTTGGGAAAAGTCATCTGTCAGCGCTTGCAGGGCAGGGCCAAGGCCAAGATCGTCCAACACACCGGGGCGCAGATCGCGTGAGATGCGCCGCACCTCTTGAATTGCACCGCCAAGGCCGTCGATCCCTTTTTGCAAGCTGGCGCTGGCGGGGGCCTGTGACAGATCAAGTTTGCGACGCGCCAGTTCCAGTGCGTAGCGCACACCCACCAGCATTTGGCTGATGCCGTCATGCAATTCACGGGCGACGCGGCCGCGCTCCTCTTCCTGCGTGTCGATGATGCGCTGGGTCAGATCCTTGAGTTTTGCGTCCGCAAGGCGACGTTCGCGGATATTGAGAACCAGACCCGACAGGAACACGCCCAAGACAGCCGCCACGGCGATCCCCATGATATAAAGCGAGGTCCGCTCGATCCGGTCCTGCACGTCGGCACGCGCAGCAGCGACAGTGGTCAGAACGTCATCGATAAAGATCCCCGTGCCAATCGCCCAACGCCAATCTTGCAACCCGTTGACATAAACCACCATGCGGCCGATTTCCCCGGTCGAAGGTTTTGGCCAGTCAAAGCTGTGATACCCGCCGCCGGTGCGGGCAATGCGGATCAGCTCGTCCGTGATCGGGACGCCATTGCGGTCAGCAAGGCCAAGCCAGTTGCGATCAATCAGGTAGGTCTGGCGCGGAGCGACAAGGTTATTGCCGTCATAGTCAAAGACGAAAAAGTACCCGTCCTGACCATAAAGCATCGCCGCAAGTTCGCGGCTGACGAGCAGCTTGGCTTGCTCATCATCAGGGGCCGCGCGCCCATAGGTATTGACCACCGCCGTGCGCGCGATGGACAGGTAGTTCTTGAGCTCTTCCCGTTTGGCATCGATCAACTGCACTTCGAGGGCTGCAATCTCGCGTTCAGCCAATTGCCGCGACTGGCCGGTGACCAGCACCGCGATCAAAGACACCGCAACGATCAGCGGAACAGTGGCCAGAAGAAAGATCTTTTGGCCGTAAGAAAAGTCGAGCGCATCGCGCAGGCGTGACCAGAGGTTCTGCATGAGGCAAGTTGTGCTGCGAATCGCGGCAGAATCAAAGGGCCTTGCGCGAATCGTGAGCGCTAACGGAACGGTTAGGGGACGATTTTTGGCCTTGATTGGTTAGAAAACTGCACCAGTTTGTCGGTTTCTACGCAGTATTGCGTATTCAAGTTGTGACGTGGCGTCGCTAGGCTCTGCTCACGAGACACCAGCCCGGAAACCGGGTTTGGCTGACGAAACATATGGGAGGAATACAATGGATCGTCGTTCATTTCTAAAGAACACAGCACTAGGCGGGACCGCCGCAGCGGCCACAACGCTGGCCGCACCGGCCTATGCACAGGGCAACCGCACGCTGACGCTTGTCACCACTTGGGGCCGTGGCCTTGCAGGTGTGCATGACGCCGCACAGCGCGCTGCTGACTCGATCACAGCTATGTCGGACGGAAGCCTGACAATCGACCTGAAGGCCGCTGGCGAACTCGTTGGTGCGTTCGAGGTGTTTGACGCTGTGACCTCTGGTCAGGCTGATATGTACCACGGTGCAGACTACTACTTTATCAACCAGCACCCCGGTTATGCCTTCTTTACATCCGTTCCATTCGGCATGTCGCCACAGGAACTGATGAACTGGTACTACCATGGCGGCGGTCATGACCTGCACAGCGAGCTTGGTTCCATCTTTGGTCTGAAGTCGTTCCTTGCCGGTAACACTGGCCCACAGGCGGGTGGCTGGTTTGCCAAGGAGATCGCAGGTCCAGAAGACTTCCAAGGTCTGAAGTTCCGTATGCCGGGCCTTGGTGGTCAGGCGCTGGGCCGCATGGGCGCGTCCGTTCAGAACCTGCCAGGTGCCGAAGTGTATCAGGCGCTGGCATCCGGTGCGATTGACGGCACAGAGTGGATTGGTCCTTGGGCCGATGAAAAGGCTGGTTTCCAGGAAATCACCAAGTTCTACTACACCGCTGGTATGCACGAGCCGGGCGCAGGTCTGTCGCTTGCGACAAACCTAGATGTGTTCGAGAGCCTGTCGCCTGCGCACCAGAAGATCATCGAAATGGCAGCCGGTGAAGCACACCAGTGGAACCTTGCCCAGTTCATGAACTCCAACGGTGACGCGCTGCAGCGTCTGCAGGCCGGTGGCGTCAAGGTTCTGGAATTCCCTGATCCCGTCTGGGATGCAATGGGCGTTGCTGCGACCGAGACCATGGACCAGTACAACGGTGATGATCTGTATGACCGCATTCGCGCGTCCTACAACGCCTCTATGGCGGCATCGTCCAGCTGGATCTCGCAGTCCGAAGGCGCCTACCGTGCCCAGCGTGACCGTGTAATGGGCTAAATGATTTAAGATCAACGTGTTGACGCAGTGTCTTCATGTTGATTTGGATCAATGTCCGGGCCAGTTATCCTTGCATAACTGGCCCGGATGGTCGCCGCACATCCGCGGCAATCTGACGACATGAGGGGGTGACCAAATGGGATTGGTCGAAAGCTGGGGCGGCAACGCCTTTGGGTGGTTCTTTGCACATCTGATCGAAGCGCCGTACAACCTGATTTACGCCATTTTCAACCCGGAGCTTTGGCTTGCGTGGTTGCCGCACATGTCGCTCAATTCAAAAATTTCGGACCTTGAGGCGGCGGAATCGCTGCTTCGGTTCATCTATTACGGCGCCAGTTGGGAGCTGTTCTTCGTCTTTCTGTTCATCTTTCTGGTCGTCACGGCCGTGGGTCTGGTGCGCAATGCGTTCATGTGGTCCTGCGTGAAGGGGCTGGAAGGCTTCGCCAATGTTGTGGGCCGCACGGCGGCCTTTGCGGGCCTTTTGATGGTGCTACAGCAGATCATCATTATCTTCATGCAGCGGGTTTTTGCAGTTTCGGAAATCTCGCTTGGGCTGGGTGTGGCGTTTACCAAGGACGTCAGCTGGTGGTCGGAAGAATTGAAGTTCTACAACGCCATCATCGTCTGCATGTGCGTCAGCTATACCTTCGTGCAGGGCGGGCATGTGCGGGTCGATCTGGTCTACTCTGCCATCGGGCATCGGGCCAAACGGATTGTCGATATGATCGGCTCTATGGTCTTTATGGTGCCTGCGGCTGTCCTGACCTACTTTTATGGCTGGTTCTTCCTGTGGCGTCATCTGGTGACACCAAAGCTGTCCGCGTCCGACGCGGCCAAAGACCTTGATAAGCTTCTACCAAAGGCGCGGGCGCTCAAGTTCAACGTCGAAACCATCGGGTTTTCGCCCAACGGCTTCAACGGATACTACCTGTTCAAGATTTTGCTTGTTGCCTTCACGCTATTGGTGATTTTGCAAGCCGTCGCATTCTTCTACCGCTCTTATCTGGAGTGGAAAGAGGGACCGGACAGTATCGGCAAGAACCTTGATAAAGACCGTTTGGGCGATCCTGTCGCTGAAGCCGTCGCAGAAATACACTAAGGGGCCAAAGATATGCTTTTCGGATTAGATGGCGTCGAAGTCGGCCTGATTATTGTGTTCCTGACCTTGTTCGGGGCAATTCTATCGGGGTTCCCGGTGGCCTTTGCGATCTCTGGCGCAGCGGTGATATCGTTTATTATCATTGCTTTGCTGGATGGCGGCGGGCTGCTGATCCACATGGCGGTGGACAAGTCGAGTGCCGAGTTCAAGGCCCTGACGGATATGGGGATAAGATCGGACAGTATATCGGTCTTTAGTAATCCCGAATTACCCAGATTGGCCGAACCACTGTTTCCCGGCGGCTGGGAAATGGCGCTGGATCGCAACGTGTCCTTTGTTGTGAACCGGATGAACGAGCGCGTTCTGGCGGGGCAGTCGATTGAGACCCTGCTGGCGGTGCTGATGTTTGTGATGATGGGTATCGTTCTGGAACGGAGCCGGATTGCGGACGAATTGCTGACCACCATGGCGCGGGTCTTTGGCCCATTGCCCGGCGGTCTGGCGGTTTCCATCGTTTTGGTGGGGGCATTCCTTGCAGCCTCGACCGGGATTGTGGGCGCAACCGTTGTGACGATGGGGCTGCTGGCCCTGCCGACAATGCTCAAAAACGGATATTCGCCAGAGTTGTCGACGGGTGTGATCGCAGCCTCGGGCACCTTGGGGCAGATCATTCCGCCGTCCATCGTCATCGTGTTGTTGGGCACTTTGGCAGGGGATTTGTATTCTGCGGCACAAGAGGAACGTGCACGCGACGCTGGCTGTTCTGATGCGCTGACGTTCTTGGGTGAACCGGCGGTGGTGTCCGTCGGGACATTGTTCCAGGCCGCCTTGCTGCCCGGCATCATGCTGGCGCTTTTGTATGCGCTTTACGCCTTTGGTTTTGCGCTGATCAATCCAAAGAAGGCCCCACCGGTGCAGATGGATGGTGCCGGCAACGGCGAGATCATCACCCGCAACGAGGCGCTGACATGGTTCCTTGCGGTGCCTGTGGGCCTGATCGTTCTGGTCATTGGCGCAGGGCAGGTGGGTGTCATGGGGAGCCAGTCAGTCATCGTCGACAGCTACACCGACGCTGGCCAAACCGCGAGTTTGCGGACCAACGTGCCAGAGGCCTGTGCGGCCTCGATGCTGGAGCTTCACGGGCAAGAGGCCTGGGATGCAGCGATCGCCGAACAAGCGGCAATTGATGCGGCGGGCGGCGTGACGGAAGCCCGCGAGTTGTCAGCCGAAGAACGTGAAGCCCGCGTGCTGGAGCGGGTCGCCGAGGCGCCATCGCTGGGCACGGGCCTGACTGTTCTGGCGCTGTTGATGGGGCTGGTTCTGGCGATTGCACGCGGTGTTGCACCGTCTGCTGATACCCGGCCGCTGATTATCGGCGCTGTTGGTATCTTACTGATGCTGCTCGCGGATGTCGCGTTGATCGGGCCACTTACGTCGCCGGGGACAACAGTGCTGATGATTGCAATCCCACTGATCATTGCCTTCTACGGGCTGCGCTATGCCTCCGTGCTGGCCTTTAGCAACGATATTCTGCGCGTGGTCTTCCCGCCGCTGGTGTTGATCGTGGCGGTGCTGGGGTCGATCCTTGGCGGGATCACCAACCCGACCCCGGCTGCGGCCTTGGGTGCAGGTGGTGCCATCATGCTGGCGGCTTACCGCAAATTGCAGGACGAGGGCCGGTCAGGTCGCATGGTGCTGCTGACGGCAGCGGCAATCGCCGTGATGCTTTTGATTGGCGTGAACTTTGACATGCGCTTGGGTCAGGAAGTGGTTCTGTTCGAAAACTACGTGGCCTATGCCGTCGCATTTGGAAGCTTCCTGTTTGCGATGTTCGGGCTGATCTGGTCGTGCTGGGTACTGATGAAGGGCGGCGTGTTGTCCCCGGTTGTGCGAGAGACGGCCAAGGTGACATCCATGGTGTTCACCATCCTGATCGGGTCGCAACTGCTGAACCTCGTGCTGATTTCCTTCGGCGGAGAGCATTACATTCAGGAGTTCCTGAAGTCGTTCAGCAACGAATGGACCGTATTCCTGATCGTGATGCTGGTGCTCTTTGTGCTGGGCTTCGTGCTCGACTTCCTAGAGATCATCTACATCGTGATTCCGATTGTGGGTCCGGTCATCTATGGCGGCACGTTTGATCCCAAGTGGGTGACGATCATGATCGCTGTGAACCTTCAGACATCATTCCTGACGCCGCCCTTTGGCTTTGCGTTGTTCTATCTGCGGGGCGTTGCACCGAAAGAGATCACGACAGGTCAGATCTATCGCGGCGTGATGCCATTCATCGGGATTCAGGTCGTAGGGCTTGCGCTGCTGGCGTTCTTCCCATGGGTCGTGACGATTGTGCCGAACCTGATCAACTAAATGGGTGGGCAGATGTTCCACCGTAGGAAGGGCGGTCCGAAAGGGCCGCCCTTCTTGTTGTGATTGTTAAGCGCGCACCCGGCTGAGGTTCGCGTCATAGGGGGAGATGTCGATCACCTTTGCCGCCACAAGGCTGCCCAACATATCGACCTCAAAGGCAGTGCCGGTGGCGCTGAATGCTGCATCGACAAAGGCATAGGCCAGGTTCAGCCCGGTCCGGTGGCCCCAATCGCCAGAGGTCACCGTGCCGATGACCTTGCCATCCCGCATGACCGAAGCACCGCCGTGGGCGGCTGCATCTTTGCTGTCGATGGTCAGTGTCACCAGCTTTTTGGCAGGCGCGGGACGGGCGGCGAGGGCGGCCTTGCCGACAAAATCATCCTTGTCCATTTTCACAAACCGGTCGAGGCCCGTTTCAAAGGGATCAAATTCGGTCAGGATGTCAGCCTTCCAATGCAGATAGCCCTTTTCCATGCGCATGGAATCTACGGCGAGCGCACCAAAGTGTTTAAGACCGTGGGCGGCACCAGCCTCTTTCAGGGCCTGATAGGCGGCATAAAGTGAGGCGTTGGGAATGTGGATTTCATAGGCCATCTCGCCCGAAAAGCTGACGGCCATGACCGTTGCTGGTGCATAACCGATGAAACATTCACGCACAGACAACCAAGGAAAGCCCTCTTTGGTCCAATCGGCGCGGCTGACAGCCTGCATCACGGCGCGCGCCTTGGGGCCCGCCAACACGAGGATGGTCTGGTCGTTGGTGAGTGAGCGGATCGCCACGTCCTCATCGGTGCCGATGTGCTGGGTCAGCCAGTCCATGTCATGAAGTTCAGACGCGGCGGCAGAGCCATACCAGATCCGGTCCGGTCCGCGGTCAGAGGCGGGCAGATTGGCAATCGTCGCCTCGCCCTTCAACATGCCGTGGTGGTTAAGCAGATAGGCAAGGCCGACGCGTCCCGGCTTGCGGGTCAGGCGGCCACAGATCATGCGGTCAAGAAAGGTCTGCGCATCCGCGCCGGTGATCTCGAACCGGTTAAAGCCGTTCACCTCTGCCAGACCGACGGCGTTTTGCACCGCGTCCACTTCGGCAGCAACCACGTCAAAGGTTTCGTCAAAGCGGAACGACGGGGTGACGTGCAGGTCAGGGGCGAAGAATTCGGAGCGTTCCCAGCCATTGACCACGGCGAAATGCGCGCCTTCGGCAGCCAGCACTGGTGTCAGCGCGGTGGTCTTTGCGTTGCGGCCCGCGGGGCGGTGTTCGTTGGGAAAGTGGAAGCGGAATTCGTTCTGGTAATCCTCTATCGCTTTCAGCGCCGTCAGCTCAACATTGGTGTGACCGGCAAAGCGGCGCGGGTCGATGCACCAAGTGTCATAACAAGCCTCTCCGTGGACGATCTGCTGGGCGAGCATCCAGCCGTGGCCGCCGCCTTCACCAAGACCCGCGCGCAGCCCGATGATGCAAAACGCGTTGCGCTTGCCGGGGATTGGGCCGACCAGCGGCGCGCCGTCGATGGTATAGGTGATCGGGCCGTTCACGACGTTCTTGATGCCAACTTCCATCAGGGCGGGCATGCGTTCAAACGCGCCTTCCAGCACATCCGTGATCCGGTCAAGGTCATCGGGGCAGAGGTCGTTTGAGAACTTCGGGTCGATGCCGTCCATGCCCCATGTGCGGCAGTCTTGTTCGTAGAAGCCCAGCAAGAGGCCTTGTTTTTCCTGACGGCAGTAATAGTCGCTGATCGGGCAGCGCAGCAGGGGCATCCGGTGGCCTGCGTCGACGATGCCCTGGATGTCTTCGGTCACAAAATACTGGTGTTCCATCGACACAACCGGATGGTGGACGCCCATCATGGCACCCACCTCATTCACACGGTAACCGCAGGCGTTGACCACGATTTCGCACGCGATATCGCCCTTTTCGGTGTGGACGGTCCAGCTGTCGTCTTTGTGCTGGGTCAGGGCCGTGACAGGTGTGTTGCGATAGACTTCGGCGCCAGCTTTGCGGGCACGGCGGGCAAGCGCTTGGCACAGCGAAGCGGGGTCAATGTCGCCATCATTGCCATCCCAAAGGCCGCCCAAAAGGTTGTCGGTCGAGATCAGTGGGTGCCGGCGGGCGCATTCTTCGGCATCAAGGATTTCGAATTCGACGTCCATGCCCCGCGCCATTGAGGCAAAGTGGCGGTAGCCGTCCATCTGCGCCTCTGTATTGGCAAGCCGAATGCCGCCATCGCCGTGATTGTATTGCACGGGGTAGTCAGGATCGTCGCGTAACTCCTTATAAAGGTTGATGGAATGGGTTTTGAGGCCCACCATCGTCTGGTTCATGCCAAAGTTGGTGACCTGCGCGGCAGAGTGCCAGGTGGTGCCCGATGTCAGCTCGTCCCGTTCTACCAGAACAACATCCGTCCAGCCTTCCTGCGTCAGGTGATACAGCGTTGAGCATCCTGCGATGCCGCCGCCGATCACGACGACCTTTGTTTGCGACTTCATGGCCGTCCCCTTGGTTGTTTGCGCGGTCATTTGAGGTGTGGCGACCCAACAGGGCAATGAAAATATCGTCTTTTCGAGAATATGAAATATACGTTTTGATAAATTGCTTCGCGCGTCGAATTGGTTGCGCGCCAAGGTGCTTGGGCGTCCTATCATGGCATCAGCAGCAGGTGCCCATGACCGACGAAACCACCCCTTCCAGAACCCGTAGTGGCCGCAAGGCGCGTCTCGCGCAAAGGGCGGCACCGCCAAAGGTGAATCCGGCGTCGCCCGGACAGCGTGGCGGGCAATATCGGCCGATGTCAGAGGATGATTGCGAGGCGATTTATGCGACCGCGCTGCGTCTATTGGCAGAGCTTGGCATGGGTGAGGTGCCACAGCGGTTGTGGGACGATTTGATTGCGGCCGGTGCGGTTGATCTGGGCGCTGGCCGGATCGGTTTGCCGCCCGAGATGGTCTCGGACTGCATTGCAAAAGCCGCAAAGACATTCACTTTGCATGGCCGCGACCCCGAAAGGTCAATCGAGGTTGGGGGTGACCGGGTCTATTTTGGCACCGGCGGTGCGGCGGTGAACACGCTGGATCTGGACACCGGGATCTATCGCCCTTCAACCCTTGTTGACCTGCATGATTTCACGCGGTTGCAGGACAGGCTGGACAACGTTGCATGGTTCACTCGTTGTTGCATCGCGACGGATGTGCCCGATCCCTTTGATCTGGATGTGAACACGGCCTATGCGCTGCTGCGCAACACAACAAAGCCGACGGCGACGGCCTTTACGCTGGCCGAACATGTAGCCCCGATTGTGAAAATGCTGGATATCGCGGCGGGTGGCGCCGGGGCCTTTGCCGAACGGCCATTTATGAAAACCCACATCAGCCCCGTCATCTCTCCGATGCGGTTTGGCGAGGATGCGGTGGATGTAGTTTATGAATGCATCGCCCACAACATCCCGATGTCCTGCATCACGGCTGCACAGGCCGGGGCAACGGCGCCCGCGACCTTGGCTGGGTTCCTTGCGCAGTCGCTGGCCGAAACTTTGGCGAGCCTTGTGATGGTCAATGTGATCTCTCCGGGTTTTCCAATGGTGTTTTCGAACTGGCCACTGGTGATTGATCTGCGCAGCGGGGCCTTTGCGGGCGGAGGAGGTGAGACAGCGCTGCTGAATGCGGCCTCTGCGCAATTGTCGAACTGGCTAGGGCTGCCTTCGGGCGTTGCGGCATCCATGACAGATGCCAAGGCGATTGACGCACAATACGGGGTCGAAAAGGGCATGACGTCGCTTGCGGCGGCTTTGGCCGGGGGCAACCTGATCTACGAAAGCAGCGGTATGATGGCGGCGCTTTTAGGCGCGAGTTTTGAAGCGTTTATTCTGGACGATGAAATGCACAGTGCCACCTATCGCGCATTGCGCGGGGTCGAGGTCAATGCAGACAATCTTGGCTTTCATGCGATCTGCGATGCAATCCTTGGGGACGGTCATTTTCTGGGATCAGATCAGACTTATGCGGCAATGGAGCGGGACTATCACTATCCGGCATTGGCCGACCGTGAACAGCCGCGCACCTGGGAAGAGGCGGGTCGTCAGGATGCATGGACACGGGCAAACCAGCAAGCCAAAGCGATGCTGGCCAATCACCGCCCCGACTATCTGGGCGCCGAGGCGGACCGGGCCATCCGCGCGCAATTCAACATCGTGGGTTAGTCGACCAAACGGTAGCTGTCGCGCAGCCACGGGTAGGCCGCAACGGCGGGCCCAACGGCGTGGGTTGCCAGCAAACTGCGCATCGCGGTCGCGACGTTCTGCGCAATCTCTTGCGCCTGCGGCTGCGCCACAAAGATCGAGATCGTGCGCGCAAATTCCTTGCCCGGAAAGGGCAGCAGCTTGATTTGCGGCTGAAACCGCTTTGCGCGGATGTAATTGCTTGGTGTCGTGATCGCCCAGCCGTCGCCATGCGCAATCAGCGACATCAGTGACGCGGTGCTATCCAATGCAAAGGCATTGGGCAATGTGATCCGCAGGCGGGTCAATTGGGCGGCCACCATGCCGCCGATGATCTGGCGAGGATTGTAGCGCAGAAAGGCAAGGTCGCTGTCGCCCGCAATCAGCGCCTCTGCTGTGGCGGTTGTGGCCGCGGGCACGGCCAACACGAAGGGGTCACGCAGCAGGGGCGTTTCGGTCATATCCGCGGGCGCCGTCGCGGGGCGGGTGGCCAGCCCCATGTCCAGATCGCCAGCGCGCAGCAAATCGAGGATCTCGTGACTGACGCGGGTCAGATGGGTGAATTGGCAACCGGGCAGCGCGCTGGCCAGCATCCGGGTGATGTCGGGGCCGATGTCGTTTTCAAAGTCGTCAATCATCGCAAACCGCAGCTGGCGCAGGCTCCCCGGTGTGGTGGCTGTCAGCTCGGCCGCGCCACGGTCAAGGGCGGCCAGCGCATCCTCGACACTGCGCAGAAATTGCAGGCCCGCGCTTGTGGGGGCCATGGGGCGGCGGCTGTGGTCGATCAATCCGGTGCCAACGTGGGCTTCGAGCCGGGCAAGGTGATGCGACACGGTGCTGATCGACAGCCCCGTCTGATCCGCCGTCGCCTGAAGCGAGCCGGTGCGGGCCACGGCACGAAAGACGCGCAGCCATTTGAGTGAAAAGTCGGGGCGTTTCATGCAGAAACCATAGCAATTGAGATGGCTAGCCTAGCATGACATCCGAAAAATGAGAATTGCTCAATCCGATTTTTTCGAAACTTAATCGCTGGCCGGATGGCTGCCGGGCAGGTTGATCCGGGCCACTTGTTCGGCAATCGGATCGGTGGACAGCGGGTGCAGGGCGCTGTCGTAATCATCAGGATCGCCAAGGTCTTGCCAATGGCCGCTGCGGAAAACCTCAACACCCTTGAAGCGCGCCTTGTAGCCCATCTTGCGCGATCCCGGCACCCAATAGCCAAGGTAGACATAGGGCAGGTTCAGTTCGCGGGCGATATCAATGTGATCCAGGATCAGAAAGGTACCGGGCGAGGCGGCATCAAGGCTTGGATCAAAGAAGGAATAGACCATCGACAGCCCATCATCGAGGATATCGGTCAGACAAGCGGCCAAGGGCCCGGCATTTGTATCGTTGCGGTCGGTGTATTCGATCACACGGCTGCGCACTGGGGTTTCTTCAATCATGGCGGCGAATTCGAACATATCCATGTCGGCCATACCGCCCTGCGCGTGGCGGTTATCAAGGTATTCGCGGAAAAGCTCGTATTGTTCTTCCGTGGCCCAGGGCGAGGTCGCGCGTCGCTTGAGTTGTGCGTTCCGTTTGAGCACCCGACGCTGGCTGCGGGACGGTTCAAAGTCAGCGACGCGGATCCGGGCCGACATGCAGGCCGAACATTCCGCACAAGAGGGGCGATAAAGCACGTTCTGGCTGCGGCGAAATCCCTGCTTGGACAGCGTGTCGTTCAGCGGTCCCGCGGTATCGCCTTGCAGGGCGGTGAACAATTTCCGCTCCATCCGGCCGTCCAGATAGGGGCAGGGTTGCGGAGCCGTCACATAAAACTGGGGCGCAATGGGAAGCGTATGACGCATATCCGTAGAGTGCGGCCAATTGTAACGACTGGCAACCCCGCCATAATGGGGAGGTGCCGTTTTCTTAACAATTGGTAAATCAGGCGGGTTTGTTGATCGCGGTGGTGCCCAAAACCATATCCGACAGGCCTTGGCCGCGCGGCGTCAAAAGCATCGCCACGATCGAAATCAGTTGCAACGGTGCGGTGATCACAGAAATCGTGTAACCCGCCGTATGGGCGAAAGCCATGCCAGACGTCAGGCGCAGGCCATCCATGTCCCGCAATTCAATCGCCATCAGACGCATCCCCCAGGTGGCAGAGCCGCCCGCGATGGTGAACCAGCGATAAAAGAAGCCCACAAACAGCATCAGAAACGGAAAGAAGAAGATGCCGGTGAAGGCGGTGAACGGCAGCACCAGAACGCAAAGGACGCCGATCAAGATGACATCAACGACCCAGGCCAACAGGCGCTTTGTTGGAACACCGGCATAAAAGGCAGGGGCTGTTTCGGGGTTTGGCAGTGTCATGGCGGCGGTCATAATCTTGTTTCCGTTTGAAATGAAGGGTGGGGCGGCCCGATGGGAAGGGCCACCCCGGGGGGGAGGGAATTAGGCGGCGTCGCGTGTGTCGTCGTCGCCATTGTCGTCATTGCCGGTCTTCTTGGCACGGTCGTCCATGAACTGGTCGAACTCTGCCTTGTCTTTGGCTTCGCGCAGACGCTCAAGGAAGGCCTCAAAGTTGTCCTGCTCTTCTTCAAGGCGACGCAGGGTTTCGGTCTTGTAGGCGTCAAAGGCGCGGTTGCCAGAACTGCCGGCCATGCGGCGCATTCCGTGGCGCATTCGCTTGGCGCGGCGACCGGTCATGCCGCCATGCTTTTTGAAGAACAGCATGTAGAACAGCAGGGCCAGGCCAACAGGCCAGAAGAAGATAAAGCCAAGGACGGTGGCACCGATCCAGGCGGGCTTGCCGCGCTCATCCAGCCAGCCCTCGGTCCGGGCAAACCAGTTGGGGCGATCATAGTCGCTATGGTTCGTGGCAGTATTGATATCAGCGGCGGTCATGTGCGTGTCTCTCCAAATAAGGTGGCCGGTGAAGCGGCCGGGGAATGTAAATGCTTTTCACATCACCAAGATGGGAGTGTCACGTGATCCGCGCAAGGGACAATGTGAATGTTTTTTACATTTTTTGAAATCGGCGCTGAAAACAAATGATTTTTTAGCTGGTCGCGAGCAAATTGCCCACGCTACGACGCCGTGAAATCCGCCGGTTCTGCGTCTGAAATCGCGATCAGATCACCCGGCGCGATCGGAAAAACGTGGCGCGGGGTGCCCGCCGCGGCATAGATCACCTCGAATTCCGAAAGACGCGGATCGTAGAACGCGCGGATCGGGTTGAGGTGCCCAATCGGGGCGACACCGCCAATCGCGAACCCGGTTTGCGCGCGGATCAGTGCGGCATCTGCCTTGCCCAAGGGTTCGCCTGCGCAAACCGCCGCCTTGGCTGCATCAACCTGATGGCCACCTGCGGTGATGAACAATATCGCCTGCCCTGACTGCCCACCGCGAAAGATGATCGATTTGGCAATCTGATCAAGATGGCATCCAACTGCATCTGCCGCCTGCTGGGCGGTTTTGGTCAAATCGGACATTTCCAATGGTGCCGCCGTCAAACCTGCGTCCAAAAGGGCGCGGGTCACACGTTTGAGGCTCTTGCTCATGTCGGGGCCTTCTGCCTAGCTTGGGGGATGAATGATGACACCCCTGATCCGCTGCAAGACGCCATAACGGCGCGTGAAACGCAAGTCTGGCAAGCCTTGGTGGATGGGGATGCGACAGCGGATGCCGCAGCATTGGCGGCGGATTTTCTGGGCGTCTATGCCGATGGATTTGCTGATAGGGCGGCGCATATCGGGCAATTGCAAGACGGGCCGACTGTCGCGCATTTTGAATTATCGCAGGTGCAGGTGCGCCCATTGGGGGCGGATCACGCGCTGATTTCCTATCGCGCCGATTTTGGGCGAACAAATGGACCGCCAGAGGCCATGTTTGTCAGTTCGATCTGGGCCAGACGCGCGGACGGTTGGACCAATATCTTTAGTCAGGACACCGCTTATGTCGCTCATTGAACGGGCCACGCGCATTCCGCGCCTTTATGATGCTGACCGTGCGGCGGACGCCCCTGACCTTGGTGCAGACTTGCGGGATCTGTTGCAGGGGACAGCAAGTTGCAGCCCCTACCTTTGCGGTCTGATGCAACGCGAGGCGGATTGGCTGGCAGGCGCAGTGGCCGCGCCAGAAGCGGCCAGCGCCGATGTGATTTCGGATATCGGCAAGGTCAGCCTGGCAGATCTCCCGGTGCAGCTTCGCGTGGCCAAGCGGCGGATTGCCCTGCTAACCGGGCTTGCCGATCTGGCCGGTGTTTGGCCACTTGAGACGGTGACGCAGACCCTCACCGATTTTGCCAATGCGGCTGTCGACCGCTGCCTCAAGACCCTTGTGGGGGCGGAAATCGGGCGCGGCAAGCTGCCCGGACTGAACGCTGATGATGCCGACACGGCCGGTGGCATGGTGGCTCTCGCGATGGGTAAAATGGGCGCGGGAGAGTTGAATTACTCCTCTGACATCGACCTGATTGTCCTGTTTGACGAAACCCGGTTTGACCCTGACACCTATCATGACGCGCGGGCTGCCTTTATCCGGGTCACACGGCGGATGACGGCCATCCTGTCCGAGAATACCAGCGAGGGATACGTGTTTCGCACCGATCTGCGGCTGCGACCTGATGCGAGTGTCACGCCCGTGTGCCTGTCGATGGAAGCGGCAGAGCGTTACTACGAAAGCGTCGGGCGCACGTGGGAACGCGCCGCCTATATCAAGGCCGCTCCCTCGGGCGGTGATATTGCGGCAGGTCAGCGGTTCCTTGATACCCTTCGCCCCTTTGTTTGGCGCAAGCATCTGGATTTTGCAGCGATTCAAGACGCCCACGACATGCGCCTGCGCATTCGCGATCACAAAGGGCTGGGCGGCGATCTTGTGTTGGAAGGCCACAACATGAAGCTGGGGCGTGGCGGCATCCGCGAGATCGAGTTCTTTACTCAGACCCGGCAACTTATCGCGGGCGGGCGAGACCCCAGCCTGCGCCTGCGCGGAACCGGTCAGGGACTTGCTGCGCTGTCCAAGGCAGGATGGGTCGCGGACACGGTGGCGGCGCAACTTTATGACCACTACCGGTTTCACCGAGAGGTTGAACATCGTGTGCAGATGGTGGCCGATCAACAGACACATGCCCTTCCCAGTGACGCGGACGGGTTTGATCGGCTTGCCGCCATGATGGACAGGGACGTTGGTGACCTGCGTGCTGATCTGTTGCGGCGGCTGGAAGACGTGCACGCATTGACCGAAGGGTTCTTTGCACCCGATGCGGCCCCACAGGCGGATGCACAGTGGGGGGCAGAGGTGATGGCGCGTTGGCCCACCTATCCCGCCCTCCGGTCAGAGCGGGCGGTCGAGATCTTCAACCGCCTTTGGCCCGATCTGCAGGCGCGCCTGAAAGAAGCCGCCAAACCGCAAGAGGCGCTGACGCAATTCGACACCTTTCTGGCAGGGCTGCCTGCGGGCGTGCAGTTGTTTTCGCTGTTCGAGGCCAACCCGCAGCTAAGCCAGTTGATCGTGGATATCGCCTCTACCGCGCCCGCGCTGGCGGCCTATCTGTCGCGTAACGCAGGCGTATTTGATGCCGTGATCGGGGGCAGTTTCTTTGGCCCATGGCCCGGTGTGGACGCGCTGACGCAAGCGCTTGCTGCGCAATTGGCACAGGCCTCTGACTACGAGGCACAATTGAACACAGCGCGTCGGTGGGCCAAGGAATGGCACTTTGGCATCGGCGTTCATCACCTGCGCGGCCTTGTTGATGCCGATGAAAGCGGGCAGCGCTATGCGGATCTGGCGCAGGCCGTCGTTGCAGCCCTTTGGCCGGTTGTCGTTGCTGAATTTAGCCGCAAACATGGGCCGCCGCCGGGACATGGTGCAGCAGTGCTGGGGATGGGGTCGCTTGGTGCCGGGCAACTACATGCGCTTAGCGATTTGGATCTGATCATGATCTATGACCCCAACGGGGTTGAGGCGTCAGAGGGCAAGCGCCCGCTCGCCACGCGGCCCTATTATGCGCGATTGACCCAAGCGCTGGTCACGGCGCTGACGGCACCGATGGGCGAAGGGCGGCTTTACGAGGTTGATATGCGGTTGCGCCCGTCCGGCAGGCAGGGCCCTGTCGCCACCTCGATCGAGGCCTTTGAAAGCTACCAACAGGACGAGGCATGGACGTGGGAACATCTGGCGCTGACACGCGCGCGCGCGATCGCCGGGTCTGCCCCATTGGCCGCACGGGTGGAGGCGTTTCGGCAATCGCTTTTGCCGCAAAAAGGGCAGGGTGCGGCCGTGTGCGATGACGTGGCGGATATGCGCAGGCGGCTGTCAGAGGCCAAGCCCGCAACCAGTCCGTGGGACGCCAAGGACGGGGCAGGGCGTTTGCAAGACATCGCCCTTTTTGCCCAGACCGTGGCATTGCGCGCGGGATCGCCTGCGCGTGAGGCTGTCAATCAGCTGGCAAGCGGTGTCGCGAACGGTTGGCTGGACGCCGCTGAAGGCGCGGCGCTGTCACAGGCGGCGGCGCTATTCTGGCGTGTGCAGGCCGCTGGCCGGTTGCTGGCGGGTGGGGTGTTTGACCCAGAAGCCGTGGGCGAAGGCGGCAGACGTTTTGTGCTGCGAGAGACGGGATGTGAAAGCATGGATATATTGCAAAGCGCGTTGCGCGACAGTGCCGAAGAGGCGAGCGCGATCATAACGCGAAAGCTGGGGACGCGTCGTGAAGGGTGACGCGCGCGACCCAAAAGGCCTGATCCGGGAATCCTTTCGGATTGACGGGATCACCGCATCAGAATGCCGGACGATCTTTTTGGATTGGGCCTTGGGTGTGCCGCCGGGCCTTGATGCAAAGGCCGAGGTGCAAGCGCTCTTGCAGCAATATAGCCATGAGCCCGCCGACCATCCGATGATGCAGACATTGCAGGCTGCACTCAAGGACAGTGGTCCTGCCCGGCGGCGCGGTGGCCGCGCGGGGCGCGGGCTTTAGCGTGGCAGCGCCGCGGCCTCGGCTGCAAGCGCTGTGATCCGGTCCCAATCGCCTGACGCGACTGCGTCTTTGGGCGCAACCCAGGATCCGCCGACACACAATGTGTTTGACAAGGACAGGTAATCGCCCGCGTTCTTGAGGCTGACGCCTCCGGTGGGGCAAAAGCTGACCTGTGGAATTGGCGCGCCAATCGCCTTGAGCGCGGGCGCGCCGCCGTTTGCCTCTGCGGGGAAGAATTTTTGCACGGTATATCCGCGCTCCAAAAGTCGCATGGCTTCTGATGCTGTGGCCGCACCGGGCAATAGCGGCAGGTCATTGGCCTCGCAGGCATCCAAAAGCAGATCCGTGGCCCCCGGTGCCACGCCAAATTGCGCGCCTGCGGCCTTGGCGTTTTCCACGTCCTTTGGCGTCAAAAGCGTGCCTGCGCCAACAACGCCGCCGGGCACGGCCGCCATTTCGCGGATCGCATCAAGTGCTGCGGGCGTTCGCAGCGTGACCTCAAGCGCGGGAAGACCACCAGCCACGAGCGCTGTCGCCAACCCTTTGGCCTGACTTGCATCATCAAGCACCAGAACCGGGACCACCGGGGCCATCAGGCACAATGCACGGTTCTTTTCGGATGCGGTTTGCGGGGTCATAGGGTCGTCCTTTACTGTGGGGTGGTGGCGATTATTCGGCGAATAATCGGGCCTCCGGCGGGCATATTTTGGTTCAAAAGAAAGTCAGACGCAAACACCAGCGCCGTCTGCGGCAAGACCAACGTTGCGGCGGAATACCTCAAAGAGTTCGCGACCAACACCTGTGCCGTTTCCTGTCAGATCAGCACTTGCGCTTTCGCGTGTGACAAGGTCAACGCCGATCACATCGATGGTGCCTTTGGTCGCGTCAAGCCGCACGATGTCGCCGTCCTGGATCTTGCCAATCGGGCCGCCGTCTGCGGCTTCGGGGCAAAGGTGAATGGCCGACGGCACCTTGCCAGAGGCGCCGGACATGCGGCCATCGGTGACAAGGGCCACGCGCTGGCCACGGCCTTGCATCACGGACAAGACCGGGGTCAGGCTGTGTAGTTCCGGCATACCGTTTGATTTCGGCCCCTGAAAGCGCACAACCACGACCACATCATCGGTCAATTCACCGGCCTTGAAAGCTGCTTTGACCGCGTCTTGGGTGTGGAACACGCGGGCAGGGGCCTCAATGATATGGCGGTCTTCGGCCACGGCAGAGGACTTCATCACCCCGCGCCCAAGGTTGCCGGCAAGCTGAGTCAGCCCGCCATGGTGGCTAAACGGGTCCGATACAGGGCGCAGGATCTTGTCGTTCAGTGTGGTCGCGGTGCCCGGAACATACGCAACACGGTCGCCGTCAAGTTTGGGTTCCTGTGTATAGCGTTCCAGCCCGTCGCCCGCGACGGTCTTGGTGTCATCGTGCAAAAGACCGGCGTTCAGCAGTTCACCGATCATGTAGCCAAGACCGCCTGCCGCGTGGAAATGGTTCACGTCAGCAAGGCCGTTTGGATAAACCTTCGCCATCAACGGCACCACGTCTGAGATATCCGAGAAATCTTCGAGATCCAGAATGACCCCCGCCGCACGGGCCATCGCGGGCAGGTGGATCACGAGGTTGGTCGACCCGCCCGTCGCCATCAACCCGACCAGACCATTCACAAAGGCGCGTTCGTCTAGCACGTCAGAGGCGGGCGTATACTGGTTGCCCAATGCGGTGATTTGGGCGGCGCGTTCGACACCGGCAACAGTCAGCGCGTCACGCAAGGGCGTGCCGGGATTGACAAAAGACGCACCGGGCATATGCAGCCCCATGAATTCCATCAACATCTGATTGGTATTGGCAGTTCCGTAGAATGTGCATGTGCCGGGGCCGTGATAGCTGGCCATTTCGGCCTTCATCAGTTCCTCGCGTCCAATATTGCCCTTGGCAAATTCCTGCCGCACCGCCTGCTTTTCATCATTTGGCAGGCCAGAGATCATCGGCCCCGCAGGCAGAAACAGCGAGGGGATATAACCAAAGGTTGCGGCGGCGATGACCAAGCCGGGGACGATCTTGTCGCAAACCCCAAGGTGAAGAGCTGCGTCAAAGGTGTTGTGCGACAGGCCCACACCTGCGGCCAGCGCGATCACGTCGCGCGAAAACAGCGACAGCTCCATCCCCGTTTGGCCCTGGGTCACCCCGTCGCACATGGCGGGCACACCGCCTGCGACCTGTGCCGTGGCACCAGCGGCTTGTGCTGCTTTGCGGATCATCGCGGGATAGGTCTCGAACGGTTGATGTGCCGACAACATGTCGTTGTAGGCGGTGATGATGCCGATGTTGGGCGCGGCCTCGGCCACAAGCGCATCTTTCTGATCGCCCATCGCAGCGTAGGCATGGGCTTGATTGCCGCAGGTCAGATGCGCGCGGCGCGGGCCTGCGGCAGCCGCGGCGGCCATGGCATCTAGGTATTTGCGGCGCGGCCCTTGGGACCGGGCGCGTATACGGTCGGTGACTTCGGCAATCTTGGGGTGCAGGGCCATGGAATCCTCGCGGCGGCTGGTTTCGCGCCTCCCTTAGCACGCCCGGTTAGCGCTAACAATCGCCGAATTGCGCATTGCTTTGACCCTTTCGTCGCAGGCATGGGCACGGTAAGGGGCGGTATGACAGATCAAACATATCCCACCGTTCGCCTGACCCCCAAAGCGGATGCCCGCGCCGTGCGCCACGGGTTTCCCTGGGTCTATGCCAATGAGCTAGTGACTGACAGGCGCACACGTGGCCTGACAGGGGGCACGCTGGCACAGCTTGAAGACAGCAACCGTGTGCCCATGGGGGTCGTCGCGGTGAACCCCGCCAGCAAGATCATCTGCAGGATGCTGGACCGCGATCCAGAGGCGCAGATCGATCAGTCATGGTTTGCCGCAAGGCTGACCGCGGCCCTCGCGCATCGGGCCCGGTTATATGACGCGCCGTTCTACCGGCTGGTGCACGCCGAAAGTGACGGGCTGCCGGGTGTAATTATTGACCGCTTTGGTGATCTTGCCGTCGTCCAACCCAACGCCGCCTGGGCCGATGCGCTGATCGATCCGCTTGTAGCGGCCCTGCAAGAGGTGACAGGCGTGACCACCGTCGTGCTCAATGGCACGGGCCGCGCAAGAAGCCTCGAAGGTCTCGCGGACATCACACGGATTGCGGCCGGCGACGCGCCGACATCCGCGATCCAGGTGCCGATGAATGGCGCCACCTATATGGCTGATGTCATGGGCGGGCAGAAAACCGGATTGTTCTATGACCAACGCCCCAATCATGCCTTTGCGGCTTCACTGGCAAAGGGTGCACGCGTGTTGGACGTGTTTTCCCATGTGGGCGGCTTTGGTCTTGCCTGCCTTGCAAACGGCGCGGCATCGGTGCTGGCCGTTGATGGCTCAGCCCCTGCGCTGGAACTCGCGCAGGCGGGTGCGCAGGCCTCTGGTGTGGCGGATAGATTTGCAACCCGGCGCGGCGATGCCTTTGATGTGCTGACGGCGCTTGCGGAAGAGGGTGAGACCTTTGACATCATCATCTGCGACCCGCCCGCTTTTGCGCCCAATCGCAAGGCGTTGGATGCGGGGCTGCGGGCCTACGAGCGGGTGGCCAGACTGGCCGCGCCCTTGGTGGCCGAAGGTGGCTATCTTGGGGTCTGCTCGTGTAGCCATGCGGCCGATCTGACCAAGTTCCGCAACGCCAGCGCACGCGGGATCGGGCGCGGTGGCAGGCGGGGACAGATTGTGCACACGGGCTTTGCTGGGCCGGACCATCCGCTGATGCCGCATCTGGCGGAAAGCGGCTACCTCAAGGCGGTGTTCTTCCGCCTATGAGGATGATGCTGGATGCCTGCGTGCTGTATCCGACCGTCATGCGCGAGGTGTTGGTCGGGTGTGCGCGCGCAGGCTTGTTTGAGCCGCGATGGTCACCACGAATATTGGAAGAATGGGCGCGGGCGGCCGACAAGTTAGGCCCCGAAGGCGAGGTTATCGCGCGGGGTGAAATTGCCGCACTACGGGCCAGTTTCCCGACCGCCGAAGTGACAGTGCCGGACAGCAAACTGGCACAATTCTGGCTTCCTGACCCTGATGACATTCATGTGCTGGCAGCAGCCGTCGTCGGATCCTGCGATGGGATCGTCACGGCCAACGCCAAGGATTTCCCCGGCAACCTGCTGGCAGAAGAAAACCTGTTCCGCGCCGACCCCGATGGCTTTCTGATCCGACTTTTTGATGAGGCCCCCGACAAGGTCACCGCCGTAGGAGAGGCCGTTTTGGCAGAGGCACGGCGGTTATCAGGCGACGACTGGTCAATGCGCTCGCTGCTGAAAAAAGCGCGCCTGCCGCGCTTGGGAAAGCGGTTGATGGCAGCCTAGGGTGCGTCGGGTTGCGGGACAAAGCCAACCTTGCCGCTTGCCCAACTAATGGCCGTTTTTTCAGATTGCCGATCCCGCGAAACGCAGCATGGGCTATTTTGTTGAAAAACTCTTCCTTGATCGAAGCCTAAGTCGCTGATTCAATGGGTCCTGTGGGGAGGGACTGGCGATGATGGGATCGAGGCAGGAAGCGCAGGCGGCGCTGTTCTACGCGTTCTCGCTGGAGGGTCATGTTCCCCAAGATCATCTGCTGCGGTCGATTGATCGGTTCGTCGATCTCGGCAGCATTCGGGCGCATCTCGCGGACTTCTATAGCCACACCGGTCGCCCGTCCGTCGATCCCGAACTGCTGATCCGGATGCTGCTGGTGGGGTATTGCTTTGGCATCCGGTCCGAGCGGCGTCTGTGTGAGGAAGTGCATCTGAATCTGGCGTATCGGTGGTTTTGCCGTCTGGATTTGACCGACCGCGTGCCTGACCATTCTACCTTCTCCAAGAACCGGCACGGGCGTTTCAGGGAGAGCAAGTTACTGCGCCATCTGTTTGAGATGACCGTTGCAAGGTGCATCGAAGAAGGTCTGGTCAGCGGCGAGCGCATGGCAATTGATGCCAGCCTAATCGAGGCGGATGCGAACAAACAGAACTCCACCCCAAAGGAAGATTGGGACACGAAGGACATCGATCCAACGGATGCACCCCGCGCAGTGCGCGAGTATCTCGACACGCTGGACGAGGCTGCATTCGGCGCGGCCAGCGAGGTGCAGCCCAAGTTCATGTCGCATTCTGACCCGGCCAGCCAATGCCTCTCGTGACATTGCCACGCATGCCGAAAACAAACAAGAATCGCGACATGTGAGTCCAAACCTTGTGTATCAAGGCCATCGGACCCCCAAATGTAAGACCGTATGATCGGAAGCTCTGCCCTG
>CANMPL010000005.1 GCA_947499715.1 uncultured Paracoccaceae bacterium
CCGGACACATGACTGCTTCTGACAAATGCACAAATCAGATCAAAAATGTCTTGCTATGCAGGAGCCATCCACACATGTCGTTCGGGCCGTCCACCACGCAAAACACCTATGTACTGGCGCAAGCTGTGCGCGGCTGGCTGCAACCGGGTGATGCAATCGTTGTGACCAATCAGGACCACGAGGCGAACTCCGGCCCCTGGCGGCGCCTGGCTGAGGCAGGCATCACGGTGCGCGAATGGACGATTGATCCAGAAAGCGGAGAGTTGGATCTCGAAGACCTGCCCGCCTTGCTGGATGGGGCAAAGCTGTTGTGTTTTCCGCATTGTTCGAACGTGGTGGGGGCGATCAATGATGTGGCCGCGATTTCCGCCATTGCCAAGGCGCACGGGGTGCGGACCTGCGTTGATGGGGTCTCTTACGCGCCGCATGGGTTTGTGGATGTGGGGGCCATGGGCTACGATGTTTACCTGTTCAGCGCCTACAAGACCTATGGCCCGCATCAGGGCATCATGGTGATCCGTAAGGATTTTGGCATGGCGCTGCCCAATCAGGGGCATTTCTTTAATGAAGACAGCCTTTACAAACGCTTTACACCTGCGGGCCCCGATCACGCGCAGGTCGCTGCCTCTGCCGGGATGGCGGATTATATGGAAGCCCTCTCAACCCATCACGGCGGCCCGATCGGTGCTGCCGCTGCCGGTCATGCCCACGGGCTGATGCGCAGCGCAGAGGTGACGTTGCTGCAACCCCTTCTGGATTATGTCGCGGCCAAGAATTCCGTCCGGGTGATTGGCCCCACAGATGCAACCCGCCGTGCCCCGACCGTGGCCTTGGCCGTGCAGGACAATGCAGAGGATTTGGCAGGTAAACTGGCCCCCCACGGCATCATGGCGGGTGGCGGTGATTTCTATGCAATCCGCCCTCTGACGGCAATGGGCGTGGATATGGCCAAGGGTGTGCTGCGCCTGTCGTTCACCCATTACACCCAGCGCGCTGAAATCGATCAACTGATCGACGCACTCGACCAGACCCTTTAGACCCCCTGCTTCTTTTGGCCAAAAATATCCCGGGGTGTCTGAGGGGCTGGCCCCTCAGTCCTGAGAGCGGCAACGGGCACGGTCGTTTCCCCTTGTCGGATCGCTTTGGGCCCTATGTCCAAGCGTAAGTGAAAGGCCTGACATGACTGACCAATCCCCCATCCTGATGTGGTTCCGCCGTGACATGCGGCTGGCTGACCACGCGGCCCTGACGGCGGCCTGCGCAACCGGACGCCCGGTGATCCCGGTCTTTATCCATGATGAGGTCGTGGCGTCCCACGGCGCGGCACCGCTGTTCCGCCTAGGACTGTCGGTCGAAAGCCTGGCCAAAGACCTCGCGGCCAAGGGCAGTCGCCTGATCCTGCGCCGGGGCAATGCGCTCGATGTCTTGCAGGCCCTGATCGCCGAGACGGGCGCGGGCGCTGTCTATTGGTCCCGGCTTTATGATCCGACCGCCAAAGCGCGTGATACGGCGGTGAAATCGACCCTGAAAGCCGCCGGGATTGATGCGCAAAGCGTTGCCGGCCATGTGCTGTTTGAACCCTGGACCGTCGAAACCAAGACCGGCGGCTTCTACCGGGTCTTCACACCGATGTGGAAATCGGTGCGTGGGTCGCAACTGCCCGCAGCCCTGCCTGTGCCTGCCGCGTTCACGGCACCCGCGACATGGCCCGCCAGCGATCTTCTGGCAGAATGGCAGATGGCAACGGCCTTGCAGCGCGGTGCGCCGATCTTGCAGGCCCATTGCACTGTGGGTGAGGATGCGGCGTCGCACCGCTTGCATCGCTTTCTGGCCGACAAGGTGCAGCATTACCAAACCAATCGCGATTTGCCGGCAGTGGACGGCACCTCGCGCCTGTCCGAAAATCTGACCTATGGCGAAATCAGCCCGCTGACCTGCTGGCACGCGGGTTGGGCTGCATTGCATGGTGGCAAGGGTGATGCCGAGGTCTTCCTCAAGGAATTGGTCTGGCGCGAGTTTGCCTATCATCTGGCGCACCACACACCGCATATCACCAGCGGCAACTGGAAACCGGAGTGGGATGCGTTTCCATGGAATACCGCTGAAACCCCCGAGGTCACCGCGTGGAAGCAGGGCCGCACGGGGATCCCCTTTGTCGATGCCGCCATGCGCGAGATGTATGTGACAGGCACGATGCACAACCGGGGCCGGATGATCGTGGCGAGCTATCTGACCAAACACCTGATGACCCATTGGCAGGTGGGCCTTGATTGGTTCGCCGATTGCCTGATTGATTGGGATCCCTGTTCGAATGCGATGGGTTGGCAGTGGTCCGCCGGGTCGGGCCCCGATGCGACGCCCTATTTCCGGGTCTTCAATCCAGTCACGCAATTGGACAAGTTCGACAAAAACCACGCCTATAAGGCGCGTTGGATCGCCGAAGGCTATGCCAATCCGTCTGAAACGGCCCTGTCCTATTTTGATGCGATCCCGCGCCGCTGGCACCTATCGCCAAGCGATCGCTATCCGCACCCAATTGTCACCCCCGAAGAGGGGCGCAACCGTGCGTTGGACGCTTATCGCAATCGAGAAAAGGCCTAGCTGGCGGGGGCGGGTGCCATGTTGTCCATAAAGACCCAACCGCGCCGCAAGGGTTGGCCAAAGGCAACAGAGCACATGTTGACCTCAACCGCGCAGGCATCAATGCCGCCGCCATTGCCCGGTGACAGGCGCGCCACGACATCCTGACCATCAGGGCCGCTGTAGACGGGCAGGGGCAATACGCCGGTGTTGACGTAAGCCACGTTGGCCTGAAACCGCGCGGTCCAGTTGAGGTCAAGTGCAGGGCCGGTAGAGACCGCTTGCGGCAACATCTCTGGCGTGACGCCGGTGATCTGGGTAGGCGCGCTTACCGTTGGGGTGTCGATCACGATCTGGTCTGCCGGCGCGTTGGCAATTGCAATGCCATCACATCCGGCCATTACCGCCACTGCGGCGCAAGCACCGATCATCCGCATCATAGCCATTGTTGTCTTCCCCAGTCATTTCACCCGGCAGCGGGCGCATTCCAGCGCTTCTACACCACGGCACATCAAAAAAATCCAGCCTCGGTCCGCATTTGCGCAACTAATCACATCTGCAACCGTGACTTTGGCGTAACAAAGGTTAATGATAACGGTCAGGGGGAATAATCCCCGCGTCTGATCAACAAGGCGACAGGGAACAAGATGATACTGACTTCAACCGAGGGGCAAAAAGACCTCCCTCGCTATTTTTCGGCCGTGTTTAATCGCCTGGGCGGGCTCAAGCGTGGGCGGCTTGATATCAAGTTGGCCGACGGTCGCGTTTTCCGGCTTGAAGGGCCGGAACCGGGCCATGTCGCCGAGATTGAAGTGCACAACGCCGATTTGTTTACCCGGACGATCCGCGAGGGCGATCTGGGATTTTCAGATGCCTATCTGGACGGCTGGTGGAGCACGCCTGATCTACAGGGCTTCATGGATCTGGTCCACGATGAGGCCGAAGACATGTATGACGGCTTTCCGGGGCAGGGGCTTGTGCGCCTGTTCGAAAAGATCCGGTTTTGGATGCAGTCGAATTCCAAACGGCAGGCCAAGAAGAACATCAGCTATCACTATGATCTGGGCAACGCGTTTTATGGTCTTTGGCTTGACGATACGATGACCTATTCATCGGCCAAGTTTGAGACGGGTCAGGAAAGTCTGGAAAAGGCGCAGACCCAGAAATACGCCAGCATGGTGGATCAGATGGGCGCACAGCCCGGCGATCATGTGTTGGAGATTGGCTGTGGTTGGGGCGGTTTTGCCGAATATGCCGCGAAAGAGCGGGGGCTGAGGGTCACTTGCCTGACCATCAGCAAAGAACAGTTTAAGTACGCGGTAGAGCGCATTGAAAAGGCTGGGCTTTCCGATCAAGTTACCTTCAAGCTGCAAGACTACCGGGACGAGACGGGCACCTATGATGGTATCGCCAGCATCGAGATGTTCGAGGCCGTCGGTGAGCAATATTGGCCGGTTTACTTTGACACGGTGCGCGACCGGTTGAAGCCCGGCAAGAACGCCACGCTGCAGATCATCACTGTCGCCGATCACCGTTGGGACGTCTACAAGCGCGGCCCCGATTTCATCCAGAAATACATCTTTCCCGGCGGCATGTTGCCAAGCCCGACAAAGCTGCGCGAAGCAGTTGAAAATGCCGGTCTGAAGGTCGCAAAATCCATCGAGTTCGGGCAATCCTACGATGTCACGCTGCGCCGCTGGCACGAGGTTTTCAACGCCAAATGGGATCAGATCGCGGCGATGGGGTTTGATGACAGATTCCACAAAATGTGGAACTTTTACCTGACCTCTTGCGCGAGCACCTTTAAAAGCGGAAACTGCGACGTAACGCAGATCACCGTCACAAAGGCCCAGTAAACGCGGCCATTGGGCGGTTTGCACGAGGGAGCAGACCGATGCCGACAGCCGGACGACTGACCGCCGCCTTGGCGCTAGCCATTCTTGGCGCCTATATTGCCTACCTTACGGTGCCGCTTTTTGACGAAGGCGGCGTGCCAAGTTTCTGGTGGCCGCTATGCATTGCCGCCGGGGCCTGGTCAGGCTGGGTCGTGATGGGCAAACGTGCCGGGCGGGGGTATTCCGCCGCAGTTGGCAACGGGTTTACCGGGGTTGCGGCCTTGGTGTTCTGGGTGCTGTTTCTGACGGCGGGTGCTGCCATGTTGGAAAAGTCGATGCGGCGCAGCTATGACGGCCCGATGGAGGCTGTGATCGATGTGTTTCAGTTGATGTGGGAATTTGTGCAGCAATTTGCCACGCAAGACGTCGGCGTCGCTCTTGTCGTGGGTGCGATTGCATCGGCGTTCTTTTCTGAGTTCTACGCGAAACGCTTTCCTTGAACCTGTTTGTCTACGGCACGTTACGGGCCTTTCCGCTGTTGCGGGCGGTGGGTGGCGACTATTTCCGCCATGCACCTGCTGTCCTGCACGGATATCGTGTGACCGGTGTTCAGGGCGACGTGGTGCCAACGATCTTTGCGGATCAGGACAGCAAAGCCGAAGGGCTGTTGCTGTTTGACGTGACGCCTGCGGCGATGGCGCGGTTTGATCTTTTTGAATATGCGTGGGACTACAGACGGCAATCCGTCACGGTGCAAGCCGATGACGGGCCGCAGGAAGCCGAAGTTTACCTGCCGCCCCATTCTCAGGAATCAAACGGGCAGGATTGGTCGCTGGCGGCATGGGAGGTCACGCATGGCGCGCCGACAACGGTGGCCGCGTTTGAGATGTTCGATCGCGATCCGCTGCCAGATGCGGCTGGGTTTCGCGCGCGCTGGCCGATGGCGCGGTCGCGTGCATGGGCCAAGGCGCGTGCAGAAAAACGCGAGACACCTGCCACTTTGCGGTCGGATCACAATCGTCAACGCAATCAAAAAGTCGCGCAAATCTGGGCGCCGGGGCCGCCTGTAGGTAGCTTTTTTGCGATGCGATCTTTCACTGCGACCCATCAAAGGTTCGATGGCACCGACAGCGGTGAGCTGCCGCGCGAGGTGTTTCTGGGCGTCGATGCGGCACTGGTGCTGCCCTATGATCCTGTGACGGACCGGGTGCTGCTAGTGGAACAGATCCGCATGGGACCGCTGATGCTGGGGGAGCCGAACCCCTGGGTGTTGGAGCCGGTCGCGGGCATCGTGGATGCGGGTGAGACCCCGCAAGAGGCCGCCCGCCGCGAAGCGGTGGAAGAGGCGGGACTGACCGATCTGAAGCTGGAACATATTGCCAGTTTCTATCCCAGCCCCGGTTCCTCGACGGATTACTTTTATTGCTATCTTGGGCTCGCGACCTTGCCGGACACCGCAGTCTATTCCGGCGGGTTGGCGACGGAAAACGAGGACCTGCGGCTGCACCCCATTCCGTTTGAACGTGCCATGGCACTTGCCCAATCGGGAGAGATCAATGCGGGGCCGCTTTTGACGATGCTTTATTGGCTTGCCCTTCACCGCGCCCGCTTGCGCGCTTGAGTTCGCGGGGCCCGCGCCATAAACATAAACCAACAGTAAAAAGGCCTTGAAGATGCACATCAAATCCGACCTCGCCGATGCCGTTGGTAACACCCCTCTGATCAAGCTGCGCGCCGCGTCAGAGGCGACAGGCTGCACCATTCTGGGCAAGGCCGAATTCCTGAACCCCGGCCAGTCGGTCAAGGACCGTGCAGCCCTTTTCATGATCCGCGACGCGGTGGCGCGAGGCGATTTGAAACCCGGCGGCACCATCGTGGAGGGAACCGCCGGCAATACCGGCATCGGGCTGTCGCTGGTCGGGGCGTCGATGGGGTTCAAGACGGTAATTGTCATTCCGCAAAGCCAGTCGGAAGAGAAAAAGGAAATGATCCGGCTGACGGGCGCTGAATTGGTGCAGGTGCCTGCCGTGCCCTACGCCAATCCCAACAACTACGTGAAATACTCGCAGCGCCTTGCTGTCGAGCTGGCCAAGACCGAACCAAACGGCGCGATCTGGGCCAATCAGTTTGACAATACCGCCAATCGTCAGGCCCACGTGGAAACCACTGGGCCGGAATTGTGGGACCAGACCGGCGGCCAGCTTGACGGGTTTACCTGCGCTTGCGGATCAGGGGGCACGCTGGCGGGTGTGGCGCAGGTCTTGCAGCCAAAAGGCGTCAAGGTGGCCTTGTCGGATCCCGGTGGATCGGGGCTTTACAAGCTTTTCAACGGCGAAAGCCCGGACGTGGGCGACAGTATTTCCGAAGGGATCGGGCAAGGGCGGATCACCGCCAACCTTGAAGGGTTCACGCCGGATTTCAGCTATAAGATCTCTGACAAGGAAGCGCTGCCGCTGATCTATGATCTTTTGGCGGATGAAGGATTGTGCATGGGCGGATCCACGGCGATCAATATCGCCGGTGCAATCCGTCTGGCCAAGGAACTGGGGCCGGGTCACACCATCGCGACAATCCTGTGTGACTACGGCACGCGGTACCAATCCAAAGTCTGGAACCCAGCGTTCTTGCGATCCAAGGATCTGCCGGTACCTGATTGGCTGGACCGCGCGCCTGCTGACATCCCATCTGTGGCTGTGGACGTCTGATCGTGCGGGCGTTTCTGCGCCTTTGCTGTGTTGTGTTGATCATGGCGGCTGGGTCTGTGGCGGCGCAGGTCACCCAGCCTGATCCGGCGGTTGATGCCGCACCACCCACACCGCTTGGCGCAATCTTTCCTGACATCCAGAACTGGCACGATGTTGCGGAACGGGCCGAGCAAAGCCTTGGTGGCGGTGTGGCCACGGCCTTTGCGCTTGAACGGCTGCGCGACGAACTTTTTGTGTGGCGCGATCGCTTTGACACGCGGATGGCAGAAAATCAGGGCCGGTTGAACACCATCGACAGCCAGTTGGCGGCGCTTGGCACGCCGCCCGAAGGCAGCGAAGATTCGCCCGAAGTTGCAGAGCGTCGCGAGACGCTGAATGCCATGCGCACGACCCTCGCGACACCTGATGCTCTTGTTGCAGAGGCACATGCCCGCGCCAACGGGCTGCTTGCTGAAATTGACGTGCAAAACCGCGCACGGATCGCGGGCCGCCTGTTGGAACGCGATTCCTCGCCTCTGAACCCTGCGCATTGGAGCGGCGCACTGGCGGGTCTGGCGGCAGGTCTGCAAATCATCTGGGTGGACTTTTTGGCAGGGGTGACAACAACGCTGGCCAGCGACGACCTTTGGTCAGTTGCCCCGTTGGCGCTCCTTGGGGTCATCGCAGGAGGCGTGTTGTTATTGCGCAGCCGAAGGTGGGTAATCGGCCTGCAATCAGAACTGGCGGCGCAATCCGCGCGACGCCGCGCGCTATGGTCGTTCACTTTGTCCTTGGGCCAATTCATCCTGCCACTGGCGGGGCTGATATTGCTGATCTGGTCGCTGCAAAGCCTGAATATCCTGACACATCGCGCCGATCAGATGTTCGAATCCATCTTTTCCGCGGTCTTGGTGATCTTGATTGCCCGCTGGCTTGACGAGCAGCTGTTCCCAACCGGGCCGGGTTTTGGTCCGCTGAGCTATGGGCCGGATACCAACCTGTCGATCAGGCGGATGGGCGTTGTGCTAAGCTATGGGCTGGCAGCCATTTTTCTGGTCAACGGGGCCATGGAACTGGTCGATGTTGCGCCGGTATCAGTCAATGTCGCGGTCTTCCCGTTTCAGGTCTTTCTGGCTTTTGCATTGTTCCGGTTGGGGGATAATCTGCGCCGCCCACCTGGCGATGACCCCAATTATTCCGGCAGCGGCGGCAAGGTCAGATCTGTGGTTGGGCGTGTGACCATGCTGATTGCGGTCGCGGCCCCAATTTTTGCGGGACTGGGGTATTTCAACGCGGCGATTGGGCTGTTTCGGCCTGCGGTGCTGACGCTTGCGATCCTGGGCGTGGTCGTAGTGCTGCAGCGGCTTGCGTCTGATGTCTACGACGCAAATGACGGCAGCGATGAAGAGACGACCGGACCGTTGATGCCCGTGTTGATCGGCATTGCGATCAGCATTCTGGCTTTGCCATTTCTGGCATTGGCATGGGGCGCGCAGGTGACGGACCTGCTTGAGATTTGGGCGCGGATCTCTGCCGGGTTTGCCTGGGGCGAAACGCGGATTTCGCCGGCAGATTTCCTGACCTTCCTTGCGGCCTTTGCCGTTGGCTATCTGCTGACGCGGTTTGTACAGGCGACCTTGCGCAACTCGGTGTTGCCGCGCACCAAGCTGGATATCGGTGGTCAGAATGCGGTGATTTCCGGCGTTGGTTATGTCGGCATCTTTCTGGCGGGGTTGTTTGCGATCACGGCGGCGGGGATCGACCTGTCTAGTCTTGCCTTTGTTGCGGGCGCGCTGTCGCTGGGGATCGGTTTTGGCTTGCAGAATATCGTGCAAAACTTCGTCTCGGGCATCATCCTGCTGATTGAACGACCCATCGCAGAAGGCGACATGATCGAAGTGGGCGGACAATTTGGATTTGTGCGCAATATTTCTGTCCGGTCCACCCGGATCGAGACGTTTGATCGCACCGATGTCATTATTCCGAACGCGGACCTTGTCAGCGGGCAGGTGATCAACTGGACCCAGGGAAATCCGGTTGGCCGACTGATCGTACAGGTTGGTGTGGCTTATGGATCTGACGTGGAAAAGGTACGTGAGATTTTGACGGAGGTTGCTGAAACGCATCCGATTGCGCTGATGGATCCACCGCCGAATGTCTTGTTTGTGGGGTTCGGTGCCTCATCGCTTGATTTTGAGATTCGCGTGCATCTGCGGGACGTAAACTGGAAGATGGTGGTCTTGTCAGAAATGAATTTCGAGATTAACGCCCGCTTCGCCGAGGCCGGAATTGAAATTCCGTTCCCGCAGCAAGATCTTTGGTTGCGCAACCCCGAAACCCTGCCCGGAAAATAGACGACATGACCTATCCTTTGTTTCGTGATGATGCCTACTTGCGCGACGCACCCGCAGAGGTCACCCGGATCACCGAAGAGGGCGGGATCGTTCTGGACCAATCAATCTTTTATCCCACATCCGGCGGGCAGCCGGGCGATGCAGGGCAACTGACGTGGGGCGACGGCGGCGCAATCGAGATTGCGACAACCGTAAAAGGCCCCAACGATGACATCGTGTTGGTCCCGGCAGAGCCTGCGCCTTTGCCCAAACCCGGAACGCGCGTGCAGCAAGGCCTTGCCTGGGACCGTAGGCATCGTCTGATGCGGATGCATACGGCGCTTCACCTGTTGTCCGTGGTGATCCCGCTGCCGGTCACGGGCGGGTCGATTGGTGCTGACAAATCGCGGCTTGATTTCGATATGGCTGACGCGCCTGCGGACAAGGCGGCGCTGAATGACACGCTCAATAAGCTGATCGCCTGCCATTTTGCCGTCTCGGATGAATGGATCACCGAAGCCGCGCTTGATGCCAATCCTGGCCTTGTGAAAACCCTGTCGGTGCAACCGCCACGCGGGGCAGGGCGGATCCGTCTGGTGCGGATCGGGCAGGACGAAAATACCGCAGATCTTCAGCCCTGTGGCGGCACCCATGTGGCCAATACCGATGAGATTGGACAGGTGCGCATCGGCAAGATTGAAAAGAAGGGCCGCCAGAACCGCCGGGTTTATTTGCATCTGGAGGACTAGCGGCGAAGCGATGCCTTAGTTGCGGCGTTGATCGAAAAGGTCACGCTCTGCTGTTTCCTGCAAAGTTTGTTCGCTTTCGGGCAGCCCCTCTCGCGACAGCAGAATGGCCAGCGGTCGCAACGATGGCACATAGGAACAGACCACCAGCATCATCACCATGATCGGCACCGATAGGAACATGCCGGGAATGCCCCAGACCGCGCCCCAAAACGCAAGGCTGATGATGATCCCGAAGGATGACAGCCGCAAGGCGCGGCCCATCAGCATCGGGTCAATGACAGAGCCCGCAACAAATTGCACCACACCCGCCAGCACAAAGACCGCCGCCGTCAGGGCCGCATCGCCAAACTGCACATGCATCGCCAGCGCAATCAGGCCGGTGGCAACGATGGACCCAATATTGGGAATGAAATTCAGCACAAAGGTCACCACGCCGATGGCCATGGCCACTTCCAGCCCAAAAAGGGTGGCAATCAGATAGACGGCCGCGCCGGTGATGGCAGAGATGAATGTTTTGACCAGTAGGTAATAGTTCACCCGGTGAATGATGGAGGCGATGATCTGCCCGACCCGCTGTGCCTGCACAGGATCGCCGACAAAGTTGTGCAGCTTGGTTGAAAACCAGATCCGCTCTGCAAAAAGGAACCCCACGAAAAGGATCACCAGCACGGTGCCCTGTGTCAGGTTGCTGGCCGACCCCGCCGCCTGCCGCAAATAGCTGGAGAAATCCACCGATCGCATCGAATTCAGCACAGCGGCTTCGGTATCCTCACCCAGCCAGCTGAACAAAGAGGCCACAGCGCTTGGGACGCGTTCGGCGTAGGACAGGGTGGTGACAAGAACGGTATTGATCTGCGCCAACACGATCGAAGTCAGCGACAAAAGCGCACCGGCAATCAGAAACACCGCGGCCAGACTGGCGATCCAGTTGGGGATGCGAAACGGCCCGACACGCAGCCGGGCGATGAAATTGATCACATCACTGGTCAGCGAAAAGAGGATGATCGCAGTCGCAAGCGAGATCAGCATGAACCGCGCCTGCACCAGCAGGAACAGCACCACCGCAAAAGCGATAATGATCAGCGCACCAGTCTGAACCCGCGCCAGTTCAAACCGGGCATCCTTGGGCGGCGGGCTAAGGGGATCGTGCTTCATTACGGGACCGCATCAATCATTTAACACCTCAAGTATGTGCCGAACCTTGTGCGGTTACAACGCGATTGCGGTCACATCACCGTTGGCCCTTGCAAGGACAGATTTGCCTTGCTAAATGCCCCCTCACGGACAGGTGGCCGAGTGGTCGAAGGCGCACGCCTGGAAAGTGTGTAGGCGGGAGACCGTCTCCAGGGTTCGAATCCCTGTCTGTCCGCCACTTTTCATCCCAGAAAGAGGCGACGCCATATTGGTTGTCTTATGGCCCGGGCCAGCATGATGCGCTATGCTGGTATCATCGTTCTGAAAGGCCCCATCATGTCTGCTCAATTGCCGCCGATTTGTGATTTCGACTGGCCAGCGCCCGCATTCAAGCTGCCTGCAACCGATGGCCGTATTTACAGCTTTGCGGATGTGGCAGGCGAAAACGGGACCTTGGTCATGTTTATTTGCAACCACTGCCCCTTTGTTGTGGCCATTGTGGACCGACTTGTTGCCGACGCCCGACTTTTACAACAGGACGGAATTGGCCTGGCGGCGATCTGTTCCAACGACGCGGTCGCCTATCCCGCTGACAGCTTTGAAAACATGGCCCGTTTTGCGCAAGACAACGATTTTCCATTTCCCTACCTGCATGATGCAGATCAGTCCGTTGCGCGGGCCTATGGCGCGGTGTGCACCCCTGATTTCTTTGGCTTTAATGCAAATGGTGGATTGCAATATCGCGGTCATCTGGATGCGGGTCGCACCGGGCCGGTGCCTGCTGACACCCCGCGCGATCTGTTGGTCGCGATGCGTCAGATCGCCAAAACAGGGCAGGGACCTGCCAATCAGACCCCGTCCATGGGCTGTTCGATCAAATGGGCCAGTTAACGCAATTGCCACCCGCCGTGGCGGCAATGAAAAAATCGTAAAATCGGTCTGGACGCCCCGGAATCGCATTGCTATAGACCGCGCAGTGTTCCGACGTAGCTCAGCGGTAGAGCAGTTGACTGTTAATCAATTGGTCGTAGGTTCGATCCCTACCGTCGGAGCCAATTTACCCTCAATTCGGTGAATTTGGCCTAGACCAATTCAAACACCGCGTCCTGCGCGAGGGTGCCTTGCGACCGAACCCGGTCGCGGCCGACGAGATCAATGAGATGAGCTAGGACATTGCGGGCGGCTGCGCCATGCATTTGCTTGGGCACATCGGTGTAGATGCGGGCTGTGAGCTCTTGCGCCGTCAGTGGCCCATTTTTCAACGCCCGCGTAATCTGATCGGATCGCGCGTTGCGGTGATCCATCAACCATTGCAACCGACCCTTGGGATCTGTGATCGGGTCGCCGTGGCCTGCGTGAAACACGGCCTCGGACCGGGCAAGCATCCGCTCACAAGAGGCCATGAAATCGGTCAGATCGCCATCAGGCGGCGAGACCAGCGAACTGGCCCAGCCCATCACCAGATCGCCGCTAAACATCACGCCCTGCCAGGCCAAACTGATGTGGTTGCCCATATGGCCGGGCGTGTGCAGCACCTCAAACCCGCCGGGCAAGACATCATTGTCCTGCACAATCTGATCGGGGGCAAAGCTGTGGTCCACCCCTTCGCCGCCGCCCGCAAGCCCTTGTTCTGCAAGGCCCTGCATCACAGCGCTGCGGCCCGCGTCGCTTGGGCCAAATGCCACAACTGGGCAATCCAGCGCGTCCGCGAGCGGGCGGGCGAGGGGGGAATGATCAAGGTGGCTGTGCGTCACAATCACCTGCGTCACAGGCCGGCCCGCAATCGCCGCCAACAGCGCTGCACGATGATCGTCCATGTCGGGGCCGGGGTCGATGACGCTGATGCTGTCTTTGCCAACAATGTATGAATTGGTGCCCGTATAGGTCATTGGTGACGGATTGCCCGCGCGCACCCGCAACACCCCGTCCGAGACCGCAACGGCCTGACCAATCTCATCGCTCATATCGCGTTTTCTTTCCCGATCTGCACCGTTAGGTTTGGTCTATGTTCTTTGGCTGGCTCAAACAATACATGCCGCGTGGGCTTTATGGGCGGGCCTTGCTGATCCTGGTGCTGCCCGTGCTGCTGTTGCAGCTTTTGGTGTCGGTGGTGTTTATCCAGCGGCACTTTGAAGGTGTCACGCGGCAGATGACCCGTGCTGTGGCCATTGACCTCAGCTTTGTGATCGACACAGCCACGGCCGCCCAAACCGCCGATTTGGCGCGCCGGGATGTGGCCGCGATTGCAGCCCCCTTGGAAATGGCCGCCGACTGGCCCGCGCAGATCCCCGATATCGGCCTTGGAAACCGCTGGACCGACTTTACCGGCCCCAGCGTGAACCGCTATTTGCGGGCAGAGCTTGACCAGATTGTCACCGTGTCATTGGCCGACCGTCGCCGCGTGACCATCTGGGTTGAAACGCCACACGGCCCCTTGGCGCTGGATTTCGCGCGCAGCCGGGTATCGGCCTCTAACCCGCACCAATTGCTGGTTATCATGGTGGTGCTGGGGGCCTTGATGACCACCGTGGCCTATTTCTTTTTGCGCAATCAGCTGCGTCCGATCAAACGCATGGCCGCTGCGGCTGCCGCCTATGGCAAGGGGCGTATTACGAACTACAGCCCCTCTGGCGCGGTCGAGGTACGTGCCGCAGGCACCGCCTTTCTGGACATGCGCAACCGCTTGGAAAAGCAGACCCAGTCGCGCACGATGATGCTTTCGGGCGTGAGCCACGATCTGCGCACGCCGCTGACGCGGATGCGGTTGGGCCTGTCGCTGCTGGATGATGCAGAAGCGGCCCCCTTGATCAAAGACGTCAACGAGATGCAGCACCTCTTGGATGCCTTCCTTGATTTCGCCCGTGCTGACGCCGGTGATGATCTTGTGCCTATTGTGCCAAGGTCTTTTGTGGATGAATTGCTCGCGGATGCGGCGCGCATGGGGCAGGCGATCACCCTGTCAGAGGTGACCGGACCAAGCGACCCGATGCCACTGCGTCCGCTGGCCATTCGTCGTGCCTTGGTCAATCTGACCAGCAACGCCCTGCGCTATGGCAGCAAGGCGCAGGTGGGCGTCCATGTGACCGATCGGGCCGTCCGCTTTGTGGTTGAGGACGATGGCCCCGGCATTCCACCCGACCGCCGGGAAGAGGCGCTGGCCCCGTTCACCCGCCTTGACGCGGCCCGCAATCAGGACGCCGGCTCTGGCGTCGGCCTTGGCCTTGCGATCGTGTCTGATATCGCACGCAGCCACGGCGGTGTGTTGCGCCTTGGCGAAAGCGCCACGCTTGGCGGGCTCAAGGCCGAACTGGTGCTGGCACGGTAGCCGTTATCCAATGTCACAATAACTGGCGGAGAGACAGGGATTCGAACCCTGGGTAGGCTTGCACCCACAACGGTTTTCGAGACCGCCCCGTTCGACCACTCCGGCACCTCTCCGCGCTGGGGTCAACGGTTGGGCGTTTAATCGCGCGCGCCATTCACCGCAAGCCCGATCTGACCAATTGCTGACATTCCCGTGGGGCGACCTTGGAAAACGCCCGCGCGCAACATATCACTATAGGTAACAGCAAAGGACAGGCCATATGATCCACCTCCGCACGTTCGCACCGATTGCATTTGCTCTTGCCGCCGGGACTGCATCTGCTCAAAGCGCGCAGACCGAAACCCTGTTCAACGCGCTTGGCCTGCCCGAGATGATGCAAATCATGCGCGAAGAGGGTGTCGTCTACGGCGCAGAGATCGGCAGCGATCTGTTTGGCGACCGGACCAACGCGGAATGGACCGAGATTGTATCGGGCATCTATGACGTCGACGCGATGCGCAATGAGGTCCTGACAGAACTGGACACAGCGCTTGAAGGTGACAATGTCGACGCGATGATATCCTTCTTCACTGGTGAGCCGGGCCAGTCGATCATCTCGCTTGAACTTTCGGCCCGCCGTGCCTTGCTTGACGACGCCGTGGAAGAGGCCGCCAAAGAGATCGCAACAGAAGCCATGCTCGACAACACCGACCGCTATCAAAAGGTAAAGACATTTGTAGAGGTCAATGATCTGGTCGAAACCAATGTCGTTGGCGCGATGAACTCAAACTACGCATTCTATACTGGCCTGATGGATGGCGGCGCGATGCCGCAGGAATTGACCGAAGATCAGGTGCTCACAGACGTCTGGAGCCAGGAACCAGAAATCCGCGTCAATACAACCGAATGGGTCTATTCGTTCTTGATGCTGGCCTATCAACCGCTCTCGGACGCGGATCTGGATGCCTATATCGCGTTTTCTGAGACCGAAGCGGGGCAAGACCTCAACGACGCCATGTTTCAGGCTTTTGATGGCATGTTCGAAGATATCAGCCGCGCCTTGGGGCTTGGCTCTGCTAAATTCATGACCGGGCAGGATATCTAGCGCCCCCTGCGTCACCTGATCGCGCTGAAATGCGCAGCAAGCGTGGCGATGGCCTGATCAATTACCCTTGGGTCTTCGTAGAATTGCAATTGGTTGGCCTTTTCAATCCAGTGCAGCGACTTGTCGGCCGCAGGAGCGGATTCAAATAACTGGCGCGGGATCGCAGGGCCGCTTGCGGCCATGTCAGCATGGACCATGGCCAAAGGGGTCTTGAGGTTCGTGAATGTCTGATCAATTCGCCAGCCCCAGATCCCGGCCTCGCACATGGCAGGGATACGGTTCTCCCATTGGCCGCGATGGGCAAACCAAGGGGCGCGGTCATCCCAAGGCGCATACCACGCATGTACAGGCGGCGCGGTCAGCAACGCCTCTTTCCCGCCCGAGATCGGGACATAAGCGACCTCTCCATCCTTGTCATAGCTGTCCTGTGCGGCCTGCGACCGCACGTTGCGCGCCGCAAGGGTCGCGTCATCGCCAAGATAGGCCAGCGCGGTCTGCGGCGTCAGATAATGCCCGGCGACCAGTCCAAGTGATGTGACGCGATCATCCTGAACGGCTGTTTCAATCGCCCAATTCGCGCCCTGACAAATCCCCAGCAGGCCAAGGCGGCTGGCGTCGATTGAGGGCCGCCTTGCAAGAAAGTCCAGTGCGGCGCTTAAATCGGCGATCTTGGCCTGTCCACTTTCAAATCTGCGCGGTTCGCCAGAACTCGCCCCGTGGAAACTTGGATCAAAGATCAGCGCCGCGATCCCGTGCCGGGCCAGTCGGGTGGCATATTGCAGCGGTGACTGCTCTTTCACAAAGGCCACCGGGCCGATGACCGCAACGGCCACATGCGGGCCGTCGCCCATTGGCACCATAAGCTGACCGGACAGCGTCTCAGTGCCGCTGGGGAATGATACGTCCTGAACCGTGTACATCGCAGGCTCTTTGCGTTTTGTCGCGCGAGTGGCGCGCACGGGTTAAGCGAGTCGCACCAGACCGATCAGGATCATGGAACGGGTCGCAAAAGCTATGGTTTGCGCCATACCGACACATGGGCGCGGCTGACGTTTGTGAACGGGCCCATGTTCCAATCGGCCCAGCGCGCCTCGGGCGTAAAACCGGCCATTTTGGCCATCACATCCAATTCGGCAGGCCAGCAATACCGGAACGGCACGGCCGTCCGGCGCAGCTCTCCATCAACGCGGCGCAGATGGTGTGACGCATAGGTCTGGCTGACCACATCAAATTCATCCATGCCCCAATGGTCATCACTGCGGTTGAACGCCAAAAGCGTCTCTCCCCAGGGTAGCCGTTGCAGCGGCGGCACAAGTGTTTCTATCACAAAACACCCGCCCGGGCGCAGATGGTCAAAGGCGTTTTGAAAACACGCAATCTGGGCGTCTTGATCCGTCAAGTTCTCGATGGTGTTGAAAACCAGAAAGACCAGCGAAAAGTCACCCCGCACCTGCGCCGTGGTCATATCACCGACGACAACGTCCATTGGTGACGCCGTTTCTTTCTGGCGCAGCACATCCACCATCGCCTGTGACAGCTCTATGCCCGCGACGTCTGTGCCTGCGGCTTGCAAGGGCAGGGCGACCCGCCCGGTGCCGATCGCGAATTCAAGCGCTGATCCGCCATCGGCCAAAGCGTGCAGCCGCTTGACCATATCTGCCACCGCACGCGGGTCATCGCCGTGAACTGCATCATAGGTTGCGGCGACGTTTGCGTCGAAATAGCCGTCGTCTTGCAAGATCGCCCTCCCGATGAATGCTGGGCTGGACCAGAACGCAACGCGCTGCGGGCAATGTCAACGGGTGTGGATCTGCCCGCTGGTGGTGCTCGCCGCGAAAGTCCTACCCGCCGTATACCATCAGAGCCACGACCAAGGCACCCGGATTGGCCTGATAAAGCCCCAGGTCCCTTTGCATCTGCAACACGCGGGCAGGGCGGTCGGCATCGGGGATCCGGGCCGCATCCATCGCCTCTGTTAATACGGCACCGCCACCATTGGTGATATCGCGAAGGATCTGATCGAAATTGGTCTTCACGATCACTTCCACCCGTCCGCGCCGTTGGTTATACGCGGCATTCTCGGCGGCTGTGCCAATGCCACTGATCGGCAAGAACAACGGATTGCCAAGATGATTGGCCTCGCCCGAACAGGCGGCCAGTAAGATCAGGGCCAAAACCGGCATCCGCATCCCATTTCCCTTCCATCTGGGGTTGACTTGAAACCAATACGGTCACATAAGCCGCCATCCGAGCAAGACGCTTGTTCGGACTTATGCTGATATTCGCCTACGGGCGCGCAGTTGCCAGGCACCAAACAGTCCCAGCGGGGCGGCCTCGGACCGACGCGGAAAACAAAGGAAGACGATATGTTTGCGGTTCTCAAAACCGGCGGCAAGCAGTACAAAGTGGCCTCTGGCGACGTTCTGCGTGTCGAAAAGCTCAATGCTGAAGCAGGTGAGCAAATCCAATTCAACGACGTTCTGATGGTTGGCGACACGGTGGGCACCCCCACAGTGGATGGCGCCGGCGTTCAGGCGACCGTGATCGACCAGATCAAAGGCCCAAAGACGATCAACTTCGTCAAGCGCCGTCGTAAGCACTCTTCTGCCCGTAAAAAGGGTCACCGCCAGCAGCTCACACTCGTGCGCATTGGCGACATCCTGACAAAGGGCGCTGATAAGTCCGGCGTAAAAGCTGCCGTCTCCGGCAAGGGCATGGCCGTTTCCGCTGCTGCCGTTGCTGTTGCGACCAAGGCTGCACCAAAGAAAGCCGCCAAGAAAGCCGAAGCGCCCAAGGCAGAGGCCCCCAAGGCCGAAAAGCCTAAGGCCGCTCCCAAGGCCAAAGCCGCACCAAAGGCCAAAAAGGCCGAAGGTGGCGACGATCTGACCCAGATCAGCGGCGTTGGCCCGGTCATCGTCAAAAAGCTGCACGCTTTGGACGTGACCACATTCGCTCAGATCGCAGCATGGACGCCCGAGGACGTTGCTGCTATGGACGAGAAACTGAATTTCAAAGGCCGCATCGATCGCGATGACTGGCTTGCCCAAGCTGCAAAGCTGGCTAAAGGCTAAGGAGAGACCAAATGGCACATAAAAAAGCAGGCGGTTCATCCCGTAACGGGCGCGACTCAGCTGGTCGTCGCCTTGGCGTCAAGAAGTTCGGCGGCGAAGCCGTTATTCCTGGCAACATCATCATGCGTCAGCGCGGCACCAAGATGTGGCCAGGCGCAGGCGTTGGCATGGGCAAAGACCATACAATCTTTGCAACTGCCGAAGGTGCTGTGAAATTCCACAAAGGCCTCAAAGGCCGCACCTTTATTTCGGTCCTGCCAGTGGCGGAGGCCGCTGAGTAAACCGAAAACTTCATCACGCATTTGGGGGGATCGGTGAAAACCGGTCCCCTTATCTTTTTGGTGACCCATTCTTAGATAAAGGATGGGAGGAGGCGCCAAAGGGCCATTCGGAGGATTAGACATGATGCATGAAACCGTGACCGACCAGCCAAGCTATGTTGCTGACCGCTTTGTGCTGCGCCCGCTGCGCCTGTCGGATACCGGCCTTGTGACCATGTATGCCTCGGACGAAAAACTCGCCCGTGCCACCGCCTCTATTCCGCATCCGCTGCCCCCCGGCATGATTGAGACGATGATCAAACGTGCGCAATTGCCGGACCGGATCGAAGATATCTGGGTGCTCGATGGCTCCGCCGCCGGTCACGCCGAAGTGCTGGGGCTGATTTCCCTGCGCAAAATGGACCGCGCCCAGTCAGAGGTCTTCTATTGGGTGGCACCCGCGTTCTGGAACGTGGGCTTCGCGTCAGAAGCCGTGCGCACCCTGCTGCAAGCAAACCCGCATGACGCCACGCAATACTTTGCCGAAGCTTTTCAGGACAACCCCGGCTCTGCCCGCGTCCTGACGAATTCCGGCTTTGATTACCTTGGCGACGCAGAAGCTTTCAGCGTTGCGCGCAATGCGGTGGTGCCCACATGGACTTACATGCTCAAAACTGGCCGGTAACCCCGATCCTCGCGACCCAGCGGTTCACGCTGCGCCCATACGCGCCCAGCGACCGCGATGCGGTTGTGCGCGTTCTGAATGACTATGACGTCACCAAATGGCTGACGCAGGTGCCGTGGCCTTATCAGCCGCATGATTTCGACTGGTTCCTCAACACTTTCATCCCAGAGCAGCAGCACGTCGTCTGGGTCATTGACGGCGGCAAAGGCCTGCTTGGCGCTGTCAGCGTCGATCCAGAGCTTGGCTATTGGCTCGACCCCGCACACCACGGCAAGGGCATCATGACAGAGGCGGCGGCGGCCACGATCGACTGGCACTTTGGCCAATCGCAAGACGATCTGACCTCTGGCTATCACCTCGGCAACGGACCTTCTGCCGCCGTGTTGCGCAGGCTTGGGTTCACCGACACACGGATCAACCGCGACGTTGAAACCGCGCGCGGCGACCGCGTTGATATCCAGCGCATGACGCTCAGCCATCGTGCGTGGCAGGCCCGCCATGGCTAAGATCACGACACGCGCCATTCAACCTTCGGACTTCGATGCCATGCACAGCATGATGTCAGACCACGCCACCGCCCGCCAATTGGGCAGCTGGCCCTCCCCGGCGCAACCTGCATTTACCCGCACCCGCGCGCAGCCCTATCGCGGGCAGGGCTTTGTGTCGGCCATTTGTTCGGACAACGTGCTCAAGGGCTGGATCGCCATCACAGCGCAAGAGGTCGGCTATTGCCTGCATCCAGATCTGCGTGGTCAGGGGATCGTGTCGCGCTTGACGTCCGAGGCGATTGAGTCGGCCTTTGCGACCTACGACTGGGCCCACCTCAACGCATCATGCTGGCATGACAACCCCGCATCCCGCGCGATTTTGACCAAACGCGGCTTTGTTCATTGGCAAACCAGCTATGAACGCGGTGCGGCCCGGCGCGGCCCTGACCTTTGTTACCACTTCCGGCTCACCCGCGCAGATTGGCAGGCCCGTCATGGCTGAGACCTATCGCAAAATCCGACCATCAGACTTTGATGATCTCTTGGCACTCGCCTCGATTTGGGAGGTCGTGCGCCAGTTGGGCGGCTGGAAATGGCCACCCGACCCGGTGCAGATCCGCGATAGATCAAAGCCTTACGCGGGCGAAGGCTTTGTCTGGGCGATCTGCCGTGACGACCGGCTGATCGGCAGCATCGGCGTCACAAATGGCGACCTGGGTTATATGCTGCACCCTGATTACCACGGTCAGGGTATTATGGGCCGCGCAACCCGCAAGGCTGTCGCCCATGCCTTTGAAACCACCGACCGGGACCACCTCACCGGGTCCACATGGCACGACAACCCCGCCTCTGAACGCGTTCTGGCGCGGCTTGGCTTTGTCCACTGGCAAACCGTCTATATCCACTCCAAGGCCCGTGGACTGCCGACGCTGGTCTATCATCGCCGCCTGACCCGTGCCGACTGGCAGCGCTTGAGCAACCAGCCCCAATAGCTTAAGCGGCACCTAACCAATCGAAAGCCAATCTGATGAAGTTCCTCGACCTTGCCAAAGTCTACATCCGGTCCGGCGGTGGGGGTGCGGGCTGCATCTCGTTCCGGCGCGAGAAATTCATCGAATACGGCGGCCCAAATGGCGGTGACGGCGGCAATGGCGGCTCTGTCTGGGCAGAGGCTGTCGAAAGCCTGAACACCCTGATTGATTTCCGCTATCAGCAGCACTTTTTTGCCAAATCCGGCCAGCATGGCATGGGGTCTGGCATGACAGGCAAGACCGGCGATGACATCATCCTGCGCGTGCCCGTCGGGACAGAGATCATCGATGAGGACGAAGAAACCGTCATAACCGACCTGACAGAGGTCGGCCAACGCGTGCTGCTTGCGAAGGGCGGTAATGGCGGCTGGGGCAACCTGCATTTCAAATCCGCGACCAATCAGGCACCGCGCCGCGCCAATCCGGGGCAGGAAGGCGTGGAACGCACGATCTGGCTGCGCCTGAAACTGATCGCAGACGTGGGGCTGCTGGGCATGCCCAACGCGGGCAAATCCACCTTCTTGGCGGCCACCTCAAACGCGCGGCCCAAGATCGCCGACTATCCCTTTACCACCCTGGTGCCGAATTTGGGCGTCGTCGGCGTGGATAACGCCGAATTCGTTGTGGCCGATATTCCCGGCCTCATCGAAGGCGCATCAGAGGGCAGGGGTCTTGGCGATACATTCCTTGGCCACGTTGAACGCTGTGCGGTGCTCTTGCACCTTGTCGATGGCACGTCCGGCGACCCGATGCAGGACTACAAAACAATCATTGAAGAGCTTGAAAATTACGGGGGACACCTCGCCGACAAACCGCGGGTCACCGTGCTTAATAAGATCGACGCGCTGGATGCCGAAGAACGTGCCTTCCTTCTGGACGAAATGAAGGCAGTGGTGGACGGCCCCGTCATGATGATGTCTGGTGCCACGTCCGAAGGCACGGTGGACGTGCTACGCGCCCTGCGCAGCCACATCGATGACACCCGCATCCGCGCCAAGACGGAGGCCGCCGCCGAAGAGGAAGACGCGCCGTGGCAGCCCTAAGCGACGCCAAACGTCTTGTGGTCAAGATCGGGTCGGCCCTTTTGGTCGACCGCGACAGCGGCGCGCTGCGTGCCAATTGGCTGCGTAGCCTCGCCGCTGACGTCGCGGCCCTACGGGCGCGTGGCACGGACGTTATTTTGGTTTCATCAGGCTCTATCGCGTTGGGGCGCGGGGTGCTGAACCTTGGCACAGCAGATCTGCCGCTTGAACAAAGCCAGGCGGCGGCAGCTGTCGGGCAAATCCGTCTGGCCCGCGCCTATGAAGAAGCGCTTGAACCGCATGGGTTAGTCACCGGTCAAGTCCTTGTCACACTTGAAGATTCCGAAGATCGCCGCCGCTATCTGAACTCGCGCGCGACACTGGAAACGCTCCTGTCGCTGGGCGTCACACCCATCGTGAATGAAAACGACACCATCGCGACGGACGAAATCCGTTATGGCGACAATGACCGGCTTGCAGCGCAGGTCGCTGTGACCATTGGTGCCGATCGACTGGTCCTTCTCTCTGACGTCGATGGCCTTTACACCGCTAATCCGTCCGAGGATTCCGCAGCCACCCGGATGGACATCGTCGACAGCATCACGTCGCAGATCATGGCGATGGCGGGTGATGCCGGATCTGGCCTGTCCAAAGGCGGTATGAAGACCAAAGTCATGGCCGCCCGTATCGCGACAGAGGCAGGCTGCGCTATGGCTATCACATTAGGATCGCCGCTGAACCCATTGCAAAAGCTGGATAATGGCGCGCCAGCCACTTGGTTCACCGCGCAGGTCTCGCCGCAAGCTGCCCGTAAACGCTGGATCGCCGCGATGAAGCCGCGCGGGACTGTGACCATCGACGCAGGCGCGATCAAAGCGCTGCATGATGGCCGCAGTTTGCTGCCCGCAGGGGTCCGCGCCGCCTCTGGTGCGTTTCAACGCGGGGATGCCATCGCCATTCTTGGCCCCGAGGGTGACACCATCGGCCAAGGCCTGTCGCGCTACACGGCTGCGGAAACAACCCAAATCGCCGGCAAACGATCGAACGAGATTGCTGACATCCTTGGATATGCGGGCCGCGCGGCCCTTATTCACCGCGATGACATGGTGCTACAAGACAGGAACGCCCAATGACTGATATGATGGACACCCTTGGAGCCGCCGCAAAGGCCGCAAGCACAGCCCTTGCGACGGCCACTGCCGCGCAGAAAACCACCGCACTGAATGCCGCTGCTGATGCGGTCTGGGATGCCCGCGCCGCAATTATCGCGGCCAACGCAGACGACATGGACTTTGGCCGCGAAAAGGGGCTCTCACCCGCCATGCTTGACCGCCTCATGCTGGATGAAGCCCGCATCTCAGGCATCTGCGATGGGTTGCGCGCTGTTGCGGCGCAGGATGATCCCATCGGTGCCGTGACAGAGGAATGGACTCAACCCACGGGCCTGCATATCCGTCGTGTCCGCACCCCCATTGGCGTGATTGGCGTGATCTATGAAAGCCGCCCCAATGTCACCGCGGACGCCGGTGCACTCTGCCTGAAGTCCGGCAATGCAGTCATCTTGCGCGGCGGGTCCGAGAGTTTTCATAGTTCAACCGCGATCCATGCCTGCCTTGTGCAAGGTCTTGAAAAGGCTGGGCTTCCTGCCGCAGCGATCCAACTGGTCCCAACCCGTGACCGCGCTGCTGTGACGGCCATGCTGCAAGCGACTGATTACATTGACGTCATCGTGCCCCGTGGTGGCAAGGGCCTTGTTGGCCTTGTTCAGCGCGAAGCCCGCGTACCGGTCTTTGCCCACCTTGAAGGCATCTGCCACATCTATGTCGATGCCTCTGCCGACCTCGAAAAGACTCGCAAGGTCGTCATCAACGCCAAAACCCGCCGTACCGGGATCTGCGGCTCTGCTGAATGCCTGCTGATTGACCGCGCCTTTTGGGACACCCATGGTGATATCCTGATCCGTGATCTTTTAGATACGGGGGTCGAGGTCCGCGCCGCAGGCGACGCCGCAATCTCCGGCACAGTGCCCGCCAAACCCGAAGACTTCGGCCACGAGTTCCTTGATATGATCATCGCCACCAAGATCGTCGATGGCGTCGATGCCGCCGTCGCCCATATCCGGCAATACGGGTCCAATCACACAGATGCGATCATGGCCGAGGATGACGCCGTGGCCGACACCTTCTTTACCAACCTTGATAGCGCCATTCTGATGCGCAATGCCTCGACCCAATTTGCCGATGGTGGTGAATTTGGCATGGGCGCAGAGATCGGGATTGCCACCGGCAAGCTTCATGCGCGCGGCCCTGTCGGTGCGGTGCAATTGACCAGCTTCAAGTATCTGGTGAACGGTGACGGGACGGTGCGGGCCTAGATCCGCACCACGATTCTATCGGCAGACACCTCTGTCGTCATTGTGCGGCCCGCCTCTTTCAAGGCGTCGGGCAGCAGCGCGAAATGCACTTGCGCAGGGCTGACATTGCCGTTGCTTTTGTCCTTGCCAATCCGGTCCCACAGGGCGGGTTCGGCGTTGATCTTGCGGCCCGTGGCGGTGAACGTCCAAGTGGACCCGACATTGCCGACCACAACCTCGCCGCCAAAGGGCAGGGCGGTTTCAAAGCACTGCATCAGCAAGAACGCGAGCCTGACGTCCAACCGGCGCGGCTCTTCGGTGACTTGCCATGCATAGGTGAACCGGCCGCCCTTGGACATCGCCGACAATACAGCCGTCACCTCGCTCTGGCTGACCATCTGATCGGGGCCTGCCGCGCCAAAGGCCACGCGGAAGAAGCGGATGCGCGCGCTGGCGTTGTCAACGCTGTCGCTGATCAACTGCATCTCGGCGCTGGGGGCATTGTCGGTCATCGACAAAAGTTCCACCCCATTGCTGATTGCGCCAATAGGGCTGATAAGGTCATGGCAAATACGAGACCCAACAAGTGCGGCTAAATCCGGACGCATCATAATAACCCCGCTGAAAGCATAAGAATGTCTGATCTCAACGCGATACTCGAACCCGGTATGCTTGTGACACATCCCGATGCACCCGATTGGGGCGTGGGGCAGGTGCAGTCAAATATCGGCGGTCGGATCACCGTCAACTTCCGCGAAGCGGGCAAAGTGGTCATTGATGGGTCCCGTGTCATTCTCATCCCCTATACCGGATAGACTACAACCTATGGTAGCAAGGCGCAGCGAAACGTCAACACACCCCGGACCTTGATGACCCGGTAATGGTTGCCAAATGGTAAACGCGCGCCTAGACCGCCTCGATCTGAACCGCAACAACAGCCGCCGGACCAAGATGCCCACCACCCCCCAGTTTCAACTGACGATGGCCGCCTCTGACGCCGATGTCGCAGCCGCTCAGGCCCTGCGTTACAAGGTATTCGTGGCAGAGCTTGGTGGTGACGGCGACGGGGTTAATCACGCAGCACAACGCGAAATTGATCGTTTTGATGCCTTTGCAGACCACCTTCTTTTGCGCGATTTGAACCGGCCCGCCGGGCGTCAGGTGATTGGTGTTTATCGCATCATGTCGTCGCGTCAGGCGCAGGCGGCGGGCAGTTTTTCCTCGGCGCAGGAATATGACCTTGCGCCGCTTCTGGCGTCGGGCCGCGCGATTCTGGAACTCAGCCGGTCCTGCCTGCATCCCGCCTATCGCAGCGGCGGTGCGATGCATGTCTTGTGGCAGGGCCTTGCGGACCACATTCGCAAAACCGACACGCAGATCCTATTTGGCGTGGCATCCTTTCATGGCACGGACACCGCTGCCGTCGCAGCCGCGTTGGGGCACCTGCATCACCGGTATCTGGCGCCTCCGCCCTTGCGCGCGCGGGCGCGGGACAGCGGTTATCTTGCGATGGACCGGCTCTCTGAAGCCGACATTGACCACAAAGCGGCCGTTCTTGGCCTGCCTGCCCTGATCAAGGCTTACCTGCGTTTGGGCGGCAAAGTCGGTGACGGGGCGTACATTGACCGCGCCTTTAACACCATCGACGTCTGCATGACCGTTGATGTCGCTCAAATCCCGGCACGGCAACGCGCTCGCTACGAAGACCCTCACAAATGACGACTTGGCGTTCTGACAGCGACCCCGACCACCTGGCGCTTGGTCCCGGCGATGTGGCACGCGTGGCATTGCGGGGCCTGCCGCTGATTGCTTTGGTCTTTGGCGGCTTGCTGATTCTGCTGCTCATCCGGCTGATTGAACGCCCGCTTTGCGGCCTGCGCCGGCCGGTCACCCCGCACATCACCCAATTTGTCTGCCGCAACGCCTTCCGCATTCTTGGCATCCGCTACACCACTGCAGGATCGCCGATGCCCGGACCGGGGGCGATTGTGGCCAATCATTCAAGCTGGCTTGACATCTTTGCGCTTAACGCGGCCAAACGGATCTATTTCGTGTCCAAGGCCGAAGTCGCGACATGGCCCGGCATCGGCAGGCTCGCCCGTGCGACCGGCACCGTCTTTATCAAACGCGAACGAGGGCAGGCGGCAGCACAAATCGGCATCTTTCGCGACCGCCTTGCGGCGGGCCACAAACTGCTGTTCTTCCCGGAAGGCACCTCAACCGATGGCCGCCGGGTGCTGGACTTCAAACCGACGCTCTTTGCGGCCTTCTTTGACGGCGCATTGCGCGACACGCTTTCGATCCAGCCCGTCACGGTGAACTACACCGCACCCAGGGGGCAAGATCCGCGCTTTTACGGCTGGTGGGGTGATATGGCTCTGGCGCCGCATCTGCTGGCAACGCTGGCGGCAAAACCCCAAGGCGAGGTTACGGTGATCTACCACACCCCGGTGAATGTGCGTGATTTTGCAGATCGCAAACAGCTGGCGAAGGCCACTGAATTGACCGTGCGTGCGGGCCTAGCCGCCCATCAGGACCCGCAGCTCTGACAGTTTGGCGGCTGCATCCTCTGCTGCCCATACTTCTTCGCTGAGCCCAAAGAAATCGGTGGTTCCCGCAAGCGCCTTGATAAATTCGGGCGTCAGGGCCCCTTCGGCCACCACAGGCACTTCGATCATCTGGCTCCACCAGTCAAACAGCTCTGGCTCGGCCTGTTGCATCCCGCCCAGATCGGTCGTGCCAACCGGCCCAAAGGCCACGTAATCGGCGCTGAGCTCTCCGGCGGTCATGCCGTCATGGCGTGAATTGCCGCAATGCGTGCCGACAATTGCATCCTCGCCCAATTCCTTGCGCACCGCCCGCACAGACCGTGCACCATCGGTCAGATGCACGCCGTCCAGCCCGAACCGTTCCACCAGCTTAAAGTGGCTGTCGATCACCAAAGCCACATCGCGGGCATGGGTTACCTCGCGCAGGGCATCCGCCGCGCGGCCAATCCGGTCTTCATCGCGGGTACCAAGCGCCAGCCGAACGCAGGCCACAGGCACCGCATCCAGACAGGCCGCCAGCCGGTCAGGGAAGTCGGACAAATCAAATTCAGGAGGAGAGATCAGGTAGATCTGCGGAAGATCAGCATCAGACATCGGGGCAGGGGCCTTCTTAACGTTTGGCCGCTTCTAGCCCGGTTTTTCGCGCTTGGCTACTTTGCTGGCAAACTGCTGGCATAGGCCAGTGCCAAGGTGACAATCTGGTGCCGTAACGCATCATCGGCAAAGGTGTCTTCGGCCACATCCACCATGCCACCCATTTTGCGCCCGGTGAACGACAACGGGGCCACGCCCTTGATCTTCAGCGCCTCAGGCTCTGCCGCCTTGCCAACGCGCGCCATGCCGCCGCCCTGGTGGACACCACACATCATGTTGCCGTTTTTCATGAAACACAGCCCGCCAAACATCTTGCGTTCGGTGATGCCCGGTTCGTCCGCCAGATCCGCGCGTAAGATCTCGGCCAAGCCTTCATCATATGCCATGCCCGGCCTCCTTGTGTCGTGGTCTTGTGCAGCGTATCACGCGCCAAACAGCCCGGAAATCCCTGATGCCTACTGACACCAAGCAACCCGCCTTTGTGCTGATCCGCCCGCAAATGGGCGAAAATATCGGGGCCGCGGCCCGTGCAATGTGGAACTTTGGCCTTGACCGGATGCGCATTGCGGCACCGCGCGACGGCTGGCCAAACCAAAGCGCGGTTGCCATGGCCTCTGGCGCAGGGCGGCTGCTGGACGAGGCTGTGCTGACCGCCTCCACGGCAGAGGCGATCGCCGATTGCGACTACGTCTATGCCACCACCGCGCGTCCACGCGAATTGACCAAACCTGTCTTCACGCCTCAGGCCGCATTGGCCGATGCCCGCGACCGCATTGCCGCCGGGCAAAAGGTCGCGGTGATGTTCGGGCCAGAGCGGGCAGGCATGGAAAACGATGACATCGCCCGTGCCAACGCGATTATCTCTGTGCCGGTGAACCCCGAGTTCGCCTCGCTGAACCTCGCGCAATGCGTGCTGCTTTGCGCCTATGAATGGCAACGCGCCACTGTGGAAACGCCCGCGCTGCGTACGCAGTTGCAAGGCGATTGGGCCACGCAGGTCGAGATTGAGAAGCTGTCCGAGAACTACGAAAACACCCTTGATCGCGCCGGATTCTTCTTTCCCGAACACAAAGCGGCGAACATGAAGATGAACCTGCGCAACCTGTGGTCCCGCATGACACTGACCCGCGCCGACGTGCAAATGCTGCACGGCGTCATGCGCCAAATGGTGCGGTGGAAGGACAAGGGGTAGGGGACATGACCCCATGACCCGGCCCCAACCTCTTTGGCTCGTGCTGGCACCGGGTCTGTTTCTGGTGATGTGGTCCACGGGCTATGTCGCAGCGAAACTTGGCCTCGGCTATATTCAGCCGCTGACATTCCTCAGCCTGCGCTTTGGCTGTGTGGTGGTCATCATGGCCGTGCTTCTTGCTATCTTGCGCCCGCCGCTTCCTGCGACGCGAGCCGCATGGGCCCATCTCGCCATCGTCGGCTTTCTGTTGCAGGCGGTCTACTTTGGCATGTGCTATATGGCATTTGATGCCGGTCTTTCCGTTGGCACGCTGGCCCTGATCCTGTCTTTGCAACCCATCCTTGTCGGCCTGATCGCACCGGGCTGGACCGATGAAACCGTGACATGGCACAGGTGGGCGGGTCTGGTTCTGGGCCTGACCGGCGCAGTCGTGGTGATCCTTGCCCGATCCCATATTGCGGCACCTTCGTTTGTGGCAGTGGCCTTCGCGCTTCTTGCGCTTTTGGGAATCTCGGGCGGGTCCCTTTGGGAGAAGCGTTTTGGCGTCAGCCATCACCCGGTCACCGCCAACCTTGTTGGCTTTGCCGCGGGCTTTGCAGGTGTCGCCCCCTTGGCGCTGATGTTCGAAGACAGGGCCGTGGATTGGGCCTGGCCATTGCTGGGTGCTCTGGCTTACCTCGTCATCGCAAGCTCTGTCATTGCGACTTGGCTTTTGCTGGCGATGATCCGCGCGGGCGAAGTGTCCAAGGTATTGGCACTGTTCTTCATGGTCCCGCCGCTGGCCGCCGCTTTGGCTTGGCTCATTCTGGGCGAGGCAATGCCGCCACTGGCATGGCTCGGGATGGCCATTGCGGGAAGTGGAGTCATGTTGGCCTCGGGTCAGCGCAAGGTCTGATCGGCGGTGCCGATATGCCGCACGCTGCGTTAACCTTTGCGCGCGACCAGCGGTGCGGGAAATCGTATGTATGAAGTGTGCATGGTTTGTGCATATGTTCTGGCCGGTTTGTGCATCCTCTATTTCCGACTTTTGTGGCGTTAACGTGGCGAATAGCCGCCTTGCGCTTGCCCCCGTGCGGCACGGGACCTAGGTTGCGCTGCAAGTGCAGGAGAAGACCCATGGCGACCAAACCCCGCAGCATCTTTGAAGACGTTGGAACGACCCAGAAACAAGCCGCAACACCAGGCGGCATTGACCGGGGTGGTGACGGCGCGCGGGGTGCTATTCGCGGCTGGCTGATGGTGCTTTTTGCACTGGTCGCCATCATGATTGCGGTGGGTGGTTTGACCCGTCTGACCGATAGCGGCTTGTCCATCACCGAATGGAAACCTGTGACCGGCGCATTGCCCCCCATGACGGCAGAGGCCTGGGAGGTTGAGTTCGACAAGTACCGCGCCATTCCCGAATATCAGTTGCAAAACAAAGGGATGGAGCTGTCAGAATTCAAGACCATTTACTGGTGGGAATGGGGTCACCGGCAGTTGGGCCGTGTCATCGGCCTCGTCTGGGCGCTTGGGCTTGGGTATTTCCTGCTGCGCCGTCAGGTGCCCACGGGCTGGACCGGTCGGCTGGTGTTCATTGGTGCTTTGGGCGGGCTGCAAGGGGCGATTGGCTGGTGGATGGTCAGCTCTGGCCTGCAAGCGGGGATGCTTGACGTGGCTTCTTACCGGTTGGCGATTCACCTTGGCCTCGCCTTTGTGATCTTTGGCTTTATTGCGTGGTATATCCTTGCGCTGTCTCGCCGTTCTGCTGATCTGTTGCAGGCCCGGCGGTCGGGCGACAAACGGCTTTGGTCCCTCGCCACCGTGCTGATGGCGCTGACCTTCCTGCAAATCATCCTTGGCGCCCTCGTCGCCGGCATCGACGCAGGCCGCGCGTACCCGGATTGGCCGTTGATGGCGGGTGGGTTTTTCCCGCCGGAACCGTTTGGCCTGACGCCGATCTGGCGCAACTTTTTTGAGGATGCGGGCCTTGTGCAATTCATCCACCGGATGGTTGGCTACCTGTTGTTCCTTTACGGTATTTTCGTGTGGTGGACCGCACGCGGCATTGCCAATACGCGAACGAAATTTGCCTTTAACGCCATGTTTGCAATGATGTTTTTGCAAATCGTTCTGGGTATCGTGACGGTGATCTATTCGGCACCCGCCAGCATTGCGATCGTGCATCAGGCGGGGGCCATCGTGCTATGGGTGCTGGTGCTACGCGCCCGGTTCCTGACCCGGTTCCCGCATCCACAATCTGTGAGAGGAGCCTCGGCATGACGGCCTATCACGACCTGATGTCATTTGAAAAAACCACTCAGGCGCTGGGTCAGGTCGCGGGCCGCCTTGGCTGGGATCAAGAAACCATGATGCCCGCCGGTGCGGTCGAACAACGGGCCGAGGAGCATGGCGCCATGGCCGCCGTCCTGCACGCCCGTCGCACCGATCCCCGGATCGGCGAATGGCTTGCAAAGGCAGCGCCAGAGGATGCGGTCGGAGAGGCGAATTTGCGCCATATCTCAAGAGATTATGCGCGCAACACCAAGGTGCCGGAACGCCTTGCGGTGGCGCTTGCCAGCACCACCTCGCGGGCGCATCGGATCTGGGCAGATGCCCGCGAAAACGAAGATATCGCGGCCTTTCTGCCCATCCTGAAAGAGGTGATCGCTCTGCGTCAGGAAGAGGCCGCAGCGATTGCGGATGGAACACGCCCCTATGACGCGTTGTTACAGGATTATGAGCCGGGCACATCAGAGGCTGAGATTGCGACAATGTTTGACGCGCTGCGGCCCCGGCTGGTTGCGCTGCGGGCCGCTATACTGGAGCGTCCAGCGCTGCCAGAGCTGGATCACACCTTTGATGAGGCGGGGCAATTGGCCCTATCAACCAGGCTTGCCCGCGCCTTTGGCTATAATGAAGAACACGGGCGCATCGACAAGGCTGTGCATCCTTTTTCCAGCGGGTCGGGTTTGGACGTGCGGATCACAACCCGCACCAGTCCGAAGGATCCGTTCAATTGTTTTTATTCCACCATCCACGAGGTCGGCCACGCCGCTTATGAGCAAGGCATTGATCGCGCTTATCTTTTGACGCCTCTGGGGTCGGGTGTGTCGATGGGGGTGCATGAAAGCCAAAGCCGGATCTATGAAAACCAGCTTGGGCGCAGCCGGGCGTTTACCGGGTGGCTTTATGGCCAGATGCGCGACACCTTTGGCGACTTTGGGATCGCCGATGAAGAGGCGTTTTATGGCTGTGTGAACCGGGTGACGAACGGCTTCATCCGAACAGAGGCGGACGAGGTGCAATACAACCTGCACGTCATGCTGCGGTTTGATCTTGAGAGGGCCTTGATGGCTGGTGGCCTTGCCGCAAATGACCTCGAAGCCGCTTGGAATGACCGCTTTCTGACCGACTTCGGCTTTGCCGTGGATCGCCCGTCAAACGGTGTGTTGCAGGACGTCCATTGGTCAGAAGGGCTGTTTGGCTACTTTCCGACCTATTCATTAGGCAATGTCTACGCCGGTTGTCTGCATAAGGCCCTGCGCGCCGATGTGCCGGGGCTGGATGATGATCTGGCGCGCGGGGACACGCGTGCCGCCACAAGCTGGTTGCGCGAAAACCTTCAACGCCATGGCGGGCTATACGAACCGAAAGACGTCATGACGCTGGCGGCTGGAAAAGCACCTGATGTCAATCCTTTACTGGACTACCTTGAGGCAAAATTCGCCGGGATCTACGGGCTTTGACCGTGCTGGCACCAATCATGGACGCAGCCGCGCTTGACGCTTTCCTTGAGAAGGCGTTTCCAGAAGTGGACGGCGAATTCAGTGTTACAGAGGTCACCGATGACGGGGCGATCGTGCGGCTTCATGTCGGCGCGCGGCATTTGCGACCGGGGGGCACAATCTCTGGTCCGTCGATGTTTGGTCTGGCGGATGTGGGCGTCTATGTCGCCGTATTAAGCCGTATTGGCCCGGTGGCGCTGGCTGTGACGACAAACTGCAGCATTGATTTCATGCGCAAGCCAGAGGCAGGGCGCGATCTGATTGCGACAGTGCGGCTGTTGAAGCTGGGCAAGGTGCTGGCCGTTGGCGATGTGCTGATCCGTAGTGATGGGCAGGACGATATCGTTGCCCGCGCCACGCTGACCTATGCGATCCCGCCGCGGCGTTGACAACGGCGCAGGCAACCGCGCAGATTTTATGGGGTAAAATAATACCTAATTTGTAAGCCATTGTTTTTGCGTATTTCTTTCGGTCTGCGCCCGCTTGACTGGGGTAGGCAGCCCTTTATAAGCCACCCATCCGAATGATGGATGCCCTGTGCATCCCCCAACCGCTTAGGTGAGATATGAAAACCTTTACCGCTACCCCGGCGGATATCGACAAGAAATGGATCCTGATCGACGCTGAAGGCGTTGTTCTGGGCCGTCTTGCGTCGATCATCGCCATGCGCTTGCGCGGCAAGCACAAGCCATCTTTCACGCCGCACATGGACATGGGCGACAACGTGATCGTGATCAACGCTGAAAAGATCCAGATGACTGGCAACAAGCGTGACGAGAAATACTACTGGCACACAGGCCACCCCGGCGGCATCAAGTCCCGCACCAAGGGTGAAATCCTGGAAGGCGCGCACCCTGAGCGCGTTGTCATGAAAGCCGTTCAGCGCATGCTGCCCGGTGGTAAGCTGAGCCGTCAGCAGATGACTCACCTGCGTGTTTTCGCAGGCACAGAGCATGGCATGGACGCGCAAAAGCCGGAAGTTCTGGACGTCAAAGCCATGAACCCGAAGAACACGAGGACTGCATAATGGCTGATCAAGTGAACTCTCTCGAAGAGCTGGGCGCAGTTGCCGAAGGCATCGAAACCGTTGATGCACCTGTGGCAGAGCCTACAATCACGCGCGAACCTGTCCGTGACGAGCTGGGCCGGTCCTATGCAACCGGTAAGCGGAAAGATGCGGTTGCCCGCGTCTGGATCAAGCCGGGTTCCGGCAAGGTCACCGTGAACGGCAAGGACATGGACACATACTTTGCCCGTCCCGTTCTGCAGATGATCCTGCGCCAGCCATTTCAGGTGGCCGGTGTTGTCGATCAGTTCGACGTGATGGCGACGGTTGCCGGTGGTGGCCTGTCTGGTCAGGCTGGTGCGGTCAAGCATGGTGTGTCGAAGGCGCTTCAGCTTTATGATCCGACCCTGCGTGCCGCGCTTAAGGCTGCTGGCTTCCTGACACGCGACAGCCGTGTGGTTGAGCGTAAGAAGTACGGTAAGGCCAAGGCCCGTAAGAGCTTCCAGTTCTCCAAGCGTTAAGCTTTGGACGACATTTAGAAATTGGGAATGGCCGCGTTATCGCGGCCATTTCTTATTGTGGAAGCTGCGCACGGATTTATGGTGGCGTGGCGCGCAACGGGGACAGCAATGAAGCAACTTATCAAATCTGTGATCCGGTCCACGGGCTTTGAATTGCGTAAGATCCCCAAGGTCAAACCGGGGTATTCCAAGGACGTCGCCTTTCTGAAAGAGGGCGGGTTTTCCGTCGACTACACAGAGGCGAAGCTGGACAACAGCACCTATTTCGCACCCGGCTATGCAATGCATCGCCCGGCCGTTCAGGGCGTGTTGCAGGGGATGCTGTATGAGCCGGACACCCATAAGTTTGTGACCGCTTTTTGCGCGCGTCACGCAGGATCCATGGTGCACGCGGGCACATTCTTTGGCGATATGCTGCCCACGTTTTCGGCGGCAGTGAAGGGCCGCGTCTACGCCTTTGAACCGGTGCTGGAAAGCTATGTGCTGGCCAAGCTGTGCATTGCCAAGAACGACCTGTCGAATGTCCTGCTGTTCAACGCAGGGCTGGGGTCGGAACTGCAGGGGATGAAGATCAACACAGTGCAAACGGATGGGCGCCACGCGGGTGGGGCCTCTCGTGTTGGGGATGCGGGTCAGCCTTGTGTGGTGATGAATATCGACCGGGTGGCGGATGATAAGATTGTACTGATCCAACTGGACGTTGAAGGGTTCGAGCTTCAGGCGTTGGAGGGCGCGCAAGCGACGATCACCCGGTGCCGTCCGGTCATCGCGATTGAGGATAACGAGAAGGCATGCGATTCCTTTCTTGAACAGCACAATTACGTCAAAGCGGCACAGATTCCGGGGCTCGATATCTGGTGTCCTGCTGAGAACGACGACTACCTCTCTGACGTCAAAACGATTGCAGGGGCATAGTCAGGGTGGCGGGGCTGCGCAAAAGGATGATCGGGTTGAGCCAGCGGTTGGGCTTTTTGCCGCTGCGGGTCCGTAATCCGCGGCCCAAGGCCGGGCAACAGGTCGTGCATTTTATTCATATTGGCAAGAATGCGGGGACGCAGATCAAACGGGTGGCAGAGGCGCTGGGGCCAAGCGATCCAAAGCTGCGCATTGTTGCCCACGGCCATGACGTGCAACTGCGGCATTTGCCGCAAGAAGCGCCCTATTTCTTTTCGATCCGCAACCCGGTCACGCGGTTCACATCGGGCTTTTACAATCGCAAGGCCAAGGGGCTGCCGGTGCGCAAGGTTGATTGGTCCGCCGATGAGGCGCGTGCCTTTGCGACCTTTGAACATGCAAGTGATTTGGCCGAGGCCCTGTTTGCCGATGGCACCACCGGTCAGTCGGCATGGGCCGCCATGGCCAGCCTGCGCCACGCAGGACAGCATCAGTCGGATTGGTTTCTGCAACGGGGCGCGTTTTTGGAAGTGCGCCCGCCGGTTCACATCCTTCGGGTAGAGGCATTTGAAAGCGATTTCAAAACGCTATGCGGCAAAATTGATCTTTCTCAATCGGCGCTGCCCAAGCCTGATAAAGCTGCGGCGCGGGTCACGGACTACGCAGATATTCCTGCGCTGTCGGACAAGGCCATTGCCAATCTGGAACATTGGTATGCCCGCGATGTGGCGTTTTACCAGATCTGTGCCGCCTGGATCGACGCGCAATCGTCATAAAGGCTTGATTGCCCATTGATTTCCGCAGCGCTTCGTTGTCGGATAATTCGGACATGGCAACACGGTTTTCATCAGAGCAAAAGCGCACCATGGGTCTGCTGACGGCCCCGTTCACCTATGCGATCCTGTTGCTTGCGGTGCCGCTATTGGCGATCGTCCTGTTCAGCTTCTGGACCCAGGATTTCATGGAGGTGAACACAACATTCACCTTGGACAACTACCGCGAGATCGCGGAAAAACCGATCTACTTCAGCCTGTTACAGCGGTCGTTGTTTGTGTCGTTCTGCGTGACGCTGGTGACGGTCGTGCTGGCCTATCCGGTGGCCTATTTTGTTAGCTTCAAGGTCCAGCCAAGCCGCAAATCGCTGTGGTTGTTCCTGATTACGATCCCGTTTTGGACCAGCTATTTGATCCGGGTGTTTCTGTGGAAGGTGATCCTTGGCTATAACGGCGTGATCAATTCAGGCCTGATCAACCTTGGGATCATCGAAGAGCCGCTGACCTTTATCCTCTATAACGTCAATGCGGTGATTATCACGCTGGCCCATGCCTTTGCGCCATTTGCGATTCTGCCGATCTTTGTCGCCTTGGAAAAGATTGATCGTTCACTGCTGGAAGCCAGCCAGGATCTGGGCGAAAGCAAGCTGATGACCTTTCTGCGGGTGACATTGCCCTTGTCGATGCCCGGTCTGGTCGCGGCTGTTTTGATCGTTTTCATTCCGACCATCGGCGATTACGTGACGCCAGAGCTGATGGGCGGGGCTGGTGGCAAATTGATCGCCAATATGATCCAAGTGCAGTTCCTGCAGCTCAATAACGCGCCCCTTGGCGCAGCATTAGCCATTGTTGCGATGCTGAGCGTGACCGCGATTTCGTTGTTCTTCGTCTTTCTGAACCGTCGCTGGCTGCGGGGGCGATCATGAAACTGCGCGTCTATGCCATCGCCTATCTGATTTTTCTTTACGCGCCGATCTTTCTGCTGCCGCTTTTTGCGTTCAACCAAGGCACGATCATCGCCTTCCCATTGTCCGGGTTCACGACAGAATGGTTTGGCGAATTGGCCAAGACAAAAGCATTGCACGCCGCCGTTCAAAACTCGCTTTTTATTGCGCTGATGACGGCGGTGTTTTCAACGCTGCTGGGCATGTGTGCCGCCCGCGCCGGTGCGATGGCCAACTTCCCCGGCAAACGCGGGATCATGGGCTTTGTGATGCTGCCGCTGGTCCTGCCAGAGATCATTGTGGCGGTATCGCTTTTGGTGATCCTGCGGCAGGTTCTGGGGGTGAACCTGTCGAATTGGACGATCATCGCCGCACATGTCCTCATTTGCACGCCATTCTGCATCGCGATCCTGAATGGCGCGTTCCAAAATCTGGATCCGGCCATGGAAGAAGCGGCACTGGATCTGGGCGAAAGCCGGTGGTCGGCGTTTCGGCTTGTGACATTGCCGCTGGTGATGCCGGGGATCATTTCCTCCATGCTGATCGCTTTCACCATTTCGCTGGATGAATTCATCATCGCGTTTTTCCTGACCGGGACAAATCCGACGATGCCGGTCTATATTTGGGGCCTGTTACGGTTTCCGGCGAGCCTGCCGGTGGTCATGGCGCTGGGGACCTTGCTGGTCGCACTTTCCATCATCTTGCTAACCATCGCAGAGATCCTGCGCCGTCGGGGCATTGCCAAGGCGGGCGGCACGGACAAAGGGGGCTTTTTGTGAGCGCGTTGATCCAACTGACGGCGGTGCAGAAGTATTATGGCGATTACCACGCCCTGCGTGACATCAACCTGACGATCAATGAGGGGGAATTCTTTTCCCTTTTGGGTCCGTCGGGCTGTGGCAAGACAACACTACTGCGCACAATTGCAGGGTTTGAGGGCGTATCCGAAGGGGCTGTTATGATCGCGGGCAAGGATATGTCGGACGTGCCGCCGAACCTGCGCCCGACCAATATGGTGTTTCAGTCCTATGCCATTTTCCCGCACCTGAGTGTTGCCGAAAACGTGGCCTTTGGGCTGCGCAAATCGGGGATGGGCAAGCCGGAAAAGGCCGCAGCCGTCAAGGACGCGCTGAATATGGTGGGGCTTGATGGATATGGCGACCGGGCCGCGCATGCGCTGTCGGGCGGGCAACGGCAAAGGGTCGCGCTGGCGCGGGCGCTGATCTTGAAACCGAAGGTGCTGTTGCTGGATGAACCGCTGTCAGCGCTTGATAAAAAGATGCGCGAACACATGCAGGTTGAACTGATCCGCTTGCAACGCGCGGTTGGGATCACCTTTATCCTTGTGACCCACGATCAGGAAGAAGCCTTGGTGATGTCTGATCGGATTGCTGTAATGTTCGAGGGTGAGATTGGCCAGTTGGCCGATCCAGAGAGCCTGTATCGCCGGCCCAATTCGCGGCGGGTCGCGGAATTTATCGGCAAGATGAACTTTATCAACGGCACGGCCTCGGCCACAGACGAAGGCGCAAAGCTGTTGGTTCCGGGCCTTGGCAAATGCACGATCCCGGCGGAACAATTCCCTCAAGGCGTCACCACCGGTGATGTTGCCATCGGCATCCGGCCAGAAACGCTGGCGGTTTTGTTTGAGGGCGACAAGGCCCCCCGGTTTGAGGCAGAGGCCGTGGTGGACGAGGTCGTCTATTACGGAGATATGACCTATTACGACGTGCGCGTGGCAGAGGTCGAAAAGCCGCTGACAATTGCGATGAAAAACCTGATTGGTCGGCCTGTGCTGGATGTGGGCGCCAAAACCCGCATCGCGTGGGACGAACGCTCTCTGGTGGTGTTCTAGCCTATTCGTCCGGCGCTATTAGGCCCAAGCCGCGCAAATAGATCCCGATCCCGGATTCAAGCAGATCCTCGGGCGGGTAGGGGCTTTTGGTGCCGGGGGACCCGCGCGCAAACAGTTCCACGACGCCGTGACTCATCGCCCAGATATGGGCCGAGAACATTGCAGGCGGGGGGCGTTTTTCGGCTGGGATGTGCTGGCTGAGTTCCACGGCCGCTTTTTCCAAAACGCCCAGCGCTTTGGTAGCTGCCGCGTTCAGGTTGGGGTTGCGGTTGATCGAAATCCCGCTCTCGAACATCGCGACGTAATGGCCGGGGTATTTGCGGGCAAAGGCAAGATAGGCGCGGCCCACGGACTCGAACGCGGACAGGGCAGAGGGTTGGCCCTCGTTATAGGCGAAATCCATCAACTCGCCAAAGGTGCCATAGCCCTGGAACGCGGCCTCTGCGATCAGATCTTCGCGGCCTTCAAAGTGGCGGTAGACGGCGGCGGGTGTCACCCCAGCTTCGCGCGCAGCTTCGGACAGGGTAAAGCCGGTGGGGCCTTTCGCCTCGATCAGCTTCAGACAGCCATCGACCAGCGCCTGACGCAGATTGCCGTGATGATAGCCGCGCTTAGACATTCCAGACGTCGATGCCCCCGGCGATTTGTCGATCAACGTCGCCGATGGCTTTGCTATCTTTGCGGGCATAGTCCAGTTGCGACAGCACACTGCGGATCGTGTTGACGCGGGCGCGGCGTTTGTCGTCGGACCGGACAACCAGCCAGGGCGCGTGATCGGAATTGGTGCGGGTCAGCGTCTCGCCGATGGCATCGGAATAGGCGTCCCACTTGGACAGGCCTTTAACGTCAATCCAGCTAAGCTTCCATTGTTTGAGGGGATCGTCCTCGCGGTCAAGAAACCGCTTGAGCTGTGTCGCGCGGCCCACGTTCAGCCAGACCTTGAAAAGCTGGATGCCTTCATCAACCAATAGCTTTTCAAAATCCGCGACCTGATCGAACCAAGCGGCGCGTTGTTCCGGCGTGCAAAAGCCAAAGACATGTTCCACCACGCCGCGATTATACCATGACCGGTCAAAGAACACGATTTCCCCGGCGGCAGGCATGTGTTTGATGTAGCGCTGGAAATACCACTGCGTGCTTTCATCCTCTGTCGGTTTTGACAGCGCGACGACACGGGCCTGACGCGGGTTCAGATGTTGGCGGAACCGCGCAATCGTGCCGCCCTTGCCTGCGGCATCCCGGCCTTCGAACACCACAACGATGCGCTGCCCGTCTTCTTGGGCGGCGGCCTGAAGCTTGACCAATTCGATTTGCAGCGCTTCCAATGCGGTTTCATATTCCTCCCGATCCATACGCTTTTGGTATGGATAGTCGGGGTTCATGATCCGCCCCTTTTTGGCGCTGTCGATCTGTTCGCGGACTTCTGCAGGCGCGTCGTCGGCGTAATAGCGGCTGATGCCCCCATCGAATGGCTTGGTCATGTGGTCTTCCTCGGATCGTCCAGCATCACTATGGGGACGCAAAGCCTTTAGCGCAATCCAGCGCGGGTTGCGGCGCGATCAATCGCGGCGACTGCGGCCTCTGGGTCATTTTGATGCGGCATGTGGCCGATCCCGTCCAGCATGGTCAGGCGGGCAGAGGGGACGATCTTGATCACCTCTTGGCTGTGAACGTCAGGTGGTACGATGGTATCGGCGCTGCCATGCAGGAATTCGATCGGCAGGGTCAGCTCGGGGTAACGCTTGGCCATCTCAACAACATGCGGGCGCAATGTGTTTACCTGACGGGCATTGGCGCGGATGCTTTCAGGGCGGATCGTCAGCGGGGCACCGATGTATGCGGCATAACCGGGGGTCGGCTCTTGCGGGGCAAAGGTATCGGCGATGGCGGAATCCACCATGCTTTGCGGGGCAAAACCAGCCAACAGCGGCACCAGCACCGCACCACCCAGCGCAGACCCGTTGTAGGTATAAAACCATCCCAGATCACCGGGCCAGGGCATGGCGACCCCTGCGATGGATACGATTCCGGATGCGTCTTGCGGGCTTGTGCTGTCGAGACCTTGCAGGGCCCAGCCCATCGCAACGATACCGCCAAAGCTGTGGCCGACAACGATAGGTGCTTCGATCCCGATCTGGGCAGCCGCCGCGCGCAGCATCGTGGCCTGTTGCAGCGGCGTGTCACCTTCGGTGGCTGTGGCACGCGTATCAATCCCCGGCACCCGGTCGGTATAGCCATGGCCCGGACGATCAAAGGCCGTCACGGTGTAGCGGTCAGTCAGCCGGTCCATCAGATCCAGCGTGAATTCCCGCAGGTTTCCGCCCGCCCCGTGCAGCAATATCACATGCGGGCCGGACCCTTCTTGCACATAGTGGACGCGCCCGCCCGGCACCTCGACAAAATTGCCAATGGGGGGATAGCTCGCCTCTGCCGCGGCGGTTTGCCGAGATGCGGAAAACCCGGTGGCCAATGCCCCGATGCCAGCCGCGAGGGCGGTGAATGTGAGCGCTTTACGTACCAATTTTGTCCATCTCATAAGGCGTGGTCTGATAAATCTCGTTGATCCAGTTGCCATATAGGAGGTGCGCGTGACTTCTCCAGCGGTTCTGAGGCTCTCTCGCGGGATCGTCATCGGGGTAGTAGTTCATCGGCACGTTGATCGGCGTGCCATTGGCCACATCCCGATCATATTCCTGCTTAAGTGTGCCGCTGTCGTATTCAAAGTGGTTAAAGATATAGAGCGCGCGGCGCTGCGGGTCCTCGACCAGACAGGGGCCTGCATCCTCGGACGTGATCAGCGTTTGCAGGCCAGCGGCGTCAATCTCATCCTGCCGCATCTCTGTCCAGCGGCTGACGGGGATCACGCAATCGTCGGAAAACCCGCGCAAGTAGGGTGAGGCGAGCGCACGGTTGGTGTGGCGGAAACATCCGAAAAGTTTGTGATCCAAAAGGTGCTTTTTGACCCCGTGGAAGTAGTTGATCATCGCCATGCCACCCCAGCAAACGCCAAAGGTGGAATGCACATGGGTCTGGGTCCAGTCAAAGACCTGTTTCAGCTCGTCCCAATAGCTGACCTCTTCAAAGGGCAGGTGTTCGATGGGCGCGCCGGTGATGATCAGCCCGTCGAATTTCTCGTCCTTCACCGCGGAAAAGGGGCGATAGAACTCTTCCATATGCTCGGCAGCGGTGTTGCGGGTTTGATGCTCCGACATACGGATCAGCGACAGCTCAATCTGCAAGGGGGTCGCCCCGATCAGCCGGGCGAATTGGTTCTCGGTCTGGATCTTCTTGGGCATCAGGTTCAAAAGCGCGATCCGCAACGGGCGGATATCCTGATGACCGGCGGTGTCTTCATCAAGCACCATGACGCCTTCGCGGTTTAACACGTCATAGGCGGGCAGGGCTGCGGGCAGTTTGATCGGCATGGGTTTGGTCCTGATAGGGGAAAAGAGATATGCGGCTTAGCTGCGCATCTCAAGGGCGTCAGCGATCATGCTGACAAAGCCCTCCGTATCCTTGACGTCCTCAACAGCATGTTGCGGCACGGTCAGGCCCCATTTGTTGGCCATCGCTTCGTAGCGGGGCTGGCGGTGTGCCAACGCTTTGGCGAATGCCCAGCGGATGAAGTCATCGGGGTTCACCTGATCAGGTGCGACGCTGAATTCGGCCAGATAGGCTTGCCAGGTTTCCAGCAGGAACGCCGGGTCATAGGACATCGGCTTGGGTTCTTGATCAAAGCGGCGGATCAACTCTGACGTATGGGCGTCGGTGCCCTTGATCCAGACCATCAAGGTGCGCGCAGCCAGATCGGTCATGATTGGGTCGTCGGGGTCATTCACATCAACCCATTCGCAAATGGACCCGCCGGTGTCGCAGACAAAGTTGGGGTATTGATAAAGCTCGACCGCGCGGTCGATGAAATACCCGGTGTCATGCAGGGCTGCGACTTCGGCGGCCTGAAACTGATCCTGCCGCCGGGTATATTCTTCCCACGCAAGCCCACCCTTGGCGGGATCACCGGGTTTACCTAGATAGGACGACATCGGCTTGAGATCATCAAAAGAGATGTTGGAACCGATATAGATACTGTTGGACCGCAGAAGATCCCGCAGGAACGGCACCTTCATCGCCTCACGCTTGGCGTTATCGGCGATCTTTTCGCCCATGTAGCGGGTGCCGATGCGGTAATCGATGGAATAGTGAAACCATTCACCAGTGTCGCGCAGCATTTTCGACAGATGGGTTTTGCCAAGCCCTGACATCGCGAACAATAGCACGCGTTTCTGCGGGGCGTTGCGCCAATCCTGGGCCGTTTTGTAAATCATGGGCGCAGGGTTAATGCCTGATGCCCTCAAGCGCCAGCGAAGATTGCGAAATGTGGTTGCCGCCGGTCTTGCCAGTCTTGCCACCGCGTGCCAGCGTTCATCTGGCCGCTTCTGGTTTGGATGGTCTTGATGTTGCGCTTTCTTTATCGGCTTGGGACGATGTGTCTGCTTTTTGTTGTGGCCCTTTTGGCGCTGCTGCATTTTGCCGTTCTGGAAGACAAGGCCATCATCGTCGCCGCGACCCCTCCGGTGGCAGAGGATGTCCAATCGGTGCAGCAATTTGTGCGCAATTTCAGGGACGCGGCAAATGCCACTGACCCCGATGGTGCGAACCTCGTGACAGACGTCGACCAGCTGAACAGCCTTGCCCGGATGGGCGCCCGGTTCCTGCCGGGGTTTCGGGGGCAAATGACGCTTCAGCCCGGGGCCTTGTCGGGACAAGTCTCAGTCCCTGTGCCTTGGGTCACGGGGCGCAAATGGGTGAACCTTTCCGGCAGGGTGCCCCCCTTCACCGATCAGGTGCGGTTTGAGGATGTGCGCCTTGGTCGGCTGCCGATTCCATCGTCCGTGGCTTATTGGGGCGTGCGGATGGGCGGTAACGTCGTGATCGGGGATGGATTTGGCGATACCGTGCTCAGCGCCGCCCAAAGGATGGAGATCTCGGGCGAGACCCTGCAGTTTGCCGTGACCCTCGACGATTTTGGCACAAATGGCATCATGCGCGGGGTCTTTGGGCAGCTGCGCGGACAAGCGATGCCGCAGGCCGCGCAGGCGGATGTCTATTATCAGGCCATCCGCACAGCCATCGACGACGGGCGCTTGCCTGTTGAAGGATCCTATCTGCCATATCTGCGATTTACCTTGCAGTTCGTCGTGGACCAAAGCACGCCCGAGACCTACCAAAACGATTATACCGCCGCGATCATGGCGCTGGCGCGGGCCTGCGGCGCGCGCGACTTTTCGCTGGTGATTGGCGGGCTGGCCTTTGGCGATACGGTTTCGGACGACAACTGGCAGCGTGATTGCAAGGCTGTCTTGCTGAACGACCGGATCGACACGCGCCGCCATTTTACCACAGCCGCCGCGCTGCAAGCTGCAAGCAACCGCGGCTTTTCCGTCTCAATCGGAGAGTTCAAGGAACTGCACGATACGATCTCTGGCGCGGGCGGATTTGATTTCACCGATCTTGCGGCGAACAACGCCGGCATTCGGATGTCGGACGTTCTGATGCAGACACCCTTTGAAGACTGGCCCGCAATGCTTGACCGACTGCAAGCAGAGGGCGATGTGATCACGTCGTTCGAAGGGATCCCCGGCCTGATGATCGAGGATGATTTCAAAGCGCAATTCGGCGGGCTGGATAGCCCGGCCTATAACGCGATGGTGGATCAGATCGAAGCGCGGATCGACGCGCTTTCGTTTTACGCGCCTCAGTAGCCGCGCCAGATCCAGCCACCGCCCAAGACACGGCTGCTGTCAGGGTCATAGAATACACAGGCCTGACCGGGGCTGACGCCTTCTTCGGCCACCAGCAATTCGACCTCTGCCTCTGTATCGGTGATTGGTCGCAGCACGGCATCGGTCGGGGGCCGGGTCGACCGCACCTTGACGGCGATTTGCCGTTCACCACCGGCCAGAAAATCACTTCCGCCGATCCAATTGATCTCGCGCAGTGGCACGCGGCGGGTGGCCAACATTGATTTTGGCCCGACGATGACCTGCTTTGCATCCACATCCAGCCGCACCACATAAAGCGGGTCAGACAGCCCACCGATGCCAAGGCCCCGCCTCTGGCCGATGGTGTAATGAATGACACCGTGATGCGTGCCCAAGACGTTTCCATCAACATCGACAATCTCGCCCGGTTCAGCCGCACCGGGACGCAGCTTTTCAATCACAGCGGCGTAGTTGCCGTTTGGCACAAAACAGATGTCCTGACTGTCGGGCTTGTCCGCCACGCTCAGCCCGTATTTTGCGGCCAGCTCGCGGGTCGCTTCCTTGGACGGATGATGGCCCAGCGGGAACCGGAGATAATCCAGCTGTTCTTGCGTGGTCGAGAACAGGAAATAGCTTTGATCCTTGGTCGGATCCGCCGCGCAATGCAGTTCCGCCCCGTCATCACCCATCAACCGCTGGATGTAATGCCCCGTGGCCATGCAGTCGGCATCCAGATCACGGGCGGTTTCCAACAGGTCCTTGAATTTGACCCGCTCATTGCACCGAATGCAGGGCACCGGCGTCGCACCTGCCAGATAGCTATCGGCGAACTCGTCGATCACGGCTTCCTTGAATGTGTTTTCGTAATCCAGCACGTAATGCGGGAATCCCATGTCCTCTGCCACGCGGCGGGCATCGTGGATATCGCGACCTGCACAGCAGGCGCCCTTTTTGGCCAGCGCCGCACCGTGGTCATAAAGCTGCAAGGTCACACCCACCACGTCATAGCCTTCTTCGGCCAGCATGGCCGCCACAACAGAGCTATCGACACCACCCGACATCGCCACCACAACGCGCGTATCAGATGGGGGCTTGGCAAAACCAAGCGAATTGAGGGCAGGATCAAGGGGCATTGCAGGGCCTTCGGCAGGATTGAGATGCAAATATAGGAAAATGCGACATACTTCCAACCCACCGCCTACACCAGTCATTAAGCGATTTGCGTCATGTAGGGGCAAATTGACGAGGAAAGGCGCGAAAAATGTATCTGCGCAAGATTGATGGGCCGCGATCTGTGACGTTGCCAGACGGAAATATTCTGACGCGGGCTGATTTGCCTTCGCCAAAAACACGCCGTTGGGTTGCATCGCGCAAAGAAGCAGTGGTGCAAGCGGTGTTGTCCGGCCTCTTGACGCGAGAGGTCGCGTTAGAGATGTATGCCTTGTCAGAAGACGAATTTGCAGAGTGGGAAAGCGCCGTGCGCAACCACGGTCGCGATGCTCTTAAGACGACAGCAATACAACGCTATAGACAACCTTAAGATGAGTTGGCATAATTTTCGCAGCCGGTAACCGGTGATTAACCATTCGGCGTCTAGGTTGATCTGACGATTTCATGCGGAGATAGCTAAATGCGCGTATTGCTGGTCGAAGACGATCCCACAACTGCGAAAAGCATCGAATTGATGCTAAGTCATGCCAACCTCAATGTTTATTCCACCGATCTGGGGGAAGAAGGCATCGATCTGGCCAAACTCTATGACTACGATCTTATTCTTCTCGACATTAATTTGCCGGACATGACAGGGCACGAGGTGCTCCGACAATTGCGGCTTGCACGGATCGACACGCCCATCCTGATTCTGTCGGGCGCGGATGATACCGAAAGCAAACTCAAAGGCTTTGGCTTTGGCGCCGACGATTATCTAACCAAACCATTCCATCGCGAAGAACTTGTGGCGCGGATCCACGCCATCATCCGTCGATCCAAAGGTCATGCTCAATCCATCATCAAGACCGGCTCTGTCGCTGTGAACCTTGATGCCAAAACGGTTGAGGTTGAAGGCCAGACGGTTCATCTGACGGGCAAAGAATATCAGATGCTCGAATTGCTCAGCCTGCGCAAAGGCACGACGCTGACCAAGGAAATGTTCCTCAACCACCTTTATGGCGGCATGGACGAGCCAGAGCTGAAGATCATTGACGTCTTCATCTGCAAGCTGCGCAAGAAACTGAACGAGGCCACTGGCGGCGATAGCTTTATCGAAACCGTCTGGGGTCGGGGCTATGTGCTGCGTGATCCTGACCCTGTCGTGGTGGAAGAGAAAATCGCGCTCGGGGCCTAAGACCCGGCCATTTGGCGATACAATCAAAGGCGGTCTCTGTCGGGGGCCGCCTTTGTTGTGACTGGACCAGACACCGGGCAAGCCCTAAAACCGAACCGGCGGGCATCGCACCCGCAGATTGCGCGCAAGGGGATCACGACGTGTCTGCAAAAAACGCTTTGACGGATGCAATGATTGCCGGTGTCGATCTGTCAGTTGCACCTGAAAGCCTTGATCAGAGCACCGCCACCACGGTGCTGGCCCGTTTGGCAGACGTCCTTGCGCAGGCCAACACTGACTACCATGGCGCAGATGCACCGACGATTTCAGATGCAGATTACGATGCGCTCAAACGCTACAATGCAGCGCTTGAAGCGGCATTCCCCAATCTGAAACGCAAAGACAGCCCGAGTGATGTTGTGGGCGCGCCGGTCTCTGATGGCTTTGGCAAGGTGAAACATGCAGTGCGTATGCTGTCACTCGCCAATGCATTCGATGACGAAGACGTCACAGATTTCGACGACCAGATTCGCAAATTCTTAGGCCTCGGCGACGATGCACCGCTGGCCTATACCGCAGAACCCAAAATTGACGGGCTGTCGCTGTCCCTGCGCTACGAACAGGGCATTTTGGTGCAGGCCGCCACTCGGGGCGACGGCGAAACCGGCGAAAACGTCACCGAAAACGCGCGCACCATCGCTGACATTCCGCAAACCTTAAAAGACGCGCCCGCGGTGCTGGAAGTCCGGGGAGAGGTCTATATGTCCCACGCTGACTTTGACGCCCTGAACGCGCGCCAAAGCGAAAAAGGCGGCAAGACGTTCGCCAATCCGCGCAACGCCGCCGCGGGGTCCCTGCGCCAACTTGATTCGGCGATCACCGCCGCCCGGCCGTTGTTGTTCTTTGCCTATGCCTGGGGTGAAACCTCTACGCCCATCGCGGACCTACAGTCCGGTGCGATTGAACAGCTGGCGGCCTGGGGCTTTAGCACAAACCCGCTGACCCAAATCTGCGCGGGGCCAAGCGCGCTTTTGCAGCATTACCGCAAGATCGAACAGCAACGCGCGTCACTTGGTTATGACATTGATGGCGTTGTCTATAAGGTCGATGATCTGGCATTGCAGCGGCGGCTTGGTTTTCGGTCCACCACGCCGCGATGGGCCATCGCGCATAAATTTCCAGCAGAGCTGGCGTGGACGCGCTTGAAGGGCATCGACATTCAGGTTGGCCGCACCGGGGCATTATCGCCCGTGGCCCGGCTTGACCCCGTGACCGTCGGCGGCGTGGTTGTCAGCAACGCGACGCTGCATAACGAGGATTACATCCGTGGAATTGGCGGCAATGGCGCGCCGATCCGCGAGGGCCGCGATCTGCGCGTCGGCGACTGGGTACAGGTCTACCGCGCGGGGGATGTGATCCCCAAGATCAAGGATGTCGATCTGTCCAAACGGCCCGATGACGCTGTGCCATACCTGTTTCCCGATCACTGCCCCGAGTGCCAGTCGGCTGCCATCCGAGAAGAGGGTGACGCGATCCGTCGCTGCACCGGCGGTCTGATCTGCCCGGCGCAAGCGGTTGAAAAGCTAAAGCATTTTGTCAGCCGGGCCGCCTTCGATATCGAAGGGCTAGGCGCAAAACAGGTAGAGGCGTTTTACCACGATCCCGATCTGGCCGTGAAACAGCCTGCCGATATCTTCACACTCGCCCGGCGTGATGCGGCCAATCTGACCAAGCTGAAAAACCGCGATGGATGGGGTGATACCTCTGCGGCAAATCTGTTCCAAGCGATTGATGATAAACGGAAGATCCCACTGACCCGTGTCTTGTTCTCGCTTGGGATCCGCCATATGGGCGAAAATGGTGCCGCGATCCTTGCGCGGCATTATGGGTCTTGGGACCACTTTGCGCAGGCGATGGATAATGCAAAAATCGGGCAGGGCGCGTCTTGGGATGACCTGACCGGCATTGATGGCGTTGGCGCCGTGATGGCCGCCAGCGTGATCACCACGATGCAGCAGCCAGCTGAGCGGGCCAGCATTGACGCGCTGATCGCCGAACTTGACGTCCAAGACGTCGCGGCCCCCGCAACCGACGGCAGCCCGGTTGCGGGCAAGACGGTGGTGTTTACTGGCACGCTTGAAAAGATGACCCGGGCAGAGGCCAAAGCCCGGGCAGAGGCTTTGGGGGCGAAAGTCTCAGGCTCTGTCAGTGCCAAGACCGATATTCTGATCGCGGGACCCGGTGCCGGATCAAAGGCGAAAAAGGCTGCTGATCTGGGGGTCGAGACGATCGACGAAGACGCCTGGCTTGACCTGATTGGCGACGCATGACCGGCCGGCCAGAGGTTCTTTTTCCGCTCTTTGCCGACATCACGACGCTTGATGGGGTCGGCCCCAAAACGGCGCAGAACCTTGAACACATTGGCATCACCAAACCGCGCGATTTGCTGATGACCCTGCCGCTCAGCGGGGTTGACCGTCATCGCCGCGCCTCGATCAGAGAGGTGGTTGCACCCGCAACGGTCACGGTTGCTGTCACGATCCACGACCACATTCCGCCCAAGCAACGCGGACGCCCATACCGGGTCAATGTCGCCGATGAAGAGACGAGTTTTCAGCTGGTGTTCTTCCACGCCCGTGGTGACTATCTGCAAAAGCAACTGCCGACCGGGCAAAAACGCATTGTTTCTGGTAAGTTAGAGATTTTTGATGCCGTGGCCCAGATGGTGCATCCCGACTATATGGTGCCGATCGCGCAGGCAGAGGAGATTCCGGCCTATGAACCGATTTACCCGCTGACGGCGGGTGTGACCCAGCGGTTGATGTGGAAAGCGACGCGCGATGCCTTGACGCGCGCGCCTGCTTTGGCCGAATGGATCGACCCCGGCCTGAAAGCAAAAGAAGGCTGGCCCGATTGGCACACGGCCCTCGCGCAGGCCCATACGCCTGTGGCGTCTACCGGCCTTGCGCCGCATGATCTCGCCCGTGCCCGGCTTGCCTATGATGAGCTTTTGGCCCACCAAATGACCCTCGCGCTGGCACGGGCGCAGGTGCGGCAAAAACCCGGACATGCCTCAAAGGGTGACGGCAGATTGCGCGCCAAGGTGCTCGCCGCGCTCCCTTACGCGCCGACGGGCGCGCAGACGCGTTCTGTGCAGGAAATCGCCGAGGATCTGGCCACGCCCCTGCGGATGAACCGTTTGCTGCAAGGCGACGTCGGCTCTGGCAAGACATTCGTGGCTTTGATGGCACTGCTCACGGTGGTCGAAGCGGGCGGGCAGGGCGTGATGATGGCCCCGACAGAAATCCTCGCCCGCCAGCACCTTGAAGGCCTGCGTCCGCTGGCCGAAGCGGCGGGTGTCGTGCTCGAGATCCTCACAGGTCGCGACAAAGGGCAAGAGCGGCAGGCGAAACTGGCGGCCCTTGCGAATGGCGATATCCAGATCCTTGTGGGCACCCATGCGGTCTTTCAAAAGGACGTGGCATTTGCCGACCTCCGCCTTGCGGTGATTGATGAACAGCACCGCTTTGGCGTGGCACAACGGATGGAACTGGGGGCCAAGGGTCAGGCGGTTGACGTGCTGGTGATGACCGCCACGCCGATCCCGCGGTCGCTTTCGTTGGCGCAATACGGCGATATGGACGTCAGCGTTCTGGACGAAAAACCGCCCGGTCGCACCCCGGTGCAAACTGCGCTTGTGTCCACTGAGCGCATGGATGAAGTCATCGCAAAACTGCGCCATGCCGTGTCCGAAGGGCGGCAGGCCTATTGGGTCTGCCCGCTGGTCGAGGAAAGCGAAGTCAGTGATATGACTGCCGCGGAAGAGCGGTTCAAACGCCTGCGCGCGGTCTTTGGTGAGGGCATCGTGGGCCTTGTCCACGGTCAGATGCCGCCCGCCGACAAGGACGCCGCGATGGCACGATTTGTCGCGGGCGAGACCAAGGTTTTGGTCGCCACCACCGTGATCGAAGTTGGGGTGAATGTGCCCAATGCCTCGATCATGTTGATCGAGCGGGCCGAATCCTTTGGGCTTGCACAGCTTCACCAGTTGCGTGGCCGGGTGGGGCGCGGAGCTGCCGCATCGACCTGCTTGCTGATGTATCAGGCCCCCTTGACCGAAAGCGGCCGTCGTCGGCTCGAGATTCTGCGCGAAACAGAGGATGGCTTTCGCATCTCCGAAGAAGATCTTGCCATGCGCGGCGCGGGTGACGTCATTGGCACGGCACAATCGGGCCTGCCGCGCTTTCGGATTGCGGATCTTGAACGGCAGACCGCACTGATGCAATTGGCGCAATCTGACGCGCGCAAGCTGCTGCATGATGATCCAACCCTGACATCAGACCGTGGACAGGCCGCGCGTGCGCTGCTTTGGTTGATGGAACAGGACAAAGCGATTCGTTTGTTATCAGTGGGTTAGCCCAAAGTGGAACATTTTGTTCGCAAATGTTCTTAAAAAGTTCTTTACAGGTCATTAACCATATGAGAACAAAGGAGCAACAAAACGAACCACAGCAGGAGACGCCCACATGGCCAAGGAAATCAAAAACGTCATCGTGAATTCACATGACACGCTGATCGCCGACGCTTTGGGTGCTGTTGCCCTGATCGTCATGTTGTTTGTTGGATTGTCCTTGCCCGGGGCTTTCTGACCTGCCTTGCATCCGGATCGGGTGTCGCCATTGCACTGTCCCACACCGCAATGTCGTCAATGACCTGCCTGTCCAATATCTGACTGGGTTTGCCTGCCCGTGTTCAGATCGCCCGACACACCGGATGCACTTCCTACCGCCGCCATCCCGTCCCGGATGCGCGGCGGTTTTTTCTTTCTATAGCAGGGGTTTATCCTGCGACCTTTACCTGATCGAATGCGCCCAAGGTCGCCTCAAACGCAAGCATGATCGACGCGTGGCGGTTTTTGTAATCGCGTGCGGGCAACAGCACTTCCAGCCCGTCAAAAGGCGCATCAGGGGCCGGGCCATCTGACTTGAGCATCGCCAAAAGCTGATCGCGTCCTTTTGCAATCACGCTCCGGTCCAGCCCGATAACCTGTTCGCCCACAACAGAGGCCGCAGCCTGACCCAAGGCGCAGGCCTTCACATCCTGGCCGAACCCGACCACCCGGTCACCATCAAGCATCACATCGACAGTTACCGTTGATCCGCATAGCGGCGACCGCTTTTTGCAGCTGGCGTCTGGGGCATCCAGCCGTGTGCCATGGGGCAAATCGGCCGCCAACGCCAATATGCGTTGGGAATATAGCTTCATCAGATCGCCATCGTTCGACACGGGTTTGCCCTTTCGCAAGTCTCCCCCTAGATAGGGCCAACGCCACTGCTTGCAAAGGTTTTGCCATGTCCTTCGACGCCACAACACTGAAATATGATGCAAATGGGTTGATCCCGGCCATCGCACAGGACGCAAATTCGGGCGAGGTTCTGATGATGGCCTGGATGAACGCCGAGGCCGTGAACCGCACACTGGACACGATGAAGGTGACCTATTGGTCCCGGTCCCGGCAGGAATTCTGGGTCAAGGGCGCGACCTCTGGCCATACGCAAACGCTTGTGGATTTCCGCATTGATTGCGACCGCGACTGTATCCTGATGGAAGTCGTGCAGGAAGGTGCCGCCTGTCACACCGGGCGGCGGACGTGTTTCTTTACCGAGGTCAAAGACGGGTCAGAGATCACGCTGCCGGAAGAAGCCCAACCATCCGCCTGATATCATCGGGGGTCGCACCCTCCGCCCGGTAAGTCGCAATCGCGCGGGCATCGTCGCGCTTGGCAAGGCGCTTACCAGCCGTATCGCGGATCAGCCGATGGTGGTGATAGGTCGGGGTAGGAAGGCCCAGAACCCGTTGTAAAGCCACATGAATTGGCGTGGCATCCAGTAGATCCGCGCCGCGCACGACATGGGTCACGCCTTGGGCGGCATCATCCAGCACCACGGACAGATGATAGGACGTGCCCATATCACGCCGCGAGACAACGACATCACCAACCTCGCGCTGCAAAGCGTCCAAGGTGACGCGATATGTTCCCGGTTGCGCGCCCTCGTCGGTAAAACGCGCATCGTCAAATAGACCTTGTGGCAAGGTCGCCAGATCAAGCCGCAGCGCTGCATCAGCGGGCGGCGGCGATGGATAATGATCCCGCTCTTCCGGCAGATTGCGGCAGGTGCCGGGATAGATCACCCCGTCGGGTCCAATTTGCGCACCTTCCTGCGGGGCAGAGGCTGCGCTGAGGATGTCCTTGCGATTGCAACGACAGGCATAAAGCAGCCCGTCCCACCACATCTGGTTCAGCGTCTCGCGATAGACGTCTAACCGGTCGCTTTGGCGCATCACAGGCCCGTCCCAAGTCAGCCCAAGCCAATGCAGGTCGTCGTAGATCTGGTCTTCCCATGCCGGTCGCGCCCGGTTTTGGTCAATATCTTCGATCCGCAACAGAAAACTGCCATCAACTGCGCGGGCCATGTCATGGGCCAGCAGCGCCGAATAGGCGTGCCCAAGGTGCAAAGGCCCTGTGGGTGACGGTGCAAAGCGGGTAATCACGTGTGGCGCAAGATGATGACGTCCGATCCCATGTCGACATCATCCAGATGGGGCCCATGTTCTCGGAACACAACCTCGACCAATCCTGCGGCAACAGCGTCGCCCAAAGCATTGATATAGCTGGGATCTGCCAATGTTGGATCGTTGTAGGAAAAAGCCAACAGGCCGCCGCTGTCCAGCTTGTCGACCAGCGGGGCCAGCATATCGGCCGGGGCCGCACCAAGGCTGACAACACCTACGGCAAGGATCACCGGGTATGCGCCACGACCAAAGGTCAGCGCACCGGGCTCTGACAACCAAGTCTTGGCATAAACACCGCGCGCAGTCGCGTGTTCAAGCATTTCGGCCGAAATATCCGTGCCATGCAACGCGTCAAACCCCTGCGCCTTTAACGCTAATCCCGAAAGACCCGTGCCGCAGCCAAAATCCAGCATCAGCGTCTTGGGTGTCGCGAATGCCTCAAGCGCTTTGGCGATCCGTGCGGGCGTGTGATAGCCGCGCGCGCCGACATCCGCGTCATAGGTCGCGGCCCAATCGGCATAAACCTGCATGGTTTCTTCCACCGGGCGCGGTGTCCAAAGTTGCGGCTTTAGAACGTCAGGTTTCTTGCTCATAGAAGCAGCCTAATCCTGCCCGCTAAGCGGCGTCCAGCGCCTTGTGATCCAACCACGCTTGCCAGTCCGCCTTGGCGCGGTCGGTATAGCCCTTGTAGCGCTCCTTGCGCCCCTTGCGGCCACCCTTCATGCCGTCGAGCGGCGGGAATAGGCCGAAGTTGACGTTCATCGGCTGAAACGTCTTGGCGTCCGCACCACCGGTGATATGGGTCACCAAAGCGCCCATCGCTGTCGTGTCGGGGACCGGAGGCAGCGTTTGCCCCGTCAGCTCTGCCACGGCCATGCGGCCTGCCAGCAGACCCATCGCAGCACTTTCCACATAACCCTCGACCCCGGTGATCTGCCCGGCAAAACGCAAGTTCGGTTTTGACCGCAGGCGCATCTGATCGTCCAGCAACGTCGGCGAATTGATAAAAGTGTTCCGATGGATCCCGCCAAGCCGTGCAAACTCTGCATTCTCAAGGCCTGGAATGGTATTGAAAACAGCCTTTTGCGCGCCGTACTTCATTTTGGTCTGAAAGCCGACGATATTATAGAGCGTGCCCAAGGCGTTGTCGCGCCGCAACTGCACCACGGCATAGGCCTTGTTCAGCGGGTCATGGGCGTTGGTCAGGCCGATGGGCTTCATCGGACCAAAGCGCAGCGTCTCGCGACCGCGTTCGGCCATCACTTCAATCGGAAGGCACCCGTCAAAATATCCTGCGGTTTCACCCTCTTTGAACTCTGTCTTTTCAGCCGCCAACAGCGCGTCGATGAAGGCCTCGTATTGATCCTTGGTCATCGGGCAATTCAGATAAGCGGTCCGCTCGGCCTCTGTCTCACCCTTGTCATAGCGCGACTGCATCCAAGCGACATCCATGTTCACGCTGTCGAAATAGACGATGGGGGCAATGGCATCAAAAAACGCAAGCTGTTCGGCACCGGTTTCTGACCGGATCGATTCTGCCAGATTGCCGGACGTCAGTGGCCCGGTCGCCACGATCCAGTGACCATCATCAGGCAGGGCCGTAATTTCTTCATAAGACACGGAAATATTGGGATGCGCTTTAAGCGCGGCGGTCACACTTTCCGCAAACGGGTCGCGGTCGACGGCCAGAGCACCCCCCGCAGGCAAGCGGTGCTTTGCGGCCATTTCCATGATCAATCCGCCCGCTTGTCGCATTTCCCAATGCAACAGCCCGACGGCATTTTGTTCGTGATCGTCAGACCGGAAAGAGTTGGAACAAACCATCTCTCCCAGATTGCCGGTGCGATGTGCGAAGGTGCCGACCTTGGGGCGCATTTCGTGGATGACCACGTTCAGGCCCGCGTGTGCGGCCTGCCAAGCGGCCTCTGATCCGGCCATGCCGCCGCCGATGATGTTCAGTGTTTTGCTCATGCCCGTGATCTAGCGGGCATGAGCGGTTTTGCAAAGGGCCTAGCGGCCTTCAAATGTCGTGCCGCGGGCGGCACCAAAGGTAATGCGGGCGCCAAGACCGAAATAGTCCGCACTGGCAGAGGCTGAACCGACGGTGCCGGTGGCCCGGCCATATTGACCGTAGAACTCTGGCCCGTTCTGCATCTGATAGGTCACGCCAATCTCACTGGTGGACAGGGCCACGTCGCTGTCGCCGACCAGATCAAAGTCTGTGAAGGCGGCGAATTGACCAGAAATCGGCGTCTTGGAACTGAGGCCGAAGATCATCACGTCCTCATCCCCGACCTGTTGCTGGCCAAGATAGGCACCGACGTCACCACCCCAAAGGGCCATGCCGCCTTCGATGCCGAAAGACGCATTATCAAGGTCAACACCCGGTGATTGCGCATAAAACGCACCGACAGAGGCGCGCTCATTGACGTGGTAGATCCCGTGAAGCGTCAGACGCGGATCGCTGCCGCCGCCGCTGACGTCGAACTTGTCAACGTCCAGACCGAAACCGATGTTGCGGTTGATGCCCATTTCGGCCGCGGCGTTGTAGGATACGCCATCAACGTCGCCGTCATCCACTGATCGGTTGTATTCGATACCCAATTCACCGCCGACAAATTCCTGCGCGAAAAGGGGTGTGCTGACCACTGACAAAACAGTGGCAGCGATTGCTGCTTTGTAGAACATTTGCTCGCCTCAATTTTTAGTGGGGCGTTTGCCGCCCCTTAAGGCTGAAACTAAGCTGTCGTTCCGAATCTGACAAGTATTTCATCTTGATGCGCCAACACTTACGTTTCTGGCGCATCCTCTGTGGCTTCTTCGTCACCCTGATCGGCGATCCATGCGACGCTGACGACCTCTTCGCCCTTTGCGGTGTCAAAGACCTTCACGCCACCGGCACCCCGGCTGCGGAAACTGATGCCTTCAATCGGCACACGGATGGATTGCCCGGTCGAGGTGACAAGCATGATCTGGTCAGATGTATCCACCGGGAAGGACGTGACCAAGGGCCCGCCGCGCATCGCCTTGTCCATCGCCGCCACACCCATGCCACCGCGCCCACGGATCGGATAATCGTGTGAGGATGACAACTTACCAGACCCTTTTGATGTGATTGTCAGGATCAGATTTTCGGCCGCCGACATCTCTGCATAGCGTTCGGGGCTGATGGCACCTGCGGGCGCGTCTTCTTCGTCATCATTCTCGGCCTCATCTGTCAGGCCAGCCATCGCGCGGCGCATTTTCAGATAGGCGGCCCGTTCGTCGGCCTCGGCCTTAAAGTGGCGGATGATCGACATCGAGACCACGACATCATCACCGTTCAGTTTAATGCCGCGCACCCCGACAGAGGCGCGACTGTTGAACACGCGGACATCGGTTGCCGGAAAGCGGATCGCGCGGCCTGAATTGGTGACCAGCATCACGTCATCATCATTGCTGGCGATGCGCGCATTGATCAACGTGGTGCCTTCGTGCTCGCCTTCAAACTTCATCGCGATCTTGCCGTTCGATTTCACATTTGTGAAGTCTGACAATGCGTTACGGCGCACAGTTCCAGCAGATGTTGCAAAGACAACTTGCAGGTCGTCCCATTCATCCTCTGGCCGGTCAACCGGCATGATGGCCGCAATCGACACGCCCGGTGGGATCGGCAGAATGTTCACAATCGCCTTGCCCTTCGCCGTCCGGCTGCCCAACGGCAGACGCCAGGTCTTGAGCTTGTAGACCATGCCATCGGTCGTGAAGAACAAGAGCTGCGTATGGGTATTGGCCACGAAAAGCGTGGTCACAACGTCCTCTTCCTTGGTCTGCATCGAGGCAAGGCCTTTGCCACCGCGCCGTTGTTGGCGGAAATCGGCAAGGGCTGTGCGCTTGATGTAGCCGCCGGATGTGACGGTGACGACCATGTCTTCTTGTTCGATCAGATCTTCGTCGTCCATGTCACCGGACCAGTCGACAATCTCTGTCCGACGTGGCACGGCAAACAGCTCGCGGACCTCGTGCAATTCGTCGCGAATGATCTGCATGATGCGGTCGCGAGAGCCGAGAATCTCTAGGTATTCCCGGATCTTACCGGCAAGTTCCTGCAACTCGTCCGTGACTTCCTTGACGCCGATCTGGGTCAGACGCTGAAGCCGCAGATCAAGGATCGCGCGGGCCTGCGTCTCTGACAGGTTATAGGTGCCATCGTCGTTGGCCGTGTGGGTCGGATCGTCAATAAGTGCGATATACTCAAGGATCTCATGCGCGGGCCAGCGACGGGTCATCAGCTTTTCGCGCGCCTCTGCGCCGTCGGCGGATTGTCGGATGGTGGCGACCACTTCGTCGATATTGCTGACGGCCACGGCCAGACCACACAACACATGCGACCGTTCGCGCGCTTTGCGCAACTCGAACGCGGTGCGGCGGGCCACGACGTCTTCGCGGAAGTCGATAAAGGCCGTCAAGAACCCGCGCAGCGTCAGGGTTTCTGGGCGACCACCGTTCAGGGCCAGCATGTTGCAGGCAAAGTTTGTCTGCATCGGCGTGAACCTAAAGAGCTGATTCAACACAACTTCTGCCGTTGCATCGCGCTTGAGTTCCACCACAACCCGCACGCCGTTGCGATCAGATTCGTCCTGGACGTGGGCAATTCCCTCGATCCGCTTTTCGCGGGCGGCTTCGGCGATTTTGTCGATCATCGAGGCCTTGTTGACCTGATACGGCACCTCTGAGATCACAATCGCATAGCGGTCTTTGCGGATTTCTTCGGTGTGAGTCTTGGCCCGCATAATGACGCTGCCGCGACCCTCCAGATAGGCTTTGCGCGCGCCAGAGCGGCCCAGCATGATGCCGCCGGTGGGAAAGTCGGGGCCGGGCACAATGTCGATCAATTGCTCGACTGACAGGTCGGGTTCGTCGATCAGCGCAAGGGTCGCATCGACCACTTCGCCAAGGTTGTGGGGCGGAATATTTGTCGCCATCCCAACCGCAATACCGCCCGCGCCATTGACCAGCATATTTGGAAAACGTGCAGGTAAAACAGTGGGTTCGCGGTCTTTGCCGTCGTAGTTATCCTGAAAATCAACGGTGTCTTTGTCGATATCGGCCAGCAGATATGCGGCCGGTTTGTCCATGCGGACTTCGGTATAGCGCATGGCGGCGGCGTTGTCGCCGTCCATGGAACCGAAGTTGCCCTGACCATCCAAAAGCGGCAGCGACATGGAAAAATCCTGCGCCATACGGACCAAAGCCTCGTAAATCGCGCTGTCACCGTGGGGGTGGTATTTACCCATGACATCACCGACGGGTCGGGCCGACTTACGGTATGATTTATCATGAGAATTTCCGGTTTCGTGCATCGCGTAAAGGATGCGGCGGTGAACCGGTTTCAAGCCGTCGCGCAGGTCGGGAATGGCACGGGAAACGATGACCGACATGGCGTAGTCCAGATAGGACGTGCGCATTTCGTCGATGATTTGCACCGTCGGCCCATCATACGCGGGGCGCTCTGGTGGCATTTCTTCTTCGTTTTCAGGTGTTTCCGGGGTGTCGTTCACGCTGGTCGCCTGTTTGCTATATTTTGTTTCTCAGACCATACCAGACACCGGATATGGGGTGCAATGGCCGATATCGACGTCCATTGGCAGCCACCGCAGCAGAGCGATAACAAGCTGTTTTCATTGACAATTAATCTGTCTGTGCTTGAATTTTGACAGAACCATCACAAAGCATGGAGCAGGCACATGACCACAGAAACCGAAATGATGCTGAAAGGCTACGGGCTCACGACGGCAGAGATGTTTTATCGGATGCCGGATTATCCCAGTGTTATCAACACCTTCGTCTGGCAGGACTATGACCTTGCCCCGGACCATAACCGGCTTTTGACCTTTATCGACTTTTGGCGCGACGAAATCGAAGGTGCGCTGCATTCCGTGCGGTTTTGTCACCGCAAGATGATTTCGCCGGGCGAATGGCGCCATGTCACCGGCGAATTCACCTACCATTAGTTAACGCCAAATCGGGTATGCACAACCCATGCACAACCCATGCACATAGTGGCCACATACCATGTGCATGAGAGTCTTAAGCCGCGTTAACCGGCGCGTTGCAGCATCCCGAAAAGATCGCGGGGATCATCTGGATCGGCGACAAAATCAAGATCAAGATAGAACTCTGTCCCTTTGATTTTGCTATGAATATAGCGCAGGGCACTAAAGTCTTCGATCGCGAAACCGACGCCGTCAAACAAGGTCACTTCGGACGCAGAGGACCGTCCGGTGGTCTTGCCCGTTAACACTTGCCATAGCTCTGTCACCGGGTGGTCGGGGTCCATCTGCTGGATCTCGCCCTCGATCCGGGTTTGGGGAGGATATTCCACAAAGACGGAAGAGCGGGCGACGATATCGCGGTGAAGCTCTGTCTTGCCAGGGCAGTCGCCGCCGATGGCGTTGATGTGGACACCGGCGCCGACAAGGTTGTCGGTCAGGATCGTCTGCATGTCCTTGTCGGCGGTGGCGGTTGTGATGACGTCGGCGCCCTCGATCACCTCTTCAATGGTTTTGCAGGGGATCAACGTCAAACCGGATCCCGCAAGGTTGGCCATGGCTTTTGTCGTGGCGGCGGGGTCGATGTCGTAAAGCCGCACGGTGTCGATGCCGCAGACGGCTTGCATCGCGAGGCATTGGAATTCGGATTGTGCGCCATTGCCAATCATCGCCATCACGCGGCTGTCGGGTCGGGCGAGGGCCTTGGTTGCGACGGCGGACATCGCGGCGGTGCGCATGGCCGTCAGCATGGTCATTTCCGACAACAGCACAGGGTAGCCCGAATCCACATCAGCCAGCAGGCCGAATGCGGTGACGGTTTGCAGGCCTTCGTGCATGTTCTTGGGGTGGCCGTTGACGTATTTGAAGCCGTAGAGCTCTCCATCAGAGGTGGGCATGAGTTCAATGACGCCGACGTCGGAATGGCTGCCGACGCGCGGGGTTTTGTCAAAAAGTTCCCAGCGGGCGAAGTCTTCGGTGATCGCCTCGGACAGGTCGCGCAGCATTGGTTTGATGCCGATGTGGTGGATCAGCTTCATCATGTTGTCGACAGAGACGAAGGGCACATAGGCCAGTTTTGATGGGGCGAGGTTTGTCATCTTGTTCATCCGATGCTCCGGTTTGGGCGGGGGGTCAGGTGGACGCCCGCGATCATGCAGCGGGCCGAGCCGCCCGCGTGTTCGATGGTGGGGACGGTGATAGGGACCAGCGTGGCACTCGCGCTGATCGTCTTGCGTTGGGCCGCTGTGAGGCTGTCCATGGCCGTCTGTGACAGGACAAGGATGCGGCCCTGCATCCCAGTGAGTTCGATGGCATTGCCTGCGAAAGCACCGATTTGCGTCTCTGTCAGATCGATGACATCGCGGCCGGTGTCCTGAAGCCGTTGAACAACAATCGCGCGGCGGTCCGGGTCGGTCATCATGCTCAGGCCGATCATGGCGAAATCGGTGGCGATGCACATCAGCACATTGGTGTGATAGACGGCTGTGCCCCCCGCATCGGCAGCGGCGAACGCGATGGGTTCATATCCGAAATAGGTGCAGAAACGTTCCAAGACGATGGGGTCGGCGCGGTTCGATGTCACGGTAAAGGCCATGCGCCCGATGTGGTCGAGCACCATGGCGCCGGTGCCTTCCAGCGCCAGCCCGTCCTGTTCCAGCCCTGAGAAATCATGAAGCGTTTCGACGCGATAACTGGATTTGAGCATGTCGATCACATCACTGCGTCGTTCGCGACGGCGACTGACGGCATGCATCGGGTAGATCCCCACAAGGCCGCCGGGATGGGTCGAAAACCAATTGTTGGGAAAGACGCTGTCGGGGGTGTCGCGGCTGCCATCGTCATCAAAGACGTGGACGGTTACACCGTGTTGCCGGATCTGCGCGACGGCGGCGTCAAACTCTGCCAGGGCCTGCACAGAGACCTCTTGCGGGGTGCCGGTTGCATCCGTTTGATAGGCATTGTCGCGGGCGGTTTCAGCATTGGGACGAAAGGCATGTGGCCGGATCATCACCACGCTGGTGGGCGCCTGCAAGGTGTTGCGGATCATCCGTGGCTCCGGGTTGGGCGGTCAAAGACGCGGCGGCCCAGAAGGGACGCGGTGAGGTCCACCATCAGCGAGGCGGTTTTGCCGCGCTCATCAAGGAAGGGGTTGAGTTCAACGAGGTCGAGCGAGCCGACGACGCCGCTGTCGGACAGCATTTCCATGACCAGATGGCCTTCGCGCACGGTTGCACCACCGGGGACGGTTGTGCCGACGGCGGGGGCGATAGAAGGATCAAGGAAGTCGACGTCGAGCGAGACGTGAAGCACGCCGTTTGCGGCCTTTACCCGGTCAAGGAAGGCGGCGAGCGGTTTGGCGATACCGGATTCATCGATCATGCGCATATCGACGACGTCAATTTCCATCTCTTGCAGCATCTGGTGTTCAGGCGGGTCGATGGAGCGCAGGCCGATCATGCAGATATTGGCGGGATCGACGGGGGCTTTGAGGGCTGGAAAGGCGTCAAAGCCGGGGCGGCCCGTGACATAGCCGATGGGCGTGCCATGCAGGTTGCCGCTGTCGGTGGTGTCGGGCGTGTTGATGTCGGAATGGGCATCCAACCACAACACAAAGAACGGCCGGTCCGATTTGGCGTGGTGAGCGGCCATGCCGGCCACGGTGCCAAGGGCCAATGCGTGATCGCCGCCCATAAAGATCGGCAGGCCGTTGGGGGCCTGTTCTTCGGCGGCGGCGGCCAGTGCCACGGTCCAGCCGACGTTAGCGGCCAGTTCGTGCACCACCGGGTTCTTGGGTGGGGCGACGTCGACCGTGGCGGGGGCCACGTTGCCGATATCAGTGACGGTATGGCCAAGGGCGATGATCGCCTCTGCCAGGCCCGCGGTGCGATAGGCGTCAGGGCCCATAAGGCAACCGCGGCGTTTCTTTCCGGCGTCCATGGGTGCGCCGATGAGGATGCAATGATGTGTCATGGGCAGATCATTGCGCAGAATTGGGGGTGCGCACAGGCTGCAAATTGCGCATAATGTGCGTGAATAGCGCAAAGTGAGTGATTGTTATGGACGAAATGGACGGTCGGTTGATTGCGATGCTGCGCCGGGATGGGCGCGCGAGCCTGTCGGCGCTCTCTGCGGGGTTGGGCGTGACACGGGCGACGGTCAAGGCGCGGCTGGATCGGTTGCAGGCCGGCGGCGAGATTGCGGGGTTTACGGTGCTGACCCGCGCGGATGTGGCGCCTCAGCCGGTGCGCGGGCTGATGATGCTTGAAATCGCGGGGCGCGGTGCGGAACGGGTGCAAAAGGCGCTTGGGGTGATGCCAGAGGTGCTGGCGGTGCATTCGACCAATGGCACATGGGATCTGATCGCCGAGATCGGGACAGAAACGCTGGAGCAATTTGATAGGGTGCTGACCGCGATCCGGCGGATGGATGCGATTACCCGGTCCGAGACGAACCTGCTGTTATCGACAAAGCGTTAGGACCGGCGGTAGGCCATGATCCAGAGGATGCAGATCGCAGCAGAGAACAGCGCGTTCCAGCTGGGCATCGAGAGGGTCAAGAATTCCCAAGACACTTGGTCGCACATGATCAGTTGTGGCCCGTCGAGGGACAAAAGATCGCCTGTCAGCGCGTTGCCGCCGCCGGTGCAAGATGATGGGCCGTCCCAGAGTTTCCGTTCCACGCCGGTATGGAACACGCCAAGGGCAGAGGTCGCGGCGGTGGCCAATGCGCCCAAAGCGGGCAGGGCGCGGCCCTGGATTTGCAGGGCGGCAAGGCCGATGACGATGGCGGCGTAGTGTGGCCAGCGCTGCCAGTGGCACATCTGGCAGGGCAGATAGCCCAGGAATTGGAACACGAAGGCCCCGGCGATCAGCGCGATCGAGCCAAGCGTGGCGAGAAAGACGAGGGTGTTGCGGGTCATAGCAGGCCGATCACAAGAAAGCCGCCGATGAGAATGACACAGAAGAGCGTGAACATCAGCGTCAGGCGCTTTTCGATAAAGTCACGGATCGGTGCTCCGAATTTCCACAAGAGAAGGGCCACAAGGTAAAAGCGGATCGCACGGGCGATGATGGAAGAGACGATGAACACCGGGATCGACAGGCCCGTGACGCCGGATGCGATGGTGATGACCTTGAAAGGCAGCATAGTGACGCCCGCGACGATGACGGCCCAAGCGCCGTATTCGTTAAAGGTCTCGGACATCTGCGCAAAGCTGTCGTCTTTGCCGTAAAGTTCTAGGATCGGGCGGCCGATGGATTCAAACAGTCCGTAGCCGATGTAATAGCCCAAGAGCGCCCCAAGCACGGAGGCCACGAGGCAGACCGTGGCGATCAGGAATGCGCGGTTGGGACGGGCGATGATCATTGGGATCATCAGCACATCGGGCGGGATCGGAAAGAACGAGGATTCCACAAAGGAAATGATCGCGAGGAACCAGAGCGCGTGCGGAGATGCAGCGAGTGAAAAGGTCCAGTCGTAAAGGCGGCGGATCATGGTGCGGGGCCTGCGTTTTTCGGTTTTCCGCCTTAGGCCATGTGGGGGCGGGGGCGTCAAGCTTGTCGATTGCGCCGTTTTCGCGCAACCTGTCACAAATGTGTGGGAGTGTGTGCGATGAAATGGCAAGGACGCCGGGGTAGTCGGAATGTGCAGCGCCGCGGTGGCGGTGCGAAATCGGTGGGTGGGATCGGCGGGATCGCCGGTGTCTTGATCTTGCTTGCGGGCTGGTACTTTGGATTTGATACCAGCGGCTTTGTCGATCTGGGCGGGCAGGGCGGCAGCCAAAGCGCCGAAGTCACCGAGGCCGATCTGCAGGCAGAACAATTCGTATCCGTGGTGCTGGCCGACACAGAAGAGGTCTGGGCCGAGGTGCTGCCGCAGCAGGCGGGGATTACCTATAACGAGCCTACGCTGGTTGTGTTCAAAGGGTCGGTGCAATCGGCCTGTGGCGGGGCCTCTGCCGCGTCGGGGCCGTTTTACTGCCCGGCGGACAAGGTCGCTTATCTCGATACCGGATTCTTCACCACGATGTCAGAACGGCTTGGGGCGGGCGGTGATTTCGCGGCGGCCTATGTGGTGGCCCACGAGGTGGCCCACCACGTGCAGAACGAATTGGGCATTCTGGGGCAGGTCAATCAGTTGCGCGCACAGGTGACCGAAGAGCAATCCAATGAGCTGTCGGTGCGCACAGAGTTGCAGGCGGATTGCTTTTCAGGGATCTGGGCCCGCAAGGCACAAGAGATGTTTGGATCGCTGGAACGCGGCGACATTGAAGAGGCGCTGAATGCGGCCAAGCAAATTGGTGACGACACCTTGCAGCGCAATGCAGGTCAGACGGTGCAGCCGCATACCTTTACCCATGGCACCTCTGCCCAACGTCAGCGCTGGTTCGCGCGGGGGCTGGAAAGCGGCGACATGAGTCAGTGTGATACGTTTTCAACCAACCAGCTTTGAGGCCGTTGACGCCGCCCGCGGCCTGTCTTAGGAGGGTGCCGTTGGCCGATGTGGCGGAATGGTAGACGCAGGGGATTCAAAATCCCCCGATGGTAACATCGTGAGAGTTCGAGTCTCTCCATCGGCACCAACACTATCCTGAAAACCCTGCCTTATTCCTGTCCGAATCGGACCGAGAAGCCGCAAATTGGCGGTTCTATTGTTGCCGATTTGTAGACCATTGGCCCGAGCAGCGATGTTTGTGTCGGATCGTTCAACAGAATTGCCGGGGGATTTGGGAATCGTGGCCTGATTTGGGCATCAACGTTAACACCGCGAAATTGACCGCCGCCGCAGAACAAAACAGGGGTGGATTCGCCCAAATGCGCGGTTTTTGGCGCATTTTATGGTCAATTCTGAAACAGTTTAGTGTTTGTCGTTTCCAAACTGGAAACAATGCCTGCGGCAGATCGTATCGGGATTTTGTTCAATCCACTGAAATTGAAGAGATTGTGTCAGATATGACGTCGAAGGACAGATTTTTCCCTTTGAGGGTAACGTCTGGTTAGGTATGTCGGAGATGCCCAACTGGGGGGCGCACTGGTCGATTGGGGCGATCAGGGTCAGATCTTCGGATTTGATGAACGTGTGTGATGTCTGCAATTGGGTCGATCCCAGCAGCTCTTAGAATTTAAGTCGGTGCGTGGCACCGGCGGCCGAACCTGTGCCGCGTTGCGCGGTGCAGCGAAGGTATGTGCAAAGTAAAGCGACGTGTGTGCGTTGTCGACGAGGAGACGAAGATGTCATTAACAATTGATTGGGACCAGATTGGTTCAGACGGTAGCCAGACATTGTCCGAAAACGGACAGTCGGTTGATGTCACGGTCTCTACGCCGAAAAATGCACAGGGCAAGGAATGGTTCGTCGAGAACGGCATGCTCAAGAACTGGGATGTCACGACAGACAGTAATGTCGACGTACGTTTCAGCGAAGAAGTTGAGAACGTCAAATTCACCCTGCTGGATGTCGACGCGCTGGATGAAATCACGATCATGACCAAGGATGCGGACGGCAACATTGTTCCCGTCGAATTCGAGGTGACAGGCAATCATTACGTGGATGGCAACGTCGTGACGGGCACGTCCACAACGACAAACGGCCCCGGCATGGATGACGGCAGCCAGGACATCGAAATCTGCATTCCCGGCCCAGTGATGACGTTCTGGGTCGTGCTGGATGACGGCCCCGCGCGCGATTATTCCGGCACTGTGGCGATCAGCGATGTGACCTTTGACATCTATGCGCCGCTTGATGGCACGGTTGAAGGCACGGCTGGTGATGATCTGATCGACGCAAACTACGATCAGGATCCAGACGGTGACAAGATCGACAACAACGATGCAATCGTCGCGGGCGAAGGTCCGCAGGACGATATCGTTGTTGCAGGCGACGGCAATGACACGGTTGTGGCTGGTGAAGGCGACGACGACGTGCAGGGCGAAGCTGGCGATGACAAGATTTACGGTGGCGAGGGCGATGATGAGCTGAGCGGCGGTATCGGCAACGACATGGTCTTTGGCGGCAACAACAGTGATGTGATCAATGGCGGTGACGGCGACGATATGCTGATCGGCGCTGGTCCGTCTTTTGATGGCAAGATCGACTTTAACGATCTGAGCGCTGGCGACATCGTCGGTGGCCAGTATGCAGGTAATGGCGTGACCATTTCCAGCGGCATCGCGGGCAAGCCTGTGATGATCTTTGACACTGCCAACCCAACTGGTGGCGACCATGATCTGGCGACCAGCAATCTGGGCAATGTGCTGATCATGTCCGAAGATGGTGACAGCAGCGACCCTGACGACAACGCCGGTGGTGCGCATTTCGTCTTTACCTTTGACAGCCCAGCCCATGTTGAGAGCCTTGATTTCCTCGACATCGAAGGCGGTGCATGGATCAAGCTATATGATGCAGACGGCAACCAGATTGCGCTGATTGATCCTGCCCAAACCGGCGACAACGGCCAGTTGAGCCAGCACATCGGTGTGGATGGCGTGGCCCGCATGGAAGTGATCATCGCCGGTTCCGGCGCGATTGATAACCTGTGCTACAGCCTGAACGGTGAAACCGGCGACGAAGCTGATGTGATCAACGGCGGTGCCGGCAATGATTACATCGAAGGCAATCTGGGCAATGACAGCCTTGATGGCGGGACCGGCAACGATGAGCTGTATGGCGGCGAAGGTGATGACCGGATCTTTGGCAACGACGGTGACGACGTTGGCTATGGCGGTGCTGGCAACGACAACATGGGCGGCTCGGACCGGGGCAACGACGAATACTACGGCGGTGCTGGCGACGACATGATGGAGACATCATACGGCGACGACACGCTTTATGGTGGCGAAGGCAATGACAACCTTTGGGCCTCTGCTGATGACGATCTGGTCTATGGTGGCAAGGGCGACGACAGCGCCTATGGCGGCCACGGTCAGGACACTGTTTTTGGCGAGATGGGCGATGACACCCTGTCTGGTGGTTCGGACAGCGACACCATCTTTGGTGGCAGCGGCAATGACGTCATTGATGGCGACAAGCTGTACAAGGACGACAAGGGCGCGGCGGGCGATGACACCATCTATGGTGGCGGCGGTGACGACAAGATCGACGGTGGTGGCGGCAACGACACGCTGATCGGTGACGGCGGCCCGGCGGAAGAGATCGACTTTACCATTGATTGGGACGTACTGGGCTCTGACGGTTCGGCCACATTCACCGAGTGTGAAAAGGACGTGACGGTTTCGATCAACACGCCGCAGAATGCGCAAGGCAAGCAGTGGTTTGTCGAAAACGGCATGCTGAAGAACTGGGATGTCACCGATCCGACAACGGCGGATCTGCATTTCGACCAGGAAGTCACCAACGTGCAGTTTACGCTGCTTGACGTTGATGCGCTCGACAAGATCACGATCATGGCGAAGGACGCGGACGGGAACCTTGTTGAGGTTCAGTTCGAAGACACCGGCGTGCATGCGGTTGACGGCAACATGGTCACCGGCACCCAGACCAACAATCCCGGCCCGGGTGAAGACAACTCTGGTCAGGATGTGGGTGTGACCATCGCAGGTCCGATCCAGCATTTGTGGATCATTCTCGATGACGGACCCGCACGGGACTATTCCGGCACTGTGGCTGTTACCGACATCACCTTTACCCTGCCAATGGTGCAGGAAGACGGCGATGACATGATCGACGGCGGTGACGGCGACGACTACATCGAAGGCAACGGCGGCGACGATATGCTGACCGGTGGCGCTGGCAATGACGAGATCTACGGCGGCGACGATCGTGACACCATCATTGGTGGTGCGGGCGACACTGTTGACGGTGGCGCCGGTGGCGACGATTACGACGTGCTGGACCTGACAGGTCAGGGGCCATTTGTGGTCACAGGCCCCGATGGTACAGGCGATCCGATCCCTGACAGCAATGGCAATGGTCTTGACGGCCAGGTTCAGTTCATCGACGCCGATGGCAACCCAACCGGCGAAGTGATCGACTTTACCGAGATCGAAGAGATCATTGGTGATCTGGTCGAAAACCGCGGCCCTGATGCGGTTGACGATGATTACACCGCGGGCGAAGACGACGCGCCTGCTGATATCGGGAATGTGCTGGACAACGACACCGATCTGGATGGCGACACGCTGACGGTTGGTGAAGTGAACGGTGATCCGGCTGGTGTTGGCACACCTGTGGCGGGCGACAATGGTGGTCTGATCACCATTGCCGAAGACGGCACAGTAACCTTTGACCCTAACGGCGACTTTGAAGCACTGGGCGAAGGCGAAGAGGCCACCACAACGGTCACATACACCGTGGATGACGGCAACGGCGGCACTGAAGAAGCCACCGTTACGATCACTGTGTCAGGTGTGAACGACGGCCCCGTGGCTGCCGATGATCCGCTGAACGCGGGTGAAGATGATCCGGCTGGTGTGATCGGCAATGTGCTGGACAACGACAGCGATCCTGAAGGCGATGCGCTGGAAGTGTTCAAGGTCGGTGGCGATGAAGCCAACCTTGGTGCGCCGACAGCAGGTGACAATGGTGGTCTGATCACTATTGCGGCCGATGGTACCGTGACATTTGACCCCAATGGCGAATTTGAAGCGCTCGGTGCCGGTGAAACGGCCACGACCTCGATCACCTACATGGTGCAGGATCCGTCCGGTGAAATGTCGACCGCGACGGTGACGGTCACGGTGACCGGTGAAAACGATGGCCCGACGGCTGTTATGGACACCTATACTGCCTCCGAAGATGGTGTGACGGATCTGGGCAATGTGATCGGTAATGACACCGACCCAGAGAATGACGCGCTGGAAGTTGCTGAGGTCAATGGTGATCCGGCCAATGTTGGCACCCCGGTTGCGGGTGACAACGGTGGTCTGGTCACAATCAATGAAGACGGCACCGTCAGCTTTGATGCCAATGGCGAGTTTGATGCGCTTGGCGAAGGTGAAGAGGCGACAACAACGGTCACCTACACCATCACTGATCCAGATGGCGAAACCGACACGGCCGAGGTTGTGATCACGGTCAAGGGCACCAATGATGCGCCTGTTGCAGTCCGCAACGACTATACTGCTGACTTCGACGAAGCCGCAGGCGACGTGGACGGCAATGTGCTAACCGACAACACCGGCGACGGTGTGGACAGCGACCCGGAGGGTGACGATCTGACCGTCGTGGGCGTTGGTGCACCAAACAGCGGTGTTGGTGTGGCGGTTGCAGGCTCTGCCGGGGGTCTGTTCACGATCCTTGCAGATGGCACGGTCGATTTTGACGCAAACGGAGAGTTTGACGATCTGGGCCTGAACGACACACGGACCACCACCGTTGAATACACCATTGCGGATGAAAATGGCGCGACCAGCACGGCTGTTGCGACCTTTACTGTGGGTGGCATCAATGACGGCACCGTGCAGGGCACATCCGGCGATGACGTGATCAACCCCGACATCCCTTATGTGGATGCCGATGGTGACGTGGTCGACAACAACGACGCGATCCTTGATGGCGACACCGGCAATGATGACCTGATCCTTGGCTTTGAAGGCAATGACAGCATCGACGCAGGTGACGGCAACGACCGCGTCTTTGGCGGCGCTGACAATGACACCATCGACGGTGGCGTTGGCAACGACGGCCTTGTCGGTGGCGACGGCAACGATGTGATCGAAGGCGGCGACGGCGACGACATGCTGTTTGGCAACGACGGCAACGATGAGCTGTTCGGCGGCGAAGGCATGGACAAGCTGGAAGGCGGCAAGGGCGACGACCTGCTGGAAGGCGGCGATGGCAATGACGACCTTTGGGCTGGTGCGGGCAATGACCGTATTGTCGGCGGTGACGGCGACGATGTGGCCAACGGCGGCAGCGGCAATGACGTGATCCTGGGCAATGCTGGCAACGATACGCTGGATGGTGCCAATGGCGACGACACGATCCGCGGCGGTCAGGGCGATGACAGCATCTTTGGTGACTACGGCAACGACAGCATTGTCGGTGGCGAAGGCAGCGATGTGGTCGATGGCGGCAATGGCGATGATATCATCAACACCGGCAACCATGCTGATCCGGCGTTCGACAACCCATACCCCGGTCTGGGTGCGCCTGATGCCGATCCGAACGACGACAAGGACGTGGTCTTTGGTGGCTCTGGTCACGATACGATCAGCACCGGCGACGATGCCGATACGATTGATGGTGGCATCGGCAACGATATCATCGACGCAGGTATCGACAACGACAGCGTCACAGCCGGCGACGGTCATGACACTGTGATCGGTGGTGAAGGTGTTGACCTGATCGACGGCGGCGATGGCGATGACGTCCTTTATGGTGGTCTGGACAATGATACCTTTGACATTGTGGACCGCGACCCCGATGGCAACCCGGTTGATCTGCTGCCCGGCAACAACATCGACACCATCTTTGGTGGTGCAGGCAACGACACGATCTTTGGTCGCGACGATGCCGACGTGTTGTTTGGCGGCACCGGCAATGATGTGATCGACGGCGGGATTGATGACGATGTCATCACTGGCGGCGAGGGCGAAGACCAGCTGTTTGGTGGTCAGGGCACGGATACGTTCCTTGGCGGCAACGGCGGTGACGTTGTTGTGGGCGGCGAAGATGCTCCATCCGGGACATTCCCAGATGGCGCGGATATCGACGTGCTTGACCTGACCGGCAGCAATGTCGAGCGGATCGAATACACCCCCGGCGACGCAGAAAGCGGCACGGTCTTCTTCACCGATGGCACAACGATGACCTTCTCGGAAATCGAGAACGTGATCCCGTGCTTTACCCCCGGCACCACAATCGCCACCCCACGTGGTGAGCGTCTGGTCGAGGAGCTGCAGGTGGGTGACAAGATCATCACCCGTGACAACGGCATCCAGGAAATCGCATGGGTTGGCCATAAGGCGATGAACGGCAAGCAGTTGGCGGCGAACCCGCACCTTAAGCCGATCCTCATCAAGGCCGGTTCGCTGGGGCAAGACCTGCCAGAGCGTGACATGCTGGTATCCCCCAACCACCGGGTGCTGGTCGCGTCAGAGAAAACGCAGCTTTACTTTGAAGAGCGTGAAGTTCTGGCCGCAGCCAAGCACATGACGGGTGCCGAAGGGATCCACGCGGTCAACGTGATGCAGACGACCTATGTCCACTTCATGTTTGAACGTCACGAGGTTGTTCTGTCGAACGGCGCGTGGACCGAAAGCTTCCAGCCGGGCGATTACAGCCTCAAGGGCATCGGCAACAGCCAGCGCAATGAGATCATGGAGCTTTTCCCTGAACTCGCGACGGCCTCTGGTCTGGAAGGCTATCAGTCCGCACGCAAAGCGCTGAAGAAGCACGAAGCGCGCCTGCTGATGAAGTAACGAAATGCAGCTTGCCCTCGGTGCATTTGCGCCGGGCACGGTTCAGGGGTCACCATTGGTGGCCCCTGTTTCCGTTTGGGGGACAATTATGCCGGTGGTCCGCGATTGTTCGCTGATCTATGCGAAGTGTGGTCGGCTTTCTGCCGATCCCTTCACTACACGCCAAAGTTGATTGGCTTTTCGCGAAACTCCCCGCAAACTGGTGCAGCGATGTCTTATGTTTCATTTGCTGCATGGTGCGGCGCATGGCGACGAGGGTGCGATGGCCACCACATTCGGAACATCTGGGAATGATACGCTGACGGGCGGTCAGAACGCAGACACGCTCGCCGGTCTTGCGGGCGATGACACTTTGTTCGGCGGCTCTGGTCAGGACCGGCTGTATGGTGGCGAGGGCCGCGATAGCCTTGATGGCGGCGGTGGTGATGACACGCTTTATGGCGGCGCGGGCGAGGACAGCCTGAACGGCGGTGCGGGGCAGGATCGGTTGTTTGGTGGTGACGGCAATGATGTCTTTGATACCGGCGACACGGCGAGCAACAAAAGCGTCGATCGGGTCTGGGGCGGCGATGGTGACGACACCATCATTTCATCCGGCAATCAGGACGATCTTAAGGGGCAGGGTGACAGTGACCGCTTTATCGTAACCTCGGATGGGTCACACTTTAACAATCTGTCGGTCAAAGGCGGCGAGGACAAAGACGGCCTTGATCAGGACGTCCTGGATCTGAGCCAGCTTAAGGCCGATTACCCCGATCTACAGATCATCTACGAGACCGGGGCAGAGGGCTGCGAAGACGCGCGGATCCTGCTGAAGACGGCCCCGAATGGGCGAGAATTAGGACGGATTGACTACAAAGGGATCGAGCAGGTCGTGATCTGTTTCACCCCCGGAACGGCCATTGCGACCCCACAGGGTGAGGTTGCGGTTGAGACCCTTCGCGCCGGTGATCGGGTGCTGACCCGTGACAACGGTATTCAAAAGTTATCTTGGGTCGGGCAGCGGCGGATCAGCGATTTTGAATTGCGGCGCAGGCCTGAATGGCAGCCCATTCTGGTCCGTGCCGGGGCCTTGGGGCCGAATGTGCCAGAACGCGATTTGCTGGTGTCGCCCAATCATCGGTTACTGGTGACGGAACCGCGCGCGGCGCTTTATTTCGAAGAAAACGAAGTGCTTGCGGCGGCGAAATATCTGACTGACCTGAGCGGGATTGATCAGGTCACCTCTTGGGATCTGACCTATGTCCATCTGCTGTTTGAGCGACACGAGGTGATCCTGTCCAACGGGGCATGGACCGAAAGTTTTCAACCGGGTGACTATAGCCTGAAAGGGTTGGGTGACGATCAACGCGCCGAGATTTACGATCTGTTCCCAGCGCTTTCGCAGCGGGACGTCGATTTTATCGGCGCGCGTCGTGCGTTGAAACGACATGAGGCGAAGCTGGTCCTGAAGTGACAGAACGCGCAGGTCTTGGCCCTCAATTTTGGGACGGGGGTGAGGATGCGTTCAAGAGGCTTGGCTTTGCCGTTTGCGCCAAGTGGCCCAGTCGGCTGGCGTATCAAGGTCGCGGCGGGCGCGGTCACCGAGAGCGGTAAGATGGGTCTGGTCCCGCAGCGGGTTGACCAGTGGCTCACCGCCGCCGTCGCCCGACAGATCCGCAAACTTCGGACGCAAGGAGGCATCAAAGATGATCGGGTGGCCGGGCTGTCCTGCGGTTGTGGCGCCACGCCAGATCAGGTGGTCTGGATTGTCGGTGCGGGCCTGAAGGATCTTTGACAGATCCTGAGAGGTCAGATCCGGCAGGTCCGACAGCATCATCATAAATGCGGGACAATCGGGCAGCTTGGCGACGGCGCTGCGCAGGGTGCCTGACATCCCCTCTGCCGCCTCGGGTGTGATCAGCGGCGTCACCGCCAGCCCATCAAGGGCCGCCAGACGCGGGGCCGGATTTTCGGGGAGGGCTATGTAGATATCATCGCTGACGGCAAGGGCCTCTGTCGTGATGTGGCGCAAGAGCGGTGTGCCATGCACCATTTGCAAGAGCTTATCGGTGCCTTGCATCCGCGCGGACCGACCGGCGGCGAGGATCAGGATCGGGATCATCGCAAGACCGTGCCACGCAGGAAGGCGCACGACAAGCGGCGAGGGGTCCGATTTTTCGACGAAAAATCGATGCCTCCGGCGGGGATATTTTTGGCCAAAAGAAGCAGGGGCTACATCAGCGGCGTGGTGATGAGGGTGGCAGGTCGCAGGTCGCCGAGGATTTCGATCTGCACGGTGAGGCCCGGTTTGGCCAAGGCGCGCGGGATCAGGGCAAAGGCGATGGATTTGCCGGCGTGATGCGAATAGCCGCCAGAGGTGCAAAAGCCCTGCACCTGATCGTTGATAAAGACAGGCTCGTAGGCGGTGACATCGGCGTCATCGGCGTCCACTTCGAATACGGCGAGGGTGCGGGCGGGGGGTGTTGTGCGTTCCGCCTCTGCTGCGTCGCGCCCGATGAAGTTGGTGTTTTTTGACCAATGGATGAAGCGGTCTATCCCGGTCTCAGCCGCCGTGTAATCGGGCGAGAATTCCCGCATCCAGGAGCCAAAGAACCGGTCCAGCCGCAGCGACATCATCGCCCGCATCCCAAAGGGGGTGAGGCCCATGGGTTCACCCGCCGACCACAGCGTTTGCCATAACTGTCGTTGGTCCATCGCGTCGCAATAGATCTCATACCCCAGATCGCCGGTGTAACTGATCTGCTGCACGGTACAGGCGGTTTGGCCAATGGTCATGGGGCGGACATCGCGGAAGTTCAGGGTGGTGTCGTCGATGGTGCATTTTTCCAAGAGTGCTGTGGCTTTGGGGCCTGCGATCTGGAAGCCGGTCAATTGGTCCGAGACGTTGCGGACCTGCACGTTTGGCACCGCGTGCTGGTCAAACCAGCGCTGATGGATCGCTTGATAGCCGTAGGATGCGGTCAGTTGGAAACGGGTGTCGGTGAGGCAGGACATAGTGAAATCCCCCAAGAGCTTGCCCTTGGGGGACAGCATCGGTGTCAGGGTCATGCGACCGGGCGCGGGCACGCGGCCTGCCATGATCCGGTCAAGCCACGCGCGGGCACCCGAACCTGTGACGGCGAATTTGCCGAAGTTCTGCAATTCATTGATGCCGACACCGGTGCGGACAGCACGGACTTCGCGCGCGGTGGCGGCAAAGGCGTTGGAACGGCGGAAGGAGGGTTCTTCAAACGCCGGCTCATCGCCTTGGGCGAAGTAATTTGGCACTTCGAGGCCGAATTGCTGGCCCCAGACCGCGCCCATGTCAGAGAAAATGTCATACATCGGGGTTGTGCGGTGGGGGCGTGCGGCGGGCAGTTCTTCGTTCGGGTAGCTGACAGAGAAACGGCGTTGGTAGTTTTCGACCACTTTGGGCCGCGTGTAGCCCGGTGTGATCCATGCGCCAAAGCGGCCCACATCCATCGCCGTCACATCGCGTTCGCATTCGCCTGTTGTCATCCATTGCGCCAGCATCAGGCCGACACCGCCGCCTTGGCTAAAGCCTGCCATGACGCCGCAAGCGGACCAATAGTTGCGCAGGCCCGGCACCGGGCCGACAAGCGGGTTGCCGTCGGGGGCAAAGGTAAAAGGGCCGTGGACCACGGATTTCACCCCGGCGCGTTCCAGCACCGGAAAACGTTTGTAGGCGAAATTGATGCTGTCCTCGATCTTGTCAAAGTCATCGGGCAGCAGTTCATGGCCAAAATCCCAAGGGGTGCCATTGACCGCCCAGGGGCGGCAGTTTTGTTCGTAGAAACCGATGCACAGCCCGCGCCCTTCTTGCCGCAGATAGCTTTCGCCGGCGGGGTCCATGACGTGAGGGTGTTCGGCGTCGCGTTCATAGATTTCAGGGGTTTCGTCGGTGACGATATATTGGTGTTCCATCGGGTGCAGCGGCAGATACGCGCCCGCCATGGCACCCACTTCGCGCGCCCATAGGCCTGCGGCATTGACCACATGTTCGGCGTGGATCGTGCCCTTGTCGGTGACCACATCCCAAGACCCGTCGGCGCGCGGAGTGGTCTCAATCACCTTGCAATGAGTTTCGATCGTGGCCCCGCCCATGCGCGCGGCCTTGGCATAGGCGTGGGTGGTGCCAGAGGGGTCAAGGTGACCGTCCAGCGGGTCATAAAGCGCGCCGATGATGCCATCGAGGTTGGTGATGGGCGCAATCTTGGCGATCTCTTCGGGGCCGACGATTTCGGTCTCAAGACCTATGTAGCGGTGCTTGGCCCGTTCGGCGACCAACATATCAAAGCGGTCCTTGTTGTCGGCAAGGGTCACGCCGCCGACGTGGTGCAGCCCGCAGGACATGCCTGTGATCTCTTCCAGCTCGCGGTACAGCTTGATCGTATAGCCCTGAAGTGCGGCCATATTCGTGTCGCCGTTGAGGGTGTGAAACCCGCCCGCCGCATGCCAGGTGGAGCCTGACGTCAGCTCTGATCGTTCCAGCAAGAGGACGTCGGACCAGCCAAGCTTGGTCAGGTGATACAGCACAGAGGCGCCGACAACGCCGCCACCAATTACGACGACACGAGACGTGGTTTTCATCGGGATCCTCGGTTTGAAGTTTGGATCAGACTAGCGGCCCACCGGGTGGGCAATCGTCGGTTACCGACACTTTATGTCGCAGCAGGCCCGTCATCGACAGAGCGGATCACGCGGGCCGGATTGCCCGCAACAACCATCCGGGGCGGGACGTCTTTGGTCACGACGGCCCCTGCCGCAACCATCGCACCTGCACCGATGGTGACACCGGGCAAGATGATCGCCCCAGCACCGATCCAAGCGTAATCCTCCACGGTGATGGGATGGGCAAGGTTGACCACCTTAAAAGGCAGTTGGCTGCCGGGTTCGGCGGGCAAGAGACGGTCTTCGGGCCGAAGGGGGTGGGTATCGGTGATGAATTGCACGTTGGGGCCAACGGCCACAAAATCACCCAGCGTGATCAGATTCGCATCAAGAAATGTCGCCCCGAAATTCACGAAAGACCACTTCCCCAATTTGACATGACGACCATATTGAATGTTGAAGGGCGACAGCACGATGCAAGGGCCGCTGCCTTCGGCAAAAAGACCCTTTGCGGCCTCTACCCGGCCCATGATGTCGTTGTTGGGGACAGCATCCAGAATGGCTTTGGCGGTTGTGGCCTTGTGCTTAAGGTCAAATAGATAGGGGTCGCCGCCGCTATGGGGGCGACCGGCAAGCATGTCTTCGTAATTTTTGTTCGTCATACCGGCAATCATTGGCGCATTCGGATGGCAGTGCAAGATCCGACGGCCAGATTGTGCTTTGGTTCCGGCGGGTGGCCGTGCCAAGGTCTGGTCATGCGATGGATGATCATCTGTGCCGGGATCCTTTGGGCAAGCGTCAGTCTTGCCGCGCCAGAGCGCTATGTGCTGGATAAACGTGGTTCCACGATCGGGTTTTCCTTTGATCTGGAAGGGCAGGTTCTGACCGGGCAAATCCCAGTGGCAGCGGCCCATGTGGTGGTGGATTTCGACAATCTGGCGGGCAGTCAGGTCTCGGCCCAGTTTGATGTGGCACGTGCGGATGCGGGCAATCTTTTCATGACAGAGGCGATGTTGTCGGGGTCGGTCTTGGCCGCCAAGGACCATCCACAAGCCTTGTTTCGGTCGCGCCGCGTTGTGGCGCAAGGCGAGGGTGCCCGGCTGGAAGGGGATCTGACGTTGCGCGGTGTGACGCGGCCTGTTGTGCTGAACGGGCAGATCTATCGCAAACAGGGCAGCAGCAGCGACGACCTCAGCCGCCTTGTGTTGATTTTCACCGGCACCGTCAGCCGGGCCGACTTTGGCGCGACGGGGTTTGCCCGCGTTGTGGGCGATACGGTCAGGCTTGAAATTATCGCGGCCATTGCACGCGCCAACTGATTGGTATCGCAGCGACACAAAATGTCGCGAAGTGGCTATCGGCGGGCCGTTTGAGCAGCGATGGTCAAAGGGTTGAAACAAAGGACGACGCCATGCGGACCCATGCCCAAGCAGTTGTGATCGGGGGCGGCGTCATCGGCTGTTCGATCCTTTATCATCTGGCAAAGGCGGGGTGGACGGATGTTGTTCTGCTGGAGCGGGATGAGCTGACGTCGGGGTCAACATGGCACGCGGCGGCCAATATTCACGGGCTGCATGACAGTACCAATATCAGCCGGATCCAGCACTATACGATGAACCTGTACAACGCGTTGGAGGAAGAGACCGGCCAAAGCTGCGGCGTGTTTCAGCCCGGTAGCCTGTATCTGGCCCAGACCGAGGCGCGCGAACATCAGCTGCGGTTGCAGGCGGCCAAAGCCAAGTTCTACGGGATGAATTTCCACGAGGTCAGTCGGGCAGAGGCAGAGCGGCTGCATCCCTTGGTCAATTACGATGGCATCCGCTGCATCATGTATGAACCCGATGGCGGCAATGTGGACCCATCCGGCGTGACCAATGCCTATGCGGCGGGCGCGCGGCAGATGGGGGCAGAGATCATCCGCTTTTGCCCGGTGACAGGCACGGAACAACAGCCCGATGGCACATGGATCGTGCGCACGCCTAAGGGTGATATTGCCGCGGAATGGGTGGTGAATGCGGCAGGGCTTTGGGGCCGCGAGGTGGCGGCGCTCGCGGGGATCACACTGCCGCTGCAGCCGACCGAACATCAGTATTTCGTCACCGAAACCATAGCTCAGATCGCCGCGATGGACCGAAGGTTACCTTCGGTGGCCGACCGCGATGGTGAGTATTACCTGCGCCAAGAGGGGCAGGGCTTGTTGATCGGCGCCTACGAAAAAGACCTGAAGTTCTGGGCGGAGGGCGGCACGCCGCTTGATTTTGCCCATGATCTGTTCCCCGACGATCTGGAACGGATTGAGGACAACATGATGCGCGCGATAGACCGGGTGCCTGCGGTGGGTGAAGCGGGCATCAAGCGTGTGATCAACGGGCCGATGATCTGGTCGCCTGATTCCAACGTCTTGTTTGGGCCGCACCCCGATCTGCGTAACTACTTCTGTTGTAACGGAATTATTCCGGGCTTCAGCCAGTCTGGCGGCATGGGGCTTATGGCTGCGGATTGGATCACAAGCGGCGAGTCGCGGTTTGATATGTTCGCCTGGGACGTGGCACGCTTTGGGGAATGGGCCGACGCGGCCTTTACCAAGGCGCGGGTTGGCGACCAATATGCGCACCGCTTTGCGATCCACTTTCCCGGTGAGGAACGCGCCGCGGGGCGGCCTGTACGGGCGCGCCCGATCTATCAGATGCAAAAAGACATGGGTGCGGTGTTTGGCCTGAACTATGGCTGGGAACATGCGGCCTATTTTGATGCCGATGTGCCGGACAGCGCGGGGTTTGATCGGCAACCTTGGTTTGACAGCGTGGGCCGCGAGGCGCGGATGCTGCGTGATGCGGTCGGTGTCATCGATATCTCAAACTTTGCCAAATACGTCTGCAAGGGGCCGGGGGCCGAAGCCTGGTTGAACACTGTTTTCGCCAACAACATGCCAAAGGCGGTGGGGCGGTCTTGTCTGACGCCATTGATTGGTGTGCGCGGCGGGATTGCGGGTGATTTCACCGTGACGCGCATGGGCCCGGATGAGTTCTGGGTCATCGGGTCCGGCATGGCAGAACGGTATCACCAACGCTTCTGGAAGATGGTGCCGTTGCCGGACGGAACGACATTTGAAAGCCGGACAGAGGCCATGTGCGGGTTCAATATTGCCGGACCTTTGGCGCGCAAAGCATTGCAAACGCTGACGAATACCTCGCTTGAGACGGCTGATTTCGGCTTTATGCGCTCCGCCTGGGTCGATATCGCCGGGGCCACCTGTCTGGCGCTTCGCGTGTCCTTCACCGGCGATCTGGGGTGGGAGCTTCACTGTGCAGAGGCGGATCAACAGGCCGTCTATCAAGCCTTGCTGACGGCCGCAGAAGACCACGGCGGCGGCCCCGTCGGCAGTCGTGCCTTGATGGCGCTGCGGGTCGAAAAGGGCTATGGGTCCTGGGGGCGCGAGTATTCACCAGAGTATTGGCCGCAAGAGGTTGGTCTGGACAGATTGATCAAGCTCGAGAAGGAATTCCTGCATAAAGACGCATACTTAGCGGTCAAAGACAATGTCGCGAGAGAAGTCCTGTCCTTGATCCACGTGACGGACGTAAAGGGCGCAGATGCCACGGGCGGAGAGCCTGTGTTTTTGCCCGACGGCACGCCAGTGGGTCGCGTCACATCAGGTGCTTATGGCTATAGCGTGGGGATGTCTCTGGCGCTTGGATACCTGAAAAACGTGGCACCGGGGACGGCGGTGGATGTGATGATCCTTGGCGCACCACACCGGGGCGTGGTGCTGGCCGAGCCGCCGTTTGACCCCAAGAGCGCGATCCTCAGGGGATGATGCGGGTGTATTTGGTGCCTTCCAGCGTGGCGCCAAGTTGCAGCCCGGTTTGCGCAAAGACCACCGCAATGACCGGGGACAGGGCCGTCGTCGTATCGGCGCGTAGCATCTCACCTTGATCGTTGATCGCGTAGGTCACATCCGCGCCTGCGGCCCAGCCGGGGCCTGAGCGGAACTCTGACAAGGCCTCCTGCGTCATGAAGAACAACACGTGGCTGTATTGCTGTGCCCCGATTTGCAGCCCGGCAGAGCCGGAGGCGGCAGAGTAATAATCCACCGTCGATCCGCCGATTTGCAGCGCACCGGTGCCAAATGACCCGCCAAAACCGAGGCCTACTTCGGTCACCAACGGCATGGCCAACATGCCCGCCGATTTTGCCGCGATGTTTCGCGTGCCGGGGTATTTGTCATACATGAAATTGAGTGTCGAATTCACACGTGCGTCGATTGTCGCCGCACCGTTGCTTCCAATGCCGTTGTTACATGCCGAAAGCGTCAATGCTGCCGCGCCAAGCGCAAAGCTGCGCCGAGATAAATCTGTCATGGGTCTGCCCTATACTGCCGTTTACTGGGGCTTTTGGCGCCCCTTTGCCGGGGACTATACGCCTTTGCGCGAATCCTGTCACGCCCGAAGATTGCAGCCGGGCAAGAGGTTGCTGGCGATGGCGTGCCGATGGCGCCGATTGCGGATTGCTGCGGGTGCAGCGGCTAGGTATCGTCGGGTCATGATGATGAAAAGACGACGGTTTCTTGTGTTGGGTGGTGGGTTGTTGGCGGCGGCCTGTGCCGGAACCGCGCCACCGGTGGGCCAGGCGGCAGCACAGGGATTGCCACCGGATTTGCGGCCGATTGAACAGCCGGGATTTGCCAATTGGGTTGCCGGTTTCCGCAATCGGGCCGCGCGGGCCGGGATCTCTGACGCGACGTTTGACGCCGCATTCGCCGATGCGGGTTATTTGGCCGGAGTGATCACGCGCGACGGAACACAGATCCAGACCCGACGCACGTTAGAGGAATATCTGTCCATCGCCACATCGGATGAGCGGATTTCAAAGGGGCGCGCGGCCTTTGCCCGCCACGAGGCGGCCCTGCGCGCGATTGAGGCGCAATACGGCGTTGACGCTTATATCGTTGCGGCGATCTGGGGCATGGAAAGCCAGTTTGGCGAAAAGCGTGGGCAGATCCCCGTCATATCATCGACGGCGACGCTGGCCTTTGATGGGCGGCGCGGCGCGTTTTACGAAAGCCAACTGATTGCGGCTTTGCAGATCTTGCAACGTGGTGACACGACGCCCGGTCGAATGCTGGGCAGCTGGGCCGGAGCGATGGGCCACACGCAGTTTATTCCAACGTCTTATCAAGCCTTTGCGGTGGATTTCACCGGGGACGGCCGGCGCGACATCTGGGGGGATGATCCCAGCGACGCGCTGGCCTCTACCGCGAGTTATCTGGCGCGCAATGGCTGGCGCAGCGGGTTGAAATGGGGGGCTGAGGCTGGCACCGGGGGCCCGTCCGGGCGGAGCATTCAGCCGCAGGTTGGCGGCGTGCGGTTCACGGTGACGCGCAATTTCAATGTGCTCAAGACCTACAACAATTCCGACCTTTATGCCTTGGGCGTTGGGCATCTGTCAGACCGGCTTGCCGGGGCCGGGCCGTTGCGCGGCAGTTTTCCACCGGATGCCAATGGGTTGAGCAAGGTCGACCGCTTGGCGGTGCAGCGCGGGCTTGCCGCGCGCGGTTATGATATCGGCACAATCGACGGTGTGATTGGCGGCAAGACCGAAGCCGCGATCAGCGATTTTCAGCAACGGCAGGGGGTTGCCGTCACCGGGAAAGCAACGCGCGACGTTCTTGAATTGCTGCGCTGACCGCGTTTCCGGCTATGCGAGGGCGACGGCACCGGCAACCTCTGGACCCTGCATGGTGTCGTGGATCAGGTGATACCCGGCGCGCCCGTTTGATTTCACGATATAGACGGCCTTATCGGCAAGTTTCATCGCATCTTCGCGTGGGATGATCCGCTCACTCATCGCGAGCCCGACGGAGGAGGTAACCCTGCGGGATTGACCCGTGCTGGGTTCAAATAGAAAGCCATCACTGATGTTCTGCGCGATATCCAGAGCCGATGACATATCAATGTTGGGCAGGAAAACCGCAAATTCCTCACCCCCGATGCGGGCGCAGAAAGCGGTGTCGTCCAGTTGTGCGGAGAGGTGTTGCGCCATGTCTTGAAGACAGGCATCGCCTACATCATGGCCGAATTGGTCGTTAATCTGCTTAAAGTGGTCAACGTCGATGATCATCAGCGCCTGCTGCGGTTTCACGACAAGCGGTGTCTTTTCCAAGAACCAGCGCCGGTTGGGCAGTTGCGTCAGCGTATCCCGCGTGGCCTGAATATAAAGCCGCTTTTGCAGCGAATTCAGATGCCCAATGAGGATCAGAGCAAATGCGCACATCGGAAGTGCCGTAAAGGCCGCTTCCGAGAAGTTCATCCAATAGGATTTATGCCCGGGAAACCCATGGGTCAGCACGTGCCGCAAGTGATTGAAACCGCCGCAGATGAGGAGAAACACCAATAGCTTGACGGCAAAATCAATCTTGCCGACCGGGGCGGTAAATCTAACAAATCGTTCCAACTAAATGACCCTTCTGCGCCCCCCCCAAGGTGGAGCGGCGGCGCGCCGGATGACCCAAATGCACTTTTGATCTAAATGCGTTTAGACTTTATTAACACGGGCGCTGTCAAAGGGTCGTTGCAGATTAGTTATTGAGGATCTTGGCGACAGCAGGGGCGAAATAGGTCAGGATTCCATCACAACCCGCCCGCTTGAAGCACAAAAGGCTTTCCAGCATCACCGCGTCATGGTCCAGCCAGCCGTTTTGGGCGGCGGCCTGCACCATCGCGTATTCACCGCTGACTTGATAGGCATAGGTCGGCACGCCAAAGCTGTCTTTCACCCGGCGGCATATGTCGAGGTAGGGCATACCGGGTTTGACCATGACCATATCCGCACCTTCGTTCAGGTCACGTTCCACAAGGCGCAGCGCCTCGTCGGAATTGCCGGGGTCCATCTGATAGGTCTTTTTGTCACCCGTCAGGGCCGATGATGCGCCAACGGCATCGCGGAACGGGCCATAAAAGCTGCTGGCATATTTGGCGGTGTAGCTGAGGATCGTGACGTTCTGGTGGCCGCCGGATTCCAACGCCGCGCGGATCGCAGCGATCCGGCCGTCCATCATGTCAGAGGGGCCAAGGATGTCGGCGCCAGCCTCTGCCTGTGCGATGGCCATTTTCACAAGGGCGTCGACTGTGCGGTCGTTCACGATCTCGCCATCCTCAACAAAGCCGTCGTGGCCGTTGATGTTGTAGGGGTCAAGCGCGATGTCGGTCATCACAGCGATCTCTGGCACGGCGTCCTTAATCGCCCGGATGGCTTGATTACTGATGTTGTCGGGTGACCAGGCGAGCGCGCAATCCTCGGTCCGGGCTGCCATATCGGTGTAGGGAAAGATGCAGATCGCAGGAATGCCAAGGGCGTGCGCCTCTTTTGCCGCCTTGACCACGCGATCGATGGTCTTGCGCGTCACGCCGGGCATAGAGGCAACGGGGGTTTCGTCGTCTTTGCCATCCATCACAAAGACCGGCCAGATCAGGTCATCCACCGTCAGCGTATTTTCCCGCGCGAGACGGCGCAAAGCCGGGCTTTGGCGCATACGGCGCAGGCGGGTTGTGGGAAACGGGGCGACGGTCGGTTTCATGATGCGGGCCTTTCTGGTCACACCTGATTGGTTGCATGATCGCGGGGTCATCACAAGTCTGGGCATTTGCCAATTGCGCCACTAGGTTCCGCGCAACTGCTAGCTGCCCAAAGAGATATTCGTGGACTGGAGCCAAGCCCTTTTCCAATTGATCGACATCGCGTCGTTCTCGTCGCTGTGGTATTGGATCATGCTTGCCGTGGTCTGGTCTTCGGTCAGCCATTGGGTTCTTGGCGTGCCTTATGATCTGATCGCGCGGGCCAAACGCCACGGCGGGCAGGCAGAGCAGGATATGATGGATCTGGTGCGGATCAACGTGAACCGAATGTTGGGGATCGCACGCACAGCCGGGATCATTCTGATTGCCTTTGTGTCGTTTGCGTTGACCTCGCTTGCGGTGCTGGGGTTTTGGTACCGGGTGGAATTGGCGCAAGCGATCTTTTTGATTGCCTTTCCGCTGTCGATTGTCGGCGCGGTCAGCCTGTCAACCAGCCGGTTGATCCACGCCGCTGACCCTGAAGGCGACGCGCTATTTGCCGCGCTGAACCGGCACCGGTTGTGGACGCAGATCATTGGCATGATCGCGATATTCGTCACGGCGATGTATGGCATGTATCAGAACCTTGATGCGGTTCGCTCGCTCTGAGCTTGACACAGTGGCGCGGCAAGGTAGGTGAGCGGCATGTCCCAATCCGATCATATTACCGTCGCGGGCGCGCCCGAAGGGTTTGACGCACAGCTTATTCTGGCAGAGGTCGCCCGCGCCGATGGGCCGGTTTGTCACGTCGCGCGGGACGACAAGCGGCTTGCGGCGATGCAGGCCGCTTTGGCGTTCTTTGCGCCCGATATGCCGGTGATTGTTTTCCCCGGATGGGATTGCCTGCCCTATGACCGGGTGTCGCCAAACGCTGACGTCTCTGCCGCACGGATGGCGACGCTCGCGGGCCTTGTGCACGGGATGCCAGGCAAATTCGTGTTGTTGACCACGCTGAATGCGGCAACGCAGCGGGTGCCACCGCGCGACCTGCTACGCGAAGCTGCTTTTACCGCGAAAGTGGGCGACCGGATCGACGAGGAGGGCCTGCGCGCTTTTCTGGTCCGCATGGGCTTTACCCAAAGCCCCACCGTGATGGAGGCGGGCGATTACGCCATTCGGGGCGGCATCATTGATATCTTTCCGCCCGGACAATCCGGTCCGATCCGTCTGGATCTGTTTGGTGATGTGCTTGACGGGGCGCGGCGGTTTGATCCTGCCACACAGCGGACGTCGGAAAAGCTGACCGAGATTGAATTGGCGCCGGTGTCCGAGGTGATCCTGGATGAGGCCGCGATTACGCGGTTCCGGCAGAACTACCGGATCGAATTTGGCGCGGCTGGCACCGATGATCCGCTGTATGAGGCTGTGTCAGCCGGGCGCAAACACGCCGGGATTGAACACTGGCTGGGGTTCTTTGCAGAGCGGTTGGAGACGCTGTTCGATTATCTGCCCGGCGTTGCGGTAACGCTGGACGATCAGGTCGGGCCGATGCGTCTGGCGCGGTGGGATTCTATCGCAGATCAATATGGCACGCGGATGCATGCGCTTGGCCAGAAGGGCCGGATGGACACGGTCTATAAACCCGCGCCGCCAGAGCTGCTGTATCTTGATGATGCGGCCTGGGATGCGGCGGTGGCGGATGCGCGGGTGCTGCAATTCAGCCCCAACCAACAGGCCACGGGGCTTGGGGTGATCGACGCAGGCGGTCGTATCGGGCGTAATTTCTCGGTCGAGCGCCAGCGCGAAGAGTTAAGCCTTTTCGGGGCCTTGGCGACCCATGTGAAGGCAAAAATGGCCGATGGCCCTGTGCTAATCGCTTCCTATTCGGAAGGCGCGCGGGAACGTCTGACGGGGCTGATCGAGGATGAGGGCATCGCAGAGGTGATCCCAGTCAGCGACTGGTCCCGTGTCGGCAAAACCGGCGTGCATCTGGCGGTTTGGGCGCTGGATGCAGGGTTTGAAGCACCGGGGATCACGGTGATCTCTGAACAGGATGTGCTGGGCGACAGGCTGATCCGGCAAACCAAGCGCAAGAAGCGGGCCGAGAATTTTCTGACCGAAGCCGGCAGCCTGACGCCCGGTGATCTTGTGGTCCACGTCGATCACGGTGTCGGGCGGTTCAAGGGGCTTGAGGTTGTGACCGCCCTGGGTGCGGCGCATGAATGCCTGTTGCTGGAATATGCTGAGCAATCAAAGCTTTATCTGCCGGTCTATAACATCGAACTTTTGTCCAAATACGGCCATGACGAAGGGCTGTTGGACAAGCTTGGCGGCGGTGCGTGGCAAGCCAAAAAGGCCCGGCTGAAAGAGCGGATCCGGCAGATCGCAGAGCGTTTGATCCGTGTCGCCGCTGAACGGGCCCTGCGCACAGCCCCGGTGCTGACGCCGTCAGATGGGCTGTGGGATCAGTTCCTTGCCCGTTTCCCCTATGCGGAAACGGACGACCAGTTGCAGGCAATCGAGGATGTGCTGGAAGACCTCGAGTCCGGCCGCCCGATGGATCGGTTGATTTGCGGCGATGTGGGCTTTGGCAAGACGGAAGTCGCCATTCGCGCAGCCTTTGTTGCGGCCCTGTCCGGGGTGCAAGTGGCGGTGATCGCGCCAACGACCTTGCTTGCGCGTCAACATTACCAAAGCTTTGCCGAACGGTTCCGCGGCTTTCCGGTGAATGTGCGGCCCTTGTCGCGTTTCGTCAGCGCCAAGGACGCGAACCTGACACGCGAGGGCCTGTCGCGGGGGACGGTTGATATTGTTGTCGGCACCCATGCGTTGTTGGCGAAATCGGTCCGGTTCAAGAACCTTGGGTTACTGGTCATTGATGAAGAGCAAAAGTTTGGCGTGCAGCACAAGGAACGGCTCAAGTCCCTGCGCACGGATGTCCATGTGCTGACATTAACAGCGACGCCTATCCCACGGACATTGCAGCTTTCTTTGTCGGGCGTGCGTGACTTGTCGATCATCGGCACGCCGCCGGTGGATCGCCTTGCGATCCGCACTTACGTCAGCGAGTTTGACACCATCACCATCCGGGAGGCGCTGCTGCGCGAGCATTATCGCGGTGGTCAGTCGTTCTTTGTCGTGCCGCGCATCTCCGATATGCCCGAGATGGAAGACTGGCTGAAGCGCGAGGTGCCAGAGGTCACATATGTCACGGCCACCGGCCAGATGGCGGCGGGTGAGTTGGATGACCGGATGAACGCGTTTTACGACGGGAAATTCGACGTGCTGCTGGCGACGACGATTGTGGAATCCGGCCTTGATATTCCGACCGCCAACACAATGATCGTCCATCGGTCGGATATGTTTGGGCTTAGCCAGCTCTATCAGATCCGGGGCCGCGTTGGCCGGTCCAAGACGCGGGCCTATGCCTATCTGACGACGAAACCGCGCCAAAAGCTGACCGATACCGCGCAAAAGCGGTTGCGGGTGCTTGGATCGCTGGATTCGCTGGGCGCGGGGTTCACGCTGGCGAGCCAGGATTTGGATATTCGCGGGGCGGGGAACCTGCTGGGCGAGGAACAATCTGGGCAGATGCGCGAAGTGGGCTATGAGCTTTATCAGCAGATGCTGGAAGATCAGATCTCCGCGATCAAGTCCGGTGCGGCCGAGGGCATCGTCGACGACGGCCAATGGGCGCCGCAGATCAATCTGGGCGTGCCTGTGCTGATTCCCGAAGAATATGTGCCTGATCTGGATGTGCGGCTGGGGCTTTATCGGCGGTTGTCGGATCTGACGACCAAGGTCGAACTGGAAGGCTTTGCCGCCGAGCTGATCGACCGCTTTGGCAAGCTGCCGCGCGAAGTGAACACGCTGATGCTGGTGGTGCGGATCAAGGCGATGTGCAAACGCGCCGGGATCAGCCATCTGGATGCCGGGCCAAAGGGGGCCACGATCCGGTTCCATAACGACAAATTCGCCTCCCCCAAGGGGCTGGTGGATTTTATCAACGATCAGCGCGGGCTGGCGAAGGTGAAGGACAACAAGATCATCGTGCGCCGCGACTGGGCGAAAGAGCGCGACAAGATCCAAGGTGCCTTCAACATCGCGCGTGATCTGGCAGCAAAGCTGAAGGAAGGCTGAGTAGGCCCTTTGATTGCTGTGAGGCTTCCTGCGCCCATGGGTTCCATAATTCGCGCCTACGAGCCAATCAAATTAGCACACGATTTCATGGGCACATTTTGTGGGCTTCGAGAGCGCTGCCGCTACAGGGAATAAGAAAAACTTATGGCGGTTTTGCAGAAATGCAAAATGGATTAAATCTCTGATTAAATAGGATAAAATAAGATTTCTTGCTTGCCATGTTGTGCCTGCGCATCACCATGGGGCTATCGATTCTGTTGAAAGGGGGTCTCTGCCATGACCGATCACTCTGACAAAACGCCCGCTGTAGATATTGAAGCATTCTTCGGTCACGTAATCATTCAAGACGCCATGATGGCCGTTTTGATTTGCTTCACGATACTGGTCAGTTTGTTTTTTGTTTGGAAGATCACAACTGCGCTGCGTAGCGACGGGGTTTCCAAATAGAATTTGGTTCTAAGCCTCGCCGGGGCGCTTGACCTTTGTCGTCAACCAGAATGCCACCACTGCACAGGTCAGCACGCCGATCCCGATGGGCAACGGTGTGCCGTCAAAGGCCAGCCCGATTGGGGCGGCGATGAGCACAGCGCCGACAGTGGAAATGGCCGAGATAAGCGAGGCCGCCATGCCCGCGATATGGGGCATCGGTTCCATCCCCAATGCGTTGAGGTTCCCGATGGTCAGACCGGCCTGATAAAACAGGCCCGTCGTCCAGAACACATAGACACCAAAGGTCAGCCAGAACGGGCCTCCGGCCAAGGTGATGACGATCAACAGCGTGCTGATCGCGATCTGGGCGGCGAACATGCCGCGTATGATCGCCCGCATCCCAAGCCGCCCGACAAGCCGCGCGTTCAGCAGGCTGCCGGTTGCGGCGACCACGGCGATGGCGCCGAACCAAAGGTGGAAGGTCTCGCGCTGGCCGAATGTTTCGTTAAAGACCTGCTGCGTGGTCGCGACCCCGGTGAACAACATGCCAAACGACAGGGTCTGGATGATGATCGTCAAACGGGTTGTGGGATGGGTCAGGACCTCTTTCGCGGCAGCGAGCATTGCCGCCACATTCAAGGGGCGGCGGGTCTGGGGCGTTGTGGTCTCTGGCTGGCGCAGAACCAGCCAGGCACATGTCAGCGTCGAAAAGGCCACAAAGGTCAGAAAGACTGACCGCCAGCCGAACCCGATGATGATGTAATAGCCCATGGTGGGCGCAAGTGCGGGCACCAGCGAAAAGACCACCATGACAAAGGACAGGATCCGCGCCATGGCTGCGCCGGAATAAAGGTCGCGGATCAACGCCATTGTGGCGACACGCGGCCCAGAGGCACCAAGCCCCTGCACAAGGCGCGCGGCCAGCATGATCTCCAGGCTTTGCGCGGACCAGGCCACCAAAGAGGCCAAACAATAAACGATGGACCCGCCAACGATCACCGGCTTGCGGCCAAAGGCATCTGCCAGCGGCCCCATGACAAAGGTGCCGATCCCCATGCCCAACACAAAGCTGGTGATGATCAACTGCGCACGGTTGGTGTCCTGTGGAGTGAGCGCCTGCGCCATGTCGGGCAGGGCGGGCAGCATCGCATCAATGGAAAAGGCGACCGTTGCGGCCAACATCGCCATCAGCGCGATAAATTCCGTCTGGTGGAGCCTTGCGGTTGGCGGCGTCACTCCGCCGCGTCCAGTTGCTTTTGGATGTCGGCGATCACCTGCAACCACATCTCGGGCGGCTGCGCGCCGGGAACCGCGTGCTGTTGGGCGACAACAAATGTCGGGACCGAATTTACACCCATCTCTCGGCTATGGGCGTCGCGTTTGCGGATCTCTTCAAGGTCGGCATCGGTAGACAGCAGGCGCGTGACGGTGGCGGCGTCCATTTCTGCGGTATCGGCGATATCGGCGAGCACTTCGTGATCGCTGATGTCGCGGCCTTCGACGAAATAGGCTTTGAACAGCAAGTCAACGACAAAGATCTGCCGCTGCTCGATCCCGGCCCAATGGATCAACCGGTGGGCGTCGATAGTGTTGGGGGTCCGTTTGATGGCCTCAAAGTTGATCAATGCACCAGCGTTGGCTGCATGTTCAACTACCGGGGCATAGGCCTTTACCGCACCTTCTTTGCCGCCAAACTTGCCTTCAAGATAGGCGCGTCGATCCATGCCCTCAGTGGGCATATCAGGGTTCAGTTGGAACGGGTGCCATTCGATCACAAAGGGATGGTCGGGGACCTGTGCCAGCGCCTTATCAAGGTTGGTCTTGCCGATGTAGCACCAAGGGCAGATCGGATCAGAGATGATATCAAGCTTGACCATGTGTCGCTTCCCAGTTCTGCCGCAGCACGTGGCGCAGCAATTTGTTGTTTGTCCCTCGAGGGAGGTCGGCAACCCGCACGAAAATGCGCGGCACCTTGTAACCCGCCAGCCGGGTGGCGGCGAAGGCGGTCAGTTGATCTTCATCTATCAGGTTATCGGCGACATAAAAGACCGCGATCAACGAAAGATCTGTGCGCAGGCGCACCTCGCAGGCTGCAGCTTCGTGTATGTCAGGATGATGGGTCAGCGCGTCCTCGACCTCGATCGGGCTGACGCGGGTGCCGCCTGCGTTCATCATATCGTCATTGCGGCCCGCATAGGCGATGGCACCGTCGGGGGTGCGGACCCCAATGTCGCCAGTCTGGAACCAGTCGCCGTCAAATTTGGCGGCGGTTTCGGCTGGCTGATCCAGATAGCCCAGCATCAGACCGGGGTCGTCTTTGTGCACGCAATCACATGGGTGTCTGGCATCAGTTGCACATGCCGTCCGGGCTGGGGATAGCCCAAGGTGCCAGCGGGGGCAGGATGGTCGGGCGCGCCAGAGATAAAGGTCGAACATTCGGACATGCCGTAAGCCTCGTGGATCGGCGTGCCGGTCTGGGCCTGCCACGCCGCGCGGATCGTATCGGGCAGCTTTTCCCCAGCCGAAAGCCCATGACGCAATCGTGGCATGGCGGGCATCTGGGCGCGTAGCATCCGGCGATAGACGCCGGGGGCTGCAGCAAAGATCGTGGCGTCGTGTGCGGCCAGAAGGCCGGGCAGGGTGGTTGGATCTGTGCCAGGCGCAGGGATCAGCGCCGTGGCCCCAATAGACCAGGGATCCATCAGCCCGGTGCCCAGGGTGTAGGTCCAGTTGAACGCGCCTGCGTGCAGCAAACGGTCACTGGCGCGCAGGCCATACCAGCCGTCCCACATCATCTTTCGCGCCAGAATGGCGCGGTGGGCATGAACAACCGCGCGCGGCTGACCGGAGGTGCCGGATGTGTAGATGATATAGGCGGGGCGGTTCGGATCGCCCAGCTGGGGTGCCGCAAGCGGGCCATCTGCGCGGTGAAGGTCGGCCACCAACATGCGTGGGATGTCTGGGTCGGGCAGTGTGATCTCTGCGCCATGCATCACCAGCGCGGGTCGTGTCTGGGTGGCGATCAAGGCAACCTCGGGTGCGGTCAATTGCGATGATGTGGGGATCGGGATCAAACCCGCATAGATGCAAGCCAGATAGCAGATCGGGAAATCAGGCGTATTGCCAAGGCGCATCAGGACGCGGTCCTGACCGGGTTGCAGGCCATGATCCAATAGCCGCTGCGCGGTGGCGCGCACGGCGCGCTCAAGGCCCGCATAGGTAAGGGTCAGCCCTTGTGCGCCCAGCACCGCCAACGCGGGGTGATCGGCGCGGGCCTTCGCCTGCGACAGCACATAGGCCGCCATATTGAATGGGGTTGTCATCTGCTATCGCTAGAACGGGTGCTGCGCGGTTGCAAGAGAGGGCGAAAGGCAGGTAATGATGCCAAATGTCTGGCAATGATCCCAAATCCCTGATCCGCGTGGCGCGTGACAATGGCGAAGAGGCCAGCGCCGCCCCCGTCGATCTGGGCGCGCGGGTGCGCGCCTTGCGCAAGGAACGCGACTGGACGTTGGAACAGGCCGCGCAAAAAGCGGGGCTGGCCCGGTCGACCCTGTCCAAGATCGAAAACGGGCAAATGTCGCCCACCTATGACGCGCTCAAGAAGCTGGCCGAAGGGTTGGATATTTCGATCCCGCAGCTTTTTACCCCGCCCTCCAAAGCGCAGGTCAATGGTCGGATGGTGATGTCGCGGCGCGACGCGCCGGTGCGGCATGTGACGGCGACCTATGAACATGATTTGCTGGCCGAGGCGCTGACCCAGAAAAAGATGCTGCCCTATCATGCGCGAATCCGGGCCCGCCGGATGGAGGATTTTGACGGCTGGGTGCGGCACGACGGGGAAGAGTTTCTATATGTGCTGACCGGCACCATCCGGCTTTATACCGAGTTCTACGAACCCGTTGAGATGAGCCGGGGCGATAGTGCCTATTACGATGGCACGATGGGGCACAACGTGATCTCGATCAGCGCCGAAGACGCGACGATCCTGTGGGTCACATCGCTGGTCTAGCCGCGCGGAAACAGACGCGGCAGAACAGCGGCGGCGATGCCAAGACCAATCATCTGCATAACGATGAACATCGGCGCATGGGCCGGGTTGATGCCTGCAAAGGTGTCGGAAAATGTCCGCGCGATGGTGACGGCCGGGTTGGCAAAGCTGGTGGACGAGGTGAACCAATAGGCCCCGGTGATATAAAGTGCGACCAGCGTCGGAACCGCTTCAGGTTTCGATTTCAGCCCGCCAAAGATCACAAAAAGCAGGCCAAAGGTGGCAAAGATCTCTGACGTCCATTGCCCGGCACCGCTGCGGTTGGTGGTGCTGAATTGCACGATATCAAGGTCGAACATCATATGGGTCAGCCAGACACCAAGGATGCCGCCCGTGATTTGGACCAGAACGAATGCAGCCGCCAAACCGGGCGCGATTTCGCCGCGGATCAGGAAGGCCAGCGTGACCACGGGATTGAAATGCGCGCCTGAGACGGGGCCCAAGGTGGTGATGATCACATAGAGGATGCAGCCCGTGGCGATGGCATTGGCCAAAAGGGCAATCGCGGTGTTTCCGTCCGCCAGGGCTGCCCCCATGATGCCGGAACCGACGACGCCAATCAGCAGGAATGCGGTGCCGAGCCATTCGGCGAAGAGTTTTTGGAAGGTCATGGGCGGTAACTACGTCTGGATTGTAAGCGATTTGTGACAGGTCTTAAGACAGGAGCGGTTACGCCGCACGCGATTTTTGGATGGGGGATTTTGCATCCCCCAAACCCCCAGCAGGATATTTGCAGCCAAAAGAAGTCAGATGACCATATCAGCAGCCCCAAGGGCAACCTTGCCTGTTGTGATCGCGGCATTGCCCACGACCCGGGCCGGGGTGCAGGCGCTGGCGGCGAGCAGAGCCACCAGCAAAAGAAGCCGGATCATTCTTCCCACCACCACACATCGGGTTGCCAGCCGGGCCAGTCGCCAAAGATTGGCAGGGGTTCGGGGAACCTCAGTTCCTTGACGTGGGCCAGGCGCGAGATGTTCCACTGATAGATCGGGATGACATAGCGGCCAGAGGTCAGCACCCGGTCAAGCGCTTTGACAGCGGCGACAAAATCATCCTGACTTTCAGAGGTGAGCAGCTTGCCGATCATCGCATCCACCGCTTCGGATTGCACACCCATCAGGTTGCGCGACCCTTCGGTATTGGCAGCGTCGATGCCATAGTAGGCGTATTGCTCGTTTCCGGGGGAAAGCGAGACGCCGCGCCGGTAATAGGTCATATCAAAGTCAAAGGCGTCGGTGCGTTCCTTGAACTGCGCATTGTCGACGGATTGGATGTCGACGGTTACGCCGATCCGCTCAAGACTTTGGGCGAACATATCGGCGATGGCGGTGTTTTCGGTGGACCCTGATTTGAGCAGGATTTGAAAGGTGAATGGCGCGCCCGCGGCATTCTTCATGACACCGTCCTGAATGGTCCAGCCTGCGGCCTCCATCATGTCGAGCGCTTTGGCAGTGCCTGCACGATTCCGCTCAGAGCCGTCACCGACGGGCAAGGCATAGCCTTCAATCGCACCGGGGGTCAGGTCAGCCGCAAAGGGTTCCAGAAAATCCAGCACGCGGCCAGAGGCGGCATCATGGGACATGCCGAGCGGCGAGTTGGACCAGTATGAGGTGATGCGTGGTTGTGCGCTGCCGGTCATCGCCTCATTGACGAATTCGAAGTTGAACGCGTGCAGCATAGCATCGCGCACACGCCAGTCGCTGAATTGATCGCGGCGGGTGTTCATCACAAAGCCGGTCATGCCAGAGGGGCGCTGATGCGGCAGGACGAATTTGACGACCTCGCGGGATTCTGTGGCGGGGAAGTTGTATTGGCTTTCCCATTTAGCGACGTTGAATTCACGGTTGGAATTGACGATGCCGGTTTTGAAGGCCTCGAAGGCGGCGGTTTCATCGCCGAAGAATTCCAGCCGGATCTCATCCAAGTTTGCCGTGCCCTTGCGGAACGGGATGTCCGCGCCCCAATAGTCGGGGTTGCGGGTCAGCGAGATGAAGCGCCCGGCTTCAAAATCGTCGATCACATAGGGCGAAGAGGTGATCGGCACGATATCCAAGCCGCTTTCGGCAAAGTCGATGCCGTCCCATTGCGCCTTTTTCAGGATCGGGCGCAGACCAGCCAGAAGCGCCAATTCACGGTCTTCGGTGTTGAAATCAAAGCGCACGACGCCGGGGCGTACTTCGGTCAGGCTGTCGACCTTGCCCCAGAAGCCGCGATAGCGCCCGTGACCTTCGGTGCCCAGCGTTTCAAACGACCAGATCACATCCTCGACGGTGACGGGAGAGCCGTCAGAGAATCGGGCGGCCGGGTTGAGGGTGAATTCGACCCATTCGCGATTCGGCCCCGTCTCAATTCCAGAGGCGAGCACGCCATAAAGTGAGAAGGGTTCATCCAATGTGCGGCCCATCAGGCTTTCGCCGATCAGGAAGCGCAGCTGCCAATGAACCGACCCTTTTTGGATGTAGGGGTTCATGCTGTCAAAGCTGCCAACGGCGGCGGTCACGATCTTGCCGCCCTTGGGTGCATCGGGGTTCACATAGGGCAGTGACACAAAATCAGGTGGCAGTGCCGGGTCCCCATACATAGCTATGCCATGCTGCGGTTCGGCCACTGCGGCATGGCCTGCAATGGCCAGCGCCGAAGCGGCGGTGAGGCGGCGTAGATTTTGGAAAATGTTTATGCGCATTTTGGCGACAATCCCTCTGGTCCCTGTGTGCTTTGGGTTTGAGCGTAAAGAGGCGGGCGGGGGCTTGCAAACTTTTAGCTTGGCGACACGCAAGTCATTGCTTATAAAGGCATCACTGCTCGATAGGTTTCTTGCCTGTATGAAACCTGCCTCAATAACTTAACGCCAGCTTCGTGCTGGCGTTTTTTTTGTCCGGTGGGTGGAAAATAAAAGCAGATCATGTTTTTCAAGATTTATGGCTAACGCCCAATATTTACGCATCATTTGGGGCAATGAACGTTGACCCTTTCGTCGCGCATCGGCAATTTGTTGCCAGCTATATTGGGAGAATTTGAATGGCTTTGACGAGTTTCGCGACAACACCAACGTTCTATCGTGTGGGGAATACAGACGATGGTTTCACCGGGGTCCATATCTTTGGCACCGGCTTTACCTATGCCCCGGACGGCGGGATTGACGTGCCCATCACGGGGACGATTACGTCCATGCGTTTTATTCTCAATGGGACTGCGCTTGTCGCGGTTCGCGATCTGCCCGTGTCGGACGTTGCTTTGCTGGCGGCGAATATCGATGCGGCCCTTGCGATCGGCGATGTGGCAGATCCAGGCGCGGCCTTCGTGGCGGTGTTGGCGGCTTTTGAGGGGGCGTCTTTTGTTGACCTCGCGCTGCAAGATTTTGGTGCCGATGGGGATACCAATGACGTCATGGTGGCGAAATCAACCGGCAGTAATTTGTTTGGTGGCTTGGGCGATGATGAGCTGCGCGGCCTTGGCGGCAACGATCAGCTATTTGGCGATGCGGGCAACGATCAAATCTTTGGCGGCGATGGCAATGACTTCATTTCCAGCGGAACGGGGAATGACACGATCCTTGCAGGCGACGGTCGTGACACGATGTTCCAACTTGAGGGCGATAATCTTGTGCGGGCAGGCACCGGGGACGACACTATTATTGTTGAGTACTTTTCGCCGACGTCCTTTGGCACCTTTGGGGACAACACCATCTTTGGCGGTGATGGAAACGACCAGATCACCAGCTCTGAAGGGAACGACAAGCTCTTTGGCGGCAACGACGATGACTTCATCTATACAGGTGACGGCACAGATGTCGCGCGTGGCGGGGCCGGCAATGATATCATCAGTCTGGGCGGTGGCAGCAATCAGGCCTTTGGTGGTGCGGGTGAAGACACATTTGTGTTCCAAGGCACCGAGACTGTCGAAGGACCGGTCTTTGATCGGGTTGGTGATGTCTCTGTCATCCGTGATTTCGATGTTGCTGATGACTTCATCTGGGCACGGGGCGAAGACCCGCGGTTCTACTTTGGTGGCGTTGATGGTGCGGCAGAGCTGCGGATTTTCTCTGCTGACGCGACCCAACGGGGCGATGATATCCTTTGGATATCAGGCATCACCGGCCAGCGCGTTGTGATCAAGGACACGGATCTGGCTGACCTGACAGAGTTCCACTTTATGCCGACGTTCATTCCTGACGACGTCGCCTAAATTCGACTGACTGCGGCAGGGGCCAACGCCTGCCGCAGTTTCCCGTGTTCTTTCGCAGTTGCAGCATTATAATGCCATCAACGCAAAAGGAGCACGCAATGACCCTCTCAGGTAAAACCGCAATTATCACCGGATCCAATTCTGGCATTGGGTTGGGCATCGCCCGCGAAATGGCGAAAGCCGGTGCCAATGTGGTTCTCAATTCCTTCACCGACCGAGATGAAGATCACGCCTTGGCCGCAGAAATTGCGACAGAATTCGGCGTACAGGCCAAGTATGTTGCTGCAGATATGTCCAAGGCAGAAGATTGCCGCCGTTTGATCAGTGATGCCGGGGCTTGCGATATCTTGATCAATAACGCCGGTATCCAGCATGTTGCCGCGATTGAGGATTTCCCGACCGAGAAATGGGACGCGATCATCGCGATCAACATGTCATCGGCGTTTCACACAACGGCGGCGGCAATCACCGGGATGCGTGAAAACGGCTGGGGCCGGATCATCAATATCGCATCCGCGCATGGCCTGCGCGCCAGCCCATTCAAATCGGCCTATGTGACCGCCAAACACGGCGTTGTCGGCATGACCAAGGTCGTCGCACTTGAAACGGCCAAGGAACCAATCACCGCCAACGCCATTTGTCCCGGTTATGTGCTGACGCCACTGGTCGAAGCGCAAATTCCTGCAACGGCCAAGGAATACGGCATCTCGGAAGATGAGGCGATCGAGAAAGTGATCCTGGCCAAGCAGCCCTCCAAGGAATTTGTGACGGTTGAACAATTGGCGGGCATTGTCACCTTTCTGTGCTCGGACGCCGCAGCGCAGATCACCGGGACAACCATCGCGGCAGACGGCGGCTGGACCGCGCAGTAGAACGGTTGCAAGTGGGGGCGCTGCCCCCGATGCAAGAGCATCTCCCCCGGGATATTTTTAGCCAAAAGAAGCAAGGACCAGACATGACGGTAAAGCGGATCAATTTGGCCTTGCAGGGCGGTGGCGCACATGGGGCGTTTACCTGGGGTGTGCTCGATCGGATCTTGGAAGATGACGACATTGAAGTGGCGGCCATTTCGGGCACCTCTGCGGGTGCGTTGAATGCGGCTGCCTTCAAGGCCGGGATGATCGTGGATGGCCGGGATGGCGCGCGTGCCAACTTGGATTGGCTGTGGGGGCAGGTGGGGGCGATCACCGATGATGGGATTGCGGAATGGGTCAAGGCCTGGGGGGCCACCACGCCGTTCTGGGCCAAGGCGATGGAATATTCGCTGCCCTATCAAAGCTTTGATCTGACCACGCGGATGATGTCGCCCTATGTCTACGGCCCGATGATGCAAAACCCGCTGCGGCGAATTGTGGAACAATTCAGCTACGATAAGGTCTGCGCGGGCGACGGCCCCGCGATTCATATTTGCGCCACCAATGTGCGCTCTGGCAAGATCCGGGTCTTTAGCGGCGATGAAATTTCGCCAGAGGCAATCATGGCCTCTGCGTGTTTGCCAAGCCTGTTCCAGGCCGTTGAACTCGTCGATCCCGCGACGGGGAAGGAAGAGGCGTTCTGGGATGGCGGCTATACTGGCAATCCCGCGCTGTTCCCGCTGTTTGCGCCGGACCTACCGGACGATATTCTGGTGGTGAATATCAACCCGCTCTACCGCGCGGATCTGCCAACTGACAGTCAGGCGATTGCCAACCGGATCAATGAGATCAGTTTTAATTCGTCCTTGCTGCGCGAACTCCGCGCCATTGATTTTGTGCGGCGGTTGATTGTTGACGGCAAGGTCGCACGTGGTGCGATGAAGAACGTGCTGGTGCATATGATTGCTGATGATGATCTGATGAACGACCTGAACGTCGCGACCAAGACGATCCCGAACGCTGTCGTGCTGGCCCGACTGAAAGAGGCAGGGCGCGAAGCCGCTGATCTATTTCTGGCGGATCACAAGGGTGACCTGAACCAACGCAGCAGCGTCGATCTTGAGGCGATGTTTTCCTAGGCCAGTAACTTATAGGCCAGCGCCCACATCACCAGCCCGATCAGGATGTCGAGGATACGCCAAGACCGCACTGACTGCATGATCGGCGTCAAAAGGCGCGCGCCATAGCCAAGCCCAAAGAAGAAGACAAATGAAGAGGTGACAGCGCCCAGCCCAAAGGCGAGCTTTGCCGTCCCGAGATAGGCGGTCGAAATCGCCCCGATGAGCGCAAGCGTGTCCAGATAGACGTGCGGGTTCAGCCATGTGAAGGCAGCACCGGTCGCAAGTGTCGCCCAAAGACCTTTGGACTGGCCAGTGATCTGCATGTCATAGCTGCCCCGAAAGGCCGCAAGAAACCGCAGCGCGCCGTAAACAATCAAGAACGCGGCACCGCCCCATGCCATCAGCTCTGGCAGGCTGGGATATTGCGCAACCAGGATGCCAAAGCCCAGAACACCCGCTGTGATCAGGATCGCATCAGAGGCCCCACATAGCAGGCAAAGCCAAAAGACGTGATTGCGGGCAAGGCCCTGCCGCAGCACAAAGGCATTCTGCGCCCCAATCGCGAGGATCAACGTCAAACCAGTGGCAAACCCGGTCCCGGCAGCGCTAAGCATCAGGTGGCGTCGTCGGATCTGCGCTATTGGGGTACACAAGTCCGGCAGAGATCACCAATTTGGCCGCATCCTCGACCGTCATATCCAGTTCAATCACGTCCTCGCGCGGCAGGAACAGCAAAAAGCCAGAGGTCGGATTGGGCGTGGTCGGCAAAAAGACGGTGGCAATGTCACCTTGCCCCGGTAGCTTGGCCTTGATCTCTCCCTTCGCGTTGGTCGAGATAAAGGCAATCGCCCAGATGCCCTTGCGCGGATATTCGATCAGACAAGCCTTGTCGAAAGAGGTGTCGCGCTGCGAAAACACCGTCTCTGCGATCTGTTTGACGCCATTGTAGATCGACCGCACCACGGGCATCCGGTCCACAATCCGTTCGGCCCACCGCAGGAAGGACCGGCCAATCAGACCCTTGCCCAACCAGCCGACAAAAACGGTGAAAAGCAGGAAGATGACCACCCCGACGCCGCGGACGTTGATGTTGACCGGATCGGCACCCTCTGGCACCAGATAGCGATTCACCAAGGCTTCGGGTTGGTAGTAATCGGGCACAAAGGGCCAGACCCAGCTATCGATCCAGCCGACGACTGTATAGATCAGCCAAAAGGTCAGCCCGATGGGGGCGACGATAATCAGGCCCGCAAGGAAATTGCTGCGCAGACGCGAAAACAGGCCCGGCTGGCGCGGGCGTATAGCGTCTGGGGAATGCGGATCGTCTTGCATCGTCTCTTTCGCGCGAAGTCTTAACGCTCATGTAGGCGGCATATGGCGTCGCCACAAGCTTTGATGCGGTTCAGGTGGTGATCGGGGGCATTTCGGTGGCAATTGCTGCCGCAAGGCGCGCATTGTTCAGAACAAGTGCAATGTTTGACTGCAGGGAACGCCCCTCTGTGAGGTGAAAGATCCGGTCCAGCAAAAAGGGCGTCACCGCCTTGGCGCTGATACCTTGCGCCTCTGCCTCTGCCAGCGCCTGGGCAATGATCGGGGCGAGTTCGGCGCTGGGGATCTGTGCATCCGTCGGGATCGGATTGCAGACCAACTGACCGCCGGACAGCCCCATAGCGGTGCGCATGACCTGCGCCCGCGCAATCGCAGCGGCGCTATCCATCCGCAACGGGGCAGGCATGTCAGAGGTCTGCGACCAGAACGCGGGCAGCATGTCTTGGCCATATGCGATGACCGGCACGCCCAGGGTCTCGAGCACTTCAAAGGTTTTGGGCAGATCCAGAATGGCCTTGGCACCTGCCGCCACCACAGTCACCGGGGTTTGTGCCAGTTCCTGCAGGTCCGCAGAGATATCAAAGCTGAGTTCCGCACCGCGATGCACGCCGCCTATCCCGCCCGTGGCAAAGACCGCAATGCCCGCAAGGTGGGCCGCGATCATCGTTGCGGCCACCGTTGTCGCGCCCGTGCCGCCGCTTGCCATACAGGCCGCGATGTCGGCACGCGACAGCTTGGCCACGTCCTTTGCCTGCGCCAAATCCTCAAGTGCGGTGTCCTCCAGCCCGATGTGCAGCGTGCCAGCGATCACCGCGATCGTGGCCGGTGTTGCGCCATGCGCGCGCACCTCTGCCTCGACCAGCCGCGCGGTTTCGACGTTCTGGGGATAGGGCATCCCATGCGTAATGATCGTGCTTTCAAGGGCAACAACGGGGGTGCCATCGGCGCGCGCCGCGGCCACGGCAGAACTGAATTGAAGCGGGATCACAGTGGGGTCTCTCCTGATACGTAGGTCGCGGCGGCCTCAAGTGCGCGGGCAAGCGCCGCGGCGCGGTCCATGCCTTGTGTCTCGGACGCGATATGCGCTGCCATGAAGGTATCGCCCGCGCCGGTGACACGGGTGACCAAAACGGCGGGCGGCGATTGGGTGATGATATCGGACCCCGTCGCCTCTGACGCGGATTTCCCGCCGTCCGTCACCAACACACGATGCGCACCGCGCGCGATCAGCGCTGCGGCCCCGTCTTGCGAGGTCTCAAATGTGGTCTGGCACAGCAACCCCGCCTCTTCGAGGTTGACGTATAACGTGGCCGAGGGATGCCCCAGAAGTGCGAGCAACCGCTCTGCCTTACCGGGCGAGGCGGGTGCCACGCGCAGATCAGACTTTGCAAAAAGCGGCGAGGTGGCGATGGTCTGCAACAGTTCCACCGTCAGGTTGCCATCAAGTGCGACGGGGCCTTCGTATGGGGCATCCGCGGTGCCAAGGGGGCCGTCGCGCATCGGGCGCATGATCTTGTCACCGGCAGCTTCAAGCGAATGGGCGTCGGCAATGGCCGCAATCAGCCCATTGGCCCCTTCAATCGCCATATAAACGTCCGTCGGCAGATCATCGGAGCGATAGACATGGTCGCAGATCAGCCCCATGCGCGTGGCCTCGCCGATCAGTTCTTCCCCTTCGGGGTCGCGGCCGATTGCGGTCAGAAGGCCGGGCGTCATGCCAAAGCGGCGCAATGTCATCGCGATATTCATTGCCACACCGCCGGGCAGGCGCGTGATCCGCCCCGGCACGTCAGATCCCACGCGCATATGGCTTGCTGCGCGGCCAATCACGTCCCACAGGACAGACCCCATGCACAGAATGTCAGGTTGTTTTGTCATGGTCCCGGTTTGCAGGACCACGCCTGCGGCTGCAAGGGGTTTAGCCCGGCACGCCCCACGTCAGGTTGGCCCAAAGCGTTTCCCAAACCGCGTTGGTGTCCTTTGCCAAGCGCGCTGATGGTTCGCGCAGCACAACGGCGTCCGCCATATAGCTGTGGCCTGCCTTTACCGGAATGCTGGCAATCCCCTGATCGTCCGTGCGGACCAGAAATATCGCCACCTCACCGCTGGACGACTTTTCAAAAACCTCGACCTGCTCGTTCGCGCGGACATCGTTGCGGTAGAAGACCTGTATGCGCATGCCGTCCGACAGATCATCGGTATAGGGGTTGGTCAGGGCGACAATCTCTGTCTGTAGCCCGGTGCGGCGGTCGGCACCTGCGGCATTGCCCACCCCGATCAGCGACTTGGAATACCTTGAATAGGCCTCGACGAAATCGGCCTCTGGCAGGCCGCGGGCGCGGTGGCGCGACAGGACGTCGCCAAAATCCTTGTGGTCAACGAATCTTTGGAACTTTTCCCAGTTCTCGTAATTCAGGGTCGCTGTGCGGGCCTGATAGGCAATCACATGCAGGCCCTCGGGGGTGGCCGCCGTGTCCAGTGCGGGGATGTCGCCGTTCCGCCCAGCGACAGGAACGACCTTTCCATCGGCCACGTCCACGAAATGCGCAAACCGCTGCGAAATGTAAGGCAATGGGCCGCCTTCAAACTCCTGTCCATTGACAACATCGGCAATCATTCTACCGTCCGCCGGAACCTGATACGCGTGGGGTTCAATCCAAAACTCATGCGCGTTAACAGGGGCTGAAAGAAGTGCAAGAGTAAGAGCGAGCAAGCGCATGGTGAGATCCTTTTTCGTTGCCCCAAGGGTGGCCCTGACATGGCTGATGTCAAGTATGATCGCGCTGTGGATCACATGCGCGTCATCGGTCAGCGCGCATGAAGTGTTGCCGACCATCGCTGACATGCGCCAAGAGGGCGACGCGCTGGTCTTTGACATGCGGATTTCTATGGAAAGCTTTATCGCCGGGATCGATCAGGATCAGATCGTCGATACCGCCGAGGCACCACAAGCCGAGACCTATGATGCGCTGCGCGCGCTGCCACCGGCAGAGCTTGAACAGGCCTTCACTGAGTTCTGGCCGCAGATGGCCGCCGGAATCACGGTCACAGCCGACGGCACGCCGCTTGATTTGACCCTTGTGCAGGCCTTGGCCGGCGAAGTTGGCGACATCGAAGACGCCCGTGGCTCTGCCATTCGGATCGCTGCGGCATTGCCTGCCGATGCGCAGACCGTCAGCTTTGCGTGGGATCGCAGTTTTGGCACGATCGTCCTGCGGCAAACCGATGTGCCCGCCCCCTATGACGGCTATCTGCAATCTGGCGAAAGCACCGGGCCGGTGTCGCTGGCCGGTGGCGATCAGGCGGGACCTTTGCAGACATTCCTGAACTACATTCCCGTCGGCTTTGACCACATTGTGCCGCTTGGGCTGGATCATATCCTGTTTGTGCTGGGGCTGTTCTTTCTGTCCACGCGCATGGGGCCGCTCTTGTGGCAGGTCTCTGCCTTTACCTTGGCGCATACGATCACACTGGCGCTTGCCGCTTTGGGTTATGTCACCGTGCCCGGCAGTATTGTTGAACCGTTGATCGCGCTTTCCATTGTCTATGTTGCGGTTGAAAACCTCTTTACCGATGGTCTGTCGCGCTGGCGGCCATTCATCATCTTCGGTTTTGGTCTTTTGCACGGGCTTGGCTTTGCCTCTGTTCTGGCAGAGTTCGGCTTGCCCGATGGCACCTTTGTGCCTGCGCTGATCGGCTTTAACATCGGCGTGGAAATCGGCCAGCTGGCGGTGATTGGCGTGGCTTATGTCTGCGTGATGAAAGCCATCGAATATAGCGAACACGGCACCGAAAGCCGCACGACAGCGGCCATCTATCTGGTGGCGATGCTGGCTGTTGTGGCGCTGATCATCCCGGTTTCTGGCATGGCCCCCGATCTGGTCGAAGCCGTAGTGCCGCTGATCGCTGCGGTCGCCATATTGCTGGGGCTCAGCGCGGCTTCGGTCGTGGTGGGGCGCTATGACAGCTGCCGCGAAATGGTTGCTATGCCCGGTTCGATCCTGATCGCCGTGATCGCCGCTTATTGGTGCGTGGAGCGGGTGTTCCTGTAGGACCGGACACGCCATTCACCGCCAAAAGGCAGGTTTTCCATACCTTGTGACTGCGCTTTCACCCCCGATATCTTAGGGGCAGGTATGTAGGGGACCCGATAATGACCATTTGTTTGCGTGCGGCAACGCGCGATGACGCTGGTGATATGGCTAGGCTCGTCAATATGTCGGGCGAGGGGCTTCCCCATGCCTTGTGGGCGCGTCAGGCTGAATACGGACAGGACCCGATTGCGTTTGGCGCAGAGCGTCTGGCCAATGACGACGGTGCGATGTCCTGGCGCAATGCCACGGTGGCCACGATCGAAGGCCAGACGGCCGGGCTTCTCATCACGGATGAGCTGGCTGAAACCGATGCAGAACTCAGCAGTGACACCCATCCGATCGTGCGTCCTCTGATCCGGCTGGAGAATATGGCCCGCAGCACCCGCACCCTTGCCGCATTGGCGGTGTTTGAACCGTTCCGCCGCAAGGGCGTTGCGTCGAAACTCCTGCAACGCGCCGAGATGGGGGCAGGGCCAAATGGCATGTCCGCCATTGTCACAGACCTCAACGATGCCGCCGCCGCATTTCTGGCCCGGCATGGCTTTGCCCATACCGCCGACCTGCCGTTGGTTCATGCCGATTGGGACACGCCAAGTGCGGCATGGGTCCTGATGCGCAAACCCGCATCCTAACCGGTCGGCGCTATTCTCTTTTGCGTTTGCTACTATCCGCGCCACCCGGCGATCCCCCCAGCGCTGCGGCAGCAACTGCGGTTGCCGCGGCACCCGCGGTCGCCGCGCCGGGCACATCCTCGCCATTGAAGAAGCGGCGCAGAACATCCACCGCCACCCGGATTTCGCCGCGCATGACCTGATCTGTCGACATCGGATAGAAATGGGTGAGCGTCGTGCGCCCGTTACACGTCACTTCGTAGTTTATCATCATCGCAAGATGCGTGCCGGGATACATCGTGGCCGAAACACAGACCTCAAAGACCATATTGTCACGTTCGGCCAGCCGCTTGATTGCATCCTCAAGCGTAATCATCGCCGTGTTGCAATCATATGTTCCGGCAACAAGATTGCCGGGAACCTGAGGATTTCCAAAGATTCCGCCCATCTTGAAAGAACAAAGATGAAGCCATTCCCACTGCTTGGGTTCCCCGTTCAGTAAGTCGGTTTGCACCTGCGCCATGATGGCCGCGTCCTTGGCGCTACATTTCATCACGCTGTTTTGGGGCGTCGCATTCTTGCGATTGATCCGCGCCCAATGGCGCACGCGGGCGCGGTCGATGGTTTGGACGCCTGTCGTCTTGCGGATCACCGGTTTGGGGCATCCAAAGGGGTTCAGCGCAAGGCCAAAAGACACGGTCGGGACGCGGGCCGCCATGCGTCCGGGCTGAAACATCTGCAATTCAGGGGGCGGCAAGGCGTTTGCAGCACCGCCCGGGGCGCCCGCGTCATCATCCAGCAGCTTGGCCCGTTTGCCAGCCGGTGGCACGGTCGCCGTAGGATCGTGCGCTGCCGCAGCCGCACTGGCAGCGCCACCTGAACTGGGCCCGGCAGCGGCTGCGCCGGTGTCGCTAAAAGTGCCCACCACATTGCCCAATTTCAGAAAAGCGCCGGGACCGGCATCGACCTTGCGCCGCCCACCAAAGGATTGCACCGACTTGGCAGTGTGCGCGGCGGCAATCCTTGGATAGGCCCGATCAAGATAAATGTGAAAGCCTTGTTGGCGGGCTTCGTGTCGCTCTGCCAACGTAAAATTACCCCGAACATGTCGGCGCCACAGATCGGCCCATGCGGCCAACACCTCGCTATAATTTGTAGGCGCTTCGCCTTTGCCACGTTCAAGACGCATCATCGACTGAATGAGCGCCCAAAATTCATCATCATCCATCCTGATCGCCTTTTAATTGTATGCACGCCTCAAGTTACACCTATAACGGCGCATAATGTCAAAGGCCGTTGGCCCTAAACCCCACAGATCGCGCGAAAATCAGGGCTTGTCAGCACCCACTGTCAGCGTTATGACGCGCGCACTTAATCCCACAGGCGGGGGCGGGTGAAAGGGGGAGACATCCCTGATCATCCACCGGTTGGGCCACATGGTCTAATTCCCCGCTGAGGCTGAAACCGGAAAAGGAAAAGACATGGGCTTACCCGAGTTCTCCATGCGCCAACTGCTTGAAGCAGGCGTACACTTTGGTCACCAGACCGCACGCTGGAACCCCAAGATGGGCCAGTATATCTACGGCTCCCGCAACGGCATCCACATCATGGACCTGACGCAGACTGTTCCGATGCTGGATCAGGCGCTGCAAGCCATCCGTGACACTGTCGCCAAAGGCGGCCGGATCCTGTTTGTCGGCACCAAGCGTCAGGCGGCCAAGCCAATCGCCGAAGCTGCTGAGAAATCCGCACAATTCTACATGAACCACCGCTGGCTGGGTGGCACGCTGACCAACTGGCAGACCGTGTCGCAGTCGATCAATCGTCTGAAGGCCATCGACGAAGCGTCCTCCACCGGTTTTTCCGGCCTGACCAAGAAAGAGCGTCTGGGCATGGAACGCGAGCAGGGCAAACTGCAAGCCTCGCTTGGTGGGATCGCTGAAATGGGCGGCACGCCTGATCTTCTGTTCGTCATCGACGTCAACAAAGAAGACCTCGCCATCGCCGAAGCCAAAAAGCTGGGCATCCCCGTTGTCGCCATCGTCGACACCAACTGCTCGCCCGAGGGTGTTGACTATGTCATCCCCGGCAACGACGACGCTGCCCGCGCCATTGCGCTTTACTGTGATCTGGCTGCCCGTGCTGCCCTTGACGGTATGCAGGCGCAACTGGGTGCTGCTGGCGTTGACATGGGTGCAATGGAAGAGCTGGCCGAAGAAGTTGAGGCTGAAGAAGCCGCAGCCGAAGCACCAGCCGCAGCCCCCGCAGAGTAAACGATACTCGCGTGTGACATTGACCGGGCAGGGGCCAAGCCCCCGCCCGGCTTATACGATTTTTCTCAAGGAGAGATGACATGGCTATCACCGCAGCAATGGTGAAAGAACTGCGCGAAGCAACCGGCGCAGGCATGATGGACGCCAAGAAGGCGTTGACCGAAAATGATGGCGACATGGAAGCCGCAACCGATTGGCTGCGCACCAAAGGTCTGGCCAAAGCCGCCAAGAAATCCGGCCGCACCGCAGCCGAAGGCCTTGTGGCCGTCGCCGTTGCTGGCGGTAAAGGCGTCGCTGTCGAAGTGAACTCCGAAACCGACTTTGTCGGCAAGAACGCTGACTTTCAGGCAATGGTCGGCAAGATCGCAAACGCCGCATTGGGCGTCAGCGACTTGGACGCGCTGAAAGCCGCTGACCTTGATGGCAAAACGGTCGAGCAGACCGTGACAGACGCCGTCGCTGTGATCGGTGAAAACATGTCCGTGCGTCGCATGGCCGCCCTCGAAGGGGCAAACGTCGTGACCTACGTGCACAACGCGGCTGCCACCGACATGGGCAACATCGGCGTGCTGGTCGCGATGACTGGCGACAATGAAGCCTTTGGCCGTCAGGTTGCGATGCACATCGCCGCCACCAACCCTGCTGCCCTGAACGAAGCTGATCTGGACCCGGCAATCGTCGAGAAAGAAAAGCAGATTCAGATGGATATCGCCCGCGAATCCGGCAAGCCAGAGCAGGTCATCGAAAAGATGATCGTTGGCCGCATGAAGAAATACATGGCCGAGGTCACATTGCTGAACCAGCAATTCGTCGTGAACCCTGACCTGACTGTGGGTGCCGCTGCTACCGAAGCAGGCGTTGAAATCACTGGTTTCGTGCGTCTGGAAAAAGGCGAAGGCATCGAAGTGGTTGCCGAAGATTTCGCCGCGGAAGTGGCAAAGCTGAACGGCTAAACTTCTATTTATTAAAATGGTTTAGGCCCGTCGCATCCCGCGGCGGGCCTTTTTCATTGTTGCGCCCCATTTCGGTCTGTTTCGGGTCTTAGCCATATCGGGTGAACAGCAAGGAATTTGACCATATGACTCGTATTATCGAACAAGCAGATACAGCGGACCAATTTGACTGGACCACTATCGTGACACATTTGTCAGACACCGGTGAAAAGATCCAAAGGGATTGGGAATTCGACGATGGATCGATCCGCACCGATTATTTTCAGGACGGGATCATCGCTGAAATCCGGAAATTCGATTCGACCGATAATCCAGACGCAAACACCTGGTCCTCGATCCGTTCATACTACGACGCCAACGGCGTCTTGACGTCATCAGAAATCGTCTATGACACCACCGTCGCCAAGATCGAGACCTTCGAAAATGGCATCCGCTCGGAAACGAGAGAGATTGATTCCTCTGTCGATCCTGACCTGAACCCCTGGGACCAGATCACGACATATTACGACCAGAACGGCGTCATCTACGGGCGGGTGACAATCTATGATGACGCGACCACCAAGACAGACGTCTACGAAAACGGCGTGCTGTCAGAGATTAATCAAGCCGACCCCGGCAACGCGGCCGGTTGGGACACGATCAATACCTACTTTGACCCCACCGGTGTCATGGTCGCTAAAATCACCCGTGACGACGATGGCGTTCAAACGGATGAGCTATTTGAAAACGGGATCCGGTCGGAAACCCGCCAGACGGATACGCTTAATGCCGAAACCTTCGACACGATCGAAACCTACTACGACCCCGCCGGTGTCATCGTGGCCAAGGTCACGCGCTACGACAACGGCGAAGAGATCGTGGCACTTTTTGAAAACGGCGTGCGGACCGAAATCCGTCAAACCGATAGGCAGGATGTGCGGTCCTACGATGAGATTGAGACCTATTTTGATGCAAACGGCGTGATATTGGCCAAAATCACCCGCAATGATGACGGGGTCCAGACGGACGAGCTTTATGAAAACGGCGCCCGGACCGAAACCACCCGGATCGACACGCTGGACGTCAAATCCTATGACATGCTCAGCACCTACTTTGACCAAAACGGTGATGTAATCGCCAAGTTGAGCGTCTTTGACGACGGCACCCAGAACGATCTGCTGTATGAAAACGGCGTCCGCAAGGAATTGCGCCAGATGGATCTGGACGATGTCAAAAGCTATGACACGATCAACACCTATTATGATGCCAACGGCGACCTCTTGCAGCGCGAAACCCTCTTTGACACTGGCGTCAGCAAGTCGGAATCCTTTGAAAACGGCGTTATCCGGTCGGTCGCACTGACGGATGCCAACGATGTCAAAGGCTATGACAGTGTCACAACGACCTTTGATGCCACCGGCGAAAAGATCGAACGCCTGACCATCTTTGACACCGGCGTGGAACGCCTTGAAGAGTTTGCCAATGGCGAACGCACCTTCACCACCGAAACGGATGTGAGCGACGTCAAAAGCTGGGCCATCAAGTCCACCCAGCACAATGCCGGAAACGGCCTTACGATCAGCTACCGCGAAGACGATAACGGCCTGACAACCTATTCCTTTTTTCAGGACGGCAAGAAGGCACTCGTCAGTCAAGAAGATCTTGGCGACGTGTTTATCTGGCAAAGCAAGGAACAGGGCTACAACCCGGACGGCTCTCGCTCTGTGACAGAGACCGTTTTTGATACTGGTGACGTGCGTACGATTGTCTATGTCGACGGCACCGACGTGCAGGATTTCCGTATGGAACGGGACGGCGACGGGTCAGACAGCTGGGAATACAAGGTTGTGGACTTCGATCCCGATGGCGGCCCGGCTGTGACGACCTTCTATGATAGCGCCTCTGAATTGCCTTTGCCTTATTCAGACTACACCGGCTTGGTCACGGTCTAAGCCTCAGACACGAAAAGGCGCTGCAATCGGGAGAATTGCAGCGCCATACTCGTTACCCCCAGCGCACCGTCATTGGGATGGGACTGGCGCGCCATATGCAGGACCAACGGGCAAACGCAATTTCTGCGCGTTGGGTAGATGCGGACCGGCTTGCCTTGAAATCGCAAGGGTTCCGGCCCGCTGTTCCCTGGCCTAAGGCCACCACTCACGGAACATGATTAGATTGCCATTTGACGCGGGGTCACGAAAGTAAGGGAAACCTGACCTTATGGTTAAAGATCAGTTTTCGACGTCTTCCAGCACGAACATCTGATTGTAAAACGCAGCCTTTAGCACCGCTTGTGCCGTGGTTTCCACGTCCAGTGCCTCGCGGGCAAGCCGCAGATGCTTTTCCACCGTTGCAGGCGTCAACCCCAGCAGAATCGCAATGTCCTGCGTGGTCTTGCCATCGCCCACCCATTGCAGCACCTCGCGCTGCCGCTTGGTCAGCGGGCGCGAGCCGGAATAGGGCAGGGTCAACAGTTTCAGATGGAAGATATTGTTTAGCGCGATGATCTCTTCACCGTGCTTTTCCCAGACCTCTTCCACCTGTGCCTGATTCATGCGCGGGCTGCCGACCAATCCGATGGCGCCCTTGCTACGCTCTGACACCGACCGAAAGCTGATCGTATAGCCTGCGGTCACGTCGTGCTTTTGGTTGATCTGCAGCACGTTCATCTCGCCGGGCGTCAGGTTGCCCGTCCGCGCCAGCTCTTCCATCCAGGTCCAGCTACAAGCCCCGTTGTTGTTAAGGGCCCACCGCAGCATTGGCGCATGATCGTAATGCACGTCGGTGAAAAAGCTGTCCATGAAGTCGCGCTTGTGATTGGTCAAAATGACCCAATCCTGCGGATCACCAAGGCCGTGGGTCGTCCGGTAACGGGTATAGCCGTAAAGCACCCGGTCAAAGCCGTAGGACTGCATCAGTTTGACAAGATAGTCCCACAGATCATTGTCCGTCTTGGCGTTGGTCAACGCTGTGACATGTTCCAGAAGCTTGCTCATGCAGAGGCACCCAAATAGTCACACATCGCCGTCATCGCCAGCGTATAGCCCGCCGCGCCAAACCCGCAGATAATCCCCACCGCCGCCTTGGCGATATAGGAATGATGCCGAAATTCCTCGCGGGCATGGACGTTGGACAGGTGCAACTCGATCGTTGGCAGTTCGGTGGAAAAGATCGCATCCATCAGCGCGATAGAGGTGTGAGTATAGGCACCCGCGTTCAAGATAACCCCGTCATGAACGCCGCGCGCCGCATGCAAGGCATCGACCATCGCACCTTCGATATTGGATTGCGCAAAGGCCACTTTGATCCCCATTGCCTTGGCATGATCGGCGCAAAGCGCCTCGATCATAGGCAAGGTCGTGGTGCCATAAACCTCCGGCTGGCGTGTCCCCAGCAGGTTAAGGTTCGGACCGTTCAGGATAAGCAGCGATTTTGTCATGCCCACATCATTGGCATAATCTGATTGGCCGGGAAACCAAATTTCGTTTAGATGCCTGTTTTGCAGTCGTTTTGTGTGCCTTTTTGGCTTTTGATCTGCATCATTTTTGGGCAATGCGCCGGGCAATGGCGGCAAGCGCCGGGACAGCGGCGCGCATTTCATCCAAATCACCGGGGTTCGAGGCATTCCCATCCACCGCCCGCCGGATCACGCCCTGGATGATCGCGATGAAGCGGAAATAGCTGAACGTCAGATAGAACGCCCAATTGTCGGGCAGGGCGATGCCGCGCATTTCACAATAGGCCGCGATATACTCCGCCTCTGTCGGGATCCCCAATGCCGCGCGATCCGCATCGCCCAAACCCCTTGCGACGCCCTTGTTTGGCAATTGCATCCCCATGATCTGATAGGCCAGATCGGCCATCGGATGCCCCAGCGTCGACAGCTCCCAATCCAGCAACGCGCGCACGCGGGGCGAAGCTGGGTGAAACATCAGATTATCCAGCCGAAAGTCACCATGCACGATGCTGATCCGGCCGTCATCCGCGGGGATCCGCTCTGCCAGCCAGGCGATCAACCAATCCACGTCCTGCTGCGCTGTGATCTCTGCAGCGCGATATTGCTTGGTCCAGCGCCCCACCTGACGGGCAAAGTAATTCCCCGGTGCGCCGTAATCCGACAGGCCGACCGCCATAGGTTCTACCGCGTGCAAATTGGCCATGACCCGGACCATATCCAGATAGATCTGGCGGCGGTCCGGGGCTGCGACCTCTGGCAGGGCAGGGTCCCAGAACGTGCGTCCTACCAACGCCTCCATCACAAAGAACTGCGTTCCCAGCGGGCTTTCTGCGTCGCTCAGATGATACATCTTGGGCACCGGCACATCCGTCGGCGCGAGGGCCTGCATCACCCGGTATTCCCGCGCCACCTGATGGGCGGACTTCAGCAATATCCCTTGTGGCTTGGCCCGCAACACAAAGGCGCGCGCGCCGGATTGAACCCGGTAGGTCGGGTTTGACTGCCCGCCGGTGAACCGCGTGATCCCATCCAGGGTCGTAAACCCCGGCACATGCGCCGCCAGATAGCGGCCCAATTCATCGGGATCAAATTGATGACGCAGATCGCTTCCTGACATCGGGCCGCCTTTCAGGGCGTTGACATTACCTGTCAGAGTTTGGTCCAGTCATCCACGAAAGCAAAGCCTTCAGGGGGACGAAACATGGACATGAACCTTGGGCTAAGCCCCCGCGTCGCCGACCTGCGGGATCGCGTCGCGGCCATGATCCGCGATGACATCGCCCCGATGGCTGCCGAATATCACGCAGAAGTCGCCGTGGGCGACCGCTGGGCCTTTACCCCGCGCCAGACAGAGATCCTCGAGACCCTCAAGACCCAGGCCAAGGCCGCAGGCCTGTGGAACTTTTGGCTCACCGACAGCGACAAGGGCATCGGGCTGACGACGGTCGAATACGCCTACCTGGCCGAGGAAATGGGCAAGGTTACCATCGCGGCAGAGGTGTTCAACTGCAACGCCCCCGACACCGGCAATATGGAAGTTTTTGAACGCTTCGGCACGCCGGCGATGAAAGACCGCTGGCTCAAGCCCTTGCTCAACGGCGACATCCGCTCTGCCTATCTGATGACGGAACCCGATGTGGCCAGCTCTGACGCCACCAATATTGCGCTGTCATGCGTCCGCGACGGCGATGACTATGTGCTGAACGGTGAAAAGTGGTGGGCCACAGGGGCCGGCGACCCGCGCACTGCCGTCTACATCGTCATGGTCCGCACCGGGGCCAGTGACGCGCCCAAGCACCAGCGCCATTCGATGATCGTGGTGGATGCCAAAACGCCGGGGATCGACGTGCTGCGCCCCATGCAGGTTTACGGCCATGATGACGCACCACACGGCCATATGCACATCCGCTTTACGGATGTCCGCGTGCCGCGCGAAAACCTGCTGCTGGGCGAAGGCCGCGGGTTTGAGATTGCCCAAAGCCGCCTTGGTCCGGGCCGGATCCATCACTGCATGCGCGCGATCGGTCAGGCAGAGGCCGCCTTGGAATCGCTCTGCCAGCGGTCACTGGCGCGCGAGGCTTTTGGCAAGCCCATCGCCACGCTTGGGGCCAACTTTGATATCATCGCAGAGGCGCGGATGAAGATCGAACAGGCCCGACTGCTCTGCCTCAAGGCCGCGTGGATGATGGATCAGGGCGATCCCCGCGCCGCCGCGCCGTGGATCAGCCAGATCAAGGTCGTGGCCCCCCGCATCGCGCTGGAAGTGATCGACGAGGCGATCCAGATGCACGGCGCGATGGGCATCTCTCAGGACACGCCGCTTGCCGCCGCATGGACCGCAACCCGCACCCTGCGTATGGCCGATGGCCCAGATGCTGTGCACCGCCGCCAAGTCGCTCGCGCGGAACTGCGCAAACACACGCAACAAAAGATCTAAACAACCGGGCTTTCTTTGGTTCAAAAATATCCCCGCCGGAGGCGCGGACCATATTGGTCCGCATCCCACCAACATCGGCGTTAGCCAAACGCGATCTGCACCTTCAGCGCTTGGCTCCGATCAGACGCCAAATCAAACGCCGCCTGCATCTGATCCAGCGGCAGCGTATGCGTGATCAAGGGCGTCACATCCAACCGTCCCGATTGCATCAGCCGCACGCCCGTCGCGAACTCGGCGTGAAACCGGAAAGACCCTTTCAGGATCAGCTCTTTCGCCGTCATCGCCTGAACCGGCAGTGTCATGTCGCCCCCCAGCCCCAGCTGCACCATCGTGGCCCGTGGCCGCAATGCGGGAATGGTTGAGGCAACGACCGGGGCCACCCCGGTGCATTCAAACAATACGTCAAAATGGCCCTTGTCCGTGCCATAACCCGCCAAGGCATCGGGCGTTTGCGCGACATTATGGGTCAGATCCGCACCCACCGCGCGGGCCTTGGCCAGCGTGAAATCGGTAATGTCGGTGGCAACAATCTCTGCCGCACCTGCGGCCCGCGCGACCAGCACCGCCAGCAACCCAATCGGCCCGCAGCCCGTCACCAGAACCCGTTTCCCCATCAGATCCCCGGCCTGCGACGCTGCGTGCAGCACCACCGCCAAAGGCTCTGCCATCGCCGCCTCTCCAGCGGTCAACCCATCGGCGGGCACGCATTGGTTTGCCTCTGCCACCATCATCTCGCGAAAGGCGCCCTGAATATGCGGGAACGGCATGGCAGAGCCATAAAACCGCATGTGCAGGCAATGGTTCTGCGCCCCTTCAAGGCAATACGCGCAACTCCCACAGGGCCGCGACGGCGACACCGCCACAAGCTGGCCGGGCGTAAGATCCACACCGTCCCCCGCGCTCTCAATCACCCCCGCGACCTCGTGCCCCAAAATCATCGGCTCTTTCAGCCGCACCGGGCCAAAGCCGCCGTGGTTATAGTAATGCAGGTCCGATCCACAGATCCCGCCTGCGGCCATCTTGATCCGCACCTGACCGGGGCCGGGGGCCGGGCTGTCCCGCTCTTCCAAACGCAGATCCTTGGCGGCATGGGCAACGATGGCTTTCATATCTTGTCCTTCACGTCACAGGCGTCAGCAGCGGCTGACCGGCAAAATGCGCCGTCAGATTATCGCGCACCAGCTTGCCCATGGCCTGCCGGGTCTCAATCGTGCCAGAGGCATGGTGCGGTTGCAAAAGCACGTTATCAAGCTGCAAAAAGCGTGGATCCAGCGCCGGTTCGCCCTCAAACACATCCAGCGCCGCCGACCCCAGCGTGCCATCCGCCAGCGCCGCAATCAGCGCCTCCTCATCGATGTTTGATGCGCGGCTGATGTTAATCACCATCCCCTCGGGCCCCAACGCCTTGATCACATCCGCGCCGACGATATGCCGTGTCTCAGCAGAAGCCGCGAGCGTCACAAACAGGAAATCCGACCGTGCCGCCAAGGCCACCGGATCGTTGATAAACTCCCAATCGGGCGCGTAATCCTTGGCCGCCACATCGCTATAGGCAATCTCCATATCAAAGCCCGCAAGCCGCTTGCCAACCTCAAACCCGATCCGTCCCAGCCCCAGGATCCCGGCCTTGCGGCCAAAGACCCTGCGCTGCAGCGGATATAGCCCATCCCGCGCCCAGGACCCATCCCGGACCCAAGCCGCGGCCCCGATCATGCCGCGCGACTGGCAGAGCATCATCGCCACGCCCAGATCCGCCACATCCTGCGTCAGCACATCGGGCGTATTGGTGACCGCCACACCTGCTGCGCGGGCCGCGTCCAGATCCACCGCATCATAACCGACGCCATAAACCGAAATCAGCCGCAGATTAGGGCAGGCCGCAATCATTGCTGCATCCGCCCCCAATTCACCCCGCGTCGCAATCGCCTGCACATCCGGCCCCACACGGGCCAGAAACGCCGCGCGATCATCCGCCTCAAACAGCCGTTTGACGTCAAAGGCCTGATCCAGCGGTTCCTGATCCCATGCCGGATAGGGGCCAACTTGCAGAATAATTGGTTTGCTCATGGCGCCATTCCTTGCTTGACAACATTTGGTATCGGTAACATGTTATCGGTAACAACAATTGCGCTGTCAAGCGGCATCATCAAGATACAAGGGAACGCCATGTCTGATCTATTTTCGCTTCAGGGGAAACGTGCGTTGATCACCGGATCATCGCAGGGCATCGGCTTTGCGCTGGCTAAAGGGCTGATCGCGGCAGGCGCTTCGGTTGTCTTGAACGGGCGCAACACCGAAAAGCTGACCAAAGCCGCCGCAGCCCTTGGCGGCGCCGATACGCTGGCCTTTGATGCCACCGACCATGACGCCGTGCGCGCCGCTGTTGACGGGTTTGAGGCCGCGACCGGCCCCATTGATATCCTTGTGAACAACGCCGGCATGCAGCACCGGACAGAGCTTGAAAACTTCCCCGCCGACGCCTTTGAGCGCCTGTTGCAAACCAATATCGCCAGCGTCTTTCATGTGGGTCAAGCCGTCGCGCGGCACATGATTGGCCGGGGCGCAGGCAAGATCATCAACATCGCCTCGGTGCAAACCGCACTCGCGCGGCCCGGTATCGCACCCTATACTGCGACCAAGGGTGCCGTTGGCAACCTGACCAAAGGCATGGCCACCGATTGGGCGAAACACGGATTGCAATGCAATGCCATCGCGCCGGGCTACTTTGACACCCCCCTCAACGCGGCCCTTGTGGCGGACCCTGAGTTTTCAGCTTGGTTGGAAAAGCGCACGCCCGCCGGGCGCTGGGGCAACGTCGATGAACTGGTCGGCGCTTGCGTCTTTCTGTCGTCCGCCGCCTCCAGCTTTGTGAACGGTCACACGCTTTATGTCGATGGCGGCATCACGGCGTCGCTCTGAATGGCGCGCTTTGTCGTCATGGGGGTTTCGGGCTGCGGCAAGTCCTCTGTCGGGGCGGACTTGGCCGCGCGATGCGGGCTGGTGTTCCTTGACGGTGATGACCTGCACCCGCCTGCCAACATTGCAAAGATGTCCGCCGGTATTCCCTTGGACGACAGCGACCGCGCCCCATGGCTGGCTGACGTGGGCAAGGCGCTATCGCGGCAAGATGACGTGATCATCGGCTGTTCCGCGCTCAAGGTGGCCTACCGCGATATCATCCGCCAGTTCGCGGCCCATCCGGTCCATTTCCTGCATCTTTCGGCCCCGCAACCCGTGCTCGTCGCCCGCGTGAACGCCCGCACCGACCACTTTATGCCGCCTGCCTTGCTTGACAGCCAATATGCGGCCCTTCAACCGCTTGGCCGGGCCGAGGACGGCCAAACCATTGATATTGATCAACCCTTTGACGCCGTGCTTGCGACGGCAGAGGCTTATGTAAAGGATCACACCACATGAGCGAGAAAATTGCCCTGATCGGGGCCGGGGCCATGGGCAGTGCGATCGGCACACGGCTATTGGACACCGGCAACAGCCTGAAGGTCTTTGATTTGAACCCCGATGCCGTTGCGGCCCTCGTCGCCAAAGGCGGCGTCGCTGCCAGCAGCGCGGCAGAGGCGGCGCGGGATGTGGACTTTGTCATCACCAGCCTCAACGCCGCCCGCATCGTCGACATCGCGGCCTTTGGCCCCGGTGGCATCGTCGAAGGCGCGGCCAAAGGCACTGTCATTATCGACATGTCCTCGATTGATCCCGCCGCCACCCGCGACCTTGCCGCCCGCGCGTCCGACGCGGGTCTGGCCTGGGTCGACAGCCCGCTCTCAGGCGGCGCACCCAAGGCGCTGACGGGCGAATTGACCCTGATGGCGGGTGGGGAGGCCGCGGATGTCGAACGGGCGCATCTTGCCCTGAAACACGTCGCATCAAACTACACCCACATGGGGCCAGCCGGGGCAGGGCAGACGACCAAACTGATCAACCAAGTCCTGTGTGGCCTTGGCTTTCTTGCCGTGGCAGAGGCCGCCCAACTGGCGATGGATGCAGGCGTTGACGCCGCCAAGATCCCGCAAGCCCTGAAAGGGGGGCGTGCCGATTCAGCGCTCTTGCAGGAATATCTGCCGCGCTTTGTGACCAAGGATTACCGCCGCACGGGCCGCATCGACAACATGGTCAAGGACCTGAATGCGGTGAATGACCTCGCCCGCCAAACCGGCACCTCCATGCCCATGACCGCCCTGTGCGCAGAGATCCACCGCATGCTGACCGCCGCCGGTCTGGGCGGCGAAGACCAAGCCGCCGTGATGGAGTTTTTCAACGGCGCCAAACAGGAGATCCAGCCATGATCACGCGTTTCGCATTATTCGAAGGGGCCGTCCGCCCCGGTCAAACCGACGCCTTCCGCGCCGCCGTTCTGGACCGCCTCGTGCCGCTGTGGACCGCGTTCCCCGGCAATACCGATGTGCGCGTCATGTTCGGCGAAGACCGCGACCCCGGCGCGCCTGAATTTCCGTTGATCCTTGCGATCACATACCCCGATGTTGCAACCATGAACGCGGCACTTGATTCCCCGGCCCGGCACCAATCAAAGGAGGTCACAGGTCAGATTGTTGATGCCCATTTTGAGGGCCGCATCCACCACCACGTGACTGATATGCATGACTACCAATCCTGATTCCACCCGCCGCGTCACCATGCGCGATGTCGCCCGCGCGGTGGATATGTCGCCGATGACGGTCAGCCGTGCCCTGCGTGGGGACGAAACCGTGAATCCCAAAACCCGCGCCACCATTCGCGATAAGGCGGCAGAGCTGGGCTATGTCTACGACACCACAGCGCAGGCCTTTCGCACCCAGAAAAGCGGATTTGTCGCGGTCACGCTGCCGTCGATCAACAACGCTAATTTCGCAGAAACCTTTCGCGGTCTCACCGATGCCCTGGCCGGTAGCGGGCTACAGCTTTTGCTGGGCAGCACTGGCTATAGCGTTGAAAAAGAGGAACAACTTGTCGGCCAACTGCTGACCCGCAATCCAGAGGCACTGATCCTGACAGGCGGGCATCACACCGACGAGACCCGCAAACTGCTGGGGGCCGCGCGGATCCCGGTGATTGAGATCTGGGATCTGCCAGATGCACCCTTGGGCCATGTCGTGGGGTTTTCCAACGCGGATGCGATGGCCGACACCGTGGCGCATCTTGCGAGTAAGGGGCACCGCAAGCTGGCCTTTCTTGGCGCATCCGCGGTCAGCGACTGGCGCGGTGCGGCGCGGCGTGACGGCGTCATCGCTGCGGCGGCAAAACTGGGCTTGCCGCCAGTCACCATGATCGACGCCGGGCAGGCCCCGGTTTCCATGCGCGATGGTGCGCAGGCGGTCGCGGCGATCGGCCCCAGCATTGCCGATTTTGACGCGCTTGTCTGTGTATCTGACCCTGTCGCCTTTGGTGCGCTGAACGCTTGCCGTCGCTTGGGGCTGGATGTTCCGGGCGACCTAGCAATCACCGGATTTGGCCAGTTCGACGTGGCCATGGTCTCGCACCCTCGGATCACAACCGTGGCGGTGCACGCCAATGAAATTGGTGCCCGTGCGGCAGATGTGCTGCGCGATGTCTTTGCGGGCAACAACGCCCCGCAAGTCATTGATGTTGGCTCAGAATTTCAGCCCGGCGAGACAAGCTAGGTCTTGCGGAACTGGTCGAGGCTCACGACTTCGGCCTCTTTGGGGGCCGCGTCGGCCTCATCCGGTTCGACCATTTCGTCCATCGGGGCCTCGGCTGCGTCCTCTGGCACCGCGTCGCCGGTGTCGTCGTCGTCTTCTTCTTCCTGCGTCTCAAAACGCAACCCAAACTCGACCGAGGGGTCAACAAAGGTCTTGATCGCATCATAGGGAATATAAAGCGGCTCTGGATTATTCCCAAAATTCAAGGTGATAGCAAAGCCTTCGTCAGTGACGTCAAGGTTATCGAACCATTCCTGAATTACGACTGTCATCTCTCCGGGATAGCGATCCGACAGCCAATCGGCGATTTCGACATCCGGGTGCATCGTGTCGAATGTGATAAAGAAGTGATGTGCCCCGGGCAGCCCTTCTTTGGCAATCCGGCCCAAAACCTCTTGGATCAGACCGCGCATGGCACGGTGCATAAGATTTCCGTAATCGATGCTGCGGGACAAGGGCAATCCTCCGGTCGGCCGTGGGGTCAGCATAGTAGATTCTTGGGGGGATGAAAGGGGCCTAAAGCATTCCCGAAACATGCGCCGAAACCCCAAGGGCCGCCATCAATGCCAGCACCGTCAGCAGCGACCAACCCCGCTGCCACATCAGGTATCCAGCCACCACAGCCAGCACCAGCGGCACCGGACTGAACGACATCAGATCCGGCAAACTCAGCGTTGCAGGCCCAAGGGTCACCGGGGTGACCACGGCAAAAAAGACGTGGAAGGCAAACCAAAGCGACAGATTCGCAATCACACCCACAACGGCGGCGGTGATGCCTGACAATGCAGCTTGCAGGCGCGGTTGACTGGCCAGCCAATCGATCAGCGGCGCGCCAGTAAAAATCCAGATAAAACAAGGCACAAAGGTCACCCAAAGCGCCATGCCACCGGCCAGCAGAGCCAGCATCGGACCACGCTCTGCCAGACCAGCCAACATCGCAACCATTTGGGTGACAAGGATCAGCGGGCCGGGGGTGGTTTCGGCCAATCCCAGACCGTCCATCATCTGGGTCGTGGTGATCCAGCCGTAGTCCTGCACCACGGTCTGCGCCATATAGGCCAGCACCGCGTAGGCGCCGCCAAAGGTCACGACCGCAAGCTTGGAAAAGTAGACGCCGATATCAAAAAGAAACGTGTTTCCAATAAGATAGCTTACCGCCAGTGGCGCCGCCCAGATGGCCCCACCGATCAAGATAACGCGCCCTGTGCCCGACAGATTGGGCGGGTCAGAAGACTGCACCTCTCCGCGTGTCATCAAGATTGCACCGGCCACTGCGGCCAGCGCGATGACCAGCGGGAAGGGCAGGCCAAAGGCGAAAAGTGCCAGAAAGGAAAAGCTCGCGAACCCGTAGGCCACCGGGCCGTTCAGCGCCTTGGCGATCAGCTTTCGCATGGCCCCCAGAACGATCACGACGACCGTCGCCTGCACCCCAACAAACAGCGCCTGCACAACGGGGAGCTGGCCATAAGCCCCGTAAATCAAAGCCAGAATTCCGATCACAATTGCGCCGGGGATAACGAATAACCCCCCCGCCAGCAGGCCGCCTGCGATCCCTCTTTGTCGCCAGCCAGCATAGGTGGCGAGCTGCATCGCCTCGGGTCCCGGTAGCAACATGCAAAAGGACAGGGCGCGCAGGAATTGCGGCTCTGTCAGCCATTCCCGGTCCTCGACCAAGGCGCGGTGCATGACCGCGATCTGGGCCGCAGGCCCGCCAAAGGACAGCAATCCGATCCGCCCAAAGACACGCAACATCTGGTGCCAGTCGGGCGTCATGGCTGCACCTTTTCGGCGGTGTTATGTGTCTCTTCATGGCCGTCCCGCGCCCAACGATAAAGCGCGTCATAAAGCGGTATCGCCGCATTAAGCTGCGCCGTGTCGTCCTTGTGCAACCGCGACAGGCCGACAGAAAATGCAAGTAATCCAGCGGCTTGCGGTGCGGTCTTGTGGTTATCTGTGTCGGCCGCCCGGACCACAAGCGCCAAACGATCAAGTGCGGGGTGCGACAGCCCGAAGGTGCGGATCATCGCATCAAATGTGCAGTCAGCGCCGATGTGGCTCAGCGGCACGTCAGCGACATCAAACGGGGTTGCGCCAAACCTTTCCGCAACGTCCATCACCTCTGACGGCGGCACAAACATGAAGGTCGCATCAGCGTCTACAAAGCGGCGGATCAACCAGGGGCAGGCAATGCGGTCAACCTTGGGCCGGTGCCGCGTGACCCAAAGGGTCGCCCCATGTTGCAAGGGCGGAATGGCCGCCAATGGCACCGCAGGCAGGCCCGCGTCCGACCAGGCCACCATGCCGCCTTCTAGCACTTCTGACGGAAGGCCTGCATCCCGCAATTGCGCTGCAATGCCGTGGCTGATCTTGCGTCCGCCATGACAGACCGCAACACTCGCTTTGCCCTGCAACCGGTTGAGAAGGCCGGGGAAATCCGTGTAGTCATGCATGATCGCACCGGGAATAATCCGGGCGTTTGCCGCGATATCCTCTGGTATGCGCAGGTCGACAATTACGGGGGTGTCAGCGGCACCGACACGGCGCATCAGGGTCGCTGGTGTGATGGTTTGAAAGCCGGGCATAGGGCATCCTTTCTGATCTTTCAGCGGATGCGAACCTTAGGCCGGAGCCTCACGGGGTGGTCGCATTTTGACCCCATGGCTTAGAGGTAATCGAGCCATCAAAAGACGTCAACGAGAAACAAAACCGCCACACACCGCAGTTATCGGAATGTTTTGTCGATTTGGGAACGCTGATCGCTTGTCGCAGCCATTCATGATGTGGTAGCGAAGGGGTGACAAAACGCCACATATTGGCGATAGATCTAGGCCGTCCTGCCAGACGGTCGGCGGTATTGGGGGATACGAGATGAATATCACAGAATCCATTGGGATGATGTCGACGGGCGCTTTGCTGACGTTGGGCGTGGCCTATTTCATGGGCGCATTTGAACAGCCAGCTTATTCACCGCAAGTCGCTGCTGCTCCTGCCACCACACAATCCGCCGCGGCGCCGGCCCCGCAAGTGACGCGGGCAACGACAGATCTGACCGCCGTCAGCGCCGTTGATCAGATCCAGGCCATCGTCGCATTGTCAGAGCAGGGGCTGAACCAGGATCAGGAGCTGTCCGACGAACAGCGCGAAGTCATTGCGTTTTTCGAAGACACCGCCCGCGAGATGAACGAGGCGGACCGGGACCGTAACAGCGACACGGTGCAGTTCAGTAATATGGCGGTGTCGGACCTGAAAGTCCGTTATTTCTATACCGTTCCAGCCCGCTATGACGCGTTGAACGTCGATGAGATTATGTCCGCGCAGGCCAGTCTGGTGACAGAAACCCTTTGTCAGGGCGACGCGATCCAGACCCTGATGCAGGACTACGGGTTTGAATATGTCTACACCTACATCAGCAGCGATCAGCGGATGATTGGCGCGGTGCATGCCAATGCGGCGACCTGTCAGGGCTAACCGACCACGCGGCTTAACTCTCTGATGATCTTGCGCCGGAGCGTTTCAGCGTATTCGCGGTGCGTGCGGGCCGTCACGACAAAGCCGTCGCGGGTGATGACAGCACCGCGGAAAAAGTTGGTGATCGCGACCCCCATCGATTCAATCGCGATGCCGTTGATGGTGACACCTTGCCGTTCGGCGGACCGGCGTGCATCGCGGACGTTGGTGCCGGAATTGGGTGTTCCGTCGCCTGACACGTCAATGATTTTGCGTTTACAGTCAGGCACTTGCGCGAACATTCTCAGGGAAAAATGAATGGCTTCGGCAGGGGCGGTATCGGACAAAACAAAGGCGCGTGGCATCATGCGCGCCTGTTGTGACAGAATGGCGACGTCAGCGGCATTTGTGATCCGGGTCCAGGGGATGGTGACCTCTTGCCGGTCAAAGCCGGACCATTGCACCACGGCGATCGCGGCTTGATTTTGCACCATCGCCTCGATCACCTCTGGGTCGCGCAGGGCGTCGGCAAGGCCGTCTGACTGCACCTTGTATTCTGCAGGGTCGACAGAGTTGGACACATCAATGGTCAGGATCAGTGCGGTGTCACAGGCGGTAGCAATCATTGGCCAGCACGCGCACAGCATAGTGAGAAAAGGTAAACGCCCCATATCCCGATGGTGCGCAGGCACCGGGCGAAAGGCAAGAGGCTTTGCAGCGCGCGCAAGATATCCCATGTTTTGAGGGGGTTAAGTGCAGGTTTCTGTTGCCAGGTACCTGCGAACCCCGCCTAAAGTCGCTAAACCTTAGGAGTTAAGTTTTCAGTATTAGGCACAGCTTACGCTGCGACTGCCACTGGAGCATGGTTGTCATTTGCAACTATACAATTTGAACCGATAACGGTGGTATATCGCCGAGACAAAGCTAACCCCTTTAGACGTTCGTCGATCCTATTTCGTCCCCCTCCGACCCCAAATGAAGGTTGTTTGGTGGAGACGCCGGGTACCGCCCCCGGGTCCGATCCGCTTATTACGAGCGCGTTTATGTCCATAGTCCCGAAGGACACCTCATAGATAGGCAGGTCGCGGCCTCAGGGCAAGGGGCTGCGTAACGGGCCCGGGTTAACGCCAGAAATTTTGAGAATTTGGGGATGCAGAATGCATACGGAAACGATGCACAAAGCATGCACATAGCATATGCATCAGGGTCTTAAGATTGCTTAGGTAATGATACGTGCGGTGAGTTTGAGACATGTGAGGGCCTACGTTTTCAAACGTAATCAACGGCTTGCGTGGTGAAGATGTGGTGAATCGCCCGCACGGTTAACGGGGTATGACCACGCGCCGCGTGAACGGATTATCAACCTTAACCGGGCATAGCGAAGGCGAAACTGGATTTGGGGTCCACCTTGCTTTTGCGTTTTCTTGTCATCATCGCGTGGCTTTTGCCGGTGCTCGCACGGGCCGAAACCGGGTCGTTATTTGCAGCGGGCCTGTCGCAGGGATCTGGCGTGCTGATTGATCTGGGCGCGGATCCGGGTGACGCAGGCAGTGGCAGCCTGTTTATCGGCCGCGATGGCACCAGCTTTTTCAGGCCTTTCCCGGTGCGCGTCGCACCCGAGACGGGCCGCGTATATCTGGGGGTGGGTGAGGGTGCAGCCGCGCAAATCCGCAATCTGATCGCAGCGGCAGAGGCGGGGCCCGCGGGCTACAACGCGGTGCAATATGGTGCGCGGGTCAAGCCGCCGCGCTTGCCGACACAGATGACCGTGGCGCAGATCTACCAATGGATTGACGACACGCCGGGCCAGCCGCACGCGATTGGGCGCTATCAGTTTATTCCCGCGACATTGCGGCGGCTGGTGACCAAGGTGGGCGTCAGCCCGCAGGCGATGTTTTCGCCCGATGTGCAGGACAAGCTGGCCAACGCGCTACTGGTGGAGGCTGGGTTCAATGCCATGCAAACGGGCGAGATTTCGCGCCATACCTTCATGGCCAATCTGGCCAAGATCTGGGCCGGGCTGCCGACGTCCAACGGCAAGTCGCACTACGATGGCTATGCGGGCAACAAGGCGACAATGTCATGGGCGCGATTTGATGCGGCTATGGTGCAGATCTTTCCGGGGTAAGGTGCGGAGATGTGGCAGGATGTGGGACGAAGCTGCCGTTGCCGAGTATCGGCCAAGATGCCAGAATAATCACATGCGAGAGTGTGACGAAATTGACTGGCAAAGTTGGGAGTTGGTTCGAGACGACCAAAATACGCGGCTTGAAGAACAGTTGGGAAAGGAAATTACGGCTGCGCACCCGCTATACGAAGCTGTTGAAAGACTGAAAATAATTGCGAGGGATACTTCATCAGACGATATCCTCGTAGCTGATCCGACCCAAATTCTCGATAGCTACGTTGTGCACTTGGTTTGGTCAGATGGCAAAATTGAAGAAGCCAATTTTCCATCGACGTGTTCAATATCTAAGTCACTATTGCCCCGGAAGTACCAGTAACGAGGATGTAGGTATGGGCTCAAAGCAGGCATTGGCCTATTTTTCCGGCACCAATCCTCGCGGGCTAAAGCGCAGCACGAGCAGCAGGATCAGCCCCATCGTCAAAAGCCGCATATGTGCAGCACTGTCGATCAAGAGCGCCTTGAGCGCGGAGCCTTCGGCCATACCGAATGTCAGGCCGCCCATCAGGATCAGGCCAAGCTCTTCCACCATGACCCAAAGCCACCAGATCAGGAATCCGCCCAAGACGGCCCCAAAGTTATTGCCGGATCCGCCAACGATCACCATGACCCAGATCAGGAAGGTGAAGCGCAGGGGCTGGTAACTGGTGGGGGTCAGCTGGCTATCAAGCGTCGTGATCATTGCGCCTGCGATGCCGCAAATGGCGGAACCGAGGATGAAGATCTGCAAGTGCCGGGCGGTAACGTCTTTGCCCATCGCCTCTGCCGCGACTTCGTTATCGCGGATCGCGCGCATCATCCGGCCCCACGGTGAATTCAGCGCTTTCTGGGCCATCCAGAGGATGATCACGAGGAAAATTGTGAACAAGCCCGCATAGAGCAGTTTGGCATAAAGCGTTGAGGCCAGCACCGGGTCGAGGCCAAAATTGGCAGCACTTTCGACAAAAGACGGGTCCTTTTGCAGGTCGGTCTCATAAGGCACAGGGCGGGGCAGTCCAACCACGTTTTTGACGCCGCGCGACAGCCAGTCTTCGTTCTTGAGCACGGCGAGGATGATCTCTGCAATGCCCAAGGTCGCGATGGCGAGGTAGTCAGAGCGCAGGCCAAGTGCGGTCTTGCCAATCAGCCAGGCGGCCCCGGCGGCCAGCAGGCCGCCCACGGGCCAGCCGATGATCGAGAACCAGTTGGCGCCAACGAAATTCAGCCCACCAAGGTAGCCCGTGGCGGCGGGATTGATCGCCTCGACCGCTTGAACGCCCGCGTCAAAAATGCTGCGGAAGACAAAGAAACCGACGATCAGGATGGCAAGCGTTGCCAAGGTTTTTGCCCGGCCTTTCAGGCGCTTTTGCGCCATGACCGCGCCAACCACGGTGGCGGCCCCAATGAGCAATGCGAAGATGATTTGCAAGCCGCCTGCACTCCAGGCCTCTTTCACCGGGGGCATGGAGATCAGCACAGAGGCCAACCCGCCAAGGGCGACAAAGCCCATGATCCCGACGTTAAAAAGCCCCGCAAAGCCCCATTGCAGGTTCACCCCCAGCGCCATGATCGCAGAGATCAGCCCGTAGTTCACGATCGTCAGGGCGACGTTGGGACCCTTCCAAAAGCCGGTAAAAATGATCAGGCCCGCGACAAGGACAAAAAGAAGCGGGGCGCGCATGGAATGGGTCATACGGATTGTCCTTTGAAAAGGCCGGTCGGTTTGAACAGCAGCACGATGATCAGGATCACAAATGAGATCGCGAATTTGTAGTCGGTTGAGATCAGCTGCACGAGGCTATCAGGGGCGAGGCTTTCGGGCAGGAGGTAGCCGAGCACTTTCTTCAGCGGATAGGTGATCGCGACCTCGGCAAAGGCCACAACGAAGCCACCCGCAATGGCCCCCAGCGGGCTGCCCAGACCGCCGACGATGGCGGCGGCAAAGATCGGCAGGAGAAGCTGAAAGAAGGTGAAGGCCTTGAACGACTTGTCCAACCCATAAAGCACGCCCGCCGTCGTGGTCAGGGCGGCAACGATCAGCCAGGTGACCATGACAACGCGTTCGGGGTTGATGCCTGACAGCAGGGCGAGGTCTTCGTTATCGGAAAAGGCGCGCATGGATTTACCGGTGCGGGTCTTGTTGAGGAACCAAAACAGCAGCGCCACCACGATGATCGCGGTGATCAGGGTGATGCCTTGGGTCGATTTGATCGCAAGGCCCTCGTCGAGCCCGGTCATTTCCTTGAAGTTCCGCGCGGTGATGATGAAGCGTTCGCCGTCAAAGAAATTGACGTCATCGGTGCCGCGGGTGTCCCGTTCGCGTTCGGGTGCAAAGGCATAGGCGCCCAGCGACAGGAAGACGCGGGTCAGCCCGTTCATGATGAACATCACCCCCAGCGAGACGATGACAAGGATCACCGGTTTTGCCTTTTGTTGCCGGTAAAACCGATAGACCACGCGGTCGGTGCCCAGCAGGAAAAGTGCGGTCAGTCCGATGCCAAAGGGCAGGGCGAGCAGGGCGGTGGGCAGGGGGCCAAAGCTCAGCCCCCAGCCTTGGAATATCCATGTGAACAGGATCGTGGCGACCGTGCCAAAGGCCATGGTGTCGCCATGTGCAAAGTTGGAAAACCGCAGGATGCCATAGATCAGCGTGACCCCCAGCGCGCCGATGGCAAGCTGTGCGCCGTAGGCCAGGCCCGGCACGATCACAAAGTTGGTCAGCACCACAAGTGCGTTGAGAAAATCCATTTAACGGTCCTCACAAGTGCCGGTGAGCGTCTCACCAGAGCGGGTATTGGCGTAGGTCGCGGTGCCGTCGGCGGCGACAGAGAACATCACAGATGTGCCGCCCAGACCGTCGGCATGAAAGCCACGGACGGGGCCGATCAGAAAGGGTTCAGCGGGGAAGTGCATGTCGCCAAAGCTGACTTGCGTGACCTTGCGGCGCGGCGGGTCGCCTGCGTCCTGCGGGGCCACAAACTGATTGCGGTCGATGGCGAAGGTCAAGCTTTCGCCGTTGTTCATCATGCAGGCGATGTCGTCGGCATGGGCGGTTGTCGCCAGACAGGTAAGCGCCGCGCGGATCATCCGAAGAAATCCACGCAAGTGCCAGCGGTCGTCTTGGATGTCAGGTGGCCCGCGTCATCGAAAATGGTGCGCGACAGCATCGCGGTGCCGATATCTGCGGGGACGCCCCCGGCACGGAACCAACCCAGGAAAACGTCAATGCGTTCAGGCTCTGCATTGGGCAGCAGAAAGGTCAGGATCGGATCATCGGCAAGGCGGGGTACCTCAGTGATCATTGGGGCCGCGAAAGTGCCCTCGCGCCACTCAAACGCCGCACCGTTTTCGGCCAGCACAACCACGCGGCCATCATCAAAGGTGCAGCGCATAAAGGGGTCATTGCGCCCCTCGGCCATTGCCCCAGAGGCCAGACATGCAAGCACGACCCCTACTTTCTTTGGTTCAAAAATATCCCCCGCGGAGCGTCCGACATATGATGCAAGCGCCATCATCCGCCAAGGAAACTCCGCCGGACTTCCTCATCGGCAAGCAGTTCCTTCCCGGTGCCGGTATGGGCGTTGCGGCCCTGCACAAGCACATAGCCTTTGTCTGCGATTTCAAGCGCTTGGCGGGCGTTTTGTTCGACCATCAGGATCGGGATGCCTGTGCGCGCGACCTCGATAATCCGGTCAAACAACTCGTCCATCACGATGGGCGAAACACCGGCGGTGGGTTCATCCAGCATCAGGACTTTGGGTTGCGTCATCAGCGCGCGGCCCACAGCGACTTGCTGGCGTTGGCCGCCGGACAATTCGCCCGCAGCCTGATAGCGTTTTTCCTTGAGGATCGGGAACAGGTCGTAGATCTGCGCCATGGTATCGCGGAAATCATCGCGGCGGATAAAGGCACCCATCTCCAGGTTTTCTTCCACGGTCATGGAGGTGAAGATGTTCGATGTCTGCGGCACAAAGCCCATGCCTTTGACGACGCGGTCCTGAGGGGACAGGGCGGTGATATCCTCGCCATCCAACACCACGCGGCCAGTGTGAATGTTGAGCATACCAAAGACCGCCTTCATGCCCGTCGATTTGCCCGCGCCATTGGGGCCGACGATCACCGCGATCTCGCCGGGGTTCACGGCGATGGTGCAGTCGTGCAGGATATCGGGGCCCTTGCCGTAGCCACCGGTCATATTCTCGCCGATCAGAAAGGGCGTATCGGCAGCGGGTTTCGCGGCGCCGGATTTGCGGATCGGATCAGCGGTGCTGGTGCTGTCCTTGCCAAGGCTCACATCCTTGTTGCCGCGCCCGTCTTGATAGGGGTTATCGCTCATACCGTTGCTACCTGATCTTTGTTTTTGAGGCCGGTGCCCAGATAGGCTTCGATCACTTGTTCGTTGGCCTTGATCTCGGCCAGTGTGCCTTGGGCGAGGACTTTGCCTTCGGCCATGCAGATCACGGGGTCGCAGAGGCGGCCGATGAAATCCATGTCGTGTTCGATCACAACAAAAGTATAGCCGCGTTCCTTGTTCAGGCGGATGATGGCGTCGCCAATGGTGTTCAGCAGGGTGCGGTTCACGCCGGCGCCGACCTCGTCCAGAAACACGATGCGGGCGTCGACCATCATGGTGCGGCCCAGTTCCAGCAGCTTTTTCTGCCCGCCGGAGATTTGGCCTGCCTTGTGGTCGGCGAGGTGTTCAACGGTGAGAAATTCAAGCACTTCGTCGGCTTTGGCGCGCAGGGCGCGTTCCTCGCCCGCGATGCGTTTGCGGCCAAACCATGTGTTCCACAGCGTCTCACCCGATTGGGCGCCGGGCACCATCATCAGGTTCTCGCGGCAGGACATGGATGAAAATTCATGCGCGATCTGGAAGGTGCGCAGCAGGCCTTTGTGAAACAATTCATGTGGTGGCAGGCCGGTGATGTCTTCACCCGCCATCGTGACACGGCCCGAGGTTGGTTGAAGAACGCCCGCGATCACATTGAAAAGCGTGGTTTTTCCAGCACCATTTGGGCCGATTAGCCCGGTGATAGAACCTTCTTGGATCGACAGGGATGCCCCGTCCACGGCGTGAAAGCCACCAAAGGTTTTCACCAGATTTTCAACAACGATCATGTCGCCCCCGATTACATGAACTACGCCGCATAAGGTATAGAAACGGCGCGAGAAATTCCCGCGCCGTTCCTGTATTCACGCTCTGATTAGCGGAACTTGACGGTGTCGATTGTGCCGTCGCCGATTTCGATCTCGCGGTAGTTACCAGCGGATTCACCGGGTCCGATCAGTTCCACGGCTGTGGCACCAACGTAGTCGATGTCTTCGCCAGCTTTCAGCAGCTCAATCGCTTTTGCCAGCTCACCGGGGAAGATTTCGGTGCCCGGTGCGTTGGCGACATCCATGACCTTGTCTTTAAAGTCTGCGGACTGGTTGGACCCAGCCGCTTCCATTGCCAGCATGATCAGCGCGGCGGCGTCATAGCTTTCAGGGGCAAATGCGCCTGTGCCGTCAAAGTCGGTTGCCAGCTCAAGGAACATCTCAGCGCCAGCGCTGTCTGTGCCGGGGAACTGACCGAACGAACCTGTCAGGGCAGAGCCGATGTCGTCGACCAGCTGCTGACCGACCATGCCATCGGGCAGGACGAAGGTGTCAAACGCACCGGTGTCGAGCGAGGACTGGATGATGCCCTTGCCGCCCTGGTCGGTGTAACCGGCCACGACGAGGACTTCACCGCCAGCGGCGTCGAGTTCAGCAACTTCCGACGCATAGTCAGCTTTGCCGTCTTCATGCGCGGTGGAGATGGTGACGGAGCCGCCAGCAGCCTCGAACGCGGCTTGGAAGCTGTCGGCCAGACCCTTGCCGTAGTCGTTGTTGGTGTAGGTCAGCGCGACCTCTTTGATGCCACGGTCCATGATGACTTCGGTCATGACAACGCCCTGACGTGCGTCAGAGGGGGCGGTGCGGAAGAACAACCCATCGTCTTCGGCTGTCGACAGGCCGGGTGATGTGGCGGAGGGCGAGATCATCACAACGCCATTGGGGCGTGCGACGTTTTGCAGGATCGCGCCCGTGACACCAGAGCAGTCAGCGCCCATGATCGCGTGCACACCGTCAGAAGTGACAAGGCGTTCGGCAGCGGTTTGCGCCGCACCGGCGTCGATACAGGTCGAATCGGCGCGGATACCTGTGACCGAGGCGCCATCCAGCAATGTGCCAGCCGCGTTCACTTCGGCGATGGCGAGTTCAGCGCCGGCACCCATGGCAGGTGTGATCGATTCAAGTGGGCCGGTGAAACCGAGGATAATCCCGATCTTCACGTCGCCCGTATGACCATCGGCGAATGCGCCTGTGGTCATCAATGCTGTGGCCGCAGTGGCCATCATCAGTTTTTTCATTTGCTTTCTCCCTAATGGATATTTTTATCCTGCGGCGAAGACTAGCAGCCAAAACAGGGAAGGGAAGCATCTTCAAAAGGCATTTGGCCCGAAAAAGTGTGATTTCAGGGAAGTTTATGAAGGAATTCCGTAACGTCAGGGATTGATCTCCAAGAAATGGATCGCGGTACGGGTGGCGACGAATGTTGTGTTTGGATCGCGCCCCCGTGGTTCGCCCGGTGCGGCATAGTTGAGTTCATCGTTCATGATCCGGGTACCATCGAAATAGTCGATGTGATCACCGCCAGCGGTGGCGCTTGATTGGCCGATATCGTCGAAAAAGACGATCCCCTTCTTTTTTACCAGCTGGTTGTAGACCGATGCGCCGGTCTGCTCGCGCGTGATGCGGTAGGTGGTAAAGTGCCAAAAGGACCGTAAATGATCAAAGACCCGTTGTGCGCGGGCGTCATGCGCAACCTCAATATGGCCGCCACAGGCGCGGTGGCCTGCGCGGTGGACGATCAAGTGAACACCGGGTGCGGCACGCATGTGAAACCCGATGTCACAGCGTCCCAGAGCAATTGACATACGAATTGCGCATTGGTTTGAAATGCCGGTGCCAGCATGACCGCCTTGCTGGCATGGTTTGCCGCGGCAGTCGACGAAGCGATCGTATTCTTGGCGGAGGCGTGCCGCACTTGGGATCCGGGGCGCGATCAAGGGCAGGGTGCTGGGCGTTTCGGTTGGCGGTGGGGCGGCCGCGGCGACGGCAGCCGTGCGTGGGGCCAAGTTGCGAGCGGCGGCCATGTCATCAAGCAGACCAATTGTGTTTTGGCCCGCGATCCCGTCACCCGCGCGACCACTGGTTGTCAGGCCATTGTCCTCTTGAAATTTTTGGACCGCGTGAAAGGTTTCCCCGGCATAGTCGCCATCCATCATGCCATCGGCCATGCGGGACCGGCGCATAGCGGCAACGCCAAGGTCTTGCAGCGCTTGTTGCACAAGGCGGACCGCATCGGTGTCACGTTCGCCGCGACGCATGGCGGGGGCATTCTCTGCCGCCCGCGAAAGACGGGCGTTACCCGCAAAAAGACGACTATTGAGCATGATCAATCCCCCCAAACATCAAATGAAACGCTTAAATCAAGGGCATGTGACCATGCATCCTGTGCGTCTGTCTAGGTCAGGATCACCAGACCCCAGCGCAAAACCGTCAGATTGACAGCCGAGAAGCCTGTGATCCGCGTTCGCGGTAGGGGGTGGTTTTGTAGTGCGACCGGTAGCATTTGGAGAAATGCGAGGGCGAGGCAAAGCCGCAGGCCAGTGCGACGTTGATGACCGTCATATCGGTTTGCATCAACAGGTTACGGGCCTTTTGCAGGCGCAGTTCCATGTAGTAGCGTTTGGGGCTGCGCGACAGGTAGCGGCGGAACAGGCGTTCAAGCTGGCGGGTGGACATGCCGACTTCTTGTGCCAGCAGCGCCGGGCTGATCGGCTCTTCGAGGTTTTGTTCCATCATCTGAATGACGCGGGACAATTTGGGGTGGCGCACGCCGATCCGGGTTGGAATCGACAAACGCTGGGTGTCTTGGTCGGTGCGGATCGACGAATAAATCAGGATGTCGGCGACGGCATTGGCCAATTCCTCGCCATGGTCGTCGGCGATGATCTTGAGCATCAGGTCAATCGAGGCGGTGCCGCCTGCGGTGGTGATGCGATTGCCGTCGACCACAAAGATGGATTTGGTCAGATCAACGTCTTCGAATTCCTCGACAAAACTGTCCTGGTTTTCCCAGTGGATCGTGGCCTTTTTACCGTCGAGCAAGCCTGCCTTGGCCATGGTGTAGCCCGCGGTGCACAGGCCCGCCATGGTCACGCCGCGCCGTGCTTCGCGGCGGATCCAGTTGAGGGTTTTCTTGGTCGAGGCGTCCTGAATTTCGACCCCGCCACACAGCATGATCGTGTCGTCGCGGTCCAGTTCGACAAAGCCATCGTCCACTTGAAAGGTGCAGCCATTCGAACAGGTGGCAGAGGTGCCGTCTTCACACAGGATTTTCCAGCTATAAAGTGGCTTACCGGCCGTGCGGTTCGCGATCCGCAGGCTTTCGATGGCGGCAGCAAAACACAGCATGGTGAAGTTGTTCATCAACACAAAAACAAAGCGACGCGGCTTGCCTGCGTGGTCGACTTCGACCGTTTGGGGTTCGATAAGCATGACGCGACTTTCGCCTTGGATATTTGGTTAGGCGAGGACAACACCTTTTTGATCGCCCAATCAAGGGGCAAAGACACCGATTTACCATTGGCCCCAGAGGATCGGGTGGCTATATGTCCAGACTGATATTGAGAATTCGCAACCCTAGGGAGCACGACAATGACGGACTGGCAGAAATCGGACTGGCGCAAAAAGCCAAGGGTCCAGATGCCCGACTATACCGACGCGGCCAAATTGGCCGAGGTCGAGGCCCGTCTTGCAAGCTATCCACCGCTTGTGTTTGCAGGCGAGGCACGGCAGCTGAAATCGCATCTGGCCAAAGTGAGCCGGGGCGAGGCGTTTTTGTTGCAGGGCGGCGATTGTGCGGAAAGCTTTGCAGAGTTTAACGCCGACGGGATCCGCGACACGTTCAAGGTGATGTTGCAGATGGCAATGGTCCTGACCTATGGCGCCAAGGTGCCCGTGGTCAAAGTGGGCCGGATGGCGGGGCAGATGGCCAAGCCACGGTCAGCGCCAACGGAAACCGTGAGCGGCGTGGAACTGCCCAGCTACCGCGGCGATATCATCAACGGCTTTGATTTCACCGAAAGCAGCCGCGTGCCCGACCCAGAGCGGATGGCACAGGCTTATTTGCAGGCAGCAGCCACGCTGAACCTGCTGCGCGCCTTTTCAACGGGTGGCTATGCGGATGTGCATCAGGTGCACGCCTGGACGCTGGGCTTTACCGCCGCCAACGAGGTGTTGAAATACGCCGATATGGCCGAGCGGATCAGCGATACGCTTGATTTCATGCAGGCCGCAGGCATGGACAGCAGCAGCAATCACGAGCTGAAGACGGTTGAGTTCTTTACCAGCCACGAGGCCTTGTTGCTGGAATACGAAGAGGCATTGTGCCGGGTGGATTCGACCACGGGCAAGTGGTTGGCCGGATCGGGTCACATGATCTGGATCGGCGACCGCACGCGCCAGCCTGACGGTGCACATGTGGAGTTCTGCAAGGGCGTGCAAAACCCCATCGGGCTCAAGTGCGGGCCAAGCATGACGTCCGGGCACCTCAAGGCGCTGATGGCGAGTCTGAACCCCGAAAACGAAGCTGGACGGCTGACGCTGATTGCCCGCTTTGGTGCGGGGCAGGTGGGTGATCACCTGCCACGTCTGATCAAGGCGGTCGAGGAAGAGGGCGCCAATGTCGTTTGGACCTGTGACGCGATGCATGGCAATACGATCAAATCATCGACCGGCTACAAGACCCGGCCGTTTGAAAGCGTGTTGCGCGAAGTGCGCGAGTTCTTTGGGGTGCACAAGGCCGAAGGCACCATCCCCGGCGGTGTGCATTTTGAGATGACCGGCAAGGATGTGACCGAATGCACCGGTGGTGTGCGGGCGGTGACGGACGAAGATCTGTCGAGCCGCTATCACACGGCCTGTGATCCTCGCCTGAACGCCAGCCAATCGCTGGAACTGGCGTTTCTGGTGGCAGAAGAGCTGTCGGACCGTCGTCAGACGCTGGATGAAGCTAAAGCCAGCTGATCTTGGTGACACGATTATTCGACGAATAATCGCGGTTCCACCTGGATTTAGCCGTTATCGACCACAAGGCGCAGCGCGGGTTTTTCGACCCGTGCTGGGGCCGGTGTGGGGGCTGACACCTTGCCGCGGCGGGCACGCCGGTCCGGGTAGGGTGTATCCATCACATCGCAGCGCACCGTTTGGTCATCGGCCAGATCAAAGCGCACGCCGCGCGACCCGGTATTGCCCGACACCACAATTGCGCCCATCACGCGGGTCAATTCCCCATGCGCGTCACGCAGGGGCAACAGCAGCGCCTCGCCCCGCAGGGGGCGGCGGCCAAGCGAACGCTGTGCCATCAGCGGAATGCCCACAACGGCAGGCCCGGTGAACGCGGTTTCGGCAAGGCGCATGGCCGTAGGCCGCGCGCTTTCGGTAAAGAACGCATTGAAAGGCATCCCGCGCGGATCCATGCGCAACATGTCATGCAAGCGCTGGCCCGCGACGCGGATCCGCAAAGACTGCGGCGCTGTCCGCTCGAGCATGAAGGCATAGGGCAGCGCCTTGTCCAGCAGACCGGGATCAAAGCGCGACACGCTTTGAGGCTGTGCGGTGATCGTCCGCCAGTCCTGTTCCAGCGTATGCAGGATCTGCGCCTCTGCCGGCGCAAGGTTGGTGGTGGCGGCGTGGCTTGCTTCAAATGCGCGAATGAATTTCATCGGTCTTTCCTGTCATCAGCACCCGTGGCGGGCATCATGCTTACCAAGACGTTAAAACAACTTTGGTCGAGATTCACTTAACAAAGTCTTAACAGGTTAACGCCGGGGGGATGCCGGAGCCCTTGCCCCAGCAGCGCATTTGGCCTTAGGTGCGCCCCAACAACAGACCAAAAGGAAATCCGATGATCCGATCCATGACCGCCTATGCCAGCCGCACCGGAAGCGAGGGCGATGTCAGCTGGGTCTGGGACATGCGGGGCGTGAATGCACGCGGTCTGGATGTCAGGTTACGGCTGCCTGATGGGCTGGACGGGCTGGAAGCAGAGCTGCGCAAGGCGCTGAAGGCGGCGCTGACGCGCGGCAATATCAACGCCTCTTTGCGGATGCAGCGTGATGAAGGGGCACAGCCGCTGGCCCTGGATGAAGCACAGCTTGACCGGGTTCTGGCAGCTTTGGATCATGTGCAGGAACGGGCTTTTGCGATGGGTGTGACGCTGGGCCAGCCCACGGCGGCGGATGTTCTGGCCACGCGCGGCGTGGTGCAAAGCGGCGTGGCGGAGGCCGACAACAGCGCGTTGGTCAAAGCCCTGGTCGCCGATTTTACCCCGCTTTTGGCCGAATTTGTCGCCATGCGCGACAGCGAAGGCAAGGCGCTTGAGGCGGTGCTGACGGGGCAGGTGACCCAGATCGGCACGCTTGTTGATGCCGCAGAACAGGCGGCAGAGGCCCGCAGGCCGCAAGCCGAGGCGTCTTTGAAAGAGGCCTTGGCCAAGGTGCTGGCAGAGGTGGGCGACGCCGACGAACAACGGATCGCGCAGGAATTGGCGATCATTGCCGCCAAGCAGGATGTGACCGAAGAAATTGACCGCCTGCGCGCGCATGTCGCCGCCGCACAAGAGATGATTGCGGCTAAGGCGCCGACCGGCCGGAAACTTGATTTTCTGGCGCAGGAATTTAACCGCGAGGCAAATACCTTATGCTCTAAGTCGCAGAATGCGGATTTGACCAAGATCGGGCTGGAGCTGAAGGCGGTGATCGATCAGATGCGCGAACAAGTTCAGAATGTGGAGTGAACCGATGGCGCGTCGCGGTCTTTTGATTATTCTATCGTCCCCCTCTGGTGCGGGGAAATCGACCTTGGCCAAGCGGCTGATGGCCTGGGATGACACGCTGCGGTTTTCGGTTTCTGCCACCACGCGGCCGCCGCGCGAAGGTGAAGTCGACGGGCAGCATTACTATTTTACCAGCACCGATGATTTTCAGGATCAGGTGAAGAATGGCGAGATGCTGGAACATGCGCGGGTCTTTGGGAATTACTACGGATCGCCTTTGAAACCCGTGCAAGAGGCGATTGAGGCCGGGCGCGACGTGTTGTTTGATATCGATTGGCAGGGTGCGCAGCAGATCGGGCGGTCCGCGTTGCAGGACAATGTGCTGTCGATTTTCATTCTGCCACCTTCGATCACAGAATTGCGGCGGAGGCTGGAAGGGCGCGGGCAGGACAGCGCGGACGTGATTAATGAGCGGATGCAGAAAAGCTGGGACGAGATCAGCCATTGGGATGGCTATGATTACGTGCTGGTGAATGATGACCTTGATCTGACAGAGGCGCGGTTGAAGACGATCATAGAGGCAGAGCGGATGAAGTCGGCGCAGCAACCGATGCTGCTGGATGTGGTGCGCAAGTTGCAGGATGAATTCGAGGCCCCGGAATGAGCCTTTATGCGTTAGGAGCGGCACGGCCCGCGGTGGCCGCGGATGCGTGGGTCGCACCGGGCAGCTATGTGATTGGCAAGGTGACGCTGAAGGGCAAATCAAGCGTTTGGTTTGGCTGCACCCTGCGCGGCGACAATGAGATGATCACGGTTGGCGCGGGGTCCAATGTGCAGGAGAACTGCGTTTTGCACACCGATATGGGCTACCCGCTGACCATCGGCGCGGGCTGCACGATTGGGCACAAGGCGATGCTGCATGGTTGCAAGATCGGCGACAACAGCCTGATCGGCATGGGCGCCACAGTGCTGAATGGCGCGGTGATCGGGCGCGATTGTCTGATCGGTGCGGGCGCGCTGATCCCCGAGGGCAAGGTGATCCCCGATGGCAGTCTGGTCATGGGGATGCCGGGCAAGGTCGTGCGCACGTTGGATGCGGACGCGATAGAGGGGTTGCGGGCATCGGCGCTGGGTTATCAGGACAATGCCGCCCGTTTTGCCCGCGATCTCAAGGACATTTAGGATGAAACCGCCAAAGTCATTGGTCCGCCGCACCGGCTGGCCCACGTCAACCTCGCGCCCCGTGGTCACACCTTTGCAGCCGTCGGTCGTTTATGCCTCTCCCGATCCTGATGCGCTGGATGCGCAATATGCCGATGGGTCCGGCTATACCTATGCCCGCGAGGGGCATCCCAACGCCGAAGTGCTGGCGGCCAAGATCGACATGCTGGAGGGGGCCACAGGCGGGATCATCACCGGGTCAGGGATGTCGGCGATTGGGGCGGTCTTTCTGGGTTGCCTGAAAGCGGGCGACCATGTGCTGGGTGGCGATCAGCTTTATGGGCGGAGTTTGCGGCTGATGACGCAGGACCTGCCGAAGCTGGGGATTGAGACCTCTCTTGCGGATCCCACGGATGCCAGGGCGATGGCGGCGGCGATTCGACCCAACACCAAGATGATTCTGGTTGAGGTGGTCAGCAACCCCACGATTCGGGTCGCGGATATGGAGGGTATTGCAGCGCTGGCGAAAGAGCGGGGTATCCTGTTGGCGGTGGATAATACCTTTACCACCCCGCGCAGCTATCGCCCGTTTGATCATGGCGCGGATATCATCATTCACTCTGTCACCAAGCTGTTGGCGGGGCATTCGGATGCAACGCTGGGTTATGTGGCGGCACGCGATTCCGCGCTGCGCACCGCGATCAACGATGCCAATGTGACCTGGGGGCTGACGCCAAGCCCGTTTGACTGCTGGCTGGCAGAGCGTGGTTTGCATTCTTTTGACCTGCGGTTCGCGCGCGCACAGCAAAATGCCACAACTTTGGCGGATGCGCTGGCGCAGATGCCGGGGGTGGCACGCGTGATCTATCCCACGCGCCCCGACCATCCTGACCACAACCGCGCAATGGGGCTGCTGGCCGGGCAGGGCGGGCATATGTTGTCGTTTGAGCTGCGTGGCGGGCGGGCGGCGGCCAACGCGCTGACGCAGGCCGCACCGGACATCGCCTTTGCCCCGACGCTGGGGGATATCGGCACGACGCTGTCGCATCCGGCGTCATCCTCGCACCGGGGGCTGACGCCAGAGGGGCGCGCGGCATTGGGGATCAGCGAAGGGTTTTTCCGCGTCTCCGTTGGGGTCGAGGATGTTGATATGCTGATCGCAGAGCTGTCAGAGGCGGTGGCGAAGGCGACCGGCTAGGTCCCGAAAAGATCCGTGGGCAGAGAGATAATCGCAAAGTCGATCTTGGGTGCGGCGGCAGACACCTCGCCCTGAATGACGTCTGCGTCGGGGATATCGTCGGCCACGACGCGGTAGCGGCCCTGAAACTTGAGCTGCGACAAAGTGCGTGCGATTTCAACGGCATCGGTGTCACGCACCACAAGCGGGGACATGATGATATCGGGGCTGTGCGTGGCCAGAAGTGCGGCATCAAGGTCGCGCACGTCGACAAAGCTGAGCCCTGCCATAACCGGCAGCTCTCGATCGCGGGAGGACCAACGCGCCATGTCGCCAACAACCAGCGTCACAGGGTCGGAGCCGTTCCCATTTGCGGATGAAGGCGCAAATGGCTTCACGCGGATATCCTTATGGTTTGATGAACACGGTTGAGAGGAGGTTATGATTGTTTCAGGGCGCGGCACAACATAAAGCTTTGGTATGTTACTGGATCCCAAGTGCAGGTTGCGCACGTTTGGGTTGATTTTGGGGACACGGGCCGTGACGGACAACGAGATTGCAGATTTGCTGACGGCTGTGCCCTTGCCGATGATGTCTTTGGCGGGTGACGGGCGGGTCGTTGCGACCAATCGCGCCTGTGATGCGGTCCTTGGTGCAGGGGTGAAAGGACGGCATTTTATCACCGCGCTTCGCCAACCCAGCGTGATCGAAGCGATTGAAACGGTGATGCAAACCCGCAAGCCGGTGCAATCGCGTTATCTTGGGCGCGAGGGGCAGCGCGACACCACATATCTGGTGCATGTCGCACCGGTGGGCGACGCCACCGTGTTGACGTTTGAGGACCGGACCGCAGCTGAGGATATCGGCGCCCTGCGGCGGGAGTTTGTCGCCAACGTCAGCCACGAACTGCGCACGCCATTGACAGCGCTGCATGGGTTCATCGAAACGCTGCGCGGTCCGGCCAAGGATGATGCCACAGCACGGGAGCGGTTTCTTGCGATCATGGAGCGTGAAACCGGGCGCATGACGCAATTGGTCGGGGATCTGCTGTCGCTCAGCCGGGTCGAGGAAAACGAAAGGGTGCGGCCCGACACGCCGATTGTTCTGGGCCATCTGGTGCGCACTGCACTGGCAGAGCTGGAGCCTGTGGTGGGTCAAGCCGGGGGGACCGTCGCATTGAAGGATGACAGCAAAGGCTGTGCGATCCCCGGCGATCCCGGCCAGATCCGGCAGGTGATCGGGAATCTGGTCGAAAACGCTGCAAAATACGGGGCGGAGGGTCAGGTTGTGACGGTGCAGATCACGGCGTTAGCGGATCAGGTGCTGTTGCGGGGGAAGGGGCTGCAATTGTCGGTTCACAACAGCGGTGAGGCAATTGCGCCGCATCACCTTGCAAGGCTGACAGAGCGGTTCTACCGCGTTGATAGCCACCGCAGTCGCGATGTGGGCGGCACCGGGTTGGGCCTTGCCATCGTTAAGCACATAGTGAACCGGCATCGGGGGCGGTTGCAGATTGAAAGCAGCACTCCCGCTGGCACGACCGTTACGGTGACACTGCCCGCTGCCGATCCGGCCAGTGCCGGATGACGAGGTCTGCGGCAAGCTGACCCCATTCGGCATAGACCGCCGGACCGGGGTGAAAGCCATCTTCGGCCATGTCATCAGGGCAGAGCCGTTCGGGCCCCTTGAGGTGAAAGCAGGCTGGACGCGTGGCGATCAGGTCGCGATGGGCGGCGTCAAATACCTGCGCACGCGATTGTAGTGCCCACCGCAAGGGATCGGGCAGAAGCGGGAAGTCTTTGACCGGGGGCATACCTGAGGCGCAGATCAGCCGGATGCCAAAGGCATCCGTCAGACGATCATAAAGCCGCGCTGTTTGGATCTGGTAACGCGACAGGCGCACACCGTTTTTGACGTCATTCACACCCAGCGCAATGAGGGCCACATCAAAGGGTTCAACATCAAGTGAGCGAATGGTTGCGTTCATGCTCGCGGAGGTTGCTCCGGTCTGGGCATGAAGTTGCCATGTGACGGTGTAGTGTTTTGCCAAAGGTGCGACGAACTGTCCCGCGAGCGCGCGGCTTTGTGTGGCCACGCCAACCCCGGCGGCGGACGAATCGCCCAAAATCAGCACCCGCAACGGCGGGCCGCTGCCAATCTGTCCCGCGCGGGGGCCTGCGGCCTCTTGCAATTGCGCGGCGCGGAATTTCACATAAAGCCCTTGCGGCACAATCAGCGGCATCAAGGCCAGAGCGGTGAGGCTTCGGTTCAGATTATCAAGCATTGTGCCCGCAGTTTAGCAGATTTTTGAGCCAAGGTTTATGGGGTGTGACGCAACGACAGGGCAATTCCGCGGGGTGTCATAATACTTTTACAAAAGCGTCACAAAAGGTTTGTGAGGCCCGCGTAGGTCATCAGCATCGGGCCTGTTTTGCACAGGCGCTTAGTTTGACGAACAGGAGACACCCATGTCGATCTTTAAGATGTCCGCCTCTACCCTTGCGATCACGGCGCTGACTGCCACCGTTGCTGCGGCACGTGACAATGTGCAGGTGGCCGGATCATCCACCGTGCTGCCCTATGCATCCATCGTGGCAGAAGCCTTTGGCGAGAACTTTGATTATCCAACACCGGTTGTGGAATCAGGTGGGTCATCGGCCGGTCTGAAGCGGTTCTGCGAAGGCGTGGGCGAAAACACGATTGATATTGCCAATGCATCCCGCGCGATCCGCGAAAAAGAGCTCGCAGCCTGCGCCGAAAACGGGGTGACCGACATTATCGAGGTCCGCATCGGCTATGATGGCATCGTTTTTGCCAGCCAGCTTGATGGCCCCGACTATTCGACCTTTGAGCCTGCCGACATCTTCAACGCGCTGGCACCTCAGGTGCTGGTCGATGGCGCGCTTGTCGATAACCCCCACACAATGTGGAGCGATTTCAACGCTGATCTGCCCGCAGAAGAGATCCTAGCCTTTATCCCCGGCACCAAGCACGGCACACGCGAAGTGTTTGAGGAAAAAGTGCTGGCCGCTGGCTGCGAAGCCACTGGTGCCCATGACGCGATGATTGCCGCTGGCATGTCCGAGGATGACGCAGAGGACGCCTGTTTGGCGGTGCGCGGCGACGGAGTGGCCGTGGATATTGATGGCGACTACACCGAGACGCTGGCCCGGATTGATGCGAACGCGAACGGTATCGGCGTGTTTGGTCTCGCGTTTTATGAAAACAACACCGACGCGCTGAAAGTGGCGACGATGTCGGGGGTTGAGCCGACAACGGAAAGCATCTCGACCGGGGAATACCCGGTGTCGCGGCCGCTGTATTTCTACATCAAGGCGGCCCATATCGGTGTGATCCCCGGCCTGAAGGAGTTTGCAGAGTTCTTTGTCGCCGACGAGATCGCAGGCCCCGATGGCCCGCTCGCTGAATACGGTCTGGTGTCTGACCCGGCCCTGGGTGATGTGCAGGCGACAGTGATGGACGAAGTGACGATGGGCAACTAAGCCCTTGAGAAAAATGGGTGATCCGGCAGGTTCGGGTCGCCCAAAGTGGGATGGCTGGGGATCAAATGTCAAACGCAATGATTTTGCTGATCGTGCTGGGGCTTGGCGCGGTCGGTTATTTTTTGGGCCGCCGTCGCGCGCTGGCCAAGGTGGGCGGCGACCCGCGCGGCCTGCATTCGCTGCCAAGGTACTACGGTGCCAATGTCGCGATGAATGCGGTGGTTCCGGCGCTTGTCTTGCTGGTGGGTTGGTTGATCATCCAGCCAATTGTGATCAACAGCGCTGTGTCAGGGATGATCCCGGAGTCTGCTGTCTCTGAGGGGAGCAGTATCAGCCTGTTGATGTCGGATGTCCGCCGGGTGGCTGATGGTTTGGACGCTGCGGTGAGCCAGGGCGTGATGACGGAAGCGGAAGCACTGCGCCTTGATGAAGACGCTGTGAAAGAGGCTTTGGCAGGCGTTGGTGTGGCCCTAGGGGCGGACGTCACGGCAGAAACTTTGGCCGCAGCACAGCGTTACCGCGAGATGGCCGGCACCGGTAATGTGTTGAAGGCGATTGTGATCATCGGTGCAGCCCTGATCGGGTTCGCGGTTGCCTTTGGCCGCACAACACCGGATTTCCGCGCTCGCAATGTGGTGGAACGCGGCGTGATGATGGTGCTGATCGCCGCGGCCTCTATCGCTATCCTGACGACCTTGGGCATTGTGCTGTCACTGATCTTTAACACGGTCGAATTCTTCCGGCTTTATCCCGCATCGCAGTTTTTCTTCAGCCTCAGCTGGAATCCCAGCTTTTCAGGGCGCGGGGGCGGATCGGAGTTGGGTATCTTGCCGCTGCTTTGGGGCACGCTTTATATCTCTTTCATTGCTTTGCTGGTGGCGGTGCCGATTGGATTGTTCGCGGCGATTTACTTGAGTGAATACGCGTCAAAATCGGTCCGGTCCGTGGCAAAGCCGCTGCTGGAGCTGCTGGCGGGCATTCCCACAATCGTCTACGGCCTGTTCGCTTTGCTGACCGTTGGCCCCTTGCTGGTGCAGGTCTTTGGTGACGATGGCGCCCTGGGCGTGGATTGGATGCAGGGCGGCACAGCGGTGATGACGGCCGGTTTGGTCATGGGGATCATGTTGATCCCCTTTGTGTCGTCGCTGTCGGATGACATCATCAACGCGGTGCCGCAGGCGATGCGTGATGGGTCCTTGGGCCTAGGTGCCACCCATTCCGAGACCGTGCGTCAGGTGATCCTGCCCGCGGCCTTGCCGGGCATCGTCGGCGCGATCCTGTTGGCGGCGTCACGCGCTATTGGTGAGACGATGATCGTGGTTTTGGGGGCAGGGGCGGCGGCACGGCTGTCGATGAACCCCTTTGATGCGATGACCACGGTCACGGCCAAGATCGTCAGCCAATTGACTGGCGATAGCGATTTCGCCTCACCCGAGGCGCTGGTGGCCTTTGCGCTGGGGATCAGCCTTTTCGTGATCACGCTGGGGCTGAATGTCATCGCGATGATGATCGTGCGGAAATACCGGGAGCAATACGAATGACCGACGCAAGCCTGCACAAAAAGGGCAAGTCCTTGCTGGCGCTGGACGCCCGCACCAAAAAGCGCAACGCCGCCGAGGCGCGGTTTAAGGGTTACGGGATTGCGGCCATTGCGGTCAGCCTGTTTTTCCTTGTGGCGTTGCTGGTCACGATCATCAGCAATGGCGTGCCTGCGTTTACGCAAACCTATGTGAATGTCGCCGTTACGCTGGACGCCGCGAAGCTCGACAAGAATGGCAACCGCGACATTGATGACATCAAAAAGGTTTCGACCTTTGGCTATAAGCCGCTGATTAACGCCGCCCTTGTTGATGCGGTTGCGGGGATCGAGACAGAGCTGAGCGACAAGGACGTGGGCAAGATCCTGTCCGCCTCTGCCCCTGCTGTGGTGCGTGATTACGTGATCGCGAACCCTGATCAGATCGGGGAGACGGTGGCGTTTCGGTTACTCACATCGTCGCGCGTGGATGGCTATATGAAGGGCCGTGTGGTCCGTGAAGATCTGGCGCGTGATAAGAACCTTGATGCCGCCCATCTTGATCTGATTGACGTGATGGTGGGGCAGGGATCCGTCGAACGGGTGTTCAACTGGGACTTTGTCTTAGGCGCCGATGCGTCGGAGAGCAGGCCAGAGCAGGCGGGTATCGGCGTGTCGATGCTGGGCTCGTTCTTTATGATGCTGGTGGTGTTGATCCTTGCCCTGCCGATCGGTGTGGCCGCGTCGATCTACCTTGAGGAATTTGCGCCGCAGAACCGGTTTACCGATCTGATTGAAGTGAACATCAGCAATCTGGCGGCGGTGCCGTCCATCGTCTTTGGTATTCTGGGTCTGGCGGTCTTCATCCAATTCGCACATTTGCCGCAATCGGCACCGATTGTTGGCGGGCTGACGCTGACGTTGATGACGCTGCCGACGATTGTGATCTCAACCCGCGCGTCGCTCAAATCGGTGCCGCCGTCGATCCGTGACGCGGCCCTTGGCGTTGGGGCCAGCAAGATGCAGGCGGTGTTCCACCATGTGTTGCCCTTGGCGATGCCGGGCATTTTGACCGGCACGATCATCGGATTGGCGCAGGCCCTGGGCGAAACGGCGCCGCTGTTGTTGATCGGGATGGTGGGCTATATCGCGACGAACTACCCCGATGGGGTCGCGTCAGGGTTCCTTGACCCCAATTCAGCCATGCCCGCCCAGATCTACGAATGGGCCAAGCGGGCGGACCCTGCGTTTTACGAACGGGCCTGGGGCGGTATCATCGTTTTGCTGCTGTTCCTTTTGACCATGAACCTGATTGCGATCATCCTGCGCCGCAGGTTCGAGCGTCGTTGGTAGGAGCCTGACAATGGAAGATATGATTCAGATGGACCGCGCCATGAGCACCCAGCAAGACATCAAGATCCGCGCCAATGGGGTGCAGGTTTATTACGGCGAGAACCACGCCATCAAGGACGTGAGCGTCGAGATACAGGACAAGACCGTGACGGCCTTTATCGGCCCGTCAGGCTGCGGCAAGTCGACGTTCTTGCGCTGCATCAACCGGATGAACGACACGATTGATATTTGTCGGGTCACCGGGGATATCCGCATTGATGACGAGGATATCTATGACCCGCGCGTTGACCCTGTGCAGCTACGTGCGAAGGTGGGCATGGTGTTCCAAAAGCCCAATCCGTTCCCCAAGTCGATCTATGACAATGTGGCCTATGGTCCAAAGATCCACGGGCTGGCTGCATCCAAGGCCGATCTGGACGAGATCGTGGAAAAAGCGCTGCGGCGCGGGGCGATCTGGGACGAGGTCAAGGACCGGTTGCACGCACCGGGCACGGGGCTTTCGGGTGGGCAGCAGCAGCGTCTGTGCATCGCGCGGGCCATTGCAACAGAGCCTGAGGTGCTGTTGATGGATGAACCCTGTTCGGCGCTGGATCCGATCGCCACCGCACAGGTCGAGGAATTGATTGACGAGTTGCGGCAGAATTATTCGGTCGTGATCGTGACACATTCCATGCAGCAGGCCGCCCGTGTCAGCCAGCGCACGGCGTTCTTCCACCTTGGTAATCTGGTGGAATATGCCGATACCGACAAGATTTTCACCAACCCCGAAGACCCAAGGACAGAGAGCTATATCTCTGGCCGGATCGGGTAGGAGCAAAGCGATGAACGAACATATTTCAAGCGCCTATGACCGCGATCTGGAAAACATCACCTCGTTGGTGATGCGGATGGGCGGATTGGTCGAAGACGCGATCCTGAATGCCGCCAAATCGCTGGTCTACCGCGACACGGAGTTGGCAGAGACGGTGCGGGCAGGGGACAAGGTGATCGACGCACTTGAGTTGCAGATCAACGAGGAAGCCGCCCGGACGATTGCGCTGCGTGCCCCGGTGTCAAAGGATCTGCGGTCCATTCTGACGGTGTTGCGGCTTGCGGCCTCGCTTGAGCGGATCGGCGATTACGCCAAGAATATCGCCAAACGCACCGGCACATTGGTCGAGATGAGCCCGGTGAATGGCGCGGATGCCGCGTTGCGGCGGATGTCGCGCGAGGTGCAGGGGATGTTGAAGGATACGCTTGATGCCTATCTGCGCGGTGACGCTTCGTTGGCCGAAGACGTGCGCCAGCGTGATCAGGAAGTGGACCAGATGTATAACGCGCTGTTTCGCGAGTTCCTGACCTTTATGATGGAGGATCCGCGCAATATCACCTCGTGTATGCACCTGCACTTTATGGCCAAGAACATTGAGCGGATGGGGGATCTGACCACCAATATGGCCGAACAGGTGATTTATCTGGTGACAGGTGAGATGCCCGAGGACGAGCGCCCGAAAAGCGACAAGACCTCCTTTGTCAGCGAGGCGGGCTAAGCGATGTTTGCCACGCAACCGCATGTGTTGATCGTGGAGGACGAGCCCGCACAGCGCGAGATCCTGAGCTACAATCTTGCCGCTGAAGGGTTTCGCGTGTCACAGGCCGAAGATGGCGAAGAGGGGCTGTTACTGCTTGCCGAAGACCCGCCGGATGTGATGGTGCTCGATTGGATGCTGCCTTCTGTTTCGGGCATTGAAGTGTGTCGCAGGGTCAAGATTGATCCTGCAACACGCAGCATCGCGGTGATCATGCTCTCGGCCAAGTCAGAGGATGTGGACAAGGTGCGCGGGCTGGAAACCGGGGCGGACGATTACGTCGCCAAGCCCTATTCCATGTCAGAGTTGATGGCGCGTGTGAGGTCGCAATTGCGCCGGGTGCGGCCTGCGACGGTTGGGCAGGTCCTGACCTACGATGACATCGTGCTGGATGCGGAAACCCACCGGGTCACGCGTGCGGATGCGCCGCTTAAACTGGGCCCGACAGAGTTCCGGCTGCTGAGCACTTTCATGGAAAAGCCCGGACGTGTGTGGTCACGCGAACAGCTGCTGGACCGGGTCTGGGGCCGCGACATTTATGTCGACACACGGACGGTGGATGTGCATGTCGGCCGGCTGCGCAAGATCCTGACCCAGAGCGGCGGTGCGGATCCGGTGCGCACGGTACGCGGCGCAGGCTACGCGCTGGGTTGATTTGCACTAGGTCGCGCCAAATGACGGTGCCATAGTCAGGGCAGGGAGGCTTGCCATGACACATCCAAATCCGGCGTTTGACCAACACGAATACCAGACCCGACTTGCAAAGGTCCGCGCGGCGATGGACGTCGCCGGGATTGAGGTCCTATTCGTCACGGACCCCTCTAACATGGCGTGGGTCACCGGCTATGATGGGTGGTCGTTCTATGTGCATCAGGGGGTTCTGATCGGCCCGGACGGCCCGCCGCGATGGTGGGGGCGCGGCATGGACGGCGCGGGCGCGCGACGCACGGTCTGGATGGGGGATGAGTATGTGCATGGATACGACGATACCTATGTGCAGAACCCCGACAAACACCCGATGGAGGATCTTGCCAAGTTGATCGCCGCCTGTGGTTGGGCCGGAAGCAGGTTTGCCGTCGAAATGGATAATTATTATTTTAGTGCAGCAGCTTACATGGATTTATTAAAGCATCACGCGAAGATTGTGGATGCGACCGGGTTGGTGAACTGGCAGCGCAGCGTCAAGTCCGATCAGGAAATCATTTATATGAAGCGCGCTGGCGCGATTGTAACACGGATGCACGCGGTGATCACTGAATTGGCGCATGTAGGAATGCCCAAAAATGAACTGATTGCAGAAGTCTACCGGACTGGCATTCAAGGCGCAGAGGGCCATTGGGGCGATTATCCGGCCATCGTACCCATGGCGCCATCGGGCGCTGACGCGACTGCGCCACATCTGACGTGGGACGATACGCCGCTGAAAGCGGGAGAGGCAACTTTCTTTGAGATTGCAGGCGCTTACAGGCGGTATCAATGCCCACAAAGCCGGACGCTGTTCTTTGGGGACGTGCCAGACCGCTACCTGCGTGCAGCTGCGGCCGTGGCCGAAGCGACGGAGGCCGTGTTGGGCGTGGCCAAACCAGGCGCAACCTGTGCCGCGCTGGCAGATACCTTTAACAGCACGATACGCGCGCACGGCTTTGAAAAGGACAGCCGCTGTGGCTATCCCATCGGGTTGTCTTATCCACCGGATTGGGGCGAACGCACCATGTCACTGCGCGCAGGTGACGAAACGGAACTGGCTGCTGGCATGACGTTTCACTTCATGCCAGCGCTCTGGTTGGACGACGGCGGCATCGAAACAACAGAACCATTGTTGATCACCGAGACCGGATGCGAAAAGCTATGCCAGACACCGGGCGGGTTGGTTGTGAAATAGATTGGTTACAATGACTTATGTGGCGTGGGGACTGATAAGGTCAATCTTAATGTGATGGCTCACGGGTCGTTGCGACGTTTTCCGCTATCTCAGTTTCAGCATCTCTTCTCTGAAGGCTTCGGTTGGCGTTCGCCAGCCGAGGCACTTTCTGGGGGTGCCGTTGAGGCGGTCGCAAATCGCCTTCATATTGCGATTTGAGAGCGCCCCGAGCTGGGTGTCACGCGGCAGATATCTGCGAGCGCGTTTGTTCAGGTTCTCGACCGATCCCTTCTGCCAAGGCGCTTGCGGGTCACAGAACCAGCTCTCCGTGCCGATGCCGGTTTGCAGCTTGCGCCAGGCGCGGAACTCGAAGCCACGGTCGAAGGTGATCGACCGTCTGGCTGGCTGGGGCAGGGGCTCCAATACGTCCATGAGCGTGTTGATGAAGTGTCTCGAGCTGCGGTCGTTGTTCCTGAACAGAACGGCGAACTGAGTCGTCCGCTCGACCAGAGAGGCGACATTCATCGTGCCCTGAGAGCGCTCGAAGATCATCAAATCGCCTTCCCATTCGCCAAATGTCTCGCGGCTCTTCACGTACGCAGGACGTTGATGAATGGACCGATCTGGCGGAAACACCTGGCCTCTGGGGCGTCTGGCATAGCGCGGCTGCCTTTTCTTTCTTCGGCTGGGTAGGTGGCGCGCCAATTGATCGGACTGTCCTTCGGCGCTGTAGACGTAAGCGTAAATCGTTTCGTGGCTGACACGAATGGGCTGACCATCGTATCCGAGACGTCCAGCGATCTGTTCTGGCGTCCAGCCAATCTTCAATTGAGCGATGACATGAGAACGCAGATCCTCCAGCCGTATCAGTTTGCGGCGCCTTGCGCGCCGATCTGACGCGTATCTCTGAGCGTTCAAGCCGTAGTCGCCGTTCAGATATGGCAGTTCTTCATCGGTGAAATGGTTCCGTTTGATCTCACGATAGACAGTTGAGCGATGCCTGCCGATCTCTGCTGCGATCTTGCTCACAGGCACTTTCGCATTCAGCATGTCTTCGATTGCACGTCTTTCACGCAAATCCAGCTCTGTATGGGCCATGTCCGTTCTCCTTGCTTTTCAGCAAGATAGGGGATTTGTCGCAACCCAGTTTAGAATGTGCCCCATGATAGTTTCAAATTACGGATAATCAGTATTATGTAACTCAAATACTATACATTAGCCGCGCATTGCGCCCCAATGGCTGCCAATGCGGCTTTTGCGACCGCGATGTCTTGATCCGGGCTGCCAGAGCCGACGCCGATGCCGCCGACCAGTGTGCCGTCCAGATAGATCGCCAGACCACCGCCCAGACCCGTGACCGCGCCGCTGGTGGCAGCGGCGATGGCTGGGCGGACATGTTCGGGGATTTCGGCGCTGTCGGTGCCGATGGAGGCTGCGGTGCGCGCTTTGGTCCGGGCGCTGCGGGTTGAAAGGTATTTGGCACCGGTCATGCGGATTGAGCCCAGCACATCGCCGCTTTTGTCCACGATGACGATGCATTGCGGTTGGCCGATCTGTTCCGCCTCGGCCACGGCCGCGTGCAGCATGGTCAGCGTGGCGGTATGGGTAAGCTCGATCGTCGGTTTTGAGAACGTCATAGCGGAGAGACGCCGTTGACGTTGAGGTAGACCGCATAGAGCGAGGTTGTGCCGCAGATGAAGAGCCGGTTCAGCTTGGGTCCGCCAAAGCAGACGTTTGCGACCAGTTCGGGGATGTGGATCTTGCCGATGAGTTTGCCGTCCGCGCTCAGGCAATGCACGCCGTCAGCAGCAGAGGTCCAGATCCGCCCTGCCCGGTCCACGCGGAAGCCGTCAAAGACGCCTGCGGTGCAATCGGCCAGGACATCACCACCGGATAGCTTTTCGCCGGCGACCTTATGGGCGCGGATATGCGCGGGACCATCTGCGTCATGGGTGATGCCAGTGTCGGCGATGTAAAGCAGGCTTTCATCGGGCGAAAACGCAAGGCCATTGGGTTTCACGTAATCGTCGGCCACGATGGTGGTCGCACCTGTGTCGCCGTCAATGCGGTAGACGTGGCAGGCACCAATCTCGCTTTCCGCGCGGTCACCTTCGTAGTCCATCAGGATGCCGTAGCTGGGATCGGTGAACCAGATGGAGCCGTCGGATTTCACCACCACGTCGTTGGGGGAATTGAGGCGCTTGCCGTCAATGCGATCCGCCAGCACGGTGATGCTGCCGTCGTGTTCGGTGCGGGTGACGCGGCGGGTCAGGTGTTCGCAAGAGACCAACCGCCCTGCCCGGTCGATGGTGTGACCGTTGGCGTTGTTGGAAGGCTGCCGGAAGGTCGAAACAGAGCCATCGGTGTCGTCAAAGCGCATTATCCGGTTGTTGGGAATGTCGGACCACAGCAGATAGCGGCCAGCAGCGAACCAGACCGGGCCTTCGGACCAGCGCGCGCCGGTCCAGAGCCGTTCGACCCGCGCATGACCAATGAAACAGGTGCTGAAATCGTCATGAAGGGTTTCAAAACCGGTGCCGTCGATGTCGCCAAACATGGGTTATCCTTTGCTTTGTGCGTTGCCGGGGTGGCGTGGGTCGTCGCCCCAGATGGCTTGGTAGGTGTCCACGGCCATACCGCGATTTTGGAAGATGATGAACAGGGCGGTCAGCGCTGTCCACCAAAAGGTCAGCGTGATCCACATCCAGCGCGGGCCATTGGCATCCCAAAGCCCCGCAAGAATGGCCGCGATGGCGGTGAAAAGCAGCGCGTAACCGAGGGATTTGTGCAAAACCTCAAACCGGCGGCGCCAAGGGGTCATGTCGTAATGGTGGCCACGCGGGCTGCCGTCCGGGGCGAGCGCCGTCGGGCCACCCTTGGAGCCGCGCAGGAGGCCAAGACCGGTTTGGATAACAAGGCCGATCAGGACGACATAGCCAAGAATGCGGTGCAGGCTGAGATCCACAGTGTCGATCGGGAGCACAAATGCGAGGCCCAGAATGGAAATCCCAAAGACCACGGTCTGACCCATCCAGTGACTGCGCCACCAGACCTGATTGTCCAGCTCGCGCGGCCAGTCCTGACCCGGCATGATCTTAAAGAATCGGGCGATCAGTATGGCCAATGGGGCAAGGATACCCCAGCCGAGCACCATTGCGCGGGCGTGCCACGCAACGGCGGATCCAACCGCATGGGCACGGTCGGGATCAATTGGAGAGATCAGCCAATCCCACATCAGCCTTTGACGGCCCCGGCGGTCATGCCGGTGATGATCTGGCGCGAGGCAAAGAGCGTGAAGATGATGGGCGGGATTGCGAGCAGCATCCCCGTGGCCATGATGACCCCCCATTCGACGTTGAATTCGGACATATTGTTCACGATCAGGATCGGCACGGTCTTGGTGTTCCGATCCGATAGCGCAGAGGCGAGCAGGTATTCGTTCCACGCGATGCGGAAGGTAAATATGGCCGCCGCCGCGAGGCCCGGTTTGATCAGTGGCAGGACCACAAGAAAGAAGACCTGGAACGGGCCAGCGCCGTCGACACGCGCGGCTTCTTCTAAGGAACGCGGGACTTGCACGATGAAGCTTTGCAGGATCCAGATCACGAAAGGCAGGTTCATCGCCACGTAGATCAGGATGATGCCAGAGTGGGTGCCCGCAAGGCAGACGTCCCTCCTGCCCCCGAATGTGTCGCGGATCAGGCCGCCGATCAGGCCGTCACGGTCGAGGCAGAATTCGTTGTTCCAGAGGCCGAAGACCGGGACCAAAAGGACCGCCGGGGGGACCATGCGGACCATGAGCGTGGTGAGCGAGACCGTATCGCGGCCCATGAAGCGGAAGCGGACGAGTGCATAGGCCGCCATGCAGCCGATCACGAGGGTTAGCACGGTTGAAACGAGCGCAATGATCAGCGAGTTGATAAACGCGCCGCCGAATTTGAGCGAACAGAAGTCTATGTGTTCGGGTTCGTACCAAAGCACGTCACACAAAGCCGTTTCATAGTTCTGGATTGTGGGCAGAAAGATCATGCCAGTGGCACCCGAAATGATATCAACGTCCAGCTTGAAGGAATTGACGAACATCAACAGCACGGGGCCGACGGACATGACCACCAAAAGCGTGATCAGGGCATAAAAGGCCGGGTGCTGGCGGTTGGGGGAAGTGGCCATGTTATGCGTCCTCTTCAACGGCGGCGCGGATGCGGGCGGCGCGGGATTCCTGCCAGCGGGTGAAGGCGAACATCGCGACCGTCAGCAGCAAGAGCAGCATCAGCAGATAGTTTGACATGGCTGCAGCGACGCCCAGTTCGCGGAATTCGGTGGCGGTGCGGCTGATCCGCAAGGCGAGGATCTCGGTCGAGAGGCCCGGCCCGCCTTCGGTCATCACTAGGATGACTTCGAGCACTTTGAAGGCGTCGATCAGGCGCAAAAGGCCAGTGACGATCAGGACGGGCATCATCAACGGCAATTTGATGTGAATGATCTGCTGCCAGCCGGTGGCCCCGTCGATGCGGGCGGCTTCCAGTGCGGAGCGTGGCAGCGATTGCAGGGCGGCAAGCGAGAGGATGAAGATGAAGGGCGTCCATTGCCAGATATCGGCGATGATGACAGAGCCAAGCGCGTATTGTCCCAGCCAGTCGACCTTGGGCAGCCCCCAACTGTCGAGGAACCTGTTAAAGGTGCCCACGGTCGGGTGATACATGTAGCGCCACATCAGGCCCACAACGACGGGGGCAATCATCATCGGCAGGATGAACATGGTGCGCAGCACCGACATGCCGCGAATTTCACGATCCAGCAGCAGGGCGAGGCCCACGCCAATAATCATCTCGAACGTGACGACAAAGAAGGCAAAACGCAGGGTGACGCCAAGGCTTTCGCGGAAGTTGGGGTCGTTCCAGAGGGTGATGTAGTTCTTGAGGCCGACAAATTCAGCCTCGCCAATGGTTTGGCTGGGGTTCCAGTCGCGGAAGCTGCCCCAGACCATGTAGCCCAGCGGATAAAGCAGTGCGATGGCCATGATCACGGCGGCGGGGGCCATGAACATATAGGGCGTGAAACGATTGGCCATGGAACGGTTCATGACGGGCGTCCTTGCGGGGGTGGTGGTTGAGGGCTGCGCGAAGGTGACGCGCAGCCCAAACGGAACAACGGGAGGTTAGTTCCAGGTGTAGTAGCCAGCCTCGTCCATGGTGACACGGGCGCGTTCCGCGACACCATCGAGGGCTTCTTGGATATCAAGCCCCTCGGTCAGGACTTTGGACAGCGTGGTGCCCAGATCGGCGTTGATCTTGCCCCATGTGGGGATGATCGGACGCCAGTCAGGGTCGGCGTATTGCAGCGCCTCACCGAAGGTTGCCATGTGGGGGAACTTGGCGTTCACATCAGCGTCTTGGTGGGTCGAGAAGCGAGACGGGTTGCCGCCGGCCATGGCGACAAGCTTGTCACCTTCTTTTGAGGTCAGCCATTGCATCAGCAGGAAGGCCGCCTTTTTATGCTCTGCGTTGGCGGGGATGCCGATGCCAAAGCCGCCGGTCTGGCTGGCGCGTTCGGTGCCCATGGGGTGCAACGCCCAGCCGACCTGGCCAACCACCTGGCTTTTGTCTGGGTCGTCGATCTGACCGGCGACGATGGTGGTATCAAGGAACATGGCCGTATCGCCGTTGAGGAAGGCACCCAATGCCTCACCAAAGCCGAAGTTCACAGCGCCTTCAGGACCGCAATCAACGATCTGCTTGAGCGCTTCTGCCGCGGCCACGCCTTCGGCGTTGTTGACAACAGGTTCCCAGTTTTCATCAAAGATCGCGCCGCCAAGTGGGTTGAGGTGCAACAGGAATGCGTGGGCCGCATGGTGGCCCGATGCTGCACGGGACGACAGACCGCCCATGCCGGGTTCCAGTTCCGGGATCTGGCAAGCGAGTTCCAGCATTTCGTCGTAAGTTTCAGGCACTTCGAGCCCGTGCTTTTCAAAGATGTCTTTGCGGTAGCCAAGCACGGATGTCTCTGACCCATATGGCAGGCCAAAGAGCGAACCCGTGGCACCAGACAAATAACCGCGATCCCCACCGGCAAAACCGATGTTGTAGACGTAGCCGTCGATCAGGTCGGCAGCGTCGTATGATGGATCGGACAGGGCCGGGTTCATGAAGTATTTCGCAAGGTTTTCGAGCTGATCAGCATAGACGTAATCGGCCTTGGAAAAGACCACGTAAGCGATCAGGTCGTATTCGCCTTCGTCCTGGGCAAGCTCCAACGTCTGGCGCTCGCGCATCTTGAGGTAGGGTAGTTGGTCGACCTCAACCTCGATGCCCGTTTGCGCAGTGAATACGGGCAAGATCTGCATGACCGCGTCGTAGTGTGGGTGAGCGGGGAAGTTCACGATCAGCGTCGTGCCTTCGTAGTCCGCGTATGGATTGGACAGCGCCGTTCCGGCCATAAGAGCGGCTGTGGTGATCCCCAGAGCGCCTGATTTCAATGTAAATTTCATAGTGTCCTCCCTTTGCATGATTGGGCCGCTACAGCGCGGCCTCAGTTTGGCGGTCGAACAGATGGACCCCGTTCGGATTGACCGCGAATGTCAGTGTTTGCCCCAAGGCGACGGGTGTTTCAGAGTTCACCTCCACCATCACCTTGGCCGGTCCGCACCTGCACAGCAGGACCGATTGCGCACCGACATATTCAGAAACCATGACGTCCAGCGACAACGCATCCTCTGCGCTGGCATCGGCGTCAAAGTTAAGGTCAGAAGGGCGGATGCCCAGCGTGACCTGCTTGTTTTTGTGAGCCTTGGCGGTGGCCGCGCGTTCGCCCTGCAACCGCAACGCAAAGCCGTCGCCTTTGATAAAGGTCCCTGCCCCGGTGTCTTCGATATCACCCTCGAGGAAGTTCATCGGCGGCATCCCAAGGAAACCGGCCACGAATTTGTTGACCGGCTTTTGGAAAAGTTCCTTGGGCGTGCCCTGCTGTTGGATGTAGCCGCCGTGCATGACGACGATCCGGTCGGCGAGCGTCATCGCCTCGATCTGGTCGTGGGTGACGTAGATCATGTTTTTCTGCACGCGCTGCGACATCAGCGCCAGTTCGGCGCGCATCTGACCGCGCAGCTTTGCATCAAGGTTTGAAAGCGGTTCGTCAAACAGGAACATGCTGCTGTCTTTGGCCAAAGCCCGCGCCATCGCGACCCGCTGACGTTGACCGCCAGAGAGTGCGCCGGGCTTGCGCGCCTGAAACTCTGTGAGGCCAACCATGTCAGCCACTTCACGGACCTTCTTGTCAATCTCGGCCTTGGGGCGTTTGGCCAGACGCAGCGCGAAAGAGATGTTTTGCGCGACGTTCATATGCGGGTAAAGCGCATAGTCCTGAAACACCATCGCAAGATCGCGGTCTTTCGGTTCCAGGTGGCTGACGGGTTTTCCATCAACGTAGATTTCACCCTCTGAGACGTCTTCGAGCCCCGCAATCATCCGCAAAGTCGTGGATTTACCACAACCCGACGGCCCGACCAGCACGGTGAATTCATTATCCTCCATCTGGAGGTCGACCCCATGGAGGACCTGCAGATCGCCGTAGCGCTTGATCAGGTTATCAAGGTGTATGGTTGGCATGGTCGTCCTGTCGTTCAAATTGTTACCGGTCACATTAAGCGATGTGACCGGTAACACAAGTGAAAACTTTTCGGACTTAACAGGCTGAAAACCCGAGCGATTATTTCGCTGGGCGGGTGCTGGCGCGGAAGGTCAGTTCCACATCCACGATGGCATGATGATTCTTTGTCGGGGTCGATTCTGCGTCATTCAACAAGGTCGCGATCATCTGGCCCGTGGTGTCGCCGATGGCCTTGGGATCGACCGTGACGGTCGAGATGGCCGGTGTTGAAAAGCGCGAGACCTCAAAGTTACCAAAGCCTGCAACGCCGATATCGCCCGGCACGTCACGCCCCATCGCGGTCAGCGCAGAAAGCGCGCCAAAGGCCGGGGCGTCAGAGACGCAAAAGATACAATCGGTGTCGGGAAACTGGTCCAAAAGGGTTGGGATCGCGGCGGCGCCATCCTCGATTGAAAGCGGCGGCTTGCCATAGCGCAAAAGCCTGTGGGCCGAGAGCCCTGCCCCGGCCATCGCGTCCGCAAAGCCACGGCGGCGCGCAGCACCACGGGTCCAGGCATCTTCGGCCTCTCCCAGAAAGGCGATATTCCGATAGCCAAGGTCAATCAGCCCTTGGGTCATCTGTGCGGCAGCGGCCCGATTGGAAAACCCAACGGTGTGACCCACTGGATCTTCGGGACGTTCCCAAAGCTCGATCACTGGGACATGGGCGTCAGACAAAAGCTGAATGGTGCGGTCGGAATGGCCGTCATAGGACAGCACAATCGCCTCTGGCCTGCGGCGGAGCATGGTTTCGACCAGTTGTTCTTCACGCTCGGCGGAGTAATCGGTGTAGCCCAGCAGGATCTGCATGCCGATGCTTTCCAGCCGTTGGGTCAGCGCCTGCACGGTTTCGGCAAAGTGCAGGTTGTTCAGCGACGGCACCAGCACGGCGACGAAACCGGACCGTTTGGTCGTCAGGCTGCCTGCCATTTGGTCAGGCACGTAGTTCATGTCGCGCACGACCTTGAGGATCCGGTCACGCGTTTCTTGGGAAACGGGGCTGTCTTTGCGCAAGGCACGGCTGACCGTCATGCGGCTGACACCGGCGGCACGGGCGACATCGCGCATGGTCACGGTGTTGGGTGAGGTCGGTTTGGCCATGACCGAATAGTGTTATCGGTCACACCGGGGGTCAAGCCCTAAGCGGCAACAGCTATGCCCCCATGAAGCCTGCATTGAAGAACCGCCCCTTGACCAACCACGCGAGGCCAAAGGCCATCAGGCCAATCGCCTCGCACCAGAACGTCAGGTTCAGGCGGTTCCAGAACGGCACGTCGGTCACAAGACCGGCGATGAAATACACGAACAACCCCGCTGACGTCACAAGGATCACAAGGGCGCAACTGCGGTAGATGGCATTGCGCAATGCCTTGATGATTTTGATGTTGCCCGTCATCGGATTGATGTCCGAAGCGCTGACAAGCGGAAAGACGAACCAGCAGAAATAGATCATCATGCCAAACAGCAATGACGCAGAGGCGTAGTGGATATAGTCCACAAAGGGGAAGGCTTGGAAACCCGGGTCCGTGCCCATGATGAGCGGCAAATCTGTGGTCACAAGCGTGAATGCGCGGGCGGTGAATGCGCCAATTTCGCATCCCGGTTGGGTGGTTGGAAAGAACGCCACGCTAAATGCCGCAATGCCAGCGATGGTGGCAAGGACGTTGATCCGGCGGGTTTCGCCGCGATAGGCGACAAGCATGGCACCGGCAAAGGCCAGCGCAATGATGAAAAGATCCCCTGACAGGCGGGCATAGTAATAGTGGCTGAGGCTGTCGCGGAAACAGGACTGATTAAACGAGGTGTCGATGAACCAAGCCAGAAAAGGCAGAGTCAAACCAATCAGCCCCACAACCGAGATACGGCGACGCTGGGTGCGCAAAGCCTCTGATTCAGATTGTTGTAGCCAAAGGGGGTCGACGGGTTTGTTAATTTCGGCGGCCAATTGGTGCCTCCTTCAAATGGGTTAGAATATGCACATATTTCGCGCGGTGTCATGAATTGCCTTCGCCCGGGTGGCGGGCTATCCCTTGCGCAACACAGCAGCAAAAGGGCCATACCCATGACCGAGACTCGCACGGAAACCGACAGCTTTGGCCCATTGGAGGTCCAGGCGGACCGGTATTGGGGTGCGCAAACGCAGCGCAGTTTGATGAACTTTCCCATCGGGTGGGAAAAACAGCCCGTGGCCATCGTGCGCGCGCTGGGCGTGATCAAGCAGGCCTGTGCGATGGCCAACAAGGACCGCGGTAAGTTGGATGCGGAACGCGCCGATGCGATCATTGCGGCAGCCGCCGAAGTTGTGGCGGGAAAGCTGGACGATCATTTCCCGCTGGTGGTGTGGCAAACCGGATCGGGCACACAATCGAACATGAATGCCAACGAAGTCATATCGAACCGTGCGATTGAAATGCTGGGCGGCACGATTGGGTCGAAGGATCCTGTGCATCCTAACGATCACTGCAACATGGGGCAGTCGTCCAATGATACCTTCCCCACTGCAATGCACATCGCTGTGGCGCGCACCGCCCATGACGTGCTGATCCCGGGTCTGGAAAAGCTGCATGATGCGCTGCTGGCCAAGCAGGATGAGTTTTCGGATATTATCAAGATCGGTCGGACCCATACGATGGACGCCACGCCGCTGACGCTGGGACAGGAATTTTCCGGCTATGTTCATCAGATCAGCCAGGGGCTGCGCCGGATCAAGGCCGCCCTGCCCGCGATCTATGAGCTGGCGCAAGGCGGCACCGCCGTGGGCACCGGGTTGAATAGCCCCAAGGGCTGGGGAGAGACGGTGGCGGACCATATGGCCGATATCACCGGCCTGCCCTTTGTCACCGCGCCAAACAAGTTTGAGGCGCTGGCCGCCCATGACGCGCTGGTTGAGATGTCAGGCGCGTTGAAGACGGTTGCGGCCTCAATCTACAAAATTGCTTGCGATATCCGCTTTCTGGGCTCGGGCCCACGGTGCGGTTTGGGCGAGCTGATGCTGCCCGAGAATGAGCCGGGATCGTCGATCATGCCGGGCAAGGTGAACCCCACGCAGGTTGAGGCGATCACCCAGGTCTGCGCCCATGTGATGGGCAATGATGCGGCTGTGGGCTTTGCCGGGTCGCAGGGTCATTTTGAGCTGAACGTGATGAAGCCGATGATGGCCTATAACGTGTTGCAATCCATGCAGCTTTTGGGTGACGCCTCTGTCGCGTTTACAGACAATTGCGTGGTGGGCATTCAGGCCGATCGGGTGCGGATCGAAAAGCTGATGCGCGAAAGCCTGATGCTGGTGACAGCGCTGGCGCCCACGATTGGCTATGACAATGCGACGACCGTGGCAAAGACCGCGCATAAGAACGGCACGACGCTGAAGGAAGAGGCGATCAACCTTGGATTTGTCGATGAAGCGACGTTTGAAGCCGTGGTGCGGCCTGAGGATATGATTGGGCCGAAATGACCCAGCCGATCAATCTGAACAAGGTGCGGAAGGCCCGCGACCGCGCGGCGGAAAAGACCCGCGCGGACGCCAATGCGGTGAAACATGGGCGCACCAAGGCGCAGCGCGTGCTGGAGGCGGCGCGCGACACGAAGGCCGCTGAGCGGCTGGATCAGCTGAAGTTTGAGGATGAGTAGCGGGCGGCCGGTCAAGCGGTCGCTCACGCTGAAAGGGCATCGGACGAGCGTGTCTTTGGAGGATGCGTTCTGGCAAGCGTTCCGCGATCTGGCGGCGCAAAGAGATCAGACAATCAATGGCTTAGCGGCGGACATTGATGCAACCCGTGGCGATGTTGGCCTTGCCTCTGCGATACGGGTGACGGTTCTGCGGGCCTTGCAGGATCAGTCTGACTGATAGAGCGCGGAGCGGATGAGCATCATGGATTCGTGTTCAAGGCGCTCTGATTTGAGCAACTCTTCCTTTTTGTCCATGGGTGCGCCTGCGGGAAGTTCGAACAGCCGGCTCAGTTCTTCACGCTTGAGGGGAACAGGTTCGTACCGATCAAAGGCGTCGTCGGGGCGCGAGGCTGCGCCAAAATTTCGCATCGTCCGCCCCAGCGCACCCGCGACATTTGAAAAGGTCGTTCCATAAATCGACATCAGCGAGTCCCTAAAGTTGCTGATGCCCCCACGCAGCAAAGCTAACACAATCTTAAGGTTGTCCGCCCAAAACTTGCCTCAATTTCCGCATAAACCCAATGAGATCAGTGTAAGTATTTGTTATATATTGAATAAAATGAGGCACTAGTGTCCTTGGACGTGTGCTTTGCAATTTCCAAAATTGCGACAGCCTTTTCAGATCAGCGTCACCGTTCGCAATGGCGAAACAGTCAATCGTCGCGCGGGACGAATCGCAGCCACATGCCGTGGGCTGTGCGGACTGTCAGATGCGCCACAGGCTGCGGCACCTTTTCGGCGACCGGCTCAAAGCGAAAGGCGCGGGCAAGCTGGGCCAGCAGGACCACCCCTTCGATCATGGCAAAACCCGCGCCGGTGCAAACGCGCGGTCCGGCAGAGAACGGGATATAGGCGTCGCGCTGGCAGGTCTTGCCGTTCTCTGTGCCCCATCGCGTGGGGTCAAAACCGTCAGGATTGTCCCACAACCGGTTCTGACGGTGCAAATGCCACGGAGACAGAATCATCTGCGCGCCAGGTTTGATGGCACGGTCGCGGAACGTCTCGGGGCATGTGGTTTCGCGCACCATCATCGGCACGGGCGGGTAAAGGCGCAATGTCTCACGGAACACATCGCGGGTGACTTTAAGTTTGCTGACGCTGCCGAAGTCATCAGTCAGTGACGCAGCCTCTGCCGCGACCTGATCCTGCCATTCAGGGTGTGTGGCCAAAAGATAGAGCGCCCATGACAACGCCGCAGCCGAGGTTTCATGCCCCGCCAGAAAGAAGATCGCCACTTGATCGACCATCTCTTCAACGGTGAACTTCTGACCGGTCTGCGGGTCGCGTGTTGTCATGATCTTGGTGGCCAGATCATCCGGGGCCCAGCCATGCTCGATCTCGTGCAAACGATTGCGCGTGATCGTGGTGATGAGACGACGGATCGTCTGGGCTGTCGCCTTGGTCTCTGACTTGAAAAAGCGCGGCATCCATGCCGGCCCCGGCACAAAGGCCGCAAGGTTCAGGATCGGTTGACTGCGCTGATAGGCTTTGAACGCGTCAAAGACCTGTGTGGCGATCTGGTCTTCGATGGGCATGGAAAAGAGCGTGCGAAAGATCACATCGGCGGCGGCATGGCTTGTTTCGCCCTCAATTTCCTGCGGGGCCCCATCGGCCCGTTTCATCATGCGGTCCACTGCGGCTTCGCTTGCGGCGTAGATGGCGGGGTATGTGTCGCGCAGACGGCCGCCTTCAAATGCGGGGTCGATGATGCGGCGCTGGCGTTTCCAGACCTCTCCGTTTGTGAGGAAGACCGAGTTGCCCAGCAAAGGCCGCAGGCCTGCGCCGATCCGGTCGGACTTGGGAAAGTCGTCCGGGCGTTCCTGCAGCACCCGTTTCACAAGGCTGGGGTCGTTGATCAGGTAGCTGCGAAAGAACGGAGTGCGAAACTCTGCCATCCATGCGCGGTAAAGCTTGGCAGGTTGCGCCGAGAGGATGTCGGCACGAAAGAGCTTCATATACCGCCAAAGCGATACCTTTTCGGGGCGTGCGGCAGGTTTTGGCGGCAGCGTCATGGATGGAGTGAGGTGTATTTCGACGCGGGCACGTCGATCCGGGACTTCGACGAGGACCGGTCGCGGTAGCGGTCTGCCAAGGTCACCGGGCCTGCCGTGATTTGGAAGTAATCATAGTCCTTTGGCCGGTCAAAGGCGCAAAGATACTGAAAGTGCAACCGGAAGAAACGCCACCGAAGCTCTTTCCATTTTTCGGGCGACAGGGTCTGCGTGAATGAGGCCGACAAAATGAGCGGCCAGTGTTGCCCCGGCGGTGCCACGCCGGTGACGGCAACAGGGTCGCACAAGGCAAAGGAACAGCCATCGCCAGGAGCGGTGACATCGACCCAAGGGACCTGTTCCTGCACTGCCATAAAGGCCAGATCATTACGCAGTCGGAAAGCGTCAGGCAGAAAGGACACCATTGGAACGACCTGCCCCAGCGACAGGAATGACAGTGCAGGCCCATTTGCAGGCAAACGCCCCGCGCGCAGCAGATCGGCAATGATCGACACGGCCAGATGAGCGCCCGAAGAATGCCCGACCACCAACACCTCATCCACATTGTCGGACAGGGCCGCGACGATTTGATCGCCAAATTGGGCCATCCGCTCTTCAAGTGGTTTGGGGTTGGCACCGTTATAGCGCGCCGAATAGGCGTAATCGTGCATCAGATAATACGCGTAAAGTTTGCCGTCTTTGGATTTGAACCACCGCAAGATCCAGATGATGCCGTAGATCCAGACAAACCAAGAGACAAAGCCAAGCACCAGCCCCACGCCCCAGGCGACATTGATGATCCCATCGGGGCCAAGGCCGACCATGCCGCCCAAACGCACAAATGGGAGGGCGACCAGAGGCGTTACCATTTCAATAACCTTCGCCGGTATCCACGCCACGAAGATCGCGACCAGCAATTGCAACAGCAACATGCCGACCGGATACAAGGCCGCGATCACTGGTCCTTTGCGCATCCACATCAACCGCCGCAATGTGCCGCTTGCGATATAGGTCCATGCGGTGCGCAAAAGCTGCCAATAGGTCGCGGGAATGGAATTCGACATGCTTTCGCGCACGATGTCGGACCAAACCAGCACGTCCACCTCTGACAGGGTCGCGCCACCGTCAATTTTTGCGGCGACCTTCCAGCCATAGGTTTCTTGCCCCTGGCGCGGCGCGATCCCAATCTCATACCCCGATATCTCAGCCTGCGACGCGCTTTCGGTCCGGTAGAGTTCGCGGTAGCGGCGCGGATGGATCGGGTCGTAGCCGGGGATGTAAAAAACCCTGCGGCGGCGGACCGGTTTGGGGGGCATTTCGTCTGACATACTGCGGCCTGTTTGCGGTTTTGCCGCAGCCTAGCGCAGGATTGGGACAAAAATAAGCCTTTAACCGACGACAGCCAGGATCGGAAAGCGTTCCAAAAGCCACCAGCTGAAGGCTGTGAACTGCCCAGTCAGCATCATCAGGCCCACGGTCCATAAAAGCAGTCCCGAGGTCCGTTCAATCCGGTTCATATGGCGCTTCATCCAGGCCATCATGCCCTTGAGGCGCGGGAAAAACGCAGCGACCAGCAAAAACGGAATGCCAAGGCCCAACGCGTAGACCGCGAGAAGCGTTGTGCCGCGCCAAAGATCAGCCTCTGTCGCAGCAAGGCTGAGGATGGTGCCAAGGATCGGCCCAATGCAGGGCGTCCAGCCGAATGCGAAGGCAAGACCAAGGATATAGGCCCCAAAGGCCGACCCACCTTGTGCGCCTGCGTCCATCCGCGCCTCTCTTTCAAGGAAGGGGATGCGGAAGACCCCGACAAAGTGCGCGCCAAAGATCATCACCAGAATGCCAGAGGCAAAAATGAACCAATCATTGAACGACAAGAACATCCGCCCCATCGCCGAAAAGGAAAAGCCCAAGATCAAAAAGACGGTTGAGAGGCCAAGAACAAAGAAAATAGATGCCAGAAACACGCGGCTGCGGCCTTGGCCGGTTTCCTCCATCTCGGTCACAGAGACGCCGCCCATAAAGGCCAGATAGGGTGGCACAATCGGAAGCACACAGGGTGAGAGGAACGACAATAGCCCTGCGAGCAACGCAATAAACATTGCGGGCAAGAGTGAAGCGTCTAGAATCTGGGCGGTTTCCAACATGGATCTGACCTAACCTGTCCTTGCGGTCGCGTCACCTGCCCGTCACGCAGTTGTTTACAAGCTGAAACATGCGGCCTAATCGGGGGTTCATGGAATACGACGCCGAATTGGATGCAACCGGGCTTTTGTGCCCCCTGCCCGTGCTGAAGGCGCGCAAGCGGCTAGGGCCGCTGCAAAGCGGTCAAACCTTGCGGGTTCTGGCAGACGATCCGGCGGCTGTTGTCGATATCCCGCATTTTTGTGCCGAAGCAGGACATGCGCTGGTCTCGCAAAACGACGAAGACGGCATACAGATCTATATGATCCGCAAAGGTTAGCGCATGGCCTGGCGCAGGATTGCGTCAAAATCAGCGTCGACTGGAAATCCAAGGTTGAGCGCCAGGCTGCAATCAAACACGGCGGGCCAATTGCCAACGATGTTGGCGATGATCGGGTCTGCCAGATCCGTCACAAGATTTGCGGCGTCAGCGCCCGCGACGTGGCGCAGCCGGTCCAACATATGATCGACGGTCACGGTGATTCCCGGCACGTTCAAAGCACCAAAGCGCGGCCAATCGGCAGGGGCGACGCTGGCGGCATGATGGAGTGCTGCGACGGCCATATCTGGTGAGGCGATCCAAAGCTTTGTGTCACGCGGCACAGGGCAAGACGTTGCCACCCCGGCTAAGGGTTCGCGGATGATGCCAGAAACAAATGATGACGCCGCCTTATTCGGTTTGCCCGGACGGACCGTGATGGTTGGCAAGCGCAAGACGCGGGCATCAAGCCACCCTTTGCGGCGATAGTCCGCCATCAGCAACTCGCCCATCGCCTTGGTGACACCGTAGGTGTTTGACGGATGGGTCGCCGTTCTTTCGGTCAAAGGTTCAGGTGCATCGGCCCCATAGACCGCAAGTGACGAGGTCCCGATGACCATCGCTCCGGGCGCAACATAGGCCGCCGCCGCAAGGACATGCCGGGTGCCATCAAGATTGACGCGCAACCCCAGTTCAAAATCAGCCTCTGCCTGCCCGCTGACGACAGCGGCCAAGTGGTAGATCAGGACGGTATCAGTTGGAATTGCAGAGCGAAGCTCATCGGGGTTGGTGATGTCGCAAGGGACATAGCGACCAATATCGGGCGGCGACGTCGCACCAGCACGATCGATCAAGATGATGTCGGGATTGGAAAGACGCTGCCCTGAAGGCAGCGTCACACCGTGTTGGTCAAGATGTCGCGCGAGGGCCGCGCCCAGAAAGCCGCAGCCCCCAGTGATCGCGACCGCGCTCATGCGTTAGCGGCCCAGCGACCACCAACCTTTGCGTTTTGGCTTGTCTGCCTCTGGCGCTTTGGTTTCAACGGGTTCTGCAACTGGCGCAGGTTCAGGCGCAGGCTCTGCCGCGGGTGCTTCCGCTACGACTTCCATCGCCTTGGTTTCAGGCGCGGCGATCGTTTCGGGCTCGGATGCAGCGGGCTCTGCCTTTTTGCGAGCGCGTGGTTTGCGCTTGGGCTTTGGCTTTTCCTCAGGCTCCACTTCTGGCGCGGCCTCTGGTGTTGCTTCTGCCTCGGCCGGTGCAGCCTCTTCGGGCGTGTCCGCCTTTTTGCGCCGTGTACGCGTGCGTTTTGGCTTTTCTACAGGCGCTTCTTCAGCTGTGGGCGTTTCGGGCTCAGCCGTTGCGACATCAGCGTCTGAACTCACCTCTGCGGCGACCTCAGGCTCTGCCTTTTTGCGGCGGGAGCGGGTGCGCTTGGGCTTTTCAGCGGGCACGTCTTCTGGATTGGCATCAGCCTCAACCGGTGCTTCAGCCGTGACAGGCGCGTCTTGGGCGACCTCAGTGTCAGAAGCTGCCGCCTGTTGGTCTTCACCGCCCTGCTGTTCGCCTTGGGCATCAGCACCGCCGCCCCCGCGCCGCCGCCGCCGACGACGACGGCGTTTTTTGGGCCGATCTTCACCGTCACCTTGTACGTTTTGAACCTCGTCCTCTTCCTCGTCCGGGGTTTCGGTGACAAGGTCTTCATCCTCGTCCATCATGATGGCAGTTGAGACGACAACGGGTGTGGCGTCCGGGACGACACGCGTGGCTGTCTTGAACTTTTCGATGACAAAATCAGGTGACACCATCGTGGGATCACATTCGATCCGCACCGACATGCCATAACGCCCTTCGATCTCGGCCATGTGTTCGCGCTTGCTGTTCATGAGGAAGTTGGCGATGGACACAGGCGCTTTGATCAGCACCTCTTTGGAGCGGCCACGCACGCCTTCTTCTTCCAACTGACGCAGAATGTTCAGCGCGACGTTATCGTCAGAGCGCAAAAGGCCCGTGCCGTGGCAATGGCTACACATCTGGGTCGTCGCCTCGAGCATACCGGGGCGCAGACGCTGACGCGACATTTCCATCAGGCCAAAGCCGGAAATCCGGCCCACCTGAATGCGGGCGCGGTCGGTCTTGAGCTTATCCTTGAAGCGCTTTTCGACGGCCGTATTGTTCCGCCGTTCGTCCATGTCGATGTAGTCGATGACGATCAGACCGGCGAGGTCGCGCAGGCGCAATTGGCGTGCGACTTCATCGGCGGCCTCAAGGTTGGTCTTGAGCGCGGTTTGCTCAATCGAACCTTCTTTGGTGGCGCGGCCAGAGTTCACGTCAATGGCGACAAGCGCTTCGGTGATGCCGATCACGATATAGCCGCCTGATGGCAGCTGAACGGTCGGGTTGAACATACCGGCAAGGTAGCCTTCGACCTGATAGCGGGCGTAAAGCGGCAGTTGTTCGGCGTAGTGTTTCACGTTCTTGGCGTGGGACGGCATGATCATTTTCATGAAGTCCTTGGCCTCGCGGTAGCCCACGTCGCCAGCCACGATCACTTCGTCGATCTCTTTGGAATAGAGGTCGCGAATGGAGCGTTTGATCAGGTTGCCTTCTTCATAGATCCGTGCGGGTGCGATGGACTTCAGCGTCAGCTCGCGGATCTGTTCCCACATGCGTTGCAGATATTCATAATCGCGCTTGATCTCGGATTTGGTGCGTTGTGACCCGGCGGTGCGAATGATCAGGCCAGCGCCTTCTGGCACCTCCATGACATTTGCAATCTCTTTCAGCTTTTTGCGATCCGCAGCATTGGTGATCTTGCGGCTGATGCCACCACCACGTGCGGTGTTTGGCATGAGGACACAATAGCGACCGGCCAACGACAGGTATGTGGTCAGCGCGGCACCTTTGTTGCCACGCTCTTCCTTGACGACCTGCACCAGCAGGATTTGACGGACCTTGACGACTTCCTGGATCTTGTAGCGCTTGGGGCGCGGTTTACGGACCGGGCGCACCTCGTCGGTGTCATCTTCCTTGGCGACGCTTTCGATGCTGTCGTCCTTGGCGGTGGCGTCAGCTGTCTTTTCGCTGTCGTCATCATCGTCGTCGTCGCCGTCATCGACATCGTCTGCGGCAGGCGTTTCGACCGGTGTTTCGGCGACAAGTTCCATCGGGCTGGAACCTTCTTCGCTTTCATCGAGGTCAATCGTTTCCATGCCCTTGATGTCGCCAGAGGTTTCATCCTCTTCGGTTTCGACCTCTTGGGTCGCAACAGCATCGTCGCTGCTGGCCTCGGCGGCCTTGGACCGGCTGCGGCGGCGACGTTTCGGCTTTGGCTTTTCGTCCTCATCGTCAGCCTTGAGGCTTTCGGCATATGCCTTTTCCTCGGCGATCAGCGCTTCGCGATCGGCCACGGGAATCTGGTAGTAGTCTGGGTGAATTTCCGAGAACGCAAGGAACCCGTGGCGATTGCCACCATAGTCCACGAACGCCGCCTGCAACGAGGGTTCAACCCGCGTGACCTTGGCTAGATAGATGTTCCCAGCAAGCTGACGCTTGAACTGGCTTTCGAAATCAAATTCCTCGACTTTGTTTCCGTCGACCACAACAACGCGGGTTTCTTCCGCGTGTGTGGCATCGATTAGCATTTTCTTTGGCATTGTATCCATTCGCACATCGCACGGCATCGCCCCCGGGGGGGGCTTTGGTTCGTTTGACATGTCTGATTTGGGCGATCACAGCGCGGGCAGCGACCCGGCCCCTTGGGGCGTGGTTCAGGCTGCCTGTATGTTGCGCGCTTTGCATCGCGTTTCTTCTCCGACCGCGTGGGGTGCGGCCCGTTCATGGCCCGGCTCTGCACAAAAACACGTGCGACCAGGGCGTTCTTCTGACCCGTTTGGGTCAAATCAGCTGCCAGATGTGGGGTGTCCCTTGCATCGGGCAGAGAATCTCACCGGATGGCACCAAGCATCGTCGCAAGGACATCCGTACCTCTACATAAGTCACAGCGCTGTCATAAAACAAGACGTGATCGCATCAATCGTGCAATCGGACCCGCGCCAAGCGACCGATCTGACCTATTGCGTGCCCTCAGCGCAACCGTCTAGCCCGACATCCCGATTTGAAAGCGGCGCGCATGTTCCAGCCAAGAGCCGTGCAATTCGCCCGATACGGTCTTGCAGACCGGCATCGGACTTTCCCAGTGCAAGGTCACGCGGGGCGATCATGACGGCAACAAGCGCGATGAATTGATCTTTGCTGATTTGTTGCGGCGGCAATCCGTAGTGTGCCTCGCTTGCCGCAAAAAGCCCGGTGATCCAATTCCCGTCCGGCCCCCGCCCCATCGACACGGTTTCAAGAAACAACGTCAGGATCTGCGGCTTGGTCAAACCCTTTTCAAGCCCAATCGCATAGGTGGTTTGACGCAACTTTCGATAACCGGGAATGAACTCGTCAAAAGCTTGGCGTTTTGACAGGGACTGCGTGATTGTCGTGATGCCAGCGCCCGGCGTGGTGAAGTCAAAGCCGACATGGGTGTAAAAAGCGGGGTCCTCAACCGCGATCAGGATGGCCCGGTGATCAAGCCCCAAGTCAGAATCCCCCTGCCCCAATGCGATCAGTTCGTCTGCGCGCTGCGCCAGCGGCACAGCATCGCGCAGGCCATCACGATAGCCAATCCAGCCATAAACCACACTCGCCAAAAGGCAGAGCAGCAAAAGCCCCCCAATGAACCGCAACGCTTTTCGCATAGGTCAGTTCAAATAGTCAGATCGGGTCAGACCGTACTTAGCCATCTTTTCATTCAAGGTCCGGCGTGGCAGGCAAAGCTCTTCCATCACCGCGACAATGCTGCCTTTGTGACGGCGCATCGTGTTGTCGATCAACATCCGCTCGAACGCTTCGACGAATTCCTTCAGTGGCTTGCCTTCGGTCGTCATCGCGGGTCGGGCTTCCTCGGTGTCGGCCATCAAAAGCGATGCGATTGACCCCGTGCCGCGCCGGTTTTGTAGCACTGCACGTTCGGCCACGTTGATCAGCTGGCGCACGTTGCCTGGCCAAGGGGCCTGCAATAGTTGCGCGGCTTCCTGGGCCGAAACCTCTGGCGCGTCGCATCCGTATTCATCGGCGAATTGTTCCGACAACCGGGTAAAGAGCGATAGAATATCCTCGCCCCGTTGGCGCAGGGGCGGCACCACGATCTTAAGGGCGGCAAGCCGGTAAAACAGATCGGGACGCAGCACGCTTTCGCATGTTTTGTCCTGCTCTTGCAGATTGCAGATCGCAACGATCCGGGTTTCCGCTGGATTTCCCTGTTCGTTGATCGCTGTCAGCAAACGCGCCTGAAGCGCATGGCTGAGCGCTTCGATCCCTTCCAGCACCAATGTGCCGCCGCGCGCTTCTTCCATCGCCGGAATCGGCTCATCCTCTTGCGCCGGGCCGAAAAGCCTGCGCGACAGCGCGTCTTCTTCATAGGCGGAACAGGCGACAAGGGTGAATTTCTTTGATGCCCGCGCGCCCACGGCGTGAAGGGCATGGGCAACGAGTGTCTTGCCTGTGCCTGTTTCCCCTTCGATCAGGACATGCCCATCGGCCTGACCCAGATCCAGAATATCCTCTTTCAGACGTTCCATCGGTGGGCTTTGGCCGATTAGCTTTTGCATGATGGCCGTGCCGTCGGACAATTCTTTGCGCAGCGCGCGGTTATCAAGGGTCAGACGCCGTGCTGTGGTGGCGCGCTTGGCCAGTTCCGTCATCCGGTCGGGGTTGAACGGCTTTTCGAGGAAATCGAATGCGCCGACGCGCATCGCCTCAACCGCCATGGGCACGTCGCCGTGACCGGTGATCATGATGACAGGCAAAGCACTATCCACGCCCTTGATCTTTTTGAGGAACTGCATCCCGTCCATACCCGGCATCTTGATGTCGCTGACGACAATCCCGGGAAAATCCTGCCCAACACCGCGCAGCGCGTCTTCGGCGCTTGCATAGGTCTCTGTGTCGAAGCCTGACAGCGCCAGCCACTGGCTGATCGACTGCCGCATATCTTTTTCGTCGTCCACAATGGCGATCTTCATGGCCTTGCTCATGTGTTCGCTCCTTTATTCTGCCGCCGCGACTTGATCGCGATAGATCGGCAACCTGACCTCAAACACCGCACCGCCATGCGCGCCGTTGCGCGCCGTCAGCCGGCCCCCTAAATCGTTCACAATGCCCGAGGAGATGGCAAGGCCCAGCCCCACCCCATCACCGGGCTGTTTGGTGGTGTAGAACGGTTCAAACAGGTTATCGAGGTCTTCGATCCCTTTGCCGTTGTCCCGCACCGTTAACGTCATTTCATCACCCGCAGCCAAGATCACATCAATGCGCGGATCTCGGACTGATTTGGTGGCATCAAGCGCGTTTCGCAACAGGTTGATGATCACTTGTTCGAGACGCAGCCTATCACCGAAAATCAACGGCACATCTGAGGGCAGCGTGCGGCTGATTTCGACGTGCCGGGTCTTGAGCTGAGGTTCCATCATTGCAAGCGCGGCGCTTACGGCGGCCCTTGTATCAACGGGTTCAAAGGCATCCGCACCCTTGCGCGCATAGGATTTCAACTGCCGCGTAATGGCGCCCATGCGTTCGATCAGATCGTCGATACGCTGGAACGATGACAGAGCTTCATCGGGGCGTTTGCGTTGCAGCAAAAGCCGGGCCCCAGCGAGGTATGTTTTCATCGCCGCCAGCGGCTGATTAAGCTCGTGGCTGACGGCCGCTGACATTTCGCCCAAGGCCGCAAGTTTCGACGTCTGGGCCACGGTTTGTTCGGCCACTTCCAGGTTCTTTTCGACCTTCTCACGTTCGGCGATTTCCCGCTGGAGCGCCACGTTCAATGCGCGCAACTCTGCCGACTCGCGCTGGAAAAACACCAAACGGGACGCGGTCTTGCGCGAAGACCCCCAAAACAGCAGTGCCAGCAGAATCGCGAATCCCATGACCTCGATCGCCAAAACTGAATTCACCCGCTCTCGGACCGACGAATAGGCGGTAAAGCTGACCATGCGCCAACCCTGAAATGGCACCCGCGCCTCACGACGCAACACAGCCTCGCCCGCCAGATAGGCATCAGCAGGAAGTGCGGCCCAATCGGTCGTGGCCCGGATCGCACGTTCAATTGCCGAAGGCGCAGATGCGCGCTCCAATGCAGCGGCCTCTTCCAGCCCGCGCCAGCGCGGTTCGGTCGACAGAATGATGGTGCCCTCGCTATCGGTCACGAAAACCGCGTCCGTCACGCCCGCCCAGCCACGCTCAAGCTTTTGCAAATCCACCTCAACCGCGATCACGCCTAAAGTGGTGGAGCCCGCTGACATTTTGCGCGAATAAACAGAGACATAGCCGCCATCCTCGGTCGTTTCGTTGGTAAAGATCGTGTCATTGCTGCGTAGCGCGCTCAGGAAATACGACTGTGAGCGATGGGTTTCGCCAAGCCGATTACGATCTGTTGCGGCGACCACGCGCCCGTCTTTGTCGAACAAGACAAGCGACGCCGCGCCAATCTCATCCACAAAGGACAATAGCCGCGCGGTCGAAAGCGAGAAGTCGGAGCTATCGAGTGCACGCAGCAGTTCGGGGTCGCGCGCCAAAAGCTGTGGCACGATGGAATTGCGCTGTAGCTCGCTCATCAGGTTGGCGACATAAAGCGTCAGGCGCACCTCTGCCCGGTTGCGGGTGTTTTCGGTAAAGCGTTCGGTCAGCAACTGGTTAGTGACGGCAATCACAAGCACGCCAAAGGCGGCCAACAGCAAGACGGCAACGCGCAATCGCCAACCTGCCTTGCGCCATCCAAAGCGCGATGTGTTTTGCTTGCTCATGGTGCCAAACTACGCTGACGCCCACCTACCGGCAAGCAAGCCCGGCTTAGGCTTGCGCAAATTGGCCGATAAGTCCGCGGAACAGTGCCTGCCCGTCGGTGCCACCGTGGCCATGATCCACCGCACGCTCTGGGTGGGGCATCATCCCAAGCACGCGGCGGTTTTCGGACAAGACCCCCGCGATATCCGCAACAGACCCGTTAGGGTTGTCGCCGTAGGTAAAGGCCACGCGATCGGTGTCCTGCAGTGTTGCCAGGGTTGTGGCGTCTGCTGTGTAATTTCCGTCGTGGTGCGCGATTGGAAAATGCACGCTATCACCTGCGTTATAGCCTTCGGTGAAAGCGCTTTGCGACGTCTTCACTGTCAAAGGCGAAGTTTTGCAGACAAATTTCAAACCGGCATTGCGCATCAGAGCCCCCGGCAGCAGCCCGGTTTCGGTCAGCACTTGAAATCCGTTACAAACGCCAAGCGCATATCCGCCGCGTTCCACGTGTGAAATCAATGCCTTGCAGATCGGACTTTGCGCAGCAATCGCGCCACAACGCAAATAGTCGCCAAAGGAAAAGCCGCCCGGCACAGCAACCAGATCAACCTTTGGCAGATCGCTGTCCTTGTGCCAGATCATGGTGACGTCGGCGCCTGCCGCTTTCAACGCGACGGCCATGTCCCGGTCGCAGTTGGAACCGGGAAAAACAATGACCGCAGCCTTCACAGCACTTCCACCCGGTAGCTTTCGATCACCGTATTTGCGAGCAGTTTGTCGCACATCTGGTTGATCGTCGCCTCATCCGTGCCATCCGCCAAATCAAGCTCGATCACCTTGCCCTGGCGGACACCATTGACCCCATCAAAGCCGAGGCTTCCGAGCGCGTGGCGGATTGCCTCGCCTTGCGGGTCAAGCACACCTGACTTCAGCATAACGTGAACTTTGGCTTTCATGTCATTGGGATCCTTAGTTTATCAGCGTGGGCTTTGTTGGTGCATGAGTCACATTGCTTGGCAATACGCCAAGCCGTTTTGCGACCTCGGTATAGGCGTCGGCCAGCGATCCAAGATCGCGCCGGAAGACATCTTTGTCCAATTTTTGGCCGGTTTCGACATCCCAGAGGCGACAGCTGTCGGGGCTGATCTCATCCGCGACGATCAAACGTTGAAAATCACCGTCCCAAACCCGGCCAACTTCGATTTTGAAATCAACCAGCTTGATGCCAACGCCATGCATGATGCCCGACATAAAGTCATTCACCCGCAGGGCGATGCTGACAATATCATCCAGATCCTGCTGGCTGGCCCAGCCAAATGCGATGATATATTCCTCTGGCACGAGTGGATCACCCAGTGCATCGTCCTTGTAGGAAAACTCGACAATCGGACGAGGCAGCGCTGCGCCCTCTTCCATGCCCATCCGTTTGGCCATGGATCCGGCCGCCACGTTACGCACAATGACCTCAAGCGGAATAATTTCGACCTGGCGGATCAGCTGTTCGCGCATGTTCAGACGCTTGATAAAGTGCGTCGGGATGCCGATGCCCGCCAGCCCAAGCATAAAGAACTCTGACAAACGGTTGTTCAGGACCCCTTTGCCTTCGATCACCGCCTTTTTTTCAGCGTTGTAGGCTGTCGCGTCATCCTTGAAATATTGCACAAAGGTACCCGGTTCTGGCCCTTCGTACAGGATTTTCGCTTTGCCTTCGTAGATCAATTTGCGGCGTGCCATCTTGGTGCCTCGCGTCAGGGGCCGCCCGGCGTGGGCCGCCAATTGCGTGCCTCTTACGACAAGCCCCCCTTGCGGGCAAGCGGTAGCGGGGGCATATCAAGAGGAAGATCGAATTTCTGTCAAAAGGATACCCAAATGAGCAGCATGAAAGATCGCGAAAACGCGTTTGAGAACAAATTCGCCCATGATGCAGAGATGCAATTCAAGGCCGAGGCCCGCCGCAACAAGCTTTTGGGCCTTTGGGCCGCCGACTTGATGGGCAAATCGAGCGATGAAGCTGCGGAATACGCCAAAGAAGTCATCAAGGCCGATTTTGAAGAGGCCGGCGACGAAGACGTTTACCGCAAAGTGAGCGGTGATCTGGGTGATAAAGCAGAAGAAGCGACGATCCGCGCCAAAATGGTTGAACTGATGGGCGTTGCCAAAGCGCAATTGGTTGACGAAGCCTGATCAACTTGAGCTAAATCAGATTGATAATCTGACGGCCTGCCCCGCTATATTCGGGGCAGGCTGTCGTTGTATTAAGGGTTGTTTTAGATCCCGCCACTAGCCCTAGACCCCGCGGATGTGTGGTGAGAGGGTTTGATGGATATAGTTCGAGGCTTTGGTTCGAAGGCCGCGTTGAGCACCGCGATGTCCATGCTCGTCTTGGCGATCTGCCTGCCATACATGTGGAACACACTGGCGGGTCTGTCGCGGGAACAACTGACCGATAGCTTTGCCTCGCTCGCCCCGACACAATGGCTCGCCGCCCTTTGCGCCACCGCCCTGAGCTTTAAAGCTCTTGGCCGCTATGACGCCATTTGGCATCGCTTGCTGAAGACCGGCGTCGGAAACAGACGCGCGCGTTATGCGGGCACCGCCGCCATCGCCGTCAGTCAGTCTATAGGCCTGACCGCTGTAACTTCTGGGATGGGACGCTGGCGCTGCTTTCCAGAACTTTCGATAAAGCAAGTCGCCACGATCAGCGGAGCTGTTGGCCTGTCATTTCTGACAGGTTGGGCAATTTGCGCGTTTGCGGCATCGGTTGCGCTTGGGCTTCTCCCGGACCTGGGCACTGCGGTGCTTGCAGTCCTGATCTTCGTCGTTGGCCTTTGGGGGCTTTCACGCATACCGCTCAACATCCGTACGGCGTGTCTTTCGCTTTTGGTCTGGGTGCTGATTGACCTTTTATGTGCCGGAACTGCGCTTTGGTTTTTGCTTCCGGCCGATGCGCAAGTGCCGTGGTGGCCCTTAGTTGCAGCCTACATCCTCGCCTTGGGCGCAGGCCTGATTGGCAATTCGCCCGGCGGTGTCGGGCCGTTTGAACTGACCCTTCTGGCCCTTCTTCCGACCCTTCCCTCAGAAGACATGGTCGCAGGCCTTTTGGCGTTTCGAGTGGTCTATTACCTTGTGCCCTTTGTGCTCGGCGCGGCCTATCTTGCCCGTCCAATGCGCGCGGCGAAAGCCGCAGCGCCACCCGGACCGGCGGATTGGACGCTGGCATATCAAACCGGGGCGATTGAACGGCTCAATGGGGCCTGGGCCCATGTATTGCGTCCCTTTGGCTGCCCCGTCGTATTGGGAGAGCCATCGAATCCGGCGGCAACGCCCAATATGCCTTTCTACAAGGCCGGCGCGAAACGTGCCGCAATGGGCCGCGCGCGGGGGTGGCGGGTCGCACGTATCGCGGACGAGGCAGCGCTGGCCCCTCAAACATGGGACCTAGAGGGCAGATCCAAAAAGCGGCTCCGGCAAGCGTTGCGACGTGCACAGGCCCGACAGGTCACAATCGCGCTTCGCGCCGGTCATGTGCCGCAAGACAAGCTTGCCCAAATCGCCCGGCACTGGAGCCGCACACATGGCGGCGAACTAGGCGCGACAATGGGCCGATATTGCCCTGCCACGCTCGCAATGCAACGGACCTACCTTATCTTGGTGGCCGGGGAGCTACGCGGATTTGTGTCCTTCAATACGAGGCCAAAAGAATGGTCCCTTGACCTCATCCGTTACATCGGCCCTCTTCCCGACGGCGCGATACACTGTGCCATCGTAACAGCCATCCGTGATGCGCAAGAGGCCGGCGTTTGCAAGCTGAGCCTTGGGTGTGTACCCGCCCAGACCGGTCCGCTTGCGCGGTGGGCGACATCAAAAACAGGCCTTCGACAGTTCAAGAGCCTCTATAACCCGCGATGGTCGCCACGGTATTTCACGGCCCCCGGCCCGATATCCTTTGCGCTGACGGCGGTTGCGTTGCTCTGGGCCATCCAGCGCCACTTGCCCCGTTTGTTGAGCCGGTTTCATCATCATCTTGCGTCCTTTTCTGTTGCACAGTTGGCAAGGGCACGCCACTTAAGCCCGAACCATCAGGACGATAAACCCCATGTCATCTCTTCACGACAATGCGCTAACGCGCCTGCTCAAAACACGCGATTGGCTTCTGGCTGACGGTGCGACCGGGACCAATCTTTTCAATATGGGGCTGTCGTCCGGTGATGCACCTGAAATGTGGAATGTGGATGAATCAGCAAAGATCACCGCGCTTTACGAGGGCGCCGTCAATGCAGGTAGTGATCTGTTTTTGACGAATACCTTTGGCGGCAATGCATCGCGGCTCAAGCTGCATGACGCGCAATCGCGCGTCTTTGAATTGAACAAAGCAGGTGCGGAGATCGGCCGCAATGTCGCAGATGCATCGGGCCGCGACGTCGTTGTTGCGGGATCCGTAGGACCAACGGGCGACATAATGGAGCCGATGGGCAACCTGACCCATGCGATCGCGGTAGAGATGTTCCATGAGCAGGCCGAGGGGCTGAAAGCGGGCGGGGCTGACGTGCTTTGGGTCGAAACCATTTCTGCGTTTGAAGAATACGCCGCCGCCGCCGAGGCGTTTGAAAAGGCGGGCATGCCGTGGTGCGGCACCATGAGTTTTGACACCGCAGGCCGCACAATGATGGGGGTCACGTCCAAAGACATGGTGCGCAAAGTCGGAAAGCTCGACTATGCGCCGCTTGGGTTTGGTGCCAATTGCGGCACCGGCGCGTCGGATCTGCTGCGCACGATCCTGGGCATGGCGGCGGCGGGGCCAACGGCGCCACTGATCTCAAAAGGCAACGCGGGCATTCCCAAGTATCACGACGGCCATATTCACTATGATGGCACGCCCGAACTGATGGCAGATTACGCGCAATTGGCGCGCGACTGCGGCGCGGTCATCATTGGTGGGTGCTGCGGCACTACGCCAGAGCATTTGCGGCACATGCGCGAGGCGCTTGAAACGCGACCAAAGGGTGACTCGCCATCGCTGGAAGCGATCACCACGGCCCTTGGTGCATTCAGCTCTGAATCCGACGGCACAGATGGGGCCGGACCAACCCGCGCCGCACGGCGTGGGCGTAGACGCGGCTAAAGCAGATCCAGTTGGTCACCGATGCGCACAGGCCGAGAGAAGAGGTCACACCGCAAGCTCGGCTGCGGCTGGTCAAGGCCCAGCCGTTTTGCACAAAGGTTGAACCGCTTGCGCATCAAATCGGCCCAAGCCCCCTGACCAGTCATACGTGTCCCAAAGGCCGGATCATAATCCTTGCCCCCATGCAGTTCCTGGACGCGCGCCATGATCCGATCCGCGCGATCCGGGTAGGTCTGCGTCACCCAATCGCGAAACAGTCCAGACACTTCGCGCGGCAATCGCAACACGATGGACGATGCTGCAACCGCGCCCGCCTCTTTGCCCGCCACCAAGATCGCCTCAAGCTCGTGATCGGTCAAAGCCGGCACAATCGGAGAGACCATAACCCGCACGGGGATACCTGCTTGCGTCAAACGTCGGATCGTGCGCAACCGGGCCGCGGGCGGCGGCACGCGAGGTTCCATCGCGCGCGAGGTTTCGCGATCCAATGTGGTGATCGATATGCCGACGCGCACAAGCCCTTTTTCCGCCATCGGTGCAAGGATGTCCAAATCCCGTTCGATCAGAGTGCCCTTGGTCACGATGCCGACAGGATGATTGAAGTCGCGCAGGACACCCAAAATCTCACGCATGATTTCATACGTTTTTTCAATTGGTTGATAGGCATCCGTATTGGTCCCAATTGCAATTGTACGCGGGATATAAGATGCCGCACTCAACTCTTTTTCCAACTGCGCGGCCGCGTTGGGGCGAGCAATCAGCTTGGTTTCAAAGTCGAGCCCCGGCGACAGACCAAGGTAGGCGTGACTGGGCCGCGCGAAACAATAGATGCACCCGTGTTCACAACCGCGATACGGGTTGATCGACCGGTCAAAAGACAAATCCGGAGAGGTATTGCGCGTGATGATGCTGCGCGCCACTTCCGTCGACACCTCTGTCCGCAGCACGGGCATGTCATTATCTTGTTTTTGCCATCCATCATCGACGGCTTCGCTTTGCAACCGATCAAAGCGGTTTTCGGGGTTTGTTCGCGCCGCCCTGCCTGGCGTGCGGTATGTGGGACGGATTGCGCGTTGGGTCATGTGGTGAATGTAGAACAAACATGGAACACACGCAAGGTCAGGTCGGTGCATGAACCGGGAATGTCGCTATTTGTCGCGTGCCTTGTGCGACAAAATAGCATTAAATTGAGTAGTAGGATCAGCGCCTTGCGCTTTGGAGGATAAACATGTCGGACGAAGACGAAATCATCCTGTCGGAACTGAATGACGAAGACCTCGTCGCGCAGATGTTCGACGACCTTTACGACGGCATGAAGGAAGAGATCGAAGAGGGTGTAAACATCCTGATCGAACGTAAGTGGGCGCCTTACGATGTCCTTACGAAAGCGCTTGTTGGTGGCATGACCATTGTCGGACAGGACTTTCGGGACGGTATCCTTTTTGTGCCAGAAGTGCTGCTGGCCGCCAACGCGATGAAAGGTGGTATGGCCATTCTTAAGCCGTTGCTGGCTGAGACCGGAGCGCCGCGCGTCGGCAAGATGGTGATCGGCACGGTCAAGGGCGACATCCATGACATCGGCAAGAACCTTGTGTCGATGATGATGGAAGGTGCAGGCTTTGAGGTTGTGGATCTTGGGATCAACAACGCAGTGGAAAGCTATCTCGAGGCGCTTGAAACCGAAGGGCCAGAGATCCTTGGCATGTCTGCGCTACTGACCACGACGATGCCCTACATGAAGGTCGTGATCGATACGATGGTCGAAAAGGGTATCCGCGACGACTACATCGTGCTGGTCGGTGGTGCGCCGCTGAACGAAGAATTCGGCAAAGCGATCGGTGCTGACGCTTACTGCCGCGACGCCGCAGTCGCTGTTGAAACGGCGAAAACGCTGGTGGCGCGCAAGCACAACCAAGGTGCCTCGGCCTAATCCCGCTGCCGGGCTGGTGTAATCCTGCCCGGCTCCCTATTTCATAGGGATACATAGGAGAGGTCATGACCCAACGCATGCTGATCATACTGATCGTGTCAGTCACGCTGGCGGCGGCATTCACAATTGGTGCGCTCTTTGTGTTTGGCGTGCCACCCATTTACGTCCTTGTTCTTGCAATGGTCGGATCGGTCGCTGCACGGTTATGGACCCGCCGGTCATGAGCGAACTGGACGACCGCCTGACCCAGTCCGGTCTGTCCCCAAAAGGTGATAAACCTGTTCTATTGCTGGCTTGCGGTGCGCTGGCGCATGAAATCCTCGCACTTCGGTCTTTGAATGGTTGGACCCACCTCGACCTGCAATGCCTGCCGGCCATCTATCACAATCATCCTGAGAAGATTGTGCCGGGCATCCGCGCGGCCGTTGCCGCCCACCGTGATCACTATGACCAGATTTTTGTGGTTTACGCCGATTGTGGAACTGGTGGTCAGTTACAGGCGGCCTGCGCCGAGCTGGGCGTCAGCATGATTGCGGGACCGCATTGTTATAGCTTTTTCGAAGGCAACACCGCGTTCGAAGCCCGTGATGAAATGACTGCGTTTTACCTGACCGATTTTCTCGTGCGTCAGTTCGATGCTTTTGTCTGGCGTCCGCTGGGCCTTGATCGTCACCCGCAGCTACGGGACATGTATTTCGGCAATTACGAAACGCTGGTCTATCAGGCGCAAACCGAAAATGCCGACCTGACCGCAAAAGCCGAAGCCATCGCGACACGTATGGGGTTGAAGTTTGAGCGCCGCTTTACCGGCTATGGCGATCTGGCCGAGGCGCTGCGCGCACTCTAGGCTGTGGCAGCCGTCGACCTGATCCGCTCCACCATTGCCCGTAGCCCGTTTGACCGCTGCGCTGACAAGTGGTCGTTCAGGCCCAGACGGCCCAACTCTGCCGTCGCATCCACCTCGGCCACATCCCCGACGGCCACACCGTCGTAAAGCGCGTTTAGTACTGCAATCAGGCCGCGCACGATCATCGCATCGCTGTCCCCGCGAAACGTGAAGGTCCCGCCATCCGTATTCGGCACCAACCAGACCTGAGAGGCACAACCGTCCACCTTGGTTGCTGGCACCTTGAATGCGTCCTCTAATGGCTCCATCGCTTTGCCAAGATCAATCACATGGCGATATCGGTCTTCCCAATCATCCAGGAACTCAAAATCTTCCACGATCTCTTCAAAAGCGGCGGTGGCCATTGGCATCTCCTGTCGGGTTGTGTTCGATCTAGGACGCATTGCAGCAAACGTCCAGTCCGGCGCTTTTCAACCGCGCCTATCTGGGCTAGCTATTTGGCGACGCGACAAAAAGGTGAACCATGCGCCCTGCCCTGCCTCTTGCTTTGATTGCTGTTCTGGTTGTGACGGGCTGTGCCCGGATCACAGAATCCCGGCTCAATCCGCTGAACTGGTTTGGGTCCTCCACGCAGGTCGCAAATGTCGATGCAAGCGGCAACCAACGACCTTTGGTGACGGCTGACATGGTGCAACGCGAAGTTGACGGTCGGATCATGATCGACAGCGTCGACAGCCTAAGCGTGTTGCGTAACGCAGGCGGCGCAATTGTTCAGGCGACTGGCACTGCGTCTGCCCAAGGCGCGTTCAATGCACAATTGGTACCCGTCGCGTTTGACAACGGCACGTTGACGCTTGCGTTCCGCGTCGAAATGCCAGGCGGCGCACAGACCCAAGGCTCTACCACCAGTCGGCGCATTGACGTCGCACGCGTGTTGAACGCCAGTGATCTGGCCGGCGTGCGCAGCATTCGCGTGCAAGGCGCGCGCAATGCCCGCGTCAGCAGCCGCTAACGATCCACGCAGACCACTTTTGAGCCCTTAACGGCAAGTGCGACCTCGCCATCGCAAAGCCGCACCGCGTCATTGCCGAAGATCTCGGCGCGCCAGCCCTTCAAAGCGGCGATATCGCGCTTTCCAGCAGCCAGCTGATCAAGATCCTGCGCATTGGCAATCAGCTTTTGCGCGACACCTTCCTGATCTGCCTTGGCTTTCAAAAGCACCCGCAGCATATCCGCAATCGCGGGGTTCACCTGCAGCTTTTCGCGGCTGTTATCCGGTTTCGGCAATTGATCGTTTGGCACAGCCAGACCAGCCTGAATGGCCGCCAGAATGCCTGCTGCAATGTCGCCTTTCCGGGCCTCTCGCAACAGCAGACGCGACCGGTTCAGATCCTGTTCTGATTGTGGCTTGGTCGATGCCAGTTCGACCAATGCGTCATCTTTGAACACCCGGTTCCGGGGCACGTTCCGTTCCTGCGCATAACTTTCGCGAAAGCGGGCAAGCTCGCGCACGATGCCAAGAAAACGGCCCGAATTGGTGCGGGTTTTGACCCGTTCCCAAGCCGTATCGGGGCTGGCCTGATAGGTTTCCGGCGCGTTCAAGACGGCCATCTCCTCGGTCACCCACTTCTTGCGACCAGATTTCGCAAGCCGGTCAGACAAGTATTCGTAAATATCCCGCAAATGCGTCACATCAGCCAAGGCATAGGTCTTTTGCGCATCCGTCAGCGGACGACGGGACCAATCGGTGAAGCGGCTGGATTTGTCGAGATTGGCTTGAGCGATCTTGCGCACCAAGGTCTCGTATCCCGCCTGATCGCCGAATCCGCAGACCATCGCGGCGACTTGGGTATCAAATAACGGCGCTGGGATCAGGCCCGCGTCAACGTAGAAAATCTCAAGATCCTGCCGCGCAGCATGGAAGACTTTGACAACGCCGGGATCCCTGAAGAGGTCATAAAGCGGCTCAAGCGACAGATCACCAGCCAGCGGATCGACCAAAACAGCGTCAGCGCCTGCTTCATCCTGATAGGCCAATTGCACAAGACAGAGTTTGGAATAATACGTCCGTTCTCGCAAAAACTCTGTATCAACAGTGACATAGGGGCGTTTTGCGGCCTCTGCACAGAAAGCGGCAAGGGCGTCGGTCGTCGTAATGGTCTGCATAGTGGCCTGTCATTCTTGGGCGCGCGTTCATCACGCGTTTCTTTTGATAGGCGATTGCGCAGGTGTTGGAAAGCCTAGCCCACAGCGTCAATCAGGACCGGAGTTTCACGGCCTTCCGCAACGCGGCGCAAGACGGCGGGGTAAAGCTGATGTTCCAATGGCAAAACCCGAGCCGCCAAGACCTCTGGCGTATCGCCCGGCAAAATCCGCAAGCGCGCCTGGCCCAGCATTGGCCCATCATCCAAATCCGCTGTGACCCGGTGAACCGTGCAACCGTGAAGCTGATCACCTGCTTCAATCGCACGGGCGTGCGTGTTGAGACCTTTGTATTTTGGCAAAAGCGACGGATGGATATTCAGAATTTTGCCCTCCCATCGCGCGGTAAACGCAGGCGACAGGATCCGCATGAAACCAGCAAGGCAGATGATATCAGGTGCTGCGAGTTCCAGCCGCGCCGTGAGCGCTGCCTCAAAACCTGCGCGATCATCGAAGTCACGATGGGCAACAACACAGGTTTCAACGCCCAGATCCTTGGCACGTTGCAAACCACCAGCATCCGGCTTGTTTGCAACAACCAGAATCGGACGTGCCGGATGATCCGCTGTCATCGATGAGACCAGCGACACCATGTTGGAACCGCCACCGGAAATCAGGATCGCAACCCTTTTCGTCACACCAGCTTGCCTGTGTAGCGCACACCTTCACCCTTGGTGACGTGCCCCAATGCAAAGACTGTTTCGCCCTCCGCAGTCAGCAGTGTTGTCAGCGCTGCTGCTGCCTCCGCTTTCACCACAAGCACCATTCCGATTCCCGCGTTGAATGTTTTGAGCATCTCTGCCTCTGCCATCCCGCCTTGATCTGCCAGCCAGCGGAAAACTGGCGGCAAGGTCCACGCATCCAGATCCACATCCGCGCCCAACCCATCGGGAAGCACCCTTGGCAGGTTCTCCGTCAAACCGCCGCCGGTAATGTGGGCCAACCCGTTCACCCCACCGGCCCGGATCGCCGCAAGGGCTTGGCGCACATACAACCTTGTCGGGGCAAGCAATGCCTCTCCTAACGTGCCGCCAGTGAAGGGCGCATCGTCGGCCCAACCCAAACCCGAGACATCGACGATCCGACGCACAAGCGAATAGCCGTTCGAATGGACCCCATCCGACGCAAGCCCCAGCAAAACGTCGCCTGCGCCAACATCGCGTGGCAGATCGGCGCCCCGCTCCATCGCGCCAACCGAGAAACCCGCAAGATCGAAATCACCATCGTGATACATGCCCGGCATCTCTGCGGTCTCGCCGCCGATCAACGCGCAGCCCGAGGCCTCGCACCCGGCGGCAATTCCGTTGATGATCCGGGTGGCATCATCCACATCGAGTTTGCCTGTTGCGAAATAATCCAGGAAAAACAATGGCTCTGCCCCTTGGCAGACCAAATCATTGACACACATCGCGACCAAATCCACACCGATTGTGTCGACGTTGCCGGTATCAATCGCGATCCGCAATTTGGTGCCCACGCCATCTGTTGCGGCGACAAGGATCGGGTCCTGATAGCCTGCGCCTTTCAGATCGAACAGCGCCCCAAATCCGCCAAGCCCAGCCATCACACCCGGTCTGGCCGTCCGCTTTGCGGCTGGCTTAATGCGTTCCACAAGCGAGTTTCCGGCATCAATATCGACGCCCGCCTCTGCATAAGTCAGCCCGTTTTTGATGGTCATAACGTCCCCCGATCCGAAGTTGGGGTCGCCTTACCGCAACCGATGCGGTCTGACCAGTGGTTCTTGCCCTGCAACATTGCTTCACCAAACTGTCACTGCCCCGTGATTGACAGAATCCTGTCCCCCGTCCCTTGTGCACAAGTCCAACAGGAGAAACTGAAAATGACACGTAAACTTATACTTGCAGCCTGCGTTTTGGTCGGCCTTACGGCGTGCGGCAAACATGACGGCATGATGAAAGACGATGCGATGATGGCGGACGACGCTATGAAATCAGGCGACACCATGATGGCTGACGACGCGATGAAGTCTGGCGACGCCATGATGGCCGACGGCTAACACAACCTTGCGGGCCGCTGCCTTGCGGCCTGCAACACCCACTTGAAACGCGCTTTGGTTCTGTTAGCAATGGCCGCAATCGGGGGCCTGTAGCTCAATTGGTTAGAGCAGAGCGCTCATAACGCTTTGGTTGCGGGTTCAAGTCCTGCCGGGCCTACCACCCCATTTTCGCGGCAAATTGCGGGGAATGACACGGTTTATTCCCATGTAAATAAGGCCGTTAAGACAAAATTAACACTATTGCGTCCCATTTTTGACAACTGCGCGCACGACAAAGCGTCATGTTTCGAGAAAGTCTGCTCTTTTTGGGAATCGTCTGTGCTGCGCATTCTGCGCAGGCTGATCCGTTGTCGCTGGATGACATCACATCGATCTCGCAGATCACAACGCATGACCCATTGGGCTATGCCTGTATCGACGCAAAGTACCTTGACGATCGCGAAGACGGCAGTGCGGCTGTTGCATTCACTCTGGCAGGCAAGGTGCGGATTCCCCGGACCTGTTTGCCGGAACCTTGTGCCCGTGCCCTGTCCCAGCGAGAGCTGTCAAACCTGACCGGAACCGAGATGGTTTTGCCCCGCTTCAAAAATGAGTGGGACGATTATTACGCGCGCTATGCGGATTTCTGTCGCAAGGAAGTGGTCCCATTTGGCGGCCCGGCGCCACAGCCGGTCGCAACACCTGAAAACTTCTGGCCGCCACTGCTGAACCCGCCAATCGTAACCGATGATCTGATCACGAATCTGACGCCGCCGTTTGGACAAAATGGCCCACCCGTGCGGCGCCCGGGAACGGTCTACACCCCGATTGTCCGCACGCCGCATCTGAACATACCCAATCTACCGATTGGCCCGGCGTTTGACAGTGGTCGCAACAATTGTAGTGCATTGGTCGGTGGCAATTCGTTTTGGGTGATCGACGTCGACAATACAGGTCGGACTTGTCGCGCAGGCGGTGGTACCGCTGCGGGCAGTTCATCCAACGGAACCGGCGGCGGCGGTCCCATAACGCCCCCACTACCGCCTTCGGTTACACCGGTTCCGGGTCCTGCAGCCCTGGGCATGATGCTCACGGCCCTCGCGGCGCTAGGGGCCCTGGGCAGACGCCGCCGTCGCAGCGTCTGACCGCATTTACAACCTGTAAACTAGGTGCGCGGAAATCTTAGTATACAATTGTATACGATCTTTTCACGCCGCTTGTTATCCGCTATGGCAAGGCAACGTCAAATCAGCCCCAAGGTGGACAGCATGTCAAAGATCAAGGTCGAAAACCCGATTGTCGAAATGGACGGCGACGAAATGACCCGGATAATGTGGGACTTCATCAAGCAAAAGCTGATCCTGCCGTATCTGGACATCGATCTGCTTTATTACGATCTGAGCATTCAGACCCGCGACGAGACAAATGACCAAATCACGATTGATGCGGCCGAGAAGACCAAAGAGGTCGGCGTCGCTGTCAAATGTGCGACCATCACCCCTGATGAGGCGCGGGTCGAGGAATTTAACCTCAAGCAAATGTGGCGTAGCCCGAACGGGACGATCCGTAATATCCTTGGCGGTGTCGTGTTCCGCGCGCCCATCATCTGCAAGAACGTGCCGCGTCTTGTGCCGGGCTGGACCCAACCCATCGTGATTGGCCGCCATGCCTATGGGGATCAATACCGCGCCACGGACATGAAGTTCCCCGGCCCCGGCAAACTGTCGATGAAATTCGTGGGCGAAGACGGCACCGTGATGGAAGAAGAGGTGTTCGACGCACCCTCGTCCGGTGTCTACATGGGCATGTACAACCTTGATAAATCGATCGAGGATTTTGCCCGCGCTTCCCTCAACTACGGCCTGAACCTGGGTTGGCCGGTTTATCTGTCCACCAAGAACACAATCCTCAAACAATACGACGGTCAATTCATGCTGATCTTCGAGCGGATCTTCCAGGAAGAATTCAAAGACAAGTTTGACGCCAAGGGAATCGAGTATCAGCACCGCCTGATCGACGACATGGTAGCAAGTGCGATGAAATGGTCTGGTGGCTTCGTCTGGGCCTGCAAGAACTATGATGGCGATGTCCAGTCCGACACAGTTGCGCAGGGTTTTGGATCGCTGGGTCTGATGACCAGCCAATTGATGACCCCGGATGGAAAGATCGTCGAATCCGAGGCAGCCCACGGCACCGTGACCCGACACTACCGTCAACATCAGGAAGGCAAAGCCACATCGACCAACTCTATTGCGTCGATCTTTGCATGGACCGGTGGGCTCAAGCACCGCGCCAAGCTGGACGACAATGCACAATTGATGTCATTCGCCGACACGTTGGAAAAGGTGATCGTGGACACGGTCGAAAGTGGCCACATGACCAAAGACCTCGCGCTTTTGGTGGGCCCAGATCAACGCTGGCTGACTACCGAAGGGTTCCTCGAAAAGATTGACGAAAACCTCAACGCCGCGATGTAAACAGCGCTGCAGACAAGATTGTGGCCGTCCCGCAAGGGGCGGCCTTTTGTCATGCTAAATACGCGCCGCCGTGCTAGCCTTTGCTGGAGACATCAAAGAGGTCAGACATGCCGGTTCACTACATTTATCTGATGATCGCGGTTATCTGCGAAACGCTCGGCACCTCTGCCATTCAGGCCAGCCAGCAATTCACCCGTCTCTGGCCTTCTCTGGCGGTTGTAGTCTGCTTTGCGGGCGCATTCTGGTTTCTGTCGCTCACGCTGCGGACAATGCCCGTTGGTATCATGTATGCGATGTGGTCGGGTCTTGGCATCGTGTTGATCGCCTGCATTGGCTATGCCGTCTTTGGCCAAAAGCTGGACCTGCCCGCAATCCTTGGAATTGCGCTGATCCTTGCGGGGATCGTGGTCATCAACCTGTTTTCCACAACCACGCGGCACTAACCAATTCAGGGGTGGCCTTTGGCGGCATTGCGCGTTATCCGCGCGGCAACTCCGCATAAGGGCAGAACTCATGGATATTCGCAATATCGCGATCATCGCACACGTTGACCACGGCAAGACCACGCTGGTGGACGAACTTCTGAAGCAGTCAGGCGTCTACCGGGAAAACGAGGCGACAACCGAACGTGCGATGGACAGCAATGACATCGAACGCGAGCGCGGCATTACCATCCTTGCCAAATGTACCTCCGTCGAATGGAAAGGCACCCGGATCAACATCGTTGACACCCCCGGCCACGCCGATTTCGGTGGCGAGGTTGAGCGGATCCTGTCCATGGTGGACGGTGTTGTCCTGTTGGTCGACGCCGCAGAAGGCCCGATGCCACAGACCAAATTCGTGACGTCCAAGGCGCTGGCCCTTGGCCTGCGTCCCATCGTGGTCGTCAACAAGGTCGACAAACCCGATGGCGAACCTGACCGCGCCGTGGACGAGGTTTTTGACCTTTTTGCAGCGCTCGAGGCCAGTGACGAGCAACTCGATTTCCCCGTCATGTTCGCCTCTGGCCGCGCTGGTTGGTGCGACGCAGAACTTGACGGCCCGCGCAAGAACCTTGATGCGCTGTTTGACCTTATCGTCAATCACGTCCCGATGCCCAAGCAGATTGAACGCAAGTCAGAGCCATTTCAGATGCTGGCGACGACGCTTTCTGCTGACCCGTTTATTGGCCGGATCCTCACCGGTCGGGTCGAGGCGGGAACCTGCAAAGCGGGCGATACAATCAAAGCGCTGTCGCGTGATGGCAGCAAGATCGAACAATTCCGCGTCTCCAAGATCTTGGCCTTCCGCGGCCTGTCGCAATCCGCCATCGACGTGGCAGAGGCTGGCGATATCGTCACCGTCGCAGGCATGACCAAGGCCACTGTCGCCGATACTTTGTGTGATCCGGCACTCGACATTCCCATCCCCGCGCAGCCGATCGACCCACCGACCATCACCGTGACGTTCGGGATCAATGATAGCCCGCTGGCGGGCAAGGACGGCAAGAAAGTGCAGTCTCGTGTGATCCGTGACCGCCTGATGAAAGAAGCAGAGGTCAACGTCGCCATCAAGATCGCCGACACCCCCGGTGGCGACGCGTTTGAAGTGTCAGGCCGTGGCGAATTGCAGATGGGCGTGTTGATCGAAAACATGCGCCGTGAAGGGTTTGAGCTCTCGATCTCGCGTCCGCAAGTTATTTTCCGCGAAGAAGACGGCCAGCGCATGGAACCCGTTGAAGAAGTCACCATCGACGTCGATGACGAATACACCGGGTCCGTGGTCGAAAAACTGACCGGCCCGCGTAAAGGTGAGCTGACAGAGATGAAGCCCGCAGGTGCCGGCAAAACACGGATCATCGCGCATGTGCCTTCGCGCGGCCTGATCGGCTATCACGGCGAATTTCTGACCGATACACGCGGCTCTGGCGTCCTGAACCGGATCTTCCACGGCTGGACTGCCTATAAAGGTGCGATTCAGGGACGCCGCCAAGGCGTGCTGATCTCGATGGAAAACGGGTCTTCTGTGGCATTCGCTTTGTGGAACCTTGAAGAGCGCGGCAAGATGTTCATCGGCGCGCAAGAGGCCGTCTACACCGGTATGATCATCGGCGAGCACAGCCGCGACAACGATCTGGAAGTGAACCCTCTCAAAGGCAAGAAACTCACCAACGTGCGCGCCTCAGGCACGGACGAGGCTGTCCGTCTGACAACGCCGGTGATTATGTCTTTGGAACAGGCCATCGCCTATATCGACGACGATGAATTGGTAGAAGTCACGCCAAACGCGATCCGCTTGCGCAAGCGTTACCTTGACCCGCATGAACGGAAACGTCAGGCGCGCGCAGCCAGCTAATACTGTCGCACCTGCTTGATCCCCGGCGTATTACCCTCGGGGATCGACACAATGGGCCTGACTACTCGGCTTCCTCAACGATGCTCAACTCGCGTTCGGCCGCCCCTTTGGCGTGGGTCAGGGCTTCTTGATAGGTGTCCGAGTAATAGCAATCATGAGCGGCTTGCATTGACGGAAACCGCGCAACCACGTTGCGGGGCCGGTCCGGCCCTTCAAGCGTTTCATAGGCCCCACCGCGGGCTAGAAAGACGCCGCCGTGATCCCCAATCGCAACCGTTGCGAGGGCCGCATAGCGGCCATAGGCCTCTGCATCGCTGACCTTCACATGTGCAATCCAAAGTGCTGTTGGCATTACACGCCCTCCAAATAAGTTCTCGCTGCCGCAATCGCAGCATCGGCATTCTGTGCCGAAGCACCACCGCCCTGCGCCATATCAGGTCGTCCGCCGCCGCCCTTACCGCCCAAAAGCGGAACCGCAGCACGCAAGACATCAACTGCCGAAACGTTTCCGGTCAGGTCCGCTGTGACACCGGCCGCCACGGCTGCCTTGCCGCCTGTGTCCGCAATCAACAAGACCACGCCACTGCCCAGGTTCTCTTTGAATTGGTCAACCAAAGCGGGCAGATCCTTGCCGGTGACGCCTTGCATGACCTGTCCGACAAACTGCATTCCGTTCACAGCCTCCTGCGTCGGACCGGATGCATCACCGCCACCCATCGCAACCTCGCGCCGCAGCTGCGCAACCTCATTGGCCAGCGCCTTACGCTCTTCCATCAAGGCTTTCACGCGGTCGGCCACCTCGGATACGGGCGCTTTCAGGGTGGCCGCGGCCTCTGACAGCCGCTGGTCCTGCTGACGCAGGTGATCCAACGCCGCCTGCCCTGTCAGTGCCTCTACCCGGCGCACACCGGCGCTGGAGGCACTGTCGCTCAGCGCCACGAAGGCTCCGATTTCGCCCAAGCGATTGACATGCGTGCCACCGCAAAGCTCCACCGAATAGGTTTGCCCGTCGGTGCCCTTGCCGGACCCTTCGGCAACGCCCATGGAAACGACGCGCACCTCATCGCCGTATTTTTCCCCAAAGAGCGCCTGCGCACCAAGCGCGCGCGCATCATCAGGGGCCATGATCCGGGTCTCGACCACACCGTTCTGGCGGATCAACGCATTCACATCCCGTTCGACTTGGGCCAACTCATCCGCGCTGAGCGCTTTTTGATGGCTGAAATCAAAGCGCAAACGATCCGGCGCATTCAATGACCCGCGCTGCACCACGTGGTCACCCAACGTGCCCCGCAGCGCTTCGTTCAGCAGGTGCGTGGCGGAATGGTTCGCCTCAATGCCTTTGCGGCGGTTGGGATCAACGCGCAACTCGGCGCCCTGCCCGACCTTGATCTCACCCTCGGAAACCTCAGCAATGTGCACAAAGACGCCTGCAACCTTGCGCGTATCAGTCACAGTTGCGCGGCCTGTTTCGGTCACCACCTCACCAGCATCGCCGACTTGACCACCGCTTTCGGCATAAAATGGCGACTGGTTCGTGGCGATTTGAACCACGCCATTTGCGGAATCTGCAAGCGCACCGTCCACCAAAAGCGCCGTGATCTGGCCTTCTGCACCGGTCGTCTCATAGCCTAAGAAATCCGTCGTCCCTTTGGTATCGGCGACCTCAAACCAGACGGCTGCATCGGCCTCGCCCCCAGCGCCAGACCAAGCCGCGCGCGCCTTGGCCTTTTGCGCGTCCATCGCCGCGTCAAAGCCAGACGTGTCAACACCGCGTCCTTTTTCGCGCAGGGCGTCCTGTGTCAGGTCCAGCGGGAACCCATAGGTATCATAGAGTTTGAACGCCGTTTCGCCGGGCAGGTCCGCGCCCTCTGGGACATCCGTCAACGCATCATCCAAGAGTTTCAGACCGCGATCCAAAGTCTGCTTGAACCGCACCTCTTCATTCAACAATGTCTCTTCGATCAAGCGCTGGCCTTGGCCGAGTTCGGGATATGCAGCACCCATCTGTTGCACAAGCGCCGGTACCAGCTTGTGCATGACCGGATCTTTGGCACCCAGCAAATGCGCATGCCGCATGGCGCGGCGCATGATCCGGCGCAGCACGTAACCTCGCCCTTCATTCGAGGGAAGAACACCCTCTGCAATCAGGAAGGACGTCGACCGCAAATGATCTGCGATAACCCGGTGATGCACATTCTGATCGCCAAAAGGGTCAGAATTAGTGGCATGCGCCGACGCCTCGATCAGCGCCTTGAACAGGTCAGTGTCATAATTGTCGTGGCTGCCTTGCAAAAGCGCCGCGATCCGTTCCAGCCCCATGCCGGTGTCGATGGACTGCATGTCCAGCGCCTTCATTGACCCATCTTCGAATTGCTCATTTTGCATGAACACGACATTCCAGATCTCAATAAAGCGGTCGCCGTCCTCCTCGGGTGACCCAGGAGGACCGCCCCAGATATGATCGCCGTGATCATAGAAAATCTCGGTGCAGGGCCCACAGGGTCCGGTTGGCCCCATCTGCCAGAAATTGTCAGATGTGGCGATCCGGATGATGCGGTCCTCTGGCACACCCATCTTCTTCCAGATCTCAAACGCTTCGTCATCTGTGTGATAGACCGTCGTCAAAAGGCGATTTTTGTCGACACCCAATTCGCGTGTGATCAGCTCCCAGGCGAAGGGGATAGCCTCGCGCTTGAAATAATCGCCAAATGAAAAGTTGCCCAGCATCTCAAAGAAGGTGTGGTGACGCGCGGTGTAGCCCACATTGTCCAGGTCATTGTGCTTGCCGCCCGCGCGCACACATTTCTGCGATGACGTCGCGCGATCATAGCTGCCCGCTTCGACCCCGGTGAAGCGGTTCTTGAATTGAACCATGCCCGAATTGGTGAACATCAGCGTCGGGTCGTTACGCGGGACCAGCGGGCTGGAGGGCACAACTTCATGGCCCTGTTTCGCGAAGTAATCAAGGAAAGTAGAGCGGATATCGGCAAGGCTGGTCATGGGATGTCCAAATGCGAGAAGATTACGGTTGCCTGTCAGATACCTGCGCGTCAAAGGGCTGTCCACCGCCCCCATGTGTGACATGAAAAAAGGGTGCACGCTTTGCGGCACCCTTTTCCCGATCATGCTCACGGCGCATTCGACGCCGTCAGGCCTTTTTCAGATGTGGCCCAACACCATCAAGTCATGCGTGCCCCGCGCCATTCTGGCAGGGCGCACAAATTCTACATATCGACCAAAGCGTCGTCGTCATCGTCTTCCGGCTTATCCGCATCCAGCAGGTCAAATTCCAATCCGTGTGCCGCTCTGATCTTGTCTTCAATCTCAAGCGCGACAGAGGTGTTTTCTTTCAGGAATAGCTTTGAATTTTCGCGGCCCTGCCCGATCCGTTCATCACCATAGCTAAACCAAGCGCCCGATTTCTCGACGACGCCGGCTTTGACACCAAGATCCAAAAGCTCGCCCATCTTGGAAATGCCTTCGCCATACATGATGTCGAATTCCACTTGTTTGAATGGCGGTGCCACCTTGTTCTTGACGACCTTCACGCGGGTTGCGTTCCCAACGACCTCATCGCGGTCCTTGATCGCGCCAATACGACGAATGTCCAATCGGACCGAGGCGTAGAACTTCAACGCATTGCCGCCAGTCGTCGTCTCGGGAGAGCCGAACATCACACCAATCTTCATCCGGATCTGGTTGATGAAGATCACCATACAGCCGGAGCGGTTGATCGAACCGGTCAGCTTGCGCATGGCCTGAGACATCAAACGTGCATGCACACCGACAGAGCTGTCGCCCATGTCACCTTCAAGTTCGGACTTTGGTGTCAGCGCCGCAACCGAATCGACGATCACCATGCTGACAGCGCCGGATCGCACCAGCGTATCCACAATCTCAAGCGCTTGTTCGCCCGTATCAGGCTGAGAAATCAGCAATTCATCAAGGTTCACGCCCAGCTTTTTGGCATAGCTCGGATCCAGCGCGTGTTCGGCATCCACAAAGGCGCAAACGCCGCCTTTTTTCTGCTCTTCCGCGATGGCGTGCAGGGTCAGCGTCGTCTTACCCGACGATTCTGGTCCATAAATTTCAATCACCCGCCCTTTCGGCAGGCCACCAATACCCAAAGCGATGTCCAAGCCCAGCGATCCTGTGCTTGTCGCCTCGATATCGGGCATCTGGTTTTGACCGCCCAAGGTCATGATAGACCCTTTACCGAACTGCCGTTCGATCTGTAACAGCGCGGAATCCAGCGCCTTTTGCTTGTCCGCGGTTTTCTTATCAGTCATTTTGAGGAGTTCTGCCGTTGCCATTCTGGTCCTGTCCTTATGTCACGCCCCTGTCAGGGCGGCAATCATGCTCATGTTCTTCTTGTGTTCTCATTTCTGTATGGGACCAAAAGTAGAACATTTCAACTAAAATCGACACGACCAACCCTAGAGAGAAGGTGGTTAAAAAAGGATTGATGGCCTAAAGTATCTTCACGATACACCGAAGGAATCTGTGAAGTGCTTGTTTTCAGGAAAGAAAAACTCGTCTTTTTGGCGATGCCGAAAACAGGAACGACAGCGCTCGAAGGGGCGTTGGCACCGCTGGCGTCAATTGTTGTGCGCGAACCCGCTGATCTCAAACACTCTCCCTGCTACCGGTACCAGCGATTCATCAGGCCCTTTCTACGCACCGCGGAAATTGACGATCTCGAAGTGATGAGCATCATTCGCCACCCCGTTGATTGGTTGAGCTCCTGGTTTCGCTATCGTTGCCGCGACAATCTGGTCGGTCACCCCAATTCGGCACGCGGTGTCAGCTTTGACGACTTTGTACTCGAATTCTGCAAAGGCAAACCGGCCCCCTACGCCAATGTCGGATCACAGGCAAAATTCTTGCGCGATGGTGACGGAAAAATGGGTGTCGACCACCTTTTCCGATATGAAGCGCAAGACACATTGATGACCTTCCTGCGCGATAGATTCGGCGACTTTCCTGAACCCAAGCGGCTTAATGTTTCACCTGATTTTCAGGTGAACTTATCGCCGCAAGTCCTTGAAAAATTGAAACGAAAGCGTCTTGACGAATTTGCGGCTTGGGAGGCTGCCCTGCATTAACGGCTTAGCGTCCGACCAATTGCGTCTTTCCACCCCTCATAGCGGCGGCTGCGCGTTTCATCATCCATTTCAGCGGTAAACCTTTGATCCAGCGCCCATTCAGCGGCAAAACCCTCTTGATCCGGGTAGATCCCCGCCCGCATGCCTGCGAGCCACGCGACCCCAAGCGCTGTTGTCTCCAGCACGGTTGGCCTGTCGACGGGCGCACCCAGAATATCGGACAGGAATTGCATCGCCCAATCGCTCGCACTCATTCCGCCATCGACGCGCAAAACCGGCGCACTATCAGCGCCTTGCCAGTCACTCTTCATCGCCTCCAATAGGTCCCTCGTTTGAAAACCCACGCTTTCCAACGCGGCGCGGGCAAATTCTGCCGGACCGGAATTGCGCGTCAGCCCATAGATAGCCCCGCGTGCGTTAGCGTCCCAGTAAGGCGCACCCAGGCCAGTAAACGCAGGAACAAGATAAAGCTCCTGTTCTGGATCCGCCTTCTCGGCCAAGGGATGGGTGTCAGCGGCCTTGGCAATAATCCCCAGCCCATCGCGCAGCCATTGCACCACCGCACCGGCAATGAAAATCGACCCTTCAAGCGCATAAGTCGGCTTTCCGTCGAACTGATAGGCAATCGTGCCCAGCAGCCTTTTTTGGCTTTCGACCAGCGTGTCGCCCGTGTTCAGCAGCGCAAAACACCCTGTCCCATAGGTCGATTTCAGCATCCCCGGTGCAAAACAGGCCTGGCCAAGGGTTGCCGCCTGTTGATCCCCCGCCACCCCCAGAATCGGCAACTCAGCCCCTAGATGTGCCGCCGCCGTCACGCCAAAGTCCGCAGCACAATCAAGCACCTCTGGCAGCATATCCGTCGGGATACCAAATCGGGCGCAGATCTCCGTGTCCCAAGCACCTTCGCGAATATTGTAAAGCATCGTGCGGGCGGCATTCGTCGCATCGGTGACGTGGCGCGCGCCATCTGTCAGTCGCCAGATCAGGTAGCTGTCGACTGTGCCAAACAACAGATCACCCGCCTCGGCGGCCTCTTTGGCACCCTCAACATGATCAAGCAGCCACTTGAGCTTTGTGCCCGAAAAATAGGGATCAAGCAGCAAACCCGTCTTATACGTAATCGTCGGTTCAAAACCCTCAGCCTTAAGCGCTTCACAAGTCTCGGCGGTGCGCCGGTCCTGCCAAACAATCGCATTGTGAATCGCCTTGCCGGTGTGCCGGTCCCACACGACGGTGGTTTCGCGCTGATTGGTAATGCCAATCGCCGTGATATCATCGGGTGTCAGACCTGCCTTTTTGATCGCTTCACGCGACGTGGCCAATGTCGTTTCCCACAAATCCTCGACCACATGTTCCACCCAGCCGGATCGTGGAAAATGCTGTTGAAACTCTTCCTGAGCTGTCGCGACAATCTTCATCGCACCATCAAATATGATGCCGCGGCTGGATGTCGTCCCTTGGTCAATCGCAAGAATATGTGTCATAGCGCGTCTTTCCTATTAGCCGTATCGATTGGGCCCCAAGGTGCCCCGCGTGCAGTAAAATACAAGTATAACAACAAGATAGGCGACAATTCCAATCGCCGCCACACCCAGAAGCACCAGCCCTAAACCGGATTCTGCCCCGGTCAATGTGTCGATCCCATCATAGGACATTGCCGCCAGCAGCGTGATCGCAACAGTCGCCAGCATTGCGCCTCCGATCCACCAGCCCGATCGATCAATGTCGTGCAATCTGCGCCACGCGACAGCAAGTCCCGGAATAAACAGGATCAAGGACCCGATCGTATTCAATGGCGATAGATCGCCCGTTGCCCCTAGCACAAAACCATCGATGAACCCGGTGACAAAACCAATCAGGAACTGCCACAACACAAAATACCAATATTCAGACCGACTGGCCCGGCCTGAAAACGTGGCATATTTCCCCATGCAGACCTTAAACGCCTCGCCCAGATTGCGCGACGGTGCCCCGACATAAAGACCATCCGGGCCGATCTGCCCCCCCATGGCCATTCCCGGATGGTGCGACGCCATCACACCCGGCATCTCGAAATGCAGCGCGGCGGTTTCCCACACCGGCAAGCCCTCATGCCAGACAAGGGACTGCGGACCAATGACGCCCTGCGCGATCAGGTCCTCAATCTCGTGGCTTTCAAAGGGCCCCTTGCTGTCTTGTCCAACGACATAAAACCATTGCTCTGACTTCATGATATACTGCCTATCAAATGACCTGCACCAATGCTGGCAAAACCCAACAGAAGGCGCAACATCCTCGGGCAGCACTCAGTCAAAGTGTTCCCGACCAACACGTCAACCAGCCTTGGCCATAAAGACATCCAGCTTTGCAATCTCTTCCTTGGTCATCCGCAGCCCCAGCTTGCTGCGCCGCCAGACAATATCCGCAGCCGCACATGCGTATTCGTGGGTCATCAGCCACCGCACCTCTGCCTCTGTCAGGGACGCACCAAAGTCCTGCCCCAAGTCCGCCGCCGACGTTGCCGCGCCCAAAACATCACGCGCTTGCGTGCCGTAGGCCCGCACCAAACGCCGTGCCCAACGATCATCAAGGAACCCAAAATCATCCCGCAAACGCACGATCAGCTTTTCAACATCCCCAACCGGAAAGTCCCCCCCCGGCAAGGCCACGCCAGCCGTCCAAGGACCAGTTCCACCGACCAACGGCGAGAGCTTTTTCATCACGTTTTCTGCCAGCTTCCGATAGGTCGTGATCTTGCCACCGAAGATGCTAAGCAACGGCGGCCCGTTTTCATCCAGCGACAAGACGTAATCGCGGGTTGCTGCTGTCGCTGACTTTGCACCGTCGTCATAAAGCGGACGCACGCCGGAATAGGTCCAGACGACATCATCCCGCGTCACCGGCTTTTCAAAATACTGGCTGGCAAAGTTGCAAAGGTAGTCCTGCTCTGCTTCCGTCGCGATTGGTGTGCGGTTGAGGTCATCATGTTCAGCGTCCGTGGTCCCGATCAGCGTGAAATCCGTCTCATATGGAATGGCAAAAATGATCCGGCCATCTTCACCCTGAAAGAAATAGCACTTGTCGTGGTCATAAAGTTTCTTGGTGACGATATGGCTGCCGCGAACAAGCCGGATCCCTTCGGATGTGTTCATTCGCACGGTATTGCGCACGACATCTTCGACCCACGGCCCACCTGCGTTGACCAAGGCCCGCGCTGTGACGGTCTGGATGCCCGCCGGGCCTTCAACCGTGATCACCCAATGATCCGCTTCGCGCCGGGCCTGTGTGACCTTGGTGCGCACCATGATCTTGGCACCGCGCAATTCTGCATCACGCGCATTCAGCACAACAAGGCGCGAATCCTCGATCCAGCAGTCAGAATACTCATAAGCCTGCGCGAATTTCTGCTTGAGCGGACGCCCCAACGGATCCTTGGTCAAATCCACCGTGCGAGTCCCCGGCAAAATCTGTCGCCCGCCCAGATTGTCATACATGAACAAACCAAGCCGGATCAGCCAGGCCGGCCTGCGGCCTTTCATCCAAGGCATGACAAACGACAACAACCGTGACGTCGGTGTTTCGTTCTCGAACCGCATATCCTTATGATAAGGCAGCACAAAACGCATCGGCCAAGAGATATGCGGCATCGCCCGCAACAAAACCTCGCGCTCGATCAAGGCCTTGCGCACCAAGCCGAACTCAAAGAATTCAAGGTAGCGTAACCCGCCGTGGAACAACTTGGTAGAGGCCGAAGACGTCGCGGACGCCAAATCATTCATCTCGGCGAGTGCGACGCGCAAGCCGCGCCCCTGCGCGTCCCGTGCCACGCCAACCCCGTTAATTCCGCCGCCGATGACAAATAGGTCAAAATCCGTAGACATCTTCATTCCTCATGTTCCGCCCCGCCTTACCGCCCCCGTTGACGACAGCAAGAGGATAATGGCGTCACGCTCGCTTATGTTCGACCGAATACCTATTTTCAAAAGCCGTAGCTTTCATTATGTTCGCTTTTTGCCTAAACCGAACTCATGAACACCCAATCCCGCCACACCGCAATCCTGACTGCTGCCCGCCGCAACGGCAAGGTTCAGGCAACCCCACTTTCGGAACAACTCAATGTCGCGGTGCAAACCATACGCCGCGACCTGCGCAGCCTTTGCGCCGCTGGCCTACTCGAAAGGGTCCACGGCGGGGCCGTCTTGCCCTCTGGCGTGCGCAACATCGGCTACGATGATCGCCGGTCCGTCAATCGCGATGCCAAGGCCCGGATCGCTGCGACAGCAGCAAACCTGATCCCCGACAATGCCTCTCTCTTTCTCAATATCGGCACCACGACAGAGGCAGTCGCCCGCGCCCTGCGCCACCACCAAAACCTGATGGTCGTGACCAATAACCTCAACGTTGCCAATATTCTCGCCGACGCGCCGCAATGCGAAGTCATCGTTGCCGGTGGACGCCTGCGCCGCGCCGATGGTGGCCTTGTTGGCGATCTGGCGGCATTGGCAATCGCGCGGTTTCAGGTCGACTTTGCCGTAATCGGCACATCCGCCATTGATGGCACGGGTAACCTTCTGGACTTTGATCCCGAAGAGGTGCGGGTCAGCCAACAAATCCTTGCCGCGTCCCGCGCTACAATCGTCGTCGCCGACGCTGGCAAATTCAGCCGCAAAGCGCCCGTGCGCATCGGCACCCTGGCCGAGGTCGATCACTTCGTCACAGACATCGCCCCATCAAAGCAGCTTGCCCAAACGCTGCGGGATGCTCAGACGCAGGTGCACCTCGCCTAGCCCTTAAAGCCCCGTGCCACGACAAACTTTTCCGAACTGTCAGACCGTGACGACGGCGGTTTGACATTGGCAACAGACGTAAACCGCGACTTGAGAAGCTTCTGCAACTCGCCCTCCGCACCACCGGCAAGGACCTTTGCCACAAATGTCCCGCCCTCGACCAGCACATCAAACGCAAAATATGCCGCCGCCTCGCACAATGCGATGATCCGCAGATGGTCTGTTTGCTTATGCCCGGATGCACTGGCCGCCATATCAGACATCACCACATCGGCCTGCCCGTCCAACCACGCCATCACCTGCTTGTCGGCGTCATCTTCCATGAAATCAAGCTGGTAGACCTCTGCGCCCGCAATCGGCTCCACCTCCTGCAGATCCACGCCCAACACCCGGCCAACGGCCTTGCTAGGCTTTTCAGCCAATGCATTGACGCGGCGCACCGCGACCTGACACCACCCACCGGGGGCACAGCCCAAATCCACCACCCGCGCACCGGGCACGAGAAATCGGTACTTGTCGTCCAGCTCCAATATCTTGAACGCTGCCCGCCCGCGATAGCCTTCCACCTTGGCGCGTTTAACGTAAGGATCATTCAACTGCCGCTGCAACCAGCGTGTCGACGATGTCGTGCGTCCGCGCGCTGACTTGACCTTCACCGTCAAATCACGCTGCCCGCGCCCCGAAGTGTTCTTACCTGGCTTCTTCATTGTCTTTCTTTGGTTCTCAAATATCCCCGCCGGAGGCTCCGATTTTTCGCCGAAAAATCGCGAAACTTAGAAGGGCGCGTCTTCCAACACCCCATCTGCCGACATTTGCGCATAAAGCAACCCCTCGCGCAGTCCCCGATCCGCCACCGACAGCCGATCCGTCGGCCACAATCGCATCAAGGCCTGCAAAATAGCTGCACCGGACATGATCAACGCCTGCCGATCCTTGCCAATGCGCGGGTCACTGCGCCGCCCCTGCGGGCCCAGCGTCAAATAGTTGCGGATCACCGTATCAATCTGATCGCTGGTCATCCGCAAACCATCCACCTTGGTCCGGTCATAGCGCTTCAACCCCAAATGACTGGCGGCAACGGTCGTCACGGTCCCGCTGGTGCCGACAATCTGGAACCCCTCGCGCACCTGTTGCGCGGCAGATGGCGCAAACTCTGTCAGGTTTTCTTCAAAAAACCACGACATCAGCGCAAAACGTGCCGCGTCGTCTTCAACGTCCGAAAATTGATCGCGCAGCGTCGCAACCCCCAAGGGCACCGAGATCCAATCAACCACTTTGGCCGCCGCAAACGGTCCCGGATCCGCACCAAAGCCCGCATGCAGCCGCATAATCGCACGGGGCCGCTCGCGTGCCGGGACATGTGCCAGATCAATCCAAACCAATTCGGTTGACCCGCCACCAATATCAACGACCAGCAACTGCTCTGTCTTGGTGCTCACAAGCGGCGCGCAGGAAATCACCGCCAGCCGCGCTTCTTCTTCGGGCTTGATAATTTCAAGCTTCATGCCCGTCTCGCGCCGCACCTGATGGACAAAGGCAACGCCATTCTTGGCCCGCCGGCAGGCTTCGGTCGCAACAAGCCGCATCCGTGTCACGCCGTGGCGATCCAGCTTCTGGCGGCAAATCCGCATCGCCGAAATCGTCCGGTTCATCGACGCGCGCGACAATTTCCCAGTACTTTCAAGCCCTTGACCTAGCTGCACCGACTTTGAAAAGGAATCCAACACGTGAAACTGACTGCCCTTTGGCTGGGCAATCAGCATCCTGCAAGAATTTGTGCCCAGATCAAGCGCCGCATAAAGCGTGGCCGGATCCGGGGTCTGTGGCGCGGGGGTATCGACCGCTTTAGGGAACGCGCCCGCACCAAAGGGACGCTTGGGCGCCATCGTCACGCCCTCCATTTTCGAGTTACCCTCAACCTAGGCGCTCGACCCTGCCCGCGCAAGCGCTGTCAGCGCTCCGCATGAATGAAACTCAAATTCTCTATGCAGGGAATGACCGCGCCGCACACTGGTGCACAGCTTCACAAACAGCAATAACACCTGCGTCGCCCTTGTCTTATAGCATGTCGAAAATCGGCATTTGGGACCCATATCCGGTGCTACACCGGAACCAACACAACTGCGGAGGATTTCATGGCAGACGTCACAATCGTGTATTGGCGCGACATGCCCGCGCAGGTCATCGTCGGCAAGGGCCGCCGCGGCACAAAATTGCCCCTGCCAGAGCGGTTTGAACAGGCCATTGACCGGGCCGCAATGAAATCTGGTGCCGCCGAATCCGACGCCTATCTCGAAGGGTTCCGCAAGGCAGACCCCTACCCTGTTGATGGTGCTGACGCCGATGTTGCCGCCGCCGAAGTGGCGCGGATTGATGCCGAATACGATCTCGAAAAGATCAAAACACTGATTGCAAACGATGGCTGGGCCTAGACCCTTCCCCCAACGCCTGAAGGAGACTGTCGTGTCACTCATGCCCTTCCTCAAGAAAAAAGACGCCGCACCCCAGGGCGAGGTCAATCCGCAGATTGAGGCCTTCCTGAAGGATTACTCGATCGAAGTGATGCCGCGCACGGCAGAGAAAATCGAAGATTTTCAATCACTCCTGCCCGCTGGCACCCGCGTCTATATCGCCCATATTGAAGGCACACCAATTGACGACATGGTCGCCACCGCAAAGCGGCTGAATGCGGACGGCTACAACGTCATGCCGCATTTCCCCGCGCGCATCATCAAAGACCAGGCCACCCTGGCCGATTGGATCGCCCGTTATCAAGGCGAAGCGGACGTCAAACAGGCCCTGCTTTTGGCGGGCGGCGTTGCTGAACCCCATGGTGATTTCCACAGTTCCATGCAGCTCCTTGAAACCGGGCTCTTTGGCGATGCGGGCTTTACCAACCTGCACGTGGCCGGGCACCCCGAAGGCAACAAGGATATCGACCCCGATGGGTCCATGACCAACGTCAATGATGCCCTGCGCTGGAAACAGGCCTTCAGCGACACATCAGACGCTGACATGGCGCTGGCCACCCAATTCGCCTTTGAGGCCCAGCCGATCATTGACTGGGCCGACGGGCTGAAAGCCGCAGGGATCGAGCTCCCTATCCACATCGGCATCGCTGGACCCGCGAAATTGCAAACGCTGATCAAATTCGCCATCGCTTGTGGCGTCGGCCCCTCGCTGAAGGTGCTGCAAAAACGCGCGATGGATGTGACCAAGCTGCTTCTGCCTTACGAGCCCACCGACGTTCTGACGGCACTTGCCGCCCACAAGGCCGCAAACCCCGACTTCAACATCACAAACGTCCATTTCTTCCCGCTGGGCGGGATCAAGACCAACGCAAAATGGGCCATCGCCCAGGGCGGCGCGAACACCGTACCCGCCAATCCCAACAAGGAACCCGCATGACCCGCACAATTGTCGAATCCAAGACCAAGACCGCCATCATCGGCTTTGACCAGCCGTTCTGCGTGATCGGCGAGCGGATCAATCCCACAGGTCGCAAGATCCTTGCCGAAGAGCTTGAGCGCGGTGATTTTTCCCGTGTCGAGGCGGACGCCTTGGCACAAGCCGCCGCCGGGGCCACAATTCTCGACATCAACTCGGGCGCTGTGTTTTCGAACAAAATGGCCGAAGACCCGCGTTACGCCGACAACAACTTTGTCGAACCGCCCCTGATGATGGAAATGGTCAAACGGGTGCAGGCCATTGTCGACACGCCGCTTTGCATCGACAGCTCTGTCCCCGGTGCGCTTGAGAACGGCCTCGCCGCCGCTGAGGGCCGCCCGCTTCTGAATTCCGTCACCGGTGAAGAAGAGCGTCTGGAACTCGTCTTGCCGCTGGTCAAGAAATATAACGTGCCCGTTGTGGCGATCTCCAACGATGACACCGGCATTTCCGAAGATCCCGATGTGCGCTTTGCCGTCGCCAAAAAGATTGTTGAACGCGCCGCCGACTTTGGCATTCCCGCGCATGACATCGTCGTTGACCCGCTGGTGATGCCAATTGGTGCTATGGGCACCGCCGGGCTCCAGGTCTTTACCCTTGTGCGTCGCCTGCGCGAAGAACTGGGCGTCAACACGACCTGCGGCGCGTCCAATATCTCATTCGGTCTGCCCAACCGTCACGGCATCAACAACGCCTTCCTGCCGATGGCCATGGCCGCTGGGATGACAAGCGCCATCATGAACCCCGTTGCCCTGCCCATCGGCCCCAAAAAACTGGCCGAGAAAAAGGCCGAAGTCGCCGCCGCTGGCATCATCCTGCCCGAAGACATGGACGATGAAACCTTTGTGACCCTCTTTGGCATGGGATCCACCAAGCCGCGCGCCGGCAAGGAGATGGAGGCGATCCGCGCCGCCAACTTCCTGACAGACAACGACCCCTCTGGCGGCGAATGGATCAAGTTCAACCGCGCCCCCGTCAAAGAGGGCGAAGGCCGCGCCCGCACCGGCCGCCGTCGTCGCGCCTAAACCAAAAAGGCCGGAGTGGAGTGATCCAACCCGGCCTTTTTTTCCGCTTTTTCAGAACCTTACCGATAGTAAAGCGATTGGCCCTTGTGGAATATCTGCACCTTTTCAGGGGCCGCAGCCATGCGCACAGTCTTGCCCCGCAGATCCGCATGAATGCCCGGCAGCTTGCCGATCACCGCATCATTTTCGCCAACCTTATCAAAGTAAAGCAATGTAACCTCGCCAAGCGCTTCGGTGATATTTACCTTCCCCTCAAACGCATAATCGTCGCCCGCGCTTTCGATCATATCCTCGGGCCGGATCCCGATGTTCACGCGCAGCCCCTTGTCAGCCTCTTGCGTTGGAACGGCCGATTTCACAAGGCTGCCCGCATCCAGTTTCACCGTTGTGACCGCGCCAGTCTCAACAATCTCTCCTGCCAGCAGGTTCATCGCGGGCGAGCCAATAAACTGCGCGACAAACTCGTTCTCGGGCCGCTCATATAGCTCCAGCGGTGTGCCAACTTGCGCGATCCCCTTGTTGGCCAACACCACAATCCGTGTCGCAAGCGTCATCGCCTCGACCTGATCGTGGGTCACATAGATCATCGTGCTTTCCGGCATCGATTCCTTCAGCTGCGCAATCTCGATCCGCGTCGCCACGCGCAACGCCGCATCCAAATTCGACAGCGGTTCGTCAAACAGATAAACCTTGGGGTCCCGCACAATTGAACGGCCAATCGCTACCCGCTGCCGCTGGCCACCCGAAAGCGCCTTTGGCAGACGATCAAGGTATTCATCCAATTGCAAAATCTTCGCCGCACGGCCCACCGCTTCGTCAATCTCGGCTGGCGTTTTCTTTGCCAGTTTCAACGCAAAGCTCATGTTGTCGCGCACCGTCATGTGCGGATAAAGCGCGTAAGATTGGAACACCATCGCGATCCCACGCTGCGCGGGCGGCACGTCATTCACCACCATCCCGTCGATCTGCAACTCACCACCGGTGATCTTTTCAAGCCCTGCAATCATCCGCAAAAGCGTGGATTTCCCGCAGCCCGAGGGGCCAACAAACACGATCAATTCGCCCTGTTTGATGTCCAGGTTGATGTTCTTGAGCACGTCCACCGTGCCGCCATAGGTCTTGGCAACATCCGTCAGTTTAAGATCGGCCATGGGTCCCTCCCTTTTGTCGTTTCCGCGCTCAGTCGCGCTTGACCGCAAGGCAAACTTGCCACGGGCCTAAATGTAATTTGCCGTCAGCGGACACATGTGCGCTGCCCAACTCTTCGCCCACCGGATGCCAATCGCCCTTCGGCAGGGCAAAATCGCTGGGCGTGTCGCTGATATTGAAAGCGCAAAACAGCGTCTGCTCGCGGGTGCTGCGGGTGAAATAGACGACATCGCCCTTCGCCTTGATCCCGTCCTGATCGCCGCTTTGCAACGCAGGATGCGCCCGCCGGAACGCGATTGCCTTGCGGTAGTGGTGCACCAGCGCGCCGGGATCATCCTCTTGCGCGGCTGCTGACAGATGCAAATGCTCTGACGCGACGGGCAACCATGTCCGCGCGGCATCCGAAAAGCCACCATTGAGGTTGCTTTGCTCCCAAACCATCGGCGTCCGGCAGCCATCACGCCCTTTGAATTTCGGCCAGAATTCGATCCCGTAAGGATCCTGCAGATCCTCAAACGCAACGTCCGCCTCGGTCAGGCCCAATTCCTCACCCTGATAAATGCAGGCCGAACCGCGCCAGCACATCATCAAGGTTGTCATCAACCGCAGCCCGGCAGGCTCATAACCCCAACGGCTCGCGTGGCGTTTGACGTCGTGGTTTGAAAACGCCCAGCAGGGCCAGCCTTCGCCCGCGACACGGTCAACCCGGTCCATCACCTCGACCACCTGCGCCGCTGTGGGCGCATCATTGGCAAGGAATTCAAAGGCATAACACATGTGCATCAGGTCATCACCGGCGGTATATTCGCCCATGATCTCTAGCCCCTTTTGCGCATCCCCAACCTCGCCCACGGCTGCCGCACCAAAAGGTTCCATCACGGCACGTAGTTTGCGCAGGAACTCCAGGTTCTCTGGCTGGTTCTTGTCGTACAGGTGTTCTTGGTGGTTATAGGGATTCACCTGCGGCGCGATCGTTGCATTGCGCAGCTCGGGCGCCAGTGGTGGGTTGTCGCGCAACTGTGCGTCGTGGGTGTAAAAGTTGATCGTATCCAACCGGAAACCGTCAACCCCGCGGTTCAACCAGAACCTTGCCACATCCAGCAGCGCATCTTGCACCGCCGGGCAGTGAAAGTTCAAATCGGGCTGGCTGGCCAGAAAGTTGTGCAGGAAATACTGCTCTCGCTCACCATTCCACTGCCACGCCGGACCACCAAAGATCGACAACCAGTTATTGGGCGGGCTGCCATCGGGCTTTGGATCTGACCAGACATACCAATCCGCCTTGGCATTGGTTTGATCGGCGCGACTTTCGGTGAACCACGGATGCTGATCTGACGTATGGCTCAGCACCAGATCAATCATCACCCGCACGCCAAGCGCATGTGCGGTCTCAACCACCGCATCAAAATCCGCAAGATTGCCAAACATCGGATCGACGTCGCAATAATCGCTGACGTCATAGCCGAAATCCTTCATCGGCGAGGTGAAGAACGGCGAGATCCAGATCGCATCCACGCCCAGCGAAGCGATATAAGGCAGCCGCTGGACGATCCCGGCAAGGTCACCGATGCCATCGCCGTTGCTGTCTTGATAGCTGCGCGGATAGATCTGATAGATCACTGCACCACGCCACCAATCGCGGTTGGCCGTGTTATCGATGTGCACAGGTGCGCTTGATTGCACGTTCATGACAGTTCCTTACTTCACCGAACCGGCCAACAGGCCGCGCACGAGGTAGCGTTGCATTGAAAAGAAGACCACAAGCGGCACCGCGATGGACACAAAGGCAGAGGTCGCAAGGATCTCCCAGTCGCCGCCGCGTGTGCCCAGCAATTCGACCAACTGCTTGGTCATCACCGTGGTCTGACCAGAGCTGTCGATCAGGAACACCAGCGCCACCAGCAGGTCATTCCATGTCCACAGGAACTGGAAGATCGCAAATGATGCAAGTGCCGGGAAAGACAGTGGCAGGATGATCTTGGTAAAGATCTGGAAATCTGTCGCCCCGTCGACCTTGGCGTTCTCGATGATGTCCCGCGGCAATCCGACCATGTAATTGCGTAAGAGATAGATCGCGAGCGGTAGGCCAAAGCCGGTATGGGCAAGCCAGACACCTAAATACCCTTTCCCGATGCCAACGGCATTGTGCAAGGACAACAGCGGGATCAGCGCCAATTGCAGTGGCACAACCAACAATCCCACAATCGCCGCGATCAACAGCGCCCGCCCGGGGAAATCCATCCACGCCAGCGCATAGGCCGCAAAGGCCGCCACAAGGATCGGGATGATCGTCGCAGGGATCACCACCGTCAGCGTGTTAAAGAACGCCTTGGCCATGCCTTCTGCGTTCTCGGGATTAAACAGCACGAACTTGTAGTTATTGAGCGTGAATTCCGGCGGCACAGTGGCGTTGATAAACATCCGCTGCGCCCGGCCAGAGATTTGGTCGTCATTGCCTTGCCAGACATAAGATCCATCCTCGGCCAAAAGCATCGTCTCGCCGTCGCCCAGATCAGCCGTTTCACCGACCTGATAGGCATCGATGGCGCGTGATGACGTGCCCCAGCTGTCAATCGGCAGAGGATCGCCAAGCCCTTCGACAAAGACATTGCCTTCGACCACGAACACTCCATTGCCCGCATCAACCCGAACGTCGTCGGGGTCCTGCGCGCGCACTTGCAAGGTCTGCTCTGCGGGGAACATCGACGCCCACCAGCCAGAGGATGTGATCTGATCCCCGGTGCGGAACGACGACACCAACAAGCCCAGCGTCGGGAAGATCCACAGCGCCACCAGCAGCACCACAGAGATATTCAGCGCCCAAACAACGAGCGGTCTATTTCCAGCCATGCCATCCATCAGCGCATCTCCTTACGGGCGTTTTGCACGTTCCAATAAAGGATTGGCGTCACCATCAGCATGATGATCATCGCCGCCGCAGATCCCATGCCCCAGTCATTGGCACGGAACAATTTGTCGTACATGTAATTGGCGAGAACCTGCGTTTCCCACTGGCCGTTGGTCATCGCGAACACAATGTCAAAGACCTTGAGCGTGGCAATCGTGATCGTCGTCCAGACTACCACAATCGTCGACATGATCTGTGGGATCTTGATCTTGAAAAAGATCTGGAACGGGTTCGCCCCATCCACAATCGCAGCCTCAACTGTCTCTTCGGGGATGCCGCGCAAGGCTGCCGACAGGATCACCATGGCAAAGCCTGTCTGGATCCAGATCAGCACGATCATCAGGAAAAAGTTGTTCCAAAAGGGGATCGTCAGCCACTGCTGCGGATCTGTGCCGCCAAAGTAATTCAGATAGAGATGGTTCAGAACACCAATCTGCGCCACATCCTCGGGCCGGGCTTCATAAATCAGCTTAAAGATCACCGCCGCACCGACCAGACTGATCGCCATGGGCATAAAGATGATCGACTTGGCAATACTGCCCCAGCGCAACCGGTCCGTCAGCTGTGCCACCAAAAGCCCAAAGAAGGTCGAGGCCGCCGGCACCACAATCAGCCACATCACGTTGTTCCACAACGCTTCGACAAACTTCGGTTCGGCAAACATCCGGCTATAATTGTCAAAGCCGACAAAGGCGTATTCATTCCCGGGGAGCCTTTCGAGAAAGCTCAACCGCAGCGTCGCAAAGACCGGATAGGCAAGGTAAATGCCCAATGCGGCCAGCGCCGGAAACAGGAAAATCCAAGGGCGGATCTGATTGGCGCGGTTGATATTGCGCCCGGCATTTGGCCCCTTGGCGGGCAGCAAAACCTTATCAAGAAACACGTTTGCGCCGTAAAAGTAGCCGACACAACCACCGACCCCAATGGCAACCGTCACAAGTCCTAGCAATGCAGGATGCATGTTTCTTCCCCCCTTTTGAACAATCGGTCCGACCGGCCTGCGGTCAGAATGGGCGGCGCAGATCGCTGCGCCGCCCCGTGGTCATGCGCTTACTTCAGCGCGTCCCAGCTGTCTTGGATCGCACCGGCCACATCAGCGGCTTCCGCGCCACCAACATAGTCAACCATGCCGGTCCAGAACGTGCCTGCACCAATCGCGCCGGGCATCAGGTCAGATGCGTCGAAACGGAAGGTGGTTGCGTTCAACAGGATCTCGCCCTGACCGCGCAATGCAGCATCCTTGTAGGCGTCCAGGTTCACACCAGAGTGTGGTGTCAGGAAACCTGTCTGCGCCATCATGATCTCATGCGCCAGCGGCTGCTGGAGGAACTTCATGAATTCCATTGTCGCATCAGATGCTTCTGTCACAGCCATCAACGTGCCGCCGCCCAGAACCGGGTTACCCAGATCTTTGCTTTCGAACGATGGGAAGTAGAAGAAGTCTGCATCTTCACCGATCACGACATCCTCGGGCATAAAGGCCGGGATGAACGACGCCTGACGGTGCATGAAGCACTGTGGCGGCGATGTGAACATGCCAGCTGGGCTATCGCGGAAGTCGGTTGAACCAACCGCACCGGCGCCGCCTGCAACCATGTCGTCATTCTTGGCGAACAGACCGAAGGTCTCGATGGCTTCCAGAACTTTGGGATCGTTGAACGGGATCTCGTTGCTGACCCACATATCATAGGTTTCAGGTGTCTGCGTGCGCAGCATGATGTCCTCAACCCAGTCGGTCGCAGGCCAACCCGTTGCCGGACCAGAACCCAGACCGATGCACCAAGGTGTGTCGCCGTTTGCGATCATTTCCTCGGACAAGGCAATCAGGCCTTCCATGGTGTCAGGGATTTCATAGCCCGCATCTTCAAAGTTCTCTGGCACATACCACACCAACGACTTCACGTTGACGTTGTAGAAGAAGCCATAGAATTCGTCGTTGCCTTCGGCGTTGGCATATGTGCCCAGATCAACCCAGGACGACCCAGCCGCATAGTTCTCACCAACCCAAGCTGCCGCTTCATCACCCAGTGGCGCCAGCAAGCCCTGCGATGCAAGGTTCGCAGCCAGACCGGGCTGTGGGAAAACGGCGATGTTTGGCGGTGAACCCGCTTCGGCGTCGATCACGATCTGCTGCTCAAAGCCGTCAGAACCAGTGTAAGTCACATCCGCACCGGTTGCTTCTTCGAAGTAAGCAATCATGCTGGAAAAGATTTCGTCCTCAGGGCTCAACCATGGGCCAAACACAGTGACAGATTGACCGCTTAGGTCGGGCGCGTTCGCAGAATACTCTGCATATGCATCCCAGCTAAAGTTGCCCTCGCCCGGCGTGAACACCAGATGACCGTCGGCCAACGCTGGCCCTGCCAGCAACGCAGCAGTCGCCACGCCCGCGTATAGTTTCGTTTTCATTCAGTATCCTCCCATTGCGCGTTTTGACGCGCTCAGTATCAGTCTTCGACGCAAGGGAATCGATCCAAAGCGCTTTGAAGTATCGCCAAGTTCCCTTAATCGAGCCTCCAAGTCAACAACTTAAAGATGGGCAAGACCCTGCCCACTGCGGCTGCGTTTGACCTGCAAAACACGACCTTTTGCGATTTTTTGCGATCTAAATCGATTTTGACCCTTGAGATTCATAGCGCTTTGGGAGACCTTCAATTTCATGAACCTGAAAGAATTGTCGTCTCAGCTTGGACTTAGCCAAACGACCGTAAGCCGCGCGCTTAACGGTTACCCCGAAGTATCCGAAAGCACGCGCCAGCGGGTGATGACGGCCGCCGAGCAGTTCAATTATGCGCCCAGCACCCGTGCAAAAGGGTTGGCCACCGGCAAGGCGCTCGCCATCGGCCACGTGATCCCGACCACCAAGAGCCATGAGATGGTGAACCCGATTTTCGCAGACTTCATCGCAGGCGCTGGCGAAGAATACGCCCGCCAAGGGTATGAAATGATCTTGTCCGTGCTCGACAACGATGATCATGAACACAAGGTCTACCAAAGTCTCAAATCGCGCCGTGCCGTCGACGGCGTTGTTGTCCATGCACCCAAGATGGACGACGCCCGCATTCCGCTTTTGACCGATCTCGATCTGCCCTTCGTGGTCCACGGACGCGCCAGCGGCGTGAAACAGCCCTATTCCTGGCTTGACGTGAACAACCGCTCTGCATTTTCGCGCGCCACTGATTTCCTCTATGATCTTGGGCATCGCCGCATCGCGCTTTTGAACGGCAACGAACAAATGGATTTTGCCATGCGCCGCCGTCGCGGCTTTGAAGACGCGCTTGCCGCCAAAGGCCTGACCCCTGACCCGGCCCTGATGCGATCCGATGAGATGACAGAGGATTTTGGCTATGCCGCCACCCGGCAGATGCTCGCCATGGATCAGCCCCCGACGGCGATCCTGACCTCTTCAATGATCATCGCCCTCGGGGTTCGCCGCGCGATTGAGGAACTTGGCCTGAAAATGGGGCGTGACGTTTCCATCATTACCCATGACGACCGGCTGTCCTATCTGCCCAACGGCGGCGACGTCCCCGTCTTCACCGCCACCCGCTCCTCAGTGCGCGATGCCGGTCGCCAATTGGCTGCGATGCTCTTGCAGATTATCGCCGAACCCGACACAAGCCCGATGCATACATTGCTCGAAGCCGAATTGACCGTGGGACAATCCACTGGTCCCGCACCCAGTTAAGGAAACCCGATGCTGAAACGGTCCGATTTCCCCCAAGATTTCCTTTTTGGGGCCGCAACAGCGGCATACCAGATCGAAGGCCATGCCTTTGGCGGCGCGGGCCCGACCCATTGGGATACCTTCGCCGCCGGCCCCGGCAATGTCGTGCGGGCAGAAGACGGCGCCACGGCCTGCGATCACTACCACCGGTTTGAAAGTGACCTCGATTTGCTGGTCGACGCCGGTATGGACGCCTACCGCTTTTCTACCAGCTGGGCCCGTATCATGCCCGATGGCGTCACCCCCAACCCCGAAGGTCTCGACTTTTATGACAGGCTGACGGATGCCATTCTGGAACGCGGGCTCAAGCCGTTCCAAACGCTGTACCATTGGGAAATGCCCTCTGCCCTCGCGGACCTTGGCGGCTGGACCAACCCCGACATCGCCCATCGCTTTGGCGATTTCGTCGATGTCATCACGGACCGCATCGGCGACCGCATGCACTCCATCGCGACGCTGAACGAACCCTGGTGCGTGGCTTATCTTTCTCATTTTCTTGGCCACCACGCACCCGGCCTGCGCGACATCCGCGCGGCCTCTCGCGCAATGCACCACGTCATGAAAGCGCACGGCGTCGCGATGACCCGCCTGCGCGCCAAAGGCATGAAGAACTGCGGCATCGTGCTGAATTTTGAATATTCCCAACCCGCCGACGATCGCCCCGCAACCCTTGCAGCGGCACAGCGGCAAGACGCGATCTACAACCGTTGGTTCGTTCAGGCCGCCACCCAAGGCACTTATCCTGACGCCGCCCTCGCAGGCTTTGCGCCCCACATGCCCGCCGGATGGCAGGATGACATGGCCGAGATCGCCCAGCCAATGGATTTTCTTGGCGTCAATTATTACACCCGCTCAATGATCACCGCCGCCCCTGACGCCCCTTGGCCCCATGTCGGATCTGTCACAGGCCCTCTTGATAAGACGCAAATGGGCTGGGAGGTGTATCCAGATGGGCTGCGCGACGTGCTCTTGATGCTCAAGACCGACTACATCGGCGACCTGCCCGTCTTTGTGACCGAAAACGGCATGGCCTGGGACGACACCGTTGAAAACGGTGCGGTCTACGACCCGCAACGCAGCGACTACATCGCCTCCCACCTCGCCGCGATGCACGCTGCCATCGCCGCAGGCGTCCAGCTAAAGGGCTTTTTCTACTGGTCCCTTTTGGATAACTACGAATGGGCCTTCGGCTATGAAAAGCGATTTGGCATCGTCCACGTCGATTTTGAAACCCAAAAACGCACGCCCAAAGCCTCTTACCACGCGCTCAAAGCCGCGATCGCTCGTTAAGGACCCCGATATGCCCAAACACGCCGCCAACACCTATAGCCTCGTCGCCGATATTGGCGGCACCAATACCCGTGTGGCCTTGGCAGAGGGCAAAACGATCCGCCCCGACACCATCCGCCGCTATCGCAATCGCGATTTTCCGGGGCTGGAAAGCGTGATCCGGCAATATGTCGCGGACGAAGACGGTGTTGATGCCCGCGCGGCCTGTGTCGCCGTGGCCGGCCCGGTGCGCGATGGCAAAGCTTCGATGACGAACCTTGACTGGACCATCGACAAGGACACCCTGGCCCGCGCAACCGGGTCAGAGACTGTCGCAATCCTCAATGACCTTCAGGCGCAGGGCCACGCCCTTGGCCACCTTGCGCCTCAGAACGTCCGGGCCATCCTGAACGGTGCTGAAGCCGGTGAACATGCCGCCAAATTGGTGATCGGGGTCGGCACCGGGTTTAACGCAGCACCTGTTTACGACACCGAACATGGCCGCCTTGTAACGCCCTCGGAAAGTGGCCATGCCAACTTGCCGATCCGCACCGAACAGGAATTGCGCTTGTGCCAATTCGTGTCGAGCGCTCATGGCTTCCCCGCGATTGAAGATGTGCTTTCCGGGCGCGGACTTGAACGGGTTTACGCCTTTCTTGGGCAAGAGGCGAACGATCCGCGCGAAGCCTCTGCTGCCGATATCATGGACGCTTGCGCTGCCGGAACCGATGATCGCAGCGCCGAGGCCGCGCGGATTTTCACTCGCATTCTTGGCACTGTCGCAGGCAATCTGTCTTTGGTGCAATTGCCTTTTGGCGGGGTCTTCCTTGCTGGCGGCGTCGCGCGTGCGTTCGCACCGCATTTGCAGTCATTCGGCTTTGGCGAGGCTTTTCGTGACAAGGGTCGGTTTGCTGGTTTCATGGGCAATTTTTCGGTCAGCGTGATCGAGGATGACTACGCTGCTCTCACCGGATCTGCCGCGCATCTCTCGGCGATCTTGGCAGCGACCTAGGACCTGTCACCGCAGCGGCCCGCAAAACCAGCTGCATGAGGCGCTAGTGAAGCTGGCCTTGCACGGTCGACGTCAGTTCGGTCAATGAAAAAGGCTTGGGCAAGAAGACGGAATTCGGGATCCGGTCGTCGGTCTCCGAGAAAGCATCCTCTGCATAGCCAGACACAAACACCACCTTGGTATCGGGCCGGTCCACCAAGGCCTCGCGCACCCAGGTTGGCCCGTCTTTGCCCGGCATGATCACGTCGGTCACAAAGATATCGACGTTCAGGTCTTTATCTTGCAGCAGCTCCAAGGCGGATTCGGCACTTTCCGCCTCCAGCACCGTATAGCCGCGCAACTGCAATGCCCGGCTGGCAAAGGCCCTGACGGGCGCTTCGTCTTCCACAAGCAGCACGACGCCCTCGCCGTTTTCCGACCGGATCCGCGGCTGTTCCACCACGACCGGCAGACTTTCGGCGACCGGCAGGGTGTGTGCGGGGAAAAGCAGCTGGAATTCTGTGCCTGTTGTCATGTCGCTGGTGGCAAAGATGAAACCGCCCGTCTGTTTCACGATCCCGTACACCGTCGACAGCCCCAACCCCGTGCCCTCGCCCGTGCGCTTGGTGGTATAGAAGGGTTCAAAAATCTTCGGCAGCCGTTCCGGTGGGATCCCGTGCCCTTCGTCGATGACTTTGACGACCACATATTCCCCCGGCGGAATGGTTGCGCGATCACGCTCCAACGTCCGCTCAATCACAAGGTTTTCGGTCTTGACCTTGATCTCACCGCCCTTTGGCATCGCGTCGCGGGCGTTGACCACAAGGTTCATCATGACCTGTTCCAATTGCCGTTTGTCCGCCCGAATGCAGGCCAAATCGACATCATGATCTAGCGTCAGCCGCACCTTTTCCCCCACCAAACGGTTCAGCAAATGCGTCAGATCCGCCAGCGTGTCGCGCAGGTCGATCCGCTCTGGCTGCAGGTTTTGCTTGCGCGAGAACGCCAATAGCTGACCTACAAGACTTGCGGCCCGGTTCGCATTCTGATGGATCTGGATCAGGTCGCCATAGTCTTGGTCACCCTGATCATGGCGCAATAACAGCAGGTCGCAATGGCCTGAAATCGCGGTCAGCAGATTGTTGAAATCATGCGCGACACCACCCGCAAGCTGTCCAATCGCCTGCATCTTCTGGCTCTGCACGAACTGCGCCTCAAGCGTCTTCAGCTCTGTCACATCATTGATCACCGCGATCAGTTGCGGGCCATCACGCCCCTGCGCCTGATTCAGCGTCACCTGCACAAATGTTTCGTGATAATCACCGCGGCCGCGCAAGAACTGAGAGACATTGCCACTTTGTCCACTCACCGCCTCTTTCAGCCAATCCTTAATCGGGCGGCCCAACCCGTCCAGCACATCCTGCACCATCTTGTCGCGGGTATCGTTAATCCCAAGAAGCGAACGCGCCTCTCTGTTGGACGCAAGGATCTCGCCGCTTTCCGCAATTTTCAAAAGCGGCACCGGCAGGTCTTCGATTGCATCCCAGCCACCCGGCAGCGGCCGACCGGTTTGCGCCGTTTCCACCGTCGGCAAGGCATAGAATTCGCGCCGTCCTGCCGCCCCCGTGACAATCCCGACAAGCACATCGCGCGGGCCGTCATCGGCTTGCACCTGCAACACCTGCCCGCTCGAAATCTCGGTCACACCAAAAACATCCGACAGCGATTTCGGCCGCCGCCCCAAGAGTTTGCGAAAGGCATCGTTGACATAAAGCACGGCATTTGACGGCCCCACCGTCATCATCGGCAAGGTCAGCGTATCCGCGGCGCGTCCGGCGGCGCGCGCGCCTTTGCCGGTATCGTCCAGCCGCCACAACTGCGCCTCATCAGAGACCTGGACAACCGACAGACGAAATTGCCCGTTCCGGGTTGAAAGGTCTTCTTTCGCGGATCCCACCGTAAAGGCGCGGTTTTGCAGCCGGTACAAAGCGACTTCGGGGTTCGCGAGGATCTTGCCGAAAGCAGTCGTCAGGTGATCAAGGCTGTTTTCGCCAAACCGTTCTTCGGCGGCGGCATTGGCAAAACGGATCTCGCCTTCTGTGTCCGTCAGAAACGCCGGATCCGAATCGTGGCTGATAAGCGCGCGCACGGCGTCATCCAGTGCCGCCTTTTCACGCACTTCTTTCTTGTGTCCGGGGCTCATCGCGTCAGGCCAGCGCGCCGCCACCAAGGCAATCGCCGCAAGCGCTGCGCCAAAGATGCCAACACCGACCCGCATCAACGGTTGCGACACCACAAACGCCAGGCCAATCGCGCAAACGGCAAGCGCACCGAAAACCCAGACAGGCGGGCCCCGCCGTTCTTCCGACTTCACCAAGGTGCGAAGCTGCCTTTGATCTGCGTCCAAATTGATGCCCCTTAAGTTTGGGCGATTTGCTATCTGATATTGTTTAACCAATCATTAAGCCGCGCATGGGCTTGGATTCTCAGGCAATCAGACCCGCCGCAGCATCGCAAGGAAAAATCCGTCCTGATGCGCATCTGGCCGCCAAAAATGCCGCGTTTCCAACTGAAAATCGCTGTTTTTGTCCAGAAAACCGGTGACAATTCCGTCGTTTTCGCACCCCAGGACCGAGCATGTCGCATAGGCCAGCACACCCCCAGAGGCGGTCAGGTCTGCCCCATTTCGGATCACCTCCGCCTGCATTTCGTTCAGCTCTGTCAAGCGATCAGAAGTCAGATTCCACTTTGCATCCGGCGTGCGCCGCCAGGTGCCGCTGCCAGAACAGGGCGCGTCACACAGCACCGCATCAAAAGGACCACGCGGCGCCGTTTCCACCCCGATCGTGACCCCGGCACGTGCCGCCCGCGTTGGAATATCGGCCATGCGGCGGGATGAAATGTCGTGCGCCACCACCTGCGCATCACTCAAATCGGCAAGCGCCAGCGCCTTGCCGCCGCCGCCGGCACAATAATCAAGCACGCTGCTTTTGATATGCGGCACCAGTGCCAACATGGCCCGTTGCGACGCCACATCCTGCACCTCGATCAGGCCATCCCGGAACGCCGCACTAGTTGCGACACGTCTTGGGTTTTCAAGGACTTCCAGCGCGGTCTTAACCTGATCAACCGGGCGCGTCGCGATATCCTCGCCAGCGAGCGCCGCCTGCGCTGCCGCCAGTGTTCCGCGGCGCAGATTTACGCGCAAATTAACGGGCGCGCGATGCTGAAGCACCTTCCCAACCTCTGCCGCCTCTGCGCCCAGATCGTCCTGCCACATCGGCCAAAGCCAGCTTGGAATATCGCAAGCCTCATCGGGTGACATCAGGGCCGGTTCAAACCGGACCTCCTCTGCCGTCAGCGCCTCTGGACCATAGCCGCCGGCCCCGAAAACATCCGCGACATCAATGCCGTCCGACCGCAACAGCCCCAGGATCAGCGCGCGCCCATCATGGCCGCCCCCCAATGCTGCAAGACTGCGCCGTCTGCGCAGCACATCATAGACATGGTCCCTGACCGCCGCACGATCCTTGGATCCGGCATAACGGTTTTGTCGCGCCCAGGTCGTCAGCACCTTTTCGGCAGGGTTTTCGGTGCCGATCAGATCCAGCACTTCAATCGCCGCCGCATAGCGTGCGGCGGGGGTCACATCGCCACCTTAGAAATAAACCGCAGCACTTTGATATCTTTACCCAATCCGGTAATTCGGGCTTTCGCGCGTGATCTGAACATCATGCACGTGGCTTTCCTTCAGACCCGCCCCTGTGATCTTTACAAAGTTGGAATTGGTCCGCATCTCAGCAATCGTGCCATTCCCGGTATAGCCCATGGCCGCCCGCAAACCGCCCACCAACTGATGCACCACAGCGCTGGCCGACCCCTTATAGGGCACCTGCCCCTCAATCCCTTCAGGCACTAGCTTATCGCTCGCCGCATCTTTCTGGAAATACCGATCCGCAGAGCCGCGCGCCATCGCACCAAGCGATCCCATACCACGGTAGCTCTTAAAGCTACGCCCTTGATATAGAATAACTTCTCCGGGGCTTTCATCCGTGCCTGCAATCATCGATCCGACCATCGCACAAGAGGCGCCCGCCGCAATCGCCTTGGCAAAATCGCCCGAGAATTTGATGCCACCGTCAGCAATCACCGGCACATCACCGGCCGCCGCCGCGCAATCCATGATCGCGGTCAGTTGCGGCACGCCAACGCCAGCCACCATCCGCGTCGTACAGATCGACCCCGGCCCAATGCCCACTTTCACCGCATCCGCACCGGCCCCGATCAGCGCCTCAGCAGCCGCACCCGTGGCGATATTGCCCGCCACGATCTGCACCTCATTGGACAGCTGCTTGGCCCGCTCCACCGCCTTTGCCACCCCTTCGGAATGGCCGTGCGCAGTATCAATCACGATCATATCAACGCCCGCATCAACCAGCGCTTGCGAGCGTTCAAACCCCGCATCCCCCACGCCAGAGGCCGCGCCAACCCGCAACCGCCCCAGCGCATCCTTGCACGCCATCGGGTTCAGCACGGCCTGCTCGCTGTCCTTCAACGTCAGCAAACCGGTCAGCTTGCCGCCGCCATCGGTAATCAACAGCTTCTCGATCCGCCGCGCCTGCATCAGGCTACGCGCCTCGTCGAGATCCGCGGGCTCTTGCAATACTGCCAGATTTTCGCTGGTCATCATCACGCTGACGGGCGTCTTGTCATCCGTGGCAAAGCGCATATCGCGGTTGGTCACGATGCCCACCACGTGTCCCTCTGGCCCCACAACCGGAAAGCCGGTGACGCGGTAGCGTTCCATCAGCGCCCTGGCATCGGCCAGCGTCTGGTGCGGCGTCAATGTGACCGGGTTGTAAACCGTGCCCGAAACAAAGCGTTTGACCCGCCGGATTTCCTTGGCCTGTTCTTCCACATTCAGGTTCTTGTGCACCACGCCCATGCCACCCGCTTGCGCCATGGCAATGGCCATCCGACCTTCGGTGACTGTGTCCATCGCACTGGACAAAAGCGGTATGTTCATCGTGATCCCGCGCGTCGCCCGCGTGGTGGTATCCGCGGTCGATGGCAGGACCGAGGACGCCCCCGGCACCAATAGAACATCATCAAAGGTAAGTGCCTCACGAATCTGCATGGACCTGTCTCCTGGCTCAATCCCGTTGGCACGTCGCTATCGCATGGATGCCGCATCTGCGAAAGGACAAATTGACGTGTCAATGCTTGTATCCACCACATCTTGGGCGCATCTTCCTCTGATGGGGCAATCTTCACCACCGCACACGCCGCCGCCTTGGCGGCGCAGCCTGCCGCGTCTGGCTTTGCGGCTCGGGATTGCTGCGGGTTTGGCCTGGGCGGGCTTGCAATTCTATGAATGGACTTCGGTGCAATTGATGTCGATGTCAGGCATCGGCGGCAGCCAGCTTATGGTCGGTGTTTTTGCACTCGTTTTGCTGGGCTACGCCATTCTGATTGCCGTCCCCTTTATGCCCGGCGTCGAAATCGGTGCAGCACTCTTGTTGATGGAAGGCGCGCGCGTTGCCCCCTTTGTCTACCTCGCCACGATGGCCGGGTTGCTGCTCGCCTTTCTGATTGGCCGCATCGTCTCGCTTGACTGGCTGCACCGGGTCTTTCGCGATCTGCACCTGCTGCGCGCTTGTGCCATGGTCGAACGGATCAAGACCCAAGCCCCGCGCGATCGCCTCTCTGCCCTGTCGCGCGCCCTGCCCGCACCCATCGCCCGCATTCTGGTTGACTGGCGCTACCTGACCATCGCCGCACTGGTAAATCTGCCCGGATCCGTCGTTATCGGCGGCGGCGGCGGCATCCTGATGGCCGCAGGCATCAGCCGACTGTTCCACCCCGGGCTGATCACTCTGACCCTGGCCATCGCCACCGCCCCGGTGCCGCTTGGCGTCTGGCTTTGGGGCACAGACCTGCTCCGCTAGGCCAATCATGACGCTGCGCATAATGATTATGCCGGGATTTGCCCTTTTCCACCGCCCACAACCCGCTAAGGTCCAGACAACACGACACAAAGGCCGGTTATGAGCAACGATCCCCTCGTCATTTTCACCCCCTCTGGCAAGCGCGGGCACTTTCCCGTCGGCACCCCGATCCTGACCGCCGCGCGGCAGCTCGGCGTTGACCTTGATAGCGTCTGCGGCGGGCGCGGGATTTGTTCGAAATGCCAGATCACGCCCGGCGTGGGCGAGTTCCCCAAACACGGGCTGACGGTCGCCCCCGACGCCCTGTCGGAATGGAACAGCACCGAACAACGCTACGACGATATCCGTGGCCTCAAAAAGGGCCGCCGCTTGGGCTGTCAGGCCACTGTGCAAAAGGACGTGGTCATTGACGTGCCCGCCGAAAGCCAGGTCCACAAACAGGTGGTCCGCAAACGGGCAGAGGCGCGCGATATCACCCTCAACCCCTCCACCCGGCTGTATTATGTTGAGGTCGCCGAGCCCGACATGCACGACCCCTCGGGCGATCTGGAACGTCTGATCACAGCGCTGCGCCGCGACTGGGACCTCCCCGCGCTCGAGGCTGACCTCGGCGTCCTGAAATCCCTGCAACCCGCCCTGCGCAAAGGCCAATGGAAGGTCACCTGCGCCGTCCACCTTGGCGACGCCACCTTCAGCCCCCGCATCATGCAGGTCTGGCCCGGTTTCTACGATGGCTCCATCTACGGCCTCGCCGTTGACCTTGGCTCGACGACCATCGCCGCGCACCTGTGCGATCTGCACACCGGCGAGGTCGTCGCCTCATCCGGCGTGATGAACCCGCAGATCCGCTTTGGCGAAGACCTGATGTCCCGCGTCAGCTATGGCATGATGAACCCCTCTGGCGCCGACGACATGACCCAAGCCGTGCGCGAAGGCATGAACAGCCTTTTCGTGCAGATCGCCGCAGAGGCTGGCATCGACCGCAACCTGATCGTCGACGCGGTGTTCGTCTGCAACCCGGTGATGCACCACCTCTTCCTCGGGATCGACCCGTTTGAGCTGGGCCAAGCCCCCTTTGCGCTGGCGACGTCGGAATCCCTGTCGCTCCGCGCGCTGGAACTTGACCTCAACCTGCACCCCGCCGCCCGTGTCTATATGTTGCCCTGCATCGCGGGCCACGTCGGCGCCGATGCTGCCGCCGTCGCCCTGTCAGAGGCGCCGGACAAATCCGAAGACCTCGTGCTGGTCGTGGACGTCGGCACGAATGCCGAGATCCTGTTGGGCAACAAGGACAAGGTGCTCGCCTGTTCCTCGCCCACCGGTCCCGCGTTCGAAGGGGCGCAAATCTCCAGCGGCCAGCGGGCCGCCCCCGGTGCCATCGAACGGGTCGAAATCGACCCGGTGACCAAGCTACCGCGCTTCAAGGTCATCGGCTGTGACCTCTGGTCTGATGACCCGAAATTCCCGGCAGAGACCGCCGCCACCGGCGTCACCGGCATCTGCGGATCCGGCATTATCGAAATCGTGGCAGAGATGCGTATCGCGGGCATTGTCGACGGGCCGGGCCTGATTGGCTCTGCCGAACAAACCGGCTCCCCCAATTGCTTCCCCGAAGGCCGCACCAATAGCTACCTTGTGCATGACGGCACCGCCGATGGCGGACCAAAGATCACCGTCACCAATGTCGACATCCGCCAGATCCAGATGGCCAAGGCCGCGCTTTACTCCGGTGCGCGCCTGCTGATGGATAAGTTCGGCGTTGATAAGGTCGACCGCGTCGTGCTTGCCGGGGCCTTTGGGGCACATATCTCACCCAAACACGCCATGGTGCTGGGCATGATCCCCGACGCGCCACTTGATAAAGTCACCTCCGCAGGTAACGCCGCGGGCACTGGCGCGCGCATCGCACTTCTGAACACCACCGCCCGGATCGAGATCGAAAAGACCGTGCACAACATTCACAAAATCGAAACCGCGATTGAACCGCGCTTTCAGGAACACTTTGTGAATGCCTCCAACATTCCCAACGCGGTCGAACCCTTCCCGATCCTGAATTCCATCGTCACCCTGCCTGCTGTGAACCACAATCAAGGCGGCGGCGACGATGGCGGTGGCCGCAGACGGCGGCGGCGCGGCTAAGCTGCCTCTACCAACATCACGGGCGGATAGGACGGCGGCGGCATGACATAGCCCTGTTGCGCCCGGCGTGAATACCAAACGAAGGTGTCCACAAACGGTGCTTGCCCCGTTGCCCGGCCAACCGTGATCGCCACGACGATCCCGACATAAAGCGTCAAAAGGTAAAGCGGGTAGGCCAGCATATACAAATCCAATGTGCCCACCGACAACACCGCAAACCACGACGCCACAAGTGCGACGACCCATGTGGTCAGGGTCTCGCTGTCAGGATCACGGAACGCCTTCCAGATCGTCACACTGCCCGCAAGCAAGCTGATGCTGATTGAAATCACCAAGGCAATGGCTGGCGTGTCGGTCAGATACCACAACACCAACCCTGCCGCCGCGATCGGCAGAATGACCCGGTTGCGTTTGCACAAATAGGCCCCATGCCCGCGCCGGATCGACAGCAGGAACACAACAATCGTCCCGCCGACCTGCACCACCGCAAACCAAAGCGCGGCACTGGCCCCTTCGGCAATCATGCTCGCCAAGGCAATCGACCCCAACACTGACCAGATCAGCCAGCTCGCCCGCTCAGGCTTGTTCCGGCGGGCGATAGTGTCGCGGATATAGGGGACAAAGGCGTATACACTCAGCACGCCAGAGATGACGCCAAACAGCAACAATGGGTCCGCCAAAATGCGGTTCACGAACGCGGTCAACATGCAAAAACGGCCCGATCAAAAAAGGGGGGAACTGGTCTCTTATTTTCCCCGCGACCCTAGGTCAGCCGATTTCGTGGTGATAGTCTGGAATACCTGACCTCGCCGGGTGGTTAACGCAGGTTAGGACTTTGATGCACATGGTTTGTGTATGGGTTGTGCATGGTTTCCATGTGCTTTGTGCATATGCCCAATTGACAGTGCGGTGCCTGCCGCATACCTCGGGATTGTGATGCGGGTATGGTGAAAAGGTATCACGAAAGCTTCCCAAGCTTCAGTTACGGGTTCGATTCCCGTTACCCGCTCCAACCCTTTGTTATAAAACGAACATTCCCAAGATGCCGCTGGCCGCAATAGGCACCGCCATCGGAATGACGCGCGCGCGCAGGACCTTCCAGCTGCTGTCCTCCGAACCGAACAGGCTCCGAAGAAACCCAAACAAAAACAAAGAGATAATGATACCCGCCAGTAGCGATAACCCCAACATGCCCAACCGATCCAGCGGCATAAACAGCGCGGTGACCGCCATCAGCTTGACCGCCCCGGCACCAAATCCACCCGTCGCAAACAGGCCGAATCCGCCGATCAGCACGCAAAAGGCAAAGATCAATTGCCACATGATATCAACGGTTTGCGGGTATAAGATCACCTTGGCGATGAATAACAAAACGAAGATGCCAATCAGCCAATTGGGGATCTTTGCGGTCTTCGCGTCCAAGATCGCCGCCACAACCAAAAGCGCTGCCACGGTGTAGGAAATCATCAGTATCGACATCTGCTCTGCCCTCGTTTTTTCAGGCAGGCTAACGGCTTAGGTGGTTTCAGACACCATGCTTTTGCAAAAATTCCACCAGTGCGGCAGTTGCGCCATCCTTGCCATCTGCGCTTTCTTTACCTTCGATGACCGGTTGCAACGCGGTGGCCAGTTCCTTGCCCAATTCGACCCCCCATTGGTCATAGGAATTGATCCCCAAAACCGCCCCCTCAACAAAGACCCGGTGTTCGTATAGCGCGATAATCTGGCCTAGGACGTGTGGCGTCAGCTGCGGGTAAGAGATTGTAATACTTGGGCGATTTCCGGGGAACACGCGATGCGCGGCTTGCCGCTCAAGCTCTGCACCTTCGAACTTTCCAGCGACTTTGCCGCGCGCCTCATCCAGATCGCGGCCCTTCATCAGGGCCTCGGATTGCGCCAGACAATTGGCCACCAAAAGCTGATGCTGATGATGCAAAGCATCCTCATGTCCCCGGGCCGCGACCAAAAACTCGCAAGGCACAACCCGCGTGCCTTGGTGGATCAGCTGGTAAAACGCGTGCTGCCCGTTGGTGCCGGGCTCACCCCAAACGACAGGACCGGAATTGACGGCAAGTCCGTCGCCTTCCATCGTCACCCCTTTGCCGTTACTTTCCATCTCAAGCTGTTGAAGATAGGCCGGTAACCGCATGAGAAGATTGTCATAAGGCAGAACCGCCCGGGTCGCATAACCACAGATCTGGTTGTGCCAAATGCCGACCAAAGCCAGCAATGCGGGCAAATTTTCCTGCCATTCAGCGGCTTGAAAATGGCGGTCCATATCCTGCCCACCGCGCAGAAACGCCATGAAGGCATCAGACCCAATGGCCAACATCAGCGACAGGCCAATCGGCCCCCACATCGAATAGCGCCCGCCAACCCAATCTTCAAAACCAAAGACCCGGTTCGGCGCAATCCCAAAGGCGGCTGTTTTATCATCTGCCGTTGAAAGGGCCACAAACTGGCTCGCAGGGTCGCTGACTTTCTCGCTCATCCATGCCTTTGCGGTCCGCGCGTTGGTCATGGTTTCAATGGTGGTAAAGGTCTTGGACGCCACGATCACCAAAGTTCTTTCCGGATCACACGACCGCAAAACCTGAGCAATATCAGCAGGATCCACGTTCGAGACAAAATGGCACCGCGGGCCGTCGTGATAGGGTGCCATCGCCTTGACCGCCATCGCAGGGCCCAGATCAGACCCGCCAATGCCGATATTGACGACATCCGTATAAGGGCCGCCCTGCCCCTCAATCGTGCCGTTCCGCACGGCTTTGGAAAAGGTCGACATCCGGCTGAGCGTTTCGCGAACGCCCAGCGTTACATCGACACCGTCAACCATCACCGGATCGCCATCAAGATTGCGAAGGGCCGTGTGCAGCACTGCACGCCCTTCGGTTTCATTGATCGCCGCCCCGGCGAACATCGCGTCGCGTTTGGCTGCAACACCGGCCTGATCCAGAAAATCAATCAAGAGCTTACGCCCCGTCGCATCGATATTTGTCTTGGCATAATCCAGCCGAAAATCACCAGTCTGGGCGACGAAATCCGCGGCCCGTTCTGCGTCGATCAAACCTTCGAAACGGCGATCTTTGACATCCTCATAATGCGCGCGCAATGCATCCCACATGATCTAACTTTCTGCCCAATGTACGGTTGATCCGGCCAAAATCGCGGCGACCGGTGCCTCTTCTGGCGACAAATGCACCGCCTTTTCAAGGGCTTCCAACTTGTCAGCCCCTTTGATAACGATGTGACGGCTCATCGCCCCATTGAGCACCTTGGCTGACAGCGTGATCCGCGGCTCTGGTGCGCCGGGGGCCCGCATGGCGACAAGCGTCGCATCGCCGTGAAGGGCTGCATGGAGCTGATCGGCACCGGGGAAAATGCTTGCCGTATGCATATCCGCACCCATGCCAAGCAGCATGACGGAGACAGGCAAATGCGGATCCAAGGCCGCCTGAAGGTCGGGTAGCTTTTCCTCTGGCGTATCGGCAGTGGCATAAAGCGGCACATATTTTGCAGCCGCAGCCCGCCCGGTCAGCAGGCGCTGTCGCAACAATCGCGTGTTCGACCTATCTGACGATTCATCGACCCAGCGTTCATCGGTGAGCATCACATGCACACGATCCCAATCCAGCCGCGCATCGCATATATTATCAAAAATCGGCCCCGGCGTTGTCCCGCCCGGCACCGCAAAAGAGACGTGATCGTGGGTCAGCAGCGCGTTCTCGAGTTCGCTGGCCAGCGTATCGGCCAGATCGATCATCATCATTTCGCTGTCTGGATAGCGCTTCAGCTCCATCTCTTTACCCCTTGATTTCGCGCCATTTTCGGCCATCACGGTGCATCAGGGCCATCGCGTCTTCTGGTCCTGCGCTGCCTTGTTCGTAAGTCTTGGGCACATCATTGCGCGCCTCCCACCCTTCGATCAAGGGGTCGGTCCAGGCCCATGCGGCCTCGACCTCGTCCCCGCGCATGAAGAGCGTCTGGTTCCCGCGAATAACATCCATGATCAGCCGCTCGTAGGCGTCTGCGGAATCCTCTGCATCGTCGCCCAGAGCATCAGCAAAAGTCATATCCAGCGGCACATCAATCAGACGCATCCCCCCCGGACCCGGTTCCTTGATCGTCACTTGCAGGTCCATACCTTCGTTAGGTTGCAAGCGGATCGACAAGATATTGCGGTGGCGGGAGTGATCACCTTCAAAAATCGTATGGCCCAGATCCTTGAAGACCACGTCAATCGAGCTGACCCGCGATTTCATCTTTTTGCCGGTGCGCAAATAGAACGGAACACCAGCCCACCGCCAATTCGAGATCCCACATTTCAGCGCAATAAAGCTTTCGGTAAAGCTCTTGGCGTTGTCGACATCTTCGCGGTAGCTCGGCTCTTCGCCTTTGGCATCATATTGGCCGCGCACGATGTGATGCGCATCAATCGGATCCAGCGCGCGGATCACCTTGAGCTTTTCATCGCGCACCTCATCAGGGCCATAGCGGCTGGGCGGTTCCATCGCGATCAGACAAAGCAATTGCATCAGGTGGTTTTGCACCATGTCGCGCATCGCACCGGATTTGTCATAATAGGCGCCACGCCCGCCCACGCCGACGGTTTCGGCCACCGTGATTTCGATGTGATCCACGTAGTGGTTGTTCCAAAGCGGCTCGAACAGCACATTGCCGAAACGGACAGCCATCAGGTTCTGCACCGTTTCTTTGCCAAGGTAATGGTCGATCCGGTAGATCTGCGTTTCCTTGAAATGCGACGCCAAGGTTTCGTTCAGCGCCTGCGCAGAGGCCAGATCACGGCCAAAGGGTTTTTCCACCACGATCCGGCTGTTGCGATCTGCGATCTTGTGCTTGTGCAGCCGTTCGGCCAATGCGCCAAACAGGCTTGGCCCGACCGAGAAATAGAACGCGCGCACAACGTCCTTGCGCATCAGCTTGGCAAGCGCGCCCCAGCCACCTTCGCCCATGGCGTCAATCTGGACATAGGCCAGCTGCGCCAGAAACGCCGATAGTTTTTCGGCGTCTTCTTTTTCGGGCCCGCCAAATTCGGCGATCGCGTCCTTGATCAGCGCACGATAACCGTCGTCGTCCAGATCAGAGCGCGCGGCCCCAATGACGCGACTGTCTGCGGGCATTTGCCCTGCCAGAAACCGCCGGAACAGGCCGGGCAGGATCTTGCGGCGGGCCAGATCCCCCGTGCCCCCAAAGATCACAAGATCAAAATTATCAACCGGGATGACGCGCGAGACCATGAGCTTCTCCGTCGTTGTGCGTTAGCGCTAACGACCTCTTAGCAGGTTGTGGCGAGGTGTCTAGTTCTTCGGGCGCAGAAGCGATCAAGCTTCGAGTTCTGCATCCCAATACAGGTAGTCCATCCAGCTGTCATGCATGTAGTTCGGTGGGAATTTGCGGCCCATATTGCGTAGCTCTTCGGCTTGTGGCTGGCGTGGGATCCGGTTGAGGCTGAGGCCGGAATGTTTCAGCAGCCGCGCGCCCTTGCGCAGGTTGCAGGGGGAACAGGCGGCGACGACGTTTTGCCAACTGGTGATGCCGCCACGGGCACGGGGCAGGACGTGGTCAAAGGTCAGATCGCCCTTGGCACCACAGTATTGGCAGGAAAACTCATCGCGCAGGAACAGGTTGAACCGCGTGAAAGCCACGCGTTTTTGCGGCTTTACATAGTCCTTCAGCACCACAACCGAAGGTATCCGAATCTCGGTCGAGGGGGAACGGACCACCTCTTCGTATTCGCTGACGATATCCACACGGTCCAGCCAGGCGGCTTTGACCGCTTCCTGCCAGGGCCAAAGGCTGAGCGGGTAGTAGGACAGCGGTCTGTAATCCGCGTTCAACACAAGGGCCGGAAAGTGTTTCAACGCCCCCGGCGCGCGCACAAAATCTGATCTGAAGTCACCGTCCATCGACAAAAGAACCCCTGCTCTGTCACCTTTGACTGGCATCAGAGCGGGAGCCCCGCTCCGGCCGCTTGAGTTGACTATATCTTGCGTCCTTCAAAGGGCAATCGCTAAATCTGCCCAATATGTCGCAGCGAATCTGCCCGCCGCCCTGGTCCTGACAGGACCTGGTTAGCCCGCCAAAAGCGCAACATCGTTTTGAGACTGGCGAGGGTAATCAGCGGCATCCACCATCCTTGCCCGCCCTGTGTCCTTGGCAATATAAAGTGCGCGGTCCGCCTCTGACAGCAGCACCGACAGATCGTCACCCGCCTTTGCGCGGCACGCACCTAGCGAACAAGTCACGCGGATGTCCTTATCGCTTCCGGGTGGACGGATCCGAATGCCAGCAGCGATGATGGCCCCGATATCAACGGCCTTCGTCATCGCATTGTCGAATAGCATCACGGCAAATTCTTCGCCGCCCAGTCTGGCAAAATGAAAGCTGCCGGGGATCACGGGGCGAATATTGTCGGCCATCCGCCGCAGGCATTCATCACCAAAACCATGACCATAGGTATCATTCACCGCCTTGAAGTGATCGACGTCGATCATCATCAGCACACCGTCCTTCTGGGCCAAGTCGCGGCCAACAGCTTCAATAAATGAACGCCGATTGGGCATGTTGGTCAAAAGATCGGTCCGCGAGGCGCGAAACAGGCGGTTTTGCAAGCGCAGATGCAGGCGCAACATCAGCATCGCGGCGGATAAGAACGGGGCACAGGTGATCGCACCGATGATCAGAAAGAGCCACAACGGCATCGCCCCCAATTGCCCGGTCACATGCAAAACACCTATGAATACGGCGTCAAAAAGCGCCGTCCAAGCCAAGAACCAAAGGACCCATTGTCCTGTCGATTTCGGCGTCATGATGCGTAGCAAGAAATTCAAGGCCTGTATCCTCGCGCTGACCGCGGGGTATGGCAGAAATTCCTTAACGCATCATGAGGCTATCCCAGACCAAGCCTGTCGCGCATGAAAGCAAGCGCCACCGACAGCCCGTCAGGCGCGATACCGTGTCCGGTGCCTTTCATCACATGGCCATAAACCTCTTTCCAGCCTGCCCCTTGCAGGGCTTCGGCGGCTTGCGGCATGGATTGTGGCGGCACGACATCATCTTGATCGCCGTGGATCAGCAGGACCGGCGGGCGGCAGACAACTTCATCTGCCAGCACCTCTGGCTGCAAGAGCCTGCCTGAAATTGCGACGATCCCCGCAACCGGGTCCTCGCGGCGCGGCAAGACGTGCAGCGCCATCATCGACCCTTGGCTAAAGCCGAGGACCATCACCTGTTCGGGCAACAGATCTTCGTCGACCATGACGCCGTCAAGAAACGCGTTAAGGTCTTCGGCGGCGCGCAGCTGACCGGCGTTCGCTTCTTCTTCGGATGACCCGTCAATCCAAGGGATCGGGAACCATTGAAATCCCATCGGGCTTCCGGCGCAATCTTCGGGCGCGTCAGGCGACAGAAACAACGTGTCGGGCATATGTTCGCCCAAAGGATCCGCCAGCCCCAAAAGGTCGGCCCCATTTGCCCCGTAGCCATGCAGGAACACCACGGCAGAGCGTGTTTCCCCCGATAGCGGTTCCTTGCGGCCTGCCTGCAATGCGCGTGTCATCTGATCCCCTCACGTGTTTTCGCCTTAGCGTAGTAGGCCCAGAGCAGCCGCGCTGCAACCGAGCGCCACGGCGACCATTCCATTGCCATCTGGCGCAGGGCCTTGTCCTTGGGGCGTTCGGGCAGGTCAAACAGCATCCGCGCGCCTTCTTGCAGGGCTAGATCGCCGGGCGCAAAGACATCGGCCCGGCCAAGACTGAACATCGCGTAGACCTCTGCCGTCCAGACCCCGATGCCGGTGACAGCTGTCAGCGTCTTGATCACGTCGTCATCGGAGGCGTTGCGCAGCCCATCAAAGTCGATGTCCGCCACTGCCAGGGCCTTGGCATAGCGTGCCTTTTGCTGGCTCAGCCCCAAGGCGCGCAAATCCTCGGCCGTGCTTTGGGCGACCCGCGCGGCATCCCGCATCCCCGCGTCACACAAGCGGCCCCAGATCGCATTGGCAGAGGCCACGCTGACCTGTTGCCCGACAATCGCGTTCAACAATTGGTCAAACCCATCGGATTTGCGCCGCAGCGGCAGCGGCCCGACCTGTTCCAATGCGCGCGCCATGCGCGGATCTTGCGCGGCCAGCCATGCCGCGCCCTCGGCCACACAGGCGTCGGACTGGATGATCCGCCCTACTCCTTGGCCCATGCCAGTGCCTCTTCAATTGTGGTGACCATCGCCTCTGACGCAGGGTCCGGGCGTTTGATCATCAACACCGGCAAACCCAAGGCGCGGGCTGCATCCAGTTTCGACCGGCTCGCCTGCCCGCCTGCGTTTTTGACCACCAGGACATCAACGCCTAGCCGCGTGAACAAGGCCACTTCGTCGGCAACCGAAAACGGTGGCCGCCCGATCAGGAATTTCCCCCCCGCAAATGGAAAAGGCCCGCTTGGCGGGTCGATCTGGCGGCAAATCACGCGCCGCCCTGCCAGATTCGAAAAGCGTTCAAGCGTCTGTCGCCCCGTCGCCAGAAACACTGTGGCCCCTTCCGGGATATGCCGGGCCGCGTCCTCTTCGGTCGCGATCTCGGTCCACCGGTCGTCCGTTTCGGGATCCCAACCGGGGCGCATGAATTGCAGATAGGGCGTGCCACGGGCCGCACAGATCCGCGCCGTGCGGGCAGAGATCCGCGCGGCAAAAGGGTGTGTTGCGTCAAGCACACGGGTGATGCCTTGCGCGTCAAGGTAACGTTCAAAGCCCGCGGCCCCATCAAACCCGCCGATCCGCGTTGGCAGTGCCAATGTGTCCGGGGTGCGCGTGGCCCCAGCAAGCGAAGCAATCGCCTTGACCCCTGCCTTTGCCAGATCCGCCGCGATCCGCTTGGCGTCGCCCGTGCCTGCCAGCAGAAGCAGCGTCATGTGATGTGCTCCGCCCGCGCAATGATCTTTCCCGCACGGTCGATCATGACAATGTCGAGCCTTTTTGGCGCGTTGCCCTCCGCGAACATCTCTATCGCTTTGGTGGCAGCGACACGCGCCACCCGATCCGCCAAAGGCGGGCCGGCCAATTCGTAGGCTTCCAGTGCCGTATTGGCGTTTTTCACCCTTGGATCCCCAGCCCATTCCGCCAGCAGGTCAAAATCCACCTGAGACCGACCCGAATGCAGATCCATCGCCCCCTGTGCCAGTTTGGTCAGCTTGCCGATGCCGCCGCCAATCGTCAGCCGCGCGACCGGGTGACGACGCAGATATTTGATCATGCCACCCGCAAAATCGCCCATGTCGAGCATGGCATGATCCGGCAACCCATGCAGCGCTTGCACGATCCGTTCGCTTGTCGCCCCGGTGCAGCCCGCCACATGGGTCAGGCCGTCAGCGCGCGCGACATCAATACCCCTGTGGATCGAGGCGATCCAGGCTGCACAGGAAAAGGGCCGCACCACCCCGGTTGTTCCCAGAATGGACAGCCCGCCCGTAATCCCCAGCCTTGGGTTCCATGTGTTCTTGGCAATCTCCTCGCCGCCGGGCACAGAGACAGTGATCTCGATATCGGGGGTCGCGCCCATTTCGGCGGCGACCTCGGCCACCACCTCATCCATCATCGCGCGCGGCACGGGGTTGATTGCAGGCTCGCCTACCGCGATGGGTAGCCCCGCCTTGGTGACGGTGCCAACGCCTTCCCCGGCCTTGAAAACAACACCCCCGGCTGAGGCCTGCACGCGCACCTTGATCATCGCCCCGTGGGTGACATCCGGGTCATCGCCTGCATCCTTGATGATGCCTGCCTCGGCCCAGCCGTCGCCCGCCGTCTGATGGGCCAGCGCAAAGACCGGTGTTTCGCCCTTTGGCAAGGTGATGCCCACCTCTGACGGAAACGCGCCGCCCCACAAACGCAGCAACGCCGCCTTGGTGGCGGCGGTGGCACAGGCGCCCGTGGTCCAGCCCCGGCGCAGCTCTCCTGTCGGTTTGCGGCTCATATCGCGGACTATAGCGACGCGAGCCATGCCGCCAAGCGCCAATAGCGCGTCGTTTGACGCCTTTTCGCGCCCGGCGAACCGGTGCATACTGCGGCTATGACAACGACGCTCACTCTTCCCGGCCAGACATGGCCCACATTGGAACCCGGTTGGGTCTGGCTTTGCGGCGCTGGCCCCGGCGATCCGGGGTTGCTGACGCTGCATGCGCTGAATGCGCTGCAACAGGCCGATGTGGTGATCTATGACGCCCTGGTGCAAGAGGAGATTCTGACCTGGGCACCACAGGCAGAACATATCTATGCAGGCAAACGCGGTGGTAAGCCTTCGGCCAAACAGCGTGATATTTCGCTGCGACTGGTTGATCTGGCCCGCGCGGGCAAACGGGTGCTGCGGCTGAAGGGCGGCGATCCGTTTGTGTTCGGGCGCGGCGGGGAAGAGGCGCAGACATTGGTGCAACACGGTGTGCCGATCCGTATCATCCCCGGCATCTCGGCCGGTATTGGCGGGCTGGCCTATGCGGGCATTCCCGTGACCCACCGCGATGTGAACCAATCGGTGACATTTGTGACCGGTCATGACCAGTCAGGCAACACGCCGGGATCACTTGATTGGCAAGCGATTTCAAAAGGATCACAGGTGATCGTGATCTATATGGGGATGAAACACATCGCCCAGATTTCTGCCGCCTTGATTGCGGCGGGACGCGGTGTCGGCGAACCGGTCGCCGTGGTCACAACGGCCACAACTTCGGAACAACGGGTGCTGGAAACGACCCTCGGCACGATTGTGGCAGACATCAATGACGCAGGGCTGGAGCCACCGGCCATCATTTGCGTCGGGCAATCGGTCAAAATGCGGCAGGTCCTTGACTGGCAAGGCATGGCTGCCGGAGACGCCCCGCGCGACCTTGACCCTTTGGGCCGGGGCCGCCCCGCCGAAAGCGCCTAGGCCAATGCCCGGCGCAACATTACGTTTCACCGCGCAAACATGCGCGTCACGGCCCAAAAATTTTCGTCGAAAATTTTTCCCCACCTCATGAGCGTTATCCTTTCTGCGCCATCGTCTGGATCCGGCAAGACAACAATCACGCTTGGCATCTTGCGTGCACTGGCGCGACGGGGAACACTTGTGCGCGCGGCAAAGTCAGGGCCGGATTATATCGACCCGCAGTTTCACGCCGCTGCCTGTGGCGCACCTTGTATCAACCTTGACGCTTGGGCCATGACACCGGCCGCGATCAAGGCCCGCGCCGCCGGGCCCGAAACCCTGATCATCGAAGGCGCAATGGGCCTTTTTGACGGCGCGCCGCCCGCTGGCAAAGGTGCAACTGCGGATCTGGCGCGCATCCTTGGCCTACCCGTGGTGCTGATCGTTGATGCTGCTGCCATGGCGCAATCCGTCGCCCCGCTGGTGTCCGGTTTTGCCAATTTTGCCAAAGACGTAGAGGTCGCCGGGGTTATTCTGAACAACGTTGGTTCGCCCCGACATGAAAAGATGCTGCGTGACGCGCTGACCCCGCTTGACCTTCCTGTTTTGGGCGCTGTGCCGCGTCACAAAAAGCTGGCGCGCCCATCGCGCCACCTGGGGCTGGTGCAAGCTGGCGAGATGCCCGATCTTGAAGGTTTCATCAACGCCGCCGCGGATATCGCCGCCGATTGCATCGACCTTGATGCGCTTTTGGCCTTGGGGCGCGACTTGCCGATGCCGCCGCCTCCGACCATTATCAAGAACCCCAAACGGATCGCTTTGGCGCAGGACGTGGCCTTTGCCTTTAGCTACCCCCACCAGATCAAGGATTGGATCGCAACGGGCGCCACCATCCTACCGTTTTCGCCATTGGCAAACGACGCCGTTCCTGCCGCTGATCTGGTGTTCCTGCCCGGCGGTTACCCAGAGCTTCACGCGGCCCGGCTTGCCGCTTCTGATCGCTTTCTTGAAAGCCTGAGGAAAGCCGCGCAAACGACTGATATTTATGGTGAATGCGGCGGCTATATGACCCTCGGACAGACCCTGACGGACGCTGACGGGGTAATCCATCAGATGGCGGGTTTGTTGGATCTCGACACCAGTTTTGCGGCGCGTAAGCTTCACTTGGGTTACCGCAATCTGACCTCTGCCCAAGGGCGTTTCGCAGCGCATGAATTCCACTATGCCACGACCCTTCGGGCGGAGGGTAGACCGCTTTTTCAGGCGACCGACGCGGCGGGTGCAGACCTTGGCTCCATGGGGCTGATCAAAGGGCGCGTATCGGGGTCCTTCGCCCATATCATCGACCGCTTGCACACCAGCGAGGCGCGCGATACCGATCCGTCATGACATCTTCAAACGATAGCCTCGCCCGCCGGAACGTTGCCGTCCTTGTCGCCGCGCAAGCGATCCTGGGCAGCCAAATTACCATGATCTTCGTGGTCGGAGGCTTGGCCGGTCAGCAGCTTTCGCCGCTGGCCTGTTTTGCGACCCTGCCGATTTCTTTGATCGTCTTTGGCTCCATGACGACCGCCCCTTGGCTTAGCCCATTCATGCAGCGGTTTGGGCGTCAGGCCGGGTTTTATATTGGCGCGTTGGGCGGGCTGATCGGCAGCGCGATCTCGGCCTATGCCATCACGATTTCCAGCTTCGCGCTGTTCCTGGTCGGGTCCTACCTGACGGGTATCTATATGTCTGCGCAGGGGTTTTTTCGCTTTGCAGCCGCCGACACAGCGTCTGAATCCTTTCGCCCCAAGGCGATTTCCTACGTGCTTGCCGGTGGATTGGTCTCTGCCATCATCGGGCCGCAACTGGTCAGCTGGTTGACCTACGACAACCCCGACGCGACGGTCATGCGCTACCTTCCGGTCTATTACGCCGCGATTGCGCTGAATGTCATCGGCATGGGGCTTTTTGTCTTCCTCAAGATCCCGAAACCAGCCGTAATTGCGCCCGGCGACGACCGGGGCCGCACCCTGACAGAGCTTTTGACGACGCCGCGTATCGCTGTCGCCGTGATCTGTGCCATGGTCAGTTACTCCCTCATGAACCTTGTCATGACCTCGACCCCGCTGGCCGTCGTTGGCTGTGGATATGGCGTCTCTGACGCCTCTAACGTGGTCACGGGGCATGTTCTGGCAATGTTTGCACCGTCCTTCTTTACCGGCCACCTGATTGCCCGTTTCGGGGTAGAGCGGATCATGGGCCTTGGGCTTGCGATCCTTGGCGTCGCTGGCATTGTCGCCCTGCAAGGCGTTGAGTTGACGAACTTTTATATCGCGCTGGTGCTGCTTGGCCTCGGTTGGAACTTTGGCTTTATCGGGGCCACGACAATGCTTGCGAGCGCCCATGCCCCGTCAGAGCGTGGGCGAGTTCAGGGGATCAACGACATGATTGTCTTTGGCATGGTGACGGTGGCCAGCCTCGCCTCTGGCGGATTGATGAATTGCTCTGGCGGTTCCGCGGTTGAGGGCTGGACAGCCGTGAACCTTGCGATGGTGCCGTTTCTGGTGCTGGCAGGCGGTGCGCTGATCTGGCTGGTTTTGCGACCGCTAGCTGCCTAATAGGCCCAACCGCGCACCGCAACATAAGTGAACCGCAGATGCCCCGGTGCCAAAGCGCCGTCGATCACGCGCTGCGGAGAAGCGATCGCCTGCCCAAGAACGGGCCGCGCCGCCCAACCGGTCAAAAGCGCTGGCGCCGCCGACGCGGGAACCTGCGCCTTCATCTTTGCCGCGCTGTTCAGCCGGTCAAGCCCCACCTGCGCCAGGTCCCGCACACCCTGCGGCGTGCCATCCAGCAGCGGGATCCGCCCACGATCTTCAAGCTCTGGCACCGCGCGCAACAGGTTCGCGACCCCAACACCATAGGCAAAATCGCGCACCACCTTTTCGGCGGTTGCACCCAACAGTCGCGCCGCCGTCCAGATCAGCCCGCCCGAGGTTGCGTCAAGGTAATCGGTCAGATGTGCCTCATCCGCGAAGGCATCTTTGTAGATGTCCCAGCGGCGCATCGCGATCAGCGTATCAAGGCAGGCGGCACCTTCCGCGTCCAACACCCCGGCCAGTGCGTCGACAATCTCGTGCTTGCGCACGGGGCCACCCTTGCCGATCTCTTCCAGCGCGTCGCGCCACCATTGCAGCCGCATTTCGGCGATCATCGGCTCTTGCGTGACCCATGGTGCGCGGCTGACTTCGATGTTGAACGCGATCAGCGGAAACAGGATCTGCCGCGCCGCAACAGGCGATGCCATCACCGCGCGAAAACGGTCAGGGTCGGCGCGTTCGACCAGAGCGGCGCAAGCTGCCGCGCTCATACGGGGCGCACCACGCAAAGCAGATAGCCCGTCTCGGCACGCAGCGCCCGCCATTGTGTCGCTTCCGCGCGTGCCTCTGACAAGACCTGGCGCAAGTCGTCATCGGCGTCCGGCCAAAGCATCTCAATTCGCGCTTCAAGCGGCTGGTAATACGCCTCCCACGCCGCATCAGACAGTCGGCGTGTGCCAAGCAATTCATAGCCCGCCAGCCCAATTTGAGTGGCAAGCGCGACTTGACCAAAGACTTCGTCGCCTTCCCAGAATGCAACCGCCGCATCGGACGGACGCGGGTCAAAGAAGCAAGGCTGCGTAAAGGCAATTGCGCCATTCGGGCGCAGTGATTTCCGCCACCCCCGCAGCCCCTTTTGCAGGCCAAGGAAGTAAAGTGCACCGGCGCACCAGATCAGATCGAACAGGCCGTCAGGTTGCGCCATGTCGCCTTGCCGGGCAGATACGCGCGGGTCGTCGCCATAGCGCGCGCGGACGGCATCCACAAAGTGTTGCTGCTTATCTATGCCCGTGACATGACCGTTCGGTGCGGCCACTAACAAGGCCGCAATATCGGCGCCCGGTCCGCAGGCCAGATCGGCTATCGCCGCATCCGCGGGCGTCTGGGCAAGGGCTGTGGCCCAAGCTACGTCTGCCGCCTCACCCGGCCCTTCGCGTGGCAGGTCACGGTGCAGGGTGAAAAAGGCGCTCATGCAGGTTTGGCCCCGTCGCGGATCAGCTTCCAATTGATCGAATCGACCAGGGCATCAAAAGAGGCATCGACGATGTTGGCACTCACGCCCACCGTCGACCACCGCCGCCCTTGAGCGTCTTCGCTGTCGATGATCACGCGGGTGACCGCCTCTGTGCCGCCATCGGTGATGCGCACCTTAAAATCGACCAGCTTCATATCGTCGATCATGCCCTGATAGCGGCCCAGATCCTTGGCCAAGGCCCGGCTCAGTGCGTTCACAGGGCCCTGATCTGACCCATCCGGCCCAAGGCTTTCGCTGACGTTGAGGTATTTTTCGCCGTCCACCTTGGTCACGACCACCGCCTCAGAGATGCTGACCATCTGGTTGTGCTTGTTGCGGCGGCGTTCCACCGTCACCCGATAGCGCTTGATCTCAAAAAATGTGGGCAACGTCCCCAATTCGGCCCGCGCCAGCAGTTCAAACGACGCCTGTGCGGTGTCATATGAATAGCCACGCGCCTCTTGCTCCTTGATGCGTTCCAGAATGCGCGGCAATGCGGGGTTATCGGGTGCGACTTCAAGCCCCGCCTCTGCCAGACGCTGGCGTAGGTTCGATTGCCCGGCTTGATTGGACATCGGCACAATGCGGCTGTTGCCGACCAGCGCGGGTTCAATGTGTTCGTAGGTGGTGGGATCCTTGGCAATCGCGCTGGCGTGCAGCCCGGCCTTATGGGCAAAGGCGCTGGCACCCACATAGGGCGCTTGCTTTGCAGGGACGCGATTGAGGATATCGTCCAGCACCCGGCTGGCGCGGCGCAACCCTTTCAGTGCCTCAGGCGTCACACCGGTTTCAAACCGACTGGCGAAAGGTTCCTTCAGCAGCAGCGTCGGGATGATGCTGGTCAGATTGGCATTGCCGCAGCGCTCGCCCAGACCGTTCAGCGTGCCTTGGATCTGCCGCGCCCCCGCCAGCACCGCGGCCAGCGAATTGGCCACGGCGTTTTCAGTATCATTGTGCGTATGGATCGCAAGATGGCTGCCCGGAATCCCGCTCTCGATCACATCTGTCACGATGGAAGAGACTTCCTCTGGCAGCGTCCCGCCATTGGTATCGCAGAGCACAATCCACCGCGCGCCCGCGTCATAAACGGCGTGGATCGCCTCGAGCGCATAGGCGCGATTGGCCTTGTAGCCATCAAAGAAATGTTCGGCATCAAAAAGCGCCTCACGCCCGTTCTTGACCAAATGCGCAAAAGACGCGCGCAGGTTCTCGGTGTTTTCGGCCAAGGTGATCCCAAGCGCCGTCTCGACATGAAACTCGTGGCTCTTGCCCACCAGACAGACCGCCGGGGTTTCGGCATTCATCACTGCCGCCAGCACGTCATCATTCTCTGCCGACCGCCCGGTCCGCTTGGTCATGCCAAAGGCGGTCATGGTAGCGCGGGTATCGATTCCGGCCTCAAAGAATTCTGAATCGGTCGGGTTCGCACCCGGCCAGCCACCTTCGATGTAGTCCACACCCAATGCGTCCAGCGTCTGTGCGATCTGGATCTTTTCAGTCGTGGAAAACTGCACCCCTTGGGTCTGCTGCCCGTCGCGCAAGGTCGTATCAAACAGGTAAAGGCGTTCCTTGCCCATCACAGATCCCCCAGCTTTGCCGCGTCAAAGTCCGGGCCCGGCGTCCAGGTCGCCTGCCCGCCCACATCCGTGACTTGCACCCCCGCCGCGTTCAGCACATCGCGCACCTCATCGGCTGTGGCCCAATCCTTTTCTGCCCGCGCCTTGGCGCGTGTGGCCAGCAAGGCGTCGACCTTGGCCGCCACCGCTGGCAGCACATCGGCCCCGCCTTCAGCACCGTCGAACATCGGGATGGCGTCCCAATCATTCACCAGCCCCAACATGCCAAGACCATGCGCAAAACCTGCCAAAGCCTCTGGCGTGCGCCCCTTGGCCAGAACGTGCAATCGTGCAATCGCGCCCGCCGTGTTCAGGTCATTGGCAAGCACACCGATGAACTCGGCATCAGCCTGCCATTTACCTTCCGCGGCAAGTGCGGTCACAAGTTTTGCATTGAAACCATGCCCTTGCAGGATCCCATACCACTTGCGCAGCGTTCCTTCGGCCTCGGCGCGCTTGGCCTCTGTCCAGTCCATCGGCTTGCTGTAGTGCGTCGTCAGATAGACCATGCGAATGACCTCACCCGGAACGCCCTGATCCAACAGGTCGCGCACGGTAAAGAAGTTGCCCAAGCTCTTGGACATCTTCTTGCCCTCGACCTGCAACATCTCATTATGCAGCCAAACACGGGCAAACGCGCCATCCGGATGGGCGCAGGCCGATTGCGCGATCTCGTTCTCATGGTGGGGGAACTGCAGATCGTTGCCGCCGCCGTGGATGTCAAATGTCTCGCCCAGCAGTGCCTTGGACATGGCAGAGCATTCGATGTGCCAACCGGGCCGTCCATAGCCCCAAGGGCTGTCCCAGCCGGGCACGCCATCGGGTGACGGCTTCCACAGCACAAAGTCCATCGGGTTGCGCTTGTACGGGGCCACCTCCACGCGCGCACCTGCGATCATGTCATCAATCGAACGCCCCGAAAGCGCGCCATAATCGGCATAGCTTTCGACGCTGAACAACACATGGCCTTCGGCCTCGTAGGCGTGGCCCTTGGCGATCAGAACCGCCGACATGTCGATCATCTCTTGGATGTATGCGGTGGCCCTTGGTTCGGCATTGGGGCGCATTGCCCCCAGCGCGTCCATATCCGCATGATACCAGCCAATCGTCTCAGCCGTGATATCCCCAATCGCCCGCCCGCTTTGTGCCGCGCGCGCGTTGATCTTGTCATCCACGTCGGTGAAATTGCGCACATAGGTCACGTTGTCCGCACCATAGATTTCGCGCATCAGCCGAAACAGCACGTCAAACAGCAACACGTTGCGGGCATTGCCCAAATGCGCCCGGTCATAAACCGTGGGTCCGCACAGATACATGCTGACCTTGCCCGGAATGACAGGTTCAAACTCTTCCTTGCGACGAGTTTTGGTATTGTGGAAACGGATCGGTGTCATAGCGCCTCACGCACGGGTTTTGCCGGCGGGCTTAGCGAAATCAGGATCAATGTGAAACGTGAAAAAGCAGCCCGCTGGATTTCAGCAGGGAATAATGCAGCAAATGATGATGCAGGTCTTTTTCATGGGATCGGGGTAACACGCCCCATCCTATCCGTCCAGCATTTCTGACAGCTTGTGGATGGTGTTGAGGTTTCGCGCAGTAAATCCTGTCCCCGTGATCACGCGGCCAATCTTTCCCGCCAGAACAGAGCGGCCAAACCCGTGCGGCGTGTGCACCCAGACCAGATCACCCTTGACGCTGACCGCCTCGCCCGGCACCGCCAAGCCGCGATAGGCCACATGGTCGATCACCGGCACGTCAAAGCAAAAGAACCCATGCACCGTTTTGCCTGCATCGCGCGGATAAGGACAATGCGCGAGTGCATCTTGAAACGCTGCCTGCGACCGCACCAGAATAGGCACATCGACGCCCATCTGCGCCTGCATCGCGCCACCCAGCACAGCCGCCAGATCACCGGGCGCGGCGCGAAACACCAGATTGCCCGAAGCAATATAGCTTTTGACATCCCGCCAGCCCAACCCTTCGGCCAATTGGCGCAGATCGGCCATTGGCACCTTGTTACCACCACCAACATTCACGCCGCGCAACAGCGCCACCCAGCTTGTCAATTCATCTGCCATCCTGCACCATAACGCGATGACCCGCGAAACCGTCAACGCCCTCTGTGCCACCTACCCCGGTGCCACGCTCGATCATAACCTTGGTGAAGGACATGACAGCTGGAAGGTGGGCGGCAAGCTCTTTGCGATCATCGGCGTGCTCGGCGATGTGGTCTCTGTCAAAACCGACAGCATTGAGACCGCACAAATGCTGATCGACGCGGGCGCGGGCCAAAAGGCGCGCTACCTGCACCGATCCTGGATTTCCGTGCCCCTGACGGCCGATCCGGATGAACTGCGCCACCGTATTCAGATCTCCTACGACATCATCCTCGCCAGCCTCAGCAAAAAGGCGCAGGCAGCCATCACCGCGTCCTAACTTCTTTTGGCCAAAAATATCCTCGGGGGTCCGGGGGCAGACAGCCCCCGGTCCTGTCGTATCAATCGTATGCGACCACCTCGATTTCCACACCGTTCTCCTCGTGGAAATAGAACCGCCGTCCGGGCTCATAATCGGCATGGGAATGGGTCTCATATCCCGCCGCTTCGATCTTGGCTTGCGTGGCATCCAGATCATCCACCACGACCGCAATGTGGTTCAGCGCCCCGCGCGTGGCGTAACTGGCGTCCGCCTTTGGCACAGTTTGCGTGGGTTCATGGCCGGAATAGACCGCGACATAGCTGGTCGTGGTGCCCACATGCACGGTGTATCCCGCGCCATTCATGCTGGCCCCTTCCCAGCGGGTGTGCCACCCAAACAGCTCTGAAAACAGCGCCGCTGTCGCCTTGGGATCCGCCACGGTGATGTTCACATGTTCAAGATAGGCCATCAGACGATCCCCCTTTTCATCCATTTTTGCACCCGCGCGAAAACGCCCGGTTCCTTGGGCGCACGTTCAACATGCAGGCAGCCGCAGTCAAGGTCGTGGCCCCAGCCAATCCCTTCGCGTTGCAGCGCATTTATGATGCCGGGGTCGACACAGACCCGCATTGTCTTGCTCTTGGTCATCTCAATTCTCCTCTATTCAAGCCGTTGCGAATCTGTTTGTAATTTCTCAAGTGCACTTGAGATCAAGAGGTTTCTTCATGTCCCAGGGTTTGACCATTGGCGATCTGGCTGATCGCACCGGGCTCGCTGTTTCTGCGATCCGGTTTTATGAAACCCACGGCATCGTGCATCCGGTGCGCAACGCCGGTGGCCACCGACGCTATGCGCGCGCCGACATCAGGCGATTGTCCTTTGTGATGGCGGCGCAAAAGCTGGGCTTTGCCCTATCAGATATCGCGGCCCATATGACGCATCTGCCGGCCCACAAGGCCCCGACCAAGGCCGATTGGACCCGGATCAGCCGTTTGATGAAACGCGATATCGACGCTCGGATCACTGCACTTGAAACGCTGCGCGACACGCTTGATGGCTGCATCGGCTGTGGCTGCCTGTCGCTAAAATCCTGCGCTCTTTACAACCCTGCGGATGTGCAGGGCCGCGATGGCCCCGGCCCCCGCAAACTGATGGCTTGACCCCTCCCGGCACTCGTGATCGAGATGGCGACATGAAGTTATCGCATCGCATCTCTCACATCACCGGCGGCGGCTCTGACGGCTGGGATGTGTTCTATCGCGCCAAGCAAATGGTTGCAGACGGCATCCCCGTTTTGGAACTGACCCAAGGCGAACATGATATCCGCACCGATCCGGTCATTCTGGACGCTATGCATGCCGCCGCCAAATCTGGTCGCACCGGCTATTCCCCGGTGCAAGGCGACCTGGCGCTGCGCAAGGCCGTGGCCACCCGGATCGCGGCGGCAACCGGCGTGCCGACCACGCCTGCCAATATTCAAATCACACCCGGCGGTCAGGCGGGGCTTTTTGCAGCCCACCATGCGGTGCTGGATGAAGGCGACACAGCGCTTTTTGTGGACCCCTATTATGCCACCTACCCCGGCACGCTGCGGTCAGTTGGTGCTGTGCCGCGGGCGATCAAGACCCGCGCTGCCGACAACTTTCAACCGCAGCTCGTTGATCTCTCTGCCGCAGCGCCGGGTGCGAAATCCTTGCTGATCAATACCCCAAACAATCCCACCGGCGTGGTCTATGACGCGGCCACCTTGGACGGGATCGCCAAAACCTGCATCGACCATGATCTTTGGCTGATCTCGGACGAGGTGTATGACACCCAGGTCTGGCAAGGCCAGCACGTCAGCCCGCGCAGCCTCCCGGGTATGTTGGACCGCACGCTGGTCGTCGGGTCCATGTCCAAGAGCCACGCGATGACGGGCAGCCGTATTGGCTGGATCTGCGGCCCCGAGGACGCCATTAACAGCATCTTCAATCTGGCCAATAACACCACCTATGGTGTGGCCAGCTTTGTGCAGGACGCAGCCCTTTTTGCCCTGAACCAGGGCCCCGCGCTAGAGGAGAAGGTCGCAGCCCCCTTCCGCCGTCGCCGTGCCCTGACACTTGCCGCACTTGAGGGGCAGAACGTGGTCCGCCCGATCCCGGCACAGGGTGCGATGTATGTGATGCTTGATATCCGCGCCACTGGCCTGACCGGAGAGGCTTTTGCAAATGCGCTGTTGGACAGGCACCATATCGCCGTCATGCCGGGCGAAAGCTTTGGCACGGCAGCGGCAGGGCATATCCGCGTGGCGATGACGCTGGAAGATGAAGCCTACGCCATTGCGCTGAAAACGCTTGTTACCTTTGCGCAATCCCTGCTCGCAGACGGTGATCCTGAATAAGCGCCCGTTTTCTGGCGGCACAAAGGCGCAGAATCACCTAACCTCGCCGCATGTTGTTTGACTTGCCTGACGCGCCGACCCTTTACGCGGCCCTCCTGCGCCGCGATGCTGCCTATGACGGGCGCGTTTGGGTGACGGTCTCTTCCACCGGCATCTTTTGCCGCCTGACCTGCCCCGCACGCAAACCCAAGGCCGAGATTTGCACGTTCCACGACAATATTGCCGCCTGCCTTGCGGCGGGCTTTCGCCCCTGCAAACGCTGCAATCCGATGGCCCAGCCTGACCCATTGGTTACCGATCTGCTGGCCGCGTTAGAGGCTGATCCAACCCACCGGTGGACGGCGGCAGATGTCACCGCGCGCGGACATGATCCGTCAACCGTGCGCCGCGCGTTTCAGCGCAGTTTTGGCATGACCTTTCTAGATGTGGCCCGACAACGGCGGCTGGCCGCGGGCTTTACCGCGCTTGTGGCGGGCGACCGGGTGATGGACGCACAAATCGATGCGGGCTTTGAAAGCCCGACAGCTTTCCGCGAGGCTTTTGCCCGCCGGGTCGGATTGACGCCCGGCGCATTCCGCAAGGATGGGCGCATTCGCATTGATCAGATCCTGACCCCCTTGGGCACCATGGTTGCAGCGGCCGACAACAGCCACCTTCATCTGTTGGAGTTTCTGGATCGCAAAGCCCTGCCGCGTGAAATGCAGCGGCTGCACCAGATGATCAAAGGCGACATCGGATTTGGGACCACCGCCATCATTGATCTGACCGCCGCACAGCTGCAAAGCTATTTCGCGGGCGAAAGATCCGAATTCTCTGTGCCAATCGCCCGACATGGCACGGCCTTTACTCAAACCGTCTGGCAGGCCCTGCAAGAGATCCCAGCGGGAGAAACGCGGACCTACGCCCAAATCGCGGCCCAGATCGGCAAGCCCACCGCAACACGGGCCGTGGCGCGGGCCAACGGTGCCAACCAGATCGCGATCCTGATCCCCTGCCACCGCGTGCTGGGCGCTGACGGCAGCCTCACCGGCTATGGTGGCGGGCTGTGGCGCAAGGATCGCCTCATCACAATCGAACGCCAATTTCAAAGGACACAGTCATGACATTTCGCGACCTTCACCAACCTGGCAACCCGCTTGTGATGATCAATGTCTGGGATGCGGGCAGCGCAAAACTGATGCACCGTTTGGGCGCAGGCGCGCTTGCCACCTCTTCCGCCGCATTGGCCTATACATTGGGTCGTCCTGATGGTGGCACGGTCAGCCGTGACGAAAGCCTGGCCCATGCAGCCGATATCGTCGCGGCGACGCCGCTACCTGTGCACGGCGATTTTGAAAACGGCTTTGGCGATGATCCAGAAACTTGCGCCGAAACGGTGCGCTTGGCCGCTGAGGTCGGATTGGCAGGGATCTGTATCGAGGACACGATGTTTCCGTCCGGCGCGGCTTACGACTTTGACCTCTCGGTTGAACGAATGCGCGCCGCTGCATCTGCCGCCCGCGCGCTGCATCGCGATTTCGTCCTCACCGCACGCGCCGACGGCATTCTGACGGGGGCCTATGACACAGACGAAGCCATCCGCCGTATCAGCGCCTTTGCCGAAGCTGGCGCCGATTGCCTTTACGCGCCGTTGCCGCCCGACATGGCAGCCCTTGCCCGGATTGTCGCCGCGACGGACAAGCCGGTGAATGCATTGGTCGCCGGGCAATTTGCCAATCAGACGCGCGCCGATTTTGCGGCCATCGGCGTTGCACGACTGTCGATTGGGTCATCTCTGGCGCGCGTGACACATCGGGCGATTCACGACATCGGCACCGCGATGATTACTGGCGACTTTGCGGGGCTAAAGACTGGCATCAGCAGCGCGACAATTGACGCGCTGCTGACGGATCCCACCTAGAAGCGAAAGCCAACCCGGACCGCGGCGGTATTGGCATCAATATCAGTGCCAGTGCCGTTGAAGTCATCGAATTGGTGGCGCAGCAATTCCGCACCGACACGGATGCTTTGGGTGACCTGATAGTCGACGCCAACACCGGCGAAATAGCCCGTGTCATTGGCCTCTAACGCGCCAGAGGTATAGGCCTGTGCGGCACCGGCCGTCACATAGGGCAACCATTGTCCTGCGTCATAACCGGCCCTCACCTTAGCTCGTGCGACGCCGTCCAGGTTGATGCCGGTGGTGGCATCGGTGATCTCTGTGGCGTCATATTCCAATTCACCACCCAGCACGAAGGTCCCCATGTCGTAAAGATAACCTGCGTGCAGACCATAGGTGTAATCTTCGGTGTCATCGGCAAAACCTTCCGCCTCTAGCGTGCCATAGCCAAGCCCGGCACCGGCGTAGAACCCGGTCCAGTCACCACCTGTGTTTACGACCACCGGGGCAACAGCCACCGGTACGGGCGCGGGTGCCATCACCGGCTCTGCGATCCCGCCAGCAAAAGCAGGGGCTGCGAAAACAGCCAGTGCGATGCTGCTTATCATAAGTCGTTTTGTCATCGATCTCTCCAATCTGGATCATTGCGTGCCTTTCACATCGGGGATGGCGCAGGCGTATTCAACGGGTTCACGCGGCTGTGAATTTTGATCAGCAATAACTTGCGCTTAGCCGAAATTCGCAGGCAAGAAATGGCGCATGATTTGGACCTTGGGCCATGCTTCGCCGGGCGTGATCGGCGGCTGGCAATTTCCCGCGCGGCCCTGCGCTGACCCCTTGAAAACGTGATGTCGCAAATGTCGGGCCATGTCGCAGACAGGACAGACCGCAAACAGCGCACCGCCAAACTGAACGCAAGCAAAAGGAAAGACCCCATGCGTTCAGATCGTGTGCGTTTTGTCGTGATCACCCGCACCATCGGTGCGCGGCGAGGACGTGCGGCGCGGGGACGGCCCGTGGTGTGACAACCACCCTTCCCGATCCTTTGCGAAAGAACCAATCCAATGACCGATACCAAACCCGCAGGCCGCCCCACACGCTCTGGCGGTCGTGCTGCCCGCACCGCCGCCCGCGCCGCGCCCTTGGCCGAAGCACTGCGCCCGATCCGCGCGGGCCTAACCGGGGGCCGCTTTAACCCATTGTCGCAAGCAGATGTCGCCGCGATCCACGAGGCGGCGCTGACCGCGCTGGAAGAGATCGGCCTGATCGACGCGCCACAATCCGGGATCGACTACATGACCGCCGCCGGGGCGGTGTTGGGGGATGATGGCCGGTTGCGGTTTCCCCGCGCCTTGGTTGAAGACATGCTTGCGGTCGCCTGCACCGACCTGACCTTGCATGGCCGCGATCCGCGCCATGATTTGAACCTGTCGGGCACCCGCGTCCACTACGGCACAGCAGGGGCTGCCGTGCATATGGTCGATGTGGAAGGGCGCAATTACCGCGAAAGCACCGTGCAAGACTTGCACGACGCAGCCCGGATCGTCGACCAGCTGGACAACATCCACTTCCTGCAACGCCCCATGGTCGCGCGCGATATCGTCGACAACAAGGAAATGGATCTCAATACCATTTACGCCACGACCGCAGGCACGACCAAACATATCGGCACCTCCTTTACAGAGCCCGGTTTCGTGCCAGACGCGCTTGAGATGCTGCATTTGATTGCAGGGGATGAAGCCACCTGGCGCGCGCGGCCGTTCGTGTCGAATTCGAACTGCTTTGTGGTGCCCCCGATGAAGTTCGCCACCGAAAGTTGTCAGGTGATGGAGGCCTGCATCGCGGGCGGGATGCCGGTGCTCTTGTTGTCGGCAGGCCAAGCCGGGGCGACGGCCCCAGCGCCGATTGCCGGGGCCATCGTACAGGCCGTGGCCGAATGTCTGGCGGGCGTGGTCTACGTCAATTCCATCGCTCCTGGTCATCCGGCGATCTTTGGGACATGGCCCTTTGTTTCTGATCTGCGCACAGGTGCGATGTCGGGGGGATCGGGCGAACAGGCGCTCCTCACAGCCGGGTGTGCGCAGATGCATCGCTACTACGGTTTGCCGGGCGGTGCGGCGGCCGGGATTGCAGATGCCAAGCTGCCCGATATGCAAGCCGGCTGGGAACAGATGTGTTCCAATGTGCTTGCCGGTCTTTCCGGTCTGAACATGGTCTACGAGGCGGCGGGTATGCATGCATCCTTGCTGGGCTTTTGCCACGAATCCCTGATCTTGGGGGATGACTTAATCGGTCAGGCGCTGCGCTGTGTGCGCGGGATCGAGGTGAACGAAGAAACGCTTGGCCTTGATACGATGCGCGAGGTTTGCATGACAGGTCCGGGCCATTACCTCGGGTCGGATCAAACGCTTGCGTTGATGCAGACGGAATACGTCTATCCCGCCACCGCCGACCGGTTTTCACCCAAGGAATGGGAAGAGCGCGGCAAACCAGACCTGATCCGCAACGCCATTGCCCGCAAGGAACAGATCCTGGCAGAGCGATCGGCGGCGCGGTTTGATCCGGTCAAGGATCAGGCGATCCGCGCAAGGTTCAATATCCACCTACCGGGCTAGTCTTTGGCAGAATTTTGAAAAATTCTGGCGGGGGCCAGCCCCCTGCCGCGCAAGCGCGACATCCCCCGGGATATTTCTGGCCAAAAGAAGTTAAGGACGCGGGGTGCTGAGCGTTCCGCCACTGACGGCCGCGCGTACGCCGGTTGTGCCGGGGCAGGATGTGGGCAGGCCGCGGGCCACACGGACGGCGAGATAGCCAAAGGCCTGCGCTTCGAGCATGTCGCCATCAAGGTCTGCGTCTTCGACCGGCCTGACCGGGCAGTCGAGTGCGGCTGCCAGCATCTGCATCATCACCGGATTGTGCCGCCCACCACCCGTGACCCAAAGTGTCTCTGGCGGGGTTGGACAGTGGCGCAACCCTTCGCTTACCGCCATCGCAGCGGCGGCGGTGAGTGTCGCGGCAGCGTCCGCATCGCTAAGAGCGTCGCAGGCTGCGGTCAGATCGGCAAAGGCGTCGCGGTCCAGCGATTTGGGCGGCATCACATAGAAATAGGGATGCTCCATGAACTTGGTGATGATCGCTTCATCCACGCGGCCCTTTGCTGCAACGTGACCATCGGCATCATGGGTCTTGCCCTGTCGCGCCTGCATCAGGTCATTGATCGGCGCGTTCGCGGGGCCTGTGTCAAAGGCCAAAAGCGCACCGTCAGCCTCTGGCCGATTGGCGGCGGGATCGACCCACGTCAGATTGCCAACGCCGCCAAGGTTCAGAAACGCGCAGGGCGCGCGCGCACCGATGAACCGTGCCAAAGCCCAGTGATAAAACGGGGCAAGCGGCGCGCCCTGCCCGCCCAGTTCAACATCCGCGCTGCGGAAATCCCAGACCACCGGCAGGCCCAGCGTCTCTGCCAAAGCCGCGCCGTCACCCAATTGGTGCGTGCCGCGTCCGCCAGGATCATGGGCCAGTGTCTGACCGTGAAACCCCACCAAGGCCGCATCCTCAAAGCCCGACAAAACGTCGGCATGGACTTTGGCAACAACATCGGCGGCCGCGGCCAAATCATCCCCCGGCCAACGCCCCAATGCGGACCGGAGTGTGCTGCGTTCCGCATCCGAATAGGCGCGATAGGTCGTTGCGCCAAAGGCCTTGATTGTCACGCCGTCGGTCACAATCTCTGCTGCATCCACTCCATCCAGAGACGTCCCCGACATCGCCCCAAGCGCCTTGATCGGCCCGTTGATTTTCATGCTCTTTCCCTTGCCCCCTTCGGCGCTTATAGAGTGCGCCAAGCAACGCGCGGGAACAAGCATGACCTACCACCCCAAGTCCGATTTCATGGCCGTTATGATGCAACGTGGCTTTCTGGCCGATTGCACCGATTATCAGGGGCTGGACGAGGCGCTGTCCAATGGGGTCGTGCCTGCCTATATCGGCTTTGATGCCACGGCGACGTCTTTGCACGTGGGCTCGCTGATCCAGATCATGATGCTGCGCTGGCTGCAAAAAACCGGACACAAGCCGATCACCCTGATGGGCGGTGGCACGACGAAGGTCGGTGACCCCTCTTTCCGTGCCGACGAACGGCCACTGTTGGGACCAGAACAGATTGACGCCAACATTGCAGGCATCAAGCAGGTCTTTGCGGCCTTCATGACATATGACGACAGCCCCACCGGCGCCTTGATGCTGAACAATGCCGAATGGCTGGACGGGTTGAACTACCTTGATTTCCTGCGCGATATCGGGCGGCATTTTTCCATCAACCGGATGCTGTCATTTGAAAGCGTGAAGTCCCGGCTCGACCGCGAACAATCGCTGTCGTTTCTGGAATTCAACTACATGATCCTGCAGGCCTATGACTTTCTGGAACTCAACCGTCGTTATGGTTGTATGTTGCAGATGGGCGGATCCGATCAGTGGGGCAATATCGTCAACGGTATCGACCTGACCCGCCGGGTGCTGGACCACGAAATCTACGGCCTGACCTCGCCGCTGCTGACCACATCAGACGGTAAGAAGATGGGCAAATCCCAGTCGGGCGCTGTCTGGCTGAATGCCGATTTGTGCAGCCCCTATGAATTCTGGCAATTCTGGCGCAACACGACTGACGCCGACACCGGCAAGTTCCTGAAGCTTTACACCGAATTGCCGGTCGAGGAATGCGACCGCCTTGGCGCGCTGGAAGGATCAGAGATCAACGCCGCCAAAATTATCCTCGCCAATGAGGTCACGACGCTGCTGCACGGGGCCGAGGCCGCCGCAGCGGCAGAAGCGACCGCGCGTGAAGTGTTCGAAAAAGGCGGCGTTGGGGATGACCTGCCCACGCTGACGCTGACCGCTGCAGAATTGGGCGATGGCCTGTCCATCGTGCAGGCGCTGGTAAAGTCGGGGTTGGCCGGTTCGGGCAAAGAGGCTAAGCGCCTGATATCTGAGAACGGTGCGCGTTTAAATGATGAGCCACTGACAGATGCGGGTCTGATGTTGGATGCCGCCGCCCTTGCCCAGCCGATCAAGCTTTCAGCTGGCAAAAAGCGCCATGCCATTGTGCAGCTGGGCTAATAGATCACAGTCAGCACGATCCAGACCGGCACCGAGATCAACGATGCCACCACTGTCAGCGCCGCGAACGTCAGGCGCTGCGGCGGAAAATCCACATCTGAAAGGTGCCGGAAACGATTGCTCATCGCACAATTAACCACGTTTTAGGTTTCCGCTGTCTTAACAGGATGCATGTTGAACACGCCACTGCCCACATTTGCCAACGCATTGCCATTGCAGCAAAGCCCGGCTTACGCCCGCACCCTGCGCGTGCTCGGACAGGATGTGCAGTTGGTCCATGCCGATGGTGTCGGACAAATGCAGATCGTATCGCGCAAAACCCGGTTTGGAACCCTGCGTGCGGCCCTGCGGGGGCCGCTATGGGATACCGCTGACCCCGCAAAACAGCATGAATTCTTGCGTGCTAACCCGGTGCATATTCTGGGGCCAGAGACGGCAGAGCCGCGGGCGCTGCGCCGGGCGGGATACTGGCGCGCGATGACGCCGGCCCATGTCGGGATGCTTGACCTGACCCGCGATCTTGCCCCGGCGATGCATCCCAAGTGGCGTAACGCCTGGCGCAAATCACAGCGTAGCGGCGTTACCGTGACCGCCGCACCCTTTGATGCCGCGCGCGACCTTTGGATCCTGTCGCTCGACCGTGCCCAGCAGCGCGCCATGGGCTATCGCGGTTACCCGCGCCCATTCACACTGGCCTTTGCGCAGCAAAACCCCGACGCCGCAATCACTTACGTGGCACACAAGGGGCACTCGCAAATTGCCGCGATGATCTTTCTGCTGCATCACCCGACGGCCACCTACCATATCGGCTGGTCCGGCGAGGCGGGACGCCGCACAAACGCCCACCATCTGATCCTGACCCAAGCCGCCCGTGACCTGGCGGCGCACGGGATGACAATCCTTGATCTGGGCCAGATCGACAGCCGTCGCACACCGGGGCTGGCGCGGTTCAAACTGGGGTCAGGCGCGCAGCCAATGCCACTGGGTGGCACATGGCTACCCGTCCCATGGCGGCGCAGTTGACCCCGTGCTAGGCATGACGGAATGACCTGAACGGACGGTATATGAATATCCTGCAAATCGCCTCGCTCTTGATTGTCCTTGCCGGGGCTTTTGGTGCAATCAACTACCTTTACCTGCGTCTTCCTCCTGCCATCGGCATCCTTGTCGTCGCCCTACTGGCCTCTTTCGGGGTCATGGGGCTTGATCTTTTGATCCCGTCGCTTGGCATGGCCGATATCGTCCGCGCCACTGTGCTTGAGATTGAGTTTTCGGACGCCCTGCTCGAAGGCATGTTGGGGCTCTTGCTGTTTGCCGGCGCTTTGCATGTCAAGCTGGGCGACCTGCGCCGCGAATGGTTGCCCGTGGTGCTGATGGCGACCCTCGGCATCGCGCTGTCCACGGTCATCGTCGGTTATGCCTTTTCGTGGTTCACCGGGATGCCACTGTTGATCGCTTTGGTCTTTGGGTCGCTGATCAGCCCAACGGATCCTGTGGCCGTTCTTGGCGTCCTGCGTGCGGCGGATCTGCCCAAATCACTTGAAACCAAGATCGCGGGCGAAAGCCTGTTCAACGACGGTGTGGGCTATGTGGTCTTTCTGGTGCTTGTGGGCCTCGCCTTTCCGCACGGCGATGACCACGGATCAGGCCTTGCCGGTGCCGCACAATTGTTCTTTCAAGAGGCGATCGGCGGCGCGGTTCTTGGCATCGTTCTGGGGTGGCTCACGTTCCGGGTCATGCGCCGGATCGACGACTACGCGCTTGAGGTCCTGATCACCCTTGGCCTTGCCTTTGGCGGCTACGAACTGGCTGTCTGGCTGCATGTCTCGGCCCCCATCATGGCCGTCTGTGCAGGCCTGTTGATCGGCGATGTGGGCACCAAATACGGCATGTCCGAAACCACCCGGCAACATGTTGATGGCTTTTGGAAGCTGATTGACGAGATCCTGAACGCGGTCCTTTTCCTGATGATCGGGGTCGAGGTCTTCGCCGTGGCCTTCAGCTTTGACGCGCTGACGGCCGGGGTCGCTGCGATCTTCATCGCGCTTCTGGGCCGCTTTGCCGCCGTCGCCGTGCCGATTGCCGTGCTCCGCCCGTTTCGCGACTTTAGCGCCGGAGTCACACCGATCATGACATGGGGCGGGCTCAAGGGCGGGATCTCAGTCGCACTGGCCCTGTCGCTGCCCGATGGCGACTGGAAACCGCTGATCCTGACGGCCACCTATGTTGTCGTCATCTTCTCAATCATTGTCCAAGGCCTGACCATTGCCCCGCTGGCCGCCCGGCTTGGCCGCACACCAAAGGTGCCATCATGACCCGCTACCTTGTCTATGACGTCTTCACCGACCGCCCGTTTTGCGGCAACCAACTGGCGATCTTTCCCGACGCCACCACCCTGCCAGAGGACCAGCTGCAAGCCATCACGGCAGAGTTCAATTTCTCGGAAGTCACCTTTGTCTATCCACCCCAGAACCCCGACCACACCGCGCGGGTCCGCATCTTCACGCCCACGCAAGAGATCCCCTTTGCTGGTCATCCCACCATCGGCACAGCAATCGCGCTTTTTGATATGGGGCTGGGCGGCGATCAGATCCTTGAACTTGGCGTCGGCCCCCTGCCCTGCACCGTGACGCCCCAGGGTGCCAGCTTTGTCACATCGGCCCCGCTTGAACGCTTATCCCACCCCGACCCGGCCCTTGTGGCGCGCGCTCTCGGCCTGTCAGGCGATGCGATCAACACATCCGTGCATGACCCGGTTCAGGCCTCGCTTGGTTTGCCATTTGTGATTGTGGAACTGACCGACCGCGCCGCTCTGGCCCGCTGTCAATCCGACATTGCCGCCTGCCGGGACGGCGCGCAACGCCACCCCGCAGGCATGGATTTTTCGATCTTTGCCTATGTGCGGCAAGGCAATCAGGTTGATGCCCGCATGTTCGCCCCATTGGACAACATGCCCGAAGATCCCGCCACCGGCAGCGCCTCTGCCACCTTGGCTGCGCTTTTGCACGAAGACCTGCGGCAACCGCAAAACCTGCACATCAGCCAAGGTGAGGATATGGGCCGCCCATCCCGGATCAACGCCCAGACCTTTGGCGACCCTGTTGCGGTGCGGATCAGCGGTCAGGCTGTGAAGGTGATGGACGGCACCCTGCGGATCTAGCGATAGATCCGTGGCACGCTCATCTTGTCGTGGACCGCATTCACCGCCTGCGGCTGAATATGCAGCGCAGAGGCCAGATCGTGCAGATATTTCGCCTCTTCCTGACTATCAAGATCAATGCCAAGCACCGACATCATATAGACCTGCCGTTCCATGCCCTGTGGCACCGCATTGGCAAGCCCTGCGACATCTACCGGCTTTTGCAATTCCCGGTTCACGAAATCACGTTCCGCCGCGCTGACATCACCCAGCTTGTCCATGATCTTGGCCTGCTCGGCCTGATCAAATTTGCCGTCCGACTTTGCCGCTTGCAGCATCGCCGCCAGCATCAGACCTGCCGCAGCTTCCTGATCCTGTGACGGCGCCTTGGCCTTTTGCGGCGTGCTGTCAAATTGCGACCCAAGCACCTCGCCCAGACCGCCACCGCCGCCGCCCAATGCGCCCGCCAGACCGCCCAGCAATCCGCCAAGCCCGCCAGTGCCGCCACCAAGGCCGCCCAATAGATCCTCTAACCCGGCAGGTGATTGCGGGCGCGCTGCGGTATCAACACCATCGCTGCCGGAAAACTGGTCCAATAGACCGCCCAGACCACCCTGCGCGGCCCCGCCGCCACCGCCGCCAAGGATCGAATCCATCATGCCCTCCAACGGATTGCCGGATTGCGCGTCGGCCTGCACGGGCGAATGATCGCCGCGGAATAATCCGTCACTGGCCACCTGACCGCCTGTGTTGGCACCCTTGCCACCCTGCATCATCTTTTGCGCGCCTTTTGCCACGGCCACGCCAATTGCCACTTTGGCCAATGTCTTCATCAAACTCATCTTAAGTCCCCTCGGGTTGAATACCGCTTAGCCTGACAGGCCATCCACGCCTGCCAAAGGGGAAAAACCGCGCCCACGCGGCCATTCGCCACCCGGTGCATCTGGAAACCAGCCGTGTTTCGCATTATGGCAGGACAAACGCATATGGACCGGGGCCCCTATGACATCAACAATTCTGGCAAGATGCGAAGCGGCAGGCCTGCGCATGACCGAACAGCGCCGAACCATCGCCGCCGTCCTGCAAGACGCCGATGATCACCCCGACGTGGAAGAGCTTTATGGCCGCGCCTCTGCCGCAGACCCGCGCATTTCGCTGGCCACGGTCTATCGCACGGTCAAATTGCTTGAAGAAACGGGGATCTTGGAAAAGCACGAATTTGGCGACGGGCGCGCGCGGTATGAAACCGCCGACCGTGAACACCATGACCACCTGATCGACATGCAATCGGGCGAAGTGATCGAGTTTCTGGACCCCGACATCGAAGCCCTGCAAGAAAAAATCGCAGCTAAACTTGGCTACAAGCTGATCGGGCACCGTCTGGAATTATACGGCACCAAAACCAGGAAATAGATGGATTAACCGGCAATGAGGGTGGCAAACCCCGTTGCTGTCGCCCATCCACACATCAACACAACAAATTTCATTTCCACATCCCCATGTCTGTTCAATGCCACGATGATCACAAGGCGTTACGATTCCCTCAATGGAGGTTTTCCTGACTTCTTTTCATTTCAGACAACTTTCGATATCGCTCGCCTGCGCACCCATGGGATCGGACAAAGCTTGGATAATCTACGCGGCAGCATCCTGATGGTTCTGGCGATGCTGCTTTTCGCTATCGAGGACATGTTCATCAAGCAGATGTCGGGCGCGATCCCGGTTGGTCAGATCATGGTCATCTTGTCCTTGGGCGGTGTCATCGCCTTTGGTATTGTCGCCAAGATCAGGGAACCCGGCGGGCTCTTTGACCAATATTTCCACCCCGCCGTCGTCGGACGAAACCTCTGTGACGCATTCGGCACCATCGGTTTTCTGACCGCACTTGCGCTGACCCCGATTTCGACCGCCTCTGCGATCCTGCAAGCAACCCCGCTTTGGGTGACAATTGGTGCGGCGATCTTCTTTGGCGAAACCGTCGGCTGGCGGCGCTGGACCGCAACTCTGGTCGGGCTCTTTGGCGTGCTCTTGATCATTCGCCCCGGCATGGAAGGCTTTGACGCCAATGCGCTTTTTGCTGTTATGGCGGTGATCGGTCTGGGCAGCCGCGATCTTTTCACCCGCCGTTTGCCACGCAATATCTCGACCATCAAGGTGTCGGTCTATGCCTTCATCACACTGATCCCCGCAGGCATCATGATGCATCTGATCCAAGGCGATCCGATCGCCGTGCCCAATGGCCCCAACACGTTGCGGATGATCGCCGCCATTCTGATCGGCATCGGCGCCTATTATGCCATCGTCGCAGCCACGCGGATCGGCGATCTCTCTTTGGTGTCGCCCTTCCGCTATAGCCGCCTTGTGTTTGCGCTGATCATCGGTGTGGTTGCCTTTGGCGAACGCCCCGATGCCCTGACGCTGATCGGGGCCGCCATCATCATCGCTGCCGGTCTCTATACCCTTTGGCGCGAATCCCGTTTAAATCGTCACAAACCCGCGCTATAGACGCGCTGATACCGCTAACACCTCCCTGAAAGGTCCTCCCATGAGCACAATTATCGATATTCACGCCCGCGAAATCCTCGACAGCCGGGGCAACCCCACCGTCGAAGTCGACGTGACATTGGAAGATGGCACAATGGGCCGCGCTGCTGTCCCATCGGGGGCCTCGACCGGCGCACACGAGGCCGTTGAAAAACGTGATGGCGACAAATCACGTTACATGGGCAAGGGCGTGCTGGAAGCCGTCGCCGCCGTCAACGGTGAGATCGCCGAGGCGCTTTTGGGCTATGAGGCAACCGAACAGGTCAGCATCGACATGGCGATGATCGAACTTGACGGCACACCCAACAAGGGCCGCCTTGGTGCAAACGCGATCCTTGGCGTGTCCCTCGCTGTGGCAAAGGCGGCGGCCGAATACACCGCACAGCCGCTCTATCGCTATATCGGCGGCACCTCTGCCCGCACCCTGCCTGTGCCAATGATGAACATCATCAACGGCGGCGAACATGCTGATAACCCTATTGATATTCAGGAATTCATGATCATGCCTGTGGCTGCGGAAAACATCCGCGAGGCGGTGCGCATGGGCTCCGAAGTCTTTCACACCTTGAAAAAAGAACTCTCTGCCGCAGGCCACAACACCGGTATCGGCGACGAAGGCGGCTTTGCCCCCAACCTCGCTTCGACCCGTGACGCGCTCGATTTCATCATGACCTCGATCAAGAAGGCAGGTTATGAGCCCGGCAAAGATATCTACCTCGCGCTCGATTGTGCCGCGACCGAATACTACAAGGACGGCAAATACGAGATGGCAGGCGAAGGCAAATCGCTGACATCTGCTGAAAACGCCGACTACCTTGCACAGCTTGCCGCTGACTATCCGATCATCAGCATCGAAGACGGCATGTCAGAAGATGACTGGGACGGCTGGAAGCTTTTGACCGACAAAATCGGCGACAAGGTGCAGCTTGTGGGCGATGATCTTTTTGTGACCAACCCCGCACGTCTGGCCGATGGGATTGCCAAGGGTTCCGCCAACTCCATGCTGGTAAAGGTCAATCAAATCGGCAGCTTGACGGAGACACTTCAAGCGGTTGACATGGCGCACCGGGCGCAATTCACCAATGTGATGTCGCACCGCTCGGGCGAGACGGAGGATGCGACCATCGCCGATCTCGCGGTGGCGACAAACTGCGGCCAAATCAAAACGGGCTCACTGTCACGCTCTGACCGTCTGGCAAAATACAACCAGTTGATCCGCATCGAGGAACTGCTGGGCGAAACCGCGCAATACGCTGGCCGCACGATCCTCAAGTAACACCAAAGGCTGCGCGGCGCGTCCCGCGCAGCCTAAAACCGCCCCGGCCGATATGGCCCCAAGGCAATGACCAAATCACCGCGCAAAATCTCCTGCGTGGCATAATCCGCTGTGATCGCGGCCAAGGTCACCCCCGAATGCATCACCGTCGCGTAAAGCCCCGGCTCGACCCGTCCAATCACCGGCAATCCGTCCTGCGGCACCGGTCGATCCGCAAGCGCAACCTCTCTCCAATGCAAATCCAATCCCGGAAACACGGCACGTAACCGCAGCATGGCTTCATCGGCCAGCAGATCCGGCGTCGTGGTCAGCGCTTCGGTCGTGTCGCCCTGATGTCCTGCCGTCGTTGGCATTACCAATCGGCCCGCTGCATCCTGCTTGATTTCCCCCTCGGGCGTCACCAGAACATGGCTCAGCACAGGCGGTAACACATTGGTTTTCATCAGCAATCCCGGCCTGCGCAACATCGGCAACCCAATCAGCGCCGCTGCCCCGGTGCCTCCCGCAATCACAACCTCATCTGCGACGATCTCACCCTGATCCGTCGCCACCCCAATTGTCTTACCGCCCCTGCGCACCACGCCAAGCACTGCGACGCCAAGCACCGCTTTCGCCCCCAAGGAGAGCGCTGCATCAAAAAGCGCGCGGTTCAACGCCGCCGGGTCGGTCACCCCCTCATCGACAAAACACAAGGCCTCTTCGGGGGGCGCGACTTCCGGCTCCAGCCCCGAAAATGCGGTGCGATCAAGCCGCTCTACCGGGTAGTTCATCCCGCGCAGCGCATCTTCCATCTCGGACAACGCCGCGCCTTGTGCCTCATACCAAAGCGCCCTTTGCCACTGGATCGGACAATGCGGCAATGCGGCACACAACCGCCTGTGCGCAGCAATCCCCGCCACGCGCAGGCTGTGGTGTGCGGCGTCCGCATAGAAACTCGCGTTGATCCAACCAAAAGACGCCCCCGATGCCCCCGCCGCTGGTCCGGCGCGATCCACAATCGTCACCCGCGCGCCGGCCTGCGCCAGCCCGTAGGCGACCGCCGATCCAATCAACCCCGCCCCAACAATCAAAACATGTTTCATGACCGCACCTTCCACCCATTGCACAGCACAGACAATCCCGTAACGTGTGGCCATGACAGCAGATGACATCATCACCCAACTTGACCTCGCACCCCACCCCGAAGGCGGCTATTACCGCCAAACCTGGGTGGCCACGAACCCCGGTCGCCCCTCTGGCACCTGCATCTATTTCCTGCTGAAGGCCGGGCAAAGCAGCCATTGGCATACCGTCGACGCGACCGAGATCTGGCTTTATCACGCAGGCGCGCCGCTGATCCTGTCGATGGCGGCCAGTGATCAGGGCCCCGCAATTGACCACGTCCTTGGCCCGGACCTCTCTACCGGGCAAAACCCGCAACTTATCGTGCCCGCGCACCACTGGCAGGCTGCCCGCACCACCGGTGACTACACGCTTGTCAGCTGCACCGTCTCACCCGGTTTCCAGTTTGACACCTTCGTGCTCGCAGACCCCGGTTTTGACATTCCGCGCCACTAACGCCCCGCCCCCTGCTTCTTTTGGCTAAAAATATCCCGGGGTCCGGGGCTGGCCCCGGTCCGGCCCTTCACCTGTCGCCAAACATATCGCCCAGGCCACCAAGGACAGATCCTTCGCCCTTACCGCCACCAGCGGCCTGCAAGACCCGGTTCGCAAGCCGCGAGAACGGCAGTGACTGCAAATAAACCGTCCCCGGCCCGTGCAAGGTGGCGATAAAGATACCCTCTCCGCCAAAGACCATGGATTTCAGGTTTCCCGCCCGTTCAATGTTGTAGTCCACCGTGCTGGAACAGGCCGCGAAACAGCCTGTATCGACGCGCAACGTCTCGCCCGCTGCCAGTTCACGTTTGATCACCGTGCCGCCCACATGGATGAAACACATGCCATCCCCGCGCAGCCGCTGCATGATGAAACCTTCGCCGCCAAAGAACCCCGCCCCCAGTTTGCGCTGAAACGCGATGTCGGTGGTGGTGCCAAAAGCGGCACAGAGAAACGCATCCTTTTGGCAAATCAGCTCTTCGCCCACCTTCGCCATATCCACCGGGATGATCTTGCCGGGGTAAGGTGCGGCAAAGGCCACGCGGCGCTTGCCTTGTCCCTGATTGCTGAAATGGGTCAGGAAGATCGATTCCCCCGTCAGCACCCGCTTACCCACATTCATCAGCGCGCCCATGACGCCAGAGGACGGCGTGGTTCCATCGCCCATCTTGGCCTCAAACGCGATGCCGTCTTCCATGTAATTCATCGCTCCGGCCTCAGCGATCAGCTTTTCGCCGGGGTCCAGTTCCACCTCGACGATCTGCATGTCGTCGCCAAAAATCTCATAATCCACCTCGTGGCATCGCATGGCAAATTCCTTTTCAAATGACTGCCTTCAACCTAGGAAACCGTGCCTTTGATTACAAAAGAAAAAGCCCGCGGGCGCACCACGCCTGCGGTCCAAGGACAGAGCGATTTGCAAAGCAAATGGCGGAGTCCGCCTCTCAACCAGTTCGACATAAAAAAAGGGGCGACCCGAAGGCCGCCTTTCGTTTCGCTGATCTCCCGCGGGTGCATCGCACCTGCGGTCCAAGGACAGAGCGATTTGCAAAGCAAATGGCGGAGTCCGCCTCTCAACCAGTTCGACATAAAAAAAGG
>CANMPL010000006.1 GCA_947499715.1 uncultured Paracoccaceae bacterium
ACTCCCTCGCAAAAATACAAGGGCTGGAATCGCAGATCAAAAACTCAAGGGGAAGGTCGGGTCAAAACACCGCTTACCATTTACTGCAATAAAGGAGACGAACTGTGGGACTGAAACAGACGGACGAGTTCCGCCAAGATGCGGTGCGCATAGCGCTGACCAGCGGGTTGACGCGCAAGCAGGTTGCCGACGATTTGGGCGTCGGGACTTCACCGCGGAACAGCCCAACCAGAAATGGGCGGGCGGTAGCAGCTATGTCTGGACTCGCGAAGGCTGGCTGTATCTGCCGGCAATTCTGGACCTGCATTCACGGCGATTCGTCGGCCGGGCTGTGAGCAATCGGATGAAGCGTGACTAGGCGATCAGAGCGTTGTACATGGCAATTGCATTCCGTTCACCGCCCAAAGGCTGCATCCATCACACAGATCGCGGGCCGCAATATTGCTCCCACGACTACCAGAAGATCCTGTGTCTGAACGGCTTCAAGGCGTCAATGAGCGGCAAAAGCAATTGCTATGACAATGCGGCGGTCGAGACGTTCTTCAAAACCATCAAGGCTGAACTGATTTAGCGGTATCCTTGGGAAACATGGCGCAAGGCTGAAATGGCAATCTTCGAATACATCAACGGCTTCTACAATCCGCGCCGACGCCGCTCAGCGCAGGGTTGGAAAAGCCCCGTCGCCTTCGAACGGAAAGTGGCCTAAACGAGCACTTGGGACGGTACGAAAGCGCGACAGGTCCAAAATTCATTGGTGAAAGCATGAGCTCGAGCGGGCTCGTTGCGACTGTGCAGGCGTTGCCCCTTCAAATGTCAAAAGCAATTCTGACGCCTTCAAGGAACTGGCCGCAAAGACGTTTGCAGATCAATTGCCGCAGAGAATCGCACGGCGATGGGTGAGTGCAGGCCAGCGACGGGCCTTACGTTATGCAGAGAATTGCAACCAGTGCGTGCAAAGACGCCCCGAATAGATCATTCCAGACCACTTTCAGTCGCCTAGCCTGATGATGTGGCCCGTTGCGGCGACAATTACCTGCGTCTGCATCGGGCGCTTTATTGAGTGAGGAAAGTTATGAAAGATATGCTTCTGAAAACCTGGATCCGTTTCCGCCATGATGATCGTGGCGTGACGCTGGTCGAATACGGTATTGCGATCGCGCTTGCTGTGACACTTGGCACTCTTGCCTTGTCGACACTGGCTGGTGAGATCAGCACAGGTATGGGTGCTGCTGGCACCGCAATGCCAAACTAAGCCAAAGCAAAGGCCGTCGATCTGTGGTCGACGCAAATCGGCGGCTTTTCATTCCATCCTACTGTTTACAAAGGTTTTCCATGTCCAAGCTGCGCCTTTTTACACACTTCACCCACGACACGCGTGGCGTCACGCTTGTCGAATATGGAATTGCAATCGCGCTCGCCGTTCTGGTCGGGTCCGTCACTCTTGTCGCCCTCGGTGGAGAGATCGGCACCGCACTGAACGCTGCCGGCGTTGCCATGCCAAACTAAGCCGCCGCGCGCGGCTCTTCGTTTTCTTGCCCGACTTGGGGCATGCCACACAAAGGATCTTACCATGCGTCTTTCATCGCTTCTTTTGGTCGTCGTCGGTCTTGGTGCCGCTGGGGGGTCTGTCTATTTTGCGCAGGACATTCTGGCAAAGCAGGCGCAACGCGATACCCAGACCGAAGAGGCCGCAACCATCGGTGTATTGGTGGCCGGTCGCGATATCGCCTTTGGACAGGCGATCGAGGCGCAATTGATCACGACCATTCACTGGCCGCGCGAGTCGACGCCTGCCGGTGTGTTCACCGATCCCGCAGACCTTTTGCCCGCAGAAGGGGTCGAACCGCGCCGCGCCCGCAAGGCCATTGCGCAAGGTGAATTGATCCTCAACACGCGGGTCAGCGATTGGGGCGAAAAAGTCACCATCGTGCAAAGCCTGTCACCTAACCAGCGCGCCATGGCCATCAAGGTCGATGCGGAAACCGCGGTCGGTGGATTTGTGACGCCTGGCGATTTCGTTGATGTGCTTTTGACACAAGGCCGCAATGAGAAGATGCGCACTGTGACGATCCTGCAAAATGTGCGGGTGATCGGGGTCGATCAGGATTCCAACGAAGGCAATGACGCGCCAGAGATTGCCCGGACCGTGACCGTCGAAGTCACCCCCGACGAGGGTCAGCGACTGGCACTCGCACAACAGGCTGGCACGCTGAGCCTGACGCTGCGCAACCAGATCGGGGCAGAGGACAAGCCGCTGGAACTGCTGCGCCTGTCTGACCTGCTACAAGAAGTATCACCGGTGCCAGAGAATGCTGCAGCACCAAAGATCACCGTGCGCCGTGGCATTGATGTCACCGACGAGAACCTCTGATCCGATGCGTGACCTCGCCTCTCTGACACAGCGCTTTGCCCGCGACACACGCGGCGCAATGCTTGTGTTCTGGGGCGTGGCGCTTGCGGTCATGCTGGGACTGGTCGCGATGACATTCGACATTGGTCGCATTTCGCTGACCCAGACAGAACTGCAAAGCTATACAGACGCCGTCGCACTTGCCGCCGCCGGAGAGCTTGATGGAAGTGCTGATGCGATCACCCGCGCCACGGCCGCTGCGGCAAACCTGATCAGTGATCGTCAGTCATTTGGGACAGGCGACAAGACCCTGTCGGGTGCTGGCGACTACACTTTGACCTTTTATTCCGCATTGCCAAGCAGCGATAACACGGCCCCGACGGCGACGACCACCGACGCGGCGGAGGCACGTTTTGTACAGGTCACCGCCAATGCAGTTGATGTGCAGCTGACCTTTGGCGCGGCGTTCCTGGCGATCAGCGGCAACAATGTCAGCGCGCCGGACAATACCGCGCGGGCCACATCAACCGCATCAATGAGCAGATATGCCTGCGATGTGACCCCGTTGATGTTCTGCAAGCCGGCGGGCTGGACCGCTGACGCCAACATTGGCCAGATGATCAACCTCCGCTCGGGCGGCAATGGCGCGGCTTGGGGGCCCGGTGACTTTGGCTTTCTGGACCCGTCGCGATTTCTTGTGGACACCAGCGGGCCATGCGCCGGATTGAACGGCGTCAATCTTGACGCCTGCCTGCTGGGGGCAGTTGGGTCGATTACGCAATGCTACGCCTATGACGGCGTTGACCTCGAGCCGGGTCAAAAGAACGGCATTGAGAATGCGATCTTCAATGTGCGTTTCGATGTCTACAACACGATCATGAACGGCGAAAAGAACAACGCCGACTATGCGCCTGCACCCAACGTGATTAAGGGCATTATTCCGGCCACTGGCGGCAATGGCGGTGGCGGCAACGGCAATGGCGGTGGCGGCAACGGCAATGGCGGCGGTGGCAACCAGTGCATCGGCAATAATGAGGCACTCTCTCCTGACACGGTCGGAATGCCACGGGATGATTGCTTTAATACCAGCACGTGTGGTGGGCGCTTCGGGGATGGTGACTGGTCGACGGGCTACGCCAACTATATCGCGACAAACTATGGCGGTGTTGATCCCTTCGGCATCGATCCGGCCACCAACACCCGCTATGAACTCTATCAGGCCGAGATCAATAACCCGCAAGGTGGGCCGGTGCCCGGGTCGGGACTGGACGGCATTCTGCCCAACGGGTTGGCAGAAACTGGTCGTCCGCAGTGTTCGAGCGCGACACCTGCTGGGCCTGAACGTCGTGTCATCGTCGCGGCCGCCATTGACTGTGCGGCAAACGCGATCAACGGCGCTGCGACTGGCGTGCCGGTGGCCGAATTTGTCGAGGTTTTCTTGACCGAGCCTGTTGGTGACGACGGAAATTCACCGCCGACAATCGACATCTGGGGTGAGGTCATAGGCAAGGTCGCCGAAGGCACCGGGGCCGGGTCGACAGGCATTTTCCGCGATGTTGTGCAGCTTTATCGGTGAGGGGACAGATCATGGCATATCTTCATAATCTCTTCGCCCGGTTCAAGCGCGATCAACGTGGTGCTGCACTGGTGGAGTTTGCGATCTCCCTGCCGCTGATCCTGCTGCTGTTCGCCTCGGTCATCGAAGGTGGTCGGATGGTCTGGGCCTATCAGGCAGCATCGTCTGGTGTGCGTGACGCCGTCCGCTATCTTGCCCGCGTTGCCCCACGTGACATCTGCACATCCGGCGGATCGGTCGCCGGTTACGCGGTCGCGCTGAAGTCCATCGTTGAACGCGATCAGGCGGGTGCCAGCTTTTTCCCAACGGGTATGTCAGTGAACACTGTCACGCCCAGCCTGACTTGCGTGACAGGCACCTACAGGAACGGTGCCGCCATCGCGCAGGTCTCTGCCAATATCACGATCAATATGCCATTTTCGTCGGTTTTTGCGTTTGCGGGCCAAAATATGGCCGTGGTCACGGCGACGATCACTGACCAAAGCCGGATCTACGGATCATGACCTTTTTGCAAAACACCCGCGCGCTGTTGCGCCGCTTCCGCGAAGATGAGCGTGGCACGACGCTGGTCGAACTGACGGTCGCAATCTCGTGTTTCCTGCTGATCTTGTTTGGCATGATTGATTATGGGCGGCTGTCCTATCATCACACCACGGCGGAAAAGGCGATGCACATCGCCGCGCGGGTCGCAGTCGTACGGCCACCTGCGTGCACGGGTGTCCCGCTCGTCAATGCCAGAGGCACCACAACGCTGACGCCTTTGCCACGTTTTGGTGCCAGCTGTAGTGCCGCCTCCAATTCCTGCGCCAACCCCGGTGAAATCACCTGCACGGGTGATGCGGGCAATTCCACCGCCTCTGAAATCTGGGGCTTGGTGGGCAGCGGCCTGCCGCCGGGGACCACGATCAGCAACCTGCGTTTTCGCTACGCCTTTGACGACGACCTTGGGTTTCTGGGTGGACCCTACGTGCCGATGGTCACCGTCGAATTGGACGACGCAAACTTTTCATTCATTTCGCCGCTTGGACAGCTTGTCGCGCTGTCCGGTGGCACTGCGCCCATTGGGCTGGGCGCAGACATCAGCCTGCCTGCCTTCAGCGTTTCTTTGCCCGCCGAAGATCTCGCGCAGGGCATGGACGGTTAGGGAGAATTCATTTGACACATAACATCACACTTTTCGCCAAGGACGCAGAAGATGCAGACAGCATCACCGCCGCCTTGTCTGGGCTGGACGGCGTCATCCTGAACCGCAGAGATTGCTCTTTGACGGTGGCGAATGGCACCGCCCATAGCCTGGCCGCGAACGGAGAGATCCTGCTGTTTCGGACCGATCCGTCAGACCCGAACGAAATTGGCGCGGTGCGCGAGCTTGTTTCGGTCTTGGACGCACCAAGCAAGATCATCGCCATGACCGACCCGGACATGCCGCTGAGCCAGGTCCGTCAACTGATGGATGCAGGTGTGGCCGAGGTCTTGCCGATGCCCGTGGATGCCGCAGCTCTGAAACGCAGTCTTGAAGCGCTCAAACCTACCCCGGTTGCCCCGATTGCGGGGGTCAGCAAACGCGGCCGCGTGATCACCGTCGCCCAATCGCGTGGGGGCGTCGGTTCGACCACGCTGGCCGTCAACCTTGCCGACGCGCTGCAGGGCAAAAAGCGGCTGGTTGGGAAGGGCGACAGCAAGCGCGTCGCTGTTATCGACCTTGATTTGCAATTTGGCGGCATCGCCAGCTTTCTGGATGTAGAGGCCAATGACAGCCTGATGCGCATGGCCACTGACAGCATCGTGCCCGACGCAACATTCCTTAGTCAGGCACTTGTTGAAAGCAACGGCGGGCTATTCGTTTTGACCGCGCCCACGGACTTTGTCCCGCTTGAGGCGCTGTCGCGCGAACAGATTGATGCGCTGATTGATCACCTGACCCTGAACTTTGATTTTGTGGTGATCGACCTGCCACGGACCCTTGTGCATTGGGTGCAGGCAGTTCTGAATCGCAGCGATCAGTTGCTGCTGGTGACCGACAGCACCGTGCCCGCGATCCGGCAAAGCAAACGCCTGATCACCGCGTATCAGGAAGAAAACCCAACGCTGCCCATCGATATGGTGATCAACCACGAGGCTAAACCGCTGATCAAAGGGCGTCACCATGCGCAAGCCGCCAAGCTTCTGGAACGCGAGCTGTCCTATTGGCTGCCATCGGATCCCAAGCCCGCGCGCGAAGCGCTTGATCGCGGCGTGCCGCTGGCGGCCATCTCGGGCCGGTCACGCCTGACAAAAGCCATTGGAAAGATGGCGCAGGACATCCAGTCGAAGCCCGACGCGCCTTCATCCCCTACGCCTCCCAAAGGGGATCTCGCCACCTTCACTTCACGACAGACTAAGGAAGAATCCCCTCATGTTTAAGAACTTCAGTCGCTCCAATCAGGCAACGCCGATCGAATTCAGCCGGGCTGTGGCCGCAAACATGGCGGAACCCGCGAATGCGCCCCTGATCCCGCAACCCAGTCCCGAAGATCGTGAATTGATCAAGCGGTTGGAAATCAAAAGCCGGCTTCATGAGGCGCTTTTGGATCGCCTGAATTTCGCGGTGATCGAAAAGGTCGAAAAGGAATCCTTGCGTAAAGAAGTCACCGCACTTGCGAGTGACGTGCTCAGCGCCGAAGGCACGCCACTGCGGGGTGAGGAATTCAAACAGATTGTCGATGAATTGCTTGACGAGGTCCTTGGCCTTGGGCCGCTGGAGCCCTTGCTCGCCGATCCGACCATCAACGATATTCTGGTGAACGGGCACAAGGACGTCTTTGTGGAACGCTTTGGCGTGCTGGAACGCGCATCAACTCGGTTCCGCGACGAAAAACATCTTCTGCGGATCATCGACAAGATCGTCACCCGCATTGGCCGCCGCGTGGATGAAAGCCAGCCCTGGGTGGATGCCCGGCTTGAAGACGGTAGCCGCGTCAATGCGATCATCCGGCCTTGCGCGATTGACGGGCCGTCCATGTCGATCCGCAAATTCTCACGCAAACCCTTCGATCTGACCCGTTTGGTCGACAATGGCGCGCTAAGCGGTCACGCCGCGAATTTCCTGCAGGCTTTGGTGGCGGCACGCATGAATGTGTTGATCTCTGGCGGCACAGGTTCGGGCAAGACGACCATGCTGAACGCGATGTCGGCCTTTATTTCTGGCAAAGAGCGGATCGTCACGATCGAAGACGCCGCCGAACTGCAATTGCAGCAAAGCCATGTGGTTCGGCTTGAAACCCGTCCATCTAACCCCAGCGGCGGCGGGGCCGTGGCCCAACGCGATCTTTTGCGGAACGCGCTACGTATGCGCCCCGACCGGATTATCGTGGGCGAGGTGCGTGGCGCTGAAACCTTTGACATGCTGCAGGCGATGAACACCGGTCACGATGGCTCTATGACCACCGTTCACGCCAATACGGCGCGCGACGCGCTTAGCCGTCTGGAGCAGATGGTCACGATGATGGGGATTGATTTCCCGATGTCGGCTGTGCGTGGCCAGATCGCCAGCGGTTTGAATTTCGTGCTGCAGCTTAGCCGCCTGTCGGACGGCAAGCGCCGGGTCATGTCGATCTCTGAAGTGACCGGCATGGAAGGCGATATCATCACCATGCAGGACATATTCGTATTTCGCAAAAACGGCATTGGCGACAACGGCGAGGTGCGGGGTGAATTCATTCCCACAGGCATCCGTCCAAAGGCGGCAGAGGCATTGCAAGCGGCTGGCATTGACCTTGATCCGGCCACCTTCCTGAAAGAAAAGGCATGATTGATCAACTTCTCAACCATCCCGACGCGCTTTACTGGGTCTATACTGCACTGGCCCTTGGGCTTTTTGTGTTGATGACGGGACTTTATCAGCTCGTGCGGCGCTCTGAAAACCGGCAAGAGGCGCGTTCGCGCCGGATGAAGATGATTGAAAGGGGGGCCAGCACGGCAGAAATCATTGCAGTGCTGAAGCCTGTCGAACGCGGCAACTGGATGGTCCGCCTGCCGTTTTTCGGTGACCTGCCCAAGGTGATGCGTCAGGCCGGAATGACCGGATCACCCACGACTGTGCTGACCATCTGCGGGGTCCTGGCCACAGTGATCGCGGCTGCCGCGTCATTTGCCCTGACCATTCCGCAAGCCGTCGCTGTGGGATTTGTTCTTGGGCTTTTCCTGCCCATTGCCTTGATCCGTTCGCGGAGCAAGGCACGGGTCGATGCGCTGACAAAGCTGCTGCCCGAAGCGCTTGATCTGATGGCGCGGGGGCTGCGGGTCGGGCATCCGCTGAACACCTCGATTGCTGCCGTGGCCGAAGAAATGCCCGATCCGATCGGGACAGAGTTCGGTCTGGTCGCCGATCAGGTCAGCTTTGGCGAAGACCTTGTGGATGCCTTTACCGAATTCGCCGAGCGTATCGATACCGAGGATGTGCATTACCTCTGTGCCAGCATCGGCATTCAGCACGGCACCGGCGGCGACCTTGCCCGCGTGCTAGAGGTGTTGTCCAAGGTGATCCGCAATCGCATCGCCATGCGCCGCCGTATTCAGGCAATCTCGGCCGAGGGGCGCATGTCGGCCTATTTCCTGTCGGCCCTGCCCATCGTGATTTTCGGCGGCACTTCTATCATGACGCCAACATATTATAGCGAGGTCTACAACGATCCGCTGTTCGCCCCGATGGCAGTTCTTGTGGTGGGGTTCACCTTGATGAACGCCATTATCCTGACGCGCCTTGTGAAATTCCGGATTTAAGGAGCGGCCAATGGAACAATATCTGCAAATCGCTTTGAACGCCGTTACGGAAAACCCGCGCTTTTTGTTGCTTTTGGGTCTGGGTTTGGGGGTTCTGTCCCTTGTCATCGGGCTTGGCACCATGGTCGCAGACAAAAACCCGGCCGCTGATCGGATCGCCGCCAGCAATCCGCGTCGCGCCGCAAGGCGGGATGCAGGGCTTTTGCGGGCACCCGATCATGACCCGACCGGGGTGTGGAAGGCCTTCCTGCCCAGCAATATGAAAGAGCGCACGGAACTGTCCCGGAAACTGGCGCAGGCGGGGTTCAACGGGCCCGGTGCTGTGCGGAACTTTACCCTTGCGCGCGTGCTCTTGGGGTTGGTGTTACCCGGTTTTCTGCTCTCACTGCTTTTGCTGGCCCGGATGCCCGGCGTGCAGGTGCCTTTTGACTTGGGCGCCAAGGTCTCTCAGATGACGGACATGCGCATTTTCCAGACGCTGACCGTGCTCATTGCGGCAGGGTATTTTCTGCCCCTCAAATGGTTGCAGTCGCGGATTAACGAGCGCCGGCTGCGGATCGAGCAAAGCTTTCCCAACGCGCTGGACCTCATGCAGGTCTCGGTTGAGGCAGGTCTTGGATTTGACGCGGCCATGACCCGCGTCGGCAATGAACTGGCCGAAATCTCGCCCGAGATCGCATTCGAGTTCCTGACCGTTCAGCGGCAGGTGCAGGCGGGTCGCGACAGGGATGCCGCGATGCAGGACATGGTCATTCGGACCGATGTGGAAAACATCCGTTCCTTTGCGGCTGTGGTCAGCCAGTCAATCCAGTTTGGCACATCGATGTCTGAGGCGTTGACCGCCTATGCCGCCGAAATGCGCGAATACCGCGAGATGAAAGCGCAAGAAATGGCCAACAAATTGCCGGTGAAAATGTCTGGCGTACTGGCCTCGCTGATGCTGCCCGCCCTCGTTCTGATCACGATTGGACCAGTTGTCATTCGCTATGTTCGGTTCTTCGGTGGATAAGATTCTGTATTAGAATAACGATTGTTTCCCGAACGCGTCACAAGATTCCACCCAAGGTTGTGAACTTGCGCATTTCACGCAAACTTATGACATTTTTTTGACAAACTTCCCCGTTCCCGCGACGATTGGGTGCGAAAAGGTAAAGATCATAATAAGTGCCGCGAGGCCCCGAGCAGTATTTTTTTTGGGGTGAGTTAAATGGTAAATAGTTTTAATAGTTCGAGTGGCGACGGCAAAGATTTGGATATCGTCGCGCTTTCGGGAGGCATCGCAACCTGGTGCCAATGTCTAAGTGGCCTACACACGATCCGACATGGTTTGACCGGGCTTGCTGACGGTCTTGGTGCCGAGGTCGCGCGATTGGTGCGCATCGATACTGAAGGGGGCCGGTCGGTCCGTTCCATTCAGGGCGTTGCCGGGTCGGGCCTGCACATCGACGAACGTCCGTTGTCTGATAAGGTCGTAGGGGCCTACGTCTCTCATGCAAAGGTCGGGTCTGTCTGGTTTGCCTCTGTTGCTGCGGATGAAGGCACGGGCGCAATTGATCGGCTCAGTCGGCGGAGCGGGCTTGCCGAAACTGCTGTCTTCATCATTTCGCAGGACAGGAAATGGACCCACCTTCTTGAATTGGGCTTCCGCAATCGGTTCACAACCGCCAAGGCCCGCGCCATCACAGCGCTTGCTGGAACGCTCGCTCAGACTTGGGCGGCGCGGTCACCAGGCTTATTTACCTCGGCGCTGTTGCCCAATCGTCCTGCGCAACCGAACCGCGCGTTCCCGGCTCCGATCCTATCGGACAGCAATCCAGCCCGCCTCAGCCGGGCAGAATTCCGGCTGTGCCTGCTTTTAAGCGATGGGTTGAGCCTTGAACGCGTTCAGGAAGAGCTAAACATCAAGGCCGCAACGCTGCGCAGTCATCTGCGCCAGATCCGGGCCAAAACAGAGGTCGCCAACACCAACGAGTTGGTGCACAGCTTGCTACAGTCCAATTTCAGGCCGGGGGCCGCTGGACGGGAAGCGATCAGATTGGTTGCTGGCTGACATGCTTTTGCCGCTTGTCCTTTTTGTACCAGTGATGGTCTTCGTCATGATCAGCGATCTGCGGTGGATGCGTATCCCGAATTGGACAGCCTTGACCGGTGTGGCTGTGTTTCTTGCCGCCCTTCCGTGGATGGGCTGGGACGAGGCACTTTTTCGGGCCATTGCAGCGCTGATCGTCTTTGTGATCGGTTTTGTTCTTTTTGCTGTGCGAATTCTGGCTGGCGGAGATGTCAAATTTCTGTCGGCACTTGTCCTGATGATCCCTTCAGCGTCGCTGTCCCTGTTCGGATTTGTCTTTTCTTTTGCGATGCTGGCCTCAATCAGCTTTCTGACCGTCGCCCGCGCCACTGAATTTGCGGGTCACAGCAGGTGGGTTGGCATGCGTACAAGGCAACACATGCCGATGGGCGTTGCAATGGGGCTGGCCGGGTTGCTGCATTTGGCAATCCTGGGGATGAACGATTTTCCGATTTTTGGATAAGTGCTCACATCATGCCAGGCGCGCGGTCAGATTGCCGATAAAAACGATTGCCAGCCCCGCAGACCTTGATGCACATCTCACCAAATACCTGCTGTGGGGGCTGCCAGCGCAGCAACTTGAAGCTTAAGCGAAGGTCTGGAACGGGTCGTGTTCATACGATGGAACTTCAATCCGACACGCCTGCAAGGCGCAGCCCGCCGGCGATGTGTTCACAATCCCCGGGGCTACGCCATAGGGCGCGCAACCCACCTAGTGCGGTTTCGATCGTATCGCGCTCTGCTTTCATTCCAGACAAAACCCGGCCCCGGACGCGCGCCTGTTTGAATTCGGCGAGCATAATTCCGCTTCTTCGAACATGCCTAATCGGGCCTGATAGCCTGGGCGGAAGGCAAGTCCTGTCGAGTTGAGCTGAGACGCAACGTTTAGGATTTGAACGGCCTTGGCATCGCGATCTTGAAACAAGTGCAGCTGTCGCAAGATCCATTTAATAGTCGGCAACAATGTCGTTCTGCGCTTTGCCAAGTTTTCAATGATTTCTGCGGCTTCTTCTTGCCGACACACATCAACAAGAGATATCCGCACTACGGTAATGACTCGATTTCATTCTTTGCCGTCGACAAGGCGCTTCTTATCTGCGCTTCGGCGGCGTCCTAAGGCCCCATGACATGAAGGGCAAAACCCAGATGGCCTTGAAATTGAACGTCAAGTGGATCAAGCGCCACAGCGCGCCGTACGTGATATAGCGCCTTCTCATTACGCCAGCATTCAGGAACCCAAGCCAGCGCTGCACAACGTCGCTGTCAGATAGATAACGGCAGGACGATTATCTTCGGAGTGCTCATTACTTTTGATCGTCTGATTTGTCGGTTGTCCACCTTCAGCAGCCTGGTCTTTAGGGCGGCCATATCCGGGCTGGATTCGATATTCAGATCGTTCTTACGCAGACGTTCAAACTCGTCGAATTTGATCTGTACACGTCTGCGTTCGCCAGAAGCGGCGTAAGCCTTAGGGCGCAGCGCCATTCCAGCCTCTTTGTACTATTCGAGCACCAGATTCTGGTCAGCCGCCGCCAAAGCCCGCCTTGTATCGCCCGACGCAAGAGCGACGGTGCCAGTGTCAAACAAGATATCCCAAACTGATCTCGAGAAGCAGACGCGCTTAGCCGCGAGCCATTCTTCGAATGGTGGCTCGTTGATTGAAAGTCCGTCAAGAAACGGTGCCCCGAAAATTGTGATTGTCTCATCAGGGTCAATTGATGGCGCGTCGAGCGCTTCCAAATCCAGGGCAACCAGATCCCGATCCAACACCAATGCCCCGCCGTTTGACAAAGTGATCGGGGTCTCAATCGAGGATTGAATTGACGACAACGTCTGCCGCAGATTGGTTCGAGCCTGTGTTTCCGGGCTTCGGTTACAAAACGTTGCGGCCGCTGTTTCGCCACGCAATCCACTCTTGGGTGAGCACGCAATCATGGTCAGAAGCGCTGTGCTTTTCCGTGTTGAGAACTGAATTCTACTGCCTTCCCTTTTATTGATCGCCGGAGGAGCTAAAAAACTTACTTAATATTCCCTGTTTATTTTCAAATTATTATACCGATTTTCGCAAGTATTTTTACCCGAACGTCCGATTTTACGAAACGGGAACGCCGTCCGTCACGCCGTCGGAACGCAGCATCGCGAAGCTGGATAACAAGCACAATGAAGATCCGAAAGGAACGACCAGTGGCTTCCAACAGCGATGAACTTCGGTACTTTGAGCACTACGAACGCGATTTGATCGACGGTGTCACCAGGCAGCCTTCGTTGCCGCGCCCCCCGATTGATCGCCGCGCGTAAAGCAACACCATATTCGACGTGGAAAAGTCTTTGACTGCGATGCCGCTTTTCGTCTTGGCGCGTCTTCGGTGTCGTTCTTTGTGATCAAAGGCATAACGGCACATCTTGTGAGTTCAAATTTTTCGCTGCGCAAGATTCACGATGTTAAGACGGTTTTCTTCAAATCGGTCGTTCGTTCACTTTGGCCGAGACTCAGCGTCGCCGAAGCCCTACGGTCCTCATCTGACGCGATGTGATTGTGCGCCCATCAAAGCCATTCATAGTTCGCTCAATCCCGCAGGGAGCTAAATCATCACAAACCTCATCCAGATCGTTTATGTGTCGCAGCCGTTTGGGTTCGACGAGCCGACATTGGCAGGAATCCTGCTCGATGCTAGACACTATAATAAGCGGGATGACGTGACGGGCGCGTTGATTTGTCGACATGATATCTACCTTCAAATGCTGGAAGGTCCGGAAGATCCAGTGCGCGCTACTTATGCACGGATTCTTCAGGATGACCGACATGCCGGGGTCAAAGAGCTGCTGGATCAAAAGATAAAAAGTCGATTGTTTGCAAATTGGGCGATGCTTCATGATCCCGCAAAGACATGGATTTGGACGGAGGAAGAAATCGCAAACGCGGCACTTGATCGTGCGGAGCCCGCAGAAATCTTAAAAGTATTCAACGAACTCTCGGAACGGTCTGGGAAACCGGCTGCGCATTGATGCACCCCCTTCGCATATCAAGGCAAATGCGATCCGAGACTTGTAAATGACGGCTGTGCACTCGGTGGCCGATGCGTTTTCCACGCGGGAATGTGATCATATTGTTGCGGCAATTGCCAACATCCCCACCGATGACGCGTTGCTTGTGGGCCGCAATCGGGACCACAAGCAGCGCAATGCAGAACTCGTTTGGATGGACGACGTCGGAGACCTAACCTGGGTCATGACCCGATTGATCAAGCTTGTCAGTCAGTCCAACAAGCACCAGTTTGATTTCGATGTCCGCGAATTTGCAGAAAGCCCGCAAGTCGCCAAATATGACGCAGCCAAAGGTGGTCATTTTGCCTGGCATTCTGACATTGGCCGTGGTCTCGCTGCCGGCAAAAGAAAGCTCACGCTTGTGCTGCAATTGAGCAATCCGGATACCTACGACGGCGGTGATTTGGAAATCAGACCAAGTGCTCACATCCTCTTGGCCAATCGGGCGCAGGGATCAGTCAGTGTGTTTCCAAGCTTTGCACTGCATCAAGTAACCCCGGTTGAACGCGGCGTCAGACATTCGCTGACCGTCTGGGCGCATGGCCCTCCGTTTCGCTGAAGGTGGCGCGGTAGGCCAAGGTGATCTAGATCATCAAATTCAGGTGCAGCGCCCATTGTGATGAAGAATTCATGCGGTCCAGCCCCACTCAAATCTGGATCCGCTATCGCAATGGGCGCATCATCGGCGTCACGTTCGCGCCCCTTTCTTCCGAACCGCCGGTGATGCTGGAAGAACGATCAGGTCAGGCAGGATTGTAATTCAGGCGCCAGGCGGTTACATGAAATGTACTACGTTGTGGTATTCTTCGGCACCGGCGCATCGCCTGCCAGAGCCAATCGCAATTATCTATCAGCAAAATTCGACTGTCACTTGCCGTAACTGGAATCTGACGCATGGGAAGGTTGTTGGCGTTTTCGCCCGCAACCGCTTTGTCCATGCATCAGCTTCATTCGTTTCGTTGGCAGAAAAACCCGCGAGTTGCGACCGGGCATGGACACGCTTTGTCGATGAAAAGACTTCGAAACGGCTCTGACAAAATGTTTTGTCAGCGAAAATAGTGGGGCGGCGCTTTCTCCGTCAAAGGATCAATAAATGACTTTTCCAGAATGGACAAAACCCGGCATCTATGGGGCGCTGGTCGGCGCGATTGTAGTTTCTATCCTTGGCTTCACTTGGGGTGGCTGGACAACCAGCAGCACTGCCCAATCCATGGCAGAGGATTTGGCAGCTGAAGAAGTGACGCTGGCGCTGGTTCCAGTGTGTCTTGGCCTGTCAGCCGATGATCCACAACGTATCGCGAAGCTTGCAGATCTTCAGGAAGTCGCAGGATTTGGCCGTCGCAATGCAATGCTGGAAACGGGTTGGGCAACGCGCCCCGGTTCAGATACGCCAGACCGTGACCTTGCCGCGGCTTGCCTTGAGGGGCTTGCGCTGGACGGATAATGTCCAATGCATCTTAGCAACCGTCACGGGCGGCTTGCAGGATGTCTGTGTCAGCAGGGGCCCGAATTTTCGGGTGATTTCTTGGGCCCCTGATTTGCCTTGCTTCACTTTGCATTGCTTGCAATCGCCCGAACGTCGTCAAAATGCGTATCAGACAGATCGCAGCGGATTTCTCGGATTGGAATGCCCTCAAGGCTTTCGCAAGGCCGATGACTCGGTCCGTATTGCCGCGTCCATCCCCGTTACGGGGGTGAGCGACCGTCCCGCTTTCAAAAGGAAAATACGATGAAAACCGCGATCCAGTCGGTCGATACCGTTCGCCGCCCCATTCGAGATGCGCAAACGCGTCCGGTGATCCGAGGTGCCGCATCACGATCACCTTTGCCCCATCAAACCGCCGCACAGCCGACAGCTGTGGTCTATTGCGAGGGCAACTTTGCCAAAATCGATGGCAAGACCGCCAACGGCCTTGTGCGTCATTCAGAGGCTTACAAGATCGTCTCGGTCATCGACAGCACATACAGCGGTCAGAACAGTGGGCAAGTCCTTGATAACGCCGCGAACACCATACCAATTCTTCAAAACCTAGACGCCGCTGTCGCCCAGGCGGCCTCTATGCCGGCGACGTTTATTTATGGAATGGCCCCATCAACCGGGCGGATGTCGGCCGCGGATCGCGGTGTGGTGCTGGATGCAATCGCTCGGGGCATGAACATCGTCAGCGGTCTGCATGAATATCTGAGCGAGGATGCCGAAATTGCGCAGGCGGCATCTGAACGACAGGTCACCATCCGCGATATCCGCAAGCCCAAACCTAGCAAAGACATGCGCTTGTTCGATGGCAGCGTCGCAAATGTGCATGCGTTGCGCATTGCCGTTCTCGGGACAGATTGCGCCATCGGTAAGCGGACCACGGCAACGGTCCTGGCCCGCGCGCTGAATGCAAAAGGCATCAGGACCGTATTGATTGGAACAGGTCAGACGGGTCTGATGCAGGGCGCGAAATATGGCGTGGCGATGGATGCCGTCCCGCCGCAATTCTGTTGTGGCGAGTTGGAAGGCGCGATTGTTGCGGCCTCGGAGGCAGAGCAACCCGATGTTATCTTGATCGAAGGCCAAGGCGCGTTAAGCCATCCGGCATTCTGCACATCGGCGTTTATCCTGCGCGGCAGCCAACCGGACGCTGTCATCCTTCAACATGCACCAAAACGCGCCCATCGCTGCGATTTTCCCAACATGCCGATGCCCACCCCGGCAAGCGAGATTGCGTTGATCGAGGCGTTTTCCGATACAAAGGTGATCGGCGTCACGCTCAATCACGAAGGTATGTCGGAGGCCGAGATCTCAGGCACGATTACAGCACAAAGCGAAAAACTTGAACTGCCGGTAACTGACGCGCTGAGCCGACCAGCGGCGCACTTGCTGGCGATGGTCATTGCTGCCTATCCGGGCTTGCAGCAAGGAACGCCGATGGCCGCGATGTGAGCTGCCCACGTATTGAAATTGATTTGCGCAAGATACGGCATAACACGCGGACGATTGTCGCGCGATTGAAGGGGCGTGGCATCCGTGTGAGTGCAGTGACCAAGGCCGTCTGCGGGAACCCGGCGATCGCGCGCGCTATGCTCGTCGGCGGGGCCGCGGGTCTGGCTGAGGCGCGCTTGAGCAATGCAACGCGCCTACGCGCGGCAGGGATCACATGTCCGATCACATTGATCCGAACGCCGATGCTAAGCCAGGTCGGTGACGTCGTGAGCGTCTGTGAGACAAGCTACAACACAGAGCTATCTGTGATTGCAGCGCTGGCCGCAGCGGCACTCCGGCAAAATACGGTTCACGGGATTATCTTGATGGTCGAGATGGGTGATCGGCGCGAAGGGATCATGCCTCGGGACGTTGGCAACATGGCGCAGCGCGTAGTTGGGATGCCCGGCGTTGCGCTAAAAGGCATCGGTGCCAACTTCGCTTGTTTGAGCGGCATCGCCCCGACAGAGGCAAAGATGCGGGCCTTGTCTGTCCTTGCGAACGATGTCGAGGGCCGGTGTGGCCCCTTCATAGAGACAGTTTCCGGTGGCAACTCCGCAAACCTGCCATGGGCGTTCGAGGGGCGGGCCACTGGCAGGATCAACGATCTGCGCCTTGGAGAAGCGATGCTTCTTGGCGTCGATCCGATCACCGGGGAACAAATTCGTGGATTGTACCAGGACGCATTTACGCTTGTTGCTGAAGTGATCGAGACCGACGCAAACTCTGCGCGTTTTGCTGATCCAAAATTGGCAAGGTTACGGCTTGTCCCTGACACGTCAGAAACCAAGCGATTGCTTCTTGCGATTGGGCATCAGGACACCGATGCAGCGGGGCTATCAATGGCGCCGGGTAATACATTTATTGGCGCAACAAGCGATCATCTTGTCCTCGACACCAAAGATGCGTCGCTCCGCGTTGGGTCAGAAATGAAGCTTCAGATGAACTATAGCGCTTTGATGCGCGCCATGGCCGCACCCGATATTCAGACAAATCTGCGCTATGACCGCGCCCCGCCAAACGCCCGTGATGTCGATGGTTCAAGCAAACACCTGGCATCGGTTTGAACGGTCTTGTTCCCACACGCCCTGACAAAATAATAAGGAGATAACCACTTGGCAAAGCTGACAAAAACAAACCTGTTCAAAGCGCAAGGTCCCAAAGTGGAAACACCGATAGACAAGACAACCCGTATTGTCCGCAAGATGGTCAAAGAAGAGGCTGAACAGCGACAGGCCAAGAATGACCGTCTGCGCAACGCACGTCTTGAACGCGAAGCCAACACGCCGACCAAGCCATCGCGCTAGGGCATAGGTCCGGTTCAATCAAAGCGGCCTTATCGCGACAACCCACGTTTCGTCCGCGCCTTTCAATCTTGAGGGATGGACCAATACACCGGAAGGAATGACGCATGACGCATGCAGACGAAAGCGCAACAATAGTTCACTATATCTGTCAGACATATGTCGCACAAAAGCCCGGGCGTGACGGGCAAGCAGGCCTGAAGATTGACAAGCAGCTCAAATATTCAACGGCAGCAGAAGCTCAGAATAGGGCGGAGCGGGAAGCCCAATCGGAGGATTGTGCCGGTGCCGATGCCTATATGATCAGTGAAGACCCAAACAGCGGCGAAGTCGGATCGCCAAGCTTTCTTGTGCGGCTTGGGAGCGTCCCGGAAACTGATGATTTCTAGAATTGCACTTGTGATAACGTCTCTTCCTTAAGGCGTCCCACCACCAAGGGTCGAGTTCATCCGCAGTCTGAACGTAGCTGCGATACGGATCGAGCTTGCGCCACGAATGGCGGCAATTCGGGCTGCGACCGAAACATTTTGTTGCGGCTGTGCGAATGTTCTCTATCTGCGGTCGTTAATTCAAGGGTGTGTTTTAGTCTCATCGGGCTCATGGTTCTCTCCGAGGTCGGCGATGCCGCCTCATAATGGCGTCGGGGACTGGTGCCTCAAAACGGTCCGCTGCGAGGTCTCCTGTGTTCAGGCGCATCGACATTAGACGGCGAGGTCATCCGGCCACCGTCCCGAAGGGGCGTCTTTACACCCGGAAGGGTGTATTCGGGTTTGGGCTATCTCATGCAGGCAGCTCCTCTTTGGTCCAGGCGAAGGTCGTGCCATCGCGCCAGATGCGGGTCATGATGACAGCTAACTTTCTGGCCGTGGCAACGATGGCCTTCTTCATTCCCCTTCGCGCGACGAGACGCATGGCCCATGCTTTGAGCGGCGAGAAGCGCGACACACGTTGGATCAGGATGTTGGCGGCTTCATAAAGCAGTTTACGCATGCCGCCGTCACCGCGTTTTGAGATGCGTCCCGACCAGTCCGTTTCACCGGATTGGTATCGCCGCGGGGTCAGACCCAAATAGGCGCCGACATCCGTTGCTTTGCGGAACCGAGCAACATCGTCAATTGTCGCGATGAAGCTGAGGCTGACGATGGGGCCGACGCCGGGAATGCTGGTCAGCCGTCGGGCAAGAGGGGTGTCTTTCGCTAGTTGCTGCACCTTTGCATCGATCGCGGTGCCTTCAAGACAGACAGTTTCATGCACATTGATCAATGAGGCAAAAATCATTTCCAAGCTTCGGTCTCCCCTGATGGCAGCCCCCAGCTGATCGCGAAAGCTCTTCCGGCTGTAGCCAGCATTGACCGGTCCAAGCCGGATCCCATAGGCCTTCAAAAGACCTCGGACCTGCCCTTCGATATCCATCCGGATGCGGATCAATCGCTCCCGCGCTGACAGTATCAGGCGTAACTGATCGCTCGCCTCGCTCTTGATGTGCACCGCGCCATACCAACCCGTAAGTGCCAGTTGGGCCAGCCCGACGGCATCCGATTTATCAGACTTATTCATCCGCGCTGACAGCACTTTGTGAGCGGCCCGCGCATCAATGCAAACCACGGGTGCGCCCTGCTTGACCAGTTCCCGCGTCAACCAAATCGACAGTGGGCCGGACTCGTGAACGATCTATTCAACTTCACTGACTTCAGCAGCGATCACGCGCACAATCTCATCAGGATCTGTCACACACGTCCCTTCGAACAGGATCGTGCCTGCAACATCCACAATGCAAACGGCACATTCCTTTTGGGCGACATCCATTCCAACGTAGCATTTCATAATCGTTCTCCTCTGGCTTTCGGGGCTCCTTCCATCGACAATAGCGATGCTTGAAACCTCTCAGCCGGATTCGCCGCAGATACGCCATGTCAGCTTTCGGAAAAGAGGGAACGCCTGGTCACACAGAGATGCCAAGCAGCACCCAACCGCTGCACCGAGCCCAAAATGACCAGTGCTGCTACCTGCTTGAAGATCTGCATTCCAATAATTCGGTTTGCCGCTGAAAAAGATGCTTTTGAGCCCATTCTGCTCTTATTTTGCATTGCGTTCGGGATCTGCTTTGATGATCACCGAGGTATGCCATCCGTTATGAGTGACTGAAGGAAAAGGCGGAATTTGGCAGCGATTGGTGTGGCCCGACACGTGTCCAATAGTTGCGCATTTTAGCGGCTCCCAAGCATTGCGGAGTGGCCTTTCGGCCAGCGTTCACGGCAAAAGAAAGTCCAATTGCACGTCGAGTTGGCGCTGTCCCATCTGATGGCCGGACACCGATGGGACGTTACATGATACGGCGGTTTCACAAAGTTGCGTGGGCGTTTCACGGGTGACGACGTCACAGACCAGCGCCGCGGATTTGATGGCTTGATCGGAAAACGGCAGCGCATCGGAGCGAGATTTCCCCAGCGTCGTGGCGTTGATCAAGATGGATGCCTGTTTGGGAACTTCCCCGACAGTCACATCAGGCCAAAACTGCGCCAGCAGGCCCCTGACAGATTGCGCCCGGGCGGGATCGGTTTCGTCAAGGATCACCTCCCCGATGCCCCTTTCACACAACGCATCGACGATGGCGATCCCCGCGCCGCCACCTGCCCCGAGGATATGGGCCGCACCATTCTTGATCGGAACGCCTGTCGCGTCGATGGCCGCGCACATCGCCAGACCATCCGTCGCATCCCCGATCAAGCGCCCGTTTTCGCATCGCACGGTGTTCACAGCGCCAAGCCGCGCCGCGCGCGGGGTGCAGTCATCCATCGCCGCAAAGGCCGCCTGTTTGTGCGGATAGGTGACCGAGCAGCCGATCATGTTGCCACTGCTGCGCAAAAGATCCCAAAACGTGCTGACAGCTGCGGCGGGAATTTCCACCGGGACCATGACGATGTCTAACCCTTTCTTCTTAAACAACAAATTGAACGCCGGCGGGGAGAAAACACCCGACACCGGGTTGCCGATAATCGGGAAAATTTGGGTGGTTCCAGTGATAGGCATCTTTGATCTTTCAAAAAACGTGTTGACTCACTATCCAAAATATTCTCAATAATATCCAACATTTTTTGAAAAGGTGGACAAATTGCTTTTTGGTGGTCGGAAATCCGAAGACGATACCGTTGTTGAGATGCTCGCCTCTGCGATCCGGCGCGACATCTCTTTTGGGTTGTTGCGCCCTGACCAGAAGCTGAAGCTGACGGATTTGCGCCAGTCTTACGGCGGATCAAACCATTCCATGCGCGAGACGCTGCGCATCCTCACCTCTGAAGGTGTGGTTGAAGCGACCAACCAGCGCGGGTTCCGTGTGACATCGGCGACCGAGGATGATCTGCGGGATATTCTTCTGGTACGGCTGGAAGTTGAAAAGCTTGGTCTCAAACGGTCATTGGAACGGGGCGATGTGGCTTGGGAAAGCCGCGTTGTTGCAGCCTTACATGCGGTCAGTCGTGCGGATGCCGTTGTGCAGGAAAACCCCGATGATGTGACGGCGCTGGAGTGGGACGAAGCCTGTCGCGACCTCAGCATGGCGCTGATTTCCGCCAGTGGATCGCCACGTCTGACAGACATGGCCGGGCAGTTTTACGGCCAGTCGCGGCGCTTTCGGTTGGCGCTTTTGCGAGAGGGCCGCATTGATTTTGCAGCCCGCGCGACCCGCCGGACACAGTTGCAAGAGGCGATATTTGCGCGCGAGGAGACGCGCGCAATGCGCCTTCTAGAAGAAGAAATCGGGGCCGACTTGGGCGCCTGAAAATCTCGAAAACGATCATTTAGGGAGGAAACAATGGTCACTTTTAACAGACGTCAGACAATGGGTTTGATCGGTGCCGCGGCGGCCACAGGCCTTGCGTCACCAGCGATTGCACAGAACAAAAAGATCGTCGTGGGCGCACTGCGCTTCACGTCACATTCTGCAAGCTTCATCGCCGCAGAACGCGCCTACTTCGCTGACGCGGGCCTTGATGTCGAACTGCGCTTTTTCCAGGCGGCCCAGCCGATGGCGGTCGCGATTGCGTCCGGCGATGTCGATTATGCCGTCACGGCGATTTCGGGCGGTTTGATCTCTCTTGCCGACAAGGGCGCGATCAAGGTCATCGGTGGCGCGCTTAGCGAAGAGCCGGGCATTGACGGTCAGAAGATCCTTGCCTCTGACGCGGCGTTTCAGGCCGGGCTTACGTCGCCTGCAGGGCTGGACGGAAAAACCTTTGGCATCTCAACCGCCGGATCATCGTTCCACTATATGGGGTCGCGCATCGCGCAGGCTGAGGGCGCAGACGTCTCTTTCACCCCGCTTCAAAAGGTTGGCGCGATCATTGGCGCACTCAAGTCGGGCCAGATTGATGCGTGGTCGATTGTGCCCCATATTGCCAAGCCGTTGGCGGGCTCTGGCGCGGTGCATATCATCGGCAATGTATCCGACTATCTGCCAAATTATCAGGTTACGACTGTGTTCACTTCGGCAAGCAATGCCGACAATGAACGTCAGCAGACTGCTGACTTCTTGACCGCTTTCAGCCGTGGTGCCACGGACTACAACAGCACCATGATCGACAATGCGGGCGGCCAAGAGGGTGTCGACGAGATGGTCGATCTGATCCACAAATATGTCTACACGGACCGCGAGCGCGACAAAGCTGCCCCATCAATCATCAACGGCACGATGCGGCTTAATGAAGGTGCGCGCTTGAACACAGCTTCTGTGCAGGATCAGCTGAGCTGGTTCCAGTCTGAAGGGCTGATCGACGCGGACATTTCGATGGATACTTTTGTCGACACCAGCTTTGTTGAAACCTTCGAAGCCTAGGGCAAATCCTATGACTGGCCGCCAAGGGCGCGGCCAGTCAATCTATCTCTAAGGACATCTTCATGGACATTCGCCTTGATGCGATCAGCCATTCCTATGGCGACACTGAAGTCTTGCGCGACATCTCGCTGGACATCCCTAACGGCAAGATCGTTTGTTTTGTCGGGCCGTCAGGCTGCGGCAAATCCACTTTGCTGCGCCTGATTGGCGGGCTTGAACGCGCGACCAAGGGCCGTGTCTTGCAACTGGGCACCCCACCAGAGGGCTGCCTGAACCCACTGACTTACGTATTTCAGGACTTTGCGCTGCTGCCATGGCGGTCGGTTCACGGGAATATATCGCTTGTGCTTGAGGATCATGGGATCAAAGGCGCGCAGGCTGATACGATCATCGCGGACGTTCTGGCCCGCACGAAACTGAGTGACTTCAGCAAAGCCCTGCCCCGTCAATTGTCCGGTGGGATGAAACAACGGGTCGCGATTGCGCGCGCGCTTGCTGTCAAACCGGCCGTGATGCTGATGGACGAACCCCTGTCTGCGCTGGATAGCCAGACGCGCGAATTGCTGATGGACGACCTTGTCGCACTCTGGACGCGCCAGTCCTTTACCGCGGCCTACGTGACCCACAATTTGGCCGAGGCCGTCCGGTTGGGCCACCGCATTGTCGTCCTCTCGCGCAGGCCTGGCGAGGTCCGCGAGATTGTCGAAATTGACATGCCATTGGCGGATCGCAGCCATGGAAATACCAAACTAGAACAGACCCAAAAACACCTTTGGGACATGATGCGTGATGAGGCCCGTGCGGCTGATGAGGAGCTACTAGATGTCTGATGCAACGGCCCCAACCCAGCCGATTGAAGTCCGGTTTCGCGGCGGCGGCTTTGCCCCTAAGGCGCGCCGTTGGGTCGGCCTGTTTGTCTTTGTTTTTCTGATCGGAATTACAGAAATCGGCACCCGGCAAGGATGGATATCGTCCCTGACCCTGCCCAAACCATCCGACGTTTTGGCCACGTTCGGAGAGCTCTGGGAAAGCGGGCTGTTGTTCAAACATCTCATCCCGTCGCTCAGCCGACTGGCAGTCGGTGCCGCCATCGGGGCCTCAATCGGCATCGCCGTCGGCATCATGATCGGGCTGTTTTCCTATGTCCGCGCGGGCATGGTGCCACTTGTCGCGGCCATCTTCCCGATCCCCAAAATTGCGCTTTTGCCGCTGTTCGTTATTTGGTTCGGGATTGATGAGGCCAGTAAATACGCGCTGATTGCCTTCGGGACCTTTACGCCCACGGTTGTGGCCACCTACGGCGCGGTCGATAACGTGGACCGGTCGCTGATCCGCATGGGGCAAAGCTTTGGCCTGTCGTGGCTGTCCATCGTGCGCAAGATCGTCTTGCCGGGCGCGATGCCAGGCATTCTGTCGGGGCTACGCATTTCACTCGCCATTGCCATCATTCTGCTGGTTGCAGCCGAGATGCTGGGCGCGGAATACGGCATCGGGGCCTATATCCTTGAGGCCGGATCGCTCTACGATCTTGAGCGTCTGTTTGCGGGCGTCGTCATTCTGTCACTGCTTGGCGTCATTCTCAGCACGGTCATCGGCTTTATCGAACGCCGCCTGCTTGGCTGGCGCGCATGAGCCGTAAACCCGAATGCGACTATGACGTCGTCGTCGCGGGCGGCGGCGCAGGAGGCGTCGGGGCCGCATTGGGGGCCGCATTGGACGGCGCGGATGTGCTCTTGGTCGAAAAATATGGCTTTCTGGGCGGCGCTGCGACCACATCAAATGTGCTGGCCTATTGCGGATTTTTCCAACAGGGCGCGACGCCGATTAAGGCCGTAGGCGGTGTCGCGGACCTTGTGCTGGACGAATTGCGTAGTCTGGGGCTGAACTGCGATCCGTTCTGCTCTCCCACAACGCTGAACTGGATCATCCTGTTGGAGCCGGAGGCCGTGAAGCTGGCGCTGGACCGCGTTTTGATCAAGGCAGGCGTTGACGTGTTGCTGCACACCCGTGTGGCGGCTGTCGCCCGCACAGCGGATCGGATTCAATCGGTGACATTGGCGGGGATGGAGGGTCGCAGGCGCGTCGCCGCACAGGCCTTCGTGGATGCCACAGGGGATGCCAACCTTGCGATGCTGGCCGGATTGGACTGCCGGATCGGCAATGACCGCGGCCATTTGCAGGCAGCCTCTGCCCCCATTCGCATAGGAGGCCGGGACAGGACCGTTCCAATCGACCGTGACGCGCTGATTGCGGGGTTTGAGATATACAACCGCACGGGTCGATATCCCTCGGCCCGCACTGATGGTGGGATATTCACCGACGTCCCACGCACCGGCGAGATGTGGTGGATGATGTTCGATCACGCGATGCCCGATCTGTCGTCCGAGAGTTTTACCCATGCCGAGCAGGCAGCGCGCGGGGCGGCCCATGACTATGTCGAGGTGCTCCGCGCGCATGTGCCTGGGTTTGAACAGGCCTATTTGGCCTCTACAGGCCCGCAAATCGGCATCCGCGAAAGCCGCCATCCCCCTGCGCGCTATGAATTGACCGCCGAAGACCTGCGGTCTGGCCGCCGGCGCAGTGATGGTGTCGCCAAAGCGGCCTGGCCGATCGAGGACCATTCCGTCCCCGGTAAACCGGTTTATCATGCGGTCGGTGGCGATGGCTTTGCCGATATCCCGCTGGATTGTCTGCGCGCCAAGGGCCTCGATAATGTCTTCTACGCCGGACGTCTGATCGGAGCCGATGACATGGCCTATGGCTCTATCCGTGTGATGGGCACCGCCTTTGCCACTGGCGAAGCCGCAGGCCGCGCCGCCAGCCAGGAAACATCATAGAAGAACTATGGACCTGTTCCTTAAATAGGCGAACTGCGGTCGTTGTCGGGCATAGTCCGAGTGGCGGCTTCGTATGCACGCCCGCAATCTAAGTCAAAAATGGCCCACCGCGCCGCAGCAAGTTCGCAAGGTGACCAACTCACAGATGCTTTGGGATTCGCGGATGTCGCTTTGCATCTCGGGTGAGAGATTTTCGCTGCCAAATTCGAGAATTTTCAAAATGACGTCGGCAGCTTGCGCAAGAAATGAAACGGTTTCGGCTTTCTCGAGTTGGGTTAAAGCAACGTCGCGCTCGTTGGTACGCCGCGCAGACAGCTGACAAACATGAATGCCCCGCTGTTACGCTTGTGTACTCAGATCGAGAGCAACCAGCCTCTTGAGGCCAGAAATTGCGCGGTGAGTCGTACACGGACGCGTGCGATTTGTGACATAAGCCACTGAAACAGCGACAGATTGTTAACCAGCGTGTGAGCTGGGTGTAACAATGCCCGCTCACTTTTTTGCAACCAGCCCGCCGCTGTGAGTCGATGAAACATCGCGGTGTGAGGACCTGCACGCATTTGCCCGACTTCTGTGCGCTCATGCAGAATAACCTTCGCAATGCACGCCGAACCGTGCATTCAAGTCATAAATGGACTCACGCCGCCCCATTTTATCGTGACCGGCACAGGCCTAGTCCCGGCCGGCTTTCGGGCCCAACTTCATCTCATCGAAACGCAGCAACCCCGCTGCCGGTACACACCGCTCCGACAGACTGGAGCTTAACCAACCGCCCACATTGGGCAGAAAAGGAAAGACCATGTTCAAGACATTCGCAATCGCAGCCGCTGCCATCGCTCTTACTGCTGGTGCGGCATCCGCAAACAACAACTTCGGCCTGCTGGCCAGCGCCGAGCAAGGCGACAGCTACTATGACATCCGCACTGTCAGCACCCTTGGTGAAGGCTTCGTCCAGATCGAAACCTTTGCAGGTGACGTGCTTGGGATGACAGACGTGAATGCAGGTGCAAACACGGATGTCCGCGTCCAACTGGATGGCAATTTGGCGCCACACAACCTCGTGGCCAAGCTGATTGTTGGCGGTGAAGTCGTCGACGAAAGCCGCATCCTCGTACGCCGCTAATACAGCGCAACACTCTCAAAAAGGGGTGGCATCTGCCGCCCCTTTTTTGCGCTTCGGCGAAGGTTGAAATCCGGCACCTTCGAGAATTCTCCGAACCTGACGGCGACATCCAAAAGCCGGATTATTTGACCAAAACCGTCAGATGACCAACAGATCAGAGCTACGTCCGCTTTGCGGTGCAATCGTCGGCCCCCGTTGGCCGCGTCGTCCAATGTCTCTCGGACCAAAAACGAGACGATAAACGATCTACGGCCCGGTGCTGCCCATGATCGTCGGTGCCATCGTCTGTCCGGCCTGATCGAGCGGCGTGGTTCCGCTGGCCTTGATGATTTCCGGGAGCCAGGTTCCAATCGGCCTATCAACGTCAAAAGAGGGCCACTCACATTTCCGGAGTGTTCTTGCTCTTGGTTGACTTACTTCCGCATCATCACCTCAATGTCTTTCATCTCGGTGGCAGGTGGCGTGATCTTTACGCGGGTTGCCGGTTCTTGTTTCTTCGTGAGTATCGCCAGATGGCCCGGGCGGTCTTGTTGGTCATGGCGGTGGTTGCCGGTCGGTAGGGCCTGTCGGAATAGCTGAAGAAAGCGGAACCTTTGCGTGCCTCTGTCCACTAGTTGGCCGGATCAGAATGCGAAGCGAAGTTGGGCTACCGGCGATTGGGCCCGACTTGGCAATGTAGTCTGGATGGGTCAACGTGCCTTGCCGAACCAAACCTTCAAGCAGTTTGCAGAATCGACAAAGTCTGTTGCTGTCTTGCCATCCATGTCTAAGCAGCCCGATCTGACGGGAATTCTCACGCGCACGTTGGCTTCACGCATTATGATATGATGGGCAGCATCGCGCTAGAACTTATTACTGAAACCTCCCGCCCGTACTTTGATCTTAATGCCTCGAGGATAACGTGGATTGCGTTATCAATATCAGCAGCAAATCATGCATTCCAATGCGAGCGAGGTGTAGGACTGCTGCTTTGGCGCAAAGATACTGTTGATGGTTGCAATCAAATTACGTGACGGACGCTGCGGCTATTGCACGCAATCGATGCAGTGTTGCCGATTGGCCTTGAGGTGGGCGATGAGGTCGGCGCGCAGGGCCTCGATCTCGGGGGGGGAAGCCTTGCGTGGGATTTGTTGGTTCCAGCGCGAAAAGGACACGGCGCCACGGGTAAAGGGCAGGGGGAACCACATCTGGTCCCATGTGCGCAACCTTCGGCCGCGCTTGGTATGGATGGCAAAGGCGTGCACCGGGCATTGCATCGCGCGGGCCCAATCCATCGTGGCATCGCGCACAACCAATGCAGGGCCACGCGGGCCGTCTGCGGCGATGCCAAGGCTGGACCCATCCTTGAACATCCGCAACGCTGTGCGGGTTGCGGCTATGTTGGACGTCTTGCTTTTGATTTCGACCGCATTGAGCCCCGATTGCCGTTGCAATGCGCCACCCACGCGCCCGATGGGGGATCCCGCATGAAGGCTTGAAAGCTGGCCAAGATCCATCGGCCAGAGCATCGGGGCAAATAGCGCAGATTCGTGCCAAAGAACGGCCAGGACCGGACCCTTCTCAAGATCGGCGGCCAGTTCCGCGAACCCTTCATGCTGCCAACGGGTCGTCGCCTTGCAAATGCGCAGGTAACCGACCACGACACCCGCCAGAATATTCGCAAGAAGTGTGGATTGAGCAATTCGGTGGCGCAAAGACATGCCCCTTCATGACATTTTCCCACGTCAGTGCAAGTCAGACCCTTGCGTGGATCCGATTGGTGGGCTAACCCATGCCTCGGTCTTAGGGGTATAGCTCAGTTGGTAGAGCGGCGGTCTCCAAAACCGTAGGTCCCGGGTTCAAGTCCTGGTGCCCCTGCCAGACCATATATTCCCGTGACATCGTTGATCATCAGGAAGGCCGCACAAGAGATGGACGACACGACCGCCCAACCCTCTGTCGCGCTTCACATCGGTGCCCATAAGACGGCCACGACGCATTTGCAGCGCTCACTTTTGGCAGCTAGCGATGACCTGCGCGGTGCCGGGGTGCAGTTTCACGGGCCGCGCAGCTTTCGCTGGGGTGAACCATCGCTTCAAGACCGTTTCCAAATTGCGCAGAAACCAAATGGTCCAGTGCGGGCGGTGGACCCGCTGGCGTTTGATCTGTTGCGTGACGGGGCCCAACGGCTGGTGCTGTCCGAGGAAAACTTTCCCGGCACGCTGATGAATGACCGCGGGCGATTGCGCAGGCCGCTTTATCCCGATGGGCCACGCAGGATTGCAGAACTGGCAGGGCGGTTACCAGTTGATGGAGTCGATCTGTTTCTGGGCATCCGGCACCCCACCCGGCTGCTGAATTCCGCCTTTAGCCAGCGCCTGCATGCCAGACGCGACATCACGCTTGAGACGTTTATCAAACGCAACGCGATTGAGTTGGTCGATTGGGTTGGTCTGATCACGCGGCTCAAGGGTATTGCGGGCGTGAACACGCTAACCGTCTGGTGCTTCGAAGACTACACCGCCCTGTTCCCGCAAATCGTGGCCGGTTTGGTGGGGCCTCACGCGGCCCCGCTTGTGGCGCCTTTGGACGAAACGATGCATGGCGGCCTGTCGGAATTGGCGGTCACGCTGTTGCTGGCCGATGACACAGTCAGCATCAAAGACGCGATGCGGGCCTGCCCCGTTGATGATGGCAACCCCCGGTTTGACGCCTATGACGCCGAGGCGCACGCACTGGGGACCGAATTTTACGCAGCCCAACTGGCACAGATCGACGCAATGGACGGTGTCACGCGCTTGCGACCGTGACTTGGGCTTGAAAACAGGCGCGCGGGGCCGTATGTCGCCTGAGTTAACCCAGCAAAGGCAGCCCACATGGCCATGAACCCCGTCAAGTTTGTCAACGAAACCCGCGCAGAGATTGCCAAGGTTGTTTGGCCCACACGACGCGAAGTCGTCATGACCACGATCATGGTCTTTATTATGGCCGCGCTGACGGCGATTTTCTTTTCCCTGGTGGATCTGGTGATCCGCTCTGGCCTGCAAAGCGTGCTGACGTATTTCGGCACCTAAGGCCCACGGGCGAAAATCACCTCACGCCACTTGAAAACGGCGGGGCAGGGCGATACCAGAGCATCATCCCCGAAAACGGCGCGCTGCGAATCAAGTTGCGCGCCACTTTTTTATCTTTCGGGCGGATGGCAGACCCATCCGAACTTATGGAACAATGTGGCCCTTGGGGTCACGCGCACGAAGGTGGCCCAGACATGGCGAAACGTTGGTATTCGGTAAGCGTCCTTTCAAACTTTGAAAAGAAGATCGCCGAGCAGATCCGCCAGAAGGCGGAAGAGCAGGGTCTTGAGGACCAGATCGACGAAGTTCTTGTGCCGACCGAAGAAGTCATTGAGGTGCGCCGCAACAAGAAAGTCACGACAGAGCGCCGCTTTATGCCCGGTTATGTGCTGGTGCACATGGAACTGTCTGACGAAGGCTATCACCTGATCAATTCGATCAACCGCGTCACTGGTTTTCTGGGTCCACAAGGCCGCCCCATGCCAATGCGCGACGCCGAAGTGAACGCGATCCTGAACCGTGTACAGGAAGGCGAGGAAAGCCCGCGCACCCTGATCCACTTCGAGATCGGCGAGAAGGTCAAAGTCAACGACGGACCGTTCGAAGACTTCGACGGTATGGTCGAAGAGGTCGACGACGAAAACCAGCGTCTCAAGGTTACCGTGTCCATCTTTGGCCGCGCGACCCCGGTGGAACTGGAATACACGCAGGTCACAAAGCAGGGCTAAGCCTGTAGCGTTTTTGGGTCGAACAGCCTTTCGGGCTTGCGCCACTGGGCGGATTCTGCGCGCAGGACACCCGGTTCAATGCGAATCCGGATCCTTACTTAGTCCATCTCCTTTTGCAGAAGGCAACTCGGGCTGAAAGTCTTTAGCGGCCACGTTGGCAAGGTTCGGCATTGACGAATTGGATTGCGCTGAAATCGACTTTTCCCGATAAACTGAACTGCCCACAGTTTTTCCGGGGATTGTTATACTCGCATAACCTGCTACATTTCCGTCCTTTATCAGACCTAGCTAAGATCTTCCTTTGGCATGTTGCGGTAAGGCGTATTCCATTTGCTCTATGAGCCGCATGGATGAACCTATCATGGATTTCAAAGCACTGACCGGCGACAGCTAAACTGCTGAGATCGATCATGGACCCCAGCTTCTCGAAATACTTTTTGCGGATCAGTTTTTCTCTCAAGTTAGTTTTTCGAACGAAAATGCAGCACAGCTCAAACGCACGCCGACCACCCCGAAGAACTTGAAGGTGATCTGGCGGATTTGGCCCAATCGTTGTAGAAGTGCCAGCTTGAGATCTTCGTTGTTCCTCAAGAATTCACGGGGCACAACGCGCGGTCAATAAGCCGAGTGCTGCTTCGAATTTTTGCGGATCTTGCGCGACGCGGGCGGCCAATTGCGCGCCTTCAAGCAAGGGGAGCGCGGCGCGTGCTTCGGCTGTAGGATCAACGACACCCCTAATCGTTCCGTCTTTTTGACCTTGCAAAAAGGCGCGTGTGATCCAGCCGAGCATCATCGTCCTGAAACGGGTCATCTCGGCGATTGTGGCAGCAGACAGGTTGTCGGTGCCGGTGGAAAAGGACACGCATAAACACAAGCTTTGCCCGCCGTCCAGCGCCTCATGATACCTTGCGATAAGCGCGTTCAAACGTGCCGCCCCCGTCGGATGGTTGGAATCGATTTCGGCGCAGGCGGCTTCCAAGTCGGTGTAATACCGCCGCATTAATGCCACAGCCAAATCAGCCTTGCTTGCAAAATGATGATGGATGCTGGCCTTTCGGATGCCAACGTCGGCGGCAAGATCTGCATAGCTAAATCCATCATAACCCCGTTGACGGGCGGCCCGTTCGGCCGAGTCCAATAGGTTCTTTTTTGTATCTGATGCCATGCGTTAGATCATTCTTTGTAAGTTCAGGATGTTGAACGTCTCTTCCGCCGCTTCCAATGCGCCTTCGATGAAGCCGCCAAATATTGGTGCAACTTCGGTGCCTGCAAAGTGCAGGGTGTTGTCCCATAGACCGGTCATCGCCGCTGGACGCCCATAAGCCGGATGCGCGGTCAGCGGGGCTTGGTCGGCCGGGGTCGCGGTCAACGGGTCGAATGCCCAGTCCTTGAGGTAAAGCTGTGTCGGGTCTGCGGCTTGGGGGCCAAAAAGGCGGGCGAGTTGTGCCAGCAGGTTTTGGCGCAAGACCGTTTCATCCCTGCGGCCATGCGGTGGGGTGCCGATAAACCCAAAAAGTGCGTAGGGGCCGCCATGTGCGGGTGACGCGTCATGAATTTCGACCATCGGGCCATGTCGGCTCATGGCGTCACCTGATCGTCCCGCCTCGCGCCAGAATGGCGTCTGATAGACTACAATGGCCTTGGCCTGTCCGGCCATCCAGGTTGGGACGGATCGCATGGCGTTCATGGATTGTGCGGAGAGTGTCGGAGAGAACGCGATCTGAGCGGCGCTGCGGGGTGGCATGGCCAGAATAACCTGATCGGCGTCAACGGCTTTGCCATTGCTGAGTGTTGCGCGGATGCGATCGCCTGTGCGCTCAAGCCGCGTGACTTTGGCGTCCAACAGTTTGTGCTGCGCCGGAATTCCTGCGGCCAACGCATCTGTGAGCGCCGCCATACCGCCTGTCAGCCGCCATGACCCTTCCATCGCGGAAAACCCTTGCCCGACTTGGACGTGGCCGCGCTCATCCTCGATCGTCAGTGCACCAGTCGCGAATTGGTCGAACTTCTTTAGCCCAAGCTGGGCGACCAAAGCGGCGATGCGCGGCTGGCCGGGCCAGAACCATGCGGGCCCCAGATCAAAACAGACCGCTTCGTGATGGCATGTCTGAATGCGTCCGCCAAACCTATGGCGCGCTTCCAAGAGCAAATAATCTTCGCCTGCGTCCTGCAGTGACTTGGCAAGCGCCAGGCCGGACAGACCGCCACCAACAATAAGCGTCTTCATACGCCAGAACCCTTCGGTCGTGCGGCACCGGTCACGCGACCGGCGGCTTCGCATAAGGCAAATGGCCCGTCTTGACCCAAAGCTTTGCCCCGTCGGGACCGGCCTTTGCCGCCAATCGCATCCCTTCAGGAAGTCGCAGCCAAGCCCCTTTGCCCAACGTCTCCCCGCCTTCCGTGATAGATCCCGCGATCACTAAGACTTCGATGCCGCCTGCGTCGCTGTTTTCGAACGACGCGTTTGGATCGAGATGGCAATAGGTGACGATTTCGCGGGCGTCTCTGTGCAATTGCGCCGTGGCGACGCCGTTCACTGCTACACCCAATTCATCCGCCATGGTCTTGCGGAACTGATTGCGGTCATCCTTGTCGAACTGCCAAAGCTTGACGAAGATCGTGCACCCCGGCGCAGAGCCGGGCGTATGGGCCGATGTCGGTGGATTGCGCACATAGGTGCCTTGCGGAAAGTCGCCGTGTTCGTCCTGAAACACCCCATCCAGCACAACAAATTCCTCGCCCCCCGTATGGGTGTGTTCAGAGAATTTACTGCCGGGGGCATAGCGTACGATTGTGGTGGCGCGAGCGACTTCGCCGCCGATCCGGTCCAGCATCCGCCGATCCACACCGGGCATGGGTGATGCCACCCAATCGACCTGCTCAGAGTGGACCACCACACGTTCCTTGAAGTTCGCATTGAGTTCCATGTGACGATCCTTATCGCAAAGTGAGGTTTCTTGCAGCCCTCGCAACGGGTCGCTGCGGGGCGATATCCTTTCGCCATGATCGAAGTTGACGAACACCTTGAAGATATCAACCTACTAGTTGGTAGAATTCCATGCAAGCGCCATCACGTCGCTCAGCTTCACTTCACTGTGACACAACAGCGGCCCTTTTTGGCAGTTCAACGCGTGGGCGAAAGCCAAATTGGTAAACGTCCTGTCATGCTTTCCAACACACCGTCCTTTCGGACGACCTTGTGCCAAAGTGCCCCTGCAATATGCACCACCAAAAGCAGAGGTAGCACGCCAAGGGCAAAATCGTGCAGGCCAAGCATCGCCGCCAGAAACACCCCGCTGAGTGCCGGGGTGGAGAAACCAAGCGCGATCCCCAGACCTGTCAACACAATCGCAAAAACGCTCGCATAGAGGCCATAGTGCACGAGCTTTGAGGCGACATGTTCCCACTTCGGCGCATCGGACGGCAGCCGCGTCGCTCCTGCCACACGCCTTGTCCAGAAAAGCCGCACCAGAAATACCGCACCCAAGGCCAAGGCAAGCACAATTTCCGTCTGCAACACGCCCGGTGTGCTAAGTTGGCGCAAGCTGTCCAGGCCTTTGAAATAGCCATACGCGATCATTATGGCCGAGAGCCAATGAATGCCCCTTGTCACAAATCCATGCGTGCCTGCGGTGGTTTTCATGTCTTACCCCTTCCTGCATCAAAGGCTACTCAAGGGATTAGGTCGTGGCCGCCGTGTCATTTTCGGGGGCTTTATCCGCCTGCGCGATGGCAACAAAAGGCGCGGCTAGCAACGCGATGCCAACAGCCGCAAGCGCAAACAGCGCCAGCAAGCTCATCGTGGCCAGCCCAAGCCCGGCCATCACGCAGCCAATGGCAAAAAGGGCCACACCAGATGCGGTAGAAGCAGCTTTGTTGATCAGGGGTTTCATTTTGTATTCTCCAGATTCATCTTTGTTTCGATGATCTGGATATGGGGGGCGGGTCTTACGGTTGCCTGACCCGAACTTTACAAATCTGCAAAGTTCAGCGTGATCCGTAGCCCTTTTGGCTCGTGGCCCGGATCATTGGGCGCAAGCGTCAGTTGGGCACCGTGCCGATCTGCCACCGCCCGTACAAGCGCAAGGCCCAATCCTGTCCCTTCGGTGGATCGGGCAGTATCCAGTTGCACCATTGGTTTGACGATTTCGTCGTATTGGTCGGCGGGAACACCATCGCCGTTGTCTGCAACACCAAGTGTGCGGCCATCTGCAATGACTGTGATCTCTGTGCCGCCGTGCACAAGCGCATTCTGGATCAGATTGGCAATTGCTTGAACCAGCATCTGCCTGTCGGCACCTACCGTGGCAGGCGTTCGGATTTCCAGTTTGAGTTGCTTGCCTGAGTCCTCAATCACGGGACCAAACGTCTCAGCAAGGTCATGAACCAAGGGACCCAGCGGAACGGGTTCAAACCCATCACGCCCTTGGGCCGCCTCGATCCGGGCGACCCGCATGATGGTGTCAAAAATGCCCGTCATCCGCGACACCTCTTCCAGGGCTCCGCACTTTTCGTCACTCGCTGGCAGGTCCTCCAACCGGGCACGCAAGCGCGCCAGAGGCGTGCGCAAATCATGGGCGATACTGGCGCTAAGGTGCCGGGTCTGCGTCACAAGGCGCTCTAGTTCGGACGCGGTGCGATCAAGTTGCCCGGCCACGTCATCAAGATCGTCCTTTGATCGCTCAAGCTGCGTGCGTGCGCCCAACTCGCCGGCGGCCAGTTTGTTGAGCGTGTCATGAATGCGGCCAAGACGGCGCTGCGCGATCAGACCAACGCCAAACCCAATGGCCAGTGTCAGGGCAATCACAAAGGCCGCCGTCGTCCACAGGATGCCCGCAAGCAAGGCCTGTGCCTCTTCGCTATCCTCAAGCGGCAGGGCGACCATAACCGCGTTGCCTTGGCTGTCTTGCGTGACCAACACGCGCCACACGTCTGATCGCAGAAAATCGCGGTTCAGATCAATCGTGCTGCTTTGCCTTTCGACAGCTCGCTGAAACGGGGTCGGAAGACCTTGTAGGTCATCCGGTGCACGAATGATCACCGATGGGCTATCCTCTGGCGCGTCTTGCACAACCGTTGAACTTGCGATGGTTCTAAGCGTTTCATCGACGCGACGTTCAATCGCATTTTCGCCCAAAAGCAGCGCGACAAAAATCGCGATTGTGATCCCAACCGCAAAGATCGCCGAAAGCAGCAGCGTCAGTCGCAAGGTCGAAGACCGCCGCAGCCAGCCCAGATTTTGGATGAACCTACGTGCCAAAGACATAGCCTTCACCGCGACGTGTTCGGATCAAGGCGTCTTTGAAGGGTTTGTCGATTTTGGCCCGCAAGCGGCTGATGTGGGTCTCAACGACGCTTGTTGTGGGGTCAAAACTCATCTCCCAGACCTGCTCTAGCAGCATCGTGCGGGTCACCAAGCGACCCGGCCTGCGCATGAAATACTCCAACAATTTGAACTCTTTCGCCATCAACTCGATCGGCCGTCCCTGCCGTTCGCAGCGACGTGCCAAAAGGTCGAGCGTCAGGTCGGCAAACCGCAGGACCGTTGAGACATCCTGCGCCGTATCGCCCCCCTCGCGGCGGCGGCCCAGCGCATTGACCCGCGCTGACAGCTCTGCAAAGGCAAAGGGCTTGGTCAGGTAGTCATCGCCGCCCGCTTCAAATCCTTCCACCCGCGCATCCACTTCGCCCAAGGCCGTCAGGAATAACGCGGGCGATGTGTTTTTGGAGGCGCGCAACGATTTGAGGACGGCCAGGCCATCAAGGCTCGGCACCATGCGGTCCAGGATCAATAGATCGTATTCTTGCCCCATCGCGGCCATCAGGGCATCTTTGCCATCTTCGAAATGGTCAACAACATGGCCTTCCTCACGCAGTCCGCCAGCGACCCAAGGGCCAAGCTGTTTGTCGTCTTCCAATAGCAAGATGCGCATGCATCACCTCAACATTACGTCCAGCCGCACAAGAGGCTGCTGAGAACAGCAACCTCTCCTTCTAACCCTTGCGATCGTTTCAGACCCCAGATCAGGCGTCGTCTGTTTCGTCATCATCATCGTCATGATCGTCGTCTTCGTCATCAGCGCTGATTTCCAAAACATCGCCCGTCTCGGCGCTAATCTCAACCTCCATCTCCTGGCCATCTGCGGTCAGGATTTCCACTTCAAAGACCTGCATGCCGTCTTCGTTTTCCAGCTCGACGTCTTGCACTTCGCCGGGGACTTCCAACAATGCGATCTGGACGATTTGTTCTTCGGAAAGGCCGGTTGTATCTGCAACCGACTGCGCGGATACCATGCCAGCCATGCCGCCCGCCAAGATCAGACCCGTCAGTGCGCCACCAGCGATAAGTTTCTTGTCCATATTCAGTCTCCAAATTGTTGTGGTGAAAGGCGTTGTGCCTTTCGATGAGACCTAGATGGGACCAGAGACTTACAGGCGCCTTTTGCCAGTCTTACAATTCCGTAAGCTGAACAAGTCGGGGCAGGGGGCAGCACAGCGCCCGCAAACAAGGTGGCAATTCAGGTGCTTTGGATATCGACCGATCAGGCCTTAGCCCCGGTGCGCGCCATCCGCGAGCGATTTTACAAAAGCCAAGACGTCAGCCACGCTTTCGCCCGCACCGATCTTTTCGACAATGGCGGAGCCGACAACAGCGCCGTCAGCAATCGTGGCGATGGCTTGTGCTGCTTCTGGCGTTTTGATGCCAAAGCCCACAATAACCGGAAGATCGGTCTGCGATTTGATCCGTGCCACCTCTGGGCCGACTTCGTCCGCTTGGGCGGCTGCCGCGCCGGTGATCCCGGTGACAGAGACGTAGTAGACAAAGCCGGATGTGTTTTGCAGGACCTTTGGCAGGCGCTTGTCATCGGTGGTCGGGGTGGCGAGGCGGATAAAGTTGATGCCTGCCTTTTGCGCTGGGATGCACAGTTCTTCGTCTTCCTCGGGCGGCAAATCCACGATGATCAGCCCGTCGATTCCGGCCTCAACCGCCTCTGTTAGGAAACGCTCAACCCCACGCGAATAGATCGGGTTGTAATAGCCCATCAATACAATCGGGGTGGTGTCGTCGGTCTTGCGCAATTCGCGCGCGTATTCCAGCGTTTTGGGCAGATCCTGACCCGCTTCCAGTGCACGTTGCCCGGCCAGCTGGATCGTCGCGCCATCCGCCATCGGGTCGGTAAACGGCAGCCCCAGCTCGATGATATCAACGCCCGCATCCGGCAGGCCCTTGACCACCTCAAGCCCGGTTTCATAGTCAGTGTCGCCCGCCATTACGTAGGCCACAAATGCCTTCTTACCCGCAGCCTTGAGTTCAGCAAATTTAGCGTCGATCCGCGACATGACTTACCCCGTTTGAAAAGTGTCCAAGCGGGTTTGGCCGAGGCCAGCGGTGAAGTCAATCTGCCCGGCGGCGGATCCGTTGCCAAAGCCGCTTGATCAGCCCCGGTTTGCCAATCCCCAGCTGCCGTTGCAGTGCCAACCGGTCAATTTCATGATTGTCGATGATCCGTTCCGCACAGCCGCAACCTTCGCCAAGGCCGACCTTGTTGTAATAGAATGTCTCAAACTTTTGCTGCTTGGGAATATGTCGCATCAGGCCCCGTCCGATTGCTCATCCGTTGAGACCATCCAATGCACCCCGAACTGGTCGATCAACGTGCCAAAGCCCGGCGACCAGAACGTCGCTTGATAAGGCATCTGCACCTGTCCACCTTCAGCAAGCTTCTCAAATGTCGCTTTGCCCGCGCCAGTGTCCGGCATCGTCACCATGATAGAACAGCCCGCCATCGTGCCTGCACCCGGCTCGAACGCGTCAGAGGCATAGATCTCGCCGCCCGCAAACTTCATGCTGGCGTGGGCGATCTGGTTTTCCATCCCCGTAGGCGCCGTAAAGTCCGGCATCTCGGTCGCTTTCATCATCATGTCGATCTCGGTTCCAAACACGCTGGCATAGAATGTCATCGCGGCCTCACAGGTGCCGGGAAACCGCAAATAGGGTAAAACGCTCATATCCTCTCATCCTCCTGCCGTAGGCATAACACAGATTGGCTTGCGATGCGCGGGCAGGACGCATATGAGCGCGGACGGATCAAAGGAGTGTCGGATATGGGTTTCAAAATGGGCATCGTGGGTCTGCCGAACGTCGGCAAGTCGACCCTGTTTAACGCGCTGACGAAGACGGCTGCGGCACAGGCTGCGAATTTTCCGTTCTGCACCATCGAACCCAACGTCGGTGACGTGGCGGTCCCTGATGCGCGGCTTGATAAACTTGCCGCCATTGCAGGATCCAAACAGATCATCCCGACCCGCATGACATTTGTGGATATTGCCGGTCTGGTCAAAGGCGCCTCCAAGGGCGAAGGCCTGGGCAACCAGTTCCTTGCCAACATTCGCGAATGTGACGCTATCGCCCATGTGCTGCGCTGCTTTGAGGATGACGACATCACCCATGTCGAAGGTCGCGTTGACCCGGTAGAGGATGCATCCGTCATCGAAACCGAACTGATGCTCGCGGACCTTGAAAGCATCGAAAAGCGCTTGCAAAACGTCGTGCGTAAAGTGCGCGGCGGGGACAAGGAAGCCGTCCAACAGGAACGCCTGTTGAAAATGGCGCAAGCGGTATTGGAAGACGGCAAACCCGCCCGCGTGGTTGAGGTTGACGACGAAGACGCCAAGGCATGGAAAATGCTGCAACTCTTGACGACCAAACCGGTCTTGTATGTCTGCAACGTCGAAGAGGACAGCGCAGGCACGGGCAACAGCCAATCCGCGCGGGTGGCAGACATGGCCGCCGCCGAGGGCAATTCCCACGTCGTCATTTCTGCCCGGATTGAGGAAGAGATCAGCCAGCTTGACGCCGAAGAGGCAGAGATGTTCTTGGGCGAAATGGGCCTTGAAGAAGCGGGATTGGATCGCCTGATCCGCGCGGGTTACGAACTTTTGCACCTGCAAACTTACTTCACCGTCGGCCCCAAAGAGGCCCGCGCATGGACCATCAAAGAAGGCACCACAGCCCCCAAGGCCGCAGGCGTCATCCACGGTGATTTCGAACGCGGCTTTATTCGCGCAGAAACCATCGCCTACGCAGATTTTGTCGAACTGGGCGGCGAGGGGCCGTCGAAGGAGGCAGGCAAAATGCGCGCAGAGGGCAAAGCCTACATCGTCAAGGACGGCGATGTGATGCATTTCCTGTTCAACACCTGATACACCCCGCACCGCAAGTGGTTGCGACAGTTTAGGCCCTTTGCGCGGCGGCGGCGATCCTTGGGATCAACGTCTAATAGTGCTGAAAAATCAAGAGCTGGCCGCCATCTGGGATGACTTCAATATCAATCCAGGGATAGGCCTCTCGGTATTCCGCAATGGTGGCGATGTCTGTCGCGGGGTCCTGGCCGCCATTGACGAACCACATCTTTGTCTGCGCGCAAGCCATCATGAGGTCTGACCAATCCGCCTCGGTCGCGAGGATCTCGTGTGTATAGGCCTTTTCGATGTCGCGGGCCCGCCCAAGGATCAAATCTGCATTGGCCATCAGCACTGGCCGCGATTTATCGTTTTGCAAAAGCGCGAGATCCGCAGGCGATCTTTGGTTGATTTGGCGAAAAAACTCTTCAGGTCCAAGGCGTCGGGCCATTGCAAAGCCCGCCTTGGCTGTAAACTTTAGCAGGTGCGGGGCGTGTTTTGCCGTCGACAGAAAGAACCGGTGCCACTTTCCCATGCCAGAATAGTGTCGGTCGCCGGGCAGACAGGGACGTGCGCAAATTCCGATGATTTCGCTGATGACATGCGGATGATGACTTGCAAGGTCGGCGGCAAAGATCAGATCATTGCCTTGGGTCAGATAGGGAAGCCTGTCAATCTTGAGGTGCGCGAGCAAATGAAGCGTGTCGTCGCGTGTGGACTGCAAGACATCTGCCTTAGGGTCGATATTGTCGCTTTGTCCATATCCTGCCCGGATCGGACAAATGATCCGCAGCCCTTCACGAAAGGCCAACCGCAGCATCGGTTCGTGCCAGCGGGCCATGCAATAGCCCATGTGGGAATATAGAACAGGCGCGCCATCGGCAGGGCCCATATCGTGGTAGTCAAGTCGCCTGCCATCCGGCATTTCCAGCGTCTTGAAGGGCTTCCAGACCTCTGCCTCCAGCCAATCAGCCGCAACAAGCGTGGGTTGGTGAGCGGCTTGATCTGACCGCGGCGTGGCATCAATGGAAACATCGCGCAAGGACATTACCAATCGAATGACCTCTGACTGTGTTCGCGCGTTCATCTTGCCCAGAATGGACTTGATCTGCCCCCGAACCGTGCCTTCGCTTGTCCCGCGCGTCGCAGAGATGGTTTTGGCGTCCAGACCTTCGACCAGCGCACGCACAACGCCTTGTTCTGCGGACGTCAGGCCAAATACCTCTTCCAGCGTCTGGCCAAGGGCTGATTGCCAATGAAAGCGGGTTGTCACAACCAAAGCATGTTCCGAAACACCAGCCTTGGCGGCATCCAATTTGTGCAATTGAAACAGGGCTGGTCCGCGTTGGCCTGCATGCTCGATCTTCAACAGGCTATCCGGGCGGCTGGGGTCGTGGAAAATATCCCGCAGCCCTGCATGGACGGCGTCCAGCGCGTCACGCGGCAGGTCGAGCGTATTCAACGGCGCACCTTCTTTGATGCCAAAGGCCTGGGCGGCCCCAGCATTATGGGCCACGATTTGCAGGTTGTGATCAACAATGAACGCGGCCAATGCTTTGAACGGTGTCAGGATCGACGCCAAGCCCGGCGCGTCGTCGTTTTCCACACCACGGGTCAAAAATCTGTCCGCGCGGGTCAGATGGGCCTGATAGGCCTGATCGAACTGGTCAATATCCTGAATCGTCTGCCGCGCAGCACCCGCATCAAGCCCCGCATCGTTCCAGGCGTCTATGAAAGCCTCGAGCGATTGCGGATCCAGCGCAATTTCATATAGCTGGTCTACGATGCTGTCGGGGTTAATCTCGTTACGCGTCTCTTTGGTCATTTCAAAATTCCACACAGCGATCCGCCTGCACATCCAGCGTGATCGGCTAAAACAATAAATATCAGTTAAAGCGTGGCGTGTCTGCGCTGGTAACTCATCACATCATCAAGCGCGGACACGCCACTTTTCCCATGGGCCACACGGAAGAGAATGGACCCATGGGATCACGTCGCGGCGGGTATCAGGCGATTGCCATCCATCCGCCACCAATCACCAACAACGCGGCCAGCGCACGGTTCATGATTGCCATCGACCGGGCCGACCGTGTCAATCGGCGCAATTGCGCGGCTAGACAAACGATGACGACCGCTGCCATCGCCTCTGCGGCGAAGGTAGTGAAGGCAATGATCAGATATCCCGGCATCTGGATGACCGTGATATCCAGCACCTCTGGTAAAACCAGCGGGAACAGTACCAGCATATAGGGTGACAGAATGCAGGTGATGAAACCCGCCGCGATGGCCAGCCAAATGCCGGACCGCTGGGGCGCCACCGTGCCACCCATATCAAACCCGCCCCGCCAAATATCGCGTGCGGTCCATAGGATATAGGCCAGCATGATGTATTTGCTGTAAGACACGACCTCTGGGACCGTGTTCAGCCACACGCTCATGCCAAAGCAGACAGCGGTCATGATCGTCAGGCTGCCCAACGCCGCCCCAAATGCAAAACCAAACGCGCCTTTGACGTCATTACTGGCCGCACGGGTCATCAGCAGCAAAAGCATTGGCCCAGGTGCGATGGCGATCGTGAAAAGGGTAACGAAATATGAAAACGTATCAACCGGTGACATCAGCGCACCTCGTTTTCAAGCGTCGCGTTCAGAACCCGGCGGGTACTTGGCCAGGCATGCCAGGCCCGCAATCCCAACCCGATCAAACCAACAACGATCCAGCTGCCCTGAATAAGCGCAGAGGCCAGATTGAACTCTTCAATCAGGCTGACGGCGACAAGCGTTGCAGCAACCACGTTGATCAGGGAATAGGCCGTGCTGTTGCCATCCAACCAACCAAGCTGAACAGAACCGAAGCCAGCGATGTAGCAAAGAAAGCCAATGACGCCCGTCGTTTCATAGGGGCCAAGGCTGCTAAGGTATTGTAAAAAATCGGACATAAAACTTTTCCATTGATGTGATGATCAATGGGGTAGATGTGCCCGGGCTTTGCGGCATCTCCCATTTGGGGGGTGCGGGTCCAGAAACTGACCTAAGGTAAGGAATTCCATACCAGTCGAAAGCAAAACAAGATTGCATCACGCATAACGGCGGGCCACGCTCAACCAAGACTTGTGGTGTCTGCAAGAAAGCGTGATGGGAAACGGAATGGGAATGATAATTTTGGGCCTGTTGGTCTTGGCGCTCTGCGTTGTGATCGGGGCGGTCATCAACGGCTTTATCGCCCCGCTTAAGGTGCATTACCGCGCGAACGCCACAACACTTGATGCATCCCCCGTTGAACCGGACAAAACCACACCCTTTGTCGGGCTTGCCCTTTCAGGTGGCGGCGCACGGGCTGCTGTATTTGGGGCGGCGGGCATGAAGGCATTGCATGAGCGCGGTTTGCTCGCCCCTGTCACCCATGTCTCAAGCGTCAGCGGCGGCGGCTTTCCCGCGTCCTACCTCGCGCTTCATCCGTTGCCCGCGACCGGGGCGGCAGAGACCTATTTTGACCGCATGCTGGATGTCGTGTCCCATGATTATTTCCGCGAGGTGCAACTGCAACAACTGCGCAAACCGCGCCGCGCCTTCAGCCCGTCCCGGCGGCTGGATTCCTTGCAAGACGCGCTGAACCGCGACGACTTTCTGAATGGGGCCACATTCGCTGACCTACCGGACGACCGTCAGTTTTTCTTCAATACCGTCAGCTATGACACCGGGCAGCGTGTCACCTTGGGCAACGGTGCCTTGCCCGCACCCGAAAACGCGGCAAGCGACAGCGTATTGCAGCCGCGTTTGCGATCCTTGTCCTTCTCAATCGGTGATCAATTGCATACCGCGCCGCCTGATGTGCCAATGTCGCTTGCCGTCGCCACCTCTGCCGCCTTTCCACCGTACCTGGGGCCGACCACGATTGAATTTGTTTCGCCCAATGGCGCGCCGCCCCAATATTGGCACCTTGGCGATGGCGGCGTCTTTGAAAACTCCGGGGTCGAAACCCTGCGCGAGGCGATCTATGCCCGCGGGCCCAAGCAAAGCGCGACAATCTACGGCTTCAACGCAGGTATGCAGCTCGACAGCAATCTTTCGCAAAATACGCTTGATATCAGCATCTGGAGCAGGGACGTCACCCGGCTTGTCGATGTTTTGTCTGAATATGCCACCTCTCATCGGGAAACGATGTTTGATGCGTTGGACGAAAAGCACGGGATGGATATCACCTTTGTCGACATCAATTACATGGATATACCCCGGCTCGTGGCATCCGGTCAGGCACCGCATCCGCGCTGGCTGTCGTGGGATGGCTGGGACAATGCCACCGCGGCCGACCGCGCGCAAAGTGCGACCCCCGCGGACCATCTGGCCAAGATCCCGACCGCCCTTAAAATCACCGCCGGGCACCGTGACCTGATGGTCGCTGCCGCAGAAGATCTCGTGGCACATCACCTGTCCGCCGCGCATATGCCCACATAATCGCATGTTGCTTGTCTTCGCGATCCTCTTGATGTGCGCGGCGATCTACGGCGCCGCAATCGCCATTGCCAATCGTCGCGTCCGCCCCAAGACAGGCCCCATCGCGCAAAGTAAGCAAAACCCAGAATTGCCATTGGCCAGCGACCGTCTGTCGTTGCTGACATGGAACATTGGGTACGCGAGCCTTGGCAAAGAAGCCGATTTGATCATCGATCAAGGCAAATCCCTGCGCGCGCTTTCCACTGATCAGATTGCAACCGCCGCAAGCGGTATCGCCCAGCATTTGGCGAACCAACCCGCTGATGTCCTTTGCCTACAGGAAAATGCCAACGCCGGGTTTCTGACCCGCAATGTCCCGGTTCGTGATGTCATCGCAACGGGTCTTTCGGATCGGATCAGCTTTTATTGGACCGATATGAAGGCCGTGCTGGTGCCTCGTTTCCTCCGCTTTGATCATGGCATGTCGGTTCATGCGCGTGTGAAGGTCGATACCTGTTCGGCCTTTACATTGCCGCAGGACAACACCCGTTACTTCGGCTTGGTGAAAAAGTTTTATGGCGGCCTTATCAGCCGGATCCCCACCACCAAAAGGGGCAGTGACTGGGTCATCTTCAACATCCATTTGTCGGCCTTCGACCCGAATGCACAAACCCGGCTCAAGCAATTGGCGGCGCTTTTGGACATGGCGCAGCGCGAATACGAAAAGGGCCATTTTGTCGTGGTGGCGGGCGACTGGAATATGCGTTTGTCACCAGCAGAATTTCCGCATCAGACACTTGTCGGAGATCTGACATGGACCATGCCATTTTCCGATGCGGTGCTGCCAAAGGGCTGGCGGATCGCTGTCGATTCGACGACCCCAACCGTGCGGACCCTGAATGCGCGATACGTCGCGGGCGAAAACTACACCACCATCATTGATGGATTTGTCCATTCGCCAAATGTCGCGGTACTCGATGTCTCGACCGCCGATCTTGGGTTTGAGCTGTCAGATCACCATCCCGTCTTTGCCCGGTTTCAGACAGTAAGCTGATGTGCAGCCCTGCGCGCGCCGATACGCGTCTTGACCGCCTTTGGCGGTTCGGCTGCAAGCGCGCTGCATCCCGCCCGTTCATCGGCGCGAAACCACGCAATTGATCGCGCGCACGTTGACGACGCGGTGGCCCTTAACGGCGAACGCCGCCTTTGCTTTGCAACACAATGGAAAGTTCATTCTGTTGGCGCTTTGCGCTGATTTTGCGCTTGTTTTCCGGTTGCCCCCTCCCTAAACGGGTCAGCGGAGACGTGGCCGAGTGGTCGAAGGCGCTCCCCTGCTAAGGGAGTAGGCCCGGAAGGGTCTCGAGGGTTCGAATCCCTTCGTCTCCGCCATTTTCCCCAAAATCACTATCTCACAACTGCCTGATAGTAGGGTGAAATTCGGCAAATTAGTGCCAGCGACTGTGTTCGGTCCGCTTGATTTGCTGCACATTTTGCTACACAATTTGCTGCACAAACGCGGAGGATTTCCGTCATGGGCATTGCAAAGAGAGGCCGTCACTACCACCTCCGCCGCCGCGTTCCGCGCCGGTATCGAGGGGTTGAACCGCGCGAAACGGTCTGGATCAGCCTGCATACCGACTCGGAGACAGTCGCCCACAGCAAGGCGGATCGCGCGTGGTCCCAGATGATCGAAGCTTGGGAAGCGCGTCTGGCCGGGAACAGCGCGGATGCGGAGGGCCGTTACGAAGCCGCCCGAGACCTCGCCCGGGCGAGGGGCTTTCGGTATCTGGACGTGGGGGCTGTCGCTAAATTGCCGGTTGAGGATGTCGTCGAGCGCGTCGAGGCGATCCCTGCGCCTGCGAAGCAGCCCGATGTAGTGGAAGCAGCCGCCCTTCTCGGCACCGTCCGCGAACCCCGCATCACGGTCACCAAGGCGCTGGAACTCTATTGGACGCTCGCGAGGGAGAAGACCTTCGGCAAGAGTGAGGACCAACTGCGCCGCTGGGAAGCGCCACGCAATAAGGCGATCCGCAACTTCGTCTTGGTGGTCGGCGACAAGGAGATTGCCAACATCACACGCGACGACATGCTGGACTTCCGCCAGCACTGGCTGGACCGGATCGAGGCGGGTGAAGTGACGGCAAACTCGGCCAACAAGGACCTGATCCATCTGGGCGACGTGCTCAAGACGGTGAACACGATGAAGCGGCTTGGGCTGTCGCTGCCGCTTGGTGAGCTGTCCTTCAAGGAGGGCGAGGCAAGAACCCGCCCGCCCTTCAGCGAAGACTGGATTGCGCAGCGTCTGCTCGCCCACAGCGCGTTGGCTGGGTTGAACGACGAAGCGCGCGGCCTGCTGCTGGGGATGATCAACACCGGTTACCGACCGTCCGAGGGCGCGGCGCTGACCGCGGACACGATCAGGCTGGAGGGCGATGTACCTCACATCTCGATCGAACCGACAGGCCGTCAGCTGAAGAGCCAATACGCCCGCCGCGTGATCCCTCTGGTTGGCGTGTCGCTTGCGGCCTTCAAGGAGTTCCCCGAGGGTTTCCCCCGCTATCGTGACAGCGCTACGTTGAGCGCGACAGTGAACAAATTCCTTCGAGCGAACGGTCTGCTCGAGACGCCACGCCACTCCTTCTACTCGTTGCGCCACTCCTTCGAGGACCGCATGCTCGCCGCCGGGATCGACGACCGCATCCGGCGTGACCTTTTCGGTCACCGATTGGACCGGGAACGATATGGCAAGGGCGCGTCTTTGGAACACGTCACCGAATTGGTGCGCGGTATCGCCTTTTGAGCCAACAATGCCCGCGCCCGACGCTGAGCGTCATTGAGACACGTCTCTTCCTTCATGGCTGCGGCCAGTTCCGCCTCGAGCCGCTCGAAGACGGGTGTGAACGCTGCATTCTCAACAACAAGCTTCGACACCTTCACCAGCGCCGCTTTGATCCGCGCGGCATCGACCGTCCGGGGCGGACGGGGCTGCTGCTGCGAAGGGCCAGTCAAAGGTGTCATGCAAGATAGCATGGAGCCATGTGTTCAGCTTGTGCAGAGCACGCAGCCCATCCGCGCAAAACGGCCTGTCACAGCGTACAAATCGGACAGTTGGATTGTCCGGCACATCGGCGTTTCGGTATGAATTCGACTAGCGACAGCCGCGCCTCAGAGCGATGCTGCCATCCTTCGAATCATCTCGGTCCAGTTGGCTGTGCAGGCACATTGGCGGCATGATGAACATGACGAATTGGGCCTCTTGGGAGCGCAGACGGGAGCAACGGAAGGGGATGGCAAGATAAAGCGAGTTCCTCGCTGGCCGGGCCTATGGCCCTAACCTGTTGTCTGCACATTGTTTTTTGGTGTGACGCACGATGAATCGTACGGTGTCTTGCGGCAAGCTTTCCCTGTTTTATGAATGATTTCAATGCCCTGACGTGGCACGCCGCGCGGTGCCTTCACGCGAGAGCCCGCTACGGCTTCTCTTTGCACGCCATGCTTCGATCCTCCTCAAACGCTGCTTGATTGGCCCAGAATGGGCGTCGATCGTGGTCCCATGACCCGAGATGAGAACGACCTCCGCATCCGTCCCGGTAAGGTCCGGGACCGCGCCCAGAGCGCCCCACGCGTGCAGCGCCCGGCACGAGGCTTCCTGGCCGACGTGCATCGAGCAATCCGCCGGGCGGGCGGTGACCCGAACAGGCTGGCCGGGAAGAGGAAGGCAAGCGGACGGTTCAACGCCCGTGGCCGGGGTGCCAAGGTGGCGGCGCAGTTGAAAGGCCGGAGTCCTTGGTCCCGAAGCGCTGACGGGACCCGAACCCGCGCCCGTCGGGTGACCGTGAAAGCGCGGATCGTGAAGCTGAATCCACAGCGCGGTGCGTCGCGCGGGCGGTCATTTGTCAGTGCAAAGGCGGTCGATGCGCATCTGCGGTATCTGGAGCGTGACGGTGTCACGCTGGACGGCGAAAAGGGTCAGGTCTATTCGGCGGATCAAGACACAGCCGACGGTCGGGACTTCCTCGACCGGGGCCGTGAGGACCGCCATCAGTTCCGATTCATCGTCTCCGCAGAAGACGGTGTCGAGCTTGCCGACATGCGCCAGACGACCCGAGATATCATGGCGCAGATGGAAGCCGATCTTCAAACTCGGCTCGATTGGGTCGCGGTCGATGACTACAACACCGGGCATCCGCACACCCACATTCTGGTCCGGGGGATCACCGACGACGGCAAGATTCTGAACATCGCAGGAGATTACATCGCGCATGGGGTCCGCGAACGGGCGACCGACATCGTGACACTGGAACTTGGACACCAGACCGACCTCGAGGTGACCGACCAGCTGCGCCGCGAAGTGCACGCCGAGCGCTTTACCCGGCTCGACCGGATGCTGATGGCCGAGCAGAGGGCGAACAACGAATTTGCTGATCTGCGACCGGACAAGGACATGCTGGAGACGATGAAGCGGAATCGCGCGCTGTTGATCGGCAGGGCGCAGTATCTGGAAAAACTCGGTCTTGCTGAACAGAGCGCGCCGGGTGTCTGGCATCTGGACGACAGCACGGAACCTACGCTGCGTGCGATGGGGGAGCGCGGCGATATCATCAAATCGATGTATCGCGCGTTGGATGCCAACGATCTGGCGGCGCAGCGCGGGGCGGCACAGCTCACGATGCACCGAGACGGACTGCAGCAGCAGATCGCTGGCCGCGTTCTTGCCAAGGAACTCGCGGGCGACGGGTCTGGCGACCGGATGCAGCTGGTCATCGACGGGACCGATGGCCGCGTGCACCAGATCGAGCTGCGTGCCGATCATTGCGAGGGGATCGGACGCGGCATGATCGTGTCGGCAACACCGCCGCCAACGGAGCCAAGAGCGGCTGACCGGAAAATACTCGCGGCCACAAAAAGTGACGGCACCTATAAACCGTCGCGGCACATCGAGATGGCCCGGGAACAAGAGATCAGCCCCGATCCCGCCCGATTTGTCGCGGCCCATGTGCGGCGGCTCGAAGCCCTGCGGCGAGCGGGGATCGTCGAGCGATATAGCGAAGATCACTGGAAAGTGCCCGTGGACCTGCCGGAGCGAGGGCTCACACATGACCGCAAACGCCACGGCCCCGGCCCGCGCGTGGACCTGCTCTCACCGATCGGACTGGACCGGCAAGTGACCCACGACGGCGCGACCTGGCTCGATCGGGAACTAGTGGCGCAACGGCGGGACTCAGTTAGTGAGACCGGCTTTGGTGCCGAGGCAGGCCGGGCGATGGACCAACGCAAGCGCGTTCTGGTGGAACGAGGCGATGCTATCGATCTCGGGGGCGGTCGCATTCGCGCCCCGCACGACCTCATTCAGCGTCTGGAGGGCCGGGAAGTGGAACGTGTCGGGCGCGCGATGGCTGCGGAACAAGGGAGAAAATGGAAACCCGTGAAACCTGGCAACCAATTCGCAGGTCAACTGACTGGCAGCACGCAACTGGCCAGCGGACGCTTCGCGATGATCGATGACGGGTTGGGCTTCAGTCTCGTGCCATGGAACCAAACGCTGGAGCGCCGGATCGGGCTGCAGGTCTCCGGAGTTGGCATGTCCGGCGGAGGGATCGACTGGACCCTCGGCAGGCAAAGGGGCTTGGGGCTTTAGGGATCGCCAAGTACCCACGCGACCACCTCGTCTAAAGTGTGGTGCATTTCTCCTTTCGAAAGAGAGCATTCCCACACTACCTTAACTCGCCATCCGAGATCTAGCAGAGCTTGTATCGACCGCTTGTCTCTTTCAATGTTAGTTTGAAACTTGGCGTCCCAGAAATCCATGTTTGATTTGGGCACGGCTGCTCTTGCGCAACCCTGATGACGATGCCAAAAACAGCCATGGACGAAGATCGCAGCGTTATAGCTTCGCAACACGATGTCCGGAGACCCAGGCAACTTCCTGACGTCTAGACGATATCGAAAGCCCGCGGCGTGCAAGTGTCGCCGGACGATCAACTCAGGCTTCGTATCCCTACGCTGGTTGGCAGCCATCATGCGGGATCGAATTTCCTTTGACACGATATCTGTCAATTCGACATCTTCTTTGCAATCCTCTAACTCCAAGCGAAAAATGGGACGTGAATCAAAAAATGGAAGATGTGATCGGAATAGTCGATCTCTTTTCGGGGCCCGGCGGCTTGGGAGAGGGCTTCAGTCGCCTCCGACACACGGACGGACGCCCGGTTTTCCAAATCGACCTATCGGTTGAAAAAGATGTCATTGCCCACCAGACGCTAAGGCTGCGGTCATTCCTCCGAAAGTTCGGTGAGGTTCTTCCGGATGAGTATTTGAGCTTCCTGAATAGAGGTGGCGTTGACGAACCGAACTGGGAAGTTCTCTATCCCGAAAAATGGCATGCGGCAGTTCATGAAACGCTCAATCTGACGCTCGGGGCAGATGGAACAGCCGCGATCATAGCTGAACGGATATCAGAAATCAGGCGTTTAAGGGGTGATCGCGTAATCCTGATAGGCGGGCCACCGTGCCAAGCATATTCACTCGCAGGCCGAGGACGGAAACCTGGGAACCTTGGATATGTCCCGCACGTGGAGAACCGGCATCGGCTCTATGAGGAATATATCGACGTTCTGCGACAGCTTCGTCCTGCTGCCTTCGTCATGGAAAATGTAAAGGGTATGCTTTCATCTTCCATTGAAAAGAGGAAGGTTTTCGATCTCGTTACCCAGGATCTCAAAGGAGGAAATGGTGAGCCCGAGTATGTGCTTTGCCCATTGACCGGAGAACCATCGTTAGATGGGGAGGAAATGCCACGCTCGTTCATCGTCGAGGCCGAACGCCATGGGATTCCGCAAGCCCGCCACCGCGTTATCATCGTGGGTATGCGCCGAGACCTGCTCTTGTCTGGCAAGTCTCTCGAACTCCCAAAGCTGCCGGTGGAGGCCAAGCAGGTGACGGTCCGCGATGTCCTTGAGAGAATGCCAATCGTTCGCAGCGGAATCAGCGCTCGTGGTGGTAATAGGGACGATTGCAATGACTGGAAGGTGACCGTTGCTGCCTCATCTGCGCGTATCCTACGTGAGGAGTCTCCTCTATCCGGCGGAAGTAGAGCGAGGTTCGTGTCGGCGGTCAAATCCGTGAGTGCGCCCGCACAGATAAAGGCCAGCAACCGTGTCGGAGGGCGCGGCAGAATGGCGTTGCCGCCTCAATGCCCGGATGAGCTCGCACAATGGTTGCTCGAGCCACGGCTCAAGCGTCTCGTTCAGCACGAAACCCGCGGTCACATGAAAGAAGACCTTGGGCGCTATCTGTTTGCTGCTTCATGGACATTGGCGACCGGTATATCGCCCAAGGCTGCTGATTTTCCAGCTGTTCTGGCACCAGAGCACAAAAACTGGACATCCGGAAAATTCAACGATCGCTTCAGGGTGCAAGCTTGGGATCGACCGTCTTCAACTGTGGTTTGCCACATATCAAAAGATGGTCACTATTTCATCCACCCTGATCCCGCACAATGCCGTAGCCTCACAGTTCGAGAGGCTGCCCGTCTTCAGACTTTCCCAGACAACTATTTTTTCAAGGGAAATCGAACAGAGCAATACATTCAAGTTGGAAACGCGGTTCCACCATTTCTTGCTTGGAAAATTGCGAGGGCCATGGCCCCGACATTGCATAGAGTTCTTACGCCGTCACATACTGAAAGACATTGCAACACATTGACGGTCGCCATGTCATGACGAATAGCAACACTCCAGAAGGTGTTTTTTACGATACAATTGAACCGGACGCTGCTGCTTTAATAGAGAGTTTGCGCGACATCGGATATACGATGTCAACTGCCGTCGCAGATATCGTCGATAATGCACTAACTGCAAATGCGTCTCGAATTTCGATACGCGTCAACGCGCACCCTGATCATGCTGCTGTCGCAATGATCGATGATGGCATCGGTATGTCCGCAGCTGAATTGCTCAATGCAATGCGGCCGGGTAGCAGTACGCCAACTGACATGAGATCGAAAGAAGACCTTGGCCGGTTTGGGCTCGGGCTCAAGACTGCATCGTTCTCACAGTGCCGTCGCCTCACAGTAGTGACAAGTAAAGAAGGGGTCCGGTCTATTGCGATTTGGGATCTTGATCTCGTCGTGGAAAGGAATGCTTGGATCGTCGAGCGGCGAAGTACAGATACAGGTATCCGCTACGCTGATCTTCTTGGAGAGAACGGAACCCTTGTCTTGTGGGAGAAACTTGATCGTGCTGGATTGGACCTTGGTGATCAGACCTTGCTTAGGATGCTGGACGAGACGTCGCGACATTTAGAGCTCGTATTTCATCGGTTCATGAGGTCCGAACCTGGGCACACCGCAATCATTTTGGACGTGAACGGGCATCAGCTCGAACCAAGCGATCCATTCGCCGAATGGCACGATGCCACGATCCGCCAGCCCGTGGATCGCCGCCGTGTCGCTGGTGGCACTGCTATCATCCAAGCCTTCATCCTGCCGCACCGCAACAAGGTGAAGTCGGAAGCGGAGTGGAAGAGAATGGGGCTCTCCGAAGGACATATGCGATCCCAAGGTTTTTACCTTTATCGCAACCGGCGATTGATACGCCATGCGACGTGGTTCAAGATGGCGCCGCAGCACCGATTGACACAGCTGGCGAGGGTCAAGATCGATATCGGGAACGAAAGCGATGCCGCTTGGAAGATCGACGTATTGAAGGCGTCTGCATCTCCTCCTCCTGTTTTGCGAAACCATCTTCGTCAGATGATCGAAGGTCTCGGAGGCAAGTCCAAGCGAGTCTACCGCAAGAGAGGCGCAAAGCTGACCGAAGAGAACCCGTTTCCGCTTTGGCAGAGGGCCAAAGTGGATTCCAAGATTAGCTACTCATTGAATTGGGATCACCCAATCGTTTCTCGATTTGAACGCGGCCTGACCGACATACAATCACGGCAACTCCAAGAATTAATGCGGTTGTTTTCGGCAGGTCTGCCGCTCGAGGCATTGCAGCATGACATGGCCGATAACTTTGAGGCCGTAGAACAGGAAGTGCTTGATGATGCGGAGATGAGGTCCAGTGGCGAAGTTCTTATTTCACGCCTTCGAGAGATGGGGCACGATAATCGTGAGATTATTAAGTTGTTAGGCTCAATACCGCCCTATTCGGCTGCAATGCATGTAATAAAAGAGTTGGTCGATGAGGGAAATTGACATGAATGTACGAGCCGGGATGCCCGAATTGCGACTATTGGTGCAAGCTTACGCCACGGCTGGTGTGAAGACCGAGCAGGAATTGCGCGATGCAATCGACCAATATGTGCAGATGATCAACGCTGATGTCAGCGTCGATCAGGTCGCAGATCTTTTCGACGAGATGCGTCACAGGCATGGTGTCAGGATGGATATCGGCGCAGCATTGATTGCCCCAGATTTCGAAGATTGGTTCGATGCTGGCCGTCGCCGAGACACGACTTGGTACTATTGGGATCGCTATCGGGACTATTTGTCCAAAGGGGGCTTTCCAGGTCCTGTGCTGGAGGCGATGAACGAAAAGACCAACCTCGTCCTCAAGTACTGTGGCGATCCGAAGGGGGAAGCCCCCTTTGACCGTCGCGGGATGGTGATGGGGGATGTCCAGGCCGGAAAGACGGGAAACTATACCGCGCTGATCAGCAAGGCCGCGGATGCTGGCTACCGCGTCATTATCGTCATCGCGGGTATCCATGAGAATTTGCGTAGTCAGACCCAGAAACGGATCGATGAAGGCTTGATTGGGCGAAACAGTGACATCTCACCGACCGAAATGACAATTGATGGGGGGCGCGTGGGGGTAGGTTGGGAAGACTTCTCGCGCATGCCCAAACCGCTTACCAGCCGGAAGGCGGACTTTCGAAAGGGGCAGGCGAGCATCGGATGGCGGTTGGACAGCGAGAAGGAAGAACCATTCGTCTTCGTGATCAAGAAGAATGCGAGTATCCTCAAACATATCCTAGGTTGGCTGAGATCACTGAACTTGCACAAAGGATCCGACCTCATCGATTTGCCTATGATGTTAATTGATGACGAGGCCGACAACGCATCCATCAATGTGGCTAAGGGTCCTGATGCGGTCTCGCGCATTAACGGTCAGATCCGGGACTTGCTCAACCTCTTCGAAAAGAGTTCGTACGTGGCTTTTACTGCGACGCCGTTCGCAAATATTTTCATTGATCCGGACGTTGAACATGAAGAAGCTGGTAAAGACCTGTTTCCCGAGCATTTTCTGATCTCGCTCGACCGACCCGGCAACTACTATGGGGCAGAAAAGGTTTTCTTGACCGATCCAGAGCTGGATGAGGCGAAGCCAACGCGTGACATCAAGGACAACGAGCCGCATTTGCCGATCAAAATGCCAAAGGGTCATCAGGTTCTTGACCTACCTGAGACGCTCATAGCAGCACTGCGGGCTTTCATCGTCAGCGGGGCAATTCGTGACCTGCGCGGTCAGCGGGACAAGCATCACTCCATGCTCATCAACGTCTCACATTTGACGGCCGTCCAGACACAGGTTGCGAACCTCATACGCCATCGCATGAACGACATTGTGAAGCCGGCGCTGAAGATCCACTGCGCGCTCCCGCCAGTTGAGGCCGAGGCAAATGCCGAAGTTGCTGCATGCCGGTTTATTTTCGAGACTGAATACGCTGACTGCGATGAGCAATGGGCCGATGTTTTGCCGTTGCTTCATCGGGTCGCCGACCGGGCGGGCGTCTATGAGGTAAACAGCAAATCGGGGGAAAAGCTGGTGTATCCCGACGTCGAGGATGCTGAAAACGATCAGGTAACTGCCATCGCCGTGGGGGGATACTCACTGTCACGGGGCTTGACCCTCGAAGGCCTGACGATCAGTTATTTCCTTCGGAACTCCAAGGCCTATGACACACTGCTGCAGATGGCCCGTTGGTTTGGGTATAGGCCCAAGTATGAGGATCTTTGCCGGATTTGGATCAAGGAGGATGCCCGGCGATGGTATTCCCATATCGCTGCCGCATCAGAAGAGCTTCGCCAAGATCTCCGATATATGGCAGCTTCTGGCGCGAGCCCCCGGGAATTCGGGTTGCGCGTCAGAAGTCATGAATCCGCGTTGGAAATCACTGCGCGCAACAAGGCTGGTAGCGGCCAAGAAGTGATCGTCGAGGTGGGGCTGGCGCGATCCCGGATAGAAACGACCGTGATCCATGACAACGGGCCGGGCAATGAGGCGCAACGCAATCGTGATACCGCCCTAAAGCTTTACCAAAAGCTTTCGGATCAGGCACCGAAAATGAATGGCGCATCCGCGGTCTGGCAGTCCGTCCCCTCGGAGATGGTAAAGACGTATCTGCGGGAATTCATGAACCATCCTGACGCGGAACGAACGCAGACGGAGCCCGTTATCCGGTACATTGAGGAACGCGAGGATGAAAACCTGTCCCATTGGGATATTGTTTTCGTTGGTAGCAGTGATCGCAATGCATCTGCATCTGGCCATTTGCCTATCGATCTTTCGCTGCAGGAACGGACACCGGCGATCAAGGAAGATGGAAAGGTAGTAGCGACAAGCCGCCGGTTCTCGTCGCGAGGGGTTGTTCGATTGGGAATGGATGATGTGGCTATCGGCAGGGTAAAGGCCACCGCTGAAATGGAAGGGACTAAGAATATCGCGGACAGCGCTTATCTTGCTGAGCGAGAGCGGCCACTACTGGCGGTCCATTTCCTAAAACTCATTGACAAGGAATCTAACAAGGTCAGCGATGAGCCGCCCTTGACGGCATGGACGATCGGTTTTCCGAATTCGCGACGTGCCAACCAAACTGTAAGCTACAGGGTCAACACTGTCTGGTGGCAACAGAACAGCACAGACATTGATGAGGAAGTAGCGGAGGCGCTTGATCGTGAAGAGTGATGATCCTTGGAAGGGTATTGAAGCGTCGCCCGACACTTCCGGCCTCATCGGACATCTCGTTTTGGAGAGCCTTCCGCACGAGGTTTTTCGTGCACGGGATGCTCTCGGCAGACGCATTCTTTTCCTTGTCCATGATCGAGCGTCGATGTCGTCAACAAGCCTACCGAAAATGGCAGGCCTCGAACTTGAAGCCGATTTGCGGAAGGACGATGGCAAGGCAATGTTGAGCGTCCGCCTCGAAAATCAAGATGACGCTGATATCTTCGCCCGCTTCTGCGACGACATCGTGATGACAGTCAAAGATGCAGCAAATGAGACCACGGCAGTCCAAGCGTTCATTGGCAGGACATGGAAGTGGCACGCCCTATTGAAGGGAGCCAGAAAGAAGACTCTGAGCAGGCAGGATCAGCTAGGCCTGATTGGTGAGTTGCGCACCATGAATGATGATATTGGTACTGTGAAGGGTATCGGCACTGCACTGGAAGCATGGCGTGGATCCGATGGCGCACCAAAGGACTTCGAGCTGAGCGGTCTTTGTATCGAGTGCAAGGCACGCGGAGCGTCATCCCGAAGCAAGATCCGGATTACGTCGGAACACCAACTCGCGGACGTTCCGGGGCAAAAACTCGTCCTCCTCGTACATACCTTTGCAGCCGCCGAGAAAGATGAAGTCGGCGCGTTTGGTCTTCACGATATGGTGTCGTTGATACGATCGAAAGTGGAAACAGAACGGCCCGATCTCCGGCTGATGTTAGAGGAGAAGCTTGATGAAGCCGGGTACGAAAATGAGCATGAATACGAAGTCGTAGTTTTGCATAGATCCACGGAGAGTTTTTTGGTCATGCAAGGCTTCCCCAGAATTGTACCAGGCAATTACCAAGAAGGCCCGATCGAAATTTCATATGATCTGCCTCTAGTGCAAATAACTCCTTTTGAAATCGGCAAGCAAGAGCTGCTCCAACTATTAGAAACTCCGGTGTAGACAGATGGGCGAAGCAAGCGACTTTCCTGCGATACTACGAGAAGATGTTCGGCTTCTTTCTGAAGCAAATGGCCTTTCCATGGAAGAAGCCTTCTTTCAGCGGGTCAGCGATACAATAACGGGTTCGGGCGAAGTGGATGCACTCGAATACTTCCACCACCGTGGTTCGACATCGTCCGGTATAAGGATCGATGGGTGGGCTGGCGATCCCCGGAAAACCAAACAACTAACTTTGTTCGTCATTGACCATGCCGATGATCAGAATGCTCCCACACTCACTGGGACCGAACTCAACGGCCTCTTCAAGCGGCCGCTCCGGTTTCTGAAATCTGCTTTGGATGAAAACTGGCGCGATGCGCTCGAAGAAACGTCTCCCGGGCATGAGCTCGCGCACATGATCGATCTTTATTGGGCCAGCGTTGGGAAAATTCGTCTCCTTCTGATCACTGACAGAAAACTGAGCAGTCGGGTCGATGGTCGTGAGATGACCGAATTCCTCGACCGGCCGGTCAGCTACAGCGTCTGGGATATCACGCGCCTTGAACGCATCGAAGGCTCCGCAATGGGGCGTGAGGATATCATTGTCGATCTCGATGAGCACGGGGGACCGGTGCCTGTCCTAGCCGCCCATATGCCGGACTCGCCCTATGAATCCTACCTTGCTGCGCTGCCCGGCGCGACACTCGCGTCGATTTACGACCGGTGGCAAGCACGACTGCTGGAACAGAACGTCAGAGTGTTTCTTCAAGCACGTGGCAATGTGAACAAGGGGATCAAGAAAACTATCGAGGAAGATCCTTCAATGTTTTTCGCTTACAACAATGGCATCACTGCGACAGCGGAGGCCGTAGAGATTGAAGATCGGGACGGCGGACCCGTCATGACACGCCTCACAAACCTTCAGATCGTCAACGGCGGCCAGACCAGTGCGTCGATCCACGCAGCTCTTCGCAACAAGACCGACTTGTCAAAAACCTTCGTGCAGATGAAGCTTTCGATCGTCGATGCAGAGCGGGCAGAGAAGATCGTGCCTGATATTTCGCGATACGCGAATAGCCAGAACAAGATCGCTGCGGCAGACTTCTTCTCGAACCACCCGTTTCATGTGCGCATGGAAGAGATTTCGAGAAGGATTTACGCTCCGGCAAAAGACGGGGCGTTTACCCAGAGCCGGTGGTTCTATGAAAGAGCTCGCGGTCAATTCGCCGACCGAAGATCCCGCCTCACAATCGCGCAGCGAAAGAAGTTTGATCTGGAGCATCCTCGTGCGCAACTATTTAGCAAGACCGATCTTGCAAAGGCTGAAATGACGTGGCGGATGAGGCCTGAAATCGTTTGCCTTGGTGCGCAGAAGAATTTTGCCCACTTTGCACATGCGATCGGAAAACAGTGGGACAAGAATGACAAGGCGTTTTCGGAAGAATGGTTCAAGGACGCTATTGGAAAGCTGATTATATTCAAGAAGACTGAACGCATCGTCTCGGATGCGGCAGGTTCTTGGTATACCGGCGGTCTTCGGGCACAGACGGTCTGTTATGCGATCGCTAAGCTTGTTCGTGATGTGACGGACGCGGGCCAGTCGTTGGATCTTCGAAAGCTGTGGACGGATCAGATCCCACCCGATCCGTTGGTTGTTGTACTGGATCGTTACGCACAAGCGATGCACATGCATCTGCTATCGCCACCCGCAGGAAGTAGTAATCCAAGCGAATGGGCGAAGAAAAAACCCTGTGTTGATGCCGCTATGGCAATGGATTTTGAATTCCTCGACCCCATCGCAAGTATTCTTATCGATAACGGAGAACAAAAGACGCGAATTAGGGAAGGTCGAAAGGATCAGAAGCTTGTTGACGGGGTAAAGGCCCAGGCTGATACTGCTACATTGGGTGTCGCGGGATGGACTGCGGTACGCGACTGGGTTCGGAGTACCAAAATGCGGCTCACTCCAACTGAAAGCGGAATTCTTGACGCGGCGACGAGGGTGAATTTGAAACCGCTTTCCGAAGCCCAATCGATCAAGGCGATGGCTGTATTGGACCGCGCACGAGAGAGTGGCTTTGAGATTGAAACTACTTAGCTATCAGGGTCGACTTAGCGTTTCTGGACAATGATTCAGAAGGCCCTCATTGTCCTAGTGGCCGGAAGACCCCACTTGGAATTACAGCTCTGAAAGCGAATGGCGACAATCCGAAAGCTGCAGCAAAGCGTTAGAACTGAGGGTCAATGGCCGATAGCGGGCACGCTATTTTTTGCTGCACATTTTGCTGCACAATCTGTGATACACCAAAAAGCCAAACCCAACAAAAACAACACATTAAAGCATTGATAGTAAACATCTTTCGGACTTCGTCTCCGCCACCCACACTCATATTTGACCAGTCAGTCGGCCTGATGGGGCAAGCCCCCGGCGCTTCAGGGCAGGTTTGGTTGTAAGCCATACACCAAATTGGTCCGACATTTTGACCTGCCAATGGATCAATCACCCAGCGCCGCAGCACACCCACTCCACCTGTAAATTTCGCGACAAAACTTCCACCGTATGCGACGGTATACTGTCGACACTCATGCGGGCATCGGGTAGGAGACATCAAAATTAGCCAATTGGAGAAACTCATGCCCGACATCATCTACACCAAAGTGGACGAAGCACCGGAGCTGGCGTCTGCTTCGCTCTTGCCGATCATTCAGACATATGCCGCTGCCGCTGGCGTGAGCGTCGGGACCAAAGACATCAGCCTGGCCGGGCGTATCCTTGCAACCTTTCCAGAGCATCTGAGCGAGGCGCAGCGCCAGTCGGACGATCTTGCTGACCTGGGCCGCCTCGTCAAAACGGCTGATGCCAATGTCATCAAACTGCCAAACATCTCGGCGTCCGTGCCGCAACTGGTCGGCGCGATCAAAGAACTGCAATCCCAAGGCTATGCCTTGCCCGACTACCCCGAAGCACCTGCAACCGATGCCGAAAAGGCCGTGCGTGCGAAATACGACGGGATCAAGGGGTCTGCCGTGAACCCCGTTCTGCGCGAGGGTAATTCAGACCGCCGGGCCGCAAAGGCCGTCAAAAGCTTTGCGCAGAAGAACCCGCACCGGATGGGCGATTGGTCCGCCGACAGCAAAACCCACGTGTCCTCGATGTCCGGCAATGACTTTGTCTCAAACGAAGTTTCTGCGACCCTCACCAAGGACGCCGTTGCAAAGATCGTGCTGGAAACGGCCACAGGCGACATCGTCTTGAAAGAGGGTATCGCTTATCCCGCGGGCACAGTCGTCGACGCCACGTTCATGAGCGTGGCAGCGCTCAAGGAATTTCTGGCCGCCGAGATCGCAAAAACCAAATCCCAAGGCATCCTGTTTTCGATGCATCTGAAGGCCACCATGATGAAGGTCTCTGACCCGATCATCTTTGGGCATGGCGTCAGGGCCTTCCTTGCGCCCGTCTTTGACAAACATGGGGACGCGATGGCGGCCCTTGGTGTGAACCCAAATTCTGGCCTTGGCGATCTATTGGCGCGTGTCAAAGACAACGCCGAGATCATGGCCGATATCGACGCGACAATGGCGGACCGCCCGCCGATGTATATGGTCGATAGCGACAAGGGTATCACAAATCTGCACGTATCTTCGGACGTGATCATCGACGCCTCAATGCCTGCGCTGATCCGGGCAGGTGGCAAGGGCTGGGGCCCCGACGGTCAGGAAGCGGACGCCAATTGCGTCATTCCCGACAATTCATATGCCCCGGTCTATGACGAGGCGATCAATTTCTTCAAAGAAAATGGCAAGCTGAATCCAGCCACCGCTGGCACCGTGCAGAACATCGGTCTGATGGCGCAGAAAGCCGAAGAATACGGATCTCATCCCACCACGTTTGAGGTCCCAGAGGCCGGCACCGTCAAGATGATCCTTGATGATGGCACGGTTCTGCATGAACACAAGGTTGAAGCCGGCGACATCTGGCGCTCTGCCTCCACACGCAAAGCGCCAATCGAAGATTGGATCAACCTCGCCATTTCTCGGCAAAAGGCCGAAGGGTGCCGTGCGATCTTCTGGCTAGATGCCGATCGCGCCCACGACGCCGAACTGATCGCATATCTTAAGCCGATCCTTGCGGCGAAAGGCCTGACCGACACGTTCGAGATCATGACACCCCGTGCCGCGACCCGTGCCTCGCTTGAAACGATCACCAAGGGTGAAAACACAATCGCCATTTCAGGCAATGTGCTGCGCGACTACCTGACCGACCTGTTCCCAATTCTTGAATTGGCGACCTCTGCCAAGATGCTTTCGATTGTAAAGCTGATGAACGGCGGCGGCCTGTTTGAAACCGGCGCAGGCGGGTCTGCGCCAAAGCATGTCCAACAGCTGAACGAAGAAAACCACCTGCGTTGGGACAGTCTGGGTGAATTCTGCGCCTTGGGTGAAAGCCTGATCTTTCTGGCCGACGCAAAGGGCAACGAAAAGGCCCGCGTTCTGGGGCAGGCGGTCGAGGCGGCCACACAAGGTATCCTTGATAATGGCCGGTCTCCGTCGCGCAAAGTGAATGAACCGGACAACCGCGATAGCCACTATTGGTTCGCTCGGTATTGGGCAGAAGCATTGGCCGCACAAACCGATGACGCAGCGCTAGCCGCGCATTTTGCCCCAATCGCAGAGGCGCTATCGACCAACGAGGCCGCAATCCTTGGCGAACTCGCCGCCGTCCAAGGCCCCCCAGCCGACCTTGGCGGCTATTACCGCGCCGATGCCGCAAAAACTGCTGCGGTCATGCGACCCTCTGCAACACTGAACAGCATCATCGGGTAATCCCCCGCATTTGACCGGGCGTTGAAATTGTTGTCGCAAGCGTTGGTAAAACGGCGCTTGCGCTTTTCTTTTGTGGTGCCGCAAAGACTCTGATCTGGCAGTTAGCCTAACCGGCCTGGGCCTTTCTGGGCCATGCCACCCCTGAGTGCTGTCGCCACCTTTGCTTGCCTGTGTCGGTGTGGGCCGTGCAGCCCTGCCGTATCGACCGCCATCGCCTCGCAGAGTTGATCAACCAACACCTTATCAATCCCAGCGGATCCCAAGCGCAGGGCGCTTTGACTGATAATTGGCGATTCAGGGCCGAATCTGTTGAATCGGGATCCCGAATCTGCCAGTATTTCTTCAAATGGGGGCCACGAAGCCACAAAAACTGTGATTTGGGATCCTAAAAAACATACTTTGTAGCGACATCAAGGAGGAAAGAATGACACTCAACCGGATTACACTTGCGATGGCACTGACGGCCGCGATCGGCATTTCGGCTCAATCGGTAGCCGCTGAAGAACTAAGCGTTGCAACCTTTGTGCCGCCGAACCACGAAACCAACACCGGCATGTTCCAGTGGTTCAGCGATGAAATCGAAAAGCGTTCTGGCGGGACGCTGACGATGAAACTGTATCCCGGCGGCCAGTTGGGCGCGGGGCCCGTGCAGCAATATAAGCGGACTGTCGAAGGCGTTGCCGACATCACCTTTGGCGTTGCGGCCTATACGCCGACCATTTTTCCCAAAACGATGCTGGCAATTCTGCCCGGCAAATCCAACACTTCGATTGAATCCACCACGCGCTATTGGCAAGCCTTCGATGAGCATCTGGCGGATGAATTTTCCGAGGTGAAGGTTCTGGCCGTTGGCAACATCCCAGGAAGTATCTTTATCGGTCGTCGCGATGTGTCCACCTTGGAGGGGCTGAAAGGCGCGAAACTTGTGCCATTTGCCGCGATGACAACGCCTGTCATCGAAGGTCTGGGCGCGGTGCCGGTGCAGATGCCTGTGACTGAAATGTATACTGGTCTTAGCACCGGAACGATTGATGCGGTCACCACATCAATCAACAGCCTGATGCCACCTTGGAACCTCGAAGACGTCGCAGATTACGCTGTCACCAACGTGCCGACCAGCTTTCAGGTGACCTATGCGATCATGAACAAGGAGCGTTACGAGTCTCTTTCTGATGAACACCGCGCGATCATTGATGAACTGGCCGGTCTGCCGATGTCGACCGTGCTGGCGAACTCCTTTGACCACGCTGACGAAGTGGCGATCGAGGTTCTTGAAAGCACAGAGCTCAAGTATGAGTGGCTGGTCGTCACAGATGAAGAACGCGCCCGGATGGACGAAGCCGTCGCCATCGGCATGGAAAAGATCTATGCCGAATATGCCGAGATGGGGATCGAAAACGCGAAAGAGATCTATGAGGCATTGAACCAGTAGGCGATCCGTCAACACCACTGCAATAAGGCCTCCCCTTTCATCGAAAGGGGAGGCCTTATTCGTAACACCTCAGGCATTGCGGCCCGCCGCTAACTGACGGTCTTTAGCCCGAACATCCGCGAAAACGGCAGCGCACCGCCCGGAATGACAGAATTGCGGCGCGATTTGGTCGACAGCAACTTGCCCGGCCAAAAGGCCCGCGACATCTGCCGTCCGCCGCTGATCACCGAAGACGACCGCGTCTTGCGCGAGATCAGCTTGCCCGGCCAGAACATCCGCGACATCGCGCGATTATGGCTCAGATGCCGACGCGGCTTGCGATCCTTCAGCGTTGCAATGCCAAACTCGTCCGATACGCGCCCGCGCGGTGCGGGGACCGGCAATGACAGGAACAGCGGGTGATCCTTCATCACACTGGGGGCCTTGTCGGGCGTATTGGGGACAAAGAAATCCTCATCCGCCTTGCCTGCGTCAATCGTGTCGCGCTTGGCCAGAATGTCGCGCGTCAACTGCGCTGCACCTAGCGGCTTATAGGTCGTCCGCACCACCAGAACCGCGTTCCCTGCGGCCAGACCCTTGCCATAGGCGGCCAGTGCGGATGGATGCACTTGCGCGCGTGTCATACGTTCCTCTGCGTCGTCGCTGCCGACGATCACGTCACAGGCCCGGCGCGGGACACCTTTGAATTGCAGCCTGTCCGCCGCACTTTGGGCTGCCGCCTGATCGGGCATTAGGCGCGTGATAATGGTTGTCATGATGCCTCCATTCGCTTGGTCGTCGGGTGTTTCAGTTTCATACGTTTCGACACGGTCCGGGCCATCGGCAGGATCACGACAATCGCGACGATCAGGCTGATGGCTTCAATTGTGAAAACTATAGTGTAGGGCGCGTGGGCGGCACTTCCAGTCGGGGCCTGCAGGCCCACGATGATGTCGCGCACGATCCCTGCAAGTGCGACTCCAACGCCCGCGGCTGTGGCCTGTGCCGCGCCCCATGCGCCAAGCGCCAATCCAACCCGGTCTTTTGGCGCGGCCCGCATCATCGCCGTCAGCGTGGCGTGGCCAAATAGCCCGGCCCCAAGGCCGACCAAAAAAGTGCCCAGCAAGAAGACCGGCGTGCCGCCGCCCAAGGACGCAAAGATAATCGCGACAAATCCCGGCACACCGATGGCGGTGCCGATCATGGCAAGGTTTGCAGGCTCCGTTGTGCCGCTCAATAGGCGCGATGCCAGACCAAAGCCCACCAAGGTACCGGTTGCAAAAAGCGCCGTAAGCTTGGTTGTGTCTGCCACCGATAGCCCCAGAACCTGCCCGCCATAAGGTTCCAACAGCACATCCGCCATGCCGAACCCAAAAGTGCCTAGGCAGATCACGGCCAAGAGCCGAAAGATCCCTTTGGTCTGCGCCAGTTGTGACCATGCATCCTGAAACGCCAGCGGTTTGGCGGCCTTCATCGCCTTTGCACGGTCGCGGCTGCGCGCTTCCTGTTTCCACATTGCGATCATGTTCAGCGCCACGGTGACAACCGCGCTGCCTTGAATGACCTGAATAAGCCGTCCGGGCGTGTAATTCTCCAGCATCGCGCCGTAAATCAGGGCGCTTGCGACCATCCCCAGCAGCAGCATCACATACATCAGGCCGACGACTTTGGGCTGATCGGTCTCTTCTACGAGGTCAGTCGCCAGCGCGAGGCCAACCGTCTGCACGATATGCACGCCCGCGCCCACCAACAGGAAGGATAGGGCGGCGGCGCTCAACCCAATCCAGCGGGGGGCATCCACGGCCTCTCCGTAGCCCGACAGGACCAAAAGGGCGAAAGGCATGATGGCAAAGCCGCCGAACTGGCACAGCGTGCCTTTCCAGATGTAGGGGATCCGCCGCAACCCAAGGGCAGAGACATGCACGTCGGATTTAAAGCCAATCAGCGTGCGAAACGGGGCAAAGACCAGCGGCAGGGCCAGCATGAGCGCGACAAGCGTCGCTGGCACATTCAGCTCTACGATCATCACGCGGTTCAGCGTGCCGACCAGCATCACAAGCGCCATGCCGACGGTGACTTGAAATAACGAAAGCCGCAGCAGGCGGCTTAGGGGGACATCTGCGCTGGCGACATCGGCAAACGGCAAATACTTCGGCCCTAAAGCCGACAGTTTCCGTGTGGCAAAGGCGCGATAGTCAAACATGCAGCGCGGGTCCCGTGGCTGCGATCGCACGTGACGGACAGCAGCTTACTTTGGAAATTGGTGTTGGGTCCGCGACCAATGCCGCAGACCCAAAAGGTCTATTGGACGATCAGCGGGGTATCCGCCTCTATCGACGCCATCGTTTCTGGCATTGTCAGGATGCCCTTGGCGCTTGTGCCGTCCGGCAGGATCACCGTCACCTCAAGGCCATCGCCGCTTGGCATGACATAGCTGACAGTTGCCGCATCCAGACTGGTCTCATCCAGAATGGTGGCCGATGCCATTTCATCACCGCCCATCGCAGAGCCTTGCAGGAAATCGGACACCCACGTGGTGTTCTTGACGACCTGCATATGAACCGAGAATGACCCGACAGCGACGGCGCCCAAGAAAAGCGGAACGCCAACTGTTGGTGAAACGACAAGCCACATTTTTGCGTTATTCATGGTGTGTCTCCCTTATCCCAGCCAAGGGGTCGCGATTGCGACCAAGATATGTGCAAGCAGCGCAATTGCCCCGAACACGCGTGTGCCGTCGATGAGGTAGCTGTGTACTTCTTCGGCTTCTTCCAGCGTCAGGCCGGTCGGCCAAACCTTATCTTCATCTGCCATTTGCAGTCCTCCTTAGGTCATGGAGAAAGCAAACCCGAAATTTGATGCGTCACCGCATGGGTGGCCGACGAGAAGAGTTGCTTCCTATGTGCGACAGATTGTCACGTTAGACTTACATCGTCAACGTAAATTGAAGTTGACAGCGGGTGCAAAAGGCTCTGTCGAATGCCGCAAGCACCAATAATGCTTGGGTTTTTTGAATGGGGTCTTGGTTGCTGCGCGCCGCGCTGCCTGCGACGTTTGGTCAAATCCTGAACCGTTTCAGTGTCTTAGGTGTGGCAGGATGTCGCACCCTGAATGGATGGTTAGGGCGCTTTGTCTTGCCGCAACTGTCGATGCGGCTTTGCAACATTCATCAGTGTAGCGGGCGATTTTGCGCCTCTCTTTGCTGTGTCGGGATGGGTGGCCGCTACCATCCGGGGGGAATCACACCAACAAAAAACGGCGGGCCATTGGGGCCCGCCGTTTGAAAGATTTGCTTGGGTCGGGGGGGTTAGCCCTTGCCCTTCCAAGGCACCAGAATCCGCTCGGCCCAACGCATCAGCATGTCGATGCTGAAACCAATGATGCCGATCAGGATGATACCCATCAGAACGATATCGGTGGATTGGAACTTTGACGCGACCATGATCATCATACCTGCACCTTTTTCCGCCGCGACCAGTTCTGCGGCCACAACGGTGCCCCAGCACACGCCCATCGCAACCCGTGCGCCGGTAAAGATCTCGGGCAGGCTGTTGGGGATGATCACGTAGCGCATGATCTGCATCTTGCTGGCCCCCAACGAATAGGCCGCATGCACCTTGGAAATACGCACACCAGAGACACCGGACCGCGCGGCAATCGCCATGATCCACAAGGCGGCGAGGAACAGCAGGATGATCTTCCCGACCTCTCCAATGCCTGCCCAGATGATGACCAGCGGGATCAAGGCAAGCGGTGGGACGGGGCGCATGAACTCCACGATGGGGTCAAACCAGCCGCGGAACCAATTGCTCAGCCCCATGGCATAACCCAGCGGGATGCCCACCAGCGCACCAAGGATAAAGCCAACGATCACCCGGAACAACGAATAGCCCAAGTGCTCTGCCAGCGTCGAATTGCGATAGCCCGCGCTTGCGATTTCCGTCACGCGTGCCCAGACCGCCTCTGGTGATGGCAGCCAGATCGCTTCCATCTGGATGCCCTTGGCGGGGGTGATGTTAAGCGTGCCTTTGGCCGACATCGACACGGTGCCGAAATCCACCTCTACCGCGCCCTCAGGTGCGATAGGCTGGCCGTTTACGGCCGTAATGACCGCACCATCCGCGCGCCCGATCTCGTCGTTTTCGTCAACACGGAACAGCTCGTTGCGATAGGCCCCAATGGCGATTGAATCGTCCTTGGCAAAGCCGTCTCCCGGTGCGACCTCGGGGGCCTCGACGTCCTCGCCGACGGTATAGACCACCACCGAAACGGTCGCGTCGTCCGTCTGATCGCCCGCCGTTGCGGTATAGGTAAAGCTGCCCTCACCAGTAAAGGCGCCCGGCATGTGCAGGAACCCCGGCAACAGTTTGGACCCGGTAAACGACCCCCACATCACGAAAATCAACACGATCGACACCACGGATGCCACGGTGTTCGACGTCACAGCACTTTCGTCGCCAAAGGTCACGGTCTTCAGGCTGCCGTAGTCCTTTTTAGGCGTCAGCATCCGCTTGATGTAGGTCCAGATGAACAAAGTGCCCAAAATAACAAGGACATAGCCCACAAGATAAGGGGCCACAGCGGCCAGAATTTTCAGAACTTCCCAAAGCTCGCCCCAAAGATCTTTGATGATGTTCATGATCCTGCTCCCTCGTCACGGCCCATAATCTCTTCTTCCATGTCCCAGATCATGCCAAGGATCTCTTCGCGCACCTCACCGAATTTCGGGTTCTTTTTGACTTCGCGCAGGTCCTGACCCACGCCCATATCTGCAAATGGCAGGTTGTATTCCTTGTGGATACGTCCCGGACGCGGGGCCATCACGATCAACCGTTCGCCCAACAACAGCGCCTCTTCGACCGAGTGCGTAATCAGAATGATCGTCTTGCCCGTTTCTTTCCACAGCTTCAGCACAAGGCCCTGCATCTTTTCGCGGGTCAGCGCGTCCAGCGCGCCAAGGGGTTCGTCCATCAAAATAACATCGGGATCATTTGCCAGGCAGCGGGCCAGGGCCACACGCTGCTGCATCCCGCCCGACAGCTCGTAAACTGCCTTTTCCTTGAAGTCCTGCAAGCCCACGATATCCAGCAGGTGATCAACCTCGGACCCATACTGACTGGCCTTCTGGCCCTTCATCCGCGGCCCAAAGCTCACGTTCTCGCGCACGCTCATCCACTCGAACAAGGCACCCTGCTGAAACACCATGCCGCGTTCAGCGTCCGGCCCGGTGACCAGATGACCGTTCAGCTCGATCACGCCCTCGGTTGGGGCAAGAAAGCCTGCGACAATGTTCAACAGCGTGGTCTTGCCACAGCCCGATGGTCCCAGCACGGACAGCAATTCGCCCGCCTTTAGGTTCAATGACACGTCTTTGAGCGCTTGCACGGATGATCCGTTCGGCAAGTCAAATCGCATCGACAATTTGTTGATTGATAACCCTGACATCTGGTCCCCTCAGAAATTCAAGAAAGCCTTTTTGACAAAGACTTACCACAGTTTCTGAAAAAGTGGGGCGCGAATTGCTCCGCGCCCCGACGATGTCGATTTACATCGCGCCCGCAGCGGCCAAAGGACCTGCGTTCACGTTGCCTTCATAGCTGTCCAGCGCGCCGGGGATCGACCCGCTTGCCACGAACACCTCGGCTACACCCTTCATGAAGGTTGCAGCGTTGCCGCCCAGCCATGCATCAGACAGTTGCTCTTCGATGGTTGGGAAGACAAAGCCCGCCAGCGTTTCAGCTGTCGCGTCTGCGTCCATACCAGCGTCCTTGGCGATGACTTCCAGCATCTCGTCGCCCATCTCACCAGCAGCCCACATTGCGTTGGCGTCGGCAGTGACTTCAAGGAACTTGGCAACCAGCTCGCCGTTCTCGGCCACAAAACCGGAAGGTGCGGTCGTCGCGTCGAACACCAGAATGCCCAGCTCTGTCTTTTCAGCACCGCTCAGCAGGACGTTGCCATGCTCGAGCATACGGCGCAGCGCGCCACCCCAGCCACAAGACATGTCGACCTGACCCTGTGCCAGCGCAGCTGCGCCGTCAGCAGGTGCCATGTCCACAACTTCGAGGCTGGCCACATCTACGTTGAAGTGCTCCATCTGCTTGAGGAAGCCGTAGTGCGCAGCCGTGCCCAGTGGCACTGCAACCTTCTTGCCAGCCAGTTCAGATGCAGATGCCGCATCGATTTCCAGACCCGATGACACAACGCAGTTGTCGTTGTCAGCATAAGACACAGCCACGTCCAGAACCTGAAGGTCCTGACCTGCGGATGCGGCAACCACGAATGGCGGGATACCCTGGCTGACAGAGATCTGAACGTCGCCAGATGCCATAGCAGCGGACATTGCCGTGCCGGTGTCAAAGCTGACCCAGTTCACTTTTACGCCCAGTGCTTCGTCATAGGTGCCTTTAACTTTGGCGAACTGGAACGGCATTGGCCACTCCAGGAAATAGCCAACTGTGATTTCGCCGTGACCGTCGGCCGCGGCAGCATTCGCGCCAAAAGCCATTGCGGTACCGGCCAGCAGGCCTTTGATGAGGTTCGTTTTCATTGTTTTCTCCATGTTGAGTCCGTCTTATCTTCGATCGCTGGCCATGATGCGTCTTATTGCACAACTTTTGTGACCTTCTGGCGTGGCCGCGACCTCGCGTGGATCATCTGACGCGATTGCTTGGCACCTTTCAAGGCATAGGCGGGCACGGATCGCACTTTTCACAGGCGCAATCGGTGTGTTGCCCGAACGTCAGGTGCAATAGGGGACATGTGCTCATGAATTCATCTGAATTATCAGTGTTTTAGGCTGTTTTGCACTTATGTGTCGTGCGATCAGTCCAGATTGCGGCCAATCGTCAGTCCAGATGTAAACGGTTGCATTTAGGCCGGTTGCGCCATTTGCGACCGACTCGCCGTGATCCTGAAGAAGGTGGCAACGGCAAAAAGGGGCACCACCAGCAACACATAGCTTTGGACAAAGCCAAAGTTCACGCCGCCCTGAAGCACCTGTAGCGGAATAGCGATGCCCACCGTCGCGGCCCAGGGATCTTGGGGGGCATAACGATAGGTCGTATCCATCATCGCCACCACAAGGCCCGAAACAAGCGCGCCCAGCACGATGCCGATATAGCCAAAGTTCACATACCAGCTTCCCATCGCGGTGATCGGCCAACCATTGACGCGTGTCGGCTCATAGACCCTGCGGAACCAGCCGCCGATCTGGAATGTTTCCTTCTCCGCCCAGATAAAGCGCGGCACCCATGCCAGAAGACCGTTGATCGCGTCCCGGCCTTCCCGGAAATCGAACATCACCCCGGCATCACGCAACGCCAGCAAATAGGCGTCAAACTGGTTAAAATGCAAAGAGGCCGAGATCCGCAACCAGAAGTCAAAGTTGTTGCCGGTGTCGCGGCCAACAACCTCGCTGACCAGCAGGTTGCGCAATTGCTTGAGCCCCTCAAGCGCGCTCAGCGCCAAAAGGCCCGCAATCAGGATTTCGGCAAGGCTCAGCCTGCGGATATAGACGTGGTAGGTGATCCCAAAGGACAGTGTCATGATCGCAATGTTAAAGCGGTTGCCCCACAGGTAGTTGACGCCAAAATTGACAAGGATCAGTGCAAAAAACACCCAAGGTTTCGGCATCCCCGGCGCGCCGGTCAGGGCAGACCGCTTTGACAGCATGAACCCATAGATCAGTAGCGCGACGGCCAAGGTTCCGATCTCGCGCAGCACGAACAACCCCTTCAGCTCTTTGCCGATCTTCACCGCAAAGACAAACTGCGGAATACCGCCTGCGCGGCTGACCAGATAACCCGTGCAGGCCAGGTTCAGCAACGTCAGCCCGACCACCACCAAAACCAGCATCTGCGGGCTGGGCAGGACCCTCATTTTTGGAAAGATCCGCCGCCCCATGTCGTGACCCGACAGGGACATCGCGGTGATCGTGATCGTCACGATCCACACCGTTGTCAGCAGCAGTGCATCGGCCATCAGGTCCCAGGATTCCATCGCAAACCATGCATAGGGCGATGGGCGGTCCAACCCGAAAAAGAACATCAGCGGCCGCAGCATCACCAGAATGCACAGGATCAGGCAAACCGCGACACCGGCCAGCCGCACTTGCCGCAGATTGATCACCGCACTGCTTGCCAGTGCCGTGAAACAAATTAGCCATGCGCCGACAGCCAGTAACATCGTGGCCTTACGCCCCTTGCGATTGGATCACTCTGGCGCCTTTAAGCCAGAACAGCGCCTAGAAGTCGACCGTCACGCCCGGCAGGTTCAACTCTCGGATCAATTCGCGCAATTCGTTGCGCGCCGCCACGTTCGAGATGTTCAGCCCCTTGACCCCGATATCGCGCAGATCAAGCAGGGTCAGGCCGCGCGGGAACAGCTCGCGAAAGATGACACGCTCGTTGAACCCCGGTGCGGTGCGGAACCCGATGCGCTTTGCCAGCTTGGCAATGACGCGGGCCATCTTTTCCTTGTTGACCATTTGCTGCGCGCCCATGCGGTTGCGCACCACGATCCAGTCAATCGGCGTCAGCCCGGCCTGCGCGCGCAATTGCCGCGCGTTCCAGACCATCTCTGAATAGACGCTTGGGCCGGTGATGTTTTCACCGTCACTGTCCACATGGGCCAGCAGGTCAAAATCAATGAAACTGTCGTTGAGCGGCGTGATCAGCGTATCGGCCAACGAATGCGCGACCTGAGACAGACGCGTATGGCTTCCGGGGCAGTCGATCAGGATGAAATCGCAATCGGGTTCCAGCCCCGCGACGGCCATGCTCAACCGGTGGTCATAGACATTCACACCGGGATCAAGGCTCGCCTTGTCGATCTCTGGCAAGTCCACGTAATCGGGCGTTGGCAGGTCCAGACCTTCCTTGGCCATGAATGCGCGCCTGTTGGCGACATAGCGGCCCATGGTCTTTTGCCGCAAATCCAGATCCAGTGTGCCAACCTTGTGACCCATCCGCGACAGCGCCGTCGCCACATGCATCGCCACGGTCGATTTGCCCGCGCCGCCCTTTTCGTTGCCCACGACGATGATATGCGCCACTGCTTTGCCCCTTACCGGATTTTGACGCCACTATATGTTGGGCCGCGCGACAGGGAAAGCGGATGCGACCCGGCGGCACACTTTTTTCTCAGACCTTGACTTCACAGCCACAAAGCCTCATGTGCCCCTCAACCGGGATGCGCCCTGCCGCGTGAGCAGAGCGATCAAATTCGTCAAGCGCCCCGATCACAGGTTCCCAAATTCACGCAGGGGGTCCGACGCCATGACGGCGTTACCACTGCAACGGGCGCGCGATGCGCTCAAGAACCCATTTGTGCGGGCGATGCCCGCCGGAAAGAACGACATGGACTTTGATATGCTGGGCCTCGCGCCCCGTCTTGTGGCGAAGCTCGCCGAACAGGGCATTACCGACCCGACACCTATTCAGAAACAGGCCATCCCGCATGCGATGCAGGGCCGCGATGTCATGGGCCTTGCCCAGACCGGCACCGGCAAGACGGCGGCCTTTGGCCTGCCGATGATTGATGCGCTGATCAAGGCAGGCACCAAACCTGCCCCCAAAACCGCACGCGGCCTGATCCTTGCGCCAACGCGCGAGCTGGCCAAACAAATCGCCGATAACCTGACCGCCTATACCAAGGGCAGCCACCTCAAGGTCGCGCTTGTGGTTGGTGGTGCAGGGATCGTCGCACAGCAAAAGCGCCTGCAAAACGGCGTTGACCTGCTGGTCGCCACCCCCGGTCGCCTGATCGACCTGCTGGACCGCAAGGCCGTGCGCCTGAATGAAACCATCTATCTGGTGCTGGACGAGGCCGACCAGATGCTCGACATGGGCTTTATCCACGCCCTGCGCCAGATCGCGCCGCTTCTGGCTGCGGATCGCCAGACCATGATGTTCTCGGCCACCATGCCGAAACTGATGAACGAACTGGCCGATACCTACCTCAAGAACCCTGTGCGCGTGCAGGTGAACCCACCGGGCATGGCGGTCAAGAAGATCGAACAATCGGTGCACTTCGTCGCTCAGGCCGCGAAGTTCGACATGCTGGTTGAACTCCTTGATGCACACCGTGACGAATTGGCGCTGGTTTTTGGCCGCACCAAACACGGCTGCGAAAAGATCTATAAGCACCTAGAGAAAAAGGGCTTCGCTGCCGCCTCGATCCACGGCAACAAAAGCCAGGGACAGCGCGAACGCGCGCTCGAGGCATTTAAGACCGGCAAGGTCCGCGTCCTTGTGGCCACCGATGTGGCGGCTCGTGGCCTCGACATCCCCGGCGTGGCCTTTGTCTATAACTACGACCTGCCGAATGTGGCCGAAAACTACGTCCACCGCATTGGCCGGACCGCCCGCGCCGGTGCTGATGGTAAGGCCGTGGCACTCGTGGCCCCCGATGAGATGATCGAACTGCAAGACATCGAAAAAGCGATGAAGGATACAATTCCCGTCGCCTCTGGCCGTCCTTGGGAAATCCAGCCCGGTCAGAAAAAGCGCCCCAACGGCGGCGGTGGCGGTCGTGGCCGCGGTCGCGGCGGCCCCGGTGGCGGCGGCGGTGGCGGGAAGCCCAAGCAACAGAACAAGCCCGGCCATACCAACGCCAAACCCGGTGGGGGTCAACGCCGTCGTCGGCGCGGTGGTGGTGGCGGCGCCGGCAAGGCCGCGTAGGCCGGGCTTCAGACCGGCAGCGACCCGGACGCCCCCAAACCGGGGCGTCCCCGGCCAAGATGATGCAAAGCTGATCTCATGACCGCCCAAAGCTACGATTTCCGCCGTGCAACGATGGATGACATCCGCCTGCTTATGACGTGGCAAGCGCACCCGCATGTCAGCGCATGGTGGGATGCGGATGAACCCTACGACAAAGTAGAGCTCAGCGACCCGCGCGTCGCGCGCTGGATCGTCTCGACCAATGGCCGCCCATTTGCTTTCATGCAGGACTACACCGTGCATGGCTGGGCCGATCATCACTTTGCCGACCTTCCAAAAGGTACGCGTGGCATCGACCAGTATATCGGCGATCCCAACATGATCGGGGCAGGGCACGGCACGGCGTTTATTGGCGCAAGGATGCAGGCACTTTTTGCGGCTGGCGCACCCGTCATCGCGACCGATCCGCATCCCGATAATCAACGTGCAATCACGGTCTACGCAAAGCTCGGCTTTGTGCCCTTCGGACCACCGCAGCACACCCAATGGGGCTTGATCCTGCCCATGCAGGCCGCAGCGCCACCGGGCAACCAAATTCTTAACGTTAACAGCACTTAACACTTTCATGCGCATGGGATGTGCATGGGTTGTGTATGGTTTGTGACCATCGGAACGGCGCGTTAACCCGCGCCTTTGGGCCAACGAAAAACGCCGCCCCGATCCGGGACGGCGTTGATCTTGTAAGGTGGGCAACTGCCCACCGCGCGGTCTTAGAAACCCAGACCGGCGTACTTGTTTTTGAACTTGGACACACGGCCACCGGCGTCCATCAGACGCGTGCCGCCACCGGTCCATGCAGGGTGCACGGATGGGTCGATATCAAGCGACATCTGATCGCCTTCTTTGCCCCAAGTGGACTTCATCTGCACCACTGTGCCATCGGTCATTTTGACATCGATAACGTGGTAGTCTGGGTGAATATCTTTTTTCATCAGTACGTTACCTTATGCTTCGGCGCCCTTGGGCGCTTTGTAGTTGGTGACCTCGGCGATACGTGCGGACTTACCACGACGGCTGCGGAGGTAATACAGCTTCGCACGGCGGACCTTACCGCGGCGCACGACGGTGATGCTGTCGATGTTGGTGGAATGCAGCGGGAAAACACGTTCCACGCCTTCACCAAAGGAAATCTTGCGCACGGTGAACGATCCGGCAATTCCGCCACCGTTCTTGCGTGCAATGCAGACGCCTTCGTAATTCTGAACCCGTGTGCGGGTGCCTTCGGTCACTTTGTAACCGACGCGGATGGTGTCACCCGCCTTAAAATCGGGGATGTCTTTCCCCAGCGCAGCAACCTGCTCCGCTTCGATTTGTGCAATCAGATCCATCTGATAGCTCCTTGATATAGCACGGGTTTTCCCGCGACGTGTCTTGTGTCGTCCAGCGCTCTGTGTCGTTTTCCGGGTCCACCGCAGTGCCCGCCAGAGATGTCGTCAACTTTCGTTTGGGCGGTTGTCCGGCCTTGCTGGTAAGGGGACCCCAACGAAAGGGCGCTTAGCATCCAGCGGTTCCATAAACCTGCACCCGGAATCAGCAAGCCGACCGGGAACAGCGCCTTCTAGGCCCAATGGCCCATGTAATCAAGGGGCTTTGCGGTCGTTGCGGGCCTGATGGGCCGCCCAAAGATCGGGTCGCCTGTCGGCGGTGATCCGTTCAGACATCTTGCGCCGCCATTCGGCGATCTTGGCATGATTGCCCGACAGCAAAACCTCTGGGATATCAAGGCCCTGCCATGTGGCGGGTTTGGTGAATTGCGGATGTTCCAGCAACCCGTCGCTAAAGCTTTCTTCAACCGCAGAGGCCTGATTGCCCAGCACGCCGGGCAGCAGTCGCACCGTGGCATCCAGCATGGCTTGGGCGGCAATCTCTCCGCCCGTCAATACGAAATCGCCAAGGCTCACCTCTTGGATGCCAAAGTGGTGCAGCACCCGTTCGTCGACGCCCTCAAACCGACCGCACAATAGCGTGACGCCATCGCCGCGCGCCCAATTCTGCGCGGTGGTTTGCGTGAACGGCGCACCCCTTGGAGACAAGTAAACAAGGGGGCTCACGCCCTTTGCGGCGGCCTGCGCATCAAGGATTGCGCGTTCCAAAACATCCGCCCGCAGCACCATGCCAGCCCCGCCACCCGCAGGTGTGTCATCGACATTGCGATGTTTGCCGATGCCGTAACGCCGCAGGTCATAGGTCTGCAATTGCCACAGCCCGTCCTGCAAGGCCTTGCCGGTCAGGCTGGCCCCCAGAACCCCGGGAAAGGTCTCTGGAAACAGGGTCAAAATCTGCGCGGTCCATGCCCCCGCCAGATCGGGCGTATCAGTCATCAATTCGCGCGGCTTCAAAGAGGGGCGAGCCGACAGCCGCCCTGCGGATTTTGCTTTCTTTTCAGTCATCTCTGGCCTTTCGCAACATCCGATCCTTTTGTCGCTTAAGTGCGATCTTATCCTGACCTGCCCTGTTCATCGCAAGGAATTCGGCCTCTAGCTCAGCACTTTGCCCGACATTGGCGCGCCCGGCGGCAGGCAGTGTCTCGCGGATATGGGGCGGAATATTCAACAGATCCAGCAAGGCCGCAGCGGGGCCTTCACGCCGCCCGCCGCAGTCTTCAAGCCGGGCGAAATGCACCGCATCAAGATGCAGCTTGGCCGCGATACTGGCGGATTCCTCGGCCGGGTCACGCAGCTTGGGGAATTGGGCGCGGAAGGTGTCATAATCCTCACGCAGGTGGATCGAGCGGACCAGGTGGCCATAAACACTGCGGATCCAGGCCTCTCTCTCGCGCAGGGTGTAGAAATACTCGATCTGCGCGTCCTCACCGAAACGCGCACGCAGGGCCGCGACAATCTGCTGGCCGAGTGGGACAGCAGCGGATTCGTAGTCCTTGACCAACCGCCCGAACAGCCGCCGATGGCCGGGCATCGCACCGCTGAACGTCTCGCGGGACAATACGATCACCGGATCGTCGGGGATGCTGGCGAGAAAACGATCAAGCGCCGTGCGAAAAGCGCGCAGCCTCCAAGGGTATGGTTTTTGGCCATAAATCCGCGCCGCTGATCCGGCCTTCAGAAATGCAGCCTTGCCATAGAATGTGACAAAGGGCGTCAGGACATCGGCCTGTTTGGCCATATAGGATTGCAGCGAACTGGTCCCGGTTTTGTGAAATCCGGGGTGCACAATGATGCGCGTGGTCGTCATGGCGCGGCGAAAAGCCCGTCTGGCGGGTCTGCGATGATCCGGCCCGAGGCAAGATCAACCGTCGGCACCGCGGCCTGTGTAAACGGCAAAAGCACGGTTTCAGATTGTCCCGGCACGATGACTTCGAGCAAATCGCCGGCACCATGGTCCATGACGTTCTTGACCGTACCAAGGGGTTCGCCTCCGCTATCGAGGACGGAAAGCCCAATCAGATCAGCGTAGTAGTATTCATCATCGGGCAGCGACGGCATAGCGTCGCGCAGGGCATAAAGGCTGACGTTGCGCAGGGCGTCTGCGTCTTCTTTGGTGATCACACCGTCGATGCGGGCGGTAAAGCCGTTTTTCATCCGACCTGTCAGCACGATCTGATTGAAGGCCCGGCCGCCTTCGGTGGTCAGCGGGGTGTAATCTGCGATGGCTTCGGGATCAGCGCAAAAGCTTTTCAGGCGCACCTCGCCCTGAACGCCAAAGGCGCCGCCGATGCTGCCTACGATGATCTTATCATTGCTCATTGCGCTATCTTTTCAACAAAGCAGGTGTTGTCGCGCAAGTCCCCGTTTGCATCTTGGCAGGCTGTCCTTGCGTTTTGCTGTTGCAGATATGTGCCTGCAGCAAAGGCAAGAAAGACCAGGATAACAAGGCGGATCAGGCGAAACATCTATGATCCCAAAGGGGGATGACCCGGCCCATCAAGGCCGGGTCAATGCATTGCTTATTCAGCGGCTGCTTCTTCAGCAGGTGCTTCTTCTGCGGCAGGCTCTTCTGCGGGTGCAGCAGCAGCTTCGGCAGCAGCAGCGGCTTTGGCTGCTTTTTCTTCGGCGCGGGCCTGTGCGGCTTTGCCGGGTGTGCCTTTGTTGGGGTTCGCACGCTCTTTTTTCTCAAGAACGCCAGCGGCTTCCAGCATACGGCTGACGCGGTCGGTAGGCTGTGCGCCCTGGCCCAACCAGTACTGCACGCGCTCCATATCCATTTTCACGCGGTCTTCGCTGTCTTTGGCGAGCAGTGGGTTATATGTGCCCAGCTTTTCCTTGAAGCGACCGTCGCGTGGCATGCGGCTGTCGGCTGCAACGATTGCATAGTGAGGGCGCTTCTTAGAGCCGCCACGGGCGAGACGAATTTTCATAGCCATCTGTTTTTCTCCTTAGATGTTCTTTGGTTGCCGGTCTGAAGCCCGGCCTACGATTGGTGTTGGTTGTGGTGTTGGATCACTTCCTGAATGATGAAGTTCAGGAATTTCTTGGCAAATTCGGGGTCCAGATCGGCCCGGTTTGCAAGGTCGGTCAACCGTGCGATCTGCTGCGCTTCGCGCGTGGGATCAGACGGTGGAAGGTCGTGTTCGGCTTTCAACTTGCCCACAGCTTGGGTGTGCTTGAACCGCTCGCCCAATGTGTAGACGAGGATCGCGTCCAGCCGGTCGATGCTTTCGCGGTGACCCTTGAGCAGGTCAGCGGCGCGGGTGACAGGGTCGGTCATTGGGTCTCTCCTGGCGCGGGGCGGAAGTAGCGAAAGATGCGGTTGGTATCGCCAAAGGCGCGGTAAGCGTCCCAGTCGGAACGCTGGTAGGGGCGCAGGGTCAGACGGTCGGTGTGAAGGGTCGGGATCATCGGCGGCCCCCTTTGCGCGGGTGCCGGTAGACAAGCGCATCAGGGCTGGGGCCGGTGGCATCAGGATCAAGGCGCGCGCCCAGCTTTTCGGCCAGACGGATTGACCGGGTGTTATCGGGCAGGATGTAGCTGACCACGGTCTTCCAGCCCAGTACGTCCCAGGCATGGCTGATGGCAGCGTGGGCGGCCTCTGACGCGATGCCGGTGCCTTCGGCTGCCTGCTCGAACATCATCCAGCCGATTTCTGTTTCCGGCCAGTCGGGCGGCGTCCATGGGCCGACAAAGCCAAGCGCGGTGTCGCTGCCGCGTTTGGTGACAGACCACATGCCATAGTCAAAGATCTGCCAGTGGCCAAGCTCGCCCGCGAAGGCGCGCCATGTGCGGCCCAGATCGCCATGGCTGCCGAACATGGTAGAGCGGTCCGACATCATGAAATCATGAAACGGTTGCCAGTCATTGGGCGTCGGCTGGCGCAGCACGAGGCGCTGGGTTTGCAGCGTCATGCTCATGCGGCGACCGCCTGATATTGTGCCTGCGCGGCGGGGGCGTCGTGGGCGAGGTGGCGGTAAAGCACCGCAGGTTCGCCGTCGTGGCTGGTGTCTTTTTCAGGCACAGCACCCAGCCGTTCGGCCAGCGCGATAGAACGTGTGTTGGCCGGTGAGATGATTGAGATCAGCGGGCCGAGGCCTTTGGTCTCGCCCGCCCAGTGGCGCACGGCGATACCGGATTCGTAGCCGTAGCCTTTGCCTTCGCCCTGATCGAAAAGGTGGTAGGCGAGTTCTGGTTCAGGCCAGCCGAGGTGGTTGAGGATACCCATGCGGCCCATCGGCGTGCCGGTTGCGGTTTCAACGACCATGAAGAAGCCGTAGCCATGCCACTGCCAATGACCAATGCCTGAGATCATGCCACCCCATGCGCGTTCCGGTGTCGTATTACCGCCCAGATGGGTGAGCCGGTCAGAATTCACCATCCAGTCCGTGTAAGGGGCAAGGTCGTCCTTTTGGGGACCGCGCAACGTGAGGCGCTTGGTATGCAGGGTCGGCGCCGGGGTCATGGTTTGACCAAAAGGGCGCGGCAAGCCGCGACGACATGCAGAAGAGAGGAGGAGAAGTGACGCGCAGGGCCACAGGTTCCGCGCGGGGCGGCGTTGGAGCCTCCGGCGGGGATATTTTTGGCCAAAAGAAGCAGGGGGCTGCGCATCATCGGCTGGGTCATTTCTTTTTGCCAAAGCCCGAAAGGCCGGGGGGCAGGGCCGCGCCGCCACCAAGGCCGGGGAAGCCGCCGGGCATCTTGCCATGCAGGGCTTTTGCGGCCTCTTCCATCGCTTTGGGGTCGTTCATATCGGGCATGCCGCCCGGCAGGTCGCCACCTTTGCCAAACATGCCTTTCATCGCTTGTTTCAGCATGCCGCCTTTGCCCATTTTGCCCATCTTCTTCATCATGTCGGCCATCTGGCGGTGTTGTTTGACCAGCTTGTTGAGCTCTGACACTTCAAGCCCGGCACCGGCCGCGATGCGTTTCTTGCGGGAAGCGGCCAGCAGGGAAGGGTTGGCGCGTTCTTTCTTGGTCATGGAATTGATCAGGGCGATCTGGCGTTTGAGAATGCTGTCGTCGAGCCCCGCCTTATCCATCTGGCCTTTCATTTTGCCCATGCCGGGCATCATGCCCATCATGCCTTCCATGCCGCCCATTTTCATCATCTGCTCAAGCTGCATCTTGAGGTCGTTCATGTTGAAGGCGCCCTTTTGGAAGCGCTTCATCATGCGTTCGGCCTGTTCAGCCTCGATCGTTTCCTGTGCCTTTTCCACAAGGGCCACGATGTCGCCCATGCCAAGGATGCGGCCTGCGATGCGGTCAGGCTCGAACGTCTCAATCGCGTCCATCTTTTCGCCGAGACCCACAAAGCGGATGGGTTTGCCGGTGATGGCCCGCATGGACAGGGCCGCACCGCCGCGCCCGTCGCCGTCCATCCGGGTGAGGACCACGCCGGTGACGCCGATCTTGTCGTCGAATTCCTGTGCGACGTTGACGGCGTCCTGACCTGTCAGGCCGTCCACCACCAGCAGCGTTTCGCGGGGCGAGGCGACATCGCGGACCTCGGCGGCCTGTGCGATCAATTCGGCGTCGATGTGCAACCGACCCGCGGTGTCGAGCATATAGACGTCGTAGCCGCCCAAAGACGCCTGCGTCTTGGCGCGCTTGGCGATCTGAACGGGTGTTTCGCCGGGCACGATCGGCAGGGTGTCGACGCCGATTTGGCCGCCCAAGATCGCCAGCTGTTCCATCGCGGCGGGTCGGTTGGTGTCGAGCGAGGCCATCAGCACGCGCTTGCCTTCGCGTTCTTTCAGACGCTTGGCGAGCTTGGCCGTGGTGGTGGTTTTACCAGAGCCTTGCAGGCCGACCATCAGGATCGGTGCTGGCGGGTTGTCGATTTTCAGCGCGCCGGGGTCGGCGTCGCCGGTGAGGACGTGTTTCAGCTCGTCATGGACGATCTTGATGACTTGCTGGCCCGGCGTGATGGATTTGGTGACGGCCTGGCCGGTGGCCTTGTCTTGCACGGCTTTGACGAAATCGCGGGCAACGGGGAGGGACACGTCAGCCTCGAGCAGGGCGACGCGGACTTCGCGCAGGGCGGTTTTGACGTCATCCTCTGACAACGCACCTTGCTTGGTGAGTTTGTCAAAGACGCCTGACAGGCGTTCGGAAAGACTTTCAAACATCGCGTTGGCCTCCGGGCCGGATCGTTACGGGTTGCCCCCAAAGTGGGAAGCGATGGCCCAAACGACAAGCGCACCAGTGGGCGCGACGCGCTGACTGGTGGCGATCCCCGTATTGGGCCGGGGACCGGAAAGCTGATGCTATCCGGGTTTGAGGGGCGTTTAAGCCGGGGGGTGGGGTGAGTCAACCTTTTCAAGGTGGCCGCGCAGGAAGTGTGCGATCTGACGGACCGAAGTGTCGGCCTCGGGTGAGCGGCCCACGTTGAGGTGCCAGACATGGGAAAGACCGCGTTCCGCGACCAAGGTGACGTCAACACCCTGAGATTTGAGCTGCGCGGCCATCAGGCGATCGTCGTCATAAAGCACTTCGGTCTGGTCGACGTTGATAAATATGGGCGAGGTGCCGCTGAAATCGCCAAGGATGGGCGAGATTTCCGGCTGCGCGGGATCTTGGCCCGCCAGATAGTCGCGAATGCCACGCGCGCCCCTGGACATCGGCACCAGCGGGTCGCTTTTCTGGTTGGCGGTCAGCGAGGGGTTTTGCAGGCGCAAATCCGTCCCGGGGGACATCACGGCACTCGCCGCGGGCATCGGCAGGCCCAGCCGCTTGAGCCGCAACAGAAGCGCGAGGGTCAGGTTGCCGCCTGCGCTGTCGCCGACCAGCGTGATCGGGCCAGTTGCGGGATCCTCGGCCAGGGCACGATAGGCTGCCTCTGCGTCATCAAGGGCGGCGGGGTAGGGGTTTTCCGGTGCAAGGCGGTAGTCAAGGTAGAGGCCGCGCTGGCCTGATTGGGCCGCGATCTGTGCAACAAGATGGCGATAGCCGCGCAGATTGCCGATCACGAAAGCGCCGCCATGGATATAGAGCATCGTTCCACGGGTCGGGGCGTCCGTCATCGCGCAATGGGCGGCAGGCACATGTCCAAGGGTCAGGGGCGTGATCCGCAGGCCCTTGGGCTGGCGATAGGCGACGATTGCGTTGAGGCTGAAGACCTTGCGGGCCAGCCATTGCGGCTGCACCAGCGCCAGCGCGGGCTTTTGCACGATGCGGGCGTAGGCGTTCCAAAATTTCTGAGCACGAGAGGTCATGGCCCTTGATGCGGATCCCGCACGCTGCGGTCAAGACGCTGTTGCAATCCTGAACTGAATGCGCATTTCTGGAGGTGTAATGTTCTCTTACGCACAGAAAAGGCCGTCATGGACAGTTGGGACGAAATTCGCACCGCTTATCAGGTTGCGCGTGCAGGCACTGTGAGTGGTGCGGCAGAGGCGCTGGGCGTGCATCATGCCACCGTGATCCGCCACATTGACGCGTTAGAGGCCCGGCTGGGCGTGAAGCTGTTCCAGCGACATGCGCGGGGCTACACGGCGACCGAAGCAGGTGATGATCTGTTGCGGGTGGCGCAGACAACCGATGACCAATTCACGCAGCTTGCAGGCCGGATCAAAGGGCAGGGAGCGGGCGTCGGCGGCGATTTGGTTGTGACATCGCTGGGGGCGTTTTCGTCGCTGATCGTGCCGGTGTTGTCGGCCTATCAGGCGGCCTACCCCGAAGTTTGCGTGCGATTTCTGACAGGCAACCGCTTGTTCCGGCTGGAATACGGCGAGGCACATGTGGCGATCCGGGCTGGGCCAAAGCCGGACCAGCCTGACAATGTGGTGCAACCGCTGGCCCAAAGCGGCGTGGCGCTTGTCGCCTCTGACGCTTATCTGGCCAGACACGGTATGCCCAAGGATGATGCGGACCTTGCCAACCACTTTTTCGTTGGCAATGACGACGAAGACAACCGCGCGCCGTTTCATCGCTGGATGTCTGAAACCGTACCGCGTGACCGGGTCCGGTTTCGTGTCACTGACACGGGGAGCGCCCGGGATGCGATTGTGGCCGGGGCGGGGATTGGCTTTGTGCTGGAACATGATCTGGCATCCTTTCCGAACCTGAAACGGGTGCGGGACACGCAGGAAGAATGGAGCGCGTCGATGTGGCTGGTCACACATGTGGACCTGCATCGCACCGCCAAGGTCCAGAGCTTTCTGACCTTTATAAAGGAAGAGGCCAAAAGCTGGGTGTTCTAACCGGCCCTGCGATGCTTGGGCATCTGGCGATGCTTGTGTTCTCGGCCCTTGTGGCGGGATCTTTCGCGCTGGGGGTGTTGGCGGCCAATGACATTACACCGCTGGCACTGAATGCGGCGCGGTTCTGGATCGCGGTTGTGGTCATGGGTGGTTTTGGTCTGGCGACAACCACCATTCCACCGCAGGCAAAACAGGCCATGTGGCGCTATCCGCTGCTGGCGTTGCCCTTGATGACCTATTTCGTCCTGATGTTTGAGGGGCTTAAGACCGCGCCGGCCGTCAATATGGCGGCGGTTTTCACGCTGACCCCGCTTTTGGCGGCGGGCACCAGTTGGCTGTTGCTGCGGCAAAGATTGACGCAGCGCGTGGCGCTGGCGCTACTGGTGGGCGGATTGGGTGCGCTTTGGGTGATCTTCCGCGCTGATTTCGCAGCCTTCCTTGCTTTTGACGTGGGCCGGGGCGAGGCGGCCTATTTCTGGGGCTGCGCGGCCTATGCTTTTTACGCGCCACTGGCGGCAAAGGTTAGCCGGGGCGAGCCTGCGGTGATTTTCACATTTGGCATCCTGCTGTGTGGCGCTGCGATGCTGACGCTATTGGGGTGGTCAGACATTCGTCAGACGGATTGGACCAATTTGCCTGCGATTGTCTGGATCACGATCTTTTACACTGCGGTCTTTGCGGGGGCCGTATCCTTTACGCTGGTGCAATTTGCGGCGATGCGCCTGCCAGCCGCAAAGGTCATGGCGCATACCTATCTGACACCGACATGGGTGATCTTATGGCAAATCGCTTTGGGCGGGGCAGCGCCCGCAGGGATGGTGCTGGTTGGAGTGGCGCTGACGATTGTCGCATTGCTGATGCTGATGCGCGAAGAGAGCTAGCTGTCGATTTCGATCGCCAGAAACCGTTCAAAGGCGTCCAGATCAATCCCTTCCATCTGGCCAAACCCCTGCATCCAGACGCTGGCCTCGCGCAGGGCATCGGGTTCGAGCTTGCACCATTTGACCCGCCCACGCTTTTCCTGAGATATCAGACCAGCTGCTGTCAGCACAGAAAGGTGCTTTGACACGGCGGCAAGCGACATCTCGAACGGGGCGGCGACATCGGTGACGGCCATGTCATCCTCTAGCAGCATCGCGAGGATAGCGCGGCGGGTTGGGTCAGCGAGGGCCGCAAAGGTTGTATCAAGCGTGGGTGCCATAGGGTGGATTAAGCGCGGTGGCGGTGAAACGTCAACCAAATGGTTAAATATCGGATTTCGATTTTCGCCTGCGAAATGGCCGAATTGACGCAACTATTTCAAGGTCATAATTGTTTATTATCAGCGTGTTAATGGTGCGTTCGGGGCTGGTTGACTCTGTCGTGGCCCGCACTTACACCCCTATCAACTTCGCAAGGGGGCTTTTGACGTGTCTGACGACAAAAATCCCGCCGATGACAAGGCCCGCATGGCCGCGTTAGAGGCGAAATTGGCCGAACGGCGCGCGCCGCCGCAGGTCAAGCACCACAGCGAGGAACATTATTCGCAGGCACAGCTTGCATGGCGGATGGTGATCGAATTAGTGGCCGGTCTTGGGATCGGCTTTGGCATTGGATACGGGTTGGACAACCTGTTCGGGACAACCCCGATCTTTCTGGTGCTGTTCATTTTCTTCGGCCTCGCGGCAGGTGTCAAAACCATGATGCGAAGTGCCGCAGAAGTGCAAAGAAAGCAGCTGGCCGCACAGGCCGGTGAACAAGAGGACGACACACGTGGCGACTGATGCGAAAGCCGAAGGCGGTCTTGTTTTTCACCCACTGGATCAGTTTATCGTCAAACCGTTGTTTGGCGACGGACCAGTGCATTGGTACACGCCCACAAACGTGACTTTGTGGATGGGTCTGGCGATCTTCTGCATCATTGGCATCTTCGTGATGGGCAGCCGGGGCCGCGCGACGATCCCGACACGTCTGCAATCCATCGGAGAGCTGATCTACGGCTTTATCTACAAGATGGTTGAGGATGTGACCGGCAAGGATGGGGTGAAGTATTTCCCCTATATCATGACGCTTTTCGTGTTCATCCTGTTCGCCAACTACCTTGCCTTGCTGCCGATGTCTTATTCCGCCACGTCGATGATCGCGGTCACCGCGATCCTTGGTTTCGGCGTATTCATCTGCGTCACGATCCTTGGCTTTGTGCTGAACGGCGCGGCCTTCCTTGGCCTGTTCTGGATGAAAGACGCGCCATTGGTGCTGCGTCCGATCATCGCGGTGATCGAGGTTATTTCCTACTTCGTCCGCCCGGTCAGCCACTCCATTCGTTTGGCCGGTAACATCATGGCGGGCCACGCGGTGATCAAGGTGTTCGCAGGCTTTGCCGCGCTGACGCTGGTGTCGCCCGTTGCGATCCTTGGCATCACCGCAATCTACGGTCTGGAGGTCCTTGTGGCCGGTATCCAGGCTTATGTTTTCACCATTTTGACGTGCGTCTATCTGAAAGACGCGCTGCATCCCGCTCACTAACAAAAGGTGCGTGAAATCACGCACCCTACGACTAACTTCCAATCGTAAGGAGAATACTCATGGAAGGCGAACTCGCACACATCGGCGCTGGTCTGGCTGCAATCGGTTCCGGCGCTGCCGCAATTGGTGTTGGTACAGTTGCTGGCAACTACCTCGCAGGCGCACTGCGTAACCCATCCGCTGCTGCTAGCCAGACAGCAACTCTGTTCATCGGCCTCGCATTTGCAGAAGCTCTGGGGATCTTCGCGTTCCTCGTGTCGCTTCTGCTGATGTTCGCAGTCTAAGAACAACCCATATCCTTACGGCTGGCTGGGCGACACCGCCCGGCCAGTAAACACCAAGGTTATCCGGGGGCCATTATGGCAACAGACACAACAGAACACGCCGCAGGGGCCTGCGTAGACGCAGGAGGCAGTGCCATTGGCATGCCGCAACTGTGCGCGGATTGGATGCCGAACCAGATCTTCTGGCTCGTTGTCTCTTTGATCGTCATCTACTTTGTCCTGTCGCGCATCGCTTTGCCGCGCATCGGGGCGGTTCTGGCCGAACGGTCGGGCACGATCACCAATGATATCGCCAAGGCCGAGGACCTGAAAATTCAGGCGACCGAAGCAGAAGCTGCCTATGAAAAGGCGCTGGCTGACGCACGGGCCGAGGCAAGCAAAATCGTCGCAGAGGCACGCGCCGCGATCCAGTCTGATCTGGATGCAGAGCTGGCCAAGGCGGACGAAAAGATTTCAGCGCAGACCGCCGAAAGCGAAAAGGCGATTGCCGACATTCGCGCCAGTGCGGCTGACAGCATCAAGGTTGTTGCCAAGGACGTCACCAAAGCATTGGTCGGCGCCATGGGTGGCACCGCAGATGCCAAGACGGTCACAGCGGCCGTTACAGCAAAGATGAAGGGATAAGATGATGCGTTTTCTGACCCCGTTGTTCATCGTCGCGGCCTCGCCCGCGTTTGCAGCATCCGGCCCGTTTATCTCGCTCAAGAACACAGACTTTGTGGTTCTGATCGCGTTTTTGATCTTTGTTGGCATCCTGCTGTATTTCAAAGTTCCCTCCAAGGTGGGCGAAATGCTGGACGCAAGATCCGCCAGCATCAAAGCCGATCTGGACGAAGCACGCAGTCTGCGCGAAGAAGCGCAATCGCTGCTGGCCTCGTACGAGCGCAAGCAGAAAGAAGTGCAAGAGCAAGCTGACCGGATTGTCGCCAACGCCAAGGAAGAGGCGCAGAACGCTGCCGCCGCTGCCAAGGAAGAGATCAAAGCCTCTGTCGCCCGTCGTCTGGCTGGCGCGGAAGAGCAGATTGCAAGTGCGCAAGCTGCCGCCGTGAAAGAGGTCAAGGATCAGGCGGTTCTGGTGGCGGTGTCCGCTGCCAAGGACGTCATGGCCAAGCAGATGGACGCAAAAGCCGCCGCTGCGCTGATCGACGATGCGATCACGACCGTGGGCGAGCAGCTGCACTAAGCTGACCTGAAACGAAATGAATGAACCCGGTCCTTGTGGCCGGGTTTTTTTGTGGCCGATGGCGTGGGTCTGTTTCTAGTATCGGAAATTGTCAGGTGTCTGCTTTGCAACTCCTGCGACCTCACCACATCGGGCCGTCGGCGGCACGCGGGTTGGCGACCGAAGCGGCGTCGTATGGCACTTTATCTTTCGGCCCTGGCCTCACTATTTGAAGACTACCAAGATCAGAGAAATCGCCTGCCCGGGGGGCGGGCCGGCGATGGCCCGGCGCTACGCTTGTTCCGGGCCTGGACAGATAACGAAGGTCAACATCGCCCCCGCATAGCAAACAATGCCAGCCGTTGCGGACAGAGCACTACGTTAGCGCGTGTTCTCGGCCTCGAACCGCTTCTGGGCGTAGACCTCGTTCTTTTCAGCCTTTTGGTGACCGAACAGGGCGGTTTCGACAAAGCCAAGGTGGCTTTCCACGGCGGCCCGCGCGGCGGCAGGATCACGGGCTTGCAGGGCGTCGTTGATGGCGCGGTGCTGGTCCAGAAGCTGGTCGCGGGTCAGGCGCTGCTTGAACATGATCGTGCGGTTGTAGAACACGCCTTCGCGCAGAAGCTGATACATCGAGCGCATCATGTGCAGCATCACGACGTTGTGGCTCGCCTCGATGATCGCGAGGTGAAAGTCGGCGTCGAGCTGGGCCTCGTCTGCGGGGTTCCGCTTTTGGTGGGCCGCTTCCATCTTGGCATAGACCGTGTCGATGACCTTGAGGTCGGTATCACTGCCAAATTGCGCGGCGCGTTCGGCGGCCAGGCCCTCCATGTCGCGGCGAAAGCTGATGTAGTCGAAGACAGCCGTGTCGTGGGTGGCAAACAGCGTCACCAGGGCAGGGGCAAAGGCGCTGCCGAGAACATCGGCCACAAAGACCCCGGCACCCATCTTTGAAGTCAACAAGCCACGCTCTTGCAGATCGGCCAATGCCTCGCGCAGGGACGGCCGAGAGACGCCCATGCGGTCAGAGAGTTCGCGTTCAGACGGCAGGCGTTCGCCGGGGCGCAGAATGCCGCGCAAGATCAGCTCTTCGATTTGGCGAATGACGCCCTGTGACAGCTTTTCTTGGGTGACGGGTTCGAATGGCATGGGGTGCTCCGAGTGATTGGTCAAATGATATGACCAATCTTGGTGCGCCGCAACAAAAAGGGGCCGCCACCGGCGACCCCCCTGAATACTTAGCGCCGAAGTTTAGTTTGGTGTGATGACCACCTCGACCCGACGGTTGGCGGCGCGGCCTTCTGGGGTCAGGTTCGTCGCCAGCGGCGCGTCTTCACCACGCCCGATAGAGCGGAGCCGTGCCGGTGACACGCCAGCATTGACCAGCACAGAGGAGACGGCCTGCGCACGACGCTGGGACAGATCAAGGTTGAACGCAGCACCACCGACGTTGTCGGTATGGCCGATCACGTTGACGGTCGTGTTGGGATAGCGCTGCAGCGAATTGGCCAGCGTGAACAGGTTGTTCTGCGCCGCAGGCGATACAGCGGTAGAGTTGGTGGCGAATGTGATCGCCTCTGGCAAGGTCACGGTCAGGTTGTTGCCGTTGTTGACGATGCCGACGCCGCCGCCCAACTGCTGGCGCAGTTCTTCTTCCTGCCGGTCCAGCGCGTTGCCAATGCCAGCACCCAGGCCAGCACCAACGATGGCACCCAGAGCGGCCTGTTGACGGCGCTCGCCTTTGTCGTCGCCAGTCGCTGCGCCAACAAGCGCACCGAGGGTCGCACCCGCGATGGCACCGGTGCGCGTGTTCTGGTTGTCATTTGGGCCGCCAGTGCCGGCACATGCGGTCACAAAGGCCAAAGAGCCAGCGGCAAGAACAAGATTCATACGAGAAAAAGTCATGGGGAGGTTTCCGTCCGTAAAGCGCAAATCAGCGCGGTTGTTGTGCCTAACCTATGACGGATTGCGCCCTGATATCCAATAACGCAGGCGCGGTTGGCGAAGTTTCGCTGGCCGTTATCCGATGACCAATGCGGTGTCGCGTGATTGATATGTAGACCGGGGTGGGGTCATGTTATTGCCTGCGATGCGGTTTTTGGTGCTGATGCGACCTTCTGGCAGGTTAGGTACAACAACGGAGGTTCGGACAGAGCCGACGTTCGCGAATTTTAGTCGCTTTGACATTGCAGGCGCGGTGACACGCCGCATGTCCCACCAATGGGCGCTAGTCGTTAGAACGGGACGAAACTTTCGGATGGCAAGACATGTCGTCACGTTCCGCCGCGTTGGAGTACATGTCCGAAAGGCGCTCCCGAAGGTTGTCGGCGAAGGCGCGCGCATCGTTCTCCGTAAGGCCTAGTGTGGGGATCGGTTTGCCAACACTGATGCGGATCGTACCCGGACGGGCCCGGATGGATCCCAGCCGCATCGTATGGTGGCCACCATGAAATGCTATCGGGATCACAGGCGCGCCTGCACGAATTGCAATCAAGCTGGCTCCAACTTTGAAACGCCTAATGCCATCGATGCCCGACAAGCGACCCTCGCCGCCCCAACCAATGCGTTCCCCATTTCTGACGCGCGAAACCATGTTGGCAAGCAGGGTGTCCGTCGCCGCCCGGTTTCCCCTTTGAACGAGTTCGAAATCGATGTGTGCGAATGCAGCGCGCGCGAATGGGAAGAATTTATAAAGGTCTGCTGCGGCAGCGCAGTCAACATGATCAAGGACCGACACCATATAGGCCATCAAGTCGGGAAAGGACGACTCATTGTGGCATAGCACACAGCCGTGGCCCGGCGGCGGCAGAAGACCGTCCATTTCAACTGAAATACGGCAGGTATCCAGAAACTGCTGGCAATGACGCGCCAGGATTGCACGCGCCTCTTGTTTGGAATTCGCTAGATATGCAACACGTGCATTGGCCACCGGGGCACCGAAAATCCACTGTGCACAGGCAAAAAAGCCACGCTTGATTTCGACAGCTGCCCCCATTGGATGAAAGTTTGGCCTGAGGAGCAGTCACTTACAAGATTTTTCTAAGTAGCTTTCACCATGACGCGCCACGATAGGAAAACACCTTAGACACGCCAGTCTTCATACCGAAGGTTGTGGATGCAGAGCAAATAAGGTTCGCTCTGGGCTCAAGGCGGCGAAGCGTTGCATTCGCGACGAGGTCCAGTTGCGCAGCAATACGGGATCAGGCGACCGCATCCGCCCGCGCGCTTTCCCACGCCAAAAGCGCGCGCTTTACGGGAAGGCCCCAATGATAACCCCCTAAAGCGCCGGATTTGCGCAGGGCGCGGTGGCAGGGAATCAGGTAGCCGACTGGGTTGCGCCCGACAGCGGTCCCAACAGCCCGGACAGCTTTGGGGTGGCCGATGGCACTCGCAATTTCGGAATAGGTCGTGACATGGCCGGAGGGGATCGACAGCAATGCCTCCCACACTTTGAGCTGGAAGGGCGCGCCGATCATGTGCAATCGGGCCTCACCGGACATATCGAAAGTGGCTTGCACCCATGGGGCAAGGGCGGCGGCATTTTCGACCAAAGTGGCCTTGGGCCAGCGGGCGGTAAGATCGGCCATTGTCGCGGCATCGCCCGCGTCATCCGCAAAGCCAAGTCCGCAGATCCCCTTGTCCGTGCCCATCACAAGGGCGCGGCCAAAGGGGCTATTGAACCAGCCCCAATTGATCGTCAGACCTGCGCCGCCTTGTGCGAATTGACCGGGTGTCATGGCCTCCCACCGCAGAAAAAGGTCGTGCAGGCGGCCACTGCCGGACAGCCCGACCTCTGCCGCGGTATCCAGCGTGGTAAAGCGGTCGCGCAGCAGGGTGCGGGCATGATCGAGTTTCAGGTATTGCTGGTAACGCTTGGGTGAGACGCCGACCCAGGCAGTAAAGAGGCGCTGAAAGTGGGCGGGGCTCATCTGCATTTGGGCCGCGAGATCTGCCAAGGTGATAGCGTCATCGGCGGCGTCGATGGTTTCAATCGCACGGCGCATGACCTGATAGTGATATGATTGTTCGTGTTCCATGACCCCAATCTAGATGTCAGCCGCATTGCAGGCGACCCGAATATTGCGCATACCATGCGCCATGGCAAAACAGCTTGATTATCATAGCATTCGCGCGATCTTTGAACGCTTTCAAGACAGCGACCCTGAACCCAAGGGCGAACTTGAGCATGTGAACGTCTACACGCTCGTCGTCGCGGTGGCGCTGTCCGCGCAGGCCACCGACAAGGGCGTGAACAAGGCGACGCGCGATCTGTTCAAGGTCGCCGATACGCCGCAAAAGATGCTTGATCTGGGGCTGGAGGGGCTGACCGATCACATCAAGACGATTGGTCTGTTCCGGCAAAAAGCCAAAAACGTCATGAAGCTCAGCCAAATCCTCGTGGACGACTATGGTGGAGAGGTCCCCAATTCCCGCGCCGCGCTGCAATCGCTGCCCGGTGTCGGGCGCAAGACGGCCAATGTTGTGCTGAACATGTGGTGGGGTCAGCCCGCGCAGGCGGTGGACACGCATATCTTTCGCGTGGGCAACCGCACGGGCATTGCGCCGGGCAAGAATGTGGACGTCGTTGAACGCGCGATCGAGGATCATATCCCAGCCGATTTCCAACTGCATGCACACCACTGGCTTATCCTGCATGGGCGCTATACATGCGTCGCCAGAAAACCCAAATGCGCGGTGTGTATCATCCGCGATCTCTGCCCTTTTGAGGATAAAAACCTATGAGTTCTTATGATGTGATTGGTATCGGCAATGCGATTGTCGACGTGATTTCCCATGCCGAAGATACGTTTCTGGATCACATGGGGATCGAAAAGGGCATCATGCAACTGATCGAACGCGAGCGCGCAGAGGTGCTTTATGCCGCCATGTCCGACCGCACTGAAACGCCTGGTGGGTCGGTCGCCAATACGATCGCAGGGCTTGGCGGACTTGGCCTGTCGACCGCGTTTATCGGCAAGGTCAAGGACGATGCGCTGGGCCGATTTTATGCCAAAGGTCTAGATGATGCAGGCACCGCGTTCCCCAATGCCCCGTCGCCAACCGCAGAGGCACCGACGTCGCGGTCAATGATCTTTGTCTCGCCCGATGGTGAGCGGTCGATGAACACCTATTTGGGCGCAGGTGCCGATATCGGCAGCGGCGACGTTACCCCTGACGTGTTTGCGAACAGTAAAGTGCTGTTCCTCGAAGGCTACCTGTTTGACAAAGACGAAGGCAAAACCGCCTTTGCGGCGGCCGCACAACAGATGCGCGCGGCAGGGGGCAAATCCGGCATCACCCTGTCTGACCCGTTTTGCGCTGACCGGCACCGGGATGACTTCAAGCGGCTGATCGCGGAAGAGATGGATTTCGTTCTGGGCAATGCCGCCGAATGGACGACGCTATATGAAACGGATGATCTGGATGCCGCGCTGGCGCAGGCCGCAGCGGTTTGCGAGACGGTGGTTTGCACCTGTTCCGGCGATCCTGTGATCCTGATTTCGGGCGACAGCCGCGCCGAAGTGCCGGTGACAAAAGTGGTTCCCGTCGACGCCACGGGCGCGGGCGATCAGTTCGCCGCTGGTTTTCTTTATGGCTTTGTCACCGGGCGGTCATTGGCAGATTGCGGTCGCATGGGCGTCGTCTCTGCGGCAGAGGTCATCGGCCATGTCGGGCCCCGTCCAGAGGCGGATATGACGCAGCTCTTCAAGGATGCTGGGCTGCTTTGAGCCAGAGCGCATCAAGCGCGTCTATTTCTGCCACGTCAAAGCGGTCCTCTTCTTTCCAGTATTTACCGGACGGGACCAAATAGCCAAGCCGTGCCTCGACCGCTTTGGCCTGCGCGACATAGCTGTTCTTGAAGGCCTGTGGGCGGCAGTGTTTTAGGTCAGAGGGATTGGCACGGGGGAAAATAAGGCGGCTTTCGTCCGTTGACAGATTGACCATCGCGCACCCGGAGTTTGCAGCGGTCACCATCAGCCGGGCCGATTTGGCAGCCAGGTCGCGCAGGGTCACGTCGTGCCGCAAGGGGTCGGGCTCACCCTTGCCGTAAAAATGGGTCTTGTCCGACGTGGGATAGACCATATCGCAGCCCAACATCGCAATGACTTTGGGTTGGAGCGCGCCAAGTGCCCAATAGGCGGCCGTAAACGCCATGGTGCCGCCGGCATAGACAAAGCCACCATACTGGTTCTGGATCGGCACATAGTCATGGGCGGTCACAATACGTTGCCCATCGCGCACGTTGACCGGCTGGCGCTCTGTCGGAAAATCCTCGGGGTGAATCAGGTCATCCCAATCGGGCCGCACGGCCCAGGCGTTGTTGATCGCAACGATCCGATCAAACGGCGCGCGCGGCCACTCGCGGCAGGTGGTCACGTTTGGACCGGACCCAAGTATCAAGATCGTCGTCATCGGAATTGCCTGTCTTAACTGTTTTACAGTTAACCCGATTGGCGTGGTGGTCGAGGGGGAAGGTGCCTCCGGCGGGGATATTTTTGAACCAAAGAAAGTCCGAATGCGCCACCTTGCCGAAGTCGCTCGGCGCAAAAGCAAGGTGGCGACTTTCTCCGGTTACGGTCATCGGCGTCCCCGCCTGTACCGCCCCGACAAAAAAGCGGATTAACCTTAACGGACGATGAACAGATCCCGGATTTCACTTTCTTTGGTTCAAAAATATCCCGGGGGGTGAGCCGCCTTGCGGCGAGGGGGGCTGGCCCCCCTTTGACCCGCCCGCAGCATGCGGCGCGTCAGCGCAATTCTTTCCGGATCACCAACTTGAGCCCGGACCAGATATCGTTCACGGCGCAGACCTTCACATCCACCAGCCCCATCGGCAAGGCAACGTCGCGGATCGTGTCTTCGGTGATCTCTGATGGAACTTTTGACGCCTTCTTCGGCCAACTGACCCAGATCATCCCGCCGCGCGCCATTGTGGACAGAGTGCGCGTCAGAACGTCCTCTAACTCGGCACGCTTTGTCGTAAACACATGCGTGAAATGCTGATCCTCAATCGGCTTTGACCAAAATACGATCGGCGCACCATCCAGTAAGTCATAGTAATCTGGGGGCGGATTATGGACTCAAGCTGTATTGAACTCTTTCAGCCCCAGCTTTTTCCAAAGCGGGGTGCCAGAGTATCCGGCTGTCATTCGCCTAGTTTGGCATGGACTTCGTGCAGGTCAATCTCACCGACGGGCATCTTGTTGCCGGGGTTTTCGAAGTCGTATTTGAACAGGTTGAAATCCTTTTTGTAGATTTCATAGACCAGATGCATCGACAGGTCGTCGAAGTAATCTTCGACAGGGTGCAGACGTTTTGGTCCGTGGCCTTCGCTTTCGTTGAACCGCGGGATTGCCGCCAGATCGACGGGATGCGGTGTTTCGATCTTGTCGAGGACTTGCTGCATGCCGTCGTTGAATTGCTCGGTCCAGAAGATCTTATCGTAGCGGCCACCGTTCACGATGAAGGTACTGATATGACCGGACATTGCAGACCAGTGGATGTCGGGTTCCATCGGGCGGCGCCAGCGGATGGTGTCACGGGCAAACAGCAGAAACCGGCGGAACGATTTGATCTGGTCGAATTCGAACCCCGTCTCCGGGTCGCCGACCTCAATCCCGTATTTTTGAATCAGGAGCGGGACCAGATTGCCGCGATAGCGGCGACCGTTGCGCTGGATGCCGCAAATCTTGTCAAAGAAGGACGACAGAATGCGGGTGTAGGGGTTCCGGACGCAGGTAAAGGCATAGGAATTGTGGGCTTTGACGTTGTTGGTGATGACCGGTTGGCTGGCATCCATCGCCCATTTGTGCATGCCGTGCTGGGCATCGTGGATGTCGCCATCAAAGAACTGGCCGTGATCCGAATAGAACATGATCTGACCAATGGTCGAGCAGGCGCATTTCGGGACGACCCGATACACCACACTTTCACTTTCTGTCATCCACGTGCCGGGGAAACCCATGAACCGAACCCTCCACGTTGTGGCAAAACGGGCCACAACCTATACGTCACTCTATTAGTTGACCCTGAAAAGCAAAGAAACCCTGTATATTCAATGTCTGTTCACGCTATGACGTGTAAACAATAGTCGAACCTGGGCAGGACCGTTTCCCATATGGCAAAAATCGCCTTCATTTTGCTGTGCCACAAGGACCCCGACGCCATTGTGCAGCAGGCAGAGCAGTTGACGGCTGCGGGCGACTATATTGCGATTCACTTTGATGCCCGCGCGCCAAAGGCCGCATTCGCCCAGATCCAGGATGCATTGGCGGGCAATCCAAATGTCACTTTTGCAACCAAGCGCATCAAATGCGGATGGGGAGAATGGTCGCTGGTGCAGGCCACGCTCTATGCTGTTGAGGCGGCAGAGGCGGCGTTCCCGCGGGCCACGCATTTCTACATGGTCTCTGGAGATTGCATGGCAATCAAATCGGCTGCCTTTGCCCATGCGTTTCTTGACGCAGATGACGTCGATTACGTCGAAAGTTTCGACTACCACGAGAGTAATTGGATCAAGACGGGCTGGCGCGAAGAGCGTCTGATTTATCGGCACATCTTTAACGAGCGCACCCAAAAGGCCCTGTTCTACGGCAGCTTTAAGCTGCAGCGGGCCCTTGGCCTGACTCGGAAGATCCCAAGCGATATTCAGGTGATGATTGGCAGCCAATGGTGGTGCCTGCGCCGCCGCACGATCGAAGCGATCTTGGAGTTTACCAAGAAGCGCCGCGATGTGATGCGGTTTTTCCGCACGACCTGGATCCCGGACGAAACGTTTTTTCAAACGCTGGTACGTCACCTTGTGCCCGGACGCGAGATCAAGGCGCGCACACTGACGTTTCTGATGTTCACGGATTATGGGATGCCGGTGACGTTCTACAATGATCACTATGACTTGCTGCTGTCGCAGGATGCGCTTTTTGCCCGCAAGATCAGCCCGGAAGCAAAAGAGCTCAAGTCACGGTTGGGCGCGCTTTATGCCTCTGGCCGGGATGATTTCAAGATCTCGGACGAGGGGCGCAGCCTTTTCAAATTCTTGACCGGTCGGGGCCGGGTTGGTCGGCGCTTTGCCACCCGGTTTTGGGAAACCGAGACATCATTGGGTCATGACCGCGAATTATTGATTGTGGCTTGTAAAAAGTGGCATGTTGCCAAACGGTTACTGGGCGGGGTCAAGCATTTCACCAATATTCCGGCGGTCGAATATCTGTTCAACGAGGAAGATACCGAGATGCCCGATCTGGGCGGCATCCAATCGACGTTGGCGAAACGGACCCGGCACCGGCGGGCCTTGATGCGGATGTTGTTTGATCATCACGCATCGGATCGGATGATCATCTGCCTTGATACGGCGAACTTTGATCTGATGCAGGATTTCTTTGCCGACCGCGCCACGACCCGCCTGCTTGAGGTCGAGTGTGATATGACAGACGAATACCTTGCCGGGCACGCACGACGTGTGGGGCTGGCGGGGGATCAGACGTCAGATGATGCGATTGCGCAGATTTTGCCGACCATCCGCTACGATGTCGTCTTTGAAAGTGACCGCATTCGCGACGCCAACTTCCCGCATCATCACCGTATTCGTCAGAACTGGGATGTGGATCGTAACGCGGGTGAGCTTGCCAAATTCCTAAGCGTGAATGATGAAACCGCCAAGTCAATTGCCGAAACACCACATCTTTTTGTCGATTAAGGAGCCCCCATGTTCGACTATGACGACCAGAACATTTTTGCCAAAATCCTACGCGGCGAAATCCCCAATCAGACTGTGTTCGAGAGCGATCATGCGTTGGCGTTTAACGATATCAACCCACAAGCGCCTGTGCATGTGCTGGTGATCCCCAAGGGGCCCTATGTGTCGCTCGACCACTTTGCCGGCGCGGCCTCGCCTGCGGAACAGGCCGGGTTCTTTGCCGCGGTCGCGGAGGTTTGCAAAATCACCGGGGTTGATGCCGGTTTTCGCGCGATTGCCAATACGCGCACCCATGGTGTGCAGGATGTGCCGCATTTTCACCTGCATATCATTGGCGGTGTGCAATTGGGGCGGATGCTTCCGGCCGGGTGACGCTATTTGCCCCAAGGGGCAAAAGCGCCCCACCCACCCGGAACCTAACGCGCTGCGGTCAACGACAAAAAGACGTCTTCAAGATCAGGTTGTTCGGTGGTGACGTCGCGCAGGGAGATACCGGCTTGCGTGAGGTGACTGATAATTTCGCCCGCCGTGACCGCGCTGGATTTGTAGGAAAACGCAAGGCGTCCGTCATCGCGACGTTGCAGGGTGACACCATCGGGCAAGTTCAATTTGGGATCGGGCGTGTCGGAGGTGATGACAAGGGTCTTTTGATCGAGCGTTCCCAGCAGGTTCGCGGTTGTGTCGCGGACAATCATCTCTCCGTGGTTGATGATCGCGATTTCGTCGCACATGGCTTCGGCTTCTTCGAGGTAATGCGTGGTCAGGATGATCGTCTTCCCGGCCCGATTGAGGTCGCGGACATTGTCCCACAGCATGTTGCGTAGCGAGATATCCACCCCGGCGGTTGGTTCATCAAGCACAAGGATATTGGGATCGTGGACAAGGGCCTTGCCCAGCAAAAGACGCCGCCGCATCCCGCCGGAAAGCGATCTTGCATATGCCTCTGCCTTGTCAGAAAGGCCAATGAGTTCAAGGATTTCGTCGGTCCGGCGTTGTGACTTTGGCACGCCATAAAGCCCTGCTTGCACGTCCAGTGACCCACGCGGGGTAAAGAAAGGATCAAGGTTGGGTTCTTGCGGCATGATGCCGATGGCGGCACGGCTTTGACGGGGGTTCACGTCCTGGTCGAAGCCCCAGATTTTCACGCGGCCAGCGGTCTTGTTGACCAGCCCGGCAAGGATGTTGATCAGCGTCGATTTACCCGCACCATTTGGCCCCAGAAGGCCAAAGATCGACCCACGCGGGATGTTCAGATCGACACCTTTGAGCGCCTGTTTTTCTGGTGCGCGGCCTGTCGCGGCATAAGTCTTGGCGAGACCTGAAATTTCAAGCGCATGATCGGTCATTGTCGTCTTTCCACCGGGGCTGGGTCGTATTACTGTCGTGTTCAGATATTGCGGGGCAGCCCCGCGACAACAGACAGGCCTGATCCATGACACGTCCCGCACCGGAAACCAAGATCGTCCACGATTGGCGCATTGCCTGCGATGGGGGCGAAGGCGGCTTGGGCCACCCGCGCGTCTGGTTGCAGATCCCAAGCGACCATGGCTGGGTCGAATGCCCTTATTGCGATGCAAAATATGTGCACGCCGAATTTGAAGGCAAAGTCTGATCTGACTGGCCCCCTTTGGCCGTTCATGGCAGAACCATGGGGCGCGACAAGGGGGAATGAAGATGACGACATTCGGCAAGGGATGCCACCTGCATCTGATTGATGGCTCTGCCTTCATTTTCCGCGCCTATCACGCGCTGCCGCCTTTGACGCGCAAGTCCGATGGTTTGCCGGTCGGGGCGGTCAGTGGTTTTGTGAACATGTTGCAGCGCTATATCGAAGGTAACACCGGGGCTGACGCCGCGACACATGTGGCGGTGATTTTCGACAAGGGCAGCCATACGTTTCGCAATGATATGTATGACCTATACAAAGCGAACCGGGATGAGATGCCACAGGATCTGCGCCCGCAGATGCCGCTGACGCGGGATGCGACGCGCGCCTTCAACATTGCCTGTGAAGAGATTGAGGGGTTCGAGGCCGACGACATCATCGCCACCTTGGCGCATCAGGCGCGGAACGCCGGTGGGCGGGTCACGATCCTGAGTTCCGACAAGGACCTGATGCAGCTTGTGGGTGGCGGGGTCGAAATGCTGGACCCGATGAAGAACAAGCGGATCGACAGCGAGGGCGTCGTTGAAAAGTTCGGCGTTGGACCAGAACGGGTTGTCGATGTGCAGGCGCTCGCCGGGGACAGTGTGGACAATGTGCCGGGCGCGCCGGGGATCGGGATCAAAACAGCCGCGCTCTTGATCAATGAATACGGGGATTTGGAGACGCTGCTGGATCGCGCGGGCGAGATCAAACAGCCAAAGCGGCGCGAGTCCTTGCTGGACAACCGGGCCCAGATCGAGCTGTCCAAGCGGCTTGTGCAGCTGGATTGCGACATGGATTTGCCGTTTGACCTTGATAGCCTTGAGATCCGGGAGCCCGAGCCAGATGTGCTGCTCGGGTTTTTGGCGCAGATGGAGTTTCGCACGGTCACCAAGCGGATTGCCGACAAGCTGGGGCTAGAGGCCCCGGTGATCGAAGCGACACTCGCACCGTCAGAAGAGGCCGCGCAGCCCGAAGAAAAGCCATTTAATCCAGAAGCTTACGAATGCGTGCGCGATGCAGCAGCCTTGCAAGTCTGGATCGACCGGATCCGCGAACGTGGCTATGTGGCCGTCGATACCGAGACGACGGCGCTGAACGAAATGCGCGCCGAATTGGTGGGCATATCGCTTTGCGTAGAGCCGGGCGAGGCTTGTTATATCCCACTGACCCACAAGGCAGGCGGTGCGGATGATTTGTTTGGGTCCGACGATCTGGCCGAAGGGCAGATGCCGTTTGATGAATGCCTTGCGATGCTGGGGCCCGTGCTTGAGGACGAAAGCGTTCTGAAAATCGGGCAGAACATGAAATACGACGCCAAGATTTTCGCGCGGAACGGCATCACCGTGGCCCCGGTTGATGACACGATGCTGCTATCCTATGCGATGCATGCAGGAGAGCATAATCACGGCATGGATCTTTTGTCCGAACGCTACCTTGGGCATACGCCAATTCCGATTAAGCCTCTGTTAGGAAGCGGAAAATCCGCGATCACTTTTGACCGGGTCGGGGTTGACGATGCGGTGAAATATGCCGCTGAAGACGCCGATATTACGCTGCGGCTTTGGCAGCTGCTGAAGCCGAAATTGCACACCCGCAAGGTCACGACGGTCTATGAAACGCTTGAACGTCCCCTGATCCCCGTGCTGGCCGAGATGGAGATGGCGGGCATTAAAGTGGATCGCGATACGCTGTCGCGGAAGTCGAATGCGTTCAGTCAGAAGATGGCGGGGCTGGAGGATGAGATTCAGGAAAAGGCCGGGCGCAAGTTCAATGTAGGCTCCCCCAAGCAGTTGGGTGAAATCCTGTTTGACGAGCTGGCATTGCCGGGCGGCAAGAAGGGTAAGACAGGGGCCTATTCGACAGGCGCTGATATCCTCGAGGATCTTGCGACAGAGCATGAGATTCCGGGGCTTATTCTGGACTGGCGGCAGCTATCAAAGCTGAAGTCGACCTATACCGATGCGCTGCAGGAACACATCAACGCAGAGACGGGGCGCGTTCATACGTCGTACTCGATTGCCGGGGCCAACACGGGGCGGTTGGCATCGACTGATCCGAATTTGCAGAACATTCCCGTGCGCAGCGAAGAAGGTCGCCGGATCCGAGAGGCGTTTATCGCTGAAGACGGCAAGGTGCTGGTATCTCTCGACTATTCCCAGATTGAGCTTCGGATCCTCGCCCATGTCGCAGGCATCGAAGAGCTGAAACAGGCCTTCCGTGATGGGGTGGATATCCACGCACTGACCGCGTCAGAGATGTTTAACGTGCCGTTAGCAGAGATGACCGCTGATGTGCGTCGCCAGGCCAAGGCGATCAACTTTGGCGTGATTTATGGCATCTCTGGCTTTGGTCTGGCGCGCAATCTGCGCATTCCGCGGACAGAGGCGCAGGGCTTTATTGACCGTTATTTTGAACGCTTTCCCGGCATTCGGACCTATATGGACGACACGGTTGCGTTTGCGAAAGAACACGGCTTTGTTCAGACCCTGTTCGGACGTCGGATCAACACGCCAGAGATTAACGCCAAGGGGCCTCATGCGGGGTTTGCCAAGCGTGCCGCGATCAATGCGCCGATCCAAGGGACTGCCGCCGACGTCATTCGCCGCGCCATGATCCGGATGCCGGATGCCATCGCCGAAATCCCCGCGAAAATGCTGCTGCAGGTCCATGACGAGCTTTTGTTCGAGGTGGAAGAAGGCGCGGTTGATGCGCTGGTTGATACCGCAAGGGACGTGATGGAAAACGCCTCTGACCCTGCTGTCAAACTGGATGTGAAACTCGCCGTGGATGCAGGGCAGGGTGCAAACTGGGCCGAGGCGCACTAGCGGGGCCTCACCGATCTGTGACAAAGGGATCTGGCTTTTCGGTTCGGTTTTAGTTGGAAACGGACTAAATTCGTCATCAAGACCGACAAATTTAGCGGACTTGCGCGTTCTATACCGAAAGGAGCCTTGCCGATGTCAAAACTCACCGCGACCCGTCGCCGTTTTATCGCCGCCGCCGCGGCCAGTTTTGCGACCGGCCTGCTGTCGCCAGCACAGGCACAGGGGCTTGCGCCGACGCCGACCATGCGGGGCGGGGCAAATAACTATCGCCCAGGTGCGCCGGTCGTTGACCGGATCGGTGGCGGCGGTTTCTGGATGACAGGCACGGTGCGACGTGCCGGGGATGGTGCGGCATTGCCGGGCATTCGCATTCAGGTTTGGGCACATACCACCGAAGGGCACGAACGGGACCCGCATAGCCATGGTGCGACGCTGACAGACCCAAATGGTGTTTTCCGACTTGAGATGCCCCAGATCGTGCCCGCCTTTGGGCAAGCGCACGGGCACTTGGCCTATGACAGCGGCGCGTTTCAGACGGTGTTCCTGCGGCCGCTGATGGCGAGCTCGCGCGATACCACGCTGAATGCGGATTTTGTGCTGCAGCCACTGTGACGGATTGAAGGGCAGATGCGTAACGCCCTGATTTGGATCGCTTTATGTGCCATCGTCATTGTGCCGATCGCCCTTGCCGCAGGTAGCCCACTGCTGGCGTGGCGGGATCCAATCTATATTTTGGCGGGGTTTGCGGGGATCGTCGGGATGACGCTTCTTTTGGTGCAACCCTTGTTGATCGCCGGGGCCTTGCCCGGGGTGCATGGGCGGCGGCTTCACCGGGTCGTTGGGATCGGCCTTGTGGTTGCCGTGGTAGTGCATGTGGCAGGGCTGTGGGTCACCAGCCCGCCCGATGTGATCGACGTGCTTTTGTTTGCCTCCCCCACACCGTTTGGCGTTTGGGGCGCGCTGTCGATGTGGGCGGTTTTTGGCGCCGCATTGGTCGCGATTTTGCGCAGACGATTGCGCCCTCGGCTTTGGCGATTGCTGCATATCGGGCTGGCAGTTGTGATCGTGGGGGGAACAATTGCGCATGCCATCCTGATCGAAGGCACGATGGAGATTGCATCAAAGATCGCGCTAAGCGGCATTATTATATTGATCAATATCAGCGTCTTATCAAAGGCACTGCGTCGCGTCGTTTGATGAAAAAAGGGGCGGGAAGATCCCGCCCCGTGCAATCATCAAAGCGCCTTTGGCTTAGTTGATCTTGTCCGCCTCAATCACATCGGCCCCTTTGGGCGCAGATTTCGCAATCGCGATGCGGCGAGGTTTTAGAGCCTCTGGCACTTCGCGCACCAGATCAATGTGCAGCATCCCATTTTCATGGGCGGCCCCAGTGACATGGACGTGGTCGGCAAGTGTGAACCGACGCTCGAACGCGCGGGTGGCGATGCCACGGTGCAGATATGTCTTTTCCTCGGCCTCATCCGCCTTGCGCGCAGTTACGACAAGGGCGCGGTCTTTCACCTCGATCGAGAGGTCTTCGTCACCAAAGCCAGCCACGGCAATGGAGATCCGCCAGCCATCATCGCCGGTCTTTTCAATGTTGTAAGGGGGGTAGCTGGTGTTGCCCACATCAGCGGCAAGGGTGCGATCCAGAAGGTCAGCGATTTGGTCAAAGCCAACAGTGGCGCGGTGCAGTGGTGTTAGGTCAAAACGACGCATTTTGGTCATCCTTTATCAAGCGATAACAGTTATGTAGCCTTCCCATTGGGGACAGGCCGTTGAACGACAGGACCCATCATTGGCGTCCCGGTAGCTATCATTTGGGGATGGTTTTTGCGGTTTCAAGACCCCCTAGGGCCGGACGAATTTTGCGCCTGTCTCGTTGCGCTCACCCATCTGGATCAACCGCTGCGAACCGCCCGGTTTTGCTGGGCCAAGGGTTGCAAAATGCTGCAAAAGTTCGCGCAGCGGCGTGTTCAATGATGTCCCGAGAGAGACGTCTTGCGCGCCCAAAGTGGACATGGACGACACGACCGAGACGATGCGCGGCTTGCCATCCTCAAGCGTAAAAACAGGCGCGCCGCTGGATCCGGGTTCGATATCGCAGGTCATGATCACGACGCCCGATTGGCGGCCCATGACGCTGCATACCTCTTGCAGGCTGGCGGCGTTGGCGCGGCCCCGACCATAGGACACAACACCGATCTGATCACCACGGCGGGGATCTTCGGCGACCGAAAAAGGCTGCACGCGGGTCAGGCGGATGGATCGGTCAAGTTCAAGCACGGCGATGTCCATCGCGACACCCCCTGCACGGCCGGATTTGCCGGTGAAAATGTAATCAGGGTGCGCGACAAGACGGTTAACGCCCCGTGACGCCTCTGCCCGGCCACCGCGCAGCCCGGCGTTGAATTGAAAAGCCGATGCAGGCAACAGGCGACCGTCAGTGCCATAGACACAATGGGCCGCCGTGAGGATCAGACGTTCTTGGATTAATGCAGCGGTGCAGAAGCCTGTGCCGTCGATATCGAGCCGCCCAACGCCTTCCCAGCCGCGCGAAGCCTCGCCTGTTTCAAGCGTCACAAGGGCGGTTTCTTCCGCGTTCTGAGCCTGAGCAGGGCCAAATAGACCCGCAAAAAGTGCTGCTATGACAACAAGATACCGCATGAACTCTCCTACCACGATGGCGGCAAGGTAGAGGGCTGTTTAGGCAATATTAAGGCATTATCGCAGGATTGGCACGGCGGGTGTTGCATTTGCGTCGGCGTCAAGTGCGGGTGGTTTTGGCCCGCCCGTGGCCCAATCAAGCAGTTCCACGGTGTGCACGATCGGCACATCGGTGCCACCGCCGATCTGCATCATACAACCGATGTTGCCAGCGGCGATGATATCAGGGGTAAGTGCTTCTAGAGTTTGCACTTTTCTGGCCTTCAGCTGCTTTGAGATCTCTGGCTGCATCAGGTTATAGGTGCCAGCAGAGCCACAGCACAGGTGGCTGTCGGCTGGTTCCAGCACGGTAAAGCCTGCGCTGCGCAAAAGGTCCTTTGGTGCAGATTTGATTTTCTGACCGTGCTGTAGGGAGCAGGCCGCGTGGTAAGCAACCTTAACGGAATGTAAGTCATGCACAACCGATGCAGAACCCATGCACAACCCATGCGTATCAGAGTCTGAAGATCCGTTAACCGCCGTCACGGTGGTCAGTTCCTGCAACACCTCGGAAATATCTTTGGCGATGGCCGAAACGCGCGCCGCATCCTCGGCCAATTCGGGGTCATTGCGGAACATGTGGCCGTAGTCCTTGACCGTCGTGCCGCAGCCAGAGGTGTTGATGACAATGGCATCCAATCCGGCATCGATTTCCCGCGCCCAGGCGCGGACGTTCTTGGCGGCGGTGGCGTGGCTTTCGTTTTCCTTGCCCATGTGGTGGGTCAGCGCGCCGCAGCACCCCTGACCTTCGGGGATCACAACCTCTGCCCCCAAACGGGTCAGCAAGCGGATGCTGGCGTCATTGATATCGGTGTTGAGCGCGCGTTGAGCGCAGCCCGTCATCAACACGACGCGCATTTTGGCGTCAGGCACGGCAAAGGTTTGCGGGTCGTCGTTACGGCTGACGGGGGGGATATGTTTGGGGGCCATTTCCAGCATCGCGCGCAGCCGCGCGTCGGGCATGAAGCGTGCAAAAGGCCGCCCGATCTTGGCGCCAAGCAGCGCCACGCGGAATCGCATCGGGTAAGGCAGGATCCGCGCCAGCACCCAGCGCAACGCGCGGTCGGACAAAGGGCGGTCGTAGTGTTCTTCGATATAGGCGCGGGCGTGATCGACCAGGTGCATGTAGTGCACGCCCGAGGGACAGGTGGTCATACAAGCCAGGCATGACAGGCAGCGGTCGATATGTTTGACCGTCTTGGCGTCCGGCTTACGCTCGTTTTCCAGCATATCCTTGATCAGGTAGATCCGTCCGCGGGGACTGTCGAGTTCATCGCCCAGCACTTGATAAGTGGGGCAGGTGGCGGTGCAGAAACCGCAGTGGACACAGGCCCGCAGGATTTCATTGGCGCGCTGGGTGCCGGGGTTCTTAAGCTGCTCTGGCGTGAAATGGGTCTGCATCAGGTCATCAATCCGGGGTTCAGGATGCCACGCGGATCAAACCGGTCGCGCAGGCCTTGGGTGATAGCCGCAACAGGGGCCGGTTCGGGGTGGAAGGCGGGGCCGTGGCCGGTGCCACGGATCAACGTGGCATGACCGCGCGTCATATGGCGACGCACATCAGTGCCGGGGGGTACGGCGGCCCAGATCAGCCCGCCGCCCCAATCCAGCACGGCGTCAGTTGCACTCAGCATGGGCAGAAGCGTGACCGCGTCCGTAGGCCGGACGGAAATGCGCCAGACATCACCGGGGACGTCGGCAAGGGCAGTGACCTCGCGGATCTGGTGCCAGGGATCGTCATCGCAGGGGATTGCTGCGCCAAAGGGGGCCAAAACCTGCGTCAGCTCTGCCGCGCGGTAGCGGACGGATTCGCCAAATCCCTCCAGCCGGACATATGTCGCACCGCCAGCATGACCGGCCCCGGTCACGTCATAGGGCGATCCAAGGGCGGCTGACATCGCGGCAACGGCGCGCTCAAGCGAAAGCCCATCCAGACGCAGGGTGGTGCTTGCGGCTGCGATGGGCAGGACTTTCAGCGCCACCTCCGTCAACACACCCAGCGTGCCGTAGGATCCACACATGAGCTTGACCAGATCATAGCCGGTGACGTTCTTCATCACCCGTCCACCGTTCTTGACCAATGTGCCTGCACCATCAACAAAGGTCACCCCCAGCAGGAAATCACGACAGGCCCCGACAGAAATCCGGCGTGGGCCCGAGATATTACCGGCCACAACCGCCCCGATTGTCGGTGTGCCCTTGGTTCCCAGCAGATGTCGATGGTCCATCGGCTCAAAGGCAAGACGCTGGCCCGACTCTGCCAAAACCGCCTCAATCTCGGCCACTGGGGTGCCTGCCTTTGCAACAATGGTCAGTGCACCGGGATCGTAAAGCGTCACGCCCGACAGCCCGGCGGTGGATAAGACTTCTCCCATCTCCAGTTTGCCGATTGGTCGTGTGCCGCCACCCTGAATGCGCAGCGGCCCTTTGGCGTCACGCAATGCCGCGCAAAGCTCTGTTTCTGATGTGACTGTCATAGGCTTTCTTTGGTTCCAAAATATCCTGGGGGAGTCCGGCTTGCCGGGCGGGGGCTAGCCCCCTCTAGGCGGCGTCGCGTCGAGGGGCAGAGGCGTCAAGCGGGAACACTTTTGCCGGGTTCAGCAGCCACTTTGGGTCAAACACGTCCTTGATTGCCATCTGCGCCTCCAGATCGGCGTCGGTGTATTGCACCCGCATCAGGTCGCGCTTTTCGATGCCCACACCATGTTCGCCGGTCAGGCAGCCACCGACCTCAACGCAAAGCTTGAGGATCTCGGCCCCCAGCGCTTCGCAGATTTCCAGATCGCCGGGTTTGTTGGCATCATAAAGGATCAGGGGATGCATGTTGCCGTCGCCTGCGTGAAAGACGTTGCCCACATCCAGCCCGTATTCCTTGGACAACTCACCAATGCGGCGCAGCACCTCGGGCAGTTTGCTGACAGGGACGGTGCCATCAAGGCACATGTAGTCGTTGACCTGTCCCATCGCGCCAAAGGCTGATTTTCGGCCCAGCCAGATGCGGCCAGCTTCGTCGGCGTTCTTGGCTTCGCGCAGTTCAACCGGGTTGTGGCGATTTGCGATGTCCTTGATCAGCGCGAGCTGTTCGTCGATTTCCGCCGGAGAGCCTTCGACCTCAACGATCAAGAGCGCTTCGCACAAGGGATAGCCCGCCTGCGCATGCGCTTCGCAAACTTCGATACAAAGCTTGTCCATATATTCGATGGCAACGGGCAGGACACCGGCCTTGATGATGTCAGAGACGCATTGCCCCGCAACCTCGGCGCTGTCAAAGCCCATCAGGATTGGCCGCGCGCCTTCAGGTTTGGGCAGGATCCGCAGGGTCGCCTCTGTCACCACGCCAAGCTGCCCTTCGGATCCGCAGATCACACCAAGCAGGTCCAAACCACCCGAATCCAGGTGGCCGCCGCCGATTTCGGTCACAGTGCCGTCCATCATCACCATGGTCACGCCCATGAGGTTGTTGGTGGTCACGCCATATTTCAGGCAATGCGCTCCGCCCGAATTCATCGCGATATTGCCTGCGATCGCACAGGCCAGCTGGCTGGATGGATCTGGGGCATAAAAGAACCCGTCTTGTTCTACAGCGCCCGTGACGGACAGGTTCGTGCGGCCCGATTGCACCCGGATCAGGCGGTCGGCGTAATCTGTTTCCAACACGGCGTTTAACCGCGCGACCCCCAGGATCACGCTGTCGGCGGTGGGCATGGCCCCACCGGCCAGCGAGGTGCCAGAACCGCGCGGCACGACCGGGACATCCATTTCATGGCAGATCTTGAGCACGTCAGAGACCTCTTGCGTGGTGCTGGGCAAGACCGCCAGAAGTGGGGGGCATTTGTAGGCGGCCAGCCCGTCGCATTCATAAGCGCGCGTTTCTGCTGGATCAGATATCACAGCTTCCGCAGGCAGCACTGCCAAGAGACGGTCCACCAATTGCGATTTCAGGCCGATAACACGAGCGCTTGGGTCTGGCATTTGCATGGCGCGATTCCTCATACCGGATGATTGGTAAAAATATATTACCAATTTGTCGCTATGGCAAGTCGCGATTGCCAAAGGTAGTCTTGAGCCATGGATATGACGTTTCGGTTATCGGCGCTTTCGACGGCGGATTTTGTGGCTGCGGCCTTTCTGGTGCTGGTCTGTTTGGGGCTGGGTTGGCGGATTGATAACCCGTCAGAAAAGCGCCCTTCAGTCACGTTTCTGATGTCGGCGCGTCGCCGCGATTGGATGCGCGAGATGGTGACCCGGGATGTGCGCATTTTTGACAGTCAGATCTTGGCCAGCCTGCGGCAGGGGACATCGTTTTTCGCCTCGACCAATATTCTGGCGATTGGCGGCGTGCTGGCCCTGATGGGCAATACTGATCCATTGAGCGGTATCGCTGCGGAAGTCACGCAAGAGGCCACGCCTGCGGTCATCTGGCAGTTGAAACTGGGGCTGGTGGCGCTTTTTCTGACCAATGCGTTCCTGAAGTTCGTCTGGGCCAACCGGGTCTTTGGGTACTGCGCGGTGCTGATGGCAGCGGTGCCAAATGATTCTAATGACCCGCGCGCGATGCCACAGGCAATGCAGGCGGCAGAGCTGAACATTCGGGCGGCGATCAATTTCAACCGCGGTCTGCGTGCGATGTATTTCGCGCTGGGGGCTTTGGTTTGGCTGATCGGGCCGTTTGCGCTGATGGCCGCAACAGTGATTGTTGGCTGGATCGTCTGGTCACGCGAATTTGCATCCCTGCCCCGGACGATCCTGCTAAAAGAGGTGTCATGAAATATTTGATCCCATTCCTGCTATGCGCAGCACCTGTTTTTGCAGACCCCGCAGAGGTCACGAAGGTGACCGCCACCCAAACCGGCGACACTTGGCGGTTTGATGTGGCGTTGCTTCATGCCGATACCGGGTGGGACCATTATGCCGATGGCTGGCGGATCGAGGATGCGGATGGCAATGTGCTGGGCGAACGCCCCTTGGCCCATCCGCATGTGAATGAACAGCCCTTTACCCGGTCCACGGCGGGCGTCGTGATCCCAGAGGGTATGAAAGAAGTCTATGTGCGCACCCGTTGCAATGTGGATGGCTGGCATGATGACCTGTTCGCGGTCACGTTGAACTGACCTGCACTTGATCTGGCGCAAAGCCAGCCTGTCTTTTGGATTCTATCCTTGGCTTATCAAGGTTCAATCCAGATGGAGGACAGGCCATGTACAAGAATATCTTAATTCCAGTCGTCTTTGAGGAAGGTCAGGATCATCTGGCTGTTTTCGAAGTGGCCAAGGCGCTGGCAGCACCGGATGCCAAGTTCACGGTAATGCATGTCTTGGAAACCGTGCCTGCCTTTGCCTTGGCACAGGTGCCACAGGACGTGCAGGATCAAGCGCGCAAAACGGTCGAGACCATGTTGGCCAGCACAACCGCCCTGTTGCCGGGTGCGGCGAGCAAGCTTGCCAGCGGACATGCGGGCAACACTATCGTGGAGACGGCAAAGACCCACAACATAGATTGCATTGTCATTGCCTCTCATATTCCGGGGTTCGAGGATTTCTTCCTTGGCTCAACCGCTGCGAGGGTCGTGCGGCACGCGAAATGCGCGGTGCATGTGGTTCGCTAGCGACGGCCTTCGCGCAGCCAAGCGCCGACGACCAGAAGTGAGGCCAGCAGCAGAAACGCCCATGCAGGCAGCAGCGGCGTGATCGAGATATCGGCGGTTTGATAAGCGCCACGCGGGGTCACACCGATCCAGCCACGCCCGGCAGCGGGGCGGCCGGGGCGCACGGTGCGGATGTCGATATCGCCGTCAGAGATCAGGCGGATCCCGCCACGGGTGCTGTCGACAAGCGGCTGGAGTGCTTCACCGCTCGCGATGGTTTGTTCCAACTCGCGCGGGGCGGCGGGGCCAAGGGCCATGACCGCCTCTCTTTCGCCTTCGGACAGGCGGTAAAGGCCGATTTCGGGCGCGTTCCAGAGCGTTTCGTAACGACCGGGAGAAACCTCTTCCAGATCCAGCACGGTCTGTGTGCCGTCTGGGTGGGTGACGGTGACTTGGCCCACATCCTCGGACAGGGACCGGCGGATGATGCGCAGGGTTTGGCCTGCGGCCTCGGCGGTCAGGGCCTCTTCCTCGAGCTGGGGCTCTTTCATCATCCAGTGCGCCAGACGGCGGAGCAGTTCAAGTTGCGGTCCGCCGCCTTCAAAGCCACGATCCCAAAGCCAGCTTTGGTCAGAGGCCAGCAGGGCCACGCGGCCTTCGCCGATGCGTTCGAGGGCGAGCAATGGTCGGTCATCAAGGCCGGACATCAGCACATTGGCGGTGTCGGGCACCAGCACATCCACAAGGCGGAACCAGCGGCCCCAACCCGGCAGATCGCTTTCGGGGTCAGGGTTCGGGGCAAAGGCGGCGAGCCCTTCGGTCACGGGGTGGCGGTCGCCAAGGTCGGTGATTTCGGGCACAAAGCCTTCCTCGAACACGCGCGCGCTGGGCTGGCCGGGCAGGATCGCGCCAAGGGGCGAGCGGAAGATCGACTCAGCACCGCCGTATTCGGGGCCAGAGGACACGAGCACCGCGCCGCCATCGGCCACGTAGTTGACGATATTCTCAAGGTAGGGGTTCGGCAGGATGCCCCGGCGGCGGTAGCGGTCAAAGATGATCAGGTCGAAGTCGTTGATCTTTTCAAGGAACAATTCGCGCGTCGGAAAGGCGATGAGCGAGAGTTCATTGACCGGCACGCCGTCTTGCTTTTCGGGCGGGCGCAGGATGGTGAAATGCACCAGATCGACGGAGCTGTCGGCTTTCAGCAGGTTGCGCCATGTGCGCTCGCCCGCGTGCGGTTCGCCCGAGACCAGCAGCACACGCAGGCGATCGCGGACGCCGTTGATCTGCACCACGGCGGCGTTGTTGCGGTCTGTCAGCTCGCCCTCTGCGGCGGGTGTGGCAAATTGGATCACGTTCATGCCGCCGTGGGGGAGTTCGAGCGGCAGGTCGATTTTCTCGCCTATGGGAACCTCGAACCGCATCGGCTCTCCGCCGTCGATGGCGATGGTGAGGGGGGCAAAGCGGGCCTCTGGTGCGGCCCCTTGGTCGTTGATTTCCAAGGATAGCGTGATCTGTTCGCCAAGGATCGCAAAGGCGGGGGCGTTGGTGACCACAAGGCGACGGTCCCAGTCGTCGGGTTCGCCGGTCAGCAGGGTGTGGATCGGGGCGGGCAGGCCGGGCGCGCGTTCGATATCGTGCAGGCGGCCATCGGTCAGCAGGATGATGCCTGCGATGCGGCCCTGTGGTTCTTCGGCCAATGCGGTCGAGAGGGCGGTCATGAGTTCGGTGCCTGCGTCACCTTCACCATCGGCAAGGGGCACGATGCGCAGCTCTGTGTTGCCGAGGCGGGCGATTTCGCGTTCCACATTGGCGATGGCTGCGGTGTTTTGGTCAGCGCGGTTGCCAACCTTTTGGCTGGCGGTTTCATCGACGACAAGGATCACGATATCCGAAAGCGGTTCGCGGTCTTCTTGTTGCAGGGATGGGTTGGCGAGGGCCGCAAGCAGGGCGATGCCCGCGAGCGCGCGCAGCCACCAGCCCGACAGGCGGCGATAGGCCGCAAGGCCCGCACCAAGGGCGGCAAGAGCGGCCAGCAGGTAGAGGCCGATCAGCGGGATCAGCGGGTCAAGAACCACGGTGCCGGTCATTGGCCGAGCCTTTCCAGCAGGTCGGGCACGTGCACCTGGTCGGATTTATAGTTGCCGGTCAGCACGTGCATGATCAGGTTGACGCCAAAGCGGTAGGCGATTTCGCGCTGGCGTTCACCGGCCATGCCACGGCCGACGGGGAACATGCGGTCGCCATATTGGTCGACGGCCCAAGCCTTGGCCCAGTCGTTGCCGCCGATGACCACGGGTGTCACGCCGTCGTTGAGGTTGCGGAAGGGCATGCCTTCGGCCAGTTCGGCGTCGGGGGGTGCGGCCTCGACCCAGACATCGCGGGAAGCGTAGCGACCGGGGAAGTCTTGCAGCAAATAGAAGGTGCGCGTCAGCACGTGGTCTTGCGGGATCGGTTCGATGGACGGGATATCGAGGCTGCGGGCGATGGCCTGCAATTTGCGCCCCTCGGGCGAGGCGGAGCCAAAGCGCGCGGTGTCGGCGTCGCGCGTGTCAAAGAGGATCATGCCACCGGTGCGCAGATAGCGGTTGAGTTTGGCGTAAGCCTCTCGGCTGGGCAGGGGTTGGTCGGCAGTGATCGGCCAATAGAGGAAGGGGAAGAACGCCAGTTCGTCGGTTTCGATGTTCACGCCGATGGGGGCGGCGGGTTCGATTGAGGTACGGCGGAAGAGCGTATTGGACAAACCCAAGAGGCCTGCGGCGGCGGTGTTGTCGATGTCTTGGTTGCCGGTGATGACGTGACCAAGGACCACGTCGGCGGTGGCTTGGATGGCGAAGTCGTCTTGTGCGTCAGCTGGTGCTGCTGCGAGGGTCAGCGCAAGCATCAGAGCCACGGCGACGTCTGCACGGGGGCCACGCAGGCGGCCGCCCACAGCCAGCGAGGCGATGATGTCGATGAGGAGCAGCGACAGCGCGGCGGTCAGGAGCCAGCCTTTGAGCGGGGTTTCGGCCACAACGGTCAGCCCCTCAACCGGGATACGCGGTGGCCATTGCGCGGTGTCGAGCGTGGTTTGCGCACCGATCACGTTAATCGCGAGGCGTTGATCGTCAGCGGCATAGATGCCGGGGCGCAGATCGGGACCGGGGGTCGCGGTGGCAATCACTTCGCCTGCGACACCCGGCAGGGTGGATCCGTCAGACAGGCGGCCATAAGCGTCAAGGATGGATTGCGGCAGCCATGTGGTGCCTTCCAGATCTGCCGCGGATGGTGCTGCGGGTCGGGTTGAAACGGCGAGCCGTTCGAGCATCTGCACAAAGAGGCCGGAAAGCGGAAGGGATGACCATTCGGCATTGGCGGTGACGTGGACCAGCACGATCTGGCCTTCGCCCACGATCTTGCGGGTCACGAGCGGGGTGCCATCGGCCAGCTGTGCGATCACGCGGTCCGCGAGGGTTGGGTCAGGCTGCGCCATGACCTGCGCGTTGACGGTGACGTCATCGGGGACGGGCAGGCCAAAGAAGGGCGAGCCATCGGTGAAGGGGGCGAGCGATTTCGGTTCGCCCCAAGACATGGCACCACCCACGGCGCGGCCGCCAGAGCGGAGGCGGACGGGCAGAAGCGGGTCTTCTGTGGCGCGGCCCACATCGGAAGCGGCGAGGCGGGGACCGGCAAAGCGCAAGAGCATGCCGCCATTTTCGACCCAGGCGAGGACGTTTTCGGATTCAGAACCGGCGAGGGTGGCGACGTCGGCGAGGACGATGACGTCGGGGTTGGCGAGCAGGATGTCCTCCATCGTGCCGTCAATGAGGTCGGCGGTGGGGGCGAGCGCCTCGCGCAGGTAATAGAGTGGGGACAGCAGTTCGAGGCCTTCGGCATCGCCTGCGCCAGAAATCAGGGCGACCTCGCGGCGGCGCAGGGCGTCATCGACGAGGGAGACGGCGGCGGCAGAGCGGGTGCCGGTGAGTTCAAACCGGGTGATGCGATTGCGCAGTTCGGGCGGCAGATTGAGGGCGTTTTCGGCGGTTGGTTCCCCTGCGGTGAAATCAAGGTCCACAGTGGCAAGCGGGCGTTCGATGCCCGCCGGGTCAAGGCCCACGGCGGTGACCGTCGCGGTCAGGTCGTTGCCGATGGGGGTGCGGGTGGCGGAGAGCTTGACCTCGCCATCCTCGAACCGGGCGGGGCGGAGGCCGATAGTCTGGCGCGGCGATTGGAAGACGGTGACTTGGCCTGCGTCCTCGAAGGTCGAGAGCAGGTCGGCGCGGCTGTCGCGGGCGATGCCATCGGACAGCCAGAAGGTATCGAAGGTGTCGGGCAGGATGTCGATGAAGGCGTTGAGCGCCTTTTGGTCCGGCTCCCACGGTTGCGGGGTCAGGTTGGGCAGGCGTTGCCCCACGGCGTCGGCGGATTGGAACGTCAGGTCCGTGGGCAGGTCGGTGAGGGTGACGACAGCGGCGGTACGGCCCTGACGGGTGGCTTCACCAAGCAACGCGGCGATGCGGTCATTGCGGGCCTGCCAGTCGCGGGCGTCGGCCCATGTGCCGTCGGCCACGATCAGCAGTGGGCCGGTGCCGTCGTTTTGGGACTGGGGATTCAGGACGGGGCCTGCGAAGCCAATGATAAGCGCCGCGACGGCGAGGAGGCGCAGCAGCAAGAGCCACCACGGGGTGCGGTCGGATTGGCTGTCGTCATCAGTGAGGCCCAGAAGCAGGGCGACGCCCGGGAAGCGGCGTTTGATCGGTGCGGGTGGGACGGCACGCAGCAGGATCCATAGGATTGGCAGGGCAATCAGGCCCAGAAGGAGCCAGGGGGCGGCAAAGCCGATGGGGCCAATCGACCACATTATGCGTCACCTGCCGTGCGGGACGCACGGGGCTCCGCCCGTCTGGTCCTCAATCGCCCCACTGGGGCGATTGCCGCGATGCGGACCGGGCCAGACCCAGTTTGCGCTGACGCGCAAAAGCGCCCCGCCCGCCCGGAGCCTGCGGGGATCATGTGCGACGCTCCAGCGCTTGGTAGAGCCACAGGAGCGCGGTGGTGGCCGAGGTATCGGTATGATGGGTGGTGAATTGCCAGCCGGTCATGCGCGCGAGGTCCATCAGGCGGTCCTTGCGCGCGGCAAGACGGTCGAGGTAGCGGCTGCGCAGGTCGCCTGCCTTGAGGGTTTCGTGGGACAGGGCGCCCGTCATGGATTCGAAAATGGTGCGGCCGTCAAAGGGAAAGGCTTCTTCCTGCGGGTCGAGGATTTGCAGCATGGCACCGCGCACGCCCCGGTCGGCCGCTTTGGTCAGAGCGGCCTCAAACGGGGCGAGGTCGCCAAGGAAGTCCGAGACGAAGAGCGCGCGGGAATGGGGCAACATGCCTTGCGCGTCTGGGCTGCCGTAGTCGGTGGTATCGTCTTCCGACAAGATGGCGGCGAGCTTTTCCAACTGCGCGGTCCCGCGGCGCGGGGGCAGGCGCAGGCCGGTGAGGCCGACGCGTTCGCCGCCACGGTTCAGGAGAATCCCGGCGGCCAGTGCCAGTGTGCGGGCGCGGGTGGATTTGGTCGGCAAGTTGTCGTCGCTGGTGAACCGCATTGAGGCGGCTTGGTCGACCCAAAGGATCACCGATTGCGCGATCTGCCATTCTTTGTCCTGCACAAAGGTCGCATCAGACCGGGCAGAGCGGCGCCAGTCGATATGGCGAACTTCGTCATGGTCCTGGGCCGGGCGGTATTGCCAGAAGGTATCACCTAGCCCCGCGCGCCGTCGCCCGTGATCGCCCAAGAGGACGGTGCTGGCCAGATGCTCTGCTTCCGCGAGGAGCGCGGGCAGGGGGCTGGCGAGCGTTTCCGCTTGGGCGCGAAGGGCGAGCGGTTCGGTCATGCGGCGTCGGCAACCTTGGTGATGTCGGCGGCGGTGGTGTTGATGAGGGTTACCAAGTCTTCGCCACGGGCGCGGGCGGCAAAGGACAAGGCCATGCGGTGTTCCAGCACCGGGACGGCCATGGCGCGGACGTCTTCGGCGGATGGCGCGAGGCGGCCTTCGAGCAGGGCTTGGGCGCGGACGGTGAGCATGAGCGCTTGGGCTGCGCGGGGGCCGGGGCCCCAGCTGACGGACGCGTTGACCGCGTCTGAGGCATCGGGACCGGGGCGGCAGGCGCGGACAAGATCAAGGATCATTTCCACGATGTTTTCGCCGACAGGCATCCGGCGCAGGAGCGCTTGGGCATCGAGGAGTTCTTGCGCGGTGAAGACGGCGGAGGCTTCAGCCTCTGTTGCGCCAGTGGTGGCGATCAGGATGTCGCGTTCAGTGTCGCGGTCAGGGTAGGGCACGTCGATCTGCACAAGGAAGCGGTCAAGCTGCGCCTCTGGCAGGGGGTAGGTGCCTTCTTGTTCGATCGGGTTTTGCGTGGCCAGCACGTGGAAGGGCGCGCCGAGGGGCCGGTGTTCGCCTGCAATCGTGACCTCTTTTTCCTGCATGGCTTGCAGAAGGGCGGATTGGGTCCGGGGGGAAGCGCGGTTGATCTCATCCGCCATCAAAAGCTGGCAGAAGACCGGGCCCTCAATAAAGCGGAAGGCGCGGGTGCCGTCGGCGGCGGTTTCCAGCACTTCAGAGCCGAGGATATCGGCGGGCATCAGGTCGGGGGTGAACTGGATCCGGTTGCCGTTGAGGCCCATGACGGTGGAAAGCGTGTCCACCAGACGGGTCTTACCCAGACCGGGCAGGCCGATCAGCACCGCGTGGCCGCCGCAGATCAGCGCGGTCAGGGTGAGGTCCACCACGCGGTCCTGCCCCAGAAAGCGGTTGGCGATGGAGGTGCGGGCCGCAGAGAGCTTGACGCCGAGCGCCTCAATTTCTGCAACAAGATCTGCGGTGTCTGACATGACAATGGCTCCGTTCAACGATATGTCCGTATAACAGCAGATATCCCGAATGACCCCAATGGCAAAAACAATGAGTGGACAAAAGATTGTGACCCCAACGGCAGAAAGCCTCGCGGCGAGTGCAATGGAGGTGCAGGGCAAGGGTTTGCCGCCTGTGGAGAAGTGGAATCCGCCGTTTTGCGGCAATATCGACATGCGGATCGCGCGGGATGGCACATGGTTCTACATGGGCACGCCGATTGGCAGGGCCCCGCTGGTGCGGCTGTTTTCGACGATTATCCGGCGGGATGGGGACGATTATTTTCTGGTGACGCCCGTCGAGAAGGTGGGAATCACCGTGGATGACGCGCCCTTTGTGGCGATTGATTTCAATCAGCGCGGGGCGGATTTGGTGTTTGAAACCAACGTCGGTGATACCGTGGTCGCGGGGCCGGATGCGCCCATTCGCGTCGTGCGCGATGCAAAAAGTGGAGAGCCGTCGCCTTATGTGCTGGTGCGCCGCAACCTTGAGGCGCTGATTGACCGCAAGTCGTTCTATCGGCTGGTGGATATCGGCGAGATTGCCGATGTCGATGGCGCCGACTGGTTCGGTGTTCGGTCGCAAGGCGCGTTTTTCCCGATTATTCCGGCGGCGGAGCTTGATGCCTAAGTTCTGTGCAAACCTGACGTGGCTTTTTACAGAAACGCCGTTGATGCAGCGCTTTGCCGCCGCGAAAGAGGCGGGGTTTGACGCGGTTGAGGTGTTGGATCCTTATGACGCGCCGGTGCAGGACATGCGCGACCAATTGGTCTGGCAGGAGTTGCGCATGGCGCTGATTAATTGCCCGCCGCCCAATTATACGGGCGGCGCGCCGGGTTATGCCGCCGTACCCGGTTCGCGGTTCCAGCAGGATTTCAAGCGCACATTGCGCTATGCGCAGGCGCTAAAGGCAGAGTTTGTGCATGTTTTGGCAGGCGAGGCCTCAGGACCAGAGGCGCATGAGACCTTTGTTGAAAACCTGCGCTGGGCGGCAAAGGCGGCAGGCAAGCAAAAGCTGACGATTGAGCCGTTGAACCCGACGGACCGACCCGGATATTTCCTGAACGATTATTATCAGGCGCGCGATGTGCTGGCCGAGGTGGGTGCCAAGAACCTTGCCCTGCAGTTTGATGCCTATCACGTCGCCCGGATCCACGGTGATGTGCGCGCTGTCTGGACCGACCTGCGCGATCTGGTTGCCCATGTGCAGGTGGCGCAGGTGCCGGACCGGTCAGAACCGGAAGGCGATGGCGTGGATTATCCTGCCTTTTTCGCGCAATTGGACGCGGATGGATATAACGGCTGGGTGTCGGGGGAATATGCCCCCAAGGCCGGAACGCGCAAGGGTTTGGGCTGGATAAGCTAGACCTCCGATTGTCCGCGCGCGATGAAATTTGACCGTGCTGAAACCTACTGACACAACGCTGTCAGCAGGGGTATGTCAGAAGGATCATGTCAAGCAAACATGAGGAGAGATGACATGACGGATCGCGTGATTATGGCCTGGGGTGAAATCCCGGTGACAGACATGGAAAAGGCAGTGGCTTTTTACAATGACGTCTTTGGGTATGAGATGGAGATCGACAATTCTGGCCCCAATCCGATGGCCGTTCTGGGTGGTTTGATGAACAGTGCCGGTGCGCATTTGTATCCTGGCAAGCCCGCAGCGGATGGCGGCAATACGATCCACATTGCGCTGCCGGATGACCTTGAAAGCGGGATGTCGCGTGTTGCGGCCGCCGGTGGCGAGGTAGTGAGCCCGGCCATCGCGATCCCGGCGGGCCGTTTTGCCTATGCCAAGGACCTTGATGGCAATTCCATCGGCCTGTTTGAGGCCGCCTGATGCGCCGCGCCGACCGCCTGTTTCAGATCTTGCAGTTCTTAAGGGGCGGTCGGCTGACCACGGCGGCGCGGCTGGCCGAACAGTTGGAGGTGACGCCGCGTACGATCTATCGCGACATCGCGCATCTGATCGGCAGTGGCGTCCCGATCGAAGGCGAAGCGGGCGTCGGATATCTGATGCGTGACGGTTACGACTTGCCGCCGCTGATGTTCACGCAGGAAGAGATTGTGGCGCTCGTTGCTGGTGCGCGTATCTTGCAGACCTGGGGCGGGACCAAGATGGCGGCAGCGGCCGAAGAGGCGCTGGTCAAGATCGACACGGTGTTGCCCGAGGAGGTGCGGTTGCGGTCGGGGCAGGTGAATGTCCACGCCGTGGGTATGCCCTGGCAAGGTGGCGCGTGGCGCGATTTTCTGGACCAGATTGAAATGGCGTCGGAAAACCTGCGCAAGCTGCGGATGACCTATGCCGATGAAGCGGGCAACGTGACCGAACGCGTGGTGCGCCCCTTGGGTGTCTGGTTCTGGGGCAAGGTCTGGACCGCGATCTGCTGGTGCGAGCTGCGCGACGGGTTTCGTATGTTTCGGGTGGACCGGATTACCGGCCTGCAAGATGCTGGTCCGTTCCGGCCCCAGAAAGGTCAGACGATGCGCGATTTTTATGAAACCGAGGCCTATCAAAGGCATTGAGCCGGAGACAGATTTTGTGCCTCCGGCGGGGATATTTGAGAACCAAAGAAAGTGCTATTGCGACAAGCTGCTGGCAAGGCGCATAAGTTGCACAGCTTCAGTCCGATAGCCGAAAGGGTCGGATCCACGGGCGGAGTTGGCCAGCGCAATGGCGTCGGCATAGGTCCAATCGCCAAGGTAGCTGTCGTCCCGCAAAAGTTGACCGAAACCGGCGATGGCGGCAGCGAACTGCGCCTCTGATCCGGCATCGGCGGCTGTGATCGGCGTGGTCAGGAGTTGGCTGACATCATCGCCCGGAGCTTTGTAGCGCAGTTTCAAAAAGCCCCATTCGTCGCTGGAGGGCGTGCTTTCTTCGGTCGCATAGCGCAGCGGATCGGACAGTTGCGCGGGCGAGCCGGTGGGCGTGACCTCGTAGATGGCGATGACGGAATGGCCTGCGCCAAGCTCGCCCGCATCGACCTTGTCATTGTTGAAATCTTCGCGGTTGAGGGCGCGGGTTTCATAGCCGATCAGGCGGTATTCGGCGATTTGGGCGGGGTTCCATTCGACCTGAATTTTGACGTCACCGGCGATGGTGAAAAGAGAGCCGGTGAGCTGGTCGACCAGCACCTTTTGCGCCTCTGACAGGGTGTCGATATAGGCAGCCTGGCCGTTGCCGTTTTGGGCCAGCGCCTGCATCGTGGCATCATCAAGGTTGCCACGACCAAAGCCCAGCACGGAGAGATAGGTGCCAGTGTCGCGTTTGTCAGCAATGTAGTCTTTGAGCGCGTCGGGGTCATTGATGCCGACATTGAAATCGCCGTCGGTGGCAAGGATCACGCGGTTCACCTCGCCATCCGCTGCCATGCCATCGGCCACCTGATAGGCCTGTTCCAGCCCGCCGACCCCGTTAGTGGAGCCACCTGCGCCCAGTTGGTTCAACGCATTGATGATGACGTTACGCGCGCTGGCAGGGGTGGGGGCAAGAACTTGCCCGGCAGAGCCTGCATAGGTGACGATGGCGACCTCGTCTTCGGGACGGAGTTGATCGAGCATCAGCAGGAAGGATTGACGCAGAAGTGGCAGTTTGGTCGGGTCGCTCATGGAACCTGAGGTGTCGATCAGGAAGACAAGGTTCAGCGGCGGGCGGGTTTCCACGGCGGGCATCTGGCCTTGCAGGGCGATGTGCACAAGCTGCGTGTCGGGGTTCCAAGGCGTTGTCATCGTGCTGACGGTGGGGCGGAACGGGGCGTCGCCTGCATCGGGGGCGGGGTAGTCGTAGGGGAAGTAATTGATCATTTCCTCAACCCGGACCGCGTCTTTCGGCGGCAGTTGGCCGCGCATCAGCGAGGACCGCACGACGGAATAGGCGGCGGTGTCCACGTCGATGGAGAAGGTGGAGACGGGGGTCTCTGCCGTGATTTTGAGCGGGTTGGGGGCGGCGTCGGGGAAGGCCTCGGTGTTGGGTTCGAGGGGTTGGATGGCGTCGGCGGGTGGGGCCGGGGCCACGAGCGATAGGGTCTCGCCTTGAGCGCGAGTGCGGGTTTGCGCCAAAGGTGCTTCGGCTGCAAGAGACTGAATTACGACGACCCCTCCGGCTTCGGTACCGACATCTGCCGAGCGCGATGGAATATCGGACATAACGACGGGCGCTTCCATGACTTCAGGCGCCAAGCTACCTTCGGCATCGCCTGCTGCGAAGTCGTCCGCCTCTTGCCTGTCGGCGCTCAGCAACGCTTCGGAGAAGTTGCCGGGTGCCTGCTGGAGCAATTGATCCTCAGACACCGCTCGTTTCTCTGTCACAGATGCGGGCAAGGGCGGTGGCGTCGGCGTGCCTTGCCAAAGGTCCTGACCCATCGGGGTCACGAACAGAAAGCCAACAGCGACAAGGGCGGTGGTGGCGGTCAATCCGCCTTTGGTGGTCATTGCGTTCAACATGGTTTTCACTCCTGAAAAGATATTCCTAGAAGTGGGACGCGGGGCAGGGCGCGATCCTTGGAGTGCATCGAAATTTTCTTGCGCCAGCATCAGGTTTTCGGCCCGGCGCTGGGCGTCGGGGCGCGGCGTGGCGCTGTCCATGAGGGCACGCAAGTCGTCAAGATCGTCGGTCATCCTGCATCCTCCATTTCCTTGATTGCGCGCAGGCGCTTTTTGGCCTCTGAAATGCGCCAGCTGATTGTGCCCTCGGAGACAGCAAGGATATCAGCGGCTTGCGCGTGGGTCATATCATCAAGCACCAATGCGAGCGTGTCGCGCAGGTCCTCTGGCAGTTGGTTCATCGCCATCGTCAGCCAATCCACCGCGCGCGAGGTTTCGGCATTGGCGGCGGTGCGGTTCACTTCCCAATCGCCCCAGCCGGTGGTGGCCTTTGCATAGGTTGCCCGCCTGCGACGGCGGTCGTGGGCGGCGTTGACGGCAACTTTGTAAAGCCAGGTTGTGACCCGGGCCCGGCGTTGGTAACTCGCCAGTTTTGCTGGCAATGCCGCGCAGATATCCTGTGTCAGGTCCTCTGCCTCTGCCCGCGCGCCCGTGAGGCGGAAGCAAAACGCAAATAACCGGTCATAGTGACGGTCCAAAAGGCTCGCGAAGGCGGCACGATCGCCGCCCGCTGCTGCCAAGGCAAGGTCTTCGTCACTGGTTGTCATACGCATCACGGTGGTTTGACGCAGGCCGTCCGTCAATCCTTGGCAATTTTTTGAAATTTATTTTTGCGGCTGTGAAAGATGCGCCTGAAGGGTGCTCAGATAGGTGCCACTCACAGGCAACTCACGTTGATCCGAAAGGGTAACGCTGGATTTGTTCCCCTTCTTGGACAGGGTCCCCAGATGCGCCAGCGCCACCCAGTGAGAGCGGTGCACGCGTTGACCGGGAAGATCATGCACCTCTTCCAGTGCATCGGCAAATCGCATCAGGATAAGCTGCTTTCCTTGTGTCGTTGTCACCTCAACATAGTGATCCTGCATCGACATGGATATGATGTCGGTCCCGATCTCTGGCGACAGGCGTTTGTGCATTGGTGTGATGATGTCGCGGATCTGTGTGGCTTGCGGCCGCCAGTCAAGATATTCAACAATGCCAACGATCAGTCCGACCAGTGTAACCTGAAGCCAGGTGCGCAGAAGCACCGAGAGGTGGACGCCAGTGGGGCGGAACACCTCATTTGCAAATTCAACGATGGCGGCACCGGGAATGGCCGCGATGGCCGCGCCAATTGTGATCTTGGCAACACCGGGCAAATGTCCGAGCGAGGGCGCACGCAGGGCCATGGTCATGAAGACATGCATAAAGAAACCGATGCCGGTCATGACGGCCGTCCAGTAGGTAAAACGCTCTGCCAGATGCATCGACTCATATGACCCGAATGGGCCGACAACGGTAAAAATGACGACAAGGCTGAAAAAGACGGCTGCCTTCACTTCCCACCTGACATCGCCGAAAATTTGGCGCATCGCGAGTTTCCAATCCCGGTAATTTCACGAACAAATGTTATATTTCGCGAAATCCGCTTTGATAACAAGGGTATTTGCGGATTACGAAAAAGCTGACCGTGAGTGGTCGCTTAGAAGGTAACGGATTTGATAATTCATTTTTGGGCCCCGGTGCTGGCATAGTAGCACCGGGGCTTTTTCGCTGTCGGGGCGTCGACTAGACCGACATGCAGATGTATTTCATCTCCATGAAGTCGTCGATCCCATGGTGGCTGCCTTCGCGGCCAAGGCCGGACTGCTTCACACCACCAAAGGGGGCGACCTCGGTCGAGATGATGCCCGTGTTCACGCCAACGATGCCGTATTCCAGCGCCTCGGCGACCTTGTAAACGCGGCTGAGGTCTTTGGCATAGAAATAGGACGCAAGGCCAAAGATCGTGTCATTGGCCTGCGCGATCACATCGTCTTCATCATCAAATGCAAAGAGCGGCGCGAAGGGCCCAAAAGTTTCATCGGTGCTGACTTGCATGTCTTTTGTCGCACCGGTCACGATAGTGGGCTCAAAGAACTGTCCATCCAGAGCATTGCCGCCGGTCAGGACTTTGGCCCCCTTAGACACTGCGTCATCAAGATGTTCGCGGACCTTGTCCAATGCGGAAGCTTCGATCAAAGGGCCAAGGTCGGTGCCTGCGACAAGACCGTCGCCCACTTTCAGCGCTTCGACCGCGACTTTGAGCTTTTGTGCGAAAGCATCGTAGACGCCGGATTGCACGTAGATCCGGTTGGCGCAGACACAGGTCTGGCCGTTGTTGCGGAATTTGCTGGCGATGGCGCCGATGACGGCCTCATCCAGATCGGCGTCGTCAAAGACGATGAAGGGCGCGTTGCCGCCCAGCTCCATTGAGCACTTCATGACCTGATCAGCGGCCTGCTTCAGCAAGATCCGCCCCACTTCGGTTGAGCCGGTAAAGGTCAGCTTGCGCACCAGCGGGTTTTCGCAGAATTCTTTGCCGACATCCGAAGATGCGGTCGATGTCACAACAGACATAAGGCCTGCGGGAATGCCCGCCTCTTCCCCGAGCTTGGCCATGGCAAGGGCCGACAGCGGCGTGAGGGACGCGGGGCGGACAACAAAACCGCAACCGGCAGCAAGGGCGGGGGCGACTTTGCGGGCGATCATTGCATTGGGAAAGTTCCACGGGGTGATTGCGGCGGCCACGCCGATGGGCTGCTTGATGACGGTGATGCGTTTGTCGGGCTGATGACCGGGGATGGTTTCGCCGTAGATGCGCTTGGCCTCTTCCCCGAACCATTCAACAAAAGAAGCGCCGTAAGCGACCTCGCCGCGGGCTTCGGTCAGGGGCTTGCCCTGTTCCGCCGTCATGATGATGGCAAGGTCTTCGGTATTGGCGATCAGCAAATCATACCATTTGCGCAGCACCTGCGCGCGGTCTTTGCCGGTGCGGGCGGCCCAGGCATGGCGTGCCTTTTCGGCGGCGGCAATCGCGGTAGAGATTTCTGCGCGCGACAGGTCCGGGACCTGCGCGATGACATCGCCGCGCGCGGGGTTGGTCACGTCGAAGGTTTTGCCAGAGGCGGCAGCAACCCATGCGCCGCCGACATAGGCCTTGTCGCAGACAAGGTCGGGGCGCGCGAGTTGCGATTTCAGATCGGTGGCTTGGTCTAGCATGATGAACCTCTTGCTGGTCGGTGCAGGATTGGATTGACTAGCAGTAGCGAGGTCGCGGAGAAATGAAAATGGATTTAGACGATGCATTTGCTGTTTCGGCACATATCGCGGGGGCGGAACGGCTGCCTGCTGTCTGGGCCAAAAGTGCGCGCGCATTTCGGGATGTGACACGGCATTTGGCGGACGTGCCTTATGGCGAGGGCACGCGGGACGTGTTTGATCTGTTTCTACCCGAACGTCTGGCCAAGGGGACGGTGGTTTTCATTCACGGCGGCTATTGGCGGATGTCGGATAAGTCAGATTGGTCCGATCTGGCTGCGGGGGCCTTGGCGGCGGGATGGGCTGTGGCGATGCCGTCATATGACCTATGCCCCAAGGTCGGTATTGCAGAGATTACGCGGCAGGTGGCCCGCGCCGTGGCGGCGATTGCGGAACGCACGCCGGGTCCATTGCGGATAACGGGGCATTCCGCAGGCGGTCATCTGGCGGCCCGGATGCTGGATCCGGCGGTCGCGGGTCCGTGGTTGGAAAGGGTTGAGAAGGTCGTCGCAATCTCGCCACTCACTGATTTGGAGCCATTGCTGCGGACGACGATGAACGCTGATTTTGGGTTGGATTTGGCAACGGCGCGGGCGGAAAGCCCGGTGCATCAGGTCGCGCCGCAGGTGCCGGTGGTGATTTGGGTCGGCGGAGACGAGCGCCCGGTTTTTCTGCAACAGGCCCGCGCCTTGTCGCATGCATGGGGTTGCGCCTGCGAGGTTGATCCCGGGCGGCATCACTTTGATGTATTGGACGGGTTGCGCGACATGCGGCATCCGTTGATGCAGGCGCTTTTGGCCGAGGATTGATCCAAAGGCGCGGCTGCGCCGCACGCTATTTTGGGGATGAGGGGCGCTGCCCCTCAAACTCCCCGGGATATTTTTGGCCAAAAGAAGTTAAGGATTATGGACCCTTGCGTAGCAGGGCGGGTCTTCGTGCGGGGTGGAGCGTGCGAGGTAGACGCCACGGGCGATGGCGCGGGCCATGCAGGTGGCCCCGGCGTGGCCGAGCGAGAGCAGGTCTTCACATGGGGCAGCGCCCGTGCTGGCGGCAAAGATCAGGTCACCATCAAAGGGTGTGTGTGCGGGCACGATGGCGCGGGCAATTCCGTCATGGGCGGCGGTGGCCAGACGGGTGCATTGCGCCTTGGTCAATTGTGCATTGGTGGCGATGATGCCGATCGTGGTGTTGCGCGCGGCCCGCTTGGTGGCGGGGCGACCAGTGGGATATGTGGGTGAGGGGCCAAGGTTGCCAAATTCGCCCTGTGCCTCGAAGGGGGCGGCCCAGAAATGCGGCCCGTCACCCACGGTGACCGATCCAACAGCGTTAACCGCCACCAGCGCCCCGATGATTACACCGCCGGGCAAAGTGACGGAGGCGGAGCCCAAACCCCCCTTGAGCGTGGCGGTTGTGGCACCAAAGCCTGCGCCAGCGGTGCCAAGGGCGAAGTCTGTGCTGGCGGCGTGGTAGGCTGAGGCACCGAGATCGCGGTAGGGGTTGGTTGCCCAGTTTTTGTCACCACCGTTCAACAGGTCAAACAGGATTGCACCAGGCACAATCGGGACACGCACATCACCCACTGCAAAGCCACGCCCGGCGTCCCGCAGCGCGTCTGCCACGCCAGAGCCTGCATCAAGGCCAAAGCTGCTGCCGCCTGACAGCACCAGCGCGTCGACCTGTTCGACCAGTTTGTCTGGCGCCAAAAGGTCGGTTTCACGGGTGCCGGGGGCACCGCCCATCACATGTACGCCACAGGTAAATGGGGCATCCCCCGTCAGCACAGTGCAGCCGGATTTCAGCGTTGCATCATCGGCGTTGCCGACCCGCAAGCCGGGCACATCGGTGATCAGGTTGCGCATCAGATCGCCACGATCTGCGGGCCGAGGTAGGTCAGCCTGTCGGTATCGTCCAGATCATAAGGAAGGCCGCCAAAGGCATTTTCGGTAATCAGGATCAGGGTGTTGTCGCCTGACAGCCGCAGCAGGATGTCGTCGGCTTCGGCCTCTGACAGGAATTCGCACAGGCGCGGCAGGATATCGCCGTGGATCATCTCAACCTCGTCTGTGTCGATAAAGGCGCCGGTCAGCTCGCGGGTCAGGTCAACGGGCAGATCGGGGCCGGGCGCGATATAGCAAAAACGGTGTGCTTCCTCTGCGCTGCCAAAATCGGCCCCAAAAAGATGCAGGCGTAGCTGATCAGGGGCCGTAGGCTTGGGCGCGGTTTTCGTGGTGAGGCGCAGGGGCTCTGATGGGATCAAACGCCATGCATTGCGTGCGATGAGGCGCAGAACAATGCCCCAGTTCATATGCAACGCCCCCCATCGATTTCCAATGCAACACCGGTGATCATGCTGGCTGCGTCAGAACACAGAAATGTCGCGGCAGCCCCAAGATCGGCAGGTGTGGAAAACCGCCCCATGGGGATCGAGGCCAAAAACTTGGCCCGTAGCTCTGGCGTGTCACCGCCCATGAAACTGGGCAAAAGCGGGGTTTCGCCCGCGACGGGGTTGAGCGCATTGACGCGAACACCATGCGGGGCCAGTTCAACGGCCATTGCCTTCGTGGCGGTGATCATCCAGCCCTTGGAGGCGTTATACCAGTTCAGATTAGGCCGGGGCGATACGCCAGCAGTTGAGGCGATATTCAGGATTGCGCCCGAACGCTGCGCCTTCATGGCGGGCACAAAGTGGCGGGCGGTGAGGTAGACGGATTTTGCGTTGACGGCGAGCACGCGGTCAAAGTCATCCTCTGACACCTCTTCCAGCGCGGTGGGCAAATGGGTGATGCCTGCGTTGTTCACCAGGATATCCAGATCGCCAAGCTGGTCGGCGACGGCATAGGCCAACCCGGCGACAGAGGCGTTATTGGCGACATCGGCGGTGGCTGCAAAGCCTTCTATTTCGGCCGCGATTTGCTGGGCGGCGTCAGGATTGATATCTGCGATCATTACCTTTGCACCGGCCGCCGCAAAGGCCCGCGCGATACCCGCGCCAAAGCCGGATCCGCCGCCTGTGACCAGTGCCGTCTTGCCCTTTAGTTGCATATCGGGTCTGCCTGTTGTTCGATTTCGATGATCTCTGCGATCTGGTCTTGTGGCAAGGCTCCGAGGATCAGGGTGCGTCCGATCACTGTGCCGGGTGTGCCATAGATGCCAAGGCGGCGGGCGAGTGCGGCGGTGTCAGCCAAGGCTTTTGTGACCGCGGGGTGGGTCGTGTCGGCCTGCCATTGCGCGGCATCGATGCCGATATCGGCGGCGATTTTGGTCAGTCGCGCGGGGGTTACAGGGCCGGGGATCGCGGCCAGCAGGCCTGCCACATCCGTCGCAGGGGCCTGACGCTTCGCGGCCAGGATCAGACGTGCGGCGGCGGTGGATCCGGGGCCCAGCAGCGGGAGTTCATGGCGGATCAGCGGGATTTGTTGGGATCCGATGGCGGCGCGGGTCGCGGCCTCCATCCGGGGGCAATTGGGGCAGTTGATGTCAGAGAAGTAGGCGATGGCGGGTTGGGGCGATGTCCCATAAAGCGCGTCGCAGATTGGGCCTTGCAGGGGCGGCGCTGTCGTCTCTAGCCCTGCAAAGATTGCGGCACCGGCGGAAACGGCACCTTCCCGGTCCAGCCGCCGGAAGGGCGCGGCACCGGGAATGTCGGAAAAAGCCAAGGGCTCGCGGCCCAGACGCGCCAGCCGCGGCACGCCCCAGACCCATGCCCCGATGGCCAAAAGGCCAGCCCCTTGCAAAAGACGGCGGCGCAGGGGGGATAGGGTGTCAGTCATGAGCGCAGATTGCACATGTTTGCGACAAAGAGAAAGTGCTTGTCCGAAGGTCTTCACGGGGTTTAAGACCATTCCAAGCGGTGACGATGGCGTCGTCACAAGGGGCATTGCCCTGCTGAGGCTTTTTGGCCTTTCGTCCTGAACGCCGGGACCTTTCGGGGTCGCGCATCGACCCCACATCATGTGAGGTCTGATATGACACAACGTCCACAATACTACCGTTTTCATCAGGGTCAGAAGGTTTTGCCTTTTGCGGCGTCTGAATATGCCGCGCGGCTAAAGGGGTTGCGCGGGATCATGGCAGAGGCTGGCGTCGATGCCGTGGTACTGACCAGTATGCACAACATCGCCTATTATGCGGGGTTTCTTTATTGTGCGTTTGGACGGCCCTATGCGTTGGTCGTGACCCAAACCGAGGATGTGACCATCAGTGCGGGCATTGATGCCGCCCAGCCGTGGCGACGCAGCCATGGCGACAACATCACTTATACTGATTGGGAGCGTGACAATTACTGGCGCGCGATCCGGTCGGTGACGGGAGAGGGGCGGGCGATCGGCTATGAGGCGGATCACCTGAGCATGCAGCAACACGGCAAGTTGGATCGCTTTCTGTCGCCGCAGCGCATTGTCGATCTGTCAGGTCAGACGATGGTGCAGCGGATGCGGAAAAGTCCAGCAGAGCTTGACCTGATCAGGCAGGGCGCGGCGGTCGCCGACGTCGGCGGCTATGCAATCCGGGCGGCAATCAAGCCCGGCGTGCGCGAAATTGATGTGGCGATGGCGGGTCGTGACGCGATGGAGCTTGAGATTGCCAAGCGGTTTCCTGATGCGGAATACCGCGACACTTGGGTCTGGTTTCAATCTGGCATCAACACCGATGGTGCGCATAACCCGGTGACCGCGCGAGCGCTTGAAGTGGGGGACATCCTGTCGCTGAACACCTTCCCGATGATCTCTGGCTATTACACGGCGCTTGAACGGACCTTGTTCGTGCGCGAGGTCGACGCCGAGAGCCTGCGCATCTGGGAGGCCAACGTCGCGGCCCATGAATATGGCATGTCTCTGCTGCAACCGGGTGTGTCCTGTGCCGAGGTGACGGCCAAAATCAACACCTTCCTGGAGGAACGCGATCTGCTGCAATATCGCACCTTTGGTTATGGCCATTCGTTTGGTGTGCTCAGCCATTACTACGGACGCGAGGCAGGGCTGGAACTGCGCGAAGATATCGACACGGTGTTGGAACCCGGCATGGTCATCAGCATGGAACCGATGCTGACGATCCCCGAAGGGCAGCCCGGTGCAGGTGGCTACCGCGAACATGACATCTTGTTCATCACCGCCGAAGGCAATGAAAACATCACCGGATACCCCTATGGACCGGCAGAAAATGTCGTTGGCTGACAAAATTTCCCCCTTCGCGATTGCGTGAAGGGGGCCGCCCTGAATTGCACTTTTGTGACAGACTGGTATGACCGAAACGATTCTTAATTAGGTTGCTGCCATGCTGTCCGCCCCAAATCTGTCCCGTCGCGCCTTTGGTGCCATGCTGCTTTCATCCGTGGCCGCCTGTGGCCCCAGCGTGCCGGCATCAAATAGCGACGCCCCCGTGGCGATCAATTTCGCACCCGGTTACGAGCCGATTTTTGATGCCGGTTATAACCTGCCGGGGATTCCGCCAGAATATACGATGGGCGATAATCGCCGTATGACGGGGCTATATCTGGGCGAACAGGGACCCGGTACGCTGGACGTGGATCCTTATGCTAAGTTCTTGTATTTCATCGAAGAAGATGGCCGTGCAGTGCGTTACCCCGTGGGCGTTGGTCGCGCTGGGCTTAGCTTTTCGGGCAATGGCGTGATCCAGTTAAAAAAGAAGTGGCCGGGTTGGACGCCGACACAGAACATGCTGCGCCGTGAACCTGACGTTTACGGCCCCTTCGCCCGCGGCATTCCGGGTGGTTTGCGCAGCCCCTTGGGTGCGCGCGCGCTTTATCTTTATCGCAACGGGCGCGACACCTTCTTCCGCATCCACGGCACCAATGACCTGAATTCGATCGGAAATTCCGGTTCTGCTGGATGTATCCGTTTGTTTAATCAGGATATTATCGACCTCTATGAGCGTTGCCCCACAGGCATCCGCGTGCATGTCCGTTCGCGCGAGGAATCACTGCGTGTGGATCCAGAGAATTACGAACGTGGCGTTGAATTGCCGCCCCGTCAGATCGACCCGGACGAGATTTATGGCGAAGAAGCGTTGGCCAACGACCGGCCGCCCGATTTCGACGCGATCAATCCTGATGATCTGGTGTTCGAGGATGCAATCGGCGGCGATACCTAAATCGTCGCAGCACGCCCCTGAATTGGTCAAACTTCTGTCACGAATTGTGGCGATTACCGCATGACGCGAGTTTGTAAAATGGTGTAACATTTCCTAAATGGATTGTGACACCGACACCAACAGGGGAATTTCATATGGCCGATTTTGACGCGCAGATTCAGGAAAGTCAGACACAGGTTGCCGAAGCGCAAAGCAAGATCTCAGAGCTGACAAGCCGGATTGAGGCCGCGCGGCAAAAGATGGCGCAGGGCGCCGATATCGCTGTTGATATCGAAAATGCCTCGCTGGAAGACGTGCACGCGCATACCGAATTGATGAACGCCAATATCGCGGAACTCATCATGGGGTTGGACGATGTGACGGCGGCCTTTTCCAAGGATTTTGATGAAATGCGATCCAAGACCACGATGGAAAGCATCGTGGGTTGGTTTTCATCAGGCAAGTCGGATTCGATGCGCGAAGAGCGGATGCGCACCGCCAGCGTCGATGACAAGTTGCAGGATCTGATCAGCAAATCAGACGTCATCACCAAGCTGCTGGAAAGCCAATTGGCGACGTTGAACGAACAGAAAACCTCTGTGGAAACCAACCTGCAAGGCACCCTGACGGAGCGTGAGACGACCGTGGCCGAGCTGGAAACGGTGCGTGCCGATGTGCTGGGTATGGATCCCAAGATCATTGAGCTTGAGAACAAGATTTCAGTCGAACAGGATGCCGCAAAGCGCACCGCTTTGGAAACCGAACTGGCCGCGCTGAACACCCGTTATAATGAGCTGGTGCAGGAAGAGCAGGTCAAACTGGCGAAAAGCCAGACGCTTGAGCGCTATATCGAAAAGGGCAAAACCTGGATCGACAGCCTGCAAAATCAGGCGGCAACGCAGATGGTGCTGATCAACAAGTTGCAGACAGACACCAAGCAGCGCGTGGTGCTCTATGATGCCCTGTCAAAGTCGTTGAAGACCGCCCAGCAGCAAGACGTGGCGCACAAGATCAATGAGATCGGCGTGCAAACCGACCAAGAGGCGCAAACCGCGATGGCGGCCATCGGCTCTGCCACGAACGCCCGCATGGCCGACATGATGGAAGCCCACGAAGACCACATGGTCTTTGCCCGCGAGGTGCTAGAGCAGAAGGCGAAAGCCGATGAACGCTTTATCCGTCGGTTCCAGAAGATCGTGGAAAAGCACGACAGCAATCAGTATGGGGCGTGAGCGCCAGGTGACTATGTTTCAACGCCGGGACTTCATTACCTTTGCTGGTGCCGTGTTGATGTTGCCGGCGCTTGCATTTGGAGAGGTTGTAGGTGTCGGTGTGTTCATCGGTTCGCAGTTGCTCGCGGGAATAGATGTTTTGCTGCTCGTGGTTGGAAGATTTTTCCCAATTGCAACAGTTTGGGCAATTCGCGCTGAACAATGGCTTGGTCCGCTGCCGTGGAAACGCCGTGAATGACCAAAACTGACCTCTCTCTCGACCACTTCAAGCTGGAGGATACCCGCGTGACGCGGCGGTATTTCGGTAAGTTTGAAAAGATCACTAACCATCTGACCAAGGTGGCCGCCACGATGGAGGCTGAGGGGCGGCTGTCTCGTGCGGATATCGAGGCGATGACGCGGTATCTGGCGGGGCTGAATTACACGTTCCGGGCGCTGGCGCATAAATACCATTTCAGCGGGCGCTGGGACCACGCAGGGCAGTTGACGTTTGACCGCGTCGACAGCGGTTTTCCGGTTTATCAAGAGCTGCTTGAGATGGCGAATGATGCGCTTCAGGCAGAGCGGCATCTGGGGACGATGCCAGACGTGGACACGCTCAAAGACCAGATGGTCCGCGTGATCCTGAGCGAGCAAGAGATTCCGACAAAGCTGCAATATGCGCTAAGCCAGCGGCTGTACTACGAGGAACTTGCCAAGGGGCAGCTGTTCTGGGCGCGCAATGATCCACAAGCGGTTTGGCTGGGCAATGACGGCGACCGGCGGCATTTTCAGATCCATTGGGCGGTCTATGACAGTCAGGTCAACCTGCCGACCATCTATCTGATGGACGTAGAAGACACCGGGCGCACGGGCCTGCCAAAGGACGAACGCCGCTGGCCCGAAGCACAGCAGCATTTGATGGCACAAAGCCTTGCACATCTGAAGCTGTTGACGATTGCCAAGGGATTTGACGAGGATTTCGACGATCTGCACCCTATCCGGCTGAGGCGGTTCCACATTGGGCCGATGTATTCCAACGCCTTCACGCGGCAATCGGGGCCATTGCGCGAGGTGCTGGAGGCGGCGAAATCGCCTGTGGGCGAGGATTGGGCGCTGGTCTGGACCGAGGAAGAGCTGTTGTCGGAACGCGTGGAACACGTCAAATCCGGCTGGTTTGGATCCGTTGAACGGCAGATCTTTGCACTGGATCCCTTTGCCGGGCAGGGCGGTGAAACGGGGGCGACGCGTATGGAACGATCGCTCATCATGCCAGAGCGGCCCTATCAGGCGCTGGCCGAACGCGACCCGCCGGGGTTTCGGGATGTGCGCAAGTTTGTCGTCGGTGATGGCGGACGGGTTTTGAGTTACAGGTGACGATTATGCGACGCATAATCGTGGCCTCCGGCGGGGATATTTTGGGCCAGAAGAAGGTGGATCAATGAGCCAGACAAGCGACCAGATGGAGCTGCGGGAAGAGGATGTACGCGCGCATTATGCAGCCGCACTCGACCTGTTGGATGGGTTCGATCACAGCCCGCGTGTCGCGAAGGCTACGGCTGGCGGCGTGCCCGGCAAATCTGATGGCGTGCCGACGCGGCGGGCGTTTCGGTCGACCACGCCAGGGCTGTCGACCCGGCGGGTGCAGCGCAAGGAAGGTGTGCAGCTAACTGCGCGGATTGAGGCCGTGGGCGACGAGGGGCTGGTCACGCCTTTGCAGGCGCATGTGCAGCAGGGGCTGCGGCGCGCGATTGCCTTGGCGCTGGCGGTGGCAGAGCAATACGCCGAACGCACCGAGCTCAAAGACCTCAAGCGGGCCAATCTGGAAGGGGCCTTGCCCGATGCGCGCAAGGGCGCATTTTCGGAATTGCTGACCGCAGAGGCGCTGATTGCGCTTTATACCTTTGCCAACGCCACGGCGTTTCTGCTGGCGGATCATGCCTCTGAAGAGACGGTTGAGGTCGGCGATGTCGAGGAACTGCTGACCGAAAACGCGCAACTCGCCCTGCATGGTGCCCTTTGGGAGCTGGATCAGGATATCGCGAACCTTGGCGCGGATGAGCCCAAGATGGTCGCGACCGTGTTGGGCTTTGCCGAGGCGCTGATGGACAAAGCGGCCGGTCGTGCCAGCACCGCGGCCCGGTTGGAGCCGTTTGAGGCCGCCGCCTGGCGGGTCGAGGCGGATGATTTTGTGATCGACGGGTTCACCCCGGCGCGCGCCAAGAAGGGTTCGACCCTCACCATGACCTTCAAAAAACCCAACGAGGTCGTGGGTAACCATATCGCCAAGTATCAGGCGATGAAGCTGGCCAAGATGGTGATGGCCTATGATTTTGACCGAAAGCTCAACCCGTTCGCGGAGCTGGGCGGGTTCATCTTTACCTTTATGGGCGATGGCAAACCGGGCACCGGTAAGACCACGCTGATCCAGATGATGGCCGGGTTGGTGAACGATTATTGTCAGGTCGCGGGCTATCCGTTTCGCTATCAGAACCTGAGCACCGACAATATCGACAGCTATCAGGGCAAATCGGGGCAGAACGCAAAGGCTTTTATTAACAACGTGTTGGACCCCGGCGTGATCGGCTTTGGCACGATTGACGATATCGACCAACTGGCGGGCAAGCGCGGCGACAGGCAATCCAGTGCGGGGCAGTTGGAAATCACTGCCGTGCTGATGGAGAGCTTTGCGGGGGCCAATACGGTGGTGCGTGGCAACTGCACCTTTGGCATGTTCTCAAACTACCCTGAAAACGTCGATGATGCCCTGCGCCAGCGGGCCGGTGCGCGGTTCCTCGTGGACGGACCGCAGACGCGCGACGACTATATCGACATCCTTTACCTGTTGATGGGTAAGAACCACGACATCCCCGTCGGTGCGCACGAAGTGTTCAGCGCGCAAGAGATCAAAAAGGCGGTCGCTGCCAGCTTTGAGAGCCATTCCAAACCGCATGAACCCGGCCTGATGAAAGTGTTCGAACGGGTGCACGACCAGATCGGCGATCTGGATACAATTGCCAAGATGGGCACCTACCTCAAGGGCATCCAAGAGGCGGATGAACGCTTTACCGGTCGCGCGATTAAGAACATCACCGATGCGGTGAAGGTGCGGGCGATGGACTTTGAACTGCCCGACGAATGGATGGAAAACCCGGACCTGTTCTTGCGCAAAGACTACGATGCCAAGAAAGCGATGATCGCCGACCTGCGCGTGCCGATCACGACCGAAATGGTCATTCAGGAAATCAACCGCTACGCCGATAGCGAATTCCGCTATGCAGATAAGTCCGATGAGGTGGCGATTGATGCCATGGTCCGCGATTTTGGTCGTCAGGAAGAAGCCAAAAAGCGCTATCTGGAGGGCAAGGGTTGAGTGCACTTTCCGACAGCCTGCTGTTCCCGGCGATGATCCTGGGGTTTCTGGCCTGGCTGGTGCCAAAGCTTTTGGCGATGGTGCTGGACGAAGGGGTGAAGCCGTTGCTGTTCAACGCGTTTTTGTCGACGATCTTCCTTTACGTGCTGTCGTCTGGCTTTTTCTTTTGCCTCTATGTCTGGCGCGGTGTCCCGCTGGGAGAGCTTTCCGGCTACAGCGTCGCGGACAACATCGTCTTTTTCGGTCGCTTGGGGCTGAGTGCGGCGCTGATCTGGGCGCCAATCATGGTGCTTTCGGTTGCCGGATTGCCGCGCCATTGGACGCGCGAGACGTGGTGAGGTTTATCCAAAAGCCAGGTGGGCAGAATGCCAACCCTATGGAGGTGGTATGCACCGTCTGATCGAAAAAGGCCTGATGTTCGGCAATCTGATCCGGGTGGATAGCCCGGTGTTGGTGGACCGCTACAACCGCGCGCTGCGCAGCCTGACGGGCAAGACCACGGCGCTAGACGCGTTTCACATCGACATTTCTGGCTATAGCCCTGAGGTCGGGGATGAGCTGGGCGATGATCTGTATCTGAACCATGCGGGTGTGAACCGGCAGTTTATTTTGCTGACCACCGATCAAAAGACGGCACCGCTGCTGAACGCCAAATTCTCAACCTCGCGGGGGATCTTGCGGCAGTTCATCACGGATAATGAACCCCAACTCTTTGCGTTGACCGCGCGGGATGCGGTCGCGGGCGAGCTGGTGAATTCCGTTTACAACGTCGATGATCCGGCGCGGCTTTTTGACATCCGCCGGGTGCGGATTGAGGCGGATACGACCAGCGGGACAGTTGCAACAGCCAAGCGGTTGGGCGTGATGATTGACCAGTTCAAGCAGGAAAAGGACGCTTGGTTTGATGACGTGCTGATCGGCAAGATGATCGGCCTGTCCAAGGAAACCGGCGACGTCACGCGCAATCCGGTGAAGTTGCGCGAGATGTCGTTTGATCAGGATAATTTCTGGACCGCGCATTTTGGCGGGCTTTACATCTTTCGCGGGGTGGAACATCCCGCAGCGATAGCACGCGGAAACCGCCAGGATCTGGGTGATCTGCCGATCAAATATCTGATGGATTTTGACGATAGGGCAGCGATTGCGAAGTTCCTTGACCTCAATGATCTGGTCGAACCGATCACCGATGGGCGCGGCATCGATGTGGCAGCGATCCTGCATCAAAAGATGGATTTTGTGGTGGCTGAAGTGGCCGCGACCATGGGCGAAGATCTGACCGGGGCGACGCGGCGCACCCTGCGCAATCTGGGGCGGCGTTATGCGAAGCTTTTGCCACTTGAATGGCAGGGCCTGGCCGCACTGGCGCGCTGGGCAGAGGAAGATGGACCCTGGCCGCGGATCACATCAGAGCATCCTGCCTATTTCTATTCGCTGCGTGCGCGCGACCACGCGGATGCGGATCTGGTGAACATGCTGCTGTCAGAACTGGCACCGCTGGATATCCGGCAGCTTTTCATCTGCCACAAAGAGGCGTTTTATCGCGCCTATGCCGGCTGGCCGGACGAGAAGAAAGGCTATGTGGCGGATTTTCTGGCGAACGAGTATCAGGTGGACAAAGCGGGCACGCGGGCCGCACTTTTTGGTCACGAGGCCCCGATGGAAGAGCCGCAGGTGGCAAAACCGCCACCGATACCCGATATGATAGACAGGGTCGGCCCATGGGGCGCGATCAAGCGGAGGTAGATTATGGGTTTGGTGCGTCTAGTTGTATTCGGATTTATCGCGCTCAGCGTGATCTATCTGTCTGTTTCGGTCTATTCCCGCTCTGTCCGGCGTGAAAAACTGGAAAAGCAATATGACGAAGCCCCGGTTGATGGCATGACCCGCAAGCAATACGTGGAAAAAGGGATCGCAGCGTACAACAGCGGGCTACGGCCCAAACTGCTGTTGTTGATTTATGTGGTGCCAACAGTGATCGTTGCGGCGACCGTCTATATCACAAATGCGAATTGAGGTCTGATATGCGTGCTTTGGGAATAACGTTACGAGTTCTGCCGATCTTGGTTCTGGGTCTGTTGCTGCACTATGTGCTGCCGCAGCACGACGTGGTCAAAGTCACCTCAACCGAGGTGATCCGCACCGATTTTTCCAGCTTTAACCGCATCTTTTACGCGCAGGCCGATAGTGGCGCGACGGAACTGACGACCCGCGATTTGCGGCTGATCAACACCGAGAAGAAAAAGACGTTTCTGTTGGGATTTGTGCCGCGTGATGCGACCGGTGTGATGGTCTATCGCAATGAGGATACCGGCTGGATCTGGCCGCCCTATTTCAAGTTCGATAGTTCTGACCTGCAGGCCGAGGCCGCAAGTGCCGCGCGCACTGATGGTTGGGCTGTGATTACGCACTATGGCTGGCGCGTGCGCTGGGCCTCGATTTATCCCAACGCGATTGCTGTGCGTCCGGTTGATGGGCCAGATGTGCGGGTGATCCCGTGGTTCAATATCTTCTTCTTTGGGTTTCTGATCGTGGCCATCGTGATGTTGCGCAAGATGTGGTTTCAGTTTCGTGAACGGGCGCTGGACCCGGCGCTGGATACGGCCGGTGACCGGATGGACGAAGTGTCCGCCGGTGTGGCCGAGAAACGGTCGGGTGTGCGCAAGTGGCTGAATACCTGGCGCAAGAAAGAAAACCGCAAGTAACCTGATTGAGCGGCTGCGCCGCGCGTGATGTTTTGCGCCGCCCTCTGGGCGACGCGTTTCCCGGGGGCTGTCTGCCCCCGGACCCCCGAGGATATTTTGGGCCAAAAGAAGGGCGGGTCAGGCGCCGTAGGGGATCCAGATGTTTTTGACCTCTGTCGCGGCCATCAGCATGTCTTTGGCAGTCGGCTGCGCAGGGTTGATCCAGGTGCGTTTGAGGTTGCCAGCGGCCCCCTTTTCGATGGTGGCGGCAAGGTCGGTGCCCGAGAATGACCAGACGGCGTCAATGTCCATGTGGTTGGCCGCCTGCGGCGCGAGTTCGCTGTGATCACCGGTCAGGATGTTGACCACGCCCGCCGGAACGTCCGAGGTCTCTAGGATCTGGTAGAGGTCTGTCGCGGCGAGTGGGAAGGGTTGGCTGGGCATCAAGGTAATCCGGTTACCCATGGCCATGGCGGCGGCCATCGGGCTGATCGCGCCCAAAAGCGGCCAGTCATCGGCGCAGAAGGCCGCGATCTTGCCGACCGGTTCTTTCATTGCCAGTGCCACGCCACGCATGGGCACGCCGTGGGCTTGGCCATCGTATTTGTCGGCCCAGGCCGCGAAGGTGAAGAGGGTCTTGATGCAGTGCTGGACCTCGTCCTTGCCTGCTTTGCCAGTGAGGTCCTTGAGCCGTTTGGCCAGTTCATCGCCACGGGCAGAGAGGTTTTCGGCGATATAATAGAGGATCTGTGCGCGCAGGTGGCCGGTGGTTTTTGCCCAGCCCTTTGCGGCATTCATGGCCTCTACTGCGTTGCGCAGGTCCTTGCGGTTGGACAAAGAGGCCTCGCCCAGGAGCGCGCCTTTGGGGCCAAAGACCGGGCGTGAATAGCCGCCATCGGGGCGGGCTTGCTTGCCGCCGATATAGAGCTTTGCCGTGCGGTCCAGCGGGTCAGATGGCCCGCCTGATCCGGTGAAGGCCGCAATTGATTTTGGCTTTTCGGCCTTTTGGCGCGGTTTTGTGTAGCCTGCGAGGCCTTCCCAGCCGCCTTCGCGGCCAAAGCCGCTTTCGCGCACGCCTCCAAATCCGGCAGCCGCGTCCATCATGTTGGTGCCATTGACCCAGACAATGCCAGCGGCCAGTTGCGGCGCGATATCAAGCGCCAGATTGATGTTTTCTGACCAGACTGACGCGGCCAGCCCATAGCGGGTGTTATTGGCGATCTCGACAGCCTCTGCCGGGGTGCGGAAGGTGGTGGAGGCAAGGACAGGGCCAAAGATTTCTTCTTGCATCAGGTGTGATGCGGGGGACAGGCCGGTGATAAGGGTGGGCGGGTAAAAGCAGCCATCGGGCGCTGTGGTCTGGTAGGTCTCGCCTTCGGTATTGCCGCTGACCATAGCGGCGATCATGTCGCGCTGGCTGGGGTCGACGATGGCGCCGATGTCGATGGCTTTGTCCAGCGGGTCGCCGATGCGCAAGCCATCCATGCGGGATTTGAGCTTGGTGTAAAACCGCTCTGCGATGCCCTCTTGCACCAGCAGACGCGAGCCTGCGCAGCAGACCTGTCCTTGATTGAACCAGATCGCGTCAACCAGGCCTTCGACAGCGCTGTCCACATCGGCGTCTTCAAAGACGATGTAAGGGGATTTGCCGCCCAACTCGAGGCTCAGCGCCTTGCCTGTCCCGGCGGTCTGTTCGCGGATGATCCGCCCGACAGAGGTGGAGCCAGTGAAGGCGATCTTGTCCACATCTGCGGCGACAAGTGCAGCCCCGGTGTCGCCGTCGCCGGTGACGATGTTGATGACGCCGGGGGGAACGCCTGCGGCCTCTGCGATTTCGCAGAAGATCATCGCGGTCAGCGGGGTAAACTCGGCAGGTTTCAGCACCACCGTGTTGCCCATCGCCAAGGCGGGCGCGATTTTCCATGCCAGCATCAGCAACGGGAAGTTCCACGGGATAATCTGGCCGCAAACGCCAAGCGGCTGGCGGTCGGGCAGTTCTGCCTCCATCAGCTGCGCCATGCCTGCGTGATAGTAGAAATGCCGGATCGCCAAGGGCACGTCGATGTCACGGCTTTCGCGGATCGGTTTGCCGTTATCCAGGCTTTCCATCACCGCCAGAAGGCGGCTGTTCTTCTGCATGCCGCGTGCGATGGCATAAAGGACGCGGGCGCGGGTGTGGGCGTCTTTGGCCCAGCTCGGCTGCGCTTTGCGGGCGGCCTTGACGGCTGTGGCGACCTCTTCCGCGGTGCCTTTGGTCACGCCAGCCAGCTTCTTGCCCGTCGCGGGGTTGTTGGTGGCAAAGTCATCGCGGATCGGTCCCCATTTGCCGCCGATGTAGTGACCAGCACAGCCACCACGATCGGCGAGCCATTGCAGCGCTTCCGATGCACTTTCTGGGGCAGGGCCATAATCCATGGTGTCGAAGATTTCTTTGATGGTCATTTTGTCATGGTCCTTTCCGGGGCTCCGCCCGTTCGGCGCTGAAAACGCTCCACCGGAGCCTTTTCCGGGCGCGCCTTACCCAATCGCATGCCGCCACTGCGCAGAATATGCGCCGGTGAGGTGGTGTTCGAGTTGTCGTTCAATGTCGCCCAGCAGGCTGGAGGCACCAAAGCGGAAGAGGTCAGGTTGCAGCCAGCGGTCGCCAAGTTCGTCTTTGATCAAGGCAAGATAAAGCAGGGCGTCTTTGGCCTTGGAGATGCCGCCCGCAGGTTTGTAGCCGACCTTGAAGCCCGTGCGCGCCTCATAGTCGCGGATCGCGCGGATCATGGTGAGTGAGACGGGCAGGGTGGCGTTGACGCTTTCCTTGCCGGTTGAGGTCTTGATGAAATCGGCACCTGCCATCATGCAGATCAGCGACGCCTTGGCGACGTTGCGCAGGGTCCCAAGCTCTCCGGTGGCGAGGATGGCTTTGACGTGGGCCTCGCCACAGGCGGCGCGCATTTCGCGCATCTCATCGTAAAGCGCTTGCCAGTTTCCGGTCAGCACATGGCGGCGGGAGATCACGATATCGATCTCTTCGGCCCCGGCAGCGACGCTTTCGCCAATCTCTGCGATGCGCAGATGAAAGGGCGACAGGCCTGCAGGAAATCCGGTGGAAACGGCGGCGACGGGGATGTTCGTGCCGCGCAGTGCCTCGACCGCAGTGGGGACCATGTCGTGATAGACGCAGACGGCACCGGTGGTCAGACCCTCCATTCCAAGCTGCGCCAGCAGATCGGCGCGGACAGGCTGGCGTGCTTTGGCACAGAGGCGGCGAACCCGGTTCACGGTGTCATCGCCGGACAGCGTCGTCAGGTCCATCAGGCTGATCGCCTTGCAAAGCCACGCGGCCTGATAATCCTTCTTGATGCTGCGCCGCCCGCCAAGGGTCGCAGCACGGCGCTCAATCGCGGATGTGTTGGCTTGCACGGCGGCCACCCAGTCCAGATCAAGCGGCATCCCGTCATTGCGCGGCTCGTGCAGCTGCGGCAATTGCGAGGTCGTCAGCGTTTGGGTTGTGGCAGTGGTCAAGGCGGTTCTCCCCCTGGGCTTGGGCAAGCGTGGCACGGTCCGCAGGTCATGGCAAGGTTTGACCGTTTGGTCAAATAAATTCCGGCAGCCGTGGGCAGATTGCCCACCCTACGGCTGAATGACGTCGCGTTGGAACCTTTGCCGGTACTTCAGTGGGGTCATTTGAAACTGCGCCCGGAACAGCTTGTGAAAATGCGACAGGTTCGGGATGCCGCAGCTTTCGGCGATCTCGGCCAGCGGTTCGGTGTCGGTCACCAAGGCGCGGGCGGCATAGTCCATCCGCAGCGCGTTGATGTAATCCGATGGCGTCTGCCCCAGATGCTGCCGCATCGTGCGGCTGACATGCGGATGCGCTTTGCCCGTCAGCGCGACCAAGCCCGCGGCCCCGTCGCGAAACACGGCTGGATCACGGGCGGCCCGGCAGGCGTCGGCCAGCCAAACTGGCAGGCCCGTCGGCAATCCGCCGTGATCGGCCATTAACCCCGACAGCAAAGGCAGCAGGAACGCCGTGGTCGACAGCGCATCCCGCGCGCTGCGTTCCAGCGCAATTGCGGCTTGGTTCAGCGTGGCCAGCGCCCGCACATCGCGGTGAAACCGTGCAGGGCCGTCTTTGCGAAAGGCGACGTCCCGCAAATCGGGGAATCGTTTGACCAGCCCGCGGACCACATCGGGGTGCAGGCAGATCATCGCGACCATGGCCGCCTCGCCCTTGCCTTGCAGCCCATGTGCCTGACCCGGTGACATGCAGATCAAATCGCCCTCGGCCAGCGTCGTCGCACCCCTTGGCAGGTGATGCCGCACCGTGCCGTTCTGGACCCAGAAAACCTCGTAGAAATCATGAGAATGCAAAGGCTTGGGCCGTTGGGACGTCAACGTCGCGCGGGTCACATGGGCCATCGCGCCTTGGGTCAGAATATCGCTGTGGTGCAGGGTCACGGGTTTCATAAGATCAAAATAGCATGGTGATCGCGGGGTTACCCGCCCCAATTGCGCATGGCGGGGTGACGCTGGCTGCAAATCGGATTATTGCAGGGCGCAACAAGGGGATTTGCCATGACTTTCGACCGTTCGCTCAAAATTGCGCCATCTATCTTGGCCTCAGACTTTGCCAATTTTGGTGCGGAATGTGCCGCAGTGGAATCGCAGGGCGCTGACTGGATCCACGTCGACGTGATGGATGGGCACTTTGTGCCCGCGATCACCTTTGGCGCGCAAACCTGCGCTGCGATCCGTCCGCATATCAAGACGGTTATGGACGTGCATTTGATGATCGCGCCGGTCGATGCCTATCTGCAAGGCTTTGCCGATGCGGGCGCAGATATCATCACGGCCCACGTTGAGGCGGGACCGCATATCCACCGCACCCTGCAAAACATCCGCAGCCTTGGCTGCAAGGCGGGCGTGGCGCTGAACCCCGGCACGCCAGCAAGTGCCGTGGCCGATTTGATCGACGACGTTGATCTGATCTGCGTAATGACAGTGAACCCCGGTTTTGGCGGGCAAAAGTTCATCGACATGACGGCCAAGGTCCGCACCCTGCGCGAGATGATTGGCGACCGTCCGGTCCACATTGAAATCGACGGTGGCGTTGATCCGACCACCGCCCCCTTGGTGCGGGCGGCGGGTGCTGATGTGCTTGTTGCAGGCTCTGCCGTGTTCCGGGGCGGGTCCGTCGCCAACCCGGCCCCCTATGGCGAGAACATCCGCGCCATTCGCGCCGCGGCAGAATAATCTGCGCAAAATCTGCTGAACACGGCCGCGTGATCTAAGGGACGCGGCGGCTATTCCCAAGTCAAAACAATGACAAAGGGATGGCCCATGGCTGAAAGTCTTACATTCTCGCGCGCACCGTCTGGGCGCTTTATCGGGCTGATAGGCCTGTTGATCGCGGCGGACCTGTTGATATGGGGCCTGTCCCCGGGCCTTGGTTTTGTGGCCTTGACCTTCTGTATCGCACTGGCCACCCAGGTCCTTTGGGGGCGCTGGTTTTGGCAGGCATGGGTCATTTTGGCCATCAGCCTGATCCCTGCGATCACAGTCATGCAGTTCACGTCTTTCGCGTTTGCGCTTGTTGGGCTGGCGGCTTTTTGCGCTATTCAGGTCTGCGGCGGGTGGCACGACATGGGCCGCGTTGTCCTTGCGACTTTGCGGATGCCGGTCTGGGGCAACGCGCAGACCGCAATCGACATCAGCGATGGCCTGCAATTGCGCCATAATGTTGGGAAATCAGCCTTGCGTGGCCTGAATGGTTTGCGCGATTGGGCTGTCCCTGCCGGTCTGGGCCTTGTCTTTATCTTGCTGTTTGCCGAGGCCAATCCGGTGATTGATGGCTGGCTTTCGAACCTGATCCCGCAGCATGGGCCGGTGATGCCTGATGTGGCACGGATCCTGTTTTGGATGATCATCGCGGCACTTGTCTGGCCGATGCTGCGTCTGTCGGTCCTGTCAGATCGCCTGCTGCGCCCTGTGTCCTTTCGGCCCATGCGCCAAAGCGGGATGCTGACCGAAGGATCGGTCTTGCGCTCGCTCGTCACGTTTAACGCCATCTTTGCCGTGCAGACCCTGCTGGATCTGGCCTATCTCAGCGGCGGCGTCAGCCTGCCAGAGGGCATTGGCTATGCCGAATATGCCCATCGCGGTGCCTATCCTTTGGTTGTCACGGCTTTGCTGGCGGGCGGCTTTGCCCTGATCGCGCAACCATGGCTTACCGGGCGGCCCGTGTTGCGCTGGTTGCTTTTGGCTTGGGTGGCGCAGAATGTGGTGCTTGTGATCTCTTCGATCTTGCGACTGGACCTTTACGTCGATGTCTATGGCCTGACACGGTTGCGCGTGGCTGCCTTTATCTGGATGGGATTAGTGGCCGTCGGATTGGGGCTGATGATCTGGCAGATCTGGAAAGACATCGCCGTTGGCTGGTTGATCGGATGGTCGGCGACATTGGCAATGGCGGCACTCTATGCGGTATCGCTGGTCAATGTGGATGGCGTCGTGGCGCGTCACAATCTGACTCAGCCCCACATCATCTTTGACGCATGGTATATTTGCCAGCTCAGCGAGGGGGCCTTGCCCGCCATTCGGACCCACGAGGTTGAGACAGGCGCGCGCTTTTGTCCGAGCCGCGAACCTCAGATCGCGACCCCGCGCGACTGGCGCGAATGGGGCTATCGCAATGCGCGTCTGCGCCATAAATTAAGTGAAATTGAAGGGTTGAATACATGAGCCGCCATATTCTGATTGCCGATGATGACGCCGCAATCCGCGATGTCCTGCGGATCGCACTGGAACAGGCAGGATTTGTCACCAGTGAAGTCGCCGATGGTGTCGCTGCCCTGAAGGCTGCGGATGGGGCTGATCTGGTCTTGCTTGATATCGGGATGCCCGAGATGGACGGGCTAGAGGTGTGCCGTGAGCTGCGCAAAACCTCTGCCGTGCCGATCCTGTTTCTGACAGCACAAGGGGATGAGATTGACCGCATCGTCGGGCTCGAGATGGGGGCGGATGACTACGTGCCCAAGCCCTTTAGTCCGCGCGAAGTGGTCGCCCGGGTCAAGGCGATCCTGAAGCGCGGCGCGCCCGAGGGCGATGCGCCAGATGTTCTTAGGCGCGGGGTGTTGCGCGTCGATGTGGACAGGCATCAATGCCATGTGGGTGATGCGCAGGTGACACTCACCGCGCGCGAGATGGAGCTTTTGGCGCAGTTGATGAAGCGGCCCGATCACGTGATGTCCCGGCCGCAACTTGTTGATACTGTTTACGGAACCAACATTCACGTCAGCGACCGGACGATGGATAGCCACCTGCGCAACCTGCGCACCAAACTGGCCGAAGCCGGGGTGCCTGATGCAATCGAAACGGTGCATGGGGTCGGTGTTCGGATGGGTCCATGTCGCGGGTAGCGCGCAAATGGCGGCCGCCGCTTAGCCTTGTGTTGGGCGGAACGCTGGCGGCAGTTTTTGCGCTGCCACTTTTGGGCGTCGGGTATTTTCGGCTTGCAGGCGGCGTTTTGGGCTGGGCCGAGACAAGCTGGCTGATCGGCTGGATCGCCTTTATCGCCACGGCGGCATTGGGGTATTTTTTGTGGCGCCTGGTGCTGCGCCCGGTGCGGGCGCTGACCGAATACGCCAAGGCAGAGGGTGAGGCAGAGGCCCCGCAACACTTTGGCACACCAGAGTTTTCCCAGCTGGGCGCCGCGGTGATCGAGATGACGACAGCATTGCGCGGCAGGGAAGCTGTGGTGCGATCCTATGCCGATCACGTGACCCATGAAATGAAGTCCCCGCTGACCGCAATTCGGGGTGCCGTGGAGTTGTTGGAAGGCGATCTACCTGAAACAGAACGGAAAAAACTGATCGCGCGGATCGGGGATTCTGCGGCTCGGATGGATGAATTGCTGGCGGCGCAGCGGGCGCTGGCGAAGGCGGCAGAGCCGTTGCCGAAGGGGCAAACGGCGGTTTTGGGCGGATTTTCCGAGATCTCAGGATTGGCAGTTGAGGTGACGACAGTCGAAAATGTGCCAATTGGGCCAGAGGCGTTCAGGTTGGTGATGGATCATTTGCTGAGTAACGCCAAGGCACATGGCGCGTCGCAAGTGACTGTAAGTGTTGAGGAAAATCAACTTGTGATTGCCGATAATGGTGTCGGGATATCGGATGGAAACAGGGATCGGGTCTTTGATCCGTTCTTTACCACGCGCAGGGATGCCGGTGGTACCGGCATGGGGTTGGCGATTGTGCGACGGATCTTGCAAACCCAAGGTGCAGAGATTGCGCTAGGCCACGGAAAAGGCGCGGTTTTTGTGATTTCGTGGTAGCGGACGTGGCGCGTATTTGCTGGATACTTAGCCTTAGTGCTAAGTGAGTGGGGTTTGCAAGATCTGACCCACCGCACGGTCCAAAACGGCCATGCACATTCCATACACAAACCATGCACATGATGGCCACATTCCGTATGCATGAAAGTCTGAAGACGCGTTAACCACCTGCGGGACGTCGTGCGCCGCTGTTGGCCGCGTGCCGCGGCCAAGGCGCCCCGCCCGCCGTCCCGCAAGGCGGGGCGCTGCCCCGGACCCCGGGATATTTCTGGCCAAAAGAAGGAGTGGACCTAGGCCACCTTGGGCGCGCCGGTCAGATAGGCAAAGCCGTTGCCGGGCAGGGTCAACTTATCGCCCAAGAGCGCCGCGTGATGGGGGCCGGTGATGGACGTGTCGCCCACGGTCAGCGTGTGTGTCTTGTCCGAGAGGTTGAAGACGCAGGTGAGTGTCTGGTCCGCGGCCTTGCGGGTGAAGGCGAGCACCGGATCGGGCAAGTCGATGAAGGTGGTTTTGCCCAAGGTCAGGGCGGGGTTGGCTTTGCGGAAGGCGATCACCTCGCGGTAGTGGTGCAAGGTGCTGTCGTTGGTTTGTTCCGCCACGTTGACCGCATTGGCGGCCTGCGGCGGTTTGACGGGCAGCCAGGGCGTGCCGGTTGAGAACCCGGCGTTGGCTGCGTCTTTTTCCCAGACCATCGGGGTGCGGCAGCCGTCACGGCCTTTCACGGCAGGCCAGTAGCGCAGCGCGGGCGGGTCGGTGAGTTCGTCGTAGGTGAGCGTCGTCTCGGTCTGGCCAAGCTCTTCGCCCTGATAGATGCCGATGGTGCCTTCGAAGCTGCAAAGCATCGCGATGGATTGGCGGGCGGCGGCATCGGCGCTGACGGAGCGGTCGGCCCAGCGGCTGGCATGGCGCGGCACGTCATGGTTGGAAAAGGACCATTTGGGGTGGCCATCTGGCGCGCCTTTCTGGAAGCCTTCGATGCAGCGACGGAAGTGGGCGGGTTCCCAATCGGGACCCAGCATCGCGAAGCTATAGGCCATATGCAGGCGGTCGGATCCGGCGGTGTATTCGCCCATGATCTCAATACTGCGGTCGCCCATCTCACCCACTTCGCCGACCATCATGATGTCGTCGTATTGGTCGGTCAGGCGGCGGAGTTTTTCAAGGAAACCAAGATTTTCTGGCCGGGTCTTGTCGTAGATATGGTGTTGCATCCCATAAAGGTCTGTCGCCATGACTTGTGGGTTAGCATCTGCTGCCGGGTTGGAGCGTAGTTTCTTGTCGTGGAAATAGTAGTTCACCGTATCAAGGCGGAAGCCATCCAGCCCGCGGTCGAGCCAGAATTTACACGTCGCAAGGATCGCATCAACCACGTCGGGGTTGTGAAAGTTCAAGTCGGGTTGGCTGGCCAGAAAGTTGTGCAGGTAATATTGGCCGCGCCCGGGGTCGAATTCCCACGCAGGGCCGCCGAAGTGGCTATGCCAGTTGGTGGGCGGGCTGCCGTCAGGCAGGGGATCGGCCCAGACGTACCAATCGGCGTGAGGGTTGGTGCGGTCCTGACGCGAGGCCTTGAACCATGGATGCTGGTCAGAGGTGTGGGAGAGGACCTGATCGGTGATCACTTTGAGGCCCAGATCATGGGCGGTGGTGATCAAGTCGTCAAAATCGCTGAGCGTGCCAAAGAGCGGGTCAATGTCGGTGTAGTCGCTGACGTCATAGCCCATGTCTTTTTGCGGCGAGGTGAAGATGGGCGATAGCCAGATGCAATCCACACCAAGGCTGGCCACGTGGGGCAAGCGCCGGGTGATGCCGGGCAGGTCGCCCACGCCATTGCCGGTCGTGTCCTGAAAAGAGCGCGGGTAGATCTGATAGATCACCGCGTCACGCCACCATTCGCGCATTGAAGCCTCCTCTTGTTACGCGGCAGTTAATCAAGTTGACTAGGGTGAACAATGCGCTTTTTGCAGGTGCAGCATTTGAGGGGGGAGTGGGTCATGGGGATCACACCGGTGGCAGAGATGGTGGCGGCGGCACGGGCGCGGATTGAGGAGATTGAGACCGGTGCGCTGATGGCGATGGCGGATGACCCGGGTGTTGTGATTGTGGATATTCGGGACATTCGCGAGCGGCAAAAGGGGTTCATTCCGGGATCAGTGCATGCGCCGCGCGGGATGGTGGAGTTTTGGGTTGATCCTGCGAGCCCCTATCACAAGCCGGTTTTTGCCCAAGACAAACGCTATGTGTTTCACTGCGCCAGCGGCTGGCGGTCGGCGCTGACGGTGGCGACCCTGCAGGACATGGGGTTTGAGGCGGCGCATTTGCGCGACGGCTATGGCGATTGGGTTGCACGCGGCGGGGCAGTGGCACTGCCGGATTGAACGGTGCGGGCTGGGGGCGTAGAACGGCGCAAAGAGGAGAGCACATGCGGGTATTGGTGACAGGCGGGGCCGGTTATATCGGGTCCCATACCTTGGTTGAGATGTTGGGGCAGGGGCATGAGGCGCTGGTGCTTGATGATTTCTCGAACGCGTCGCCATTGGTGCTGGACCGGGTGCGCAAGCTGACCAATGGGGCGGTTGATTGTGTGACGGGTGACGTGCGTGATGATGCGGTTCTCGAGCAGGTGATGGAGGATTTTCGCCCCGAGGCGGTAATCCATTTTGCCGGGCTGAAGGCGGTGGGCGAGAGTATGGAAAAGCCGCTGGCCTATTACGACGTGAATGTGAATGGCACGATCCGGTTGGCGCGGGCGATGGACCGGGTGGGCTGTCGTCGGATTATCTTTTCCAGCTCTGCCACGGTTTACGGAGAGCCGCAGTATCTGCCCTATGACGAGGCGCATCCGCTGAACCCCACCAGCGTTTACGGGCGCACCAAGATGATTGCGGAACATATTCTGAGCGATTGGGCGGAGGCGGGGGGCAAGACGGCAGTTTTATTGCGGTATTTCAACCCTGTGGGCGCGCATCAGAGTGCGACGATTGGTGAGCATCCAGATGGGGTGCCCAACAATCTGATGCCGTTTATTGCCCAGGTGGCGGTGGGGAAACGCGATCATTTGTCGATCTTTGGCGATGATTATGACACGCCGGATGGCACCGGGCAGCGCGATTATATCCATGTGGTTGATCTGGCGCGGGCGCATGTGGCAGCCCTTGATTATGCCGCCGGGGCGACGGGGGCGCGGCCATTCAATATTGGCACAGGCCAGCCCTATTCGGTGCGTGAGATGGTGGCGGCGTTTGAGGCGGCGAGTGGCAAGGCGATCCCCTGTCAGGTCGCACCGCGTCGTGAGGGGGACATCGCTGCGATGCAGGCAGATCCGGCCCGCGCTAGGGCAGAGCTGGGGTGGCAGGCGACCCATACGCTTGATGATATGGCCCGCAGCACGTGGGATTGGCAGTCGGGAAATCCCGAGGGATATGCCTAGGACGCCGCTGAGATCCAGCTGGTATCAAGGTTGGCGTAGCGATCCTTGTAGCCCACACGCTTGGTCCAGTTTTCGCGGTCGGTGATGCGGATATAGGGGCGGGCGACGTCGATCTGGCCGGTGCTGCTAAGTTTGCGCATGAGGCGGTTGACGTAGATATCCGTGAGCCCAAGCGCATCGCCGATATCTTTTTGCGACATATGCAGCGGAAACCGGTCAGAGGGTTGATCGGTCAGCTGGGCTGTGCGGCTTTTCATCGACAGCATGAAATGGATCAGGCGATCCTCGGCTGAGAGCCGGGTGATGGCGTGCAGGCGGTCGCGCAGGGCGACCTCTTCGAGGCTGGCCATCGACAAGAGCAGCGCGAGAAGGCGAGGATGGTTGTGCCCAAGGCGCGACAGGGTGCGGCGGTCGACAAGCGAAACAACGCCGTCGGTCTGCATCTGAACGTCGTGGGGCGGGGCGGCAAAGCCAAGATCGGCAAGACCAATCACGTCGCCGGGCATGTAGATTTGGGTAATCGTGGACTGTCCGGTCGACGATGTCGCCCGCGAAACGGCCCAGCCGGATTTGATAATGGCAATACGTGCATCGGCACGGGTCGGGTCAAAAACCGCTGCGCGCTTTTTCCGCGTCAGAATTTCGCGATCCAGCCCCTCAAATATATCTCTCTCATCTGTTGAAAGTTGCGTATGACGTTCAAGTCGCAGTAAAAACGCGCTTGTCGTTGACTTCATCCGTGAATTCCCTTCCCACCACCTCAAGGGTTCCGAACCCGCAGTGGTTGCAGGAATCGGTTCCTAAACTTTCGGCCTCTCCACGTTTACTATGTCACGTAAAATTTACACTTTCTTGCCTTACCTCACTAAATTGGTTTAACTTCAACCACTTTTCATTGCGATTATTGAGATTGCGCATCTCTCTTTTCGTCGGGTCATCTTATGGCGTCTCGACACGGTGAGGTTGTGTGACCCAGTGTCACAGGGGCAGATCAGCAACGGCTTGTTCGATCGCAGCGGTGAAGCGGTCCATCGCTGCGGGGAGTTTCTGATAGGGCGGATAGAAGGCTGTCAGCCAGATTTCCGGCGCGTCCCAACCCACAAGAACGGGGTCAAGTTGGCCACGTTCAAGCGCATCGGCCACAAGGAAGTTCGGCAGCAGAGCAATCCCCTGATCGGCGATTGCCATCTGTGCCAGCAGGTCGCCATTGTTGCAGGCAAACCGAAAGGTCTGCCGCACGGGATGGGTGGCGCCTGTGGCGGGATCAGAAAGCTCCCAAACCTCGCCCTCTGCCAGATGCGTGTAGCTGAGACAGGCGTGGGCCGTCAGATCAGACGGGTGCGCGGGCGTGCCATGGCCCGCCAGATAGGCCGGGGAGGCGACAAGGCTGCGCCTTACAGGCTTGATTTTGCGCCAGATTGTTGACCGGTCGGCGGGCGCGCCGGAGATGCGCAGAGCCATGTCATAATCGGCTTGCATGATATCAACGAAACGGTCGGTGAGGTTGACCGAGAGGTCAATGCCCGGATGCGCACGGCGGAAAGCGGCAATGGGGCCGGACAGGAAATGGGTTCCAAATGAGAGTGGCGCAGAGATCCGCAAGCGGCCTTGCAGGTCGGTTTGATAGGCCCGGGCGCTGTCATCAATACGGGCAATTTCGGCAACGACGGGCAGCATGCGTTGATAGTAGGTCAGGCCCGCCTGCGTCAGCGCCACCTTGCGTGTCGTCCGCTTGAAAAGCTGGACGCCAAGGCTGGATTCCAGATCAGATATTGCACGGGTGACGGAAGAGGCAGAATTGCCCATTTTGCGGGCCGCACGGGCAAAGCCGCCCGCATCAGCCACAGCGAGAAAGGTCTGAATGTGTTCAAGTTGGCCGGACATTATTGCGCCTTTTGCAATAGATAGTCGCAAATTAAGCCAATTATCGCAATGGTGTTGTTGCGCTATATGAGCAGCAGAACAGATGGAGGGCGATATGCTCAATCAAATCAAAGGTCTGCACCACATGACGTCAATCGCGTCGGATGCTGTTGAAAATAATGACTTTTTCACCAAGGCGCTGGGGCTGCGCAGGGTCAAGAAGACGGTGAACTTTGACGCACCGGAAGTTTATCATTTGTATTATGGCGATGAGGTTGGATCACCCGGTTCGGTGATGACCTATTTCCCGTTTCAAAATGCAAAGCGCGGGCGCAAGGGCACCGGAGAAGTGGGCGAGACGGTTTTTTCGATCCCCGAAGGGTCGCTTGGGTTTTGGGCGGATCGGCTTGCCACGTTTGACGCAAGCAATCTGGCGCAGGTCGATCATTTTGGCGAAACGCGTTTGCGGTTCGACAATCCCGACGGCGAAGGCTTTGCGCTGGCAGAAATCCGCGAAGATGCGCGGCCCGGCTGGACCGGAAATGGCGTGACAGCGGATCATGCGATCCGGGGCTTTCACGCGGCCACGATGCGATTGCAGGACACAGGCGCGATGGCTGAATTGCTGGGCTTCATGGGCTACGACAAGGTCGATACACGCGACGGCGTGACCCGTTTTGCGGTGGAGGATGGCACCGGGGCCAATACGATTGACCTGGCGGCCATGCCCGATGCAAACCGCGCAGAACAAGGGGCCGGATCGGTGCATCACATTGCTTTTGCAGTGGAAAACCGGGACGCACAGCTTGAAGTGCGCAAGGCGCTGCTGGATACCGGGTATCAGGTGACGCCGGTGATTGACCGGGATTATTTCTGGGCCATTTATTTTCGCACGCCCGGTGGGGTGCTGTTTGAGGTGGCCACGAATGAGCCGGGGTTTGACCGGGATGAAGACCGCGCAACGCTTGGGGAAACGCTCCGGCTGCCAACGCAACACGAACATCTGCGGCCCTTTCTTGAGACCCATTTGCAGCCCTTGGAAGGTTAAGCGGATTGCGCAAGCGCTGGGCTTGCCCCATGGTCGGGCCAGCAGCAGGAGGCATCAAGATGCGCAGTATTCTGGCCGGGATCGGCATGGTTTTGGCAACGAGCGCCGCAGCGCAGGACGAGGTCGCCAACAACGCGGCGTTTGGCGATTGGGTGGTGAATTGCGAGGCGGTCAGCACGCAGCGGACACAATGCAGGGTGGTGCAGACGCAGTCGCGGCAGGACACTGGTGCATTGGTCATTCAGTTGATCGCCTATGCCGCGCCCGAGGGCGGCGCGGTGTTGGTCGCGCAGGTGCCGATTGGCGTTTATCTGCCTGCGCCATTGGCGTTTCGGGCGGAATCAGAGCCTGACGCGCCTGAGCAGACGATGATCTGGCAGCGCTGTCTGGGGCAAATTTGCGAAGCGGCTTTGCAGTTGGAAGCCCCGGCGTTTGCGGCGCTGACCGAGGCTGAGACGGTGTTGTTCGGCTATCAGCCCGCACCGGGGGCAGAGGCCGTGATTACAAGGGTGAACACCATCGGTTTGGCCGATGCGGTGGATGCCACGCGCCCCTAAAGCAGTTGCAGATGATGCTTTTCCAGCAGGCCCACGATCATATTGCGGGCCTGTTCGCGGTGGGCGCGGTGGATGCGGCGTGCCTCTGCCGGGTTACCATCGCGTATGGCATTGAACACGCCCCGGTGGTCTTCGTTTGATTGGGTCGGCATGGGGCGGATGAACAGGGTCACGGCACGGGCGCGGCGGACCTGATCGGACATCATGCCGACGATGTTCTGGATCCGGGAATTGCCGCCAAGCCGGACGAGTTCACGGTGAAAGGCGTCATCTGCACGGGCCCAGGCCTGAAGGTCTTCTGACGCGACGGCGTTTTCCATATCGGTGATCGAAAGGGCCAGTTGGTTCAGCTCGTGCGCCGGATAGCCTGCGGCGGCGGCGCGTTCGGCGGCGAGGCTTTCGAGTTCGGTCAGCACGTCGTAGATTTCGCGCATATCGGTGGCAGAGACGGGCAGGATGCGCACGCCCTTGCGGGGGCGCAGTTCCAGCAGGCCCTGACTTTCGAGGATCAGTGCCGCCTCTCGCACGGGGGTGCGGGACATGCCAAGGCGTTCGGCCAGTTCGCTTTCAAGGTGGTCGGAGCCGGGGGAGAGTTGACCGGAAAAGATCAGTTCACGCAGCTCGCCGATGGCGCGCTGCATGTTGGAGATCGGTTTGTGGTCAAGCTCGTTCAAGGGCTGTCCAGGTTGATGCGCCGACCGGTATCGGCAGAGGTGTAGATCGCCGTTTCAATGGCGATGACGGAAAGGTAGTCGCGGGCCTCATTTTCCAAGGGCGTTCCGTTTAGGTGGCCCGAAACCACGTGACTTTGCAAGGCATGGACGCAATCGCCGCCAAATCCGTCCCAGATGTCTGGCGGCAAAAGCACGGTCTCGTTTGAGGTGCCAAAGACGCGGTGGCGGACAGAGCCATCGCCAAGCAGCCGGATCGTGCCGGTGGTGCCTTCGATCAGGGCCTCGCCCATGGTGCGGCGCAGGTTGTCGGCGTTGTGGTCCAGATGGCGGTTGCCGTCGAACATGGCCCGCACACCAGCGGGGTGGGTGAAGATGATGTGGCCCGCATCCTCGCCCGCGATCGCGGGGTTGAGTTGCCGCAGATCGGCATAGACGGCCGTGGGGTTGCCCAGAAGATAGCGGAAGGTATCGACCCAATGCACGGCGGTTTCGTGGATCAGGAAACGGTCCATCTGCTGAAAATAGGGCTGCCGGTCGAGGTAGGCATCCGGTCCCTGACCATCGCCGGGGCGCAGACGAAAGGTGATCTGTTGCAAATCGCCCAGAAGCTCAACATCGAGTGCCTGTTTGATCGCGCGATACCACGGCTGAAAGCGAAAGTTTTCGTGGATGACGATGCGGGCGCCCGCGGCTTCGGCCTCTGCCGTGATGGTTTCAGCCTCTGCCAGATGGTTGCAGAACGGTTTCTGGCAGATCATCAGTTTGATGCCTGCGGCAAGCGCCGCGCGGATCGTGGTGGCGTGGGCCACGGGGGGCAGGATGATATCAAGAAGGTCAGGTTGAACCTGATCCAACATGGTTTGCAGATCATCAAAGGCAGGCAGGCCGGTGGCCTGCGCTTTGGTGATGTCGCGGTTGCAGGACCCGACAAGTTCAACCTGCGGGATGCGGGCCCATGATCCATAGTGAAATTGGCTAAAGTAGCCCGCACCAACGCAAGCAACACGCATGGTCATGCCACAAATAGCGTGTCGGTGACGGCCTGGGCCGCCTCTGCCGTGCCTGCATTTCCACCAAGGTCGCGGGTCAGAACATGGCCTGTCGCGACGACATGTTCAACGGCCTCGCGCAGGCGCTGGCCATCGCGTGTCATGGCAGGATTGTCATGCTTGAGGCCAAGCCAGTCGAGCATCATGGCCGCCGAAAGGATCATCGCCAGCGGATTGGCAAGGCCTTGGCCTGCGATGTCGGGCGCAGAGCCATGGCAGGGTTGGAACACGGCGTTTTCAAGTCCGATATCGGCAGAAGGGGCAAGCCCCAGCCCGCCCATCAGGCCCGCACCAAGGTCAGACAGAATGTCGCCGAACATGTTTTCAGTGACCAAAACGTCGAAGTCCCAAGGCTTCATCACCATCCAGAGGGCGGTGGCGTCGACATAGGCGTGATCGGCGGTCAGGTCGGGGTGTTTGGCGGCTTCGGCGTCGAACATTTCGCGGAAGAAGGCGAAGGCGCGGAAGACGTTGGCCTTATCCACGCAAGTGACGCGACCGGGGCCCCGGCCTTGCGCCTTGCGGTCATGGGCGAGGTTAAAGGCGAATTTGAACAGCTTTTCAGAGATGTCGCGGGTGATCAGCAGGGTTTCGCGGGCTTCATTCTTGGTCACTTCGCCTTTGCCTTGGGTATAGAACAACCCTTCGGTGCTTTCGCGGATCAGCACGAAATCAACCGCTTTACCCTCGGGCATATCAAGGGGGGTGCGCTGGCCCGGCTGGATTGTCACGGGGCGGACACCGGCAAAAAGGGTGAGCGCCTTGCGCAGGTCGATCTGGGGCGAGATTTCGGTGCCGTCGTCATAGCGCACCGACGGCAGGCCCATCGCGGAAAGAAGGATCGCGTCGGATCTGCGGGCGATGTCCATCGAGGCATCGGGCAGCGATTCGCCGGTTTTTGCGTAATGGGCGGCACCGGCAGGGGCGTTGGTGAATGAGAGGTCATAATCGGGTGAGGCCGCCGCTATCTGCGCCAGGATTTCCACCGTGGGCCCCATAATTTCCGGGCCAATGCCGTCCCCATCGAAGACCGCAATTTCAAAGTTCTGTTTCATCCTGCCCCGCATCCTTTTCATCTTGCATGGCACAATTTCTATGCCCCGGCATCAATAAGTTGACAGCGCATTCATTAATGCATACGTAAAAAAGTGCAACAATAAACGCATTAAGTCTGGGAGGACTGGAAACCATGAAACTGAACCTGAAAACGCTGGCGGGAATCGCTGCGATGATGACGGGGCTGGCCCAAGGGGCCGCTGCGCAAGACTATCCGTTCCGCGATATCACCACGGCCGTGGTTTGGGGCGCTGGCGGCGGGACCGACACCATTAACCGCATGATCATGGCGGAGATGGAAAAGCACCTGCCGGTGTCGATCAATGTGATCAACCAGACGGGTGGCGTGGCCGGTTCCAACGGGATGGTCTACGTCATGAACCAGCCTGACGATGGTTATACGCTGGTCGGTTTGTCGGAATCCAACGTCACCGCAGCGGTGCAGGGCGGTTGGGATCAGAAGTTTGATTTCTGGTATCCGTTTATCGTCGGCGGTTCGCCTGACCTGATCTCTGTTCCTGCAGACAGCCCTTACAGCACCATCGAAGAGCTGGTTGAGGCCGCAAAAGCCGCCCCCGGCACAATTCCGGCAGCGGCATCGGGTGCGGGTTCCATCCACCACCTGAACCTGCTGGCGATCCAGAACGGGTCTGGCGCGGAGTTCAAGTTTGTCCCTTACAAAGGGTCGGCCCCGGGCCAAGAAGCGGCCATCGCGGGTGAGGTCGCCTTGGTTGTCACATCGCTGGCCGAGCAGGCCGCGTTGATCGAAGGCGGTCAGTTGAAGCCATTGGCAATGCTGGTGCCAGAGACTGCCGACATCGCAGGCATGACTGTGCCAAGCGCCTTCGACAGCTTTGACGGATTGGACAAGTATCTGCCGTTGAAGCAGGCGATTGGGTTTGCCGTGCACAATTCGGCCAGCGACGACGTGAAAGCGGTTCTGGTTGAAGCCTTTGACAAGGCCATGGCAGGTGACGCGGTGGCCGAGTGGGCCGTGGCCAACAACTATGACATCGGCGGGCAGTCCGGTGAAGAGGCACAGGCACTGTTCACAACGCTCGAGGCGAACTTTGCCTATACTTTGCAAGAGCTTGGCGCGATCGACGTTGATCCGATGAGCCTGGGCATCATGAAGCCCTAAGCGGGATTTCAGATAGATTGGGCGGGGCGCTTTCGAGTGCCCCGCCTGCGCGACAAAGGCGGGGGACAGGCAGTGGACGACGACAAGGCCATTCTAAGGGCGCGGGATTTTTGGGGTGCTTGCACTCTGATTGTCGTGTCGATTTTCTTTTTATGGCGGACGTTTGATATCCCGCTGTGGGGGCAGAACAATGCGGGTGTGGCGGGGATCAACTGGTATGAATCCGCAGCGATTGTGCCTTTGGGGATCTTTTTGGCGCTTCTGGTTCTGGGTTTTGTGCTGCTGGGCATTGCGGTGCGTGAAGGCGGGGCGGAACGAGCGCTGAGTGCTGCTGGCATCGGGTGGGACAAGGATGAGGCGATCCGCTTTTCGTCGATTGCGGTGATCCTTGCTTTCTACATTTTCGGATTGGTGCCACGGGTGGATTTCGTGCTGTGCAGCGGGTTGCTGGTCACGGCGCTGATCTGGGGATTTCACACAGGACAGCCGCGCCGGATGGTTCTGGCGGCGTCGTTTGTGGTGGTCCCGGCGGTTTACGCTTTGGTCGCGCATTTCCCGCAGGCCGAATGGGGCGCGCCACACGACGACGATTGGGTCACGCTGGCGTTCTGGGTCGGGTTGACGGCGCTGGGTCTGTGGCGCGGGCCGCGCGACAAGGTCGCAAAGGCGACGCTTTGGATCGCTGTGATCTCTCCGCTGGTGCTGGTTTGTGCGATGGCGTTTGGGTTCCGGCAGAATGTGCCGAACCGGGGTGGGCTGATCTTCGCCCAGATCGAATACCACTATTACGTGACGCTGCGTCCGCTTTGGAGGGACTGATGGAATTTGTCCTTTCGCAACTTTCGGGCTTTGGCGGGGCGTTTTACGACCTTGCGGCGGACCCGGTGACTTATATGTATCTGATCGTCTCGGTCTTTCTGGGGATTGTCTTTGGGGCCTTGCCGGGGCTGACGGCGACGCTGGCGGTGACGATCCTGACGGGGTTCTTCGGGAACAAGATCCCGCTGGATTATTCGCTGATCGCGCTGCTGGGGGCCTATGTCGGCGCGATCTATGGCGGGTCTTATCCGTCGATCCTGTTGAACATTCCGGGCACGGCGGCGAGTGCGGCCACAGCGATGGACGGGCATCCGCTGGCCAAGGCGGGGCGGGGTGGAGAGGCGCTGGGCCTGACCACAACGGCGAGCTTTATCGGAACGCTGATTGGCACGGTTGCCTTGCTGATTTTCGTCTGGGTGCTGCTGCTGATTTCCAAGAACATCGCAAGCCCAGAGAAGGCCATGCTCGCGCTTTTCGGGATCCTCCTGTCGGGAACGCTGATGTCCGAAGACCTTGTGATCAAGGGCTGGATTGCAGGGCTTATCGGGCTTGCGATGGCCATGGTGGGGCTTGACCCGCTGTTGTCAGAGCCGCGCTATACCTTTGACTGGCCTTACCTTTTCAGCGGCTTCCAAGTGGTGCCGGTGCTGATGGGGGCCTTTGCGGTGCCACAGATCATCGAGGGGCTGCGCCATGTCAAAATGGGCGAGGTTGTCCAGCTACAGGGGCGGATCGTGCCGAATTTGGCGACCGTCAAACGCTATTTGCCCACGATCAGCCGCTCTGGCGTGATTGGCACGGGTGTGGGCGCATTGCCTGGTGTGGGAGAGGACGTTGCGGGCTGGGTCAGCTATGGCGTGGGCAAGTCGGTCAGCAAGGAAGGCCACATGTTCGGCAAGGGTAGTCTGGAAGGGCTGTTGTCGAGCGAGACGGCGAATAACGCCTGTATCGGTGGTGCGCTGATCCCGCTTTTGGTGCTGGGCATTCCGGGGTCACCGCCAGCGGCGGCACTGATGGGGGCCTTCAAGATCAACAACATCATTCCGGGGCCAACGATTGACCCAGAGATTATCCTGCGGGTCGTGGCGATCATGGTCATGGCGTCGTTCACGATGTTCCTGATGGGCCTGTTTACGGCGCGGATTTTCATCAAGATCCTGCGGATCCCTCAGACTGTTTTCCTGCCAATCGTCATGGTGCTGACCACGATCGGGTCGTTCAGCGTGGGCGGCGGGATCAACGACCTATATCTGATGCTGGGTGTCGGATTGGTCGCTTATTTCATGAATATGCTGAAGTTTCCCATCGCGCCATTGGTCATTGGGGTGATCCTTGGTGGGTTGTTTGACGAAACTTTCCGGCGGACGCTGTTCATCGCCGACGGGAACCTTTCCGCCTTTATTAGTCGTCCCGGCGCTGCCATCCTCTTGACTATGAATGTGGCACTGATCCTCAGCCAGATTGGTGCGGTAAAACGTGGTTTTGGGAGGCTGATCGGGAGATGATAATGAGCTATGCAGTGGTTGTGACGTTCCAGATTAACGCAGGACAGATGGCAGAGTTCCTGCCTTTGATGGAACAGAACGCAGCAACGTCCTTGGCACTGGAGCCGGGGTGTCACCAGTTTGATATCGCACTGGATCCAGCGCGACCAAACGAGGTGTTTCTATACGAGCTTTATGCTGATGCGGGTGCGTTTGAGGCGCATTTGGGATCGTCCCATTTCAGGTCGTTCGACAAGGCGGTCACCCCGATGATTGCTGAAAAAGAGGTCAAAACCTACGAACGGGTCATTTCATGATCTGGGAGGTTCACGCGGTCAAATATGCGGATCGGAACGCGCGCACGCGCGCCGACAGTTTCATCTTTGACGACAACCACGACGCACCGCACGCGATGGATTATTTCATGTGGGTGCTGCGGTCGGGTGATCGCGTGATCCTTGTTGATACCGGCTATGACGGGCCAGAGGCTGCGGCGCGAGATCGCCCGATCAGGATGGAACCGGCAGAGGCGCTGGCCCCGCTGGGGATCCGGCCCGAGGATATCGACGCGCTGATCGTGACCCATTTGCATTACGATCACGCGGGCGGTTTGCACCTGTTTCCCAACGCTCACCTGCATATGCAATCGGCCGAGATGGCTTATGCCACAGGCCCTTGCATGTGCCACGATGTGCTGCGGATGCCGTTCACGGCGGGGCATGTTTGTGAAGCTGTCACAAGGCTTTATCAGGGCAAGCTTACGTTCCATGACGGCGACAGCGAGGTCGCTGACGGGGTGACGGTGCATTGCATTGGCGGCCATTCGCGCGGCTTGCAGGCGGTGCGGGTGCGCACGGACGCGGGATGGCTGGTGCTGGCATCGGATGCCGCGCATTACTACGAGAATTTCCAGGCCCGCAAACCCTTTCCCATCGTGGTGGATTTGCAAAATATGCTCGATGGATTTGACACGCTGCAAAGGCTGGCCAGTGCGCCAGACCTGATCGTACCGGGGCATGACCCGCTGGTGCGATCGCTGTTTCCGCAAGGCGTGGCGGAACACATTACAAGGCTAGACCAAGGACAGACATGAAGATCGGCGTCATTGCGGATGATTTCACGGGCGCATCCGATATCGCCCTGACACTGGCTGAAGGGGGTATGCGCACAGCGCAGTATATTGGCGTGCCTGATGGCAACACCAGCGCGCGGGTCGATGCGGGGGTTGTGGCGCTGAAGTCAAGAACAGCGCCTGTGGCCGAGGCCGTGTCAGAGAGCCTTGCTGCGTGCAAATGGCTGGTCCATCAGGGTGCCAAGCAGATCATTTTCAAGGTGTGTTCGACCTTTGACAGCACGGATGAGGGCAATATCGGACCCGTGCTTGATGCCTTGGCAGATGCCTTGGGCGAGGATCAGGTTATCGTCTGTCCGGCGTTCCCTGAGAATGGGCGCAGCGTTTATCAGGGGCATTTGTTTGTCGCGGATCGATTGCTGAATGAAAGTGGGATGCAGGATCATCCGCTGACGCCGATGAAGGATGCGGATTTGCGTCGCGTGCTGGCACCGCAGACCAAGCGCACGGTCGGCCATATCCCGGCGCGGACGGTGGCACAGGGTGCCTTGGCGATGCGGGCCGCGATGCCGTCGGTGCAGACGCATGTGATTGTCGATGCGATTCAGGATGCGGATTTGCGCGCCATTGGTGCCGCTGCAAAGGATCGCAAATTGTTGTGCGGCGGGTCGGGGATTGCAATTGGGCTGCCAGCGAACTTTGGCGCCAAGGCGGCGACGCCTGCCTGGCGGGGTGTGGCGGGCAAGGGTGTTGTCCTGTCGGGGTCTTGCAGTCGTGCAACGCGCGAGCAGGTCGAGAAATATTGCGGGAAATTTGCATCGTTTGAGGTCACGGCGGAGAAGGCCGTTGGCGGAGAGATTGATGTAGAGGCGCTGGCGGATTGGGTGGTCGCGCAGGATCGCCCGCTGGTTTATTCCTCGGCTGATCCTGATGTTGTGCGGGCGGCACAGGCCAAGTTTGGACGCGAAGCCTCTGCCACTGCGATTGAGGGGCTGTTTGCAGATCTGGCCGCCGCGCTGAAGCTGCGCGGTGTGACGCGGATTGTTGTCGCCGGTGGAGAAACGAGCGGCGCTGTGGTGAGGGGGCTGGCGGCTCAGGTGCTTGAGATCGGACCAAGGATTGCGGCCGGTGTGCCTGCGGTGAAGGTCGACGGTATCGCCTTGGCACTGAAGTCCGGCAATTTTGGTGGGCCGTGCTTTTTCAAAGAGGCGCTGGCGTTGATGGAAGACACGGTATGAGCGAAGAGGCGCGCGCGCGCGAAGACATATGCACGATTGCCAAGTCGATGTTTGATCGCGGGCTGACCTGCGGGTCATCGGGCAATATCAGCGTGCGCCTGTCAGACGGGCGGGTGTTGGTGACACCGACGGGGCGGGCGATGGGGTTTCTGGACCCCGCACAGATCAGCCTGATGGATGCCGACATGCGGCATGTGTCGGGCGATATGCCGACGAAAGAGGTCCCGCTGCACGCCGCGTTCTATCAGACACGGGCGCAGACGGGGGCGGTCGTGCACCTGCATTCGACCCATTCGGTGGCCTTGTCGATGATCCAGGATATTGATCCTGACAATGTGATCCCGCCGCTCACGCCCTACACGATCATGCGGCTGGGCAAGGTGCAGTTGCTGCCGTTTTTCCTGCCCGGTGATCCGGCAATGGGAGAGGCGGTGCGGGGGCTTGCGGGGCGCAGGTCTGCGGTGTTGCTGGCCAATCATGGACCGGTCGTGGCGGGCAAGGATTTGTGGGCGGCAGCCTTTGCCACCGAAGAGCTGGAAGAGACGGCAAAGCTTGCGTTGTTGACGCGTGGCATTCCGATCAATGCGCTGACCCAAAGCCAGGTCGAGGCTGTCGTGGACACCTTTGACGTGGATTGGGATTAGCGCCGCTATTCCGTGTCTGAAGGCATGCCCGAATACGCCACAAGATCCATCACTGTTAGGCTTTTGTCCCGCTTTTCAAAGGTTTGGATGTATTCGATCATGGTGTGGGAATGTTCGCGCATCATGCCTTCGGCGCGGACCGGATCACCGGCCTTGATCGCTTCGTAGATCACCTGATGCTGGGCGTTGCCAAGGCGGAGCCGGAACATCGCACGCTCTGACTGGTCGGCGGTGTCATTGGCGGAACGGTCAAAAACCATTGAGCCTGCAGCGAGCATCGGCAAGTGGCTGATCTGTTCACAAGTATAGCTGACATAGGCGTTGCCACAGGCCTTGAGGATCGTCGTGTGAAAGGTCTTGTTGGCTGCTTGCGCCCGACGGATGGCGGCATCATCAAGGCTGCCGGCGTCGGCGCAATCCTCGATGACGTTGATGGCGTGTTCCATGTCGGGCAGAAAACTGGCGCGTTTGTCGGAAAGCGCAAAAAGCCGGGCGGCGAGGCTTTCAAGATGGCCGCGCACCTGCACGGCCTGCAAAATGTCGGCAACCGTGGGGTTTTGAACCAAATATCCACGGCCTTCGCTGCGGCGGATGACGCGTTCTCTTTCCAGCAGGCGCAGGGCAAGGCGCACCGGAGTGCGCGAGACGTTGTGCGTTTGACACAACTGCGCCTCTGACAGGCGTTCGCCTTCCGCGTAGTTGCCTTGAAGGATGTCACTTCGGATGCGAGCGGCAAGCTCTAAGTCAATGGAGTCCATAGTCGCATTCATGAAATTTAGGATCCCAAAGTCAAGCAAATATCGCTATTACGGGGTAATCGCAGATTTTTCCACTTGATTTGGGATCCCAAAACGGTGTTTGTATGGGTTAACACGCGTGGAATCGACCGGATTTTGATGCGCTGGGTTCAAATGGGATCCCAAATGCATGGCCAATTTGCGAGGCCGCTGATTTTTGGAGGATGATATGTCTTCGTCATGTATTGGGCTTTCTGCAATTTTTGCCTCTGACAGCAAGGAAATCAAGGTGATTTTTGCAAATGCCGCCGCTTGCAGGATCGCGGGTCGCGCAGAGAATATGATGTGACCAATCAGTAAGGAATCCCCGCCCCGAGGCACGCCTCGGGATTTCGCACCGGACTTGTCATAGGTTCGAGTTTGGTATGCAGTGGCCGGTATGCACGGCCCGGAACACAAGAAAGCAATCGCTTGTCGGTAACGCGCCAGCACAGGAGACGTCCCATGGATAAGAAGACAGACATCAAATCGTTTCAACACTTTATCGGAGGCGCGTGGAGCGACGCAGAGGGCGGGGGCGTTTTCGACGTTTTGAACCCGCTGGATGACAGCCTGTATGCGCAGGCCGCCAAGGGCACGGCTGCGGATATGGGCCGCGCTGTTGCGGCTGCGAAGGCAGCGTTTCCGGCCTATAAGGAGACCTTGCCAAAGGACCGCGAGCGGATGCTGCTGCGGGTGGCCGAGATCATGGAGACGCGAAAAGCAGAGCTTTTGGATTGCCTGATCGACGAGATCGGGTCGCCGATACAGAAGGCGATGTTTGAGTTTGAAAAGGGTCTGACGATGGTCCGTGCGGCGGCGGGACTGTGCCGTTATGTGCGAGGCGAGACGATCCCGTCGGATGCGCCGGGCAAGTTTTCCATGTCAATTCGCGAGCCGTTGGGCGTTGTCGCCGTGATCACGCCGTTCAACGTGCCGCTGATCAAGACCACGCGTCTGGTCGCCAATGCGTTGGCGGTGGGCAACACCGTGGTGCATTTGCCGTCCGAAATGGCGCCGCATCTGACCGTGCTGTTTGCGGAAATCGTGGCAGAGGCCGGGTTCCCGGAGGGTAGCTATAATGTGGTCACGGGCTTTGGCCATGAGATTGGCGATGACCTGACCAGCAATACGGATGTGGATTTTGTGACCTTTACCGGGTCAACGGTGATCGGTCAGCACATCAACGAGATTTGCGCCAAGAACAAGACACGCAACACGCTGGAACTGGGCGGGAAAAGCCCGACGCTGATCCTGAAAGATGCGGATCTGGACAAGGTGATGCCACTGGCGGCGCGGTCGATCTTTATGTTTGGCGGGCAGGCCTGTATCGGGTCGAGTCGGTTCTATGTGGAACGGCCCCTTTACGACGAATTCGTCAAGCGGTTTGCGATGATCGCGGGCAAGGTTGGCATGGGGGATCTGCGTGACCCCGGCACGGTGATTGCGCCGATCATTTCCGATCGCCAGCGCAGCCGCGTCAAAGCGCATATCGCGGATGCGGTTGAAAAGGGTGCCACGGTCGTTGCGGGCGGTGAGTGGGAAGGCAACCGGTGCCAGCCCACGCTGTTGACCAATGTCAGCGATGAGATGACCGTGTGCCGGGCAGAGACGTTTGGCCCGGTCACGTCGATCTATGCCATCGACAGCTATGAAGAAGGTCTGGCGCTGGCCAATGACACAGAGTTCGGTCTGTCCTCGGCCATATTCACAAATGACATCAACAAGGCGATGCATTTTGCCAAGAATATCGGCGCAGGGATGTGCCATATCAATGGACCGACAATCCATGACGAGGCGCATGTGCCCTTTGGCGGGAATGGTCAATCCGGTGTGGGCCGCGAGGGAACCGATGCCGACATGGAAGCGATGACCGAGTTGAAATGGGTGACGGTGCAGCTATGAGTTATACGCTTTATCACCACGGTTCATCGGTTTGCGCGGCCAAGGTGCGCTTTGCCATGGATGAAAAGGGCCTGGAGTGGGATGGCGTTTACATCGACATCCTGAAGGGCGAACAGTTTGAACCCGAATACCTGAAGCTGAACCCCAAGGGTGTTGTGCCAACGCTGGTGCATGATGACACGGTGGTGCCGGATAGCACGGTGATCATTGAATATCTGGATCAGCTGGAACCTGCCACAAGCGTGCATCCCACTGACCCGTGGGAACGTGCGCAGGCGCGGTATTGGACCAAGGCGGTGGACGAAGATCTGCATCCCGCCTGTGGTGCGGTGACGTTTGTCTGTTCGCACCGCCATACGGTTCTAAAGAACCTTGGCGAAGAGGGGGTGAAAAAATTCCTCGCCTCTACCCCGAAAATCTCGGTCACGTCGGATTGGAAAAGCATGAAGGACGCCTTTACCCGGTTCGGGTTTGAGGCACCGGGTGCGACCGAAAAGGTCAAACTATACGATACCTACCTGCACAAGATGGAAGATGCGCTGGCGGGTGGCAATGACTGGCTGGTGGGGAACACATTCTCGATCGCGGATATTGCCATGACGCCTTACGTCAATCGCCTTGCGATGATGTCGATGCGCGGCATGTGGGAAAACGGGCGGTTGCCCAATGTAGAAAAGTGGTTCGCCCGGATCGAGGCGCGGCCAAATTTCAAAAAGTGCCTGATTGATTGGGTGCCCGAGGATCTTACCAATGATCTTCGCGAGAACGGGGCCAAGAGCTGGCCTGAAGTCGCAAGAATTCTAGAAATCAGCATCTAAAACTGGAGGACGCAATGGGTCGTTTGGATGGAAAAGTCGCAGTCATAACCGGGGCTGCACAGGGGATTGGGTCATTGATGGCCAAGGCAATGGCGGATGAGGGTGCAACGGTGCTTGTCACCGATGTGCAGGACACTGCCAACGCCGTGAAGGCGATCACGGATGATGGTGGCTCTGCGCAGGGTATGAAGGTTGACGTGACCAACAATGACGACCTCAAGGCGATGGTCGAAAAGGCCACCAGCATGGGCGGGTTGGACATCATGGTGAACAATGCGTCGATCTTTGCGACGCTCAAGCCCAAGCCGTTCTTTGAGATCAGCGACGAGGAATTCGATACAATCATGCGCGTGAATGCGCGTGGCGTGCATCAGGTGATGCGGGCCATTGTGCCGACAATGATCAAGGGCGGTGGCGGCAAGGTTGTGAACATTGCCTCTGGGACGTTCTATTACGGACCGCCGGGATTGTCGCACTACACGGCATCCAAGGGGGCCGTGATGGCGCTGACGCGGTGCCATGGGCGCGAGCTGGGCGACAAGAACATTCAGGTCAACGCCATCGCGCCTGGCCTGACTGAAAGCGAAGGTCTTGCGGCAAACGCGGACTTTGACCGGGCGCGTGGCCCGACCGTTGCATCAAGGTCGATCCAGCGCGAGATGCTGCCCGAAGATCTGATGGGGACCCTGCTTTATCTGGCGTCTTCCGACAGCAACTTTGTCACCGGTCAGACGCTGAACGTCGACGGCGGCAAGATCAACGTCTAAGGAAAACTGGCCCGCGCGCGGGCCAGTTTCGTCACGCGATGGAACAGGCTTGGGCGGGGCTTCTCCTCCCGGTCGTGCGCTTCTGTTCCGTCGCGTGCCTGACATCTTGCGCCAGCCGGCGGCCCAATCCAACGGATCCGGCCCGGTCAGGCCGGTTCCGTTGCGGCCGGGCAGGCAAGACAAAAGCAACGGCAACGATGCGATAACACGCATGTTGTTTTTCCTTGATATTAATGGCTTCGTTCAAACATGCCGTGTCTGTCGTGTGGGATGTAAAGCGCGGTGCCGGTCAATAAGCGCCAGTGGGTAAAGTCCAAAAGGGATCGTGATATTCCCTTCAACATGCACGGAATCCAAGCATGACACGAAAGAAATCGGTGCCGGGTGGCGATGCTTAGCCGGTTGGCGCCTGCCATGATATGGGCATCACGGGGGTCAGAGACAAAAGTGTGCGGGTGTAATCGGCTTGCGGGTTCGCATAGAGGGCCTCTGTGCTGCCAATTTCTTCGATCCGGCCATTGCGCAACACGGCTGTGTCGTCGGCCATTTGACGCACCACTGCGAGGTTATGGCTGATGAACAGTATCGTGAGGCCGAACTTGGCTTGCAGGTCTTTCAGCAAGTTGAGGATTTCAGCCTGTATCGAGACATCCAGCGCCGAGGTCGGTTCGTCGCAGATCAGGAACCGGGGGCGCGCGAGCAGGGTTCGGGCCACAGCAATGCGCTGACGCTGCCCCCCGGAAAACTGGTGCGGATATTTGTCGATGGCGTCGGGGGCCATGCCGACAAGTTCGAGCATTGAGGCGGCAAGGCGGCGGCGGTCACTTGGGTCAGGCGTAAAGCCATAAAACCAAAGGGGTTCTGCCAGAATTGCGCCGATGGTTTGGCGTGAATTGAGGCTTGAATACGGGTCTTGGAACACCATCTGGATCAGTTGTCGCGAAGGGTGATGGCGGCTGCGGGATTTGCCGCCGGGCAGGGTGTCATCGCCCAATGTCATGGTGCCGCTACTGGGTGTCACCAGCCCGGTGATCGCCTTGGCGAGCGTCGATTTGCCTGATCCGCTTTCCCCCACAAGGCCCATGATCGATGCGGGGCGGATATCAAAACTAATGTCGTGCAGGGCGACATATGGATCGGGCTTGCGCCAGAGCGAGGTGCGGGTGCCGGGAAAGCGCACGCAGAGGTTTGACAGCGAAAGACCAATAGGGTCTTGCTCTATCCCTTCGAGCAACCACGCCTCTGCCGCGTTGTCTTGGGTGATCGGGCCGGTGTCGGCCTCTTGCGGGACGCGAAAGCGGTCGATGCGGCGATCCAAAGGCGGGACGGCATCCATCAAGGCACGGGTATAGGGGTGCCGGGGCGCGCCAAGGACCTGCGCGGTTTCCCCGGTTTCCATGACTTTGCCATGGCGCATAACGGTCACCCGGTCGGCCACCTGCGCGATCACGCCGATGTCGTGGGTAATCAGCATAAAGGCGATCTTGCGGTCGCGTGCGAGCCTGCGGATCAGATCAAGGACTTGGCTTTGCACGGCCACATCAAGGGCGGTGGTTGGTTCATCTGCGATGATCAGTTCCGGGTCCGTGCAGATCGCAAGCGCGATGACGACGCGTTGGCGCATTCCGCCTGAAAACTGGTGTGGGTAAGACTTGATCCGCGCCGCGGCGTTTTCGATCCCGATGTCTTCAAGCAGGTCAACAGCGCGCTTGAGCGCGGCGGCGTGGCTGACATCGGAGTGGGCTTGGATAGTTTCAACCAGCTGATCCTCGATCGTCATCAGCGGGTTGAGGCTGGTTTGCGGGTCTTGAAAGATCATCGAGATCCGGTCGCCCCGGATCGCATGGGCCTGACCGTCAGAGAGGTCGCGCAGGTCGGTATCGCCCAAGGTGAGCGTGCCACCGGCGATGTATCCGGGTGTTTGCAAAAGCCCGATTACAGCCGCCCCAACGGTTGATTTGCCTGCGCCGCTTTCGCCGACCAAGCCGTGGATCTCTCCCGGTGCGATGGTCATGTCCACGTCTTCAATGGCGGTGAAATCGCCAAAACGAGAGGGGAATTTTACCGCGAGGTCTGTGATCGTCAGCATCTACCGGAGCCTTGGGTTAAAGACGTCGCGCAGGAAGTCGCCCAGGATATTGATCGACACCACAAGGGCCACAAGAAACAGGGTCGGGATCCACAAGATCCACCATTCGCCAGACAACAGAAACTGCATCCCGATGCGGATCAGGGTGCCGAGCGAAGGGCTGTCGGCGGGCAGGCCGATGCCGAGGAAGGACAGCGTCGCCTCGAGCAGGATCGCAGAGGCGAGATCAACGGTCATGATGACCAACAGGGGGCCGAGGATGTTGGGCAGGATGTGCACGAACATGACGCGTGATGGGCGCTGGCCCATCATGATCGCGGCTTGCACGTATTCCTTTTTCATCTGCACAAAGGTCGATGCGCGGGCGGTGCGGGCGAAGTTCACCCAAAGCGACAGGGCAATCGCCAGCGTCAGGACAGCGACGCGCAGGTCTTGCTGGATCGCGGCGGGAAGGATGCCACGGGCGATGCCGTCGATCAAAAGCGCCGTCAGGATCGCGGGCAAGGCGAGTTGCACATCCGCGATGCGCATGATGATCGCGTCAAATCGCCCGCCGTAGTAGCCCGCGGCAAGGCCAAGTCCGACACCAAGGACGGCGGCGATTGTGAGGGCGGCGATGCCGATGACAAGCGACAGGCGGGCCCCATAAAGGATCGATGAGATCATATCGCGGCCCTGATCGTCGGTGCCGAGCAGGTATTTTGGGTTCGCTCCGTCTTCCCATGCTGGGGGTAGCAGCCCGTCAAACAGGCTAAAGGACGCGAGGTCGTAGGGGTTCACCAGCGCAATCCATGGGGCGAAGACCGCACCAATCAGGATGAGTGCGGCGACCAACGCGGCAATCATTGCAGCGGGGGAGTGAACGAAGAGCCATAAGCCTTCGTAGCGTTTGAGGAATGCGATCATGTGACGTCACTCACCCGTAATCGCGGGTCGATGGCAACGTAAAGCAGGTCGACGATCAGGTTCACAAGCACGAAGAAAAACGCGATGACCACGAGGTAGACGCCCATGACCGGGATGTCGACAAACCGGATGGATTCCAGAAACAGCAGGCCCATGCCGGGCCACTGAAACACGCTTTCAGTGACGATTGAAAAGGCAATCACACCGCCAAACTGCAACCCGATGATGGTGATCACCGGGACCATGGTATTGGCCAGCGCGTGTTTGTAATGGAGCCGCCGCATAGGCACGCCGCGCGCCATGCCAAAGCGGATATAATCTGACCGCATGACCTCCATCATCTCGGCCCGCACAAGGCGCATGGTCAGGGTCAACTGGTAGACACCAAGCGTAATCGCAGGCAGCAACAGCGCGCGCCAGCCTTCGATGGTGAACAGCGAGCTTTCCCAACCGCCAATCTGCACCGTGCCGCCGCGCCCAAATGTCGGCAACCAGCCCAGCTGCACCCCAAAGATGAAAATCAACATGATCCCGATGACAAACGTGGGGATCGACACCCCCACAAGCGTGGTCATCAATATCGCCTGCGTGGCAATCCCGCGTGGTCGCAACGCCGTATAAACCCCCGTCGGGATTCCCACGACCAGCGAGATAATCAGCGCCACAACCCCCAATTCCAGCGTCGCGGGAATGCGGGTGGCAATCATCTCGGCCACGGGCTGTCGGGTGCGATAGGAAAACCCGAAATCCCCTTGCAACAGATCACCGGTAAACCGCGCAAACTGATAGACAAACGGATCATTCAGACCCAGTTCATCGCGCAACCGCTCCTGATCTTCGACCGAAGTTTCAACCCCCGTCATCTGGCTGATCGGATCACCGACAAACCGGAACAGGGAAAACGCCAGAAAGGCGACGGCCAGCATCACAAAGACTGATTGGATCAGTCGTTTCAGGATGAAATAGGCCATCGCCGTCCTGCTTATTCAGCGCTTCAGTTCACTGTCACCCAGCGCAGCATAAAGAAGTTGTCGGCCCGCTGTGTCAGGTCAACATTGTCCTTGGCCGCCCAGATCAACGGCTGGGTATAAAGCGGGATATAGGCAACCTCTTCCTGCGTGATCGCCACCACCTCATCCACCAGCATCTGGCGCTTGGCCGGGTCGATTTCCTGCTGGATCATTGGCAGCAATTCATCAACGCGGGCGTTGGAATAGTTGCCAAAGTTCCACGACCCCAGCTTCTTTTCGTCGTCTTGGCTATGCATCAGGAAGCGGATTGGGTGCTCCATGTCAAAGGTGCCCGGCGACCAGCCCAGCAGATACATGTCAAAGTCATCTTCGCGCAGCTGTGGCCAGTAATCGCGCACCGGACCGGTGGACAATTCGGCGTTCAGACCAACGGCTGCAAACATGGATGCCGCCGCACGGCACAGAGCCTCATCGTTGATATAACGATCATTGGGGCACTTCAGGCCAAAGGAAAACCCATCCGGGTAACCGGCTTCGGCCAAGAGTTCCTTGGCCCGGTCCGGGTTGTAATCAGGACGGCCTGTGTTCGCCTCTGAAAACCCGGAAATGCCCGCAGGCACCAACTGACTGGCCGGTGCAATCTTGCCCCGGAACAGCACCCGGTTGATCGACGCGATATCAATCGCATGGGCCGCAGCAAGGCGCACGCGCGGGTCTGCAAACGGGTTGGCGTCAGTCACATCGGTGGAATAAAGCAGCGCGTCATGCTCATGGCCGAAGCCAAACATGATCACGCGGGTTTCTTCGCCTTCCAGCACCTTGAACCCGTCACGGCCTTCAACCTGTGCCACATCCTGCAACGGGATGGGCTGGATAAAATCGATCTCACCTGACAGCAGCGCGGCCAGCCCGGTGGCGGCGTTGCCAATGGGGGTAAAGACCGCCTCGGTCACGTTATGGGTTGCGTCATCCCACCAGCCCTCATGCGGGACCAGTGTGGTTTTGACACCCGGATCGCGGCTTGCCAGCGTAAAGGGGCCGGTGCCGTTGACGTTCATCGTGGCAAAGTTTTCCGCATCACGGGCGGGCAGGGCGGCGTCGTTGCCCTCGGCCCAATCCTTATCCAGGATCATGAAGTTGGCGATGCTGTCCGGGAACAGCGGGTTGGGCGCGGATGTGACGAAATCAATAGTGAAATCATCGACCACCCGCACTTCGGATACGGGCGCAAACCATGACCGCACATCAGCCGCCTCGTTGCTGGCCCGCTCGTAGGAAAACATCACGTCTTCTGCGGTAAAGGCGGATCCATCCTGAAAGGTCACGCCTTCGCGCAGGTTAAAGCGCCAGCCATTCTCGCCTGCCAGCGGTTCCCATGATGCGGCCAGCGATGGTTCGATGGACATATCCTGCCCGCGACGCACAAGACCCTCGTAGATATTGTTGAGGAATGACAGCACGGGGGCGGAGTTTACGGCATGTGGGTCCATCGTCTGCGGATCCGTCGTGGACGCCCAGCGGAGTGTTTCGGCCGAGACGTTGGATGCACATAGCATCAGCGTGCCAGCGGCCAGCGCAGTGTTTCGCAGGTTCAGTCGTGTCATGATTACCCCTCCAGGATCAAATTCATCGACGACAGAGTGACTGTATATCGGGGCGCGTCAAGGCGAGCGGAGAAGAATACCATGCACAGCCGCGGGAAGGGTCCTGCAATTGGCGAACTTGGATCTAAGCGCATAGGGTTCTGACGGCTCGGATCACATCTTTGAGAGGGTCGTCGCCGGAATGATCAAAGATGCCACAGCGGAAGGGCGATCAGACCGAAGACACGTTGTTGGCAGAGACCAAACTGGTTATGCGGGGGGCCTTGAACGGATGGCGCATATGATGGCCAGCAAATTGAACGAAGGCGCGATTGACGATGAACTCTGAATTTTCAACTTCTGTAGATGACGTGGCAAATCGGTTTGTGTCGATCGGTGAGTGTATGGTTGAAATGGCCCCGGCGGCAGCGGCGGACGAATTTCGGCTTGGCTATGCGGGGGATACGTTCAACACCGCGTGGTACGTCAAGATGCTCGCCCCTGATTGGGGATCTCGGTTTGTCAGCCGTGTGGGACGCGACAGCGTGTCGGACCGGATGCTTGCAATGATGGCGCAGTCGGGGATTGAAACGGAACATGTTGCGCGCGATGCGGATCGGTCGGTCGGGCTTTACCTGATTAGTCTGAAGGACGGTGAGCGCAGCTTTTCCTATTGGAGGGACGGTTCGGCAGCGCGTCGGCTGGCGGATGACAAGGCCATGCTGTCGAAGGCGATGGCAGGCGGTGACATCTTGTATTTCACCGGGATTACCATGGCTATTCTGGATGCCGCCGGGCGCGACACATTGATCGAGGTTTTGGGTAATGCGCGCGCAGCGGGGAAGAGGATCGTGTTTGATTCCAACCTGCGACCAAGGCTGTGGGGATCGACGCAAGAGATGACCGCGAATGTCATGCGCGCTGCGGGGATCAGTGATGTCGTGCTGCCGTCTTATGATGATGAAGCGGATCATTTTGGCGATGCGGATATGGATGCGACGCTTGCGCGGTATCTGGATGCCGGTGCAGGCACCGTTGTTGTCAAAAACGGCGCGGGTGAAATTCAATACGCGCATCAAGGTGTGCGGGGTAAGGTGGTGCCAGCACCTGCGGCGGCAATCGTGGATACGACGTCGGCTGGTGACAGCTTTAACGCGGGCTTTGTTGTTGGGTTGCAGAAAACGGGCGATATTGAACGCGCGATCAAAGCCGGTGCTGTGGTCGCGGGTCATGTTATTGGTCAAAAAGGTGCTTTGGTCCCTTTGCCGGTTGGATTGATCTAAACTGGTTTGATTCCGATTGGGTCGTCGTGCAGGGCTGTGAAGATACCGGCGTCCTCAGAATGGATGTCCCGGCAGGCAGTTTGCGTCAGTTTTTGCCGGTTTGGGATCCCAAGGCGGCAAATTGAGGGGTTTTGCGGCCATAAATTCAGAAAAGTCTTGACTATGGGATCCCATTTCACCCAATTTGACTTAGCGGAAACTCGTGCCTGAGCGTCATTCACTATCGAAAAGGCGAAGCTGCGGTGTGGGCCGAAGCTTGTGGCGCCGAAGGACCCTTGCAACGACTCTGGGTGGGTCCTTAGAGTTTCATACATAGCGAGATCGCGCTGGTAATGGCGCGTTAGGCGGCTTTTTGGGAGGAAAACATGCTCAGAATACTAAAAATGGCAGCAATTGCCGGGACGATGGCGACGACTGCAGCAGCGCAGGTAAATCTGACATCGAATACTGCTGGGGCAGGCACAACCGTGGCGCTGACAGCGACAGCGCTGGTGGAATATGCAAGCGAACGCGGCATTGCGAACATTCAGCTGAAAGATGGTCAGACCGGCACAAACTATTTCCAGCTTTTGGCGGAAGGAAAGATCGATATCGCGAACGGTCCCTTTATCCTGCCGTTCTTTATGTCACGCGGCGTGGGTCCGTATGCGAGCCTTGGCAAGGAAACGGGGGCAGAGCTTGGCGCGAATATCCAGCTGCTTTATCCTTACACACTCAGCGTTTTTACGCTCTACGCCTATGATGCCAAGGGGATTTCAGGATGGGATGACCTTGAGGGTCGCAAGATCTTGAACGGCCCGCCACGTGGTGGGGCTGTGACGAATTCTCGTGGGTTGGTGCAATTGTTCGCAGGGCTTAAGCCCGACGAGGATTATGAAAGTGTGACGGTGAATTGGAACCAAGCTGCGGCGGTCGTGATTGACGGCACGGCAGATGCAGCTGTGATGCCAGTCATGTTTCCGGGCCCCCGGGTCACGCGGATAGGGGCGGGTGGTGCGATGACGATGTACTCGCTTCCGAAAGACACATACGAATCCGAGGCCGCACAAAAGTTGCTGAACAAGCCAGGGTCTGTCGCCTTCGAAATTCCGGTGTCCGAGGTCTTGGCCAGTCTTGGTGACGGTTGGACAGTGGTATCAGAGGATGACACATTTCGTGGCATGGCCACGACAGGCGGTGATTTCGTCAACAAGAGTATGGACGAAGAAGTCGCTTATGGCCTGACCAAAGCACACATCGAAAACCTTGATAATATCAAGGCTTCGGCGCCGTTCATGGCGACACTGAATTTTGGTGTTCTGGATCCGGCGGTTGCCGGTTTGTGCGGGGCCAATGCCGTGAAGTTCCATCCCGGTTCTGTGCGCGCATGGGAAGAAGCTGGCTATGATGTGCCAGATTGCGCAAAGCCCTAAGTCAATCTCGCGGGCCGGTGTGTTGCATCGGCCTACGCACGATTTGAATTTCCCGCGGCCAGATAGAGGCAAAGTGTTCTGTCATGACTGATAAAGAAGCCACCCCAAAAATGCCCGGTGGGGCTATGACAAACGGAGCCGAGCGGGCGGTCTATTTGCTTGGGCTGGGATTGGTCATTGTCGGCATGTTGAACGTCACACCGTCGATTCCTGGCTGGGACGACATGTGGAAAAACCTGACCGGGTCGGACGCCTTCAAGATCAGACGTTTCCCGACCGAATGGCTTTATCCCATCAGCTTCTTCTGGATGATGTTGGTTGTCGCGCTCAAGCATTCCATTTGGCGTAGCTGGGCCACGGACCGCCCGGCGTGGAAAGGCATCGGGCTGGTTCTGGATGTGGCGCTCGTGGTCGCGGCGGCTGCCATCTCATTGACCTATCTGGTAGAGTTGGAGGCCGTTTGCCTGCTGGATGTTCTGTCAGGAGACCGGGCAAGGCTTATGGTCGAGGCGCTGCAGGCTGAGGTCGAATATGCCGAGCTTTTGGGCCTGCCGATACCGGAAACAGCCGACGACCCGCATTGTCTGAATACAACGGGCGGTTGGCTGCCTTTCATCCTGTTCGGGGCGATTATCGTTTTCCTGATCTATAACATTAAGGTCTGGGGCTTGCCGCTGGTCTTGGTGTCGATCCTGATCGCCACATACACCTTCGCCACAGTGATGAACTGGTATTTCAACGGTGCCGAGGATCAGAATAAATACCTGATCACGATTCTGAGCAGTCAGGAACCAAGAAGCCTTGAGGCGGGTCGCGAGTTCGTGCGGGATGCCTTGATCAACAACACCGCCGGCCTGCTGGGGCGGTTCATCAATGTGCTGCTGTTGCTGGTCTTTCCTTATGTGATCCTTGGCGCGTTGTTTGGCAGTTGTGCTGGTGGTCAGTCGCTTATCAAGCTGGCGTTTTCGGCGACGCGAAACTTGCGCGGTGGGCCTGCCCACGCTGCTGTCATGTCTTCGGCGATGTTTGGGACGATTACCGGAGGACCGGTCGTCAATGTTCTTTCGACGGGTGTTTTGACGATCCCGATGATGATCAAACGCGGGTTTTCAAAGGTGTTTGCGGGCGGGGTTGAGGCGGCGGCGTCCTCTGGCGGGGCGATCATGCCGCCAATCATGGGGGTTGCGGCCTTTATTATGTCGGCGCTGACGGGTGTCGCCTATCGTGAGATCATCATCGCGGCGGCCTTGCCTGCACTTTTCTATTTCTTTTGCCTGTTCCTGTCGGTCATCTTTCAGGCCCGCAAACAGAACATCGAGGCGGTTGGCGAAATCACTGATGATATGCGGCTTTCACGTTCTGACCGACTGCACCTGATCCAGATCTTTGCACCGGTTCTGTTGGTGCTTGTCCTATTGCTGACACCCAAAGACGGGATTGGATGCGGTCCGATTGCAATCATGCTGGGCAGCGTCGTGGAAATGGACGGCACCCAGTGCAATGTCATCGCGATGCCGTGGATTGTTGAACTGTTCCAGAACGCGGCTGGTGATGCCAGTGCGGCGGGATGGTGGGCGGTCATTCTGCTTTTGGTCCTGATGCTGCTTGATCGTGACATTCGGTCAAAGCCGTCAAAGATATTTGACGGTTTGGCAAAGGCCGGCGTCACGATCTCAACGCTATTTCTGATGTTCCTGGCGGTTACAGTCATTGATGTGTCATTGAACTTTACCGGCTTGGCGAAATTCGTGGCGGTTGACGTGTTGGGGTTCCTGAAGTCGTTCAATGCGGCCGAAGGATCTGTTGGGTTCTTGCTGTTCGCTCTGACGCTGACGATGCTGCTTGCGGTCTTGTTGGGTATGGGGATGCCAGCCGTGCCAGCCTATATCAATGTGGCCCTTTTGATGGGACCGATGCTGATCGGGTTGGGGATCGCCACGCTGACGGCGCACATGTTCATCTTCTATTTTGCAGTCGCATCAGCAATCACCCCGCCGGTCGCGATGGCCGCGTTTGCAGCATCGACAATCACCCATGCTGATCCGCTACGAACCGGGGTCTCTGCGGTGAAATCGGGCATTGTGATGTTCACCATTCCCTTTGTCTTTGCGATCTACCCAGAGCTGTTGTTGATCGACAAGGCCATGATCGATCCCAATACTGGCGCATTCTTTGCGGGCTATGATGGCAATCTTGATTTGGGGTGGCTCTTGAGCCTTCTGCTGCGTGTTGCTGTCGCGCTTTATCTGTTGTCCAGCGCGCTTGCGGCCTATGATCACAAAGCGCTGAGCGCAATTGAGATTGTCGTTCGTCTGGCGATTGCAGTGTTGATCCTGTTCCGACCGCCAGAGGTCTATGTCCCCGCTGTTGCCGCTGGTGTTGGGCTTCACTTGTTCCACGCCTACCAAAGCCGCAAGGCGCTGGCGGTCTAGAGCGCGCCAGGATCCCGGAGAGCCTATGACCGAAAGACCGAGCTTTATTCTGTTCATCACGGACCAACAGCGGTTCGATCATTTGGGCTGCAATGGTCACCCGGTGCTGCGCACGCCCCATATTGACGCCATGGCGGCGCAAGGCGTGAACTACAAACGGTTCTATGTCGCTTCTCCGGTTTGTATGCCGAACCGCGCCAGTTTGATGACCTGTCGAATGCCGTCGAGCCATGGCGTGCGGACGCTCGGGATCCCGATGTCGCATGATCAGGTGACCTTTGTGGAATTGTTGCGCGCGGCTGGCTATGACACCGCGCTGATCGGCAAAAGCCACCTACAGAATCTGTCTCATTTTCCGGTGCAGGTGCCGCCACCGGAACATCGCGAAGGTTTTCATGTGCCGCCCGATGACGCCAGCGTTGCGATCCGGTCGGACCTGGATAATGAGACCTATCAATACGAGCGCCAGCCCTACTGGAACCAGGATGATCCAGTTGTGCCGACGCCGTTCTACGGCTTTGACCACTACGATTCTGTATTGCGACACGGCACGAACGCAGGTGGCGATTATGAGTTGTGGCTGCGCAAGAACGCACCGGAGGTTTTGGAGATGCGGGGGCCACAGCACCAGTTTCCGCATGACTACATTTGCCCGCAAGCGATCCGCACAAAGATACCGGAAGAGCATTATACCACACGCTACATTGCGGATCGGGCCAGTGAATGGATTGCGGCGCGAAAGGGAAACCCAAAGCCGTATTTCCTGATGGTGTCGTTCCCGGACCCACATCATCCGTTCAACCCGCCCGGCAAATATTGGGACATGTACGAGCCCGAAGACATGCCCGTGCCGCTTGCTTATCAAGCCAACGATTGGGATCCGCCTGCTTACGTTCTGGCGGCGGAAAAAGCGCGCGCGAAAGACGCCAATATTGGCAAAAAGGCTGGGTATTCCCTTGCCGTGTCCAAGCGGGAGGCACTAGAGGCGCGGGCGCTGACCTGCGGCATGATTGCCATGGTGGATGATGCCGTCGGGCAGGTGCGCGATGCAGTGAATGATGCGGGTGTTTCTGATGAGACGGTTCAGATTTTCACCTCTGATCACGGGGATCATCTGGGGGATCATCGGCTGTTGTTCAAAGGATCAGAGCAATACGACAACCTGACCCATGTGCCATTTATCTGGTCAGATCCGAAGGGGTCTGCCGGGCAGGACAGTGATGAGATTGCACAGACACATGATATCGGAACGACAATCCTTGAACACGCAATGATCGAAGGCGCTGTTGGGATGCAGGGCGTCGTGATGTCGGTTGCGGGCGGGCAGGGACGTGAAGCAGCGCATATCCAGTATGAGACGCAGCGCACACAAGAGGCTTTTGGTGTGCGGCCACGCGTGCATACGATTGTAAAGGGCAGGTGGCGACTGTCGATGTATCTTGGCAAATGCCCTAACGAGCTATTTGATCTCGAGGATGATCCGGGCGAGATGGTCAACCTATGGGACAGCCCCACGCACGCGGCGATCAAACATCAGCTGGTTGAAGCGCTGGCCGAAATGGAAATTGCGGCAGTCGATAGGGTGCCTTTGCCCACGTCAGAGGCCTAGCTAGGCGTCACTGGGTGGGTAGAGTTCCTTTGCGCATTGCAAATAGTAGTGTCGCGTCGGGCAGTTGATTTGGTCAACCGCGTGTTCCCGCAGGATCGCAGCTTTGGTGTGCGACAATTCGGTTGGGTCGTCAGCGGCATAGATCAGGCGATCGATCAGTTCTAATGCCCACTGGTATGACCCATCAGCGCGCGCTTTTGCGATTTCGGCCAAGACAGCTTCGGATCCGCCAGCGAGCTTGATCATGCGCTGCGCTTCTTCTTGTGGGGACAAACGTCCGAGCGAGGTCGGGTTGCCATCAAACCAGCCCATGGTGCCGACAAAGTAGGCGCGCACAGCGTGGTCAACCCGGCCATAATACTCGCGCAGGTGCGGCTTTTCCGCGAGCTTTGGCGGGAGTGTGACGCTGTGGGCAAGTTCATCAATCGTCATTCCGGCGTTCATGCCTTCGCGGGTGGCGTCGGTCACATGACGGATTGCATCACGGTAATCGGTGAGCGACGACCGGATCGTTTCGGCCCCAAAGAGCGCCTTGGTGTGGCCCGGTCCCAAAACGTCGGCATTGTAGGCCATCAATTGATCAATCGTATCGGCCCAGGCGTCATAATCGCGGTAGTCTGTGCCGCGAATGGCATAGAGGTTGGGGAAGGCGCGGTAGAAATTGTCACCGCTGATCAGCACCTTCTTGGCGGCATACCAGACGATCATATGATCAGGTGTCTCACCGGGGGCCATCGTCAGTTCCAGATCGACACCGCAAATGGTGATGTTCTCACCGGCTTGGCCGATCTTGCGTGTCGGTGGCAATGACCCTGCGCCCATGCCTTGCAACGGGCGGTCGCCCGGACCGACACCTATGCCGACAATTTCATCCGGGTAGGACAACCCGATACCAAACTGCCGCTTTGTGCGCACCTGCATCGCCTTCACCGGACGGGCGTGTTTGCTGGCCGTAAAGAGCGCGTCGTCGGAGTATTTTTCACTTGCAAGAATGACAGGGTCACCGCCTTCTGCAAAAACGCTCGCGCCGGAAACGTGGTCGCGGTGGGAATGGGTCAGAATAATGGTATGGATGGGTAGATCTGTGATCTTGCGGAATTCGGCCAAAATATTTGTGGCCGCCGCTGTCGTTTCCGACGTGTCAATGATGATCAGCCCGCCGTCACCGATGATCATATAGACATTGGACGCGGCAAAGCCGAAGGCCTGATAGACGTTGTCGGCCAGTTGCACGACTTCCTTTTTGAAGTAGTCGGGATGCGCCTTTAGTTCTGGATGCATGATCGTTCCCCTCTTGCCGTGCGCTGCGTAATTCAAACATGACGCGATGGGTGATGTGGGTCAAATATCGCGTTGGTCTATGTCAGAGAGTGCCAATTTGGGATCCCAAATGCAACGAAATGCTTGCGTTTCGGACGATATTTGCGATTTTGTGGGATTTTTTGCCATTAATGGATCCCAATCTTGCTGGTTTCGGTGATTTTGGCGTGCTAGTCTTTGGAAAGTTTCACGTGAAGATTGAGGTCCCAATGGCGCGCAAGAACATCCTATTCATCATGTGTGATCAACTGCGGTATGACTACCTTGGCTGCACCGGGCACCCAACGATTAGGACGCCGAATATCGATGCGCTTGCGGCGCGTGGTGTCACCTTTGCCAATACCTATTGTCAATCGCCAATCTGCGGCCCCTCACGTATGAGCACCTATACCGGGAGATACGTGTCTTCGCATGGTGCGGCGTCGAACTTTGCCCCACTGCGGATAGGTGAAAAAAACATCGGACATCATCTGGATCCGCTTGGTGTACGATCTGTATTGGTTGGCAAATCACATGTGATCCCGGACAGGGAAGGGATGGAATCGCTGGGAATTGATCCCGATGGTCCAGTTGGCCGCCACCATGCGCAGGGTGGGTTTGAAGTTTTTGAGCGTGACGATGGCGTGCATCCCGATTCAATGGTCAAGCCGGGGTTGCCCTATAACGAATACCTCAAGTCAAAAGGGTATACTGAAGACGCTAATCCGTGGCACTGGACGGCCAATGCCGTTGATGCCGAAGGCGGGGTAAGGTCGGGATTCTTCAACGACATCGTCAATCTTCCTTCTCGTGCGGAAGAAGAGGATTCTGAGACGCCCTATATGACCCGCCGGGCGATGGAATTCATGTCGCAAGACGATGGAAAGCAGCCCTGGATGCTTCACCTGTCCTATATTAAGCCGCATTGGCCCTATGTTGCGCCAGCACCTTACAACGACATGTACTCGGTTGATGATATCATCCCTTGCGTGAAATCGGAAAGTGAACTGTCTGACAACAATGCACTGATGCAGTTGTTTATCGACCGTGTTGCAGGTCAGACCTTTAGCAAGGATGAGGCCCGCGAGAAAGTGATCCCGGCTTATATGGGGCTGATTACGCAGGTTGATGACCACCTTGGGATCTTGTTCGATTTCATGCGCGAAAAGGGACTGTTGGATGACACGTTGATCGTTTTCACGTCGGATCACGGTGATTATCTGGGGGATCATTGGATGGGGGACAAAGACTATTTCCACGATCCTGCGGTCAAAGTACCGCTGATTGTCGTGGACCCCAGCCCAGAGGCTGACAGCACACGCGGAACGGTTGATACCGACATGGTTGAATCGATTGATCTGATCCCAACCTTCGTTGAGTACCACGGCGGCGAGGTGGCGACGCATATCCTCGATGGCCGCTCGCTTTTGCCAAAACTGCGCGGGCAGGCGACGGAATGGCGCGATTATACGATCAGCGAATATGATTATTCCTGTCAGGTCTTCCGGCCTCAGACGGGTCGGATGCCGCTGGATTGCCGATCCTATATGGTGGCGACACATGACTGGAAATACATCTATGCCCCGGGATATGCGCCGGTCTTGTTTGACTTGCAAAATGATCCCGACGAGTTGACGGATCTGGGCACAAGCGATGATCACGCAGGTGTGCGCCAAGAGATGTTCAACAAGTTAGCCGGGTGGTCTTTGCAGTATCGCCAGCGCGCCACGTGGTCAGAGAAAAAGAATATCGCCATGACCGGTATGGAAGAGCAGTTGGGCGTTCTTATCGGCTATTGGAACGAAGATGACGCGGCTGGCAAAGATCCCAAGATCTTGCCTGTCCGGTATCCGGAAGGTTCAAAGTAATCGGACCAACTGCGTTGATCCTGTAAGGTATGCTTTGTAGGATCTGCCTTGTGCGTGCATCTGTGTCAGCCACGCTTACACTTTGAGGGCGCAATGACAATTCGGCTGCTACGAACCTTGGTTGCGATTGCAGATACGCAGACCTTTAGCGCGGCAGCAGAGGTCGTGCATGTAACCCATGCCGCTGTCAGCCAGCAGATGAAGACACTCGAGGCGGATCTGGGCGTGGTGCTTTTTGACCGCGCGAGGCGGACGCCGGAACTGACGCCGCTCGCACTTCAGATCGTGGCCAAGGCGCGGATCTTGATTGCAGATTATGATAATCTGGTGCCGTCGGTTTTGGCTGATGGTGGACTGCACGGTGTGGTCAAGTTGGGCGCGCTGGGCACGACGCTAACGGGCCTAACGCCACGCGCCATGGCTGTTCTAAAGGCCAAGTTTCCGCAGATGCTGCTGCATATCAGGCCAGGTCTGACCGGTGCGCATTTGGCGGATCTGGAGCGCGGAAATCTTGATGCCGCAATCATCACCAAGCCGCATTTAATGCCGGAAAGGGTGCAGTTTCGCACATTGACCCAAGAAACGATGCAGGTGATTGCCGCGGTGCAGGAACCCGAAAACAACCCCTTGGTTCTGTTGCGAAGCAAGCCTTACATCCGTTTCAATCGCAATGCCGTCTTGGGCACGTTGATCGACAATTGGATCATGTCAAACCGCATTCGCGTCAGCGAAGCGATGGAGTTGGATAGCCCGGAAGCGATTGCCAGTATGGTGCACGCGAATTTAGGTGTCTCAATCGTGCCGGATCTGGCGGTCAAGCCAAGCGAACAAGTCGCGGTCAAAAGGCTGGACCTTGGACCTGATGCGCCAACCCGGATTCTTGGGCTGGCTTATCAAAAGGATCATTTGAAGCTGCAGGCAATCGAAGAAATCCATGCTTCTTTGATGTCGGTCATCAATGCGGCGCATACGGATGAGCGGTGAAACGGCGCTTTTCTTGATCTGCGGTGCAGCTGCTGGCGGGTTTATCAACGGCCTTGCCGGGTCTGGCACGGCACTTTTTGCATTGGGGTTCTACCTTGTGGTGCTGGAACCGATCACGGCCGTCGCAATCGTCGCGCTGATGTCCGTGATTGTCGGACTTCAGGGGCTGTGGGTTGTACGGGCAGCAATATTCGCAAACCCGGTTCGATTGTCACGGTTTGTCGTGCCCGGACTCTTAGGGGTGCCGATCGGCTTATCGCTACTTGAGGTCATCAATGCCGGTGCGCTGCGGGTTGGCATTGCAGCATTGCTGATCATCTATGGCGGCTATTTCGGGTTCCGCGCGGCCTTGCCTGCGTTCACGCGGCTGACGCCGTGGTTGGATTCTGCCGTTGGATTTGTTGGCGGCATTCTGGGTGGGGCAGCGGCAGTATCGGGTGCGATCCCGGCGATGTGGGTATCGATCAGGCCGTGGAGCAAGGCAGAAACACGGGCCGTTCTACAACCTTTCAATGTGGCGATCCTGAGCACGACAATCGCGTTGCTGTTGATGAAAGGTGCTTATGATCGGACTGCACTGAATGCGCTTTTCGTCACGATACCGGTGGGATTGGTTGCCGGGCAAATCGGGATTATGGTGTTTCGGTCACTCACCGATATTGGGTTTCGTCGCATCCTGATTTTGCTGTCTTTGCTGTTAGGTCTGGCTATTTTGGCCGGTGAATTGACCTGAGCAATCAAGTGGCGAGGCTGTGCACATGCTGACGTTCTATTTCTCTAAGGGGTCGTCTGCCTTGGCGGCCCACATTTTGTTGCACGAGGTCGGTGCCGACTATGATGCCGTTGAGGTGTCGATTGCCAAGGGCGAACACAAGACGCCTGAATTCCTTGCCCGTAATCCCAAAGGTCGGATCCCCGCACTTGGAACCCCAGAGGGGATCATTACCGAGAACCCCGCAATATTGGAACATATCGCAGCAACGCATCCGCAAGCGGGCATGCAGCCGAAAGATGCATTTGCACGTGCGCGCGCAAGGTCGTTGTGCGCGTATCTATGTGCGACGGCGCATGTTGCCTCTGCCCACGGGCGTCGCGGGTCCCGGTGGGCAAGCGAGGAGGCATCTTTGCGCGATATGCGCGCGATGGTGCCGCAAAACATGGCCGCTTGTGCGGCCTTTGTGGAAGATGATCTTGCGTTCGGGCCTTGGTCAATCGGGGCAGACTACAGTTTTGCCGATCCCTATTTGTTTCAGTTCACCCGGTGGCTTTCCAATGCAGGCGTCGAGGTTGAGGATTATCCAAAGCTTGCAGCGCATCGCCGGGCCATTTTGGACCGCCCAGCGACCCAAGCGGTTCTGGCGTTACACGAAAAGCCAAAAAGCTAGATGACCTCGTCCGAGCGGTCGTCGCTTTCGCCGTAGCGTTTGAGGACGGCCGGTTTGGTGCCTTCGTAGACCCGTGCGATGTTTTCGGCGATCTTGGCGTTTTCACGCTCAAACAGGCAGTCGCCATTGAGGTCTGACGCCACGATGAACGGACCCATGCGGTTGCATCTGATCACCCACATGGCTTGGGCGAGGCCCAGCTCTTCGTTCCAGTGCACCGCTTCGACGTTTTCCACGCCGCGCCCCAGCAAAGCGCCGGTGCCATAGCCGACGGTGGACAGGTAAACCGCGCCGTTGGGCACGAAGTAGTCCTTGTAGTCCTTGGAGGTCATGCCGCCTTTGCCCACGATCAGGCGCGCCCCGGTTTTGGCCATCCATTCGGGCAGCCATTTGGCAAAGCGGAACGATGCCGTGGCGGTGACAGCGCCCATGTCAAAGGAGCCGTCGGGGTTGATCCGCGCGGCGGGCGAGCAGTGGAAGTTGGCCGCCGACTGGCTGGGCAGGTCCATCGGGATGTTGGCGCGGTCTTCGAGGGCGCGCATATAGACGCCCTCACGCGCGGTATACATCAGCCCAGTGAGGTAGACGATATCGCCAAGGCGCAGCTCTGCTATCGCCTCGGGCGTGGGGGTGGTTGAGAGGTTGATTTCGCGCAAGGTCATGCTGTCACCTGCGAGGCCATCTGTTCCAAGTGGCGCATATCCGTGCCGCAGCAGCCGCCAAGCACGCGCAGGTCAGGAAAGCGCTGCACAAGCTCTGCAACTTCGGCGCCCAGTTCAGCGGGGTCGCCGTCGTCCAGGGTTGTGGCGTTGTCCAACTCTGCATGGGAGCAGCGCGAGGCATTGGCGACGACGCCTTTCAGCCGGGGATTGCCGGTCAGGGCAGTCGCAAAATGGCTGGGGTGGGCACAGTTGATCATGAAATAAGCCGCCGCGCCCTGCGAGAGATCGTCGATTTCGGCGATGGCGTCTTCTACGGGAGTGCCGTCGTGCAGGCAGCCGTCGGTTTCCACGACGAGAGACAGCGCTAGCGGCACATCAAGATCGGCAGCGGCCAGCACCGCGCCTGCGGCCTCTTTGACCTGATTGAAGGTATAAGCGTTGACCAGATCAATCCCCTCGTCCCGCGCAATTGCGATCTGGGTCTGATGGTAGGCGCGGGCATCTGCGACGCTGAGTGGATCGGCGGTGCCGTAGGGGTCTCTTGCCGGGCCAAGGCAAAGGGCCAATAGGACGTCATCTGCTTCAGTTTCGTCGCGCAACTGCCGCATCATCGCAACGGCGGTGCGGTTGATCGTCTCAAGCCGGTCGGCATCGTAGCCCAACGTCGCCGCGCGATCCCGGTTCGCCATCCAGGTTGGGGTATCAAGGATCGCCCCCAGGCCGGCGTTGCGGGCTACGGCGATCAACTCGCGCATTTGCTGCACTAGTATAGGACGGGCGGCGTCATCCTCGACAAGCGGGAAAGAGGCGAAACCGGGCAGATCAACCCCGCGATTGAAGATCAGATCGGTGCCGGTTCCGGCATAGACCAGAAACCGCCGCTCCGTTTGGTGGGGTAAGTGTCTTGTCATTCCGCGGCCTCCTGTTGTGGGGCCCAGTCCACCGTTTCGCGCCGTTGGTAAGGTGTGAACCAGTTGGGGTCGGTGCGATGTTCGACGCGGCCGTCGGCATGGATGCGAGCAACGGCGCGGCGGGAGGAGAGGCAAAAGGCGTGGACCGACATGGGCATCCCGCCGGTGTGGCAATAGCCGACCTCGATATTGCAATCGATCACCATGTTTTTGCCCACAAAACCCATAGCACCCATGCCGATGGAATTGCCAAGCTCTTTGAATTCGTCTTCCATTTCGGCAATGCGCGGGTCGGTATTGCGGCTGCCGACGATGCGCAGGGTTGAGGCGCGTTTGCCAAGCGCCATGCAAGCATCTTTGGACCCGCCCAACCCGATCCCGATAATGGCAGGCTGGCAGGCCAAACCACGTTTGCCAAAGGCCATGAGGCTATCAAGGTAGAATCGTTTGATCCCCTGCACCCCGTCGGAGGGGAAGAGCATCCGGTAATCGGTGCCAAACAGCCCACCTTTGTGCACGGTGATCAGATCGATCCAAGCGCCGTCCGGTTCAAAGCCATATTCAATCTCGGGCGCGCCGATGCCGACGTTATTGTCGTGGTCCGTACGCCAGAGCGGATGGACGCGGTTGGGGCGCAGTGGCACGCCGTTGGTGGCATTTGCGGTGGCACGGCGCAGGGCGGTTTCCAACGCGACCATGCCGCCTTCGACCCGTGCGGCGTTTCCCAACTTCACAAACCAGCGCGGCACTCCGGTATCGCCGCACATGGCACGGCGGTCTTCCTTGGCGGCTTGATAATTGTCGAGCATGGCCTTGAGCACGAAGGATGACAGGTCGCCGTCTTCGGTCTTTGCGGCGTGCTGGAGCCCGTCGAGGTAGTCTTGCGGGATCTCGATGGCTGCTTTGTCCATCAGCGTTTCTGCGGTGGATTGGATGAGGGAGATGGGAATCATGGTGCGGTTACCAGTGTTTCGGGTTCGCCAACGGGCAAGATGGTTTCGCCGGGGCGCACGATTGTAAATTCGACCGGGTCGCGGGAGACATGAAGGTGACCGTCCTTGAGTTGGGCGACCGTAAAATCACTTTCCTCCAACGCGCCGGGGTCTGGGAAGTCTTCTCTGTAATGTGCGCCGCGGGAGTTTTCGCGTGCAAGGCCTGCTTTGGTAATGACCTCAGAGATATCACAAAGCGAGCGCAGGTTCAGCCAGTCGTGCCAAGTCAGGTTGTACGCGAGGTTTTCGCCCGCCACACCGGTTTGCATCAGCGCGTCCGAGACGGCAGCAATATCTGTCAGGCCCTGGGTCATACCGGATGCGGTGCGGGTGACGCCGACGTTGTCCCACATGCGATCCTGGAGTTCTATGCGCAGCGGCTGGATTAGGTCAGGTGGTTGGGTCAGCGGATGGATAGCGCGGGCTAATTCTGATGCAAGGGTGTCTTCGTCGGGGTCGCGCAGGGACATGCCAGCAAGATCGGCGGCCATGGTGTCGCCCGCAATGCCGCCGTAGACGGTGGAATTTGCGACGCCATTTCCACCCAATCGGTTTGAGCCATGGGCACCGCCTGCGTCCTCTCCGGCGACGTAAAGCCCTTTCATCGCGGTGCGCGTGTCCACGTCAACGACAACGCCGCCCATGAAGTAATGGGCTGTTGGCACGACCTCGACCTGTCCGCCGGCAAGGTCAAAGCCGCTGTCGGCGCAGCGTTTGACCATGCCCTTGAACTTTTGCGCCACCCAATCGGGACCAAGATGCGCCATGGAGATAAAGACGCCCTCTTGGTTGGGATGGTTGTTCTTGCGCATTTCGGCATAGATTCCGCGGCTGACGACATCGCGCGTCGCGCGTTCGCCCTTGGGATCGTAGTCAAACATGAAGCGCTGGCCCGCGTGGTTAATCAATTGGCCGCCCGCGCCGCGCAGCCCTTCTTCCAGCACGGTGCCGGTCATGCGCGTGTGGTCGCCAGCAAGCAAACCGGTTGGGTGAAATTGCACCATTTCCATATCACGCAGTTGAAGCCCCGCACGTAAAGCCATTGCAAGACCATCCATCGTCTTGTCGCCTGATGGCGTGTGGTATTTGTACATGGTGGGCCCGCCGCCGGTGCCCATTAGGACCGTTTTGGCGCGAACGAAGCGAAACCGCCCGGTGCGCATGTCGATCATCAACACGCCCGCCAGCGACATGCCGTCCTTGGTCGGGATCAACCCGACGGCGCGATGTTCCTGAAGCGTCTCCACACCACTTGCGAGCACCTTCTCCATCAGTCGGTTGATGATTTCGATACCGGTGAGGTCGCCCTTGTGCACGGTGCGGTCAGCGGTTTGACCGGCGAAAGCCTTTTGATGCAGTGATCCATCGGGGTTGCGGTCAAAAAAGCAACCAACTTCATTCTCTAGTTCGCGGATGCGCACGACGGCCTGCTCACAAAGCCGCCACGCCATGTCTTGGTTGGGCAGCCATTTGCCGCCCTGAATTGTATCCATAAAGTGCCGCTCGACCGTGTCGCCGCCGCCCAGTGCCACGTTGTAGCCGCCTTGGACCATCCGCGTGCAGCCGCATTTTCCGATCAGGCCTTTGACCGCGATGGTGATCTTTGTGCCCTCTGGCGCGCCTTGCTTTGCGTGTAGCGCCGCAAAAAGGCCCGCGCCGCCTGAGCCCAGGATCAGGATATCGGTGTCATAGCGATCAATGTCTGACATCCGCATATTAAATTGCCTTTAGGAAAAAGAGAGCGGCTACAAAGAACGACAATGCCGTCGCCAGTGCCGCCATGGTTTTTTGTGAAGGTGACCATGGCAACCACTCTAGGGCCATCAGGCGCAACCCGCCGAACATATGAACCGCCAAGAGAAAGACCAACCCGACTTCTGCCAATTTGACCACCGGGGTTTCCGTCAAATGCAGGAAGCCGTCCAATTGGGCAGGTGCCGTGACGGCCATTGCCAGGACCCAGAAATGCACAGGCAGGAAAAGCGCCAGACCAAGCCCCGACAAACGGTGCAAAATGTAGGCATTCCACAGCGGATGCGCACGAGAAATGATATTGCGCGCGGTCTTCATGCAAAGGTGACGGCCCAAACGGCGCGTCCCCCGAAGGCGAAAAGCCCAAGCCCGGTGAACCACATGAAGCCGTCGAGCAGGACTCCATTTAGTCCACCCCATTCATGTGCAATTGCGCGCAATCCGATTGCGCCATGTATGGCGGCTGCGATGACGAAGGTGCCGTAGAACATGAACCACAATGCGGACCCTTGGGTGCGCCCGAGGATTTCCGCAGCGCTCAGGCCGCCTTGGATGGCGTAAATCATCACCGCGAGGTGCCCCAGGACGAGCGGCGCCATCAAGAGTGCCGAGATCCGTTGCAACATATAGAGGCGCAGGTTCAACATCAGCGCCGCCGTCGCAACAGCGATTTGGCCGTTTCGCGTTTGAGACCTGCGATGGCGGACATCGGGTCAAGTTCGTTCGGACAATAGGCTGTGCAGGATCCCATCGCGTGGCAGTTGTGGCACCCGTTGCGATCTGAAACGGCATCCAGAATGGTCGCAGCTGCGGTGTCTTTGGTGTCATTCAGCAACGTCCATGCCCGTTGCAGCGCGGCGGGGCCAAGGTAGTCCGCGCTGCCAGTGACCGTGTCACATGCTGCAAAGCAGACCGCGCAATTGATGCATTCGATCCCGGCGTTTGCTGTGACGCGCGCAGGGGTTGATGTGTCGACAGGTGCGATAGGGTCATCGCGCGTCCGACTCCCGTGATGCACACCTTCCGCGGCGATCCATTTGTCAAAGAATGGGTCCATATCGACCACAAGGTCTTTGATAACGGGCAGATTTCGCAACGGGCCAATTGTGACGGCATTCCCCTTGGACACCTTTGAAATATGCGTCCTGCAGGTCCAGCGCGGAACGCCGTTGACCATCATGGCACAGCTGCCGCACATCCCAACGCGGCAGGCGAACCGGTAGCTAAGCGTGGGATCCGCATTTTGCTGCACCCAACTTACGACATCAAGGACCGTTTGGCTGGCGTGGCTTGGGACCTGAAACGTTTCGTATTTGTCAGGTCCGCGCTGGATTTTGATGTCAAGTAGATCCGCCGCCATGTCTGCTGACTTCTTTCAAAAAAGGATCAGTTGTGCCACCTTATAACAGACAGCTATCCTTAATGATTGCTCAAATTTCTTACGCGTTGTGTAAGTATGTCTAACAATAGGGTGAGCGATGACCGCTACGACAATGGATCTACACCGCAGTCTTTCATCGCGTTACAGCGATCCGCCAGCACAAGTTGACGACATTGACGGTACGGATCTGTTGCGGTCCATGGTGGGCCGGGGATCTTGCCGGAGTTTTCAGGATGCGCAGGTACCGTCGGAAGTGATTGACTTGCTGTGTGCGACCGCTCTTGCCGCACCCACAAAAAGTGATTTGCAGCAACGGGATATCATCGTTTTGCGGTCTCCGTCACAACGACAAGCTTTGGCGGATCTGGTGGCGGGGCAGGCATGGGTTGCCGGGGCCCCGATGATGATTGTGTTTTGTGGGAACAATCGCCGCCAGCGATTGCTGCATGACTGGCGGCAAGTCCCATTCGCGAACGATCACCTTGATGCTTTCTTCAATGCAGCGGTTGATGCCGCGATTGCATTGGGTGCATTTGTTACCGCAGCAGAGGCGCTGGGCCTGGGTTGCTGCCCGATCAGTGCCGTCCGCAATGAGGCAGCGGCGGTGTCAGACTTGCTTGGGCTGCCCGACCATGTGTTTCCGGTGGCGGGCCTTACTGTTGGGTATCCAAGTGAGCCGATCACGGTGTCAAAGCGGCTGCCTTTGAAAATGACTTGCCACACTGACCGGTACCAAGAGGACGGTTTGAAAGAAGCGGTGCGGCAATATGATTTGGATCGGGAAGCGGCGCAGCCTTATCCAGCACAGCGGTTACGCGCAAAATTCCCGGACAGTCAAAGCTATGGCTGGTCGGAAGATAAGGTCAGGCAATATAGCCAGCCGGAACGAGCCGATTTTGGGGCCTTCGTGCGGTCGAAAGGGTTTGTTCTGGATTAAGCGCAGGTCTATCCGGAAAGGTCGGTAATCACTGCCGTTCCGGGGGGCGTAGGGCCACACATCGCGCGCAATTCGGTGCTTGCACCCGACAGCGAGATCTCTCTTGCGACGATGGGGCTAAGGTCGACGGCACCACGCTCGATCATGTCTAGCAGGGACGGATATTTCCACGCGGGCATCCCGCGTGTGCCAAAAAAAGCGACCTGCTTCATGTAGATGGCCCGCATGTTCACCTGCATCATGCCGTCGCCTGCGGGCATGCCAACATGAACGTGGCGGCCAAGTGTCGCCAAGCATTCCACAGATGCATTGGTGGTTTGTTCAATTCCCAAAGCCTCGATCGAGACTTGCGCGCCACCGCCTGTGATATCCTGAATTGTGGTTGCCGCATCGACAGAGGCCGCGTTCACCGCGGCATCTGCGCCAAGGGATTTGGCATGTGTCAACTTGTCTTCAACGACATCAACGACCACGACGCGCGCACCAAGCATCTTGGCAAGAAGCAGCGCGGAAAGCCCGATCCCACCGGTTCCGTGGATGGCAACCCATTCGCCTGCTTTGACATTTGCCCGATCCGTGAGCGCATGCCATGCTGTTGTGACCCGGCAACCCAAACCAGCCGCAAGTGCGGGCGAAAGCGTTTCCGGCAGGTGGACAAGGTTGTGGTCGAATGGCACAGCCACATATTCCGCATAGGCACCGGGCGCACCAAATCCCGGGACAATTGCGTTTTTGCACGCATTTGAAACGCCGGTGTTGCATTCCGGGCAGTGGCCACAGCCCAAAATAAACGGCGCAATCAAGCGGTCACCGATTTTGTGTTGGGCATTTGCGCCAGCGGCGACGACGGTGCCGCAGTATTCATGGCCGAGGATAGAGCCGCTTTGCACCTTGGGGTGGCCGCCAACCCAGCCATGATAATCCGACCGGCACACGCCACATGCGGCGACTTCGAGCACAACGCCATTATCGGGGCAGGAGGGATCAGCCACCATTTCAAGTGAAAGATCTTCGTTAAAGTCTCTGACAACTGCGGCGCGCATTGTGTTCCCATTTCGCGATTTGAGCGCCGGACTGGCCGACCTTACCTGCGTTCGTATCCTATTTTTGTGATCGTTCCAAAATGGATTTCTGGCGGTTGTGCGGGTCGTTTGCCCTGCGATGGAATAGCCGGTCTGGCGAAAAAGGGAGTTGTCATTGTGGTCAGCTTGTCTGATTGATAGTTAAGTCTACTTACAGCCTGATCTGAGGCTGTTCAGAACTGGTGGGGCTCGCATTGTCACTCTTTATTATCGTCGCTTTGCCTTTCCTTGGTGCGCTCTTGCCGGGATTGATGAATGCTGCGGGGCGCGCTGCCTGCGCGGGTGTGACGTTTACCGTGTCACTTGCAGCGTTTGTCGGTCTTTTGACCAATCTGCCGCAGGTTCTGGCAGGAGAGACCGTGACAGCGCGGGTTGATTGGCTGCCAGAGTTGGGTCTGAACTTTACGCTGATGCTGGATGGGCTTGGATTTTTCTTTGCCTTTCTCATTCTTGGCATCGGTTTGTTGATTATTACCTACGCGCGGCACTACCTAAGCCGCGATGACAATATGGGTGAGTTTTTCACTTATCTGTTGCTGTTCCAGGGCGCGATGGTCGGGATCGTGTTGAGCGACAACATACTGCTTTTGCTGGTATTTTGGGAGCTGACGTCGCTTTCATCATTCTTGTTGATCGGCTATTGGAAACATCTGCCTGAGGGCAGGCAGGGCGCACGAATGGCATTGACGGTCACCGGCCTGGGTGGGCTGGCGATGATCGGTGGCATGCTGATAATCGGCCAGATCGTTGGCAGCTATGACCTGAGTGTCATTTTGCAAAACCGCGATCTCATTCAGGCAGATCCGATGTATTTGCCTGCTTTGATTTTGATCTTGCTTGGGTGTTTTACCAAATCAGCGCAGTTTCCATTCCATTTCTGGCTGCCGCACGCGATGGCGGCACCGACGCCTGTGTCGGCTTATCTTCATTCTGCAACGATGGTCAAAGCTGGCATCTTCCTGATGGCGCGGATGTGGCCGGTGCTGTCGGGCACCCCGGAATGGTTTGTGATCGTCACGACCGCGGGCCTAATCACGATGGTTTTGGGTGCGGTCATTGCGCTGTTCAAGCATGACCTAAAGGCGCTCTTGGCCTTCTCGACCGTCAGCCACCTTGGTCTGATCACAATGCTGCTGGGCACGGGTACTGCCTTTGGCGCCTTTGCGGCGGTGTTCCACATCTTGAACCACGCAACATTCAAAGCAGCACTTTTTATGTCTGCGGGCATCGTCGACCACGAGGCGCATACCCGTGACATCCGCCGCCTTGGCGGATTGCGCGGGCTGATGCCTGTGACGTTTGTGATCGTTACCATTGCGGCGTTTTCCATGGCTGGCATTCCGCTTTTGAACGGTTTTCTGTCGAAAGAAATGATGCTGGAAGAAGCCACACACACGGTGCTTTTCAGCGCGCCGTGGCTGGTGCCGCTGCTTGCGACCGTCGGGTCGCTCTTTTCGGCGGCATATTGCTTCCGGCTCGTTTGGCATACGTTCCTTGGCCCGGTTCGCGATGATTACCCTTCCAAGCCGCATGACCCAAATCCGGGAATGTGGTTGCCGCCCGCGCTTTTGGCGGTGCTCGTGGTTGTGATTGGGGTGGCGCCCTTCCTGGCGGAGCCATTTGTGAAGATGGTCACCGCTTCGCTTCTTGGTGTCGCGGCAGAAGTGCCTGACAAACATATCAAGATCTGGCACGGGCTTGTGCCTGCGCTTTACATGTCCATCGTTGCCGTTGTTGGTGGCTTCTTACTGATGCTGGCGTTTAAGCCGCTTTTGCGGATCTGGGATGCCGCGCCCCGGCCAGAGGCCAAGGTGATTTTCGAAAGCATTGTTGAGGCCGCGGCATCGCTTGCAGGAGCGCTGATCCATCGCGTCCACAACGGTGCATTCACGCGGTATGCGGCCATTGGGATTGTCGTGATGGTGGCTGCGGGATACCACGCATGGTCCACAGGCACTGTTGGCCCTGCCACGCGCGACCTGCAGCCCGCCGGTCCCGTATCAATTGCAGGATGGGCCATGCTTGTCGCAGCAACAGGTGGGTTGGTTGCGATGCACCGCAACCGGTTCCTTGCGCTGATCCTGATCGGGATCGTCGGCTTGATGGTTTCCATCGGGTTTGTTTTCCTGAGCGCACCTGACCTTGCGATGACGCAGTTCACCGTCGAAGTCGTCACGATCATTCTGTTGCTGCTTGCGCTGAATTTCCTGCCCAACAGGACACCTGTGGAAAGCACCGCCTTGCGGCGTGTGCGTGATGCTGCCGTGGCCGTTGCGGGCGGGTTGGCCACCTTTGGGCTGGCCTATCACTATCTGCTGCGCGACGCGATTGCGGCACCGATTTCGGAATTCCACCTTGCGAATTCCTACAAAGGTGGCGGCGGCACAAATGTGGTGAACGTGATCCTCGTCGATTTTCGTGGCTTTGATACCTATGGCGAGATCATCGTGCTCGGGATCGCGGCCCTGTTGATTTACGCGCTGACCGAGACTTTGCTCGATGGGCCTGTCCGCCGTCGCTTGCTTAATCGCACTCCTGATCAGCCCCGCGCGGGCGATATGCATCCGATGATGATGGTTGTGGTGACGCGGTTGATCATGCCCGTTGTCCTGATGGTTGGTTTCTACATCTTCCTGCGGGGTCACAACGAACCCGGCGGCGGTTTCATCGCCGGATTGATCGTGTCGATTGCCGTTGTGATGCAATACATGGCCAGCGGTTTCGCTTGGACGTCTGCGCGCCTGCGCTATCCCTATCATGGCGTCATTGGCGCGGGCGTGTTGATTGCGGGCCTTACGGGTATCGGGTCCTGGTTCGTGACCAAGCCGTTCCTGACGTCTGACTTTACCTATGTCCGTATCCCGCCGTTCCATGAATTTGAGCTGGCGACTGCAGCGCTGTTTGATCTTGGTGTCTTTCTTGCGGTGGTGGGTGCAGTCATGCTTTCGCTGGAAAGCTTTTCAAGATTGGCAAGGCGCGCCGACACAGAGGATAGCGAACACCCCATGGACATTGATCCGTCGCGTGAAGAGGCTGCGGCCGAAACGGTGTCATCATGATGGGAGGCTGCTGAAATGGAACTTCTTGTCGCCTCTGCTATTGGTGTTCTGACCGCCGGTGGGATCTATCTGGTGCTACGCTTGCGGACATTCCCGGTGATTTTGGGGATGTCGCTGCTGACATATGCGGTGAACGTGTTCTTGTTTGGCTCTGGTCGACTGACAATCGGCGCGCCACCAATTCTGACGGACGATGTAACAAATTATACCGACCCGCTGCCACAAGCGCTGGTGCTGACGGCAATCGTGATCTCATTCGGTATGACGGCGGTGGTTGTCATGATTGGTCTTGGGGCCTTCCTTGGATCAGACGATGACCACGTCGACGACCAGCCCGAAGCTGCCAAGGCGGAGGAGGAGCAATGACCCATTGGATTGCTGCCCCCATCATTCTGCCTGCGCTGCTTGCACCATTTATCGTTCTGGCGGCCCGTTACCATATTGGCATTCAACGCGTGTTTTCGGTGGCAGGTATTCTGTCATTGATTGCGATCGCTGCTGGCTTGGCCTGGCAGGTATCGGACGGATCGGTCCAGTACTACCGGATGGGGGATTGGGCGGCACCTTTTGGGATCGTGTTGGTCGCAGACCGGCTGTCAACGATGATGGTCCTGCTGACATCGGTGCTGGCTCTTTTCGTCTTGCTTTATGCGATTGGGTCAAACTGGGACAATCGCGGAAGGCACTTTCACGCGCTTTTCCAGTTTCAGTTGATGGGCATTTTGGGGGCATTCCTGACCGGTGACCTTTTCAACCTTTTCGTTTTCTTCGAGGTTCTGCTGATTGCCTCATATGGGTTGATGATACACGCAGGCGGAAACGCGCGTCTGCGGGCAGGCGTGCAATATGTGCTGTTCAACCTCATCGGCTCGACCCTGTTCCTGTTTGCACTTGGCGCGATTTATGCCGAAACCGGGACCCTCAATATGGCTGACCTGGCAGCGCGGGTTCAGTTGATTACGCCAGAGGCAACGGTCGGTATCAGGGTCGCGGCGGTCTTGTTGCTGTTGGTTTTTGCTATCAAAGCAGCACTTGTGCCTTTGCATTTCTGGTTGCCGTCAAGCTATGCCGAAGCACCCGCACCGGTCGCCGCATTGTTTGCGATCATGACGAAGGTTGGGGCTTATGCGATCATCCGTGTCTATACGATGATCTTCCCGCCCGATTTGGCCGTGACAAGCGGGCTGCATGACGTTTGGCTACTACCGGCAGCGCTAATATCGCTTGCGATTGGCATGTTGGGTGTGTTGGCGGCGCGGCGGCTGGATCGCCTGGTGGCATTCTCGGTGATTGGGTCGATGGGTATGGTGATGATCGCCATTTCGCTCTTTACGCCTGCGGGTATTGCGGCGGCACTTTACTACATCATTCACTCCACGCTGGCCGGTGCGGTCTTGTTCCTCATCTCTGATCTGGTGCGAACCGGGCGCGGCAATGTCGACCTGACGGCTCAGCCGCCAATGCTGGGCGCAGCCCTTACTGCGGCGATGTTCTTTGCCGGTGCGATTGCCATGGCAGGATTGCCACCATTGTCAGGGTTCCTTGGTAAGTTGCTGGTCCTCGAGGCGGCTTATGAAAATCCATTGATGGTTTGGATCTGGGTGATCGTGCTGTCCTCGAGCCTCATCAGTATTCTTGGATTTGCCCGTGCAGGTAGCGTCACTTTCTGGAAGGCGCAAAGCTTAACGCGCGACGATAACGAAGACCCGGCCACGGGCGACATGCCTTCGGCGCTGTCCTATGTGGCGATTGGCGGGCTTCTTGCACTGCTTGCAGCACATACCGTGTTTGCCGGGCAGGTTCATGGCTACACGACAAAGATGGCCGCGCAGTTGTTCGCCCCCGATGCATATATGAGCACCGTGCTAGAGACGCCCGGTAAGCTAAGCAAACCAAAGGAGGATCACTGACATGGCGCGCGCATTTCGCTGGCTCATCCCACATCCTTTGCTCACCCTGATCCTCGCGGTGGTTTGGATCTTGCTGCAAAACCAGGTCAGCGCCGGTATGGTGGTGTTCGGCATAATCCTTGGGGTCCTCATCCCTTGGGGCACATCAATCTGGTGGCCCGGGACCCCGCAGGGTGTTCGGATCGGCAAGATGCTGACCTATAGTGTGATTGTGTTGTGGGACATCGTCGTCGCCAACATTCAAGTTGCCTGGATCGTGCTGACGGTGCCAAACGCAAAGCTTCGGCCCGCATGGATCGTCGTCCCGCTGACGCTGAAACAGCCCGAAGCGATCACAATGCTGGCGGGGACGATCACGCTGACACCCGGGACGGTTTCCGCGGATTTGTCGGATGAGGGTCACAGCCTCTTGGTCCATGTTCTACACACGGACAATCCTGACGCCGTCCGGGATGAGATCAATGAACGCTACCAGCGTCGCCTGTTGGAGATCTTCACATGACCGCTGCCATGGATTTTTTGAACATCGCAATGATGGTTGCGATGGTGTCGCTGGCTATTGGCCAAGTTCTGTCGATGGTTCGGTTGGTCATGGGGCCAACATCGGGGGACCGTATTCTGGCGCTTGATACGATGGTGATCAACGCGATTGGTCTGGTGGTCGTGTTGGGCATCTTCCAGGGCGTCAAAGTCTATTTCGAAGTCACCTTGCTGATCGCTATGCTCGGGTTTGTTTCAACTGTGGCCTTAACGCGCTTTATCTTGCGGGGGGACATCATCGAATGACATTTGATGCGATTATCATCTATGCCGCCGCTGCCGCGCTGTTCATCGGGTCTGCGTTTGTTTTGGTCGGGGTGATTGGCTTGCTGAAATTCAACGATCCAATGACCCGCTTGCACGCGCCGACCAAGGTCGGAACGATTGGAATTGGAATGCTGCTTTTGGCCTCTGTTCTTGTTTCATTGGCTAAAGGTGAACCGTCGATGCACGAATTCCTGATCATGGCATTCTTGTTTGTGACAGCACCCGTATCTGCGCATTTCATCGCCAAGGTTTGTATTCACAGGCAAGACTGTGTTGCACCTCCATCCCCAAGAGCGGATGACACATGGTCAACGCTAAAGTCGCCGGATCAGGAAACCGATAATACGACTGCGTGACCCTGGCGGTGCGGGAAACGAATGCGTCGCCGCTTGCTTAGGGGGCGTCGCGCAGCACCAGAACAGAGCGCTTGGAGTGCCGCACAACGCGGGCTGCGTTTGACCCCAATAGGTAATCGCTCAGATCCGGTTGGTGGGCGCCGATGACGATAAGGTCGGCCCCAATGTTATTGGCATGAGCTATGACACTGTCATACACCGACCCCATCAAGACCTGCTGGGTGACGGACATGTCCGCTTGTGCAACAACAGCGGCCAATTGTTCTGCAACAGCCCCGCGGGTTTGATCCTCGAACTTCTCATCAAAATATGACCCCACGATTGCCATTCCAAAGTCGGGTACGACCGTCAGGACATGCAATTCACAGTCCCATCCCGCCGTGAGGGTCTTTGCCGCCACCAAAAGCTTTTGCGCCTCGTCTTTGATGGCGACATCGATGGGTATCAGTACTTTCTTAAACATCTCGACCCCTCCTAAAATGCAGGTTGTGTGGCGCGGGGCCGCTGAATGACGACGATCATCAACAGCAACAACAACGCCGGGATAAAGAAGATTTCCTTGGGCATCCGCTCGTTTTCGATGGCTACGGCCTCAATCTGGGCCGGTGCGTCACCATAGAAATCATAGTCGTTGGCGAGCTGGTCAAAATACGGCGTGCCGGGGAACGGTTCATCCAACGCCAGAATACCGTCATCCTCAAACACGCTCAGGCCAACCGCATCCAATCTTTCGGCACCCGTTCCCGGTGCCTCAGCCGTATAGACGACAGTGGTGGTGCCGACGATCGCGGTATCAAAGTCCGGTGCAGAGATCCGCAGCCGGGCGGTAGAGCCTTCTGGCAATTCCTCAATCGCTGTCAGGGCTGCAGTGCCGGTGGTTTCGGTATATTTGTCCTGCCATTGATCAAGGAAGAAATCCGGTCGGAACAACATGAACACGATCAGCATCATCACGACGGCTTCCCACTTGCGGGTTTTGGCAATGAAATAGCCCTGCGTAACGGCCGCAAAGACGAGCATTGCAATGAGCGAGATGAAGAAGACCATCACCGCCTTGGCCGGTCCCACGTCGATCAACAACAGGTCTGTGTTGAAGATGAACATGAACGGCAACAACGCCGTGCGGATATCGTAGCTAAAGCCAACGATGCCGGTCTTGATCGGGTCACCCCGGGAAATGGCTGCCGCGGCATAGGCAGCCAGACCCACTGGCGGCGTGTCATCCGCCAATATCCCGAAGTAAAACACAAAGAGGTGCACAGCGATGAGCGGAACAATCAAACCGGACTGCGCGCCGACGCTGACGATCACGGGGGCCATCAGCGAAGAAACGACGATATAGTTCGCCGTTGTTGGCAGACCCATGCCAAGGATCAGCGACAACACAGCCACGAGCAATAGCAGGATAATCAGGTTCCCACCGGCGATCGTTTCAATCACCTGACCAATGATCTGGTGTGCGCCTGTCAGACTGATTGTGCCGACGATGATACCTGCGGCACCGGTTGCGACACCGATCCCAATCATGTTGCGCGCACCACTTTCCAAACCGGCCACGAAGTCTTTGAAGGCCTTGCCAAAACTATTGCCCGTCGCGGATTCCGCCAAATGTCGATGGGTCGCCCCGCGCATCATCTGCTTGAGTGGGCGGTGAGTCAGTGCCACGATGATCATCACAATCGTCGCCCAGAAGGCCGACAGTGTTGGCGAGAGCCGGTCCAGCGTGTCGGTCCGCACCATCAGGTTCCAGACCAGCACGAAAATCGGCAGCGCGTAATAAGCGCCACCCCAAAAGGTCGGGGTCAGACGAGGTGCTTCAACGGTCTGAGAATTCGGATCATCCGGCACCACATCGGGGTAACGAGAGGCCACAAAAAGCAGGACCAGATAGGCTAGGGCCAGAACGACCAAAGCAGGATAGACCGTCGCACCCGGCATCATCGGTTCCAGCATGGCGCGGAAGCCAATGACAAGGAACGTGATCGCGGCCATCGCAAGGAAACCTGTCAGGAACAGGATCAGGATCATCGCAATCCCGATGTGACGACCTGGCTTTTTCAGACCCTGCAAGCCCAGCTTCAGGCTTTCCAAGTGCACGATGTAAAGCAGTGCGATGTAGGAAATCACCGCAGGCAAAAAGGCGTGTTTGACGACCTCGATGTAGGGAATGTTGACGTATTCCACCATCAGGAAGGCTGCCGCACCCATCACTGGTGGGGTCAGCTGACCGTTGGTCGAGGATGCCACCTCTACCGCGCCCGCTTTCTCGGGCGAAAAGCCAATCCGCTTCATCAGCGGGATAGTGAACGTCCCTGTTGTCACGGTGTTGGCGATGGAGGAACCTGAGATCATGCCTGTCATCATCGACGACAGGACGGCGGCTTTGGCAGGACCGCCGCGCAATGCACCCAGCAAGGCTATAGCCACCTTGATAAACCAATTGCCGCCGCCCGCTTTTTCCAGCAGGGCGCCGAACAGGACGAACAGAAAGATCATCGATGTCGAAACCCCTAGGGCGACGCCAAATACGCCCTCGGTCTGCATCCAATAGTGACCCATGGCCTTGCTAAAGGAGGAACCACCATAGTTGGTGATATTGCCGATCCATTCCGAATAGCCGCCAAAGAACGCCAGCGCGAGGAACGCGGAGGCGATAATCACCAGTGGCAGCCCAAGCGAGCGAAAAACAGCAATCATCAGCACCGACATACCGATACCCGACATCACGATGTCAGAGGTGCTCCATAACCCGGGGCGGTCCGCGATCTCAAAGCGGAAGACCACCAGATAAAGGCAAGCGGCGGTTCCAAGGATCACCAAAGCCCAGTCGTAAATCGGGATCTTGTTGCGGTGTCCGAACATCGGAAAGGCCAACGTGGCCAGAACGATGGCGAAGGCAAGGTGCACAAAGCGGGCCTGCGCGACGATATTGGCAAACATCGAAATGCCCGTCGCTTGCGCCAGAACCCCGGGTACCTTTGAGGCGATATAAAGCTGAAACAACGACCAGAGGATGCAAAGGGTGAAAATCAACTTTGCGGCAAAAGGGCCTGCGTTGCGTGCACCTGTGTCGGCCTCTGCCACCATGTCTTCTGCGGATCTCGTCTCGGTCATCGCCTGGCCCCCATCTGGATATTCATCTGCCATTTTGACAAAAACGCCAGCGCACCGATTGGCGCGCTGGCGTCATTTTCAACACATCGCAAAGATGCCGCCTATTCCATCAGGCCAAGCTCTTTGTAGGCGCGCTCTGCACCGGGGTGCAGTGGCGCAGATAGGCCGTCGCTGATCATCTGGGCCGCATCAAGGTTGGCGAATGCTGGGTGCAGACCCCGGAAATCATCCAGGTTGGCCAGCACGGCCTTTGCGACAACATAGGCCGTTTCCTCTGGCACATCAGCCGATGTCACAAAGGTCGCGCCCACACCAAAGGTGGTGGTGTCAGTATCCGTGCCCGCATACATGCCAGCCGGAATTGTCGCCACGCGGTAGTATGGGTTGTCCGCAACCAGCGCATCAATTGGCGCGCCGGTGACAGACACCAGCTTCACGTCACAGGTGCTGGACGCTTCTTTGATCGCAGCAGCAGGGTGACCGATTGTGTAGATCATCGCGTCGATATTATCGTCGCAGATCTGCTTGGCCATCTCAGAGCCTTTGTACTCGGTCGCGAGCGCAAAGCTGTCCATGTCCATGCCAAAGGCGTCCATGACGACTTCCATCGTCGCACGCTGACCAGAGCCGGGATTGCCGACGTTCACACGCTTGCCTGCCAGTTCTTCGAACGAAGAGATTCCGCTGTCTGCCCGCACGATAAGCGTGAAGGGTTCTGGGTGGACAGAGAACATTGCCCGCACTTCTGGGAACGGGTTTTCCTCGAACTTGGATGTGCCGTTATAGGCGTGATACTGCCAGTCGGACTGCGCTACACCAAACTCAAGCTCACCAGCTTTGATGGTGTTGATGTTGTACACCGATCCACCAGTTGATTCCACCGCGCACCGGATGCCATGCTCTTTGCGATCGCGGTTCACCAGACGGCAAATCGCGCCCCCGGTTGGGTAGTACACGCCGGTGACGCCACCTGTACCGATTGAGATGAACTGCTGGTCCTGTGCAGTTGCAGCGCCGGCAAATGCGATGCTGGCCGCAGCAATAATGCTGCTGATTTTAAGGTTTCCCATCATAACTTTTCTCCCATTAGTTGTTGCGCGCCGCTTGATGTTATCTGCGGATTTGCGACGTTGTTTGTCAGACTACCCGGATTCTTTTTTCATTGTCGAGGGTTGCTGGTCCAACGCTCCGGGTCAATGTCTGCTCAAACCTGCGCGCAAGCACCGTGTTCTACATTGGGTCTCTTCTTAAGAAGAGCTGCGGGATATCAGCGCAAAACGTTTTGCCTTGATCACGCGCCACCTTGCCATCAGGGTCATCACTAGAAATGATGCGAAAGGGTCATGTCATGTCTCATGTCTTTCCCAGACAGAATACCGCGCCACCGGTGAAGGCCGTGTCGGCACAGGGCTGCTATATCACCGACGAAAACGGCAAACAGTATCTGGACGGCTCTGGTGGCGCTGCTGTGTCGTGCCTTGGCCACGGCGATCCGGAAATCATTGCCGCTATTGCGGATCAAACAAAGAAACTGGCTTTTGCGCATACTGGGTTCTTCACCAGCGATCCGGCAGAGGAATTGGCTGAGCTATTGATCAGTCACGCACCGCGCGGTCTTGACCGGGTCTATTTTGTATCTGGTGGATCAGAAGCGATCGAAGCCGCCTTGAAGCTTGCGCGACAGTTTCACGTCGAAAACGGAGAGCCGCAGCGCCGCCATATCATTGCGCGTAGGCAAAGCTATCACGGCAACACGCTTGGCGCATTGGCAACCGGTGGCAATCAATTGAGGCGCGCGCAATTCGAACCAATCCTCACGGATGTGACACATATTGCGCCCTGCTACGCCTACATCGATCAAAGGAATGATGAGACCGCCCTTGATTACGGCCAACGCACTGCGCAGGAGCTTGAAGACGAGATCCTGCGCCTAGGGCCTGATGAGGTCATGGCATTTGTTGCCGAACCTGTCGTTGGTGCGACGCTTGGTGCGGTTCCGGCGGTCGAAGGCTATTTCAGGCGGATCCGTGAGATTTGCGATACCTATGGCGTCTTGTTGATCCTGGACGAGGTCATGTGCGGTATGGGCCGGACCGGGCATCTTTTTGCCTGTGATGCCGATGGTGTATCCCCCGATATTCTTTGTATTGCCAAAGGCTTAGGTGCCGGGTACCAGCCGATTGGTGCGATGCTGTGTTCGCAAGAAATCTATGATGTGATCGGTGCGGGTTCGGGTGCTTTCCAACATGGTCATACCTACATCGGCCACCCGGTCGCATGTGCCGCAGGCGTTGCGGTCGTAAACGCTATTCTTGATCGTAAGCTGATTGATGCTGTGAATGTGCGTTCCGCTCAGCTTTTTTCATCCCTCAATCAGGCGTTTGGACAGAACCCAAACGTCGGTGATATCAGGGGGCGGGGATTGTTCGTCGGGATTGAAATCGTCAATGATCGCGATTCAAAAACCCCGTTTGATCCGTCACTGAAAATCGCGGCATGCCTCAAGAAGGCGGCATTTGAGGCCGGTTTGATTTGCTATCCGATGAGCGGGACACGTGATGGTCGAAACGGAGATCATGTGTTGCTGGCCCCCCCGTTCATTTATTCCCAAGATCATGTTGCAGAGCTGATCGAGAAGCTCGAGTCGGCATTTGCGGCGGTCTTACCGCGTTAGGAGTGGCGCCAAGCATTTTGACACGTGGATCGTTAAATGGCCAATCGCACCTGTGCACCGGTTGAGATGAAACCGACCTGATTGTGCCCTGAGATAGTTTGGTTAGGGTGTTTGCTGTTCACTGCAATATTTTTTCAATGGCCTAGCGCGGTTTGGGGCCATGAAGGAAAGTGAAAACACAGCGATTGCGGATCAGATTTTCGCGGCGCCTCATCTAGAAGGAAACACGAATGAAACTCTTGCGATACGGTCCGATTGGTGCTGAAAAACCTGGAATCTTGCGTGAAGACGGCCAAATCGCAGATTTGTCTGCCCACATCGCCGATTTTCATGGGGCGACTTTGGGTCCAGATGCCCTGTCAGAGATCGCCGCAATTAACTTGGATCGTCTTCCAATCGTGGACTCGAACGTGCGTCTTGGCGCCTGTGTCGGCGACATCGGTAAGGTCATTTGCATTGGCTTGAATTTCTCTGATCACGCTGCCGAAAGTGGGATGGAAGTGCCACCGGAGCCGGTGATCTTTGCAAAAGCGACAAGCGCGGTCTGCGGGCCCAATGATGCGATTGAAATTCCACGTGGTTCGACCGCAACCGATTGGGAAGTTGAGCTCGCCGTGGTGATCGGCAGGCATGCGAAATACGTCAGCGAAGCGGAGGCCTTGGAATATGTCGCAGGCTACGCCGTCATGAACGACGTCAGCGAACGGGACTTTCAGCTCCATCGATCCGGACAATGGACCAAGGGCAAAAGCTGCGACACCTTTGGCCCGCTTGGTCCATGGCTTGTGACCGCCGACGAAGTAACTGATCCGCAAGACCTGTCGATGACCCTTTCGGTGAATGGGCACCAGTATCAGAATGGGTCGACCGCAACGATGGTCTACAAAGTCCCATTTCTAATCTCATACCTCAGCCAATTCATGTCATTGCATCCTGGCGATGTCATCTCGACCGGGACCCCACCTGGGGTTGGGCAAGGGCAAGACCCCAAAGTATTCCTCAAGCCTGGAGACGTCGTCGAACTTGAGGTCGCGGGACTTGGGCGTCAAAAGCAAAACGTCAAGGCCGGATGATGGGGCGCTTGGAGGGCAATGTTGCCGTTGTCACGGCTGCGGGGCAGGGGATTGGCAAGGCAATTGCCGATCGGTTTGCTGCCGAAGGTGCAGTGGTCCACGCCAGCGATATCAACGGGGAATTATTGACAAATCCCGGTTTCGCAAGTCGGCAGGTGCTGGATGTCACCGACGGTGAGGCCATCGCAGAATATGCGGAGACCGTGGGCCCAATTAACACATTGTGCAATGTTGCGGGCTTTGTGCATCACGGCACAGTATTGCAGGCATCTGATGACGACTGGGACTTTTCTTTTGATCTGAACGTAAAGTCCATGCACCGCATGATCCGGGCCTTTTTGCCGGGGATGCTGGTGAAGCGTTCTTCGAACGAACAACCGGGTGCCAGCATCATGAATATGTCGTCGGGCGCATCATCACTAAAGGGCGCCCCCAATCGTTACATCTACGGTGCGACCAAGGCGGCGGTCATCGGATTGACCAAGGCGATTGCCGCTGACTTTGCCTCTGACGGGCTGCGCTGCAACGCGATTTGCCCTGGAACCGTCGAAAGCCCGTCTTGGCGCGCGCGCGTCGACGCGCTGGGTGACCAAATGGGCAGTGTAGAAGCCGCACATGCTGACTTCGTGGCGCGTCAGCCAATGGGGCGCGTGGCAAAAGCCAGCGAGATTGCCGGGTTGGCTGTTTATCTTGCGAGCGACGAATCCGCGTTTGTGACCGGTTCTTGCTACAAGATCGATGGCGGATGGACGTTGTGATCAAAAGTTGGCTCACCTCATGCCGCCAAGCACCAACTAACCCAGTGCGGCGCGCAACGCAGCGCCAAGGACGAAATTCTGACCGAGCGCAGCGCAACCTGCTCCAAAACCTCTAGCAATCCCCAACCTCAAATCGCCGAACAACCACGTGCAGCCTTTGGCTCGAATTGTGCCGGCAAGCGTCTGAATTGACGGCACCTAAGCCGCGCGACCAGAGCTCGTCTGAAATAATGGAGAACGCTGGCTGGGGTGGTAGGATTCGAACCTACGATACACGGTACCAAAAACCGATGCCTTACCGCTTGGCTACACCCCATCAGCGTGGGGCTAGATACGCCAGAGGTTTGGCCGGTTCAAGCCCCTGAAACGCGAAAAAATGTTATTCTGATGTGCCGTCTGAATCCAACAGATCGTCGCGCTTGGTTTCGGCACGTTCCGCGTCGATCATCTTCTCAAGCGCCTCGTCATTGCTGGCTGCAACGTCACCCGTTTTTGCGCTGCGTTTTGGTGCGAGATCAGGCGCTTGAGCATCGGTTGCGGTGTCGGTTGTGCTGCCGACCATCTGGATCCGATAGGTCGTGTCTGGCACGTCGACGCCAGATGCTTCGATCGCGTCCTTCACTTGCCGCAGCGCTTCACCTTTGGCGCGCACCAAGGATGTTTCGGTTTGGTCAATCCAACCCGTCACGACCAGAAACACAGCACCGTCCCCAATCCGGTCGATCCACACAAGCGGGGCCGGTTCCTGCATGACAAACGGCAATCCGATAACCGTCGCCTCGGCCAGATCGCGCACGACCGACAGGTCGGCATCGGAAGACACGCCGATTTCAAACCGCAAACGCCGTTCGGCATTGCGTGAAAAGTTCACGATGCGGCTCTTGAAGACAGTGCTGTTGGGGATCCGGATGTGATTGCCGTCGTAGCTCAGCAAGATAGTTGCGCGGCTTGTGAGCCGGATGACCTTGCCCTCATCACCGTTAATTTCAATGGCGTCATTGGGCCGGAACGGTTGGCGGATCGACAGCATGATAGAGGCGATGAAGTTTTCAACCGTGTCTTTGACGGCAAAGCCGATCGCAAGCCCGACGATCCCTGCTGCGCCCAAAATCGGTGTTAGCAAGGCGGTCGCATTCATAATATCAAGTGCGACGACCAGCCCCAAAATCAATGCGGCAAGCCGGATCAGCTGGCGATAGATATCCGCTATGAAATCATTTGGTGCGAGCTTGCGAAACGGCAGCTTTTGGCGCGCAATCAAGAACCCGATGACCACAACAACCGCGAATGCCGCAGTAGCAATCAACAGTAGCGGCAGCATCGTGACGGTCTGATCAAACCGGGCGCGAAATCGTTCCATCGCGGGGTTCAGGCGCGCTGCAACATCTGTCGTCTCGGTGACGGAATTGCGCACGGCAACAACACCTTCGATCCGGTTCACCAAAGGTTCCAATGCGTCAGCTTCGGCAAGTGATGTCGCCGTCCCACGCAATGTGACAACGCCTTCGTCGACCAAAACGGTCACGTCATCATAATTGCCCAACGCGTCCAGAATCTCTCTGATCCGGACGGCCATGTCGGCATCTTGTTGATCGGTGTTGATGGCGGTGATCGTGCCTGTTGCCTCTTGCGCAATCGCAGGCACAGCAAGGGCAATTAGCAGGGCAATAAGGGCGATGATGCGCATTCAAAACTCGGTCTATTTTGGCCGAGACTAGGGGGAACTGGCCCGCGGGGAAAGCCCTGTCAGATCCGCAGCGGGTCAGCCTTTGCCAAGGCGTCAAAATCCATCAGGCTGCGCACAAGGGCGCGCATTTGCGGCAGCGGGATCATGTTTGGCCCGTCAGAGGGGGCGTTGTCGGGGTCTTCATGCGTTTCAATAAAGACGGCTGCCACACCCAGTGATACCGCCGCCCGCGCCATGACGGGGGCAAATTCGCGCTGCCCACCCGAAGATCCGCCCTGGCCCCCCGGTTGCTGCACGGAATGGGTTGCATCCATGACGACAGGATAGCCGGTTTTGGCCATGATCGGCAGGCTGCGCATGTCGGCGACCAATGTGTTGTAGCCAAAGGATGCGCCGCGTTCGGTCAAGAGAATCCGCGTGTTACCAGTGCTTTCAATCTTGGATACGACGTTAGGCATATCCCAAGGTGCCAGAAACTGACCTTTTTTGATGTTGATCACGGCCCCGGTTTCACCAGCCGCCAAAAGCAGATCGGTCTGGCGGCTTAGGAATGCCGGGATCTGCATGATGTCCACAACCTCAGCCACTGTGGCGCATTGATCGGGGGCGTGAATGTCGGTCAGCGTCGGGCAACCGATCTGGTCTTTCACGGTCTGCATGACCTTCAGGCCTTCGTCCATGCCCAAGCCGCGCTTGCCACTCAGCGATGTGCGGTTGGCCTTGTCATAGCTGCCTTTGAACACGAACTGCGCGCCCGCATCGGCGCAGACCTGTGCCATCTCGGACGCGATCATCAGCGCGTGATCCGTGCTTTCAAGCTGACAGGGGCCGGCAATGACCAAAAGCGGGCGGTCGTTGCTGACCGTCAGCTGACCAATATTGACGTCGATCATGATGTAACTTGTTCCCGCAAAATGGATGAGGTGATGGAAAGCATCAGATAGGCCCCCGCAAAGATCAAGAAGGCAAGGATCGTGTTTTCCAAAGCGCGGGGGTAGGTCGCCTCGTCCGGGGCGACGGGTTCAACCCCAAGTGACAGGTATCGCACTTGCCGGTTCGCCTCGATCTGGGCGGCTTCCATCTGGGTGAGTGCGGCCTGCACCTGCAATGTCTGGAATTGGTAATTTTCCTCTGCAAGCCGCAGTTCGGTGTTGCGCACGGCAAGTGACGTGCCGCTGCCAGAGGTGGTCATCTGATTGCGTAGCTCGTCGATCAGGTTGCCGATATTGTCGATCTGGCCGCGCAGGGCGTCGACCTGTGCCTGATTTGGACGTGTGACGTTCAAGCGCTCTGACAACGATAGCTGCAACTGCTGACGCTGCTGTTCCAACGCAGAGATCTGTGCCGTCAACGCACCCGTCTCACCTGTGACATCAATAACCGCGAATTCCTCTTGGATCCGCAGCAGTTCATTCAACGCAGCGGTCCGGCGATCTTCCGCGTTTTGGTAGTTTTCCCGTGCACCCGCCATTGCCGCGTCTCGGGGTCTTTGGGTCAGCTGGTCAACTTGTTCTTCCGCGTAGCCAATCAGCGCGTTTGAGAAGAGTTGGCTGGTTTGCGGATCAGAGGCGACAACCTCCATCCGCAGAATGCCTTCGGTCGGGTCATAGCTGATGTTGACGCGGTCAGAGTAGACCTTGAACGCCGCCTCATTGGTCGCGTCAGCGTCCAGCCTCTGGATCGGGTCGATCTCTGGATCACTGAAGTGAGATTTGAAGCCGTGTTCTTCATCCAAACGGACCATGGCCGCGCGCGATTCAAGATAAGACTGCACCGCGATGCTGTCTTGTTGCGTCGCCATAGAGGTCCCTTGGAACAAACCACCAAGCCCGCCCGCTGCCTGACCTGAATCGGCCTGTTGGATCACAAACTCCGAATTTGTGGCATACATCGGCGTTGCGATCAGCATGTAGTACCAGCCCACAAGGAAGGTCGGCAGCAGCACAAAAATCGAAAGCCGCATCCCCAAGAGTGCCAGTTTGCGGCGTCGACGCTTTGCAATGTCGCGCTGAATCGCAAGGATTTCCGCCGCGCGGTTGTCGGGTGGTGCGGCGCGTTCTGTCGAGGGCAGGTTGCTCGGCTTGTCCGGTACCGTTTGCGGCAATTGAACCCGTTCTTTGGAACTGACCTGCCCCTTGGCCGCGCCGGGCGCATCAGTGCCGCCCTTGGGGGCAACCAGCTCCAGAATAGTGGACTGCTGGAATGGGTCGATGCCCTTGGCCCGCAATTGGCGCACGGCGTCAAAGTCTGACGTCGCCGCGATCCCGTTCTTTTGTGCGACCCGCCGCGCCATGCGCAGCTGCCGCCCGGTCAGACCCTCTTGCCGGATTTCATCAATCGACTGCGCCTTTTGTGCCGCCGGGGAAGGGCCGGCGTCTGCGGCCTTTTGCGGCTTGGGCGGCACGCCGCCTGTGGCCCCACCGTCAGAGGATGTCTCGCCCCGCCTGATGCGGAACTTCTTAGCCTTGGGTTTGGTAGTCATAAAGCTGCTTTGCCTCTTCCAAGCTGTCAAACATCGTCAATCGCCCATCTTTGAGCACCGCCGCCGACCGCGCAAAGCGTTCTAGCGTCTCTGCTTGGTGGGACACAATGATGACAGTTGTGGTTTCCAGTCGTTCGCGCAGAACTTCGCCTGCTTTGCGGTTGAATTCGACGTCCGTAGTGGACGGCATGCCCTCGTCGATCAGGTAAATATCAAAATCCAGCGCCAACATCAGCGAAAACGTAAACCGCGCGCGCATCCCTTGGCTGTAGGTGCCAATCGGCATGTCATAATATTCGGCAATGCCACTCATCCAGCGGCTGAACGCTTCGACATAATCGGCGTCCAACCCGTAAAGCTGTGCGATGTAGCGCGCATTTTCGCGCCCGGTATGGCGGTTTACAACGCCGCCCATGAACCCCAGCGGAAAGGATATGCGGCACCCACGATGAATGGATCCTTCATCCGGCTTTTCCAAACCCGCCATCATATTGATCAACGTAGTCTTGCCCGTGCCGTTGGGGGCCAGAATGCCAAGCGAGTTACCCAATTCCACACGAAACGACACGCGATCAAGGATCACCTTGCGCTGGGTGCCGGTCCAAAAGGACTTGCTGACGTTGAGGAATTCCAACATCGGGCCTGTTCATCCGCTCTAGCTTTGCTGCGTTCTTATCGCAGCAATTGGTTAACGGCATCTCTCAAAGCTGCCTTTCTTGGCACTATGCCGAAAGACGGTGTCCAAAAATAGGCAATTCTTGTGGATCTGAGTGTTGCGCGTCCTTTTCGCCTAAAGGTCCTGCTTGACGACCCGCGCGAGCTTTGCCGCTATGATTGCCATCAGGGCTGCAAAGAAGCTGAACAATGCCCCCATTTTTGCGGCCTTCTGCACGTTGACAGCCCCAAGCATGGCGTCACGGTCAAACGCGACAGATCCGATAAAGAGCGACACTGTAAATCCAATTGCCGCCACGCAGCCGATCACGATCAAATCCAAAGTGCGCATACCGCGTGGCAGGCCAAGGCCAAGTGGGTGTGCTGCCAGCCATCCAAAGGTAAAAATCCCCACCGGTTTGCCGATCAAAAGCCCTGCCAAAACCAACCAGGTAGGTGACCCGATTGAGGTGAATTCGACCCCTGCATTCAGCAGGCCGAAGAAGAACAAGACCACTTCGACCATGGGCTTAAGCCGTTGTGCTGCGTCATTCAGCAGATCGGTCAGATATTGCTCTGTGTGCGCGAATATCCCAAACGATCGTTCGGCGTGGGGCATCGTGGCAACGATCGGCAATAGTCCTAACGCCGGGTGAAGGCCCGATTGCTGAAACCCGAACCAGGATAAGGTGCCGGCAATCAGATAGGGCCAAAACGACAGATTGCGCCTTACCCACGTAGAGGCCGGGCGGGTTTGCACGCCGCGGTCCATCCGTTGGGGCAACCGGTTAAACAGGGCATAAGCACCCAAAGCTGCCGCGAGCGACAGCAAAAGCCAGCCCGGCGCAAGCGCCCCTGTGGGATAGAAAATAGCCAAGATAATCAGCCCCAGCGCATCATCAGCAATGGCGAGCAGCAGCAGGAACCGGACAGCCGGATGGCCCGCTCCAAAGATGACGCGCCCGACCAGAAAACTAAACGCGATGTCTGTCGCCGTGGGGATCGCCCAACCATTTGCAACGGCGCTATAGGTCTCTGACCCCAGAAAAAAGGCCAGCCCAAGATAAACAGTGACGGGCCCGACCATTCCGCCCAATGTTGCGATAAGCGGTGTTGCGGCTTTTTTGCCGCGCAAGGATCCTTCTTTCAGGATGATGGCTTCCCAAACCTCCTTGGCGGCCATGGCAAAAAAGAAAGCCATCAAAACATCGTTCACAAGGAATTGCAGCGTCAGCGTCCGGTGTTCCAGAACACCCGCTGCGTTGTAATGGGCATGGCCAATGATCGCATGATCCCAGATCACAAAATCCACGAATCTATGGTAGGTTTCAGGGTTCGTGTTGGCCCACAACAAGGCGACAGCCGCGCCGACGATCAACAAAATCGAATAGTTGATCAGAAAACTCCAGACACGATGCATTGCATTTCCCCACAGCCTCGTGATGTGCCTAGCGGAACAAGGATGACGCAGCAACTACAGCGGAAATCGCATCTTGGTCTTTTGGACGCAGGCGTTGATGCCTAAGGTCGCGCGAATGAGCATCAAAAGAGACATCGAAAACTGTCGTATCTGTGCAGATCGGTTTGCCGCCACTGCGACAGGTCATGCGCCGCGCCCGGTGGCTTGGTTTTCCGGCAAAGCGCGGATCCTCATCGCAGGGCAGGCTCCCGGTGCGCGCGTGCACGAGGCGGGTATCCCGTTTCACGATCCGTCAGGCGACCGCCTGCGCGATTGGTTGGGTGTGGATGGCGCGACATTTTACGACACATCCCGCATTGCAATTATCCCCATGGCGTTTTGCTTTCCGGGCTATAACGCAAAGGGTTCGGATTTGCCGCCGCCCAAAATCTGTGCCGCAACCTGGCGCGCACCGGTGCTGGCCGAACTCGGAACGCCAGACCTGACACTTTTGATCGGTGGCTACGCCCAAAGCTGGCATTTGGGTGGGCGCATCAGCGTGACGGACCGGGTTACCGCATGGCGCGACCACGCGCCGCGCGTCTTTCCCTTGCCGCATCCGTCTTGGCGCAATACTGGATGGCTCAAACGCAACCCGTGGTTCGAGGCCGAACTCTTGCCGGTGTTGCGCGCGCGGGTGCAAGAGGTGCTGACATGACATTGACCGATCTCGATCAGGCTCACGCCGCCATGCAAGCGGCTCCCGACGATGATGCCGCCCGTTTGCGGTTTCACGAGCGCCTGGCCGACACGGAGCTTTTCCTGTTACTCGCAGGAGAGCCCTCAGGCGATCAGATCGAACCGGAACTCTTTGAGATTGACGGCAATTCCTTTGCGCTGGTCTTCGACCGCGAAGAACGCTTGTCAGAATTCACCGGCCGCGTTGTTCCCTATGCCGGTCTGCCGGGGCGAGCGCTTGTTGGGATGCTGCAAGGCCAAGGGATTGGCCTGGCGCTGAACGTGCAGGTCGCACCTTCTGCGATGTTGATTTCGTCAGAAGCGGTGGATTGGCTGGTCGAGACGTTGGGCCACGCCCCTCAAGAGGCCGAAGCGCGATTGGTCGAAATCGATGTCCCTCGTGGCCTGCCCGAGGCGGTCGTGACAGGACTGGACCGCAAGCTCGCCATCGCTGCCGGATTGGCCTCCCATGCCTATTTGGCTGCCGCGACCTATGAGGACGGTGGCACAGGCCACGTTCTGGCCTTTGTCGATGCCAGACCCGGCGCGGAACAGGCACTTGCCAACGCAGCGGGTGAGGCGCTGCGCTTTTCAGGGATCGAGGCCGGTGTGATGGACGTGATGTTCGTGGCCACCGCCGATACCATGGCCGAACGTCTGGGCCGCGTTGGACTGCGCTTTGATCTGCCCATGCCAGCAGAGCGTTTGGCCCCCGCCGCCCCCGGCAGCGATCCCGCCAAACCGCCGAAACTGCGCTAGTAGCCCGCCGCGCGATCAACCAGATGCAGGAACGGCTCTCCGGCTTCGCCGCGCCGGATGTTTTCGGCAATCACCTTGGCGGCCGTTTTGGGCCGTGTTGTTGATGCGATGTGGGGCGTCACGGTCACTTTGGGATCATGCCAATAGGGGTTATCGACGGGCAGCGGCTCTTCGCGGAACACATCCAGCGTCGCATGCCCAATCTGCCCGGTATCCAGTGCGGCCAGCAGCGCATCATCATCAATCAGCGCGCCGCGCCCTGGGTTCAGCACAATCGCCCCCTGCGGGAGCAGGTCAAGCGTTTCGGCGTTCAGGATGCTTTCTGTCTGATCTGTCAGCGGCAAAAGCAGCACAAGGATCTGCGCCGTCGCCAACGCCTCTGACAACCCGCTGTCCCCGCTCAGGCACCGCAGGTCCGCGATATCCTTTTGGCTGCGCGACCAGCCGGTGACCGGAAAACCAAGATGCGCCAGCGCCTGCCCGCAAGCCGCACCCAAAGCACCCAGCCCAAGGATCGTCACAGGCCGGTCAGCGGCCAGCGGTGGCATCACCGGATCCCATTCGGGATCGGTGGTCCGCAGATGCCGATCCAGATCAAGATGATGGCGCATCGTATGACCCACGACCCATTCGATCATGCCGCGCGTCAGCCCCTCATCAACCATCCGTGCCAGCGGCTGCGTCAGGGTGGTGTTTGTCACGATATTCTCAACCCCGGCCCACAGACCCAACACAGCTTTGCATCTGGTAAACGGGGTAAAATCAGCAACCGGCCCTTTGGGCGTAAAGATGATATAATCAGTCTGATCCGCGCCATGATCACGGCTGAGTGCCACATCCAGCCCGGCCGCCTCAAAGGCTTCTCTCAATGGGTCCTGATAGTCGGCCCAGTCATTGTCATCGGTTGAGAATAAGACGTTTATCATTACCTTGGTTTATGGACATGGGCAGATTGCACAAGTCCAAATGCAACCAGCAGGACCAACATGGCGGATCCGCCATAGCTCACCAGCGGCAATGGCACACCGACAACCGGTGCAAGGCCCGTCACCATTGCCATGTTTACCGCAAAGAACAGGAAAAACGTGGTCGCCACACCCAGCGTCAGCAAGGACGCGAACCGGTCCCGATTGGTGATCGCCGAGACCACGCAGAACACGATGATCAGGATATATAGCGTCAAAAGCGCCGCAGCCCCGACAAAGCCGAACTCTTCTGCCAGGGTGGTGAAGATAAAGTCGGTGTGCTTCTCGGGCAGAAAGTTCAACCGACTTTGCGTGCCTTGCATAAACCCGCGCCCTGTCAGGCCGCCGGACCCCAGCGCAATCTTGGCCTGCGTGATGTGATAGCCCGCGCCAAGCGGGTCATTGGCAGGATCAATAAAGGTGTCGATCCGGCGGAACTGATAATCCTTTAGCAATTGCCAAGTCGTGCCCCGGCTTTCAAAAACCGCCACGATCCCGCCGACGCCTGCCGCGATCACGGTGGCGAAATAAGCCCAATGCACACCGGCCAAAAACATCACCGTAGACCCACCAAGCAACAGCAGGATCGCCGTGCCTAGGTCCGGTTGGCGCAGCACCATATAGGTAGGGATCAGGATAAAGAGCACCGGCAGAAGCACCCAAAACGGACGCGAGGTTTTGTTGGGCGGCAACCAGTCGTAGTAGGCCGCCAAAAACATCACCAGCGTGATCTTGGTCAGCTCTGAAGGCTGCAGCCGCATAAACCCCAGATCAATCCAGCGCTGCGCGCCCATACCCACGGCACCAAAAAACTCCACCGCCAGCAGCAGCAAAAGCGACAGCCCAAAGGCCACGCCCGCCACATTGCGCCAAAACCAAATCGGCACCATTGCGACGACCAGCATCAGGGCCATGCCAAGGCCAAAGCGTTTGACCTGTGGCTCCATCCAAGGGTTCATCGACCCGCCCGCCACCGAATACAGCATCAAAAATCCAAAGCAGGCCACGGCTGTGATCAGCAGGATCACCGGCCAGTTGAGATAGATCAGCTTGCGAAACCCGGTGGGGACATATTTGGCGTTATACTCAAGATAGCTCATGCGCGATCCTGTGCTTGTTTGACCGACGCCAGCCGCGCATTGATCCGCTCTTGTTGCTCTGCGATCCGGTCCCGATCCGCGCTTGGATAAGCCTCAAGCGGCGGGTCGCCATCGTAAAGCGCCTGCAGCATGATGTCGCGTGCGATCGGGGCCGCCGCTGTCGAACCGCCGCCGCCGTGTTCGACGACGACCGCCACCGCAAAGCGCGGGTTCTCAACCGGGGCAAAACTCACGAATAGCGCGTGGTCACGCCGTTCCCACGGCAGATCCGCGTTGCGGGTGACACCGCGGGCGCGTTCCTCTGCCGTGATCCGCCGGACCTGAGAGGTGCCGGTTTTCCCCGCCATCCGCATCCCATCTGCAATAATCCGTGACCGATAGGCTGTGCCGCGTCTGTGGTTGCTGACATCGTTCATCGACTGACGCATCCGTCGCAGGATGTTTTCATTCAGCCCAAGGCTCTCGCCCAGCCCGGTGGGTTCTTCGATGCCGTCGATTGACTTGACCAATCTTGGCGTCACGATCCGCCCCGTTGCGATGCGAGCCGTCATGATCGCCAATTGCAAGGGCGACGTCAGCACATAACCCTGCCCGATAGAGGCGTTGACCGTGTCACCGATCCGCCAATCCTCGCCGCGCACTTCGCGTTTCCACGCTTTGTCCGGGGCAAGCCCGCTTGCCACCGCCGAGATCGGTAAATCATGTTTGGCACCAAGGCCCAGTTTGCGGGCCATTTCCGCGATCTTGTCGATGCCAACCCTTTGGCAAATCTCGTAATAATAGCAGTCGCAAGACTGCTTAAGGCTTTCGTGAAAGTTGATGTTGCCGTGGCCGGCACGTTTCCAGCAATGGAACCGGATGTCCGCGACATCTGTATGGCCGGGGCAATAAACGGTTTCCTCGGGGCTGATGACGCCTTCTTCCAGCGCGGCCAATGCCGTCACCATCTTGAATGTGGATCCCGGCGGATAGGTGCCTTGGGCTGCTTTGGCAGCGAGCGGGCGGTAGATGTTTTCGTTCAGGTCGGTCCAGTCCTTGACCGAGATGCCGCGCACGAAAAGGTTGGGATTAAACGCTGGCGCAGATGCAATCGCCCGCAAATCACCATCCTCAAGGTCTATGACCACCGCCCCCGCGCTTTCACCGTCCATGCGCGCCTGCGCATAGGCTTGCAGGCGCGCATCCAGCGTCAGTTGGATGTCTTTGCCCGGCGTGCCTTCTTGCCGGTCAAGCTCTCGCATCACGCGGCCAAGGGCGTTGACTTCAATCCGCTTGGTGCCTGCCGCGCCGCGCAAGCTGTGTTCCAGCTTGTTTTCAACACCTGTCTTGCCGATCTGGAATTTCGGGATCTGCAACAGCGGGTCCTGATCATCGATGCGGCTCAGGTCGTAGTCGCTCACCGGACCAACATAGCCAACCACATGCGCGATATCTTCGCCCAAGGCATAGTGCCGCGACAAACCAACCTCTGCGGTGATGCCGGGCAGGGCGGGTGCATTGATATTGATCTTGGCGACATCTTCCCACTTGAGGCGATCCGCAATTGTCACCGGCACAAAAGGAGAGCGCCTGTTCATTTCCTCAACCGCGCGGTCAAGCGTGTCCTGCGGGATATCCACCAACTGCGTCAACCGTTGCAGCGTCTCTTCCACGTCGCCCGCATCCTCGCGGACCATCACAACGCGGTAGTTCTGTTCATTCTCGGCCAGCGGCAGGCCATTGCGATCAAAGATCAAACCGCGTGCGGGCGGGATCAGGCGAATGTTGATGCGGTTTTCCTCGGCCAGCAGGCGAAACTGGTCAGCCTGTTCAACCTGCATCGACTGCATGCGCCAGCCCAAAACGCCGACGATGCCCAATTGCACGGTGCCCAACAGCATCGCGCGACGCGACAAACGGCGTGCGCTTTCCCCTGAATCGCGCTGCGGTTTCTTCATAGCCTGTGCCCCAAGCTGTCCACGGCGCCGGGTGCCGGACGGGCCACGCCAAACAGATAATGCGCCACGATCACGACCACCGGATAGACCGCAATGGTCATCAGCATCTGGATCAGCGTCAAGCCCAAGGGCGCCTGCGGCATCATCACAATCGCGAGCACGGTGCGGTTAATGATCGTGATCGCCACGATCCCGACCGCCACGCTGCCCCATTCCAGCATCAACGGCACATTGCGGATCCGTGTCGCACGTGCGCGCAGCACTTCTGTCAGGATCAACACCAACGCCGCCCAAAGGCCCGGCGGGCGCTGAAATAGAAGATCCGTCAGCAGATAAAGCACGGCAATCACGATGAAGGGTGCAAAGTCAGGGCGACGGGCGATCCAGGCCACCGTCACCGCCAACAGCAAATCCGGGGCGGCCCAGCCGCCGGGCTCTAGGTTGAGCGGCACCAATTGCAAAAAGATCAGCAGCAAGCACAGGCACAAAAACATCGCCCTTCCCAGCCAAAGCGTTGTGGTCGGGGTCTCAGCCATCGGTCCCCTCCGCTACAATCTCTGGCCCCTGTGGCGCGGCATCCGGTGCCAGCAGGCTGCCGGGATCGGTGATGTCTTCGTGTGGCCGCGCGCGCAGCACGCGCAGAAACTCCAACCGTCCATAATCAGCCGACAACCGGACCCGCAACCGCCGGTCAGACCCCAGCGCCACTTGCCCCACCAGCAGATCAGCCGGGAACACCCCGCCATCACCAGAGGTTTCAACCCGGTCGCCGGGGCGCACCTGATCGGCATCCTCAATGAACTCGATCGGTGGGTTCAGCGTATTGTCACCGGCCAGAATGGCCTTTTGGCCCGACGGTTGAATCGTCACCGGAATCCGGCTGGACGTATCGGTCAGCAAAATCACCCGGCTGGTTTCCCGCCCGACGCCGCTGATCCGGCCCACAAGGCCGATCCCGTCCATCGTGGGCCAGCCATCCACGATCCCGTCGCGCTTGCCCACATTCAACAGCACCGACTGCCGAAACGGCGAACCGCTATCGGTCACCACAACGCCGGTCACATAGGTCAGCTTGGGATCAAGCCGCACATTATTCAAATCCAACAGCCGTGCGTTTTCCTGCTCCAACTGCAAAGCGGCCTCTTTCCAGCCCTTCATCTGCTGCAACTCGCGCCGCAGATCGCCATTCTGCGCGGCCAGTGCCTGATAGCTGCGAAAATCGCTGAACAGGTTCGCAATCCCCGTCACCGGTGCCATCGCCCAGTCAAAGGACGGCACCACCCGGTCGATCACCGCCAGCCGAAACCGTTCAACCCTTGGGCTGTCGATACGCCAGACCAGAAACATCCCCAGCAACAAAAACACGCACAACCCGACCAGCAATCTGCGGATCGGGCCGACGAAATCTTCGCTGTCGCGGTTCTTGGCCAAGGGTTTGCCGCCCTTTCAGGAAACTCTAACTGTCGTAATCAATAACGTGGCTGAGCTGCTTTTCATACTCCAACGCCTTGCCCGTGCCCAAAGCCACGCAGTTCAGGCTTTCGTCGGCCACCGAAATCGCAAGGCCGGTCTGCTCGCGCAGCGCCAGATCAAGCTGGCCCAGCAGCGCACCACCACCGGTCAGCATCACGCCGCGGTCCACAATGTCCGCTGCCAGATCCGGTGGCGTTGCTTCGAGTGCGGTCATCACCGCCTCGCAAATCGCTTGCACCGGTTCGGCCAGCGCCTCTGCCACTTGGGCTTGTGAAATCTCGGTCTCTTTTGGCACACCATTCAGCAGATCGCGCCCGCGAATATGCAAACTGCTGCCGCGCCCATCGTCGGGCATCCGTGCGGTGCCGATGCTGGTCTTAATCCGCTCTGCCGTGCTTTCGCCGATCAGCAGGTTATGCTGACGGCGCAGATAGTTGATAATCGCCTCGTCCATGCGGTCACCACCGACGCGCACCGAGCGGGCATAGACAATATCACCCAACGACAAGACGGCGACTTCGGTCGTCCCGCCGCCGATATCAACAACCATATTGCCGGTCGGATCAGTGATCGGCATGCCCGCGCCAATGGCGGCGGCAATCGGCTCTGCAATCAGACCGGCGCGGCGGGCACCGGCAGACAGGACCGACTGGCGGATCGCGCGTTTTTCAACAGGTGTGGCACCATGCGGCACACAGACAATGATCTTGGGCTTCGAGAACGTAGACCGTTTGGCCACCTTGCGGATGAAGTGTTTGATCATCTCTTCGGCGGTATCAAAATCCGCGATCACGCCGTCGCGCATCGGGCGGATCGCCTCAATGCTACCGGGCGTGCGGCCCAGCATCAATTTGGCATCTTCACCAACTGCCAACACCTTCTTGACGCCGTCCTTGACGTGATAGGCCACGACCGACGGCTCGGACAGGATGATGCCCTTGCCTTTGACGTAGACCAGCGTATTCGCGGTCCCAAGGTCAATCGCCATATCCGACGAAAACAAACTGCCAAAAATCGCCATGTGCTGGCCTTCCCGTACCCGAAATTTCGTATCTTGCGCGACTCCCCCCGGTGTCGCGGTCATCGGGTTATACGAGGGTGGCGTAAGGGTTGAAACCCCTTGTTTTCAGGGTTTCAGCGCAAATTTGCCGCTTGCACAAATCGAACATTACTGTGGGATTTAGCGTGAGCATACGGGGCACTCTTGCCCTAATCGAACAAAGAGGCGGCCCGAGACTGGTCGAACCGCCCAATTCTTCGCTCTACTCACCGGCGTCCTTGTACGAAACGGCTTTTTCGTCATAGCCCACGCCCGTTTGCTTGCGCCGCACGATCAAGCGGTTGAGCGCGTTGATATAGGCCTTGGCACTGGCGACGACAGTATCGGTATCAGCGGACTGGCCGGTCGCAATGCGCCCTTCTTCTTCCATCCGGACGGACACCGTGGCCTGTGCGTCGGTGCCTTCGGTGACTGCATGCACCTGATAAAGCTGCAAGCGCGCGCCATGTGGGTAGAGTTCTTTCACAGCGCTGAAAGCGGCATCGACCGGGCCGTCACCCGTGGTCTTGATCGACTTATCCTCACCGCCAACGCTCAGCGTCATCTCGGCGGTCTGGGGGCCATCGGTGCCACACACGACGGTCAGCGATTTCAGGCGCAAGTGATCGTCTTCGGCATCATTAGTGCGCATGAGCGCGATCAGATCATCCTCGAACACTTCTTTCTTGCGGTCGGCCAATTCCTTGAATCGAACAAAGACGTCCATCAATTCATTGTCGCCCAAGGTAAAGCCAAGCTCTTCCAGTTTGGACCGCAACGCCGCCCGGCCAGAATGCTTGCCCATCACCAATGACGTCTCTGACAGGCCCACATCAGCGGGTCGCATGATCTCGAACGTCTCGGCGTTTTTCAGCATCCCATCTTGGTGGATGCCGCTTTCGTGGGCAAAGGCGTTCTTACCGACGATGGCCTTGTTGAACTGCACCGCAAAGCCCGACACCGTCGCCACGCGGCGCGAGATGTTCATGATCTTGGTGGCGTCGATCTTCGTGTTGTAGGGCATGATGTCGTTGCGGACTTTCATCGCCATCACGACCTCTTCCAACGCGGTATTGCCCGCCCGTTCGCCAAGGCCGTTGATCGTGCATTCGATCTGGCGCGCGCCCCCTTCGACTGCAGCCAAAGAGTTCGCCGTCGCCATGCCAAGGTCGTTATGGCAGTGGGTGGCAAAGATCACCTCATCCGCGCCGGGGACCTTTTCGATCAGCATTTTGATCAGGTCCGCAGATTCGCGTGGCGCGGTGTAACCCACAGTGTCAGGGATGTTGATCGTGGTGGCACCGGCCTTGATGGCAATCTCAACGGTGCGGCACAGATAATCCTCTTCCGTGCGGGTCGCGTCCATCGAGGACCATTGCACGTTGTCACACAGATTGCGGGCATGGGTCACGCAGTCGTGGATCCGCTCTGCCATCTCATCCATTGTCAGGTTCGGGATGGCGCGGTGCAGCGGAGAGGTGCCGATAAAGGTGTGGATGCGCGGGGATTTTGCGTGCTTCACGGCTTCCCAGCAGCGGTCAATGTCTTTGAAATTCGCCCGGCTCAGGCCACAAATCGTTGAATTGACCGCATTCTTCGCGATCTCTGAAACGGCGTTGAAGTCACCTTCCGAGGCGATGGGAAACCCGGCCTCGATGATGTCGACGCCCATCTCATCGAGCAGGCTTGCGATCTCCAGCTTTTCGGCGTGGGTCATGGTGGCGCCCGGCGATTGCTCACCGTCGCGCAAGGTGGTGTCAAAAATTAAAACTTGATTGGTCATGTCTGCTATCCTGATGATGTGTCCTGGCGCGGCGTTCCCTCTGAGCGGTCGCGCCGGATGGCACGCTCAGAGGCGGCTTAGGAGCAGCAGGGCGCGCAGGTCAAGGGACCCGGAAATAGAAATATGTGCGCGCTTCATCATGACGGGCACTATACTGCCACGATTTCGTTTGAAAACCCTTTATCGCGGTCTAGTTCGCGAAGGATGAAACAAGCATTGGTCATCGGGGCCACCGGCGGGATCGGTGGGGCGGTATGTAAAGCGCTGGACGCAAAGGGTTTTGCCGTGACAGGTCTGTCGCGCCGCGATGGTCTGGATGTCACGGATCCCGACGCTGTATCGCGTATTTTGGGTGGGTTGGACCGGCAGTTTGATCTGATCTTTGTGGCCGTCGGGGTTTTGGGCACACCCGAAAAATCCCTGTCCGCGATCACCGTGGATGAGATGAAGACGGTCTTTGCGGTGAACACCTTTGGGGTCGCTTTGGTCCTGCGGTATGTGCCGAAATTACTATCAAAAACAGGGCGCTGCGCGGTTTTGTCGGCGCGGGTCGGGTCGATTGGCGACAACCAGATTGGCGGCTGGCATACTTACCGGGCCAGTAAGGCTGCGCTGAATCAGATCATCCGAGGTACCGCGATCGAGATGGGGAGAACCCACCGAGAGGCGGCTGTTGTGGCGCTGCACCCCGGCACGGTTGAAACGGAGTTCACCGCCAAATACGCCGGACGGCACAAGACCGTTTCGGCCGCAGAATCAGCGGCTAATCTGTTGAAAGTGATTGAAAAAATCTCGCCCGATCAATCAGGGGGCTTCTATGATTATGCCGGTCAGGAGATCGTATGGTGAAGCTGGTTCTGGTGCTGGGCGACCAGCTTTCGCCCGAGATATCATCGCTGAAGGCGGCAGATAAATCAAAAGACGTAGTGGTCATGGCCGAGGTCGGCGATGAGGCGATTTATGTGCCGCATCACCCCAAAAAAATCGCGTTCATCTTTGCTGCGATGCGGAAGTTTGCGGCGGAGCTAAAGGTTAACGGCTGGCGGGTTTCCTATACAAAATTTGATGATCCAGAACGGTCAGACACAATATGTGGAGAGCTGCTGCGGTATGCCGGGACATTTTCGGCGGATGAGGTTTTGGCGACGGAGCCGGGCGAATGGCGGGTGATTGAGGCGCTGCAATCATGCCCGGTGAAGGTAAATATTCTGCAAGATGATCGGTTCATTGCATCACATGCGGAATTTGAAACTTGGGCCGAAGGGCGCAAGGCGTTGCGGATGGAGTATTTCTATCGCGAGATGCGCCGCAAAACGGGCCTGATGATGGAGGAGGATCAGCCAGCGGGCGGGCAATGGAACTTTGACCATGACAACCGCAAAGCGGCCCCTGACGCGGTGCATTATGCCGGGCCGATGCGGTTTGAACCGGATCCCATCACGCAAGAGGTGCTGGCGCTGGTTGCTGATCGTTTTCCAAACAATTTCGGGCGTTTGGATGACTTCTGGTTTGCGACTGATGCCGCCCAGGCTCGGCAACATCTGGCGCATTGGGTGAGATATGCAGCGCCGCATTTTGGCGATTTTCAGGACGCGATGCTGCGGGATGAACCGTTTCTGTATCACGGGCTGGTCGGGCTTTATTTGAACGCTGGGCTGCTTGACCCGCTGGAGGTGTGTCAAGCGGTTGAAAAGGCTTGGAAAGACGGGGATGTGCCGATCAATGCGGCGGAAGGCTTTATCCGGCAGATCATCGGTTGGCGGGAATATGTGCGGGGGATCTATTTTCTTGAGGGGCCGAATTACACCGCACGTAACGCATTGAACCATCAGCGGAAATTGCCTGCGGTCTATTGGGGCGGTGAGACCAAGATGCTGTGTATGGAAAAGGCTGTGGGGCAGACCCGAGATGAGGCCTATGCCCATCACATCCAAAGGCTGATGGTGACGGGAAATTTCGCTTTGTTATCAGGTATTTCGCCGCAGGAGGTCCATGAATGGTATCTGGCGGTTTATGCGGATGCCTATGAGTGGGTGGAAGCGCCAAACACCATTGGCATGAGCCAGTTTGCCGATAGCGGGATCATTGCCAGCAAGCCTTATGTGTCGAGCGGGAATTACATCAACAAGATGAGCGATTACTGCAAATCTTGCCACTACTCCGTGACCGAGAAGACAGGCGAAAAGGCTTGTCCTTTCAATCTGTTATATTGGGATTTCCTGATCCGTCACCGGGAACGGTTCAGCAAGAATGCGCGGATGGGGAATATTTACCGGACGTGGGACCGGATGGCGGATGCCCGCAAGGAAACCGTGCTGAAAGAGGCGCAGGGACTGCTGGCGTTAATGGATGCGGGCGGTGTGATTTGAGGGGGCACACGCCACGCATGCCGAAAACATGCAAAAATCGCGCCATGTGAGTCCAAACCTTGTGTATCAAGGCCATCGGACCCCCGAATGTAAGACCGTATGATCGGAAGCTCTGCCCTGCAGCCATGCTTCAGGATTCATTTGGCCGGTTTCGGGCCGGTTTGTCCAGAGATTAGCAAGAACACACAGCGTGAATAGTTGGCCGGATTAACGCGTCTTTTGGTAAAGGGGGCGGCAAGCGGAAGTTCGCTGCAGTTGCAATGTGTTCGGATGGAATTTTCAAAGCGGACCTATGGCATGTTCAAACGTTTCATATTTTGCGATTACTTGATGTTCCATTGTGTACCTGGCGCGTAGATTTTAGGTCACAATCTCGATACTGCTCGAGAATCTTTTCGACATAAAAATACAGCGTTTAAGACCCAAAGCGGTTCACCTCATTGCCAACTCCGTTTTGGAGCAAGCGCGCATAGGCTTGAGACAAGGGTTCCTCAATTAGTGTAGCAAGGCGGGGATCAAATATCGCCGTTTGTGATACGTGCCGTGCGACAGTCCGAATTGAATCGCACGTATGACACCCGCGCAGGATGCTTGCCATAGGATCATCAGCATCTTTTTGGTTCGCGGTCGTCGCGATCCAACCAGCCACGGCCAGCAACAGCGCATCCACGTCGTCACCATTTGAAAGCCGGTCGTCAAGCGTGCCGAGCAATCGTTGCGGGAGTTTCTGGCTTCCGTCCATCGCGATTTGGGACAGATGGTGCTGGATGCCGGTGTTGGCGAAACGGTCCAGCAGCGCGTCTGCGTAGGCGATCAAATTGATGTCTTTGGGCGGCGTCAGTGTCGGGATAATCTCTGCCCGCCAGAGGTGGCGCAGGTAGGCGGCGATGGATTCATTCGTGACAGCCTCGGAAACGGTTTTGAATCTGGCAAGGGGGCCAAGGTATGCCAGAGCTGAATGGACTCCGTTCAGCATGCGCAGCTTCATTTGTTCAAACGGGGCGATATCCGGCACGATCTGCGCACCTGCGGCGGCAAGGTCTGGCAGGTCGCCCGTGAATTCATCAGTGATGACCCATTGGGTGAAGGGTTCGTGCAGGACAGGGGCACCGTCGGGTTGGCCTGACTGAGCTTCGATTTGGGCAATATCGTTGGGTGTTGTGGCAGGGACGATGCGATCGACCATCGTGGACGGAAAGGCCGTGTTTGCGTCGATCCACGCAGCGAGGTCCGGGTCGATTTTCTGGGCAAGTGTGATTGTGACAGCGCGCGCGACGGCGCCGTTGTCTGGCAGGTTATCGCAGGACAGCACGGTAAACGGTGGTAGGCCCTTGACGCGTCGGGCCTGCAATGCGCGCACGAGCACACCCGGTGCGGAAACCGGAAGCGGGCTTTCGATATCGGCCAGAATGTCAGGGTGGGTCAGTTTCAGCGCCCCCGTGGCGGGGTCATGGCAGTAGCCTTTTTCGGTGACCGTCAGGGTGACGAGTGTGACGGCAGGGTCGGCCATAGCGGCAATCACGGCGGTGGGGTCATCGGGGGCGACAAGCACGTCGCGCACGACGTCGATGTCGCGCAGGTCCATACCATCCGGCGTTAGGGCCGCAGCGGTGTAGCGGTAATCGCGGGCGCGCATGGCATCGCGTACGGCGGGCGAGCGGAGGCTCACGCCAAGAACGCCCCAATGGGCGCCTTGGTCATTCAGGTCTTGCAGATAGGCGCAGCCATGGGCGCGAAAGAACGCGCCCAAGCCAAGGTGAACAATCCGAACGGGCGGGCGTGGGATCACCGAAGATCGCCCATGGGGATCATGTTCATATCTGTGAAATCAACATTGTCGCCCGCCATCGTCCAGCAGAACGTATAGGACGCCGTGCCCGCGCCGCAGTGGATCGACCATGGCGGTGAAATCACGACTTCTTCGTTGGCCATGACGAGGTGGCGGGTTTCATCGGGTGCGCCCATGAAATGGAACACACGGGCGTCTTCTGGGACGTCGAAATAAAGGTAAGCTTCCATGCGGCGGTCATGGATGTGGGCGGGCATTGTGTTCCACAGGCTGCCCGGCGCGAACTGGGTGTAGCCCATCAAGAGCTGGCAGGTTTCGCAGACATCAGGGTGCAGGAATTGGATGATGACCCGTTCGTTGGCGGCCTCGCGGCTGCCCAATTCAACGCGGCGCGCATCGGCCAATTTGATCAGCTTGGTCGGGCAGGTGCGATGGGCGGGCGACGAGGTGATATAGAACCGACCCGCGCCCGAAAACGTCACAGCACCACCGCCCATGCCGACATAAAGCAGCTCTCCCGATTCCAGCGTATGCGTGTCGCCGTCCACCTCAACCGTGCCGGTGTCGCCGATGTTCAGGATCCCCATTTCGCGGCGATCGAGGAAGCCGGGGGTGCCGGTTTCGTCCATGTGACCCAACGTCAGGCTGCTTTTGCCCGGCACGGCGGAGCCAATGATCAGGCGGTCATAGTGCGAATAGAGCAGGTTGATTTCACCCTCGGCAAACAGCCCGTCTTTGTGGAAATGGTTGCGCAATCCGTCGGTATCGAGCGTCTTGGCGGTGGCCGGATCAATGGCATAGCGGGTTTCGGTTTTGAGGGTCATTGCGTGTCCTTTGATGAATGAATGTCAGAGTTTGTAGGCTTGTTTGGCGAGGCCATAAGAAAGGTCATGGGCAAGTTCGAAGGCGTCCGCGCGGGCCAGCCGTCCGGATTCCACGAGGGTTGCGAGATAGGCGCAATCCACACGCCGGGCGACGTCGTGGCGGGCGGGGATGGAACAGAACGCGCGGGTGTCGTCGTTGAAGCCAACGGTGTTGTAGAAGCCTGCAGTTTCGGTCGTGGCCTCGCGAAAGCGGCGCATGCCTTCGGGGCTGTCGAAAAACCACCACGCGGGGCCGAGTTTTAGCGCGGGATAGACGCCCGCCAGAGGGGCGAGTTCGCGAGCGTAGGTGGCTTCGTCCAGCGTGAACATGATCAGCGTCAGATCGGGGTTCAGACCGTGTTTGTTGAGCAAGGGCCCAAGGGCCTGCGTGTAGTCCACGGCCTTGGGGATATCGAAGCCTTTGTCTGGGCCGAAGGTGGCGAGGATCGTGTCAGAATGGTTGCGGTGTGATCCGGGGTGGAGCTGCATCACAAGGCCGTCTTCAACACTCATCCCCGCCATTTCAGTGAGCATTTGAGCGCGGAAGAGGGCGCGATCGGCGGGGGTGCCGGTTCCGGTGATGATTTTGTCAAACAGGGCCGTTGCCTCTGCCTGCGAAAGGTCCGCAGTGATCGGGTCGGCGTGGCCGTGATCGGTGGCCGTGGCGCCGCGTGATTTGAAAAACGCGCGACGGGCGCGGTGGGCGGCGAGGTAGCCCGCCCATGTTTGCGTGTCTTCGCCCGTTGCTTTGCCCAAGGCGGCGATGTTGGCGGCAAAATCGGGTGTGTCGGGGTCAATCACGGCGTCGGGGCGGTAGGTGGGGATCACCCGGCCCGTCCAATCGGATGCCGCGATGGCGCTGTGGTGATCGAGCGGGTCGAGGGCTGCATCCGTCGTGGCCAAGGCTTCGATGTTGAAGCGATCAAACAGGGCGCGCGGGCGGTAGGTGGGGTCAGCCAAGCACGCGGCGACGTGATCGTAGATTGTATCGGCGGTGTCCGTGTTCAGCGGGTCGGTGACGCCGAAGACCTCAGCCAGCGCATGGTCCATCCATAGCTGAGACGGCGTTGCGCGAAACAGGTGATAATTCTCCGCGAACCTGCGCCAAATATTGCGGCTGTCGGTTTCGGCGGGGCCACTGTCAAGGCGCGCAATGCCGAGATCTTCGAGCGCGATCCCTTGGGAAAACAACATCCGAAACACGTAGTGATCGGGCGTGATGAACAGTTTGGCGGGGTCGGGGAAGGTGTCGTTGAGCGCAAACCACGCAGGGTCGGCGTGGCCGTGGGGGCTGATAATCGGCAGGCCTGCGATCTCTTCATAAAGATCACGCGACAAGGTGCGCGCGGTAGGTTCCAACGGAAACAAGCGGTCGCGGTTAAGTATCGGCATCGCGTCCCCCCTCAGCGCATGACATTGGTGCATCGCGCGCGCTGCTCCAGATAAGATATTCTAGTATACTAGTTCTGTCAAACGATGAGACGGTGGATTTACGCGGTGCCGCGCACGGGGCGGTCGTTGGTGATGTTGAAGATCATCCCGTCGAGGAATTCTTCAAGATCAGGCCGCGCAGCGGGGCCGTTTGAGATATCGACCAACATCAATGTGCCATCAGGGCGCATGGCAAAGGTGCCCGGTTCGGCGAAGTTTCTGTCGGTCTCTGCGTCTGATAGTGGCACGGTGACATGGAGGCCAAGGGTGCGCATTTGGGCCTCGGTCAGATCGTAGTAGAGGTCGAAATCCCAGCCGAATTCGTCCATGTCCGCTTGTGCTTTTTCTAGGGGATCGCCAGAGGCGACAACGACATCCATATGTTCTTCCCAATGGGGCAGCACCGCATTCAGCTTGTTTAGGAACCGTTTGCAGCGCGGGCAGTGTTTGCCGCGGTAGACGAACAGAACGCTCCATCTTTCACGGGGGCCGCCAATGGTGATGGGGCTGTCAGACCCGACGTGCGGCAAGGTAAAGGGGGCGACGACGGCGCCAACGGCGGGTTTTGAATGGGGCATCGGATGTCCTGACTTTGCTGCGACGTGGCTATTGAAAATACTCTGTGTGGGTCTCGTGGATGTCGGCAATCGTCGTGTCCAAACGGCTGACGTGCAGGCGCATGGCGGCGCGGGTGGCGTCCACATCGCGCTGAGAAAGGGCATCAGCGATGCTGCGATGATCGTCCAGAATATCCGCAGCGTTTTCGCTGTCGGCGAGGCTCAGCACACACAACCGGTCCACCTTGCGCTTGCAGGTCATGATGGCCTCAAACGCTTTGGGTAGGCCGGACAATTCACAGATCATTTTGTGAAACTCGTAGTCGAGGTCATGGAACAATCCGCCGTCGCCCGCGGCAATGGCGTCGGCTTGCGCCGTCAGGTTTTTGGCAATGGCCTCTGTGTGCGTCTGATCCCAGACCTGACAGGCGCGCTCCAATACCTCCAGCTCAACAGCCAATCGAATGAAGCGGACGTTCTCAATTTCAGGAAGGGAAAATCTGCGCACAACGGTCGCGCGCTGGGGGCGAATTTCGATCAGGTCCTGATTGTGCAACCGCCGGAAAGCATCACGGACGGGCTGGCGCGATACGCCAAAACGCGTGGCAATCTCAGCTTCGGAAATCTTGGATCCGGGAAGAATTGCGAGCGTTGCGATGTCTTCGTAAAGCTTTTCAAAGACCACATCGGCAGTTGATTTTGATCCTGTGATCGCTGTGGAACTTTGCATTCTTACTCCTGTTTGCAGCTCGAAACCGCAGTGGTTCTGCGCCGATCGCCTGCACATCGCATCTGGCTGACCTGATTCTCGGCCCGCTCGAACATGTATTTTACTTCGCCAATACGAACAAATACCGACTCACTTGACAAGTCTGGGATACTAGTCTCCAATTGGACAAGGCCGCAGGAATCCGTTGGGACTGACGAGGCCCGAAAGGTGCACACACGAACCCGTGGAGGAGCGGTTGACTGTTCAATCGCGCGCCGAAACTAAACTGGGAGAAGACTATGTATCAGAAAATTTCAAAGACGATCCTGGGCACCGCCACAGCGTTGGCCCTTGTTGCATCCACTGCCGCTGCCGAAGAGTTGCGCGCCTGGAACATCCACACAGATGGCCACCCGAACACAGCCGCGATGGACCGCTTTGCGGAACTGGTGGCCGAAAAAACCGGTGGCGACGTGAACGTTGAAGTATTCCACGGTGGTGTTCTGGGCAGCCAGCCTGACGCGCTTGAGCAGGTTCAGCTTGGTGCGATTGACGTTGGTAACTTTAACCTTGGTCCAATCGGCCCAATCGTTCAGGAAGCCAACCTTGTGTCTCTGCCGTTCATCTTCAAAAGCGTGGATCACATGTTCCGCGTGATGGATGGGCCTGCGGGTGAAAAGGTGGCTATGGGGATGGCCAATGCGGGCATCATGCCAATCGGTTGGTTTGATGCGGGTGCGCGGTCTTTCTACAACAACACAGGTCCAATCAATTCACCTGACGATGTCGCTGGCATGAAAATCCGTGTGATGAACAACGATCTGTTCACAGGCATGGTCAACGCCATGGGCGGCAACGGCACACCAATGGCCTTCGCCGAAGTGTACCAGTCCTTGTCCACCGGTGTTGTGGATGGCGCAGAAAACAACCTGCCGTCGTTCCAGTCTGTGGGTCACTTCGAGGTGGCAGGATTCTATTCCCTGTCAGAGCACTTGATCATTCCTGAGTGTATCTGTGTGAACACAGCCCTGTTCGAAGGTCTGTCCGCCGACAATCAGGCGGCCCTTGTTGCAGCAGCCGAAGAAGCCTCCGTTTACCAGCGTGAGCTGTGGGCAGAGCAGACCCAAGCCAGCCGTAAAGCGGTTGAAGCGGCCGGTGTTCAGATCAACGAGATTGCCGACAAAGGCCCATTCCAGGTTGCAATGGCACCGGTCTATGCCGACTATCTTGCTGCCAACCCATCCATGGTTGAGCTGGTAGAATTGGCTCAGTCCACAGAGTAACATCTGTGAAATACAACACCGCGGCGTCCGGCGATTTCGTCGGGCGCCGCGCGTCTCAGGGGGCAGGATGACATGAGCAGCACACCAGAAAAGCAAACGGGCCTTGGCCCAATCGACAGTCTCTTTCGCGGCGTGGTCGCGGTGTGTCGCGTGATTACTGGGGTGGCTTTGGTCGTCATGACGCTGCTTCTGGGCTATCAGGTTTTTGGCCGATATGTACTGAACGACACGCCCACGTGGGTCGACCCCTTGTCGCTATTGTTGGTGATGTTGATTGCGTTTCTCGGGGCAGGCATCGGTGTTTATGAAAACACCCATTTGTCGGTCGTAATTTTGCGCAAGACGGTTTCCACAAAAATCAGGTCCGTTCTGGTGGTGTTCACGGATGTCATCATGGCGGTCTTTGGCGGGTTGATGTTCTGGTATGGCTACCAGCTAACTGTGTTCAAATGGAAATCCCTGATCCCGCTTATCCAATGGCCAGAGGGCCTGCGATCCTTGCCGCTGACAATTTGTGGCGCGATGATTTTAGTTTTTTCCGTGGGCCATTTGGTCCGCCACCTGATCGGGCGTGACACGCGCACCGACACGATGGAATAGGGCCTGATTGATGGGACTTGCATTACTTTTAGGTGTCTTTGCCTTGTGTGTCGCTATGGGCGCGCCCGTTGCCTTTGCCTTGGGCATTTCCGCCATCGGCGCTTTCTGGTTCGAAGGTCTGCCCCTGATGGTGGGCTTTCAGCGGATCATATCAGGCATCAACGTGTTTTCCCTGTTGGCGATCCCGTTCTTCATTTTCGCCGGAGAACTGATGTTCCACGGCGGCATCGCGATCCGCCTTGTGAAATTCGCCCAAGCAGCGGTGGGCGCCGTGCGCGGCGGGCTTGGCATTGTGAACGTGTTGTCGTCGATGCTTTTTGGCGGGATTTCAGGCTCTGCCATTGCGGATATCTCAGCGCTCGGATCGATCCTGATCCCCGTGATGAAGGACAAAGGCTATGACGCGGATTATGCGGTGAACGTGACGGTGACGTCGTCCATTGCCGGCATCATCATTCCGCCAAGTCACAATATGATCATCTATGCGATCGCCGCCGGAGGCGCGGTGTCGATTTCCAAACTGTTCCTCGCAGGCGTCGTGCCCGGCATTCTTATGTGCATCTGCTTGGCGGCCGCCGCCTATATCGTCGCCGTCAAACGCGGATATCAGGCAGAGCAATTCCCTGGTTGGGATGCGCTGTTCTTTGCCTTCGTGGGCGCGATCCCTGGCTTGCTTACGGCGGTGATTATTGTGGGCGGTGTTTTGTCCGGCGTCTTCACGGTGACTGAATCCGGTGCCTTTGGTGTGATCTATGCCTTCCTTGTGACGCTGATCGTCTATCGCTCGATCACGTGGGAAAACTTCAAGATCGCAGTGAATTCCTCTGTGAGGACAACGGCGATGGTGATGATCCTGATCGCTTGCGCCGCTGCGTTCGCCTATATGTTGACCTATTACCGCGTGCCCACAAAGATGGTAACGCTGCTGACCACAATCACCGAAAACCCCATCCTGATCCTGCTGATGATCAACGCTGTGTTGTTGTTGCTAGGCATGATCATGGATATGGCCGCGCTGATCCTGATTTGCACGCCGATCTTCCTGCCGGTGGCCCACGCGCTGGGGATCGACCCCGTACAGTTCGGGATGATCTTGCTGGTCAATCTTGGACTAGGGCTTTGCACGCCGCCCGTGGGGTCCTGTCTGTTTGTGGGCTGTGCCGTCGGAAAATTACCGATGGAGACCGCGATCCGCACGATCTGGCCGTTTTATCTGGCGATCTTTGTGGCGTTGATGATGATCACATTCATCCCCGCGATCTCAATGACACTGCCGAACCTGTTGTTCTAGGACAGCGCGGCGATGATGCCGCGCAGCTCTGCCAACCCGCGCAAGCGCCCGACAAGGGTGTAACCGGGTTGGAATGTGCGTTGATCGTCGGTCAGCAGCGCATGGCCATGGTCCGCACGAAACGGCAAATCAACATCGCGTTTGCTTTCGACCTCAAGCAGTTCGTCAATGACAGCGACGAGGTCCACATCACCGTTCAGATGCGCACTTTCGCTGAACGACCCGTCGGGCTGTTTGGCGAAAGTGCGCAGATGCACGAAATGGATGCGATCCCCGAATGCGCGTGTAATGGCAGGGACGTCGTTTGTGGGGTGTGAGCCGAGCGATCCGGTGCACAGCGTCAGCCCATTCGCGGGTTCGTCGACGGCACCCATAATCCACGCGATATCCTCCGCAGTGGACACGATGCGCGGCAAACCCAGAATATTGCGGGGCGGATCATCAGGATGAATACACAGGTTGATGCCAAGATCCGTCGCGGTCGGGATCACTTCCTCCAAAAACCGTTTGAGGTTGGCCCTCAGATCAGTGTGGGTCCGGCCAGCGTAACTGTCGAGCACGCCGCGTTGCCCCGCGATGTCATAGCGTTCCACAGCCCCAGGCAGGCCCGCCATGATCGTCGCCAATAGCTCTGCACGATCCGCTTCGGTGCTGGTTTCAAACCACGCCGTGCCGCCGGTTTTTGCGTCACTCGGATAATCTGCCTCAGCCCCATCGCGCCCGAGCATGTGGATTTCAAACGCCGCCATTTTGGCCGCGTCAAAGTGCAAACAGGTGCCGCCACGCGGGGCAGGGGCGGCGAGGTCCGTGCGAGTCCAATCGAGGATCGGCATGAAGTTGTAGCACACCGTTTTGATGCCCTCGGCGGCGAGGTGTTTCAGCGATGTGCGGTAGTTGGCAAAAAGCGGTTCCAGATTGCCCGTGCCGCGCTTGATGTCCTCGTGAACCGGCAGACTTTCGACGACATCCCATGTGAGGCCCGCGGCTTCAATCTCAGCGCGGCGCGCGGCAATCGCGTCTTGCGGCCAGACCTCACCATAAGGAATGGCGTGCAAGGCGCTGACGATGCCCACGGCCTCCGTTTGGGTGAACTCGGTCAATGTAACGGAGTCAAATTCACCGAACCAGCGCCATGTCTCACGCATTTTGGGCGTCCTTTGTTAGGGCAGAGTGTTTGGGTCAATCGCCACCAGCGCGCCACGTTCCTGCACGACAGCCCGTGACTTGGCACAGGCATAGGCGATGCCGTTTGCTAGCGTGTCGCCAGCGGCGTGGCAGGCGAATATGCCTGCGTTGAAACTATCGCATGCGGCGGTGGAATCGACCATTGTGTCAACGGGGTGCACGGCGACCTCACCTGCTTCACCCCCTTGCGCAAACAGCACTGGGTCGGCCCCGTTCTTGACGATGACGGTTGTGGCACCCGCCGCAAGGTAGCGGTCCGCCGTGGCCTTTGGGGTCGCGTCTTTAAACCAATCAGCTTCGACTTCAAAGGACGGCAGGGCGATCTCGCTGACGGCAGCGCCTTGCATAATCGCATCCAGCATTTCCGCACCTGACGCCCAAAGCCGTGGCCGCAAGTTGGGGTCAAAGGGGATTGTTTTGCCCGCGCTGCGTACCTTTTGCAGGGCGGTAAGCAGGGCAGCGCGGCGGTCGGGTACAAGGATCGCGAGGGTGATGCCGGAGAAATAGATCAGGTCCGCAGACGCCATCGCCGCATCCAACAAGACCGGATCGTCGGCCAGCGTTTTGGCCGCAGACTCGCCGCGCCAATAGGAAAAGCTGCGCTCGCCATCGCTGAGTGAGATCATGTAAAGGCCGATGGTCTTGCCCGCCGCGACCTGCACGAAGGCATCATCAATCCCGCTGTCGCGCACAAACTCGGCCATCTGCGCGGACGTGGCATCATCGCCCACCGCCGTCAGGTAGGACACATGCACATTCGGCGCACAACGGGCCAGATACCAAGCGGTGTTGAACGTAACGCCTGCAAAGCCCAAGCGGAATTCAACCGCCGTGCCCGTGGGGGACAATTCGCCCATACATTCGCCAATCGCCAGAACGCGCATGGGCAGCCCTTTTTAGGAGAACAGCATCCCACCGTTAAGGTCGATATTCGTGCCGGTCATGAACGCACTGTCATCGCACGCCAGAAACAGCACGAGGTTGGCGGCGTCATCCACATGGCCTTGGCGTTTCATCGGGGCGTTTGCCTCGAACCCGCGACGGCCTGCATCGGGCGTGTGGATGTTGTGGAAATCCGTATCGATCATGCCGGGGCAAAGCGCGTTCACGCGGATGTCTGGGCCGACCTCTTTGGCCAATCCGCGCGTGAAGGTCATCACCGCTCCCTTGGACGTCGCATAGGCCAGTGAACCGGGCCCACCCCCATCGCGCCCGGCTTGGGAGGCGAGGTTGACCACAGCACCAGCCTTGATGTGCTCAAGGCAGGCCTTCGTCATCATAAACGTGCTGGTCAGGTTCAGCGTCATGACAGTGTTCCAATGGGCGAGATCCATTTCGGCAATCGTCTTGCGTGCAACCAGCCCGCCCGCGTTGTTGACCAGCACGTCGATGCCGCCAAAGGCCTCCAGCGTGGCGCTGACCAGTTTGTCGACGCCGTCCTGCAAGTTCAAATCGGCCTGAACGGCAATGGCTTTGCCCCCTGCGGCTTCGATATCTGCGACAACCGCGTCCGCGCCCATTGAGCTTTCGAAGTAGCTGATTGCGACGTTCGCGCCCTCGGATGCGAGTTTACGTGCGGCGGCAGCACCAATGTCGCGTCCGCCACCTGTGATGATGGCCGTTTTCCCTGCAAGTTTCATGTCAGTCCTTCCGAATTAGCGATTAAGCTTCATAAAATAGTCAAATATTTCAGGGACATTGCCTTCGCCCATACCGGCGTCCATGGCGGCCTGAAGGTTGTTGGATGTGCCTTCCGCGATTTCCGCGCGCGTGCCCATATCGGCGGCCATGTGCAAGAAATAGGCGAGGTCTTTGTTGGCGTTGTTGATGGAAAAGCCAAGGTCGCTAATCCCGTCCACGGCGTACTTCTTACAAAACCCCATAAAGGGCGAATTGGACGGACCAGCAGACATGATGTCGAATAGCTGCGCGCGGTCGACGCCTGCGCGATCAGCGACGGCGAAGGCTTGGCTCATCGCCGTGACGGTCGTCATGCCCATGAAATTGTTGATCAGTTTGGTTACGTGGCCAGCCCCAAGCGCGCCAAGGTAGAAGACGTTTTCGCCCTGTTCGTCGAGCACCGGTTTGACCTTGTTGAACGTAGTTTCGTCCCCCGCCGCCATGATGTTGAGCAAGCCGTCCTTGGCGTGCGCAGGGGTGCGCCCGAGGGGTGCATCAACCATGCCTGCACCTTTGGCGGCTAGATCCACGCCGATTTTGCGGGTGGATTCCGGGATTGAGGTGCCGAAATCAATCAACACCGAGCCGTCCTTGATCCCCGCCAGAATACCGTCATCGCCATAAACAAGGCTCTCGACCACCTCTGACGTTGTCACGCAGAGCATGATGATGTCGCAGGCCTCGGCCATCTCTTTCGGCGTGCTTGCCACGCGCGCATTGCCCCGTGCCAGAACCGCATCAAGCACGTCCTGTTTGCGGGCCATCACGACCATCTCATACCCTCGGTTTTGCAGGTTCTCGACCATATTGCCGCCCATAAGGCCGAGGCCGATAAAGCCGATGGTGGGTTTGGTCATCATAGATGCTCCGGTCTTTGGATCGTTATGAAATTAAAGAAAATCTTCGCGATGCGGAGTGAAAATATCCAGCAACATGCCCGCTTCAAGGCAGGTTGCCCCATGTTCGATGTTGGGTTGTTTGTAAAGGCTGTCGCCCGCGTTGACGATGCAGGTTTTGTTGCCCACGGTGAATTCAAACTTGCCCGACATCACGTAGGTGATCTGTTCGTGGACGTGGTGGTGCAGGGGGACCGTAACGCCCGCCTCAAAATGCACCTCGACGACCATGACATTGTCATTGTGCGCACAAACTTTGCGCGACAGCCCATCTGCGACGAGTTCCAGCTTGATATCCCCAGCGGGGAAGTGGTTCTTGACGGTCATTATTCGGTCCTTACGTATTGGCGAGCTTTTTCATCACCACCTTGAACGTCTGTTCATCGGGGTCAGTGAAATAGAGATCGGCGTCATAGCCCTGATCGTCCATGAAATTGAAAATCCGTTTCGGCGCGTCGAGCTTGTAGGGCACAAGAAGCGTCGCGATCCGGTGGCGGGTGGCGGCGGGGTAGTGGGCCGTCAGACAGGTGCTGACGTGCAGGCCCTCGTAGTCCTCTGGGTCCACGTCGGTGAATTCGGTTTTCTGGCTGATCCTCGGCTTGCCGCCTTCAGACCAGACCACTTGGCCGTAGAACCCTGCCTTGTTTTGGGTGTTACGGAACGACGATTTGCCGAGATCATACGGGTTGTTGGCGTGCAGAAGCCAATCGATTGTTACGGGTGTTTCGGCGTCAACCTTGTCGATGATGACAAAGTAGGAATTGCGCACAAAATAAATCTCGCGCTCGGCTATGGTAACTTCGGGTGACAGGCTTTGGTAGGCGGCGGTGGCGTCGCCGTGGATGAACACGTGATCCTCACGTTCTTCCGCCGTAATGATGCGGCCATTGGCCGCCAGCGCGCGGGCCTTATCCTTTTCGGCATATTGCCCTTTGCCGTTGATCAGAATTGCATTTTTGGATCGCGTTTGGCGGCGCCAGTTGCGGTGCATCGACGAATTGAAGGCTACGTAATAGCCCGACTGGATCGCCATATCCTCGCCATAGGCGGCCATGCAAAATGCGTTCTGGTCGCCGTGGCTGTGGCTGACGGACCCGAATTTGGACGACTTGAACACGAACTGGATGTGGTTGTCCGGATCATCCATCGCAAGTTGCACGCCGACCCAGCCGATGCCCTTGAAATGGCGCAGGCCGCCCTTGGGGGGCGTGGCATCGATCACGGGGAAATCGGTCTGGAAGACCATTTCATCGAAATTCGTGTCCCACCAACCCCAATTGTAGAACGCCATTTCGGTGCCCGGATTGGTTTTCAGGTTCTCGTCGCAATACCACTGATAATCACCCTTGCCCGTGACGCCCGCAAACTGGCGCATGTTCAGCGCGGTTTTGATCGCGGGTAGATCGCCCAAGGCGCTGTCGTCGCCAAAGCTGGCGCGCCGCGTGTTGGGCGCGTTGCAAAACAGCGGGAAGTCGGCGGTGTTTTGCAGGAAGGGGCGTTTGTAGATGTCGATGCCTGTGTAGCTTTTCAGGCGGTTGGCCGCGTCGATGAGGTAGGCCATGCCCATCATCCAGTATTGCGCACCTTCGGCCCAGCCGCCGTCCGCATCGCCCCACGGGGAATAGACGTTGGACAGGAATTCGATGGCGTAGTTCAGCCAGTCGCGGGCTTCGTCGTCTTCATCATCACCCAGCAGCGCAATGCAGGCTGGCACGATACACAGGGACACAGAGCGCACCGCGTGGCTGTCATAAGGAAACAGGTGGATTTTCGCGTTATCGATCGCGTGCTCGGCGATGTCGCGGGTGCGTTCCAGCAAGGCCGCGCGCACGGTCGCGCGTTCATCATCCGACAGATCGTCATAAAGCCAGTCATAGCCCCACGCCAAAGCGTTGCAGACGCGGTAGGCCCATTCATCGGTATAGGCACGGGATGTGACACCCATTGGGTCCCAGCTTGCGGCCTCAAGCAGCCATTCCTTGGCGCGGGCGATCATTTTGGCGTCACCTGTGACGCGACCACCGATGGCAAGGTGGCGCACGGCGTACCAATGTTCTTGAAGGTCAATGTAGGTCTGGCGCCACACGGGTGCGGTGCGTTGGTGGTTAGGGTAGCCTGCGGGTTCTTTCATCACATCGCGGTCCATCCAAGGGAGGACGGATTTTTCGTAAAACGTGGACCATGTGCAGTGATCGGGATCGGCCTGAACGGTCTTCTTGAAATCGGTAAGCTTGTCAGACGTCATCCAAAGGCGCGGATGGTCTTTGGCGACATGATCCAGTCGGGTCGCGCGGGCGGGCAGGGGTGTTTCGGGCAGTCCGTCGCTGACGGTGAAACCGCGCGTGCTGCTCCAGCCGCTGCTAGGGGCTTTGCCGTCCCATGTGGCGTAGGACCAATGGTACTCGCCCGCCGCCATCACCTGATCGGGGGTGAAAAAATTCAAAGGGATGTCTTCGAACACGGTTGTTTTGCCTTTGGGAAAGGCCGGATCGGTGGAGATGCGCAACACGTAGGATGCGGCATCTTCAATCACAGGCAACCATGTGAAACAGGGCGGGTTTTCGGTGACGTCGGTGTCAGCGGTCGGACTATATTGAATAGTCAAACGCCCGGCATTTGGTTCATCAAGCAAAGGCAATGTGGTGGCCGACATAGGTCAGAAATCCCGCGGAAAATTGGAAACGTGAAAGCACGGGGCGTCGCAGAGCGCCGCCCCGAACCAGGAGGTATTTAGCCGCCGTACTGACGGTCGTAGGCAGACTGCATCACAGCAAGCAGTTCTTGCATGCCCATCTCATCGAGGGTGGCGATGTAGTCATCCCAATCGGCCATGACGTCACCGTTGCCCAAGATCCAGCTTTGCTGACGCTCGAGCATGTAGTCACGGATCGTGCCCCATGTGCGGTCATAGACCTGCTGTTCGTCCGCCGTGAAGGCCACGCCGAGGAAGTCGGGGATCAGCAGTTCAGGCATCGTGTCATAAAGCGCGATACCTTCGAGGGCGAATTCGTTGCTCCACTGGATTTCGTAGTTGTAATCCTGGAAGTAACCACGGCCCTGAAGCTGTGAACCCACTTGGTACAGCGACCGGTTGACCGGGCCCGCATCAAGGAATTCCTGCGTAAAGATCGGCTGGCCGTCGACCATTTCGTACTGCTGACCTTCGACGCCAAAGTTGGCCAAACGACGGCCTTCTTCGGTGAACCAGAAGTCAAAATACTTGATGGTTTCAACGAGGTGCTCGTTGGTGTGGCCAATGGCCCAACCGTCCGGTTTCACGAGGATACGACGGTGCTCTTCGATACGACGCCCTGTTGGGGACGCCGGTGGCAAGAAGGCCTCAAAGGCAAACCCTTCGATTTCCGAAGACAGGCGGTTGTAGCCCGATGTGGACGCAAACCAGTCGTGTGTGGAGCCGCCAAGGTTTTCAGACAACAGGAAGTCACGCGCAGAAGACCCACGGGTGAAGATTTCTGCATCGATCAGGCCTTCGTCATACCAACGGGCGAGGTTTGCGATCCCTTCGCGGTAGCCTTCGCCGATGTAACCATGACCGATCTGGCCGTCTTCGATCAGGAAGTCGTGGTAGGTGTCAGACCCGTGCGCGCGGCCATCCCAAAGGGTTACAAGGCGGATGAGTTCTGGCCACTGGCGGGCAAAGAAGGGGACTTCGTCGGCTTCGCCGTTGCCGTTCGGGTCTTGTGTTTTGAAGGCACGCAGCACGGCTTCGTACTCGTCAACCGTTTCTGGCATCTCAAGGCCAAGGGCGTCGAGCCAATCTGTACGGATCCAGTAGGCGCGGCCATATTTGCCGTCGGGCAGATAGGGGATGTAGTACATCTGACCGTCAGATGCCTTAACAGCGGCTTCAATGTCAGGGCGTGTCGCGTAGTAGGCGGCGATGTTTGGCGCGTGCTCTGCGATCAGATCGTTGAGCGGCACAAACGCGCCTTCAGGGCCGTACTGGTTCACAAAGTCGCGGATCCGGCTGGACCCAACAATGTCAGGAATTGTACCGGATGCGAGCATCAGGTTCAGCGCTTCGGTGCGACCTGTGTTTTCGTCTGTGCGCATGTTGGCACCGACGGTGTCATTGATCAGGTGGATGCCTGTGAGTTCACGGGCGACCTGTTCCACGGGCCAGCTTTCCTCATAGATCGGATAGCGTGCATGGTTCATCTGGATGGTCAATTCCAGCGGCTCTTCGGTGATCATCAGATGACCATCCGCGAACGCCGGTGTTGTTATGGCACTCCCCGCGAGCAAGGCCGCCGTTAGGCATAGTTTACGCATTTGATTTCCTCCCAGTTGCGTTTCGCTATTCTTTCACACCCCCGAGCAGGATGCCTTTCTCAAAGTATTTCTGGATGAACGGGTAGACGATCAGCACGGGGATGATCGAACAGACGATGATGGCCGCGGTGACCGTTTCGGCGCTGAATCCGGCGGCCGTTTGCACGATGGCAAATTCATCGTCATCGGACAGGGTTGCGATGGTGTGGCGCAAGAACACTTGCAGCGGGATTTTGTCCTCGGATTGCAGCAGGACCATGGCCCAGAAGAACCCGTTCCAGCGCGACACGATGCAGAACAGCGTGATCGTGGCGATGGCCGGTTTGGACAGAGGCACAAAGACCTTCCACAGCACCTGAAAATCGTTCGCGCCGTCCATGCGGGCGGCTTCCTCGAAACTCTGCGGGATGGCCTCAAAGAAGTTGCGCAGCAGGATGATGTTGAACGCATTGACCGCAAAGGCGAGGATAATGCCGAACATGCTGTCGAGCAGGTTCAGATCGCGCATGTTGAGGAAGAACGGGATGAGCCCTGCGTTGAACCACATGGTAAAGGCGATGAAGAGGTTGAAGAACCGCCGCCCCTTGAGCTGCGGACGCGACAGGGCGTAGGCCCCCGGAATGATGAACAGCAACGACATGATCGTGCCGCCGATCGTGTAGATGAAGGTGTTGCGGTAGCTGATCCAGAATTTCGGGTCGCTTATGATGTAGCCGTAGGCTTCGAGCGTGGCATCAATCGGCGTCAGCACGACCTTCCCCGCTTGCGCGGCAAAACCCGAGCTGAACGACACCGCCGCGATGTAGATAAACGGATAGAGTGTTGCGACCGTGAACATCCCAATCAGGATGGACACAACGATGGCGAAGAATTTGTCGCCTTGGGAATAGAGGTTCCATCTTTGCATTGGCCTACTCCCCTACCACAGTGATGTGCGCGAATAGCGGCGCGACAAGGTGTTGGCCGTCATCACCAGAACGAAGGCGACGAAAGCGTTGAACAGACCCGCAGCGGCGGCCAGATCGTATTGACCCGATTGCAGACCCTGACGGTAAACCCATGTGTTAACCACATCCGCCGTTTCATAGGTGGCGGGCTGATAGAGCAGGATCACGAGTTCGAACGACACTTCCATGACGTTGCCGATGCGGATGATCAGCATGATCAGGATCGTCGGCAGGATCGATGGAATGGTGATTTTCCACATCATCTGCCAGCGGTTCGCACCATCAACCACAGCACTTTCATAGAGCGACGGGTTGACCCCTGCGATGGCCGCAAGGAACACGATGGAGCCAAAGCCCGCCTCTTGCCAGATGCCCGTGCCCACAAAGATCGGGCGGAACCAATCCGGCTGGGTGAGGAAGTAAATGGAATCGAGGCCGAACCAGCCCATCACAGCATTGATCACACCCACTGTGGGCGAGAACGCCGTGATGACGATACCCGCGATAATCACAGACGAGATAAAGTGCGGTAAATAAACGATAGTTTGCGCCGTTCGCTTATAACTCGCATGGAGGATTTCGTTAAACATCAACGCAAGGATGATCGGGGCAGGGAAGCCAAACAGCAGATTGTAAAAGCTGATCGTGATGGTGTTCTTCACTGCACGGATGAAGGAATCGTTGGAAAACAGCGTTTGGAAGTGTTCCCAACCCACCCAAGGGCTGTTCGCCACACCTTTGAAGATCGAGTAATCCTTGAACGCGATTTGCAGCCCGTACATCGGCTTATAAAGGAAGACGATGAACCAAATGATCGTGGGCAGCAGCATCAGATAAATCTGCCATTCGCGCCGGAAATGATCATAGAGCCGAACCAAACGCCCGTCGTCTCCGGTGCTGTCAGACTTGGCGGTGATGGGAGTGTCTTTGGCCATCTGCGTTACGCTCCGAGGGTCAACGCTTGGCCGGTTTCGGCGTCAAACAGTTTGACCAGATGGGACGGCACGTGGACTTCGCCAACACCGGACAAATGGCTGATGTCGCCGTTGGTGTCCGCCTTGAATACCATGGCATTGTCGCCGTGGCGCGCGTGCAGTAACGCCTCGGAGCCCAGCGGTTCCACCAGATCAAGGCTGATGGGCAAGGCGGAGGAGGGACCCTGCGCAGTGAGGGTCACATGTTCGGGGCGGATGCCCACAATGACGTCGCGGCCCGCGTTCGCAGCACTGGCCCCATCAATCAGAATTTCAGCATCCCCGACAGTGGCACCCGTGGCCGTCATCGTGCCTTTCATCTGGTTCATCGGTGGGGAGCCAAGGAAGCTCGCGACAAAGGTATTCGCCGGATTGTTGAACAATTCCATCGGCGTGCCGACCTGTTCGATGTTGCCATCGTTCATGACGACAATGCGGTCGGCCAGGGTCATGGCCTCAACCTGATCGTGTGTCACGTAAATCGACGTCACCCCAAGGCGGTTGTGCAGGCGCTTGATTTCGGCGCGCATCTGGGTGCGCAGCTTGGCATCGAGGTTGGACAGTGGTTCATCAAACAGGAACACCTTCGGGTGGCGTACAATTGCGCGGCCCATGGCGACACGCTGACGCTGCCCGCCGGACAAATCCGCAGGGCGGCGATCCAGGTAGGGCGTCAGGCCAAGGATTTCTGCGACGTCATCAATGGTGGTTTTGATTTCGGCCTTAGGCATCCTGCGAATGCGCAACCCGAACGCCATATTGTCGGCCACGTTCAGATGCGGATAAAGCGCGTAGTTCTGGAATACCATCGCAACATCGCGGTCTTTTGGGGCCACGCGGTTTATCCGCCGCCCGTCGATAATAAGGTCACCGCTAGTGATTTCCTCGAGCCCCGCAATCATTCGCAGCGTGGTGGATTTCCCGCAGCCCGAGGGCCCCACAAGGACGACGAATTCCTTTTCCTGAACATCAAGGTCGATCCCGTGGACGACCTGTAAAGCCCCGTAAGCCTTAACGATTCCGCTTAGATTAACCCCGGACATCGTCCCCTCCCACATGGTACCTTAAACGGGCAATCTGGCTCCTTCGAATCGCCCTCTTACGTCTGGTATACTAGTCTGTGAACTGCAATACTAGTCTGGTATACTAGTTTGCTTTGTGCTAGTCCGATCCCATCTGCAAATCCGAGGGGGATTTTAACGATGCCACAAACGCTTGCTCAAAATGAACGCCGCACGAGCGTGGATGACGTATTCGACACCCTTCACGAACAGATAGCGACGTTGCAGCTAAAGCCCGGTGATCGCATTTCTGAAGCAGAAATTGCTGCGCAGTTTGGGGTATCCCGCCAGCCTGTGCGCGATGCGTTCAGTCGCTTGGCGAACCTTGATCTGCTGTTGATCCGGCCCCAGCGCGCGACCGAAGTGCGCCGCTTTTCCATGCGCCAGATCGAAAAATCACGCTTCATCCGGTCGGCGATTGAAAAAGAAGTTTTGCGACGTGCGGCGGACCTGTGTGATTCGGACGGAGAGGCAAGGTTGAACGCGGCATTGGCCGAACAAGAGGCCGTGATCGAGGCCAAGAATGTCGAACGCTTCGGCCAGCTCGACTATAAATTTCACGAAATCCTCTGTGGCATTGCGCAGGCGGACTATGCGTTCGAAGTGATCCTTGAAGAAAAAGCCAAGGTGGATCGTTTGTGCATGCTCGGGATCGAAAAAGAGCAACGTATTCCTGAGCTTCTGGATGATCATCGACAGATTGCAGCGGCGATTGTCGCCCATGACGCGGACGGCGCGATTGCGGCCGGCGTCAAGCACCTGTCGCGCCTTGATGTGACGATCGAGCGGATCACCGAGACGAACGCAAACTATTTTGAAAGCGCCGACACCTAAGGCGAACCGGGCCTGAACGAGGGCGGTTCCTAAGGCGGCGTGGGGATGGAAAAGGTCCATGGCCTTAGCGGCAGATCAAGAAATCAGCGCGCAAGGCCCTGGCGCGCGGCAGGTGTATTCGCTGGCCTGGCCGATGACGCTCAAGGCGATTTTCCTGCACGGAACGGTGGTGATTGACGGCTTCTTGCTGTCGTCTTTGGGGGAGGGCGCGCTGGCGGCCATGGGCTTGGCGGCCGCATTGGGCGGGATCGTGCTCGGCGTCATTTTCGCGTTCTCTCACGCCATGCAGATCCGCACAGCACAGGCCTTTGGTGGCGGTGACCCTGTGTTTTTGAAGTCAGTTTTGGCGTCTGGATTGGCGGTCAGCTTGTGCATTGGTCTTGCCGGTGTTGCGTTGATTTTCGCCTTTGGTGGTGCCTTGATTGCCGCGCTAGCACCCACAGCTGAGATCGCAGCACAGGCGCAGACCTATCTTTACATCTTTTCCATTGTGATCTTGGCTGAAGCCATCGGCCAATGCATCGCCAGTTTCTTCAACGGATGCAGCCGGAGCAAACTCCCGCTCTATGGATATTTGCTCTCTGTCCCCATCAACGTCACCAGCAGCATTGTCCTGATACATGGGCTTTGGGGGCTGCCTGCGCTGGGCGTCGCGGGGGCGGCCCTTGGCAGCGCGAGTGCGATTTCCATTCAGACGGTGTTTTGGGCCGCCCTCTTGCTGCGCACAAACGGGCACCTCACGCGCATCAAAGGCTGGCACCGCGATACGTTCGCGCCCACTGTCAGACGTCACATCGGGTTTTCGTTACCCATCGCCGCCACCTTTGTCAGCGCGACGATGTCCACCCATGTGTGTTCCCTGATCTACGCGAACATGTCGCTCAACGGGTTTGCCGCGATGACCTTGATCGCCCCGTGGAACATGCTGGCAGGCCAAGTGGCCATGCAATGGACCCAAGCCACCGGCATTTTGGTGGCGCAGCTGTTGGGCAAACAGACGCCCGAACCCATGCTTGATCGTTTCCTCGCAAGCGCGTGGCGGGGCGCGTTCGTGGCAGCGGCCATTGTCGCGGCAATCTTTCTGGCGATGTGCCTGTCGCTTAACCTGATTTACCCCAACCTAGAAACCGAAACCCGCGCCATTCTGTTCGGGTTCCTGCCCATTTTGCTGATCATCCAGTTCCCCCGCGCCACCAATGCGATCTGCGGCAATACCCTGCGCGCGGCGGGGGACACCGTCTATGTCATGCACATCTTTGTGTGGTCGCAATGGGCCTTCCGCGTGCCTGCGACGGCGCTTTTCATCCTCTATTTCGACCTCTCCGCCTTTTGGATCCTGTCCCTGTTTTTGTGGGAAGAGGTCCTCAAATTCCCCGCCTTCCACCGCCGCCTGTGGCGCGGTGATTGGAAGCGGTCCAACGTTGCAACTTGACCTTTACGGAGCACCACATGACCCGATTTTCCCTCAACTCCACCCGCGCCTTTGTCACAGGTGCGAACACCGGCATCGGTCAGGCGATTGCCGTCGATCTGGCTGCGCAAGGGTGCCACGTGATCGCGGTGGGGCGGTCTTCTATGGACGGCACATTGGCCAAGGTCGCGGAGGCGGGCGGCAAAGCGGACGGGCTGAAGGCCGACCTGAGCACAGTTGCCGCCGCTCAAGCCGCTTTCACGCAGGCCGAAGACCAATTCGGCCCCATCGACACGCTGGTCAACAACGCAGGCATCATCCGCCGCGATGACAGTTTGGAGTTCACCGAAGATGACTGGGACGCCGTGATGGATATCAACCTCAAGGTCGTGTTCTTCTTGTCGCAAGCCTTTGCCAAATCCCGCGTGGCCGCGGGACAGGGCGGCAGCATCATCAATATCGCGTCGCTGTTGTCGTTTCAGGGCGGCATCCGCGTGCCGTCCTACACCGCGTCCAAAAGCGGGGTCGCGGGGCTGACGAAAACCCTGTCCAACGAATGGTCCGCCCAAGGGATCACCATCAATTCTGTCGCGCCCGGGTATGTTGTGAGCAACAACACAACCGATCTGCGCAACGATCCAGACCGCAACAAGGCGATCCTTGATCGCATTCCGATGGGCCGCTGGGCAGAGCCCGAAGACATTGCAGGGGCGGTGACGTTCCTTGCGGGGCCCGCGGCGCGTTACGTCACAGGGATCACGTTGCCCGTCGATGGAGGTTGGCTGGGCCGTTAAGCCGACGCCTACGAAAGGAGGGCAACGTGTTTAGATTGTATGACCGCGCAACCCGCACGGCGCTCAACCTCGTTGATCCTTTCGTGCACGGCGATGGCACCCCGCCCGCGACCACCGTTTGGCCCTACCTGCGCAGCCATTTGCGCCCCCTGCGCGTGATCATTCTGCTCAGCCTGTTGATGACAGCACTGGCCGCCAGTGTTGAGGTTTGGCTGATCAGTTACGCGGGGCGGCTGATTGACATGCTGGTCGACAGCTCCCCCGCCGCGATCTGGCGGGACCATGCTGGTAGCCTGATCTTTGCGGCCCTAATGCTCATTGTGCTACGCCCGTTCATCCAGTTCCTGCGCCACGCGGTGAATGACATTGGCCTTGATTGCAACGGCGCGAGCCTGTTTCGTTACCGCGCCCACGCGCATCTGACACGGCAATCGGTGGGCTGGTTCCAAGAAGACCTCGCCGGACGCACAGCATCGCGGCTGGTGTTGATGGGCAACTACGCCACGGCGGTGATTTTCCAGTCGCTCAATGCGGTGGCCTTTGGGGCGGTCTATATGATCGGCATCGTGGTGTTCATGGCGCAGACGGATGTGCGGCTGGCCATCCCCCTGCTGCTTTGGGCCGTGATTTACGGCGCGCTGATGGTCTGGATTGTGCCGCGCGTCGTGCGTGCGATGGAAACGTTTATGGCGTCCAAGTCCGCACTGCTCGGGCAGGTCGTGGATGTGTTTTCCAACTTTGACACCGTCAGCCTGTTCGCCAGCCGCAAAGAAATTGAGGACAACCACACAGACGCCTTGCAATTCACCCGCACAAAACTGTTTGAGGCGCGCCAGATTTCGGTAGGCCTGAGAGTCACGACGATCTGGCTCGAAGGGTTGATCATTGTCGCGTTCGTGGGCTGCGGCGTTTGGTTTTGGTCCCAAGGCATGGCCACTATCGGAATCGTTGGCACGACCATCGCGCTGTCTTTGCGCATCGCCAACCTCGCCGAATGGGTGATGGACGCGGTGGGCCGCATTTTCGAACAGGTTGGCTCTGTGCGTGAAGCGTTGCAAACTCTCGCCCAGCCGATGGTGATCCCCCATGAGCCCGACGCCCCAGATCTGGATTTGCGCGCCGGAGCCATCGAAATACGCAGCGTCGGGCACCACTACGGCAAACAGGATGGCGGGTTGGAAAGCGTCGATCTTTCGATTGCCGCAGGCGAACGCATTGGGCTGGTTGGCCCATCGGGGGCTGGTAAATCGACGCTGGTGAACCTGATCCTGCGGTTCCATGCGCCCGAAACCGGACAAGTGTTGATAGATGGGCAGGACGTGGCCCATGTGACGCCCGACAGCCTGCGCGACAGCATCGGTATGGTCAGCCAGCAGGCCGCACTTTTGAACCGTCCTGTGCGCGACAACATTGCGCTGGGCCAATCAGACGTATCCCAAGACGCCATCGAACAGGCCGCGCGCAAGGCCCATGCCCATGATTTCATTCTCGGCCTTGAAGACAGCAAAGGCCGCCGTGGCTATGACGCCCATGTAGGCGAGCGCGGCGTCAAACTGTCCGGTGGACAACGCCAGCGCGTCGCCCTTGCGCGGGTGATCCTGAAAGACGCGCCCATCATGATCTTAGACGAAGCCACCAGCGCGCTCGATAGCACCGTTGAGGCCGAAATTCAGTCAGCCTTGCATGAGGTTATGGAGGGCAAGACTGTCATCGCAATTGCCCACCGTCTGTCCACGATTGCCGAACTGGACCGCATCGTCGTGATGGACGAAGGCCGCATCGTGGAGAAGGGCACCCACGATGACTTGCTGGCGCAAAACGGGCTTTATGCGACGTTCTGGGCGCGCCAGTCGGGCGGGATCATCGGCACCGAAGACGGGAACCAGACAGGAGACATGTCATGAAAATCACCGATGCAAAGGTCTTTGTCGGCGGGCCGGGAAAAAACTACGTCACCCTGAAAATCATGACCGATCAGGGCGTCTACGGCCTTGGCGATGCCACGCTCAACAATCGCGAAACCCTGCCTGCCGCCTATCTGCGTGACTATCTGATCCCCAATCTTATCGGCAAAGACCCCCGCAATTCAGAAGAAATCTGGCAGTTCTTCTATCGCGGCGCCTATTTTCGTGGTGGCCCGATTGCCATGGCCGCCTATGGCGCCATCGACATGGCGCTGTGGGACATCAAGGGCAAGCTTGCGAACATGCCGCTTTATCAGCTGTTTGGTGGCAAAAGCCGTGACGGCGCGATGGTCTATGCCCATGCAACGGGCGCTGATCTGCCTGATCTAATGGACTCAGTCGCGCGCTACGTTGAACAAGGCTACAAAGCCGTGCGCGTGCAATGCGGCGTGCCGGGTATGCCTACCAAAGGCTACGCGATCCCCGAGACCAAAGGCGGGCAGGGGGACTTCATCACCGACTTCAGCGGCATCATCCCCAAGACAGAAATCTGGGACACCGACCGCTACATGCGCTTCATGCCCGATGCTTTGGCCGACGTGCGCGATCGTTTCGGCCCCGACATAAAGATCCTCCATGATGTGCACCACCGCCTGCTGCCGCGCGAGGCAGCGGAATTTGCCAAAGCGGTGGAACCGGTCGGCCTTTACTGGCTCGAAGACCCGACCCCAGCCGAGGATCAGAACGCCCTGAAACTCATCCGTCAGCATTCTACCACGCCCATAGCTATCGGTGAGGTGTTCAATTCTATCTGGGATTGCAATACACTGATCGAACACGAGTTGATCGATTTCATCCGCATCGCCGTGACCTATGGCGGGGGCATCACGCCGGTCAAACGTATCGTCGACCTTGCCGGATTGCACCACGTGCGCACCGGCTTTCACGGCGCACCGAGCCATTCGCCCATCTCTATGGCCGCGCAGCATCACCTGAACGCATGGGCCCCAAACTTTGGCATTCAGGAATACCTTGTGCTCGGCACACCAGACTGCGACGCCTTGTTCCCATCTGAGCATGTGATGGAAAACGGAATGGTCAACGTCAGCGATGCGCCCGGCCTTGGTGTTGATTTTGATGAAACCGAAGCGGCAAAATATGAATACGCTGAGGGCAGTCACCCTATCGTGCGATTGCTGGACGGGACACTGTGGAATTACTGAGGTCGGTGTTGCGTTGGGTAGCCCCGAATTGACGGCGATTGCGTGGGGTTTGAAGCTGGGGTCAAATTGGCGCGACTGCTAAACAAGACGACATGTTAATCAGCGTGAGGCGGACCGTTGAAGGTGAACCGCGCCGGGTTTGCCGGGGGCTCCAACTCATGAGTAGGATGGAGCATCATGAAGAAGACAACGAACAAGTACTCACCAGAAGTGCGCGAGCGTGCTGTACGGATGGTGCTGGATGGCGCAGGGCAGCATGAGAGCCGGTGGTCGGCGATTGTGTCGATTTCTTCGAAGATCGGGTGTGCTCCGCAAACGCTGAACAAATGGGTCAAGAAGGTTGAAGTGGATGCTGGCCAGCGTGGCGGCATCACGACCGAGCAAGCCGAGAAGATGAAGGCTTTGGAGCGCGAAGTGCGCGAACTGAAGCAGGCCAATGAGATCCTTCGCAAGGCGTCCGCATATTTTGCCCAGGCGGAGCTCGACCGCCCACTGAAACGATGATTCAGTTCATAGAGGATCACCGGGCTGCACATGGGGTCGAGCCAATCTGCTGTCTGATGCCGATTGCCCCAGCCACGTTCTATGACCATTTGGCCAAGCGTGCCGATCCCTCACGCCTTTCGGATCGCGCCAAGCGTGACGAGGAACTGAAGCCCGAGATCGAGCGGGTCTTTGAGGAAAACCTCAGCGTCTATGGCGTTCGCAAAGTGTGGCATCAAATGCGCCGGGAAGGATTTGATATAGCGCGCTGTACCGTTGCCAGATTGATGAAAGACATCGGCATTGAAGGTGTCGTTCGTGGCAAGAAACCGAAGACAACGATCCCTGATAAGGCGCTTTCGTGTCCATTGGACAAGGTGAACCGCCAGTTACACGCGCCAGCGCCGAATGTGCTGTGGGTGAGCGATTTTACCT
>CANMPL010000007.1 GCA_947499715.1 uncultured Paracoccaceae bacterium
TGGCCAGATCAACGCCGATTGTGGTAACTTGCATAGGGTGGCTCCTCTCATAAGCAGATTTTGACACCTGCACTATGGCGCATTGCGACGCCGGTTGAAGCAGGAGCCATCCACCCCATCAGCTCTTCGGTGGCGACGCCCAGCATCGCTGCAAGCCGCATCCGCGCCTCGTCCATCTCGGCCCCTGCGAGTTCAGAGGCCGCATAGGGCGCATAGGGCTGCACCTTGCGCTGGGTATAGAAGCGATGCAGCCGGTCAATCACTTGACGGCAGGTATAGGACCCGCCTGCGTTTTCAAAGAAAGCCTGACCTTGCAGTGAAGGTTCGGCAAATGCGGGGAATTGGGCGCGCACCCATGCGGTATCCAGTGTCATGGATGGACCTTACGACAAAGGCCCCGATGCGCAAGCACCGGGGCCTTTGAATTGTATATGTGCCTGTTTTATTCGGCAGGTGTGCCGACCGGGTCAACTGTGACGGCGTCAATGCCCGCCGCCTCGCGGCGACCGTCGTTCCAGATCGCCTTGATCAGTGCCAGACACATCAGCGCCATCACGATCGAGAATGGCAGCGCGCCAATCACCATCGCGGTCTGAATGGCACCCGTACCGCCCGAGATCAGCAATCCGCCAACCACAAGCGCAAGCGCGCCCCCCCAGAACAGGATGTGAGGACGTGCCTTTGGGCCTTCGTCACCCGCCGCATTGATCGTGTTCACAATCAGCACCGCAGAGTCAGCAGATGTGACAAGGAAGGTCATCAAAAGCACAACGATCAGGACCGCCATGGCCCACACCAGGATGTCAGCAATCGGCGCCAGCATGTACTCTGTCACAGCAAAGATCTTGTCGCTGTTGCCGACACCAAAGATCGCACCGTCAGCACCGCCATTCAGTTCCAGATCAATGGCTGTGCCACCGGCCCATGAGAACCAGACAAAGCACATCAATGCGGGCACAATCATCGCACCCAGCACGAATTCGCGGATTGTCCGACCACGTGAAATACGTGCAAGGAACAGACCAACGAATGGTGCAAACGCGATCCACCAAGCCCAGTAGAACACCGGCCACCAGCCCTGCCACTGCGCCAGCAGGAAGGCTTCGGATCCTTCAACACCATCAGACTTGAAGACGTTAAAGCTCATGCTTGGTAAGGCGATGATGTAATCCCAAATGCCAAGCAAGAACGCCGAGGCACCAAAGAACGTGGCCCCAAAGATGATGAAAAAGCTGAGCAGGAAGATCGACAGGACCATGTTGATATTGGAAAGCCACTTGATGCCCTTACCGACACCAGACAGCGCTGACAGGGTTGATGCACCCATGATGACCATAAGTGCCACGATAATGCCAACGGTTGACGCGCCGCCTTCACCATCTGTCAGACCACCAATTCCAATCCGCGTCAGGCCGGCAACAAATTGCTCAACCCCGAAACCAAGCGTCTGTGCGACACCCAGAATGGTGGCAACCACGGCAACAATGTCGATCAGGTGACCCAAGGGGCCCGAAAGTGCCTTGCCGAAGAGCGGTGTCAAACCAGACCTGATCGTCAGCGGCAGGCCGCGACGGTAGCTAAAGAACGCCAGCGACAGCCCGCAAATCGCGTAGCAGGCCCAGGCGCCAAGACCCCAATGCAGGAACGACCACTTATAGGCCATCCGCACATTATCGGCATCACCCCCGGTCGTGATACCCTGAATGGTTTCGGGGTTTGATCCGAAATGCGCCACAGGTTCCGCCACCGCAAAGGTCAACATGCCGACACCGATGCCGGCACCGAACATCATCGAAAACCACGAAAAGTTTGAAAACTCTGGCTTTTCACCGTCCGCGCCAAGGTTCATCCGCCCGGCCGTTGGCCAGATCGCAAGGCCGATGCAGACGATCACAAAGGCAGCAACAACCCAGATGTACCAGGCTGCAAAGTTTGCCAGAATGATTGAATTCCAGGACCCAAGCACATTGCCCGCCTGTGTCGGCCAGAAAATACACCACACCACCAGCAAGCTGATGATGATCTTACTCACAACCGTCACATCGACGCTGAAGCCACGGTAGAACCCCGTCTCCGCCGTCTTGATCGGAAGATCCGATAATGGAGGCTTAATTGACATTTCTTGTCCCCTTGTTGGCAATTATTGCGCTGATGCTACGCCGGGCCGGACAGCGGACAAAGCACTAAAACGCCGCAAATGTGGCCCAAAAAGACAAAAAGACACAGGATTTGGGGGGCGAAAACACAAAAGGTCAGGCCCGGAAAAACCGGCCTGACCTTTTGCTTCAAAACCCTAGTCTGGTTTAGCTATTCACGTCAACGACGACACGTCCCTGCACCTGACCTTTCAGGATATCGCGTCCCAGCCCCGGCAGATCCGACAGCGTCGCAGGCTTCACCATCGCCTCAAGCTTGTCCATTGGCAGGTCCTTGGCGATCCGGTCCCACGCGCGCAGACGGTTGTCATAAGGCTGCATGACGCTGTCGATACCCAAAAGGTTCACACCGCGCAGCAAGAACGGGATCACCGTCGCAGGCAGCCCGGCACCCCCGGCCAGACCGACAGCTGCGACACTGGCGCCATATTGCATTTGCCCCAGCACGCGGGCCAGCATCTCGCCACCTACCGCATCCACGCAGCCGCCCCAGGTTTCGGCTTCAAGCGGGCGCTTGGTTGTCTCGTTAAGCTCTTCGCGGGCGACGATCTGGGTGGCGCCCAAGCCCTTAAGGTACTCTGCCGTCTCGGGCCGCCCGGTCACTGCAGCGACCTGATGCCCCAGATTGGCAAGGATCGCGGTGGCCACGGACCCCACGCCGCCTGCCGCCCCTGTGACCAAAACCGGACCATCCTTGATGCCGTGATCCTCAAGCGCCATCACCGCAAGCATGGCGGTGAACCCAGCGGTGCCAACAGCCATCGCCTGCCGCGTGGTGATCCCTTTGGGCAGCGGCACCAGCCAATCGGCCTTGACCCGCGCCTTTTGCGCGTAACCGCCCCAATGCGCCTCTCCGACGCGCCAGCCGGTCAGCACAACCTTGTCCCCGGGGGCATAGCGGGCGTCATCCGACGCCTCGACGGTGCCTGCGAAATCGATCCCGGGCACATGTGGATAGTTGCGCACCAAACCGCCCCCCGGCCCGATGCAAAGCCCGTCCTTGTAGTTCACCGTGGAAAAGTCCACGGCCACGGTCACATCCCCCGCAGGCAGCTGATCCACCCCGATTTCCTGCACCGCCGCTGCGGTTTTGCCTTCATCGTCCTTGGTCACGACCAGCGCGTTAAACATCTTCTTTCCCTTCTTGCTGCGGGGTCTTCCCGCCTTCTTCTGGCCCAAAATATCCCCGCCGGAGGCTCCGACAGGATCAGCCAGCGCTAAATCCAAAAGTTCTCTTTGACGACCGCGTCACGCGGACCATCAGGCGTCATCACGTCAAACGCCGTGCCCGGATCCCAATGGGTCATCCGCACCATGCCAATCGCCACACCTGTCTTGAAATCCGGCGAGGACGCGGCAGAGGTCACCTGCCCCACCCGCTTGCCCGCCGCCATCAGCGGCCACGCGTCCGTGCAGGACGGAATATCGCCGAGGATCTCAATCGCGCGAACCTGTTGGATCGGCCCTTCCTTGGCGACCCGCAGCAAAGCATCGCGCCCGACGCAGCCAATTGCGGTTTGGGTCGAACAGAACTTGCCCAAACCCGCCTCGTGCGGAGTGTTGTGCCGGGTCATGTCATTGCCATAGGACAAGAGCCCGCCCTCGATCCGCTCGATGGCATTGGGGCAACCGGCGTGGACGTCCAGATCCTTGCCCGCCTCGAACAGCGCGTTCCACAGCGGCATCCCGTTTTCGGTGCCGTCGCAGTAAATTTCAAACCCGCCCTGCTTGGAATAGCCTGACCGTGCAATCGCCATCGACGTGCCTTGGAAATCAAACCAGCCAAAGCGGAAGAATTTGATACTGCGTACCGCTTCGCCAAAGACCCGCGCCATCAGATCATCTGCCAGTGGCCCTTGCACCGCCAAAGGTGAGATGTCGGGTTCATCCACCAGCACGTCCAACCGGAAACCGTAAGCCAAACCCTTGACCCATAACAGCAAATCGCTGTCGGCGATGGATATCCACCAGCGGTCTTCGGCCAGTTTCAAGGCCACCGGATCGTTTAGCATCCCGCCCGTTTCATCCACAATCGGCACGTAATAACACTGCCCCGGCAGCATCCCGCGCAGATCACGCGGGGTCAGCATCTGCATCAGTTTCGCCGCATCCGGGCCGCGCAGCTCAATCTGGCGTTCAACCGCCACATCCCAGACCTGTACCGCGGACTTCAGATGGTGATAATCCTCGACCAAGCTGCGAAAAACCGTGGGCAATCGCATCCGGTTGTAAACGGTATAGCCCTTGACACCTGCGGCCTCGACGCCGGGTGTGAAGGGGGTCGCACGGACGCGCCGCGAGTAAAGAAGCTCTGCCATAATCTAATCCACCGGCATAAGAACAAGATCAGTATCGTCGGTGCTTACGCCTGCCGCCGTCAGCATGGCATGAACCTGGCCCCGATGATGGGTTTGATGGTTAAAAAAGTGGGTCACGCATTGCCCCACGGGTTTGTGGATCTCGCGGTTCGCCGTCACAGCAAACCACGACAATTCTCCGACCAGATCAATCGCCGAGACGTCGGCCGCCCATGCCTTGATCCGGCCGTCCGTGCGAAACCGGGCCGCCCACCAATCGCTGATGTTCGCGGTCAGGTTCACGTGGTCCTTGGCGTCACATGTTGGGCCCTGACCGCCATCAAAGCGGCTGATCCAAAGCTGATCGCCCCAAAGCAGATGGTTCAGCGTGGCCCGGATGGACCCAAAGAACGCACCGCGATCCCGATCCAACTCCGCCGGATCCATCGCATCAACGACTTGCCATATCGCATTGTTTTGCCACGCATTATAGCGCGACATCACGCGACAATACTCGGGTGTGATCATATCCGTCCGGGCCCGCCCCAATGCACGGGGATGATATCCCCGGATTTCCCTTCAAAGTCCCAGACGCGGCCATAATCGCGCACCTTGGATTTCAAACCAATGGCGGGATAAATCGTTGGCCCCATCCAGTATTGCGTGTTTTGCATCGACACCGGCGTGTCGGGGTCTTTGCCTTGGATCATCTCGATCTCACCCTGGATCTTGCGCCCCACGATGATCCGGCGGCGGCGCCCATCCTTTTCGATGATGACCTTTTCACGCTCCGCGCCCAAAATCTCGGACACCAGAAAGTTGAAGACGCCGGTGTTACCACCGGCCTGCCCGGACAGGATCTGCAACAGCCCGTTATAGGCCTTGCCAGAGGCTTTCTCATCAACGTAAGCCGCGACTTTCCAGTTGCCTTCGGCCATCCGTCCGGGGATGTCGATCAGCAGTGCGACGTTCAGACCGCCAAGGTTCTCGCCCTCGAAATGGCCCTCGTCGATCTGCATCGCAAACCATGTCTGGCAATAGCCATAGGTGGGCGGATGCTGGCCCAAAGAGATCCCGCAGGGGCACACAACCTCACAAGAGCAGTTCATGAAAAGCTCGCCCTTCAACTCCCACTCGGTCGGGCGCATCTTGCGGCGCTTGGGATTGTCCATCCGCTGGTCGATCCGCTGCGAAATCGGCAAGCGGTCACTCGGTGCGCGTTTCTTATCAGCCATTTAAGAGCCTTTCCTAAAGTGAGGTGACGGCCAGCGCCACACCAGATGCAATCAATAGATATCCCATGGGCCGCGTCACGCGGTGGCCAATCTGGGGCAGTTTTTCCAGAACCATGAACAATGTCGCCAGCCCCATCCACGCAAGGTTCATCACCCCACCGACAAAGCCAAGCGCCATGAACCCCCAGCAGCAGGCAAAACAGAACAACCCAAGCCCCAGCCCCATGCGCGCGCCCCCCAGAAAGCCGGTGCGCCAATGACCAAGGAAATACGAAATCGGCGCGTGGCAGACGCCGTGGCAGACTTCTTTGGTCCGCGTGAACTGGAACGCGCCCACTACGACCAACAACCCGGCTTGCAACCAGACGGATGTGGCCCGGCCCAGCATGTCGATCACGCCACCAAACAGCAGCAGGATTTGCGCGCTTGCCAACAGTGCCGCGGCACCGATCCAGACAAGGAAATAGCCCAACAAGACGCCCAGCCACCCTGCCCGGCTGCCGTTCGCGCTGCCCATCAGCCCTTCGTATGTTGTCAGCGTTGGCACCATCGTCGGCAACATCATCGCCGCCATCATGATCGCCCACATCGTGAACACCGGACCAAACCGCGCCATAGGCATGTCCATCGGCATCCGCGGGTCCATCGCCGCCATCGCCTGACCCATCGCACCGGGACGGCCCAGCAGATCAAGGTCCATGTCGATCGCCATCACATACATCATCCACCACGCCACAAGGATCACGCCAAAGAAGGCGAGCCAGAGCGTTGATCGAACCATGTGATGCATCGCACGCTCCTCCCAAAGCGACTCAGTGCTTGCCAAAACAAATGTCAGACTTTTAAATGTCAGACAAATGAAAATTGATCCTGACAGCCCCGCAGACCTTTCTGCCCAGATCGCCAAGTCCATCCGAGACGCAATCGTCTCGGGCGATCTTCGCGTAGATGAACGGCTTCCGTCTGAAACAGAGCTGTCGGAACAGTTTGATGTCAGCCGCTCGACCGTGCGCGAGGCGCTCAAGCGGTTGGGGGCGCAAAGCCTGATCCGCACGCAGCGCGGTGCCACCGGCGGGGCCTTTGTCAACAAGCTGACCTATCCAGAGGCTTATGGTCAGCAGATCACCACCTCAACGCTCTTGCTGTCGATGAACGCCGTCAGCTTCGCCACTGCCTGCGAAGCGCGTTATGCGCTTGAACGGGCCTGTGCGCCGCTATCGGCGGAACGCCGCACTGCCGACCACCTTGCCACCATGCGGGCAGAGGCGCACAGGCAGGCCCAGCCCGGCCTGACGGACGAGGCGTTTTGCGCCAGCGACGTGGCCTTTCACCGCGCCCTTGTGGATGCGGCTGACAACCCGGTGTTGTCCTATCAATTGGCCGGCGCGGTTGAGGCGATTGAGCCTTTGATGAACATGATTACCTTTTCCGCCCGGTCGCGCGAAACCATTGTTTCACTGCATTCCACAATCGCCGATGCGCTTGAGGCGCGTGACGCCCAAATGGTTGAAACAACGCTGTCGGAACTTGCCAGCTATACCAACGAACTGGCCCAAAGCGTCTTTGCCGCACGGCAAAAAAGCTAGGGTGCGAAAATGACTTGCGGGGTCTGGGTTGCGGCCATAGCATCCGCCGGAATTGTCTAACGGGAGAACAGACATGACGATCAAAACTCTGCTCGGTGCGGGCAGCCTTATTGCACTGGCGACAGCCGTTTCTGCACAAGATGCCGACCTTTTGGTGTTCGATTATCCGGGCTTTGAAGATCCGGCCTATCATGCGGGCTATGTTGAAATGCACGGCGACAGCCCGACCTTTTCGTTCTTTGGCGACGAAGACGAAGCCTTCCAGAAAATCCGGTCCGGCTTTCAGGCCGACGTCGCACATATCTGTGCGGGCTCTGTCACCAAATGGGCGGAAAGCGGGATTCTGGATGAATGGGACGTCAGCAAAATCAGCGCCTATGGCGATGTTGATGCCAACCTGAAAGGCACCGATGTCGGCTCTGACGGGCCGGTCTACTGGATCCCAACCGATTTCGGATCAACCGCCATTGCCTATAACCCAGAAGAGGTTCCAGCAGAGGATGTCGCATCGCTGAACGTCTTCAAGGACCCAAAATATGCAGGCCGTTTGACCCTGCCCGACAACGTCGATGACGCCTATGCGCTGGCCTATCTGGCCACCGGTGTTGATGACTGGTCAAACGCCACCGATGAACAGTTTGAGGCCGCCAGCAACTGGCTGCGCGAGGTTCACCCCAACCTGCGGACCTATTGGGTTGATCCTGCAGAACTGGCGCAATTGCTGTCCTCGGGCGAGGTTCTGGTGAGCTGGGCGTGGAACGAAACCTATCCCACCATGCTGGATGAAGGCCGCCCCATCGCGTTCCAACGTGCCGCGACCGAGGGGTCGTCACTTTGGCTGTGTGGCTATGTGAATTTGGCGGATGGTCAGGGCGTCGAAGACAAGGCCTATGACTATATCAACGCGATGCTGGCCCCCTCTTCGGTCCTGCCGTTGCTGGATGCCGGATATGGATCTGCCAATGCCGTGGCACTGAACGATCAGGTCGGTCTGGACGATCTGGCCGTCGCAGGGCTGGAGCCTGTGGACGTGCCGTTGCTGGCGCAAATGCCGATGAGCAATGCCGCGCGAGAGCGTCAGGCAGAGACGTTTGAGCTGATCAAATCCGGCTTCTGATCCGGGTCTGAAAACCATCACAGGGCGGTGCTGCGGCGCCGCCCTTTTTCGTGCAAACCACCATGCACAAAGTACATGAAAACCATGCACAAACCATACACATACCATGCGCATGAAAGTCCTAACGCGCGTTAAGCGCGTACGGTGGTCGGCGCACTGGTCAATCCCAGTCAATCGCCCTACCTGAGGGGCTGAACAGACAAGGATGCACCCGATGGACCTTTTGAACTACGTTTTCGCAGCCCTCAGCATCGGGTTGGGTTGTTTTGGCTGGCTGGCCCCCGCCTATACGATGGGCGCGCTGGACCTGACGCCGGGCCAGAGCAGCATGGGCGCGTCGGAGGTCCGCGCCAGCGTGGGTGCCCTGTTTGTGGGACTGGGTGTTGGGGTCCTGATAATCGGCACACCAGAGGCTTATGCGATGCTGGGATTTGCATGGGCCGGGGCCGCCATGGGGCGCGGCACATCGCTGATTTTGGACGGGCAAAGCCAAAAGAAATGGATCTATTTCGGGGTCGAGGCGGCGGTTGCCATTGGCGCGTTGTGGGTCAACCTTTGAGCCGCTAAAAGACCCCTCAAGAGTTTGGTTACGGGGGCCGCAATGGCGTTCATTTTTCGGTGGCTTTTGCGGATCACCTCTGCGCTGATTTTTTTGGGCATTGGGGCCGTGTTGCTGGGCTGGTATTTCGCCAGCCGGTCGCTGCCGGATTATGACGGCACATTTGCGGTCGCCGACATCGCCGCCCCGGTCGAGATTGTGCGCGACAACGCCAATGTCCCCCATATCTTTGGCAGCAGCGATGCGGACGTGTTCTATGCGCTTGGTTATGCCCACGCGCAGGACCGGTTATGGCAGATGACCATGCTGCGGCGTACAGCACAGGGCCGTCTGTCAGAGCTTTTTGGGCAGCGCACCCTTGCCATTGATAGCGTGATCCGGCGGTTTGACATTTACGGCACGGCCGTCAAATCGGTCCCGGCACAGGACGCTGCCACCGCGCAAGCGCTTGAGGCTTATGCCGCAGGCGTCAATGGCTGGCTGGCAGAGGTCAACAAAGGTGCATTGGGCCGTGGTGCACCAGAGATGTGGGTGTTCAACCACCCCGTCGCCCCATGGCAGCCCGCCGACAGCATTGCGATCCTCAAGCTGATGGCGTTGCAATTGTCGAACCATCTGGAACAAGAGGTGTTGCGGGCCAGAACTTCTTTGATGTTGTCGCCGGAACGGTTGGCCGATCTGCTGCCCGATGATCCGGGCACGGGGATCGCGGCATTGCCCGAATATGCGAACCTGATTGACGGCGTGCCACGTTATGCTGGCAACAGCCGCGCGCCCTTTGATCCGCTGTCACCGATCAAGCCACGCGAATTGGCGGGCGCGTCGAATGCCTGGACCGCTGGCGTCACACGCTCTGCCGCCGGATCCACCTTGCTGGCCAACGATCCGCATCTGGGGCTGACGGCCCCGACCATCTGGTATCTGGCGCGGTTAGAGTTGCAATCAGGCGGCGTGATTGGCGGCACCATTCCCGGTATGCCCGTGGTGCTGACCGGGCGTAGCGCTGATCTGGGCTGGGGGATCACGTCAAGCTATCTGGATGATCAAGACGTCTATATCGAGGAAGTGAACCCCGACAACCCGGACGAATACCGCACGCCGACAGGGTGGAAACCGTTTGAAAGCCGCGACAGCATCATTGTGGTCAAGGATGGCGCTGCCGTCACGCTGCGCCTGCGCTGGACCGACAATGGACCGGTGCTACCGGGCAGCCAATATGACCTGAGCGCGGTGACCCCGCCCGGTCATGTCGCCAGTGTCGCTTGGACGGCCCTGTCGCCGCGCGATACCTCAATGTCGGCAGCGCTTGCCATCACCAAGGCCCGCACTGTCGAAGACGCCAGAGAGGCCGCGCGCGGCTATGTGGCACCCGGCCAGAACCTGACGATGGCGGACCGCAACAGCATCGCCATGGTGACCATGGGCGCGATCCCAAAGCGCGACGCCAACCACCAAAGTCGGGGCCGCCTGCCCGCTTATGGCTATCTGCGCGAAAACCGCTGGCAGGGGTTCTTGCCGTTCGACAGCAACCCCAGCTTTGTTGACCCCACGGGCGGGATTTTGGGCAATACCAATAACAAGACCGTCGACCGCCCCTTTCCTGACCATGTCTCGTTCAAATGGGGCGACACGCAAAGGATCAACCGCTGGCGGCGTCTGATGCAGGCGCGCGAGGTGCATACCCGCGAAAGCTTTATCGAGGCGCAGTTGGACACGGTCAGCTTTACCGCACGCGCGCTGTTGCCGCTGATTGGGGCCGATCTGTGGTTCACCGGTGAGGCGGCCCCAGATGGGACGCCAGAGCGGCGGCGCCAGATCGCGCTGGAATTGCTGGCCGCCTGGAACGGCGAGATGAACGAGCATCTGCCAGAGCCGCTGATCTATGCGGCATGGGTGCGGCAATTGCAGGCCCGTCTGATCCGCGATGAGTTGGGGCCACTGGCGGCAGAGTTCACCCATATTGAGCCGATCTTTCTTGAACGCGTGTTCCGCGATGTTGATGGGGCCGGGATCTGGTGCGACGTGTTGCAATCGGCGCCGCAAGAGACCTGCACCGACATTGCCCGGCTGGCGCTGGATGACGCGCTGGTCTGGATTGATGAAACCTATGGCGGCACGGTCGAGGCGCTGCGCTGGGGTCAGGCGCATCAGGCTGTCCAGGACCACCCCACCTTGGGCGAAGTGCCGGTGCTGAACTGGTTTGTGAACATACGCCAGTCGACCAGCGGCGGCGATAACACCCTGCAACGGGGCCGCACATCAGGTGTCGGGCCAGAGCCGTTTCAGAACGTCCATGCCGCGGGCTATCGCGGGGTTTACGACTTTGCCGATCCCGACAGCAGCGTCTTTGTCACCGCCACCGGGCAATCGGGGCATTTCCTGTCGCGCTATTACGACAACCTTGGGGAACTGTGGCGCAGGGGTGAGTATATTCCGATGTCGCTTGACCCCGAACTGGCCCGCGCCGCGGCCTTGGGCGTGACCGTGCTGATGCCGCAAGGTCAGTAAGGCGCATTCACCAAAACTCGTTAAAATTTGAGGCGGGTTTGACGCGTTTGCCCGGCGGGTCGTTAAGGTTTTGGTAAGATCGCGACTTCTATCAGGGGTCATGTTCAAGCGTTTCGTGTTTTTTAATCTTTTGGCTCTGCTGGCGATCCGCAAGCCAAGCCATCTGATCTATAAGCCGGCCATGGTCTTTGCGATCATTCTGTGCGTCGATGTGGCCGTTCGGACGGTGGTGACAGGCATGGAGCCGGCGCAGATCCTGCCCGAGATGTTTGTCATCGGAATTGTCGCGGCACCCTTGGTGGCGATTTGCATGGCGATGGTCACCCACATGGAAAAACTGCAACGGCAGATGGCGCGGATTGCGGGCACTGATATGCTGACCAATCTGCCGAACCGGCGCACATTTATGGGGCATGTTGAGGCGGCGATCAGCGCCGGACAGGCCGATGTGCTGATGATTGTGGATGCCGATCATTTCAAACGGGTGAATGATACCTTTGGTCATGCAGCGGGCGATCTTGCGCTTGTTTGCGTGGCGGAACATTTGCGCCATGTCATTGGTCCAAAGGACAAAATCGCGCGGCTGGGCGGTGAAGAGTTCGGGCTTTTGATCCGGGCCCAACCCAAAGCATCAGCACATCTATTGGGTGCGAAAATTGCGGCAGGCGTCGCGTTTCACCTGCCAGAGCACGCAGCCGATGTGACATTGACGTTATCAATCGGCGCGACCGAATTGCAGCCACATGACACATCACAAAACGCCTTTGAGCGGGCCGATAACGCGCTTTACGATGCCAAGTCCGCCGGGCGTGCGCGGATGGTTTATTATGCCCCGCCTGCAGATGCGGCGTAGCGGTTAACACAATCGCAGTATCGTTGCGCTACTGCAGGTGCATGATCTACCGAATGGTGTTTAACGCCCTGCTGGCACTTCTTGCGATCCGCAGGCAGCGCGACTTGTATTACAAGCCGGTCGTCGTCTTTTGTGTTGTCTATGCGATCCGTTTCACCACCGAATGGCTGGTGTCGGGGATCGATACAGCGCGATTGAGAGACGAGATTATCATCACGGCAATTGTTGCATCCCCATTTCTGGTCATCGGCATGGCGATCGTGACGCATATGGAACAACTGCATGCCCAATTGGCGAATTTGGCGGCGACTGATGTGTTGACGGATCTGCCGAACCGGCGCGCGTTTATTGCGGCATTTCAATCGGCAATCGAAACGCACGAAACGTGGCATTTGCTGGTCATTGACGTCGATCACTTCAAACGCGTGAACGACAATTTTGGTCATGCGGTGGGGGATCAGGCCCTAATCCGCGTCGCGGCACATTTGCGCCAACATGCCCGCATGGACGACCAGATTGGGCGTTTGGGTGGGGAAGAGTTCGGTATGCTTGTCTGCAACCGCGCGGGCGCTGACATCGCAGCGCTGGGCCGCAGGATGACAAAACCATTCAGCTTTGACGTCCCGGACAACAACAACAGCCTCTCGCTTTCCGTCTCTGTGGGGGCGACGCCTTTGCAGGTCTCTGACACTGTCGAAACCGCCTTTGTTCGCGCAGATCGTGCCCTTTATGATGCCAAGTCCGCCGGTCGCGCGCGGATGGTGATCTGTGAAAAGCTGCCCGAGAAAGCGGTCGCATAAGGGCCGTCCGCGCGTGACGGTATAGCGGCGCAAGTCCGGCAGCATGGCATCAAAGGTTGATCACGGGGCCGGATACCTGACGTTCAAAGTTGACCAAAACGTCCCTCTTGCGTGACAGACCATTCCACGTCGAGGTCATAGCCAGTGTCAGAGGCGCGTTCTTCGATCACGACACCCTGATCAAACAGCCACGCCCGTTCGCGCCCCTGATCAAAACCTAAGTGCAGAGTGGTCTTGTTGGTCAATGCGCGGGTCGCATCGGCAATCGCGGCGACAAGCCTGGCCTGCCCTTCGCCGGTGATCGCAGAGAGGGCAAAAAGGTTCTCGCGCCGTTCGGCTGTTTCGATGACCCCAGCGCGGTCTTCGTCCGAAAGCTGATCAATCTTGTTCCAGACCTCAAAGATGGTGGCGCCTTCGGCGACGCCCAAAGTGGTCAGGATGGTTTGCACATCTTCGGCCTGTTCGTCTGACTGGGGGTGGCTGATGTCACGGACGTGCACGATCAGGTCGGCGTCCAGCACTTCTTCCAGCGTGGCGCGGAAGGCGGCGACCAATTCGGTGGGCAGGTCAGAGATAAAGCCGACCGTGTCGGACATGATGACCTCGTCCCCCGTTTCAAGCAGGATCTTGCGCATCGTGGGGTCAAGCGTGGCAAAGAGCATGTCCTTGGCAAAGACATCCGCACCGGTCAGCCGGTTAAAGAGCGTGGATTTGCCCGCGTTGGTATAGCCCACAAGCGCCACAATCGGGAACGGCACCTTGGCCCGGCCCGCGCGGTGCAGGGTGCGTGTCTTGACCACCTTGGCCAGCTGCTTTTTCAGCGCATTCAGCTGCATGTCGATGGCGCGGCGGTCCGCCTCGATCTGGGTTTCACCGGGGCCGCCCACAAAACCAAGCCCACCGCGTTGGCGTTCGAGGTGGGTCCATGCGCGCACAAGGCGGGTGCGTTGATAGGTCAGCGCCGCCATTTCAACCTGCAACACGCCCTCAGCGGTGCGGGCGCGATCCGAGAAGATTTCCAAGATCAGCGAGGTCCGGTCAAGGATCTTGAGATCCCATTCCTTTTCCAGATTGCGCTGCTGCACCGGGCTGACGGGGCCGTCGATCAGCACCAGTTCAACCTCTGCCGCTCTGAAACGCTGTCCCAGTTCTTCGATCTTACCCTTGCCGAACAGTTTGCCGGGATGAATGCGCGGCAGGCGCACAACGTCTTGCCCCAGAACCTCTAGATCTGGCAATGCAGCCGCCAGCGACACGCCTTCGGCGAGTGCGGCGTCGGGATCACGCGCAGCTTTGTCGGATTTGATGGTCGGGTGCAGCACCCAAGCCCGCGTGACGGGCTTGTCGTGTTCAAGCAATGCTATTCTTCGCCTTCATAAAGACTGATGGGCTGGCTTGGCATGATCGTTGAAATGGCCGACTTGTAGACCAATTGAGACTGGCCATCGCGGCGCAACAACACGCAAAAGCTGTCAAACCATGTGATCACGCCCTGAAGCTTGACCCCGTTGACCAGAAATATGGTCACCGGCACCTTGGTCTTGCGTACGTGATTGAGAAATGCGTCCTGCAGATTGGCTTTGTCGGATGCCATATCAAATGTCCTTTTCTTGTTCTTGCGCCCCTTTTGAGCGGCTTTTTATTCTTGCGGCTGACACTCAACCGAACGCCACGCGTGTTGGCGGGCAGTATGTCCTGCCCGATCAGGATGTGAAAGCCCAAATATGCGGCGCTTATTTGCGCCAGATATCGGGGTTGAAAAGTGCAATGATGGCAAGTGTTTCCAGCCGCCCAAGGACCATGGCCGCGGCCAGAATGGCCTTTGCCAGATCGGGAATGCCGGAATAGGAGATCGGGTTTTCGGCAGCGATTGACGCAAGTGGCCCGGTTGTCGAAAGCGCCGCGACCGCAAGAACCATCGCGGTTTCAAACTGCACACCGGTCAGTGACAAAAGCAGCATGACCGCGGCGATGCTGATGGCAAAGAGCATAAAGAAGATCCAGGAGATATTCGCCCCCTGCCGCCTGATCCGCCGCGCTTCGCCACCGCCACCGCCAACGGATGAGGGGTGCAAGAGCCGCTCAAGCTCTCGTTCGGAATGGCGGTAAAGCGCGTAGACGCGCAGCAGTTTGACCCCGCCCGCCGTGGTCGCCACGCCGCCGCCGATCAGCGCCAGTCCCACAAGGAACAGCCCCGGCGTGTCCAGCCCCGACCAGTCAGCGGCGCTGACCCAATAGCGCGATTCAAACCCGGTGGTGGTCAAAAACGAGGTCACCGTAAAGATCGTGCCCCAAAGCGCCTCTAACCCACCGGCTTGGGCGATGGCGGTTTCTTCGTCGATGGAGCCCAGAAAGTGACGCCCGTAAAGCAAGGCCGTGGATCCAAGGACAAGGGCGATGGCGACCTGCACCTCTGGGTCGCGGAACATGCTGCTTTTGCGGTCCAGAATGTTGCCGCCCGAGAAGGTCAGCCGCGAGATCGCAAAGACGAAGAAGGCGAAGATCAGGACCTCGCCCCAGACCCCGGATGCGGCAAAGTAAAAGCCGCCAATTGGGGAAATGCCGGATGACGACATCACCGCCATGGCATGGCACAGGGCGATATAGGGCACCTCGCCCAGAACCACGAGTCCAAGCCACAACAGGCAAGTCAGCCCGGTATAGATCGGGGTCAATTGCAAGGCATAGCGCGTCAGGCGGCGCGAAGGATCGACGGCAAAGCCGACCTGGCTGAATGTGGCCGCAGCACCGCGCCCGACACCGCCCCTGGCGCGCACTTCGAACCCACCCAGGTTCAGCGGCGCAAAGATCGCAACAGCCGTGACCCAGACCATCAGCCCGCCCATCCAGCCCACCATCGCCCGCCAAAGGTGGAGCGAGGGCGTCAACCGACCAGAGCCATCATAGACCGTCGCCCCGGTTGTCGTGAAGCTGGACACCATTTCAAACCAGGCGTTCAGGAAACTGGTGTTGCCCACCGCTTCGTGGAATGGAACGGCAAAGAGGATCGGCAGCGCTGCAAAGGACGCGATAAGCGTGATGAGCTGGCTGCGCGCGACAGAGCGCGGCGCGTATCCGGCGGTTGCAAGGGCAAACACCAGCGTCAGGAAGCCAAACAGGATCGTGCCGTAAAAGAACACGCGCATGGTCACATGATCGTCCATGATCGCGCCATGGGCGGCCGGCACCAGCATCGCGAGCGATGCCAGCCCCATCAAAAGCACAAAAAACGGCAGGGCTGTCAGGCGCGCCATCATCAGAAGAAGTCGATGCTGACCTGCAAGAGCCGCTCAACCTCTGGCACGTCGTCGGCCATCACGAAGATGGCGATCACATCGCCTTCGTTAATGCGGGTGTCGCCCTTGGGCTTGACCAGACCGGTTGGTTTCATGATGCCACCCACAAGGGTGCCTTCGGGAAAGCTGATATCGCGGATTTTCTGGCCAGAGATGGGCGACGTGCCAAGGACCTGTGCCTCGATCAGTTCGGCCTCGGCGTCGCCGATGGAATAGACGCCGCGCACACGGCCATGGCGCACGTGGCGCAAGATCGACGACACGGTTGTTGCGCGCGGGTTGATATAGGCGTCGATGTCCAAGGGGCCCATCAGCGGCACCAGCGTGGGGTCGTTGATCAGGGTAATAGCCATCGGGCAGCCCATGCCCTTGGCCCGGACAGAGGCCAAAAGGTTGGTTTTGTCGTCATTGGTCAGCGCAAGAACCGCGTCGGCGTTGGCCACGCCTGCCTCGTCCAGAAGCGCGCTATCAAGGCCGTCACCGTTCAGCACGATGGTTCGGTCGAGCGCATCAGCGGCATCTTCGGCGCATTGCCGGTCTTTTTCGATGACGCGGACGCGCAGGCGATCTGTCCGCGCTTCAAGCGCCTGCGCCACGGCAAGGCCGACGTTGCCGCCGCCGATGATGACGATGCGTTCTTGTTTGCGCTGGGTCTTGCCGAAAATCTCAAGACTGCGGTTCATGTCTTCGGTTTCGGTGAAAAGGTAGACCTCATCCCCCGCAAAGATCTGATCACCGGCGGCGGGCACGAACAAGGCGCCCTCGCGGCGGATGCCGACGACCAAGGCGCGCAGCGTCGAAAAGAGGTCCGTCAGCTGCCGCAGAGGCGTGTTGATGACCGGGCAATCGTCTTCGATGGTGATGCCCAAAAGCTGGGCTTTGCCTTCAAGAAAACTTTCGGTGTCAAAGGCAGCAGGGGCGGCAAGGCGTTGCAGCGCGGCCTCTGCCACTTCTTTTTCGGGGCTGATCACGACGTCAATCGGCAGGTGGTCGCGGCGATACAGATCGGAATAGATCGCATCGAGATAGCTTTGCGCCCGCAGACGCGCGATCTTGCGCCGCACGGCAAAGATCGAGTGGGCCACCTGACATGTGACCATGTTGACTTCGTCCGAGTGGGTGGCGGCGATAATCATATCGGCGTCCCGCGCCCCTGCCCGTTCAAGGATATCGGGGTAACTGGCGTGACCCGCGATGCCCTGAACATCAAGGCTATCGGTGGCGCGGCGCACCAGTTCGGGGTTGTTGTCAACGACGGTGACATCGTTTTTCTCGCCCGACAGATGCCGCGCGATTTGCCAACCGACCTGACCTGCGCCGCAGATAATGACCTTCATCGCAAAACTCCCGTTGCGGTTCTGTTGTCAAACCCCCGCAGCGCGCTGGTGTCAATCACCTTCCACATAGGCGACGCGCGCGCCCGCTTTGTTAGTGGTGGCCACGCCCAGTGATTTCAGCTTGCGGTGTAACGCACTGCGTTCCATGCCGACAAAGGACGCGGTGCGGCTGATATTGCCGCCAAAGCGGTTGATCTGGGTGAGCAGGTATTCCCGTTCAAAAAGCTCGCGCGCCTCGCGCAGGGGCAGCGTGGCAAGGCCACCGGACAGCACGATGCGGCCTTCTTCGGCTGTGGCCTCATCGCTCGCTGGCAATTCTTTGGCTGCGATGTCACCGGTATTTTCACCAAGGATAAGAACACGTTCGACGACGTTCTTTAACTGACGCACATTGCCGGGCCAGAGCATGGTTTGCAGCAATGCGCGGGCGTCTTCGGCCAAGGCACGCAGCGGCAGGCCTTGTGCCTTGTTGAACATCCCGATGAAATGTTCGGCCAAAAGCGGGATATCTTCGCGCCGCTCTTCCAGGCTTGGCACGTGGATCGGCACGACGTTCAGGCGGTGATAAAGCTCTTCCCGGAAGGTCCCGCCCGCAATTTCGCTGGGCAAATCGCGGTTTGTTGACGAAATCACCCGCAGATCGACCTGCACTTTGTCGCTGCCCCCGACCCGGTTGAAGGTCTGATCGACCAACACGCGCAGGATTTTTGACTGCGTGCCCAAGGGCATATCAGCGATTTCGTCAAAATAGATGACGCCGCCATTGGCCTGTTCCAACAGGCCCTTTTCGATGCCACCGGCGGACTGGCGGCCAAACAGCACCTCTTCCATGCGATCGGGTTCGATACTGGCCGAAGAGACGGTGACAAAGGGCGCACCGGAGCGGTTGGATTGCGCGTGGATGTAACGCGCGGCGATTTCCTTACCGGCACCCGCAGGACCGGTCAGCATGACCCGGCCATTGGATTTGGTGACCTTATCAAGCTGCGCTTTCAACGCACGGAATGCGGCACTGTCGCCCAGCATCTCGGCTGTTGCTGTCTCTCCGCGTTTAAGCTCGACATTTTCGCGGCGCAGACGAGAAGTTTCCATCGCGCGGCGGATGACGACCATTAACTGGTCAATATTAAAGGGCTTTTCAATAAAGTCGTAAGCGCCCTGTTTGATCGCGGCGACGGCAATTTCAATATTGCCGTGACCCGAGATGATGACAATCGGGATATCGGGGTGGTCGCGTTTCACGGATTTGAGGATGTCGATCCCATCCATGCCACTATCCTTGAGCCAGATATCAAGGATCATCAGCGCCGGTGGTTCGTTCGCGATTTCCTTCATGCATTGGTCGGAATTCGCGGCCAGTCTGGTGGTATAGCCTTCATCCTTGAGAATATCGGAAATCAACTCTCGGATATCGCGTTCGTCGTCGGTGATCAGAATATCGCCCATGTTGGTCCTCATGCTGGTATTTTCTTGGCCGCGGCCCCGGCGGGGCTGATCGGCAGGTCAATGACGGCGCGGGCCCCCACACGGGCCCCGTCACCGAAAGGTTCGGCATCGGTCAGCGTCAGGGTGCCGCCGTGCTCTTCGATAATTTTCTTCACGATGGGCAGGCCGAGCCCGGTGCCCTTGTCGCGGGTCGTCACATAGGGTTCGAACAGGCGTGTCCGATCCTCTGGCAGGCCAATGCCGTTGTCTTGGATCGAGATCAGGGCAGCGTCGTCCAGCACTGTCACGGCAACGCGGATCTCTGGCTTTACCGACACCTCGGGGTGCTTTTCCTGCAAGGTTTCAATGGCTTCACCCGCGTTCTTAATCAAGTTCGTAAGCGCCTGTGAGATCATTGTGCTGTCAAGTTCTGCCATCGCAGCCGTCGCGGGCAGATCGGCCACGATTTTGACATCCGGCTGCCCGGCCTTTTGCAGCGTGACAGCGTCGCGGACGATGGCGACCAGATCGGTTGACTTCAGTTCTGGCTCTGGCATCCGGGCGAATTTTGAAAACTCATCAACAATGCGTCGTAAGTCATTGGTTTGGCGCACAATCACGTCAGTCATTTGTTCCAGCGCGTCGCTGTCTGCGACCTCTGACCGGAATTTGCGTTTGATGCGTTCGGCCGAGAGCTGGATCGGGGTCAGCGGGTTTTTGATTTCATGCGCGATGCGGCGGGCGACGTCACCCCAAGCAGCCATGCGCTGTGCGCTGACCAGATCGGTGACGTCATCAAAAGCCACAACATAGCCTTCCAACGCGCCTTCGGTGTTCAGGCGCGGGGCCATGCGGACCAGCAGGCTTTCTTGTTGGCCCTTACGGATCAGGTTGATCTGCTCTTGCGCGACATTGCGCTGCGCGCCGCGCAGATCGTCAAACAAGGGCGAGAATTCGGGGATCGCCACGGCGAGCGCGACGTCGGCCTGCCCCTCATCAACCGACAACAACCGTTTGGCCGATGGATTCAGAAAGGTGATATGACCGTCCGCATCAAGCCCGACCACGCCAGAGGTGACAGACGACAAGACAGAATCAAACAACCGCCTGCGCCGTTCAGAGCGGCGGTTGGCATCCAAAAGCTCTTCCCGCTGACCTTTCAACTGCTTGGTCATCTGGTTGAAATAATTGCCTAATTGGCTGATTTCGTCGTCGCCGTCGTCTTCGATGACCTGCACATCAAGATCGCCTTTGCCGACGCGTTGGGACGCGCTGACCAAGCGGCCAACGGGGGCAGAAAGCCGTTCGGCGAAAGACAGGCCAAGCCATGTGGCGGCCAGGATCATGATCACCGCAAAGCCGAGGTAGAGAAAGCCAAACCCGAACAAGAGTCGTCCGCGATCGCGTTCCAATTGTTCGTAAAGCGCAAAGGTTTCCTGGGTCTCGTCCAAAAGCGCCAGGATCTCGCCATCGACGGCGCGGGTGACGTAGATGTAGCGATCAAGGAAGGTTTCCAGCGGGATCAGCGCGCGGAATTCATTGTTGTCGGCATCCTCGATGATCGCAAATCCGTTCAGGTCGGCCTGTGCGAATTGATCTTGGGTGGGCTGTTCATAGTTGAATTCGTAGGACCGCGCACCGCGGGTCCGAATGGTGCCGGCGCTGTCGAGAAAGAACACCTCTGTCAGGCCGCGGTCGATCTGGTTTTGAACGCGGGCGATCGCTTGGCGGACGTCGCCGTCTTCCATGAAGAAATTGGTCTGGCGTTCGGTGTTCAGAAACGCCGCAAGCGCGTTTCCATCGCGCAAAAGTTCGTTTCTTTCTTCGTTTTCATAGGCTTCTGCGGTGGAAAGCGACGTGCCAAGCACGGTCTGGACCCGTTCGGAGAACCAGCCTTCGAAGCCCAAATTGATCGACAAAAGCGCGAAAACCGCGACGAGGATTGTGGGGATCAGCGCCAAAAGCGCAAAGACCCCGGTCAGGCGCAAGTGCAGACGAGAGCCTGCGGATTTGTTGCGCCGGGCGACGATCATGCGCATCACTCGCAGCATCACGAGCGCCGCCACGACGATGATATAGATCAGGTCGGCCAGCAGAATCAGCCGCAGCCACAGATCATTGGTTGACGATTCCAACGGCTGCCCCAGCACCACGAAGGTCAACGCGGTCAGCACAGGACCAAGCACGATGATGCAAAGCGTCAGTGCATTCTGCACCTCGCGCCGTCGCCGCCAGCGGGAAAACCGCCTGATATCAATGCCCAAAAGGGAACGCTGCACGCGCATTCACCTGTTTTTCCACGCGGGTCACCCCGCCATACCGCCGTTATATGTGGTCCTTCCGAAGGTTGTCCCTTCGGGGCCACGGTTATGTTGCGGTTTTACATCAGCTTGCGGCGGCGTGTCACGCGAATATCGAGGTCTGTAATCTTTTTACGCAAGGTATTGCGGTTGATCCCAAGCAAATCGGCACATTTGGCCTGATTTCCGCCTGTCGCGTCGAGCGCAATCTCGATCAAGGGGGCCTCGACCTCTTTGAGGATCCGGTTGTAAAGCCCCGGTGGCGGAAGAACCCCACCATGCAGGTCAAAATAGCGCTGCAGGTGTTTGCCGACAGAGGATGACAGCTTTTCACCCTCACCACCGGCGCGCAGGGGTTCCATCGCGGGCTGATTTCCCAAGACCAGCTCTACTTCGGCGCGGCTGATGTCTTCTTCGGCGGCGGTAAAGACCAGACGGCGCACGGCGTTTTCAAGCTGGCGCACGTTCCCCGGCCAGCTGTAGGCCCGCACCAGTTCAAGGGCACTGCCGCCCAAGCGGCGCAGTGGCGCGCCTTCGCGTTCCGCACGAGCCAGAAAGTGATCGGCCAGCAGCGGGATATCATCGACCCGTTCACGCAAAGACGGCACGGTGACCGTGACGCCGCCAAGGCGATAAAACAGATCCTCGCGGAACGTGCCCTGTTCCATCAGGCCATTGAGGTTGGCCTGCGACGTGGCCATGATCCGGGGCGCATTGTCGCCAAGGCTGTCGAGCATCCGCACGATCCGGGCCTGGGCCTGATCGTCCAAGTCGCCGACTTCATCAAAGAGAATCGAGCCGCCCTTTGCCCGCGACAACACCGCATTGGGGCCATCAATGCTTTCCAGATCAACACCGGTCACCGTCACAAACGGCAGGCTGCGCCGGTCGGAAAAGTCGTGAATGGCACGCCCGATCAGTGATTTACCAGTGCCGCTTTCACCGACGATCAAAACCGGAAGTGCGGTGTTCATCACCCGCGCGACAAGGCGGTAGAGCGCCTGCATCGCCACGGTGCGCCCCACCAGCGGCAGGTCGCTGGCGTCATCCGTCACTGCATCACGTTTGGGAGTCACGCGGCGCTTGACCTCGAGCGCGCGGGCCGCACGTTTCATCAGATCAGGCAGGTCAAAGGGCTTGGGCAGGTAGTCGTAGGCGTCCGCCTCTGCCGCTTGAATGGCCGTCATGATCGTATTCTGCGCAGAGATTACGATGACCGGCAGGCCGGGCCGGGCTTCTGCGATTTTGGGCAGTTGTTCCAAACCGTTGCCATCGGGCATGACCACGTCAGAGATCACCAGATCACCTTTGCCCTCTTCGACCCAGCGCATCAGGGTCACCAGCGAAGAGGTTGCATGCACCTTACACCCTGCCCGCGTCAGCGCCTGCGTCAGCACCGTGCGGATGGTGCGGTCGTCGTCTGCAACAAGGATCGTTCCGTCCATTATTCTTCTCCGTCGTTGTCAGAATGGGGGGCCAGTGGCAGGCTGACCCGAAACACGGTTTTGCCCGGCACGCTATCGACGCTGATCCAGCCACCGCCGTCGTGCACCAGCTTGCTCACAAGGGCGAGGCCAAGCCCGGTGCCGTTCTCGCGCCCTGATACAAAGGGTTCAAAGATGTCCTGCGCGATGTCGGGCGGCAGGCCGGGGCCATCGTCGATAATCTCAACCTGCAAGGGCAGTCGCGCCTGTGTCCCATCGTGTTGGCGCACGCGCAGGGCCGCATCATAGAAGGTATGCAGCCGGATGGTGCCGCCTTCCTTGCCTGCCTCAGATGCATTCTTGAGCAGGTTCAGAAAGACCTGCTGCAACTGGTCGCTGTCGGCCAAAGCGCGGGGCAAGGATGGGTCATAGTCGACGATAAAATACATATGCGCGCCAAATCCAACCGATGCCGACTGGCGCGCGCGGTCCAGCACATCGTGTATATTAACGGCCTTGCGCAGTGGAGGCCTCAGATTGCCAAATTGTTCGACCTGTTCCAAAAGCTTCACGATCCGGCGCGATTCCACCACAATCAGGTCAGTCAGTTCCTGATCCTCGGACGACAGGCCCATCGACAAAAGCTGCGCCGCGCCGGTGATACCCGCAAGCGGGTTCTTGATTTCATGCGCCAGCATTTCGGCCATGCCAATCGCAGAGCGTGCGGCCTTGTGGGTTTGTCCGTTTTGCACGATCCGGCTGGCCATTTCGCGTGGGGTGATCATCAGGATCATCGTATCGTCGACATTGCCGAGCGGTGAAAACAGCACGTTGCAATGGCTGGGCGCGCGCATGCCCGACCCTACGAAGACATCATTAAGGAAGATCGACCGCCGTTCGAGGTGGGCCGCAGCAAAGGGCCCCTCGATATCGGCGTCAATCATCACCTTGTCCCAAAGCTTTGCCCCTTCCAACGACTTGGCAGAGAGGTTCAGAAAGCTTTCGGCCGCTGGATTGGATTGCAGGATCGTGTCATCGGGGCCGACCAGAATGGCGGGCACCGGGAGCGAGGACCACAGGATTTCGCCTTCGATCATGCCGCCACCTGCGATTGGTCCAGCGCGTCCGGGATCAGCTTTGCAACGGCGCGTGGGTTATCGGCGGTCAGGACCTCTTTGCGCAATGACGGCGGCGTGCCAGCGTCATCCATATACCAGCCAAGGTGCTTTCGCGCGACGCGGCGGCCAAGGTTTTCACCGTAGAAAGACAGCATCGCATCATAGTGTTCCGCCACCAGCGCGATCAAATCAGAGCCTTGCGGAATAACAGGTGCAGTTGTGCCATGCAGCGCGCTTGCGATCTGCGCCAGACGCCAAGGCCGCCCTTGCGCGCCCCGCCCGATCATCACGCCATCCGCACCTGATTGCGCCCGCGCCGTCCTTGCCGTTACGGCGTCGACGATGTCACCATTGGCGATCACCGGGATATTGACCGCGTCTTTGACAGCGCGGATGGCGGCCCAATCCGCCGACCCTTTGTAGAATTGGCAGCGGGTGCGGCCATGGATCGTCACCAACCGCACCCCTGCCTGCTCTGCCCGGGCGCAAACCCCAGCAGCATTCAATGATCTGTCATCCCAGCCCAAACGGGTCTTGAGGGTCACTGGCACGTCAACGGCATTCACCACAGCCTCGATCAGCGAAAGCGCATGATCGGGGGTGCGCAGCAGGGCGGAACCGGAATAGCCACCGACGACCTTTTTGGCAGGACAGCCCATGTTGATGTCGATAATGGCCGCGCCATTGTCGGCCGCGAGTTTTGCCGCCTCTGCCATCCAATAGGCCTCTCGCCCCGCGATTTGCACGGCGGTGCCTTGCTGGTTATAGCCCAGTTCCGTCCGTGCCCGCGCGTCGGGCTTGGCGTTGACCATGTCCTTGGAGGCAATCATTTCGGACACCACCCAGCCAGCGCCAAAGCGCGCCACCAATTGCCGAAATGGCAGATCTGTAATGCCCGCAAGCGGCGCGAGGGCCACGGGCGGGGCCAAAGAGACGAAGCCAATGTCGATCTGATCTGCCAAGAAAGTGACCGTTTGCCTAATTACTGTGCGTTGGCGCTTTGGTAACCCGCCGAGGCGGCAAGAACAACGGGGCTTGCGTGTGTTTTAGGCACGTTGCAATTTTTGCCTATTTTTTGTGCAATTCAACCGCCATCCCTTGCCGATTGCACGACAAAGCGTCACCAATGAAAGCCAGTCAAAGGATCAGATTATCCATGCAAATCGCAGCCCTTATTGTTGCCGCCGGGCGTGGCACCCGCGCTGGCGGCGCGTTGCCCAAGCAATGGCAAGACCTGCGCGGCCAAACAGTTCTTGCCCGATCCGTTGCGGCCTTTGCCGAACATACGCAGATAACGGCAGTGGTGCTGCACCCCGACGATCACGACCTGTGGGACGCGGCAGGGATTGCGGCTGACCTTGTTGTGGATGGCGGTGCTACGCGAGATGCCTCTGTCCGCGCGGGGCTAGAGGCGCTGGCGGGGCGCGGGGTTGATCTGGTGTTGATCCATGACGCCGCCCGCCCCTTGGTATCTGCATCTGTGATCCGTGACGTGATCGCAGCGCTGGAGGATCACCAAGGTGCGGCCCCCGCGCTTGCGGTCACTGATGCGTTGTGGACCGGGGTCGCTGGCACAGTCACCGGCACGCAAAGCCGGGACGGGTTGTTCCGGGCACAGACCCCGCAAGGGTTCCATTTTGACGCGATACTGGCCGCACACCAAAGCGCCACAGGCCCCTTTGCCGACGATGTGGCGGCGGCCCGTGCGGCGGGATTGGATGTTGCAATCGTGCCGGGCGCAGAGGAAAACCTCAAGATCACCGGGCCAGACGATCTGGCACGGGCGGGGCAATTGATGGGGCATGGCATGGATATCAGGCTTGGCAATGGATATGACGTGCACCGGTTTGGACCGGGCGATCATGTCTGGCTATGCGGGGTGCAAGTCCCCCATGATCGCAGCCTGCAAGGGCATTCGGATGCTGATGTCGGAATGCACGCGGTGACGGATGCGATCTATGGCGCACTGGGGATGGGCGATATCGGCCAGCATTTCCCCCCGTCGGACCCGCAGTGGAAAGGGGCCGCCAGCCACATCTTTCTGGAACATGCGGTGGCACTGGCGACAGAGCGGGGATTTAGCATCAGCAATGTGGATTGCACGCTGATCTGTGAATTTCCCAAGATTGGGCCACATCAATCTGCAATGAAGGCGGCAATTGCGCAGATCATGGGGTTGGAGGCCGACCGGATCAGCGTCAAGGCGACCACCTCTGAACGGCTCGGATTTACCGGGCGCGGCGAAGGGATCGCCAGCATCGCAACAGCCACCTTGGTGAAGTCATGAGCAAACTGATCGCGACGTTCTTTTATGTGGGCCACATGCGCCCGGCACCCGGCACATGGGGCTCGCTGGCCGCCCTGCCCGTCGGCTACGTGCTGATCAAACTGGGCGGCTGGCCGCTGCTGTTGATCGGGGCCGCGCTTGCCTATTTCGCGGGGCTTTGGGCCACCAAGGTGGAAACGGCCGGCAAGGATAATCACGACCCGTCAGAGATTGTGATAGATGAGGTGGTGGGCCAATGGATTGCTTTGTTACCCGTGGCTTACGGCGCACAGATGATGGGGGTGCCGGTTGTGGCCCTTTGGCCCGGCTGGATCGCGGCGTTCGTGCTGTTTCGGGCGTTTGACATCACCAAACCATGGCTGGTGGGCTGGGCCGACCGGCGCGACGACGCGGTGGGCGTGATGCTGGACGATGTGATTGCGGGGATCTTTGCGGCCATTGGCGTGATCATCCTGGCCGCATTGTTCCATCAGGTCTTGATGTAATGCAGGCCGCGTCGCTTTTGATCCGCGCCAAGGCGCGCGGCGTGATGGTGGCCACCGCCGAAAGCTGCACCGGCGGGCTGATCTCTGCCGCGATCACGGAGGTGCCTGGCAGCTCTGCCATTTTTGACCGTGGTTTTGTGACCTACACCAACGCGGCCAAGGTGCAGATGCTGGGCGTCAAACAGGCAACGCTGGACGCCCATGGCGCGGTTTCGCAGGAAACCGCCGCAGAGATGGCCGCAGGCGCGCTGGCCGCGTCAACCGCGCAGGTGGCAGTCGCGGTTACTGGCATCGCAGGCCCCGGCGGGTCAGATCACAAGCCCGAAGGATTGGTGTGTTTTGGTCTGGCCACCGCAGACCGCACCCGCACACAAGCCTATGAATTCGGCGCAATCGGCCGACACAATGTGCGCATGGCGACGGTTGCCCATGCGCTTGACCTGCTGCTTTTGGCGCTCGATCAGTTTCCGGTCAAGAATTAGGCGCGCCCCATATTTTTCGCTCAAAACTTGGGCAGTTTGTTAATCGCCCAATGAAACGGCAGGCTGCACTGGTCTTGCTCCTTTTCGCGGCGGCGCGAATCCGCTCTGAGCGCCCCAAGGATTAAGACCAAGGGGGACTTCCAGATGAATGGAGCCGATACCGCGTGGATCATGGTGGCCACTGCGCTTGTACTTTTCATGACATTGCCGGGGCTTGCGCTGTTTTATGGCGGGCTGGTGCGCGCGCGTAACGTCCTGAGCGTCTTTATGCATTGTTATGCCATCGCCTGTTTGATGAGCATTCTGTGGTATGCCTTTGGCTATTCGATCGCCTTCGGCGGTGGCACATCAGGGTTCTGGGGCGGCTTGGACAAGATGTTCCTTGCGGGCATTACATCCGACAGCCTGTCAGGCACCCTGCCCGAGATCCTGTTTTTCGCCTTTCAGATGACTTTCGCCATCATCACGCCCGCGCTGATCGTTGGCGCCTATGTGGAACGGATCGGATTTGGATTTGTGTTGCTGTTTTCATCGCTATGGATGCTGCTGTGCTATGCGCCTGTGGTCCATTGGGTCTGGGGCGGCGGGATGCTGGCCAACGGGATGTTCTTTGAAGCGGCCGTAATGGATTTTGCAGGCGGCATCGTGGTGCACGAAACCGCCGGGATCGCGGCGCTATTGCTGGCCATTTTCCTGGGGCCACGCAAAGACCCTGCCAAGCCGCCGCATAACCCCGGCATGGTGATGATCGGTGCCGCGATGCTGTGGATCGGTTGGTTTGGGTTTAACGGTGGATCGCAATTGGCCGCTGATGGTGGGGCTGCGATGGCAATCACGGTCACGCATCTATCGGCAGCGGCAGCCTCGCTGACATGGGCGCTGTGGGAAAAGATCAAGTTCGGCAAAGCATCTTTGGTCGGTCTGGTGACAGGCACGATTGCAGGCCTTGCCTCTGTCACGCCAGCGTCCGGGTTCATTGAGCCGTGGCACGCGATTGTCATCGGCGCGGTTGCCGGTGTGCTGTGCCAAGAGGCCGTCGTGCTGATCCGCAATGTGTTCAAGATCGACGACACGCTGGACGTCTTCGCGGTCCACGGTGTCGGCGGCATCTTTGGCACGATCATGATCGCAGCCTTCGGGATCGGATCCTGGGCGGCACAGCTGGGTAGCCTTGTGATTGTGGGCGTCTTCACCACCGTGGTGACCGTGGTTCTGATCGTGCTCTGCAAGGCCATCACGACCCTGCGGGTCGATCCAGAGACCGAGACCAACGGTCTTGACCTCGCGGTGCATGGCGAACGCGCCTACGACATCACCAGCTGATTTCGAAAGTTCTCCCTGAGACTTGGGGCGCCTTAGGGCGCCCCTTTTTTATTCGCGCATGATATCGGTCAGGGCCGCAACGTCATCGCCCTGACAGGCGGCCCAAAGCGGCTCTGCCGCGGCGCCCAAAAGTGCGACGGCCTTGTTTTGCAGACGTCTTTCGCGGGTCGCCATATCAAGCGGCGTGTTCAGGTCATGCGCCAGCGTGGTGGTGGTGCCGTCCGCATAGGTAACATCCAGACGGGTCTGCATTTCGGTCAGCGTCTCATCTGACTGGACCGTAACCTTGTCACGCAAGGCGAGTAATTGAGGGGCTTTGGCGTTGGCATCGGTGTAACTCGTGATTGCCCCGGTATCGACGCCCGCAAGCGCCATCGCGGCGGTCATGGCGTAGGAAAACTTCATCTCTAGCCCGGTCTTTGGTGCGGGCTTGTCACAGACGCCAATCCAGCGGGGATGGGTGTGCACGGTCAGCGCATCAACGGTGCCGTCCACCTCACGCAGGGCTTCTAGCATGGCGTGAAGGCCGTGGCAGCAAGCGTGGAATTTGTGGCTGACGCGCGCGATTTTCCACGGCTCATCATCCCATGCGGTCGCGTCCGCGACCCCATGATGCGTTGCGCCAAATTGGGTCACACCATGAGGATCACCCGTCAGGCCGGATTGCGCCCAGATCACTGATTCCACCCCGCAACGCGCCGCGAGGCCAGCATTCAGCGGCTTGCCCATCGTCCCAAACTGCCCCTTGAGGCCGGATGCACCGGTCGCGGCCAGCCCGATGGCGTGGCGGGTCTGTGCCTTGGAGAGCGTGCAAAGCCGCGCACCCGCAACCGCCGCCCCAATGGCGCCGGCAGTGGCGGTCTGGTGAAAACCCACCTGATAATGGTCCCTGCCCAGCCAAAGCCCGACGCGAACTGCCGCCTCAGATCCGATCAGGGCGGCTTTTGCCACCTGCCCCAGATCTTCGATCATCTGATCCTCTGCCAGTGCAAGAAGTGCGGGCATGATCACCGCAGACGTATGGCCGATATGGTCAAAATGCGTGTCGTCATAGTCCAGCGCGTGCCCCGTCGCGCCGTTGATGAGCGCGGCATCAGGGGCAGAGGTCTCTCCGCCACCGATCACAGATGCATCGCCTTCGATCCCAGCTTGCATGGCGAGAATCTGCGCGACCGGTTCGTTCTGCCCAGCCAGCGCCACCGCGGCCCAGTCGAACAGGCAAAGACGCATCAGATCAGTCGGGCCATCTGCGGGCGCATGGGTCAGGCGGATCAGGTAGTCTTCGACGGTCATCCGTAAAGGTCCTTTGCGCGGCTTTCAAAGGCGCGGACGATTGTCTGCATTGCTTGGTTGAAAAACATCCCCGCCGCCCCCTGCAAAAGCTTGTTCTTGAATTCAAAATCGACCTCGAACGCAACCTCGCAGCCGCCGTCGACATCGCGGAACTGCCAGACCGAATCGAGGTGTTTGAACGGCCCGTCGATATAGCTGGTGTCGATCTGGCGTTTTTCGGGCCAAAGCGTCACGCGGCTGCCAAAGGTTTCGCGAAAGACCTTAAAGCTGACGACCAAATCGGCCAACATCACCTGATGATCACCTTGATCGGTGGTGGATCTGATCCGCGCAGCGGCGGTCCATGGCAGAAACTTTGGGTAGTTGGTGACGTCAGCCACCAGCGCATACATCTGATCGGCGGTATAGGGCAGCACCCGGGTCTCTGAATGGGCAGGCATAAAGGGTCTTTCACGGGTGACTTCACCTCTCCATGTCGTAAAGTGCCGGTGAAAATCAACCCCGGAGCCGCCATGTCGCATCCTCGTTACGTCATTGATCAGATGATCAGCGCCAAATCCATCGCCGCAAGGATCGAGGCGCTCTCGGATGAGATCGAAGCCGAATTTGATCAGACTGACAAACTGGTGGTTGTTGGCCTATTGCGCGGATCCTTTGTGTTTATCGCCGATTTGGTGCGTGAATTGGACTTGCCGGTTGAGGTCGATTTTCTGGAAGCGTCGAGCTACGGGGACGGTATGGAAAGCAGTCGTGAGGTGCGGATCTTGAAAGATCTCCGGTCTGGGATTGAGGGGCGCGACGTTTTGGTGGTCGAAGATATCGTGGATACCGGCCACACGATGAAGCACGTGCTGGGGCTGTTGGGCGCGCGTAAGCCGCACAAATTACGCTCCATTGCCCTGCTGAACAAACAAACCCGGCGCGAAGTGGATGTGCAGGCCGATTGGAACGGCTTTGATATCCCTGACGAATTTGTCGTGGGTTACGGCATTGATTATGCACAGCGGGACCGGAACTTGCCCTATATCGGCAAGGTGCGGTTTATCGACTGATGGATTTGCGCTGGCTTATGCGGGCCAAGCGGCTGGCGCAAAACCCGCCCTCTTGGGGGCGGGTCAAATTGTTCGCAGCAATTTTGGTGGTCTGCCTGATCCTGTTCGGGATCGAACAGGTCTATGGTTGGCCAGAGGCGCTGACGCCAAACGGCAATGGCCGCGCCCGGTTCAAGTTCTAGGCCTGCCCCATCTTTTTCAGCCGCGCCGCGCGCAACCGGGCAAAGTCATCACCTGCATGGTAGGACGAGCGGGTCAGCGGCGTGGCTGACACCATCAGGAACCCCTTGCCGTAAGCTGCCTTTTCGTAGGCTGCGAATTCCTCGGGGGTGACAAAGCGGTCGACCGCGTGGTGTTTCGGGGTCGGTTGCAGGTATTGGCCAATGGTCAGGAAATCGATGTCAGCAGCGCGCATGTCTTCCATGACCTGCACGACGGCCTGACGATCCTCGCCCAAGCCCACCATGATGCCGGATTTGGTGAACATCGTGGGGTCCAGCTCTTTGACCCGTTGAAGCAGACGCAATGAATGGAAATAGCGCGCACCGGGGCGGACCTCTGGGTAAAGGCCCGGCACGGTTTCAAGGTTGTGGTTGAAGACATCTGGCTTTGCCTCAACCACGATGCGCAGGACATCGGGATCGCAGCGGATAAAGTCGGGCGTCAGAATTTCAATTGTTGTGCCGGGCGATTGCTTGCGCACGGCGCGGATCGTTTGGGCAAAATGCTCTGCCCCGCCGTCTTCGACATCGTCGCGGTCCACAGACGTGATGACCACGTGGTTCAGGCCCAGCTTTTTCACTGCATCGGCAACGCGGCCCGGTTCAAACACATCCAATGCCTCGGGCGGTTTGCCGGTTGCGATGTTGCAGAAAGTGCAGGCCCGCGTGCAGACCTCTCCCATGATCATCATCGTGGCGTGGCCTTGGGACCAGCATTCACCAACATTGGGGCAGCCCGCCTCTTCGCAGACCGTGACCAGCTTGTGTTCGCGCATGATGTTGCGGGTTTGCTTATAGCCTTCGGAGGTCGGCGCCTTGACCCGGATCCAATCCGGTTTCTTGGGCTGCGCATTGTCAGGGCGCTTTTGCTTTTCGGGGTGTCGCTGAGCGGGAATTTTAAGATCGCGCGTGGCCATGATGCCTCCGGGTGACGTTTCACCCTACTTAACGGCTCATGGCCCCGCTGTCCAACACCGCAGCACCGCCACATGCCGGGAATGCAGCAAATGCATAGATGATGCGAAATGCAATCATTGCGTGTGCGGCTTATCCGATCATGGGACGGAATTTGCCCTGATCTTCGTAGTGGCGCACAAGGCGCTGCAAGGCGATCCGCAGAACAATCTTGCCGGAACGCGCCGACCACCCCATGCTTTTCTCGGTCACTTCCAGACCTTCCAAAAAGCAACAACACCGCAAGGCAATATCAGCAAGACCTGGGCCGAGTTCTGTCAGTGCATTGCTGACGCGTTGGCGTGCATCAATGGTCGCCTGGGCGGTGTTTGGCTTTGGTTCAGCCTGCAGGACATCCTGCCAATTTTCCGCAATGCACGGGCCGACATAGCAAAGTTCATAGTCTTCGCGCAGACGTTCGCCCGCTTGCACAAGCTCCGACGACAAAAAGTGCTTACCATCTTTGCCGCGCCGCCGTGCCAAACCAACCAGGGGGCTTTCCGTCACCATATAACGGCTGCTGATGCTGTCGGATTCATTCAGGTCCCAGACGTTACTGCCATCCCGGCGACGGGGGCTCGCCTCTCTAAAGCCTTGGGCGCGATTTTCAGATTCCGCGGTCAGGCCCCGCAGCGCAGCGCGTCCTGCAGCGGTGATGAAATAGCGCACGATCCGCAGCGACGGATCTGCGGTGTTAATCCATGATTTCAAGGCCATAGCCTGCGCAATTTGACGATCTGCAACGGCTGTCCGAAAGGAATCGCCGTTGTCGTCCTCGCGCACGATCACAGCCATTTCCATGTCGCGCGCGACCGCCAGCAAGGCACCCGGCTCACACAGGCGCCGCAAGATCGGCAAGGCCTCAGTATCAATCTTGTCCTGCGTTAATGCGTCCGACGCATCGGCCTTCTTAGAGCTGTTTTCATTCGGCATCGTTTGGATGTCCCTCTCTGGCGCAACAGGCCCTGCATCATTTGCAACCAGCCCACGCAGTGCATCATCAACAAGTGGATCGTCACGCCGTGTCTCAAATCTGCGGACCTGCCGCAGAACCGTCGAAGGATGCAAATCACTGTCCCGCGCAAGCGCCCGAATGGACAAGCCCGCAACAGTATGTGCCAGATAGAGATGCACTGATTTGGGCACCCAGTCTGGCAATTGCAGCTTCACCGCTGACTTTAACTTTTCGGACATTAAACGTGTTCCGATCCAAAATTGACCAAGAAAACCGCTTCCAAACTTGCACTTGTCATACAACTTATGGGTGTATTGTTAACTGTTGGTTAACGGTAATTGATCAACGCAACCTGTATGTCAAAAAACAGTTAACCGTTTCTGGGGGGGTCCGAACGGTTACCGGAAAGAATGCGCAACACACGCTTAGGGTGTGTATCTTTCACCGTACTAACATTTGCTGGAATACCTAAAGGGGAAAATTCATGCTTGATCTCAACAGCATGGTTCGGACGCTCAAGCGTCCTAGTTTATTGGTGCGTGCGGCTCGTTTTGGCCTTGATGACTATCGTCGGGATCGCGCATTGCGTCGTATCCTGAAAACAGAAGACCTGCCGTCGACCGGTGTCGCGCTCTTGGAGTTGATGGAGCTTGAAGCCTGCATAAACGACAGGCGCAAGAGCAACGCGGCCGACTATAGTCCGGCCACGCATATCGCCCTGTTGACCGCGATCATGGGTGAAGCGCGGCTTCTCCAGGCGGCCTACCGACCGCAGCTGGTTACATAAAGCTGTCAGGCATCGAGGCCTTCTTTTCAGCCACATAAGCGCGTAGGCGCGCTTCGATCTCGGGATCTAAGTGTGGCTGTTGATAGGTGTCGATCATCTTCTTAACGCGTGCGGACGCCAGGGCTTGGGTGTCCCGCGCGCCTTCCTCGTCCCAAGTCTCGAACGGTTTGTAGTCAAACAGATCGGACCGCCAGAATGCTGACTTGAAGTTGGCCTGCGTATGTTCGCAGCCCAGATAATGCCCGCCGGGGCCAACCTCGGCGATGGCCCCCATGGCTTGGCCGTTTTCGGATAGATCAACGCCGCGGGCAAAGTGATGCAGCGTGCCCAGTTGGTCCGCGTCCATCACGAATTTCTCAAAACTCGCGACCAATCCGCCTTCGAGCCAGCCACAGCTGTGCAGCATAAAGTTCACGCCAGACAGCAGCCCCATCTGAAGCGAATTGGCAGTTTCATACGCCGCTTGCGCATCCGGTAGCTTGGACCCGCAAAAGGACCCAGCAGACCGGTAAGGGACGCCCAGACGACGCGCCAATTGCCCTGCCCCGTATGTGATGTGCGATGCCTCCGGCGTGCCAAAGGTTGGCGCGCCGGAATTCATGTCGATTGATGTCACAAACGTGCCCATGATCACGGGCGATCCGGGGCGGATGATCTGACTGTAGGCGATGCCGGCGAGCACCTCTGCCAACACCTGCGTCAAGGTCCCCGCGACCGAAACCGGCGCCATCGCACCGCCCACGATAAAGGGGCTGACGATGCTGGCTTGATTGTTTTTGGCAAAGACCTCTAACGCGCCCATCATGATGGAATCAAACGTCAGGGGCGAGTTGATGTTGATCAGCGAGGTCATGACCGTGTTGTTCTGCACAAAGTCTTCGCCGAACAGGATGTTGCACATATCGACCGAGTCCTGCGCGCGGCTTGGTTCGGTCACGGCCCCCATGAACGGCTTGTCTGACAGGGTCATATGGGCCAGCAGCATATCAAGATGCCGCTTGTTCACTGGTATATCCGTAGGCTCACAGACAGTGCCGCCAGAATGGTGCAGCCATTTGGACATATAGCCCAGCTTCACGAACTTTTCGAAATCCGCCATCGTGGCATAACGACGGCCACCTTCGGCATCGCGCACAAATGGCGGGCCATAGACCGGGGCAAGCACGAGGTTCTTGCCACCGATTTCCACATTGCGTTCAGGATTGCGCGCACATTGGGTGAATTGCGCGGGCGCTGTGCTGCATAGCTTGCGGGCAAGTCCGCGCGGGATGCGCACACGCTCGCCCTCAACCTCGGCACCGGCGGCCTTCCAGCGTTCCAGCGCTTGCGGGTTTTCGACGAAATTCACGCCAATCTCAGCCAGCACCGTTTCGGCATTCGCCTCGATCACGGCTAGTGCTTCCTCGGTCAGCACTTCGTAATTTGGCACGTTCCGCTCAATATACTTGGCGGTTTCAACGCTGACGGCTGTGCGCTCTGCCCGGCGGGCGGCACCACCACCGCCGCGTGAACGGCGGCCTCTTGCGACGGCTTCTGACATGGGATTCCCCTCTCATGCGATGTTGAGGGAGTGATACGCCGCCCAAGCACCGCCTTGTGCGCAACAAACGCCATCTGCGACGGAAAAGCGACATCTTGCGAAGCCTTTGGTTCCGACATACGAAGCGGCATGGAAAACATCACGCATCAACGCCTCTTAATCATCGACTTCGGTTCGCAGGTAACCCAACTGATTGCCCGCCGTTTGCGCGAACTGAATGTCTATTGCGAAATCCATCCCTATCAGAACGTCACCGATGCGTTTTTGGCCGAATTTGCGCCCAAGGCGATCATCTTTTCAGGTGGCCCCGACAGTGTAACGCGCGCAGGATCCCCGCGTCCGCCGCAATCAGCCTATGAGCTTGGTGTGCCGATCCTGGGCATCTGTTATGGCCAGCAGGTGATGATGCAGGATCTTGGCGGCGACGTGCATGGCGGCAAGATTTCCGGCGGCGGCGGCACGGCGGAATTTGGCCGCGCATTTGTAACGCCCGAGGGTGAGCTTTCCCTTCTAAGCGGCTGGTTTGCTGACGAAAAAGAACAAGTCTGGATGAGCCACGGCGACCATGTCGCAAAACTGGCGCCGGGCTTTTCGGTCTTTGGCACCTCGCCCAATGCGCCCTATGCGATCACGGCGGATGTGGCACGCAATTTCTACGCCGTGCAGTTCCATCCAGAGGTTCACCACACGCCCAACGGCGCGAAACTTTATGAAAACTTCGTGCGGCTGGCCGGGTTCACCGGCGATTGGACGATGGGTGCCTATCGCGAACAGGCGATTGCCGCGATCCGCGCGCAGGTGGGCGATAAGAAGGTGATCTGCGGCCTTTCTGGCGGTGTTGATTCGTCCGTGGCCGCTGTGCTGATTCACGAGGCCATCGGCGACCAGCTGACTTGTGTCTTTGTTGACCACGGCCTGCTGCGTCAGGGCGAAGCCGAAGAAGTCGTGACCATGTTCCGCGACAATTACAACATGCCGCTGATCCACGCAGACGAGCAGGCGTTGTTCTTGGGCGAACTTGACGGCCAGTCCGACCCCGAGACGAAGCGCAAGATCATTGGCAAGTTGTTCATCGACGTCTTCCAGAAATACGCCAACCAGATTGAAGGCGCAGAGTTTCTGGCCCAAGGCACGCTTTATCCTGACGTCATCGAATCTGTATCGTTCAGCGGTGGCCCATCCGTGACGATCAAAAGCCACCACAACGTCGGCGGCTTGCCCGAAAAGATGGGTCTGAAACTGGTTGAACCGTTGCGCGAACTTTTCAAGGATGAAGTGCGCGCCCTGGGCACCGAACTTGGCCTGCCTGCCAGCTTCATCGGCCGTCACCCCTTCCCCGGCCCCGGCCTTGCGATCCGCTGCCCCGGAGAAATCACACGCGAAAAGCTGGAGATTCTGCGCAAGGCGGATGCCGTCTACATCGACCAGATCCGCAAACATGGCCTCTATGACGAGATCTGGCAGGCCTTTGTCGCAATCCTGCCAGTGCGCACTGTTGGCGTCATGGGCGACGGGCGCACCTACGACTTTGCCTGCGCCTTGCGCGCGGTCACCTCTGTTGATGGGATGACGGCGGACTATTATCCGTTCAGCCACGATTTCCTTGGCGAAACCGCTACCCGGATCATCAATGAGGTCCCCGGCATCAACCGCGTCACCTATGACATCACCAGCAAACCACCGGGCACCATTGAATGGGAATGAGCGCCCCGATGGCGCCTTGGGGTCAAATGGCGCAGACCATGAATAGATCTTATCAAATTCTCACCAATCGGCCATAACACCATTAGTTAACAAAAATGGTGGGTTTCTATGAGCCGAATTCTGGAAAAGATTAAGGAAAAAGGGATCGCTGGTTCTTTGAAAGCGGCCCCTCGCAAGATCTACTGGGACGCCAAACTGTTACGACATCGTCAGCAACGCGTTCGTGCACTCGCAGATATCAATAATCGCGTCGAATTTTTGCACGAAGGGCACATCTCTATCGAGCTTCCGAAATTTACAAATCGTGACATCCTTTTTGGCGACGTTGGTATCATCGAAAAGCTCCATGACTTTTCAGTACGTCCCAACAAAGAAGTTCTATTGCGCAAACTGGTCTTTGATCTGTTTGAACAAGGCTATTTGGATCGGTCCAAATCCATCATCGACATTGGCTGTTGGATTGCTGACAACGCTTTGGTCTGGTCAAAAATGTTGAAGGACGGCGGCGTCGTTCACGCGATCGACCCATCACCGAATAATCTGGCGTTTGGGCGAAAAATCGCATCCTTGAACAATATCAACAACGTCAACTGGGTCGAGGGCGTCTGCGCCGAAGAGCCGGGTATCGTGCTCGATTTTCAAGGCGGCATTGATCACACGTCGTTCCAAGAGGCCCAAACGCCGTCGCAAAGCGCTATTGTGTCCACAACATTGGACGAAATAGTTTCATCCTCCTCCGCAAATTCGATTTCCTTGATTCACGTCGATGTCGAAGGGTTCGAAGAAAAGGTGTTGCGTGGCGCAAATGAGATTATTGCCCGCGACAAGCCCGTCATTCTGTTTGAACAGCATATCGGCGAAGACAACACCATGTCGCTGGTCCGCCATCTACAGTCATTGGATTATCAGGTTTTCATGATCAACGAGGCTTTGCCAGGCTGCCAATTGGACTGTCGTAACCTTATTGCCTTTGACAACGCCCGCGACTTACCAAAGCCGCTGGACGTAAATCACACCACCGCGCGTGCCGATGGGATATGGTTTGCAACACTTTCAGAGGCACTCATCCCGATCACGTAAAGAAGCGGACGGTTGACCTTTCCGGCAAAACGGCATTGCTTGCGCTTTATGCATAGGCATTTCCTCATCTTGAGCATGGCATTAGGGTCGCAGGCCATTGCGGCAGACTTGCCGACCTTGATGTGCACCGATACGTCGCAAAGTTGGACCCTTAGCATAACGCAAGATACGACCACGTTCGCCTACCTTGATAGAAAATCCGATATGGAGATCATGCAGCGCAGTATCGCTGAAGATCAGGACTGGCCAATTGCCATGACGGTTGTTGGTCCACGGGACAGCGGTATTGTAATTGTCGAAAGCCCAAACGACGGCATCTATGATGTCCGCATCCTCACCCAGCGTGGAGAGACACCCATATTGCTTGCTGGCACCTGCCAAGAGGGCGCATGACCGCCACCGTTCGCGCCGCACTTTGGATGATTGGCGCGATTTGTGCGTTCACTTTGATGGCGATTGCCGGGCGTGCGGTCAGTTTCGAACTTGATACCTTTGAAATCATGCTGTTTCGGAGCCTGCTGGGTATCGTGATCGTCGTGGCCATTGCCAAATATGCAGGCACCCTGCAACAGATCAACCGGCAAAGGCTTGGTCTGCACGCGATCCGCAATCTGTCACACTTTGCCGGGCAAAACCTTTGGTTCTATGCCATCACTGTGCTGCCGTTAGCGCAGGTGTTCGCGCTTGAATTCACAACGCCGATCTGGGCGATCTTTCTGGCGCCTTTGGTGCTGGGCGAACGGATTACCAAGATCGGTATTCTGGGGGCGCTGATCGCCTTTTTGGGGATCCTTGTGGTGACCCGCCCGGGCGCTGTGCCGCTGTCGCCAGGGATCTTTGCCGCCGCAGGGGCCGCAATTGGCTTTGCGCTAAGCGCGCTCTTTACCCGGCGTTTGACCCGAACCGCAACGATCACCTGCATCCTGTTCTACCTGACAACGATGCAAGCCGCTTTTGGCCTGATCGCTGCAGGTTATGACGGCGATATTGCGCTGCCGTCCTCTGCGACACTGCCCTGGCTGTTTGTGATCGGCTGTGCGGGGCTTTTTGCGCATTTCTGCCTGACCAAGGCACTGTCATTGGCCCCTGCCAGCGTGGTCATGCCAATCGACTTTGTGCGTCTTCCGGTGATCGCGGCCGTTGGCGTGCTTCTTTATGCCGAGCCGCTTGATCCGCTGTTGCTGCTTGGTGCGGCTTTGATTTTTGCTGGCAATTACCTGAACTTGACGTTGGGACAACGCGTAAATCGTTAATTTTGACGGGTTTTCCCGCCACATTGCCAAAGGTTTCCATTCTGACGCGGCGTTACGATTTGACGGAATCACTTCCTGGTCCATAGGGTCCAACCAGCACAAGATTCATGACAGGGATGGAGACATGAAGAAATTTCTTTCAACGGGTGCAGCGCTTCTGCTGACCACAACGGTTGCAAATGCCGGCGGGCTCGACCGGACGGGCAATCCTTACGCGGTGATGTTCGAAGATGGCAACTACGTCGAACTGTCCTTTTCCTCGGTGAAGCCTGAGGTCTCTGGCGACTATCCGACTGAAGCGGGTGGCGGCAGCACAGGCGACATGGCCGAAGACTATAGCAGCGCCGGGCTGGCGTTGAAATTTGCGTTGACCGAACAGATGGATGTGGGCGTATTCCTCAACCAGCCTTTCGGCGCAAATGCAAATTACACGGGTGGCTTTTATGATGGGCTGTCTGCCGATTGGGACAGCAAGCAAATCGCTGTCGTCCTGAAATACCAAGCGACACCAAACATTTCTGTCTATGGCGGTGTGCGGAGTGTGGAATCCGAAGCGGTCATCGCAATTCCGGGTCAACTGATTCAGGCCAGTGCAGCGCAGGCGCTTGGTGACGCGGCGGCAGCAGCCGCTGCTGCGGGCGATTTGGCAACAGCGGGCGCACTGGCAGGGCAAGCAGGCACCGTGTTGGCGACGCCGACAGCCGCCTTCGCTTATGACGCATCGACAGATGCAGATCGCCAGACAAGCTATGTTCTTGGTGCAGCATATGAACGTCCAGACATCGCCTTGCGCGTCGCTTTGACATTCGAAACTGGCTTTACCCATAGCTTTGTTGCGACCGAGACCTTGGCCGCTCAGGGACTTGCAGCCACGCAAAGCGAGTTCGAGATTGAAATGCCCAAGTCCATCACACTGGATTTCCAGTCCGGCGTTGCAGCTGACACGCTGGTCTTTGGTTCGGTCAAATGGTCGGAATGGTCTGTGTGGGAAGTGCGCCCTGCGGGCTATGAGGCGTTCACCGGTGATAGGGTGACGGGTCTCGACAATGACGTGACAACTCTGCGTCTGGGTGTTGGCCGCAAGATCAACGACAACCTGTCGGTCTTTGGTCGTGCGACCTATGAAAAGGCAAATGGCGGCGTTGCGTCACGTCTTTCTCCATCCGATGGCAGCCGCGCATTTGGTTTCGGCGGCACATACACCATGGATGACATCAAGATCACTGGCGGTATCGAATTCGTCAAAGTCGGCGATGCAACAGATGGCACACCGGTTGAATTTGCTGACAACAAAGCCGTCGGTTTCGGCCTTTCGGTCGGCTACAGCTTCTAAGCACCACGGTCATACTTCCGCAAAAGGCCCCGGTGACAAACACCGGGGCCTTTTCGCATTTTCCGGGTTGCGTGTTTAGCGGTCCAGGGATCAAGTGCCGACATGAGCACCGTCCAAAAATCCATATCACCACGCGCTTGGATCGAACTGGCGATTTTGTCCTTCCTTTGGGGCGGGTCATTCCTGTCCGTGCGGATCGCCTTGGATGAGATCGGTTTTCTTACCGCCGTGGCGCACCGTGTTGGTTGGGCGACGTTGATCCTCTGGGGCTATGTTCTGTTGCGCCGATTGCCTATTCCGCGCGATCCCAAGGTCTGGGGCGCGTTTTTCGTGATGGGCATGTTGGCGAATGCGGTGCCGTTCTGCCTGATGGCCTGGGGACAGCTGCATATCGAAACCGGGCTGACATCAATCCTGAACGCAGCAACCGCGATCTTTGGTGTGCTGGCAGCCGCGATCTTTTTCGCAGATGAGCGTCTGACGCCGCGCCGGATCATTGGTGTCTTGCTGGGCTTCTTTGGTGTGGCAACCGCGATTGGCCTGTCGTCGCTGACGCAGCTAGACCTCCGCTCGCTGGGACAACTGGCGGTCATCGGCGGCACAATGTCCTATGCCCTTGCAGGCGTCTGGGCACGCAAACGTCTGACCGGGCTTACCCCGCAAGTTGCGGCGGCAGGCATGTTGACCGGATCCAGCCTTGTGATGATCCCGGTCGCGTGGGTGATCGAAGGGCCGATCAGTTTGAACCTCAGCCTGACCACGTGGGCCGCCATCGGCTATTACGCCATCTTCGCCACCGCCATCGCCTATCTGATGTATTACCGCGTGCTTGAGATGGCAGGCGTGGGAAATGTCGCCCTTTGCACCCTGACCATCGCGCCGGTTGCCATTGTGCTTGGCGCGCTCTTTCGCGGCGAAGACCTGCACTGGCAGGCCTATGTCGGCTTTGCCCTTTTGGCGCTGGGGCTGTTGATCCTACAGGGTTGGTTCGGTCGCAAGCCCGTCCAAGACCGCGCGCGCCGCGCGTAGGCCCGGCGGTTCTTGACCCTGACCCAACCGTTGCATGGTCACCGCCATCGCGTCGCGCTGTTGATCAGGGGCGGCCAGAACCGCCGCCAGAGCATCAGCGATGGGCGCGGGCTGACAATCCTTGCCAATAAATTCCGGCACCACACGGGTATCGCTGACCAGATTGACCAGTGTGACAGTATCAACCAATAGCATCCGGCTGATGATCACCCGGCTTAACCACGCCATATCATAGGCGATCACCATCGGTGTCTGGTTTGCCGCCAGCTCAAGCGACACCGTGCCAGAGGCTGCAAGTGCCACATCCGCCGCCTTAAAGGCCGCCGCCTTGTCAGCCGCGTTGTCAGGCGGAATGATGATGACCTCTGGCCAATCCGCCGTCACCTGCCGCACCAAAGGTTCAACCGATGGGGCGACGGGCAACACGATCTGCGCCATGGGCACCTGATCCTTGAGTGCCCTGAGTGCAGCGCCAAAGGTGTCGGCCAGGCGCGACACCTCTCCTTTACGCGAGCCCGGCAGCGCCAGCACCATTGGCCCGGTGATCCCATGAGCTTTGCGAAACGCCAGAGCCTGCGCATCGGTCGCAATGTCATCTGTCACCACCGGATGCCCAACGAAATCGCAGCGCATGCCTGCGGCCTCCATCAAGGGAGGTTCAAACGGAAACAGCGCCAAGACCTGATCAATATGCCGGGCCATCTTTGCAGCCCGCCCTGCCCGCCACGCCCAGACCGTGGGGGCCACATAATGCACACAGCGGATATCGCTGCCAGCCTTCACCAGCTTGGCGACACGCAATCCGAAATCAGGACTGTCGATGGTGATCAAAACGTCCGGCTTGGTTTCAAGCACCGCCTGCGCCATCTGGTTCACCCGTGCCTTGAGCTGGCGGTATTTGGGCAGGATCTCTGCCAGCCCCATCACGCTTAACTCTTCCATGGGGAAACGGCTGCGAAGCCCTTCGGCCTGCATCAATCCGCCGCCGACGCCATCAAAAGAGACGTCAGTCAATGACGTCAGCCCCTTCATCAACGCCGCACCCAGCTTTTCGCCAGATGCCTCGCCCGCGATAACAAATACCTTCATCCGCCCCCCTTGGGCCGCACCCAAAGGAACATCTTCTGCGCATCCAAAATTTGCACCACGCCCGGCAGGTCCAGCACCATCACGCCACCGGCCTCGATCACGATACCGGCCAGTCCCGCCTCTGCGGCCTGCATCGCGGTATCGGGGCCGATGACGGGCAGGTCTGCGCGACGATCCTGATCGGGTTTGGGCGCCTTAAAAAGGATGCCATCGTCAGCCAAGACCGGCTGCGGCCCGTCATTGCCGGACAGCCAATCGGCCGCAGCAGTGACCGCATCAGACGCCATTTCAATTGGAAACAGCAGCGGATCATAGGGCGTGGATTGAGCCGACGGGGTGTCATCATGAAACCGATCAAGCATCGCCGCCGTGCCATCGGCATCCTCGGTGGCGCAGACCTGCCCCATGCGCACGATACAGGCCTGCCCGATGTCGGCGGCGCCAAGGGCGGCAATTGCGGCCTCGCCCGCTTGTGCGTCGCCGTGGTGCCGCGCGGCAGGGGCTTGGGTTGTGGCGACACCTTCAGGTGGCAAAAGGTCCGGTGCGATCTCATGCGCGGCCTGAACCGTCAGGCCCTGCCCTTCAAATATCGCAATGACTGCTCGCAGCGCACCATCATCCCCGGCCCCCAGTGCCTGCGCAATTTGCGGCACCAAGGGTTGGGTTTTGGCGGTGATTTTCGACAGGTCAATTTCGGGACGGTTGATCGCACCCGCCATGCAGATATGGGTCACGCCGCGATGCGACAACACGTCAAGAAAGTCGCCCAGCCCCTCGATGCGGAACCAGATATCAGGGTTATGCTGCGGGCGGTTGCCTTCCAACGCGCAGATCAAAGGTGGCGTTTCAAGCCGCGTCAAAAGTGCGCTTGGCAGATCACCGGTGCCTGCAATCAGCGCCAGCATTAGCGCGGCGACAACAGGCCACGGTCGCTTTCACCAAGTATGAAACTGACCATCTGGCGCACATAATCGCTATCGGTCTCAGCCGACAACCGTTCTGCCCTGTCGTGGATCGTGCCGTCCCCTTCCTTGAGGGTCATGAACGCGGCACGCAGCGCGGTGATGTCTGTGCGCGGCACGCCGCGACGTTTCAACCCGACAAGGTTCAGGCCCTCAAGTTCGCCGCGTTGGCCCATGACAAGGCCATGCGGCACCACATCGCTTGTCACCATCGACAAGGCCCCAATGATCGCGCCCTGCCCGATCCGCACGAACTGGTGAATGCCGCACAGCCCGCCGATGATCACGTCATCCTCGATCACGCAATGCCCAGCCACAGCCGAGCTATTGACCACGATCACCCGGTTCCCCACTTGCGCGTCATGCGCCACGTGGCAGCCTGCCATCAGCAGGCAATCATCGCCGATCACCGTCACACCGCCGCCCGCGGCTGTGCCAGTGTTCACAGTGACATGTTCACGGATCCGGTTGCGTGCGCCGATGCGCAGCGATGTTTTTTCGCCACCGAACTTCAGATCCTGCGGGATCTCTCCCAGCACGGCGAATGAAAAAACGGTTGTGCCCTCACCGATCACCGTATCCCCGGTCACCACGACATGGGATTTCAGCGTGACATCGGCACCCAGCACAACATCCGCACCAACGATGCAAAACGGACCGATTGTGCAACCGTCACCAATGACGGCCCCCTCTTCGATCACGGCAGAGGGATGGACCCCCATCAGCCCTGCATATCCATCATGGCCATGAACTCGGCTTCTGCCGCCATTTCGCCATCAACCTCGGCCAATCCTTTGAACTTCCAGACCTTGCCGCCGGGCTTGCCGCGCAAGGTTTCGACCTTCAGCGTCAGCACGTCACCGGGCACTACTTTGCGGCGGAATTTGCAGCCATCAATCGACATGAAATAGATCAGCAAATTGCCCTCTGTCAGCCCCATCGTTGCTCCGACCATGACGGCCGCGGTCTGGGCCAAAGCCTCTACGATGGTGACACCGGGCATGATCGGTGTGCCGGGGAAATGGCCCTGAAAGTGCGGCTCGTTCATGGTGACGTTCTTGATGCCCGTTGCCGATGCCGTCCCATTGATGTCTTTGACACGGTCCACCAACAGGAACGGATAGCGATGCGGCAAGATCGCCTGAATAAGCTGGATGTCAGCTTCGGTCACTGGGGTGGTCATCATCGTCTCCTTTAAGTGCCTGAACGGGTTAACAATCTACGCGCCCCACGACAAGCGTCGTCATTCCTGCGCCGCTTGGTCCAGCAGCTCTGCGTCAATCCGCGCGATCGCCTCGACCGTGATATCCGTGATCCGCACCACCACGACGACGGACCGGCTATCAATGACCGCGACAGCACCCTTTTCGACCATGATCGCGCCAATTAGCGGGCGCACGTCCTCCAGAAACCGGGTCCGCACTTCGGCGAGGGCTTGGTTGATCTCGGCCTCTTTGATGTCGCGCGCGCGGCGGATATCATTGACCTTGGTGTCAAATTCCGCCGCCTCTTGCCTGAAGGCGGTCACGTCCATCGACGGACGCCGTTCAGTCAGGCTGCGTTCTTCCTCTGTCAGGTCTGCAACGATGCGCTCGTTCTCGGCGGCCAAAGCCTCGGCCTCGACCTCAATGGCGGCGCGCAGGCTGTCCGCATAGGCAGAGGTCGCATAAAGCCGCTCGATATCCAGAACCAGCACCGGGGCCGCGACGGTGTCCTGCGCTGCGACAGGCGGTGCCAACATCAGACCCAGCGCCAGAAACAGCCCCCGCAAACGCATCAGAACGAGGTCGAGATGGTCACGTCAAAGTTCTTGGTCCTATCGCCATCCTGCACATCCAGCGGCTCTGTAAAGTTAAAGCGCAGCGGACCAATCGGCGTGGCCCAGAAGATCGACAAACCAGCCACTGTGCGCGGGGTGAAGTCATTGTAAAGCACATCAGATTCGCCAAGCCCGCGCAGATTTCCGACATCCCACACCGACCCGTGGTCAATGAAGGCACCGCCCGTGATCCCAAATTCTTCCGGCACACCAATCGGGAACTCTGCCTCAAGCCGGGCCACCGCAAAGGCATTGCCGCCCAAGGCGTCATCGGTCGCGGCATCGCGCGGTCCAATCCCGCCAGCCTCAAACCCGCGCATTGTCCGGCTGCCAAGGAAATAACGATCCGTCACCCGGCTATCGCCTTCGCTATACTTGAGGTAGCCGCCTTCAATCGTCGCACGCAGGGTCAGTTCCTCGTTCAAGATCTTGGTCTCGGCCGCGACCAAGGCAGAGGTCTTGATGAACTGCGTATCGCCGATGCCGAATTCCTGACCAAACCGGAATACGACGCCCGCATTCGGGTTCAGACCGCCACGGCGGCTATCATAGTTGTAGTTATATCCGACCGACTGCGTTGTGATATCGCCCAAAGCGACCTCTTCGCGGATGACCTGACTGACCGTGGTGTCTGTCGGATCAATACCTGACAGATTGGTATAATCGACAGCATAGAACACCCCCAGCCGACCATTTTCACTGACCGGAAAGGTCAGCGATGGGCTGAACCGGAAAACGTCTGTGTCATAGACAGCGTTTTCGGCTTCGGTGCTCCGATAGTTCAGCGACAGACCAAAGCGCAGATCCCGGCCCAGAAACTGCGGCTCTGCAAAGGTTAAGTTAAGACCGCGGTTCGTTTCGGCCGTCGAAAGCTCAAAGTTCAGCAACTGCCCTCGGCCCAGAAAGTTCTGCTCACGGAAACTGGCAACCAGGCTGACGCCCGTGTCGGTGTTGTAGTTTGCACCAAAGGACAGGGACCCGGTTGGCTGTTCCACGACGTCAACATCAACCACAACCTGTTCGGGTGTGCTGCCCTCGCGGGCCTCGACGTTGGCGTTGGCAAAGAACCCAAGCGCGCGGATCCGTTCGGCGGCTTGTCGGACCTCACGCGGGTTAAAGGGGTCGCCCTCAACCGTGCGGAACTGGTTGCGCACAACCCGATCCAACGTGGTGTTGTTGCCTTCGATATCAATCCGCTCAACAAAAATACGCGGCCCGCGCGTCAGCGCATAGGTCACGTCCAGCGTCAAGCTCCGGTCATTGCGGCTGATCCGCGGTTCGACCGCCAGAAAGTTCAAACCCTTCAGGATCGCCAACCGCTCTAGCCGGGCGATGTCATTCTCAACCCGCGCGGGGCTGTAGATTGTGCCGGGTCGCGTCGCAATGGCCGCCTGAAATTCAGCCACTACCGGTTCCGGGATCTCTGAGACAACCGTCAATTCGCCAAAGCGGAACTGCTGCCCTTCCTGCACATTGAACGTCACCAGATAGGCATCCCGCTCGCGGGTCAGCGCCACGTCGACGTTCAGCACCTGAAAATCTGCATATCCGCGCGACTGATAGAAATCGGTCAGCACCTGCCGGTCAAAACCGATCCGTTCCTGCGAGAACGTGTCGCGTGTAATGACAGACCGCAGCAGGCCCGCTTGCTTGGTTTCCAGAACCCCACGCAAGCGCCGTTCAGAATAGCTGCGGTTGCCGATAAAGCTGATCCGCTCAATTTCTGTCACCGCCGTCTCGCTGACCACAAAGACAAGGTTTACCCGATTGTCATCCAGCCGGATGATCTGCGGCACAACACTTGCGTTGATCCGGCCTTTTTGGGCGTAAATCGCGGCGATTGCGGCGACGTCACGCTCTGCCTGCGCAGGCGAATAGACCCGGCGCGGCGCGCTTGAAATCACAGGGAGCAGTTCGTCATCACGAATGCGGCTGTTGCCTTCGATGTTGATCAGGTTGATCGTTGGGAATTCCACAACATCAATACGCAACGTGCCGCCCTGTGGGGCAATATTGACCGCCTCAAACAGGCCGCTATCGCGAATCCGCTGGCCCGCGGCATTCAATTCGGCGGCTGAAACGCTTTCGCCGCGGCTGATTCCCGCGAAAGTCAGGATCGCCTGATCCGAAACCCGGTTGTTTCCTTCGATGACGACGTTGTTAAAGGCAAAGTTCTGGGCGCTGGCAGGACCGCTTAGAAAGGCTGCAAGTGTCAGAAATAGAATGACAAAACCGCGCGTCATGGCGCGAGATCCCCGCGCCGTTGCGTCTTTGATAATCGGTGTCATATGCAGCGCCTGTTATTATTGATCCCCGTTGCTTCTGAATTACCGGGTCTCAGGCGGGTTGTCAAAACGAAGAAACGCGCCCGGCGGGGGCGCGCTGAAGCCTTTTGCAGTGTGGGCCGACCTTACATCATGCCGACATAAGCACCTGCATATAGTGCCCCGACCAATGCGCCGGTATAGATGATGCGGTCCCAGTTCAGGGTCAGCAAGACGCTTACACCGCGATAACCTTGTGCCAAAGTCTGCATGATCTCTCTCCTCAGTTGACACCAATCTAGGTGTCAAATGGGGCGCAAATGTGTCCGTAATGGGCTGGTTCAGGGGCAAAGCACCAGATCGTTGAGCAGCGCAAAGGTCATCAACCCGGCAATAATCGCCAGACCGCCGACCATCAGGAACTGCAAGGCGCGGTCACTGGGCTTGCGGCGCGTCACAGCCTCGTAGGCGTGAAACACCAGATGCCCGCCGTCCAGGATCGGGATCGGGAACAGGTTCAAAAGCCCAACCGCCGCCGACAACATCCCCAAAAACAACACGTAACTTTGTGCGCCTTGTGCCGCCATTGATCCGCTCGCCTGCGCGATTCCCACAGGCCCCGACAGGTTGCAGGTCGAAATGCCCCCAGTGATGATCTGCCAAAGCCCGGTCAGCGACGTAGTGATCGAAAACCAAAGCCGGTCTACCCCCAGCTTGATCGCTTCCCAAGGACCAATCGGATCGGTCGCGGGGTCAAAGAAGAACGTGCCGCCAATGCCAATCCGCCAGAACTGCGCATAGCTGCCGTCGGCCTGCGGCTCATCCTGGTAGCGCGCGGCCAGTTCCACATCAAAAATCTCGCCCGCGCGCCAGACTTCCAGCGTCAGCGGTGTGCCTTCTGCAGCCCCCACAGCGGCCACGATATCGCGAAACGCATTGATCGGTTCGCCATCAATCGCCGTGATAAAATCACCGACCCGCAGCTTTGCATCATCAGCCGCAGACCGCGGCGTCAGGCTATCAACCCGGCTGATAATCGGGTGCGGTCCTTTGACGACCATCTCTGCGCCGTCGCGCAGGATCGTGTAGTCCTGCAAAAGCGTATCTGGCAGCGCGTCGATATTTGCGCCCTCTTCACCAAAGACCACATCGCCCACGGCCAAGATCCGGTCCCCCGGCAACAACTCTGACTGGAACGCCGCTGGCACTTCATAGGCGCTTTCCAGCACCAATTCCTCGCTCGGCTTGCCTTCGTACATCATGTAGCCCGCAAAGATCAGTGCCGCGAGGATGAAGTTCGCCACCGGTCCGGCCAGCACGGTCAGGGCCCTCGCCCACAAAGGTGCGCCCATCATCGTGGTGCGTGGATCGTGGCCGACAACCTCTTGCTCGCCGCCCACACTGGCGGCATTCGCGTCGCCCCTGAACTTGACGTAGCCGCCCGCCGGGATCGCCGCCAATTGCCAGACCGTCCCGTGTTTGTCGGTGCGGCTGACCAGGACCTTCCCCATGCCAACACTGAACACATCCGCATGAATGCCGGTCCAGCGCCCAACGATGTAGTGCCCGTATTCGTGCACGGCGACGATCACCAAAAGCGCGACGATAAACGCCACAATTGTGAAAACCGGTCCGCCCAGCGACGGGATCAGCGATGTCATGTCCAAAGGTTCAACCCATTTCCTGCATGAAGTCTGATGCCAACCTGCGTGCGGCGGCATCCGTTCTTGCCACGTTATCTAACGTAATTTGGGCATTTTGCAGCCCATCATCTGCTGACATTTTGGCGAGCACCCGCTCCACCACCTCTGCCATGTCGAGAAAGCCGATCTGGCCTACGATAAACCCATCCAGCGCCTGTTCCTTTGCCGCATTGAAAGCAGCCCCTGACAGCCCGCCCATTTCCATCACCTCTGCCGCAAGGCGAAGCGCGGGATAGCGGGCCAGATCCGGGTCGCGGAACGTGAATTGGCCGATCCTGGCCAGATCCAAGCGTTCAACCGGCAATGTCTTCCGCGTGGGCCAATGCAGGGCAAAACCAATCGCATGGCGCATATCGGGTGGTCCAACGTGCGCCATCAGCGCGCCGTCGTTGAACCCGACCAGCGCGTGGATCATGCTTTCGGGGTGGATAATCGCCTCGATCTGGCTTGGCTTGACGCCGAAAAACTCTTTTGTTTCAATCAGCTCCAACGCCTTGTTAAACATAGAGGCGGAATCGATCGTGATCCTTTGGCCCATATCCCAATTGGGATGGCTTGACGCCTGCGCCAGGGTCGCGGTCTTGAGCTTTTCCATCGGCCAATCACGGAACGCGCCACCGCTGGCGGTAATAATGATCCGCTCGACCGACCGGATGTCTTCGCCAATCAGCCCCTGAAACACGGCAGAATGTTCGCTATCCACCGGTAAGATCATCGCGTCATGGGCCTTGGCGGTGTCCAGCAACAAGGGACCCGCCGTCACCAATGATTCCTTATTGGCCAGCGCCAGCGTCGTCCCTTGCCGCAGTGCCGCCAATCCCGGTGCCAGCCCGGCCGCGCCGACAATCGCAGACATGATCCAATCCGCAGGACGTGCGGCCGCTTCGCAGATGGCCGCATCGCCTGCCGCTGCCTCAACCGCGGATCCTGCAAGTGCATTGCGTAGATCCGTTAGCAACTCAGGGTGACAGGTCACTGCAATGTCGGCGTCTAAGTCTTTGGCATCATGCGCCAATTGTGTGATGTTGCGACCGCCCGTCAGTGCAACAACGTCATAGGCATCCCGGTCGCGCCGGATCAGATCAATGGTGTTTTGACCGATGGATCCGGTGGCCCCCAGAATGCTGATCCGCCTCAAAAGGCGACTCCGGGGACGTCAAAGACATAGGCCACCAGCAACATGAACAGCGACGCACCCAAAAGCGCATCAAACCGATCAAACAGCCCGCCGTGACCGGGGATCAGGGCAGAGCTGTCCTTGACCCCCATCCGCCGTTTCAGCGCGCTTTCAGCGATATCGCCCATCTGGCTGGCAAAGCTGACAATCATCGAAATCAGCACGATGGCCCAACCCGCATTGGTGAAAAACGTAAAGCATAGCCCGACAACACCCGCTGCGATCCAGCCTGCGCCAGTCCCGCTCCAGGTTTTCTTGGGGCTGACCTTGGGCCAGAACTTGGGCCCGCCAAAGGTGCGACCCGCCAGATAGCCAAAGACATCGGTGGCCACGACCACCAGCATCAGCCACAAAATCCACGTAAACCCATAGTCTTCGCGGAACTGCACAAGACCCCAGCCGGCAATTTGAATGCCAAGCGCGAAGATGAAAAACGTGATCCGCTCATGCTTGACCCGCCATGCCCCCAGAATAGGCACAAGGAAAATCAGCAAAAGACCCAGCGGCGTGCCAAGCAACAAGCCCGATTGCACCGACGCCACACCCGCCGCCAGCACCGCACCCTGATTGGGCTTGTCGGCGGCAATCATCATCCACAATTCCCAGACCATCACAGCCGTCACAAAGACCACCAGCATCTGGAACCAGACCCCACCCAAGATGACGCCGATGGCGCCAACTGCGATCATCGCGATGGATGAAATCACACGGGTCTTCAGGTCTTCCCATTTCGCGGGGTTCTGCGGCAGCACCGGTTCAGGTGCGATTGATGATGTCGTGTCGTCCGCCATCGTCAGGCCAATACGGCCCCAAAGCGCCGTTCGCGTCCGCCATAGTTTGACAGCACACTGGCAAACTCTGCGGCGCTGAAATCAGGCCAAAGCGTATCCACAAATTCATACTCTGCATAAGCCGACTGCCACAACAGAAAGTTGGAAATCCGCGCTTCACCGCTGGTGCGGATCACCAGATCCGGGTCGGGCAAAACATGGGTATCAAGGAATTTTGACAGCGTCTCTGCGTCCACATCCTTGTGGGTCAACGTGCCTTTTTCGACCTCAAAGGCCAGCCTTTGGGCGGCCCGCGTCACTTCATCCCGACCGCCATAGTTCAAGGCAATGGTCAGATGCACCTTGTCGTTGCCGCTGGTATAAAGTTCAAGATTATCCATCAGGCTGACAAGCTTGTCGTCCAGCTTCATGCGATCCCCGATAAACCGCACCCGCACACCTTCATCAAACAACGCCTTGGCCTCGCGTTCGATATAGCGCCGGAACAGCGCCATCAGGCCTGCCACTTCCGTCTGTGTGCGTTTCCAATTTTCGGTCGAGAATGCAAAGATCGTGAGATATTTCACGCCTTCGTCGGGACAGGCCCGCACGATTTCGCGCACCCGGCGCGCACCAGCATGGTGCCCAAACAGCCGCGGCCGCCCGCGCTGCGTGGCCCACCGCCCATTCCCGTCCATAATAATGGCGACGTGATTTGGGCCGGTCTTGTCGTTTGCATCCTTGGGCATCAATGGCCCCTTTCCTGTTCGGTTGCGCGACATTGCCGGTCAGACCGGCCCGCCGCCCCTGAAACGACGAAACGGTCGCAAGGACCGTTTCAGCGTGTCGTCTCAAACCTGCATAATCTCTGCTTGTTTGGTCTCTAATGTGTCGTCGACAGTCTTGATGAACGTATCGGTCAGTTCCTGCACAGCGCCTTCCCAGAACTTCTGATCGTCCTCGGACATGCCGTCGGCCTTCGCCTTTTTGATCTGGTCCATGCCATCACGGCGCAGATTGCGGATCGAAACGCGTGCGCTTTCGGCATAGCCACCAGCCACCTTTGTCAGGTCGCGGCGGCGTTCTTCATTCAATTCAGGGATCGGCAACATGATGATCGTGCCATTCAGCTGCGGATTGATCCCCAGCCCGCTTTCGCGGATCGCTTTTTCGACCTTGCCGACCAAACCCTTATCCCAGACGTTGATTGTGACCATACGGGGTTCTGGCACATTCACCGTTCCCACCTGGTTAATCGGCGTCATGGATCCGTATGCATCCACCATAATCGGCTCAAGCATAGAGCCAGAGGCGCGCCCGGTCCGCAAAGACGCCAGTTCGGTCCGCAGGTTTGCGATTGCGCCGTCCATCCGACGCTCAAGATCGTCGGTATCAAGAATAAATTCGTCTGCCATGTTGTCTGCTCACTTCTTCGGGCATTCGCCCTGCTTTTGCAGGTTCTAGTTGAAATTCCGTGACTTGTATAGGTCAGGAAAACCACAGAAGTTCGGCAGTTTTTCGTCAGAGACGGGCAAAATCACGCCGCTTTTGCGGCATCTTCGTCCGCGGTGACCTCTGGCTCTGTCGTCTCGGCCATTGGCGCGGGATCCTTGGGCGTCAGGTCGTCACTGCTGGGGGCTGGCAGGGCCATCGCCTCGTCGGGCATCTGTTCTGGCCAATCAATGGTGATGATGGCGGCACCGGGTGCAATCGCGATGCGCGGCTGGGTGGACAGGCCCGACAGCACCGCGTTCAGTTCGGCCAAGGCGCGTTCCGCTGTCTGCCGCTGCGTTTCCTTGACGGCCTCAACCTGACCTTTTTTGCCGAATAGAAATTTGAACATGATCATCCCCTGCGAAAATTGCGTTGGGATTAATCTGTGCCGCAGCGCAGCATCGCACAAGGGGAATTGCGCGTAAATTGCCCCCTAACGCCGCAATCCGCCTAGTCGCTGACGATCGTATAGGTGCCCTCTCCGGCCAGAATACCGCGAAAGCCGCCGGGCTCATCCAGGCTAAAGACAATGATCGGCAAATGGTTGTCGCGGGCCAACGCAATCGCACTGGCGTCCATCACGCCAAGATGCTTTGCCAACACCTCGTCATAGGTCACCTGATCGAACCGCACCGCATCGTCGTGCTTTGCGGGATCCTTGTCATAGACACCGTCAACCTTTGTGCCTTTCAGGATCGCTTCGCAGGCCATTTCATTGGCCCGCAACGTCGCGGCGGTATCGGTGGTGAAATAGGGGTTGCCGGTGCCTGCGGCGAAAATACAAACCCGCTTTTTCTCAAGGTGGCGCACGGCGCGGCGGCGGATATAGGGTTCTGCCACCTCGTTCATGGTGATCGCCGAAATCACGCGGGTATGGATGTTCAGCTCTTCCAAGGCGGACTGCATCGCCAGCGCGTTCATCACTGTGGCCAGCATCCCCATGTAGTCAGCTGTCGTGCGTTCCATCCCCTGCGCGCTGCCTTGCAGCCCGCGAAAGATATTGCCGCCGCCGATCACCATGCAGATCTCGACGCCCATGTCGTGAACGATCTTCACCTCTTGCGCGATGCGTTGCACCGTGGGCGGGTGCAGGCCGAAACCGGTATCGCCCATCAGCGCCTCGCCCGAGATTTTCAACATGACCCGCTTGTAGGTTGTCGTTGCTGCGTCGGTCATATCGGCCCCCGGTCTTTGGCATTTGCGATCCCGCGCAAAATGTCGCAACAAGAGCGCAAGTTCAATGGCACATCACACCCCAGCGCAATTTCCCGCGCCCACCACATCAACCTCACCGGATAACGCCTTGCCTACGCTCGATATTCACCCATCAAGACCTGTGCTGATTGCCGGCCCCACGGCCTCTGGCAAGTCGGCATTGGCATTGCATATCGCGCAGATGCAAGGTGGGGTTGTGGTGAACGCGGATGCCTTGCAGGTTTTTGACGGCTGGCGTGTGCTGACCGCGCGCCCCGATGACGCCGATCTGGCCGCAGCACCGCACGCGCTTTATGGCCATGTGCCCTTTGATCAGGACTATTCTGTTGGCGACTGGTTGCGCGACCTTGCCCCGCTTCTGAACGGTGCCCGCCCGATCATCGTCGGCGGCACCGGGCTGTACTTTTCCGCGCTGACCGATGGGCTGGCTGAAATCCCCCCGATTGATGCGCAGACCCGCATGATGGGCGACGCCCGCAGCCGCGAAGACATGCTGGCCGATCTGGATGACGCAACCCGCGCCCGGATCGACACGCAAAACCCCATGCGGGTGCAGCGCGCGTGGGAGGTGTTGTTTCAAACCGGTCGCGGTCTGGCCGTATGGCAAGACGATACGCCCCCGCCACTGCTGCCTCTACCCGACTGCACGCCCATTGTGCTTGATGCGCCCAAAGACTGGCTGACCCCGCGCATCGCCCAACGGTTTGATCTGATGCTGAACGGCGGTGCGCTGGACGAAGCCCGTGCCATGCTGCCCCATTGGCAACACGCCTATCAGTCCTTCAAGGCCATTGGTGCGCCGGAGCTTATCGCCCATTTGCAGGGGCAAAAGACCTTGGATGACGCCCGCGAAGCCGCCGTGATCGCATCGCGCCAATACGCCAAACGTCAGCGGACATGGTTCAATAAACGGATGGCCAACTGGCACAGGATTCACATGCCGTCCACAGAGTTATCCACATCAATACGGTTTGTTTCCTGAATTCGTGATTGTTTTTCGGGGCCACTCAGGTCAAATTTGCCCAAATCCGACCTGTGGGGGCAGATGCAACATCCAACTGAAAAGACGGCAACTGTGCTCGCACTTTCGCCAATTGCACAAAACCCGCAAGCCGGTCGTTGGCGGACCGAGGCCATGCGCAGCCACGCCTCACCGCGCCTTCTTTACGTTGGCAAAGGCCATGGCCGCATCACCGTGGCTGGCCTGACAAGCGGCTATGGTCCCAACAATCTGATCTTTATTCCGGCCCATACGATGTATGGTTTTGACGTTGGCCCCACGGTCTTTGGCCAGATGGTCACGATCCCGGGCGCCATGGCCTCTGAATGGCCGGACGAACATATCCACCTGCGTCTGCGCGATGTGACTGCGCAAAAGGAACTGCTTGGCCTGCTGGACGCGCTGGAAAAAGAACTGTCATCGGACCGCAGCGCCCATAGCCGGGCCGCGCATTATCATCTTGGCCTTTTGGCGGTGTTCTATGAACGCCAGCTGGATGCCCGTGCTGATGACGGACAAGAAGCGCGCAGCGAAACAAGCGCCGCCCGCCTTGTTGCGGCCTATACCGACCTGATCGAACGGGACTACCGATCAGACCGGCGCGTGGGTGATTATGCGACCGAACTGGGCGTCACCCCCACTCACCTGACCCGCTGCTGCAAACAGACCTGCGGCAAATCGGCCTTGGCGCTGCTGACAGACCGCGTGCACTACGAGGCCTGTATGCTTTTGCGTGAAACCCGCACGCCGGTGCAACAGATCGCGACCGAGCTTGGGTTCCATTCGCCTGCCTATTTCAGCCGCGCGTTTCTGGCCCGCTCTGGCCGCACCCCATCCGACTTCCGCAAGCACGGTGCTGCGGCGCAGCGACGCTAAGCTGCGCTGCAGTGTCGTTTTTGACCATCCGGCAAAATGTCGCTTTTGGGTGATTGATCCGTCGCAATTGTGAACTGAAATGCCTATTCCGTGCATTGACGCGGGCCGCAAAACATTGCCCAATCGCCATATTGGGAAAAGACCGTTTGTCGTTTTGCGACATGCGCGAAACCTTTTGGGCGGAATGCACCAAAACGTCTCAAACAAAAAAGACTGTGTCACAGGGAGAAAATAATGACGCACCACTCGAAAATTTCGGTCCACCCGGCCGCTTTGCAGTACGCAAAGGATGAAAAGGCAGGCAAGCTTAGCCGCCGTGAATTCCTCAGCCGTACGACTGCGCTCGGACTGACCTCTGCGGCCGCTTATGGCTTGCTGGGCCTCAATGCGCCTGCTCAGGCCGCGGCTCACGCCAAACAAGGCGGCACTTTGCGGATGCAAATGGAAGTCCGCGCACTCAAGGATCCACGTGCATTTGACTGGACGCAGATGGCCTTTGTCACTGCTGGCTGGCTGGAATACCTCGTGGAATACAATTCCGACGGTTCATTCTCGCCCATGCTGCTTGAAAGCTGGGAAGTGAACGATGACGCCACCGAATACACGCTGAACGTCCGCAAGGGTGTCAAGTGGAACGACGGCTCTGACTTTACGGCTGACGACGTTGTCCGCAACATCATCGGTTGGTGTGACAAGGCCTTTGAAGGTAACTCCATGGCTGGCCGTTTCGCGATCCTCATCGATCCAGAGACTGAAAAAGCCATCGACGGCGCCATCGTCGCCACTGACAGCCACACCGTAAAGCTGATGCTGCCTGGCTCTGACATCACGCTGATCGCTGGCATGGCCGACTATCCTGCCGCCATCGTGCCTGAAAGCTTTGATGCCGAAAACATCGTCGGCAACCCAGTTGGCACCGGCCCATATCTGCCCGAAAGCAACGAAGTTGCGGTAAAGGCCGTTCTGGTCCGCAACGAAGGCCACGACTGGTGGGGTTATGCTGCTGGCAAGGGCGCATACCTCGACCGGGTCGAGTTCATCGACTACGGCACAGATCCATCCGCTTGGGTTGCTGCTGCGGCCGCTGACGAAGTCGACATGACCTATGAAACCGTTGGCGACTTTGTCGACGTGTTCAACGGCATCGGCTGGGAAGAAAGCGGCATCGCATCCGCTGCAACAATCGTGATCCGTCCCAACCAGCTGGCCGAAGTTGACGGCATGCAGCCCTACGCGGACAAGCGTGTCCGTCAGGCGATTGCCATGGCTGTAGACAACAACGTCTGCCTCGAACTTGGTTATGCCAACCGTGGCGCCGTGGCCCGCAACCAGCACGTGGGTCCCATGCACCCCGCTTGGGCAGATGTCCCCGGCCTGCCATACGATCCAGAGGGCGCACTTGCCTTGCTGACCGAAGCTGGCATGCAGGACTTCGAGATGGAAATCTTCTCCATCGACGATGACTGGCGCAAGAACACCACCGACGCCGTGGCCGCTCAGCTGCGCGACGCTGGTTTCAAGGTCAAGCGGACAATCATCCCCGGCACCACGTTCTGGAACGACTGGACCAAGTATTCGTTCAGCTCCACCAACTGGAACCACCGTCCCCTTGATACCCAGATCCTTGGTCTGGCTTATCGTTCGGGCGAGGCATGGAACGAAGCGGGCTTTGCCAATGCAGAGTTTGACGCCCTTCTGGCCGAAGCCAACAGCCTTGCCGATGCCGATGCGCGTCGCGAGGTGATGGCCAAGCTGCAAGGCATCATGTCTGACGAAGGTGTCACGATCCAGCCATACTGGCGTACCGTGTACCGTCACGCCAAGCCGGGCTTTGTCGGCTGGGATATGCACATCGCATACCTGCCGCAGGTCTATAAGATCGGCTTTGCCGCCTAACCAACAATCAGGGCCGCACCGTCTGGTGCGGCCCTTTTTGACTGTAGCCAACGTCACACCGGATCTACCGGTGGACGACCGCCAAGGCAGGGTAACGCCTCTGCCGCAGACCAACAGGGGTCTTTATGGGACTGTTTATTCTTCGCCGTGTCGGGGTCATGATCCTGACGGCGCTTTGCCTGACGTTTATCGTCTTCTGGCTGACCAATCTGTATCCGAACCTCGAAAAGCTGGCCAAGACACAAGGTAACTTCCGCATGTCGGACGAGGCCGTGACCAGCTATCTGACCAACCGTGGCTATACCCAATCCTTGCCGGTGAAATACGGCCAATGGCTTGGTGTCCTGCCCGGTTACGTGATCGAAGGCTCGGATGGCGAAACCAGAAGCCGCTGTGAAGAAGGCAAGACCTTCTGCGGCATCATTCAAGGGGACTGGGGCTATTCCACGGTCTTTCAGGACGAGGTCAGCACAATCGTTGCCAAACGGCTGGGCGTGACCGGGTTCCTGATGCTTTGGGTGATGATCGTCATGGTCCCGGGGGCCTTGATCATCGGCGTGCTGGCGGGCATGCGCGAAGGATCCGGCACCGACCGAAGTCTCTCGACCGTTTCAATCCTCTCCACCGCGACGCCTGAATACGTCTCTGGTGTGATCCTGATCGCGCTCTTGGGCACCAAGGCCGTGATCGACTGGGACACGGTGCCATTCAAAGGCTCTGCCACGTCGGCAATTGATGACCCCAACTTCTGGAACATGTTCCTGCCGGTCATCACCATCGCGCTTTATGGCATGGGCTATATCGCCCGGATGACCCGGGCGTCGATGACCGAGGTGATGACAGCCCAATACATCCGCACCGCGCGGCTGAAGGGTGTCAGCTTTCCCAAGATCGTCATGCGCCACGCCTTGCGCAACGCATTGATCGCACCCTTCACCGTGATCATGCTGCAATTCCCGTGGCTGCTGAACGGCGTCGTGATCGTCGAGACCTTGTTCCAATACAAGGGTTTTGGCTTTGCGCTGGTGAATGCCGCATCAAACAACGACATCGAACTGCTACTTGGTGTCTCAATCGTTTCCGTCTTCGTGGTGCTCATCACCCAGCTGATATCCGACATCGGCTATGTGTTCCTGAACCCACGCATCCGCATTTCATAAGGGAGAATGACAATGGAAGCCCTTACCTGGACCGGATCGCTCGGCACCATCTTGAACCCAATCCTGTCAATTGCCGTGTTGCTCTTGGCAATCTCTGTCGTCGTGCAAATTGTGCTCAGCTTCTTTGCACCGGCGATAACCCTGCAATCCAACGCCGATGGCACCCTGATGAAACGGGGCGGCGCACTTGGGATGTTTGAACAGGCCACAAAACTGTTCTTCTTTGCCGCCCTCGCCATTGTGGTGGTCTATATCGTCGGCGGGATCATCCTGCCTTACGGTATGCTTGGCATCGTGGGTGCCATGTCGAAACAGTTTGCGCCGGTCTGGATCGCTCTGTTCCTGACCTTCCTTGCCTCGATCATGTTCAAGCGTCGCTTGGGGCTTTATGGCAAGCTTTTTGACAGCGTCATCGGCATGATCGGCTTTGGCCTTGTGATGTTCTGGGTCTTCACCGCGATCTTCGCGGGCCTGTTTGACCTGATCGCAACGCATGATCCTCTGTCGCAAATCTCGGGCCTGAAGAACAAACTCCCCGGCGTGGCCCTGCCCGAAGGATCCGAAGGCAAGGCACCGCACTACCTGCTGGGCGGCGACAACCTTGCGCGCGATATCTTTAGCCGCATGGTCTATGGATCAACCATCGTGATCGCGATTGCGCCGATGGCCACAATCTTTGCCTTTATGGTCGGCATCACGCTGGGCCTGCCTGCGGGTTATTACGGCGGGCGCCTGGACACGATCCTGTCGTTCCTTGCCAACCTGATCTTGGCCTTCCCAGTGATCCTGCTGTTCTACCTGCTGGTCACACCGGAAATCGTCGCCACCGGGATTCCGTCCTTTATGGCCGCCTTCCTGTTTGTGTTCCCGATCGTGTTCTTCGGCGTCTTGCTGAACTCGCGATACTACACACAACCGACAAAGCGGACGCCAATGCTGATCTTGGTGCTGGGCGCTTTGGGATGGCTTTACCTCTCGATGATCTCGCAGACGGGCACGGTGCTGGACTTCCTGCCGCCCGCCGTTGACCTTTTCGATATCGCACCGGGCATTCTGGTGGTCTTCGTCTCGGTGGTCTTCGTGAACTCGCCTACGGTGTTCCGCATCGTGCGCGGCCTCGCCCTTGATCTGCGCACACGCGATTATGTCGCCGCCGCCCAGACCCGTGGTGAAGGGGCTTGGTATGTGATGCTTTGGGAAATCCTGCCCAACGCACGCGGGCCGCTGATCGTCGATTTCTGCCTGCGCATTGGCTACACCACGATCCTTCTGGGAACCTTGGGCTTCTTTGGCCTTGGCCTGCCGCCCGAAAGCCCTGATTGGGGCTCGACCATCAACGAGGGCCGCAAGCTCCTCTTGGTCTTTGTCCACCCGCCACTGCCGCCTGCGATTGCACTGTTGTCGCTTGTGTTGGGCTTGAACCTGTTGGCCGACGGCCTGCGTGAAGAAAGCCTGAAAGATTAACCCATCGCGCGGCAAAATGGTTGCCGCGCGTTAAGGAACACATACGCCCACTTTGTGCATGGTTTGTGCATAGGATGTGTATGGGTTGTGCATCATAGATTTCGACCGTTCGGAGGACCCGAAATGACAACAGAAAATAAATACGATGGCCCGATCCTGGAGATCGACAAACTGTCGATTTCCTTCTTTACCCGGCTGCGCGAAATCCCCGCCGTGATGGACTTTTCCGCCAAGATCATGCCGGGCGAAGCCCTTGGTGTTGTTGGTGAATCCGGCTGCGGCAAGTCGACTGTGGCCTTGGGCGTCATGCAGGATCTGGGCGTGAACGGCCGCATCGTTGGCGGCTCGATCAAATTCAAGGGCGAAGAGATGAACACGATGACGCCAGAGCGTCTGCGTGACATCCGTGGCAGCCAAATTGCCATGATTTATCAAGAGCCTATGGCATCTCTCAACCCCGCCATGCGGATCGGAAAACAGCTCGCAGAAGTGCCGATGATCCACGAAGGCATCTCTGAATCAGAGGCGATGAAGCGCGCATTGGAAGTCGTCACAGACGTCAAACTCCCCGACCCTGCCCGGATTTTGAAATCCTTCCCGCACCAGCTTTCAGGCGGTCAACAACAGCGCATCGTGATCGCTATGGCCTTGATGTCAAAGCCTTCTTTGCTGATCTTGGATGAACCCACCACCGCACTTGATGTGACGGTCGAGGCCGCCGTCGTCGAACTGGTCAAGGATCTGGGCAAGAAATACGGCACCTCGATGCTGTTTATCAGCCACAACCTTGGTCTGGTGCTCGAAACCTGCGACCGGATCTGCGTGATGTATTCCGGCGAAGCGGTTGAACGCGGGTCCATCGACGATGTCTTCGACGAGATGCAACACCCTTATACACAAGCACTTTTCCGCTCTATTCCGTTGCCGGGCGCCGACAAAAACGCACGCCCCCTGATCGCCATTCCGGGCAATTTCCCCCTGCCGCATGAACGCCCCGAAGGCTGCAACTTTGGCCCGCGCTGCGATTACTTCGAAGAGGGCCGCTGCGACAGTCAAGTGATTACGATGGAGAAGGTCTCGGGCAATGACCGCCACGAATCCCGGTGTTTGAAATTCAAGGAAATCGACTGGGACGCCCCGCCGCAAGTCGCTGAAACAAAAGAAAAAGCACCCCCCGGACAGGTTGTCCTCAAGATGGACAACCTCAAGAAGTATTATGAGGTCGCGGCCAACGCCCTCTTTGGCAGCGGCGGCGAACGGAAGGTCGTCAAAGCCAATGAAACCCTATCGTTCGAGGCCCGCGAAAGCGAAACCCTTGCAATCGTTGGTGAATCGGGCTGCGGCAAATCCACTTTCGCCAAAGTGCTGATGGGGCTTGAAACCGCAACAGAGGGCGAGATCCTTTTGGACAACAAGTCCATCGGCAATATCCCAATTGAACAACGCGACACAAAAACCATCGCAGACGTGCAAATGGTGTTCCAGAACCCCTTTGACACGCTGAATCCTTCAATGACCGTCGGGCGCCAAATCATGCGCGCGCTCGAGATTTTCAAGGTCGGCAACAACGACGCCGAACGCCGCACCCGCATGCTGGAACTGCTGGATCTGGTGAAACTGCCGCGTGCCTTTGCCGACCGGATGCCGCGTCAGCTTTCGGGTGGTCAGAAGCAACGCGTTGGTATTGCACGCGCTTTTGCCGGTGACGCCCGCATCGTTGTCGCTGATGAGCCGGTCTCGGCGCTGGACGTCTCTGTGCAGGCGGCTGTGACGGATCTGCTGATGGAAATTCAACGTGAACACAAAACCACGCTGCTCTTTATCAGCCACGACCTGTCCATCGTTCGCTACCTGTCTGACCGCGTTATGGTCATGTATCTGGGCCATGTGGTCGAGCTTGGCACCACCGATCAGGTCTTCGCCCCGCCCTATCACCCCTACACAGAGGCGCTCTTGTCCGCCGTGCCCATCGCCGACACCAGCGTCAAGAAAAAGCATATCGTGCTTGAAGGCGACATCCCATCAGCGATGAACCCGCCCACCGGCTGCCCATTCCAAACCCGCTGTCGCTGGAAGGACAAGGTCGCAGGTGGCCTTTGCGAAAAAGAGGTGCCCGTCACCCGCACATTGGCCGAGGGGCATCAGGTCAAATGCCATCTGACCGACGAACAGATGACTGAAATGGAACCGGTGATCGAGGTGGCGGCAGAATAACCTGCGGCTTTCTTTGGTTCAAAAATATCCCCGCCGGAGGCTTGGTTTCCCCTTTTGGGGAAGCCAATCAGCCGCCCCAGATGATGCGCACGTAGTTCTGCGTTTCTTTGTAGGGCGGGATGCCACCGTATTTTTCAACCGCGCCGGGGCCTGCATTATAGGCCGCCAACGCATGGGGCCAATTGCCGAATTTGCGGAACTGCGTCGCAAGGTAGCGCGCGCCGCCTTCGAGGTTTTGCTGCACATCGTAAGGGTCAACACCCAAGGCTCGCGCCGTTTGCGGCATCAATTGCGCCAGCCCCAGGGCCCCCTTGTGCGACCGTGCGTTGGCGTTCCAGCCACTTTCCTGCTGCACAAGCCGCAGGAACAAATCCTCTGGCACCCCGTGCTGCCGCGCCGCTGATCGCGCCATGTTCAAATAGGGGCCGGAATATCGGCCGGTAAAGGCAGGCGTCGACCCCGGTGCGCCGGGGACCACGACGCGCGGCGGCTGAAGCCGGACAGAATTGTTGTATTGCTGGGCCGCGCGGTTATCCAAAACGGCCGTCTGGCTTGAAAACAGCGCCGTGCGTGACCGTGTCGAGGTCCGTTCCTGCGCCTGTGCAATTCCCGTCGTGACCAGCACCGCACATAGCGTCAGACTACTCAAACGTCGCATAAACTCTTCCCCACCAAGGTCGCTTGCGCGCAATCTAACGCATTTTTGCCAAGAAACCAGTGCCGGGGGCCGTTAGCCCCCTGTTAACTACGACACGGCAAACGTAGGTTAGCCAAAAGACAGAATCGAAGGGGGTACCGGATGGCCGGATCAGTTAACAAAGTCATTCTTATCGGCAACCTGGGCGCGGACCCAGAGGTGCGCACGTTCCAGAACGGCGGCAAGGTCTGCAACTTGCGGATCGCCACATCCGAGACCTGGAAAGACCGCAACACCGGCGAGCGTAAAGAGCGGACAGAGTGGCATTCCGTGGCCATCTTCCAAGAAGGTCTGGTCAGTGTCGCCGAACGGTTCCTGAAAAAGGGATCAAAGGTTTATATCGAAGGCAAATTGCAAACCCGCAAATGGCAGGACCAATCCGGTCAGGATCGCTATTCTACCGAAGTTGTGTTGCAAGGCTACGGTGGCACGCTGACCATGCTTGACGGTCGCGATGGCGGCGGCGGCGGCGGTGGTGGCGGCTACGGTGGCGACAGCGGTGGCTATTCCGGCGGTGGCGGCGGCGGATATGACAGCGGCGGCAGCTACGGCGGCGGTGGTGGCGGTTCGTCATCCGGTGGCGGCGGCGGTAGCCGCGATCTTGACGACGAAATCCCGTTCTAAAAGCAAAGCCCCGGCCATTCAGCCGGGGCTTTTGTTATCTGGCAGCAAAAATTTTCGACGAAAATTTTTAGCCCCTAGCCGCGCGGTTTGCGCAATGCGTCGTCCAGCACTGCAAGGACCAGATCGCTTGGCACATCTGAGGTCACAAAAGCCGCCCCGATGCCCCGCGCCAGAATGAAGCGCAGTTGACCGTCCACAACCTTTTTGTCCTGCCCCATCAAGCCCAATAGCGTTTCAGCGTCCGGCAGTGCGCCTTCGATGTTGGCCACGTCAACTTTCATCCCCATGGCGGCCAAATGGGCACGAACGCGACTTGGGTCTTCCTGACTGCACAGCCCAAGGCGAGACGAAAGTTCAAACGCCAAGGCACAGCCGATCGCCACGCCTTCACCATGTAGCAAACGATCAGAATACCCCGTTGCCGCCTCAAGCGCGTGACAGAATGTGTGACCAAGGTTCAAAAGCGCCCGGTCGCCCTGCTCTGTCTCATCACGCGCGACGATCTCTGCTTTCATCTGGCACGACCGGGTGACGGCATGAACGCGTGCGGCCATGTCATCTGCCATTTGCGGCGCGTTACCTTCTAGCCAATCAAAGAACGCAGCGTCGCCCAAAAGGCCATATTTGACCACTTCGCCGTAGCCTGCCAGAAAATCACGACGGGTCAGCGTATCCAAAAGGCCGGTGTCACACAGGACCAGCGATGGCTGGTGAAATGCGCCGATCAGGTTCTTGCCGTGCGGCGCGTTGATCCCGGTCTTGCCACCGACAGAGCTATCGACCTGCGCCAAAAGCGAGGTCGGGATCTGCACAAAGCGCACGCCGCGCCGCAGGATTGCCGCCGCAAATCCAGCCAGATCGCCAATGACTCCGCCGCCGAAGGCCACAACGATGTCGCCCCGCTCGACCTTTTGATCCAGCAGCCAGGACACGCTGCGTTCCAGATGCGGCCAGCTTTTGGTGGCCTCTCCCGGTGGCAGGGCCAGCGCGGCAGAGGTCAGCCCAGCCTGCGCAAGCGTATCTTGGAGGGCCTGCAAATGCAGCCCGGCCACGGTTTCATCGGTGATGATGGCCACATGTTTGCGTCCACCCATTGCCGCGATGCGCGGTCCGGCCTCTGCCAGAACGCCCGCACCGATGCGAATGTCATAGACGCGGCCCGGTAAATCTACGGTTACGGTTTCGATCATGCGGCAGCCTCTAGGATGTCGGGGTGGGTCAAAAGAAGATCGATCAGCGATTGTGTGGTCTGATCGATGGAATTGCGATGGCGAACCGGTAACCGCAGCCCGGCTTTGGCATAAATCGGCGTCCGGTCTTCATAAAGCTTAGTCAATGTAGCGAGCGGGTCAGGGGTGCGCAAAAGCGGGCGCGTGTCCTTGTGGCGCACCCGTTCCCACAAAAGGGCCAGGGGCGCGTCCAGCCAAACGGCAATACCTGCCTGCGCAATGGTATCCCGTGTCCCTTCTGCCAAGAACGCCCCGCCGCCGGTGGACAAAACCGCAGGTGGGCCGGACAGCAGCCGCGCGATCACTTCGCTTTCGCGGCGGCGAAAGAACGCCTCTCCGTCGCGGGCAAAAATCTCTGCGATGGTGTCTTGTGCGGCCTCTTCGATGGCAGCGTCGCTGTCCTGAAACGGCACTTGCAGGCGCGCCGACAAGGCGCGTCCGATTGCAGACTTGCCCGATCCCATCATCCCGACCAATACGATTGTGCGTTTCAGCTGCAAGTTGCGGCCCCCTTCGGCCCGGTGGTGTGTCTGATAAAACCGGCCATTTCCAGCCAAAACATAGGCCGCGCGCCGCTTAGTTTTATTTTCTGCACTTCAATGGCGTGATCTTGCGCAAAAGGCCATATATAACAGCTGTCAAACGGCGCTAGGCCGACGGACAGGCAGATTTGGGGCAATCATGATGTGGCGTCTGATCAAGGCGATCTTCTTTTTGGGGCTACTGGCGGCAGTAACGCTTGTAGCCTATGCTTATGCGGGGCCGATCTTTTTCCCGGCAGATTTTGCGGCCCCAAGTGTGGAGAACCGCGTGCCGGTGGTATTGGAAACGGATTAATTATGGCCCTGCGTGGGACAGCCCTTGCCGCGTGTTTATTGGCAACGCCCGTTGCGGCACAAGATGACAGCCCTTTGTCGGCTATTGATTGGCTCTCGCAATCTGTCGAAGCGGTGGCCCCGGTGGCCAGCGATAACCCGCGCCCCCGCGATGAGCCGCCGGTTGCGACGACGGCGGCCTCTCCCAATGTGACGGTGACGCAGTTGGATAGCGCATCGCCCGATGCGGTTGGCCTGCTTTCAAGTGCCACGACAGGATTGCCGCGCAACCTGTGGTCGGGCAGCAGCGAGGCCACGTTGGTCACCCTTGTGCGGGCCGAAGCAATGCCAAGTCTGCCCGCTTTGCAGGATTTTTTGACCGTTTTGATGCTGGCCGAGGCAGACGCGCCGCTGGGGGCGGGATCCGATGGCGCGTTGTTTTTGGCACGGGTCGATAAATTGCTCGATCTTGGCGCGCTGGCCCCGGCGCAATCCCTGCTTGAGGCGGCTGGCGCCGACACGCCGCAACTTTTTCGCCGCTGGTTTGACGTGGCTTTGCTGACCGGGACCGAGGATCCGGCCTGCCGGGTCATGCAAGATCGTCCGGCAATTGCGCCAACCGCGGCTGCGCGGATCTTTTGTCTGGCCCGGTCCGGGGATTGGCCCGCCGCAGCGCTGACACTGAATACAAACCGGGTCTTGGGCGACATCACTGAGGCCGAAGAAGCGTTGTTGTCACGCTTCCTAGATCCCGATTTGTATGAAGAAGAGCCTGATCTGAGCGCGCCGGAACGGGTCAGCCCGCTGGTGTTTCGGATGCGCGAAGCGATTGGGCAATCTTTGACCACTCCGAGCCTGCCTTTGGCGTTTGCCCATGCTGACCTGCGCAATACGACCGGCTGGAAAGCCCAGCTTGAGGCGGCAGAGCGGCTGGCACGCGCCGGTGCCCTGCCCGCCAATACGTTGCAGGCGCTTTATACATCGCGCACGCCGTCGGCTTCTGGCGGGATATGGGACCGGGTTGACGCGGTGCAGCGCTTTGACGTGGCGATCCGCGCGGGCGATCCTGGTGCGGTGGCAAGCGCCCTGCCCGCGGCTTGGGATGCGATGCGCGAAATCAAGGCCGAAGTGCCTTTCGCCCAGCTTTATGCCGACGCGCTGGCCCGATTGCCGCTCACTGGAGACGCAGGCGCGTTGGCCGTGACAATTGGCCTGCTGTCCCCCAGTTATGAAAGTGTCGCGCGATCCGCAGCGACAGGGGATGCGTTTCTGTTGGCCCTGGCGCAGGGCCGCCCGGCGGATGCCACGGCGCGCACGGACCGCGCCCGCGCTGTGCAGGCAGGCTTTGCCCCTGATGCGGTGCCAGAACGCCTCGCCAGCATGGCGCAGAACGGCCAATTGGGCGAAGCGCTGCTGCGCGCCATCGCCATCTTTAATGCGGGTGTTTCAGGCGACACCGGCGCAATCACTGATGCCTTGGCGTTCTTCCGATCTGTCGGGTTAGAGGATGTCGCGCGGCGTGCCGCACTGCAATTGCTGATCCTGGATCGTGCGACATGAGCGCCGCAGACCGTCCGATGCCCCATTGGGTGCAGGCCTTTCTAGAAGCGCAGGCGGCAGAGCTGGACGCCGCGACCAATACGCAACTGGCCTATGCGCGCGATCTGGCCATTTTTGCCGATTGGCTGACGCCCAAGGGGCTGCACTTTGCGACGCTAACGCAGGACGACGTCGAGGGATTTTTGATCGCGTCAGAGGCCGAAGGGCTGTCAGCAGCCACGCGCGCGCGCCGGTTGTCGGCGATCAAGCAGCTTTTCCGCTTTGCATTTGAGGAAGGATGGCGCGGCGACAATCCAGCAATCCAGATCAAGGGGCCGGGCAAATCAAAGGCCCTGCCCAAGATCTTATCTGAGGAAGAAGTCGCAGCCCTTTTGCAGGCGGCCCGCGCACCCGGTAAGGGGGCGGCGCGGGATACCTGCCTGATGGAATTGCTATATGCCACTGGCATGCGGGTCACAGAATTGGTGACGCTGCCACTTTCAGCGGTGCGCGGCGACCCACGCATGTTGCTGATCAAGGGCAAGGGCGGCAAGGAACGCATGGTGCCACTGTCCCCCCCGGCCCGCGCCGCAATGGCCGCATACCTTAGCTTGCGCGACGCCGAGGAAGATGCCGCACGCCTTGCGGGCAAGCGCGCCTCTGCCTTTTTGTTTGCCTCGCGCGGCAAGGCCGGGCACCTGACCCGGCAGCGGTTCTTTACACTGATCAAGGATATCGCCGCACGCGCGGGGGTCGCCCCCGACAAGGTGACGCCACATACGTTGCGCCACGCTTTTGCGACGCATTTGTTGGCGCATGGGGCTGATCTGCGGGCGATCCAGACCATGCTGGGACATGCCGACGTGGCCACAACCGAGATTTACACCCATGTTCTGGATGAACGGCTGACAGAACTGGTCATGCAGCATCACCCGCTGTCCAAAGCGGCGCGCAACACTTGAAGCATAACCGGTGAGACCCCATAACACTTGCGAATGTGACTGAAGGACCACGATGGAACCCTCTCTTTTTGATGCCGCCTTTTGGTTGACCGCCGGCGCCATCGCTGTCTTGCTCGTGTTATCTGGCTTTTTCTCGGGCTCTGAAACGGCGCTGACGGCGGCGAGCCGGGGCAAGCTTCGTGCCAATGCCGACAAGGGCGACAAACGTGCACAGCGCGCGCTGGATATCACCGATGACAGCGAGCGGCTGATCGGCTCTGTCCTGTTGGGTAACAACGTGGTGAACATTCTGGCGACGTCCTTGGCGACCGCGCTATTGACCAAGGTGTTTGGGCAAAACGGTGTTGCGGCGGCCACCCTGATCATGACTTTGCTGGTGCTGATCTTCGCGGAAGTGCTGCCAAAGACCTATGCCATCACCAACCCCGAACGGGTTGCGGCGCGTGTGTCTTGGCCGATCAGCCTTGTCGTGCTGCTGTTTGCGCCCATCGTCCGAATTGTCCGCTGGCTGGTTCGCGGTGTGCTTTACCTTTTTGGTGTGCGGACGGATCCTGACAGTCAGATCCTGGCAGTGCGCGAAGAGATCGCGGGCGCTTTGCAACTGGGCCATTCCGAAGGTGTCGTTGAAAAGGAAGACCGCGACCGGATATTGGGCGCGCTTGATTTGAACGAACGCACTGTCGAAGAAATCATGTTGCACCGCTCTGGGATCGAAATGATTGATGTGGCGGTGCCGACGGCTGAAATCTTGCGGCTTTGCCTTGAAAGCAATCACACCCGGCTGCCGCTATTCCGGGATGAGCCGGAAAACATCGTGGGCATTTTGCACGCCAAGGACCTGTTGCGCGCGACCCAAGGCATGATGAGTGACGGCATCATGACCGCAGCAGAGCTTGCGGCCTTTGACATTCTCGACGTCGTGAAAGAGCCCTATTTTGTTCCCGAGACGACCACGCTTGACGATCAGATGCGGCAGTTCTTGCGTCGCAAGACCCATTTCGCGCTGGTCGTGGATGAATACGGATCGCTGCAGGGCCTTATCACGCTGGAAGACATTCTAGAGGAAATCGTCGGCGAGATTGCCGATGAATTTGATCCCGACGAGGAAATTCAGGTCGCGCAAACCGATGACGGTGCCTATTTGGTCGACGGTGGTATGACGATCCGCGATCTTAATCGTGCGCATGATTGGCAACTTCCCGATGACGAGGCCAATACAATCGCGGGTCTGGTCATCCACGAAGCGCAGATGATCCCGCTGGAGGGGCAGGTCTTTTCCTTTCACGGGTTCCGGTTTGAGGTTGTGGAAAAGGACGAAAACCGGATCGCGGTCCTGAAGATTCGCGCCCTTTGATCGGCTTGATCTATTGCTCTGCTTGGGCGTTAAGCTGCTCTGCAAATTCAAGGAACTGAACGGGCGGCACAGGGCGGGACAGGAAATATCCTTGTGCCTGTTCGCAGTCTTGATTGGCCAGCCAATCGCGCTGTTCTTCCGTCTCGACGCCCTCGGCCACGACGATGGCGCCGATCTGATGGGCAAGTGTCAGGATCAAACTGATGATCGGGCCGGAGCTGGGCAGCTGATCCACAAAGGACCGGTCGATCTTGAGGCAATTGAGCGGGAAACGCGAAATATAGGACAGGTTCGAATAGCCTGTGCCAAAATCATCAATCGCGATGCGGTAGCCCATCTTCGTGATGGTCTGCAATTTTTTGGCGATAATACGGTCGTCACCGAACAACACGTTTTCGGTGATCTCTAGTTCTATCTTGCCTTTGGGAAAGCCGGGTTTTTGGGCCAAAGTGTACAACGTACGCAAGAGATGTTTGTCCGCAAATTGCCGCGGTGAAATGTTGAGCGACACTTCAAAATCATAGCCCGCAGCATGCCAGGCGATGGCTTGTCCGCAGCCGACCTCAAGCACTTCGCGGCCCAAGTCCTCAATCATGCCGGTCTCTTCGCAGACGGGGATAAAGGTGTCGGGCATCACCAGGCCGCGCGTCGGATGGTTCCATCGCACCAGACCTTCGACAGAGACGACGCGCCCGCTGCGCAAATCAACCCGCGGCTGGTAGAACAAGACAAATTCGCGCCGTTTCAGCGCGGTTTTCAGCTCTTCCTCGATCTGGTTGCGCTGTTGCGCGGCGCGGCCCATATCCTCGTTAAAGTGTGTTGCGCGGTTTCGGCCTGCCTCTTTTGACGCATAAAGCGCGATGTCAGCGTGGCGCATGACTTCGGTAAAATCGGCCTGCCCGGGGGTAAATACGGATATGCCCATGCTGACGGTGACATTGATCCGGGTCGCCTCGTGGAAAATCGGTTTGGAGATGACGTCGCGCAATTCCTCAACCCGTTGGTCAATCTCTTCGATGGATCCAATCCCTTCCAAAAGGATCAAAAACTCATCACCGCCAAGTCGCGTGATCATATCGCAATTGCGGATCAACCCGCGCGCCCGGTTAGAGATCTGACGCAGAACCGTGTCACCCACTTCGTGGCCGAACCGGTCATTAATCTGTTTGAAGCGGTCCACGTCAAAGAAGATGATCGCGCATTGCGGCGGTGCATCCAGCGTCGACAGGTAGGTCAAGTGGCTTTGCAGGAAGGACCGGTTGTAGCAGCCTGTCAGCAGGTCCCGGTCCGCAAGGTAACGTGCCTTGTCACGCGCCATTTTGAGTTCGCTGACATCAATGGCCGTGACCAGAATGGCCGGGGCGCCGGTGGCCGCGTCTGAACAGGTCTTGGCCGAGATATCGAACCAGCGATTGCCATTGGCGGTATGCACCTCTGCCACCAGACGGTGTTCGCCGGTGGCGGAAAGCGCGATGATCAGATCGGCATGATCAGTTGGGTCCACAAATAAGCTTTGAAGTTCTTTGCGGATATTGGGTACGACATTCCGCGCGGCGGGGTTCATGTAAAGTGCTGGTCCGTCCTCGCCGATCAACATGATCATCACGTCGGTATGAAGCAAAGCCTCCGCGCTGCGCACGTTCTCTGGCTCATCCTCAAATGTGTTGATCGCCTCGCACAGCATGGCCATCCGGCCATCGGCCAGACGCAGGCCAGAATAAACGACCATTACATTCTGCGGTTTTCCATTCGGATATAGTGTCCAAAGTTCGGTGAAGGTTGCGGAGGTTTCGATGAAATCGTTCTGATATTGCTTAAGCCGTTTTGCGACAGTGGACGACATCCCATCGCCCATGTTCCGCGCCGAAAGCTCCGCCTCTGATTCCGCTTGCCAGAGCTTGCAGGCCGCCGCATTTGCAAACGGAATTCGCGCCTTATCAATGTCGTAGACCCAAACCGGGACCTGCAACTTACGGGCGATCTCGAATCCCTCATGATCCAGCAAATGGAGATCAAATGCATCCGTGTCGCGAGGCTGGATCGAAGCAATCTTCATCTTTGCCTATAGTTTACTGGTGAGCCCGATAAGCGCTCACGCTGCACGCGCCCGGGATTGTCCAAGCGCAGAAAGAGGTCTGAAATCTGGTGTGTTGGCGACGGCATCAATCCACGCGGAAATTGCGGGGTAGTCCGTAAGCGCAAGGCCCGCTTCTTCCATAACATGGACGTATCCGAAGATCGCAATGTCAGCGATGGTATAGCCCTGCGCCAACATAAATGTGCGATCGCTCAAATGTGCATTTAGCCGCGCCAATCCGGGTCTTGCGGCCGCTTGCCAGGCAGCGATATCATCGGCGCGCGCCCCGCGTTGATCTGGCAGAATTGTCGTGAAGAACCGTGCAGGGGAGATAAAGGGTTCCAGTTTGGATTGTTCAAAGAACATCCACTGCAGCGCTTCGGCCCTGCCAGAGGCATCCTGTGGCATCAATGGGCTGCCATCAGCCAGATACCACAGCATTGCATTGCTTTCGCCAATACCCATTCCCGTGTCCGTCACCAGAAAGGGCACAACACCAAGCGGGTTTATGGCCAGATAGTCCGGTGATTTCTGCTCTCCCTTTAAGACGTCGATCAGTGTGAGTTCAAACGTTTGGTCCAATTGACGCATCGCCAGCCATGGCTTCATGCAGTTTCCGGACCCAAGGCAGGCGTAAAGCGTCGTCATCGTCAATTTCCTTCAATTTGGATTTGACGTGTCGATATCCTGCCACTCTTAAGACCAGCCTAACCGCCGGACATTTTTGGCGATTTCATATCATGCCGGGCTGCGTGATTCTTGGGCCCTTAGTCCGTCAGCTCACACATTTGACGGTGCACCATGCTTTTTGCCTAATTATTAGGCAACCATTTGGCGAGCAACCAATGCGCAACATCTTCGTTAACGCATTGCATTGAAAATTGCATTTACCTCCCCATTTCAACCGTAGGGTTAATCATTCGTTAATGAAATTGGTTAATAATTCGTTAACATTTCTTAACAAACTGGGTGGTAGACAATGTTTAGAATGCACGAATTAGCGTCGGATGGGTATGTATTTCCACAACCTATAGCTGAGCAAATCTGGCGCGCGAAGTATCAATACAAGACCGAGGCGGCCCCCGGTGACCGGCTGTTGGCCGAGACATTCCGGCGGGTCGTAAACGGGCTTTGCGTGCATGAACCCATTGAGACGCGCGAGCGCCATGCAGAAGCATTTTATCACGCCATCCAAGATTTTCGGCTGCTGCCCGCTGGTCGGATCCTTGCAGGCGCCGGCACCGCGCGGGACGTGACCCTGTCCAACACCTTTGTGATGCGCACGATCCCGGATTCCGTCGATGGGCTGATGGACACGATCAAGGACGCGGCCAAAACGATGCAGATGGGCGGCGGTCTGGGTTTTGATTTCTCAACGCTGCGACCACGCGGTTGGGTTGTCAAAGGGCTTGATTGTCCGGCGGCCGGCCCGCTGGCGGCCATGGATATCTGTGATGCAGTGTGCCGGATGTTGGTGACTGGAATGGGGCGCGGCGCGATGATGGCGACGATGCGCTGCGATCACCCCGATATTGAGGATTTCATAACAGCCAAGTCAGACCGCACGCGGCTGCGCAACTTTAACGTCTCTGTCATGATCACAGATGCCTTTATCGAGGCCGTCAGCCTGAATGAAGAATGGGATCTGATGTGGGACGGCAAGATCGTGCGCACCGTGAATGCGATCGATCTTTGGGACAAGATCATGCGCCAGACCTACGACGCGGCAGAGCCCGGTGTCTTGTTCATTGATCGGATCAATCAAGGCAACCCGTTAAACTACCTAGAGACGATCGCGGCCACAAATTCCTGCGCCGAACAACCGTTGCCACCAAATGGCACCTGCCCGTTAGCCTCTATTAATCTGGCACAGCTTGTGATGTCGCCTTTCACGCCGGAAGCCCGGCTTGATCTGGTCGCATTGCGCCAATTGGTCGGCACCGCCGTGCGGATGCTGGACAACACGCTGGACGTGTCAAAATTCGCCAATGATGCACAGCGACAAGAGGCGCAAAACAAGCGGCGGATCGGGATTGGCGTGACCGGGGTGGCCGATGCCATTATCATGTTGGGTGCCGTCTACGGCTCGGCCAAGGCGGTGTTCCTGCTGGGAAGCTGGATGCAGGCCATCCAGAATGCGGCCTATCTTGCCTCGGCCAACCTCGCGGCAGAGCGTGGTGCGTTCCCGCTTTATGATGCAGAGCGTCACCTCAAACAGCCCAGCATTCAGGCGCTGGATCCCGATGTGCGCGCCGCTGTTGCCAAACATGGGTTGCGCAATGGCACGCTGACCACCATCGCGCCCACGGGCACGATTTCGATGTTTGCGGGCAATACCTCGTCCGGGATCGAACCGGTTTTTGCAACGGAATACACACGGACCATCACGCGCCCCAACGGCAATAAGGAAGACGAGAAGGTGATGGATTATGCGGTCTGGCTTTACCGTCAGATCTATGGCGAAGACGCCGCACTGACGGATGCCTTCGTGACCGTCGCCGATCTGGACCCCCGTGATCACGTGCGGATGCAGGCGGCCGCACAGCGTTGGGTCGATAGCGGCATATCAAAGACTGTGAACTGCCCCGAGGATATCCCCTTTGACAGCTTCAAAAATGTCTATCTGGAGGCCTATGCCTCTGGCTGCAAAGGGTGCACAACATACCGACCCAATGCAGTGACAGGATCGGTTCTATCAGTATGACGCTACTCAAGACCCTGTCCCGGCGTGTCCTTGGACGCACCGGGGCAAACTGGCCACGCGACGACCGGCCCTGGACGGCGACGCATCGGCACAAGAAAGGCGGACTGTATCGTCGCATCGCAAACGCCGTGCTTGAGGCGGACCGCAGCGATGTCGTGATCTACGACGACCCCGATGGCACGATCTGGGTGCGCGCGCGTGGCGAATTTGAGGACGGGCGGTTTACGCCCCTGCCCTAACGGCCCTTGAAAAGGCCACCCAAGATGCCGCGCACGATCCGTTTGCCGGTCGTGCCTTTCAGCTCTTTGACAACAACGTCCGCGATGGCCCCGCCCCAGCCGCCACTGTCTTTGGCCTTGCGCGATGTGCTGCGCCCGGTGCCGCCACCATCATAGCGCCGCGCCTTCTTGAACTCGCGCAACTCAAATTCTGCGGCCTCTTCTTCGGCTTCTGCCTTCTCTGCTTCTGCCGCGGCCTTGTCGGCCCGCCCGCGCAGCATCTCGAACGCGCTTTCGCGGTCCAGCTTTTCACCGTATTTTGCCTGCATCGGTGACATCTGAAGCATGCCTGCGCGGGTCGTTGCATCCAATGGGCCCAGTTGCGAAGATGGTGGCCGGATCAGCGTGCGTTCAACGACCATCGGCGACCCTTTTGCATCCAACATCGAGGTCACCGCCTCGCCTGTGCCAACCTCTTGGATCGCCTCTGCGGTATCAAAATCGGGGTTCTCGCGGTAGGTTTCGGCAGCCTTGGTCAGGTCCTTGCGGTCTTTGGCCGTGAAGGCCCGCAATGCGTGCTGCACCCGGTTGCCCAATTGCCCCAGAACGTCATCTGGCACATCGGCCGGGTTTTGAGTGATAAAGTAGACGCCGACACCCTTGGACCGGATCAGTCGCGCCACCTGTTCGACCTTATCAACCAAGGCCTTGGGCGCGTCGTCAAACAAGAGGTGGGCTTCATCAAAGAAAAACACCAGCTTCGGCTTATCGGGGTTGCCGACCTCGGGCAGCTCCTCGAACAACTCTGACAAGAGCCAGAGCAAGAAAGTTGCATAAAGCTTGGGGCTGGCCATCAATTTGTCGGCTGCAAGAATGTTGATCGCGCCCCGCCCGTCAGCTTCGGTGCGGATGATATCATTGAGATCCAGGGCCGGTTCCCCAAACAATTCGTTTCCGCCCTGATTTTCGATCACCAGCAATTGCCGCTGGATAGCCCCCACCGATGAGGCCGCGACGTTGCCGTAGCGCAGCGAAAGATCCTTGGCGTTCTGACCGACCCAGACAAGTAGCGCCTGCAGGTCCTTGAGGTCCAGAAGCGGCAGCCCTTCTTCATCCGCCACGTGGAAGGCGACGTTCATCACCCCTTCCTGCACGTCCGTCAATTCAAGCAACCGGCTTAGCAATAGTGGCCCCATCTCGGCGACGGTGGCGCGGATCGGATGGCCTTGTTGGCCGAAGAGATCCCAGAACGTCACTGGAAACGCACTATATTGCAGATCCAGGCCAATGGTGTTGGCACGTTTCATGAAGGGTTCGTGAAGCTTGAAGGCTTCGGTGCCTGAGGCGGCAAGGCCGGACAGATCGCCTTTGACGTCCGACAGAAAAACTGGAACCCCCGCGGCCGAGAACCCTTCGGCCAAGATTTGCAGGGTGACGGTCTTGCCCGTGCCGGTGGCCCCGGCGATCAACCCATGCCGGTTTGCCTTGTCCAGCAAAAGCTGCTGCGGAAGGGCGTAGTCCGCCCCACCGCCACCGATAAAAATACTGTCTGACATTGCTCTGCCTCTCCCCATTTTTGGCTAAAATACATTCTTAACCATTCCATGCCAGACTAATCGCGCTTGCCGCCCCAATATGTCCCCCGGGGTGGTGGGCACCATTCTCCCTGTCAGACTGGCCGTGCCTTCGGGTGCGGCCTTTTTTGCCGCCATAGCGACCCCTTGAAATTGTGATCGAAACCCGGTTGACGACTGGAAAATGGGCCGCTAGCTTGCCCCCAATTAGTCGGCCAAGTCCGACAGGGAGAATGGAAAAAGGGTGCGTTCGCGGACCCTTTTTTCGTTTTTGTGACCCTAGCCTGCGATGTCACGGCGCTATGTTGATTTCGGACCTGACACCGTCTGAAAGCCATGCTAATCCATCGGGCAAATCAATATGGAGCATGTGATGCAAAGCATCTTGAAACCGTTTGTACTTGGCCTTGCTGTTTTGGCCGGCTCATCCGCACTCGCACAGGAAACCGCGACCGAAGAGGCACCTGCCGCGGATGCCGAAGTCTCTGATCTGAGCCTTGGTGAACCAGTAGGTGCAGACGGGTCCGCCGCGTTGGAAGTCGGGCAACCTTATATCCGTGATCAATTCGACGATTGGGCATTGCGCTGCCTTAAGTCGCCTGAGGGTCAGGATGATCCCTGCCAGCTTTATCAGCTATTGCTGGACGGTGACGGCAATGCGGTGGCCGAGATGAGCATGTTCCCGCTGCCCGAAGGTGGACAGGCTGTTGCGGGCGCGACGGTTGTTGTTCCGCTTGAAACCCTATTGACCCAACAACTGACGCTCTCGGTGGATGGTGGTCAGGCGCGGCGCTATCCGTTCACCTTCTGCAATGCTGCCGGATGTGTGGCACGCGTTGGGTTTACGTCAGCCGAGATTGACCAGTTCAAGCGCGGCATCGCAGCACAGCTGCGGCTTGTACCCGCCGCAGCCCCCGATCAGGAAGTGTTACTTGTCGTATCTTTGTCCGGGTTTACGAAGGGCTTTGAAAGCAGCATTCCTATCGGTGAATAAGCCAGCAAGCCGAGTAGAATTATTGGGCCGCCCCTGACAGGGCGGCCTTTTTTATGCCTATGACTTGCGCAGTGCCAGCACGGCGTTCAGCCCGCCAAAGGCAAAGGCGTTTGACAAGACAACATCAACCGCCGCGTCGCGTGCTTCGTTCGGGACGATGTCCAAAGCACACTCGGGGTCGGGTTCTTCGTAGCCGATGGTAGGGGCGATAATGCCATCACGCAGCGCCATGATGCAGGCCAAAAGCTCAACCGCGCCGGTGCCGCCGATCAAATGCCCGTGCATCGACTTGGTCGACGACATCATCAGTTGATCGGCATGGGCACCAAAGACATCGGCAACGGCGGCGCATTCGGTCTTGTCGTTTGCTGCCGTGCCTGTGCCGTGGGCGTTGATGTAGCCGATATCGCTTTTGGCGACCTTGGCATCTGCCACGGCCCCGGCGATCGCCCGCGCTGCTCCTTGTTTCGACGGCGTCACGATGTCAGAGGCGTCAGAGGACATCGCAAAGCCCGCAACCTCGCACAGGATCTCTGCGCCGCGTTTTATGGCATGGTCGCGATCCTCGAAGACAAAGACGCCAGCGCCTTCGCCCTGCACCATGCCGTTGCGGGTGGCCGAAAACGGGCGGCAGGCATCCTTGGACATCACGCGCAGCCCTTCCCAGGCCTTGATCCCGCCAAAACACAGCATTGATTCCGAGCCGCCGGTAACCATGACGTCCGCCATACCGCAGCGGATCATATTGAACGCCTGCCCCATCGCGTGATTGCTGGACGCGCAAGCGGTCGCAACCGTGAACGACGGCCCCCGCAGGTTCCATTCCATCGACACCTGGCTCACGGCGGCATTATTCATCAGTTTGGGGACAATAAAGGGATGGACCCTGTTCTTGCCCTCTTCATAGACCGCGCGGTAATTTTCGTCTTGCGTGTTCAGCCCACCGCCAGATGTGCCAAGGATCACGCCAGAGCGGTCGGCCAGTTGCCCCGCAAATGTCAGCCCCGCCGCATCCAAGGCCTGACGGGCTGCAAGCAGCGTGAACTGAGTAAAGCGATCGTAAAGCGCGATCTGCTGGCGGTTGAAATGGCTGTGCTCATCATAGTCCCTGACCTGACCGCCGATCTGGATCGACAGACGATCAACATCGCGGATGTCCAAGGGGCCGATGCCACAGCGCCCTTCGCGCATCGCTTCGAGCGTTTTGGGCACATCGCTGCCAAGCGGGTTGATGGTGCCCGCCCCGGTGATGACCACGCGCCGCATCAGCTTTTGCCCTGCTCCGCAATCAGCCCCTCTACCGCTGCGATGATGGCAGCGACCGACGAGATATCAAAGTTGCTGTCCTCGGGCGCATTGGCGTTGAAAGGGACCGAGATATCAAAGGTCTCTTCAATGGCGAAGATGCATTCGACAATGCCAAGGCTGTCGACGCCAAGGTCAGCCAGCGCGTTGTCGAGACCGATATCAGACGGCTCTAGCAATGCCTGTTCTGCGATAATGGCGATGACCTGTTCTTTGACGCTCATGACGGGCTCTCCGGGTGTTGCGGCTGATTTAGTCACTCTCGCCCGGCTTTGAAACACCTTTCTGACGGATCGCGGCTGCGCGCGTGGCTTTCAGCTGCGCACGATATGCAGGCATCGGTTGCGCGGGATAGCCCATCATGAAGGACCCCGCCGGCACATGGTTCAGCACAATGGCAGCGCCGCCAAGCACCACATCGGCCCCAACCGAGATGTTGTCCTTGACCCCCGACTTACCGCCCAGAACGACGCGGTCACCAATCTGCGCCGATCCCGCGATCGCGGCCTGCGCACAAAGCACGCAGTCTTCACCAAGCATGACGTTGTGGCCAACCTGGACGAGGTTATCAATCTTGGTGCCACGGCCGACCATCGTGGCCCGAACCGTGCCCGCGTCGATGGTGCTATTTGCGCCCACCTCAACATCGTCGCCAACAATGACACTGCCCAAAGAGTGGATCCGGTGGCGGACTGCATCCTTTGGCGGATCAAGTTGCGTCCGCCCCATGGACTGAAAGGTGCGTTCTTCGTTCGAAGGTTCTGCCGTCACAAAGGAAAACCCGTCAGCACCGATAACCGCGTTCGGCTGCACGATCACACGGTCGCCGAGCTGCACCCGGCGGCCCAACCGGACACCGGCAAATATCATCGCGTCCGTCCCGATGGTAACCTCTTCGGCAAGCGTCACATGGGCATCAACCCAGGTGCCTGCGCCGATCTTGGACCGGGGACCGATCACACAAAACGCGCCGATGCTAACGTCTCTACCAATTTCCGACGTGTCATCAATGACGGCGGTTGGGTGAATGCCGGTGCAGACCGGTTCCGCATCAAAGGCTTGGGTCAGCTTTGCCATCGCAAGGCGCGCGCGCGGCACCTCGATCGCGGCCTCCAGGCCAAAGGCCTGCCAATCGGCACCGGGCCAGACAAGTGCGGCACGCGCTGCACTGACGCCAAGCTTTTCGCCCCAGGCCGGTGTCATGGCCAAGGCCAGATCATTGGGGCCCGCCGTCACGGGCTCTGCCGGTCGATCAACAGACAAGTGTTCGGCACCCAGCGCCTTCGCACCTAATGCGGCCGCGATATCTCGGACGGTCATTGCCATGTCATTTCCCCTGTCAGGGAAAGACTTAGCCCCGAACGGCCCCCACCGCTACCCCTTGACGTGACAGTGCATTCCAAATCTGCCCGTCTCGGCCATAGATATCGCGCCGAAATTGCAGGTTGCCCAAGACATCCGTAAAGGCCGTGCGATACACAAGATGCACCGGCACGGGTTCATCCAAGTTCACCCTGCTTTCCGCTCCAGTGTTCAGGCGGCGCTGGAAGAAATCTTTGGGGTTGGTTTCCTGCTTGGCCAGTAGGGCATAAGCGAAATCAAACGGGTCATTCAGACGAATGCAGCCGTGGCTGAAGGCGCGCACTTCGCGCCCGAACAGGCTTTTGGCAGGCGTGTCGTGCAGATAGATATTATAGCGGTTCGGGAACATGAATTTGACCAACCCCAAGGCGTTGCGCGGACTTGGCGGCTGACGCATTGAATAGGGGAAGTTTCGTTCGTTGAACCGGTTAAAGTTGACCGCGTTGCGGTTGACCTCACGGCCGTTTCGGTCGGTGATCTTGAGGTGACTGACCGCGCCGGGGTTACGTTGCAGTTGCGGCAGATATTCCTTGGTCACAATCGAGCGCGGCACATACCAGCTTGGGTTGATGACCATGAACTCCATCACGTCCGAGAATTCCGGGCTTTGGCGATCGGGGTCGTTGGCGCCGATGACAGAGCGGGTCGAAAACGTCACGCGGTCATGATCGACGACGCGCGCGGTGAAGTCGGTCAGGTTCACCCAGATGTGACGATCGCCGCGTGGCATGTTGGTCCAGCGTTCACGTTCCATCGCCACGATGACCGATTGCAGCCGTTGTTCCATGCTGACGTTGATCTGACGCATCGTGCCCTGCCCGGCCGTGCCATCAACCGACAAGCCATGGGCATCCTGAAAACGACCGACCGCATCGACAAGTGATTGGTCATAGTTGGGTGTCGCAGAGCGCGGCATAAAGCCCATTGCGATCAATCTGTTACGCAACTCAATAACGGCCGCGCCTTCATCGCCAGGCTTGAGGCTGCCGGAAGACACTGCCGGGCCCCAGCCACCTTCGGCAAGCTGCCTTTCCAGCCGGATCTTTTCCCGCATCAGACGGGTGTATTCAGGGCTGGCGGGCGGCAACCCCCGCAGGAAGCCATCGGGATTTGCGCGGGTGAATGCGTTCAGCGTGTCTAACCGGTCGCGCAGCGGTACCTCGCGCTTGATGGCTGAAACCACCTTGGCCGGGGTCAGGATGCCTGTTTGCACATCGCGAGCGTATTGCAAAAATAGCTGGCTGAGCGTGACTTCCATCACGCCCTGTTCTGCCGGGGTGCGTGCGGCGCGCAGTTGTGCCATCAGCGCATCGACATCATAGCGGCCAGCAGGCAATCCGTGCGCATGTGCATCTGAAAAAGCACCCAACAACGCGTTGCGCCGGGCCTGCGAGGTTGCATCGGCACCCGTCCAGATGCCCGCAAACTCGCGGGCGCGGTAGAATGCGGCCAAATCGTCGTCACGGGCTGCCGTTTCTGCAACGGCCTGACGAAAGGCCGTGACCTGTGCCTGAACCGGCGTCGAGACGACCAATAAGGCGGCCAAACCAAGGGCCCAAAGCCTGACAAAAGGCGACATTTTCAAAATAACGAACACGGTCAATCCCCGAATAGAATCTAGCAGCGCGTCTTGCAGCAAACGCATGGCACCACTTCATGTCGTGGCCCTTGATCTGTCTAATCACAAATGCGGGGGGTCACCATTCGCGTCGCGGCTGTTGCAACCTTGCGATGGTAAATCCGCCACAGTTTCTTGTGATCGAAAACTGCGCAAAATCTCGCCGATTTGCGCTTAGTTAACAAAGTTTTCCTAAGAAAGGGTTGGTTCGCGAAAAGTGTCGTGGCATAAGGAAGTTGCATCTGGGGATAGATAGCAACAGCGCGTAAGTAATCGCGCGACAATTGGGCGACGGGACGGGCGCTTTAAACATGGCAAAACTAAACTCTTCGGGTCTTTCTCGGCGTGCTTTGCTGGGTGCATTCGCAGCGACTGCAGTTGCAGCCGCGCCGACTTTTTCCAATGCAGCAGGTTTCTTGCGCGGTGGCGGCGATATCCGCCGGATCCGCATGTTTTCTGGCCGCACGGGTGAACGTCTCGACACGATCTATTGGATCGAGGGCGAATATATCGGCGAAGCCGTGAACGAAGTGAACAAATTCATGCGTGACTGGCGCACCGGTCAGGCCATCAAGATGGATACCCGCACAATTGACATCATGGCCGCCGCCCACCGTCTGATGGATGCGGATCAACCCTACATGCTGCTGTCCGGCTACCGATCCCCGCAGACCAATGCGATGCTGCGGAGCCAATCCTCTGGTGTAGCAAGAAATTCACTGCATATGCGCGGCCAAGCTGCCGATTTGCGGATTTCGGGCCGTTCCGTGAGCCAGATGGCAAAAGCCGCCGCATCTTGCCGCGCGGGCGGTGTTGGTCGCTACTCAGGCTCCAATTTCGTGCACATGGATTGCGGCCAGGTCCGGACTTGGGGCCGCTAACAGCGTTAACTGTTCACGTATTGCGATCAATCCGGCGGGTTTGGACCCGCCGTTTTCATTTGTGCAACCTGACGGCAATTTCGCACTGGTCAGATCCATCAAACCCGGCATAACAAAGAGCACCCCTTTGTTTTTGTGATCAGTATATGCCAACCCTTGAAAACCCTGACGTTCAAATCCGTCTGACAGACGCGAATTATGCTGACGGAACAGGCACGCCCAGTGGCGGCACTGACCCAGACAACATCTCTACCGGCATGTTCGACCAAGACGGCGATATGCCGAACGCCGCAGGGCTATCGAACTTGTTTGTGGCCTGGGGCCAGTTCCTTGACCACGACATGACCCTGTCGCCCGAAACCGAGGATGAGATCCTCTCGCAGGGCAACACAACGATCCACCGGTCAGAACTTGAACAGGGCGCGGACGGCAGCCCAACACCGTTGAACGCCATCACATGGCAGATTGACGGCAGCCAAATCTACGGTTCCACCGACGCAATGACCGAAATGCTGCGCGGCGACCACGGCCATCTGCGCATGGGAGAGGATCAGTGGTCCGACATGGGCCTGCTTCCCAAAGACCACGCGGATCTGATGGCAGGCGGCGGAAAATGTCCGTTTATGGCCGGTGACGTCCGGGCCAACGAAAACCCCGCGTTGAATTCCATGCACACGCTGATGGCGCGGGAACATAATTATTGGGCGGATCGCCTGTCCGAAGAACACCCCGACTGGAGCGACGATCAGATCTTTGAGGGCGCGCGCCAGATCGTCGAGTTTGAGCTTCAGCAGATCACCTATAACGAATGGCTACCGCATCTGATTGGCGACGCCGTCGGCGAACACACCGGCTATGACCCGGACGTCAATGGCCAGATCTCTGTCGAGTTTTCCACCGCCGCATTCCGCTTTGGGCATACGATGGTATCGAGCACGATCCCGTCGATGAACGAAGACGGCACCACCGGCGAAGCAGGCGATATGGCCATTCAGGACGTCTTTTTCGCCACGGATCCGATCCTCGAAGGCGGAATTGATGACATTTTGCGCGGACAGGCGGCAAGCCACGCGCAAGAGCTGGACACCAAAGTCGTGGACGACCTGAACTTTGCTTTGTTCAACGATAACGGTGCCAATGGCCAAAGCCTCGTGGCTTTCAACTTGCTGCGCGGTCAGGACCATGGGCTGCAAAGCTATATTGATACCCGCGCCGCTTTGCTGGGTGATATCGACCCCGCAACATTGGACCCTCATGATTTCAGCATCATCACCAGCGATCCGGCACTTCAGGCAGAGCTTGCCTCGGTTTACGACACCATTCACGATGTCGACCTTTGGGTCGGCGGGCTGGCTGAAGATGCGGTCGGCGATACGCAGATGGGCCCGCTTTTCACCTTCGTGATTGCAGACCAGTTCAACCGCACCCGTGCGGGGGATGAAACCTTTGGGGAACTGGATCCCGCATTGGGCCCCGATATTATCGCCGCTGTTCAGAACAGCACCCTGTCCGACATCATCCTGCGCAACACGCAGATCGACATGCTGCAAGACGACCCCTTTGTGATGGCCCCCCGCGGTCTGACCGAGGTGGACGAGATGTCAGGGACACCAAATGCCGACGCCTTGAACGTGCTGGCCAAGAACATTCTTGGTGCGCTGACAACGGGTGCTGGCAATGACACCGTGACGCTTGTGGGCGGCAGTCGGGTCGGCGATGGCGTCTCACTGGGCGCGGGTCACGATTCATTTGAAATGTCGAGCGGTGCCGTCAACGGCTGTGTCGACGCGGGCGAAGGACGCGATACCGTTGTGCTGTCAGGCGAAGCGACCGTTGATGCGATTACCATGGGCAATGGCAAGGACAGCGTGACCTTGCTCGAAAACGCCTTTGCCGAAACGATCACCACGGGGAACGGCAAGGACAGCGTCAGCATCGGCGGCCGCGCTGGTGCGGATACAATCGACACCGGCAATGGCAAAGACGCAATCACGCTTGGCCACGGCGCGGATGTGTCATTCATTGATGGCGGCACCGGCAAGGACACATTGACGGTGACCGGTGGCCGCTACCGCATTGACTGGCAGGACGACGATCCGCGCACCGGCGCTGGCCGCGTTGTCTATCTCAACGACGATGGATCCGAAACGGGCGAGGTGACAGATTTCGTCAACATCGAAACCGTCACCTGTTTCACCCCCGGTACGCGGATCATCACGGCCAAGGGTGCCGTCGCCATTGAAGACCTGGTGATCGGCGATGAGGTCTATACCCTCGACGGTGGCTTGCAGCCGGTGCGCTGGATCGGGCGCACCACAGTCCTGGCAGAGGGGTGTCATGCCCCCGTGCGGATTAGGCAAGGTGCGCTTGGAAATTCACGCGACATGGAGGTTTCCCCCCAACACCGCATGATGTTGTCGGATTGGCGCTGCGAGGTGGTCTGCGGGACAGACGAAGTGCTGGCCCCTGCCCTGCACCTGCTGAATGACGCGACTATCACCCGACGCACTGGCGGGACAGTTGACTATATCCACCTGCTGTTCGACGACCACCAAATCATCTTCGCAGATGGCATTCCTTCTGAAAGCTTCCACCCCGGACCACACGGGATCAACGCAATGTCAGAGGCGACCCGGGCAGAGCTTTTGTCGCTGTTCCCGCAGCTAGAAGCCGATCTCGACAGTTTCGGCCCCTCTGCCCGCTACGCTGCGCGCGCGCATGAGGTCAAAGTGATCGTCGGGCGCTAAACACGCGGATCCTTCAAGAATTGCCTAAGCTGACGTCAAAATGGCGGTCCGTAGAGGATTCGAACCTCTGGCCTCTGCCTTCGGAGGGCAGCGCTCTATCCAGCTGAGCTAACGGACCGTCGACCCCGCTATAGCTTCCCCAAACGGACCCTGCAACACGCAATCGGCAAAGCACCGCTGGTCAGGAATCCCCGACTTTGCCAGCGGCACATAAACTCACATCCTAGGAGCACTTTTCAACAAACACATTTTCAAAGTGGAGATTTCAAATGACGAAGATGCCCCATGGCATGTCGCGGCTTGACCTGTTTTTGAAGGAATGCCTCAACCATCATGCCCTGAACGATGCCCGCCCCCTGCCCCAGATCTTTGGATATCTGCTGGGTGCCAATCCTGTCACAGGCAACCTGAGCAAACAGACAATTGTCGATGGCTTTGACGCCCTTGTTGAAGCGATGCGCGTCGATGACGTCAAAGACGGGCCCGCAGACGCAGGCATGACATTCTTTGGCCAGTTCATCGATCACGACATCACGCTTGATGCGACCAGTGCGATTGGCACGCGGATTGATCCGCGATCCATCCGCAACATTCGCACGCCAAACCTTGATCTTGATTGTGTCTATGGCGATGGGCCAGAGGCCTCTCCTTACCTTTATGGCGAAGGTCACCTGTCTGAATACATGCTGTTTGGTCGCCACGACAATCCGCACGACCTGCCGCGCAACCATCACGGGCGGGCCCTGATCGGCGATTTTCGGAATGACGAAAATATCCTTGTCAGTCAGGTGCAGGGTGCCTTCATCTGCCTGCACAACATCCTGATGGATCTTGCCGAACAAAATGCCGACAGCCACCACGATGTCGCAAACTGTGCGGCCATGGGCATCCGGTCAGAGGTGTGGCATGACACCATCAACCCCGGCTTGCGTAGCTTTGAAGAAGTGCGGCGCTTTATCCGGCTGCACTATCAATGGCTTGTGCTGCATGAATTCCTGCCCTCGTTCGTCGACCAAGCTGATATCGATCATGCGCTGGCGCATGATATCTTTCCCGGCGCGCCGATGATGCCGGCAGAGTTTTCTGTCGCCGCCTACCGCTTTGGTCACGCGACGGTGCAACCCGAATACGTGCTGCGCAAAGGCGAAGCACCGCTTGATTTATTCGCATTGCGCGGCTTTGGCCCCCGCGACGATGGGGCCACGATCGAGATGTCGCAGTTCTTTGGACCACATGCGCAAAAGGCTCTGCCCGTCGGCACCGACATGGCCGATACGCTGTTTGAGTTGCCTGACTTCATCGTCGGCTCTGGTCTGACATGGGGCGATCTGCAAATCCCGATCGAACGCGCCAAAAAGCTGGGCCTGCGCAACATCCTGCGGGATCGCACCGCGATGCAGCTTCCATCCGGGCAGCAGATGGCCCGTCACCTTGGCTTGCCGGAACTCAAAGCCCCGAAAGAGCTGCTAGACCACCACATCACCAAGACGCCACTTTGGTTCTATTGCCTGCAAGAGGCGCAGGCGAGTGGTAAGCAAAAGCTGACGGGTGTTGGCGGCAAGATCGTGGCTTCTGTCATCGTGCGCTTGCTGAAGGAAGACGCTGAAAGCGTGCTGCACGTCCCCGGTTTCACACCTTGGCCCGGCTTTGGCAAAACCTGCACTATGGCCGGTCTGATGGCCTACGTCGAAAAGCATCGCGATGACGTCAAGCATCGCGAAGACCTTTACTGCGGTTGATTCTGAACAGGACGTCGGGCCCATCGGCCCGGCGTTCACCTAACTAAAAAGGTCGTGGCATAACTCGAGCGCGTCGACCAAAGCGTCCACCTCTTGGGTCGTGTTGTAGACGCCAAAGGACGCGCGGCAGGTCGCCGTGACGCCCATATGTTCCATCAACGGCATCGCGCAATGGGTTCCCGCACGCACGGCCACGCCGCGTTTGTCCAGCACAGTCGAAATGTCGTGCGCGTGGGCGGCCCCTTCCAGCGATAGCGAAAAGATCGCCCCCTTACCCGGCGCGCTTCCTTGCACCTGCAACCAGTTCAGCCCGGCAAAGCGCATTTCAGCATAGTCACGCAGATCGGCCTCATGTGCGGCGATCTTGTCCATGCCAACGCCCATCATCCATTCCAGCGCAACGCCCAGACCGATGGTCTGCACGATCCCCGGTGTGCCCGCCTCAAACTTCATCGGGGCATCGTTGTAGACGACCCCGTCGCGGGTCACATCCTTGATCATGTCGCCACCGCCCAAAAAGGGCTGCATCTCGGCCATACGCTTTGGCGCGACATAGATCGCACCCGAACCCGAAGGACCATAAAGCTTGTGACCGGTGATCGCGTAGAAATCGCACCCCAAATCGTCGATGTTCACCGGGCTATGCACAGCCGCCTGCGACCCGTCCACCAGCACCGGCACACCTTTCGCATGGGCGCCTTGAGTGATGGTCTTTACGTCGACATGAGTGCCCAGCACGTTGGACATATGCGTGACAGCAACCAGTTTGGTCTTGGGACCAATGGCATCAATCACCTTCTGAGGATCAAGTGACCCGTCAGGTTCGACATCAACCCATTTGATCACAACGCCCTGCCGTTCGCGCAGGAAATGCCACGGCACAATATTGGCGTGGTGTTCCATGATCGACAGCACGATCTCATCCCCAGCCTGCAACCTTGGCGCGGCCCATCCGTAGGCCACCATATTGATGCCTTCGGTGGTGCCAGAGTTCAGGATGATATTGTCTTCATCCGCAACACCAAGAAACCGCGCAATGATCCCGCGCACGCCTTCGTATTTCTCGGTTGCGAGATTGCTAAGGTAGTGCAGACCGCGGTGGACGTTGGCGTATTCCTCTGCATAGGCGCGTGTGATCGCATCAATCACCACCTGAGGTTTTTGCGCAGATGCCCCATTGTCGAGATAAACCAGCGGCTTTCCATTCACCTCTCTGGACAGGATCGGGAATTCCGCGCGGATTGCGTTTACATCAAAGGTCATAGCGGAAGTCCTTGGGCGGTCAGCCCCACAAGTGACAGGATAAAGGCCAGCCCAAAAGCTGTTCCAAGAAAGGCGATGATCACGGTGGCAATGGCTTTGCCGATACTTTTGAAGTCGTGCAGAACGTCAATGGCCAACACCAGCACAACGGTGAGATAGGCAAATCCCGCAAGTGACACAAAACCTGCCAGTCCAGGCAGGATTATGACGACAAGCAATTGCAGCACTTGGATCGTCATACCCACGGCCTGCCACCAGGTCAGCAGCAGCAAGGCACCGGGAAAACGGCCCGTGCCACCAAGCATCTGACCGGTAAAATAAAAGGCGAATACCATCGCAATCAGGATCGACCCAAGCAAGACCGCAAGGCCAAAGGGCGACAGGTTCATCAATTGACTGGCTGGTGCAGGAAAAAGCGCCACCGTCGCCACCATCATCAGGACCGACAGGCAAATGACGACGGCCATCATTGACCACAGAATGCCCCGGTTCAGCCGCAGCGCGTTCAGCATTTGCGCCGTGCCTTTGGGGTCGATCAGAGATCGGCCAATGAAATTTGCGACGCCGTTCAACTTTCCGCCTCGCGCAGGCATTGCAGCCAAATCCAGCCAAACGCTGCGACCCAGATCGCACCGACGACTTGGGTCTGCACTCCCGGCCCCACAAATCCCGCCATCAGGCCATAAAGCAATAGCACCGGGGTCGAGGCCAGAAGCGCCCAAAAAAGCGCAAGTCTTGCAGTATAGAAAGTCCCTTTGCCGCCAACGATCTTGGCCAGCACATGTGTGATGGCCCCAATCACATAAAGCGCCAATGGCCAAATCATCAGCCAAGCAAATAGCTCGTAAGACAGCAACTCCGTGATATCGCGCGCCTCTGCGCCCGGCGCCAGATCAAAGCCCGCCGCTTGCCGTGACAAACGTGGACCTTGGGCCACAAAAATCAGCAAGCAAGCCGAGATGACATATGCAACGGCGCGATCCTCGCGCCGCCCTTGCGCCAGCAAATCACGCATCACCGCACGCGGCCCGCGCCACGTGCGCACGATATCGGTCGTCACCGCCATCAGCTGTGACGTGCAAGCCAGCCTTCCAGCCGGTCCCGCAAAGCCTCTGCCAATGTCTCGTCTGCGATCTCATCCAGGGCTTCTGCCAGAAACGCCAAAGTCAGCAGATTGGTCGCCGTGACCTGATCGACCCCGCGCGAGCGCAGATAGAACAACGCCCCTTCGTCAATCGCCCCACTTGTGGAACCGTGGCTACAGGCGACATCATCGGCATAGATCTCAAGCTCTGGCTTGGCCAGAAATTGGCTATCGCCGTCCAGCAAAAGCGACTGGCTGATCTGATATCCATCCGTCTTCTGCGCGCCTGCCTTCACAAGGATCTTACCTTGGAAAACACCGACGGCCCCGTTGCGCAGCACTTTCTTGAACACCTGACGGCTTTCGCCGTTCAGCGCGTCATGGGTGACAAATACCGTATCATCGTGGTGGAAATCGTCGCCATCGCCGACACAGGCCCCCGCGACATGCGCGCTTGCATCGTCGCCGTTCATCTCAATCACGGCTTCGTTGCGGGTGAGGCGCCCATTCATCGAGAGCGTAAAGGATTTGAACTGCGATTCTTGCCCAAGACGCGCAAAAAGATGCGTCGCCACTTGACGGCCATGCGCCCGGCCCTGCGGTCGCACATGATGCAGCGTTGCGTTATCAGCTACGTCAATTTCAAGCACGATGTTGGTGCGCGCACCAGGTGTGCCAGTCTCAAGCAGTGTCAGCTCAGCGCCAGCTTCGACCTTGATGACATGATGCAAGACCGCTTCTGCGGCGTTGCCCGATTGACGATAGGCAATGTGCACGGGCTTTGCCGCCTTGCCAGTTACCTTGATCAATAGACCATCGGTCGCAGCCGCCGTGTTAAATGCTGCCAAGGGGCGGTCCACAGGTTTCTGCCCTGCCGCCTCCAGCACGCCATATAGGCTCTGCGCCCAATGAATCTCGGCACTGTCCGCCTCTGCCAAGCGGGCGATCTCGACATTGTCCAAGGCCCCGTCATCGGAAGCATCGGCATCAAAAACGCCGTCGGTGAAGACCAGTCGCAGCTTGTCCATGCCCGTAAAGATCGGTTGATCAACCCGCAGCGCTTCGGATGTCTCCGGCTGCGGTGCTGTCAAAAGTGCGGGGTTGGTAAAGCGCCAGTATTCATCACGGCGCGCTGGCAGTCCCATGGCATTAAGCCGTGCCAAAGCGTCCGCCCGCGCAGACTTTGTAAATCCGCCCGCCGGCAAATCATGCGCTGCGACATAGGCCGCAGTCGTGTCCAACTTCACTTGTGGCAAAGCCATTAGGCGACCTCCGCCAGAATGTCGGCATAACCGTTGTTTTCAACTTCCAACGCCAGTTCAGGCCCACCGGTTTTTACAATCCGACCATCAGCCATGATGTGCACGACATCCGGCTTAATGTGATCCAACAGGCGCTGATAGTGCGTGATGACCAAGAATGACCGCCCCTCAGAGCGCAGCGCATTGACGCCTTCCGCGACCAATTTCATGGCATCCACGTCAAGACCAGAATCGGTCTCGTCGAGCACGCACATCTTCGGCTCCAGCATCGCCATTTGCAGGATTTCGTTGCGCTTCTTTTCACCACCGGAAAAGCCCACGTTGACAGGACGCTTCAACATGTCCGCGTCGATCTTGAGCGCCTTGGCCTTTTCACGCACGACCTTCAGGAAATCACCAGCACTCAGCTCTTCTTCGCCACGTGCCTTGCGCTGTGCATTCACGGCGGTGCGCAGGAATGTCATGTTGCCCACGCCGGGGATCTCAACGGGGTATTGGAACGCCAGAAACAGGCCAGCCGCCGCACGCTCTTCTGGTTCCATATCCAGCAGGTCTTCACCGTCCAGTGTCGCGGATCCGCCCGTGACCTCATAACCGTCCTTGCCAGACAGCACGTAAGACAACGTCGATTTGCCCGATCCGTTTGGCCCCATGATCGCATGGACCATGCCGGGTTCAATCTTCAAGTCCACACCCTTCAGAATGGACTTATCTTCTTCTTCAAGATCAACCGCCAGGTTCTTGATTTCCAACATGTTTCTTATCTCCTTAAACGGCAAAAGCCCCGGCCCGGCGGATGCCGGACGGGTGCTTGAATTCAGTGATGTGAGGGTGGCTTACGCCAGCGGGATCAGAATTGTCTCGCCGCGCAAGTAAAGCGATGTCGGCGCAGTCGTGGCCTGCACCTGATTGACGTAGTCCTGGCCGTAGACCTGCGCGAATTCCGCAGGCGCCAGCCAAATGAGGTTGTGCATGGTGACCAGCATCAGCGCGATCCCCGCGACCTGAGCGACCATATGCTTGAGCGTCTTTTGCCCGATCATTCCACCAAGAATAAAGATCGCCATGGCCGCCATGCCAAAGTCGATCATCATCAGCGTATCGGCCGCAGGCCCGCCCTCTTCGATGCCCAGATAAGTGAATCGCACGTAGCGCGCCGCCATCAGCATCAGCGCGCCAAGGAACAGCCCCATGACCATGCCGCCGAAGGTCGCCTTTTCCTGCCGCTTTTTCACGGCTTGCTTGATCTGTTGCTTGTTCACACGCTTTGGAATGAACGTGCCAGTCTCGCCGTCCACGTAATACGTGTTCTTGGGATCCTTGATGCGTTTGATCCGCGTATTGAAGCCTGCCATTTGGTCGGTCATACGTCCAACCCTCGCTGAAATAACCTAATCTGGAAAAGGTTAACGCGAGATCAGGGCAAGAATGCGACACCGCCGCGTCGGCATCGCGACCAATCAGGGCAATTTGATCCGTCATTTGTGCCGCCCTAACACCAATTGCGACACCAGCGATCCGCACAGGCCAGACACTGCGCCAAGGCCGATCACCTGCCACATGGTCAGCGCATCCGTGATCGCATCGATCACGCCAGCAAAGCCTGCGCAAAACAGGCCAGTCAGCACAGATGTCAGAATGACCTGCTGCATGGATCAGCCCACAGACCCTTCAAGCGAGATCGCAACAAGCGCCTGCGCTTCCATCGCAAACTCCATCGGCAGCGCCTGCAGCACTTCCTTGCAGAACCCGTTCACCACCAGTGCAACGGCTTCTTCCTCGTCCATGCCACGGCTGCGGCAATAAAACAGCTGGTCGTCGTCCACCTTGGACGTCGTCGCCTCATGCTCCACACGGCTACTGTTATTCTTCACTTCTATATAAGGCACCGTATGTGCCCCGCATTTATCGCCGATCAGCAGGCTGTCGCACTGCGTGTAGTTCCGGCTTTCCTTTGCCTTCGGGTGCATCGACACCAACCCACGATAGGTATTCTGCGCCTTCCCCGCCGAAATCCCCTTGGACACGATCCGACTTTTGGTGTTCTTGCCCAGATGCACCATCTTCGTGCCGGTATCGGCCTGCTGCATGTTGTTGGCAATTGCGATGGAATAAAACTCGCCCTGGCTGTCGTCGCCACGCAGAATGCAGCTTGGATATTTCCACGTCACCGCGGACCCGGTTTCAACTTGTGTCCACATCACCTTGGACCGATCACCGCGACAATCGGCGCGCTTGGTCACAAAGTTGTAGATCCCGCCATTGCCCTCGGCGTCGCCCGGATACCAGTTCTGCACGGTGGAATATTTCACCTCAGCATCTTCTTCGATGATAATTTCCACCACCGCCGCATGAAGTTGCGCCACGTCCCGCTTCGGCGCCGTGCAGCCCTCAAGATAGGACACGTAAGAGCCCTTGTCGGCAATGATCAGCGTCCGCTCAAACTGGCCTGTGTTCTCGGCATTGATCCGGAAATAGGTGCTCAGCTCCATCGGGCAGCGCACGCCGGGTGGCACGTAAACGAACGACCCATCCGAAAACACCGCCGAATTCAGCGTGGCGTAAAAGTTGTCCGACGGCGGTACCACGGTGCCCAGATACTTCTTTACCAACTCGGGATGCTTCTCAATCGCCTCCGAGATTGAACAAAAGATCACGCCCGCCTTCTCAAGCTCTTTCTGGAACGTCGTGCCCAAAGATACGGAATCAAACACCGCGTCCACCGCGACCTTGCGCCCTTCGGCTGGTATATCCTCCGCCCCTTCAACACCGGCGAGGATCATCTGTTCTTTCAGCGGAATGCCCAGCTTGTCATATGTCGCCAAAAGCTTGGGATCGACCTCGTCCAGCGACTTGGGCTTCACTTCCATGCTTTTGGGCCGGGCATAATAATAGATGTCCTGAAAATCGATGTCAGGGTAATTGACCATCGCCCAGGTCGGCTCTTCGATGTTTTCCCAACGCGCAAAGGCAGACAGACGCCATTCGGTCATCCACTCGGGCTCATTGTTCTTGCTGGAAATCAGCTTCACGATATCAGTGTTCACGCCCTTGGGGGCGTAATCCATCTCGATCTCGGTTTCCCAACCGTATTTATAGTTACCCGAGAGCTCCGCGACCGCATCGACGGTGTCCTGATCCACACCATCCTTGACTTCGACCTCATCTAAAGCAGCCATCATCTCACCTTTCTCACGCGGCAACCCGCGCTTTCATTCTTTTGGCAATCCACACATCCGCGAACCGCTCAACATCCTCTTTGGTTGTCTCCAACCCGATCGATATGCGCACCGCACATCCGGCATCCGCCTCTGATACGCCAAGTGCCGGCAAAACAGCACTCGCCTTGACCTTGCCAGACGAACACGCCGACCCTGCCGAAATCGCAAAACCAGCAAGATCCATCGCCATTACCTGCGTCTCACCCTTCCAACCGGGGGCAACAAAACAGGTCGTGTTTGGCAACCGGGACATCCCTTTCCCGACAAAAATAGTCTCAAATGGCGCGGCCTCAATGGCCTTTTCTAGAATATTTCTAATTTCTGCAACCCGATCCCAACGCCCATCCGCCAAATCGACCTGCGCGGCCGTGGCCGCCGCGGCCATTCCGGCAATCCCAACGATGTTTTCGGTGCCCGACCGACGGCCCATTTCCTGCCCGCCGCCCCTGATCTGCGCAGCGAGATCGTGTCCGCGCGGTATCACCAATGCACCGACGCCCTTGGGCCCGCCAAACTTATGTGCCGATAGAAATACCATCTCGACCCCGGCCCAGGCATAGGAAAACGGCACCCGTCCAAACCCCTGCGTGATGTCGCTGACGGCCAATCCACTAGGCAGGTCTTGCACGACCCCCGCTTCCGAATTTGCCAATTGCACCACCGACCTTACGGGCTCAACGACCTGCACCTTGCCATCCACGACCGCCAATATCGGTTCAACCCAAGCCGCAACAGCGGCATGCTCCAACCTACTCGCGTGCAACCCACGTCCCGCAAGGGCCAGCGCCGCAGCCTCCGTGGCACCTGAAACGAACACGACGTCCGCTTCGCCGGCCCCCACAGCTTCCGCAATGGCACGCCGCGCATCTTCCACGATACCCTTGGCTCGCCGTCCCTCTGCGTGAACGGACGACGGGTTTCCGACAACATCCATCGCATTCAGCATCGCGTCCCGCGCCTCAACCCGCAGCGGCGTCGTCGCATTATGATCCAGATAGACCCTAGTCACCGGTCCACCCTTCTTTTGGCCGGAAATATCCCGGGGGTTTGGGGGCAGCGCCCCCAATCGAAACCCAATATGTCGCGCGGCGCAGCCGCACCTTTGGATCAGTCATCGACCACCTCAAATAGTGCCGGAACAGCCGGACAAGGGGCCATTTCGTTTCCGACCACGTCCGACAACCGGGTCTGATGCAAAAACACATAGACATGGGCGCTCAATCCTTCCCACAAACGGTTGGTCAGCGACTGCGCCCGACTGCCAGATGCCGCACCAGAGGCACCAGCCCCCTTGTGCATCGCAGAGACCGTCTCATCCACAGCACTCAGAATATCCGCCACCCGCATATCCGATGCAGGCCGCGCCAACCGGTATCCACCGCCCGGACCGCGCACCGAATCCACCAGCTTTGCCCGGCGCAGCTTGACGAAAAGCTGCTCCAGATAAGGCAAAGAGATATCCTGCCGCTTGGAGATTTCTGTCAGGTTCACCAATGAGCCCGGCGGCTGCAACGCCAAATCCGCAAGGGCGACCATCGCATAACGGCCCTTCGTGCTCAGTTTCATGGCGCTAGCCCCCCATTCTCATTGACGATTGGCCTCTTGCTGATTAGGTCGGATTAACCCCGGCGCGGACCTGTTCGCCCGATTTAGAACGTTTCTAAGGTGCCAGAGCGTTTTCGTCAAGAATTCCCGGCCCGCAACCAAAGACGGATTTATATGCCCGAAGTCATCTTCCCCGGACCCGAAGGCCGCCTCGAAGGGCGCTACCACCCGCAAAAAGACCGCGACGCGCCGATTGCCATCGTGCTGCACCCGCACCCGCAGTTTGGCGGCACGATGAATAACCGTGTGGTCTACAACCTGCACTATGCGTTCCTGAACATGGGCTTCACGGTCCTGCGGTTCAACTTCCGTGGCGTTGGCCGCTCACAGGGCGAATATGATCAGGGCGTGGGCGAGCTTTCGGATGCGGCATCAGCCCTCGACTACCTCCAGTCGATGAACAATAACGCCAAACACTGCTGGGTCGCGGGCTTCAGCTTTGGTGCCTGGATCGGGATGCAGCTTTTGATGCGCCGACCAGAGATCACCGGATTTATCTCCGTGTCTCCACCCGCCAATATGTATGACTTTTCATTCCTCGCGCCCTGCCCTTCGTCCGGGCTTATCATCAACGGCTCGGGCGACCGCGTCGCACCGCCTGCCGATACCGTCAGCCTCGTGAACAAACTGCACGAGCAAAAAGGCATCACCATCACCCACACAGAGATGGAAGGCGCCGGACACTTCTTCGAAGATCCGCACATGGATCCGATGATTGACCACGTCAAAACCTATGTGCGCCGTCGCCTGACGGAAAACACACGCTAAAAGGGCACACCCATGTCATACGTCGACGACACTGCACTTGAACTCGCCCAAAAAGCCTTCGCCGAGGCGCAAGCCTCTGGCGATGGCAAGATCGTCGAACAAATCGGAGAGCTTTTGGGCGCGTCTTCTCAATCGTTGCAGGAAAGCTATTCGACCTTCGTCCGCGTCTTGCGGGCCGAAGAACGTGCGCGCGAACTATTGGCAAAAGCGGCGGCAAAACGCACCGACGCATGATCTACGCTCAGGCTGATTTCTTTCGTGTCCCGCTGCTGAATGGCCGATACGCGATTGGCCAGGTGTTCGAAACCGAAGGCACACCTGACAATTCGGTCTTCTGCGGCCTTAGCAACCGTGTCACCGACGCTACAACGCAAGTTCTTCCGTTCATCCCCTTGGACATCTTGGCCTTTTGCATGATTGCACCTGACCATCTGAACAATCAAACTTGGCCGCTGGCAGGATTTGACCAGATCCCGATTGTGTCATTGTTCTACGATTTTGAACAACAGCGTCGCCTGCAATTCCCCGATACACCAGTGCACGACCCCGCGGTGATCGAAGCGTTCCTGAACGCGTGGCACGGCCTTTACCCGTGGGATGCCTTTGGCGATCTGTTTGCCCAGATCAACGCCAATGGGGTCGACCGCACTGGCCCCCAAAATTCATGACCGATTTTCTTGGCGACCCTTCAATGGTGGCCCTGCAAAAGATGTTGGTGGCGCGCCGCGACATCATCGACGCCGACCCGTTGTGTTGCAACGGTGGCCGTCTGATGCATTTTCTGGATCCCGACGCCGCTGGCTGGGACAAGGTTAAGTCAGAGGCGGAACGCTACGGCATGGTCGGCCTGATGATGGTGGAACAAGCGGCCGCCACTGCCGGCGCGCGCGCGATATTTGGCCGCGATATTCAATTGCCCACCTGGACAGCCTACGCCGCCCCCGCCGCCGCAACGACTAAAGCAAGCGGTCAGGTCATCGCAGACCGCCCACTACCACCCGGCTGGACCGTCGCCACAACCGCCAGACCAGACGCAGACCTGATTTCGCAATGCCAGGCGCTGAACCATATCTGCGGTGTGGCACCATCACCTGAGTATTACCTGAGCGGCCGACACTATGCCTCTGCCCTCACGACAATACACGACGCCAATGGCACGCTCGCAGCCAGCGCCTTTGCCGTGGATCGCCACCATAAGGACGGCCCGCTTGCCCGCAGTGCATTTGCGGGCAGCGTCTCGGTTCTGCCCGACCATCGGGGGCTGGGCCTTGGCGCCCTGACCTTTGCGCACCTCTTGCGCGATAGCCAACCGCTGATCGGGTGCACTCACTTTCACGCGGGCGTCAAGGCCGACAACGTACCGTCCTCCCGGATGGTCGCGGCTGCTGGACTTATCCATGATCCCACCCGTGCCGTGATCGTCATCAACCTGACCGGAGGCTACATCACCCGATGACCCAATCGCGCGTTGCCAAACAAATCGGCTTTCTGACCGCGGCTGACGCGCTCAAAGGTGTCACACGTGCCAACGTGCTGATGGACGGATCGCGCCACGAAAATACCGCAGAACACAGCTGGCATCTGGCACTTTGGGCGATGGTGATGGCAGATCAGGCCCCGGGCATCGACCTGCACCGGGCAATTTCAATGGCGCTTTTGCATGATCTGGTCGAAGTCGACGCAGGCGACCACCCCATCCACCTGCCCCAAAATGCAGCCGATATCGCGACCAAGGAAATGGCCGCCGCCGACCGCCTCTATGCCCTGCTGCCCGATGATCAAGGCCCTGCCTTCCGCACCCTTTGGGAAGACTTTGAGGCCGGAAATTCGCCCGAAGCTCAGTTCATTCGCATGCTGGACATGACCCAACCCAGCTTTCAGGAACTCTGCAATCCGGGCCTGACACCAACCGACCGGGATATCTGTCGCGCCATCATGACAACGGGCCGTGCTGCGGCCTTGTCCGACCTCTGGCCGCCCGTTTACCGCCACCTGATGGGCTTGCTGGATCAGACACCGGTGATGCTCCCTGCGCCACTAAAGGCCCGCGTCCGGTTTCTGGCAGAGGCTGACCGCCTCAAGACCACCCTGCGCGCGACACGGCTCTGCGACAATTCCCGGCCCGAAAATTCTGGCGAACATAGCTGGCACATCGCGCTATATGCGCTGACACTGGCCGAACATGCCGCCCTTCCAATCCAGATCGACCGCGTCCTTCAAATGCTGTTGATCCACGACATCGTGGAAATTGACGCAGGCGACGTGCCAATCCATTCCGCCGCCGCCCGCGATGAAGCGACCCAGGCCCGCATCGAACAGGCCGCCGCCGACCGCATCTTTGGCCTTTTGCCCGCCGATCAATGCGCGCCGTTCCGCACCCTCTGGGATGAATTCGAGGCCGCCCAAACCCCCGACGCGATCTTTGCAAAATCAATCGACCGGGTGCAGCCGCTGATCAATAACTTGGAAACCGGCGGCACATCTTGGCGCGACTACAATGTCACCCGTGCGCAGGTCGAAACCCGCGTCGGCGTCAAGGTCCAGCGCGGCGCGCCCGCTGTCTGGGCCACCGTATCACCGTGGATTGACGCGTGGTTCAGCGCGAATACATGACGGCAACCATCCGCATTTATTGACATTCACCACCGCATATAGGCAAACCCGCGCATGATCCGCTTTCGCGCCCTTGTGAACCGCAATGCCCGGCTGTCCGCGCTGATCGTTCTTGCGCTTTTTGCTGGCATGTTTGCGGCCCCTGTCCTGATCTACGGCCCGATAGATCTGTCCAATGCGCGCGGGCTGATTGACTTGCCACTCTTGCTTGGCAATCTGCCTGTGCAGGCGCTGACCTGCATTGTCGTGCTTGGCGCAGTTGCAGCGCTGGGATGGTGGCACGAAACCGGGCTGACCTCTCGAATGGACTCGCGCGGCGTGCGCCTGTCACTCTATATCACCTCCATTCCGTTGACGTTCTTTGCCATCGTTGCCGCACTATTGCTGATCGAACAGCCCGGTCAGGGCCACGGGCTGATGCTGCTGGTCATCGTCTGTTTTAACCTGCTCGTTGGCCTCTTCGAAGAGACCCTTTTCCGCGGCGTCGTCTTTCACGGCCTGCGCACCGCCCACAGCCTTTGGTTCGCCATTCTTGCCAGCTCGCTTCTGTTTGGGCTTTTTCATCTCGTCAATCTGGCGATTGGGCAGGACTGGCACATCACCCTGTTTCAAGTGGTCAACGCCGGCGCTTTGGGCGTGTTCTTTTGTGCGATTGTCCTGCAATCCAATAGCCTTTGGCCGGCGATCGTGCTGCACGCCGTCTGGAACAGCTATGCCATGGCCGGGCAACTCGCCGTGACAGATCTGCCCTTTGAAGAGCTGACGCCGGATCAGATCACAGTCACCCCCGCCAATTACATCCTGCCGCTGTTGATCCTTCTTTCTGCGGTCTGGATCATCACCCTGTGGCACCGCCGCCAGCCACCGCCCATTCCGGCAGCGAGCGATTCCCCCTAGACACCGCCACGCAACACACGTAGGCGGCGTGACTTACCCAGACCGGACCTGACCCATGATCACCACCCTTGCCGATGCCCTTGCCAAACAGGGCTATGACACACTGACCCCCGTGCAAGAGGCCGTGACAAATCCCGACCTTGAAGGCCGCGACCTGCTGGTGTCTGCCCAGACCGGATCGGGCAAAACCGTGGGCTTTGGTCTGGCAATTGGTCCAACCATTCTGGCCGAAGATGGCACATTTGGCCCCGCGACCACGCCATTGGCCCTGATCATCGCTCCTACCCGCGAACTGGCGCTTCAGGTTAAACGCGAACTCTCTTGGCTTTACGCCGGTGCCGGTGTCGTCATGGCCTCCACCGTGGGCGGCATGGACATGCGCGACGAACGCCGTGCGCTGGATCGTGGTGCCCATATCGTCGTGGCCACGCCCGGCCGCCTCAAGGACCACATCCTGCGCGGCTCTCTCGATCTGTCCGCCATCCGCGCCATCGTGCTGGACGAGGCTGATGAGATGCTTGACCTTGGCTTCCGCGAAGACCTCGAGTTTATCCTGGGAGAGGCGCCTGCCGACCGTCGCACGTTGATGTTCTCGGCCACCGTGCCGCCGATGATCGCAAAACTGGCCAAAAGCTATCAAAACGACAGCTACCGTGTGACCACTGTCACCAAAGAAAGCCAGCACGCCGACATCACCTACCGCGCCCTGCAAGTCGCAAACCATGACGTCGACAACGCCATCATCAACGCCCTGCGCTTTTATGATGCACCAAACGCCATCGTTTTTGCCAACACGCGCGCCATGGTCACACGCCTGACCACGCGCCTTGCCAACCGGGGCTTTGCCACCGTGGCGCTCTCAGGCGAACTCTCCCAACAAGAACGCTCTCATGCCCTGCAAGCCATGCGCGATGGCCGGGCCCGTGTTTGCGTCGCGACCGACGTCGCCGCGCGGGGCATCGATTTGCCCAATCTGGAACTGGTGATCCACGCCGAACTGCCGACAAATGCAGAAATTCTGCTGCACCGCTCTGGCCGCACGGGTCGCGCCGGACGCAAGGGCATTTCTGCCATGATCGTGCCGCCCAAGATGAAGCGGCGTGCGCAGAACCTGCTCAAATGGGGCAAACTTGACGCAGAATGGGCCTTTCCACCCAATGCTGACGACATCCTCAAGGCTGACGAAGACCGCCTGATGAATGACCCGGTCTGGACCGAAGACTTCACAGATATCGAAACCGCCTTTGCTACGCGCTTGCTGGAACAGCATGACGCAAAGCAAATCGCGGCGGCCTATCTGCGGCTTTATCAAAACCGCCAGTCCGCACCCGAACACCTGTCCGAAGTGGTCGACATGCCGGACCGGCATGAAAAGCCCAAGCGCGAAAAAGCAGCCTTTGGCCCGTCCAAATGGTTCTCTGTCGATGTCGGCCGCGAAGGCAAGGCAGAGGCGCGTTGGCTCTTGCCGATGATCTGCAAGGCCGGTGGCATTACCAAAAACGAAATCGGCGCAATCCGCATTCAGCCCAATGAAACCTTTGTCGAGATCAGCGAACCCGCCGTCGCCGGGTTCCTGAGGACAATCGGCAGCGACATGAGCCTTGAAAATCAGGCGACGCTCAAAGCACTTGATGGCGCCCCACAGATCAGCGAACGTCGCGGCCCCCGGCCGGACAAGCGCGAGTACAATCCACGCGAAGACCGTGGGCCAAGACCCCCGCGCGAGGATCGCGGCCCGCGCAAACCGCGCGACACATCGCCTCCACCGCCCTCTCGGCAAGATGATATCCCGGCGATCATCCCCGGTGCCGCAGACGATCCCAAGCCGCGCAAGCCACGGCACGCCAAGGCCGAAAAGCGCGACCATGACGGCGCGGTGACCTCAAAGCGCGGCTTTGATAAGCCCAAGGGTGACAAGCCCTACAAAGGCAAATCCGACGGCAAGCCCTACAAGGGCAAGTCCGATGACAAGCCGCGCAGCGACGACAAACCGTTCAAGGGCAAGCCCGGCGGCAAATCCTTTTCCAAGGGGAAACCGGCAGGAAAACCCGGCGGCAAACCGCGTGCCAGTGCCTCTGATACCTCCAAGCGGTTCACGCCACCGGGCGGGAAACCCAGCGGTCGCAAAGGCCCCAACAAAGGCGGCAATGCCGCCCCACGGCGCAAATAACACCGAAAAATCGCCCTAACCGGCATAAATCGAACGTATTTGCGCCGTTCGACCGGCAGAATCCCATGATTTGGTTGTCTTACGCCCGACAAGAGGCGTGGGGATGTCCCCCATCAACAGGCAACCAAGGAACGACAACATGGCCACTGCAGCGCAAGCCCCAAAACCAACGCCCCCCGCTCCGGCTCCGGCACCCGCGCCCGTCCAGACCAGCGCTCCAAAGCCGCCCGTGATCAAGGACTACGCCAGCATCTAACTGGCACGTCGCGCGAATATGCCCTTGCGGTTGCTGGCCCTTCGTCGGGCCACTTGGTAACATCGCGCCATGACGGCCATATCCTCTATCCGCAATCTTGGCCCGGCCATGGAAACCGCCTTTCAAAAGGTGGGCATCACCAGCGCCGAGGAATTACGCCGCATTGGGGCCGATGCCGCCTATGCCCGGCTCTTGGCGGCGGGCAACAAACCTCATTTCATTGGCTATTACGTGTTGCACATGGCGCTTCAGGGGCGTCCGTGGAACGATTGCAAAGGCGCTGAAAAGCAAGCCTTGCGCAAAAGCTTTGACGCACTCAAGGCACAATCCTTCGACCATGGCCGATCAGAGCTTGAGGACTTCCTCAACCGCATCGGCGTCGTCGCGCCACCATCCTGACGCAAAAGGCCCCTTCCAGTCCAAACTGGAAGGGGCCTTTTTATTCAACGCCTTAGATTGCGTTCTTTATGCGATCTGGTTCAACGGATCACCCGTTGGCCAGCTACCGGTCAGGTCATTGGCATCGGTGATATCATCCAGGATAGTATCGTATCCCATGTCCTCAAGCGCGGCCAAGGTCATCTCGGACAGGAAGTTTCCGTTGTCGATGTAACCGGTCATGATTTCATCATCAAACGCACCTTCGTCCCAGTGACCGCCAGCTGTACCGCTGCCGCCATGGGTTTCGATCGGCACACCGAAATCAAACCCATCAGCTGCATCGACGCTTGCGAAATCACGCTCATAGACCGCATTCGCGTTCTCACCCGTAAACCGCAGATCGCCTCCGGAAACAGACCCTTCTGTCAGGCCCATATAGCTCCACAGGGTGCCAAAACCCATGGCGTGCAGCATCTCATGGAACACGATATCGTCCCAAAGCCCGCGATCATTGTAGTTCGCGGCATCGGCGGTATCAAAATCCATATCGCCGGTGCTGGGCAGATACCCAGGATAGCGTACAGACCGCGGTCCAGCTGAACCAAGAACACCACCTGCCCCGTCAATATCCTCAAGAGAGGCAGAGATTGTGATGTCGTCATTGCCATAGTGATCCGGCAGATCGCCCAGAATGACGCTACTAAAGTAGTCGGCGGCATCCACAAAGGCTTGCTGCAGGGCAATCGTCCAGGTGCCGCTGAAATTGATGGTCACGTTATACGACGTGTCCGCTGGCCCACCACTTGTGTAGGTCGTCAACAGAACGGGCTCGGGTTCAGGCTCGGGCTCAGGTTCTGGCTCGGGTTCAGGCTCGGGTTCCGGCTCAGGCTCGGGTTCGGGCTCCGGCTCAGGCTCGGGTTCGGGCTCAGGCTCGGGTTCCGGCTCAGGTTCGGGCTCCGGCTCGGGTTCGGGCTCCGGCTCGGGTTCGGGCTCCGGCTCGGGTTCGGGTGTGGGCACCGGATCGGGTTCCGGCTCCGGCTCTGGATCAGGCACCGGGTCCGGATCGGGCTCGGGTTCAGGATCCTCTTTCGGTTTTCCTTTTTCGGACTTCGGGTCAAAGCACTTTGGCTTGCCCTTGCCCGGGTTTTCGCCCTTGGCCGCCGACGATTCATCAATCGTGATCACGTCAGGCTCTTCGGGGGCTTCTGGCACAATCGGCTGACCGTCCGCATCAATCAACCCAGCCTGCAGCGCCGTTGCATAATTCACGAAATCAATGCGATCATGCGTCCAGTTTTCAATGACCAGCGTATGATCTGCGTGCGGCAAATGCGCATCGTGATCGTGGTCATGGCCTTCGGCACACATCTCACAACCACAGTTCTCACTATGACCATAGTTATGCGAATGCGCGTCATCATGATCATGATCATGATCATGATCATCATGTTTCATAGCTTGTGCGTTCTTGGATTTCGCACGATGCGATTCCCAAATGTCTTCGGCACCAGCAGCTTCGGTGCCCAACACTTCAATCTCAAACGTTTCCCGTTTCGTCGTCATTTAATGCTCCTGCATCTGACCCATCCCAGTCAGCGAATCCACCCCGCAAAAACCCGCGAGACCGACCTAATACTCCCGTTACATGAACAATTACTTTGCGACCCTTTACCGACGAAACCGTGGCAATTCCTGCCTAAAAAAAGGCAAACCTGTGGCACTTGGCGACAATCCGCGACGATTTCGGCGGGTCCTTGCGGAAACATGTGAATGGCATTTACATTACGGGACGGAATCTGTATGTTAATGCCATGAACATTGAACAAGACATCGATTTTGAGCTTTCCCGCCTGCGCAAGACAGCACGGCGCATGGACGCGCTGTTCTATATTCCGCGCACGCGAATCTCTATTGGCTTCGACAACATCTTGGGGTTGGTGCCCGTTGTGGGCGATTTTATGGCCCTTGGACCTGCGCTTTGGATGATTTGGAAAGCGCGCCAACTCGGTGCGACACCGGGTGCGCTGGCTTACATGCTCTTTAATGTGACGCTTGATCTGTTGGTCGGGTCGATCCCCATTGCGGGCGACATTTTCGACATGCTCTACAACGCCAACATCCGAAACTACCGCGCGTTGGAACGTAATTTAAACCTGCAAGCGGCCAGTGCGCGCATGGTTCATGATCCCGCGACGCTCGACGCGCAACGACAAAGGCCGCCCCTGAACGGGACGGCCCTGCTGTCTTAGGGTGGGCAATTTGCCCACCTTTCGATCTCGTTACTTATCCGACCAGTTCAAGACCGGAAAAGAAGAAGGCGATTTCTTCTGCTGCGGTCTCTGGTGCGTCGGACCCGTGGACAGAGTTCTCGCCAATTGAAAGTGCGAATTCCTTGCGGATCGTGCCTTCTGCGGCGTCGGCTGGGTTTGTGGCACCCATGACTTCGCGGTTCTTCATGATCGCGTCTTCGCCTTCCAGAACCTGCACAACGATTGGCTCGGAGATCATGAATTCGCAAAGCTCACCAAAGAACGGACGCTCAGAATGCACACCGTAAAACTGCTGTGCCTGGGCCAGTGTCAGCTGAATACGCTTGGAAGCCACGATGCGCAGACCGGCCTCTTCGAACTTGGCGGCAATCTTGCCGGTCAGGTTGCGCTTGGTGGCGTCAGGTTTGATGATGGAAAAGGTGCGTTGGATTGCCATGATAAGCCTCTTGATCGGTAACTGGGGGCACAGCCCCGTTTGAATGATGGCTGCGCCCTAACATGCACCGCGACACATGAAAAGCTGCGATTGACGCGGGCCACGCGATCAGCCAAACCGCCCCCATGCTCAAGATGACAGACATCACCTACGGCGTCGAAGGCCGTCACCTGATCGAACACGCCAGCGTGACGATCCCCACGGGTCACAAGGTTGGCCTTGTCGGTCGCAACGGCACCGGCAAAACCACGCTTTTCCGGGTGATCCGGGGCGAAATGGTGCTGGATACCGGCAATATCGACCTGCCGCGCGGCTGGAAGATCGGCGGCGTCAGCCAAGAGGTGCCCGGAAACGAGGTCAGCCTTGTTGATACCGTCCTTGCCGCTGACACCGAACGCGCCGAATTGCTAGCAGAATCGGAAACCGCCACAGACCCCAATCGCATCGCCGATATCCAAACGCGCCTCACGGACATTGACGCCTGGTCAGCAGAGGCGCGTGCCGCCACCATCCTGCGCGGCCTTGGCTTTACCAATGACGAACAAAAACAGCCCTGCTCTGCGTTTTCAGGCGGCTGGCGGATGCGCGTGGCGCTCGCCGCCGTGCTCTTTTCTGAACCCGACCTGCTGTTGCTGGATGAGCCGACGAACTACCTCGACCTCGAAGGTGCGCTTTGGCTGGAAAACTACCTCACCCGCTATCCCCACACCGTCATCATCGTCTCCCACGACCGCGAACTCCTGAACCGCTCCGTCGGCGGCATCCTGCATCTGGAAGACAAGGGGCTGACCTACTACACCGGCAACTACGACAGCTTCGTCAAACAGCGCATGGCCAAACGCGCCGTGCAGGCCGCGGCTGCCAAGAAACAGGCCCTGCAACGCGCCCACCTGCAAAGCTTTGTGGACCGATTCAAGGCCAAGGCGTCCAAAGCCAAGCAGGCACAATCCCGCGTCAAAATGCTGGAAAAGATGGAAACCATCCGCACGCCCGAAGACGCCGCGCGGACTGTGTTCACCTTTCCCAAGCCAGAAGAACTGTCGCCCCCCATTATTGCCACCGAAGCAGCCGCCGTCGGCTATGGCAACCACATCGTGCTGCACGATCTGAACCTGCGCATCGACCAGGACGACCGCATCGCCCTGCTGGGTCGTAATGGAGAAGGCAAATCAACCCTCTCAAAGATGCTGTCAAACCGCCTGCAAATCGCACGCGGCCAGATGACAACCTCCAACAAGCTGCGCATTGGCTTTTTTGCGCAGCATCAAGTCGACGAACTCTACGTTGACGAAACCCCTCTGGAACACCTGATCCGTGAACGCGCCGAGGAAGGCCAGGCCAAGCTCCGCGCGCGCCTTGCCAGTTTCGGCCTTGGCCCCGATCAGGCAGATACTGCCGTGGGCCGCCTCTCGGGCGGTCAAAAGGCGCGCCTGTCGCTCCTGCTGGCCACCCTGCCCGCCCCGCACCTGCTGATCCTCGATGAGCCAACAAACCACCTCGACATCGAAAGCCGCGAGGCTTTGGTCGAGGCGCTCACCGCCTACACCGGCGCGGTGATCCTTGTCAGCCATGACATGCACCTTTTGTCGATGGTCGCTGACCGCCTCTGGCTGGTCAAAGACGGCCACGTCAAACCCTATGACGACGATCTGCAATCTTACCGCAAGATGCTGTTGACCCCGGACAAACCCGCGCCCAAGGACAAGCCCAAACCCATCAAGGCCAAAGCGACCCGCGACGAAATCCTTGCGCTGAAATCAGACGTTCGCAAAGCCGAAGACCGCGTCACCAAGATCTCTGACATGCGCGACAAGCTCGCCAAAAAGCTCGCCGATCCTGTGCTCTATGAGGACAGCCGTAAGGGCGAGCTTGCCACGTGGAACCAAAAATACGCCGAGATCATGAACGGCCTCGACCGCGCCGAAGCCCTTTGGATGCAGGCATTGGAAAAGCTGGAACAGGCGCAAAACCCAAAGCTCTAAGGTGGCAAGGCAGCTTTGGAAAACGGCATACTCAGAACCCACGTTGTCCTGCCGCTTTTAGGATTGCGGCCACGACTCTTTGGCTGTCACCTTCTTGATTGAACCACCAACATCATCCGGGCACAAAAGCTCGCAGACCCCAGTCGCCCATCGGTCGTATCGAGAACCGAGGCTTAAGGCAGGCACCGGCCGTGCAACAACGCTGGACCGGAAAGCTGTTCAGCGGCGATGGTATCAGCTTGGCGCTGTCGTCAGCAAAACGCTATGACATCACAGGCCAAACGCGAGAAACATTCCTGAACGGCTGGTTCGACTAGCTTCGTCACGCACTCAATTGATGATTCCTATGAGTGCCCAATTCAACCATTGCGGGCGACCTAGCGGCCATCAGAATGCGGGGTCATCGGTTAAGCGCTGGCTTGCTTTCGGGATAAGCGCCGGCGGCTCCAGTACAAGGCGCGATAGGCTTCCAGCAGTCCAAGTGGCAGGAAATGCACAAGCGCCGGGCCGATTCCGCCCCAGTCATGAAGCGCGGCCCAATGGACCAGCGTCAGCACAGCAGCCAGATAGGTCCAGCGCTGCAATTGCTTCCACCGCGGCCCCATGAGCCGGACGAAATAGTCCATTGATGTTACGGCCAGCGGAATGAAGATCACGAAGGCGACCCAACCGGTCCAGATGTATAATCGCGGAAGCTCTGCGATCACGCGGTTCATGGTCTGTAGGTCGATCAGGTAGTAGAGCGTGTGCAATGCAGCGTATCCGAACGCGGCCACACCGAAGTAGCGACGGTTCTTCTTCAGCCATAGCGGCCCGCGCCAGCCCTTGAAGATCAAGACCAGCGGGGATGCGAGCATTGCGATGATCATGAACCGCGCAGAGAACTCTCCGGTCGGATGCAGAAATTGCGCATAGACATCAGGATCGTCCGATCCGGTCACAGCTGCGATAAAGCCAGCCGCGGGGAGCGCAAGCAGCACCCAGAGCCAATAAGGCGAAACCGCTTTGAAAAATGCGCTCACGTCGCCTGCCCTGCCGCGACGTTGCGCAGACCGCCAAAATAGTCGTCCCAGCTTTGATGTGCTCGACCAGCCGCGGCTTCGAAATCGCTGGGCACGTCAAAGACGCCGCTGCGGATGCCTTCGTAGATACCCGCAATGATCGTTCCCATCATGTCGCCCAAGGCTGCACGCCGATCGGCACGGTATGCCTCTACCGACATCGCGCGATAGGTCAGGTTGGTGCCAAAGGCGTCATTGAGATGCGCGGCAAGTTGCGCCTGGGTCAGGGGCGTTCCGTGCAGAAGGTAGGTCTTGCCATGATGCGCATCATCCAGCGCCATGTTGGCGTAGGCCGCTGCCAGTTCGCTGCGGACCGTATAGCCACACACACCGTCACCGGCAGAATTCGCGATTTCACCGTCGGCCTTATAGGTTTCGATATACTCGACATCTGGCTCGATATAGATGCCATTTCGGCCCACGGTCCAGGCAAAGCCTTGGTCACGGATGTCAGCCTCGGTTTGGCGGTTGCTTTGAATGACAGGTGAAAAGGCGGTCCCTTCCGAGGCCCCCTGAACACTGGTATACACGATCCGCCGGACGCCTGCATTTTTTGCCGCTGTCAAAGCAGATCGGTGTTGATCGGTGCGCACCTCAGGTGATGTGTTCAGTGACACCATGACCAGCGTGTCCACACCCGCGAGAGAGGCCTCAAACGAAGAGGTGTCGCTGTATTCCCCTGGTCGAACGTCGATCCCTTGTAATTTCACCTTGTCCGGGGATCGCGCAAGCCCAACGATGGGTCGCCCGTCGTTCTTCTCCAGCAACGCGCGGGCGATCATGTCGCCCAACTGGCCAGAGACGGCTGTAACAGCAATGGTCATGGCTATTTCTCACGTTTTGATATGTGGGTTGGGCGAGATCGCTTTTCGCCCAACCAGTGACTTTAGGCTGGCTTTCGCCAAACAAGAACAATCGCAACGACGCCCAAGATCGCAAAGACGAGGCCGGCGATTGCTGCAACTCTGACGTCAGCCCCACCAATGAGCCCCATGAAAATCGCATCATGCCCATTCATGAAGGCCATACCGAAACCGCCCATCATCACGATATGGCGCAAGCCAGTGACCGCACCGATCAATGCGATCAGGATGACGGTCATTTGCCGTCCAAGAAACGCGCCCGCTGTTTCCCCAAGCGATAAGGCCGGGTCCACGAGGTTGATCAGACCCGGATTTGACGTCGGGTTGCCATAGGCTGGAAGTGTTGCCGCGAGCATGACAAGCGCCATGAGGCCGATCAAAATGCGGGGCAGAAGATAGTCTTTATTGAGCGCCATGTTCGGGCCCTTCTTGTTGAGAGTTTGAGCAAACAAAACCTGGTCGCGCCGGACCTGCCAGAGCGACCAGGCATATGTTTAGAAGTCGACAGTGAGCGAACCACCGTTTGCGGAGATCTTGTTCAGATCGGTCCCTTCACCCACGGTGATAACAATGCCGCCGTTTTCAAAGGTGAATTCGGACGCCATGCCTTCAACGAAGGCGCCAGCCGTCGTGATCGTTGTGCCTGGTGCGATGAGGTCGACACTTGCCGCAAAGTTTTCGTCAGTCGCGTCGGACAGACTGGCAGACGCAATCTCCTGGTCGAACTCGAAATAGTAACGATCGAAGGTCGTGTCGTCATATTCCGTGATCATCAGTTTTTCGAGCTCGGCTACGAGCGTCATTGTCAGGCTGCTGCTGGTGAAATCCACGTCATAGACCTGAAACGCGAAACCGGGCAACTCAACAGCGTCGGTGATTTCCACCGGGCCCTTGGCGTCAACCGTCATCTGGGCACCGTTGGTGGCTTGCCCATTTTGGAACGAATTGACGGCATTGTTGACCGTGTTTGCCATGTCGGCACTGGCCGGTGCGGCAAGCGCAACGACGGACGCAAACGTCATTGCAATTTGGGTGATCTTCATCAGTTTTTCCTTTTCATTTGGAAATCAAAGGCGGGCTTACCCGCGGTTGTGATAGGCTTGGCTCAGCGCGAAGCTGTCTTCGAACCAGTGCCAAAGCACGACCTGGCCGTCGCGGACCTTGGCGCGCAGCGCAAAGCTGAACTCGCCGATTTCCTGGCCACTGGCGGTTGTCACACCATTCATGACGCCGAAGACGGCGACCGTATCACCAGAGGCAAAAGCGTCGGTGTTTTCCCATTTGGTGGTCTGCAGACCGGCCCCAAAGACGCCAAGGAATTCAAAGATTGCTTCTTTGCCCTTGGTGTCGCCGTGAATCCACGGCACGGTCATGTCACCTTCGTTGTGCCAGACCATATCATCCGCCATCAGCGGCGACATTGCGTCTGGTCCTTCGTTCATGGCTGCCATAAATGCCATGACGGTATCAAATGAGGCTTGGCTTGTTTCGTCCATTGTTTGTGCTCCTGCATGTTGGGCGAGTATTGCTGCGAGCGCGCTCGCAATTGAGGTTTTCAATAGAAATCGTCGGTTCATGTCGTCCTCTTCTTGAAGGCTATTGTGGGGTTCAATTCTTGTTGGCGTCGTTGGCGGGTGGTCATGGACTATCCGCGCTTTGGTGTTTGAGTATCCGGAATAGCACATTTCTCAGGTTGCCATTCCAGAAGTGGGTTTTCGCGAAACGCAAAGCGCTCAAAATGCCGGCTGACCACGTCAACGACCTGTTCAAGTTGGACCGTATCGTTGGCCGACGCGACGAGCGTCAAAATGTCGTCGTGCACTGACAGCCGACATTGACCAAATGGAAACTTGATAGTCCCGACACGTTCGTCGTGCTGTGCGGGGACACGTTGTGCAAAGTGTTTGCACAGCGTCACAAGATAACGTGCTGCGTACTCAGTTTCAAAGGTCGCGGTGGCGTTCATAAACTCGTTCCTCTCGGTCGTGAGAAGACACTATGCGCTTGACCGTAATTTGAGTATTCGTCGATTTCTGAAGTTATAGTTCGGACAAGCGGAACAATCCCAAGAACAGTGTCGCGGTCGCCGTAACAGGCCCGCAAAGCGCCAAAAATGATTGCGATTTTCATGCTAAGGAGACGTTAAAGTCACCTTGAAGGTGACCTCGTCAACCTCGCGCGCCGGGGTGCCAACGGCATGGTCCAGGACCTCGCGGAAATTGTTGCCCGCCACGTCCTCAAGCGTTGCATCGACGGCGACAAGAATCTCTGGATCAATCCAGACATCGTCGGGAACAAATCTCCAGACCGACCCATTCTGCAAGACACTTACCGACCCGCCGATGGGCCGTCCGCGCGTGTCTTGGACGACAATCGCGTGACGCAGTTGAACATGATCGAAGGGACGATCAAACCGAATGTCCAGCGGGTCAAGCGTGCGCAAGCGCGGCGCAGAGGCAACCCACCTCTCGGGGTCCGGTCGCGTGCGAAGTGGGTCACCGACAACAAAGGCAGCGCGAAACCCCTTGTCCAAAGTGGCCCCATTTGCGCCGGGCCAGCCATCACCAACCACCAGTGCGTAGCTTTGGCCACTTTCCAACGCTGGCCCAAGTTCCAAATTCGTTGCAACGCCACGCTTGATCCGGCCGGGATCCATCAAAAGTGTAAGACGCGTCCGATCGCGGTTCCAAAGTTCTTGCTTGAACGACATGAATGCCGCCCGATCCTCTGTGCCATCAGCGCGTTGCAATGCAATGAATTCCTCGGCCCGATGTGGCTGCATGGGTCTTGCAAATTCAATATAGAACCGAAGCGTGTTTTCGGGGATGACAGGACCACTTGGATAGATCGCAACGACCTCTGGCTGCTCTGGCAAACTGTCCAGTCCAACAACGAATTCCTTGATCGTCGTGCCCATTATCAGTGCGGAATAGACTTGGCCCTCGATGAAGGGAAAAGCAGGTGCAAAGTATGCCAGGTCCCCTGCGACACGATAGCGCCCAGTGACCGGTGACCGCCCCTCGCAACACGCAGACGCGGGACCGACAAACACCCTAAGACCGTCGGAAGGCGCAAGAGATCCCAGATTTTCCAACGGAATTGAAACCGCGCCGCTCGTGTGTTCCGGCACCCCGAGACCGCCCTCTTCTGCAAGGACGATCCCGGGAGAAATGGCCAGAAAAGTAGCTGTTAAGACAAGCCTCCAGCGTTTCAAACACCCACCCAGCACGGGTTACTTGTCCTGCCAGTACTGCGGAAAGTCGAATTCCGCGACGAGGTTGTGAAGGCGGTTCGGAAACCCGTTGAAGTTCGAGTCCATGTTCAAGCTGCCGGTGTAGATATCGCGGGTCAGCGACACAAAAAGGTTGTCACCAAGACTGGCCATTTGCAGCGACATACCGTCGAACATGACCGCTTTTCCTGTGTCCCCAACCGGCATGATCGGCATGGTGTCTGACTTACCGCCTTCAGGCAGATCGCCCTTGGTGTAGCTTTGCGCGCCGTTCAGACTGGACACCGGAATAACGTGCGGCGACCGGCTGTTGCTGGTCAGGAACAAGGTCTCTTCCCCGTTCAATGAATAGCTCAGCATATCAAGCGGCTGGCCATTCCCGTAATCCATGATGGTGCGCGCGGAAATCTTGGCGCCGTCGACGATTTCATCAAGACCGATCAAGACAATCGGGCTGCATGTATAGGCGGCGACAAGCGTAGGTTCGCCGTCGATCTCGTGAATGGACATCGCGCGAATGGGCGCACGTGTTTCGAATTGGTCGTGCGAGATGTGATACATCTCTACGTTCGCCGCCGACTGCGTGCCGGTGAACGGATATGGCATCCGGCGCAAGGTGGACAAGAAGTTGTCAAAAGCGACGCCCGAGACAAAAAGTTCACCATCGTGAAATTCCATATCCATAATCGCAAGAGAGCTCAGCTTGACTTCGCCCTTTGCCTCATCACGCACAAGTGGCGGCATCTGTCCAAGGCCGCGCGGGCGGAACGTGGTTTCCTGGTCGGGGTAATGATCCAGCATCTGTTTTTGAAAGGTCAGGGACGACAGGTCAACAACGTCGATCTCACCGGCCTGCGACACCCGAATGACGGCTGGCGCTGACTCAAAGTTTCCGATGCGCGTGACGGAAATGTAGATCTCAGCGCTCGTCGGATGGACCGCCATATCGTTGATTGCGACCGCGCTGGAAGGTACGCCCAGCACGTCAGCAATTTTGACATCAATGTCGCCGATATTGACCGGGGCGACCTGACCGGGGGCCGTCGCCTCTGTCATCTCAAACGCAAAAATCGCGCCGCTATAATTGTCACCAACAAACAACGTGCCATCATCTGCGAACTCTAACGCGCCAGCAAACTTAAGGTCTGCCCCTGCTGCATGAGCAAAAGGTGCCATACCGAGCGGCAGCGCCGCCACGACAGCGGCAAGTGCAGTGCTTTTCAGATTTTTCATCTCAGTTTTCCTCCGATTGTGCGCATCCATTATTGCACTCTAGGCAGCATCCGATAATTCGACTATTCGCTGAATTCAGAAGTTACTGGTTGGAAGAGCGGAACAATGATTGACCACCTTAAGCAGATGGCCATCTTTGCGCGCGTTGTCGACGAAGGTTCCTTTCGCGCCGCGGCCAAAGACGTCGGCCTATCGCCATCGCGTATCAGTGAGACTGTTTCCGATCTCGAAGAATACCTTGGGGTCACCCTGTTGCACCGCACCACCCGCAAGATCGCTCTGACAAATGAAGGCCGCATGTTCTATGGCCGTGTGGTCGAAATGCTGCGCAGTGCCGAAACCGGGCTGAACGAGTTGAACGCGTTGTCGCTGGAACCGGTGGGCGCACTCAGGATATCGTTTCCCGCATTCCTGGCCGGAGGGCCGCTGACCGCCGCAGTCGCCTCGTTCACCAAATTGCATCCCAACGTCGCCATCTCGGTTGTCTATTCTGACAACCGTGTAGGCCTGCTTGAAGAAGGCTTCGACATGAGTATCCGTGTGGGATGGCTTGCCGACAGTTCAATGATGTCTCGCAAGCTGGCCGACGGACAGCGCGTCCTTGTCGCAGGGACCGAATACGCCGCCCATCGCCCCAAACCCCAGCGGCCGGGTGATTTAGAGGACTGGGACTGGATCCGGTATCGAAACCGCTCCGACGTGACAGTTTTCACAAGCCCCGATGGCAAAGAGGAAAGCGTCACCGGCAATTCACAGGTCGAGGTCGACAGCATCGATGCGCTTTATCACCTGGCAATGATGGACGCCGGGGTGACAGTGCTGCCCTCCTTCCTTGCCCGACGTGGCGAAGAGGCCGGTACATTGGTGCGCCTCTTGCCGGACTGGACACTTCGCCCCCTTGGAATTTTCGCAGTCTGGCCGGACAAGTCTCGACGGGAAAGCCTGACCCTGTTGTTTGTCAGATACTTGGCCGAACGGGAAATCTGCTAAAGCGCGACTGGTGCGACCTCGACCAACGATGGCCCCTGCGCCAGCGCATACATCGGGTTGCGCACCGCCATCACAAGACAACTGTCAGAGGCCCAAAGACGACGAGCCTCTGCGTTCATATGTTCGGCATCTAACTCCGTTCTTCGGGCCTATCTCATTGCATCTGCGTATTTGCTGAATGACTTGGTGCGTAATCTGCAGCTCTCGCACATCATTGCCAGCCACGACCCACCTTGTCGCTTGAGTAACGTCGCCGTCGAATGTTCCTCCTCAGATCCTTGGCATTTTTGGCGCATAAGTGCTGTGGACAGTTTTCACAGCAAGCAGCACGAATTGCGCCAATCGCGAATGCATCTGATAGTTCGAACAGAGTGAATGGTGGGTCGTGAGAGGCTCGAACTCCCGACATCTTCGGTGTAAACGAAGCGCTCTACCAACTGAGCTAACGACCCGCTGAAGGGGATTTAGGCGATCCTTGCAGCTATTGCAACAGGCTCTGTGCACCATCTTTGACATGCCACACAACACCCTGCCCGCCTTGCGCCGTGCCAACTGTCAATGCCGCCTCACCCACGATCAATGACCGCATCATCCGACTGGTAATCCCGTGGGTGAAAATCACGCTCGGCCCCGGCAAATCGCTCAGGAAATCAGTGACGCGCCGCTTCAACCCGTCAAATCCCTCGCCGCCCGGCGCCATCTCATATTGCTGAATATAGGGATCAGCGCCTTCGGGCAGCGGCAAATCGCGCCGGTAAAGCCCAGACCATTCTCCCACCCCAATCTCGCGCAATCGATCATCTGTGCGGATCTCGTGCATCAGATGGCCAGCCGCAATGCCTGCGGTCTGAAATGCGCGCCCTGACGGGCTGCTCAGACAGGCAAACCCCTGCAAATCCAGACTGCGCAAAATCTCGCCCTGCCGTGCGGCCTGAATCTGTCCCTTCTGCGTCAGCGGCGAATTCAACCACCCCTGCATCCGGTCCGCCGCATTCCACTCCGTCTCGCCATGACGGCAAATATATAACTCAGGATAACTCATGGCCCGCGCCTACCTCAGGCCGCGCACACGGTCCAGCCTCCGGCCCTTCTTTTGGCCACAAATATCCCGGGGGAATCAGCTTGCTGATGGGGGCTGGCCCCCGACGCGCGGGGCACCCGCGCCAAACATCGCGTGCGCGTCAGCGCCCATGTCTTAAAACGCAAAACACCGGCGCGCAACGCGGCCGGTGCTTGAAATTCTGGTGGGTGATAAGAGATTTGAACTCCTGACATCTTCGATGTGAACGAAGCGCTCTACCACTGAGCTAATCACCCATGCGCGCGGATTTAGCCCTCATCGCCGTCCGCTGCAACCCCGCTTTTATCCGGTGACGCACCATGCCCCGCACCATCCTTCATGGTCCGGATCTTCACCGTCAGCACTTGCGCGCCTTCACTCAGGTCCTTTGACTTGATCACCTTGACTTTGCCCAAAGGTGGCAGGTTCAGCTCATCCCCCCGCATCAAGGCCTCGCCCAGTTCCATCAAGGCCGCTTCAATCGCCGGCTTGGCATCGCGCCGCTTCACACCGCTGCGCCCCACCGCATTGTCCAGAAACGCAGGCTTCTTGATCACATCGCCGGACACGACCGCCGCCGCCGCAGTCACGACCTTGGGCTTGGGCGTTTTCACCTTGGCCATGGCCTCTTGGGATGCTTTTGGCTGCACGTTTAGCTTCACGGTTCCGTCTGGATTTTTCTGCGTCATCGGCCTCATCCTTCTTATTTTCTGGGTGTATGCTACCCGTCCGGGCCGCAACCCTCAACCAGCGACGACACCAAGCGCCAATACACAAAAGGGGCACCGCAACGGCGCCCCTTCTGACATCATCAAACTGTCGCGGGATTAATGCACGCCCGCACCGGGCGCATCACCACCTTTGGACAATGCCGCCATTGCCGCGGCTTCCTCTGCGGCCTCATCCCACTCAATCGCTTCGGGCTTGGACACCAAAGCGCGTTCCAACACCTCAGAGACGTGTTTCACCGGCACAATCTCCAACCCCGCCTTCACGTTGTCGGGAATATCCGCCAGATCCTTTTCGTTGTCCTGTGGGATCAACACGGTCTTGATCCCACCCCGCAACGCCGCCAGCAGCTTTTCTTTCAAGCCGCCAATGGGCATTGCATTACCGCGCAATGACACTTCGCCGGTCATGGCGATATCCTTGCGCACCGGGATCTGCGTCAGCACCGATACAATCGACGTCACCATCGCCAGACCAGCACTCGGCCCGTCCTTTGGCGTCGCCCCATCAGGAACGTGCACGTGGATGTCGATCTTGTCGAACTTCGGCGGCTTCACCCCGATCTCAGGCGCAATCGACCGCACATAACTGGATGCGGCATCAATCGATTCCTTCATCACGTCGCCCAACTTACCCGTGGTCTTCATCCGACCCTTGCCCGGCAGGCGCAATGCTTCGATGTTCAACAGCTCACCCCCAACAGAGGTCCAGGCCAGCCCGGTGACAACACCAACCTGATCCTCGTCCTCTGCAAGGCCAAAGCGGTGCTTTTCGACGCCCAGATAGTCCGACAGGTTTTCTGCCGTCACATCAATGGCTTCCGCGTCTTTCTTCACCAATTTTGTGACCGCCTTGCGGGCAATCTTGGCCAGCTCGCGTTCCATGTTCCGCACCCCGGCCTCGCGCGTGTAAACACGCACCATCGCCGTCAGCGCATCATCGGAAATGCTGAACTCTTTGGCCTTCAACCCGTGGTTCTTCATCACCTTGGGCAACAGATGCTGACGCGCAATCTCGCGCTTTTCATCCTCGGTGTAGCCCGCAAGACTGATGATCTCCATCCGGTCCAACAACGGCCCCGGCATGTTGTAAGAGTTCGCAGTGGTCAGGAACATCACGTCCGAGAGATCATATTCGACCTCCAGATAGTGATCGACAAAGGTCGAATTCTGCTCTGGATCCAGAACCTCAAGCATCGCCGACGCCGGATCGCCCCGGAAATCCTGCCCCATCTTGTCGATCTCATCGAGCAGGATCAGCGGGTTCGTCGTCTTCGCCTTTTTCAAGGCCTGAATGATCTTGCCGGGCATCGACCCGATATAGGTCCGCCGGTGACCGCGAATTTCGCTCTCGTCCCGGACACCGCCCAGTGAAATCCGAATGAACTCGCGTCCCGTCGCCTTGGCCACGGATTTCCCAAGCGAGGTTTTACCAACACCGGGAGGGCCGACAAGGCACATGATCGGGCCTTTCAGCTTCTTGGATCGTTGCTGCACCGCAAGATACTCAACAATCCGCTCTTTGACCTTCTCAAGGCCAAAGTGGTCGTTATCCAGCACCTTCTGCGCGTTGTTCAGATCCTTCTTGGTGCGTGATTTCACGCCCCATGGCAGCGCCAGCATCCAATCCAGATAATTGCGCACAACGGTCGCTTCGGCAGACATCGGCGACATGTTTTTCAGCTTCTTGAGCTCGGCATCCGCCTTCTCGCGCGCCTCTTTGCTCAGCTTGGTCTCTTCGATCTTGCCTTCCAGCTCGGCCACTTCGTTCTGGCCGTCTTCGCCATCACCAAGTTCCTTCTGAATGGCCTTCATCTGCTCATTCAGATAATATTCGCGCTGGGTCCGCTCCATCTGGGATTTGACGCGTGTCTTGATCTTTTTCTCGACCTGCAAAACGCTCATCTCGCCCTGCATCAGGCCAAAGACCTTCTCCAGCCGCTCTGTCACGCTCAGCGTCTCAAGCAATTCCTGCTTTTGGGCCACTTCAATGCCCAGATGCCCCGCGACCAGATCGGCAAGCTTGGCAGGCTCTGTCGCCTCGCCCACGGCGGCCATCGCCTCTTCGGGGATGTTTTTCTTGACCTTGGCGTAACGCTCAAACTCATTGCCGACGGACCGCACCATGGCTTCCATCTCGGTCTCATCACCGGGCATTTCGGTCAGATATTCGCAGCTGGCTTCAAAGAAGTTTTCATTCTCAACAAAGCCCGTGATCCGCACCCGCGCACGGCCTTCGACCAGCACTTTCACGGTGCCATCGGGCAGCTTCAGCAGTTGCAGCACATTGGCCAGCACACCGGCCTTATAGATGCCCGCCTCGTCAGGATCATCCTGACCCGCATCAATTTGGCTCGACAGCAGGATCTGCTTGTCGTCGCGCATCACTTCTTCCAACGCGCGAACAGATTTTTCCCGGCCCACAAAAAGTGGCACGATCATATGTGGAAACACCACAATATCACGCAGCGGCAGGACGGGGTAAGATGAACTCAATGGTTCTTGCATGCTCAATTCCTTACTTTCGGCAAAACCACCCTGGCCCCGCATTCGCAGCAACCGTTTGGACAGTTTCCTTGGCCTTCCTATCTGGGGTCGCGACCCTGATATTCAACCTTCGTTATTGTTATCTTACCGCGGAACATGCCCCAATTGCGCACTGGCCCGCAACGGGGGGATGCTAGCATATTTCACAATTCCTGTGGGTTAATTCAGCCAATTTGCTCAATCCGGGCCGGAATCACCGAACCTTGCGCACCGATAAGACCCCGGTCGCCACACTTTTTCTGCCCCCTGACCATTCCGCAATGACGTAAATTTCCGCCGTTCCCCCCATGCCGCAACGCCACACGCCCTGCAAAGGCCGCCACCTTGGCCAAGTTTCGCCGCATTCCGCGATTAACTCTTTGTTCAACATTCGCCCAAATACCCATGTGCCATGCTCGCTGGTGGGTCGCCCAAATGGAGACAAAGATGACCTTTGTTCGAAAAATTGTATTCACCGCCGCTGCCCTGATCGGCATGGCCATGCCAGCACAGGCGGCCAGCGTCATTAGCGCAACCGTCGGCCTTTCTGGCGCAGACACACAGTTGAACTTTGGCGAGGTCGCAATTGCCAACAACACCGCCGTGACCACCCAGTTCTTGGGCTCGGGCGTCACCTTTTCCAACGGTATCCGCTACAACCCGCAAACCACGAACTTTGCGAACATCTCCGGCGACCGTCTGGGTAACTTCTCGCCCGTATCCGCAAACTTCAGCATGTTCTTTGTTGATGATGTCGCCGATGCCACCTTCTCGATGGTCACAAACCCAACCAACACGACGTTCACAGCACTGCTCAATGGCGTGATCGTGGAAAGCTTCAACACCGCGACGACCTTCAGCTCAGCGTCCAACTTTTATGGCTTCACCGGTATCGTGTTCGATCAGATCACTGTGTCTGTCGGCGGTAATAGCGGGGCGATGTTGCTTGACAACCTCGCCTTCAACGCGGCCCCACCGCCACCACCTGCGGTCGTTCCGCTGCCCGCCAGCGGCATGATGCTGCTCTTTGCACTGGGCGGCATCGGCCTCTACGGACGCCGCCGCGCAGGCTAAACCGCAACCCACCAGATCCCAAAGCGCTCGGCACCGCCGGGCGCTTTTGCGTTACAGCGGTGCAATATCACCTGCCGCCCGGCCCCGGTGAAAATCGGCTTCCCATTCATCAAAACGGGCTTCGGCAATCGCGTCGCGCATGCCCTGCATGATTTCCTGAAAATAATGCAGATTATGCCAGGTCAGCAGCATCCCGCTAATCATCTCGTGGCTGCGAAACACGTGATGCAGATAGGCGCGCGAATAATTGCGACAGGCCGGACAAGTGCAGGCCTCATCCAATGGCCTTGGATCATCCTGATGGCGGGCGTTCTTGATGTTGACGACCCCATGCCGGGTAAAGACCTGCCCCGTCCGGCCCGACCGGCTTGGCAACACACAATCCATCATATCAATGCCGCGTTTGACCGCACCCACGATATCATCCGGCTTGCCGACCCCCATCAGGTAACGCGGCTTGTCCTTTGGCAATTGCTCGGGCGCATAATCCAGCACGCCAAACATCGCCTCTTGCCCTTCGCCCACAGCCAGACCACCCACCGCATAGCCATCAAACGCGATCGCGCGCAGCGCCTCGGCACTCTCGGCCCTCAGGCTTTCGGTCACACCGCCCTGCTGGATCCCGAACAGCGCGTGTCCGGGTCTGTCGCCAAAGGCATCGCGCGACCTTTGCGCCCACCGCATCGACATCCGCATCGACGCCGCAACCTCTTCTTCCGTCGCAGGCAGCGCCGGGCATTCGTCAAAACACATCACAATGTCTGATCCAAGCAGCTTCTGGATCTCCATTGACCGCTCTGGCGTCAACGCATGCTTGGACCCGTCGATATGGCTCTTGAAGGTCACCCCTTCCTCGGTCAGCTTGCGCAACTCGGCAAGGCTCATCACCTGAAACCCGCCGCTGTCCGTCAGGATCGGTTTGTCCCAATTCATAAACTTGTGCAGCCCACCAAGGCGATCAATCCGCTCCGCTGTGGGACGCAACATCAAATGATAGGTATTGCCCAACAAAATGTCGGCACCGGTTGCGGCCACACTTTCCGGCATCATCGCCTTGACCGTTGCTGCTGTGCCCACCGGCATAAACGCAGGCGTGCGAATGTCACCGCGCGGCGTGTGAATAACACCCGTGCGCGCCCGGCCATCTGTGGCCTTCAAATCAAAAGAAAATCGTCTGCTCATATCGCTCTCATGCGCCAAAATCGCAGCACGTGCAACGCCCGCCTGACCACACCCAGCCCGTCCATGGCCCCCGTCTTCTTTTGGCTGCAAATATCCTGGGGTTTGGGGCAACGCCCCAACGCGCCGCTCCGCGGCGCCAAACATCATGTGCGGCGCAGCCGCCCCTTTTCACCGCCCCCCATCCGCGGTAGGCCTCACAAATGCGGTACGGCCCCGATTTCACCATTGCGCTCTTTGTGATCGGCGCCATTGCCTTTGCGCAGACCGTGCTTGGCTTCACCCTGCCGCTTCTGGCCTATGAGATCTCTCAATCCGGCACCGGGCTTGCACTGATCAAGGGCGCAGGTTTTGTGCCCAATATCCTCTTTGCGATCTTCATCGGCGTGATCAATGACCGCACCCGCAAGGCTGTGGCCTTCCGGCGCTATTGCCTTGGCCTCTTGACCGTCACCGCCCTGCTTGCGCTGGCCGCCGTCACCGACCGCATCTCGGTGCCGGGCCTGATACTCTTCATGGTGGTGTTCAATGCGCTGGCCTATGCCACCAATAATGCCCAGATGACCCTTCTGCGCCTGACCGTGCCGCAGGATCAACTCTCCGATGCCACCGCGCTGAGCAGCACCGTCTTCTCCGTCATTGCGACCGTTGGCCCGGCAGTGGCCGGTCTTGCCCTGCTCTGGTTGGGCCATGCCGGTGTCATGGCCGCCTGTGCTGTCCTGATGCTGGCCACTGCAGCACTGGCCCGCCGCCTGAACCCGCCCGAGGATCTGCCCCCAGTCCAACCCTTCTGGCCTGCCCTGACCGAAGGCTGGCGCGTGCTGCGCGCCAATCGCGAGCTGCTGATGATGACCGTGGTGATCGTGCTGACCAATGCTGCCGCCGGGGCTTTTGACACCGCGCTGATCCTCAAACTCAAGACCGCCGCTGCCACCTCTGATGCCCAGATCGGGATCGTGCTGGCCTTTGGCGGCGTGGGTGCCATTGTCGGCGCGCGCTATGCCGCTCCCCTGCGGCGCGCCATGGGCTACCGGGCGGCGTTCTTCTGGCCCATCTGGGCGCTGACCGCCCTCTACCTGGCTGTGATCGCGGATCTGCCGCTTTGGGGCTATTGCCTCGTCAGCTTTCTGGAAGGCTGGCTGGCGCTGTTCTTTGCCATCGGTGTCTGGTCCTACCGGCAGGAAAGCACATCTGCCCAACACATGGGCCGGGTCGCGGGGCTGACCGGGGCGATCTTCAAGATCGGGATGCCGCCAGTGATCATTCTCTCGGGCTGGCTTACCGATGGCGGCGGCCTGTCTTTTGCCCTGCTGCTGGCCGCCGCCATCATGGTCGCGGCTGCGTTATTCCTGACCACCTTCGCCGGCTGGGGCTGGCCGCGCCCCCACCGTACGGTTAACGCGCCTTAGGACTTTGATGCATATGGAATGTGTATGGTTTGCGCATGGTATGTGTATGGTTTGTGCCCTATCGTTTCGTCAGTGTCTTACCGAACCTTTACGCCCCCGTCCGCAAACCCTATATGAACGGTCAGGAATAGCAGGATCACCCCGATGAACGACGCAAGCACCCCGATGGAAGGCGCCCCATTAATCGCCCCCTCCAGCACCGATCATCCCTTGTACGAGGATATCGTGAACGCGTGCCGATCCGTCTTTGACCCCGAAATTCCTGTTAATATCTATGACTTGGGCCTGATCTATACGATCGCAATTGCCGAGGATAACGCGGTCAACGTGATTATGACCCTCACGGCACCCGGTTGCCCCGTCGCAGGTGAGATGCCGGGCTGGGTCGCTGACGCGATCGAACCTTTGCCCGGCGTCAAACACGTCGACGTCGAAATGACGTTCGAGCCGCAATGGGGCATGGATATGATGTCTGATGAGGCCCGCCTTGAACTCGGCTTTATGTAGCAAAATCAAATTGCTACCGTGCAATCCTCATGTAACCTGACGCACAAAAAGCAAGTAAATGAACTTGCATTTCTAAAAAGCAAGCATTCTTACTTGCAATATCCAATTACAAGCCCTATTACTTGCTTATGCCCAAAGCAAGCCTTTCAGCTGTCATTACCGGTGACCTCATCGCCTCTCGCAAGGCGAGCGCTGCGCAGATCGAGCGTAGCATAAACGCCCTGCAAGCTGCTGCTATTGCACTGAAAACCCTCACCGATCACAATCTGCATTTCACCAGATTTCGCGGCGACGGGTGGCAAGTTTACCTGCAAGACCCAAGCACCGCGCTGACCGCCACCCTGCTTATGCTCGCATCCCTCAAGGCGACTGAAAACACCATCGAAAGCCGCTTTGCCATTGGCGTCGGCCCCATTACCGCGCTGGGCGCAACCCCCCTCTCTGATGCAAGTGGCGCGGCGTTTGAAACCTCGGGTGCCACACTGGATGCCATCGGTAAAAACAAGCTCGACATTGCAGGGGTCGGCGTCACCCCATCGCAGAAGGCCATTGTAACCCTTTGTGAACACATCGCTTTTGGCTGGACCGCACCACAAGCACAAGCCATCAAACTTTGGCTCATGGCCCCCGCAGCCACCCAAGATGACATCGCGACACAGCTGGGCATCAGCCGCCAGGCCGTTCAACTCAGGCTCGCGGGTGCCGGAAAACCGGCTATGATGGCCGCCATAGCGGCCTTCAGGGCCCATCCCTTTGATGCAGAACCGACCCCATGATCGCCACCTTTACCGCCCTCCTCTTCGCCCATGTGCTCGCTGATTTTGTGTTGCAAACCAAATGGATGGTCGCACGCAAGCGCGAACCCCAGATCATTTTGCTGCATGGTGTGATTGTCCTGCTCACCGCACAGGCGGCCCTTGGCACCGTCGCCGCGTCGGAGGTTCTTGCCCTCGCCGCAGCGCATCTGCTCATCGACGCCATCAAGACCTACACCCTGCCGCGCGGGCTGTGGCCTTTCCTTGCCGATCAGGCCGCACATATCGCGACACTGATTGCGCTGGCCCTTTATGCCCCAGACCTTTGGGCGCACGGCATTTGGGCCAACTATACTTGGCTATCCAGCATCTTTGCACTGTTGGCAGGCCTCTTTGTTACCACCCGTGCAGGCGGGTTTGCCATCGCCTTTCTGATGGCCCCGTGGTCCAGCGCCGAGCTGCCTGCGGGCCTGCCAAATGGCGGCGCCTTGATCGGCACGCTGGAACGGAGCCTTATTTTCCTGCTGGTGATGGTCGGTCAACCGGCCGGCATCGGCTTTCTGATTGCGGCCAAGTCCGTGCTGCGTTTTGACACCACGTCGCAGCACCAATCGGCCGGGGAATATGTGATTATCGGCACGCTGGCCTCTTTCGGATGGGCGCTTGCGACCTCTTACGCAACACTCACACTGATGCGTTATCTGCCGCCGCTTGGAATCCTGCCCGTTACACCCTAAATTGGGATCAACCGCAAAAGGATCATTCCCATGTTCGGCATTCCCGGCAAACAAGCCGTTTCCATCACCGACAAGGCCGCCGCCCAAATCGCAAAGCTGATGGCCAAGGACGGCCACGAAGGGTTGCGCATTGGCGTCAAGAAAGGCGGCTGCGCGGGCATGGAATACACGATGGACTACGTGACCGAAGTGGACCCCCTTGACGAAGTCGTCGAACAAGACGGCGCACGGGTCATGATCGCGCCGATGGCGCAGATGTTCTTGTTCGGCACGGAAATCGACTATGAAGTCAGCCTGCTGGAATCCGGTTTCAAATTCCGCAATCCCAATGTGGTTGATGCCTGTGGCTGCGGCGAGTCGATCAAGTTCAACGAAGATATCGCTGCTTCATGAGCGTCTCTGACGGCGATATTGCCTTCGCCGTTGACCTCTTTTCCGATCTTGGCAGCCTGACCACCCGCAAAATGTTCGGCGGCATGTGCCTTTATCACAACGGCACGGTATTCGCGCTGATGTCGTCGGACGGGCGGCTTTACCTCAAGACCAAAACCCCTGAGGAACTTTTTGGCGCGACCACCGACCAATTCCACAACATGCCCTATTTCGCGGTACCGGAAGAGGTCTTAGACGACCCCACCCATGCCTGCGCCCACGCCCGATCTGCCATATCGGCCCTGCTGGCACCCTAACCGAGGCGATCGATTCCAGCGCATGGTCGAGACCTTCTTTCGGGGTCTGGCCGGAGCTGTGTGTTGAGCTCTTTTCGCCCTGTCACACTACTGAGCGACAGGCATTGCCGGGCGATACTCCAGTTCGAGGCCTGCATAGGCCGGTCCAAACGCTTGGAGTCCTTTGGGGCAGGTAAATGCTTTGGGCGCGGGCAGAATAATGACCGCAACGTTCTGGCCGTTGGCGTAATTGGGATTGGTCACGGGATCGCCGGAGTCCAGGTCGATCACGCAAATCAGGTCGGGAATGGTCGCATGAACCTTGTTGTCATGCCAGCCGATCAGGTTTTCGTTCTTGAGCCATATCCGGTAGGTCTCACCCTCAAAGCCGCCCGTGCCACGGATGCTGATGTTGCCAATTGTAAAGCCATCTTCGGTCTTCCAGTCACACTCGCAGATGGTGCCCTGAAATGCGACGAAACCGTCACCCTGTTTCGCGATGGCCGCGGCGACATCGCTGCCGCCTTTGCGCGCGGCGCGCCAGGTTTTGCCCATGTCCATCGCCATGCTGATCGCACCCGGGATGACCGCATCGCGCAGGTCACGCACCTCAAGGGCATGATCAATTGCGGCGATGTCATTGCGGCTGACTTTGGACAGGGCGCGGACGATATGTTCTGCGCGCATGTCGTCCGCGATATTCTCGCAGATGATCGTTTCGCCAAATTCGTTGGCCATGACGATGGGGGCGGCGGGCAACCCGTTGATATAATAAGTCGAATGGGTGATTTCCGGGACGGCGCGGCCAGCGGGGTCCGCATCAATGATAAAGTGGCCCGACATGGCAGCCGCGTAGAAAGAAACGGCCGTGTTTGAACCGCCCAATTCACACGATATCGTCCCGTAGAAATCGCGGCCCAGGTAGGCCTGAAAACGGCGGTAAGCCGCAAGAACTGCTGGCTCCGCAATCCGCGGCAATCGCGCGTAAAGGGCCTCTTCCTCGGCGGGCAAGGCAGATATCGCGCCCAGCATATAGGGGGTGCATACCAGCGCGTCTTGGGGGGCCTCATCCAGCGTGACCATCTGGAAGACCTTGCCTTTGGACAGGGCATCATCAATCAGCCGCAGCCCCTCGGACACCTCGCCGCCACCGCCTGTTCCAAGGATGGTCGCACCAAAAAGGATGTCTTCTAGGTCTTGGCGGGTGAGCGTTTTCATAAGTCTATCCTTAGGCTGTCGCGGGTTCAGTCCTGCGCACCACCAAGCAATTTCAAAAGGTCGGTAAACAACGACAGGATCAGCAACACACCGATTGTCAGCACCGCAAAGCCCATGGCCGCAGACGCCACCACCGGCGTGTAGCCATACCGTACGTTGTTGAAGATGCGGATCGGCAGTGTCTCAACCGCGAAGCCCGAGATCATGTAGGAGATGAGGTATTCATTCACACTGATGATCGCGACCAGCGCATATCCGGTGATCACATAGGGCAGCACGAGGGGAAAGATCACTTTGGCAAAGGTCTGCCAGGCGGTGGCACCCATGGTGCGCGATGCTTCGATCACATCATCCGACAAGGCGGCAAACCCACGGGCGATGACCACAAGCGGCAGGGTGACAAAGAAGACGCCATGCGAAATTACGGTGGCCTCGACCCGGCCATACATCCCGATTTCCGCCCAGAACACGCTGGCCCCCATCGCGATAATGATCGGCGGCAGCATGAAGGGCCCGATACCAAGGGCAAAGATCACCTTGCCAAACCCCGATTTCAGCCGCCAAAGCACATAATTCGCCGCCAGCGCGATGGTCACCGACAAGAAGGCCGCAAAGACCGCGATCAGCAAAGAATTGCGAATGGGAATCAGCCAGTCACTTTCCGTAAGCAGAACCGCATACCAGCGCGTCGAAAGCTCGGTCGGCGGAAAAGCAATGTTGCTTTCCACGTTCACTGACACGCCAGCGACAATCAGAAAGGGCAAGATCAAGGTCGCGCCAACTGCGCAGATAAAGACGCGTTTGAAAAAACCGCTCATGCTTTGCCCCTCTTGCGTGATGCCGCGAGTAGGGTGCCGATGATGAGTAACGTGAACACCAGCATGATGACCGACAGCGCCGCCCCAAGCGGCATGTTTGCGTCGCCCACAGCCTTGTCTGTGATGATCACGGTCATGTTCCAGTCCTGCGGGCGGCCCAGCATGGTCGGCATCACAAAGACGCCCAGAAAGTAGACAAACATCGTTACGGTTGACGAAATGATGGCGGGCCGAAAATTCGGCAGGATCACTTTGGTGAAGACCCGTGCGGGTGGCGTGCCAAGGGTCAAGGCAGCCTCTTCGATACTCCGGTCGCGCCCAGCCATCTGCGGATAGAACATCAGCGCCACCAGCGAAAAGCCCAGCGAGACAAGCCCGATCAGCATCGCGCCAAAACTTGGTGACAGCGAGCGCGGATCCTCCCATAGCCCCAGCCAACCCAGAAACCGCGGGATGCCAGCGCTTTCCGACATCAGGATCACCCATGCGAAGCCGATGACGACTTCACTCAGACACATCAAGGACAGCAGCAAGATAACCCAAAACAACTGCCAGCGGCGCGACATATCGACAATGATATACATCGCCGGAAAGGCCAAAAGGACAACCAGAACAGCCCCCAAAGACGCCGACCAGAGCGATCGCATCGAAAGGGTATAGTAGAAAGAAGAGAAGAACTTAGCGTAGTTGTCCCAGACAAAAGCGACGTTGTAGAAACCCAGCGGGTCCCGCTCGTAAAAACTGACCACGACCATGAAAGCAAGCGGCCCAAGGAAGAACAGGCACATCATCACCAACGGATAAAGGCCAATCAGATGCGGGATCAGCGGGCGGTTCATGACGGGATCACCCATGCATGGGCCAGATCAAAGTCGATGGCAGCGCGGTCGCCCACGGCAAATTCCGGGGCACGATCAGAGATCATCGTGTGGACAAAGCTGCGGTCCCCGACGCTGACTTCGGTTTCGATTGAAGCACCCAGAAGGCGCACGAAGTTGACGGTGCCGACCAGCCCCGTGGACGCATCCGTCGGTTTTGACAGCTGCAGATATTCGGGTCGCACGGCCATAACATGGCGGCCCGTCAACTTCGCCATGGCTTCGGACGGTTTGCCGAGGGTGACGCCATCCATCACAACTTCGCCACCCGCAAATTCAGCTCCAAAGACGTTGTTGGTGCCCATGAATTCAGCAACAAACCGCGTCGCAGGCCTGGCGTAGACTTCTGTCGGCGTGCCTGCCTGCTCAATACGCCCTTCGTTGAGGATGACGATCCTGTCCGCGATGGACATCGCCTCGTTTTGGTCATGGGTTACAAAAATCGTGGTGACGCCAAGTTTCTGCTGAAGCTTTTTGACCTCAATCTGAAGATGTTCCCGCAGCCCCGCGTCCAGCGCGCTGAACGGCTCATCCATCAGGAATAGCGCGGGCTCAATCGCCAACGCCCGCGCAATGGCAACCCGTTGGCGCTGCCCGCCAGATAGGGCGGATACGGCGCGGTCGCCAAGTCCCGACAATCCCACCGTGTCCAGCAGATCTTCTGCCTTGCGCAGACGGATGTTCTTGGCCACACCGCGCACCTCAAGACCGTATGCGATGTTCTGGGCAACGTTGAGATGCGGAAACAACGCCAGGCTCTGAAACACCATCCCCACGCTGCGTCTGTGACAAGGAATTGACGACAGGTCCGTTCCTTCCAGCATAAGCGCACCAGAGCTTTGCGTCGCGAGGCCTGCGATGATCCGCAACAAGGTTGTTTTGCCACAGCCCGACCCGCCCAAGAGGCAGATGAATTCGCCGGATGCGATCTCAAGGCTGACACCCTTCAATGCCTGAAACGTGCCAAACGTCATTTCGATCTGATCGAGTGAAAGACGGGACATGTCGGCACCTCATTGCGGGTATAGATATCGCCGGGGCGCTCTTTGGCGGGCCCCGGCCTTCGGTGTTCTTACTGCGAAATCATCTCAAGATACTTGTCGGACAACCAATCGCCTTCGCGCAGGTGAATGTGCGACTGCACCGTGATTGGCGCGATATCACTGCCGACTGACGAAAATTCCTCGTCCGTCAGATCCGTCGTGTCGCGGGGCACAATCGGGAAGATACCAAGATTACGCGCCATTTCCGCCTGCACCGCGGGGCGGCTCATGTAGTCAATGAACTTTTGCGCGGCCACAGCATTTTCTGAATCGCGCGGGACCACCCAATAGGCATCGCTGCGAATACCGCCCTCTTTGGGGAAATTCGACTGGACAGCATTGCCATCAAGCGCCGACAGCATTGTAACGTCGTGATAGTACAGGCCGGCATTGAATTCGCCCGCTTCCAGTCCTTGCTGGAACTGACCTTCGTCGCGGTACCAAAGGTTTACCTGCGGTTTCAATTCAGCGATCTTGGCGATGACCTGCTCAAGCCCGTCCCGGGTCTCCATAATGTCATAGCCGCCAAAGAACGTCACAGCAGTGGCCTCCATCAAACCGCTGTTCGCGGCCGAGTTCATGCCCAACTTGCCATCCCAATCGGTGGTCCACATCTCGGCCCAGCTTTCCGGTGCCTCTGCCTGAAACGTGGTGTTGGTCACAAAGGTCGTGTACCAGCTCAGCGCACCGACCGCATAAACCCCGTCGTCATCGCTTTTGATATACTCGTCCTTGAGGTTCTGCGTGCCCGGCATGGCAGCGGCGTCAAGTTTGGCCCAAAGTCCGATGCCCTGACCACGAGCGAGCACTTCATCAGCGACCAATGACAAATCGGCCGGCGCCTGTTTGGCGCGCGCCGCATTGGTCAGCTGCGTGAGCCAGGCCTGATCCGCCGGCTGCGCGATCGAGCGCACGTCGATCCCTGTTTCCGCCGTAAAGCCCGGATAGATGACATCGCGTAGCGTTTCTTCGAAGAATCCGCCCCATGCGCTGACTGTGATCTCCTCGGCCCAAGCCGCGCTAAAGCTGCCAACAACAAGGCCTGCAGCCAATGCAATGGATTTGGTTGAACGTTTCATGATGTCTCCCAACAGGTTTCGTTCGGGCCCCGGGCAATGCAGCCGGGGGTGCACGAACAATGGCTTTGATTTGGTGAAAGGCTAAGTCGATACGGACGGCATAACCATATTGATTGACTTATGGCTGCATAACCCATTCGACATCAGAGCGGTATTTTGCTTTGATTTGAGTAGGCTCTGTCGCCACGGGACGTGCACCATGAAACTGTCTGACATTGATCTTCGCCTGTTGCGTGTCTTCAAAGCAGTCGCCCAGGCCGGTGGCTTTGCCCGCGCGCAGGGTATGTTGGGGATCAGCCAGCCCGCGATCAGCTCTCACATCGCAAACCTTGAACAGCGCCTGAATGTGCGGTTGTGTAATCGCGGCCCGCAGGGTTTTTCGCTTACGGCAGAAGGCCAGGAAGTCCTTGAACAGACCGATACGATGCTGGCGCATCTGGACGCCTATGCCGAGCAGCTCAACAACATTGGCAAGAAACCTTCTCAGAAAGTTCGAATCGGGGCCGTGGATTCGCTGGTGACGGACGCCAATAACCCGCTGCCGGGTGCAATCCGGGCGGCCAAAGCCCAGGTGCCCGGTATGCAGGCCCGTGTCGGCGTTTATGATTATCTTGACTGTCTGACAGAACTGCGCGCCGGACGTCTGGACCTGGCAATCCTGGGCGTTGGCAGAACAGAACAGCTCCCCGATGATTTGCAGGCCCTGCATATCTACGACGAAGCCAGCGGGCTCTATTGCGCACCCGACCACCCCTGCGGCGAAGCTTGCGACGCAGAGACGCTCAAGCAGCGTCTGTCCGCGGCCAAAATCTCGGCGCATAGCTTTTTGAGCAACCCCATAGACGACACACTGGACATCCTGCTTCTGGAAGAGGCAGGCGATATCTCATTGGGCAACGTTGAATCGACCGTCTATCTGGTGCTTGCCGGAACCCATGTCGGACTGGTGCCGCACCACTATGCGGATCATTGGGTGCAACAAGGCAAGATGGTCCCCGTTGCCTCTGACATCTACCGGGCCGATTCACGGTTTTTGGCTGTCCAGCTCAAAACGGCAGAGCAAAATACAGCAACGCAAAAAATCTGGGCGGCCCTGTCTGGCAGGTCATCAACTGACTGATATGGGTGGATCCCGCCCTAGGTCGCGCCCAATTTGCTTTCACAGTGGCTTGTCGTGTTGCCTGAGATCTCGCTTGGCTGGTCCGTGAATCTACGGCTTCTTGATATACCCGAGAACTGGTGCGCAAGGGTCATTACACGATGACATCAGTCTCTGGTGTACGAAAGCGGCATTAGCTTTCGCCTATTGAAGCGCTGCCGCTGATAGCAAACCGCCATTGGGTTGCTGAGCGATCAACACTGACGCCACTTGGCGGCCCAGTGCGCAGAAACCAAATGGACAGTTGGTTAGCTATCCCTTTTGCAAGTGCACGTAAGTCTCTTGATACCGCCGCTCCAGATGAACCACGGCGGTTACGGGCTCGGCACCCACAGGTGCCACGTTCACGTCATGTGATGGGTTGAAGAACAAGGGGACGGAAATCCGCTCGGCTTGGGTTCCCACCACGCGGTGCGGTGTCGCCACGATCTTGCGATCCGTCCACATCTCAAGCATTTCGCCGAAGTTCACGACGAACTCTCCCGGCGGCGCGCTGACCGGGATCCATCCACCGCCGCGCTTGCGGACTTCCAAGCCCGGCGAGCCATCGGTCGCCAGCAGCGTCAGGCAGCCATAGTCGGTGTGCGTCGCGATGCCAAAGTCTTTTTCGCCCGCATCCACTGGGCGCTCAGGGTAGAAATTGCCCCGCAGCAAGGCCATAGGCCGGGTGAACTTGTCACGGAAATAACCCGCGTCTTCGCCGACCGCTCCTGCGATTGCGCAAAGCAGTTCCAGCGCAAACGCTGTGCTGGCATCATAGTAGGCCCGCAACGTATCGGCAAAACCAGGCGGCTGATCAGGCCAGACGTTGGGGGCATAGGTCAGCAAGCCAAGCTTGGACACAGGATCATCGGCCCCAAGCGTCGTGCCACAGTCAAACACCTGTTTGTAATCAGGATTTGCATCCGGGTTCACCTGTTCGGATCCAGAAGCCCCCCAGCCCCGATTTGATCCGGTGCGCGCCATGTCAAAGGCCGCCTTTTGGGTTGCTGGTAGATGAAAGAAGGCACGGTAAGTCTCGATCACATCGCGGACCTGCGCGGTTGAGAGCGGCGTGTTATGGACCGTCAGGAACCCCACATTGGTCGCACCGGTCACCACATCAGCCAGCGTGCGGGCATCGCCCGCCATCAGGGCCTCTGCATCAATTCTTGGGATCATCTCGACCACTCCTGCCTTTCGGTTCCTTGCTGGCCTTGCTACCAAAGCGGCAAGCCAACTGAAAGGACACCCCATGCCCCGCAAAATCGCCGCTGGCAACTGGAAGATGAACGGCACAGAGGCCAGCCTCGCAGAGCTTGCCGCGCTGACGGCCAACCACCCCGCCCCAAGCGTGTCTGTCCTGCTTTGCCCACCCGCTACTTTGCTGGCGCGGATGTCTGCCACAGCCGGGCCCATTGCGACGGGCGGTCAGGATTGCCATGCTGCGGTGTCGGGGGCACATACCGGCGATACTTCGGCCCAGATGTTGGCCGATGCGGGGGCGACATACTGTCTGACCGGACATTCAGAACGGCGCACTGACCATAGCGAGACTGACGCAATCGTCGCCGCCAAGTCACAAGCGGCCTATGACGCGGGGCTGACGGCGGTGATCTGTATTGGTGAAACGCTGGCCGAGCGCGAAGCGGGCACGACGCTTGCGGTGATCACAGCGCAACTGGACGGGTCTGTTCCCGCGACCGCCAATGCCCAAAACACGGTGATCGCCTATGAACCGGTTTGGGCCATTGGCACTGGTCTTGTTCCGACCACAGACCAAATCGCCGAAGTCCACGCCCACATCCGCGCGCAACTGTCCGACAAGGACATCCCGCTGCTTTATGGCGGGTCTGTCAAAGGCACAAATGCCGCAGAGATCTTTGCCGTGCCACATGTCGATGGCGCGCTGGTGGGTGGTGCAAGCCTGAAGGCTGCGGATTTCTCACCCATTATCACCGCACTCGAAAACGCCTGACCCTTACGTCACAAGGCGACGCATGGGATATGCGTCGCCTTGATGCTTTGAGAACCGGGAATGCGCGGTAGCGCCCCTTTGGATCACACCTAGTTCACGATAATCTCGGGTCCCATCATCGTGGTCGGCAACCACGTGCTGAGGAACGGGATATAGGTGATCATGATCAGGAAAACGAAGAGCACCGCCAGAAACGGCAGGGCGGCCTTAACCACGGCCATCATTGGCATGCCCGCAACGCCCGAGGTCACAAAGAGGTTCAGACCAACCGGCGGTGTGATCATCCCGATCTCCATGTTCACCACCATGATGATGCCCAGATGGATGGGGTCGATACCCAGCTGAATGGCGATTGGGAACACAAGCGGTGCGACAATCACGATCAGGCCCGATGGTTCCATGAATTGCCCACCGATCAGCAGGATCACATTGACCACGATCAAAAAGGTGATCGGCCCCAATCCGGCATCCAACATTGCCCCCGCGATATGCTGCGGGATTTGTTCATCGGTCAGCACATGCTTGAGGATCAGCGCGTTGGCGATAATGAACATCAAGGTGATGGTCAGCTTTCCGGCCTCAAACAGCGTTTTGCGGGTGTCGGCGTGAAAGAACGCGGTCACAATGGCCCATGGCTTGCGCATCAGCGACACGGGTGCCGCGCCATCAACGCCTGCCAAGGGCCCCATGTCGCGATAGATGAATGACGCCACAAAGAAGGCATACATCGCCGCCACCGCTGCCGCCTCTGTCGGGGTAAAGGCGCCACCTTGCCAGTAGATGCCGAGGCCGCCCTCAAAGCTGACCCATGGGTGCCCATAGATACCGCCCATGATGATCAGGATCAGCAAAAGCCCCCACATCGCATCGCGAAAACTGGCAAAGATCTCGCCCCAGCCCTGCCATTCGCCCTTGGGCATGTTCTTGATCCGGGCGATTACATAGATCGCGATCATCAGCATGGTGCCCGCCAGAATGCCGGGGATGACACCGGCGAGGAACATCCGGCCCACCGACACATCCGTGGCAGAGGCATAGACCACCATCACGATGCTGGGCGGGATCAGGATGCCCAAGGTGCCTGCGTTACAGATCACACCTGCGGCGAATTCCTTGGTATAGCCCACCTGCCGCATTGCGGCGATGACGATCGACCCGATGGCAACCACGGTCGCAGGCGAAGAGCCCGAAAGGGCCGCAAACATCATACAGGCCAGAACGCCCGCGATGGCCAGGCCGCCCTGTAAATGGCCGACACAGGCAATGGCAAAGCGGATGATCCGTTTGGCCACGCCGCCTGTTGACATGAACGTCGAGGCAAGCACGAAAAACGGGATCGCCAGCAGTGTGTAGTGCCCCGCCATTGCCTGATAGATTGACTGCGCAACCGAGGCGAGCGAGGTGTCTGAAAACACCAAGAGGAAGATGATCGAGGACAAGCCAAGGCTGACGGCAATCGGCACGCCGACCAGCAGCAGACCGATGATCATCACAAATAAAAGTACGACATCCATAGTGCTTAATCCCGGTTCAAGAGGGCGGCTTCTTCGACCGCGTCTTCGGCTTCATGACTGACAATCAGGCTCTCATCTTCGCCGCGCCACACCCGGCCCACGGCCTGAACGATGCGAAACAGCAGCAGTACGGCCGAGATTGGCAAAATGACGTAGGGCACGACGACGGGCAGCTTGGAATATTCGTCGAACTTGCGTTCTCCGCCCTCAACGTAGGAATTGAACGTCTGCTCTAGCCAGCTTTTGAGCCAGTCAAAGGGGATCGGGATCTGTCCGGTCTCGGTATAGCCATAGGTGCGCGCGCCCCAGTCCAGACCGGTCGGGAACCAGCGCCCCGTGGTCTTGGGCAGATCGGCAAATGGCGCCCAATAGTCCCACGCGCCCTTCACAAACAAGGCCGCATAGGCGATGCAAAGCCCGCCTGCGACGAGCGCCACAGTCTTGCGTGCGCCGGGTGGCAAAAGGTTGGTCACCGCGTCGACGCCAAGGTGAGCGGTCACCTTAAAGCCGTAGGAGATGCCAAACAGCACAAGCCAGGCGAACATGACCAGCACGACCTCAAGGCTCCAGATAATCGATGAATTGAACCCGTATCGCAGCACCACGTTAATGAACGTCAGCAATGTCATGCCCCCAAGCAGGACCGCAATTGCTGTTTCTTCGATGGTGTCGACAACGCCCCTGGCGTCGGACCTTTTGGCCTGTGACATCTGCCTGCCCCCTCGGCATCAAATCTGAAGTATGCGCCGCCACAAGGCGGCGCATACGGGATGGTGGGTGGGGTGTCGCGGGTGAAGACCCGCGCACGTCACCCCCGACCTTACATGCTGTCGTTGATCGCTTGTGCGGCGTCGATATTCTCTTGCCCCACTTCGTCAGCAAATTTTGCCCAGACCGGCTTCATCGCAGCAACCCATTCCGCGCGCTGTTCTGGTGTCAACTCGCGCACGACGCCACCGGCATCAATGATCGCCTGTTTGGCTTCTGCGTTCACACGGCTGGATTCGCCGTTCCGCGTTACTGTGACCTCGTCAAGGATCGTCAGGAACTGGTCGCGTGTATCGCCATCAAGGCTATCGAGCCAATCAACGGAAGCAACAACCAGATAGTCAATGATCCCGTGGTTGGTTTCGGTCACACCGTCCTGAACTTCAAAGAACTTCTGGCCGTAGATGTTGGACCAGGTGTTCTCCTGACCATCCACAACGCCGGTCTGCAACGCGCCGTAAACTTCGGCAAAGGCCATTGGCTGCGGGCTGGCACCCAGCGCTTCCATCTGTGCCACAAGCACGTCGGATGGCTGCACGCGGAACTTCAGGCCGTTGGCATCAGATGGCAGGTTCAGCGGCACATTGGCGCTGATGTTTTTCATGCCGTTGTGCCAGAACTGAAGACCCTGAAGGCCACGACGCTGCATCGCGTCTTTCATCGCCTGACCGGTTTCAGAGGCCTGGAATGCATCAACCGCTTCGATGTTCTTGAACATGAATGGCAGGTCAAACAGACGGTAGGATTTTGTGATGCTCTCAAACAGCGAAAGCGAAGGCGCGGCCAGTTGCACGTCGCCACGCAGCATCGCCTCGATCACCTGTTCATCGGTATAAAGCGTGGAGTTCGGGAAGACCTCCATGCACATGGTACCATCCATTTCGGCGTTGATCCGTTCCATCAGCAGGTTGGCCGCGATCCCCTTTGGGTGACGATCGGTGTTTGTCACATGGCTGAACTTGACGACGATCTCACCCTCGTCACAGCCTTCCGCCTGCGCGGTGGTTGCGGTTGCCGCAACGGCAATTGCGGCAGCAGCCGCGACTGATTTCAAAAATGTCATTTGGTGTCCTCCCAGACAGTCGTGCGGCTGTTTGCCGCTGATAAGGCGATCAGAAATGACCGCCCGGTTTGGAACAAGGAAATAATTACGCGCCGAGGCGAAACCGGCGTTTTTGCCGTGCTTTCATGACGTTACTGGCGAAAGAGGTGGCCCAAACCTGCGCCGTCTCAAGGCAATGTGTATAGATTTCCACACAGTGTTAGCGACAACACCTGATCTTGCAAGGCAAGCGACCTGCCCATCATCACCCCTCAGAGCTGCGATAATCCTCAATTCGCAGCCCATGTTTGGCAAGCTTGTCATAGAATGTCTTGCGCGCCACCTGCAGGGCTTTGGCGGTCTCGGTCGCGTGACCGCCGGTGCGGCGCAAGGCCTCGATCAGCAGGCTACGTTCGACCTGCGCCATTTGATCGGCCAGCCCCATCCCTTCAATCGGTTCGTGTTCATCGACACCCAAGGCAAAGCGCATCGCCGCATTCATCAAGGCCCGCGCGTTACCGGGCCAATCCTTGGCCATTTGCCGTGCCATATCGTCTTGTGTGATGGTGGGCACCGGAATGTTGGCCTGCTCGCAGGCCTGCGCCACATAGTGCCGGAACATGACGGGCACATCCTCCATCCGTTCACGCAAGGCGGGCACGCGCACTTGCATCAGGTCCAGCCGCACCAAAAGATCGCGAGAAAACGCACCACCCCGCGCCAGTTTGCGTAGGTCCTGCGTGCTGCCCGCGATCACCCTTGCGCGCGGCCCGGCTTCTAGCGCGTCCAAAAGCGCGAACTGGGCTTCGTGGTCCAGACCGCCGACCTCATCAAGATAAAGCGTGCCGGCCCCGGCCTGCGCCAGCGCGGATTGCAGATCAGCGCCGCCCAATCCAGCCGCACTGCGTTTCACAAAAGGGTGCCGCGCGGACGCGGATAGCAAATGCACCACTTCGGCCACCTTGGGCGTGCCAGACCCCGGTTCGCCGGTGATCAGGACATCGGCACCGGTGCGCGCCACCTTCCGAACCCGGTTGCGCAGGTCTTCGGCCAAGCCGGACTGCCCAAACAGCATTCGTGCCGCGGCATCGCCGCTATCGAGTTCAAGTTTCATCCGGCGGTTTTCAAGCACAACGCTGCGCTGTTCCAATGCGCGTTCAACCCCGGCGATCAACGTCGCAGGCGCACAGGGCTTTTCGAGAAACGAAAAGGCACCGGCATCCATGGCCTGCACTGCCATGGGGATATCGCCCTGCCCGGTCAGCAGGATCACCGGCAGGTCTGGGTCGGCTTGCCTTGCATAGTCCAACAAATGAAAACCATCGCGGCCGGGCATTCGGATATCGCTCACGATGACGCCATCAAAGGCGCGGCTGATGTGATCTTTGGCGGCGACAAAGGACCCCGCCAGCAACGGTTCACAATCGGCCAATTCCAGCGTTTGCCCCAGGGCTTCGCGCACGGCCATGTCGTCATCGACCAAAAGCACACGCCGGGTCATGCGGCCACCTGCCGCGCGGCTGCATCGAGTGTCACCGTAAAGACCGCGCCGCCATCCGGGTGATTGCGGCCCTTGATCTCTCCGCCAAAGCTTTGGACCAGGCCGTAAGAGATCGACAGACCAAGGCCGAGCCCTTCCTTGTTTGGCAATTGCTTGGTCGAATAGAACGGCTCAAACACTTTTTCGGGTTCCTTGAGGCCCGGTCCGGCATCGCGCACACTGAGCATCACGCGCCCGTCCGCGGCACCAAGTTCGATATGAAGCGCGCCCTTCGCTGTACCGTCCATTGCGTCCAGCGCATTGACCACCAAATTCAGAACAACCTGTTGAAGCCGCACATCACCGCCACGCACAACCGCCGGCGCCGCCGGGCGTTTCCAATGCAGTGCGACGTCCTGTTCGCGCAAGCGTGGTGCAACCATATCAAGCACGCCGTCAACGACGGTGACCATATCGACGTCACGCAAGGCGCCGGTTTCTTGCCGTGCAAAAGCCCGCAGGTTCTTGATGATCCGCCCCATGCGGTGGGCCAGATCACTGATGCGCCCAAGGTTTTTCGCGGCAACTTCTGGTTTGCCCTTGGCCAGAAAGGCCTCTGCGTTTTCTGCAAATGAACGGATTGCCATGAGTGGCTGGTTCAATTCGTGGCTGATCCCTGCGGACATCTGGCCAAGCGCGCTGAGTTTGCCAGCCTCCACCAGATCAGCCTGCGCCTGCTGCAAACGCGCCTGCGCAGTGCGCCGTTCCGACACCTCGCGCCGGAGCATCGCGTTGGTGTCCTGCAACTCTGCGGTGCGCGCAGAGACGCGCGCCTCGAGCAGCGTGTTTGCCTCAGACAAGCGGCGGCGGCGTTCAGTGGCCCACAGCAAGAATGCACCAAAGGTCAGCGCCAGCCCGCCTGCAACGGCCGCCTGCAACATGGCCAGCTGCCGCACGGGGGCCACATCAAACAAGGCTTCACCGGTAAGCCCGATCACCGGCATGTCCCGCGTCAGATGCAGCCCACGGTCGGGCAAATAACGCCCCGCATCCATGCGCCAGATCTCGTGGCGGTCGCGCAGTATCTCTGACTGGATCTGCGGCATGGCACTGACAATTCCTGCGGGGTATTCGGCACTTTGCCCCGCCTCGCGCAGGGCACCCGTCCGTGAACGCAGCACCAGTTCGGTGCGGTTGCTGACAAAAATCACGTCCAGTTCATCAGTAAAGAAAACGGCCGGACGATCGCCGCGCCAGCCTGCCTCGACCGCTTCGATATCGGCGGCGACGATGACCGCGCCCTGCACGGGGCCGTCGGTCGCAAAGACCGGGGCCGCAAACAGAAATGCCCGGCGGTCATAACGCTCGCTCAGCAAATGGTAGACACCCATAGCCCCATGCATCGCCCGCAAGAAATAGGGGCTGTCCGCATGATCAATCCCCCCATCACCAGAGGCCGAGGCACGTTCTTTCCCGTCTCGTCCAACGACAACGATATCCAGCGACCCTGCCTTGTCAGCCAGTTCCAGCAGAAAGTCGGCCTGCCCCTTGATCGCGCCGTCAGACAGCACAGCGGCCACGTCAGGATGGGCGGCAACCACAACCGCGAGGCTGCGAAATTTGTCCAATTCGTTCTTGAGGCTATCACCCGCCAGCGCCAAATCCGCCTGACCGGCCAGTTCCAACCGTGCCAGCGCACGGCCCTCCGCCACCCAAAAGACGCTCCCCGACAGGCCTGCCACGCCGATCAAATAGACCAGCGCCAGCACAACGCGACGAGACAGTATGGCAAACATATCCGATCTTTAGGGAAACTCTGCCGCGAACGCCAGTCGCCTGCTGCCTAGTGTTTTTGCGCGGTGATCGTGCGCAGCATTTCGACCGCGCCTTCAATCTCTGTGATCGACGCATCGGCACCGGTCAGCGCATCAACGCCATCGACCTGCGCCACGATATTGCCCGCCACCACAATCTTGGTCATGGGTTGCGTAATCCGCAACGCCAGTACAAGTCGCACCAATTGCGTCACCATGCCTTCGCTATTTGCGACCAAAACGACGGCTTGATAGCGGTTGGATTCGGTGCGCGCGACAATGGAGTCGTGGTCTTCGCCAACCGACATCTCAACGTCCCAGCCTTCGCGGCGAAAAAGATCCGTCGCAATCTCGATGCCCAGCGTGTGGGTCTCGTCGGGGGCGAGGGCAAACAGCGTCGGTTTGCCATCAAGCGCCGCCCAGCCGGAATCGATCACGTGTCGCAGGCCGCGGATGATCCGGTAAAGCCGCCCTGTCGCCAGCGTGACTTCCAAAAATGAGACCCGGTCCTGTTCCCACATCTCGCCCAACCGGCGCGCGGCCCCGGCGACGTAACCAAGGTAGATCACCTCTGGCGAGGCACCATCGCGGCGCGCATTGAGGATGAACCGATCACCCGCCGTTTCATCAAGTGACAGAAGATCAGCGCAAAGCATGTCGATTTCTTCAGGGGTCGGATCATGATCAGGGGGGGCAGACCGCGGCATCCGAAACGCCAGTCGGCGCACGACTTCGCGCGCCAAGGTTTCAACAGCTTCGTCCGGTAACGTCTTGTGAACACGCCGGAAATGCGCGTCCGCCGCCTCGTAGGCCGAGCGGTCAAGTTGTTCGCTATCGATGGGCCCTCGCGCCATCTTATGTCTCTCCCCCATGGTCGTCGTTGGACCAGTCGTCTTTTTGTGTGAATGCCCCCAGGTCGTGCCGATGTGCAATGCGACATCGCACCCGGCAAAACGGCATACGCTGGTATTCAATACCACATCCAATCGCTCGTAAGTTGCGGCAGAAGGTCGCGCGTGGTTTCTAGGCGAGCCGTCGCTTGCCAAGCCGCCGCGGCTTTGTCACAGCTAAGCCATGGAACACCTGTCACAATCCCCCAACGATCCCGACTTCGTCCAAGACCCCTATCCATTCTATGATCGCGCCCGCGCTTTGGGGGATGTCGTCTTTTGGACGGATTATGACATGCCGTGCGCCGTGTCCCACCGCGCTGTCACCGCAGCACTGCGTGACCGCCGCATGGGCCGAGAAGCGCCTGCCGATCTGGCACCGGATATCCCACCTGCGCTGGCACCGTTTTACGATGTCGAGGCGCATTCCATGCTGGAACTTGAACCACCCGCCCACACCCGGTTGCGGGGGCTGGTGCTGCGCGCCTTTACATCGCGCAGGATTGCGGGGCTTGGCCCCGATATTCACCAGCTGTGCCATGATCTGATTGACCGCTTTCCAGCAGGTCCCTTCGATCTTCTGACTGCCTATGCGCAGCCGTTGCCCGTGATCATTATCGCGCGGCTTTTAGGCGTGCCGGAACAGGATGCCGACCGTTTGCTGGCCTGGTCCAACGCAATGGTGGCGATGTATCAGGCCCGCCGCACCCCACAGATCGCACAGGACGCCGTCACTGCCACACAGGAATTCACGGCCTATCTGACAGATCAGATTGCCGCCAAACGCAGAACCCCAAGCGATGATCTGTTGTCCACATTGATCGCAGCCCGCGACGATGGCGACAGATTGTCAGATGCAGAGCTGATCTCGACCGCGATCCTGTTGCTGAACGCGGGGCATGAGGCGACGGTCCACACGCTGGGCAATGGTGTGAAAACGCAGCTTGAGACGGGTCACAAGGATAGCGCGCCTCCAGCCATCGAAGAGATCCTGCGCTATGATCCGCCGCTGCACATGTTTACCCGCTGGGTTTACGAGGATCTAGATCTGTTTGGCACGCCCCTCAAGCGCGGCACCCAGATCGCTTGCCTCTTGGGGGCGGCCAACCGCGATCCTGCGGCCTATCCCGATCCCAATGCGTTTGATCCCGCCCGAAAGGGCCCCGCCAATACCGCATTCGGCGGCGGCATCCACTTTTGCGTTGGCGCACCGCTTGCGCGATTGGAGCTGCAAATCGCACTGCGTATTCTGCACGATCGTTGCCCTTCGCTGGCACTGACCGCGCCGCCAGAATACGCCGACGTCTATCATTTCCACGGCCTGACATCACTCTGGGTGAAGACGTGATTCCACAAAGGGTCAAGGCTGCGCAGCACCGGGCTTTGCCCGGCTTGGCCTTTACGCTTTGGGGAATCGCCCCATGCTTGATCAGGTGACTTGAGGATCGCACCGATCCCTCAAGCACATCTTAGCAGCTCAACAAAACCAACCTCCTCGGATCGGCTATTCCGGCAGGCTCGCCTCACCTCCGCACCCGTCGAAAAACGTGCGGCAAAGCCGCGCCTTTGGATCACTCAAAGCGGCAGGGCCACCGTTGATTTAATCTCTTCCATCGACAAAAGCGCTGTGACGTTGAACACCCGCACCTCTGAAATCAGCGCCTGATAGAACGCGTCATAGGCGCGCGCATTCTTCACCCGCACCTTCAGGATATAGTCGATGTCCCCCGCCAACCTGTGCGCTTCCTGCACCTCGGGCCGCGCCCGCAAGGTGCTTAGGAATTTCTCCTGCCACTCCGCTTCATGCTCTGACGTGCGGATCAGCACAAAGAAACAGGCCTCGAACCCCAAGGCTTCGGCATCCAGCATCACCGTCTGTTGCCCGATCACGCCCGCGTCCTTCATCTTGCGAATGCGATTCCAAACCGGGGTCTTGGAAGACCCCACTTCTTTGGCGATTTCGTCCAAAGACCGACTTGCATCCGCTTGCAATGCCGCAAGGATCTTCCGATCCACATCATCAATCCGCACCGACATTCTGATTTTGGCCCTTTCGTGGGAAAGCTGGCCTTTTGCAGCGCAGCAATGGAACAATCAACCTTATCTACGCGCTGATATGGGCAAAAACCAGAAAAATATTCTATATTAAGTGCAAGTAATCGCGAAGAGAGAACCGAAATGGATCACTTTCCCGTCTTCATGGCCGTCGCAGGCCGCCGCATCGTCCTTTCGGGCGGTGGCGATGCTGCGCTGGCGAAACTGCGCCTGATCCTCAAGACCAGCGCCAAGATCACCGTGATTGCCGCTGACGCTGCCCCCGAAATCCACGCTTGGGCCGATCAGGGCAAACTCACCCTGATCCCCCGCGCGATGGAAGCAGGCGATGCGATGTGCGCCGTTCTGTTCTACGCGGCGAATGAAGACGACGCCGAGGATGCCCGCGTCGCGGCCCTCGCCCATGCCGATGGTGCTAAGGTGAATATCGTCGACAATCTCGCTGACAGCCAGTTCATCACGCCCGCCATCGTCGACCGTGACCCCGTTGTGGTGGCTATCGGCACCGAAGGTGCAGCGCCCGTTCTCGCCCGCAAGATCAAAGCTGATCTGGAAGAACAACTGCCGGCCTCGCTGGGCACCCTTGCCCGCATCGGCAAAACCTTCCGCCACGCGGTCGACGTGCTGCCCATGGGCCGCAAGCGCCGTGACTTCTGGTCACGCTTCTACTTCTCCAAAGGTGCCGAGGCACTGGCCCAAGGCGAAGATCACGTGATCCCGGCCCTTGGCACGCTTCTGGACGAGGCGATCATGTCCAGCGACCGCGCGGGCCATGTCCACCTTGTGGGCGCAGGCCCCGGCGATCCTGATCTGCTGACGCTCAAGGCCCGCAAGGCATTGGACACCGCCGACGTGGTGATCCACGACCGCCTTGTCACACCCGAAATCCTCGAACTCGCCCGCCGCGAGGCAACGATCATCGACGCAGGCAAAGAGGGCTTTGGCAAATCCACGCCCCAAGCTGATATCGACGCGATGATCGTGGAACACGCGCGCGCCGGTGCGCAGGTTGTGCGGCTTAAGGCAGGCGACCCTACGGTCTTTGGTCGTCTGGACGAAGAGATCGACGCGCTCACCACCGCAAACATCCCCTATACCATCGTGCCCGGAATCACGGCAGCCTCTGCTGGCGTGGCAAATATCGGTCAAAGCCTGACGAAGCGCGGCCGCAATGCCGCTGTCCGTTTCATCACCGGCCACGACACCAAGGGCTACACCGATCACGACTGGCGCACGCTGGCCGAGCCCGGCCAAGTCGCCGCGATCTACATGGGCAAGCGCGCCGCGCGATTCATCCAAGGACGCCTTCTAATGCACGGGGCCGACCCCGCCACGCCCGTCACGGTGATCGAAAACGTCAGCCGCACCAATCAGCGCATCATCGCCACCACATTGGCAGAGCTGGAACCAACCATTTCAAACGCAGGCCTCACCGGCCCCGCCATCACCTTCCTTGGCCTCGCCCCCCGCGATGCTTTGGCCGTGCAACTCCCCCAACAAGAGGCGATCTGATGCCCCGTGCTTTCACACCCAAAGTCGTCACTGCCAACGCGCTGCTTGAAGGCGACGCCGTCTGGTTCACCGAAGACAACACCTGGACCCGTGACATGGCACAGGCGGAACTGCTCACGGACGAGGCGCACGCCGACCTCCGCCTGCTTGAGGCTTCCGCCCGCCAAGACGAAATCGCGGGTCCTTACCTTGCAGACGCGAAACCCACAAACGACGGCCCCGCGCCCACCCATTTCCGCGAAACTTTCCGCACCCGCGGCCCGTCCAACTACAACCACGGCAAACAGGCAGAGGTCTGATCCATGTATAGCTACACCGACTTTGACGCAGCCTTCGTGGCCGAGCGTAACCGCCAGTTCCGCGCCCAAGTGGAACGCCGCATCGCCGGATCACTGACCGAGGACGAATTCAAGCCCCTGCGCCTGATGAACGGCCTTTATCTGCAATTGCACGCCTATATGCTGCGCGTGGCGATCCCTTATGGCACGCTCAACTCTGCGCAGATGGATCAGCTCGCCTTCATCGCCGACAAGTTCGACAAGGGCTACGGCCACTTCACCACCCGCCAGAACATCCAGTACAACTGGCCAAAGCTGAACGAAGTGCCTGACATCCTCGAAGCCTTGGCTGATGTGGAAATGCACGCGCTGCAAACATCCGGCAACACCATCCGCAACGTGACCGCCGACCACTTTGCCGGGGCCGCTTCCGACGAAATCGCAGACCCACGCCCGGTGGCAGAGCTGCTGCGCCAGTGGTCGACGGATCACCCCGAATTCCAATTCCTGCCCCGCAAATTCAAGATTGCCGTGACAGGTTCCCCCAACGACCGCGCCGTCACCCGCGCCCACGACATTGGGCTGCGCATGGTCCAAAACGACGCGGGCGAAAACGGGTTTGAGGTCATCGTGGGCGGCGGACTTGGCCGTACCCCGATGGTAGGCAAGGTGATCCGCGATTTTCTTCCGGTCACGGATCTTCTTGCCTACGTTGAAGCGATCGTCAGCGTCTACAACCTGCTCGGCCGCCGCGACAACAAGTATAAGGCGCGGATTAAGATCACTGTCCATGAAAACGGACTTGAGACCATTCGCGACATGGTTGAGTCACGTTTCGAACAAATCAAACCGGGTTTCACCGGGTTTGATCAGGGACTTCTTGCACAAATCGAACATGCCTTCGCGCCGCCGGCGTTTAAGACCGCCAGCACGGATGGCTATGAAGCGGCCCGTATGGCCAACCCTGCGTTCCGGTCATGGACCGATACCAACCTGACTGCGCACAAGAATGACGGCTACGCCATCGTGTCTGTCTCGATCAAAAAGCATGGGCAGACACCGGGTGACGCGACCTCTGAGCAGATGCGCGTGCTGGCCCGGATCGCACGCGACTATGGCCATGATGAACTGCGCATCAGCCACGAGCAGAACGTGATCCTGCCGCATGTGCACAAATCAGATCTGCCCGCGATCTACGCCGCCCTGCGCGAGGCTGATCTTGCCACGGCGAACATCGGGCTGGTCTCTGATATCATCGCCTGCCCCGGCATGGATTACTGCGCATTGGCCACCGCCCGGTCGATCCCCGTCGCCCAACAGATCGCCACGCGGTTTGATGAGCTGAAGGTGGAGCACGACGTGGGCCCGCTCAAGATCAAAATCTCGGGCTGCATCAACGCCTGTGGTCACCACCACGTCGGTCACATCGGCATCCTCGGCCTCGACCGCGCAGGTGTCGAAAACTACCAGATCACCCTTGGCGGCGACGGTACCGAGGACACGCATATTGGCGAACGTGCAGGCCCCGGCTTTGCTTACGACGAAATCGTGCCTGCCATCGAACGCCTTGTGCTGGGTTACCTTAATCTGCGCACCGACCCCGAAGAGACGTTTCTCCAGACCTTCCACCGACTGGGTGCCGACCCGTTCAAAGCTATCCTTTATCCCGCCAAAGAGGCCCAAAATGCCGCTTAAGGAACTCGCAGACCGTCGCAATTTGCTGCACCGCAAATCTGATCCGCAGACCGTGCTGAAGCACGCGCTGGATGACATGGAAATCGGCAAGATCGCCGTCGTCTCCAGCTTTGGGGCCGAAAGCGTTGTGCTGCTGCACATGGTGGCGCAGATCAACAAGGACACCCCGGTGATCTTTCTGGACACTGAAATGCTCTTTGATGAAACGCTGCAATATCAACGGGATGTAGCTGAAATGCTTGGCCTCACGGATATCCGGGTGATCCGCCCGGACCGGACAGAGGTGTTTACCCGCGACAACGAAAACCTGCTGCACCTGCATGACCCCGACGCCTGCTGCCACCTGCGCAAGACAGAGCCGCTTGAAAAGGCTGTGGCGGAATTTGGCGGCTGGATCACCGGGCGCAAGCGTTATCAGTCCGGCACCCGCGCTGCCTTGCCGCTCTTTGAAAAAGAGGGTCGCAAGATCAAGGTCAATCCGCTCGCCTCTTGGACGCCCGAGGACCTGAGCGCCTATATGGACGCCCACAACCTGCCGCGCCATCCGCTGGTGGCCCAAGGGTATCCCTCGATTGGTTGCCAACCCTGCACCACCCGTGTGTCTCTGCACGAAGATCCCCGTGCGGGCCGCTGGCGCGATCAGGACAAGGTCGAATGCGGCATCCACTTTGAAAACGGCAAGATGGTCCGCACCCCGGCCAATACAACCGACACACCCCGCGCAACGGCGGAAGGATAAGAAAATGAGCGTGATTGTAACCGATACCGGCTTTGCTGGTGACGATTGGACCGGCGGCTTTGTGGCGCTTGACGATTGCCCCGCCAATGACACGCCCTTGGGCGTCGATCTGGCCTCTGACACCGACCCGTCCAAGCTGGCCTGCATGACCGGTGCTGCGTTGATCCGCATCGATTTCCCCAGCTTTGCGGATGGCCGCGGCTTTACGCTCGCGGCCATGCTGCGCCGTGCAGGATATGCCGGGCGTTTGCGCGCCCGCGGCCATGTGATCGCCGACCAATACGCCATGGCCCGCCGTGCAGGCTTTGACGAGGTCGAAATCGACGACGCCCTCGCGCAACGCCAACCCGAACCGCAGTGGCTGGCACGCGCGAACTGGCAAGATAACAACTATCAGGCGCGGATGCGCGGCTGACCCCCTTTCCCTGATCCACATCAAAGACTAGACCCGGAGGGCGGCCCATGACGGTCGCCGATTGAGATATGACAGAGCAAACACCCGTGAACGAAACCGCCGCAAAGCCCGTCCCCACCCTGCCCGACGCCCAGACCGTCACAGAGGTGCAGCATTACACCGACCGCCTGTTCCGCTTTCGGGTGACGCGCCCCGCCAGCCTGCGGTTCCGCTCGGGCGAGTTTGTGATGATCGGCCTGATGGGCGACCCGCACCCCGAGACAGGCAAGCAAAAGCCGCTGTTGCGCGCTTATTCCATCGCGTCCCCGTCATGGGATGAAGAGCTTGAGTTTTATTCGATCAAGGTGCCCGATGGTCCCCTGACATCGAAACTGCAGCACATCAATGTCGGCGATGAAATCATCCTGCGGCCCAAGCCCGTCGGCACGCTGGTCCACGATGCGCTACTGCCCGGCAAGCGGATCTATTTCTTCGCCACTGGAACGGGCTTTGCACCTTTCGCCAGTCTGCTGCGCGAACCCGAGACCTATGAAAACTACGACGAAGTCATCGTCACCCACACTGTCCGCGATGTTGCGGAACTGACCTATGGGCGTGAACTGATCGAGAACCTCAAGAAAGACGAGATGATGATCGAGCTCTTGGGCGAGGAAAACCTCGACAAGATCCGCTACTACCCGACCACGACCCGTGAAGAGAGCCCCAAGATGGGCCGCATCACGACGCTGATCGAAAACGGAGAGCTTTTTGCGGACCTCGGCATCCCGCCGCTTGATCCGGCGACCGACCGCGCGATGGTCTGCGGCTCGCTCGCCTTTAACCTCGACATCAAGAAGATCCTCGAGGATGCCGGCCTGAACGAAGGTGCCAATTCCGAACCGGGCGAGTTTGTTATCGAAAAGGCCTTTGTCGGCTAACGTCGCGGGGGCAGTTTGCCCATCTACCCAATTAGAACACCCCAAAGAAAAAGGGCCGCGCCAATCATGACGCGGCCCTTTTGAAGTCTGGCGGCGGGGGTTACTGACCCAGCGCCTCTTTCAGACGTGTCAGCGTTGCTTCCAGCAGCGCAGGATTGTCTTTCGCGGCATTGACGGCTGCACCCAGCGCTGTTTTCTGCACGGCGGACAGATCAGAACCGTCGATCATTTCCAGCACCTTGTCGGCCTCAAAGCCATCCATGCTCAGCAGTGTTTCTGCCATGCTGGCCTCGGCCTCGGCTGCGACTTCCTCTGTTGCTTCAGCAGCTTCCTCAGTTGCTTCAGCAGCTTCCTCAGTTGCTTCTGCAGCCTCTTCGGTTGCCTCTGTGGCTTCTTCGGTTGCACCTTCAACCGCGCCCTCGACAGCCTCAGTTGCACCCTCAACAGCGCCTTCTACGGCCTCGGTTGCACCCTCAATAGCGCCTTCGACGGCTTCGGTTGCACCTTCTACCACGCCTTCGACAGCCTCTGTGGCATCTTCGACGGCTTCTTCAACCGCAGTCGCAGCTTCCTCTGCGGCGGCTTCGGCTTCCTCAGCGGCGGCAGCGGCAGCGGCTTCGGCTTCTTCTGCGGCAGCAGCGGCAGCTTCTGCAGCGGCGGCTTCGGCCTCTTCAGCGGCAGCAGCGGCTGCAGCTTCGGCTTCTTCCGCGGCGGCGGCAGCAGCAGCTTCTGCTTCTTCGGCAGCAGCGGCAGCTGCGGCTTCAGCCTCTTCCGCGGCGGCGGCGGCGGCGGCTTCAGCTTCTTCAGCGGCAGCAGCAGCAGCGGCTTCCGCTTCTTGTGCGGCAACAGCCGCTGCTTCTGCAGCTTGCTGGTTGCTATAGTAGTTATAGCCAAAGTAGCCCAATACGGCGACGACGGCGACGATCAAAAGCGCTCTCATGGAATATTCCCTCCAAGTCTGAAAACGTGATGGCCCGCAATTGGGCCTTGCCCGCCATATGTCAGAGCATTTGTGCAATGAAAAGGGGCTCAAACGGTCTTGCGTTCCCCCTAACCGGCGAATTATTGCGGGTTGAAGCTCGCGGTGGGCGAAGTTACCTTATACCCCACGTTACTGAAACAACCAAAGGACAAGTACCATAGGACGCAGACCTCATAACGCACCACCGGTGCGTGATACCGGACCCCGTGTAAACGACCGCATTCGTGGTTCCGAAATCCGCCTGATTGGGGCGGAAGGCGAAAATGTCGGCGTCGTGACGCCTGAACGCGCAATGATGATGGCCGAAGAAGCAGGCCTTGATCTGGTTGAGATTTCTCCCAACGCCAACCCGCCTGTCTGCAAGATCATGGACTACGGAAAATTCAAATACGAGACTCAGAAGAAAGAAGCTGAGGCCCGTAAGAAGCAGAAGATCATCGAGATCAAAGAGGTGAAGTTCCGCCCGAATACGGACAACCACGATTACGATGTGAAAATGCGCAACGTCTATAAGTTCCTTGAGAATGGCGACAAGGTGAAGATCACCCTGCGATTCCGTGGCCGTGAAATGGCGCACCAGGAATTGGGTCGTCAGCTGCTGGAGCGCGTGGCAGAAGACACCAAGGAAAGTGGCAAGGTCGAGAACTTTCCCAAAATGGAAGGTCGGCAGATGGTTATGCTGATCGGACCGCTTCCAAAGTAAGCACCTCGCAAAACAGCAATGGTGGTTTTGACCACCATTGCGCGCCAACCAGACTTCGTTTTTCCAGGATCACGACTCGCTCGCCCCACAGTGGATGGCCGCACATGGCACGGCAACGCGAGATCACCTATTTAGCGGGCGGGCTTGCCTAAATATTCCTACAGACCTGCACATCCCTTTGCTCAACCGATGGTTGAGGTGTAGCATGAACCCAAACTGTTTTGGGAAACCACGGTCATGAGCCCCCTGTTACCTCGTTCTTGGTTCCATCATGTCTAGCGCCTGGGAAAATTTGCGGCTGCTACGCGAATCCGACTTCGGATCCCCAACCGAATTAATCGGGCGCTATGTGCTTTCTGCAATTGGAACGCTAAGCGTGGCATGGATGACCCGCGATCCGAACCTTGTCTTTTGGATCATCGTCTATGGCGCCAGCCAATTGCTCTATTTGGGGTTTCTTTTCAATGTGCGGCAAGAGCATGCAGCGCGCCAGTATCCAACCGCGCTGCTACTGAACATTCTCACTTCAAGCGTGTTCGCCGCCCTGCCGCTCTACCTGTGGCACACAGATCTTGCGGTCCTTCAGGGCTGCGCGATTTGTGTTATCTGGGGGCACGCAATCTTTAACAACGCCCGTTATCCGGTGACACGGGGCATAGCCATTTGGGATGCCCTTAGCGTCAGCGCCGTGGTGATCTACATCGCGCATGATTTTGCAAACAGCCTTTCACCCGGTGTTCAGAATTGGATACCCCTCTTTATTGCCGGGATCATCACGATCTATTTCAATGTCTCGATCCTTGAAAACTATCGTCGCGCCATGCGGCTCCAACAGGCCGAAAACACGCTGACCGAACAAGAACGCCTTGATGCTGTTGGCCGGATCACCGGGGGCGTCGCGCATGATTTCAACAATATCCTGACAGCGATACTAGGTCAGATTGCGTTGTTCCGGCAGGCCGACAGCCCAACGGAAAGGGCCACGGCGATCAATGCCGCCGAAGATGCAGCCCTGCGCGCGGCGCGCCTGACGCGCAAGTTGCAAGCCTATGCCCAGCTTTCTGTTTTGCAGCCAGCCGTTCATCGTATTGACCATCTCATCGAGGATGTCATTACGGGGCTGGATCTGCCCAACACGCAAGTGACGCTGAATATCTCGGATGCGGTGGCGCAGGCACCAGAGATCACAATTGATGCCTCTCAGACGCGTGCGGTGTTGCTTGACCTGATCCTCAACGCGATCGAAGCTTCTGACGATGCGCGCCCGGTCGAGGTCTTTGTCGATTTTGAAGCTTTGCGTAAATCCAGCTTGCCGATGCATGGCGTTGTATTGATGCCGGGCGTTTATGTTGTGGTCGCGGTGACGGATACCGGGCGCGGCATTTCCTCATCCGACATGCGCCACGTGTTCGAGCCGTTCTATTCCACAAAATCCGCCCCGCGGTCCTCTGGGCTGGGCCTTGCGATGGCATCTGGTTTTGCGCAACAGGCCGGTGGCGCGCTCCATGCCGTCAGCAAGGTCGGCAAAGGTACAATCGTCACACTCTACCTGCCGCTTTGACCCCGTATCGCAGCAGGCACATTTGCGGGCAGGATAATCTGCACATCTGACAAGCCCGAAACCTCTGAACCGCTAATCAACCTGTGAAAGCGCAGAATATGCCGGTAGGCGAGGTGCATGTCCGCCTCAAGGTCATGATAAAGCACGAATGACACTGCGCCTTGCGCCAAGAGCGCCAGATTGTCCGCATCAAGGTCATGGGCCACGTAGACATGCGGTTTGACCGCCGCCGCATCAAGCGCGGCGCAAATGGCGCGATTTCCACCGCCCACCGAATAGACAGCATGCACAGCGCCTTGATCGGCGAGAACCTTGCCAACCGCGCGGGCTGTCGTCGGATTCAAACCTCCGCCGTCATGAGTCGCGATCAGGCGCACAGCCGGTGCCAATGTCTTCAATGCCGCTTCAAACGCTTTGATTCGGGTCGCTTCGCCGGCAAAGTCCTCTCGGCTTTGGCTGGTGAGGACGCACCCTTGTTTCACCTGCCGCGCGATCAGTGTTGCGGCAACCTGGCCCGCTTGTTCGTTATCAAGCCCGGCATAGGCCAGCGCCCCGTCAATATCGGTAACGATCGTCACCACGGGAATCCCCTTGGCGATCAGGGCTGCAACCTCTGCACGCACACCGGGCAGATCACGCGCCTTGAGACAGACGCCTTGGCTGCCACGCTTTGCAATCCGGCGAAGCGTCGCGATCATCTGGCTTTCTGACATCACTTCATGAAGCGAGAACCGCGGCCGGATCACAACGGAACCCACCTGCCCCAGCACAGCCTCTGCTGCCCGGCGCAGCTCGCGACTAAACCGTTCTGGGGCCTCGACCACCACATCAACCCAAACAGTTCGGCCTTTTGCCGCGAGGTTCTGTTCCTGCCGCGCCAACTCGCCCAAGGCCGCCTGCACCCGTGCAGCGGCGCGGGCGCTGACATGCGCGCGACCGTTCAAGACACGGTCAACGGTTGCGGTGCTCAACCCCGCTTGGTTCGCGACTTCCTTGATCAAAAACCGATGTGCCATTTGATGTATTATTGATGTCTTTTGCGCTGCTTGCCAGCGGGTTCTTGTGCAAGAATCAAGCAAATCAGAAGGAGTCACCCCATGTCCGGTTATTTCCATGCATCCGATTGCGACGTCGACGAATTTGCCGCGCTATGCGGCCAAACGACGGATCCTCGCACACTGCCCTTTGCCGCAGAAATTCAAAGCAACGTGCCGCTTTATGACGTTGCCGCCCTGCCACTGACCGACCCCGCGTTGCTGGCCGAATGGGCGGGCGTCTTGCGCACCGGTGCCGGGGCCATCGTGCTGCGCGGCGCCTATGCAGACACCAGCCCGATTGATGCCGCAACCGCCGTTTACGACCAGATCATCGCCGACGAAAAAGCGGCTGGAACCAGCAGCGCAGATCATTTTGCCGCTGGCACGAATGACCGTGTGTGGAATGCCGCGCAGAAGTTATGCTTGGCGGATCCTGCGGTTTTCGCAGACTATTTCAACAATGCGGCGATAGATGCGGCCTGCATGGCTTGGCTTGGCCCAAACTATCAACTGACGGCACAGATCAATCTGGTGCACCCCGGCGGGGCCGCGCAAAAGGCGCACCGCGACTATCACCTGGGCTTTCAAACTGCCGACATATCGGCGCAATACCCCGCCCATGTCCATGACCTGTCACCGGTGCTGACCTTGCAGGGGGCCGTTGCCCATTGCGACATGCCCGTGGAAAGCGGGCCGACCAAGCTTTTGCCCTTCAGCCAAGCCTATCGCCCCGGCTATGCCGCCTGGCGGCTACCCGCCTTTCGCGCATATTTCGAGGATCATTTTGTCCAGCTGCCGCTCGCCAAAGGGGATCTGCTGTTTTTCAACCCCGCGATCTTTCACGGCGCGGGCGAGAATACGACCAGCGATATCCACCGCATGGCTAATCTGCTGCAGGTCTCATCTGCATTTGGCCGGGCCATGGAAAACCAGGACCGCGCCGCGATGTGCAGGGCACTATATCCGGTCCTGCTAGACCGGTCAGGCGATCAAAACGCGGCGATTGCGGCCTGTGCCGAGGGCTATAGTTTTCCCACAAACCTAGATCGTGACCCGCCCGTCGGTGGGCTGGCACCGGAAACGCAAGCCGCCCTGATGCGCCGCGCGCTTCTTGACGGGATGTCACCGGCGGAATTTGATGCAGCACTTGCAGACCTGATGGATCGTCAAAGGCCTTAACACCAAAGGAAAGGATCTAGTCTGCGGCGTTGACGGCGCGCGTCGTCATCACTTTGACCAGATGCGCGCGGTACTCAGGCGATCCATGCAGGTCGCCGATCATCCCGTCTGCTGACACGGCTAGCCCGTCCAACGCCGTTGCACTGAAATCCGCGCTCAACGCGTCTTCCGCATCGGTCCAGCGGAAGACGCCATCCTCGGACGCGCCGGTGACGGCAACCCGCACACCATCAGCATATTGCGCCACAAAAACGCCCACCATCGCAAACCGCGACGCGGGCTGCCGGAACTTTTCATAGCTCGCCTTTTGCGCAACCGGGAACCGGACCTCTGTAATGATCTCGCGCTCATCAAGGGCGGTGCCAAACATCCCGTCAAAATAGTCATCAGCCGCAATTTCACGCGTATTGGTGACCATCGTGGCCCCGGTCGCAAGGACAGCTGCGGGATAGCAGGCGGCCGGGTCGTTATTCGCCAATGACCCGCCGATTGTGCCGCGATTGCGCACCGCCGGGTCGCCGATACCATTCGCCAAATGCGCCAGCGCAGGAAAGGCCCCGGCCTGAGCCGCCACAACCGCGTGTGTCGTCGCCCCGCCAATGCACAATCGCCCATCGTCGCCCGTGCAAACCCCCTTCATTTCGGCAATCCCCGTCAGGCTTACCAAGGTTTCGGGGTTTGCCAACCGTTGCTTGAGCGTCGGGATCAACGTCTGCCCCCCGCCCAACGGCTGCGCCTCGCCAGTCAATGCGGCAGTTGCCTCTGCCACCGTTTGCGGACGCACTATTTCAAAGGCATACATCGTTTCTTCCTATTCAGCCGCGATCGTTTCGACGTCTTGACCGGATGCGGCCAAGATCGCCTTGACGATGTTATGGTAGCCCGTACACCGGCAAATATTGCCTTCAAGATGATGGCGAATCTCAGTCTCTGATGGTTTTGGGTTTTCTTGCAGCAAGGCCGCCGCCGTCATCACCATCCCCGGCGTACAGAAACCGCATTGCAGACCGTGGTGGTCCTGAAACGCCTGTTGAATGACATTCAGCGATCCATCGGCATTGGCCTGCCCTTCGATTGTGGCCACATCTGCACCTTCTGCCTCTGCGGCAAACATTGTGCAGGCTTTGACGGCAAGTCCATCCACATGCACCACACATGCCCCACATTGGCTGGTATCACAGCCGACATGCGTCCCCGTGAGGTGCAAATCTTCCCGTAGGAACTCAACCAAGAGGGTCCGGCCCTCAACCTCGCCGGTCACGGCATTGCCGTTCACGGTCATCCTGACCTGCACCACGTTTTCCTCCAAACCTGCATCGTCGCGGGTCAGTTAATCATGGCCCCTGCCGTGTTGAAACCTCTGATTTCTGACGTCACGTGATATCATTCACCCAATGGGTTGACTGATTGATCAAAGTGGTATTAATTCCACCACATGGTTGAACGACAAACAGACACACAGCTTTCCGATGTGCTTCGCGCTGCTTCAGATCCGACGCGTCGGGCGATCCTGACGCTGCTGGCGCAACACGGCCCGCTGCGGGTTGGCGAAATTCACGCCCGGTTCGCGCTGTCGCTGAATGCCGTGTCCAAACATATCAAGGTGCTTGAAAGCGCGGGCCTTGTGGTGCGCCGCACCGAATGGCGCGAACACCTGATTGAGGTGCAGATGGACCCGCTGCGGGTCATCGACGACTGGTTCGCCGGTCTGCGCTCAATCTGGGATCTGCGCCTTGAAGCCCTTGACGCACTTATCACCAAAGGAGCTGCCACCGATGACTGACCTATCCCTCACCTGCACACGCCACATCAAGGCCCCGCCCAAGGCGGTCTTTGATGCATGGCTCGACCCTGCCATGATGGCGCAATTCATGTCCCCTCGCCCTGATATGTCGGTGCGCGAGGCGACGTCGGACGCGAAGGTCGGCGGACGGTTCTTTGTGATGATGGTCGCTGACCGCGACCTGCCCCACGCGGGCGAATACCTTGAAATCACACCGCATTCCCGCCTGATTTTCACGTGGGAGGCGCCTTGGTCCGCCCCCGGCACCCAAGTCACTATCGACTTTTCTCCCACCGCCGAGGGCACCGATGTGTCCCTCACCCAGATCCGCTTTGCGGACGAAGCCGCCCGCGACAGCCACGCTGAGGGCTGGACCGGCATTCTCTCAAAACTCGCTGCCCTGACAGAAGGAATCTAACCATGTCTGATCTTACATTGACCACCTCGCGCACGATCTCTGCCCCGCCAAAGGCCGTCTTTGACGCTTGGCTGAACCCAGAAATGCTGCGCCAGTTCATGCGCCCCGGCCCCGGTATGACCACGCCATCGGCCAAGAACGACCCCAGGCAGGGTGGCCGTTTTGATTTGGTGATGAAGGCGGGCGACGACGAAATCCCCCATGCCGGATCCTACCTTGAAATCGACCCGCATAACCGGATCGTCTTTACTTGGGAAAGCCCGTTTTCCGCCGACGACAGCACCGTGACGCTTGACTTCGCGCCGGACGGTGACGGCACATCCGTCACGCTGACCCACGTTCGCTTCGTCTCAGAGGAAAGCCGCGACAATCACATGGGTGGTTGGACCGCCATTCTGGCTGCATTGGACGAAACCATGATGGAGACCGCGTCATGATTGACGTCACACCTTTGAATTGGCCCGCGGTGATCGCGGGCACAATCGCGGCTTTTGTGCTGGGCATGTTGTGGTTCTCGCCCGCGCTGTTTGGCAAGTCATGGTCCACCGGAAGCCACAACATCCAGCCGCCCGCCAGCCCACCAATGCTCGCCATGGCAGTGCAACTGATCGGCACCTTTGCGCTGGCGCTGGTGATCGGCATGACCGAGACCTATCAGGCCATCGGCGCGGCGCTGATGGCGATCATCGCGGCGGCACTCTTGATCGCTGGCATGGATCTGTTCAGCCAGAAGACTGTGAAAGCGACGGTGATCGACGCAAGCTATATCGCCGTTTCAGGCGTTCTGATGATTGCGGCGCAAGCGCTGCTATGAACCCTGGCCCGACGTGTGCACGGCAGACGTCGGGCCGTCTGATGCAAAATCGTGACAAACCCCCTCAGGAAGTGGGACGACCATCGGCGTCGCAACAACGCCTCAGGCGATCATTCTGATTTCCGCAGACGGCTAATAACTTCGGCCATCACGCTCACGGCGATTTCCGCAGGCTGCCGTCCACCCAGATCAAGCCCGACTGGCGCGCTGATCTTTGCGATGTCCGCGGCGCTAAACCCCGCCTCTTTCAACCGCGCCACGCGTTTGGCGTGGGTCCGTTTCGACCCCAAACAGCCAATATAGAACGCCTCTGTGCGCAAGGTCGCCATGATCGCGGGATCGTCCAGTTTTGGATCGTGGGTCAGCGTTACAATCGCCGTACGGCTGTCAGGGGCCAGTGCCGCCAATGCTGCATCGGGCCAGTCTTCGATAATTCTTTCACCCGGGAACCGCGCATCAGTGCCAAAGGCCCCGCGCGGATCTATGACCACCGGATCAAAGCCGCAAGCCCTTGCCATGCCGACCAGCGTCTGCGCGATATGCACCGCACCCACGATCACCATCCGCAATGGCGGATTGCGAATGGCAACAAATGTCCGCCCGTCTTCCTCTACCCCAGAGCGATCCAGCCGAAATCGTTCGGGATAGGCCTCTGGCCCGACCACGTTCCGCGTTTCTCCTTCCAGATCAATGACATAGGCACAAGGTCGCGACACCGCCCGCGCGTCGCGTAAAGCGGCCAAATGCGCCACGGACATCGCCCCACCTACAGGTTCGACCAACACGCGAATTTGCCCGCCACAGGCCAAGCCGACCGCAAAGGCGTCATTATCACTGACGCCATAGTCCAGCAGACGCGCCTTGCCATCCTCCAGCGCATCCAGCGCCTCGACCAGCACTGCACCTTCGACGCAACCGCCCGAGACCGAACCCTCCATCGCGCCATCCGCATCGACGATCAGCAAGGATCCAGCCGCCCGCGGCGCTGACCCCCATGTGTCGACCACGGTGGCCACCGCGACCTTGCGCCCCGCTTTATGCCAGTCATAGGCCAGCGTCAGTAGATCTGCGTCAGAGGTGTTCATGTAAGGGGTCCAGCGCTTGTTTCCGAACGGTCAGCCGCAAGGTTAGGCCACAGACCCATGCCCCGCAATTGCATTAACGCGAGCATTGACCCGCCCTGATCCACGCGCCCATGCCGCCCGTTGCCCCCGGCACGTCAAAGGCGTAGCATTCGCAGTGACAACAAGGATGCCACGCCATGAACCACAGCAGCGCCATTTCAGCCGCCGGATTTGGCCCCGATCTGGGCCCGTTTGACTGGTCAGACCCGTTCCGGCTTGAAGATCAACTGACCGAGGATGAAAGAATGCTGCGTGACGCCGCGCGCGCCTTCGCTGAAAGCAGGCTGCAACCGGGCGTGACAGAGGCATACCGCGATGCCGTCACCGCACCGCAGATTTTCGCCGACATGGGGGCCGCTGGCCTGCTTGGCAGCACGATCCCTGAAGAATACGGCGGCCTTGGTGCCAACTACGTCACTTACGGTCTGATCGCGCGCGAAATTGAACGGGTCGACAGCGGCTACCGGTCGATGATGTCGGTTCAGTCCAGCCTCGTGATGTATCCGATCCATGCTTACGGTTCTGATACGCAACGCGAGAAATATCTGCCCGGCCTCGCATCTGGCACTTTGATCGGCTGCTTTGGCCTGACCGAACCCGACGCGGGCAGCGATCCCGCGGGCATGAAGACCGTCGCCAAGAAAACTGCCGATGGCTATGTCATTTCAGGCTCAAAAATGTGGATATCGAACGCCCCCATCGCCGATGTCTTTGTTGTCTGGGCCAAGTCAGAGGCGCATGACGGCAAGATCCGGGGCTTTGTGCTGGATAAGGGCATGGCCGGGCTTTCCGCGCCCAAGATCGGCGGCAAATTGTCCCTGCGCGCCTCCATCACGGGCGAGATTGTGATGAAGGATGTTGAGGTGAGCGAAGACGCGCTTTTGCCCGGTGTGCAGGGCCTCAAAGGGCCATTTGGCTGCCTGAACCGCGCGCGATTTGGTATTGCCTGGGGTGTCATGGGCGCGGCAGAGGCGTGCTGGCACGCGGCGCGCCAATATGGGCTGGACCGCAAACAATTTGGCAAACCATTGGCGCAAACGCAGCTGTTTCAGAAAAAACTTGCCGACATGCAGACCGAAATTGCGCTTGGCCTGCAGGGCGCGTTGCAAGTGGGCCGCCTGATGGATCAGGGCCGCGCCGCGCCAGAGATGATCAGCCTGATGAAACGCAACAACTGTGGCAAAGCCCTTGATATTGCACGTGCTTCGCGTGACATGCACGGCGGCAATGGCATCGCAGAGGATTTCCAAATCATGCGCCACATGGTCAATCTGGAAACCGTCAATACCTACGAGGGCACGCATGACGTTCATGCGCTCATCCTGGGACGCGCGCAAACTGGACTCCAAGCGTTCTTTTAGTGACAAAAACACCTAAGTTTAGACGACCACATTACGCAATTTCGCCGCAAAGACCTGTCAAACACGATCCAACGGCCCATGAAAGCGGCCCAACCGGAGAGCAGCATGACCGACACAACTTTGATCCTTGACGCCGATCTTGCCGGACGGACCGGGGATGATTGGTTGGATACGCTCGAAGACGTGGCCGAGGAACATGGCTATTTTGAACCGCTTGGGCCAGATCATCAGGCGGTCTTTCTTGCCGCGGGACCCCGCCTCTTAGTGACATTCGAAGACGCCGAGACGATCACCAAAACAAACGAAGCAGAACCCCGCAGCTTTACCTTTGCGCGCCAGCACGGCTGGTCGATCCTTTCGATTATCAGCAATACAGAAAGCTGGTTCCGGCACCCTGCGATCTATCAGTTCTTCGACAAGCTGACCGACGAAGGGACGTTTGATGGCTTTGAAGAGGTGTTGTTCTTTGGTGCTGGTGGTGCTGGCTATGCGGCGGCGGCTTACAGCGTTGCTGCCCCCGGTGCGCGCGTCCTTGCACTGCGCCCGCAGGCGACACTATGTGCTGATGTTGCCCGCTGGGACACCCGTTTTGTCGCGCAACGCCGTCATGATTTTAACAGCCGCTATGGCTATGCCCCCGATATGATCGAGGCGGCCCAAACAGCCTATATCGTGCACAGCCCGCAGCAAAAGGCTGATGGCATTCATGCTTCGCTTTTCCGGCGCCCCAATGTGGTGCAACTGCGTGTGCCCGGCATTGGCGGCAAGTTCGAAGCTACGCTTGATAATGTCGATGTGCTTGATGATGTCATCGTGGCCGCCATGACCGGCGATCTGGCGCCTGCCAGTTTCCGGCGGCTGATTGCACCGCTCAAGTCTTTTGGCACATACCGCCGCATGTTGCACAAACGCGCCGTTGATGCAGGTCATCCACAACTGGCCGCAAACCTCGCCGCCGCCATATTGCGTGACGGACCGGACGAATTCTTCCAGGCGCGTCTTGCCGAACACAAGGCCAATGGCATCCACCCGCGCCAGAACCTGTCAGAAACTGCCGCAGAATAGGTCACCACGCGCTTATTCAGGCCTTCTGAGCCTATACACTCACCTCTGGTCATGCTTCGCGGGGCGGTGTAACGATCTGTTATGACAGAAAAGCACATCACCAGCCTTACAATCCGCCGCCCTGATGATTGGCACTTGCACCTGCGCGACGGCGCAATGTTGCAGGCGGTGCTGCCCGAAACGACCCGCCATTTTGGCCGCGCGATCATCATGCCCAATCTGGTGCCGCCTGTTGTCACCAGCGCCGACGCAGCATCCTACCGCGACCGGATCATGGACGCGATGTCAGCGGGGGCTGACTTTGTGCCGCTGATGACGCTCTACCTGACCGAAGACACCGACCCCGACGATGTGGCCAAAGCCCACGCCGCGGGCATTGCCACGGCGGTCAAACTTTACCCTGCCGGGGCCACGACCAATTCTGCCTCTGGGGTTCGTGACTTTGACAAGGTGCGCCCGGTTCTGGACCGCATGGCTGAGATCGGGATGCCGCTTTGCGTGCACGGCGAAGTCACAAACCACGACGTCGATATCTTCGACCGAGAGGCGCGTTTCATCGACAAGGTCCTTAAGCCAATCCGCAAGAAAAACCCTGACCTGCGCATTGTCATGGAACATGTCACAACGCAGGATGCCGTCGATTATGTCCGGGACGCCCGCAAGAATACCGCCGCCACAATCACCACGCATCACCTGATCATCAATCGCAACCACATCCTGGCCGGCGGCATTAAGCCCCACTTCTATTGCCTGCCCGTGGCCAAGCGCGAACAACATCGCGTTGCCTTGGTGCAGGCTGCGATCTCGGGCGATAAACGGTTCTTTCTGGGCACCGACAGCGCCCCACACACCGACCCGCTTAAGCTACAGCCGTGTGGCTGTGCTGGCATCTTCACCGCGCCCAACACCATGTCTTGCCTCGCAGAGGTCTTCGATGCGGCCGGTGCCCTCAAGAAACTAGAGGCCTTCACCTCGCTCAACGGCCCCGCCTTCTATGGCCTGCCCGCGAATGAGGCGACGATTACCCTCACCAAAGGGGATCCCGTTGCCTACCCTGCCCAGATCAACACCGCCGACGGCCCCGTGACGGTCTTTGACCCCGGCTTTCCGCTTCACTGGCGTGTCGACGGGTAGAAAGACGGTCGGGTCCGAGCCAGATGAAGCCGACGGGAACCCCCCGATCCGGGACAGAAGTAGGCGTCACCACAGGCGCAAACCAATCACCCACTTTCCTCGGCCCCGCCCTCTTAACAATTCACCAGAATCTCACTACACCGCGCCGGAGTTCACATCAGGATGCGCACCATGATCCCTTCCAGCTTTCCCACAAAAGAAGAAATCGCCCGCCTCACTGCAACAATGCTGCTCGAGATTGACGCGATCAGCTTCAACGCCGACGACCCTTTTACCCATGCGTCTGGCAAAAAGGCGCCCACTTACGTCGATTGCCGCAAGCTCATCAGCTATCCCCGCATCCGCAGCACCCTGATGGACTTTCTGACGGTCACCATCATGCGCGACGCGGGCTTTGAAGCCTTCGACAACATCGCCGGTGGCGAAACAGCAGGCATTCCCTTTGCTGCACTTGTCGCCGAACGGATGGCGCTGCCGATGACCTATGTGCGCAAAAAGCCGAAAGGCTACGGCAAAAACGCCCGTATCGAAGGTGCGATGACCGAAGATCAACGCGTCCTGCTGGTCGAGGATTTGACCACCGACGGCGGCTCCAAACTGTCCTTTGTGGACGCAATCCGCGACACCGGCGCGACCTGCACCGCCACCGCCGTCATCTTCTACTATGGGATCTTTGACGGCGTGGAAAAGACGCTGTCCGACCATGGCGTGCAGCTTTTGCACTTGTGCACATGGTGGGACGTTCTTGCCGTCGCGAAAGAGACAAAGGCCTACGACGCAAAAACCCTAAGCGCGGTAGAGGCTTACCTGCGCAACCCTACCGGATGGATGCCCGGGGACACGATCTAATGCCAAAAACTTCCCCACAGGCCTGGGGATAAAACACCCACAGAATCGCGATGCAATCACAGATGTTGTGACAGGCCCGCCTAAACCTGCTATATGATGATTTCTGTCGCGTCCCTCACGCCATCCCCAGATTTGTCCCGGCACTTATCCACTGACATATCAAGATGGCCAATCTCATCGGCCCGGTGCTATGACACACCAACTGGCCGGGGGGCTGGATGACGGGACAGATCGCGCGTCAATGCGCGGCAACAGGGTTGAGCAGATGAACGAGATTTCGACATTTAACGCCAGTGGCGTCGAAGAGGCCGACGCCGACACCATGCCGCACTCGATTGAGGCTGAACAGCAGCTTCTGGGCGCGATTCTGACCAACAACGATATCTTCGACCGGATCGCAAATATCATCGGCCCACAACATTTCTACGATCCCGTCCATGCGCGCATTTTTGACGTGGCCTCTGCCCGGATCGCCAAGAACGCTTTGGCATCCCCGGTGACGCTCAAGACCTTTCTGGAAGATGACGAGGGCCTCAAGGAACTTGGCGGTCCCGCCTATTTGGTGCGCCTTGCAGGCTCTGCAATTTCCGCATTTGCGGCCAAAGATTACGCTCAGATGATCTATGACCTGGCGATCCGCCGCAGGTTGATCGAGGTGGGCGAAACCATCGCCGACAAGGCCAAGACTGTCGATATCTCCTCCGAACCGGCGGCCCAAATCGTTGAAGCAGAACAAGAGCTCTATGCGCTGGCCGAACAAGGCACGGCCGATTCAGGGTTCCAGTCTTTCCTGCGCGCCGTCACCGATGCCGTCAATGTTGCCAACGCCGCCTATCAGCGCGACGGGGGCATGTCCGGCGTTTCAACCGGCCTGACGGATATGGACAAGAAACTCGGCGGGTTGCACAAATCCGACCTGCTGATCCTCGCCGGTCGCCCGTCGATGGGCAAAACCTCATTGGCCACCAACATCGCCTTCAACATCGCCAAAGCCTATCAAAAAGGCATCCTGCCCGATGGCTCTGAAGGGGCCGTCAATGGTGGCGTCGTTGGCTTCTATTCACTCGAGATGAGCGCAGAGCAGCTCGCCGCGCGGATCCTGTCAGAGGCATCAGAAGTGCCCAGCGAACAGATCCGACGCGGCGATATGACGGAAACCGAATTCCGCCGTTTTGTCGAAGCCGCCAAAAGCCTCGAATCCTGCCCGTTGTTCATCGACGACACGCCTGCCCTGCCGATCAGTCAACTCGCCGCCCGCGCCCGTCGCCTGAAACGGACCCACGGTCTGGACGTGCTGATGGTCGACTACCTCCAGCTGGTGCGCGGCACAGGCCGATCCGAAAACCGCGTCAACGAAATCTCCGAGATCACCATGGGCCTCAAGGCCATTGCAAAGGAACTCAACATCCCCGTCATCGCCCTGTCGCAGCTTTCGCGTCAGGTCGAGAGCCGCGAAGACAAACGCCCGCAGCTCTCTGACCTGCGTGAATCCGGCTCGATCGAGCAGGACGCCGACGTCGTGATGTTCGTGTTCCGCGAAGAATACTACGTCGAACGTGAAAAGCCCGGCGATCACGAGATGGAAAAGATGGCCGAATGGCAGGAACGCATGGAGCGACTGCACGGCAAAGCCGAAGTCGTCATCGGCAAACAACGCCACGGACCCATCGGCACGGTTGAGCTCTCCTTCGAAGGTCAATTCACCCGCTTTGGCAACCTCGTCAAACCCTGGCAGCAAAACGACGGCGGTGGCGAAACAAGCTTCTGACGACCCGCATCGCTCATCCCCCAGAACTGCGTATCTACGCCGTCCAATCTCTTCTTTTGGCCACAAATATCCTCCGGGGGTCTGGGGGTGGAAACCCCCCAGTACGGCCTCCACAACATGCAAAACGCCAAATCTCCCTCACAGCCGCAAAAACCATTTGACTTGGAGCCGCTCCAATAGGCTACCCCGGTCCCATGTTGATCAAAGATGCTTCCGTCGCCTCCGGCCTTTCCGCTGATACCATCAGATATTATGCCAAATCCGGCATGTTGCCGCCCATCGCCCGTGACGCCCGTGGCTGGCGTGATTTTTCACCTGCTGATGTGGAGTGGCTGATCACGCTTAAACACTTGCGCAGCACCGGCATGCCACTGGCCGAGGTCAAACGCTTCGCCCAATCGGCCCATGCGCCTGACGCAGATACCTCTCAGAACCGTGCCCTGCGGCTGAACATCATGCAACGTCACGCCCACACTTTGGCCCGCCGGCAAACCGAACTCGACGCCTGTGCCAAATACCTCGCCCATAAGATCGCGATCTATTCCAACAAAAAGGATCACTGACATGCCGACATTGACCCTGCCCACCAAACCCACACTCGGCCTTGGCTGCTGGGCCATCGGCGGCCCCTTCAACGCAGGCGACACCCCTGTCGGCTGGGGCGAGGTTGACGACGCCACCTCCATCGCCGCCATCCACGCAGGCCTCGACCATGGCATCCGGCTGTTTGACACCGCCCAAGCCTATGGCACCGGGCATTCAGAATCCGTATTGGGCACCGCCCTGAAACACCATCCAGATGTCACCATCGTTACGAAAATCGGCATCGACATTGATCCCGTCACCCGCCAGATCACGCCAAACCAAACCGACCCGCAGATCATCCGCGACAGCATCACCGCCTCGTGCAAACGGCTGCAACGCGACCATATCGATCTGATCCTGCTGCACCTCAACGACCTGGCGATCCCAACCGCCACCCCGATCTTCGAAATGCTTGCGAACCTCTGCCAAGCAGGCACCATCGGCAGCTACGGCTGGTCCACCGACTACCCCGACCGGGCAACCGCCTTTCCCGACCACCCCGGATTTACGACCGTTGAAATGGCGATGAACGTCTTCTTCGCCGCCGCGCATATGGTCCCCGCCGTCGAAAAGGCTGGCCTTGTCGCCCTGATCCGCTCACCGCTCGCGATGGGGATCCTCGGCGGGCGCTACGATGCCTCCAGCACCTTCGCGGGCAACGATGTGCGCAGCCAGAACCAGCAATGGCACGGCCACTTCCAAGACGGTCGCGTCTCTCCAAAACGGCTCGCGCAGCTTGACGCGATCCGCGATATCCTCACGACCGATGGCCGCACTTTGGCCCAAGGCGCACTGGCATGGATATGGGCCCGCAGCGCAAATGCCATCCCGATCCCAGGCTTTCGCACCCCGGCCCAGGTCGCAGATCTGGCAGGTGCCCTAGAAAAGGGCCCGCTGACCCACACGCAAATGGTGGCGCTCGAAGCCCTCATCGACCGCGACGAAGAAGGGCCACCACAACCCCGCTAATTGCAACTTTCTTTTGAATGAAAATATGCGGCGGGGGTTTGGGGGTGCCAAACCCCCAAGTGCCACTACTCTGTCGTCGTCCCTGCTTGGCTCTTGGGGTCTTCAACTTTTGGCTTTTGAAACGGATAGATGAACTGCCGCAAATACCCCCTCGGCACGGTGTTCCCAATCACGCCGTAATCCTCGGGCCAACGCTCCTCGGGCAAGTGATGGGTGCCAAACAACCAGTCATAAATCGGAAAATGCGAAGAATAATTGATATCAATCGCCTCCCGGTCAGAGCCGTGATGCCAGTGGTGGAACCGTGGAGTCACCAGGAACCGCTCAACAAACCCGAACTTCCACCCAATGTTGGAATGAATGAACGAGGACGAAAAATAGACGATCAGCAAATAGGCCTGAATGGCGGCCGGATCAAAGCCCATGGTAAACATCGGCACCGCTGTCAGCCCACGCAAAATGGCGATCTCAATCAGATGCATCCGCGCGCCCGCCAGCCAATCCATCGATTTGGTGGAATGGTGGATCGCATGAAAACGCCATAGCACTGGAAAAGTATGAAACGCGCGGTGGGTCCAGTATTGCACAAAATCCGTAGCCGCCATGATCACGATCACCTGCAACCAAAATGGCTGTGACCCGATATATGACCGCACCCCATCCAGTTGGATATTGGCATTCACAAAGTCGGTCGGCGCCAGCGTGATGAACCCCAGGATCTGCACTAGCATCGATGAAATCAGGTAATAAAACATATCCTCACGCCACTCCCCCCGAAACACCGTCTGCTCTGCCCGCGCGGGAAAAAACCGCTCCAGCGGGACAAAAAGGAAGCCGACCACCAACACATTGATGATGAAATAATCCAAGCCAAAATAGAAGCTCTGAGACGCTGCCCCACTTGTGTCAGGCTGCGTTGTCGCCATCAGCGACACCACCACCGTCAAGCCCAGCGCCGTCCACCCAAGGACCCGCTTGTCTGACAGGATCAGACTGACCAACGACAGCGCATAACCCGCCAGCAAAATCACACGCAATACGACCGTCATCACACCGCTCTGGTGGATGAACGCGATTTCGGGATAGGAAAACGTCTCAGGATACCAGCGCAACAGAACCATCAGCAGCCCGGCGATCCCCGCCAAAAGCGCCAGCGACCCCGACAACCAACCGCTCCCAAATGGCCGTGCCGCACGGGGCTTCTCCAACTCCGTTACAAGATCCTTCAAAATGCCCATCACACCCTCAATTTCCTAACTGCAAAATCTCGTCCAAACGCACTTACTCCGGGACGGTGGGCGGGGCGCCTCGCGCTTGCGCGACAGCGGCCCACCGGCCCGTCACAGCGCGGCACGTTCCACGATGCCTGCCACAAACCTTTGCAATTTGCCACGCCGATGCGCGCGCCTGTCCGAAAGACATAGCCAATCACCCGTCCGCGTATCCAAAGCCCGCCATCCGGTTCCATCCAGCATCTCCATGATCGTACCCTCGGCCGGTCCACGCGCAAAGATCGTAAATGTCACAACGTCCTCGTCACGCCCAAGCGCGATCTCCAGACTATAGCCATCACCGTCCAAAACGCCCCAAGTGGGATCTGACCAATCCACATCCGGACATGCTTGCAAGATCCTGGCCGCTATCTGCGCCCGCGTCCCAATAACGGTTGGCGCCCGCTCATCCTCTTTGGCAGCGTGTTGGCCCCTCCCGGGAATAGGCATCTCGGCGCCAAAGACCATTACGTTCCAATCCATGCCCGACCCTGCCTTCTTCGTTTCTCCCCACGGAATCGCAGAGCGGCACCTGCGTCAAGCCGCTTGCGCCTCCGATACCGCTGACCCGGGTGAACTGAAACTTGCAGGACACGCTTCACTTGGCGGTTGTCGCCCCTCGTGTTTCAGCCCCGGCGCTCCAATCCGATCAGATCGCTGTTGCATCCGCCCCCCAATCGCAGGTCCGCCCCCGCAAACGTGATGTCATGACAGCGCACCTATGTGATTTGCATCCCTTCCCTGAACCCCTATCTTCACCAGCAACAGGGGGACGACATGACCGACGACCAGAACCTTTCGCGCGCGCAGGCCCGCGGTGTCCAAAATGCCCGCGATCTGGAAAATCAGCTAGGTTGGCTTGATAACATCACCGGCACCGCCTTGGGTGTGTTGGCCGTGGCCTCCGGTATCTACACCTACCTTGGCGTCTCTTCGCTTCTTGACGACAACGGCGCGCTTTCGGTTTTTGCGGCCCTCGCCTACTCGGTGGCGGTGTCTGTCGGGATCTTCGTCTTTTGGTCTTACATGATGCGCCTGATGCCCGCAGTGCGAACCGCTGCATCCCGAATGGGTCTCTTCATTGCGATGTGCCTTGGATCCGCGGCCATCATTGCCATGTCGTCCTGGCTGAACGCCGCCGCCCTCGCCGGGGCTGCCGCCGTGGAACAGCACCTCGCCGAAACGGTACAGGACTACCAAACCGCACTGGAACGCGCGGACGAAGTCACCCAATCGGCCCAATCGCTGTCCCGCGATATCGCCCGCGTGCGCCAATCCTTCATTGATCTCTCCGAACAAGAGGCAACAGGCCAGCTCTCAGGCTTTGCCGGACAAGGCGCGGTTTTCCGGCTGCTGCGCCAGAAATCCGATGAGCTCACCAGTCTGGAGGCACAGATCACATCGCAACAACCGCTGGTGGAGGCGGCCTTCGCCGAAGGCAATGCCATCCTGTCGCGCATGCGGGCACTCACAGTGGAACAAGGACCCGTTGAACAACGCTCCGTGCTTTTCTCTGAAGAGGCCGTGCGCCTTGCCAACGTCATCACCCAACTTCGCCAGCTTTCTGTGGCACCACTTGTGCAGCGTGCTGCGCGCGATCTGTCGGATTCGGTGGTTGTGCCGCAGCTTGACGGCACCGATGCAACGACGCGGCAGGGCCAGCAGGCCACGATCGACAGCGTCATGACCGTTCTGGCCCAGCGCGCCGCCGTCTTGGAAACCGCCGCACAATCGGTGATCGACATGACGCCCCCCGCCGATACCACCTACACCCCAATCTCAGCCGCCGACGCTGTGATCCTCTATGCCCGCAACTTCGTGCCCTCCTGGGCCGGGGCCATCGCAATTGACCTGCTGCCCGCCGTGCTGGTCCTGATCGTCACGATCACCCAAAGCGCTATTCGCGCCGCCCGCGACGGGACCGCGTCAGAGGACAGCCTGACACTCTCGGAATTGCGCGCCGCAATGATCGCGCTCAAGGACATCGACACCACCATGTCCGCGTCCGCAGCCCCACCACCGCGCGCAAAGCCCGAAGCACCGCCAAAGCCCCACGTCGTCGAATGACCACACTCAGCCCCAACACCGGTCGCACCTTACGCTGGATCTTTGCCGCCCAGATTGCCTTTGCCGCAGTGCTGATCGGGGCCGATCTGACACGCATCCTGCCAACGCTGCTCACACCGTCCAACGCGCCAGAACTCACACAACCCATCGGCCCCGGCGACCAAACCCGCCGCTTCTCCCCCGCCGATCTCGCGCCGCGCACCGCAAATCCCAACACCCGGCCAATTCCGTCCACAAGTGACATGCCCAGCCGGCTGGACTTTGTCGCCGCCGACTGGAATGGCACACCCGTCATAACCCTGACCGGAGACATCGCCCCCGGCGACGCCCAGCGCTTTGCCGACTTCCTTGCGGCACAAACCACGCCTCCCGTGACCGCCTTCCTCAATAGCCCCGGCGGTTCTGTCATCGACGCGCTTGCCATCGGGCGGGCCATGCGTGCGGCAGGGATCAAGACCGAAATGACCGCCTCCGACATCTGCCTCTCGGCCTGCCCCTACCTCCTGGCCGCGGGCACCACACGCACCGCTGACCCAGAGGCACTGATTGGCGTGCACCAACACTACTTTGGCGAAAATACTGCGCTGCCTGCCTTCCTTGCGGTCTCCGACATCCAGCGCGGTCAGGGCGAGGTCATGCGCTACCTTGCCGACATGGGCGTCGATCCGCTGATCATGCAGCACGCGCTGACAACCCCGCCTGACGAAATCTACCTCCTCACCCCGTCAGAGCTGGAAACCTACAACCTCACCACATCCCACCAATAACCCTTCTTTTGGCCAGAAATATCCCGGGGGTGCGGGGGCTGGCCCCCGGCTCACCTTCGGGACGGCGGGCGGGGCGCGTTTGCATCTTGCAAACAGCGGCGCACGATCGTCCCCGATTGCACATATCCGCATCTGATGCCAAAAGGCTCGCCATGAGCACCGGACACCTGACCATCGACCTTGCAGCCCTTGCGGCAAACTGGCACGCGCTGGACGCCAAGACCAGCGTTGAAACCGCGGCCGTGGTCAAGGCCGATGGCTATGGCCTGGGGGCTGCCCGCGTGGCAAAGGCCCTTGCCGATGCCGGTGCCCGGCAGTTCTTTGTGGCCGCCGCCGAGGAAGGTGCTGCCGTCAGGCAGGCCCTTGGCCCCGGCCCTGTCATCTCGGTCTTTTCCGGCCATATGGAAGGCGACACTGATACCCTGCGCGACCTCACTCTGACGCCAATGCTCAACTCTGCCACACAGGTCAAACGCCACTTTGACACCCTGCCCGACCAACCGTTTGGTGTGCAGCTTGATACCGGCATGAACCGGCTCGGCATGGAATGGGACGATTGGGCCGCCACGGCAGAGCGGATCATGCGGGCGGGCCCGACGCTTGTGATGTCACATCTGGCCTGCGCCGACGAACCCGATCACCCGATGAACCCCTACCAGCTCGACGTGTTCCACCAGATGACCGACGGCATTTCCACCCCGCGCAGCCTTGCGGCCACCGGTGGCATCCTCTTGGGTGAGAAGTACCATTTCAACCTGACCCGCCCCGGCATCGGCCTTTACGGCGGTGCCCCCTTTGACGACGCCCAACCTGTCGCACGCCTTGATTTGCCGGTCATCCAGATCCGCGACCTCGCAGAGGGCGAAGTCGTGGGTTACGGCAACAGCTGGCAAACCGAACGCCCCGCACGCATCGCGACCGTGGCCGCAGGCTATGCCGACGGCCTTCTGCGCCATCTTTCAGGCAAGGCCACACTGTGGCACAACGGCCAACCCTGCCCTTTGGTGGGCCGTGTCTCGATGGATCTGATCACCGTGGATGTCACCGATTGCGATGAAGACCCCGCCTTCCTGACCATCCTCGGCCCGCATCAATCGGTCGACGACCTCGCCAAGAACGCCGGAACAATCGGATACGAAATCCTAACCTCGCTGGGGGGCCGCTACTCGCGCCACTACGCCACACGTTAACCCTCCGATTCGACTGCGCCGCCAGTGCTGCCATCCGCCCCTCCGCGTCCTGAGGAGATCCAAAAACCTTTTGCCTCAAGGGCTTGCAGAGGCCGACCCGCACCACTGTTTCCAAAATCAAGACAATGAGCGTCACACCGTTGCATTGATGACAGCCCGTGTAACGTGACACCCTGGCGCTAGAATTCCCCTATGAATGACAACGGGTTATCGCGTAACCTCTCGCAGTATTGAGAGTGTGTATTCGGGGGGATACGGTATGTTTTTGAAACCATTCATTGTGGGGTCTGCCCGCTTCTTTCACCTGCTGGCACTTGGCGCCGTCGCTATATTGGGCACAGCGGCATTGATTTATACGCTGGCAAGTGCATTCGGCTTGGCACCCTGGCTCACCATGACCGCCAGTTTTGGCGAGGTGACCTATACCAACGCCGGTCAATGGCTCCAGATCACCATCACGGCGCTCTTGCTGGCAATGGCGTTCTTTCTGCCTACCTCGGCCCGCATTGCTGCCCTCGAACATAGCCACCGGCAATTTCACATCTCGATGAATGATGTGGCCCATGCCTATCATGTGGCCCATACCGCCGACCGTGCGGGCCTGTTCAGCCTCAGTTCGGAATTTGACGCCGTCCGCGAACGCCTCGCTTATCTGCGCGACCATCCTGATCTGGAACAGCTTGAACCCGACACGCTGGAAGTTGCGGCCCAAATGTCGCAACAGGCCCGGCAGTTGGCAGACGTCTACTCGGATGCCAAAGTCGCCCGCGCCAAAGCGTTCTTGCAACAACGTCAGGAAGAGGCCGAAGCCCAGCAGGAACGCATTGTCGAGGCCCTGCACGTCACCAGCCAAATCCGCACATGGGCCCAGCAGGTCGACGTGGAAGAAGCGATCGTCGCAAGCCAACTCAGCCAGCTGGATGAAAAACTTCAGGCCGCCCTACCACTGCTCGGCTATGCAATGGAACATGAGGACGAGACCGAGACCAATAACGTCGTGACCCTGCCCGCCAAACCTGCCGCCGAGTAGCACCTCATGATCATCGATGACCTGATCATCGCGGCGGCACAATTATTCTTTGCACGCGCGGCGGCCCTGATCGAACTAATGATCCACCTTGGCGCACTGTTGTTCGGCGCATCCTACATGGCAACCCGTCACACTGGCATGATCCGCGCCTGCGATGCTGCCCGCGCCCGGATCCCGACCGAAACCGAAACCAAGGTCACCGAAAGCCTTGATCTGGCGGGCAAACTGCTCAACCGCGACCTGACATCCAATCTTCCCTGTCAGTCCGCAACCGACTAAGCAGGGCAAAACGCCACAGGACATCCGATGCAGACCAGCCTTAAATACGCCAACCTCGCCCTCTTGATCCTTTTTCCGATCGCGTGGTTTGCCCCCCTCATGCGCGCGGGCCTTCTGCCGCTCTTCAAACTGTCGGAAATCTCCGTCATATCCGGCCTGCAATCCCTGTGGGAAAGCGATATCTTCCTCGCCTTGATGGTCACGGCCTTTGCGCTTTTTGCCCCCTACCTCAAGACCATCGGGCTCGCCCTGACGCATTTCAATCTTCTCAGCCCAAAGCTGCTGCCAACTTTGGCGTGGATGGGCAAACTGGCGATGGCTGATATCTTTCTGATCGCGCTCTACATCGTTGTTGCCAAGGGCGTGGGCATTGGCAAACTGGAAACCGCTTGGGGCCTCTACCTCTTTACCGCCTGCATTCTTGCCTCGATTGCGATTTCGGGGCTCACCAAAACGCCTTCTTCCGAATAAAAATATGCCCGCCGGAGGCACCCGATTATTCGCCGAATAATCGCACCCCTTGCCAGCGCCGCGCGATAGGTCCAAAAGGTGAACATGGCCAAAGATCTGACGTTCTCCTGTTCCGCCTGCGCTGCCACCTCATCCAAATGGTCTGGCCGCTGCGAGGCCTGTGGCGAATGGAACACCATTCACGAAGACAAGGCGCTCGCCTCCGGTCCCAAGAAAAAGTCGCTGGGCGGGATGCGGGGCAAGACCATCCCCCTAACCGATCTCGCCACGGCAGAGGCCGAACCGCCCCGCACCATGTCCGGCGTCGCCGAACTCGACCGGGTCTTGGGCGGCGGTCTTGTCAAAGCCTCTGCGCTGCTGGTCGGCGGCGATCCCGGCATCGGCAAGTCGACCCTTCTGCTGCAAGCCGCCGCGCGTTTCGCCCGCAACGGGCTTAAGGTCATCTATATCTCCGGCGAGGAATCAAACGCCCAGGTCCAGATGCGCGCCCGCCGTCTTGGGCTGACCGAAAGCCCGGTGGAACTGGCCTCTGAAACCAACCTGCGCGACATCCTCACGACGTTGGATGCCGAAAAGCCCGACCTCGCGATCATCGATTCGATCCAGACCATGTGGGCCGACAACGTCGACAGCGCCCCCGGCTCGGTGTCCCAAGTCCGCTCTTCCGCCCACGAACTCACCACATTCGCCAAGCGCAACGGCATGGCCGTGGTCATGGTCGGTCACGTCACCAAAGAAGGTGCCATCGCAGGCCCCCGTGTCGTCGAACACATGGTCGACACCGTGCTCTATTTCGAAGGCGAGCGTGGCCACCAGTTCCGCATCCTGCGTTCGGTCAAGAACCGCTTTGGCCCGGCAGATGAAATCGGCGTCTTTGAAATGACCGGTAAAGGGCTGGCCGAAGTCAAGAACCCGTCAGCCATGTTCCTCTCTGAACGCGGCGATCCTGCACCCGGTTCCGTGGTCTTTGGCGGCATCGAAGGGTCCCGCCCTGTGCTGTGCGAGATCCAGGCCCTTGTGTCCCCTTCGCCACACAGCCAACCGCGCCGATCCGTGGTCGGATGGGACGGATCGCGCCTTGCAATGATCCTTGCGGTGCTGGAATCCCGTGCCGGTGTGCCCTTCACCGGATTGGACGTCTACCTCAACGTAGCAGGGGGTTTGCGCATCACAGAACCCGCCGCAGACCTTGCCGTCGCGGCGGCTCTTGTCTCTGCGCGTGAAGACGCCCCACTGCCCAAAGACGCCGTTCTTTTCGGCGAAATCTCTCTCTCTGGTGCGCTTAGACCCTGCGTTCAGACGGAAAATAGATTGAAAGAAGCCTCAAAACTTGGTTTTACCTCCGCAATCATGCCGCAACAGGCCAAACAGCCAGCGGCATCCGGCCTTGATCTGCGCACCATGCAGACCCTGACCGATTTTGTGACAACGGTGTTCGGCGAACGCGGACCCGAATGAAGGAGCGGACCGTTGGAAGGTTTCACCATTATTGATGGCGTCGTCGCCGCAATTATCGTCGTCTCGGCCCTCTTGGCCTATAGCCGGGGTTTTGTGCGCGAGGCTATGGCGATTGCAGGCTGGATCGGTGCCACGATCCTCGCCTTCATCTTTGCCGATCAGGCCGAACCGCTTGTGCGGCAGATCCCCGTGGTTGGCGACTTTATCGGCGATTCCTGCGAACTGTCGATCATCGCAGCCTTCGCGGCCGTCTTTGCGGTCTCGCTCGTTGTGGTCTCGATCTTCACCCCGCTCTTTTCGTCTCTGGTGCAGCGCTCTGCGCTGAACGGGCTCGACCAGGGTGCAGGTTTCCTCTTTGGCGTTCTGCGCGGCATTCTCTTGGTCGCGGTGGCCTTCTTTGTTTACCAGACTGTGCTTTCTGCCCAAGATATCCCGATGGTCGAAGACAGCCGCTCTGCCAAAGTCTTTGCCCGCATGACCGGTCAGATCGAGAATCGCGACCCCGAAGCGGCGCTTGGCTGGCTCTCAGTGCAGTACGAACAGCTTGTCGGTGCCTGCACAACGCCCGAATAAGGCACCACTTCTGCCCCGATTGGGACATAATTCACCGTTAAAAATTCCTTAACGCGCGCATTCTTGTGCGCCTTGAGGACTATTTGTGATGAAAAAGATTGTCTCAGCACTGGCGGCATTGTTCCTGTCGGCCTCGGCCGCTCAGGCGGCGACGGTTACCTATGACTTTCTGGGGGCCGCCACGAACGTCCCAACGCTCACCCTGAATTCTGGTGGCGTCAGCTTGGACATCACCGCCACAGGCGGCAATGTCGCACGCACAGCCAACGGCATCGGTGTAACCGGCAACCCCGAAGGTGGCCGTCTTGGGTTGGGCGAATTCCTGACCTTTGATTTTGGCACAACCATCGTCGACCAGATCGAAGGCTTGGTCTTTGAAGCTGGCGGTCAGGCCGAACAATTCGGTGTCATCATTGACGGCACCGTCACAATCTTCACCCTGCCCGCGGCAGGCGGAAACTCAACACTTGCCTTTGATTTCAACAGCCTGATCCCAGCGACTGGCGTGTCTGTCTTTACCATCTTCGGCGCGCAACCAGATGCGGCTGGCAACCGGGGCGTCAAGGTCACCGGGCTGACGGTCAACGCCATCAACCTGGCGTCGGTTCCACTGCCCGCTGGTAGCCTTTTGCTCCTGACCGGACTTGGTGCGCTGGCCCTGCGCCGCCGCCGCTAACAGGTTTTCCAAACCCCCACGGGAAGAGGCGTGCCGGACCGGTGCGTCTTTTCTCTTTTGGGGCGCAAGGAAGGGCAAATGGCCGTTCCTGTGACCGAACAGAACCACCCATTCCACAGCTGTCATCAATCTGTCATATCTCCCCCGTGACAGTGCCGCCCAGTCACGCTACACGTCGCAGCAGATGTTCACGGATTCGAAGGCTGCCACCTTGACCGACACCTTGCCCCTCGCCCATCCATTTGACGACGACAAGTTGAAAGAGGAATGCGGCGTGTTCGGCGTCGTTGGCGTGACAGACGCTGCCAACTTCGTCGCCCTTGGCCTGCACGCCCTGCAACACCGCGGGCAAGAGGCCGGCGGCATCGTCACCCATCACCCCGATACCGGGTTCCATCAGGCCCGGCGCATGGGCCTTGTGCGTGACAACTTCACCTCGCCCGCCATGATGGCCCAGCTTCCGGGCGGCATCGGCATCGGCCACGTGCGCTATTCCACTGCCGGGTCCAAAGGCCAGACTGCGATCCGCGACGTGCAGCCCTTCTTTGGCGAATTCTCAATGGGTGGCGCCGCCATCGCCCACAATGGCAATATCACCAACGCGATGTCGCTCCGGCGCGAGTTAATCGAGCGCGGCTCGATCTTCCAAAGCTCATCCGACAGCGAATGCATCATCCACCTGATGGCACGCTCCATGGGCCGCAAAATCCCCGACCGCATGGAAGAAGCGCTGCGCAAGGTCGAAGGCGCGTTTTCCGTGGTCGCCATGACCCGCACCAAGCTGATCGGCTGCCGAGATCCTTTGGGCGTGCGCCCGCTCGTGCTGGGCCAGGTCGGCGACGGCTGGGTGTTGTCATCCGAAACCTGCGCCCTCGACATTATCGGCGCAGAGTTCGTGCGCGAGATTGAACCGGGCGAAATGGTGGTGATCACCGCTGAAAAAGGCGTCGAAAGCCATCATCCCTTCCGTCCCGCCAAATCGCGCTTCTGCATCTTTGAACACGTCTACTTCAGCCGCCCCGATAGCCAATTGGGTGGCCGATCTGTTTACGAAACCCGTGAAAACATCGGCCGTGAGCTGGCAAAAGAAGCCGCCGTCGACGCCGACCTTGTCTGCCCTGTCCCCGACAGCGGCACACCTGCCGCTATTGGCTATAGCCTGCAATCAGGCATTCCCTATGCGATGGGCATCATCCGCAACAATTACATGGGCCGGACCTTCATCGAACCGACCGAACAGATCCGCAACATGGGCGTGCGCCTGAAACTCAACGTCAACCGCGCCCTGATCAAGGGCAAGCGGGTGATCTTGGTCGACGACAGCGTCGTGCGTGGCACCACAAGCCGCAAGATCAAGGAAATGATCCTTGATGCCGGTGCGGCAGAGGTGCACTTTCGCATCGCTTCCCCGCCGACCGCTTGGCCCTGTTTCTACGGCGTCGACACACCCCAGCGCGAGAAGCTGCTGGCGGCCACAATGTCCGAAGACGAAATGCGCGACCACCTTGGCGTTGACAGCCTGCGGTTCATCACGCTCGACGGCCTTTACCGCGCCGTGGGCGAAGCCAATGGGCGCGATGCCAAATCCCCCGCCTATTGTGACGCTTGTTTCTCGGGCGAATACCCGGTCGCCCCCTCCGACATGATCGAACAGGGGTTTCAAGGAAAAGAGGCGGCAGAATAGCCCGCTAACGGACCCCAACGTCATTGCGCAGTTTTGCCAAGAGTTCCGGGTCAAATGGCAAAATATCGGTCACCTTCGTCTGCTCTGTCAGCTCTCGCGCATTGGCTGCGGGGACCCCGTGATCATGGGTCAGGTCGATTCCAAACCGATCCTTCAGGATCCGCATGGTTTGGCTTTCTTGATCCAAAACCTGCGCATATTCTGCGCGGATGACAGGTCGCGTGTATAGGTCCGGATCTTGCTTTTCGGCACGCCGCAGGCGCTTCACCAAATCCTGCGTATCTTCGGTAAAGACATCTTCCTTGTCGGCGTGATGTGCCTGTCTGTATGCCTGCAACAGCACGATGCTCTCCGCCCGCAAACTCACATTGGGGGCCTGTGCCTTGCGCGTCAACTGCTCCAAATCAATGCCCAATTGGGCACAGAAATCAGCGACGATATCGCCCTGCTCCAACGCCTTGTGTGCATACTCCCGCAAGCGCAGCTTACCCATCGCAGCAAACCGATCAAATTGCGAAATCGAGATCTCGCGCACAGGCGGTAAAACATGGCTTGCCTTGAAAATCTGTTGAATAACAGAGACATAATGCACCGAAGGTCGCCTAAGATACCCGATAAATGTCAGCGTCGCAGAGGTGCCAAAATGCCGCGCGGCCAAGACAGCAATCTGCTCGATGAATTGCGCGCGAAAGATAAACTCACTCGACAAGATCACGGTATGCGGGCGCGTCGCCCGCGCCTGCGCCCCCATCTCCGCCCAGGCCCTTACGGCCGTCCGTAGCCCGGCTTGATAATCGCCGCCGATTTTCTTGACCAGCGACCGCTGCACTTCCCCCATGATCGGCACGGTCATCACGCCGTGATTGACAATCCCGCCGTGCGGCGTTGGGTACAGGAACCCCTGTTGCAGCAGCGCGTCCTGATTTTGAAAAAGCACGCGCTGTATCGCGGTGGTACCCGTTTTTGGTTGCCCAATATGAATGACAATATTCATTGCGCGCTGCCCCTGAACCATTCGCCTTTCCCGTCTTAGTGCCGCTTTCCGCAGTGCAGGGCAATCGCACACGATCATGATGCATTGATCCGTCGCTGTCAGCGCGCCGGGCCATATGGCGATCCGCCCCAATCCGTGGCCCCAAAACGATCCGATGTCAGGGTCAAATCACCCGGATTGCCGCAGGTCCTATCCCTCTTGCGGCAGCCCGTCCTCTAAGGCGTAATAATCGCCCTTCTCGCCTACAAAGATGTGCTTGGCGACTTGCACCCCTGTGGGGGTGTCCAACGCACCAAGCGCCACGCCGATCCAGTCGCGGAATACCGGATCCCAAAACAGCGTCGCACCGCAGGTGCCGCAGAAACCACGCCGCACCTTCTCGCTGGATTGATACCATGTCACCTCGCCTGTCACGGTGACGGCGGCTTTTGGCACATCAGCTGACACCTCAAAATGTCCGGTTTGCTTGCGGCAAGCTGTGCAATGGCAAGCCATCGGCGCTGGCAAGTCCCCGGCAACCGTAAAGGTCACTGCCCCACAAAGACACGATCCCTGATGCATCCGCCACCCTCCTGCAATGGGGGCATCAAACACCGGGACCTGGCCAGGGGCCAGCCCAAAGTCCTATCGCAAGACCCGCTCACCAAACGTCTGCACGCCTTGCGGCGTCTTCAACGTCCACAATGCGGCCACCAATTGCCGCCTGCGCGCGTCCCAACCCGATGGGTCAGGCGCAAATGTCGTGCGCCATGCCCCTTCCATCTGCACTTTCACCCGCACATCCTCGGACCGCTTTCCATCCGCGCGCAAGTCGGCCAAATGGGACAACAACCAATGCGCGGCCGCCTTGCGACGACCCGCAAAAAGCACATCAAATCCAATCCCTTGCGAGGTGTATCCTGTCACAATCATATCCTGCCGCACGCTCATATGCACCTGCGGTGACAGGGTCACGTCGACCCGAATGATCTCTCCCTTGAAAAGCCCTGCATCTTCCACTGCAGGGTCGACAAAGGCGCTATCCTGACGTTTCTGGTGGTAATTCATCACGCGTCTCAATTGACCTCTTGCGGCCATCCTTACCCAATCACCGTTAATGATCTGTTGAAGCCGCTATCGACATTCCCTTAAACACAGCCACATCAGCGAAAGGGCCCTGACATGACCACGGTTATTCATCACAATCCCGCCTGCGGCACATCACGTAACGTGCTGGCCGCTATCCGTGCCACCGGAACCGAACCGGTGATTATCGAATACCTCAAGACCGGATGGACACGTCCGCAATTGCTGGCGCTCTTTGCGGCGGCCGGGATCACGCCGCGTGACGCGCTGCGCACGTACAAGACCAATGCCGCCGACCTTGGACTGCCAGAGGCATCTGATGATACGATCCTTGACGCCATGGTGACCGATCCTGTGCTGGTCAACCGCCCCATCGTCTGCACGCCGCGTGGCGTCGCCCTTTGTCGACCATCGGAAACCGTGCTGAAGGTCCTCGAAATTCAACCCAACGGCCCTTTGCTGAAAGAGGATGGAACGCCCCTCTTCGGCTGATATCCGCACCCTGATGCTGCGCCGCAGCGTTTCACATCTTGCGCCCTGCGACATTGCCTCCCATATGGCGAAGGCGCGCCAATCCCGGCGGTGTGAATGATGTTGTGACCCTGATGGCAAATGAACCTCAAACCCCTGTGCAAGTGGCCGACGCGGCCGCGATCCCTGATGCCCTGCCCTTGGGCGATCTTACCCTGATCGGGCTTTTTGCCGATGCCGCGGGCCCGGCCGCACTCTTGCGTGGACCCGATGGCACCATTGCGCGCGTGACCACAGGCGAAACAGCGCTCGGGGTCACCATCGTGGCACTCAGCGACACAGCGGCCCATGTCACCGACCGCCGTGGCGCTGCCCGCATCCTGCAGATGCCCGCAGGCTAGTTGCCAATCGCGCCGCACCCGCCTAAAGCGGGTTCATGACAAAAACAGCCCTCATCACCGGCGCATCCCGTGGCCTTGGTGCCGCCCTCGCCGCTGCACTCGCCCCCTCGCATCACGTGATCGCCGTCGCCAAAACAACCGGCGCGCTGGAAGAGCTTGACGACCAGATCCAATCCGCCGACGGCTCTGCCACGCTGGCCCCGATGGACATCACCGTCGATGCCGCCATGCAGCAGCTTTGCCGTGGGATCTATGATCGCTGGGGCCACCTTGAACTCTGGATCCATGCCGCCATCCACGCAGCCCCCCTTGCCCCTGCCGATCATATCGGTGCCAAAGATCTTTCAAAGTCGCTCGACGTCAACGTGACCGCGACGCAGCGGCTGATCGCCTATGTGGCACCCCTATTGGGTCAATCCGGCAAGGCAGTCTTTCTGGATGACCCGCGCGCCGGCGCGCAGTTTTTCGGCGCTTACGGTGCCACCAAGGGCGCACAAATCGCACTCGCACAAAGCTGGCAGGCCGAGGCCACCAAACATGGCCCCCGGGTCCAGATCCTGACCCCAGCCCCGATGGCCACCGCCACCCGTGCCCGTTTCTACCCCGGCGAGGACCGCGACGCCTTGACCACCCCGACCGCAGAAGCAGCGCGCCTCTTGCCAATGATCCTCGACTAACCGGCTTCTTTTGGCCAAAAATATCCCCGCCGGAGGCACCGGGACGGTGGGTGGGGCGCGTTTGCACTTTGCAAACAGCGGCACCCCCGTCCTGACGCAACCACGCCACATCCCCTGCGCTTCCGCCACGCCGCCGCTTCCCTTCCCCCTTTGCGCGGCCTACACCAAGACAACGCAGCTCCGGGGACATCCATGCGCATTCTCATCACCAATGACGACGGCATCAACGCACCCGGCCTGAAGACCCTGCATGCCATCGCGACGGCCGTGGCTGGCCCCAAGGGCGAGGTCTGGACAGTCGCCCCCGCTTTTGAACAATCCGGCGTCGGTCACTGCATCAGCTATACCAAGCCAATGATGATCTCCGAACTGGGCCCGCGCCGCTTCGCCGCCGAAGGCTCCCCTGCCGATTGTGTGCTCGCAGCACTCTACCACGTCATGCCCGACACCCCACCGGACCTGATCCTCTCTGGCGTCAACCGCGGCAATAACGCCGCTGACAACACGCTCTATTCCGGCACCATCGGTGCCGCGATGGAGGCAGCCCTCCAACGCCTGCCCGCCATCGCCCTGTCGCAATTCTTTGGCCCCGACAACGCCCAGCTTGATGACCCGTTTGAGGCGGCAGCCCAACACGGTGCCGCGCTGGTGCAAGCCCTGCTTGACCAGGCAATCTGGGGCGGCGACGGCTACAAGATGTTCTACAACGTCAACTTTCCGCCCATACCCGCCGATCAGGTCGCCGGCACCGCGATGGTGGCCCAGGGCCAACGCCCCAACATCCCCTTTGGGATGGCCGCGCAAACCGCCCCCAACGGTCGCACCTACCTCTGGATCAAGGGTGGCCCGCAGCATGAAACAACCGCCCCCGGAACGGATGTTCATGCCAACCTTGCGGGGCAAATCTCGGTCACACCGATGCGCGCGGATTTGACCGACCACAGCAGCCTCGCCGCCATGCAGGACCTCTTTGCATGACCGACGCGCAAACCAAGATGCAATTCCTCTTTGCGCTGCGCTCCAAGGGTGTGACCGACGCCCGCGTGCTCACGGCAATGGAAAAGGTCGACCGCGCCGCCTTTGTCAAAGGCCTGTTCTCTGACCGCGCGTATGAGGACATGCCCCTGCCGATCAACTGCGGCCAGACCATCAGCCAGCCTTCCGTCGTGGGGATCATGACACAGGCGCTTGACGTGCAACCGCGCCATAAGGTGCTCGAGATCGGCACAGGCTCTGGCTACCAGGCCGCGATCCTCGCGCAGCTGGCACGCCGGGTCTATACCGTCGACCGTCACAAGCGGCTGGTCGCCGAAGCGCAAGCCGTCTTTGACGCGCAAGACATCACCAATATCACCGCCTTTGCCGCCGACGGCAGCCACGGTCTGCCCGAACAGGCCCCCTTTGACCGGATCCTGCTGACCGCCGCGGCAGAAGACCCGCCAAGCCCCCTCTTGGCGCAACTGCGTGTCGGCGGTATCATGGTCTTGCCGGTCGGCCAGTCCGATGCGGTGCAATCACTGATCCGGGTCACCCGGACAGAGACAGGATTTGACTACGACGAATTGCGCCAAGTGCGCTTTGTGCCCTTGCTCGAAGGGCTAGGACAGGACTAGATGCGCCGAACGACCCCGGCAAACAAGGGGCGCGGCAAATGAGGATGCAGATATGACCAACGCACCATTCCGGCTGATGATGACGACGGGCGCGCTTGCCCTGCTTGCCGCCTGTGAAGGCGGGCTGCCCGATTTCGATCTGCGCGATATGGGCAATGGCTTTGATACCTCACAGGCCGTGGCCAACCTGCCCGACCGCCCTGCCGCCGATGACCGTGGCGTGATCTCCTATCCCAATTATCAGGTCGCCGTGGCCCGCACCGGCGATAATGTCACCACCGTCGCGACCCGCCTTGGCATCAACGCAGGCGAACTTGCCCGCTTCAACGGCATCGCACCCGATACCGTTCTGCGCGCCGGAGAGTTGATGGCACTGCCCTCACGTGTCTCTGAACCCTCACCCGCCACCGGTGCCGCAACCACAGGGCCAATCCAGCCGCTCGACGTGACCGCCATTGCCACCAGCGCGCTTGATCGCGTGGGCGACCAGCCGGCCGCAACCACGACGCCAGCCACCGCTGCGGCACCCACCGCCACCGGGGTAGAACCAATCCGCCATAAGGTTCTGCGCGGCGAAACCGTCTTTTCGCTCTCGCGGCTCTATAATGTGCCGGTCTCCAACATTGCCGAATGGAACAGCCTCGGCTCCGACCTCACGGTGCGTGAAGGCCAGTTCCTGTTGATCCCACAACCCGGCAGCCGCCGTCCCGCACCAACGCCAGTCACCGACCCTGGCGCAGGCACGCCGACACCCACACCGCCAAGTGCGACCCAGCCGCTACCCGCAGAAACCCCACCTGCCGCAACCGAAACGCTGCCAACCCCGCCGACACCTGACACCGGCGCCGCCGCCAACGCCCCTGCGGCACCTGCCGCGACCAATCCCAACGCCAGCCTGATCCGCCCCGTCTCCGGCACCGTGATCCGTGACTATGCGCCGGGCAGGAATGAAGGCATCGACATCGGTGTGCCTGCGGGTACGGCTGTGAAAGCCGCCGCATCGGGGTCAGTCGCCGCCGTCACAACCGACACCAACGGCGTCGCCATCGTGGTCCTCAAACACCCCGACAACCTGCTAACGGTCTACACGAACCTTGATGGCCTCTCTGTGGCCAAAGGCGACAGTGTCCGTTCCGGCCAAACCATCGGCAAAGTCCGCGCAGGCGACCCCAGCTTCTTGCACTTTGAAACCCGGCGCGGGTTGCAATCAGTCGATCCCAACACACTGCTTCCCTAACCGGGGCCCTCGCCAGGTGGACTGCCAAAGAACAGAAGCAAGATCCGATCAAACTTTTGTAGGCATCCCGGTCTAAGAACAATCGCGTCCGAATTGGGGTTGTTTGAACGCATCCCGTCCCTACCGCACATTATGCCCTAACCCTTGCGCCGCATTTTGGCGTAGAGCGTCTTGTTCTTACGCACGAAATCATCAATCGCGGCACCCAAACCACCCAGCTGCCGCCCCTTGAGATAGAGGAACCCGCTGGTCGCCCCAATCAGCGCCCCAAGCATATCGACAATCAGATCGCCCATCGTGTCGACCAAACCGGACTTTTGCATGTTCAGGCCAAAGATCTGGTCCATCCCAAACTCAAAGACCTCCCAGACAGCACCAAGGGATATCCCCGTCGCAAATGACAGCATCGCAATCGCCAAGGGCGGTGCCGCATAACGATCACCTTCGAACAGCATGAAAATAAAAAGAAAACCGATTAACCCGAACCCCATCGCGGATCCAAGGTGCAACACCAGATCCCACCACCAATAGCGTTCGTAAAAGTCGAAAACCTCACCCAGAAAAAGCGTCCCGAAGAGGAATATTACAATCGCCGCCAAAAAGCTTGGCGGCAGGTCAATCCCAAGCCACCGCGCAAAACGCGTGGGCGACAATGTCAGTACCAGCGTCAGCACCGCCACAAAAACCAGCGACCATTGCGCCCCGACCATGCCAATCACAGCGGCAATCAGCAAGATCGCCTGCACAAGGCGCACCGATAGGTTTGATCCAATCACCCCCAAGCCTCCTGAACTTGCGGCATTTACCCTTATATAGGCATGATGAGCACGACCACCAAACCATCCCTGCGCATCGCCAGCTACAATGTCCGTGCGGGCCTTGGCACGGATCTGCGCCGCGACCCCAGTCGCAATCTCGCGGTCATTGCCGCCTTGGCGCCGGATCTGATCGCGGTGCAAGAGGCTGACTTTCGCACCGGCCATCGCCCAACCGCCTTGCCACGCGCCCAGATCACCGCGATGACAGACCTGCATCCGCTGCCGCTGCATGGTCACCCCGACAGCCTTGGATGGCACGGGATTGCGGTGCTTGTGCAGCCACACTTGCAGGTCCGCGATGTTGATTGCATTGATCTGCCGGGGTTAGAACCGCGCGGCGCAATTATTGCAGACCTCACCGGCCCATTTGGTCCGCTGCGGGTCGCCGCCGTTCATCTGGGGCTACTCCGCGCGTCGCGCCGCCGCCAACTTGACCACCTGCGCAATGCGCTGGCGGCGCGCGCGCCTTGCCCCACGATCATCTTGGGTGATTTCAACGAATGGCGTATGCGGATCGGACTTGGCCGTATCGCGCGCGATTTCAAGATCGTGACACCGGGCCGCAGTTTTCCGTCACGCCGCCCGCTCCTGGCCCTCGATCGCATCGCCCATAGCCCCGATCTGATCGCAGACCCGTTGCCCCTGCCGGCCATGCCTGCCGGACCACACCCATCCGATCACCTGCCCATTCTGGCACGCCTCAGCCGGGCCGAGTCCTACTCAAACGGATACATCCAGACCCGGTAGTCATCCACCAACACCTCGGCCCGGGCGCGTTCCTCCGGCGTCAGGCGTGGCGTGATTTCCTCCAGCGATTCAAGCGCATCAGGGTCCCCGCCTATTGCTGAAAGCGCATACCAAAGATAGGCTCTGACCATGTCTGGGGCGGGCAACCCGCGCCCCACCTCGTAATACCAGCCAAGACCAGATTGCGCCCCCGGATGCCCCTTCAACGACGCCCTGAGATACCAGTCAAACGCCCGCTCATCGTCGCGCGGCACGCCCAATCCCATGGCGTACATGACACCAATCAGCTCTTCAGCGTCGGCATTGCCAGAGCGGGCATAAAGCTCAAACATCTCACGCGCTTCTTCAAAGGCACCCGCCTCCATCAGATCCCGCGCCTCTTCCATATCGGCCGCCGCCGTGCCCGCCCACAGGCACAAAGCCATCGCTATCTTGCGCATCTTTTCTGCCTCCTTGCGGCCCCGGTCGCCGCCCAGATCAGCCCTGACGATTACATCCCCGCCGACCCAGATCAAGCCCGACTTGGCCAGCTCCTCTTTTACGACAAGGTGCTGTCAGGTAATAGAAATATCTCTTGTGGCACCTGCCACCACCATGATCACGCAGGCGGTGATGGCCTGTCGCTGGGCATCGGCGAAGGCGGCACTGGCGTTGGCCCTGACCGCACACCCGGCACTGGCCCCGACCAGATCAAGAAACGCATCCCCCGCAACGCCCCGGCCCTGTGGAACATCGGCCATAACAGCGTGGACGTCCTGTTCCACGATGGCCGTCTTTCGGTCTCTGACATCTACGGCAACGGCTTCAACTCCCCCGCAGAGGAATGGCTGCCCCAAGGCCTCGACAATATCGTCGCCGCCCAAGCCCTGTTCCCCCTGACCGCGCAGTTTGAAATGGCAGGCAACCCCGGTGAAAACGACGTGATCGGGGCCGTGCGCAACCGCATCGACCGGGGCTGGCCGATCATCGCCAAGCGCGTTCGCACGATCCCGGAATATGGCGAGATGTTCGTTACGGCCTTCCCCGAGATCTCCCATCCGTCAGAGGTCACGATCGTCCAGATCGCCAACGCGCTGGCCGCCTTCATGACCACAGAATGGCGCTCATCCGACAGCGCTTACGACGCTTGGCTCACTGGCACACCCTTGCCCGAGGATGCCGAACGCGGCCGCCAGCTCTTCACCACTCTACGCTGCGCCTCTTGCCATGCAGGTCCGCTTTTCACCGACCAAGACTTCCATAGCCTCGCCGTGCCCGCCTTTGGCCCCGGTCGGACCCGGCGCTTTGATCCGATGCCGCGCGACGTGGGCCGCATGGGCGAAACCGACCTTCTGGCAGACGCCTACAAGTTCCGCACACCGTCCTTGCGCAACGTGGCCCTCACGGCCCCCTACGGCCACAACGGCGCCTTCCCGACGCTGGATGCAATGATCCGCCACCACGCCGGTCAAGACATCTGGACCCCTGACATGGCGCAACTGCCCGACGTCCCATGGCTGGCAAAAGCCGATTTCACCATCCGCGCCGATACCCGCGAAATGGCCCGCGTCACTGCTGCGCGCGAACTCCAGCCCTTCGCCGTAACGGATGCCGAAATCGCCGACCTTGTCGCCTTCTTGCATGCGCTCACTGGCAAGACAGCGAAGACGCGCCCCCTTGGTCGCCCCAACACCGTCCCATCCGGCCTGCCTGTCGACTGACCGTCCAGAGGGTCCTTGCTTCTTTTGGCCAAAAATATCCCGGGGGAGTCAGCTTGCTGACGGGGGCAGCGCCCCCAAAAGGGGTGGGTGGGCGGGCACCGCCCCCAACCTACCCCCGGATCAAAACACCCAAATCGGCAACATTGGTGCCAGTGGCGCCTGTCACCAAAAGATCACCCGCCTCCTGCAACGCCGCATAGCTGTCGTTATTTGCAAGCAACGCGTCCACATCCGAAATCCGCGCCAAGGTGCCATGATCGACAAGCCCGCCTGCTGCATCCGTCGGCCCATCGCGCCCATCAGACCCACCTTGCAAACAGGTCCAATCGCGCCAGCCCCGCGCCTTGGCCTCCAGTGCGATCCGCAACGCCAGCTCCTGATTGCGCCCACCGCGGCCTGTGCCCTTCAGCACAACCGTCGTCTCGCCGCCCCAGATCGTCACACCGGGTCCGGCTTGGTCGCAAATCTCTTTGGCCGCATCCGCCACGTCACCTTCAACCGGATCAAGCACCCGGCAATCGCCTGCCGCCGCCTGCATCGCAGCCACGCTCAGCGCGTTTGACCCCACCAGAATGTTCTTCGCCTCAGGCAAAGGCTCTGCTTTGCGCGCGCCCGTCAAATGCGCCTGAACCGACCCGGGCATATCGTCCCAAAGACCTGCGCCCCGCAAGACTGCAACGGCGTCCTGGGGCGTGCCGATGGGTGCCACGGTCGGGCCGCTCGCGATCACCGCCAGATCGTCCCCCACCACATCCGACAGGATCAGCGCGGTCACCGGGCCAGAGGCCGCGCGCAACATCCCCCCGCCCTTCAACTGCGATAGCTGCTGGCGCACAAGGTTCATTGCCGTAATTTCAAGCCCGCCCCCCAGCAAGGCGCGGTTCACCGCCTGTTTATCAGCAAGCGACACACCCGCGACAGGTGCCGGCAGCAAAGCTGACCCGCCCCCCGACATCAGCACCAGCACAGAGCCGTTGGCGTCCCGCAGATCGGCCAAAGCCCGCTGCCCCGCCGCAAGTCCGTTTTCATCCGGCACCGGATGCCCCGCGGCCAGCACCTCTGCCCCCGCCAGGGGGGCCGCGTTTTCGTAGTTGGTGACGACCAGCGCTGGCACCCCCGGAAAGGCCTTGATCGCCGGTTCCGCCATCGCGCGCGCGGCTTTGCCAACGGCCACGATCACCGCAGGTGCCGTCACCCCGTCCAGATGCCGTGCGACCGCCGCCGTGGGATCCGCGGCTGCGACACCTGCCTTAAAAATCTTGATTGCATGTTGTCTTTTGTCCATGCCGCCAACAAAGCCCGCCGAAACTGGTTACGACAAGCCCTTAATTGCCCCGTAGCCTGCCTTGTAGCGCGCATGCGCCTCTGCAAAAGCCGGAGTCAAAGCCGTCACGGGATCAATCACGCGGTCAATCTTGGGCGGTGCCGCGATCTCAACCCCTGCCCCCGCGGCCATCATGCCCAAACGCGCCGCCCCAAAGGCACCGCCAAAATCACCGGCAACAGGCAATTCAATCGACATATCAAGTGCGGTGGCAATGGCCTGCACCCAATAGTCCGCATTCGTGCCGCCACCAACGCCAATCAACCGCTCAATCCGTGTGCCGGTGCCGGTCAGCGCATCAAAGCTATCGCGGAACGCATGGGTCACACCTTCCAACACCGCGCGCGTCATCGCATCACGGTCAGACTCATGCCCCAAATGCAGAAATTGGCCCCGCACTGCCGCATCATTATGCGGCGTGCGCTCGCCGCCAAGATAGGGCAAAAACAGCGGCTTTCCGGGGGCCTGCAATGCCCCCAAACGCCCGGTCAAAGCGGATGCCTTTTCGCCCGCAACCCCGGCCCACCAGTTCACTGCATCCGCCGCAGCAAGGATCACGCCCATCTGGTGCCAGGTGTCGGGCAGCGCATGGCAAAACGTATGCACCGCCGACGCGGCATCCGGCTGATAGGCACCCGAGGCTGCAAATAACACGCCAGAGGTGCCAAGGGACACAAACGCCTCGCCCGGTTTGACCACGCCAACGCCCACGGCCGAGGCCGCGTTATCACCGCCACCGCCTGCCACAACCACGCCGTCCGGCAAGCCCCAGTCGCGGGCCAATTCAGCCCGGATAACACCCGAAACCTCCGCCCCTTCGACCAGTCTTGGCATCGCGTCGCGGTCCAGCCCGGTCGCCGCCAAAAGATCATCCGACCAAGCCCGCGCGCCCACATCCAACCACGACGTACCAGCCGCATCCGACATCTCTGCCACATGTTCGCCGGTCAGCCACAGCCGTAAATAATCTTTCGGCAACAACACCTTGGCGATCTTTGCAAAGACCTCAGGCTCATGATTGCGGACCCATGCGACCTTGGGCGCGGTGAACCCCGGAAACACGATATTCCCGGTCAACCGGCGAAAATCGGGGTTGTCGTCCAAAACGGCAGCTTCCTCGGCCGACCGCGTATCGTTCCACAAAATACAAGGCCGCAGCACAGCATCAGAGGCATCCAACACCGTCGCCCCATGCATATGCCCCGACAGGCCAATCCCGCGCACCGCATCAAGCGGCACCCGCGCACCAAGTGCGTTCATCACGCCCTTACAGGCCTCGATCCACGTGAAAGGATCCTGCTCTGACCAGCCATCATGCAGGCGCTGCACCGACAAAGGCAAGGCTGCCTCTGCCACCACATTCTGCGCCTCATCCAGCACAATCCCCTTGAGCGAGGACGTCCCAAGATCCAGCCCGATATACATCAGGCAGCAGCATCCTTGGGGTTCTTGCCCAGAATAATCATCGCCAGAATATCATCGTCGGTGACCTCATCGACATTTACCGTGCCGACCAATTCACCGTTTTTCATCACGCTGGCGCGGTCACAAAGCTTCATGACGTTATGCACGTCGTGTTCGATCAGGAAGATGCCCAAGCCCTGCGCTTTCAGCTCTTCGATCAACTCTGCCACCATCTGCGTCTCGTGCGGGCCAAGGGCCGCGGTCGGTTCGTCCATAATCAGGATCTTGGCGTCAAAATACACCGCACGGGCAATCGCAACCGACTGCCGCTGACCACCGGACAGGGCCGATACCGGCACATTGAACTTTTTGAAATTCGGGTTCAACCGCGCCATGATCTTGCGGGTTTCGGCCTCCATCTTGCTGTCGTCCAACATGCCGCCCGGGCCAATGATTTCCCGGCCCAGAAACAGGTTCGATGCCGCGTCCAGATTGTCGGCCAGCGCCAGCGTCTGATAAATGGTTTCAATGTTCAGATCCCGCGCGTCACGCGGATTGTTGATCTCAACCTTGGTGCCATTCACCCAGACCTCGCCGCTGTCGGCCTGATAGGCCCCGGACACGCATTTGATCAGCGTCGATTTGCCTGCCCCGTTATGGCCCAACAGGCCCACAACTTCGCCCGGATGCAGGTCGATGGACACTTTATCCACCGCCTTGATGCCGCCGAAGGCAATTGAGATATCCTTGAGTTCGACAAGAGGTGTTCCACGATCAGTCATGCCTCAGACCCCTTATTTCACGGATTTGTTGTAAAGATTGTCAAGATAGACGGCCAGCACCAGCACCAGTCCGACGACGATCCGCTGCACGGCGGCGTCAAACCCGATCAGCACCATGCCTGACTGCAACGACTGCATCACCAGCGCGCCAAGGATCGCGCCATAGATCTTGCCGACGCCCCCCGCCAGCGATGTGCCGCCAATGACGGCGGCCGCAATTACGTATAGTTCGTCCAGCGTGCCAAGCGCGTTTGTGGCGCTGTTCAAACGGGCGCTGGCGATGACCGCCGCGATGCCCGTCAACGCGCCCATCAGCGCAAAGACCTGCAAGGTCACCCATTTGGTGTTAATCCCTGCCAGCGATGCCGCCTCTGGGTTGCCGCCAATGGCAAAGACGTAGCGGCCAAAGCGCGTGCGCGTCATCAGGATCGTCATCGCAATACCGACAGTGATCAGGATCAGAACCGGGATGGCAAAGCCGTGGCTGATAATGGTCCCCTCTGCGAGGCCCATCTGTTTGATGATGCCTTTGGGGATCGGGTAGGCATTGACCAGCATCACCGCGCCGACAATGGCAGCGCAGCCGACCACGGCCAGAAAGCCCTCTGCCCATACAGGCCGCAGTTTAAAGTCGTGCGCGATGCGCGATTTGCGCCCCGCATAAATCAGCCATAGCACGCCAAGACAGGCGACAATGCCAACGATCCAACTGCCTGTAGACCCAATCGCACCACGCGGGCCACCGCCCAAAAGCGCGAACGTCGGATCAACCGGTGAAATCGTGCGGCCACCTGCCGCCAAAAACGCCATGCCGCGCCAGACCATCAGGCCGCCCAAGGTCACGATGAACGACGGGATGCCGCGATAGGCAATCAACCAGCCGTGTAGCGCGCCGATCAGGCCGCCCAAAATCACCCCGCACACCACGGTCGTCATCCAGATCATCGGATTACCCAACCCGAAGATCGGCGGCAGGATCTGCACCTGCAGCAGGCCCATCGCCATGCCTGTCACCCCGATGAGCGACCCGACGCTCAGGTCGATGTTGCGGGTGATGATGACCAGCACCATGCCCGTGGCCATGATCCCGATGCTTGATGTCTGCACCGACAGGTTCCACAGGTTGCGGGGCGTCAGAAAGGCGCCGAACCCGTTAAAGACCATACCGTAAATATGAAAGCCGCCCCAGATCAGCAGCAAAGCCCCCAACATGCCCAACAGGCGTGTATCGATCTCTGTGTCGCTCAGGAAACGGGCTAAGGGTCCGCGTGTGTCAGGCGCGCTGGCCGTTGCGGGATCGTTTTGTGACGTATCGGTCATGGGGCACACCAAAAATTGGAGAAGCGCGCGCCACAATCATGGGACGCGCATCAGAAATGACCGGCGCAGGAACAGGAAAGAACCCTGCGCCGGTCAGATGGTCGTAAAGGCAGCTTATTCGCAGCCGTTTACGCCGTCCATTGCACCTTCACATGCCATCTCTTTGCTGATGTGGCCTGCAGCGATCGCGTCGCCAATGTTGGCGCGTGTGATCGGTGTTGGATCCAGCAGAATGGCATTCATCTTGATGCCCTTCTCGCCGCCATCAAACATGGACGCACCTTCAATGCTGTCGAGTGCGGCACCGTCAGCCAATTGGCTGGCGATCTCGCCCGCAGCTTTACCCAGCTGACGCGCATCTTTCCAAACGGACACGGTCTGCGAACCACGTGCAACGCGGTTAATCGCAGCCAGATCACCGTCCTGACCACCCACGGGGATCACAAGACCCTGCGCGCTGAGTGCAGCAACAACGCCGCCGGCCATGCCGTCGTTTTGGGACAGAACCGCGTCAACTTCGTTGTTGTTGGCGGTCAGGATCTGCTCCATGTTCTTTTGCGCATTCTCAGGCTTCCAACCGTCAGAGGACGCTTCGCCGACAATCTTGATCGTGCCTGCGTCAACGGCGCCGCCGATGACTTCCATCATGCCCTGCAACAGGAACCCGGCGTTGGGATCACCAGGATCGCCCTTGATGATGGCATAGTTGCCCTCTGGCTGTGCGGCCATCACGTTTTCAGCGATGATCCGGCCAACGCCGACGTTATCAAACGTCAGATAAAACGTGCGGTCGTCTTCGATCAGACGGTCATAGCCGACAACAGGGATGCCTTCGTTGGCCGCAGATTCGATTGCTGGCCCGATGGCGTCTTTGTCCCAGGCGTTGATGATCAGCGCGTCAACGCCCTGCGCCAAAAGCGCTTCAACGTCGGTCAGCTGCTTGGCTGAAGACGATTCTGCATCCGCAGATGTGTATGTGTTGCCAGCCGCTTCAATTGCAGCCACGACAGCGGCCTCGTCAATTTTCCAGCGCTCTTCCTGAAAGCTGCCCCATGACACGCCGATCAATTTGCCTTCTGCAAATGCGGCAGAGCTAAAGCCGACCGTTGCGATAACGGCGGCAGTGATTAGTTTTTGCATTCTATCCTCCCAGATATGGACCCCTTGCGTGGGGATTCGGGTGCATTTCCCGATGCAACTAAACAAACCGATCATTGTTTAGGTGTCAAATTAATTTTAGCGACTGAACTAAATTACTTGCCAAAACCCAAAAACTTTCGCTTAATCCAGCTTGGGAGGACGAAAATCGCACCAACCTGTGGTGTTATTTTTCAGTTATTGAATTATGTATGATGTCTTGCGCCAGTCCGACGCGGAAACGCCGCCCCTTCCCGGGTGCGGTCCCGTGCTGCCGATGCAGGATCACAACACCAGCCCTTTACGTCAACAAATCTTTGAACACATCCGCGCCAAAGGTCAGGTTGCCCGCTCTGACATTGCCCGCGCACTTGGCGTCAGCGCCGGGTCCGTCACGGCGTTGACGGCGGACATGATCGCTGCCGGGATGCTGCAAGAGGTTGACGACACCCCCCGCGAATCCGGTCGGGGCCGACCGCCTGTGGCCCTTCGCGTCGTGGCGCAATGCGCCCATGTGATCGGCATCAAGATATCCGATGATCAGCATTCCGCCGTGCTGACGGACTTTGCCGGAAATACCGTGGCGGATGCGGTGCAACCCTCGACCCGACCACGCAAATCCGTCTCTGAACTCATCGACGAAATTGTGCCGCTGATCGACAACCTTTTGTCTCAGGCGGATATGGACCTGTCCAAGATTTCGGCCATTGGCATGGGCATATCTGGCATTGTCGATCACCAAACTGGCACTGTGCCGTGGTCCCCGCTCCTCAATGAGCCCGATGCGCGTCTTGGCGCGGCCTTTGCAGATCGGCTTGGCTGCCCCGTCTACCTTGATAACGATGCCAACCTTCTGACCCTCGCAGAGCTTTGGTTTGGCCGCGGCCGCACGATGTCCGATTTCGCTGTCGTCACGGTTGAACACGGCGTTGGCATGGGTCTTGTCCTTGGCAACCGCCTGTTTCGCGGCGTGCGCGGCATGGGGATGGAACTGGGCCACATCAAGGTTCAGCTTGACGGTGCCCTCTGCCGGTGCGGCCAACGCGGCTGCCTAGAGGCCTACCTCGCCGATTATGCCCTCGCCCGCGAAGCCTCGATCGCGCTCGACCAACCGGGCACGCAAACGGCGGCGGCGGCAATCGAATCACTTTTCGCCGAAGCGAAAGCGGGAAACCAGGCGGCGCGCACGATTTTCCAACGTGCCGGGCGGTTCCTGTCCTTGGGTCTGGCCAATGTCATCCAGCTTTTTGACCCCGCACTCATCATCTTGTCCGGTGAACGAATGCGGTATGACTATCTATATGCTGACGATGTTTTGACCGAAATGCACCGCCTGACGCTCGACACGTCACGCAGCCAATGCGAGGTCGCCCTACATGCATGGGGCGATCTGGTTTGGGCGCGTGGCGCAACCGCCTTGGCCCTGACCGCCGCCACCACAGACCTAGTCGGAGCAGCCACCGCGTGATGCAATTGGTTAATTTTGTTAAGGAACTGATGCGCATGGGATGTGTATGGGTTGTGTATGGAATGTTGCAATTAACCATTGCAGCGTTCGGTGCCCCTGCCGTGCAGGCCCAAGTCGCCTTTTCCGACATGACTGACCGCCTACCAAATCACGTCTATGATGGGGGCTGGGAACACTTTGTGGGCGGCGGTGTCGCGATTATGGATTGCGATGCCAATGGCTTGCCCGATATCTTCGCAGCGGGTGGCGAAAACCCGGCCATCCTGCTACGCAATACTGGTGATTTCACGTTTGAAAACATCACGTTACCTCCCATTCAAGGGGTCACAGGTGCCTATCCGATCAATATCGATGGCGATGCTTGGATGGATCTTTTTGTGCTGCGGGTTGGCCCCAACATCGCCCTTAAAGGCGGGCCGAATTGCAGCTTTGTTGACGCAACACAGGCATGGGGCATTCCGCAGACAGATCAGTGGACAACGGCCTTTTCGGCATGGTGGGAAGACGACCACCGTCCGGTGATCGCGCTTGGCAATTACGTCGACCGCAGCGATCCCAACGGCCCATTTGAGGCTTGCGATACGAACTCGATTTTACGTCCGGTATCAACGGGTTATGAAGATGAGGTTTTGAGGCCGGGCTTTTGCGCGCTCTCGATGCTGGCCGGTCCCGACGCGCGCGGCGATCTGTCGTTAAGGATTTCCAACGACCGCCATTATTACGTGAGGGCCGGGGCAGAACAGCTTTGGAACATTGAAGAAAAACGGTTTCTGGGGGAAGATGATGGCTGGCCCCGCGTCTCGCTTTGGGGCATGGGCATCGCCAGCACCGATTTGACCGGTGACGGCATCGACGAGGTTATGCTGACCTCGATGGGCGACCAGCTCATGCAATTACCGACACCAGAAGGTGCCTATATTTCAGCGCCTTATGAGATCGGCACCTATGCGCACCGCCCCCATATCGGTGATGATGGCCGCCCCTCGACCGGTTGGCACGCGCAGTTTGGTGACATCAATAATGACACCCGCACAGACCTTTTTATCGCCAAAGGCAACGTCGATCAGATGCCCGGAAACGCGATGGAAGATCCCAATAACCTTTTGATTCAAAACGAAAATGGCACCTTCGAGGAATTCGCCGCTGACGCGGGCGTGGCCGATATTGCCCGGTCACGCGGCGCTGCTTTGGCAGATTTTGACCGCGACGGTCGGCTAGATCTGATCGTCGTCAACCGCCGCGCACCCATGCGGATCTACCGCAATGAAAGTCAAGCGGGATCGTGGATTTCAGTTCAATTACAACAAGATAACGGCAATCGCCATGCGGTGGGCAGCACCGTTTTGATCGCTGGTCAAACGCAATATGTACGCATTGGCGGTGGCCATGCAGGTGGACAGGCCACCCCGTTGCATTTTGGCCTAGGGGCGGCGAAAAACATCGAGATTTCAGTGACTTGGCCAGACGGCAACAAAAGCGTTATTCTGGCGGATGCCAATCAGTCCATTACGATCACAAAGCCTTAAAAATCAATTTCTTATTGCGCGACCTTCAACCCACTCGGGACGGTCTCAGGCACCCCAAATCGCCCCGTGACAGCAGCGGTGTCGGTCAAGGCATCCATGAATGCCACCAAAGCCGCCACATCGGCCGCGCTCAGGTTGACGGGTTGAACTACGACGGCATCACTAATTGCTTTGATTTCAACAGGATCCGTCGCGGCCTTCAAGTCATCCACTGCCAATTCCGGGAGGACGGCCTGGCTTGCATCATATCGCGACAGGGCATCAACCGGGTTGGCGTGGTCCCGGATAAATGCATCCAACTCCGCGTGGCTCCCGGCATGGCCATAAGGCGCAGTCAGCGCCACATTCCGAAGCGATGGCGTGCGAAACGCGTATAGATCTGCGGGGTCGCCGGTGACACGAAACCGCCCCTCATCGCGCGCATGTGTTTCAAAACGTGCAGCTTTTCCCGGTCCGATCTGTGGCGCGGCCATGGCATGGAACTGGTGATCTGTCTGAAATTTCCCGCTGTGGCAATCAGAGCATCCAGCAGAACCATAAAAAAGTGCTATCCCGTCGGTCGCCAATTGCGGCAATTCCCTTTCGCCGCGCAACATTGCATCAAACGGCGATGTGTCCGACCGCCACTCCACCGCCATAAACATCGCGATCACGTCCGAGATATGGGTGAATTTGATATCGTCTGGCGCAGTAACTTCTTCATATTGCTTAATAAAATTATCAGCATACGCCGGCACATCCGCAACCCGCCTTGCAATGATGTCCCATGCCCCGCCCGGACCAGTAATAAGCCCCTGCCGCACGGCCTTGGCAACGTCGTTCTCTGTATAATGCCCCGCCATCTCGTCTGGGCTGAGCACGGGAAACATCGTTTGTGCCGACAAAAGGCTCGCAAAACCCTCCGCCATGTCGCCACCGAGTGGCGTGCGCAATCCGCCGGGTTTTTCAGGATCGACAGCGATGCGCCCGTCGTGAAAAAGCACCGTGAATTCATACGCACCAAGGTTAAACAATCCCGGTGCATTTCGGGGTATCCGTTGCTCTGGCAGATTGTCGGGATCCGCAATCCGGTCAGGCCCCAAACCGATCCCGCCGTCACCCAGCCCAAGCGATAACCCGTCGGCGGTTCCGTGCTTTGGATGGTGACAGGTTGCGCAGGCAACCTCTTGATTTCCCGACAAAATCGGATCGTAGAATAGAAGCTGACCAAGCTGCGCCTGATCCATATCGATCTTTGCATAATCGGCATCAACAACCGGCTCAGGCAGGCCGTTGGCCCCTGCCATTTGGGCTGCAAAGACACTCAAGATGATGACCAGATGACGCATTTGATACCCTTCTTTGGCCATCACATTGGCCGATTGTGGCAAGGGTCGCAACGGGTCATCGGCATTTGACGCACGCCATAAATCGCGCTAGAACAAAATAGGAACATTTACTGAAAATTGCCGATGCCCTATGACCTTCGCCACCCTTCTGCCCTTCTGCGTGACCGCAACGCATCCCATAAGGCCGACCTGCCGACCCTGTCAGAGGTATTTGCCGAAACTGCCATCGATGGTGCCGTCACCGGATTTGTCTGCGCACAGCTAACCGACGTCACCCAACCTGTGCTGTGGGTGCAAGACCGGCTGTCACGTCGCGAAACAGGGCGCCCTTTTCTGGCGGGCCTGCCCGGCCCTTTGCGGATCATCCATGTCGATGTCTCAAAAGCCGTCGATGTCCTTTGGGCAATGGAGGAAGGTCTACGCTGCACTGGCCTATCGGCTGTCTTGGGAGAGGTCTGGGGCGATCCCGCCGCTCTGGACTTCACGGCAAGCAAGCGGTTGGCCTTACGCGCAGAAGCGCAGGCAAGACCCGCGATCCTGATCCGACGCGCCGCCAGCCCGAACCTGTCTGCCGCGCGCCTGCGCTGGCGGGTCAGCAGCCTGCCGTCGACCCAAGCCCCCCATGACATCCGCGCGCCCGGCGAACCGCTCTGGCGTGCAGAACTCTTTCGTGCCCGTTGGCGCACCCCCGGCGCCTGGGTCGCCCGCCATGGCGCAAGTGGCCTGACCCTGGATCACGCCCGCCCCGCCAGCCCGCAACAGGTTCAGGTCAGCGCGTAACCCATGTCTTCTTTTGGCCAAAAATATCCCCGCCGGAGGCTCCCGCCGCAACCACCCCCGGGACGCTTGTTGCGATGAACCACAAGGACCAGCTGCACGTCCTTGCGTTTCCTACCCCACCTGCTGCCAAGGACCCACCCCAGGCACCGCCCGATGATCTGGCGCGAGCCTTGGCGGCTTTGCGTGCGGCCGAAGCCTGGCAACCGCAACCGCCAGAAACCACACCAGACAGACCGCAAACCGACAGCTTCAGCCCCATTGGAACGCCCCATTGGCGCGCGGGTCCGCGGCCTGTGGCCACAGGGTCCGGGCGGGCGGGTGTCGCCGCAGGCGCAGTCGCACCGACCGGGCCAGACACCGACCGCGATCCACTGGCACGCCGGATCGTCAGTATCCACCTGCCAGACTTTGCCATGGAACGCTGGTTGCGGTGGGCTGCGGCCCGCAATGACGCCCCCCCCGATGACCTGCCCGTCATTCTGGCCACCGAAGGCCCGCATGGCCCTATCGTCCATGCCTGCACCCGCGCCGCCAGACAAGAAGGCATCCATATGGGCGCGCGCGTCGTGGACATGCGCGCGCTTTGCCCACAGCTCCAGATCGCCTATGCCGACACCGGTGGGGATGCCGCGGCCCTTGCCAAACTTGCGCTTTGGGCGCGGCGCTGGTGCCCCTGGACCGCAACCGACGGCGCGGACGGGCTGGTGCTTGAGACCACCGGATCGGACCACCTGTGGGGGGGAGAACCCGCCATGCTGCGCGAGATTGAGGAAAAGTTCAGCCTAATCGGCTTTTCGACCTCCCTTGCTGTGGCACCTACTCATGGCGCGGCCTGGGCCATGGCCCGGTTGGGCGGTGTGCGGCGGGTCATCACAGCAAATCGCCTGGCCCAGGATGTGGCTGCCCTGCCCGCCCGCGCCCTGCGGTTGGATAGCGATACACAGCTTTTGCTCAAGCGCTTAGGACTCAAGACCGTGGGAGATCTGAACGCCGTCCCCAGGATGAGCCTCGCCCGGCGGTTCACCAAGGCCGCATTACCGCAAAACCCGCTTTTGCGGCTGGATCAGATGATGGGTCGTTTGGCCGAACCAGTGAATGCCCCTGATGAGCCCGCACGTTTCGCTGTGCAGGCACGTCTTGCCGAGCCGGTGCAGGACCCCACGCCGCATCTGCCAGAGCTTTGCGCTGCGCTTTGCGCGGGTCTTGATGCCGCAGGCTTTGGCGCCCGCCGCGTAACGGTGACGGTGTTCCGCACCGATGGCGAGGTGCGTGACATCACCGTCAAAACCGCCTACGCCAGCCGCGATGCCGACCACATTTGCCGTCTGTTTGATGACAAACTTGAACGGATCGACCCCGGCTTTGGTTTTGACCTGATCACATTGGCCGCCACACAGGCCGAGGCCTTGGATGCGGTACAAACCCGGCTGGATGGGCAAGCGGACACAGGCGCAGAATTAGCCCGGTTGGTCGATCGACTGTCGGCCCGGCTGGGTCCTCATGCGGTGCGCTGCCCCGCCCCGGTAGAAAGCCATATTCCTGAGCGTGCCGAGGATTGGCGCCCCGCCATGGCGGGGCCACCGCAAGCACCACAGCCCCTGCCCAACCGGCCCTTGCGGCTGTTTGATCACCCCGAAGAGGTGCGTGTTGTCTATGCCGTGCCCGAAGGTCCGCCCGCGCAATTTATCTGGCGCAGGCAAACCCACCGCGTGGTGCGCTTTGCCGGGCCCGAACGGATCGCCCCAGAGTGGTGGCGGGATATGCCCGGCACCCGGCTGCGCGACTATTACCGCATCGAAGACGATCGAGGCCGCCGGATCTGGCTGTATCGAGACGGTGTGCTGGATGATGGCCGAGGGCAGACGCCGCGCTGGTTTGTGCATGGGGTTTTCGCATGAGGGAGCAATTTTTCGACGAAAAATTGGATGCCTCCGGCGGGGATATTTGGGAACCAAAGAAAGGCGGGGATCATGCCAGAGAATGATCACGCCCATCCGCGCAAGACCCTGCCAGAAGGGGAAGAATATCCGCCTAATCCACCTGCGGCTTTTGTGGAATTGGGGTTGGCGACGTGTTTTTCGTTTCTGCGCGGGGCGTCGGATGCGGTGGATTTGGTGGCGACGGCTTGGGCCTTGGGCTATGACCAGATTGGGGTCGCGGACTGGAATTCGATGGCCGGTGTGGTGCGGATCCATACGGCGGCACAGACGACCAACCTGCACCCGGTGATTGGGGCGCGGATCATTCTGACCTCGGGGGATGCCTTTCTGGCCTATCCAACGGACCGGGCGGCTTATGGGCGACTGTCGGCAGTGCTATCCAAGGGGAAAAACCGCCGCCCCGACGGGGCTTGGCAGGACAAGGGGATTTGCGAGATCGGGTTGGAAGATCTGGCGCCCTTGGGGGATGGCGTCATTTTGATTGCCTTGCCGCCGGATGATCTGGACGCCTTTGGGCGGCGCTTGCCCCAGTTGATCCGCCGCTTGCCGGGGCTCACCCATATTGCGGCCAGCTATCGTTACAGGTCCGATGACGTGGCGCGGATCAACCGCTTGGATGCGCTGGCGGGGCAGCATCAGCTAGGGCTGCTGGCGACGAACGACGTGCTTTATCACGTGCCCGCGCGGCGGGCGTTGCAGGATGTGATGACCTGTATCCGCGAGAAGACAACGATCCGAGACGCCGGGTATCTGCTGGAGCCGAATGCAGAGCGGCACCTCAAATCGCCTCGCGACATGCAGCGGTTGTTTGCGCAGTGGCCGCATGCTCTTCAGGCGAGCCTGAGCATCGCCAAGCGCTGCCAGTTCAGCCTGTCGGAGCTGAAGTATGAGTATCCCAATGAGGTGCTGCCCAAGGGTCGAACGTCGATTGAGCAACTTCGGATCAACACCGCAGAGGGGGCGAAAAAGCGGTATCCGGACGGGGTGCCGCTGCCGGTGCAGGTGACCATCGACAAGGAATTGAAGATGATCGCCGACAAAGAGATCGCCAATTACATCCTGACGATTGAAAGCATCGTGAAATTCGCCCGCGAGACGGCCAAGCCGCCGATCCTGTGTCAGGGGCGCGGGTCGGCGGCCAATTCCGCGGTCTGTTATTGCCTTGGGATCACGGCAGTGGACCCTGCCCAGCATGACCTGCTGTTTGAGCGGTTCATCAGCGAGGATCGGGTGGAGCCGCCCGATATCGACGTCGATTTCGAACATGAACGCCGCGAGGAGGTCATTCAGCACATCTATGACACCTATGGCCGCCACCGCGCGGGGCTCTGTGCCACGGTGATCCATTATCGCCCCCGGAGTGCCATCCGTGAAGTTGGCAAGGTCATGGGGCTGTCAGAGGATGTGACGGGCGCGCTGGCAAAGACGGTCTGGGGGTCATGGGGCAAGGATATAGCCGAAGGCCATGCGCATGAGGCGGGCGTTGATCTGACCGATCCCTTGATGCGGCGCACGCTGATTGTGGCGCAACAGATGATCGGGATGCCGCGCCATCTGGGGCAACATGTGGGCGGGTTCATCCTGACCGAAAACGCGCTGACTGAAACGGTGCCGATTGGCAATGGTGCGATGCCGGACCGGACGTTCATCGAATGGGACAAGGACGATATTGAGGCGTTAGGGATCTTTAAGGTCGATATTTTGGCCTTGGGGATGCTGACCTGTATCCGCAAATGCTTTGACTTGATCGAAGCGCACCACGGCGAACGCTGGACGCTGGCGACGGTCCCCAAAGAGGACAGCCGCGTCTACGATATGCTGTGCAAGGGCGACAGTATCGGGGTGTTTCAGGTCGAAAGCCGGGCGCAGATCAACATGCTGCCAAGGCTGCGGCCACGCACATTCTATGATCTGGTGATCGAGGTCGCCATCGTCCGCCCCGGCCCCATCCAGGGCGACATGGTGCACCCCTATCTGCGCAGGCGCAGTGGTCAGGAACCGGTGGAATACCCGGCCCCCGCCGCCCCGCACGATCCATCGGAGCTGAAGAACATCCTCGGTCGCACGCTGGGCGTGCCGATCTTTCAGGAACAGGCGATGAAGATCGCCATTGATGCGGCGAAGTTTTCCTCCAAAGAGGCCAATCAGTTGCGCAAGGCGATGGCCACCTTTCGCAGCAAGGGCAACATCGAACTGCTCGAGGAAAAGATGGTCGGGCGCATGGTCGAGCGCGGTTATGACCCGGAATTCGCCACCCGGTGCTTTGATCAGATCAAGGGCTTTGGCGAATACGGGTTCCCCGAAAGTCATGCCGCGAGCTTTGCGCAGCTTGTCTATGTTTCCAGCTGGTTGAAGTGTCATTTTCCGGGCGCCTTTTGTGCTGCCTTGCTGAATTCCCAGCCGATGGGGTTTTATGCCCCCGCACAACTTGTCCGCGACGCGCAGGAACATGGTGAAACCGTCTTGCCGGCAGATGTGAATTTCTCGGATTGGGACAGCACGCTGGAACCGATGGGGCAAGGCGGCTTTGCGGTGCGACTAGGGCTGCGACAGATCAGCGGCCTGCGCGAGGATGTCGCTGCGCGGATCATGGAGGCGCGCGACGCACCCTATCAGGACATCCCTGATCTGAAGGCACGCACCGGCATCCGGGCCGCCCATATCCGCCGTCTGGCCGAGGCGGATGCGATGCGGTCCATGTTCATCGACCGCAGACAAGCCCTGTGGGAGGCAAAGGGGCTACGCGACGCGCCTGATTTGCCGCTGTTTCAGGATGGCACGGATGAGGGCGTGGAACGCACGGTGCCCCTGCCGGTCATGCCGGTGTGCGAACAGGTTGTGTCGGATTATCAGACCATGCGGCTGTCGTTGAAGGCGCACCCGATGGCGTTCATGCGGAAATCCATGCAAAAACAGGGCTTTATTGACACAGCACAGCTCAAGCACAGCCGCCCGTGGCAGCGGGTCAAGATGGCGGGGTTGGTCCTGATCCGCCAGCGTCCCGGCACGGCAAAGGGCGTGTGTTTCATCACGATCGAGGATGAGGTTGGCGTGGCCAATATTGTCGTCTGGCCCAAGGTGATGGAGCAGTTTCGCAAGACGGTGATGCAATCGCGGCTTTTGCAGATCGAAGGATATGTGCAGCGCGACGTGGAAATCATCCATGTGGTGGCGCAATCACTGACGGATAAATCCGAGGTTTTGCAACGGCTTGCGCCTGATGATCTAGCCCCGCCACTGGCCCATGCCGATGAGGTGGTCAAACCCCTGCCCGCGCCCTCATCCCGACACCCGCGCGATGTGCGCATCATCCCCAAAAGTCGCGATTTTCACTGAACCAAAAACAGGCAATTGGGCAAGGTTCCGCTACGGAACACGCGCGAGTTGTCATCTAGTCTTTGCAAAACGCTGCCAAATCGCCACCATCAGATCATTAACCTTGGGGGATTAAGACATGTTTGGACGCTTCAAAATTGGGATTCAATTCGGTGGGTTTGGCCCAGATACACTCACCGGAAACGCACGTAACGACTGGATTTTCGGACGCCGCGGCGATGACACAATTGATGGCGCCGGTGGCCATGACCGCCTGTTTGGCGGCGGCGGCGACGATTCCCTTTTGGGCGGCGCAGGGTCTGACAGCTTGTTCGGCGGACGCGGATTTGACACCGCAGTGTTTGAAGGCGGCGTCGAAGATTACACCGTGCACGACATCAAGAACAACGGCCGCGGCCCAATCAAAGCCAAGGTCACTGACGCCAACGGCGACACAGATCGCCTGCACGGTGTCGAGGCGCTATATTTCGCAGCCGACGACTACACCGCCTATCTGGATGGCACGAACAATGCAGTTTTGGCGCGCGATGATGAAGCGGCATCCGATGCCACCGGCACAGTAATTGCCGGGATGACGGACAATGATTTTGACTTTGACGGCGACGCGCTGACCATTACCGATATCGACACCAGCGCATTAATCGGGTCGGCCACATTGAACGATGATGGCACCATCAGCTATTCCACCGATGGTGCCTTTGCGGGATTGGCGGCGGGCGAAACTGCAGAAACCACCCTCACCTACAGCGTCAGCGACGGCAACGGGTCCAGCGACACAGCCACCGTAACCATCACCGTGACCGGCGAAAACGACGCGCCAGAACTGACTGTTGCTGATGTCAGTGTCGCGGAAAACACCACGGATGTGACCACAGCCAGCGCCTTTGACGTGGACGGTGATACGATCACCTATACAATCTCGGGTGATGACGCGGTGCTGTTCGGCATCGACGCGGCAACCGGCGTGCTGACCTTTAACGATGCCCCTGATTTTGAGGCCCCCGCCGATTTGAACGGCGACAATGTCTATGACGTCACCGTCACCGCCAGCGATGGCGCATTGTCCGATAGCGCGGACATCCAGATCACCGTAACGGACGAGGTCGAAGGCCCGCCAACCGAATACCGGATCAACGAAATCCACTATGACAACACCGGCGCTGACACGGGCGAATTTGTCGAGGTGCGGGTCACCAAGGGCGGCGATGTCTCGGCCCTGTCGCTCACCACCTACAACGGCAGCAATGGCACCTCTTACGGCACCTATGTGATGCCCGACGCACCCACCAGCAGCGACGACGATTACGACTATTACGTCGTCTCCACGCCGGGGCTGCAAAACGGAGCCCCCGACGGGATCGCCCTGGCCAATCTCGGCAACGTGATCGAATTCCTGTCCTATGAAGGCACGCTGACCGCAAATGACGGTATCGCTGCGGGGCTGGATTCGACCGATATCGGTGTCTCTGAACCCGGCACAACGCCTGTTGGCTTCTCGTTGCAGCGCAACGATGATGGCACGTGGCGCGCACCAGAGGCCGAAACGCGCGGGGCTGCCAATGACATAGCCCCCGTCGTTTACCTGAACGAATTCCACTATGATAATATCGGCAGCGACATCGGTGAGTTCATAGAAGTCGCAGGCACTGCGGGCACGGATCTGACCGGCTGGTCGCTTGTGCTGTATAACGGATCAAATGGCACGGCCTACAACACCATCGCGCTTGATGGCGTTTTGGCTGACACAGATGACGGTATCGGCTTTGACGTGACCGACCTGCCCAGCAATGGCCTGCAAAACGGCGCGCCGGATGGCATTGCATTGGTCAATGCCGATGGCGCGGTGGTAGAGTTCCTGTCCTACGAGGGCACTTTAACCGCTGTCGATGGCCCCGCGAGCGGGCTGACCTCGACTGATATCGGCGTCTCTGAATCGAGCGCCACCGCCATCGGCGACAGCCTGCAGCGCAACGATGATGGCACGTGGTCAGGTCCTGCGGCGCAAACCAAGGGCGCGGCAAACGCGGGGCCCGTGAACCCGCCTGCTGATGATGTCATTTTGTCGGAATTTCACTATGATAACTCCGGCAGCGACGTGGGCGAGTTTATCGAGGTTGCAGGGACTGCCGGTGCGGACCTGACCGGCTGGTCGATTGTGCTGTACAACGGCAATGGCGGCGGTGCCTATAACACGGTCGCGCTGACCGGCACGCTGAACGCGGAAGGCTTTGCCTCTGTTGATGTGCCGGGTATCCAGAACGGATCGCCTGATGGCATCGCTCTGGTGAAGCCTGACGGCACCGTGGTCGAGTTCATTTCCTACGAAGGTGAATTGACGGCAACAGACGGGCCTGCGGCTGGCCAAACCTCCACCGATGTGGGCGTGGCCGAGACAAGCTCGACCGCTGTTGGACAAAGCCTGCAAAAGGACAGCAACGGCGTTTGGCAGGGCCCTGCGGATAGCACCCGCGATGCGGCCAATGACGACGGTCCACCGCCGCCCCCACCGCCGCCAACCGGCACGACACTGATTTCCGCGGTGCAGGGCAGCGGTGCTTCGTCCGCGCTGGATGGGCAGATCGTGAATGTCGAAGCGGTTGTGACCGCAGTTCTGTCCAATGGCTTTTACCTGCAAGAGGAAGATGCCGACGCAGATGCGGACGGCAACACATCTGAAGGGATCTTTGTCTTTACCGGGGACACGCCCAGCGTGACGATCACAGACGTCGTTTATGTCACAGGCGAAGTGGACGAATTTTTTGACTTCACGCAATTAACCAACGCCACGGTCACCCAAATTGGAACGGCGACATTGCCGACGGCGGTCAACCTGACCCTGCCCGACAGCATCAGTAGTCTTGAAAGCTATGAGGGGATGCAGGTCAGCCTTGCGTCGAATGACGCGAATGCGCCGCTGACCATCATCGAGACCTTCAACTTTGACCGCTTTGGCGAATTGGTTGTCAGCGAAGGCACGCAGATCCAGCCGACACAGATCTACGACGCACAAACCGAATTGGCCGAGATCCAGTCGCTTCTTGCGGAAAACGCCGCAAATCGGATCATCATCGACGATGGTGTTAGCGGATCGAACCCAACGTCGTGGTCCTATATTGCCAACACCACTGCGGGCGATAATGGCGACGGGATCCTAAGCGCCGGTGACGATTTCACCGAAGGTGGACCAACCTTGCGGCTGGGCGCTGAACTGGATGCGCCGATCAACGGCGTGCTGTCCTACAGCTTTGGTGACTACAAGATCATCCCGACAGAGACCCTGTCGATTGATCCTACCACAAACGAAGGCGCACGCGATCTGACACCGCCGGACGTTGGTGGTGATCTGAAAGTGGTCAGCTTTAACGCGTTGAACTACTTTACCACCTTGGGCGAACGGGGTGCCGATACAGCAGGAGATCTGGTGCGTCAGACCGATAAGATCGTCAAAGCGCTGGTGGCGCTGGATGCGGATATTGTCGGCCTGCAAGAGATCGAAAACAACGGTTTCGGCAGCGACAGTGCGATCGCGGCATTGGTTGATGCGCTGAATGCGGTGCCGGGTGGCGATCAATACGCCTATGTCGATCCAACCGGTGGCGTGGGTGGGCAATTGGGCACCGACGCGATCACGACAGGCTTTATCTACAAGCTGGATAGCGTTGATGTGACCGGGTCAGATTTCCTTGTGTTTGATGATGGTGGACAGCAACGCAATCGTCCCGCCGTTGTCGCGACTTTCGAGGATGAAAATGGTGAAGCGATCACAATTGCCGTCAACCACTTCAAATCCAAGGGTGGCACAGGAACGGGTGACGATGCTGATCTTGGCAATGGTCAGGGCAACTTTAACGCAGTGCGCACCGCTGCGGCAGAACAGTTGACCGCATGGCTTGCCACAGATCCAACCGGATCTGGCGACCCTGACATTCTGATCATCGGGGACCTGAATGCCTATCTGCAGGAAGATCCGGTGCAGGCAATTGAAGCGGCGGGCTATGACAACCTGCTGGAGATGTTTGTTGGGGCGGAGGATGCCTTCAGCTTTATCTTCAACGGCCAACAGGGTGCGCTGGACCATGCCCTGTCAACAGGGACGCTCACGGATCAAATCACTGGCGTGGCTGAATGGCATGTCAACGCGCAAGAGCCTGATTTGCTAAGTTACAGCAGTGAGTTCAACGACCCGAGCTTCTACAATGACGATCTGTTCGGGGCCTCTGACCATGATCCGCTGTTGATTGGTCTGACCCTTGGCAGTGACAACACGCTTACGGTTGCATAGCACTTTGCGCGGCCCCGATTATGACCGGGGCCACGACATCAAAGGGATTGAACGGCGCGTTTCAGGCGCGATATCGCTGAGGCATCAGTGACCCGGCGGGTCGCGGATGCAAAGCCCAGAGCCTGCGTGCCGCTGTCCTGAGCAAGGCCTGTTCCGCAGGATGCGTGGAAGGATCGGATGCCGGTCGATGCGATGGCGGCGACATTCTGATCGTTCACTCCGCTGCCTGCCATGATCGCGATCCGGTCGCCCGCAAGACGTTGCATTTGCGCAATGACATCCGCGCCATCCGCGGCATTTAAGGCCCCACCAGAGGTAAGGATCCGGTCGAAACCCAGCGTAATAGCATCCTCGACCGCGCCGACTGGATCTGGCAGCGTATCAATCACACGGTGCAAGGTTGTTCCCATGTCGCCGGCGGCGGCAATACAGGCGCTTAGAAACGCATGGTCAAGTTTGTCGTTCACGGACGCGCCAAGAACCACCCCGGCGAGCCCGGCCTTGCGGACCGCCGCGATGTCATCAAGGCAGGTCGCCTTATCCATCGCATCAAAGGTGAAATCCCCGGCACGCGGACGGATCATCGCAAATACGGGGACCTGACTTGTCTGTGCGGCGGCAATAAGGCCCGGTCCCGGCGTCAGCCCGCCAACTTCCAATGCGCTGCACAGCTCAATCCGGTCGGCGTCCGCCTGACAGGTCGCTATACCGGCAGCTGTGTCGACGCAAATCTCAAGCGTGGTGGGCCTACGAGGATTCATCAGTCACGACTTCGGGCATAACGGCGGCGGCGAGAGTGGACCGCACGCTGTAGTGATCGTCCAACAGCAAGATATCGTCCAGTTTTCGCCCCAGCAACTCAGCCAAATCAGGTGCACCGATACAAGCGGCAGGATTGGAAGTAACCATGCGCAAGGCTTCGACCGGCGATGCGCCGACATATTCAATCAGGCGCTGGACGCCTTGGGCCTGGGTGATGTGGGCGCCTGCCAGTGAACCTTCGTCGTTGACCAATCGCCCATCGGCAAGCGTTATGCGTTGATCATAAAGTTCAAATGTATTTGGCCCGCCCACGGTTGCCATTGCGTCCGAGACCAAGAACATCCGGTCGGGCACGGGACGCGCGCGCAATGCCATCCCAACCATCATATCGTCAACGTGCTGGCCGTCACAGATGATGCCCGCATAGCCGCGACCATTAATGACCGCCCCCACCGTTCCGGGTGCCCGGCTTTGCATCGGCGACATCGCGTTAAATAGGTGCGTCGCACAGGTCGCACCGGCTGCCATGGCAGCCATGACCTGCTCTGCTGTGGCATCTGTGTGACCCAGAGAGACGATAGCGCCCATCGCCGCGAGCTGAGCTATTTGCGCAAGGGTTGCGGCCTCTGGCGCGAGTGTGATCATTACCCGCAGGTCAGCAGCCCGCAACCGCTTCACGACCCCGATCGTACGATCATCCATCGGGCGAACAAATGCGGCCTTGTGCGTACCGCGACGCGGAACGCTGATGTGCGGGCCTTCGATATGCAAACCGATCATACCGGGCAGATCGCGCGCGGCGATGGCGGCATCCGCTGCACGGTCCAGAACATCTGGATGGTCGGTAATGACGGTCGGCATCAATCCAACGGTCCCAAAGCGACGATGTGCATTCAGAATTGTCCGTAGGCCCTCAACCGTCGGGGAGGTATTGAGCAAGACACCACCGCCGCCATTGACCTGCAGGTCGAGGTATCCAGGCGTAACGAGGCCCGCGACGGGGTGCGCAATGTCAGGACGGTTTGCGAGCTCGACCACACGCCCGCCGCTTAGCCGCAAAGCAAGGCCGTTGTGCATTTCCTTGCCGTCGAAGATGCGTGTCGGGGTAATCCAATGGTCGGTCATGCTGCCCCCCTGCCGTCTTGGGCCTGCCACGCCGCATAGGCCGCGCCACGTGCGCCGCTGGTATCCCCGCCTTCTGCCAAGGACAGAACCGGGATTGCGACATCGCCGATTTGGGCGGACTGTACTGCCGGGGTCAGGTCCTTGATAAGGTCGGGAAATTTGCTAAGGCCTCCGCCGAAAACCACTACGTCAGGGTCAACCGTCAGCACCAAATTGCGCAATAGATCCGCCACCAAGTCGCACCAAAGCGACCAGACATCTGCCATGTCGCCTTTGCGACGTTCACCAATCTCCACCGGCGTCAGATCCAACCCGGTGAGAGTCTTTGCCAAGCGGGACAGTCCGGGCCCTGCGATATAAGTCTCTGCACAGCCCATACGCCCACAGCCACATTCTAGGATTGGCAAATCATGTGCCGCCACCAAATGTGCAGGAGCAGCGGTATGGCCAAATTCGCCCCCCACTTGCGCGGGACCAGAGTGTAAAACGCCGTCATGGGCGACACCGCCTCCGACGCCTGTGCCAAGGATGAGCGAAACCACTGTGCGATGCACACGACCTGCGCCAAAGACCGCCTCTGACAGCGCCAATGCCCGACAATCGTTGATATAGGTGATCGGGCGTCCAGCCGCCGCGGCGATATCGGCGGGCAAAGGATGGCCAGAGGCACAGATGTTTGCGGTCAGGGCCAATCCGGTTTGCGGGTTTATCAAGCCGGCAGCGCCGATGCCAATCGGCACATCAAGTGGGCATTGTGCCTCTGCCCAAGCGATTTGATCCGCGATTGCATGCACCAGATCTGGATAAACACTTGGCGTCGTCACGCGACGCCGGGCAGAAACATTCCATTCAGGATCAAAGACTTGCGCTTCGATCTTCGTGCCACCCAGATCAATCCCGGCGGCGATCATGACGCCACCGGATAAAGCTGCACGCCAGATACGACGCGGCTAAGCGTGCCTTGCCCTGCAAATGGATCATCCACATTCAAACCAAGGGTATCGGACCAGATAACGCCGTTGATCTGAGCCGTCGCAATGACCAAAGGTGCCGCCCAAGCAGGCCCAAACGGCATGGGAATTTCGACGTCGCCCCCCGGCCCGATTGCGGTGATGCGCGCCTCTGGAAACTGCTGCCCAAGTTCTGCGATCAAATCTGTTTCGTATCGGCTGGCAGGGTGTTCACCGCTTAGAAAGATGTTGATATCGGTCCCCGGCAAAACAAAAGATTTGGGCCCGTGACGAAACCCAAGCGTGCTGTCCCACAGCGCCGGGATTTGGCCTGCAGAAAGCTCCATAACCTTCAGCGCGGCCTCGCGCGCGGCGAACGCAAGCGGTCCGGTGCCGACATAGACGGCACGTTGCGGGACAGGCGCGGTTTTGAAGTCCGCAAAAAGCTGGCGGAGTTGTGACGCCAAGGCCGTGAACCGGGAAGGCGCATCACAGAGCGCGTCAAAGAGCGCCAAAGCGGTCAACAACATCGTTGAAAAGCTGCTGGTCATCGCAAAACCTGCGTCATGGCAGGCGTCTGGCAAAAGGACGACCTTGGCCGGGGCCCTTGTGGCAAGCGCGCCATCACCATTGCACGTGATATGCAGTCGTGGCGCATCGGGGGCCAGAGCGTCCAACGCGTCAAGCGTGCCGATGCTTTCGGTGCTGTTGCCGGAACGTCCAAAGCTGACCACAAGTGGCCGCTTTGCCCGCAGAAGGTGTTGCGGGCGGCTGACCAGATCTGTGCTGGGAACCGACCGCGTACCCGGCAGCTGCGCGGCAAGAATATCGCCGATATACGCGCTGGTTCCTGCGCCACAAAACCACACTTCATCAAAGGTTTGCGCAGCAATCCACGCCCGCAACCCGGTCACATCGAGTGCGTCCCCCCATGCGTCCCAGACATCGGGTTGTTGATGAATCTCGCGCCAGGTGGCCCAGTGATGCAAGTCGGATTTCATGTCGTTTGGGTCACTTTTGACAGGGTCTGCGGCGCGTCAGGATCAAGCCCAAGCGCCAGCGCAGTAGCCAAGATAATCGGATACATCAAGGCCAGAAGCATCGCGGCGGATGCTGCGGGCGTCAGGTCGGCCAGCCCCAGATCATGCGGGGAAATCCGTTGCACATCGCAACCGACACCGCGAAACCGCGCCTCTGCCTGATCCAGGCTTTGTTGGATATCCGCAGATCCGGTATCAAGGATCAGCACCAGCAATGGGTTCGTCGCCAATTGCAGCGGGCCGTGCAAAACCTCTGACGCGGAATATGGCTCTGCGTGAAGGGCGCAACATTCCTTGAGCTTTAGCGCCACCTCTTGCGCGGCGCCGTACCCGGTATCGCGGCCGATTACATAGACATGGCGCGCGCGCAGTAGGGCCGATTGCAAATCGGCGGCTTTCGGATGATCGGTTTTTGCCTCTGCCAATTGCGCCACCGAGCGGGCCGTCCGATTGGCATAGTCAGGAACAGCGGCAGAGATCAAGGAAATGCCCGCTGCAACTGCGCCGACGACGGTCTTGGTCGCTGGCACGGCTAATTCTTCGCCCGCGTTGATGGGAAGCGTGGTTTGGGACGCCGCCTCAACCGGCGAGTCCGGCTGATTGGTGATTGCGACGACCTTTGCGCCATGTTTCGCCGCACCTTTTGCGGTCCGCACCAGATCGTCGCTGGCACCCGACTGGCTGACCACAAGGGCCGTGGAGCCAGATAGCGAAATGCCCTGCCCCAGCGAAAACACGGACGGCGGTAAGGATGTCACCGGGACGCCCAGTTCGCGCATCATCTCATAGGATAGGATATTTGCGGCGGCGTCCGACGATCCCCGCGCGACGGTATAGATCGCACGTGTATCCAGCACGCCGGAGGCATCAACCTTGGCGACGGCGGTTTTGCAAAAAACGCCAAGTGCCTCGGCGCTTTCGGCGGCCATATACTGACCGGGGAGATTTGTTGTCACGCTCATCCGCGCAATCCATATGTGTCGAAGGTGGCCCAAGTCTCTGCCATGTCGACCATTCCGCCGCTTACGCGTGCCTCATCAAGCGCCATCGCCACGAGACCTGCTTCTAGCGCGTCGACAACGCCGACGGGCAAGGTGTCAGCCTCACCGCGCAGGAAGGCCGCGATGTCGGCGACCATCATGTGATCAGCGCCGTAATGTGCGGATGCTTTGGATGCCTCCAGTTGGGTATAGTCATGATCGGCGATCACTGTCCCATCGCGGGCTGTCGCCTTGAGGTAGCCGCGGACAAAGTCGCCCTCTGCCATTCCCTTAGCACCCATTACGCAAAAACGGCGGTGTTCGTCGGGCACGTTGAGATTGGTGTGGAAAGCAAGCGATGCGCCAGTGTCATAGCGCAAAATGGCTGTCTGATAGTCAATGATATCGCCATCGGAATGAAAGGCGTCCGGCACACTTTCCCACACACTAGTCTTGCGATGCATGATTTCATTCTCGGTGTTGGAGGTAGGCGCGAATTCCGGTGTAAACGACTTGCGTCCACCGAAACTCGCCACCTTTGAGACCCGTGAGCGGGTAACCATGTTATAGATATCAATGTCGTGGCAGCATTTTTCGAGCATGAAACCACCCGACCATTTGATCATCCGGCGCCAGTCACGCATGAAGAACGCGCCGTGGTAAGGACCGATGTGTTCATTGGCTTCGAGCGAGGTGACTGGCCCAAGCTGGTCAAGAACCGCGCGCAAATCGACCATGTGTTGTGAGTAGCGCAGCACGAGACCGACCATCACCTGATCAGTGCCATATTCGGCCAGAAGTGATGCAAGCTCCATCGTTTCATCTTTGGTGGTAACAACTGGCTTTTCAGTGAAGATGCGGACACCAGCAGCGAGACCAGCCTTGATGTGCGCCAGATGAAAACTGTTGGGCGAACCAACAAAAAAGAGGTCCGGCTTGGTTTGTGCCAGCATGGTTTCAACGTCCTCGTAACGGGGGACGTCCTCTCCGATCATGTGGAGGTAGGTTGGCTGTGGGTCGTAGAAGCCAACGAATTCGATCTCTGGCATGGTCTCTTTCAGAATTGAAAGGACATGGCCCGCCCGCAGGCCGATCCCGGCTGTCACAACGCGCATATCAGGCCACCAGTGCGGGTGCAGACTGTCGCCGCAGCACGTCGCCTTTGGCGTCAAAGACGTGGCAAGCGGCAGGGTCGATGGTAAGCGCCATGTTTTCACCTTCGCGAATGGGAGCGTTGCCGGGAAGCGAGGCGCAAAACCGCGTGCCTGCACCGATCGTGCCATAGGTAATCGACGCACCACCAAGGCGTTCAAGCACACGGATCGAGATATCGAGACCATCGGCACCAAGGGTCACATCCTCTGGCCTGATCCCAACCTCGACCTTGTCGCCGACATGTACGGCGCCAGTTTCGACCGGAAGGGTCATCACGTGACCGCCGTCCAGTTCGACTGTGAGACCCTCTGCTGTTCCCTTCACGACCGCGGGGATCAAGTTCATATTCGGCTGACCGATAAACGAGGCCACAAATTTGGTCGCGGGGTGATGGTAAAGCTCCATCGGGGTGCCGAATTGTTCGACACGGCCACCGTTAAGCACGACGATTCGATCGGCCATTGTCATGGCTTCAATCTGGTCGTGGGTCACGTAGACCATGGTCGCGTTCAGGTCGCGGTGAAGCTGTGACAGTTCCACCCGCATGTCACCGCGCAGAGCCGCGTCGAGGTTTGAGAGAGGTTCATCAAACAGGAAAACCTTTGGGTCGCGCACAATGGACCGCCCAATGGCGACACGCTGGCGCTGACCGCCCGAAAGTTGGCCGGGTTTGAGATTGAGTTTGTCAGTCAGTTGCAGGATTTCGGCGGCCTTGCCGACCTTTTCCTTCAGTTCCGGCTCTGGCAGTTTTTGGACGCGCAGCGGAAAGGCGATGTTTTCGAACACCGACAGGTGCGGATAGAGCGCGTAGCTTTGAAACACCATCGAGATTCCACGGTCGACCGGATGGGCAGCACTGACGTCTTGACCGCCGATGACGATCTGGCCATCGCTTGCCTCTTCCAGCCCCGCAATGATCCGCAAAAGCGTGGATTTGCCGCAGCCCGATGGGCCGACAAACACCACAAACTCGCGATCATCAATGGCCAGCGAAATATCATGCAGCACCTGGGCCGCGCCGAAGGATTTTGAGATGTTTTGGAGGTCAAGCGTCGCCATGGGCGGCAATCCTTTTTTCAAAAGAAAGGTGCAGGCGGCAGCGCAAACCGCCGCCCGCAAGGGAGAAAAGCTTAGAGCGCGTCGTCGAGCTCTTCACCGGCGATGGTCACCAGATTGTCGACGGTATCGTCGTCAAGCAGGACACCTTGCACCATGTTGGTGAAAACGGACTGGAGCGATTTGAAGTCTTCGACCAGCGGCTCTGGGCCACCTGTTGCGATGCCAGCAACAAACACCGGCCAGACGTCACCTTCAGTGTAGTATGGCGCGTCGTTGCCCATCGCTACATAGTCAAGGATCGGTGTCAGACCCCAGCTGCTGTCAAGGTCATACTGGCTGTCGCCCGACGTGATCCGCTTGGCGAGATCCTGCGCCAATTCTTCATGACCGGAGCCTTTGAAGACCGCAATCGAGTCGGTGATCAGGATTGTGCCAGATACGCCGGATGGGCCCGCAGGCACAGGTGCCACAAGCTGATTGATGTCTTCGTTATGCTGGCCATAGCCCCATGGGCCAGAGACATACATGGCGATCTGACCATCGTTGAACAGATCCTTCAGCTGGTCACGTTCCCACGCGGTCGGGCCTTCTTGGGACACTTCGGCAAGCTTGCCGTAGAATTCCAGCGTCTCGCGGGTTTGCTGACTATCCAGCAGGTTTTCGCCCGTGGCCGGGTCAATCACCGCACCACCGTTAGAATAAAGGTAGTTCAGGAACTGGTGCATCGTGTTGTCGAAGTCTTTGCCGGCAAGGCCAACACCAGCGGCATCGGTGTTATCCATCACACCTTTGGCCATCGCATACATGTCGTCCCATGTGGCGGGCGCTTCGCACGTCTGGCCAGATGCTTCGACTATATCGCAGTTGATATACAGCGCCTTGGTCGAGAAAGCGTGCGGGTAGCCCCATTGCGTGCCCTCAACCGTGACGGTGTTCAGAACGCCGGGCTGATACTGCGTTGCGGGGTCGATTTCGGCTGGAACGATCAGGTCGTTGTTCGCGAGCTGGCGCAATGTGCGGCTACCCATATAGGCGATGGATGGCGGATCACCAGCGGCGGCGAGCGTCAGCGATTTGTCCTGACATGTGCCCCATGGCACGGCTTCGAGGTTCACTGTCACGCCTTCGTTGTCGGCAATGAACTGGTCCACAACGGCCTGATCGGCCTCGCGCACTTCGCCACCGCACATGATAAAGTGCAGCTCTGTCGCGTGGCTTTCGGCCATCGCCGTCATTGCCGTGCCCGACAGCAGCGCCGCGCCCAATGTGAGTTTCATCAATTTCATTTTGGTCGTCTCCCTTGGTTGAACTTATTCTTTGACCGCGCCAGCGGTGAGACCCGCGACGAGATACTTTTGCAGGAACAAGAAGATGACCATGACGGGCAGCACGCCCACCAAGGCAGCAGCCATCATCTCGTTCCATGTCACCGACTGATAGCCGATGAATTCGTAAAGACCGGCGGGCAGCGGTTGCAGCTCTCGGGTCTGGTTGAATGTGATTGCGAACAGGAATTGCTGGGCGTAGGCGCCGATGAAGACGGCGACGCCGACGACGATCAGACCTGGGACAGCCAGCGGCAGCACGACGCGGCGCAAGGTATACATCCGGGAGGCACCATCGACATAGGCCGCTTCTTCCAACTCTTTCGGGATCTTTTCAAGGTAAGACCGCAACAACCAGATGCCCGTGGGGATCAAGAAGGCCACGCCGGGGACGATCATCGCCCAGTAGGTGTTGAGAAGGCCAAGCGTGCGCAAAACGCGATAGAGCGGGATCAGAAGGACCGCTCCGGTGAACATGTTCACGCCCAAGAAGATCGCGAGGCTTGCGTTCTTGAATGGAAAATCCAACCGCGCGTAAGCATAAGCGGCAGGCACGACAAAGATCATCGTCAGCCCTGTCACCATCGACGCGATAAAAATGGAATTGAAAATATAGCGCCCCAAAAGCGGCACCGTTTCCCACATCTTGGAATAGGCATCAAAGCTGAAGTCGTCGGACCAGAATTGATAGGGCGAGCGGAACAGGTGTTCGAGCGGGCGAAGCGACGCCATGAACATCTCGAAGAACGGCAGCAGGATGAAGATCAGGAAAACGGTGATCGCCGCATAGATCCCGACCATTTGCAGTTTTGTATAACGGTCCATCATCTTACTTCACCCCGTAGTGCTTGTTCACCTTGTTCAGAAAGAACAGGTAGAAGAGGCTAAAGATCGCCAGAAGGATCACGATGATCACAGCGCGCGCCGCACCTTCGCCGAATTTGTAGTTCCCGATGGCCACCTTGTAGGTGTCCACAATCAGCGTTGTGGTGGCGCTGCGGGGCCCCCCTTCGGTGAGGATCCAGATGATCTCAAAGCTGTTGAAGGTCCAAATCGCGGACAAGAGCGCCATTGAGACGATCACAGGCATGATCTGCGGGATGGTGATGCGGCGAAACCGATACCAGCGCCCTGCCCCATCGACCCATGCGGCCTCGTAAAGATCGCGGCTGACGCCCTGCATGGCAGCCAGAAAGAACAGCGTGACCATGGGCGTGCCGACCCATACATCTGTAACAATGGCCGAATAAAAAGCAGAGGTTTTATGGGCGAGGAATTCAGTGGGGCCGTCCGTGAGTCCGATGGCTTGCGCCGCCCCCGAAAGAACGCCGAAATACCCGTTATAAAGCCAAAGCCATCCAATACAGCCAATCGCGATCGGGATGACCCAAGGGGGCATGACCAACACGCGAAAAAGCCCGCGCCCCGGGACGGCCGCGTTCAGCAAGACCGCTCCGATAAGACCGAGGATTAGCTTGAGCGAGACCGACAGGAACATCCAATAGAAGGTGCGCACGATAGTTTGCTGAAACTTCCGACTGTCAGCAAGATCAGCATAGTTTGCCAGCCCGATGTATTCTTCGCCACCCAGCCCTGCCTCCATGAATGAAAGCCGGATCGTCTCTGCCAATGGCCACGCGACAATGATCGCGATGAAAAGCATAGCGGGACCGACCAGCAGCCACGCAAACAGCCCCTCTGAGGCCACTTTGCGCTTTTGAGGCGCATGAGATTGCGTCACTGGTTGCGAAATTTCGACCACGATTACCCCCCAAGGCCTAGCCGTTTCACGCGTCGAATCGCGACGCTCAACAAATCATACCAAACACGTTCAATATTGCTACCAATATGATACCAAATACCGAGTATGATTTTTTATATAGTAATAACAATATTTTAAATCGCGTGCAGTCAGATGCCATTGCAATATTTTGCAAAATTGGTTTTATATTGGAATACCAATGATTCGAGGCCGAGATGAATTCTGCGCAACAGACCTTTGCTCCGTCGGAGTGGCTTCGCCCGGGTCGCGGCCCACGGTATGCTCAACTGCATCGCCACATCGCGGCGGCCATCCAATCCGGCGCGTTGGCGCCTGATGACCAACTGCCACCAGAACGCGAACTTGCGGAAATTGCGGATGTCAGCCGCGTCACCGTCCGTAAAGCCGTGGCACAATTGGTTGCTGATGGATTGATAGAACAACGCCAAGGGGCTGGGTCCTTTGTGAAAGGAGCCGGGCAAAAGCTTGAACAATCCCTGTCGTCCCTGGTGTCTTTCACCGAAAACATGCGGGCACGCGGCATGGACTCCACGTCCGTTGTCCTTGGTGCCGGCTTGTTTCCACCGTCACCGCAAGAGATGATGACGCTGGGCTTGTCGTCGATCGACAAAGTTGCCCGGATCAACCGGCTTCGCAGTGCGAATGACACGCCGATGGCGCTTGAGAACTCTTCTCTGCCGCAGGACATCTTGGGCGCGCCGGAAAAGGTGCAAAGGTCCCTATATGAGGTGTTGCGCAAGACCGAAGCCGCCCCGACCCGCGCCATTCAACGGGTCACAGCCGTCAATCTTGGCACCAAAGACGCCGATCTTCTGCAATTACCCGAAGGAACTGCCGTTTTGCAGATTGATCGCACGGGCTACCTTGCGACAGGACGCCCCATTGAGTTTACCCGCGGGCTTTATCGGTCTGATATTTATGACTTTGTTTCAGAATTGCGATTGGATTGATGCAATATTCGGCACAGCTTTCAGGCACACAAATTCACTGCACGATTACACCTGATCGGGCTCTTGAATCCCCCGTTTTTTGCTTTTCAGGCATGGCACCGATGACGGCGGAGGGTGGCGGCCACCGCATTGGTGGCATCGGAAGTTTCACGGAAATCGCATTGCCAGACCTACGCGCCAATGAGCCCCACGTGGTCACGGTGGTTTACACAGCGGGCTATAAGCCCGCCAACCGCGCTTGGCGGCCGCTTGGGCCCTATTTGCGGGTCGGATCCGATACTATTCCCTTGCCGATGCCAGATGACGACGGCTGCCGGGCGATGCATCTGCCCGATCTTGGCCCGCCGACCGGTCTAAACATTGTGCCGCAACCCACATTGTGGGAACCCGCGACGGGGACCTCTGGTGTGATCGGCATCAATTGCCAAGATCCGACTTTTCAAACGGTTGGTGCCCTTGCCAAGCGACATGGCCTCGCGTTCGAGGGCGAAACCGCCGTTGGATTTGAAGTGGCCGACCTGCCACGTGACGCATATCACATTGTGATATCACCCAATAGCGTAACAATTTCCGCTGGCGACGCTGGCGGCCGTTTCTATGCGGCGATCACATTGTTGAACCTTCTTCAACATGGCCCCCTGCCCTGTGGCACAATCACGGACGCGCCGCGGTTTGGCTGGCGCGGGCAGCATTTGGATACGGCGCGGCATTTCTACGATCCGCAAACGATCTGTGACCTTTTGGATCTGATGGCACTTTTGAAACTCAACCGGTTTCATTGGCACTTTGCTGATGATGAAGCATTCTGTCTCGAACTCGATTGCGTTCCGGAGCTGTGGCAAAAAACCCGCCTTTGTGGTGAGGGTCATCTTTTGCCTGCGTTGTTCTCTGGCCAGGTCAGTGCAGGTGGATCCTATTCAAAGGCAACGGTTCAGGCCATCATTGACCACGCGGCGGCGCTGCACATCGACGTACTGCCAGAGATTGAAACCCCGGCACATGCCATCGCGTTAACCCACGTCTACCCCGAAATGCGCGACCCCAGCGACAATGGGGCCGAAACATCTGTACAAGGTTACAAGGCCAACGCAGTGAACCCGGCAATGCCCAAGACATGGGAGGTTTTGACCGCAATCATCGAAGAGATCGCCACACTTTTCCCGTTTGATATTATGCATTTGGGCTGTGACGAACTGCCTGAAGGCACCTGGATGGGCAGCCCCCGCGCGCGCCAATTGATGGCCGACGAAGGGCTTGAAAACACGGACGACTTGCAAGGGTGGATGATGGCGCGATTGGCGCAGGTTGTCGTCGATAACGGCAAGCGACCTGCGGGGTGGGAAGAGTCCGCGCGCGGTGCGAATGGCGGCATCGGACACAATGCGTTGTTGATGAGCTGGACAGGCCAAGGCCCCGGGTTGGATGCAGCGCGCGCGGGCTATGATGTCGTGATGTCCCCTGCGCAGCATGTGTATCTGGACATGGCCCATACCTCGGATCCCGACGATTGGGGCGCAAGTTGGGCCGCATTTGTGTCGTTGCAAGATACGGTCAGCTGGGACCCGGTCCCTGATCCAGAGCTTGCGGCAAGGATTGTCGGCGTTCAGGGCACGTTCTGGTCCGAATTCACAACGCAAGACGCGCAGATTTGGCCCATGTTGCTACCGCGGATTTTTGGTGTTGCGGCGATGGCCTGGCAGGAAAGACCGCCAACAAGCGACGACATCACAAAGCTCGCCTATTGCCATTTTGCGACATCTGGCCACTTCATGCGACGTTGAATTCCGCTTTGTGCGATCGACGGGTTTCTGGATTTCTGCCCTCGCCTTGAAGCATTCCCGCCTCTCTCGCGATTTCATTCAGAGCGAGTCTGCATTCATTATTGTATGATGAAAATTAGGAAATAGTTGCAATTTTGATCAAAATAGCGCAAAGGCTCGACGGTTAGCTTGATTTTTGTCATACCAAACTGAATACTGACTCGGCAGAGCCAGATTGGAAGCTTCGAGACTGCGGGAGAGTTCATGTCGCGAATTACCAACATCAAAGTGCGGGTCTTCGATGTGCCTTTGGCAGAAGTTCTGACGGATGCAATGCACGGCGATCACACTCATTTTGAGTTGATCACAGCGACGGTGACACTGGCGGATGGCCTTTCCGGAACAGGATACACCTATACGGGTGGGAAAGGAGGGCGGGCGATTGCCGCGATGCTGCAATATGACCTTATTCCGTTTCTCGTTGGTCAGGACGGTTCTCAGATCGATGCGCTATATGACGCGATGCACAAACACCTGCACTACGTTGCCCGTGGCGGCATTGCGTCATTCGCGATATCGGCGGTTGATATTGCGCTTTGGGATATTCGCTGCAAGGCTGCGGGCAAACCACTATGGCAGATGGCAGGGGGCACAAGTGATCGCTGTCGGGCCTATTGCGGTGGCATTGATCTGAATTTCCCGCTTGAGAAACTTATCGCTCAGACCAACGGATTTCTGGACGCCGGTTATAACGCCGTAAAGATCAAAGTCGGCCTGCCCGACCTGTCCGAGGATGTGGCCCGCGCGCGTGCAATTCGAGATGTGTTGGGACCAGACCGTGCATTCATGGTCGACGCCAATTATGCATTGAGTGTCGCGCAAGCAATTACGGCAGCCCAGGCCTTTGCAGAGCTCGACATTCTTTGGTTCGAAGAACCCACGATCCCGGATGATTACGTTGGGTTTGGTGAGATTGCGACCAAGACCGGTGTCCCCCTTGCTATGGGGGAAAACCTGCACACTATCCACGAATTTGAGTATGCTTTTCGTGATGCGGGGCTCAGCTTTATTCAACCGGACGCCTCGAACTGTGGTGGGATCACCGGCTGGCTTCGTGTGGCGGCACTGTCGCGGCAACACGGGATCCCAGTGTGTAGTCACGGCATGCAAGAATTGCATGTCAGCCTTGTCTCAGCGCAACCAAACCCCGGATGGCTGGAGGTACACAGCTTTCCGATTGACCAATACACGACCCGACCATTGCAGGTTTCAAACCACTTGGCCCTTGCCCCGAATGAAGCGGGAATTGGCATCACCTTTGATTGGGAAAAACTAAATGCCGCACATGCGGCCATGCAGCGACAGACAGGATAAATCATGACCAAAATGATGGCCGCCGCCTTCTACAGAGGCAATCGCAGCTTCGCTGTCGAACAGACCGAAACGAAACCTCCGCGTCCTGGCGAAGTTGCAGTTCGGATCGCATTTTGCGGCATCTGCGGCACAGATATGCATGTCTATCACGGCAACATGGACGCGCGCGTTGGCCACAACCGGATCATCGGACACGAGATGTCCGGTGAAGTCGCGGCAATTGGCGAAGGCGTGACGGAGGTCGCGATTGGTGACAAAGTTGTCGTTCGCCCGCTTGACCATTGTGGTAACTGCCCTGCCTGCACCGCAGGTCATCTTCACATTTGTCACAACCTAAAATTTCTGGGACTGGATACAGACGGCGCGATGCAAGAAGTTTGGAATGTGCCCGCACATACTTTGCACAAATTGCCTGACACGCTGAGACTGGACCATGCCGCCTTGATCGAGCCTGTCGCGGTTGCCTGTCATGACGTGCGCCTCTCTGGACTGAAGAAAGGCGAAGATGTCGTTGTGATTGGCGGTGGCCCGATCGGAATGCTGTGTGCGATGGTCGCACGTGACGCGGGCGGAGAGGTTGTCATATCCGAGGTGAACACCGCCCGGCTTGCGATTGCAGAAAAGCTTGGGTTTGCCACCGTGAATCCACGTGAGGGCGATCTCGTCGATGCGATCAATGCGCGCACAAACGGCAAAGGCGCAGACGTGGTGTTCGAGGTTTCAGGCACGCAACCCGGCGTGGATGCGATGACGGCCTGCGCGGCAACACGTGGGCGGATCGTCATGGTTGCGATTCACGCACAGAAACCGCAAATTGACCTCTTTCAATTTTTCTGGCGTGAATTGCAGTTGATTGGCGCGCGCGTCTACGAACCACAGGATTACGAAAAGGCCATCCAGATTGTCGCCAGCGGTGGTGTCGATGCGGATACGGTCATAACGGACGTGAGCCCCCTCTCCGACATCCAAGCGGCGTTTGAGGCCCTCGATTCAAACCCGACCGCGCTCAAGAGCCTCATCAAGGTAGGAGACCTGTCATGAAGATGTTTGACCTTACCGGAAAGACCGCGCTCGTGACCGGTTGCAAGCGCGGAATTGGACGCGGCATGGCCGAAGCCCTTGCCGCCGCTGGCGCGGACATCGTCGGCGTCAGTGCAAGCCTTGAACAATCGGGCAGCGCCGTCAGCGGCGCCGTGGCGGCTTTGGGCAAGAGCTTTGCCGCGTATCAATGCGACTTTTCAGATCGTTCCGCGGTGCGTGCATTTACGGCCCAACTTGCTGCCGATGGGATTGAACCCGACATTCTTGTGAACAACGCGGGCACTATCAAACGTAAACCTGCGGCTGAACATGACGACGAACTTTGGGACGAAGTCATCGATGTAAATCTTTCGTCCCAGTTCATCCTGTCGCGCGAAATTGGTCGTGGGATGATTGCGCGTGGCAGGGGCGGGAAAATCGTCTTTACGGCTTCGCTTCTGACGTTTCAGGGTGGAATTACTGTGCCCGGGTATGCGGCGTCAAAAGGCGGCATAGGGCAGCTGACCAAAGCGCTGGCCAACGAATGGGCACCGCATGGCATCAACGTCAATGCGATCGCCCCGGGTTACATTGCAACCGATAACACCGAAGCGTTGCGCAACGACAAGGCGCGGTATGCCGCGATCCTGGACAGGATCCCACAAGGGCGCTGGGGCGAACCCAAGGATTTCGCCGGACCGGTCGTTTTCCTTTCATCAGCCGCCTCCGACTATGTGAACGGAGAGATTCTCGTCGTGGATGGCGGCTGGATGGGGCGTTAGACATCATGTCGAATCACAAGAATTGGCCGCGGTGCGGGACCAATTCTGGGCCATCAAAAATGCATCGGCCCAATCCAAACACAGAATCTGACCATGCGGATGGTCCCTCCTAACGCCAACACCTTCGGGCCGTTCATAACCAATTTGCACTGAACACGTGCTTTGACCTTCCGCCGGCACTGTTGCGCAAACCGGTTAAGGGTTCCAATACGTAGATCCGAATTGATAGCTGGATAGCGTGAGAAACTTGACTCTAACGAAGCACAAGACCACGAATTGGATGGCTTACAATGAACCGCCGCGGCAACCTTGGTCGCTGACGATCTGACTTGATCTCAAAATTGTGCGGAAATCACGCCAGCTGGGAATTGAGTCAGGCAACCGAGCCTCAGTGACACCGCCATCCCGAAATGTTCGGCGCAAAAAAGGTGCTGTTCAGCATATGACTGAGCAAACCAAGGTGTTCGTGGAGAGACTTTCTCGATTGGTCGGATTGAGCGAGGATGTACAAGACTTCAACGCCCCGTGTCGCGAACTGAGGAGGCAGAACGTGAGTATTCCTGACCGTCGTGACACGGACCCGCCTAACCTGTCGATTGAAAGTGCCGACATCAAGGCCGAATGCAAAAGGCTCCGACCTTGTCCGGCCGTCGGATGGGGCATTGCCACCTCGACGCGCAATTTGGGTTTCTTGTATCGCAAAGATCTCGTTGCGCAATTCGCGTTCCCGCAACGCCCCGTAATAACATACAATGTCAACGCCGCGTTGTGATTGTTGAGGCATGGCAGAAGGGAAGGTCTGTCCTGGAAATTCCAATATCGGCTCTGTAACCTAGACGAACCCGCGGGACACTTGTTGGATCACTGTAGCTTGTCTCTGAGAACTTCGTAAGGGGTCTGGCCCTTGTGCGCGCCGTGCGAAGTTGTAGAACCGCTCCCATTCGTCCAGTTTGGCTTCAAGATCGACGTCACCCTTGTAGCTTAGGAGCTGAT
>CANMPL010000008.1 GCA_947499715.1 uncultured Paracoccaceae bacterium
AGCGATTTGCAAAGCAAATGGCGGAGTCCGCCTCTCAACCAGTTCGACATAAAAAAAGGGGCGACCCGAAGGCCGCCCTTTAGTTTCGCTGATCAGGCTCGTGTTTATGTACCGCCCGGTTTATTGCCTGCGGCCCGATCCGCGCCTGAAACGACCTCAGCCGTTTCGGGTCTCGGTAATCTTGGTTTGGAGGGCCAAATCTGGCCCTCCGGGAAGCATGGCTTCACTTTTTGTTTGGGCGCTGAGTTAACGCCGATGCTGCAGCAGTCTTCTGCGCCTTGGTTGATTTGGGATCGCTAAGCACTTTTGCAGCAGCGCTAGCAGCTTTTGCGCTTGTGACTTCGCTATTCCCTTTCCTTCGGGCCATATTGGACCTCCAGTTTTCCACAGGCCCCCCCCAGGTTTTTGTGGGTAACCCATGTATTTCTCAGCACGCTATTGATCCCCAGATTGGACCGTGTTCCTTCTCTGTCAGACGACCTGAAAAGGCCGATCTGGTTTATCCCGAAGCGTACTAGGCGATTTCGGGTAGGCCTTGGGCTCGGTGTTGGCGCACCGGGCCCGACCCTCAATAATTCTCCATCAGCTACACCCGCTCGTCCCGCCGCAGGTGTTGCACTTCATGCACGTCCCGTTGCGCACCAGCGTGTAGTTGCCGCATTCGCCACACGGGTCGCCCTCGTAGCCTTGCATCTTTGCCTTGTCGCGCAGGGTCAGGCTGGCGGTCGTTGCAGTCACCGCCTCGGCCACGGCCGTATCGGCAACCTCTGGCACCAGCGTGTTCAGTGCCGCAACCGGGTTCATGCCGCCATCCAGCACCATCAACCCTTGCGGTGCGCGATTGCGCAGATAGCCGGTCGAGACCACTTTCTTGAGCACATCAACCTGGCTGGATGCACGGGTGCCCTGCAACTCGGTGAAGTTGGACACGCCCTCTTCCTCGCCCCGGCCCAGCTCGTCAAAGCTGACGCCTTCTGGCTTGACGTGCGCCAGATCGGTGCGGTCCAGATAGGACACAGCCAATTCGCGGAAGATGTAATCAAGGATCGACGTCGCGGTCTTGATGCTGTCGTTGCCCTGCACCATGCCAGCCGGTTCGAACTTGGTGAAGGTAAAGGCATCCACGAACTCTTCCAACGGCACGCCGTATTGCAGACCAACCGACACCGCGATGGCAAAGTTGTTCATCATCGCGCGGAAGCCCGCACCCTCTTTGTGCATGTCGATAAAGATCTCGCCCAGATTGCCGTTCTCGTATTCGCCGGTCCGCAGGTAAACCTTGTGCCCGCCCACGATGGCCTTTTGGGTATAGCCGCGACGCCGCTGCGGCATCTTGGTGCGCTCATGCTCTTTGAGCACTTCTTTGATGATGATCTTCTCAACGATCTTTTCGGCCAGCACAGCGGATTTTTCGTGCGGTGTGCCGCTTTCAAGGATCTCTTGCGCTTCCTCATCGTCCTCGACCAAAGCAGCCGCCAAAGGCTGGCTCAGCTTGGACCCATCACGATAAAGCGCGTTGGCCTTGATGCCCAGCGACCACGACAGCTCGTAAGCCTTTTGGCAGTCTTCAATCGTCGCATCGTTTGGCATGTTGATCGTCTTGGAGATCGCGCCAGAGATGAACGATTGCGCCGCGGCCATCATGTAGATGTGGCTATCGACGGACAGGAAACGCTTGCCCTTCTTGCCGCAGGGGTTGGCGCAGTCAAAGACGCTCAGATGCTCGTCCTTCAGGAACGGCGCACCTTCCAGCGTCATGGTCCCGCAGACGTGGTCGTTGGCGGCATCAATGTCCTTCTTCGAGAACCCAAGATGGCGCAGCAGATCAAACGTCGGATCGTTCAGCTTGGCGGCCGGAATGCCCAGCGTTTGCGTGCAGAACTCTTCGCCCAACGTCCACTGGTTGAACACGAACCGGATATCGAACGCGGATTTCAGCGCGCCTTCGATTTTTTCCAGCTCGGCCTGCCCAAACCCATGCCCAATCAGGCTGGTGTGGTTGATCGCAGGGGCTTGGCCCAGTGACCCATGGCCAACGGCATAGGCAATGATCTCTTCGATCTGCGCAGACCCATAGCCCAGCTTTTCAAGTGCTGCTGGCACCGACTGGTTGATGATCTTGAAGTAACCGCCACCGGCCAATTTCTTGAATTTCACCAGCGCAAAGTCAGGCTCGATCCCTGTGGTGTCGCAATCCATCACCAGACCAATGGTCCCGGTTGGCGCAATCACAGACACCTGCGCATTGCGGTAGCCGTGCTTTTTGCCCAGCTTCAGCGCCTCGTCCCAGGCTTCCACCGCCATCTTGCACAGGCGATCATCGGGGCAGTTGGCGTGGTCCAGTGCCACTGGCTTAATGTCCAGATCGTCGTAACCGTCGGTCTTGCCCAAGGCCGCCTGACGGTGGTTCTTGATCACACGCAGCATGTGCTTGGCGTTCTTTTTGTAACCGGGGAAGGCACCCAACTCGCCCGCCATCTCGGCAGAGGTCGCGTAGGACACGCCCGTCAGGATCGCGGTCAGCGCCGCACCCATGCTGCGGCCTTCAGCACTGTCGTAACCATAGCCCATGTTCATCAGCAGCCCGCCGATGTTGGCATAGCCCAAACCCAGTGTGCGGAAATCATAAGACCGCTGCGCGATTTCCTTAGATGGGAACTGCGCCATCATCACGGATACTTCCAGCGTCACAGTCCACAAACGGGTCGCGTGGATGTAATCCTCAACCTGAAACGCACCGTCCTTGTAGAAGGTCAGCAGGTTCATCGACGCAAGGTTACAGGCCGTGTCGTCAAGGAACATGTATTCAGAACAGGGGTTTGAACCACGGATCGCGCCGTCTTCGGGGCATGTGTGCCAAGCGTTGACGGTGTCGTGGTACTGAATGCCCGGATCGGCACAGGCCCATGCGGCGTGGCCCACTTTTTCCCACAACTCGCGGGCGTCGATCACCTTGGCGACCTCACCGTTCTTGCGATTGCGCAGCTTCCACTGCTCGCCATTCTCAACCGCTTTCAGGAAAGCATCGGTGACGCGGATCGAGTTGTTGGAGTTCTGGCCAGAAACGCTCGAATAGGCCTCCGAATCCCAATCGGTATCATATGTCGGGAACTCAATGCTCGTGTGTCCCTGCTTGGCATAATCCAGCACGCGCTTGATATATGTCTCGGGGATCATCACCTTTTTCGCATCGCGAACAGCGGCTTGCAGGGTGTTGTTCACCTTAGGATCATAGGCATCAGCCTCGGACCCGTCCCAAGCCTTGATGGCTGCAAAGATCGCATTCAGCTTCTGCTCGTGCATCTTGGAACCTGCGACGATCGACGCCACTTTCTGCTCTTCGATGACCTTCCAGTTGATGAATTCTTCGATATCGGGGTGGTCCGCATCGACGATCACCATCTTCGCTGCACGACGTGTCGTGCCGCCCGATTTGATCGCGCCAGCTGCGCGGTCACCGATTTTCAGGAACCCCATCAGGCCCGATGATTTACCACCACCGGACAGTGGCTCACCCTCGCCGCGCAGCGACGAAAAGTTTGTGCCAGTGCCAGAGCCATATTTGAATAGACGCGCTTCACGCACCCAAAGGTCCATAATCCCACCGTCATTCACCAGATCGTCAGACACGGACTGAATGAAACAAGCGTGCGGCTGCGGATGCTCATAAGAGGACGCGGATTTGGTCAACTCTTTGGTCTGATAATCAACGTAGTAATGGCCCTGCGCTGGCCCATCGATGCCGTAGGCCCAGTGCAGGCCGGTGTTGAACCACTGCGGACTGTTTGGTGCCGCACGCTGTGTCGCCAGCATGTAGCGCATCTCGTCGTAGTAAGCGCGTGCATCTTCCTCGGTGGTGAAATAGCCACCTTTCCAGCCCCAATAGGCCCAAGCCCCGGCCAAACGGTCAAACACCTGCTTGGCGGAGGTCTCGCCCCCCATGGTGGCCCCTTTGGCGGGCTCCGAACGCCACAGGAACTCTGGCACGCCCTTTTCCTTCACCCGCTTCAGCGCAGATGGCACACCTGCCTTGCGGAAATACTTCTGGGCGATCACATCACTTGCGACCTGACTCCAATTTTCGGGGATCTCGCAATTCTCCAGCTTGAAGACGATTGTCCCATCAGGATTGCGAATCTCAGATGTCGCGCTCCGAAATCCGATGCCCGCATAAGCGTCTTCGGTTGCCTTGGTGAAATTGCGTTCGATTTTCATCGCGTATCGCCCCGTTTCTTTGCCGTCGTTGCGGCCTCGTTATCAAAACCTGCCCCGGTTTCACCGGTGCCCTACCTCGGGTCGGAAGATGTGAAAGACAAAGCAATCGACATCGCTTGCCTGACAGCAAACGCGTGCAAACCTTGCAACGTCCGGACCTCCCCGATCCCAGCTGACCCCACATGTTGTGGTATCCCGATCAGCCTGCACAATCTGGCGCAACTACACCTAGTGGGTCAAACGCTTTATTCACTAAATGTTGGGATTTTGCGGTTGACCGGGACGGCACATGCCACCCGCAAACAGCGCACCCGATTCCCCCACAAAGTTCTCCACATGCAAAACCGAATAAACCCGCACCCTTAGGCCAGATCGTTAAGACATTGAGTGAACTTTGAAGCGCCGCGTACACTGATCCGCCCGGCAAGATTTTTTGTGGCTTACGCACAACGCCCCTACCCGTGATAGTGTGCGAACACACCAAGACCCCCCATATATAGCGGGCCATATCTTCTTTTGGCCAAAAATATCCCCGCCGGAGGCTCCGACCCACACTACAATCGCAACCACCAGATTCGCGCGCAACATCGCCACGCGTCCCCGCGCAAAAGCACAGCAGGACCGTCACGCCCGCGTTTCTCGCAATGTGATGAAAGTGGTGGATGTGGTCGGGGCGGAGAGATTCGAACTCCCGACCCTCTGTTCCCAAAACAGATGCGCTACCAGGCTGCGCTACGCCCCGACTGCGGGTTCTCTAAACCGCAATTATTGGCAGGGCAAGACCGCATTCGCACCAAATGCAGGATGTTGTAGCTGATCGCCCACTTCAATGCCCAAACGCGCGCTCAAACCGCCGTTAATTTCAAGAATTGTCAGCACATCATCGCCACCATTGATGGTGGTCTCATCCAGAGGAATCGCATTTTCGTGGATATGGGTGATCACCCCGGTCGCATCGGTGAAAATCATATCGAGGGGAATCAGCGTATTGCGCATCCAAAAGGTCGCATTGCGTGGCGCTTCATAGACAAACAACATGCCCTGCATGGTCGCCATCTCTTCCACGAACATCAGACCCTGCGCGCGTTCCTCGGGATCATCGGCCAGATCAATGTTGAAATGCGCCTGCCCGAAATCACCGCGCACCGTCACCTTGTCATCGCTGCAGGCCGCTGCCGCCGCCTGCCCGCAGATCACAAACGCCAGCACCAGCCGGATCATGCGTCAGATGCTTCCCAGCCGCTGACCTCAATCGCCATCAACCCGCGATTGCCTTCCATGACGCGCAGGCCCACGGCCTCACCGGTGGCAAGATCCGCCAGACCGGACCGGCGCACAACTTCGATATGCACAAACACGTCGCGATTGTCGCCAAACACATTGGCAAAGCCAAAGCCCTTGCCCTTGTCAAACCACTTCACCCGCGCCGGTTTCACCGTGTAGGTCGCAATCTCCTCGGCCGACACGGTCTCCATGTCTGCCAGATGCACATTTTCATCCGGCGGCGGCGGCGTGATATCCAGCACCTCAGAGGCCTGCAGCCCACGCGGCGTGCGCTGCACAACAATCTGCACCTCGGACCCGTCCGCAACCGATCCCTGCCCGTAGTTGCGCAGAACATTGGCGTGCAACAGCACATCGGGCCCCTCAGGTTCGGTGGTTACAAACCCAAAGCCCTTCACCGGATCGAACCATTTGATTCGCCCGGTGACCGTTTCGCCTTCTTGTCCGTCGCTCTCTTGCATCGTCGTCCATTACCGGATCTGGCCGGTTTCCGTTATCATTTCGTTCTGACCATTCACTCGCAAACGCTTCGGTACCTGCGGCACCGTTCACAATCTACACCTTAATGCAGATCAGGGTGAGAGCCGATTAACAACCCATTTTTCGCCCACCGATCCACGCGTCCACCGAAACCTGTCATGCAGGCGGAACGTGCCATCGGCCCAAAACTCGATCTCAAGGGGGGTAATCCGGTATCCGCCCCAAAAGGGCGGCCGCGCCGGGTCGGTTCCATGTGTGGCCGTCATCTTTGCCACATCCGCCATCAGGGCGGCACGACTGGCCAACGGTTGCGACTGACGCGAGGCCCAGGCCCCCAGTCTACTTTTCAACGACCGCGAGGCATAATAGGCGTCCGCTTTGGGGCCATCTTCTTTTGAGACATGGCCCCGCACCCGGATCTGCCGCGCGATTGATTTCCAGTGTAACACAAAAGCGCACTTGCCCGCGCCATCTAATTCGCGGGCCTTTTGACTTTCGTAATTTGTATAAAAGACAAAGGCTTCAGGCTCAATTTCTTTCAAAAGAACCATGCGGGCATTGGGCATGCCAGCCGCATCGACAGTGGAAAGTGCGATTGCGTTGGGATCATTCGGTTCCACGGCACTCGCTTCACGCAGCCAACGCTGCGCGATTGCAAAGGGATCTTCCCCCGCAAAAATGCCGTCCCGTCCATCCATCTTGACGTGATTGTCCCAATCCCTTGAAGGGACTGCTTAATGCAGCGCCCGGATCGCCGCAAGCGTCACATAACGGAAGCCACAGCGGCACTGCCCGAACGGCGGAATTCGGCCTACCGTCAATTGCAGGGCTTTCCACGCCCCCGCTTGCCGCTGTGTCAGACTTGGCCTAAACCCATTCCTACCGGCAAACCGGAGCAGGAGAATACACCGATGTCCAACCAACTGATGGCAGGAAAACGCGGCCTGATAATGGGTCTTGCGAATGACAAATCAATCGCATGGGGTATCGCAAAAGCCTGTGCTGATGCGGGTGCGGAACTCGCGTTCTCTTATCAGGGCGAGGCGCTGAAGAAGCGCGTGGGCCCGCTGGCCGAAAGCGTCGGCTCTGACATCGTGCTTCCCTGTGATGTGGCCGACATGGACAGCGTCGATGCGATGTTCGCCGCCCTCGAAGAAAAATGGGGCAAGCTTGACTTCATCGTGCACGCCATTGGTTTTTCAGACAAATCCGAATTGCGCGGCCGTTACGTCGATACCTCGCGTCAGAACTTCCTGACCTCGATGGATATCTCGGTCTATTCCTTTACGGCCGTGGTGAACCGTGCTGAAAAGATGATGAACGAAGGCGGATCCTGCCTGACCCTCACCTATTACGGTGCCGAACGCGTCATGCCGCATTACAATGTAATGGGCGTCTGCAAGGCCGCATTGGAGGCCTCCGTGCGCTACCTCGCCGAGGACCTGGGCAAGGACGGCATCCGCGTCAACGCGATCTCTGCGGGGCCGATCAAGACCCTGGCCGCCTCCGGCATCGGTGACTTCCGCTACATCCTGAAATGGAATGAATACAACTCTCCTCTGCGCCGCACCGTCACAATCGAAGACGTCGGCAAATCCGCGCTTTACCTGTTGTCCGATCTTGGCTCCGGCACCACCGGTGAGGTTCTGCACGTCGATGCGGGCTACCATGTCGTTGGCATGAAAGCCGTCGATGCCCCCGACATCACCAAAGACTAAGCCGCGCCCACCCCGCGCACCGATTTGAAAGGCCCCGCCATGACCGACCGTCTGCCCCATGAAAAAGGCTTCCACATCAGCTGGGACCAGATCCACCGCGACAGCCGCGCCCTCGCCTGGCGGCTTGACGGACGCGGCCCGGATGACGGCGCGTGGAAGGCCGTTGTCGCCATCACCCGCGGCGGCATGGCCCCTGCGATGATCGTGGCGCGCGAACTCGACATTCGCACGGTCGATACAATCTCTGTGGTGTCCTACCACTCTGGTGGCGGCAAAGCCGATCAACGACGCGAGGCGAAAGTCCTCAAATCCCCCGACGCCGACATCATGGGCGACGGCACTGGCGTCCTGATCATCGACGATCTGGTTGACAGCGGCAAAACCCTCGAACTTGTCCGCCAGCTTTACCCGCAGGCCCATTTTGCCACCGTCTACGCCAAACCCGAAGGCGAACCACAGGTCGATACCTTCATCACCGGTGTCTCTCAGGACACGTGGATCTTTTTCCCTTGGGATATGGCCCTGCAATACGTTGAACCCTACCGTGGCAAGGATTGAGACGACAGATGCCTCCGGCGGGCATATTTTCATTCAAAAGAAAACGCATTCTTCCGAATAAAAATATGCGCGGGGGTGTTTGAGGGGGCCGCCAGCCCCCTCACCCCAAATAAAATAGCGTGCGGCGCAAGCCGCCCCTTTTGGAAAGACACCCGATGACGTCTCGTACAGCAACGACTTTCCCGCCCCCCGTGATGGAGGCCCGCCGCTGGCTTGATGGCGTCACTCACCCCGCAAATCGACCGCTCTTGAACGTCAGTCAGGCCGCCCCGGTCGATCCGCCCCCCGCGCCGATGCTGCAAGCCATGGCTGAAATTGTCCTGACAGAGCCCGAGGCGCATCTTTACGGCCCCGTTCTGGGCCTGCCTGACCTGCGCGCCGAAGTGGCCACGCAGTTCAGCGCCGCCTATGAAGGTGATATTTCGCCCGACCATGTGGCAATTACTTCGGGCTGCAATCAGGCCTTTGCCGCCGCCATCGCGGCCATCTGCGGCGAGGGCGACAATATCATTCTGCCGACGCCCTATTACTTCAACCACGCCATGTGGCTTGATATGGCCGGCGTCACCACGCTGCCCCTGCCCGCAGGCCCCGGCCTGATCCCCAGCGCGGATGACGCAGCCAAGCTGATCACCGACAAGACCCGCGCCATCGCGCTCGTCAGCCCCAACAACCCCGGCGGCGTTGAATACCCGGCCGCCACCCTGACCGCCTTTCGCGACCTCTGCCGCGCCCGCGGGCTCAAGCTGATCGTGGATGAAACCTACCGCGACTTCGACAGCCGCACCGGCGCGCCCCACACCCTGTTCCAGGACGCAGGCTGGGACGACACGCTGATCCAGCTTTATTCCTTTTCCAAGGCCTACCGCCTGACCGGCCACCGGGTCGGCGCGATCACCACCAACCCCGCCTTGCTGGCAGAGGTCGAGAAATTTCTCGATACCGTCACCATCTGCCCCAACCAATTGGGCCAACGCGCCGCCCTTTGGGGGATGCGTAACCTTGGCGACTGGCTTGCGGGCGAACGGTTGGAAATCCTAGATCGCCGCGCCGCGATCACCGATCACTTCCCCGCTCTTGCCGACAAGGGCTGGGAATTGCTGGGTGTCGGCGCCTACTTTGCATATGTCCGACACCCCTTTGACATGCCCTCTGATGCGCTGGCCCAGCGGCTGGTGCAGAACGCCTCTGTGCTGACCCTTCCCGGCACCATGTTCCGGCCCGGCTCTGACCCCACAGGCGCGCAGGAATTGCGCATCGCATTTGCCAATATCGACCGCGCGGGTATCGCAGAATTGTTCGACCGGCTGGCGGCATTTCAGCCCTAAGGCTTGCACCTTCTTGGCCGCTTCCATACACATCTGCGAAACCGCTCAACCGGGTGAAAAAGGAACGTCAAATGGCTGCGAAAAAAGGCAGGAACCCCTTTGTCTGGATCATCATGATCCTGCTCTTTGTCGGCCTTTTGGGCTTTGGCACCGGCGGTCTTGGCGGCAATATCCGCAGCCTTGGCACCGTGGGCGACAAAGACGTCTCCATCGCGGCCTATCAAAACGGCCTGAACCAGCAGTTGCGCGCGTTTGAGGCGCAAACTGGTCAGCGTGTCACCTTCTCCGAGGCGCGGCAACTGGGCATCGACCAGGCCGTGCTGCAACAGCTGATCGCCGAACGCACACTGGATCACGAAGTGACCGAACTGGGCATCTCCGTGGGCGATGAACGGGTCCGTGAAGAGGTGCTGCGCGTCCCCGCCTTTCAGGATCTCTCCGGCAATTTTGACCGCGAAGGCTATCGGCTGACGCTGGAACGCTCTGGCCTGACAGAGGCCGATTTCGAAGCCTCGATCCGCGACGAGGTGGCCCGCACATTGCTGCAAGGTGCCGTTGTTGGCGGTGTGCCCGCACCCGACGCCTATGCCGACACGATCATCAACTTCATGGCAGAGACCCGCGATATCACCTATGCGCCTGTCACCGCCGATATGTTGACGGCACCGCTGCCCGGCCCAACGGACGCCGATCTGCAATCGTTCTACGACGCCAACCCTGACCTCTTCACCGCGCCTGAATCGCGCGACATCACCTATGTCTGGATGACGCCAGAGATGATTCAAGACGGCATCACCGTCGACGAAGAAGAGCTACGCGCGCTCTACGACACACGGCTGGCGGACTTTATCCGCCCCGAACGCCGCCTTGTGGAACGCCTCGTCTATGTCGGTGAAACCCCCGCCGCAGAGGCTATCGCCCGGATTGCAAATGGCGAAGCTGATTTTGATAGCCTCGTCGCGGAGCGTGGCCTTTCGCTTTCTGACGTAGACATGGGCGATGTGGCCCAAGACGATCTGGGTGCCGCAGGCGAAGCTGTCTTTGCCGCCGTCCCCGGCGATGTGGTCGGCCCCTTTAACACCTCGCTGGGTCCGGCGCTCTTTCGGATGAACGCGGTGCTTGCCGCGACCGAAATCCCGTTTGAAGAGGCCCGCGAGGACCTCAACATGGAACTTTCGGCACAACGCGCGATCCGCCAGATTGACGCCGCCTCCGAAGGAATCAACGATCTGATCGCCGGTGGTGCGACGCTTGAAGATCTCGCCGCACAGACCGATTTGACCCTTGGCACCATCGCCTGGACGCCCGAGACTCAAGACGGCATTGCCGCCTATGACAACTTCCGCGCTGCTGCCGCCGCGGCCTCCGAAGGTGGCTTCCCCACACTCGAAGGGCTTGCGGACGGCGGGATCTTTGCGCTGCGGCTTGATAGCGTGACACCCCCCGCCGTGCGCCCGTTCGAGGACGTCCGCGATGCGGTCACCGCCGCATGGTCCGCACAGAACACCCAAGACGCCGTGCTGGTCGAGGCGGAATCGCTTGCCGCGCAAGTCAGCCCGCTGACCAGCTTTGAAACGCTGGGCCTCACCCCGATCGAGGCAGATACCCTGACCCGCACCACCTTTGTCGAAGGCACGCCCGAAGGCTTCCTGACCCAGATCTTTGAGATGGAAGTGTCAGAGGTCCGCGTGATCGACAATGAAGACGGCGCGCTGATTGTCCGGCTGGATCGCACCGCGGCCCCGGACCCTGAAAACCCGCAGGTTGCCGCCCAGTTGGAACAGGCAGGCGCACAAGGGGCGCAGGGCATTGCGCAAGATATCTTTGATGCCTTCAACGCCGCCGTGCAAACCCGCACCGATGTTTCGATCAATCAAGCGGCTGTTGATGCGGTCAACGCCCAGCTTCAGTAATGGCGCTGCTTCCTGATATCGACAGTTTCGCGCGCGGCTTTGGCGCGGGCGAAAGTCAGGTGGTCTACACCCGTGTGGCCGCCGACCTCGACACGCCCGTTTCGCTGATGCTCAAGCTTGGCGATGCGGGCCACAATACCTTCATGCTCGAATCCGTCACCGGGGGCGAGGTCCGTGGCCGTTATTCCATCATCGGCCTGAACCCTGATCTGATCTGGGAATGTCGCGGCACCACCAGCCGCACTAACCGCAACGCCCGCTTTGATGCCGACGCCTGGACCGACAACGCTGACGATCCCTTGACCGCGCTGCGGGCCCTGATCGCGGAAAGCCGCATTGATCTGCCCGCCGATCTGCCCGGCGCTGCGGCAGGCCTCTATGGCTATCTGGGCTATGACATGATCCGGCTGGTGGAACATCTGCCCGATGTGAACCCCGATCCGCTTGGCCTGCCTGATGCGGTGATGCTGCGTCCTTCGGTGGTGGCCGTTTTGGACGGTGTCAAAGGCGACGTGATCCTTGTAGCACCTGCATGGGCCGACAGCGGCCTTTCGGCCAAGGCTGCCTATGCCCAAGCCGCGGAACGCGTGATGGATGCCGAACGCGCCCTGACCCGCGCTGTGGCCGAACCGCGCACACTGTCAGATCCGGCCCCGGTGGCCCCGCCGCAATCGAACTTCACCCATCAGGGTTATCTTGATGCGGTGGAAACCGCCAAGGACTACATCAAGGCCGGTGACATCTTTCAGGTCGTGCCGTCGCAGCGCTGGACGCAGGATTTCCGCGAACCACCCTTCGCGCTCTACCGCTCTTTGCGCCGCACCAACCCCTCGCCGTTCATGTTCTATTTCAACTTCGGCGGCTTTCAGGTCATCGGCGCAAGCCCCGAAATCCTCGTGCGCGTCTTCGGAAACGAAGTCACCATCCGCCCCATCGCAGGCACCCGCCCCCGTGGCGCCACCCCGGCAGAAGACGCAGCACACGAGGCCGATCTGCTGGCCGACAAGAAAGAACTGGCAGAGCATTTGATGCTGCTTGATCTGGGCCGCAACGACACCGCCAAGGTCACCAAGGTTGGCACCATGCGCCCGACCGAACAATTCATCATCGAACGCTACAGCCATGTGATGCACATCGTCTCCAACGTGGTGGGCGAACTGGCCGACGACCAAGACGCGCTGTCTGCCTTCTTTGCGGGGATGCCCGCGGGCACCGTGTCGGGTGCGCCCAAGGTCCGCGCGATGGAAATCATTGATGAGCTTGAGCCCGAAAAGCGCGGCGTCTACGGCGGCGGCTGTGGCTACTTTTCGGCTAATGGCGACATGGACATGTGCATCGCTTTGCGCACCGCCGTGTTGCAGGACCAGAAACTCTATATCCAGGCCGGTGGCGGCGTCGTCTACGACAGCGACCCAGAGGCCGAGTATCAAGAGACGGTCCACAAAAGCAACGCCATCCGCAAAGCTGCGGCAGATGCTGCCATGTTCACCGGTCGCGGCAATAGCTAAAACCTCTGCCGCGCCGGGTGCGTGATCTCACGCACCTTTCCTGAAACCATCGCAACCACCCGTAGGCCGGGCTTCAGACCGGCACCCCCCAAACGAAACGGGCGCAGCAATCGCTGCGCCCGCCCCAATCCTAACTCACGCCACTTAATGCGTGAACGGCTTGATCTCGCCTGACTTCAAACGCCCGGCATAAGACGCCAACTCTGTCCGCACCAGCTTCATCAGGAAGTAGAGGCAGAAGATGTTGACCACAGCCATCGCAAAGATTGCCGCATCCGAGAAGTCGATGACCGGACCAAGCGAAGCCGCCGCACCAATCACGATGAAGATGCAGAAGATGATCTTGAAGACCAGCTCTGTCGTCTTGCCCTCACCGAACAGGTAGGTCCAGGCCTTCAACCCATAGTAGGACCACGAAATCATCGTGGAGAAGGCGAACAGGATCACCGCAATCGCCAGCACAAACGGGAACCAGCTGATCGCTGACCCAAAGGCCGCCGAGGTCAGCGCCACACCGGAATTGCCATCAACCGTGGCGATGGCTGTGCCTGCTTCGTTCAGCATGTAGTTGCCTGTTGCCTGATCGACCAGCAACTGCTGGCTGATGATGATCACAAGCGCCGTCATCGTGCAGATGACCACGGTGTCGATCAACGGCTCCAGCAGGGACACGAACCCTTCGGTGATCGGCTCTTTGGTTTTCACCGCAGAGTGTGCAATCGCCGCAGAACCCACGCCCGCTTCGTTCGAGAACGCCGCCCGCTTGAAGCCCTGGATCAGCGCACCGACCATACCGCCCGCAACACCAAGCCCGGTAAAGGCGCCTGCAAAGATCTGACCAAAGGCCCAGCCAATCATGTTGAAGTTGACGATCAGCACAACCAGCGCCGCACCGACGTAAAGCACACCCATGAACGGCACGACCTTTTCGGTCACCCGAGCAATGGACTTGATCCCGCCAACGATCACCGCAAAGACCACAGCGGCAAAGATGATGCCCGTGATCCAGCCGGGATAATCACCGGTAATCTGTGTGATCTGCGCATGCGCCTGATTGGCCTGGAACATGTTCCCGCCACCCAATGCACCCAAGATACAAAAGATCGAAAAGAGCACAGCCAGGATCTTGCCACCGGGCAAGCCAAGCTCATTAAAGCCCTTAGAGATATAATACATCGGACCACCAGAGACGGTGCCATCCGGGTATTCATTGCGATATTTCACGCCCAGCGTACATTCGGTGAACTTCGACGCCATGCCCAAAAGACCCGCAAGGATCATCCAGAACGTGGCCCCCGGCCCACCAATGCCCACGGCCACAGCAACACCCGCGATGTTACCCAAGCCCACGGTGCCTGACAGCGCCGTTGCAAGCGCTTGGAAGTGACTGACCTCACCCGCATCATTGGGATCAGAATAGTCGCCCTTGACCAGCTTGATCGCATGGCCAAAGAACCGGAACTGCACCGCACCAAAGTAAACGGTAAAGATCGTGGCACCAATCACCAGCCACATCACAATCCAAGGGAATGATGTGCCGGGGATGGGCGCGAAGATAAAGCTCACGAAGGGGCCTGTTGCGGTGGCAAAGGCTTCGTTGACGCGGGCATCAAGGCTTTGCGCTTCTTGCGCTAGCGCCGGCGATGCCATGGCCATCAGGGCCGCGGATAATCCTAGTTTTTTCATGCCAGCGCTCCTAGTTGACGACCGTGACAGGGACCGAAGCGCCCATCACAAGGTTAGATGTTGCACTGCCGAACAACCGGCTTGCGAACCCACCGTCAGAGGCGCGCGCGACGATAATCTGGTCGCCCTTTTCCTCTTTGGTGATCGCATCCAGCGTGTCGGCCACGTCGCCGTGACGCACTTTGCCAGCGGCCTTCAGCCCGGCCTCTTCAACCGCCTTCACCGCAGGCGCGACGATCCGATCCTGCGCGAGCGCGATCTCTTCTTCGCGGCGCTTGTGACGCATGGCGTTCTCTTCGGCTGTATGGAACGAATAAGGCGACCACTCGATGATATGCACCACCAGTATCTCTGCCCCTCCGGCCATCTTGGCGAGGGCGATCGCATGCGATAGCGCCTTCTCACCGGTTGCGTGACCATCAAGGCCCACCACTAGTTTCATTGACATATGTCCCTCCTGAAAGCTTGCGACGCTTCATTTTTGTCGGGCCAAGCGATGCTGGAGTTGCCCGTTTTCTGTCGCATTAGATCAAAACGCTTGTACTGGTAACAATACGGGCGAACACCTATTCGGTTTGCCTCAATACACTTCGAAAATCGGCCAAATACCGCTCAAAATAAATCATTGGCGGTCAAATTGACTACAGCCCCTCAATACCCCAATCCAATCAACCTTTCGCCAGATCAAGAGGTTGCGTAAACCGTGGCACGTCCAAACCTTCTTGTCGATGCAGTTTTTGAGACTCCGTCACGCGTGGGCCGCTTCACGCGAACCGGCAGACCGCACGCCGCCTTAAGGGTTTCACCGTGCGGTCCGGTTAATTTTCTTAAGACTTTCGTCCGCACACAATGTGTATGGAATGTGCATGAGGTGTGTATGGTTTGTGCATATGCGTTTTTAGGCGCAGCCGCGATTGCGCCAAAGATTAACGCGCCGCGTTGTCCTCGGTCATCAAGGCCGACACAGGCGCCATACTGACCTGCCCTGCACGGTTCGCGGTGCCCCACAGAATCAACGCCGACAAGGTATCGGCCCGCATCCGTCCCATGACCACGACGCCACTATTCTGGCGCGCCCGAAAGGCCGCCTGGTCCAGAAACCGCCGGATCACCCGCGCATCCTGCCCGTCGCCATCAAGGTCGCGAAAGATCTCGACCGCGGGCACACCGGCCGCATCAGCCGCACGAAGACCGCTGCTCAAGCCGCTGGAAAGACTGACAAAACCGCGCCCACCTTCGGACAGTGCTGCCAGAATTTGACCGGTCGCAGCGCGGCTTGTTGTGCCCATATCGGCCAGCACCACCGACTGCGGCAAGGCCGCAAAACTTGCTTCAAGTGCGACCTCAACATCCGAGGGGGTCGCACCCTCTGGCAGGGTCAGCGCAGTCCCCACTTCAATCCCTTCGGCACGATACGCGGCCATCCGGTCCGCCGCACCAGCGCTTGCCGGGTCAATCAGGACCGTTACCGAAAACGGCACCTCTGCCAAGGCGCGTGGCGCTTCGACAAAGCTGGGGTCATCCAATAAAACAAGCGCCATCAATGGCTTACCCTCTGGGTTAGTAAACTCAGAGGCATAGATTTCAAGCGCCGGACCATCCAGATTTTCGGGCGCTGGTGTCGGTGTTTCGACCGGATCGGCCTCAGGCTCTGACGCCCCAACGCGATTGATCTTCACCCCGCTATCGCCTTGTGGCAAGGCTGTTGCCGGGGCGTCGATGATGCTCACCACGACGGGGGCTTTGGGGGCCTCTGGCGCGAGCGCGCTGTCATTTTCAGGCGTGTTTTCAACGACTTCTACGTCGTCCTCTGGCGGTTCGGGCAGCGCCTCTACCACGTCTGGTGTGGTGGTCTGCGGCGTTTCCGCAGGGGCCAGTTCCGGCAGTTCGGCAGCCACGTCGGGGACCGTCTCCGCCGGGGGCTGCGGCGCTTCCTCGGCCACCTCCGCCATCGCGATTTCTTCAACGGGTTCAGCGACTTGCGCCTCTTCGCTTGGCACCTCAGCCACCTCTGCCACGTCGCTGGCGCTTGGCGTAATTACCTCTGCCTCAGTCGCTTCGACCGGGTCTGCAGCGCTGGCATCCTCAGCTTCTGCGACATCCGTCGCGACCGGATCAGGCGTCTCAACGTCCGCCGGTTCTTGCGGTTCTGCCACATCAGGGGCGACAGGCTGCGGCGTCTCAACGACCAGCACCTCTTGCGGATCCGGCGTCACCTCGACCGGCTCAGAGGGCACCGTCTCAATGACCAGATTACCTTCGTTTTCAGGCACTTGCGGGGCCAACGTCTGCGGATTTGGCAAGACGGGTTCTTCGTTGGTCAGCGCCAGTTCAGGCACGTCCGGCGCTTCGGGCAGGTCCAATGTCACGCCGATATCGGGGGTTTGCGGCACCTCGAGCGGGGTGCTGTCGGCCACGGGGCTTGTGATCTCTTGCAGCGGTGTCGCAACCTGCGGCGCGGCGGCCACGTCAGTTTCGTCGATGCTGATCTCTGGTTCCGGTGTGGTGGCATCGGGTGTTGCGACAGCTGCGGTCTCTGGCACCTCAAGCAGGGGGCGTTCTGGCGGGGTATTGCCAGCGGGCTGCGGTGCCACAAGCGATGCTGACACAACCCCAGCCCCGCCAAGGACCAAACCCCAAACCGTCCCGCGAATGACGCCTTTTGCCACGATCACTGCCCTCTGACGCTAAAACACTGCCTGCCCCGGCCTTGACGCTTACCCGCCCCTTGGCCATGAATACGGCATGTATACCGTTTCTCTTACCCAGAACGGTAGCCCCCATTTTCCAAACCGGCGAAGGCCCGCATGCTTCTTCTGATCGATAACTATGACAGTTTTACCTACAACCTTGTCCACTACCTGGGCGAGCTTGGTGCGGATGTGGTTGTGCGCCGCAATGATGCGCTGGACGTGCAAGAGGCGATGGGGATGAACCCTTCGGCCATTCTGCTGTCACCGGGGCCGTGTGACCCCGCGCAGGCGGGCATTTGCCTAGCCCTGACCAAGGCCGCAGCAGAGACCAAGACGCCGCTGATGGGCGTTTGCTTGGGGCACCAGACCATTGGCGAGGCCTTTGGCGGCAAGGTGGTGCGCTGCCACGAGATTGTGCACGGCAAGATGGGCAGCATGAAGCATACCGGTAAAGGCCTGTTTCGCGACTTGCCCAGCCCGTTTGAGGCGACCCGGTATCATTCACTGATCGTGGAACGCGAAAGCCTGCCAGACGTGCTTGAGGTCACGGCAGAGTTGGAAGACGGCACCATTATGGGGTTGCAACATCGCAGTCTGCCGATCCACGGCGTGCAGTTTCACCCTGAAAGCATCAAGTCGGAATATGGGCATAAGCTTTTGCAGAACTTCCTAGATGTCGTGCCGGTGACAGCATGAGCGACGCGATGAAACCACTAATCTTTGCGGCAAGCGAAGGTCCCCTGTCCCGCACCCAGGCCGAAGAGGCCTTTGGCATCCTGTTTCGCGGCGAAGCAACCCCGGCGCAAACAGGTGGATTGCTGATGGCGATGCGGGCGCGCGGCGAATCTGTCGCCGAATATGCCGCAGCGGCCCAGGTCATGCGCGAGCATTGCGTGCCGGTCAAAGCGCCCGAAGGCGCGATGGATATCGTCGGCACCGGCGGCGACGGCAAGCACACGCTCAATATCTCGACCGCGACGGCATTCGTTGTGGCGGGGGCCGGTGTTCCGGTGGCAAAACACGGCAACAAGAACCTGTCGTCAAAGTCTGGCACCGCTGATGTGCAGGGCGCGATGGGCATCAACGTGATGGTCGGGCCAGAAGTGGTGGAACGCGCCATTGCAGAGGCCGGCATCGGTTTCATGATGGCCCCGATGCACCATCCAGCGATGAAGCACGTAGGGCCCGTGCGGGTAGAGCTTGGATCAAAGACGATCTTTAACATCTTGGGGCCGCTGACAAATCCGGCAGGTGTCAAACGCCAATTGACCGGTGCATTTGCACCAGACTTGATCTTTCCCATGGCCGAAACCCTGCGCGATCTGGGGTCAGAGGCCGCGTGGCTGGTCCACGGGTCTGATGGCACCGATGAGATCACGATCTGCGGCCCCACGGCCGTTGCCGCATTGGCGGAGGGCAAGATCACGTCGATGGAAGTGCATCCAGAAGACGCAGGCCTGCCGGTGCATCCGTTCAAGGACCTCATCGGCGGTACACCAGAAGAAAACGCAGCGGCCTTCCGCGCGTTGCTGGACGGCGCGACGGGTGCTTATCGCGATGCGGTCTTGCTGAATGCAGCGGCAGCTTTGATTGTGGCTGGACGGGTCGCGACCCTCAAGGACGGTGTTGAGATCGCAAGAGACAGCATTGACTCCGGGCGCGCCAAAGAGGCGCTGCGCAAGATGGCAGAGATCACGATTGCCGCCTGATGTTTGACCTGTCCCGCCTTGGCGCTTGGGGCGATCTGCCGTTTTTCACAACCGACCTGCCCGCCATCACAGCGGTATTGGCGGCAGAGACCCGTCCAGTCTTTCCACCCGTTGACCGGATATTTCATGCGTTGGAAAGGTGCCAGCCCGCGGCCACGCGCGTAGTGATCTTGGGTCAAGATCCCTATCACACGCCGGGAAAGGCAGATGGGTTGGCGTTTTCAATCCCGCAGGGCTTTCCCGGCAAACTGGACAGTTTAGGAAATATTTTCAAAGAGATAGAAAGCGACCTGCACCTCTCCCGCAGCCGGTCAGAGCTTGACGATTGGGCAGATCAGGGCGTCTTGCTGCTGAATACGGCCCTGACGGTGCCACAGGGCGCGGCAAAGGCCCATGCGCGGCTGGGCTGGTCGGCGTTGACGCGGCAGGTTGTGGCCAGGCTGTCGGACCGGCCCCGGGCGTTCGTTTTGTGGGGCAAACCGGCGCAGTCCTTTGCGCCGAAGCAAGGCGATCATCTGGTGCTGCAATCGGCGCATCCTTCGCCCTTATCCGCTTACCGCGGGTTTTTCGGGTCGCGCCCGTTTTCAACGGTCAATCAATGGCTTATTGAACGGGGCGACACTCCAATACACTGGGCAGATCCATGACCGCCACGATCCTTGATAAAATCAAAGCCTATAAGCTAGAAGAAGTTGCGGCTGCAAAGGCCGCAACACCGCTGGCGGATATCGAATCCATGGCCAGAGATGCACCACCCGTGCGCGGCTTTGCAGAGGCGCTGATGGCGGCCTCCAGAGAGGGGTATGGCCTGATCGCCGAGATCAAAAAGGCCAGCCCGTCCAAAGGGTTGATCCGCCCCGACTTTGACCCGCCTGCTTTGGCGCAGGCCTATGCAGAAGGCGGCGCGACCTGTTTGTCTGTGCTGACGGATGGGCCATCGTTTCAAGGTGACAACAGCTATCTGGCGGCGGCACGGGGGGCGTGTGACCTGCCTGCGCTACGCAAGGATTTCATGTATGACACCTATCAGGTGGCAGAAGCCCGCGCGCTGCATGCCGATTGCATTCTGATCATCATGGCCAGTGTTTCAGACGCGCAAGCGGCAGAGCTTGAGGATGCAGCGATCGGCTGGGGCATGGATGTCCTGCTGGAGGTGCATGACGCCCAGGAATTGGAGCGGGCGAGCCACCTCAAAAGCCCGCTGATGGGGATCAACAATCGCAACCTGCACACGTTTGAGACGACGTTGGATACCACACGCACGTTGTCCAAGCGGGTCCCGGCGGATCGCTTGATCGTTTGCGAAAGCGGGCTGAATGAACCGGCAGAGCTGGCGGATATGGCACGCTATGGCGCGCGGTCCTTCCTGATTGGCGAAAGCCTGATGCGGCACGAGGATGTGGCGGCCGCGACCCGCAGGATCCTGTCCAGCCCGCTGACCGGTGGGGGTCTTTAGCCATGCCACTGAGCCATTTTGATGCCGCTGGAAAGGCGCATATGGTTGATGTCTCTGACAAAGAGGTCACGTCGCGGATCGCTGTGGCAGAGGCGCATATCACCATGAATACAGACACTTTGGCCTTGGTGCAGGATGGCACCGCCGCCAAGGGCGATGTGCTGGGAACTGCCCGGTTGGCGGGGATCATGGCGGCCAAGCAGACCGCCAATCTGATCCCGCTGTGCCATCCGCTGCCCATTACCAAGGTCAGCGTGGATCTGACGGTGGACGCGGATTTGCCAGGCGTGCAGATCAAGGCGACGGTCAAGACTACGGGCAAAACGGGGGTCGAGATGGAGGCACTGACGGCGGCCTCTGTCGCCGCATTGACGGTGCATGACATGGTCAAGGCGGTGCAAAAGGACATGGTCATTGGCGGGCTGCGCGTGACGTTCAAAGATGGCGGCAAGTCGGGCCGGTTCGAGGCATGATTTCTGTCGCAGAGGCGCTTGAGGCGCTTTTTGCGCTGGCAGAGCCACTGGGCGTGGAAGAGGTGCCGTTGCGCGAGGCAGCTGGGCGCGTTTTGGCGCAAGAGGTGCGGGCAAGCCGGACACAGCCGCCCTTTGCGGCCTCTGCGATGGATGGCTACGCAGTGCCTGATGCGCAGGTCAGTGCGGGCCAAACCTATGATGTGATTGGCGAATCTGCCGCTGGGCATGGATTTGCAGGCGCCGTTGGGCCGGGGCAAGCCACGCGGATCTTCACCGGCGCTCCGATGCCCAAGGGCAGCCAAAGGGTTGTGATCCAAGAGGACGTGACCCGGACCGGCGACACGATCACCGTCCAGCCCGGCTTTGACACCAAGGATTATGTGCGCCCCGCGGGGGCCGATTTTGCCAAGGGCGATCCATTGGGGCCAAGAGTGCTGCGCCCGTCAGACCTCGCGCTGCTGGCGGCGATGAATATTGCGCAGGTACCGGTGGCGCGCAAACCGCAGGTTGCCATCATCGCCACCGGTGATGAGCTGGTGCAGCCGGGCGAGGCCCCCGGCCCTGACCAGATCATCGCGTCCAATAGTTATGGCCTTGCGGCCCTGATCGCACAGCACGGCGGCGCACCGCGCATCTTGCCCATTGCGCGCGATAACGAAGCGGCGCTGAACCTTGCATTTGAGCTTGCGCAAGGCACTGATTTGATTGTGACAATCGGCGGCGCGTCGGTTGGGGACCATGACCTTGTGGCCGGGATTACGGCCGCACGCGGCATGGCGCGGTCGTTTTACAAGATCGCAATGCGCCCCGGTAAACCACTGATGGCGGGACGGCTGGGTGATGCCACGATGATCGGACTGCCGGGCAATCCGGTGTCGGCCATGGTTTGTGGCCATGTCTTTGTGCTGCCGGTTCTGCGCAAGATGCTGGGATTGGGCGCAGCCCCTGCCCCGCGCCAACAGGCCCGCCTTGGCCATGACCTGAGCGCCAATGGCCCGCGCGAACATTATATGCGCGCCAAGCTGACCGGCGACACGGTTGAGGTCTTTCCCCGCCAAGATAGCGCCTTGTTGACGGTTTTGGCCGCTGCCAATGTTCTGGTCGTGCGCCCCCCGCGCGACGGGCCGCGCGAGGCCGGTGAGATGATCGATATCATCCACCTTTAACCAACATTGTTGACACAAAACGGGAACATGCGTAGAACATACGCAAAACGTGCCGCCACACGTGACCCGAATTGTGAGGTTCTGATGCTGACGAAAAAACAACTCGACCTGTTAGAGTTCATCCACAAGCGCGTGCAGCGCGATGGGGTGCCGCCAAGCTTTGACGAGATGAAAGAGGCGCTGGATCTGCGGTCGAAATCCGGGATCCACCGTCTGATCACCGCGCTGGAAGAACGCGGGTTCATCCGCCGTCTGGCGCATCGCGCACGGGCGCTGGAAATCGTGAAGCTGCCGGACGCGATGGCGAATAAGCCGGGGTTCTCGCCAAGGGTGATTGACGGGGATAAGCCTGACAGTATCCCGGCAAAATCCAAGCGGGTCGAAGTGGCCGCGATTGAGATTGATGTGATGGGCCAGATCGCAGCGGGTGTGCCGATTGCCGCCATCTCTGAGGTGTCACACAGTGTGGCCGTCCCGCATACGATGCTGGGCCAAGGTGAACATTATGCCCTTGAGGTCAAAGGCGATTCGATGATCGACGCGGGCATCAATGACGGTGATGTCGTGGTGATCCGCGAAACCAACACAGCCGACAACGGCGATATCGTCGTGGCACTGGTGGAAGATCAAGAGGCGACGCTGAAACGGTTCCGCCGGAATGGATCAACCATTGCGCTTGAAGCGGCGAACCCGGCCTATGAAACGCGGTTTCTGGACCACAACAAGGTGAAGGTTCAGGGGCGCTTGGTCGGGTTGATCCGCACCTATTGACCCAATGCCACAAGGGGTTCGGGGGCTGCATCTTGCGGCCCCTTTTTGATGAGATCCACAAGGGCTTCACCGGGGCGCGGGGCCGCATGTGCGTTCCACGGGCGGGTGCCCGTGATGTCGCGGGCGCTGGTGATTTGCAGGTCACCTGACGCATTGACCGACATCCCCACCGCCCCATTGCGCCGCAGGGACGGCACGTCCAGCACAAGGCAAGGGCGCAGGTCGGACACCGTTTGGTTGCTGATCAGCACATCCGCGCCGCCGCAACCAGACAGATCGGCCAATGCGGTTTTGCCAGAGACTTGCACGACCGCAAACTCACCAATGTCGGCCCGAACCGTGCGCCCCGATATATTCAGCCCCGGTCGGCTTGCGGCCACGTCCTGCGGCACCGGGCCGCCGTCGTTTTCAAGCCAGATGCCTGCGACAAAGCCTGCCCCTTTGGGTTTGGACAGCGCCCTGCCCTCTGGTGTCATCAGGCCGATCAGTGATCCGCTGTCTGCGATCAAAAGCGCGGGTCGTTCGACGTTTGCCCACAGCACGAAAGCCAGCGCGGCAAACGCGACGCCGCCCCACCGCGCAGCGCCCCGCCAAAGGATCAGCCACAGCAGCCCCAGCGTCAGAACGCCCAGCACGATCCCGCTGGGCGTTGGCACATGACTGAGCGCCCCATCCAGCGCGGCCACGCGATGCGCCACCCACATGATCCAAAGCAGCCCCTTTTCCATGATCCAAAGCCCGATCTCCCAAAGGCCAAAGGGTGCCAGACAAACCGCAAGCACGGCGGCGGGCATCACCAAAGCGCCCATCAATGGCACGGAAAGCACATTGGCGATCAATCCGTAATGCGCAATCTGGTTGAAGTGCGCAGCCGCAATTGGGGCCGTGGCCAAACCCGCCACAAAGGATGAAATCACCACGGAAATCACGGGCCGGGTCCAATTTGGCAGACGCGACATATCAACGTGACGCATCTGCCCAAACACCACCACAAGGGCCGTGGTGGCGGCAAAGGACATCTGGAAACCGGGGCCCAAGAGCGCCTCTGGATGCAAGAAAAGCACAAGGATCGCCGCCATGGCAACCGCCCGCAGCGTCAGGGCGCGTCGATCCAGAAGGATTGCGACGAACATCACGCTGACCATGATAAACGCGCGTTCGGTGGCGACATTGCCGCCCGAGAGTGCGAGGTAAAAGGCTCCGATCACAATGGCGCAGATCGCGGCGATTTTCTTGGTGGGCCAGCGCAGGGCGATACCGGGGATCAGCGCCAGCCCATAGCGGATCACCGCAAAAACAAAGCCGGTCAGCAGTCCCATATGCAACCCCGAAATCGCTAGAAGATGCGCGAGGTTCGAGGCACGCAGGTCCTGCAAGGTCGCCTGCCCCATGCCGGATCTGTCGCCGGTCATGATGGCAGCGGCAAATGCACCAGGCTCACCCGGCATGGCCGCTTGCACCGCCCGAGAGATCGCCATGCGTTGCGCAAATATCCACTGTCGAAAGCTGCTTGGGCCGGCGAGCTCTGCCCGCAAGACCGGGGTGCGGGTGTAGCCCACAGCACCAAGCTGGTCGAAGAATGCGTGGCGCTGAAAGTCAAACCCGCCCGGTTCGGCCGGGCCAGAAGGCGGCGAAAGATGGCCGGTCGTCATGATCACGTCACCGGGCATATAGAGGGCAAGCGGCTGGTCTCCATGGACAGAGATGCGCACGCGCGCGGGCATCCTGTCGGGGCTGATGCGGTCCATGCGCACCTGATCCAGCGTCAAGCGCGGCGCATCGCTGGCGGATCTGTCGATATTAACGACGCGGCCCTCGATCGGGCCGTAGTAGCGAAATGACAGAACCGGGGCGTCTACGGCGACCGCCTGCCATTTGGCCAGCATCGCACCACCAAGGACCAGCGCAAGGCCAAGCACGACGGGCTGAATGAACGGAGGGGTGATCCGGGATGCCACAAGCAGGCAGACGGTCAAGGCGGCAACGGCGAGCCAGACAATCAGGTCCGGTTCGAAACGCAGCGCAAAGTATCCCGCAATGCCAAGGCCAAGGCAGACCGGTACCCAGCCGAACAAACCGCCCCGCTGTGCCATCATCGTCTCTTGCAATCGTGTCAGGACCTGCACTTGTCACCGCCCTTTCAAATGCGTATCCCGCGCCTCAGACTGCCCCAATTTCGGTAAACCAAAGGTTAACGCTCATGTCCGTTGTCACTCGCTTCGCGCCTTCACCGACCGGTGCCCTGCATATTGGCGGCGCGCGCACGGCGCTGTTCAACTGGCTTTATGCCCGTGGGCGCGGCGGCAAATTCGTGTTGCGGATCGAGGATACTGACAAGGCCCGGTCCACCGCCGAGAACCGGCAGGCCATTCTGGATGGGCTCACATGGCTGGGTCTGGATTGGGACGGAGAACCGGTCAGCCAGGCCGCGCAGGCGGCACGGCACGCAGAGGTGGCCCATCAGATGTTGGCCGACGGCACGGCCTACAAGTGCTTTTCAACGCCAGAAGAAATCGAAGCCTTTCGCGAAAAAGCGCGGGCCGAGAAGACTTCAACGCTGTTTCGATCCCCCTGGCGCGACGTGCCTGCGGATCAACACCCCGATGCGCCCTTTGTGGTCCGGGTCAAGGCCCCGCGCGACGGTGAAACGACGCTGCACGATGAGGTGCAGGGTGATGTAACCTGGGCGAACGACCAGTTGGATGACATGATCCTGCTGCGGTCGGACGGGTCGCCAGTCTATATGCTGGCGGTCGTCGTGGATGACCACGATATGGGCGTGACCCATGTGATCCGGGGCGATGACCATCTGGCGAACGCCTTTCGTCAGAACATGATTTACAGCGCCATGGGCTGGGACGCGCCTGTCTTGGCGCATATCCCGTTGATCTTTGGACCGGATGGCAAAAAGCTGTCAAAGCGCCACGGTGCAACCGGTGCCGCCGAGTATCAGGCGATGGGTTATCCTGCCGCGGGGATGCGCAACTATCTGGCCCGTCTGGGGTGGAGCCATGGCGACGACGAATTCTTTAGCGATGCACAGGCCAAGGCATGGTTTGATCTGGGCGGAATCGGCAAATCGCCGGCGCGTTTTGATACCAAAAAGCTCGAAAATATCTGTGGTCAGCACATTGCCGTGGCAGAGGATGCTGCACTGCTGCATGAAATCAAAGGATTTCTGGCCGCGACCGATGCAGAGCCGCTGACTGACGCGCAGTCAGATGGCTTATTGCGGGCGATGTACTGCCTGAAAGAACGCGCAAAGATCATGCCGGAGTTGATTGAAAAGGCAGCGTTTATTTTGAATTCTCGCCCCATTCAGCCTGATGAAAAAGCGGCGAAACACCTTGATGCGGTATCCCGTGGTATACTCTCTGAATTGACGCCGCACCTGCAAAATGCTAGCTGGGACCGTGATACGCTAAACGAGACCTGCGTTGCCTTTGCCGACAGCAAAGAAACCAAATTTGGCAAGCTAGCCGGGCCGCTGCGCGCAGCCCTCGCAGGGCGCGCTGTCTCACCAAGTGTTTTCGACATGATGCTGGTCCTTGGGCGGGATGAAACACTCGCCCGGCTTCAGGATGCTTCGGTCTGAAACCTTTTCGTTACCTTTTCAGGGTTAACGGTTGGCGGATCGCACGACACTAACGCCGGGTTCGCCCGCGCTGACATGGGGAATGAACATGGCCGACACCACCAAGACTGCAACGCTGAGCATTGACGGACAGAACTACGAATTGCCTGTCCTTTCCCCAACGGCGGGGCCTGACGTGATCGATATCCGCAAGCTTTATGGCCAGGCGGGTGTCTTTACCTATGATCCGGGCTTTACCTCGACCGCGTCGACCGACAGCACGATCACCTTTATCGACGGCGGCAAGGGCGAGCTGTTGCACCGAGGCTATCCGATCGACCAATTGGCGGGCAAGTCGCACTACCTCGAAGTGTGTTATCTGCTGCTTTACGGTGAATTGCCGACCGCGGCACAGCTTGAGGATTTCGAGAGCCGTGTGACCAACCACACCATGCTGCACGAGCAGATGATGAACTTTTTCCGCGGCTTCCGCCGTGACGCGCACCCGATGGCCATTATGGTCGGTGTGGTCGGCGCGATGTCTGCGTTCTACCACGATTCCACCGATATCAATGACCCGTGGCAGCGCGAAGTTGCATCGATCCGGTTGATCGCGAAGATGCCGACGATTGCGGCGATGGCCTATAAATATCACATCGGCCAGCCGTTCGTTTATCCGCGCAACAACCTTGATTACGCGTCGAACTTTTTGAACATGTGCTTCAGCGTCCCGGCCGAAGACTATCAGCCAAGCCCGATCCTTGCCCGCGCGATGGACCGGATTTTCACACTGCATGCGGATCACGAACAGAACGCATCGACATCAACGGTCCGTTTGGCGTCGTCTTCTGGTGCCAACCCGTTTGCCTGTATCGCGGCCGGTATTGCCTGCCTTTGGGGGCCCGCGCATGGCGGTGCGAACCAAGCGTGTCTGGAAATGTTGCGCGAGATCGGGACCGTCGACCGGATCCCTGAATATATCGCGCGCGCCAAGGATAAGGACGATCCGTTCCGCCTGATGGGCTTTGGCCACCGCGTCTACAAAAACTTTGACCCCCGTGCGACCGTGATGAAGGAAAGCGCCGACGAGGTGCTTGACCTGCTGGGGGTCGAGAATAACCCTGTGTTGCAGGTCGCCAAAGAGCTTGAGGCCGCAGCCTTGGCTGATCCTTACTTTGCAGAGAAAAAGCTGTTCCCGAATGTCGACTTCTATTCCGGCATCATCCTTGAGGCGATGGGTTTCCCGACCTCGATGTTCACGCCGATCTTTGCGCTCAGTCGGACGGTTGGCTGGATTTCTCAGTGGAAAGAACAGTTGAGCGATCCACAGTTGAAGATTGGTCGCCCCCGGCAGCTTTATATGGGCAGCACGGCGCGCGATTATATCGACATCGAAGATCGCTAAGATCTGGGGCCGCCATTGCGCGGCCCTTTTGCCATGCTGAAGACCGAACGATTGACTCTGCGGGCTGCGCGGCCAGATGACCTTGATGATCTGTTTGCGATCTACAGCGACAGGCGGGCCATGCGGTATTGGTCAACGCCGCCGCACCCAGACAAGACCACGACGCAAGGCAATCTGGACCGGTTGATCGCATCGGCGCGCGATAGGCTTGTCTACTTTGTCTTTGAACATCAGGGCCGCGTCATCGGCTTAGGCGGTATGCACAAGGGCGACGAAATCGGGTTTCTGCTGCACCCCGACTATTGGCGGCAAGGTCTGGTCCGCGAGGCGATGCAGGCGATCATTCCGCATCTTTTTGAGGTGACTGACGTGCAGCAACTGACGGCAGACGTTGATCCACGCAATGCCGCATCAGTTGGATTGCTGATCGCGCTTGGATTCGAAGAGACCCATCGCGCCAAGAATACCTTTTGTATCAATGGCGAATGGTCGGACAGCGTGTATTTCCGACTGAACCGTGGCTAATCCACGAGAACTTCGTACATTCCCCCAATTTTAGAAACAAGTCTTGATGAAGCGCCGAATTGACCTGTTTTCGGCCTCATTTCCGCCGCGTCAGCCATTCAACCCTCCGTTAGCAAACCTGGAGATACAAACATGGCAACCGATTCATTCATCATTTATGGCGACGTCAACATTGAAGTGACGATCACCGAAAACTTGGACGGCACACTGACATTCACCACGTCGGTGATCACCGAAGGCGAAAACGCAACCGGCCTGATTGGCGACATCAACGCGATTTTCTTTGACGTGGCGGATAACGTCGACGTCAGCCTGCTTGAGACCAGCGAAGGCACCGACCTTAATACGTCTGAGGCTGTCGTGCTTGAGGATGTTTTCAAAGAAGAAAGCGTGACCAAGGTCGACAGCTACACCAACATGAATGGTGAAGTGGTTAAGGAATCGGGCAAATTCGACGGCGGCGTACAGTTCGGCACCCAAGGAATTGGCGAAGATGACTATCAGTCGGTATCCTTTACGCTGTCCACTTCGGACGGTTCCCCGCTGACCCTTGCGGACTTTAGTCTGCAGGACTTTGGTGTGCGCCTGACCTCTGTTGGCGAAGAAGGCGGCAGCCGCGATGGATCTTTGAAGCTAGGCGGTACCGCGCCAGAGTTTCCCGAAGATCCACCCGTCATGGGCTGCGACGACATCTACATCACAACCGAGGCGGATATTTCTGCCCCATTGCTGCCTGGCTTTCCACCACTGCCCGGCGACCAGATCGTGGACCCAGACACGCAGGACGCGTTCTTTAGCCTTCTGTACAACAACGACATGGGCAGCACGGTCACATCCGTCGGCGGCGACGCGGCCAATGTGGGACAGGTCATCACGGGCAGCAATGGCGGCACGATTGTGATCTATGCCGATGGCACGTTCGACTTCTCTGCGCTGAACACCAATTTCGAAAACGACTTTGCCGATCTGAACGATGGCGATGTGGAAACGACCACATTCGTTTACGAAGTGGACGGATTGGAACAGACGCTCTGCGTTGAGGTGAACGGTATCACCGGTGACGGTGGCACCGGCGGCCCAATCGGCTAGGAAAAACGAGGCGCGCCTTGCACAGTCAAGGCGCGCACGCTAAGCAGCGGCAGGGCTGACAGGATGCCCAGTCGCCGCCAGCCCGTATGGGCCACGCTAAACCTGTCATCTGACCGATCTGACCGTTCAGCCATTGACGCTGCGGTCGACAAGGGCGGCTCTCGACCACTTCACGCGTCTGAATTGGAGGAACCCCATGTCACGGTCACCACTGCCTCTTGTGATTGAGGATCTATCGGCCTTTGCGACGCAATTGCGCAAAAGCTGGCCCGCAGAGCCACCTGGCCAATCGCAAACCCTTAGCCTGATTGCCCGCGCCGCGGGCTATCGCAATCATCAGCATCTGCGCGCCGATGTCGAAGACGACGGAGCGCCTGATCGGAATGCGCAAAAGCGTATCACCGATGCGCTGCGTGTCTTTGATGACAACGGCGTCATGCAACGCTGGCCAAAGAAGACCAGCGTCCAGCGGCTGTGCCTGCTGTGGTTCTGGTCGCGACTGCCGGCCAAGCGCGACCTGTCAGAGGCCGAAGTCAATGAGGTGTTGCAAGCAGGTGAAGCCTTTGGCGATCATGTGCTTTTGCGACGCTCATTGATTGATGGACGGCTTGTTACCCGCACCAACGACGGGCAGGTCTATCGCCGCCTTGAGGCAGCACCGACGCCTGAGGAACGACAGGTCATTCGCGCCCTGTCAGAACGGCAACTGGCTGCAAAGGTCTAAGGATCAGCGCCCCTCGAACTTTGCGGGGCGCTTTTCCAGGAAAGCGACGACGCCTTCTTGAAAGTCGCGGGTCTGGCCGCATTTGCCTTGCAGTTTGGCCTCGAGCGTCAATTGCGCGGCCATGTCGTTGTCAAAGGATGCGCGCATGGCCTCCTTGAGGTAGGCATAGGTCTGTGTTGGCCCGACGGCCAGTTGTGCCGCCCGCGCCTGCCAATGGGCGGTGAATTCCGCGGCTGGTGCCGTTTCATAGATCATGCCCCAGTCGGCCGCTTGAATGGCGGTGACCTTATCTGCAAAAAGGGTCGCACCCATCGCACGCGCAAGCCCGACTTGACGTGGCAAAAGCCATGTGCCGCCTGCGTCCGGGATCAGCCCGATCCGGGTGAAGGCCTGCACGAAATAGGCGTCGTAGGATGCCATCACCACGTCTGCCGCCAACGCAAGGTTCGCCCCGGCGCCTGCTGCTGGCCCATTGACCGCACTGATGGTTGGGATCGTACAATCGGTGATCGCGCGCAGCATGGGCACATATTCGTCCCGCAACGTCCGCTCTAGATCAATACTAGCGGCAGAGCCGCCGTCGCCCAAATCCTGACCCGAGCAGAAGGCCTTGCCAGCACCGGTAATAACGAGGACGCGGGCCTCTGACTGTGCGGCTTTGACGGCATGGGTGATCTCGGCCCGCATCTGCGTGTTGAGCGCGTTCATCACCTCTGGCCGGTTGAGCGTGATCACGGCGACATCGTTGCGGATCACAAGAGTGATTGCGGAATATTCCATCGGGCGCGTCCTTTGTTGTGTTGCCGACAACTTAGTGAACTGAACAGTTCAGGAAAGAGCGCCATAGCGTCACGAACCGATTATTTTATCCAATGCGGCCTTTTCTTCGGCGCTGAGCGCCTTTGGCCCCGCGACATCGCGGCGTCGGATCGTTGTCCAACCGATTCCGAGCCCCAAAAGCAGCAGAACAGGTGCTGCAAGCCAAAGGATCAGATTGCTGCCGTCCGTGCTGGGGCGCATCAACACAAATTCACCAAATCGGGCGACCATGTAATCCATGATTTCGGCGTCAGTGTCCCCGGCCACCAGCCGTTCCCGCAAGACGATCCGCAATTCGCGGGCCACCGGTGCATGGGATTCGTCGATGCTTTCGTTTTGACACACAGGGCAACGCAAAAGCGTCGAGATCTCGCGCGCACGCGCTTCGAGCGCGGGATCATCAAGCACTTCGTCAGGTTGCACGGCCCATAGCGGCGCCGCACACAAAATCAGGATGCAAAGCAGCCGCTTCATTCCGCTGGCACCGCTTTTGCGGCCCCCGCGCCAATGCGCAGGCGACGATCTGTGAGAGACAAGAACCCACCAAATGCCATGAGGATGCAGCCGCCCCAAATCCAATTGGCCAGCGGCTTGATATAGACGCGAACAGTATGGCCACCCTGGGGCTGCGGATCACCGATCACGACGTAGATGTCGCGCAGGAAACCATTGCGAATTGCGGCCTCTGTCGTTGGCATCTGCGCGACGGGGTAGAATCGTTTTTCAGGATATAGCACATCGATATCACGGCCGTTCTGTGCCATCGCGATCTGGGCCATGGTGGTCTGGTAATTGGGACCCAGGTCGCGCGTGACGTCCTGCAAGGTGAATTCATAAGCCCCGACTTCATAGGTTTCGCCCGGTTGCGCGACGCGGATATCCTCGACCTGCCATGCCAAGATGCCTGATACCCCCAAGATTGTGACGCCCATGCCAGCGTGGGCCAGGGCCTTGCCCCAATCCGCGCGTGGCAACCGCAGGATCCGCCGCAGCCGGTCAGACACGTCACCGCGACCGCTGCGCAGCCATAGATCCAATGCAGCACCGCCAATGACCCAAATCCCAAGCGCGATCCCAATCGGGCCAAGCGCGGAACGACCGCTTTGCACTGCGTAGGCTGTTCCCGCGACGGCCACGGCCAAGATCGCGAGGGCCCCAAGCAGACCTTTCGCCTTGTTCAGACGGCCGCGTTTCCAAGCCAGCAAGGATCCCAAAGGCATGACGACTGCGAGCGCGACCATGAATGGTGTGAAAGCCGCATTAAAGAACGGCGGTCCGACGGACATGGTGCGGTCAAACAACAGCTCTGCCACCAGCGGCCAGATGGTGCCGATGAAAACCACAAAGCAGCTGACAGCCAAAAGGATGTTGTTGAGGACAAGCGCGCTTTCCCGGCTGACGGTGCCAAAGACGCCCTGAGCCTGCATCGCACTCGCGCGGATCGCAAAAAGGATCAACGCACCACCCAAAAAGAAACCCAGGATGGCAAGGATGAAAACGCCCCGCTCTGGATCATTTGCAAAAGCGTGCACGCTTGTCAGCACGCCCGAGCGGACGATGAATGTGCCCAAAAGCGAGAAGCCAAATGCGAGGATGGCCAAGAGGATCGTCCAGCTTTTCAACGCTTCGCGCTTTTCCACCACGATGGCGGAATGCAGCAAGGCGGCCGCAATCAGCCACGGCATGAAGCTTGCGTTTTCTACCGGATCCCAAAACCAGAACCCGCCCCAGCCAAGTTCATAGTAGGCCCACCACGACCCCAGCGCGATGCCGACGGTCAGGAACATCCATGCGGCCAATGTCCAAGGCCGCACCCACCGGCCCCAAGCGGCATCGACGCGCCCCTCGATCAAGGCAGCGACGGCAAAGCTGAACGTCATGCTCAGCCCAACGTAGCCGAGGTAAAGAAAGGGCGGATGAAACGCGAGACCGGGATCCTGCAAAAGCGGGTTGAGGTCACGCCCGTTCAGCGGCACAAAATCCAGCCGGTTGAACGGGTTCGACGTGAACAGAATAAAGGCATAAAACGCGACAGAGACGGATCCTTGCACAGCCAGCACCCGCGCCCGCAAACGCTGCGGTAAATCGTCGCCAAACCATGCTGCACAGGCCCCAAAGATCGCGAGGATTAACACCCAAAGCAGCAATGATCCTTCGTGATTGCCCCAAACGCCGCTGACCTTGTAAAGCATCGGCTTATCGGTGTGGGAATTGAGGTAAACCAGCTCAACCGAGAAGTCCGAGACCACAAAGGCCCAGGTGAGGACAGCAAAGCTAAAGCCGACGAGGATCACCTGCAAGGTTGCCGCAGGTTCTGCCACCGACATCCACGCGCGCCGACCGGTCTGCGCACCAACAAGCGGCAAAACGGTCTGGGCGATGGCGACAGCAAAGGCCAGAATCAGGGTGAAATGTCCAAGCTCTATCAGCATGTTGCAAGTATAGAGCAGGCAGACTTGAAGCGACAGCGCCACACACACAAAAGTGCCTGCGGCAAATGCGGCAACGCTGACCCTACGGGATTAAACCGCCGCGCAGGATATAGGTGATCATCCCCAAGATGAGGCCCCCGATCACCAAACGAACCAACCACTTCAGCATATCCTCGATATTGCTCAGCCGGTTGGAGACGTTGTTGTGATGAACGGCGGTCACTGCATTGTGGGTTTCAAGTGCAGTGATCCGCATCTCGATTGATGTGGCCCAATCATCCGCCATGGCGCGACCACCATTCTGCGAGGGCGGCATTGTCACCGTCTTGCGGTGCCGCCGCAGGATCGGGCGTCGTGATGGCTTGGGTCAACGCGACGGACTGGACAACTGATCGTTGAAAGTCTTGTCCTTTTGCCTGATGACGCGCGCCAAAATAAAAGCTGACAATGGCCCCCATGAGCCACCAAAGCGGTTCCGGTATCAAGGCGACGCCAACCATCCGGTCCGCGAACCACACCGGCTCTTTCATCGCAGCGACAAAAAGCGCAATCGTGCCAAGTGCCAATGCCGGGCGCGGCAGGCGGTTCAGCGCGTCGACAAAGCGGTCAAAGAGCCCTTTGCGGGGCTGTGCAAACTCTGTCGCGAATTGCGCCAAAGCCGCAGATTTTCCATCGGCGGCGCGCACGGCTGCCTTTTCGGCATTCTCCCGGAAGACCTCGACCGTTTCAGTGACTGTATTGCGGCCGTCGCCAAAAAGCAGTGACATCATGCCTGTGATCAACCCCATGATGCGATCCTTTGCTGGTGTTGCTGGTGGCTCAGGTGATAGCGCGGTGCGATGAATTCTTCAGCGCGGCGTATCCAGCCGCCCTTACCGCCGTCGCGCCGCCGTGCGTATTTACGGCTGGCCGGGCGGCGGTCTGCCAATGCGTAGTAGTAATTGCGACGTGCAATTCCGTAGGCGTCCGCAAGGTGATCGGGTGCCGCAGCAAAAGCCTTTTCCGCTGCAGCGGCCGTTTGCGGACCGATTACACCGTCGACACTGCAATCGATGCGCATCTGGTTCAGCAGACGCTGCAGGATCTTCACCGCATGGCTGCCGGCATTCACGTACATATCGAAAACACTGGCCTGCAGGGGTTGCGGCAGCAAATTGATACGAGGGCCATCAAAATAGTGTTTGACGAAGATGTCCTCTGCCTGTTGGCGCGTGAGCCGCCGCACGTCGGCGGTGCTGATCTGGCCGTCTCCATCCAGATCAAGCCCAAGTCGGCGCATGGTGTGAATGGTAACGCCAAAGTTGGTGGCACCACCGGGATCAGAGGGGTCATTCACATAACCGCCTTCCCGGGCCACGATCTCGGCCGCGATTTGCCTGACTGTCTGCATCTCAATCCCCTATGTTGAAGGGGCAAAATGCGAGGGGATGGTTAATTCGTCGCTTCAGCACCGTCCGGTGCGACGTAGGTTCCCTGTTCTTTCAGCGCGTCGATGACCTCTTTCGGCATGTAGGTTTCATCGTGTTTCGCAAGAATTTCAACAGCTTCAAAGGTGCCATTGATGTAACGCCCCTGCCCGACCATGCCTTCACCTTCGTTGAAGAGATCCGGCAGGATCCCATCGTAGGTGACCGGGATTGTGGCACCACCGTCTGTCACGGCAAAGGACACGCGCGTCCCCTCACCACGTTGAATCGAGCCTTCGGCGACAAGCCCACCAATGCGAAAAAGTTCTGTTTCTTGCGGCGGGTTCTCAGCAACTTCCGTGGGCGAGCGAAAGAACTGAAAGGAATCGTCCGGCAGAAGCGCCAGAATGACCAGCACTGCCGCAATGCAAACACCTGAAAGCGCCAGGATCTGTATGCGCCGCTTTTTCTTCAGGCTTTTCATGGGAACATCGCCGGTTGCATCAGGCCGGTTGTCTCAGGGATGCCAAGCATCAAATTGGCATTTTGCAAAGCCTGCCCGCTGGACCCTTTGCAGAGGTTATCAAGCGTCGACACGACCAGTGTGCGGCCAGAGATCCGGTCGCCAGTCACCCCGATATGGCAGAAGTTTGAGCCTGCAACATGTCCGGTTCCGGGCGTTTGCCCAAACGGAAGTACGATGACAAAGGGTTCGTCAGCGTAACGCGCCGCCAAAGCAGCATGGACGGCCTTCGCATCGCCTTTTAAGTAGCAGGACGCCAAAATACCGCGGCTCATCGGAACAAGGTGCGGCGTGAATTGGATTTCAATCTTCCGTCCCGCAAGCGCGCTGAATTCCTGATCGAATTCACCCAAATGCCGATGTTTGCCACCTTCGGCGTAGCCCTTTGCATCTGTCGCACGTTCAGTGAACAACATGTTTTCTTTCAACGCCCGGCCCGCACCCGAAACCCCGTTCTTGAGATCACAAATGATGTCATCCAGATCGATCAGGTCGCCAGACATCAACGGCCGCAACGCAAATTGCACCGTCGCCGCATTGCACCCGGTTCCGGCCACAAGCCGTGCTGTGCCAATGTCATCGCGGTAGAATTCGGTCAGGCCGTAGACCGCTTCTTTTTGAAGCTCTGTGGCAACATGCGGCGCGCCGTACCATTTTTCATAGGCCGCAGGATCACGAAGTCTGAAATCAGCACCAAGGTCGACAACTTTGACATGCGGCGGCAGGTCCCGCACCAAGGCTTGGCTAAGCCCATGCGGCAGGGCCGCAAAGACGAGATCAATTTCGTCAAAATTGATATCCGCGACTTTGACCAGCTTTGGCAGATCAAGGTGGCGCAGTTGTGGGAAGACCTCTGCCATCTCCAGCCCAGCTTTGCGTTCAGCGGCAAGGGCGGTGATCGTCAGCGACGGGTGGGTGGCGATAAGCCGGACAAGTTCGGCGCCCGTGTAACCGGATGCGCCCAGAATGGCGACGTTGTGGGTCATATGAGGAACCCCTTTCAATTCGAATATATAGGTAGGCCCCGCAGGGCATCAATCAGGCTGCTTCGAATGTGATTTTTCGTCGCAGAAACTGCGTGGCCCTGTCGGAAACACGGCGCGGATCACCGGTCGTCAGGAATACGCTGTCTTTGCCCGGCCCGACCATTTCGGGCCGCCGGCCCAGATAGTCAGCCAAACTATCGGCGACAAGATTGGCTTGACTAAAGACCCGTACATCATCCCCCAGCGCGTCCTGAAAAATCTTCGCCATCAATGGGTAATGCGTGCAGCCCAGCACAGCAGCGTCAGGTGCCGGCATCTTCCGCTTGAGGGCGTCCACATGGGAACGAACAAGCGCCTCAGCCAGGATCATGTCACCGTCTTCAATAGCGTCCACAACGCCACCGCAGGCCTGCGCTTCAACGTCAACGCCGATGGCGCGGAATGCAAGTTCCCGCTGGAAGGCCCGGCTACTGACGGTGGCGGGCGTTGCAAACAGGGCGACATGCTTTGTTGCGACCTCGCGCGGAGGAGAATTATCGCCCCACTGCCGTTCTGTCAGCGCCTCGATCAATGGCACGAAGACACCCAAAACGCGTTTTCCTTCAGGGACCCAACCCTCTTGCATCCGCCGCAGGGCCGCAGCTGACGCGGTGTTGCACGCCAGGATCACGAGGTCACAACCGGCATCGAACAGCCGCTGGGTTGCAGCGGTGGTCAGATCATAGATGTTTTCGGCATCACGCACGCCGTAGGGGGTATGGGCGCTGTCCCCAAGATACACCAGCGGGACGTCAGGCAGGCGCTTTTGAACTGCGTCCAGAACCGTCAGCCCACCTAATCCGCTATCAAAAATGCCGACCGCCATGCGCCTTGCCTTTCAACACTCCTGCGACCGGATATTCCAGATATGGCCGCATTTATCCACAGCCATACGCCGCTTTGTTACGGAAATCCATGCGGGAAATGCCGGGTTTATGGATCACCGATTACTCTGCGGCTTGCGGCACGCGTGTTGGGTTGCGCAAGTGCGCCAAAAGCTCTTCGCGCCGCTTGGCACATTTTAACGCATTGGCCTCTTTCACCGGGCCAAATCCGCGAATGTCGAGCGGTAAGCGCGCAAGAGCGATGGCGGCATCAAGTGTCTGAGGCGTTACGATGCGCAGGACTTCTGCCATGTCGTTTTCGAATTGCACGATCAGCGCCCGTTCCATCTTGCGTTCTGAATTATATCCGAATGGGTCAAAAGGTGTTCCGCGCAGGCGTTTGAATCGCGCCAACCACGGTAGCATGCGCGCCATGCGCTGGCCGTAAGTCTTTTTGGTTGGGCGACCATCCGGCCCTGTTTTGGACATCAGCGGCGGCGCCAGGTGATAGCTTAGCTTGAGCTCGCCATCAAAAACCGCCTGCGCCTTTTCAACAGTGGATTGAAGCAAACGGGCGACTTCGTATTCATCCTTGTAGGCCAATAGCTTGTGGTATCCTTCGGCCACAGCAAGCTGAAGTGGGTCATCAAATTTATCGACCATTTGGCGATAGCGCGCTGCCAGCCGTTTGCCTTGATAGGCAACAAGATGATCGGCGCGAAACGTGATCTTTTCAGCCGTCGTCTTGGGCAAGGTGGTGACCTTTGGCGTCAAAAGGGCGCTTGCGGCGTCAGGCTGCTCCATTGCCCAACGGCCAAGCTCAAACGCGCGTTTGTTGCGGTCCACTGCAGTACCGTTCAATTCGATCGCACGCAAAATACTATCCAACGACAAGGGCACGGCGCCCTTCTGCCAGGCTGCACCAAAGATCATCATATTCGAATAGATACTGTCGCCCATCAGCGTTTTTGCCAGTTCGCTTGCATCAAACATGGCCAGTCCGTCGCGCAATCGTGCCTCTAGCGAAAGTTTTAGCTGCTCAATGGGGAGCTTGAATTCCGTGTCGCGGGTAAAATCCCCCGTGACGATTTCGTGGCTGTTCACAACGCCAAGCGTTTTGCCGCTGCGCATCAGCCCCAGCGTCTTTGCACCTGCGCTGACGACCAGATCACCGCCGATCAAAGCGTCACATTCGCCGGTGCTCACGCGGATCGCGGCGATATCCTCAGGGCCGTTGGCCAATCTGCAATGAATGTGAACCGCACCGCCTTTTTGGGCAAGCCCGGCCATTTCCATCATGCCAGCACCTTTGCCATCCAAATGCGCGGCCATCGCCATCACCGCACCAATGGTAACAACACCTGTGCCACCAACCCCGGTGATCACGACGTTATGGGTTCCATTGATGACCGGCAGTTCTGGCAATGGCAAATCACCTACCTCGACATCGGCCGTCGCCTGTTTCTTGACCTGCGCACCTTCAATGGTGACAAAGGACGGGCAAAATCCATTTACGCAGGAAAAATCCTTGTTGCAGGTTGATTGATCAATGGCGCGTTTGCGCCCCAACTCTGTCTCAACCGGCACGATCGAGACGCAATTTGATTGCACACCACAATCGCCGCAGCCTTCGCAGACATCGGTATTGATAAAGACCCGCTTGTCAGGATCAGGAAAAAGACCACGTTTGCGGCGTCTGCGCTTTTCGGCGGCACAGGTCTGAATATAGACCAAGGCACTGACACCTTCGACTTTTGCCAGATCCTGCTGGACTTGCTGAAGGGCCGCGCGTTCGGAAAAGTTTACGTCCTTGGGGAAAAGTTCCGCGTGCACGTCTTCCTTGTCATCGAAAACGACCTCAACACGTTTGACCCCCATTGCCACAAGTTCACTGCAGATCTGATCGGCGGTAAGCCCGCCATCATTGCCCTGCCCGCCTGTCATAGCCACGGCATCATTGAACAGGATCTTATACGTGACGGTCGTGCCAGCCATCAGGGCAAATCGGATCGCCTGCACGCCGGAATGGTTATAGGTGCCGTCACCGAGGTTTTGGAAAACGTGCTGGGTTTCGCTGAACGGCGCCTCGCCGACCCAATTGGCACCTTCGCCCCCCATTTGGGTGAATCCCACCGTGTCGCGATCCATCCACTGGACCATGTAGTGGCACCCGATACCTGCATAGGCGCGGCTGCCTGCTGGCACCTTGGTCGATGAATTATGCGGGCACCCCGAGCAAAAGTAAGGCACCCTTGCCGCCAATTCGGGGGCATTGTCAGCCTTGTGTGCCGCTGCAATCGCATCCAGGCCCGCTGTCACCCCATCAGAGCCGCAGCCCTCTTCAATCAGGATGCCACCGATTTTTTCGGCAATCAAAATCGGATTGAGATCACCTTTCGTGGGAAAAACTTCCTCTCGGCGGCCATCTTTGAACGCATCACCCTTATGCCAGCCATAGACCCGGCGGCCATTGCGATCATCAAACAGTGCTTCTTTGACCTGCACCTCGATCAATTTGCGTTTTTCTTCAACCACAACGATCAGATCAAGCCCCTCGGCCCAGTCATGAAAGCTTTGCGTATCCAATGGCCAAACCTGCCCGACCTTATAGGTCGTAAGGCCAAGACGCTCGGCCGCCGCCTCATCAATTCCCAAGAGCGATAGCGCATGGACCAGATCAAGATAGTTCTTGCCCGCTGCAACAAATCCTATCTTTGCCCCCGCATTACCCCATTTGCGTTGGTCCATCTTGTTGGCGCGGGAAAACGCCTCTGCCGCAAAGCGCTTGTGGTCAATCATCCGCGCTTCTTGCAATTGCGGGGTATCAACTAAGCGGATGTTCAGCCCCCCTTCGGGGAGCGCCATTGTGGGTGTCTCAAAGGTCAAACGATGGGGATCGCCGTCCACCACGGAAGTCACCTCGACGGTGTCTTTCATGGTCTTGAGACCAACCCAGACACCCGCGTAGCGGCTCAATGCCCAAGCATAAAGGCCATAGTCCAAGATCTCTTGCACGCCCGCGGGACTTACAATCGGCATATAGGCGTCCAGCATCGCCCAGTCAGATTGGTGCAATGTGGTCGAACTTTCGCCGGTGTGGTCATCGCCCATGGCCATGATGACACCGCCGTATGGGCTGCTGCCGGCCATGTTGGCGTGGCGCATCACATCGCCTGAACGATCGACGCCCGGCCCTTTGCCATACCACAGCCCAAAGACGCCGTCGTGCTTACCTTCGCCGCGCAGTTCCGCCTGCTGGCTGCCCCAAAGGGCGGTCGCTGCAAGATCTTCGTTCAATCCCGGCTGAAAGGTGATCTGGTTTTCCACCAAAATCTTTGACGCGCGGGTCATTTGCATATCAACCGCGCCCAAGGGCGACCCACGATAGCCCGTCACATATCCCGCCGTATCAAGACCCGCTTTTTCATCCCGCGCGCGTTGCATCAGCATCAATCGGACCAATGCTTGGGTGCCGTTCAAAAGAACGTGGCGTTTGCTGAGATCGTAGCGATCATTTAGCGAAATCTGTTCCCGGCCCATCTGGCACCTCCCCGCGCTTCTGAACTGCTGCCATGATAGGTCAAACTTTCTGACCTATAAAGCATCAATTCATAAACTGGTGCATTTGCAATTTGTGACCCAATCAGCGTAATGATCGACAAGAATATGAGTGAACTCGATTTCGGCGGGCATCAGATGGACTGGGACAAGCTAAGAATATTTCACGCCGTCGCAGACGCGGGATCGCTGACTCATGCGGGCGACACGCTGCATCTGTCGCAATCTGCCGTCAGCAGGCAAGTGCGCGCCCTGGAAGAATCACTCAATACGACGTTGTTCCACCGCCACGCACGTGGGCTGATTCTGACGGAACAGGGTGAACTTCTGTTTGATGCGACCAAATCGATGAACAAGCGGTTGGAGGCGGCATCTGCACGTATCCGCGACAGCGAGGAAGAAGTATTTGGTGAGCTGCGGGTCACGACGACTACCGGATTTGGGACACTTTGGCTCGCGCCCCGCCTGCCTAAGCTTTATGAACTTTACCCAGACCTCAAAATTGACCTGATGCTGGAAGAGCGTGTGCTTGACCTGCCGATGCGCGAAGCAGACGTCGCCATCCGCATGAAAGAGCCAAGCCAGGCGGATCTGATCCGCAAACGCCTGATGTCGGTTCGGATGCGGCTTTATGCGTCGCGCAGCTATCTGGAAGAGGTCGGCAGCTTTGACAACATCGAAGACGTCGCCAATCACAGGCTGATTTGCCAAAGCCCGTCGTCGACACAGGTCGCCGCCGGGGCCGCAATGGTGCAGCACCTATTGTCGTATGATGTGAAGTCGCTTTTGACCGTCAACAACTACTTTGGTGTTTTGCAGGGCGTGCTGAACAAACTCGGTGTCGGTGTCTTGCCTGACTACGTCACAGAGGATTTCCCAGAGCTCGTGCGCATCCTGCCTGATGTGGAATCAGGTGAAGTGCCAGTGTTCCTTGCCTATCCGGAAGAATTGCGGCAATCCAAGCGCATCAGCGCCTTCCGGGATTTTGTGCAGGACGAAATCATCGCTCATCGCCGGAAAATCCGAGAATCTGCGGCGAGTTAACCGTAGTGGCGGCCAAGCTATGCGCCATGCGCATACCGGGATTGCACCGAAATCTGCCCAATTTTTCTTGAATGGTCAAAAATCCACCCCTATGTGGAACCACGAGGCAGTTGATGCTTTTGCGCTCATTGCCTCACCTCCCTGTTGGACTTTGCCGGGCCTTGTGCCCGGCATTTTTTTTGGCGGGATCAGGGGGGGATGTGTTCTCAGCCCAGACATCTTTCAACCCCAGATCATCCCTCCGATTTCTTTGCATTGACCAGCGCGCCGTTGCGATCCAAGGCATTTGTCAAAATCGGCATCTTCGCCGCCTGCCCGATCACATTCCGCTGCCAATAGGGGGCAAAGAAATCACGGCGCTGACCACCTGCCCGGATGCCACGGTCAGTCTAAACCCCGTCGGACCAAGTCCGACCATCGGCGCGCCCGTTGAAGATGACCCCATCAACATCCAGCATCAGCACAAAATTGGTCATCAAACCTGCCTTCCACTTCTTGCCACCCTGCCCTAAAAGCACATCGAGTCGAGGGGGAAACTATGTCCGATCCAGAAATCACCGCAGACATCATCGCCGCACATGGCTTTACTCCGGAAGAATACGCGGAGGTCAAAAAGATCCTGAACCGCGATCCCAACTTCACCGAAATGGGCATCTTCTCGGCGATGTGGAACGAACATTGTTCCTACAAGTCTTCCAAAAAGTGGTTGCGCACATTGCCGACCGAAGGCCCTCAGGTCATCTGCGGCCCCGGCGAAAACGCGGGTGTTGTTGATATCGGCGATGGGCAGGCTGTGATCTTCAAAATGGAAAGCCACAACCACCCCAGCTACATCGAACCCTATCAGGGTGCCGCAACCGGCGTTGGTGGCATCCTGCGGGATGTCTTCACCATGGGCGCACGCCCCATTGCGGCAATGAATTCGCTGTCGTTTGGCGCACCTGATCACCCCAAGACGCGCCAGCTTGTGAATGGCGTGGTGGCTGGTATTGGCGGTTATGGCAACTGCTTTGGGGTGCCGACCGTTGGCGGCGAAGTCCGTTTTGATCCGGCATATAACGGCAATTGTCTTGTGAATGCCTTTGCTGCGGGCCTCGCTGATACTGACAAGATCTTCTATTCCGCCGCCTCTGGCGTTGGGATGCCTGTTGTCTACCTTGGTGCCAAGACGGGGCGCGATGGCGTTGGTGGAGCGACGATGGCCTCGGCCGAATTTGACGACACGATCGAAGAAAAACGCCCCACCGTGCAGGTCGGTGATCCCTTCACTGAAAAGCGGTTGATGGAAGCGACGCTGGAACTGATGGCGACCGGTGCTGTGATCTCTATCCAAGACATGGGTGCTGCTGGCTTGACCTGCTCGGCCGTTGAAATGGGCGACAAAGGCGGGCTGGGTGTGCGCCTTGATCTGGAAAAGGTGCCGCAACGCGAAGAGAATATGACAGCCTATGAAATGATGCTGTCTGAATCGCAGGAACGGATGCTCATGGTTCTCAAACCAGAGCTTGAGGCCGAAGCCCGCGCCGTGTTTGACAAATGGGACCTCGATTTTGCCATTGTGGGTGAAACACTGCCCGAAGACCGGTTCTTGATCGTCCACAACGGGGAAGTGAAAGCGGACCTGCCGCTGTCGAAACTGTCGTCCACGGCCCCGGAATATGATCGCCCTTGGGTGCCGACCCCACCTGCGGAACCACTTGGCGACATTGTTGGTGTCGATCCGATTGACGGCCTCAAGGCGCTGATCAGCAGCCCGAATTATGCAGCCAAGCAATGGGTTTACGAACAATACGACAGTCAGGTGATGGGCGACACAGCCCGCATTCCCGGCCTTGGTGCAGGCGTCGTGCGTGTCCACGGAACGCCCAAATCGCTCGCTTTCACGTCTGACGTGACACCGCGTTATGTCAAAGCCAACCCAATCGAAGGCGGGAAACAAGCGGTCGCAGAGGCTTATCGCAATCTGACATCTGTTGGCGCGACGCCACTGGCAACTACCGACAACATGAACTTTGGCAACCCTGAAAAGCCAAACATTATGGGGCAATTCGTCGGGGCCATCCAAGGCATTGGTGAAGCCGTGAGCGCACTCGATATGCCAATCGTTTCTGGCAACGTCTCGCTCTACAACGAAACCGATGGGACCGGCATCTTGCCAACGCCGACGATCGGCGCTGTTGGCCTGATCGCCGACCCAGACCACATGATCAATGGACAGCTACGCGAAGGTCACGTGCTGCTTCTTGTTGGTGAAACGCAAGGGCACCTTGGTCAGTCCGCCCTCTTGGCAGAGGTTTATGACCGCGCTGAGGGTGACGCCCCGCCCGTCGATCTGGCCGCCGAAAAACGCAACGGGGACTTTATTCGTGCGAACCACGCCCTAATCCGCGCCTGTACTGATCTGTCGGACGGCGGACTTGCCTTGGCCGCATTTGAGATGGCCGAAGCAGCAGGCGTCGGCATTACACTCGACGTTGCCGACACGCCAACTCTCTTTGGGGAAGATCAGGCGCGCTATCTGGTCGCCTGCAACTTTGATCAGGCAGAGGCGCTGATGATTTCAGCCGGGCAATGTGGCGTCCAACTGTCAACCGTTGGCAAGGTTGGCGGTGAAGCGGTGACATTCGGTACCGCGTCTGCACCGCTGGCCGAGCTCACCCAGATCTATCGTTCGTCCTTCGCCAAAGCGGTTGCCTAAGCATTCGTAACCTGTTTGCTGCTCAACTCACGGCACCCGGCCCCACTTGCCGCAGGGGCGATCGCTGCTTAGGTTGAAGACAACCCGAAAAAGAGAGCCGTCATGATCACAGCCCACGACATCGAAACCCTGTTGCGCGAAAGTTTTCCGAATGCCCAGATTGCCGTGCAAGGCGATGACGGCGCACATTTTGCAGCCGAAGTGATCGACGAAAGCTTTCGGGGCAAAAACCGGGTGCAGCAGCAACGCGCAGTCTATGCCGCCTTGAAGGGCAAGATGGATGGCGCGAATGGTGAATTGCATGCCCTCGCGCTGACCACCAAGGCTCCTGACTAGTGTCGGGCACCGAACTCGCGCTGGCAGTCATCGCCATCTGCGTGTTCTTGATGCTTTATTTCCGCAACCGTCGTCGCACCTACCGGCCGCTTTCGTCCTACCGGCCAGAGATGCCACAAGAAGAACCGCAGCGGGAACTTGGCCTCGAAGCCATCGATATGGATGCAATTGATGATGTAAACCGGCGTAATGACGCCTTGTCATCCATGACCGGTGCCCATCATTCACAAAGCCGTCACACCAAAAACCACGCTGAGCGCTGGAAACCCCGGTCACAAGACAATAAATGAAGCACAAGACCAGTCCAGCCGCCTGAGATGACATTGGGGGCTTGGACCATTTGATGATTGGCTTACCCCGCCTGATCATTCATGAATACCGCAAATGGCGATTGCGCCACGCACGTGCAAAGGACAACGACAATGACCGCAGAGACCCAAATCAAAGAAACCGTCACTACCAATGATGTTGTGCTTTTCATGAAAGGCACCAAGTCCATGCCGCAATGCGGGTTCTCGTCACGTGTTGCAGGTGTGCTGAACTTCATGGGCGTCGAATTTGCGGACGTGAACGTGCTGGCCGACGAAGAGATCCGCCAAGGCATCAAGGATTTCTCTGATTGGCCGACGATCCCGCAACTATACGTCAAAGGCGAATTCGTCGGCGGCTGCGACATCATTACAGAGATGACGCTGTCGGGCGAACTTGATACTCTGTTCGCTGAACAAGGTGTCGCATTTGACAAAGATGCCGCCGACAAGATCCGCGAAGCCAACGCATAACCCGCGTTGTCTTTAGAAGAACTTATCGTCAAAACCGTTGTGGTGCTCATTATCGCCCGGATCATTTACCGGGTGATCAGGGCACCTGTCGGCCGACACGCGCGGTTTGGGCCAAATCACGATGGCCACGACCTGAATCAGCGGCTCGAGGATTCGTTACAACGCATGGCGCAGCCTGCGCCACATCATGTGCAGCAATCCGACGATGATGACGCGCTGACTTTTCTCAATGCGCTCATCACACATTACCCCGTCGTCTTGTTTCATGCCGGTGAGATCAGCGATCTAGCAGACGATCATTCAAAGATCCTACTCGACACACTGACGACATTGGGCATGACGCCCAAAACCATTGATATCAAAACAGATATTACGCTGTCACGCGCCTTCAATGATCCGATCACCGTTCCGCAGGTCTACATCCGAGCCAACCATGTGGGCGGCTTTGACGCCGTGATGCAGGCCATCAAAGATGGTTCATTCGCGCGCACCGCGCGCGCACTGAAACCACCGATGGATGAAACGGCCTACGCCGCGCTCCGCGAGTCCTTGCGATAGCACCAGACGGGCGAGATCATCCCGCCTTTTGTTCAACCTGATCTGCCAGCGCTTCGGCCCGGGCAGCTATCTCAGCAAGAGTGTCGGTGATCTCGCTGGGCACGACAGGCACCTCGATTTTTTCGGGCTGACGCGATTGCAATTGGTCGATCTGCGCTTGCAAACCCGCCATCCGCGTTTCCGCATCTTTCAGCTTTTCTTCGAGCCCTGCGGTCTTGTCCGCCAACATAAGCCCCGACATCAGCAGCATCCGCGCCTCTGGCATCCTGCCGATCTGGCCGGACAAATGCGCCGCTTCGCTGTCCAGCATCTGTGCGGCTGAATACAGGAAATGCTCCTCGCCTTCCTGACAGGCAACTTCGAATGTGCGGCCTCCGATGGCTACTTCAACCTGTGGCATCAGGACGCCTCCTCGATCAGGGGTTTCAGTTCAGCAAGGATCGCATCAACTTCTGCGGCGTCCGCACCCCGTTGGGCTGTCAGCGCATCAATCTCGGCGATCAATGCCCGATTGATCAGCTCAGGATCCGCCGCGCCTTCGGTTGCGACGCTGCGCAATTGTGCGTTCATTTCGCGCAGATCCGCGTGGGACGCCCGCGTCCTTTGCAATTCTCCATCCAATTGAGCCAATTGATCGGCTTGCGCGGAAACCCGCGCTTCAAGTTCCGCAATCTTCGTATCCTGCCGCTCTTTCAGCACCCGCACCCGCTCGACCAGCTGCGCATTTGCCGTGCGCTCCTCGTCCAACTGCGTTTGCAAGCCAGTGTCGTCCGACGCACCCTCGCTATTGCCCAATTGGACAACCTGGGCGCTGATCCGTTCAAGTGCTGCCGTAATACGACCTTCTAACGCATTGATATCGCTCATTTGCCTGTCCTTTCTCAGGTGTCTCTCCGCCACCTTGAACGCTAACCGAGGGGATCCCCCCACAAACGCTCTACCGTCGACCATGCAAGGGTATGCCTATTCCCATATTCACAGCCGAATCGTGCCTCTTCCAACTCAGCCTAAGCGATACGATGATCTGTCGCAAACCAGATGAAGCGCTTTATTCTGAACCGCTTATCGGGCGCGCCTCATCCTTTGTTCCGCGACGCTTGAACTATAGCACCGCCCTGATATGACGTGCGGCAACAATCGCCTTAAAAAACAGGATGAGACCCTTGGATATTGCGACCCTCCGCGCCCAGCACCCCAACCATTGGATGAAAGCCGCAGCGATCCGCACGCTGACGCTGGACGCCGTTGCCGCCGCGAACTCCGGCCACTCCGGCATGCCCATGGGCATGGCAGACGTTGCGACGGTCCTCTATGAAAAGCACCTGAATTTCGATCCTGCCGCACCAAATTGGCCGGATCGCGATCGTTTCATTCTGTCTGCGGGCCACGGGTCAATGCTGCTTTATTCCCTGCTGCATCTCACCGGCTATGCCGACATGACGCTTCAGCAGATCAAGGATTTTCGCCAGTGGGGTGCCAAGACGGCTGGTCACCCAGAATATGGCCATGCCACCGGTATCGAGACGACAACAGGGCCGCTTGGTCAGGGTATCGCCAATTCAGTTGGCTTTGCGATTGCCGAGGAAATTCAGCGCGCACGCTACGGCAAGAATATCGTCGACCACTATACTTACGTGATTGCGGGCGACGGCTGCCTTATGGAAGGCGTCAGCCAAGAGGCGATTGGCCTTGCTGGGATGCAAAAGCTGTCTCACTTGGTTGTCTTCTTTGACGACAACAACATCACAATCGACGGCACCGTCGACATGGCCGACATCACCGACCAACCTGCCCGCTTTGCGGCCTCTGGCTGGCATGTGCAGGCGATTGACGGACATGACCCAGACGCGATTGATGCGGCCATCATTGCCGCCAAGAAAGACCCGCGCCCCTCGATGATCGCCTGCAAGACCCACATCGCCTTGGGCCATGCTGCACAGGACACGTCCAAGGGCCACGGCGCATTGACGGATGCAGAACAACTGGCAGCGGCAAAAAAGACCTATGGTTGGGATCACGGCGCGTTTGAAATTCCCGCTGACGTAAAGTCCGCTTGGGAAGCAACATCCGCGCGCGGCAAAGCCGCAAGAGCGGCTTGGGAAGATCGGTTTGCCAAACTTTCGGGCACCAAGCAGGCAGAGTTTAACCGCGCCTACGCTGGCGAGGCCCCTAAGAAGCTCGCAGCAACTATCCGTGCATTCAAAAAACAGATGTCGGAAGACGCCCCAAAGCTGGCAACCCGGGCATCGTCCGAGAAAGCGTTACAGGTCATCAACCCTGTCATGGCGGAAACCATCGGCGGCTCTGCCGACCTGACCGGATCAAACAATACCAAGACACCTGATATGGGTGTCTTTCACCCGGACAACCGCAAGGGCCGCTACATCCACTATGGCGTGCGTGAACACGGCATGGCAGCCGCTATGAACGGTATGGCACTGCACGGCGGCGCACGCGCATATGGTGGCACATTCATGTGCTTTACCGACTATGCGCGCGGTGCAATGCGCCTGTCCGCCCTTATGGGGGTGCCGACCACATATGTCATGACACATGACAGCATCGGCCTTGGTGAAGACGGCCCGACCCACCAACCAGTCGAACACCTCGCCCTGTTGCGTGCCACGCCAAACACAAACGTCTTCCGCCCCGCAGACGCGGTTGAAGTTGCCGAAGCATGGGAACTGGCTTTGACCTCGCAATCGACGCCGCATGTATTGTGCTTGTCGCGCCAAGGGCTGCCAACCGTGCGGGCCGACCACAAGACCAAGAACCTGTCCGCCCAGGGCGCTTATGTTCTGGCAGATGCGATTGGCAAACGTCAGGCTATCCTGATGGCCACCGGATCAGAAGTTTCGGTCGCCCTCGCCGCCCGCGACATCCTCCAAGCCGAAGGCATCGGCACTCGCGTCGTATCCATGCCCTGCTGGGAATTGTTCGACGCACAAGACGAAAAGATCCGCAAGCGCGTCCTGCCTGCGGGCCCGGTGCGCGTCGCGATTGAGGCGGGCGTCAACATGGGTTGGGATCGTTATCTTTTGGGCGAGCGTGGCAACGCTAAAAAGGCTGCTTTCGTCGGCATGGACAGCTTTGGTGCTTCGGCCCCTGCTGGCACATTGTTCGAAAAATTCGGAATCACGGCCGAGAATACCGCGCAAAAAGTGCGCGATCTGCTGGCTTAAAGCGATTTCGGAACGAGCCCCTTTGCGGGGCTCGTTCCACCACTTGATTCGTCGACGAACAAGCCTGCGCGAATTGTTGGCGCAAACGGTTAGCGTTAACGCCCCAGACTACGGGGCCGTTAACGATAACATGCTGATCCAATTGACGTTTTTTCTTTCCGCACATCACCTCACCCCCTAAAACTTGCGGCCAAGAGCAAAGGCGTTAGGGGAAGAGCATGACGGTCACATTGGGCATCAACGGATTTGGCCGCATTGGGCGTTGCACGCTCGCGCATATCGCAGAGGCCGCGCGCAATGACGTGCAGGTCGTCAAGATCAACGCAACCGGCCCAATTGAGACCAATGCGCATCTTCTCAAATACGACAGCATCCATGGCCGCTTTGGCCGTGAGATCAAAGTCACCGACAATACGCTTGATCTGGGCAATGGCCCGATCCTCGTTCAATCCAACTATGACCCTCAGGAATTGGATTGGTCAGGCTGTGACGTGGTGCTGGAATGTACTGGCAAATTCAATGATGGCGAAAAATCCGCCGTTCATCTTGAACGTGGCGCCAAGAAGGTCCTGATTTCGGCCCCTGCCAAGAATGTTGACCGCACTGTTGTCTACGGCGTGAACCATCGCGACATGTTGGCGACAGAGAACATGATCTCGAACGGGTCCTGCACGACCAACTGCCTGGCACCACTTGCTAAGGTTCTCAATGACGCGATCGGGATCGAACGTGGGATCATGACCACCATCCACAGCTACACCGGCGACCAGCCAACGCTTGATCGCCGCCACGCTGATCTTTACCGCGCGCGCGCTGCTGCGATGGCAATGATACCGACCTCAACGGGTGCAGCCAAAGCCTTGGGTGAAGTGCTGCCTGAACTTGCAGGCCGTCTTGACGGCACCGCAATGCGGGTGCCAACGCCAAATGTCTCGGCTGTGGATCTGACATTTGAGGCCTCAAAATCCGTAACCGTTGAAGACGTAAATGCCGCCGTCGCCGAAGCTGCAAATGGCTATATGGGCATGGTCATGGCTTATGATGCAGAGGCAAAAGTCTCTATCGATTTTAACCACACCACCCAATCTTCGATCTTTGCGCCTGACCAAACCAAGGTCGTCGGCGGCAAGACCGTGCGTGTTTTGGCATGGTATGATAACGAATGGGGATTCTCGGCACGTATGGCCGATGTTGCAGGCACCATGGGCCGTTTGAATTAGGGTCGCGCCCGTCCCCAGGCCACCTTGGCCCAAATCAACTCATGCACGAAAAAGAACACAAAACCGCTGGCCATACCGCCAGCGGCGATGCTGAGGCTTGCTGTGAATGAACCGCTGACAACATAGCTGATCATCCCCATGGCAAAGAACCCGGTCGCCTGCCATGTCAGCGACTTCAACAGCAACCTTTTCTTCGTTTCCATCGTAAGCTCCTTCGTCTGTTGCCACGGGTTTAGACCACCAAGCGGCGCGCGGGAATTATGAGTTTTTGCTGCACAAACTTTACTTTGCAGATAAAAATCACCACAATGATGAGTTATGGACAGAAGAGACCGCGCAGCGCTTTTCCGCGACAGACTTGTTGTCGCGATGACAGCCAAAGATACCAATCGCAGCGCCTTGGCGCGCAACACAGGCACGGATCGGTCCACCATTGGCCAGCTTTTGAACACGCAAAGCCCGCGCCTGCCCAACGCGCAATTAATCGCAGAGATCGCTGCAGACCTTGGCACCAGCACCGATTGGCTGCTGGGGCTGACCGACAGGCCAGAGCGCCCCGGCGATCTTGTCGCTTCTGCCCTGTCGCTCAGCCCGGCAAAGCGTACGTCAGCAGACAGCCAGCTGATGAAATGGCACCACGAGGCACGCGGCCACAAAATCCGCCATGTTCCGGCCACCCTGCCCGATATGCTCAAGACCGAAGCGCTGATTGATTGGGAATATGTGACGCACCGGCCTGACGGTTCGGATTCAGCGTTGCAAGCCTTGCACGATCAACGCGAGTGGTTGTTGCAGGGCGATACAGATCTAGAGATCGCCTTGCCATTGCATGAGCTGGCAAGTTGCGCTGCTGGCACGGGTTACTACGCCGATTTGCCGCGCGCGACCCGTGCTGCGCAACTCGAGACAATCGCCGATTACGCTGAAACGCTTTATCCCCGGCTGCGCATGTTCTTGTTTGACGCCCATAACGTCTTTAGTGCCCCGATCTCTGTCTTTGGGCCGTCGATTGCCGTCATTTATGTCGGCAAATTCTACCTCGCCTTCCGAGAGGCGGAACGGATACGCACAATCGCCAACCAATTTGACTGGCTCGTCAGAGAGGCCGAAATCGACGGACGCGCCATACCCCGCCACATCAGAGGGCTAGAAGTCAGCTGACCCTCGCGTTTGGCGCAGGCACGGGCTACTAACGAAGATATGACCAATACGATCGCCATCTGGCTCTTTATCTTGATTGTCGCTTTCTTCGTCGCGGACATCTATCTGCTGCATTGGGACGTCCACGTTTTGCTGATGCGTGGACTGGGCGACTTGATCGGATGGCTCGCTTTCTGGCGCTAAATCCGCCACCAGCGCTTGACCTTTCGCGCCAAATCGCAATGTTAGCGCCAACATTAGCCTTCACTCCCAAAGGAGACCTCCCATGGCCGTAAAAGTAGCAATCAACGGATTTGGACGCATCGGACGCAATGTCTTGCGCGCAATTATTGAATCTGGCCGCACCGACATTGACGTCATCGCCATTAACGATCTTGGTCCGGTCGAAACCAACGCGCATTTGCTGCGCTTCGATTCCGTTCACGGCCGCTTTCCCGCAACGGTAACCACAACCGAAGACACCATCGACGTCGGCCGCGGCCCGATGAAAGTCACCGCCATTCGCAACCCTGCCGATCTGCCATGGTCTGATGTCGACGTCGTGTTGGAATGCACGGGCATCTTCACCAGCAAAGAAGCTTGCCAGGCGCACCTTGATAACGGCTCTAGCCGCGTGTTGATTTCTGCCCCTGGCAAAGACGCGGACAAGACCATTGTGTTCGGTGTGAATGATAGCGCCCTGACGAAAGACGACATCGTCGTCTCAAACGCGTCCTGCACGACCAACTGCCTGTCACCCGTGGCCAAAGTGCTGAATGACGCCGTGGGCATCACCAAGGGCTTTATGACCACGATTCACAGCTATACCGGCGACCAGCCGACGCTGGACACAATGCACAAGGACCTTTACCGCGCCCGCGCGGCGGCATTGTCGATGATCCCAACCTCGACCGGCGCTGCAAAGGCCGTTGGGCTCGTCCTGCCAGAGCTCAACGGAAAACTGGATGGCGTTGCTATCCGCGTGCCGACGCCAAATGTCTCTGTCGTTGACCTCACGTTTGAAGCCTCCCGCGCGACCACCGTGGAAGAAATCAACGCTGCAATCATCGCCGCCGCTGACGGTCCGTTGAAAGGCGTTTTGGGATACACCGATCTACCGATGGTCAGCTCTGACTTCAACCACGACCCGCATTCGTCGATCTTCCACCTCGATCAAACCAAGGTGCTTGATGGCAATATGGTGCGGATCTTGTCCTGGTATGACAACGAATGGGGCTTCTCCAACCGGATGTCTGACACCGCAGTCGCTATGGGAAAACTCATCTAACGCAGCGCAATACACGACACAAAAGGGCCGTGCCATAAGGCGCGGCCCTTTTTGCATGACTTCAGATAACATGCTGAAATTTTATACAAATTTCAAAGGGTGCCATGCAATTCATGCAACTGTGCCTTTCGTTTTGATCGCTTGCGCTGCGCTGCGGCATAGCTAAGTGTTGTGGTAAGAGGAGCAGACAATACCGTGAACCTTGAAAGGAGCACACAATGAACATCATGAATTCCGTTCGCAGCGCCATGCAGAAGCGCGCGCTCTATCTGCGCACAAAGCACGAGTTGGAAATGATGCCGCTGAATGTGGCGCTCGACCTCGATATCTATCGTGGCGACGCAGCCCGGATCGCATCCCGCGCCGTATACGGCTAAGACGGCTTCAAATGCCTGACAATCAAAGCCGCCCTTTGGGGCGGCTTTCGCGTCTTAGGGGGCCAAGAATGCGGCGACGCGATCCCAATATCCGTCAGTTCGGAAAATGTTGTTATGCGTCCCACCGGGAACAAGGTGAAAGATCACCTCGATCCCTGCCCCTTCCATCGCCTGCGCCAGTCGTTGCCCGTCGCTGGCAGGAATCAAACTGTCCGCGTCGCCATGCTGGATCTGAACCGGCGCTGTGATCCCGTTCAGATCGCGCAACGAATCCCATCGCTGCACGGCGGGTAAAAAACAGGCCGGTAAGGCGGATTGACGCGCCATAACATCACACATCCGCGCAAATGGAGCATCCAGCAGGACACCGCTCACACCGCGTCTTGCCGCCACATGAACTGCCAGACCTGTGCCCAACGAATAACCGTGCAGGTAAATCGGGCGATCCGTCTTGCCAGCAAGCCAATCATGCGCATCTAGGGCAAGCGCTTTTAATCCGCCCTCGCTCGGTGCCCCCGACACACCGCCGCCTCCCGGATACTGCAGTGCCACCACCATGCGCCCTGCCGCCTGATGCTGCGTCGTTGAGGTCGGAAATCGGTCCAACGACCCGGTATTGCCCATGAAAAACAAAACAGCGGGCTCGCCCGGGCGGCCTTCTGACACGGATAGAGTCAGTTGCCTTGCGTCACCGTCAACGATGACCGTCTCATACCCTGCCATTTCAAACCGCGTTGGATCGAATGGATAGATGAAACCGGGATGCAACCAGACAGAGACAGCCGCATAGATCGCGTATAAGCCAAGCAAATAGCCAACCGCCTTTTTCAAGTTACTTCAGTCGCTCCAACAGCGCACTTTTCACCGCAGGGCTGACGAACTTGCCGACGTCGCCACCAAGCCTCGCAATCTCTTTGACCAGTTTGCTCGCAATCGCCTGATGCTGGGCCTCGGCCATCAAAAACACGGTTTCAACGCTGTCATCAAGCGCGCGGTTCATGCCAACCATCTGATATTCATACTCAAAATCCGCGACGGCACGCAGCCCGCGAATAATAACACTGGCCCCGACATCGCGCGCGCAATCAATCAGAAGGTTTTCAAACGGATGCACGACAATCTCGCATCCCGCTTTGTCACCCAATGGTCCAGCTTCGGCCTCGACCATCGCGACACGTTCTTCCAACGTGAACATTGGCCCCTTGTCGCGATTTATCGCAACCCCGATCACAAGCTTGTCCACCAATGAACATGCCCTGCGAATGATGTCGCTGTGACCGTGGGTCAACGGGTCAAAAGTGCCGGGATACAGTCCAGTGCGCATGGGCCACCTCTTTTCGCTTTCTTAGGCGGCACGCAACAATATTGCGCCGCCTTCGACAAGCCCTCTTTGGCCTCAATGCCCCATGATCATGCCTTGCAGCGCATCTTTTTCCATCGAAAGCTCTGCTAGGCGGGCCTTCACGACGTCACCAATCGAAATCAGCCCAATCAATTTGCCATCGTCAACGACCGGCAAATGGCGGAAACGACCGTCGGTCATCATTTTCAGAACACCGTCTGCCGTATCCTGCGGTGTGCAGGTCACCAGTTTTGAGGTCATCATGCCATCAACCGTTTCGTTGAGACAGCCAGCACCGCGTTTGCCCAACTCTCTCACGATATCGCGCTCTGACAGGATCCCATCCAGTGCGTTGCCATCGCTTGAGACGACGACCGTGCCGATCCGCTTGGATGACAAAAGCTGCGCGACATCGGCAACTTTCGCGTCCGGGGTTACGGATATAACACCACCCTCGCCCCCTTTGGATGTCAGAATCTGTTGAACCAGCATGGCGACCTCCCTTTTCAATAACTCAAGCGTCCCTCACTGCGCCCCCTTCTGTCAAGACAACCTCTTGTTCTAAACGCAAAACTTCTGCACGAAGTCGGCTTTGAATGGCATCTGCCAATTTTGTCAGCCGCTCGGACGGGCGATCCGCTTCGTGGCGCACAAGATAAAATGATCTTCGAAGGGTCACGACATCCGTCAGGACCCGGCGCAATTCCGGTGCAAACGGCAATGCAAAATCATGCACCATGCCCACGCCAGCGCCCTGCCTTAGCATTTGCAGCTGGACCGAGACCGAATTGCTGGCCAATTGCACCCCCTCAGCAGACAGCCCGCCAAGATAGTCCAACGCGCGGTCAAAAATCATATCGGGGATATAGCCAACCACAGGACGCCCTTTCAGATCGGCCAGCACGCGGGGGCTTTCCTGATCACGGCGCATAGCGAGGTGAAGCTTGTAGTCCGAAATCTTCTGAACCGTCAGCCTGCCGGTTTCGGGTGGGCTGACAGTTATCGCCATGTCCGCCTCGCGCTGTGACAGGTTCACGACCCGTGGCAGGGCAAGGATCTGCAATTCCAGCCCCGGATTGTCGCGCTGTAGCCCGGCGCAGACCTGCGGCAGTAGGTAGTTCGCGCATCCGTCGGGCGCGCCAATCCGAACCTGTCCGGCCAATCCCTGATCCGTATCCTCTCCCTGCTCAAGCGCACGGTTCAGCGGCCCCTCTGCGGCCTCTGCCTCAGCCAGGACGCGCAGACCGGTATCGGTCAACTGGTAGCCCTGTGGCGACTTGAGAAACAACGCAGCACCGAGTGCGGCCTCAAACCGCGCAATTCTGCGGCTGACGGTCGCAGGATCCATCCTCAACCCCGGCGCGGCCCCCGTCAGTCCGCGCGCGCGCGCAACGGCCAGAAAGACTCGGACATCATCCCAATTGCGCATCGCCCCTCCACACAGACAAAAATGCAAAATATAATTGCCATCTTGCCTCTTTTACAGACAAATACGCAAGGCTATCCTACGACAAACCCAAAGCGGAGGATCCCATGCAAGAGCTTACCCACTACATCAACGGTGCCCATGTCAAAGGCACATCAGGTCGGTTCGCTGACGTCTATAACCCCGCCATCGGCGAAATTGTCGCACGCGTCCCGCTGGCCTCGGCGGATGAATTGAACCAAGCCGTTGCCACCGCAAGTGCGGCGCAACCTGCTTGGGCTGCCGTAAACCCGCAACGGCGCGCCCGCGTCATGATGAAGTTTGTCGATTTGCTTAATCAGAACATGGACAAACTGGCCGAAGCGCTCAGCCGCGAACACGGGAAAACCCTGCCGGATGCAGCCGGTGACGTCCAACGCGGGCTAGAAGTTGTGGAATATTGCATCGCCGCCCCTCAGATGCTCAAGGGTGAGTTCACCGATAGCGCGGGCCCCGGCATCGACATGTATTCGATGAAACAGCCATTGGGCGTTACGGCGGGCATTACGCCATTTAACTTTCCGGCCATGATCCCGATGTGGATGTTTGCCCCGGCCATCGCCTGTGGGAATGCCTTTATCCTCAAACCATCGGAACGTGATCCCTCTGTCCCGCTGATGCTGGCCGAGCTGATGGAGGAAGCAGGCCTGCCAAAAGGCATCCTTCAGGTCGTTAATGGCGATAAAGAAGCTGTCGATGCCATTCTTGACCACGACGTCATCCAATCCGTCGGCTTTGTCGGCTCCACCCCGATCGCCGAATATATCTACGGCAAAGGCTGCTCGAACGGTAAGCGCGTTCAGTGCTTCGGGGGTGCCAAGAACCATATGATCATCATGCCTGACGCAGACATGGACCAAGCCGCCGACGCGCTTGTCGGCGCGGGCTATGGCGCGGCAGGCGAACGCTGCATGGCAATTTCTGTTGCGGTCCCCGTGGGCGATGAAACAGCGGACCGGCTTATCGAAAAGCTGATCCCACGGGTCGAGGCGCTCAAGGTTGGCCCCTACACCGCAGGCAAAGACGTTGACTACGGCCCCGTGGTCACGGCTGCTGCCAAGGCCAATATCGAACGTCTTGTGCAAACCGGCATCGACCAAGGTGCTAAACTCGTGGTCGACGGTCGCGACTTTAAGCTGCAGGGATACGAGGACGGCTTCTTCGTCGGCGCGCATCTTTTTGATCACGCCACCAAGGACATGGACATCTACAAGACCGAGATCTTCGGCCCCGTCCTAACCACCGTCCGGGCGCAAACCTATGAAGAGGCGATCGGCCTTGCGATGGACCATGAATACGGCAACGGCACGGCAATCTTCACGCGCGACGGCGACACGGCTCGCGATTTTGCCAACCGGATCAATATCGGCATGGTCGGCATCAACGTGCCAATCCCCGTGCCACTGGCCTACCACACCTTTGGTGGCTGGAAAAAATCCGTGTTTGGCGACCTCAATCAACACGGCCCCGACGCCTTCAAATTCTATACCCGCACCAAAACCGTCACCTCCCGCTGGCCCTCAGGTATCAAAGAAGGTGGCGAATTTTCCATTCCTGTGATGGAATAAGAATGTCGCTGGCCGGACATTCATCCGGCCAGCCCGATTGGGGATACTTATGGCTGCTAGCTTTCGGATCTTGTCGGATCGCGGAATCGTCTACATTCGCTATTCCGGCTTCACCACGACCGAAGAAAGCCTGCAAATGATGCAGGCCTACGGCAGGCACGCCGACTTCCGCCCCGGTCAAAGCACGCTTTGCGATTTTCGCGATGTCGAAGACTACGATCTCGACTACGTCAAAATCATCGAACATCAATCAGAGATCGCCGATATTGTGTTGCCCGAAACCGTGCAAGTCATGCTTGTGCTTCTGGCAGACAAACCAAAAGGCCGCGAGATCGCCAACCTCATTCAAAAATCCTGGGCGGGCGTCGCCGCGATCGTGCCGGTCATCGTCGATACCGAAGATCACGCGCTCGAGGTTCTGGGCCAACCAGAGCGGCGGATCGCCGACTTTTTGGATGCGCGCGAAAAAAATTAACATTCTTTGAAACTCATTTGCCCGCTGCCCCGTGTGTTCAGCATACGAGGTTCAACAAAGGATTTTTCTCATGACCGATATCACACGCCGCGCAGCGCTTCGCCTTGCCGTTTCTGCCGCAACTCTTCCGCTTTTGGCAGCGACGGCAAAGGCCGCCAGCCACGCCGCGCACGAGACGCATAACGTCACGATCCAAAACATGGCCTTTTCGCCAGCCAACTTAACGATCAAAGCCGGTGACAGCGTGACCTTCACCAACATGGACAGCGCACGCCACTCGGCCACCGACCTGAACAAGGCCTGGGATACAGGTCTCTTGTCAAAGGGCCAGTCCGCCACGCTCACGTTCAATGGCGCGGGCAGCTTTAACTATCGCTGCACACCGCACGGCAACATGCGCGGCTCCATCACGATCACCTAATACCACTTGCGAAAACAACAAAGGGCGGTGCAAAGCACCGCCCTTTTTGTATTCTGTGTCGAGGGATTTAGCCCTTGCGACGCTTCATAGCACCAATGCCACCAAGAGCTGCAATCAGCATCCAACCTGCCGCGGGCAGTGGAACCTCACCAACGACTGAAGAGTCACGAAAAACAAATGGATTCGCTATCTTATCGCTTCCTTCTCCTGCATTGACTTGTTGAAAACGCAACCCAGCGCCCGGATCAGTCGCAGGGTACAGGTTATTGATAAGGCCATCAAGAATGCTGCCCTCCAAATCAAATGCTGACAGCGACGAAACCAATTCAATCGAGAATGTGTCGGAAAGGCCCTCTGACAAAGCACCATTTGCATTTCCGCCATTGTAGTTTGCGTTGTCGGCAATCCCGAGGTCAAAGTCGCCAAAAGGATCTGCGTCTGCCGGCGCTATCAATGAGCTGAGGTAAGTCCCCCCGGTGAACGTGCTTGCATCGATCGTAGCGGCGCCAAACAAATCAAGTCCGAAGCCGGTCAACTGGCTTTCTGTGGCCCCAGCGCCAAAAATCGGAAAGCCAGTAGTATTCTCGACAACCCCACTCAGCAAGACGTTGCCTGATCCAAGGTCAGAGAATGATAGACTAACGACCCCTGAAGCGCCCGTCGCTGGCGAATTCGTTGAGACCGTGGTTGGTCCGAAGGTCAGTATCAAAGCGGCTGAAGCGCTTGTTGCGGCGCCGACGAACCCCGCAGCCGCCACTGCCAAAACCGAAAGGGACTTCACAAACATACCGAATCTCCATGCAAATCGTTAACGAAAATTAAACCTTATTTTGTCTATTACGCCAAAATTGCGCCACATTCAAGCCGTAGTCGCGGCGCTGAATCCTTTTTACGGCAGCAAATCCGGCGATTCCGTCAAACCTCAGCCACAGAATGCCCCATTCCGCGCCACGATTGCTGCTCCCAACCCAGCAAATCCAGTGGCGTTTGCATCAGCTGACACAAAATCAACCCCTATCCTCCAGATATGGTGGACATTTGGGCAAGATTGCGACATGCGGTCCGAAAAATGATGAGGCGCGCCGCAATTGCGCCCGCAAGAGGCCCAAATCGTTACGTAACAGTAAAAAACAATCGAGCACGCACGGAGCATAAAAATGCCAACCAAGTCACTCACGACTGGCCCCAAATCGAAGTTTGGCGGCAACCCCACCCTACCGGAAGAGTTCGACGCCGATGCCGTGGCAGCCTTCTTCGGCAATACCCCACAAGCTGACGATCATCCCGCCATTGGTGTGCTGACTGATCTCGCAGCCCGCCGCGCCGCGGAATATGATGCCGATGATTACTCCGGCGACGCCGAGGCGCGACCCGAAGGGAAAGGCGGCGGCAAAACAGACGAAGGCGGCGGCACGAAGGGCGGCGGCAAGGGTCGTGACAAGACCAAGGATGAGGTCGAGCCGACGCCTGATCCGGAACCGACGCCCGACCCCACCCCTGATCCGGATCCGGATCCGACACCCGATCCGATTCCAGAGCCAACACCAGTCTACAATGCTGACTATGTCAGCGGCCTCGATACACCCGATGGCTTTAATATCGAAGTGACTTACGACGGAACTTGGACCGATAGCCAAAAAGCCGCCCTGGAATCAGCCCTTGAAATCATCAGCGACATTATCACCGGTGACATGCCGGCGGCTGGCGACATTGATGATTTCCGTTTGACGGCATCCATGACCACGATTGACGGCGCGGGCGGCGCCTGGGCGAAGGGTGGCATTCGCAGCCTCCGTCCGGAGGACTACACCGCGACGACAGGACAGATCCGCATCGACACCGCCGATGTTGGCACTGTCGAAGGCTATGGCATGCTGCAGGACGTCATGCTGCACGAGGTGCTTCATGCATTGGGCTTTGGCACGACCTGGGCTTACACAGGCCTCGTCTCGGTCGTCGATGGCACTTCGCGCTTTACGGGTGCAGCCGCGACAGAAATGTATCAACAGCTTTATGGCCACCTCGACCCGGACGCTGCAGACGGTGTGCCCCTTGATGCCACTGGCTCACATTGGGACGAAGGGATCCTCGATCTCGAGGTGATGACCCCTCGCCTTGATCGCTCGGCCAACTTGTCTGACGTGACGGTCGCGGCCCTGCAAGATATGGGATACGAGACGACCTTTGTGGACGAATTTACCTTCGCATAAGCGTTGATCAGAAATTCGAAACGAAAGGCGGTCCTGACGGGCCGCCTTTTGCGTTGTGGAACCCGCAAGCTTGCAATCTGTTTCATGCTGCCGCACGATGAACTAAACAATCGTTCAATTAACGGCGGATCGGATGGATTTTTCCCTAAGTGAAGAACAAGTCGCCATCTTCGACATGGCGCAGGCCTTTGGTGCAGACCACATCGCCCCTCATGCCCGCCAATGGGAGGCTGATGGCATAATTCCAAAAGACCTATGGCCTCGCCTCGCAGAACTAGGCTTTGGCGGCCTTTACGTCAGCGAAGACAGCGGCGGGTCGGGCCTTTCCCGTCTGGATGCAACGCTCGTATTCGAAGCGCTCAGCCAATCCTGCGCCTCGGTTGCTGCCTTTTTGTCGATCCACAACATGTGCGTCAAAATGATCGACAGCTATGGCAGCCCGGCCCTCAAATCCCGGATTTTGCCACAAGCGCTCAAGATGGAAACGATCCTCAGTTATTGCCTGACCGAACCCGGCTCAGGCTCGGACGCGGCGGCCCTCAAGACCCGCGCAACACGCAGCAACGAAGGGTTTGAACTGACCGGCACAAAAGCCTTCATATCAGGTGGCGGCTATTCCGACGCCTATATCGTCATGGCCCGGACCGGCGAAGACGGCCCCAAAGGCATATCAGCGATTGTCGTCGATGCGTCAGCACCGGGCCTCTCTTTTGGTGGACTTGAGGAAAAAATGGGTTGGCGCAGCCAGCCAACGCGTCAGGTTCAAATGGACAATTGCAAAACCGCTACCGAGAACCTTCTTGGGGAAGAGGGTCGCGGCTTTAACTACGCCATGCAAGGCCTTGATGGTGGACGATTAAACATCGCCGCCTGTTCCATTGGCGCTGCCCAATCTGCACTTGATCAAACCCTGGTCTATATGTCCGATCGCAAGGCATTCGGGAAATCAATTGACCAGTTTCAGGGTTTGCAATTTCGCCTCGCCGACATGGAAATTGCCCTGCAATCGGCGCGGACATTCCTGCGGCAGGCTGCGTGGAAACTCGATAATCGCACAGCTGACGCGTCGAAATTTTGCGCTATGGCCAAAAAGCTATGCACTGAAACCGGCAGCGACGTTGCCGACCAATGCCTGCAATTGCACGGTGGCTACGGCTACCTTGCTGACTATGGGATCGAAAAAATTGTAAGAGACCTGCGGGTTCACCAGATCCTGGAAGGCACCAATGAAATCATGCGCCTGATCACCGCGCGCCACATGATGCGCCCATGACCTCTGACATCCTGATCCGCCGCGATGGCCGCGCAGGGCGCATCACGCTCAACCGTCCAAATGCACTCAATGCATTGACGTGGGATATGGTCAACGCGATCAGCGCCGCCTTGGATGATTGGCACGATGACCCCGACATTTCACTGCTTCTGATTGATGCTGCGGGGGATAAGGCCTTCTGCTCTGGTGGTGATATCGCGGATATGTATGCATCCGGCCAGCGCAACGACCTGTCCTATGGCCGCCGTTTCTGGGCCGATGAATATCGCATGAACGCCAAGCTGTTTCGTTTCCCCAAACCTGTTGTCGCGTTCCTTCAGGGCTACACGATGGGCGGCGGCGTGGGCGTGGGATGCCACGCATCACACCGGATCGTTGATGACAGCAGCCGCATCGCAATGCCGGAATGCGGTATCGGACTTATCCCCGATGTTGGCGGGTCGCTCTTGCTGGCTCAGGCACCCGGTCGGCTTGGCGAGTATCTTGGTCTGACAGGTGATCGCATGGATGCAGCCGATGCAATCCATTGCGGCTTTGCCGACTATTACGTTCCCGACGGCTGGGACGCCCTCAAGCAAAGCCTGATCGAAACCGGCGACCCCACCGCGGTTGATGAAATGGCTCATCGGCCCCAAAACAGTCGCCTTGCAGACTGGCAAGCAGACATCGACGCCACCTTCGCAGGCGAAACCCTCGGGGACATCATGCGCGGCCTACCGTCAAAGCTTTCAGAGGCTCAGTCACATGCCGTCAACCGTATTGCAAAAAACGCACCACTTGCGATGGCCGTTGCCACCCAGATCATCCACCGCGTCCGCATTCGGCCCACCATCGAAAACGCGCTGGATCAAGAATATCGCTATACCTTCAGGGCCGTGGCACAGGGCGACTTTATCGAAGGCATTCGGGCCGCCATCATCGACAAGGATCGCGCGCCCAAATGGGCCCATTCCAATTGGTCCGATGTGTCCGGTGGCGATGTGCTCAAAATGACGCTTCCTTTGGGCGCCGACGCCCTAACACTCGAGGAGACACCATGAAAATCGGTTTCATAGGATTGGGAAACATGGGCGCCCCGATGGCGCGCAATCTGATCGCGGCGGGGCACGATGTGGCGGGCTTTGATACGGCCTCCATGCCAGACGGCATCCCCTTGGCATCCACCGCAACCGACGCGTCTTTGGATGCCGATGTGGTCATAACCATGCTTCCGAATGGTGAGATCCTTCGCGCCGTCGCTGCACAAATCCATCCGCATATGAAGTCGGGTTCGGTTCATCTGGATTGTTCAACCGTTGATGTCGAAAGCGCGCGCACCGTCGCGCAAGATGCTGAAAAAGCAGGAATTATCGCTGTCGATGCGCCCGTCTCGGGTGGCATTGGTGGCGCCACGAATGGCACATTGACCTTTATGGCGGGTGGCTCAGACGCAGGATTTGCCACGGTCGCTCCCCTCTTTGATGTCATGGGGCAAAAGGCGGTGCATTGCGGCCCGGCGGGCAACGGTCAAGCGGCAAAGATCTGCAACAATATGATCCTTGGCGTCACCATGATCGCCACCTGCGAGGCCTTCGTGCTGGCCGACAAGCTGGGCCTCGACCGGCAAGCCATGTTCGATGTGGTCAGCACCTCCTCGGGCTACAGCTGGTCCATGAACGCCTATTGCCCCGCCCCCGGCATCGGCCCGCAATCACCTTCCGACAACGATTACCAACCGGGCTTTGCCGCAGCACTCATGCTCAAAGACCTCAACCTGGCGCAAATGGCAGCCAGGGCCGCTGATGCCGACACCCCGATGGGCCAAGCAGCGCGCGACCTCTACGCTCAATTCGTCGAGGACGAAGGACAGGGCGAAATGGACTTCTCAGCGATGCTACCCCGATTTGCAAACCGCGGTCGTGACTAGGCCGTAGGGGCCCAGCCCCGCAAAATCTCCGACGCAAGCGCCCGGCGCTATTCTGCTCGCCCATAAATGGATGGCTGCGCCGGCCATCTTGCTGCCGCAAAGTGGCGCTAAAGATTGATCGGAATGACTGAATGGAGACTTGCAATGATCAAGACACGACACCTAATCGCGGCTGGATGCATCGCCCTTTTGCCCGCCTCCGTACTGGCCGAAAAAGGCGGTAATGGCCGTGGCAATGGCGGCGAGAACCGGGCCGAACGCAGCCAAGGCAACAATGGCAATGCCGGACGCCGCAATGCGGATAAAACCTTAGATCCCGCCAACGGAAATTCCGCCAATGCCCGCGCCAATCCCAGCCAGGGCTTCTGTCCACCGGGCCTGCAACGCAAGGAAACCCCCTGCGTTCCCCCGGGCGAGGCTGCCAATGGCACCACAGCAGAGGATTGGGCGACTGAAAAGGGTTACGCCTACTACCCCGGCGCGCCCTTGGACGATGTCGATTTGCAGGAATTGCCGAATTACGCTGACTATGGGCTGCCAACACTGTCCGACGGCGAATCCTATGCGGTCATCAATCGCATCGCTGTCGTTATCGATCCCGAAAGCAACACGTTCGTCAGGGTCGCGACACGCTGATCAGAAAAGACGCAAGGCACTTGCCGATCGTGGCATGTGCCTTGCCCTTTCCCAGCCCAACTATTCGGCGGCGACCTTACGCGATTTCAACATCGGGCCCAGATAATGACCGGTGTGACTGCCTTGCACCCCCGCAACCTCTTCTGGTGTCCCTTCCGCAACAATCTGGCCACCGCCGTCGCCACCCTCTGGCCCGATATCGATGATGTGGTCGGCGGTCTTGACGACGTCCAGATTGTGCTCAATCACGATCACAGAGTTTCCCTGATCGACCAGCTCATGCAGCACTTCCAGCAGCTTACGCACGTCCTCAAAATGCAGACCCGTCGTCGGCTCATCCAGAATGTAAAGCGTCCTGCCGGTTGACCGCTTCGCCAGCTCCTTTGACAGCTTCACGCGCTGCGCTTCACCGCCCGAGAGGGTCGTCGCTTGCTGACCCACTTTGATATAGCCAAGACCAACCCGCACCAGCGCATCCATCTTCTCACGGATACTCGGCACCGCCTTAAAGAACTCCTGCGCGTCCTCGACCGTCATATCCAGAACATCGGCAATCGACTTGCCTTTGAACTTGATCTCAAGCGTCTCGCGATTGTACCGCGCGCCCTTGCAGGTCTCACAGGTCACATAGACGTCCGGCAAAAAATGCATCTCGATCTTGATGACACCATCGCCCTGACAAGCCTCGCACCGCCCACCTTTGACGTTGAAGGAAAAGCGCCCCGGCTTGTAGCCGCGCGTCTTCGCCTCTGGCAGGCCCGCAAACCAGTCACGGATCGGAGTGAACGCGCCGGTATAAGTCGCAGGGTTTGACCGCGGCGTGCGCCCGATGGGCCGCTGGTCAATGTCGATCACCTTATCAAGGTGTTCCAGACCTTTGATCGTCTCGCAGGGCGCTGGCGTTTGCCGCGCACCGTTCAACTTCATGCTGGCGGTCTTGAACAATGTCTCAATCGTCAGCGTTGATTTGCCGCCACCCGAGACACCCGTCACACAAACAAATTCTCCCAGCGGAAAGTCAGCCGTGACCTCTTGCAGGTTGTTGCCCGTCGCCTTCACGACCTGCAGCTTTTTCTTGTTGCCCTTGCGCCGCTCTGCAGGCACAGCAATCTCTCGGCTGCCAACAAGATACTGACCGGTAATGGATTTCTTGTTTTTCATGATCTGCGCAGGCGTGCCCTTGGCGACAACCTGCCCGCCATGCACACCGGCACCGGGCCCAATATCAAAGACATAATCCGCCTCGCGGATCGCCTCCTCATCATGTTCGACCACAATAACCGTGTTGCCCTGATCGCGCAGGTTCTTCAGCGTCGTCAGCAAGCGGTCATTGTCACGCTGGTGCAGACCAATCGACGGTTCATCCAGCACGTATAGCACGCCCTGAAGGCCCGACCCGATCTGACTGGCCAGCCTAATCCGTTGGCTTTCCCCACCTGACAAGGTGCCCGCATTCCGGCTCAGCGTCAGATACTCAAGCCCCACATTGTTCAGGAACCCAAGCCGCTCTCTGATCTCTTTCAAAATCGCCGTCGCGATTTCATTCTTCTGCTTGCTCAGATGCCCCGGTACTCTTTCCGTCCACTCATGCGCCTCGCGGATCGACATCTGCACGATCTGACCCACGTGTTTCTTGCCAATCTTCACGGCAAGCGCCTCTGGCCGCAGACGATAGCCGCCACAGGCACCACAGGCCCGATTGTTCTGAAAGCCCTCAAACTCTTCGCGGATCCAGTTGCTGTCAGTTTCACGATAGCGGCGTTCCATGTTCGGGATCACGCCTTCAAACGGACGCTTGACCTGATAGACGCGGCCACCTTCATCGTAGCGGAACTGGATTTCTTCCTTGCCGGACCCCCGCAAAAAGACATTCTGGATCTTTGGATCCAGATCCTTCCAGCGCGCGTTCTTGTTGAACCCATAATGCTTGGCGATGCTTTCAATGGTTTGCAGGAAATACGGGCTCTTGCCCTTTCGCCATGGCGCGAGCGCACCGTCCGCAATTTTCAGGGTGACGTCAGGCACCACAAGCCGTTCATCGAAAAACAGCTCAACCCCCAAGCCGTCACACGTTGGGCAGGCCCCAAACGGCGCATTGAACGAAAACAAGCGTGGTTCGATCTCTGGGATCGTGAACCCGGACACCGGACAGGCAAAATTCTCGCTGAACGTGATCCGCTCTGGGTCACCCTCTGTTGGCGCCGTTTCCAGCACCGTGATCCCATCCGCGAGATCAAGCGCCGTACGAAAGGAATCCGCCAGCCGCGTTTCTAGCCCTTCGCGCACCACAATCCGGTCCACGACCACATCAATGTCATGACGGAACTTCTTGTCCAGCGTTGGCGGTTCGTCCAATTCATAGAACGCACCATCCACTTTGACCCGCTGGAAACCTTGCTTGCGCAGCTCCAGAAATTCCTTGCGGTATTCGCCTTTGCGGTCGCGCACGATCGGCGCAAGCAGATAGCCGCGCGTCCCTTCTTCCATGGTCATCACACGATCAACCATGTCCTGCACCTGCTGCGCTTCAATCGGCAGCCCGGTTGTCGGCGAATAAGGCGTCCCTGCCCGCGCAAACAGCAGTCGCATGTAGTCATAAATCTCGGTCACAGTGCCAACCGTAGATCTTGGGTTTTTGGACGTCGTCTTTTGCTCAATCGAAATCGCAGGCGACAAGCCAGAGATGTGATCCACATCCGGTTTTTCCATCATGTCCAGAAACTGCCGCGCATATGCGCTCAGGCTTTCGACATAACGCCGCTGCCCCTCAGCGTAGATCGTATCAAACGCAAGGCTCGACTTACCCGACCCTGACAGCCCTGTGATCACGACCAACTGGTCGCGCGGAATATCCACGTCAATGTTCTTGAGGTTATGTTCGCGCGCACCGCGCACTTCGATGTTCTTCAGCTCGGCCATGTGGCACCCCCAGATGCGTCATGACACCAGATAGAGGGTCTGACGTCGTTCGCCAGCCCCAAATTAGAACATTAAGTGAACATAAGAAAGAAAAACTCTCACTGCTGACACAATTTGTCAGCCTGCCGCTTCTAAAATCTGAACACGGGTGACGGAACCGCCAGAACCATAGACACGCACAAGAACAAAGCCGATGAATTGGCTCCGAATACGGTCCACCGTGTGATGGCTCCGGTCATAGTCACAATTCCCCGCAATCATCCCGCGCCGCGCCGTGGTGTTAAAGAACGGATCGGGTTGTTCGCCGTCAGGATTGCCGAACCGATGCACATTGGCCCGATCCTGCTGCACAATGGCGCAGACGTCATTCAACGGCTGCCCTTTGGAATTGTAAGTATCCTGCGGACTAAGCGTCGCGTAATACTCAAACATCAGGTTATCAGCGCTGGCAGCACCAGCAAAAAGGCTCAATGACAAAGCCGCAGCGATCATTCGATTCATCAAAAAAACTCCAACAAAAAGGCCAGGTGCAATACCTGCAGCCTGACCCCTTTGTCGCATCATTTCAACGGTCCGTTACATGTGGATCACGCGCCCATAGGCGTCCAGAACGCTTTCATGCATCATCTCGGACAGCGTCGGGTGCGGGAAGACCGTGTTCATCAGGTCTTCTTCCGTCGTCTCCAACTGACGCCCGACAACATAGCCTTGGATCAGCTCTGTCACCTCGGCACCAACCATATGCGCGCCCAGCAACTCGCCAGTCTTTTCATCAAAGATCGTCTTAATCATGCCTTCGGGTTCGCCCAAGGCGATCGCCTTGCCGTTGCCAATAAACGGGAACCGCCCGACCTTGATCTTATAGCCCAGCTCTTTCGCTTTCGCTTCGGTGTAGCCCACGCTCGCGACCTGAGGGTGACAATAGGTGCAGCCCGCGATGCTTTCGGGCTTCACCGGATGCGCGTGTTTCCCGGCAATCAGATCCGCAACCATCACGCCCTCGTGGCTGGCCTTGTGCGCCAACCAGGGCGCACCCGCAATATCGCCAATCGCATATAGCCCATCGACGCCGGTGCGGCAGAACTCGTCCGTGACAACATGGGTCCGGTCGACCTTGACGCCCATCTCTTCCAGACCAAGACCCTCGACGTTGCCGACAATCCCGACGGCAGAAATCACCGTGTCGAACTCTTGTTTCTCAACCTTGCCGCCCACTTCGATATGGGCCGTGACCTTGCCTTTGCCGCGATCAAGCTGCTTGACCATGGCCTTCTCCATGATCTTCATGCCCTGCTTCACGAACTGCTTCTTGGCAAAGGCTGAAATCTCTGCGTCTTCCACGGGCAACACGCGGTCCATCACCTCGACCACTGTCGTGTCGGCGCCCATCGTGTTGTAAAAACTGGCAAATTCGATGCCAATCGCACCGGACCCAATCACCAACAGCTTCTTTGGCATCCGCACCGGATCAAGCGCGTGCTTATAGGTCCAAACCAAATCGCCATCAGCCTCAAGCCCCGGCAATTCGCGTGCCCGCGCGCCTGTCGCCAGCACAATGTTCTTGGCCGTCAACTCTTCGGTGCCCTTGTCGGTTGTGACGCTGACCTTGCCTTTGCCGGTCAGTTTCGCCTCACCCATCACGGTCGTGACCTTGTTCTTTTTCATCAAATGGCTGATCCCGCCGGACAATTGTCCCGCCACTTGGCGCGACCGCTTGACCACGGCCCCCAGATCAAAGCTCGCCTTATCCACACTCAGGCCAAACTCTTTGGCACGGTGCATCAGGTGAAAGACCTCAGAGGATCGCAACAACGCCTTGGTCGGGATACAGCCCCAGTTCAGGCAGATGCCGCCCATATGCTCGCGTTCCACGATGGCCACATTCAGACCCAGCTGCGCGCCTCGGATCGCGGCCACGTAACCGCCCGGCCCCGCGCCAATTACAATCAGGTCAAAGGATTTCGCAGCCATGTCTCTCTCCCATAGAAATAAGATAGTTTGACATTAAACTAATTACGGCAGGACCTCCACCCGTCTGACATCAAACCCGGTATCTTCCCTGCGCAAGGCTCAAGCGGCCGTATCTTGCATCGCACGCAGGATGCCACCATAGCCGCCATTGTCGAGAAAATCCTGCTCTGCCGCAGTGGTTTTGCGGCCCAAAGCTTCGTTTCGAAATGGGAATCGCCCAAACTTTCGAATGATTTCGCGATGGGCCTTCGCGTGGGCCAAGTGTTCGGCGCCTCCGTCCGGCATCCTTGAACAGATCACCCGCATTGCCCGATCCTGATCAAACAGGTTTTCGGAATGCATCAGCGGCATATAGAAAAACTGCCGTGCCATCCCATCAATCTTGAAGTCCCAGTCCTTTGCAATCGCGACCTTGGCCGCCGCACATGCGGCCTGATCCGTCTCAAAGGCCTCTGGTTTGCCGCGATAGATGTTGCGCGAAAACTGGTCCGTCAGAATGATATAAGCCAGTGTTTCAGATGCGCAGGTCAGCCAAAGGCCAAGTGATCCTGCCCGCGCCAAATCCAATGTGGGGCCAAAGCGGTCCCGAATTTCTGCATCAAGCGCATCGCCGCGCGCATACCAACCCTTCGGCCCGACCTCATCCAGCCAAAAAGCCAACACATCCTGAGGTGTTTTCACCGCTCAACCCTTTGCACACGTTTTCTTCACTCAAACAGACCCACTGGCCCAAAACAAGACTTATGTCGGGGGATTGCCGTCTTCGGTTTCCCCTTCGATATACCACTCCTGCGCCATTTCCGCGACAATCGGTGTCGTGGCAGGGCCGACCTGCGCATAAGGCACCGTGTCCAGATCCAGTTCGACCCGGCTTCTGCGTCCCATCCGCCAGACGGCATATGCGGCCACTGCACCAATCAATACGGCAAGAAATGCCCAATATCCTTGCGTCCCATAGTAATCCATCATGGCCCCGACAATCAGCGGCCCCGCAATGGCCCCGATCCCATTGATAAACAACAACCCGCCCGAAGCTGCCGCCATATCCTCGTGCTCCAGATAGTCGTTGGCATAGGCGATCAGCAGTGCATAGAGCGGGTTTGACGTCCCCCCGACCAGCGCCCCGGCCACCAATGCGACAAACAATGATCCCGGCAGGATCGCCCCGATCAAGGCACCAACCATGCCAATCAGGCACACCACGATGATCAGCAACCGCCGGTCCATCCGGTCAGACGCCCAGCCAATCGGATATTGCGCGATCAGTGCCGCCACATAGATCGCAGACACAAACAGCGACACCTCACCAACATTGAAACCTGCCCGCGTCGCATAGACCGCGGACATGCCGAACTGGGCCGCAAAAACGCCGCCCAGCATGAACATGCCAAAACAGGCCAACGGCGAGGCCGCAATCAGCCGCTTTATCGACATCGGCTTGGTTTGATCAAACGCTGGCGTCGGTTTGACCGACAAAAGAATCGGCGCAAAAGCCATCGACACCAGCACCGATGGGATGATGAACAGGACATAACCGCCCACGTCCCCGCGGCTCAGGATGTATTGCGCAAAGACGATTCCAGCCATCTGCACGATCATGTAGACCGAAAGCGACTGACCGCGTGTCTCATTGGTGCTGGCCGCATTCAGCCAGCTTTCCGCCGTCACGTAGACGCCGCAAAAACAGAACCCCATGATGACGCGGCCAATTGTCCAGGCCCAAGGCTCTGCCAGCGTTGGATAAAGGATCAAAACGGCAGAAATTGTGGATCCCAGTGCCGCAAAAACCCGCACATGCCCGACCCGGCGGATCAGCTCTGGCACCATTTTAGACGCAAACAGGAAACCCGCGAAATAGGCCGACATGACAATCGAAAGCTCTAGCGTAGTGAACCCTTCCATCTCGCCACGTAGCCCCAGCAACGTCCCCTGAAGACCGTTGCCAATCATCAGCATGAACATGCCCAGAAACAGCGCCCACGACGCCCCAAATACTTGAATCATTGCGTGCCCTTTCGGGGAAAATCGCCCTTGCCTACCAACGATTAATCGTCAGCATCTGTTCCATCAGCGGCAGATTCCGTCGCAGTTCTGCCTAAACGCCCTTTGGCAGCAAAATCGACGCATCACCATAGGAAAAAAACCGATAGCGCGCATTGATTGCGTGGTCGTAAATTTCACGTATCCGCCCCTGCCCCATCATCGCCGAAACCAGCATCATCAGCGTTGATTTTGGCAAATGAAAATTGGTCATCAACCCGTCAGCAATACGAAATGTGAAGCCCGGTGTGATAAAGATATCCGTTGGCCCCTCCCAAGGTCCAAGCCCTTCGTCGGTGGCGGCACTTTCCACCAGACGCAGCGCGGTTGTGCCAACCGGTATGACCCGCCCGCCTGCCGCACGCGTTGCGTTCACTTCGTCGGCTGCCGCTTGGGACACATGCCCCCATTCGCTGTGCATCTTATGCTGGCTGATATCATCAACCTTCACCGGCAAAAACGTCCCCGCCCCCACATGCAACGTGACAAAGGAAAACGTCACACCCATTGCCTCCAGCTTTGCAAGCAGCGGCCCGTCAAAATGAAGCGAGGCCGTGGGCGCGGCGACAGCGCCCTGATGCTTTGCCCACCATGTCTGATAGTCGGATTTGTCGGCGTCATCCGCCGGCCGTTTTGCCGCGATATAGGGCGGTAAGGGCATTGCACCCACCGTCTGCAACGCGGCATCAAAATCATCACCGGTCAGATTAAAACGCAACACGGCCTGCCCATCAGCACGCGCCGTAACCTGCGCGCTCAGGTCATCCGAAAAAACAATCGTCTCGCCATCCCGCACTTTCTTGATCGGCTTGACCAAAGCCGTCCACGTGCCATCTGCCTGCGGCTCAAGCAAGGTCACGTCCATCTTGGCCTTGGTCGCGCCCGCGTCTCCGTTTCGGTGCCGCACACCGTTCAATCTTGCGGGGATGACCTTGGTGTCATTCAGCACCAACCTGTCCCCCGGCCGCAAAACCTTGGGCAAATCTGCGACCGTCATATCCTGGATGTGATCGGGCCCCGCCACCAGCAGCTTGGCGGCTGTCCTTGGCCGCGCGGGCCGCGTCGCAATTAAGTCGTCGGGCAGGTCAAAATCAAAGTCGGACAGCTTCATGGTGTGACCTCTGGCGGTGGGCGGCGAAACAACTCTCTGAACATTCCAGGCGTCAACGCCGACAACGGATTGACCGACACCGACGGTGCGTCGCTTGCCCCAGTGATCGTAAAGTTGAATCCGATCAGGCCTTCACCCCGCCGTGTCAGAACACTGCCGATGCTGTTGATCAGATAAAACGGTGACACGACGCCCTGAAAGTCAAAGGATTTGCTGGCCAGCGTGTAGATCCCGTCCAGCGAAATGCCAAGCCCCGGCCCGACGGCATTTGCCTCGGTCACCACAACCTGACTGGGGGACAGGCGAAACTTTGCGTTGACCTCTTCAAAGGCAAGACCTTGGCCGTCCAACTGCTGCAACAAACCAACGACGCTGATGGCATCCAAAAGGGCCGCCATCGCGGGGGCATCGCGCACCCGAATATTGCGGATCGACAGAAAGCCGTCGAAACTGCCCGCCGTACCGGCAGGCAGCAACCGCAGGTCCAGATCTCCCCCAACTCCGTTCTTGAGGAAACCCGCCGCGCGCACCGCCCCACCCGCATCGTCGCTTTGGATCCGCAGGGCCGTGCGCCCGTTCTGCGGTGCGACCGTGCCGCGCACACCGGGGCCGTCGTTGACCCTTGCAGTGAATTGTCCCGATAGCCCTCCGGTGCTGGAAAACTCGCCCCGAAACCCACGCAGCGCCAACCCTTCAGTGACCTGCAAGCGGTCAAGCGACACGGCCAACGGCCCACCAGCGCCGCCGCTCGGCGGGCCAAACTGCGCCCGGCGCAGATCAAGCAACCCGCCCGAAACCTCGACCCCAACAGGCCGCCCCGCACCGCGCCCCCGCAACGTCACCGGCGCGTCAAGCCAGTTGCCGACCTGCACGCGCGAAAAGCGCGCCGCTTCCAACTGCCCTGCGGCATTCAGTTCTATCCGTCCGCTGGCCGACAATCCGCCGCCCGCGACCTCAAGACTTTCGATACTTGGGTTGTCACCAAACCGCCCTGCAATATCCAACGCGCCCTGCTGCTGAGGCGATTTTGAAACACCAACCTGAGGCAGCGCCAGCGCAATGCCACGCAGATCTGATGTCAAACGATAGGCAGGTGCTTCTCCACGTTGCAGATCAAGCTGCAAATTGCCCTGCCCCTCGCCCCGCACCGTGCCCGGCGGCAGCGCGATATTGAAGGCATCCAGGGTCGCTTGTGACAGGGCGATTTGGGCAGAAACCTGACTGCCCTTTTGACCCATGATCTGTGTCCATGTGCCATTCAGCGGCACCCCATCCAGCCGGATCGGCCCTCCGATGGACAATTGCGCATTGCTCGCTTCAACCGTCAGCCCGGTTCCCTCCAACCTGCGTCCCTTGACCAACACCTCGCTGCGCACATTGCGCAAACCGGCTGTCACATCGTATTCAAACGCCTCTTTTGGCACCGGGTTTTTCAGCGGAAACCGCAGGCGCGCCACCGTTTCCGCGCGTCCATCGGCCAGCGTGGTTGGCAGATTTGCACGGCTCATAAAACCAAAGGGCGGCTGGTCCAATGCGGACAAGACCGCCGTGATACTGCTCGCAATCCGAAGATCCAGTTCCATCGGGGCGTTCTTGATGCGCACATCAGGGATCGTCATCACCGACCCTGCAAAATCTAGCGCGCCACCCTGCGGTGCGATGGCCTGACCCTTTGCAAAGGTCATCACGTAACGATTGTCGATCAGGCTCGCGCGGCCCGCACTGTCGCGGACCGGATTGATCCGTTTGAAAATACGCAAATCCGTGTTGTCAAAGGCATATTGCAAGGCAAGCCGCCCCGGCGCGCCAGGTGATTTACGCCACCCGACATGCAGATCTGTCAGCTCTGCCGCTTCAAGATTTGCAACAAACCAGCGTCTTGTACCGGGACGAAAATCCGTGGGCCAAAGCGCAAACAGGCGGTCTTGCGTCACAACATCGCCGCCCAGATCGACCGCGGTCTGCCAACCTTCGGGCGCGGCTTTCGCATGGCCGCTTGCAACAAGCGTGCCGTCGGATCCAATCACCACGGCCTGTCCAACTTCGATTTCAAAGGGGGACAACCGCAACCTGAAATCGACGGCGACGTCACCAAATAGAATGGGCGCGTCATAGATCTGGGCCGGGTTCATGGTCAGCCCCGGAAACACAAACTGCCCAATCAGGGCATCGGGCAAACCGTCAACAAGATCCTCCGCAAAAGCTTGCCCACGACCGGTCACTGCCCCCCAGTCAGTTCGTAATGAGATGCTCTGGAAATCAAGCCAGAGCGCGGCCGGATCAAACCGCAACGCAATATCCGCCCCTTCAAACCCAAAGGCCTGCGCACCGCCACGCGGCGCAAATTGCCCGCCCCCAATCGACAACGCGGCCTGCGTGACACCAAGGTCGCCATTTGTGTCAATCGTTGTGCGCAGATCCGCTGTCAGCGGCGCGTCCACCGCCGAAAGCCAGGCCAAAGCAGGCGATTGGGTCGCAATGTCGCTGGCCTGAATATCCTGCACCGACACGTCGATTTCAGCCGTCGTGCTGTCCTTTGGACTTTCAAATTTCAGGCTGACTTGTCCGACCTGTCCCGCTGACAACACCGCAAGATCAGCCTCCAGCCGCGTGTCGTCCCCGCGCACATCCAGCGACAAACGCCCCCCATCAACGGTCCATGCCCGCCCCGCGCGCGCATCCGCATAGTTGATCACAAGTCCTTCGACATTGACCTTTTCAAAGGCCGCAAGCTCGGGTCGGTCAAAAATCTCGTCAACCTGCGCCAGCAAGGCCTGCAGGCTGTCCGCCTGCCCGGCATCTGCCGCGCCACGCTCAAAACTGACGGCGACGGATCCATCGGCGTTGCGGCGCAAATCCACTTGCGCGCCGCTCAATTGCACCTCTTGCACCAGCGCGGCGCGGTCAAACAGCAATCCGCGCGGCGACACGACGCCGCTGATCTGCGCAACCCGCGTCAACACCGCACCATTCGCATCGCGCAACACCGTGTCCTGCAACCGCATCCTGGGGTGCAGGTCGCGCCCGACGTTCAGCGTGATCTCTCCGAAGTCGAGCGTGCCGCCACCCAGCATCTCGGCCGCGCGCGCCTCAACAGCACGGGTGATCCATGACGGTGCTGTGATGTCGCGGTCGATCATCATCGCCGCTGCGATGATCGCAAAAACAACGGGCAGACAGGCCAAAAGCCATACAACCCGCAAACCGTGCCATGCGGCTCGGGTCGCCTTGCGCCGTCTTGGCGGGGTGTCTTCCCCGTCTGGTGTCGTCATACTCTGCCCATCCGGGCTTTATCTTTGCCGCTCGCGCACTAAAACGAAACCTCAAAGCAACGCAATGTCTCAAAAAGGATCCCTCACATGTCAGAACTCGCCCCCGGCGATACCGCGCCTTCTGTTTCATTGCCCCGCGACGGCGGTGCCACAGTCAACCTTTCGGACTTTGCTGGCCAAAATGTTGTTCTGTTCTTTTACCCCCGCGATGACACCTCTGGCTGCACCAAAGAGGCCGTCGGATTCACCCAAGCCGCCGCTGCCTTTGCCGCCGCAAATTTGGTGGTGATCGGGGTGTCAAAGGACAGCGTCAAAAAGCACGACAAATTCGTCGCCAAACATGGGTTAGGCGTGCCGCTTTTGTCGGATGAGCATGGCGACGTCTGCGAGCGCTACGGCGTGTGGAAAGAAAAAAGCATGTATGGCAAGACCTACATGGGCATCGAACGCACCACCTTTTTGGTGCGGGCTGACGGCACGATTGCGGAAATCTGGCGCAAGGTGAAGGTGCCGGGCCACGTCGATGCTGTTCTTGACGCCGTGCGTGCGCTTTAGGTGGGAATACGATTTTTCGACGAAAAATCGCGCCTCCGGCGGGCATATTTTTATTCAAAAGAAAACAGATTGGCACAAAGATGATCCCACTGGCACAGATGGCCACCGCCGTGCTGACGACCGCAGATGGACGCGAAAAGACCGCGCTGTCACGTCAATTTGCCGCGCAATGGCAAACCGCGCGCCGCGATGGTGCCGTGCCCGATATCGGGACAGCGGACCCGCCGGATTTCCCCGCGCGCCCGGCGGAACCTGTGCTTTTGGATCCCCGCGATGTGCCGCATCGCAAGCCGGGATCAGAAGCCGGGCGCATCGCCCTGTTGCACGCGGTCGCGCATATCGAACTGAACGCCGTTGACCTGCACTGGGACGTTATTGCGCGGTTTTCAGACACGCCCCTGCCGATTGGTTTTTATGACGATTGGGTCAAGGCAGCTGACGAAGAATCCAAGCATTTCAATCTGATGTGCGATTGCCTTGAAGCGCTGGGATCTCACTATGGCGCGTTGCCGGCCCATGCAGGCATGTGGCGGGCTGCAACCGACACGGCCGACGATTTGCTGGGGCGTCTGGCTGTCGTTCCGATGGTGCTTGAGGCGCGCGGTCTTGATGTGACGCCCGGCATGATCCAGATCTTCCGCTCTGCCAAACAGGCCGACGCCGTGGCCGCACTTGAAACGATCTACGCCGAAGAGGTCCACCATGTGGCTTACGGATCCAAATGGTTCCATTTCCTTTGCGGACGCGAAAACCTTGATCCGACACCTGTCTTTCATGATTTGGTCAGGCGCTATTTTCACGGCAATCTCAAGCCGCCGTTCAACGAAGAAAAACGCGCAGAGGCTGGCATCCCGCCGGATTTCTACTGGCCACTCGCCGGAACCGGTCAAACGAGCCGGTAAAATCTTCGGCGAGAAGCCGCCCAAGTGACGGAAAAGCGTCACAAAAACCGATAATTGGTTGCACGATGGCCCGGTGCTGGATAGACCGTAGCCAACGGCGTGGAAGGGTGTGGGAACCTGCCGGTGGGAAATGGGACGGGACAGGGACGAAGCCGTGAAATCACGACTGACGCAAGCGATACACCATAAGCTCGAAAAATGGTTTCCGGAAAAGCGGCTCTTTCTGCGATCCGACACTGAAACCCGTTTCATTCGCCTGATGCCCGAAACCCAGTTGATCGGTTGGGCCGGTGCCGTTGTTGTCGTTGGCTGGACCATCATTTCAACAGCAATCCTTTTGATGGACAGCATTGGTGCGGGCAATTTCCGTGCGCAGGCGCAGCGTGATCAGATGATCTATGAACAGCGCCTGAACAGTCTTTCGGCCGAACGGGACGCCCGCGCGGAAGAGGCTGTTGCCGCTCAACAGCGCTTCTCCTCTGCCCTCGCGCAGATCAGCACCATGCAGTCCGAACTGCTCGCCCTCGAAGACCAACGCCGCGAACTTGAGACCGGACTAGAGGTTGTTCAGGCCACCCTGCGCAACACCATGAAGCAACGCGAAGCCGCCCGCGACCAGATCGCATCCCTGACCGATGACGGGTCCGCCGGGCCAACGACAGCGACAATCAGCCAAGAAGCGGAAAGCACCGTCGATCTGCTCGCATCTGCCCTGGCCGAAACAACGGCAGAGCGTGACATGATCGCATCCGACGCGGCCTTTGCGCTGGATCACGCCGCAGAGATGGAGCTGGAGCTGCGTCTATTGCAGGAACGCAATGACGAAATCTTCCGCCAACTCGAAGAAGCTATGACAATTTCGGTGGAACCGCTGGACAAGATGTTCCGCAACGCAGGGCTTTCGCCCGACAGCCTGATTTCCGCCGTGCGCCGTGGCTATTCCGGCACCGGTGGGCCCCTGACGCCATTGCAATTCTCGACCAAGGGCGGCGCGCCCGATCCCGATGCGGCCCGCGCCAACGGCATTCTTGACGCGATGGACCGGATCAACCTTTACCGGATCGCCGCCGAAAAGGCGCCGTTTGATATCCCTGTCAAATCCAACTTCCGCTTCACCTCTGGCTTTGGTCAGCGCTGGGGCCGCCTGCACGCGGGCACAGACTTTGCCGGTCCGATCGGCACCCCTATCTATTCCACCGCAGATGGCGTGGTCACACACGCCAGTTGGTCTTCCGGCTACGGCCGTCTTATCAAAATTCAGCACGAGTTCGGGATCGAAACCCGATACGCCCATTTGAACAGTATGCGCGTGTCAGTTGGTCAAAGGGTCTCGCGTGGGCAACGAATTGGTGATATGGGCAACTCCGGAAGGTCCACTGGACCACACCTTCACTACGAAGTGCGCGTAGGCGGTTCACCCGTCAATCCCATGACCTACATAAGAGCTGGACAAGATGTTTTCTAAATCCAAAATCAACGAACCCGGACCCAAGACAGACGGTGCGCCTGCACCAGCAGAAGCCCCCGCAAAGGCGGCCCCTGCCTCTGACTTCAAGGCGTCCGCCCCAAAAGCAAAGCCACCCGCGTCGACTCTGTCGGCTGATTTGCATGTCACCGGCAACCTCAAGACCACCGGCGATATTCAGATCGAAGGCCAGGTTGATGGCGACATTCGCGCGCACCTGCTGACCGTCGGCGAAGGTGCCACTGTCAAAGGCGAAGTGATGGCCGACGATGTTGTCGTCAATGGCCGCGTCGTGGGCCGCGTGCGTGGCCTGAAGGTCCGCCTGACATCCACCGCCCGCGTCGAAGGTGATATCATTCACAAAACCATCGCCATCGAAAGCGGCGCCCACTTTGAAGGCTCTGTTCAGCGTCAGGACGATCCTTTGTCCACCGGTGGCCCTGCCAAAGCAAAGATGCCGACTGATTCCGCCAAGAGCTAAGCTTGGCCGATAACACCCCTTCTGAACGGGCCGCACCCCCTCGGGCGCGGCCCGTTTTTGATGCGGGGTTTTGCGACGAAGGCAAGCGGCGGCTGATCTTGGTTGCCGCTGTACTTGGGTCGTCGATGGGGTTTATTGACGGTACCGTGGTCAGCATCGCGATGCCTGCGATCCGTCAATCCATGGGTGCCTCGCTTGATCAAGCCACATGGATCAACAACGCCTATATGGTCACGCTCGCGGCGCTTATCCTTGTTGGCGGTGCCTTTGGTGATCGCTTTGGTCTGGCTCGTGTATTTTCCATGGGGATCGGCGTCTTTATCGTCAGCTCCTTGGTGTGCGCGATCGCGCCTAGCCCAGACGTGCTGATCACCGCCCGCCTCGCCCAAGGGGCCGGTGCCGCGATGATGATCCCTGGCAGTCTTGCAATGATTTCGCGGGCCTATCCGCGCGATATCCGTGGCCGCGCCATAGGCCTTTGGGCGGCCGCCTCGGCAGTGACAACGGCCTCGGGGCCAATCATCGGCGGGCTTGCGCTATCGCTTGGCGGGCCAGAGATGTGGCGCTGGATCTTTGCCATCAACCTGCCGCTTGGCCTGATTGCCTTGGTGATGATCCGCATCGGTGTCGCGCGGGATGCCCGCCAACCAGACCAGCCGGTTGACCTTTTGGGGGCCGGCCTTGCAATCACCGGTCTGGGTGCCTTGGCCTGGGCGCTGACCCACCTCGAAGGGCGCGGCACAACAGCCCTGACATGGCTCATCGGTCTGGGTGCCATCGCCGTCTTCCTTGGCTTCCTATGGCAAGAACACCGCAGCAGGCATCCGATGCTGCCGCTATCGCTCTTTTCCGACCGGACCTTTTCCGCCGCCAACGCAGCGACCTTCGCGCTTTATTTTGGCATGTCAGCCATCATGTTCTTTCTGCCCATGCTGACGGTCGCGGGCTGGAATATATCAGAGATTGAGGCCGCCGCCGCCTTCGCCCCGTTATCAATTTTCATCGCCGCTTTCTCGACCCGCTTTGGCCGCCTGTCGGATCGCATCGGTGCAGGCCCGGTGATCGCCACGGGTGCCGCAACCGTTGCCTTGGGCTACACCGCGTTGGCACTTGTGGCACCGATGCAGCTTTATTGGCTGACAGTGTTACCTGCGATGACCGTCGCGGGGTTTGGCATGGCGATGGTTGTGGCACCGCTGTCGACAGCGGTGATGGGCGCGGTTGCCGATCAACGCTCTGGCACGGCATCAGGCGTGAACAACGCGCTCAGCCGGATTGCCGGGCTGATGGCCGTTGCGGCCATGGGGTCACTCATCGGCTTTGCCTACGCACGTGCCGGGGGCGTGTTTAGCTACGGTGAAACCCTGTCCGACGATGCCCATATCGCCGCCATGGGTGCCGCCTTTGCGATCATTGCATGGGTTGCGGCGGGTTTGGCTGCCTTCTCTGCGATCATCGCCTATTTTGGAATACCTTCAAAATCGCGGTCATAAAGCGCGCGCCGGTAGACGTGCCATGTCGCATGCCCCAACACCGGCAAGACCACCATCAACCCCAAAAACCACGGCAACAGGGCTGCAAAACTCAGCACCGCAATTACCGCAGCCCAAACCAACATCACCGCCAAGTTTGCCAAGACCGTGCGCACCGACAGGATCATCGCGCTGACAAAATCCACCTCTTTTTCCAGCAAGAGCGGCAGGCTCACCACGGTCAGCGCAAACAGCAAAAACGCCAGCACGGCCCCCACCAGCACCTCAGCTGTGATCATCCGCAGCCCAGCGGGCGTCCATAAGATCGACAAATCGGTCGAGATATTGGTGATCGCTGAAACGCCCATGAACAGCGCGAAAATCATATGCGCCAGAAACGTCCAAAACAGAAAGTAGAAGACGATGATCGCGCCCATCCACGGGATCTGCCGCCCCCGCTCTGCCCAGACCACGCCCAGCACATCGCGCCACGCCAGCGGCAAATCCGCCTCCAACCGGCGCGACACCTCGTATAGCCCCACGGCGGCAAAGGGTGCAGCCAAGGGAAACCCAAGCGCCGTTGCCAATGTCCAGGTGACATGCCCTGCCCCGATCCAAAGCAGAATGAAACCGCCCACCACATAGACCGCGCTAAAGAACAGCCCAAACACCGGCGCGCGCCGAAAGTCGGCAAGCCCCATCTTCAGACAGGTCCACAATTCATGCAGCGTCAGCGTGCCAATCAATGGAAGCGGCGCGGGTCCGGTGTCATCTTGGGTCTTCATGGTGCCAGATTAAGCGCGCCCGAACCCGTGGCCTTGATCTACATCAATCCTCGGCAGTGGCCTCTGCACGGCTCTTGCCGCTGACGTCCATCGCCAGCGTGGCCGCCATCAACCCGTCCAGATCGCCATCCAACACACCGGATGTATCCGAAGTCTCATACCTTGTGCGCAGGTCCTTCACCATTTGATAGGGCTGCAACACATAAGACCGGATCTGGTTGCCCCATCCTGCGTCGCCTGCGTTTTCATGCACCTCATTGACCAGCGCCGACCGCTTGTCCAATTCGATCTGATACAACCGCGACTTCAACGCCTTCATCGCGATATCGCGGTTCTGGTGCTGCGACTTTTCCGAACTCGTCACGACGATGCCCGTAGGATGGTGCGTGATCCGCACCGCCGAATCCGTCGTGTTCACGTGCTGACCACCGGCACCCGATGACCGGTAGGTATCAATACGGATGTCGCTGGGGTTCACTTCAATCTCGATATTGTCGTCTACCACGGGATAGACCTTGACCGAGGTGAAAGACGTGTGCCGTTTTGCAGCACTGTCAAAGGGTGAAATCCGCACCAGCCGATGCACGCCGCTTTCCGACTTAAGCCAGCCATAGGCGTTCTGCCCGCTGATCTTATAGGACGCCGACTTGATCCCCGCCTCTTCGCCCGGACTCTCGGACTGCAACTCGACGGTATAGCCCTTTTTCTCGGCCCATCGGACATACATCCGCGCCAACATCGACGCCCAATCGCAGGATTCCGTGCCGCCCGCGCCAGAGTTGATCTCGAGGAAGGTATCGTTGCCATCCGCCTCGCCGTTCAGCAACGCCTCTAGTTCCTTCTTGGCCGCCTTGGCCTTGAGCTTTTCAAGTGCGGCTTCCGCCTCCGTCACCACCTCGGTGTCGTCTTCCATCTCGCCAAGCTCGATCAGGTCAATATTGTCCTGCAATTCCGTCTTGATGCCATCGTAACTTTCCATCGCATCAACCAGCATCTGCCGCTCGCGCATCAGCTTCTGGGCCGCCGCGGGATCATCCCATAGGTTCGGGTCTTCGACGCGGGCGTTGAATTCTTCCAGTCGATGTGCGGCGGTCTCTTGATCCATGCGCTGCGCCAGCAATTCCAACGAATTGCGGATCGCTTCGATTGTGTTTTCGGTCTCAGCGCGCATGGGCCCGGATCCTGCCTGTCATTGGTGTTATGGGGTGATAGCCCGGCCCTACGGGGTGGACAAGGTAGGGCGGGCAATCTGCCCACCCTCATCGCGTCGTATCAGTACAAACCACCCGAGGACAGTGACCCAAACGTGGCCCGTGGGCCAACTTGTGCGGTGCCACCTGTCGATGTGGTGACCTGCCGCGCGGCACGTGGCACTTCGTCAAACAGTGGCAGGTCGGCAGCCATCGCAAAGCCACCATCAAATGTAATGCCAAACACAGGCTCTTCGCCGGGGCGGAAGCATTCCGCGATCACATTCTCGCCGCCCGCGCTATCAGGCAAACGCGCACCGGTGAAACGGTCGATCTTGATGAATTGGCAATCGGCGGGAACAAAAAACTCTCCTCCGCCGTATTTCTGGATGGCCTGAGTCATGAATGTGTTGAACACCGGGCCGCAAATGCCGCCACCGCCTGCGCCCTTACCCATCGGGCGCGGTGTGTCGTAACCAATGTAGCAACCGGCCACGATGTTGGACGAAAAGCCCACGAACCATGCATCCTTTTCGTCGTTGGTCGTACCGGTCTTGCCGGCAATCGCCACTGGCAGGTTCACCGTCCCACTGGCCGTGCCGCGATCTACCACGCCCTCCAACATGCTGGTCAGCTGATATGCGGTAATTTCATTCATTACCCGCTCGCGGTCAGACGTGATCTGAGGCCGCATTCCGGCGGGCAATGTCTGGTCATTACAATCCACACAAATCCGCTGATCGTGGCGGAACACCGTGTGGCCGTAACGGTCCTGCACCCGGTCCACCAGCGTCGGCTCCACGCGTTCGCCGCCATTGGCAAACATCGCATAGGCCGCCACCATCTTGAACAGCGTGGTTTCCTCTGACCCCAGTGATGCCGCAAGCACCCGGTTCATATTGTCATAAACGCCAAACTTTTCCGCATAGCGCGCGACCGTGTCCATCCCCACCTCTTGCGCAAGGCGAATGGTCATCAGGTTCCGAGATTTCTCGATGCCCGTGCGCAACGGCGTCGGCCCATAAAACTGGTTGGAATAGTTCTTGGGCCGCCAAACACCCTGCGGGGTGTTGATCTCAATCGGGGCGTCCACAACGATCGTCGCGGGCGAATAGCCCGAATCCAGTGCGGCGGCATAAACAAACGGCTTGAAGGATGAACCGGGCTGACGCTGTGCTTGCGTGGCACGGTTAAAGACCGAATGCTGGTAGCTAAACCCACCCTGCATCGCCAACACGCGACCAGTGTTGACGTCCATCGCCATGAACCCGCCCTGCACTTCCGGCACCTGCCGCAGGCTCCAACGGATCAGCGATCCGTCGCTATCGTTGGTCATCTGGCGCACATGCACCACGTCGCCGGGCTCAAAATTATCAAAGAAATTACCCAGCATCCACTGGATGTCATCGCGCGGCACTTCGACCAGACCGTTCACGCCATCTGCCCCCAGCGTCATCACCTGATCTTCGATCTCAAGCACGACGGCGGGATACCAGCGACCATTGAGCGTGATGTCACGCGCCACGACCACATCCGACAACGCCTCGCGCCATTGCCCGGCTGTCGCCAGTTCTTCCACCGGGATGGTTTTGCCGGTGCCACGCCAACGGCCCAACCCGCGGTCATATTGCTCTAACGCGCGCTGCAAGGCGTGTGCCGCCTCAACCTGCATTTCGGGGTCAATCGTCGCGCGGATCGACAAACCGCCGGAAAAGAATTCCTCTTCGCCAAAGTTCTGGCTCAGCTGGCGGCGGATCTCGTCGGTGAAATAGTCGCGCGGCGGCAGATCCGACTTAAAGCTATCGTAGTCGCCATTTTGCACCGTGCGCAGCGGCTCATTGACGGCAACATCATAGGCCGCTTCGTCGATATAGCCGTTCTCGAACATCTCTTCGAGGATGAAGTTCCGGCGCGCAATCGACCGATCTTTCTGGCTTACCGGATCATAGCGCGACGGCGCTTTGGGCAGCACCGCAAGATAGGCCGCCTCTTCGACGGTCAGCTCTGACAGGCTCTTGTTGAAATAGGTCAGCGCTGCGGCCGTCACACCAAAGCTGTTCTTGCCCAGAAAAATTTCGTTCAGGTAAAGCTCAAGGATCTTTTCCTTCGGCATTGCCCCTTCAATCCGGGTCGCAAGAATGATCTCTTTGATCTTCCGCTCTGCGCTGCGTGACCCATCCAAAAGGAAGTTCTTCATCACCTGCTGGGTGATCGTCGACGCCCCGCGCAAATCCTCGCCCCGGCTGCGCACTGCATCAAACAGGGCCGCCGCCATACCGCGCGGGTCATAGCCCGCGTGGGTGTAGAAATTCTTGTCTTCGGCACTGATAAACGCCTGTTTCACCAAATCGGGGATCTCTTCAGCGGGCGTGAACAGGCGGCGTTCGACCGCAAATTCATCAATGATGTTGCCCTCGCCCGAATAGATCCGGCTGATGGTCTTGGGCGTATAGGTCGCCAAAACCTCGTATGACGGCAAATCCCGGCCATACATGTAAAAGATCCCGCCCAGCGTAAAACCGGCCATCACCAGACCAAGCGTCAGCATCGAAAAGATGCTGCCAAAAAAGGACATAACAAATCGCAACAAGGGGCTCGCCTCACGAAACCGGTGACATGGGATGCTTATAGGGTGTGCACCGGGCAGGGTCAAAAGCTCAAGCGGCGCAATTGGCCAAATTGCGCCGCGTTATCGCTCACTTCTTCATGAGTTTTTGACTAGGCAGGCATGATCTCGTCGCCATACCACGGCGCAAACTTCACTTCTGTCCCCGCACCCACCAATTCTGCAAAGGCCATTGGGTCCTGCGTGCCGCCATCCCGGCCACGGTAATGGTAGGGATAGACGTAGGTCGGCGCGAATTCGGTGACAGCACTGGCCGCCGCCTCAAGATCCATGGTGAAAGGCAGGTTCATGCAGACAAACGCCAGATCAATCCCTTCAAGGCTCCGCATTTCCGGCACATCCTCAGTGTCGCCTGAAACATAGACGCGAAAGCCCTCAAACGTCATCACATAGCCATTATCGCGACCCTCGGGGTGAAAATTCATCCGCTCTTCGGTCAGGTTATGCGCCGGGATGGCGTCAATCGTCAGCCCGTTCCAACTGGCGGTGTCGCCGTTCCCCATCATCTCTGCCTTGGCTTTCAACGGCTCTGGCAGTTTCTCGAATACCGCGGGGTTCGTGATCAGCTTTGTGGTGTCACCGGTCAGCCCGGCCAAAATATCCGCATTGTAATGATCGCCATGCTCGTGCGTCACAAGGATCAGATCAGGTTTCGGCAACCCCTCATAGGCTGCCATATCGCCAACCGGATCCACCGCAATTGTCCCCAGCGGCGTTTCAAACACGATAGAGGCATGGTCAACCGGATGCACCGTGATCGGCCCGGCGGGCGTTTCAAAACTGTCGGCAGCATGGCCGTCAGCCCGCACCGTGAATGGCAGGAATGTGATTGTGCCCGCGGCAGCGGCCTTGGTTAGAAATGCGCGACGTGTGTGTGTCATGGGACCCCCCTGTTACGTGTTCGCTTGCGGTGCGACATAGCGCCGCCGCCCGCACTTTCAACGCAGGTCGCGTGACATTCCGGCGCTACCCGCGCAGCTCGGCGACAATCTGCTGCATCTGGTCGAACGGCACATACCCGCGCAACATCTCATTCTGCACCACAAAAGTCGGCGTGCCATTGATCTGCAATTGCTGCCCCAAAACCCGGTTGGCATTCAGGATCGCCGCCACCTCATCGCTGTTCATCGCGGCCAAAATTGGCGCAGCCTCCAGCCCCAGCCCCTCTGCGACGCGGCCCAAGGCTGCCTCGGAAAACTCTCCGCGATAGGCCATCAATGTGTTGTGAACATCCAGATAGGCCTCATCGCCAGCCACAATCTTGGCCGCGACCGCAAATTGCGATGCAAGCGTGGATTGCTCTCCCAGAATTGGGAATTCCTTGATGATGTAACGGATATTCCCGTCGCGATTGATCAGCTCGGCCACCTCGGGATGCGCCTTCTTGCAATAGCCGCAGCGGTAATCAAGGAATTCGACAACCGTGATATCACCGTCCAGATTGCCACCAACGTAAGAGAACCCATCGTTCAGCAATTGATCGCGTGACGCCGCCAGCATCGCACCTTCGGCCTGCGCCTGCTCTGCCGCCTGCCGTTCCTCCAAGACGCCGATGGCCTCCATCAACACCTCTGGGTTTTCCAGCAGATAGGCCCGCACTTCAGCGCGGAAGGCCGCGCGCTCGGCGTCGGTCATCGCCTCTTGCGCCACAACGGGCGTGGCGAGTGTCAGGGCAAGGGCCAGTGTGCGCAGGATCATCTTTGTTACTCTCTTCACTCGGGTCACCCCGTTTCATCACATCGGCGCGCGTAGGCCAAGGTGGCATTGACGCGCAGGCCGTGGGTCGGCACTACATGCCCAAAAGCAGTAGAGGCCCAGCATGCGCAACTCAACCCGTGGCGACGTCGATCCCTTCATTGTGATGGATGTGATGGAAGCCGCGCGCGCCGCAGAGGCCGCAGGCCGCCACATCATCCACATGGAGGTGGGACAGCCCGGCACCGGCGCACCGGCCGCCGCCCGCGCCAAACTGGCCGGCGACCTGTCCGACCCGCTTGGCTATACCGTTGGCCTTGGCCTGCCAAAGCTGCGCGCCCGCATCGCACAACACTACGCGGATTGGTATGACGTTGATCTTGATCCCGCGCGCGTTGTCGTGACCTCGGGTGCTTCGGGGGCCTTCCTGCTGGCCTTCTCGGCGCTCTTTGACAATGGCGAACGCGTGGGCCTTGGTCTGCCCGGCTATCCGTCCTACCGCCAGATCCTGCGCGCGGTGGGCCTGAACGCCATTGGCATCCCCACCGATGCTACAACCCGGTTTCAACCGCAACCCGGTGACGTAGCAGCCCATGATCTTGCAGGCCTGATCGTCGCCTCCCCGGCCAATCCCACCGGCACCATGCTGGACCTGCCCGAGATCGCGGCGCTCGCGGCGGCCTGCGCAGATCACGATGCGGCGCTGATCTCGGATGAGATCTATCACGGCATCACCTATGACCGCCCGCAGGTGACCGCCCTTCAAGCCACCGATGACGTCTATGTGGTCAATTCGTTTTCGAAATATTTCGCCATGACCGGCTGGCGTGTCGGCTGGATGATCGTGCCCGACGACCACATCCGCCGGGTCGAACGCCTTGCCCAGAACATGTTCATCTGCGCGCCCCACGCCGCCCAAAGGCTAGCACTCCATGCCTTTGACGCGACATCGGAATGCGCCGCCAATCTGGCGACATATGCTGCCAACCGCGACATCGTCATCGCCGGGCTTAGGTCCGCTGGTTTCACCACCCTCGCCCCGCCGGATGGGGCGTTCTATGTCTATGCCGACGTCTCTGCCTTTACCGATGACAGCCTCGCCTTTGCCGCCGATATCCTGGACCGCGCGGGCGTCGCCGTGACCCCCGGCCTCGACTTTGACCCTGATCGCGGGCACCATTGGCTGCGGTTTTCCTATGCGGGCACCACCGCCGATATGACCCTCGGCATGGACCGCCTTGCAACCTACATGGCGTCCCGATGATCCGCTTGGCTGCCCTCTTGCTGACGCTCGCCCTGCCCGCCTCGGCGCAGGATTTCTCTGGCCTTGCCCGCATCGACATGGCGCAAAGTCAGGTCTTTGACGATGGCCCCGACCTCGTGATCGACCTCGCGCTTAGCCAGACCGTGCCCTACCGCGCCTTCACCTTGGACGACCCCCGCCGCCTTGTGCTCGACTTCCGCGAGGTTGACTGGCAAGGCGTCAGCCGCTCCGCCCTGCTGAATTCAGACAATGCGCCCGACCTGCGATTTGGCACGCTGACACCGGGCTGGTCGCGTATGGTGGTTGATCTCTCGGCCCCTTTGATAATCGACACCGCAGGCCTGACCACAGATGCCCAAACCGGCGCGGCACACCTACAGGTCCGCCTCGTCCCAAGTGATGAGACGACCTACGCCGCCCGCTCTGGCCCGCCGCCAACGGCCACTTGGGACAACGCGCTGCGCACGCCCACCCTGCCCGCACCGCCCGAAGATGACGGCACATTCGTTGTGATGATTGATCCCGGCCACGGCGGCATCGACCCCGGCGCCGTTCGTGGCGGCGTGATCGAGGCGAACCTGATGCTGCAACTGGCCATCGAAACCGCCGATGCCTTGAACCGCACCGACCAGATCCGCGCGCTTTTGACCCGCGAAACGGATGTCTTTGTGCCGCTGAATGACCGCATGTCTTTGGCCCGCGCCGCCGGGGCCGACCTCTTTATCTCGCTCCATGCCGACGCGCTGGAAGAGGATGAAGCCACAGGCGCATCCGTCTACACCCTTGATGCCGACGGCACCGACCGCGCCGCCCAACGCATGGCCGAACGTCATGAACGCGGCGATCTTCTGGCAGGGCTGGATCTGACCGGTCAGGACGACCGCGTCGCCACCGTCTTGATGGATATCGCACGGGCCGAAACCGCACCCGCCGCCGACCGCTTTGCCGACGCACTTGTCGCAGCACTGCGCGCATCAGGTGCGCGCACCAACAACCGCCCCCGCCGCGAAGGTCCCTTGGCCGTGTTGAACGCTGCTGATTTCCCGTCCGTGCTGGTCGAGGTCGGCTTCCTGTCCAACGCCGCCGACCGCGACGCGCTCGCCTCACCGGATGGCCGCGCCAAAGTGGTCTCGGCCCTCGTGCAAGCGATCCAGGCCTGGGCCGCCGACGAAGCCGCCCGCGCACCCTTGATCCGTCAGTAAGCCGTCTACCCCGGCGCTAGAGTTGTAGGTGAATATGGTCGTCGTGGCGTGCGGCCCGGCACCCTTGAAATCTGATCTTTGGACTTTCCGCTTGGAGGCGGGATTTCAAATGCGGTTCGATGAAAACCTTTCCGACACGTTCGTCATCGCTCAGCAACCGTAATGCCGTCGCCATGCGTTGCGGTTCCAATTCATAGTCCGGCCAAAAGCGCTGCAACCACGCCAAATCCCACCTCAAGGTCAGGAAGTTGTCAGGGCAGTCCGTTGGGCCCTCCTCAAACGCGAAATACCCAATCGGCGATCTTGCCGTTTCGGACACATATCCATCGAGGTCCTTGTAGTAGAATGCCAAATCAACCTTGCGACCATCGTTGTGCGACAGATGTGGAAGCAGTGGAAATCCCGAAATGAATGGGAAATTCGCGTCCAGAATAAGGGTCGTCGTCTGCGGAAACTCCTGCTCCATGGTCTCCGCAAAATCTTGCAAAACGGCCTCAAGCTCTGGCGTGACATATTGACGGTTCAATACGCAATAAAGCTTCGATTTCATGCGGTAGCTCTCGTCAGAGACGCAAGGAATTGGCTCCCGTCCAAACATGGGTGCAACAAAAAGCGCCCCGATCGCCAACGCCGAATAGACCAAGAGAAATGCGACCAACCGCCTTCGAAAGCAAATCGCGCATAGCCATGCCAGGCCACCTAACTGTGTCAGGAGCGTCAGAAAAAGAACGATGAACACATGAAGGACAACTCGAACCATCTTACCTCATTACCGCAAAGGGCCGTCGCGATGCCGGAGGATCCTCACGGTCAAACAGCCGACGAAGCCGCCCGCGCACCCTTGATCCGTCAGTAAGCACCGAAAGAAGCGTTGCTTATCAGATAAGGCCCGCCAGCGCCGCAAACGGATCCTGATCCGCATCACTTTGCCACGCATATTCGCATTCTTCAGCCATCTTTTCGGCTGCTTCGCGACCAAACAGGTTTTCCGCAACGGCCAAAGCCATGTCCATTCCGGCCGAAACCCCAGATGAGGTAAAGAACTTACCGTCCTCCACCCAACGCGCTTTCTTGACCCAATCAACACCCGGCGCAAGATGCACAGTCTCGTTGAAATCAAGCTTGTTCGTCGTGGCCCGCTTCCCGTCCAGAACACCTGTCATGCCGAGCACCACCGTGCCTGTGCAGACCGCCATAACCTTTTCAGCCTTGGCAGAGACATCACGAATCCAATCCATATGCGTGTCATCCACGGCCTCCGTTAACGCAGAATCCCCGCCGGGTATGAACAGCAGGTCATAATCGGTGCTCTCCGTCAGCGACCTATCGACGCAAATGCGTTGACCATGCCGGCTGGGCACGGGCTCGGTCCCTTTAGCGACGGTAATGACCTCGATCTCATCGCGAAAACCGCCCAGCATCTCAATCGGGCCAAAGAAATCCAATGTCTGAAAGCCGGGAAAAACCAGCGCCGCCATTTTTCGCATGGTTGATCCCTCTGGTCGAAAACGGGGTGACCGTCTTACTCCGCCGCCTGCGCGGCTTTTTCAAGTGCGGCGGCCTTCGCCTCGACCTGTTCGACGATGTGGTCGACCATCTTGTCATTGTCCATCTTGTGGCTCTGCTTGCCGGCCAGATAGACCATCCCGTTGCCAGCCCCGCCGCCGGTAAAGCCGACATCCGTCATCAGCGCCTCGCCGGGGCCGTTCACCACACAACCAATGATGCTCAGGCTCATCGGCGTCTTGATATGCTCCAGCCGCTTTTCCAGCGTCTCAACTGTCTTTATCACGTCAAAGCCCTGACGCGCGCAGCTTGGGCAGGAAATGATATTCACCCCCCGATGCCGCAGCCCCAACGATTTGAGGATCTCGTAGCCGACCTTGACCTCTTCCACCGGATCCGCACTCAGCGAGACGCGGATCGTATCGCCAATCCCCATCCACAGCAGGTTCCCCAGCCCAATCGCCGATTTAATCGTTCCGCTGGTCAGCCCGCCGGCCTCTGTGATGCCAAGGTGAATGGGTGCATCTGTCTGTTCGGCCAACATCTGATAGGCCGCCGCCGCCATGAAGACATCCGACGCCTTGCAGCTGATCTTGAAGTCGTGAAAATCGTTATCTTGCAACAGCTTGATATGATCCAGACCCGATTCCACCATCGCATCCGGGCACGGCTCTCCGTATTTTTCCAGCAGATGCTTTTCCAGCGATCCGGCATTCACGCCAATGCGCATCGAACAATTGTTGTCCACGGCGGCCTTGATGACCTCACGCACCCGGCTCTCATCCCCGATATTGCCGGGATTGATCCGCAGACAGGCCGCACCCGCCTCTGCCGCCTCAATCCCGCGCTTATAATGGAAATGAATGTCCGCCACGATCGGGACCGACACCTCTGGCACGATCTCTTTCAACGCGCGGCTGCTGGCCTCATCCGGGACCGAGATCCGCACGATATCGGCGCCCGCATCTGTCGCCGCCTGAACCTGCGCAATCGTTCCCTTCACATCCGTCGTCAGCGTGTTGGTCATTGTCTGCACCGTAATCGGCGCATCCCCACCAACCGGAACATTGCCCACCATGATCTGGCGGCTTTTGCGGCGTTCAATATGACGCCATGGACGAATTGAATGAAGGGACATCGGACGGCCTAACAGGTTGCGTTGCCCATAACCTAAGCCTCCGCATAGGCGGGGGCAACGGGCCAGACCGTCGCGGATCGATTATTCAGAGATCGTGACCTCGGCCACATTCACAATCGCGGCAAGATCATCGTCTTGGGTCAGATCGGCAACCGCGTAATTTTCAGTCAGGTTATCAACCGACAGCGCCAGGTTTGACGTCACCTGCCCGCGATCACCCGCAGGACCGTAGGCCGTGCCATTGACCGCGAAATAAAGCGCGCCACTTTCGCCGACCCGCAGCGTCGCAGGCTCTTCTGTGGCGGGCAGATCAAAAGTATCGCCCTTATCAAGGATGCCTTCAAAGATCACCGAACCATCCGCTGCGCGCACGCGCACCCATGCTGGGCGCACCGCGAGGATCTGCACTTCCGGCACCGGGCCTTCGTTGACCTGCGGGATCACCGGTCCGGCCACATTGGCCTCTGCCACGGCTTCGGCCAGCGCCAAATCAACCGTCATCGGCGCAATCGTGCCCACATCATCAGGCCGTAAGGTCGAAATCGGCGCGTCGCGCGCCACCAATACCGGCACGTCCAGCGCTTGCGGACGATACAAACGGTCCAGCGCCTCTGGCGATGGTGCGGTGAAATCGGAAGACAGATCTGCCGTCTCTGTCAGTGCGGCAGCACCGGCCAGCGGATCAATATCCGACAAGACAACAGGGGTCTGTTCAACCGGCGCAAACTGCACCTTTTGCAATTCCTGCAATACCGACCAGCCGCCGTAACCCAAACCGCCAATCAGCGCGACCAGTACCAGCATGGACCCAACAGCACCCGGTTCCACGCGGGCAAACATCGCCTCGCCTGCGGGCACAAAGGGTGTCGCTGAGGATGCAAAGATATCCTTGCCCTGAAACGGGCTGGCCTGTTCGCGTGGTTGTTTAACAGAGCTTGCCGCCGCCGACATGCCGTGCGCCGTGGCAAAACCACTTTCCAGACAGAACGTATCAAACGCCCAATCGGGATCCATGTGCAGATAGCGCGCATAGGACCGCACATAGCCTGCGATAAATCCGGGGGTGTCAAAGGCAGAAGGGTCCGCGTTTTCAATCGCCGCGATATAGGCCGCCTTGATCTTCAGCTCGCGCTGCACATCCAACAGGCTCTTGCCCATCGTCGCCCGCTCACCGCGCATCAAATCGCCAAGACGTAGCTCAAAGGCGTCAAATCCCTTGGATTCAACGTCCTCAGCAGCCTTCGCGCGTCTGAAGCCTTTAACGATCATCGCCGTCCCGTGCCTGTCTCTGTCCCCAGTATTTTCCCCGTACGAATCGTGTCGGGCAAAATCATTAACAGCACATTAACACACCCGCAGTCGGAGTGCACATGCCATACGCCTACCCAGCCATCTCGGCGCGATTTAGCGCACAGTGGCTCCAAAGCCCATCCAGGGCGGAAACAAGCGCATCCATCTCGCCCGGACCATGCACCGGCGAGGGGGTGAATCGCAGGCGTTCAGTCCCCCTTGGCACTGTTGGAAAGTTGATCGGCTGGGCGTAAATCCCATGTTCTTCCAGCAGCATATCGGACATCATTTTGGTATGGACAGGATTGCCCACAATGACCGGCACAATGTGGCTGCCATGGTCAACAATCGGCAGGCCCAACCCCTTCAGCCGCAGCTTCAGGATCTTCGCCTGCGTCTGGTGCTGGACGCGTAACTCCTGATCCTGCTTCAGAAAAGCGACACTGGCTGCAGCGCCCGCAGCGACAGCAGGCGGCAGACTTGTGGTAAAGATAAAGCCCGGCGCATAAGACCTTATGGCATCGCACATTTTCGCGCTCGCGGCGATATAGCCACCCATCACACCATAGGCTTTGGCCAATGTTCCGTTGATGATATCGATCCGTTCCAGCAGCCCGTCGCGCTCTGCCACGCCGCCGCCGCGCGGGCCGTACATGCCCACCGCGTGAACCTCGTCAATATACGTCAAGGCGCCGAATTCATCGGCCAGATCGCAGAGCTCTTTGATCGGTCCAAAGTCGCCATCCATCGAATAAATCGACTCAAAAGCAATCAACTTTGGTGCGTCTGAATCGTCCGCTTCCAGCAGTTCGCGCAGATGATCCAGATCGTTATGCCGGAAAATGCGCTTGGCCCCACCATTGCGCCGCACACCCTCAATCATGCTGGCGTGGTTCAGCGCGTCAGAATAGATAATCAGCCCCGGAAACAGTTTTGGCAGCGTCGATAACGTGGCGTCATTCGCGATATAAGCACTGGTGAAAAGCAGTGCGGCCTCTTTTTGGTGCAGATCCGCAAGTTCCGCCTCAAGCCGCTTGTGATAGACCGTTGTGCCGCTGATATTGCGCGTCCCGCCTGATCCTGCTCCGGTCGCCTCAATCGCTTCATGCATCGCGGCCAGAACAACCGGGTGTTGCCCCATGCCCAGATAATCATTGCCGCACCAGACCGTCACCGGTGCTTTGCTGCCGTCGGGCTTGTTCCAGACCGCATGGGGGAATTGGCCGCGCGTCCGCTCAATATCAATGAACGTCCGGTAGCGCCCTTCTTCGTGCAGGCGATCCAAAGCGCTGTCCAGCTTGGCAGAATAATCCACTGGCGTTCCCTTCATCTTGGCAGCGGCCCGGCAATGCCAAACCTCTCTTGCGGTGTCATATAGGGCGTGACCCGCTGGGGCAACACGCTACAAACTGTCGCTCTTACATACGGTTAAAGTATTCTCCCGGATTTGATCTGGCTCAAGTCAGGAAAAACAGACCTGACCTCTTGCCGCTCCCCCCCATTGACGCCGCTCTGCATCCGATGTCCCCTGTACCAAATAGCCCAAAGGACCCCCCATGACCCTCGCCTCCGTTCTGTCCCGCATCGACACTGACCTTGACGCCGCAACCGACCGCCTACTCGATCTGCTGCGCATCCCCTCCATTTCGACCGATCCCGCCTATAAGGCCGATTGTGACAAGGCCGCTGACTGGCTGGTGACTGACCTTGAAACCATCGGCTTTACCGCCTCCAAGCGCCCTACGCCCGGCCACCCGATGGTTGTCGCCCATTACGATGGCCCCGGGCCCCATCTGCTGTTTTATGGCCACTACGACGTGCAACCCGTTGATCCGCTTGACCTTTGGGACGCTGACCCCTTTGCCCCCGCCGTTGAGGACACCGCCAAGGGTCGCGTTATCCGGGGCCGTGGGTCCTCCGACGACAAGGGCCAGCTGATGACCTTCGTCGAGGCCTGCCGCGCCTGGAAAGCCGAACATGGGCAACTGCCCTGCAAAATCACCATCTTCTTTGAAGGCGAAGAAGAATCCGGCTCCCCCTCCCTTGTCCCCTTCATGCAGGAAAACGCGGCTGAACTCACCGCCGATGTGGCCCTCATCTGCGACACCGGCCTTTACGGCGACAGCACACCCGCGATCATCACGCAACTCCGTGGCCTCCTGGGCGAAGAACTCACGATCACCGGCCCCTCGCTTGACCTGCACTCGGGCATGTATGGCGGCCTCGCGATGAACCCCGCCCGCGTTTTGGCCAAGGTCATCGCCGCCCTGCATGACGACACCGGCCGCATCACCGTCCCCGATTTTTACGATGGCGTGCCAGAGCTTTCCAATGAACTCGCCGCGTCTTGGGACGACCTCAAATTCGACCACGCCGCGTTCCTTGGCGATGTGGGCCTCTCCATTCCCGCCGGTGAACAGGGCCGCCGCCCGCTCGAGATGATCTGGTCCCGCCCCACCTGCGAGGTCAACGGCATGACATCAGGCTACACCGGCGACGGCTTCAAAACCGTGCTGCCGTCCAAGGCCAGCGCCAAAATCAGCTTCCGCCTTGTTGGCACCCAAGACCCACATGCGATCCGCAAGAACTTCCGCGCCATGGTGGAATCGATGATCCCCGCCGATTGCACCGTCGACTGGGCCGATCATGGCGCCTCACCCGCCGGTCAGATGTCCACCGACAACCCCGCCTTCGCCAAATCCGCCGCGGCCCTCACCGATGAATGGCCCAATGCCGCGGCTTACGTTGGCTGCGGCGGCTCCATCCCCATCGCGGGCTTCTTCAAATCCGAACTCGATATGGACGCGATGCTGATCGGTTTTGGCAAGGACGACGACGCGATCCACTCGCCAAACGAAAAATACGACCTCTCAAGCTTCCATAAAGGCACGCGGTCCTGGGCGCGGATCCTGCACGCGCTCACCGCCTGATCCTGCCTGTCAACGCGGCCCCCCAATGCTTCTTTTGGCCAAAAATATCCCGGGGGGCTGCGCTTGCGCAGCGGGGGCTGGCCCCCAAACCGCGCAGGCTGGCCTGCGCCAAACATCACGCACGCGCTTGCGCGTTCATCATTGAAAATCTTGGAAAAGTGGCGCGGTTGACGGGGCTCGAACCCGCGACCCCCGGCGTGACAGGCCGGTACTCTAACCAGCTGAGCTACAACCGCGCATCTTATCTTGCAGGGGATCAAAAGGAATGAAGTGGCGCGGTTGACGGGGCTCGAACCCGCGACCCCCGGCGTGACAGGCCGGTACTCTAACCAGCTGAGCTACAACCGCGCATCTTCGTTCCCGACAATCCCTGCCGGATGCCGCGCTTGATATGCGCGGGACCTGCCCCCGTCAAGCAAGGTTTCGCGCTTTGGTGCAGGTTTTTCAAACCGGCGTGTTTTACCCCGCCAAGCCTTCAAAAAGCCCGTTGATCTCAGCGCTAAACCGGTCGGGGTGAAAACGGCTTTGGTAAGCCTTCCGGCAGGCGGGCCGCATCGCGCGCAAGGCCGCTTTGTCCACCCTGTTCAGACAGGCCAGAACCGCATCTTCATCCGCCTCAAAAATATCGCCGGTCTCACCGGGCGTAATCAAGTCAGGCATCGCACCAACCCGGCTGACCAGCGCCGGTGTGCCCTGCGCAAAGGCTTCTGCAATCACCAGTCCAAAACCTTCCCAACGCGACGGGACGATCAATGCATCCGCCGCGGCAATCCGCCCGGCCAACTGCGGCTTACTCATCCAGTCCAACACGCGCGCCCCTTCGGGCAGGCTGCCCCCAACCTCCTTCGGCGTTCCGCCAATGATCTCCAATTCGAGGTCCCGCCGCTGACAACGCGCAAAGGCACCAAGCAGCAGATCCAGCCCTTTTTGCGGTGCAAATCGCCCCACAAAGACCAAGCGTAGCTTGCCTTGATCTGCCATCTGGGGCGGCGCCTCGGCCGCGACCGGAAGCGCTGCATTTTCGATCATCACCGCTGTCCGGCCCAACCCGCGCGCCACTGCCACACCCTGTTCATAGGCCGAGATATTCACCACCCTGTCCGCCCATTTTGGCAAGACCCGCTCTGCCCCGACGGCCAAAGCCCTTTTCCAGCCCCCCGCATAACGATCACTTGGCCAGCCATGGGCGCAAAACACGACCTTCGCCCGTCCAAAGCGCAGGGCGGGGATCAGCGTCATGGCGTAGCTGCTGTGCAGGAACACGATGTCAGGATCCAGCCGACGTATCTCTTTGCGCACCGCCCGCAGCATCCGCCAGATGCAGCCCAATCCCCGCCCCCGATCATCAAAGCTGACGCGCGGCATCGCACTTGCCACCCCGCCCGGCTGGCTTTGCGGCAGAACCGCGCTGTGGTGATGGCCTGCGTCGCGCACTGACCAGATCAGATCCAGATAGGTGCCAACCCCGGCCTTCGCGACCTGGCTTACATGTAGAATACGCGTCATTTCACCGCTTTACGGCACTCTATCCATTTCCCAAAGCGGGAAAATCACACGTCCCCGCGATCCCGTCCCAAAGCGCTGGCCTTCTGCATCCCGCTGCCGCATTCTGCACCAAATCGCCATTGGCATCTTTCGCAAAGCACCTCCATGACCGAACTCGCCACACTCATCACCGTCTTCTCCACGCTCTTCATTATCATTGACCCGCCGGGGCTGGCACCGCTTTTTCTGGCACTGACCCAAGGCATGACCCCAGCGCAGCGCCGCATCATCGCCCTGCGGGCCTGCATCATCTCTGCCGTGCTGATGATGGCGTTCCTTTTTGTCGGCGAGGCCCTGCTTAGCTTTATCGGCATCTCCATGCCCGCCTTCCGCATCGCCGGTGGCGTGCTGCTGTTCCTCACAGCGCTCGAGATGCTGTTCCAGCGGCGTCAGGCCCGCCGTGCCGACAACGCCGAAGAAGGCGCCGCCGAACACAATGACGACCCGTCCGTTTTCCCCCTCGCCCTGCCCCTGATCGTCGGTCCCGGTGCGATCACCACAATCATCCTGTTTGCTGGCCAAACCCAAACCGCGCTTGATATGGCGACGCTGGCGGCTGTGATGATGTCCGTCCTGGTGATCGTCTTTCTGGCCTTCCTTGCCTCGTCCGGGATCGAGCGTTTGCTGGGCAAGACCGGCCTGAACATCCTGACCCGTGTTCTGGGCATGTTGCTGGCTGCGCTGGCCATCCAGTTTATCCTTGATGGGGTGCGCCAGTCTTTTGGTTTGGGCGGTTAATCCCTATATCGCTGCCATGAACACTGACCAATTTATGAATCTGGCCTTTCTGGTCCTGCTCGGCACCGCGATTGCGGGCAGTTACTTCGTGGCCAACCGTGACAACTTGGGCAAAACCGCACAATTCGGGGCGATCTGGGGGCTGATCTTTCTCGGGGTCATCGCCGCCTATGGCCTTTGGGGCGACGTCAGCCGCGATCTTTCGGGCGAATTCAGCGTCGCTGACGGGCAGGTTATCACCGTGCCGCAGGCCCGAGACGGCCACTATTACCTGACGCTCGACATCAATGACACGCCCGTGAATTTCGTCGTTGATACAGGGGCTTCCATGATGGTTCTCACCCAACGCGATGCCGCCCGCATCGGCATCGACCCGTCTGAGCTGCGCTATCTGGGCTCCGCCAATACCGCCAATGGCGTGGTCAGAACCGCGGATGTCTGGCTGGACAAGGTGGCCCTTGGCCCGCTTGTTGACGCTGGCGTGCGCGCCTCTGTCAATCAAGGCGACATGGAAGGCTCACTGCTGGGCATGTCCTACCTTGACGGCTTTTCCACAATCCAGTTTTCTGGCGGCGTCTTAACCCTGCAAAGGTAACCCAATGATCCGTGCTGTGTTGTTATGCCTGTCTCTTGCCGCCTGCGCAGGCAGCTCTGCCCTGCCAGAGGATTTTGACGCGAACTTTGAATTCTAGCGCCCTGATTTTTCGCCGAAAAATCACGCTCCGGCTTCGGCCTTCTTGACCCATCGCCCATCATCTTGCGCCCAATATTGGGCGCTGCACCCATTGTCCGTCAGTGCCTTCCACTGGCCGCGTGCGACCTGCACCGCCGCATCATCTGCCCCGTCAAAGATCACGCAGACCCGCTGCGACAATCCAACCTCGCTGGCCGTGACCTCTGCACCGCCCACGCTGATCACACACGCGAAACCATCTGCCGCCACCTCCCCCAACAGGATCGGCTGATCCGCATCATGCGGACCACCCGCCAGCCCGTGCGGCAGAAACGCATCCGGGTTCCTCTCCCATAGCACCTTGTTCAAACGCTCCAGCAAAGGCTTTGGCCCACGGACCAATACCCGCCAGCCCGCGCCGCGCGACTTTTCCAGCAACATGGGCAAGGTCGCCTCAAGCGGGCTGTCTGTCAGGTGATAAAAGAACGCAGCACCCATCTCAGCCCTCAAACTGGTCCGCGATCAACCGGTTCAGCGCGGCCACGCCCCAGCCCGTCGCCCCACCGGGTGCAAGCTGCGTGCCGCTTTTGATATGGGCCACGCCTGCGATATCAAGATGGCACCACGGCATGTCGTCTTTTACGAACCGTTGCAGGAATTGCGCCGCCGTGATTGACCCCGCAGGCCGCCCGCCGCTGTTCTTGATGTCGGCAATCCGGCTTTTGATCAGCTTGTCATATCCCTTGCCCAAAGGCAGCCGCCATGCGCCCTCACCCTCGGCCTCTGCGGCCTTCAGGAACTGGTCCGCAAGCCTATCGTCATTGCTGAAAACCCCTGCGTTTTCATGGCCCAGCGCGATAATCACCGCGCCGGTCAGAGTCGCCAGATTGATCATGCCGCGTGGCTTGAACCGCTCTTGCGCGTACCACAGCACATCGGCCAGCACCAAACGCCCTTCGGCATCGGTGTTGATGATCTCGATCGTGGTGCCGGACATCGCCGTGACCACATCACCGGGGCGCGTGGCGGTGCCGCTAGGCATGTTCTCAACCAGCCCTACCAATCCCACGACATTGGCCTTGGCCTTGCGCAGCGCCAGCGTGCGCATCACGCCCGACACAACACCGGCACCGCCCATGTCCATGGTCATATCTTCCATGCCTGCCGCCGGTTTCAGGCTGATCCCGCCGGTGTCAAAGACAACGCCCTTGCCCACCAGCGCAAAGGGCGCCTCGTCCCCGCCGCCATTCCAGCGCATCACGACGACCTTAGAGGGGCTGGCCGATCCCTGACCGACGCTCAACAGCGACCGCATACCCAGCTCTTCAAGCGCGGCTTCCTCCAGAACCTCAACCTCAAGGCCCAAATCCTGCATCGCCGCCAGCCGGGCTGCAAAATCATCGGTGGTGAGCACATTGGCCGGTTCATTTGTCAGATCGCGGGTGAAAAACACGCCCTCCGCAACCGCCATGCCGGTCTTTGCCGCCGCTGCAACCTCTTCCGGCTTGGTCACCATAAAGGTCACCGCCCCCTTGGCATCCGCCTCCTTGGATTTATGCACGTCAAAATCATAGGCCCGCAGCGCCAGCCCCATGGCAATCTCTTCCGCGCGGCCAAAGGCACCCGCCACAGCAGTGAGACCCGCTTTACCCAACGCCTTGCCCAGTGCCGCCCCTGCCTTGCGCGCCGCTGCCACCTCGGGGCGCTTGGACAGCTTGACCACCATGACCGCATCCGCCGCCATTCCCGCCGGATAGCCCAAGCGCAACACGCAGCCCTCGCTGGCCTCCTCAAAAGCTTGCGTTGCGACCGCCCGCGCCACGGCCTTGCGGATCAGCGTATTCACCTTGCGTGCCCCCACATCCAGCTTGCCATCCGGTGTCACAAAGACCGCAACGATTCCCTCTGCCGCGCCCAGCGCGTCCAGATCTACAGCGTCAAAACGGATATCGGCGGGTGTGGTCATCGGTATGGCCTTCCTTTGGGGTGCATCTCTTGCCCCAATCCCTAGCGATCCCCCGCCATAATGACCAGTTTGCAGTTTTGTCCCGGCCCCGCTTGCGCTAGCTTCGCGGCAAAACGAAGAGGTGCGGGCGCTTGCCGCGATTTGACCGATATATGCTGGCCCAGCTGATGATGCTCTTTGGCTTCTTCAGTCTTGTGCTTGTGATGGTCTACTGGATCAATCAGGCTGTGCGCCTGTTCGATCAATTGATCGCCGATGGCCAGTCCTTTGGCGTGTTTCTGGAATTCACCGCCCTCTCCCTGCCCAGCGTGATCCGGCTGGCCTTGCCGCTCTCGGCCTTTGCCGCCTCCGTCTACGTCACCAACCGGATGAGCACGGAATCCGAACTTGTCGTGGTTCAGGCCACCGGGTTTTCGCCCTGGCGCATGGCGCGGCCGGTGCTGGTCTTTGGGCTGATCGTCGCTGCACTGATGTCGGTTCTGGTCCACCTGCTGGTGCCGCTGTCGACCGCGCAACTGAACATCCGGCAGGGCGAGATCGCGCAGAACGTCACAGCACGCCTGCTGACCGAAGGGCAATTCCTTGAACCCGCCCCCGGCGTCACCGTCTACATCCGCGAGATTACCCCCGCAGGCGAATTGCGCGATGTCTTCCTGTCGGATCTGCGGGGCGAAAGCGCCGAGATTACCTATACCGCCGCCCAAGCCTATCTGGTGCGCGTCTCTGATGATGCGCAACTTGTGATGGTTGACGGGCTGGCCCAGACCCTGCGCAAGGACACTGGCAGGCTGTTCACCACCTCCTTTGATGACTTTGCCTATAACATCGGGGATCTGATCGCCGTCACCCCGCGTGAAGGACGCTCTGCCAAGGAACTCATGACGTGGGAACTTTTGAACCCTACCCCCGCGCTCGAGGCTGAAACAGGCCGCAGTGCCGCCCGCCTTGTGGCCGATGCGCATGATCGGATCTCTCAGGCGCTCTTGGGCACCGTTGGGGCGCTCTTGGGCTTTGCCGCACTCATGGTGGGCGGGTTCAGCCGCTTTGGCGTCTGGCGGCAGGTCTTGGGCGCGATCTTTCTGATCATCGTGATCAAAGCGATCGAGACGGCGGGCCTTAACATCGCCCGTTCGACGCCGGGTATGTGGATTGCCAGCTACCTCGCGATTGCAGCCGGTATCTTCTTTGTCGTCACCCTGCTTTACATCGCGACCAAGCCGTTCCTGTTCAAACGCAAACCGGGGGCGCTGGCATGATCCTTGATCGCTACTTTGCCCGTCGCTTTGTGACCCTCTTTGCGGGGGTCTTTGTGATCTTCCTGCTGATCTCTGGCTTTCTGGGGCTGGTCGATCAACTGCGCCGCTTTTCCAGCGCGGACGCCAGCTTTGGTCAGATCTTCCGCCTTGCGCTTCTTGCGGTGCCGCAATCCATCTACGGCATCCTGCCGCTGATCATGATCATCTCGACCATCTCGCTGTTCCTTGGCCTTGCACGCAGCTCTGAAATGGTGGTGACCCGTGCCGCAGGCCGCTCTGCCCTGCGGGCGATGGTGCCACCTGCGATCATGGCGCTTTTGATCGGGGTTTTCGCTGTGGCGGTGCTGAACCCGATCGTGGCCGCCACCTCCCGGCAATACGACATCGGTGCGAACCTCTTGTCTGGCGAAAGCCCGATCCTGTCGCTGGGCGAAACCGGCCTTTGGCTGCGTCAGGGCGATGCGACAGGACAAACCGTGATCCGCGCGGCGGGTGCCAACCTTGCAGGCACCCAACTGCAAGACGTGACCTTCATCACCTTCGCACCCCAAGGCGGCCCCACCCAGCGGATCGACGCCGCCACGGCCACGCTCATTGATGGCGCGTGGCAACTCACCGGTGCAAAGCAATGGCCGCTGTCCCCCGGTGCCGCGTCAGAGGCGCAGGCCACCACGTCCGAGGCGCTCTCGGTGCCCTCCACATTGACCCCCGACCAGATCCGCAACAGCTTTGGCACGCCCTCTTCGATCTCGATCTGGGACCTGCCAGCCTTTATTGACCGGCTCAAATCAGCCGGGTTTTCCGCCCAACGTCATACGGTCTGGTTTCAAATGGAAATCGCCCAGCCGCTCTTTTTGGTGGCGATGGTGATGATCGGGGCTGCTTTCACCCTGCGCCACCAACGCGGCGGGCGCACCGGCTTGGCGGTCCTGCTGGCGATCCTTTTGTCCTTCTCGCTTTATTTCCTGCGCAACTTCGCCCAGATCCTTGGCGAAAACGGACAGGTCCCCGCGCCGCTTGCCGCATGGGCCCCCCCCTTGATCGCGATGGGCCTTGCCATGGGGCTCTTGCTGCACAGGGAAGAAGGCTGATGCGCTGGCTGATCTTCCTGCTGCTCTTGCCCTTTGCCGCCCAAGCGCAAACCCCCGCGACGCTGATCGCCGATAGCGTCACGGTGCAAGGGGGCGAGCGGCTGATCGCCGCTGGCAATATCGACGTCTTTGCCGATGGCACCCGCATGACCGCGTCGCAAATCATCTATGACCGGCCCTCTGACCAACTGATCATCGCGGGGCCAATCCTGATCACCGCCCCCGATGGCACGATCCTGACCGCGACCTCTGCAACGCTGGACCCGCGCCTTGAAAACGGCGTGCTGCTGGGCGCGCGCCTTGTGCTGAACCAACAGCTGCAACTGGCCGCCAATCAGATTGACCGGGCCGAGGGGCGCTTTTCCCAGCTCTACAAGACCTCCGTGACCTCCTGTGCGGTCTGCGGCGGCAAGGCACCGCTTTGGGAAATCCGGGCTGAGCGTATCGTGCATGATCAGGACGCAGGCCAGCTTTACTTTACCAACGCCCAGTTCCGTGTGGGTGATCTGCCCATCCTCTGGCTGCCCCGCCTGCGCCTGCCCGACCCGACCGTCGATCGCGCAACGGGCCTGTTGATCCCCATCGTGCGGTCCACCAACCGCTTGGGCGTGGGGCTGAAACTGCCCTACTTTGTCCCCATCGGCGATCACCGCGATATCCTCGTGACGCCCTACCTGTCCCCCCAGACCCGCACGTTAGAGGCCCGCTACCGCCAGGCCTTTGCGCGCGGCGCCGTCGCAATCACTGGTGCGATCAGCAATGATGACCTGCTTGATGATGGCGCGCGGGGTTATGTCTTTGCTGATGCCCGCTTTGATCTGGGCCGTGGCTACCGGCTCAACATCACGGCAGAGGCGACAACCGATGACGCCTACCTGCTGGACTACGGCTATTCTGACAAGGACCGGCTCGCGTCGACCATTTCCCTGACCCGGATCACCGATGACGCGCTCCTGAACGCCAGCTTCAGCTACTATCAGACCCTGCGCGATGATGAGGTCAACGGACAGCTTCCCCCCATCGTCGCAGAGGTCGCCTATGACCGTCGCTTTGCGCTTTGGAATGGCACGCTGACGCTTGGTGCCTCTGGTGACGCGATTGTGCGCTATGACAATTCGGTAGGGCCACAGGGCCGTGATCTGGCGCGACTGGGGGCCTCGGCCCAGTGGGATCGCACCTGGGTTGCGCCCATCGGCTTGCTGACCACCGCCAGCGCCGGGCTGCGTGGCGATTGGTATCGCACCAATGATACCATCAACTTTGACCAAGACCTTGCCCGCGCCCTGCCGACTGCTGCGGTGACCTTTCGCTTTCCGCTGTCCAAACAAACCGCACAGGCGTCGCACCTGCTGGAACCGGCCATCGCCCTGGCGTGGTCCGACGTGATTGGCGACGCCGTCCCAAACGAAGACAGCACCCGCCCCGAATTTGATGCCACCAACCTGCTTTCGCTCACCCGCTTCCCCGGTGACGACGCGGTCGAGGTCGGCCGCCGCGGGGCCATTGGCCTCACCTACACCCGGATCGGGCGTGATGGCGGCCATGCCGCACTGACCTTTGGCCGGGTCCTGCGTGCGCAAACCTCGCCTGACTTCACCGTCACCTCTGGCCAGCGCGATCGACGCTCTGATTGGCTGGTGGCGGGGCATGTGCTTTTGCCTCAGGGGCTGCGTGTCTCTGGCCGCAGCTTGTTTTCGGATGACTTCCAGCCCGTGCTGGCGCAGGCGCTCGTGGATTGGCAAACCGATCAGCTGAACCTTGGGGCCGCCTATTTCTACCAGATCGCCGATGGCGAGGTTGGCCGCTCTGACACCGTGTCGGAATGGTCGCTGGATGGCGCCGTGCGCCTCTCGCCTGCCTGGGCCGTCAGCTTTGACGCCCGCTATGATATCATCGCCGATGCCCCCGCCACCGCCGGGTTGGGCGTGGAATGGCGCAACGAATGCGTGACTGTCGATCTTTCGGTCTCGCGCCGCTATACGTCTTCCACTACGGTGGACCCATCGACGGATTTCGGGTTATCGGTGTCCTTGGCGGGCTTTTCTGCTGCCACGGTCACCGGCAGGCCCTCTGCCCGCTGTACGCAATAACGACACGACCCAAAGGACTTAGACGATGCGCCTTGCGACCTTCCTGCTGACGATCCTGCTGGCCCTTCCGGCTGCCTTCGCATCCGCTCAGAACTTTGCCCCCGCGATCACCGTCGATAACAAGGTTATCACCGTGTTCGAACTGGAACAGCGTCGCAAATTGCTGGAACTGTTCCGCACACCGGGTGATCTGGACAAGGTCGCCCGCGAACAGCTGATCGACGACCGCCTCAAGCAAATCCTGTTTGACCGCAACGGTGTCAGCATCCCACCCGAAGCGCTCGCCACCGAGGTCGAAGCCTTCGCCGGTCGTGCCAACCTGACAACCGAACAATTCGTCACCATTCTGGGTCAAAACGGTGTGGCCCCGGAAACGCTCGAAGAATTTGTGCGTATGGGCGTGATCTGGCGCGACTATGTCCGCGCCCGCTTCGGCAATTCCGTTACGATCACCCAAGCCGATATTGACCGCGAATTGGGCCAGTCCGGCCAAGGCGCAGACGGGATCGAGGTTTTGCTGTCCGAAATCATTATCCCCGCACCGCCGCCGCGTGCAGCCCGGGCCAATGCGATTGCCAGTGACATCGCGCAGACCCGGTCAGAGGCCGCGTTCTCAAGCGCAGCACGCCAGTATTCCGCCCTGCCTTCGCGCAACAATGGCGGGCGTCTGGGCTGGCTGCCGATCTCTAATTATCCGCCACAAATTCAGGGCCTGATCCTTGGCCTGTCCAAGGGCGAAGTGACAGCCCCCATCGGCATTACCAATGGCGTCGCCCTGTTCCAGATGCGTGGCATCCGCGAAGTCGCCTCGGCCCCCAAGGCACCGACCTCGATTGAATACGCAGCCTTCTACATGCCCGGCGCCGGCACAGAGGCAGGCCGCAACGCCGCCGCCCGTCTCGCGCTTGATGTGGACGTCTGCGATGACCTTTATGGCGCAGCGCAGGGCCAGCCCGCTGATGTGCTGGAACGCAACGCCTCTGCTCCGTCCGAAATTCCGCAGGATATCGCCCTTGAACTGGCCCGCCTTGACCGGGGCGAGGTTAGCTACAACGTCACCCGCGGCGACAACATCGTGTTCCTGATGCTGTGCGAACGTGTGACAGGTGATGGCTTTGGCGGTGATCGCGACGCTGTCGCCAGCCGTCTGCGCAGCAGCCGCCTTGCTGGCTTTGCAGAGGCGCTCTTGGAAGAGATGCGCACAGCCGCTGACATCAACGGCTGATGTCGACCGCCCCCATCGTCATCAGCTGTGGTGAACCCGCTGGCATCGGACCAGAGATTGCCGTGGCCGCATGGGCCGCGCTGCGGGACGAAATACCGCTGCAATGGATCGGGGATCCCCGTCACCTGCCCGCTGATACGCCGTCGGATTTTCCGGTCTGCGCCAGCGACTTTGGCGCCCCCCGCACACCCGGCATCCCCAACCCGCTGCACGCCCAGGGCGTGATAGATGCCATCGCGGGCGGGGTCGATATGGTAATGACCGGTCAGGCCCGCGCCATCTGCACCGCGCCGATCCACAAGGCCGCGCTGAAGGATGGCGCGGATTTTCCCTATCCCGGTCATACCGAATACCTCGCGGCCCTCGCGGACGACGTGCCCGTGGTGATGATGCTCGCCTGTGACGCGCTGCGTGTGGTCCCCGCAACCATCCATATCCCGCTGGCAGAGGTCCCGGTGCAGCTGACCGCGCGGCTTTTGACCGATACCGCGCTGATCACCGCCCGTGCCCTCAAACGTGACTTTGGAATCGCCGCCCCGCGCATTGCCGTCGCGGGCCTGAACCCACATGCGGGCGAAGATGGCAAAATGGGGCTGGAAGAGATTGAGATGATCACCCCCGTCATCACCGCCCTGCGTGCGCAGGGGCTTGATATCTTTGGACCACTCTCGGCCGATACGATGTTTCACCCCGCCGCCCGCAGCCGCTATGATGCTGCCCTGTGCATGTATCATGATCAGGCGCTTATCCCGATCAAGACGCTGGACTTTTCGGGCGGGGTGAATGTGACACTGGGCCTGCCGTTCATTCGCACCTCACCTGATCATGGCACCGCATTTGATATTGCAGGCACCGGTGCGGCGGATGCGACATCAATGATTGCCGCATTGCGGATGGCTGCAAAAATGGCCGATGCCCGTGCCGCGTGATCCGATTTTTCGTCGAAAAATCGTAGCCTCCGGCGGGGATATTTTTGAACCAAAGAAAGACCAGACGTGATCGATGATCTGCCCCCCCTTCGCCAAGTGGTCGACAGCCACGGGATCGCTGCGAAAAAATCGCTCGGGCAGAACTTTCTGCTGGATCTTAACCTCACGGCCAAGATTGCGCGGTTGGCGGGGGATTTATCGCAGACCGATGTGCTAGAGGTCGGACCCGGCCCCGGTGGCCTGACCCGCGGGCTTTTGGCCGAAGGCGCGCGGCGGGTGCTGGCGATTGAAAAAGACCCCCGTTGCGCCCCGGCCCTGCAACAGATCAGCGACCGCTATCCTGACCGGCTGTCGTTCGTGGTGGGTGATGCGCTGGATGTGGATGTCAGCCAACACCTGACCGCACCCTACAAGATCGCCGCCAACCTGCCCTATAACGTCGGCACCGAACTGCTGGTGCGCTGGCTGACACCCCCCACCTGGCCGCCGCAATGGTCGTCCCTGACGTTGATGTTCCAACGCGAAGTCGCGCAACGCATCACCGCGCAGCCAGGGTCCAAGGCCTACGGTCGTCTTGCCCTTTTGGCACAATGGCGCAGTGATCCCCGCATCGTACTTGATCTGCCGCCAGAGGCGTTCAGCCCCGCGCCCAAGGTCTCTTCTGCTGTGGTGCACCTCACGGCCCTGCCCGCGCCCCGCTATCCGGCCAATGCCGCCACCCTTACCCGTGTCGTGGCCGCCGCCTTCAACCAGCGCCGCAAGATGCTGCGTTCCGCGCTCAAATCCGTCTCGCCCGAGATTGAGGATCATCTGATCGCCGCTGGCATCAAGCCGACAGAACGCGCCGAGCAGGTGGGGTTAGAGGCGTTCTGCGCCCTCGCGCGCAGCCTTGACGGCTAACGCGACCGCGCCACGATCATGCAGTTCTGACTGCCCCGTGGCACCATATCGCAGCTGACAATCTCGAACCCTGCGGTGCGCACCATGCGTTCAAGTGCCGCCGGAGGGATCATCGTCATCTTCGGGCGGCGGCCCAGCATCTGCCGCATCAGATCAGGCAGCCGCAGCGCCTGCGATGTGCCCTCAACCGTGACTGTGCGCGATAACAATAAGCCGCCGGGCCGCAGCAACCCATGTATCCGGCTGAGCGCGTGGGGAATGTCGTCCAGCGTGTGCAGCAGATCAATCGCAATCACCGCATCAAGATGGCGCGGCAGGCTGGCGTCCTGCGCTGACAGGTTCACACATTCCACATTCTTCAGATCACGCGTCCGGGCCTGTGCCACCGACACCAGATCATCCTCCGCGTCGCTACAGATGTAGTGGCTGACGAACGGGGCAAGTGCCACGGCAAATCGGCCATCGCGACCACCCAGTTCAAGAACCGTGTCGTCGGGATTCACAAAACTCTGGAGTCTTTCGATCGTCGCCTGACCAACAGGGCAAGCAGGCTGCATCCCAGCCGCGTGCGGGCCGGTGGCCTGCGAAATCTCGTCTGTCATGCAACTCTCCCGGATCACACGCATGGCCCATTCCCAGCCATGAAAACGCTTACCTTAGGGTCAGGTCCGGGAAAACCTGACTTTCAGACAGGTGCAACGATAAAGGCCCCGCAATTCTGCGCGGCCCTTTGGTTATTCGGCGGCTTCCGGTGCGCTGCCCGGATCGGGCTGCGGTGGGGCATCCTTGGGCGGACGCGGCTTGCGCTGCCTTGGCTTGCGCGGTGGCTTGGCATCCTGCGTCGGTTGCTCTTCGCCGCGCGCCTCTGGTGTCTCGACAAGGCCGCTGTCGGGCTGATCGCCGCCGCCTGCGGCCTCTTCCTGCGCCCGCAACCGCTCATTACGCTCGCGGTCACGCTCTGCCTGACGCTGGCGGTTCTGTTCTTCCTGCTCTTCGCGCTTGGCATCCACCTCGCGCTGCGCCTCGGCCAACAGCCGGGTATAATGCTCTGCGTGCTGGGCGTAGTTCTCCGCATCCACGCGATCCCCCGACAACACCGCATCGCGGTGCATCTGGTTGTATTTCTCGATGATCTGCTGCGGCGTGCCGCGCACTTTGCCATCCGGACCGGAGCTGTCAAAAACCCGGTTGATAATATTCCCGCCTGAGGGACGGTTATTGCGGTTCTTGTTCCGCGACCGCGACTTCGAAGATCTCATGATGTGCTTTCGTCAAGCCTGTGGCAAATGTTGCGCTTTATGGGCATCTCGCAGCAGTGCGACGCATGGACCCAAGCGATGTGTGGCGACATGTCATGGCGAGCGGCGTGCTCAACCTTAGACGCCCTTTAAGAAACATGAAGTTGCGACCAACACAAGCCTAAAACCCTTAACAGAGCGCTAAAAGTCACGCATTGCGCGGTTTTTCACCACTCACGACCCTGTCGCGCCCGTCCAGATCCGCCACAACGCGGATTTCGGCAAAGCCTGCGTTTTCCATCATCTGCGCGACTGCTTGCCCCTGAGTCGGCCCGATTTCAACCATAAGGCGACCACCGCGCACCAGATACGCCTGCGCCCGAGCACTGATGATCCGGTAACACGCCAGCCCGTCGCCTTCGTCCGTCAGCGCCATGCGCGGTTCAAAGTCGCGCACCTCTGGCGCCAGCCCCGGCATCTCGTCTGCGGCAATATAAGGCGGGTTGCTGACGATCAGGTCAAAATCCGCCCCCGATGGAACAGCCTCAAACCAGTTGCCTGCGTGAAACTGCACCCGGTCGCTGACCCCTAGCCTTGCCGCATTGCGCCCCGCAATCGCCAGCGCATGGGGCGACAGATCGGTGCCAATGCCAAAGGCCTCAACCCCCGTCTCGGCCAGCAGCGTCGCAACGATGCACCCTGACCCGGTGCCCAGATCCAGCACCCGAAGAAACGGACGTTTCAACGCCTCGGCCACCAGCGTTTCCGTTTCGGGTCGGGGGTCGAGCACATCGGGCCCAACCTCAAACGTGCGGCCGTAAAAGGCGCGTCGCCCGGTCAGATGCGACACCGGCACGCGGCGGCAGCGTTCCGCGATCATCTGCTCAAAGGCGGCAACCTGCGCCACCCCCATCGGATCGGGCAAGATCAGCGTCACGCGGCCTGCATCAATTTCCAATGCATGGGCCAGTAAGCGCCGCGCATCGCGGGCTGCCCCCTCAACACCGGCATCCTGTAAGGTCGCGACCGCCTTGGCCAAGGCCTCTTGACCGGTCACGCGCCCATCTCGGCCAGCAGCGTGGCCTGCGCATCCGCTTGCAGTGCGTCAATGATCTCGTCCAGATCGCCCTGCATCACCTGCGCCAGGCTATAAAGCGTCAGGTTAATCCGGTGATCCGTCATCCGCCCTTGCGGGAAATTATAGGTGCGGATCCGCTCTGACCGATCCCCTGACCCGACCTGCGATTTCCTGTCCGCCGACCGCTCGCTATCGACCCGCTGACGTTCAAGATCAAACAGCCGCGTCTTCAGGACCTGCATCGCAATCTCGCGGTTGCGGTGCTGTGATTTTTCCGAGCTCACCACGATAATCCCGGTCGGTTCGTGCAAAATGCGCACCGCCGAATCTGTGGTGTTCACATGCTGCCCGCCCGACCCTGACGCGCGCATCGTATCAATCCGAATGTCGCTGGGGTTAATCTCAATATCCACGTCCTCGGCCTCGGGCAGCACCGCAACCGTCGCGGCAGAGGTATGGATCCGCCCGCCGCTTTCCGTCTCGGGCACGCGCTGCACCCGGTGCACACCGCTTTCATATTTCAGCCGGGCAAAGACCCCCTCGCCCGCGACCCGCGCCGTCACCTCTTTGACGCCGCCAAGCTCGCTCAGCGATTGTTCGAGGATCTCAAAGCTCCAGCCCTGCTTTTCGGCATAACGCTGATACATCCGCAAAAGATCGCCCGCGAACAACCCTGCCTCATCCCCGCCCGTGCCGGGCCGGATCTCAAGCAAGGCAGGCCGCCCGTCGGCCGCATCTTTCGGCAAAAGTGCCAGTTGGACATCGCTTTGTGACTGCTCCAAAGCGGCGCGCAGATCCGGCAATTCCATTTCTGCCAGCTCTTTCATCTCGGGATCGTCCAGCATCGCCTCTGCATCGGCAATCTGGCTCACCAGCGACTGGTAGTTCTGCACCGTCTCTACCACGGGCTTCAGATCGCTGTATTCCTTGGCAAGTGCCGCGATATCGCCGCCATCAACGCCGCCGGACATCTTCGCCTCCAGAAACTGGAAACGGTCAATGATCTGGGCGATGCGGTCCTGCGGTATCATCCCTTGCAGATGCCGCCCTCGCGCGGTTTCGTCAAGACGGCGTCACCACCAGCGGCCCCAATTGCGCCAGCCAGCCTTCGACCCGCGCTTTGTTGACGCCCCAGTCGTATCCGGCAAAGCGCGCCCGGCTGCGCACAACAAACAGCGTGCCATCATCACCTTCCAATGCCTCGATCGTGATATAATCGGGAAATCCGATGACGGCGCTGCGCGTGACATAGGAAATCCGCCCTTCCGCCACATCACCCGCCAGCACCTGCGTGCGTGGCGTGGCCCGGATCATCCGGTCCGTCGCGGTCAAGATCCCCTCGCCCGTTGTTGTGATCTGCCGCGTGGCGACGAACCGTGTGGATGTGCTGACATCGCCAGGTTCACTCGCACGACTTGCCGTATGAACCCGCGCCGGGTCAATCGGTGCAAACCTAATGACACCCATCCCGGCCAAGGCCAGCAGTGCCAAAAGCACGATTATTTTCATGATGCCAAAGCCTTCTGCCTGTCTGCCTTACCGATATGGCACGCCCGGCAGGATCGACAAGAGCTCAAACATCAAATTGGCGCCGGTCAGCGCCGTGTTTCCGCTGGTATCATAGGGCGGCGAAACCTCGACCAGATCGCAGCCCACAATGTTCAATCCTTTCAACCCTCTGATCAGTTCCATCGCCTGCGGTGTCGTCAATCCGCCAATCTCCGGCGTCCCAGTTCCCGGCGCATAGGCCGGATCAAGCGAATCTATGTCGTAGGTTATATATGTGGGGTGGTTACCAATCTGTTCACGGATGCTGTTTGCCAATGGTCTCAATGACTTATGCCATAATTCCGGCGCCAAATACTGGTTGAACCCCCAGCCCGCCGCCTCGGTGAAATCATCCGCCGTATAGCCAGTCCCGCGCAACCCGATCTGGTGCACCTTATCGGCGACAATGATCCCCTCTTCATAGGCGCGGCGGAACACCGTCCCATGGGTCTCACGCTCGCCAAACATCTCATCATTCACATCCGCATGGGCATCCACATGCACAAGCGCGACGGGCCCGTGCTTCTTGGCAATCGACCGCAGGATCGGCAGCGTCATCGTATGATCGCCCCCCAGCCCCATCGGGATCACATCATGCTTGAGGTGCGCGTCATAAGTCTCTGTAATAATACGAATAGTATCGCTGAGGCTAAATGTATTCACCGCAATATCGCCAAGGTCCGCGCATTCCAAAGCGTCAAAAGGCGCGGCCCCCGTCTGAATATTATAGGGCCGGATCATCGCGCTTTCCTGCCGCAACTGTTTTGGTCCAAATCGCGTGCCTGACCGCCAGCTTGTGCCAATATCCATCGGCACCCCGATGAACCCGACATCCAGCCCCGCAGCGCTGGCCGCCTCTGGCAGGCGCATGAAAGTCTGCGGCCCGGAAAACCGCGCCAGATCATTCCCGGAGATTGGCATCGCTGGCATGATTATTTCCTTTTATTCCAAAGCGCTAAACAACAAAGCTCCATCGCGACATGTGCCCCCGCAATCGCCGTGGCCCCGCTGGTGTCAAACTGCGGCGAGACCTCGACAACATCACCGCCCACCATATTGATCCCGGCCAGATCGCGCAGCATCGCCGCCGCCTGCCAGCTGGCCAGCCCGCCCCAAACCGGCGTGCCTGTCCCGGGCGCAAAGGCCGGGTCCAGCGCATCAATGTCAAAGGTCACGTAAGTTGGATGCTGACCCACAATTTCCTTCACGCGCTCAACGACATAGCCCGCACCCTTTTCGTGGCAGGTCCGCGCGTCGATATAGGGCATCCCGAGGTAATCGTCGCATTCCGTCCTGATCCCGATCTGCACCGACCGCGTCACATCCACCAGCCCCAGCTTTACCGCCTTATACATAAACGTCCCGTGGTCGATCCGGTCCATGTCGTCATCGGCCCACAGATCGCTATGCGCATCAAATTGAATGACCGACATCGGCCCGAACTTCGCCGCGTAAGCCCTTAATATCGGGAGCGTAATGAAATGGTCACCCCCCAGCGTGACCGTCCCCGGACCCTGCCCGATGATCCCTGCGATATGCGCCTCCAGCAGCCCCGGAAAGCTCGGCGTATGGGCATAATCGAACGCCACATCGCCGTAATCCACGATGGCAAATTCCCCCAGCGGGTCAAACCCGTCCCAGCCGTAGGGCGGGTCATAGGGTTGCAGCGTGCTCGCCTCTCGGATCGCGCGCGGGCCAAACCGCGTGCCCGTGCGGTGCGTCACCGCCTGATCAAAAGGCACGCCGGTCACCGCCAGATCAACGCCCGTCAGATCCTTGGTATAACTGCGCCGCAAGAACGACGTCGCCCCGCCAAAGGCGTTTTCATACCCCAGCCCCCGGTGATCCTTCCGCGTAAACGCCAGATCAATTTCCTTTTTGGCATTGTCCAATGTCATCCGATCTTCACCCCTTCGCGCACCAGCGCATCCGTCACGTCCACAATCGCCGCACCTAGATTTTCAACAACAAATTCAATCTGTTCTGGTGTGATAATCAAGCTCGGAGACATCACATTCAACGCCCCAATCGGCCGCACCAGCAACCCGCGCGCCTCGGCCGCGTCACTCACCCGTTTGCCGATATCAATCGCATCGGGCAACGCCCGCTTGGTCACTTTATCGGCCACGTTTTCCACGCAGCCAATCAGCGTATGCCCCCGCACATCCCCTACAATCGGGAGATCCCGCAGCGTCGCCAGACCCTCTTGAAACAAGGCCCCCATCCGGGTCGCATGATCCAGCAACCCCTCGCGCGCAATGATCTCGATATTCTTCAGCGCCGCCGCACAGGCCACCGGATGTCCCGAAAACGTAAACCCTGACGTATACCAGCGATCCCCCGCCATATCGGCCCATAGGGCATCAGAAAAGATAACCGCACCAATGGGTTGGTAGCCGCTGCTCAACCCCTTGGCGCAGCAAATGATATCGGGCTGCACGCCATAAACATCCCAAGAGGCAAACCAATTCCCCAACCGCCCAAAGCCGGTCACAACTTCATCGGCAATAAACAAGATGCCATGCCGCTGGCAGACCTCCCATATCGCGCGCAAATAATCATCAGGCGGTACCAACACCCCGCCAGAGGCCTGAATAGGCTCTGCGAAAAACGCCGCGACTTTTTCGGCCCCGACCTCGGCGATCTTGGCCTCAAACTCCGCCACCAACGCCTCGGTGGTCGCGCCCTCGCGGTAGACATAAGGCGCAGAAACATGGTGGATCGTGTCGGTCTTATAGGTAAACTCTGCGGCCCGGTCGCCGTTTCGCATCCCCACCGACATCGCGACAAAGGTCGATCCGTGATAGGAATGCTGCCGCGCGATCACATGGGTGCGCCCCGTAAACCCCCGTGCGGCCTGCACAAATTGCGCCATCCGGTAGGCGCTATCAATCGCCGTCGACCCGCCCGTGGTAAAGTGGACCCTATTCAAATTCCCCGGCGCGATCTCGGCCAGTTTCGCCGCCAATAGCGCCGCAGGATCATTGGTCATATCCACGAAAGTCGACGAAAACCCCAGCTTTAGCGCCTGATCCGCAATCGCCTGCGCCATCTCTGCCCGGCCCAACCCGATGTTGGTGCACCAAAGCCCCCCCACCGCGTCCAGATACCGCGTGCCGTGATCGTCCCACAGGTAGCACCCTTCCCCGCGCGAGATCACCATCGGGGCCGCGGCCTCAAAGCCGTCGAAATGGGTCCAGGGGTGCAGGCTGTGCGCCTGATCTAATGCCGCGAGGTTGCTCATCCCTTGACCGGCTGCGCCCGCTCGACCAACCGCGCAAAGAACGACGCGCCATAGGCCGCCGTTTCATCATCAAAATCGTAAGCCGGGTGATGCAGCCCCGCACTATCGCCATTGCCGACCCAAAGGTAGGCACCAGGGCGCTTGTTCAGCAGATAGGAAAAATCCTCTGCCCCCATTTCCGGCACATAATCATCAGCGACATTGGCATCCCCCGCAATCTCGCGCGCGACTTCGACAGCAAAGGCGGTCTTGTCGGCATCATTGATCGTCGCAGGATAGCCCACGTCAATCTCGAGCTTGGCCTGCACACCGAATGACGCCGCTTGGCCTGCAACAATCTCACCAATCCGGCGATGCGCCATCGCCTGTACATCTGTATTAAAGGTGCGGATCGTGCCGTTGATATAGGCTGTCTCGGGCGTCACATTATTGACCGTTCCAGTGTGGATTTGCGTCACCGAGATCACCAGCGCGTGTCGCGTATCATGGTTCCGGCTGACAATTGTTTGCAGCGCCTGCACCATGCCAGCAGCCGCGACAACCGGATCAATACAAACGTGATTATAGGCCGCATGGCCGCCCTTGCCGGTGATATGCACCTCAAAGGTATCAACCGCTGCCATGATCGGCCCCGGACAGGTATAAAACTGCCCCACCGGAACACCCGGCCCATTGTGCAGCGCATAAACCTCGCCCACATCGAACCGGTCAAGGATCCCCTCTTGCACCATCACATTGCCGCCGCCGCCCTCTTCTTCAGCGGGTTGAAAGATCAGCGCCACGCGACCCGAAAAGTTCCGCGTTTCGGCCAGATATTGTGCCGCCCCCAGCAGCATCGTGGTGTGCCCGTCATGGCCGCAGGCGTGCATCATGCCATCGACCTTGCTGGCGTACGCCAGCCCCGTCACCTCTGACATCGGCAGGGCATCCATATCGGCCCGCAGGCCAATCGTCGGCCCCGCGCCCTTGCCATTGATAATCGCCACGATGCCGCTTTCCGCGATGCCTTCGTGAATTTCATCCACCCCAAAGGCGCGCAGCTTTTCAGCCACAAACGCCGCCGTCTTGTGACAGTCAAACATCAGCTCTGGCATGGTGTGCAGATGCCTGCGCCACGTCTTCATCTCGTCGGCATATCCGGCAATCCGGTTCACAACTGGCATGGCCTTCACTCCCCTGGCTCGTTAGCTTCAGACAACACCAGCAAGGACGCTTTCGCAATGCCTGACGACGACCCCCTGATCCACGATCCCGACGGCGGCATGCCGCGCCTTTTGGAAATCATGCGCCGGTTGCGTGACCCCGAAACCGGTTGCCCCTGGGATATCGAACAGGACTTCGACAGCATCGCGCCCTACACCATTGAAGAAGCATACGAGGTCGCCGACGCGATCCAGCGCCGCGACTTTGCTGAACTTGAGGGCGAGCTGGGGGATCTGCTGCTGCAATCGGTCTACCACACGCAAATGGGCGAAGAGGCCGGGCATTTCACTTTTGACACCGTCGTCAAGAATATCTCTGACAAGATGGTCGCCCGCCACCCGCACGTCTTTGGCGACGAATCGCGCGACAAAAGCGCCGAACAGCAAACCGCCGATTGGGAGGCGATCAAAGCCAAGGAACGCAGCCGCAAGGCCGAAACCCGCACCCTTGACGGCGTGGCCCTTGGCCTGCCCGCGCTCATGCGCGCGGTCAAACTGCAAAAGCGTGCCGCCCGCGTCGGCTTTGACTGGCCCGACGTGTCCCACGTCATCGATAAGCTGCAAGAGGAAGCGGCCGAACTGGTCGAAGCCCGCGATACCCTCACCCATGACGCCATGACCGAGGAATACGGCGATATGCTGTTTGTGATGGCCAACCTCGCGCGGCACCTCAAGATCGACCCCGAAGAAGCGCTGCGTGCCGCCAACGCCAAATTCACCCGCCGGTTTGAAGCAATCGAAGACGCGCTGGCAGCACAGGGGCGCAAACCTGCCGACAGTGACCTTGCCGAAATGGACGCGCTTTGGGACGCGGCGAAAATCGCCGAAAAATAACCTGACTAAATAATTCAGGTATTGACCCGACTAAAAGACTCAGGCTTAAAGCCGGCATCGAAACTTCAACTGGAGACACTCCCATGTCCATCCGCGCCATTTGTCTGGCCAGCACTGCCATCGCCCTTGCGGCCCCCGCCTTTGCCGACGTCACCGTCTACACCACCCGTCAGCCCGACCTGATCCAGCCCGTCATGGATGCCTTCACCGCAGACACCGGCATTGCTGTTGATCTGCAGTTCGTCGAAGACGGTCTGGTAGAGCGCCTGACGACCGAAGGCGCGCGGTCCCCTGCGGATCTGGTGATGACCGTGGATATCGCCAACCTGTCGCGCGTTGTGGATGCGGGCGTTGTGCAATCGGTGGACAGTGACGTGCTGACATCTGCTGTCCCCGCCAACCTGCGCGGCGAAAACAACGACTGGTTCGCCCTGACCGAACGCGCGCGTATCGTCTATGCCTCCAAGGACCGAGTGGCCGATGGCGAAATCACCACTTACGAAGACCTTGCTGACCCCAAATGGGCAGGCCGCATCTGCACCCGCTCTGGCCTGCACAACTATAACCTTGCCTTGATGTCCGCCGTGATTGCGACACACGGCGAAGAGGCTGCCAAAGAATGGGCCGCAGGCGTCAAAGCCAACCTTGCCCGCACGCCACAAGGCAACGACCGCGCGCAGGTCAAAGCGATCTGGGCCGGCGAATGCGATATCTCCTTGGGCAACACCTATTACATGGGCAAGATGCTGCAGAATGAAGAACAGATCCCATGGGCCAACGCCGTACGCATCACCTTCCCCGTGTTTGAAGGCGGCGGCACTCATATCAATGTCTCTGGCATCGCGCTGACCAAATCTTCGCGCAACACAGAAGAGGCGATCCAGTTGATGGAATACCTCGTCTCACCCACGGCGCAGGCAATCTATGCCGAAGAAAACAGCGAATACCCCGTTCTCGCCGATGCAGCGGTGTCAGAGATCGTGGCCAGCTGGGGCTCGTTCGAAGCGGATGATGTGTCCCTGACAGAACTGGCCGGTCATCGCGCCACCGCTCTGCGCATCATGGAAGAGGTCGACTTCGACGGCTGATCCCGGACTGGGGGTTTTGCACCCCCAGACCCCCGCAGGATATTTCAAAACCAAAGAAAGCAGGTCATCCGTGGCCTGCTTTTTGCTTGTGTGTGATCCGCAGGCTGGGCAATCTGCGCACCATCTGACAGGGACATCCGCCATGGACATCAAGACCACAAAGGCCATCGTCACCGGCGGCGCATCCGGCCTTGGGGCTGCCACCGCCGAGGCGTTGATTGCAGCAGGCGCGCAGGTCACGGTCTTTGATCTGTCCCCCGGCGGCGCCGATTTCGCGGCCAGGATCGGCGCGTTCTATGCCGCAGTGGACGTGACGGACGAGGCGCGCGTGGTCAAGGGGCTGGAAAATGCCGTGGACGCCATGGGCGGGCTGAATGCGGTGGTGAATTGCGCGGGCATTGCCACCACCGAAAAGACCCTTGGTCGCGATGGCCCGCATGCGCAATCCAGCTTTGACCGCACCCTCAAGATCAATCTCTCTGGCACGTTCAACGTCTGCCGTCTTGCCGCCCCTGTCATGTCCGGTGGGGTCTTTGTGAACACCGCCTCTGTCGCCGCCTTTGACGGGCAAAAGGGTCAGGCCGCCTATGCCGCCTCGAAATCCGGCATCGCCGGGTTGTCCCTGCCGATGGCCCGCGATCTGGCCCGCAACGGCATCCGCGTCATGGCCGTGGCCCCAGGCATCTTTCGGACCCCGATGCTGGAAGGATTGGGGCAAGAGGTTATGGATGGCCTCGCCGCTGACGTCGTCTACCCGCCCCGTCTGGGCGCGCCTGCGGAATTCGCGGCCCTCGTGCAGCACATCATCGAAAACGACTACCTCAATGGCACCACGATCCGGCTGGATGGCGCGCTGCGGATGCCCTGAAGAATTGGTTAACGTCGCATGGTTAAGGGCGCCGCGTTAATCCCCGGTCATCGGGAAATCATATGCATGGTATGTGTATGCGATGTGCATCGCTTGTGCATGCGTTAACCCGCCATGCCCCGCGCCGTTCATCTACGATTCGCTGGCTTTTTCTTCCAGCGCCAGCCACTCGTCCTCTGACGCGGCCAAGGTGGTTTGCCGTTCGACCAGCGCATCGGTGGCCTTTTGAAACTTCGCGGGTGACTTGGTGAACAATTCGGGATCCGCCAGCAGTTCTTCCAGCTTGGCAATCTCTGCCGACAACCTGTCAATCACGCCGGGCAGCTCTGCCAAACGGTGCTTTTCGGTAAAGGACATCTTGCCATTCTGCTTTGGCGCGTCTTTGGCTTTATCCTTCTTTGCCAATGGCTTACTGGCTGTCTTTGCTTCCACGAAATCGCCACCCCGCTGGGCGCGATAATCCGACCAGCCGCCCGCATAAACCACCGCCTGCCCTTGCCCCTCCATCGCCACCGTGGTCGTCGCCACCCGGTCCAGAAAGTCGCGGTCGTGGCTGACCAGCAGCACCGTGCCGTCGTATTCGCCCAGGATGTCCTGCAACAGATCCAGCGTCTCGATATCCAGATCGTTGGTCGGTTCGTCCAGCACAATCAGGTTGGAGTTTCGCGCCATCAGCCGCGCCAGCAAAAGCCGCGCTTTTTCCCCACCTGACAAGGACTTAACCTGCGCCCGCGCCTGTGCATCGTCGAACAGAAAATCCTTGAGGTAGCTTACAACATGACGCGGATTCCCCTGCACCATGACCTGATCCGACTTGCCCGCGCCGCCCAATGCGGGGTCATTGACCAGCGAATCCCACAGCGTCGCCTCGGGATCCAATTGCACGCGGCCCTGATCAAAAACCGCAATATCCAGATTTGTCCCGTGTTTGAGCGTGCCCGCATCTGGTTCAACTTCGCCCAGCAACATCTTGATAAGAGACGTCTTTCCAACACCATTGGGGCCGACAAAGGCGATGCGGTCGCCGCGCTGCACGGTCAGATCAAAATCCCTGACGATCTGCTTGCCGTCAAAGGACTTGGACAGTCCCTTGGCCTCGATCACCTTGCGGCCCGATTGCTGGCCCGCCTCGAAGGTCAGCGCGGCCGTGCCCTGCCGTTTGATCTGCGCCGCCCGTTCCGCGCGCAAATCCTGCAAGGCGCGAACCCGGCCCATATTGCGCTTGCGCCGCGCTGAAATGCCTTCAACCGCCCACCGCGCCTCGGCCTTGATCTTGCGGTTAAGCTTATGTCTTTGTTGGTCTTCTTCGTCCCACAGCTTGTCGCGCCAGGCCTCGAACCGGTCGAACCCTTCCTCGGCCCGCCGCACCTGCCCACGGTCAATCCACAAGGTCTGCCGGGTCAAAGCGGTCAGAAACGCGCGGTCGTGACTGATCAGGACAAAGCCCGCCTTGGTCTGCTTCAGCTCCGTCTCAAGCCATTGCACGGCTTCGATATCCAGATGGTTCGTCGGCTCATCCAGCAACATCAGCTCCGGCGCCTCGGCCATCAGTTTGGCCAGCGCCGCCCTGCGCCGCTCACCGCCGGATGCGGTGGCAACATCGCCTGCGGGATCGAACTTCAGCCCCTCTGCGACCATCTCCACCTTATAGGCTTCATCGGGGTCCATACCGCTGACGGCATAGTCGCCCAGTGTGGCAAACCCTTTCATATCAGGGTCTTGCTCCATGTAGCCCACCGTCACGCCGGGGGCTGGCACCACGGTGCCGGTATCGGCTTCGACCAATCCGGCCATGACCTTCATCAAGGTCGACTTACCCGACCCATTGCGCCCCACCAGTGCGACCCGGTCAGCCGGTTGCACCACCAGCGACAGGTCCTCGAACACGGGATCGCCGCCAAATGTCAGCGCGATATCGGAAAGTTGCAAAAGCGGAGTTCTGGCCATGCCGCCCAGCTAGAACGCCCGCCAGCCTAGCGCAAGTCCCCTGCTTCTTTTGGCCAAAAATATCCCCGCCGGAGGCATCGGTTCTGTGAACCGATTACGCCAACATCGCCCGCAGCGCTGCCGCGCGCCGGACTGGCACCTTGGCAGTCTCCAGCCCGGTGAACACATGCAGGGTCTGCATCTGCCGGTCCACCACCGCGTGGTCGCTGACCCAGCCGCCCATGCCCAGATAGGTTCGCAACAGGGGCGGCAGCTGATTGCGCGCTGACGCGCTGACCGGCCCCGCCGTCAGCGGCACCACTTCTGGCGACAAGGGGCGAGGGGCAAGCGCGGCGGGCGCAAGATGCCGTTCTGCCAGCAAGGTGAAAGCCTCTGCGTAAGCACTTGATGTCACGCCAGAAAAGCTGGTGCAGCCAAACAAAAATCCGATCCCGTCCTGATCCACGATCTGCGTCAAAGCCCCCCACAGCAGCCGCAGAACATCCGTGTCCTGCGCGCGTGGCGCGATGCAAAACCGCCCCAGTTCCATCATCGGCTGCGTGAACCCGGCCAACCGGCCAAGGTCATAGCGAGCGGCGGCATAGCTTTGCCCGATGTCCCGCCCAGAGCGATAGGTCTGCACCCGGCAGGTCGCGACCAGACCTGTGGCATCGGCGATCATCACATGGGCGCAGCGGGCATCATATCCGTCGCGATCCAACCCCTCGGCCCCGAAAAAGCAGCGGTGCCGCAACGCCTGACAGGCCACGAGGTCCGTGTCATTTTCGGCCATTCGGACCCCATAGGGCCCCATGCGGAACGCAAACGTCATTGTGACTCACCTTGCGGGCTGTCCCGCACGGCTTAGATTAGACGCAAACGGTGAAAAAGGAATATGACAATGGTCGACAAGGTGATCAAAACCGATGCCGAGTGGCGCGCGCAACTGTCCGACATGGCCTATAAGGTGCTGCGCAAACATGGCACCGAACGCGCGGGCACCCATGATAACTTTGCCAAGGACCCCGGCACTTTCATGTGCGCAGGCTGCGGTGCGCCCTTGTTTGAACAGGCCACAAAGTTCGAAAGCGGCACCGGCTGGCCATCGTTCTATGCGCCGTTAGACCCTGAAATGGTTGGGGAAAAGACGGATCGCAGCTTTTTCATGCGCCGCACAGAGGTGCATTGCAATCGCTGCGACGGCCATCTGGGCCACGTCTTCCCCGATGGGCCGGAACCCACCGGCCTGCGCTATTGCATCAACGGCGCGGCCCTGTCGTTCGAGCCTGAAGACGCGGCCTAGTTTTCGCCAATAAAGTCGGCGGCGTTCACGCGGCCGATATTGCCCATCAGCTGGCGGATGAACGTGGTGTCGGCGATATTGTCGTCCGTCACACGGCGTGACAACACCACGATCCGTCCGTCTTCCAGACCAAAGCGTTCGATATTGCGCACCAGACCCGCGCTATCAAAACGGATCGCCAGAACCTCGCGCGAGATCTCGACCGGGGCGACGGCACCGTAATGGCGGAACTTGCTGGCGACGTAATAATAGTCACCCCCCGCCAGAACCCCGCCTGCGGTGGGCGGGCCGACAATGGCCGCGACACCTTCGCGGGTGTCCTGACCGATCACGATCCGGTCAAGGTCTTCCTGAAACGGGATAAAGCCGTGGTTGCGGATCACCGGGGTGCAGGCCACAGCAATCGCCAACACGCTACATACGACCGCAGACCGCGCGACTGCACCTATGCGAAGTTTCATATCGGTCTGCCCTCTTGCCTCGGCCATGCTGGCCTTTTATCCCCACTACAACATCGCAGTGCCCGAATTCAAGAATGGAACCGCCCTTGGCCAATCTGCCCAGCACAATCCTGCGCCTTGCCGACCTTGCCAACAGGCGGGCCACGACCTTTGTTGTGGTCCCCTCAGCCGAGGAAAACCGCCAGATCGCCGCGCATTTGGACCTGCGTTCCCTGCGTAAACTGCGGTTTGCCGGTGAAATCGCGCCCCTGGGTGATGCCGACTGGACCCTGACCGCGACCCTGGGTGCCAGCGTGACACAAGATTGTGTTGTGACGCTTGATCCCGTCAACACCCGCATCGACGAGGTGGTGACCCGCACCTATGCCGCCAATCTTGCCGACCCCGACGACCCAGAGGTCGAGATGCCCGAGGATGACACGGTCGAACCGCTGCCTGCCAATGTCGATGTGGCCGCCGTGATGATCGAGGCGCTATCGCTGTCGCTGCCCGCCTTTCCCCGTGCTGCGGGGGCCGACCTTGGGGATGCACAGTTTGCTGAACCCGGTGTCGATGCGATGACGGATGATGACGCAAAGCCTTTTGCAGGCCTTGCAGCCCTGCGCGACAGCCTGACGGACAAATCAGGCGGAAAAGGCTGAAAATAGCACGCTAATAAGGGTTGCGCTGGAAAGGAATCGCAGTATGTTCCGCCAACTTCTAACACCCCCACTCGACAGGGCGTCCCCAGTGGCATAAGACCCCGAAGAGTTCTTGAAAATCCGGGCCTGTTTGGCCCCCCAGACGATAGGTGGCACTATGGCCGTCCAGCAGAATAAAGTCTCCAAATCGCGCCGCAACAACCGGCGTTCGCATGATGCACTGGTGGCTGCAAACCCCAACGAATGCGACAACTGCGGTGAGCTGAAGCGCCCGCACCACGTCTGCCCGTCCTGCGGTCACTACGCCGAACGCGAAGTTGTGGCACAGACAAACGATATCGATCTGGACGAAGACGCAGCGTAAGGCTGTGACGGGCTGCACATCATGACAAACGGCCAAACGGACCAAAATCCGACGCCTACGTCTGCTGCGCACGTCCTCTCTGTTGACGCCATGGGTGGCGATTCCGGGCCTGCAACGGTGGTTGCGGGCCTTGCGCGTTTCTTGGGTGAAACCCCCAAAGCCCGCGCCATTCTGCACGGATCCGAATCTGTTCTGCAAAAGCATGTTGCGAAACTGCGCATCGCCGACCGCGTGACCATCCGCGACACCGCTGACGTGGTCAAAATGACCGACAAGCCCAGTCAGGCGCTGCGCAGTGGCAAGAACACCTCGATGTGGTCCGCGATTGAGGCAGTCCGCAATGGCGAGTCTGGCGTTGTGATTTCCTGTGGCAATACCGGTGCGCTGATGGCCATGTCGATGCTGCGCCTGCGCAAGGCCGAGGGCGTGAACCGCCCCGCCATTGCCTGCCTCTGGCCCAGCCGCAACGCCCAGGGCTATAACGTCATGCTGGACGCAGGCGCCGATATCCGCGCCGATCAGGATGACCTTTTGACCTATGCGCTGATGGGTGCGTCTTATGCCCGCAACGCCTTTGACCTGTCCCGCCCCCGCATCGGCCTGCTGAATGTCGGCGTGGAGGAACACAAAGGTCGCGCGGAACTGAAAGTCGCGCATGAGATGATCGGCTCAGCCGCACCCAAGGGCGAATTTGAGTATATCGGCTTTGTTGAGGGCGGTGATCTGCCGTCCGAACGCGTCGACGTGATTGTGACGGACGGGTTCACCGGCAATGTCGCGCTGAAAACCGGCGAAGGCACTGCAAACCTGATCTCGGAATCGCTGCGCGCCGCACTCAAGCGCAACCCGCTGTCGATGATCGGCGCGCTTTTTGCCGCGGGCTCTTTGCGCTGGCTGCGTCGCAAGATCGACCCCCGCCGGGTGAATGGCGGCGTGTTTCTCGGCCTGAACAAAACCGTCATCAAAAGCCACGGATCCGCTGATGCCACAGGTGTCGCGGCGGCCGTCGCCTTAGGCTACCGGCTGGCGCAATCGGGCTTTTCCGACAAACTCGCGGCACGGGTTGCCACCGCCGCCGCCCTCGCCCAAGATACGATCCAAGAAGGTGCAGCAGACACCGCAAAGGATACGGGCAAATGACAAGACGCGCTGTGGTCAAAGGGGTCGGGCACTATTTGCCGGACCGTGTGGTTCCCAACAGCGAATTTGAAAAGACGCTCGAAACCTCGAACGAATGGATCATCAGCCGCTCTGGCATTGAACGCCGCCACTTTGCCGCCGAGGGGCAAACGACCTCTGATCTGGCGACCCGTGCGGCCAATGCGGCCCTCGCGGATGCCGGGCTGACCGGCGAAGACATCGACGCCATCGTGCTGGCCACATCCACCGCTGATATGACCTTTCCCTCTGCCGCAACGATGGTGCAGGCCAATATCGGCAACACCAAAGGCTTTGCCTTTGACGTGCAAGCGGTCTGCGCAGGCTTCGTTTTTGCCCTGACCAACGCCAATGCGCTGATTACTTCGGGTCAGGCCGACCGGGTGCTGGTCATCGGGGCGGAAACCTTTAGCCGGATCATGGATTGGACGGATCGGTCCACATGTGTGTTGTTTGGTGACGGGGCCGGTGCGCTGGTGCTCGAGGCCGCGACCGGCGATGGCACTACGGCGGACCGTGGCGTGCTGTCGACCGACCTCAATTCCGATGGCCGCTACCGGGATCTGCTATATGTGGATGGCGGCGTGGCCACGCAGAACACCGGCGTCTTGCGCATGGTCGGCAAAGAAGTCTTCCGCCATGCCGTTGAAAAGCTTGCCAAAACCGCCGACACCGCGCTTGAGAAAATCGGCCTTGGTGCCGATGACGTCGATTGGGTCGTGCCGCATCAGGCCAATATCCGCATCATCCAATCGACCGCCAAAAAGCTGGGCGTGGGCATGGACCGGGTTGTCGTGACCGTTCAGGACCATGGCAATACCTCGGCTGCATCGATTCCCCTCGCGCTGTCGGTTGGCAAGGCCAATGGGCAGATCAAACAGGGCGATCTGGTCGTGACAGAGGCGATCGGCGGCGGTTTGGCATGGGGTGCCGTGGTCCTGCGCTGGTAAAACGAGCAAAAACGCTCCTTTAACGCCGCGAGCCAAGCCCTTGTTATTGACTCTGAATTTGCCCTCCGCCTAAGGTCTTCCGAAACCGCAGGGGGATATTATGGCCGATAAGACTTTGACACGTATGGATTTGGCGGACGCAGTTCATAGCCAGGTGGGCCTGTCCCGCAACGAAAGCGCCGATCTTGTGGAACGGGTTCTGACCCATGTGTCCGACGCGCTGGTCAAGGGCGAGCAGGTCAAGATCTCTTCGTTCGGGACATTTTCGGTCCGTGAAAAAGCCGCCCGCGTGGGCCGCAACCCCAAGACCGGGGAAGAGGTGCCGATCCACCCGCGCCGTGTGCTGACGTTCCGGCCCAGCCACCTGATGAAAGATCGGGTCGCGGCAGGTAACAAGACCTAACAGTAGGGGACGACCGTGGCCAAAGCCCGCGACGCCTTTCGCACCATCTCTGAAGTTTCCGACTGGCTTGATACGCCCGCGCATGTGCTGCGCTTTTGGGAAAGCAAGTTCAGCCAGGTGAAACCGGTCAAGCGTGCCGGTGGGCGGCGCTATTACCGCCCCGAAGACATGCAGCTTTTGGGCGGCATCAAGGTGTTGCTGCACGAACAGGGCATGACGATCAAAGGCGCGCAAAAGCTGCTGCGCGAGCAAGGCGTGAAACACGTGGCAGGCCTTTCGGCTGATCCCAATGCCCCCGCCGGTGCCGCACCAGAGGTGAAATCGGCCATGCCGCCCCCCGCCAAAGCGCCCGCTGCGGTGGCCCCATCCGATGACGCGCCCAGCGACAACGTCACGCCCTTCACCGCCATGCCGCCGCCCAGTGAACCGGCGGCCCCCGCAGCAGAACCTGAACTGGCGCTGGATCCGGTCGCCGCGGCCCCAACCGCCCCTGCGCCCCCTGTGGCCAAAGACCCGGTTCTCCCGCGCGAGGCGAAAGCCCCGGCAGAACCACGGATCTTCGCCGCCCTGCGCGATGCAAATCATGACCGCCTGCGCGCCAAATCCGCGCAGATCGCACCGCTTGTCGCCCGTCTTCAGGATGTGCGCGACCGGATGCGTCAAAGCTGATCACTTCGGGGCTTGCCCCGCGCCGATTTTCGGGTAAACACGCGCTCAGTCGGGCTATAGCGCAGCCTGGTAGCGCGTCCGTCTGGGGGACGGAAGGTCGCAGGTTCGAGTCCTGCTAGCCCGACCAATCAAACCGCCCGCGCCCGTCGCGGGCGTTTTGCTATGTAGAGGAACGATATGCAGCCGGGCGTTTTAGCAGACCACCAGATCAACGACCTGATTGCCACAGGTGCCATTCGCGCGACAACGCCGATTGCCGATGGGCAAGTCCAGCCTGCCTCGCTTGATCTGCGCCTTGGGGCCGTGGCCTACCGGGTCCGCGCGTCCTTTCTGGCCGGGCGCAATCGCACCGTCACCGACCGTCTGGCCGATTTTCAAATGCACGAGATCCCGCTGACCGAAGGTGCCGTGCTGGAAAAGGGCTGCGTCTATGTCGTGCCGTTGCTGGAAACGCTGACCCTGCCGGGTGCGATGACCGCCGCCGCCTCTGCCAAGTCCTCGATCGGGCGGCTGGATCTGCTGACCCGTATCATCACCGATCATGGCACCGAATTCGACCGTGTGCCTGCCGGCTACACCGGCCCGCTATATGTTGAGATCTGCCCGCGTTCGTTTTCCGTCGTCGCCCAGACGGGCCAAATGCTGAACCAGATCATCTTTCGCAACGGCGACACCCGCATGTCCGACGCGGACCTTGCTGCGTTGCACGCCGACACCCCCATCGTCGATGGCAATCCTGTGATCTCTGACGGGCTTGGGTTCTCGGTCGATCTGAAACCCGAAAATGGCACGCTGGTCGGCTACCGCGCCAAGCCGCACACCGGCGTCGTGGATCTGGGCAAGCTGAACCACTATGACCCCGCCGATTATTGGGAACCGGTCCATGCAGAGGACGGCTGGATCATCCTTGATCCCGGTGCCTTCTACATTCTGGTCAGTCGCGAAAGCATCGCGATCCCGCCGATGCAAGCGGCAGAAATGGCACCCTATCTGGCAATGGTTGGCGAATTCCGCGTGCACTACGCGGGCTTTTTTGACCCCGGCTTTGGCTGGGCCGGTGCGGGCGGCACCGGATCGCGTGGCGTGCTAGAGGTCCGCTGCCACGAAGCGCCCTTTGTGCTGGAACATGGTCAGGTCGTGGGCCGGTTGATCTATGAACATATGGCCGCCCTGCCCGATGCGCTTTATGGTGTTGATATCAAATCGAATTATCAGGGTCAGGGCCTGAAACTGTCCAAGCATTTCCGCGCGCCTTAACCGTCCGCGACCAGCACCAGTTTGGGCCGCATGGGCGCAGGCTTGGCGCACCAGATCTGCAAGCAGACATTGCGATAAAGCACCGTGGCGATCATGTCTTTGCCACCGGGCGGAACCAATCGTAGATCAGGAAAAAGCCATAGGCGTAGACCACGTAAAACAGCGTGAGCCAGATGTTCAGCCCCACCGCCTGACCAAAGCTAAGCCCGCCGACTGCCATCGCCAGCGGCAATGTCATGCCGACGCTTGTGACCTCGTAAAGCACGGCGTGGATGACCCGCACGGCCGCTGGCCGGTCGCTGGCGACGCGGCCGGTTTTGCGCGCTTCGACCCGGTCAAAGACAAAGCCGTAGAACGGCGCCCAGATCATCACCGCCACCGAAATCGCCAGCATCATCGCAAGGCTTTCGCTGGCGTGGCCGCCATAAAACGCCATGAACAGCGGCGTGACGCAGGCGATGCCAATGGCCTCGAACAGGCAGGTCTGGACAATCCGCTCGCGCAGGGTGCGTGTGGCTAACATGATGAAAATCCCAATCTTTTCGGTCGTTTGCGGCGGGTCTGACCGTGCCGCGTCGCTTGGGATTAAACTAGATATCCGGCCGCCTTTGGGACAGTGCGGGTTTCCTTACCTTTCGCCATTGCGGGGTATGGAAAACCAAACCTTTTGCGGGCTCAGGCCGCTTTGTCCGGCCTTGCATCATAAATCGTGACCCGGTTGCGGCCATTTTCCTTGGACTGATACAGCGCCAGATCGGCCCGTTTGATCGCATAGCTTTCGTTGGGGTCTGCGGCATCAAACCCCGCCACCCCAAAAGAGGCGGTGATTGGCGGCAAGGCAAGGCCGCCGTCCCTGCCCCGATTGACGATCGGCGCTGTGCGATCCGCCACCACCGCGCAAAGCCGTCGGACAAATGGCGCGATGTCTTCGGCGCCGCTCGTCTCTGACACGATCAGGAACTCCTCGCCGCCCCAACGCCCGATCACATCGGTTGATCGCAGTTGTGACGCCATCATGCGCCCCACTGTTTCCAGCACCCGGTCGCCCACGTCATGGCCAAAGCCATCGTTGACCTGCTTGAAGTGATCAAGATCGAACAGGATCACATGATAAGGGGTTTGATCTGTCTGAAACTGCGCCCATCGCGCCTCAAGCGCCAGTTTGATGCCATTGCGGTTCAACACACCGGTCAGCTGATCCTCAACCGCAAGCCGGTGCAGTTCCTTGCTCAGCACATGGCGCTCGCGGTCGGCGCGTTCATGGTAAAGCCCTGAAAATATCGCCACCGCACACATGCAAAAGATGATGACCGCGATCATCATCGCCTCAACCGGGATGATCCTGTCGGGCACGCCGACCACGCGGTGCAGCACCAGACCACACAGCCAGGGCACGATTGTGCCCGCCAGCACCGTCATCCGGGTGCGGTAGCCGACAGGCCCCGACAGCAACAGCACCCGCGCAAAAGGACGGTGCGCATAAAGTGTCAGCACCGCCATCGTCATCGGCACCAATGCGGCCAATGTCTGCGGCGACATCTGCCCTTCAAACAGGTTCTTGCCAAGGCTCAGCGCGATGAAGGCACCCAGCAGGAAAGAGGTCGCCAGCAAGGCCAACCCCAGCCCCACGCGGCCAAAATGCCGCCGCGCGATGGCAGAGGCAAAAAGCAGCGCCACAATCAGCGCCGTGTCCGATCCCATCCCGTCCATCGCGGTGACGGGTCGTGCAAATGGCCCGATATCCAGCCCGTTCCACAAGGCAAGTCGCGTTGCCAGCAAAGTCGACAGCGTCAACAACATCGTACCAGACATGATGTAGCGATGCAGCGGCGTCGGCTTATGCGGGCGATATTGCAATAGACCGGCTGCCAACATGATCAGAAAGATCATCGTGCCCGGATGGGTCACTGCCCCGTCTGCACGGGGCCGCAAAAGCACATCAACACCCAGCAGGTTTTCGGCAAACCCGGTGACAATCAGGCCAACACCGACCCAAACCATGGGCCGCCGCATCCGCTGCGCGACCAAGATATACCGATACCGATTTCTGAAATCGTTCTGAAGAGAGTCAAGTTCGTGCACGTTGCATCCCGAGGTTTCCCGGACCCTACGCGCAACAAAAGAAAAGAAAGGTTAAGACCCGCACGAAAAGACAAAATCCAACGCAATGAACGGGTTATTCGTCCTCGAACATATCGACCTGATCGTCGTCCTCGTCGGTCATGTCATCGGGATCGGGCAGCGCCCCGGGCGGTGGCCGGTTTTCCAGCAACCCGGCAGAGCGAAGCTCTTTCAGGCCCGGCAGATCGCGCGCATTTTCCAGCCCAAAGTGATCAAGGAACCCTTGCGTGACCACAAAGGTCACGGGCCGCCCCGGCGTCATCCGCCGCCGCCCAAAGCGGATCCATTCCAGCTCGATCAGCTGGTCAATCGTGCCCCGGCTGACGCTCACGCCGCGGATTTCTTCGATCTCGGCGCGGGTCACCGGCTGGTGGTAGGCGACAATCGCCAGCGTCTCGATCGCGGCCCGGCTTAGCTTGCGGGTCTCAACCGTTTCCTTTTGCATCAGGAACCCAAGGTCAGAGGCCGTGCGCATCGCCCAGGCATCCCCGATCCGCACCACATTGACGCCCCGCCCCTCATAGCGTTTGCGCAAATGCGCCAGCGCCTCTGCCGGGTCGGACCCATGCGGCATCCGCCCGATCAGTTCGGTCACCGTGACCGGGTCGGCGGTGGCAAACAGGATCGCCTCGACCATGCGTTCCTGTTCGCCCATGGGGGGGGCTTCAAACAGGCTGTCGTTTTGTGGAGCATCAGTCATCTTGCGGCGTTCTCTTGCGGATTTGAATGGGGGCGAAGGTTTCAGATTGGCGAATGTCGATCTTGCCTTCCTTGGCCAGTTCCAGACTGGCGGCAAAGGTGGCCGCCGTGGATGACCGGCGCTTGGCGGGGTCCATTTCCCACCCTTCGGGCAGATAGCTGGAAATATCCGTCCACTCGCCCGCAAAACCGATCAAATGGCGCATCCGGTCCAGCGCCTGTTCCATGGTCATGATCGCCTTGCGGTCCATCACGAAGGGGCGGAAATCATCCTTGGTGCGGATCCGGGCATAGCCCTGCATCAGATCCAGCAGCGTCGCGGTATAGGTCACCCGGCGCACGCGCTGGACGTCTTCGGTAATGCCCCTGCTGAAAAAATCGCGCCCCAGTTGATCGCGCGCCATCAGCTTGGCCGCGGCCCCGCGCATCGCCTCCAGCCGCTCAAGCTGGAACGCAAGGTGCGCGGCCAGTTCTTCACCCGATGGCCCCTCTTCGCTGGGGTCAGGTGGCAACAACAACCGCGACTTCAAAAACGCAAGCCAGGCGGCCATCACCAGATAATCAGCCGCCAATTCCAGCCGCAGCTGCTTGGCCTGTTCGACAAAGGCCAGATATTGCTCTGCCAGATCAAGGATCGAGATTTCGCGCAGATCGACCTTTTGCGTCCGGCTCAGCGTCAAAAGCAGGTCCAGCGGCCCCTCAAACGCGCCCACGTCGACGATCAGCGCCTCGGCGGCAACGCGTTCGCTGACGCTGATTGCGTCTTCCTGAAACTCCGATGGCACTGCCCGTAACCCCTACGCCAAAAGCGCTTCAAGTTCGGCAATCGCACCGGGAATGTCAATCGGAACCGGGGGTTTTCGCTGCGCCAATGCGCGCTCTGCCCGCGCCAGTGCAGCAGCGCTCATTTGCCCGCTGGCGTTGGCCACGGCCTCAACTTCTGCCCGGTCGCCATTGCAGTGCAGCACGAGATCACAACCCGCCTTCAGCGACGCGGTGGCCCGTTCCGCTGGCGTGCCGGATAGCGCGTCCATGCCGATGTCATCGGTCATGATCAGCCCGTCAAAGCCGATATCCCGCCGGATCACCTGCATCATGGTGGCACTGATGGTGGCCGGATGATCGGGGTCGATATCGGTAAAGACGATATGGGCGGTCATCCCCATCGCCATGTCACTCAGCGCCCGGAAAGGCGCAAAGTCCCGCAATTCCAATTCCTTACGCGACACTCTTACAGTCGGCAGTTCCTTGTGACTATCCACCGTCGCACGGCCATAGCCCGGTATATGCTTCAGGATCGGCAGCACGCCACCGTCCAAATGCGCCTCTGCCGCTGTGCGGGCGGCCTGAACCACCGTGTCCACGTCGCGGCCATAAAGACGGTTGCGCATGACGGGGTGTGCCGCGTCCTCCAGCAAGTCGGCAAGCGGCGCGCAATTGGCATCAAGGCCCACGTCATGCAGTTCCTGCGCGATCAGTCGGTTGCGCAGCCACATGGCACGGATCGGGTCGCTGGCGCGCGTCATCTGATCAAGTGCGGGCAGATATTCGCGCCAATGGGGTGCGCGCATCCGCTGCACCCGGCCACCTTCTTGGTCAATCATGATCGGCGCGTTCCGCCCCACCGCCTCGCGCAGCCCCGCCGTCAGGCGGCGCAACTGGTCAGGATCACCGACATTGCGGGCAAACAGGATGAACCCCCAAGGGTCCGTTTCGCGAAAATGCGCCTTTTCCCAATCGGTTACGTCCAGACCCTGAGGCCCAACAATGACCGCGCTATGGGACAATTAGCGCACAACCACGGGAATACAGGCCGCGTTGCCCGCTTCCAAGGCAGCGCAGAACCGACGCGCTTCGCTCAGATCCGCAAAGCCCTTGGCCCGCAGCCGATAAAACGCCTTGCCGTTGCGCTCTGCCTCTTGGATCAGCTGATCCTTGCCGTTCAGATAGGCACTGAACTGCCCTTGCAAACCAACCCAAGCACTCGCGGCGGCCTCTGCTGTTGGGAAAGCACCCAGTTGCACCAGCTTGGTGCCCGTGGGCAGGGCAACGGTTGTCACTTCGGCTTGCGGTGCGGCGGCTTCGGCCACGGCGGCGGCCACGGCACTTGCAGGCGTCACGGCCACGGCGGCAGGCCGCAACACGGGGCGTAGGGAGGTGGTTACGCCGGGAATATCGCGCGAAATGATGGTCTGCGCAGGCTCACCATCCAGCAATACGGTTGGTGCAATGGCTTCGCCCTCTTCCAGGGGGGTCAGCGGCTCTGCCCCGGCGGCGATCTGGTCCACCAGCGCAAGGATATCATCGGCTTCAAGCGGTTCAGCCGGGGCGACCTCTTCGGGGTCGGTCAGGGCGGTCTGCACCTCTTCTTCCACCACGGGCGCGTCGGTGGCGACAACCTCACCCGCCTCGGCGGTGGGTTGAACCCGCAGGTCTTCTTCGGCCAATTGCGTTGTGGCCGGTGCCAGAACAAGCCGGTCTTCGGGCGCTGCGGCTTCACCTTCGGCGGCGACGGCGTTCACGGACAGGCCGGTATGCAAGGCCACTTCGCCGCCCGGATTTTCAGGCGCCACGCGCATCGCGCCTTCCATCGCCCGCACCACGGGGATGCCGGTCACGTCGCGCATGATCAACTGATAGCCCCAGACGCCGATCCCGGCCATCAGGCCAAGCGACACTGCCGCGCCCGCATAATTCGCAAAAACACCCGCTTTGCGGGTCAGGGGCACGTATTCCGCGCCCTCGTCATAAACTGCCATGTCCGCCTCACTGCACGGGGCGTTTGCCGCCCTCGATTGGTTACCTCAGCTCACCCGGACACGTGCGCTTTAGCGCATCTCTTCCGCCGGGGTCACGCCTAAGATACCAAGCCCAGAGGCCAAAACAACCTGAACCGCACGGATCAGGGCGATTTTCGCCTGTGTTGTGGCTTTGTCACCCTCCTGCAGAAACCGCAGGCTGGTGTCGTCATTGCCCCGGTTCCACAGCCCGTGGAAATCCGACGCCAGATCATACAGATAAAACGCGATCCGGTGCGGCTCATGGCCCTTGGCCGCAATCTCAACCAGCCGTGGCCATTCCGCCAGCGTCTTGGCGACTTTCAGCTCAGCCTCATGTGCCGCCAGCGACAGATCAGCCCCCGCAAGGGTCGCGTCATCCACCGGCACTTCGGCCTTGCGCAGCACCGAGTTAATCCGCGCATGGGCATATTGCACATAGAACACCGGGTTGTCCTTGGACTGCTCTGTCACCTTGTCGAAATCAAAGTCGAGCGGCGCGTCGTTCTTGCGCGTCAGCATATGGAACCGCGTCACGTCTGACCCGACCTGATCGACCACATCGCGCAGGGTCACAAACGTCCCTGCCCGCTTGGACATCTTGAACGGCTCGCCATTCTTATACAGCTTCACAAGCTGGGTCAGCTTGATATCCAGCGGCACCTTTTCGTCCGACAGGGCCGCCACAGCCGCCTTCATCCGCTTGACATAGCCGCCATGGTCCGCGCCAAAAACATCAATCAGCGCGTCAAAGCCCCGTTCCACCTTGTCATAATGATAGGCGATATCGGGCGCGAAATAGGTCCATGCGCCATCGGATTTCTGCACCGGCCGGTCCACGTCATCGCCATATTCCGTTGACTTGAACAGCGTCTGTTCACGCGGCTCCCAATCCTCTGGCAGCTTGCCCTTGGGGGGTTCCAACGTGCCGCGATAGATCAGGCCCTTTTGGTCCAGCGTCTGGATCGCGTCTTCAATCCGGCCAGAGCCATATAGCCCCTTCTCCGAATAGAAATTATCCATTCTGATCCCAAGGCTCGCCAGATCATCGCGGATCATGTCCATCATCGCCTCGGTCGCGTAGTCCCGCACGTCTTCCAGCCAGAACTGCTCGCCTTTGCCGACATAGGCGTCACCGACCTTGTCTTTCAGCGCCTCACCCACTGGGATCAGATAGTCGCCCGGATATGTGCCATCCTCGAACGCCACCTCTTGGCCGTGCGCCTCCAGATACCGCAGGTAAACCGACCGGGCGAGCACATCGACCTGCGCGCCGCCATCGTTGATGTAATATTCCCGCGTGACGTCATAGCCCGCGTAATCCAGCAGGCTGGCCAGCGCGTCACCAAAGACAGCGCCCCGCGTGTGGCCCACATGCAGCGGGCCGGTGGGGTTGGCGCTGACATATTCCACCATCATCTTTTTGTTCTGGCCCAGCGTCGACCGTCCATAGCCCGGATCGGTCAGGGCAGCCTTCACCACCCCGGCCCACACGCCATCCGCAAGCCGCATGTTCAAGAACCCCGGCCCCGCAACCTCTGCCACGGTGATCCGGTCGTCCTTGGCCAATTCAACTGCCAAACTTTCGGCAATCGCGCGCGGGTTCATCTTGGCAGGCTTGGCCAACACCATCGCCGCATTGGTCGCCATATCCCCGTGGGCTGCATCGCGCGGCGGCTCGACCGTGATGGCGCTGCGGTTCAGACCGCCGGGCAACGTGCCCGCTGCCTCAAGCGTATCAAGGCAAGACATTACAAGCGTGCGGATATCGGCAAAGACGTTCATCGGATCAGTCCCATGGGGTTTGAAGCCCCCATGTATCACCCCAGACCAAAGGGTCAATCAGCAGCCCTTCGGAATCCATTGGGAAACATGACCAAACTGTGTTAAGATTATGGCATTAGTTAACCAACCGGTGAATATTATGTTTCGAATTTCTGCTGCTGGCCTCGCTGCCGGCCTCTTCCTTGCAACATCTGCTGCTGCTGCCCCCGTCAACCTGAATACTTGGACGAACGAGAATTATCCGCCCGTCTCAAACTTCAACGGTGCCAACTGGGATGTCGCTATTGATGGCTCTTCCGTCACCCAAACAGTGAACGGCCAGCCAACCGTCTTCTATTCCGATTTTGATTCCTACGGGATCCAGTCCACCGGTACGATCCGCGTGCAGACCAATTCCGACGATGACTTTATCGGGTTTGTGCTGGGCTTTGATCCCGGCGACACCAGCAGCGCCTCCGCCGATTATCTGTTGATCGATTGGAAGCGCAGCAACCAGAGTTTCAACTTTACCGGCGGTACCGCCGATAGCACCGCAGGGTCGCTTGCAACGGTGGGCCTTGCTGTGTCGCGCGTCACAGGGATCCCCACCGCGGACGAACTTTGGGGCCACCAGAATCAGGCGGCCAATCCCAACGGTGGCGTAACCGAACTCGCACGCGGGATGACGCTTGGCGCGACCGGATGGAATGTGGCCACCGACTACGAATTCTCGTTCGACTTCGGTCCAAACAACTTGGTGATTTCGGTCAATGGCGTAAAGCAATTCGACCTGGTCGGCAGCTTTGAAAATGGCCGCTTTGGGTTCTACAACTTCAGCCAGGACATCGTGAAATATTCAGCCTTTGAAACCGATCCCGGTTCATTTGACGTGCCCTTGCCCGCCTCTGCATGGTTGCTGATCGCAGCCTTCGGCGGCCTCGGCGTGGCCAAACGGCGCAAGTCCTGACGATCCGCCGGGCAGCGTCCGCGCTGCCCGCGCCCCGGGCGCCGCGCCATACAACGACCGCACTGAAATGCTCTGGCGTCACTCCTTGATCTTGGTTTTTGTCGCGAATGTCACTGACGCAATATTCAACCAAATAGTGTCCAGTGCCATTTCCCCCTTCCGATCTCATCAATCAGCCTAGCCGGAACTTGGGAAATCTCCAAAACTGGATTTTGGATGCGGTGCGGCTTTGGCACGTTGCGTGCTGTCCCTGCCCCCGGATGAAGCCTGCTGACCACCGTTCCAAAAACATGACCCGAAATTTACCGTCGGGCGTTGCAAGGCCATATTTCGCAACGTCCGGCGGGTTTTCCATTTGGAAACTAGCGCGCGCTGATCGGGGTAAATCGCAACGCACGGTGCGTTACTGAACCAATCTTAGGACTTTCATGCATATGCGATGTGTATGGCATGTGCGTGGCGTGTGCATTACTGTTTTGACCGTGCGGTGGTCGTTAACCTTCCAGCGTGACACCCTTTCGGCCTGCCAGATCGGTGAAATACTGCCATGCCACGCGGCCCGACCGCGCCCCGCGCGTCGCCTGCCATTCGATGGCTTCTGCGCGCATGACCTCTGCGTCGATCTGCACACCATATGCCGCGCAATAGCCTGAAATCATGGCCAAATATTCGTCCTGCGTGCAGGGATGAAACCCCAGCCACAGCCCAAACCGATCGCTAAGAGAGACCTTCTCCTCGACCGCTTCCGATGGGTTAATACCTGTTTGACGTTCATTCTCTATCATGTCGCGTGGCATCAGGTGCCTGCGGTTTGACGTGGCATATAGCACCACATTCTCCGGTCGCCCCTCAATCCCGCCATCCAAAACCGCCTTCAGCGACTTGTAATGCGCATCATCATGGGAAAACGACAGGTCATCGCAAAACAGGATAAACCGCTCTGCCGCATGGCGTAGCAGCGTTAACAGCCTGTTAATACTTGGCAGATCCTCGCGCTGGATCTCGATGATCTTGAGGTCGGCATATTCGGCTTGCACAGCGCCGTGTATCGCTTTGACAAGACTGGATTTTCCCATCCCCCGCGCGCCCCACAACAGGGCGTTGTTTGCAGGCATTCCGCTGGCGAACTGCAGGGTGTTTTGCATCAAAGTATCGCGGGACCGATCGACCCCGATCAGAAGCCCAACGTCGACCCGGTTGACCTGTTCGACTGGCATCAGCACGTCAGGATCGGCATGCCAGACAAAGGCGCTGGCAAGGCTGAAATCCGGGGCCTGCGCAGGCGGCGGCGCGAGCCGTTCCAGCGCCTCTGCGATCCGGTCAAGCGGGTCACTCACGCCTTGGGTTCCTCGTCCTCGATGTCGCCATAAAGGTCTTCATCTTCGTCGAGGATTCCTTCGGCACGCAGCTTGGCAAGGCGCTTCTTTTCAACCCGCGCTACCAATTGGATCGAGACTTCGTAAAGCCCGTAAACCACAACAAAAAGAATGACTTGGCTGACCACATCCGGCGGCGTCGCAAGGGCCGCCAAAAGCAGGATGCCCACCATCGCGTATTTCCGCGTATTCCGCAGCCCCTTGGCACTGACCAGCCCGGCCTTGCCCATCAGCGTCAGCAGCACAGGCAGTTGGAAACACAGGCCAAAGGCCACAATGAATTTTATCGTCAGGCTCAGATAGGCCTGAGCGGATCCCTGAAACACAGTCTCCGCGGCCATCGAACTGGATGAGACACCTTCAACAAGGCTCTCAGTGGTTTGAAAACCAAGGAAAAAGTCAAAAGCGAGCGGCGTGATCACGTAGAACGCAAAGGACGCACCAAGGAAGAACATGAACGGCGATGCAATCAGAAACGGCAGGAATGCGCCCTTCTCGGACTTATAAAGACCCGGTGCAATGAACCGCCACAGCTGGTGCGAAATGATCGGAAACGACAAAACCAATCCACCCAGCAAAGAGATTGAAATCGCTGTGAAAAATCCCTCTTCCAGCTTGATGAAGATCAACCCGCAATCGACCCCGTCACGCTGCAAGGCATCACACAAGGGGCGGGTCAGAAATTCAAAGATTGGCCGCCAGACCGTAAAGCAAATCACCATGCCGACAATAAACGCCAGCACCGACCGGATCAGCCGCGTCCGCAGCTCTGTCAGGTGCTCCAGCAGCGGCGCGGCGCTATCTTCGATGTCGTCTGTCGCACTCATGTCTGGTCACTCGATTTCGCTTTGGGCTTGGCTTTTGCCTTTGGAGTCTTGGGTTTAGCCGCTGCCTTTGCCTTTGGTGTCGCCGCAGCCTTTGGCTTGGGTGGCGTCGCCTTGACCGCTGCCACCGGGGTCGCTTCGGCTTTGGCCGCCTCAGCCGCTTTACGCGTCTCAACCGCCTTGGTGCTGGCCTCAAGCATCCGGTCCTTCGCGGCCTGTCGTTCCGCTGACAGCTTCGCGGTTTCAGACCCCGGCTTGAGCGCGCTGCCGGTGGCCTCGCGCACTTTATCAAGTCCGAATTTCTGTGGATTAGCAGCGGCTTGCATCGTCTTGCTAATGTCTTTCACGCCACTTTCGTCGGCCGCAGCCTCCATCGCGCGCGAAAACTCCCGTGCCATGCCCTTGGCCTTGCCGGTAAACTGGCCAAGCGCACGAAACATGTTCGGCAGGTCCTTGGGACCAATCACAATCAAGGCGACGATGCCAAGCAGCACCATCTCGCTCCAGCCTAGGCCGAACATGGCGGTTCCTCCGGGGCTTAGGCTTTGTCTTTTTCGTCTTCAGGCGTCACATCGCGCGCCTCTGCCATGCTGTCTTCCAGCTCGGCCTTGCCATCATCAACGCCCTTCTTGAACGCCGTGATGCCCTTGCCAACTTCACCCATCAGGGATGAAATCTTGCCACGGCCAAACAGCACCAGCACCACAACCGCAATCAGCAGAAGGCCCGGCAAACCAATATTATTGAGCATTTCTTTCTCCTCATTCGGGGCGCGCTGCCCCAGATCTTGTTCACGCTTGCCTCCTAAATAGGGCCGCAAATGCCACTTGGAAAGCGGCAATCGTCACAAAACTGGCCTTTTTTCATTGGCATTTTGGCTTTTTGTGCCAGTATTCTGGCAACTGTCAATTTCATGACACAAGAAAGAGAATTGCCATGCGCCGCGCCGACCGTCTGATGCAGATTGTGCAACTCTTGCGCGATGGTGATCTGCACCGCGCGGGCGATATCGCCAAGGCCACGGGCGCATCCTTGCGCACGATTTACCGCGACATGGAAACGCTCGCGGCCTCCGGTGTCCCGATCGAGGGCGCGCGCGGTGTCGGCTACCGTGTGACCGCCGCCATCACCCTCCCGCCCCTGAACCTGACCATGACAGAAGTCGAGGCGCTGCACCTTGGCCTCTCAGCCGTCAGCCAATCGGAAGATCACGACCTCGCCCAAGCCGCACAAAGCCTGTCTGCCAAGATCGATGCCGTCATGCCCGAGGACCGCAGCCGCGCCCCGGCCACCACCAACTTTGCCATCTACCCCTTTGCCGATGCCGCGCGTGGCTTTCAGCACCTGCCCAAGATCCGGCAGGCGATCCGCGCCCGACAAAAGCTGCAACTGACTGCTGGGGGCAAGACCCGCACAGTGCGCCCCTTGCAGCTGGACTATTGGGGGCGTCTTTGGACCTGTGTGGTCTGGTGCGAAACCACCCGCGCCTTTGACGAACGCCGGGTCGACCAGATCGAAGAGCTGCGCATCCTGCCGGGCCTATTCGTGGACGAAGCAGGCAAATCCCTCAAGGATTTCAATCACCTCAAGTCCTCTCGCTAGGCCTTTCTTTTGAATAAAAATATGCCCGCCGGAGGCAGCCGCAGTCACAGCCAGTCGCAAGGCGGGATATGGGGTCTGAAATAGGCAATGGGGCGCGGCGCGATACCCGCCCCCCAAGGGGCAACGCCGTGAATCAGATGACGGTGCAGCAAGGTCGCCTCGCCCAGTTTCACCGGCACCTCGACCCGCGGACAGCGCGCAAAGACCTCGCGTCGCGCGGATTGATAGATCTCTGTGACGTCACAATCACCGTAATCCGCAGGCGCAACCCCGGCAAACGCCGCGCGAAAGGCCGCCCCCATGATGTGATGCGACCCCGGCCAGACCACCAACGGGCTGTCTGCCACATCCGAAAGCGGCAGCCCCAGAATGAACCCATGCGGCTCGCGCAGGTGCCGCCGCTTGTGGGGCCCTTCCGGCAAAAGCCCATCCATATGCGCTGCATCCCGGTCCCGGCGAAACCTGTGGGCGGCATCGCTTTCATCCGGATCCCGGCCCGGATAGCCCGGATAGACCACCGAAAGCTGGCCCGCATGCCAGCGGTCCGGCACCTTGATCAGCGCCTCCCATGCCCCGGTCAGGGGCATGCCCGCGATCGAACCATCAGGCCCATTGGGCAGCGCATCGACCCCGACAAACCAAGTCCCATCATGACGTTTTTGCGCAAAATCAATCGCTTGCGTCGCAAGCTTTGCGGCGTCCGCCCACCGCACAACACCCGCGTCCCGGGTCAGAACGGCATAACCGTCCCGCGCAAAGGTCAAAACCCGGCGGCCTTGCGCAACATGTTCAGCGCCACAAGGATCAGGAAGATCCCGAACACTCGCTTCAGCGGCTTTGGATCCATCCGGTGCGCCAGTGCCGCACCCATAGGCGCCGTCATCATCGTCATCGCCACCACCAGCACAAAGGCCACAAGGTTCACCGACCCCAGGGTAAAGGGCGGTGCCACATCAACCGGCGCAAAGAAAAACCCGATCACCGCAGGCACCGCGATGATCACGCCAAAGCCTGCCGCCGTCGCCACCGCACGGTGGATCGCAATGCCATGCAAGGTCATTAGCGGCACCCCAAAGGACCCGCCACCGATCCCCATCAAGACCGACAAGAACCCGACCACAGGCGAAAAGACAGCGCGAAACAGCCCACCGGGCATCGCATCACCCAAGCGCCAGGTTGATTTGCCGAAGGTCATATAAAGGCCCACCAGCACCGCCAAACCACCAAAGATCGCCTGCAAGGTATCAGAGCGGAGCGCGGATGCCGTCACCACCCCAAACATCGCGCCCACAACGATACCGGGGGCCCAGGCCTTCAGAATGTCCCAGTTCACCGCCCCCTTCTTGTGGTGCGACATCACCGACCGGGTCGAGGTGAAGATGATCGTCGCAAGCGAGGTCGCCAGACAGATCTGCATCAATTGCGGGCTGTCATATCCAAGGGCGCTGAAGGCGTAAAAGAACGCAGGCACCAGCACGATACCGCCGCCAACCCCCAATAGCCCCGCAAGGACGCCGGCAAAGGCTCCGATCACCAAAACAAGGGCGGCCACCCCCATCAAAAGCCCAAGATCGTCCATTACGCGGCCTTCTCTGTCACTTGTTCAAGCGCCCGGAGCACAACATCCACCGACGCCCCCTCTCGGTGCGCCTCTTCCGAAAGTGTGCGCCGCCAGCCCCGCGCGCCGGGGCGGCCCTGAAACAGCCCCAACATATGCCGAGAGATGTGGTGCAACCGCCCACCAGCCGCCACGTGGTCGGCAATATAGGGCAACATCAGGTGCACAACTTCATCGGCCGTGCGTGCATGTCCGCCGCCAAAAATCCGCGTATCTGCATCCAGCAAGACAGCGCTTGGGTTGTGATAGGCCGCGCGTCCAATCATTACGCCGTCCAGACCCTGCTCCAGAAATTCACACGCCTGATCAAGGGCTTCCACGCCGCCGTTCACGCTAAGATGCAGATGCGGAAAAAGCGCTTTCATCTGCCGCACAAGATCATAGTCAAGCGGCGGAATGTCGCGGTTTTCCTTGGGCGAAAGTCCTTGTAGCCAAGCCTTGCGGGCATGCACGGTGATCCGCTCAACCCCCGCTGCGATGATCCGGGCGATGAATTCCGGCAGCACCTCTGACGGGTCCTGATCGTCGACACCAATGCGGCATTTCACAGTCACGGGCACCTGAACCGCATCGCGCATGGCCGCAACGCAGGCCGCCACAAGGGCTGCGTTTTCCATCAAGACCGCCCCAAAGGCCCCCGATTGCACCCGGTCGGAGGGGCAGCCGCAATTGAGGTTCACCTCATCATAACCGAAGTCTTCGCAAATCTTTGCCGCCTGCGCCAATTGCGCAGGATCAGACCCGCCCAATTGCACGGCCACGGGATGTTCGACCGCGTCAAACCCCAATAACCGCGCGCGGTCCCCATGGATCACTGCCGGTGCTGTCACCATTTCGGTGTAAAGCAAGGCGTGCTGCGACATGGTGCGATGCAGCACCCGGCAATGCCGGTCGGTCCAGTCCATCATCGGCGCGACAGAGAGTTTTGCGTGGGTTTCAAGGGTCGTCCTTTGCATCATGCGCCCCCTCTAACCCAGATTGCGCGCGCTGTCACACCGTTCGGGGCGACGCCTTTAACCCGTCATCTTGCGGCAACAACATGACGATTTGACCGGCGTGTCGGTCAACAGGTTTGCCGCATCCAACCGGGGCTGCAATTGCGCCAGCTCTTCGCGGGCATCCCGGTGCCTGAGGCATTCAACAATGCCGTGCAAGGCCCAGATATTCATCCAATGCTGCGCGCAGCGCGGCAGTGTGTCGTTGAGGCCAAGATCGGTGCGGTAGACTTCTTCCGCCTCTGCGTAGTGCCCTTGTTCCAGCAGCAAAGCACCCAGCGCGTGGCGCGGCGGGTGCATCCAGGGCCAGGGTTCGGAATAATGCAGGTTGTCGCAGCGCCGCACGCTTTCGCGCAGATGGGCAAAGGCCAGCGGGTAGTTGCCCTTGTGATATTCCACCTCGCCCAGCAGCATCATTTCCCCCACCGCCAGCGTGGCCAGCGCGGGGTTGTTAAAGAACTTGCGATCTGGGTTGACCCTTTCAACCGCCAGATAGAACGCGGTCTTTTGGGCGTCAGCCTGTGCGAAATCACCCAAGGCGGCATGGGCGATTCCCTTGGCGTAGTGATGCATCGCGGTGGTCACGCAATAAAGCGCCTGATCTTCTGGCATGGGGGCTTCGATGATCTCTTGCCAGCGACCAAAGCGCACAAGCACGTGCATCTTCATGGCAAAATAGGCCTCCATCGTGGCGCCGATGAAGGGTTTGGATTTCAGGTCAATTACATCCGGTGTCAGGTTCGCGCAGATCTCTTCCGCCGCGGCCATGGCGGGGGCGAATTGGCCTGACAACATGGCGGCATACATCATCAGGTGCAGATCATGGCAGCGCGCGGTGGTGTAGTAGTTATGCGGCCCCGCATAGGCGAGGTATTTGCGATTGACCGCGATGGCGTCGGCACTGGCAAGGCAGGCCTTTTCGTAGTCACCGCACAGCACATAGATATGCCCGGGCATGTGGTTGATATGACCCGCATCGGGGCAAAGTGCGCCCAGCCGATTGGCCGAGGCCATGGCCCGTTCCGGCGTTGGCGACATCTCGAGCAGGTGGATATGCAGGTGCAGGATGGCCGGGTGCTGTTGTGCGCCCAAACGGTCCGCCTGCGCGATGGCGTTTTCGCATACTTCGATCGCTTCCAGCGTGTCGGCACCTTTGGGCGGCAGGTTGCTGCGCACGTCCCACATCTGCCATGGGGTACGGGCCATCATGCCTTCGACAAGCAAGGCCGCGACATCCGGGTGATCTGGAAACGCGGCATGGACCCCACGCATGGCGTCCGCATAGGCGTCATCCCAGCTGTCAAATTCGCGGAACGAGACGACATGGGCCTGCTGCACACGCTGTGACAGGGCATGGATCAGCGCCTGTTCGAGCGGCGTGGCCGATCCCGACAGCCGCAGCGCGTCGTCAATATGGCCACGACAAAATGCTGTGCATTCCGCAGCCTCCGCCTGCGAAAAATCAGCCCAAGGCATGTTGTAGAACGGTCCTGCCGCATAGGCCGCGCCCCAATGCGCCATGGCGCAATCAGGATCATGGGTCAGGGCGCGTTTGAAACAGGCGAGCCCCTCTTCCTGGTTGAAGCCAAAGCACCAGTTCAGGCCCTGATCAAAATAGCGCTGCGCCAGCTCGGACGTGGTTGTGACGGAAAAGCTATGGCGGCCCAGATCGAAATCAAGCATCTGGATGCTCTTGGAGGCTGGCGCCTGCGTCATGGACGGATCCGCCTTTTTGGAACACCGGCTGACCGCATTGCGCAAGGTGGGTTTTCCTCGGCCAGTCGTGCCGGACCGGCGGCAAGAGCTGTCGCTTGGCGCGATCCATCAAAGGCGTCGCGCATGTTGATCGGGTCGTTTTGCAGTAATGCAGCCACAACATGCGACGGCTGGCCGCCGCCACCTGTGCTTCGCTCGCTTTTCTTGCGGACGTCTTTGAAAGCGGTGGAAGGCGGCGTCATAAAGTGCGTGAGGTCCTTGGGGGCAGCATGGGTGCTGCATTCATGAAACAATTTCGTCCTGACCTTTCAACTAGAAAAATCATTAGGTATCATAAGAAAACCTTTGGATGAGATCATGGCACCCCTTCCCCCGCTTAATGCGCTTCGGGCGTTTGAAAGTGCAGCACGCTGCGGCGGCTTTGTTCCGGCAGGTCAAGAGCTTGGCGTGAGTTCCGCTGCGGTCAGCTTGCAGGTCAAGAACCTGGAAACCCATGTGGGCAAGCAATTGTTCCTGCGCAGCGGCAACAGGATCTTTCTGACCGACGCGGGCGAGGCGATTTACCCCAGCGTCGCCGCTGCGCTGACGCAGTTGACCGATGCCACCCGGCTGCTGGAGCGCAGCCAAAGCAAGCCGCAGATTGTGGTCAGCGTGCTGCCGTCGCTGTCAGAGCTATGGTTGATGCCCAAGCTGGACCACTTGGGCGATCTGTCGGTCGAGGTGCGGGTCGAGAATGACCCGATTGATTTCAACAAGTCCGGGGTGGATTTGCGCCTGACCTATTCGGCCCGCTACTATCACGAGTTTCATCAGGCCGCCCTTTATGCCGATGTCGCGGTCCCCTGTTGCAGCCCGGCGTTTTGGCAATCACAGGTCGGGGGCGCGGGCAAAGTCGGCGATGTGCCGACGCATCTTTTTATCGCCAACCAATGGGGCCCTGCCTATGCATCCGAACCCACATGGGAAGATTGGTTCACCCATCTGGACCCCGGCGATATTCCGCAGATCAGCCCTGCCTTGACGTTTTCCGACACGGCCATGGCGATTGCAGCAGCACGGCAGGGGCTGGGGATCGCGCTGGCGCCCAAGGCGCTTTTGGCCAAGGACCTTGCCGCAGGTGACCTGATAATCCCATGGGCGCACCAGATGCCGATGCGCCAGCGCTATTTCGCGATCTGCCCGCAGGCCAAACGCAATGCATCCGCAATACGTCGGTTTCTGGCGCTACTAGCGCCTTAGGTTCCGGCGCGCATTCCTCTCTTGCTGGCCTGCGCGCTGGCAGGCATGGTCGCGGCAAAGGCGGCAGCAAGGGGGTCGGCATGGGCATCGTTCAGGATATGATTGCGCGCAATCGCGGGGGTGAGGCCGTGGGCCTGCCATGCTTTTGCACCGCCAACCCTTACGTGCTCCGCGCGGTGCTGGCGCACGCCAAGCAGACCGGCGCCCCGACCGTGATCGAGGCAACCTGCAATCAGGTCAATCAGGATGGTGGTTATACCGGCATGACGGCGGCGGATTTCATGGTCTGGCTGCGCGGCATGGCACAGGATGCGGGCGTGCCGATGGAGCAGTTGATTTTGGGCGGCGACCATCTTGGCCCCAATCCTTGGCGCGACCAACCGGTTGAGGCCGCGATGGAAAAGGCCCGTGCGCTGGTGGCGAGCTATGTGAAGGCGGGGTTCCGCAAGATCCATCTTGATGCCAGCATGGCCTGCGGCGGCGAACCCAACCCCAGCTTTGCCCAGATCGCGGAGCGCGCCGCAGATCTTTGCGCCGTGGCAGAGGCCAATGCCCCCGACCCCACGCAGCTGATCTATGTGATCGGGACCGAAGTTCCGATCCCCGGCGGCGAAACGGTGGAGCCTGCAACGCTTGATGTCACCTCTGTGGCGCGGTTCGAAGAGACACTATCGACCCATCGCGCGGCCTTTGCTGCGCGCGGGCTGGATGCGGCATGGGGGCGGATCGTCTCTGTCGTGACCCAGCCGGGCGTTGATTTCGGCCATACCTCTATCTATCCGTTTGCCCCCGAAAAGGCGCAACCCTTGGCGCAGGCGATCTTGACCCAGGACGCGCTGACCTTCGAGGCCCATTCAACCGATTATCAAGCCACCTCTGCGTTGGCAGAGCTTGTGAAGGCCCATTTCTTCTTTCTCAAGGTCGGGCCGGAGCTGACTTTTCGGTTCAGAGAGGCGGTCTGGGCACTGGCAGACATTGAAGACAGGATCGGGTTTGCTGACCCGTCGGACCTGCGCGCCGTTCTGGAGCAGCGCATGACCGACAACCCCGGCCATTGGCAGGATTACTACAGTGGCGCAGAGGCGGCGATGCTGCGGATCTACAGCTATAGCGACCGGATCCGTTACTACTGGGCCGATCCAAAGGTTGATGCCGCGCTTGATAAGTTGCTGGACAACCTTGGCCGCCAGCCGCTGCCGCAAACGCTGGTGTCGCAATCCTTCATGGGGTTGGAATTTGGCGATATGCCGACCAGTGCAGCGGATCTGTTAGAGGGGCATATCAACCGCTGCGTCAGCCGCTATTTTCACGCAGCAGGTTTTTCCCGCGCCGCAAAAATCTGATCGGCCACAGCGGCGGATGCGGGCACGCAGGCCACAGGATCCAGCACCTGATCCCAATCCACACCGGCATGGTCTTGCGCCGCAAGCCCGGCCTTCAGACCCGCGCCGGATGCCAAGGCTTGTTTGACGCAGGCCTCTGCCTGTTGGCGCCCGATGGACGGTGCCAGGGCAAATACGGCTGCCTCTGCCATCACCTCTGGCACGGCGGCGATGCGATCCAGCATGGCGTCTTCGCGCACCCGAAGTGTGTCACACAGCCCCTGCGCGTGGTGAAGGGCAGCGCCTGCGCCTTCGAACATTTGCGGCATCAGCAGCCATTCCACCGCCCACATGCGCCCGTCGCGTTCTTCGGCATGAACGGCACTTGCGCCCAGCCCTGCGGCACAGGCCTGCGCCAGACAGGCCAGCGATTGCAGCGCCTCTGCGGTGACGGGGTTGGATTTATGCGGCATCGTCGAAGACCCGCCGCCTGCCCCGCCATAAGCTTCTGCCACCTCGCCGCGTGACGACAGCGCGAGGTCCGCGCCGATCTTGGACAGGGCCGCGACCAAACGATCAAGCCAGCCCGACAGCGCCCGGATGCCTGACCGGTCTGTGTGCCAGGGCGCGCTATCGCTGATCCCAAGTTCGCGTGCCATTGCAGCAGCAATATCCGCCCCCGCAGCACCCAGCATTGCGCGGCTGCCTGACGCGCCGCCCAGTTGGATCCGCAATGCACGGCTGCGCAGTTCAGGCAGTTCCGCCTCGAGCGCGATGAGTGGCTGCGCCCATTGGGCGATGCGCAAACCAAAGGTGATGGGCGTGGCCAATTGCCCACGCGTGCGGGCCAGAAAGACGGTGTCGCAATAAGTGGCACTTTGCTGTGCCAAGCTGTCGATCAGGGCGGCAAGCGCCGGTGCGATCTGGTCCAATGCAGCGCCAAAACAAAGGGTTGATGCGGTGTCGACAATGTCCTGACTGGTGGCGCCAAAATGCACCCAGTCCGCACTTTGCGCGCTGAGCGCCTGTTTGAGATGCGCCACGAGGGCGGGCACCGGCACACCGGATTTTGCAACGCCCTGCGCGAGCGCCGGTGACGGCACGTCCAAGGTGGTTGCGCGTGCCGCGATCTCTTTTGCGGCGGCCTGCGGGATGACGCCCACCTGCGCTTGTGCTGTGGCCAAGGCCGCCTCCACCCGCAACATCGCGGCCGTCATGGCCGCGTCGCGAAAGCAGGCCGCGATCCCTTGATCGCCAAAGATCGGTTGGGTCAGGTAGCCGGGCGCGGGCTTAGACAATTGTCGCGTCCGTTGCGTTTTTGATGTCCTGCTCGGTCACGCCGTCGGCGCATTCGACGATTTGCAACCCG
>CANMPL010000009.1 GCA_947499715.1 uncultured Paracoccaceae bacterium
GCACCGGTGATCATGTTCTTGACGTAGTCGGCGTGGCCGGGGCAGTCAACGTGGGCGTAGTGACGGTTCTCGGTCTCGTACTCCACGTGCGCGGTCGAGATGGTGATGCCGCGGGCCTTCTCTTCGGGCGCGCCGTCAATCTGGTCATACGCCTGGAAGTCACCAAAATACTTGGTGATCGCCGCCGTCAGCGTCGTCTTGCCGTGGTCAACGTGGCCAATCGTGCCAATGTTAACGTGCGGTTTATTACGTTCAAACTTTGCCTTTGCCATGGTGTGGCTCCTTGATGTTTTGGTGTGCGGTGCGTGAAATCACGCACCCTACGGTTTGGGGTGTAGGGTGCGTGGTCTCCCACGCACCGCCACTTATGCGTATTTGGCCTGGATCTCTTCAGAGATGTTGGACGGCACCGGATCATAATGATCGAACTGCATCGTGAACTGCGCGCGGCCCGAAGACATGGAGCGCAGCGTGTTGATGTAGCCGAACATGTTTGCCAGCGGCACCATTGCGTCGATTGCAATGGCGTTGCCACGGGTGTCCTGACCTTGCACCATGCCGCGGCGTGATGTCAGGTCGCCGATGATGCCACCGGTGTATTCCTCGGGCGTGATAACCTCGACCTTCATGATCGGCTCGAGCAGTTTCGCGCCAGCTTTGCGCATGCCTTCACGCATACACATACGGGCCGCGATCTCGAACGCCATGATCGAGGAGTCAACGTCGTGGAACTTACCGTCGATCAAGGCCACCTTGAAGTCGATCACGGGGAAGCCAGCCAATGGGCCGTTATCCATGACAGACAGGATGCCTTTTTCAACGCCAGGAATGTATTCCTTGGGCACAGACCCACCAACGATGCGGCTCTCGAACGAGTAACCTTCGCCCGGCTCTGTCGGCGTGATGATCATCTTCACTTCGCCGAACTGACCAGAACCACCAGATTGCTTCTTGTGGGTGTAGGTATGTTCAACTTCGTGGCCAATGGTCTCACGGTAGGCCACCTGTGGCGCACCGATGTTGGCTTCGACCTTGAATTCACGTTTCATGCGGTCGACGAGGATGTCGAGGTGCAATTCGCCCATACCCTTCATGATGGTCTGGCCCGATTCCAGGTCAGTTTCCACACGGAAGGACGGATCTTCAGCCGAGAGACGCTGGAGCGCGATGCCCATCTTCTCTTGGTCGCCTTTTGTCTTTGGCTCAACGGCAATCTCGATCACAGGATCGGGGAAGGTCATTGTTTCAAGGACAACAGGATCCTGCGGGTCACACAGCGTGTCACCAGTTGTTGTGTTCTTCAGACCACCCAACGCGATGATGTCACCAGCAAATGCTTCGCTGATTTCTTCACGGTCGTTGGAGTGCATCATCATCATCCGGCCAACACGCTCTTTGCCACCCTTGGTGGAGTTGAGCAGGTTGTCGCCCTTGGAGAGCGTACCAGAATAGATCCGTGTGAAGGTCAAAGAGCCAACAAACGGGTCGTTCATGATTTTGAACGCAAGACCAGAGAACGCCATATCATCGTCGGCACGACGTGGGATATCACGTGTTTCTGTCTCATCGCCGGGCTTAAAGCCCATGTAGTCCACAACGTCGAGCGGGCTTGGCAGGTAGTCCACAACGGCGTTCAGCAGTGGCTGCACGCCTTTGTTCTTGAACGCAGAACCGCCCAGGACTGGCACGAAGGCCATGGAAAGACACGCTTTGCGGATCAGCGCGCGCAGTGTTGGAACGTCAGGCTCATTGCCTTCGAGGTATTCCATCATTGCGTCGTCGTCCTGCTCAACCGCAGCTTCGACCAGCTTGTTGCGCCATTCGTCGGCCTGATCCTTCAGGCTGTCACGAATAGGGGCTTTGATCCAGGACGCGCCCAGATCTTCACCTTGCCACAGCCATTCTTCCATGGTGACCAGATCAACAAGGCCTTCCAGCTCTGTCTCTGCACCGATGGGGAAAGCGACAGGGATCGCGCGTGCGCCTGTGCGGTCTTCGACCATGGCGACACACTTGAAGAAGTCAGCACCGATCTTGTCCATCTTGTTGACGAACACCATGCGCGGCACCTTGTAGCGGTCAGCCTGACGCCACACGGTTTCAGTCTGCGGCTCGACACCTGCGTTTGCGTCAAGCACGCAAACAGCGCCGTCGAGGACGGCCAGCGAACGCTCAACTTCGATGGTGAAGTCAACGTGGCCGGGGGTGTCGATGATGTTCAGGCGGTGCTTTGCGGAATCAGGGTTAGTGCCGTCTTCTGTCCGCTCCCAGAATGTCGTGGTCGCAGCCGAAGTAATGGTGATCCCACGCTCCTGCTCTTGCTCCATCCAGTCCATGGTGGCGGCACCATCGTGCACTTCGCCGATGTTATGCTCTTTACCTGTGTAATACAGGATACGCTCGGAACAGGTGGTCTTACCGGCGTCGATATGCGCCATGATGCCAAAGTTCCGGTATAGTTCGAGTGGATACTCGCGTGCCATATCAGATGTGTCCTTTTACCAGCGGTAGTGGCTGAATGCTTTGTTCGCATCGGCCATCTTGTGGGTGTCTTCACGCTTTTTGACGGCTGTGCCGCGGCCATTGACGGCGTCGACAAGCTCGCCTGCAAGGCGCTCTTCCATGGTGTTTTCGTTGCGCGACTTGGCGGCTTTGATCAGCCAGCGGATCGCAAGCGCTTCGCGGCGCTCTGGGCGGACATCAACGGGCACCTGGTATGTCGCACCACCGACGCGGCGCGAGCGCACTTCGACGGATGGTTTGATGTTATCAAGGCTCTCGTGGAAGACTTCCAGCGGGCTTTTCTTCAGCTTGTCTTCAACGCGGTCAAAGGCGTTGTAGACGATGCGTTCAGCAACGGCCTTTTTGCCGTCAACCATCAGGTTGTTCATGAACTTGGTCAGAACGATATCGCCAAACTTTGCGTCTGGCAGAACTTCGCGTTTTTCAGCGGCGTGACGACGTGACATATGTCGACCCTTTTTGTTGTTTCAAATGGCGCCGGTCTAAAGCCCGGCCTACGGGTGGTGGGTAGGGCGGGGTTGACCCCGCCGGCCCATTTATTTCGGACGCTTGGCACCGTACTTGGAGCGGCGCTGCTTACGGTCTTTGACGCCTTGGGTATCCAGAACACCACGCAGGATGTGGTAACGGACACCGGGAAGGTCTTTCACACGGCCGCCACGGATCAGAACAACAGAGTGTTCCTGAAGGTTGTGGCTTTCACCGGGGATGTAGGAAATGACTTCGTAACCGTTGGTCAGGCGCACCTTGGCAACCTTACGCATAGCCGAGTTCGGCTTTTTCGGTGTGGTTGTGTAAACACGTGTGCAGACGCCGCGCTTCTGCGGGCAGCCTTCCATGTGCTGTGACTTAGACCGTGTAACTTTTGGCTGGCGCGGTTTGCGGATCAGCTGCTGAATCGTTGGCATCGTTTGATGTTCCCATCTCTTCACGTATGCGCCCAAGGTGGACGCGGGGTTTCAAAAATGCCCTGCACGATTTGCAAAGCACAAAAATTCCGCAGTCGAACCCTTACCGGAGGTTCGGTGCGGTTGGGTATCCAGAGGAACAAACCAGCATTAGGTCGGTTCTTGGCCACTACAACTCTGATTTCGGGCGTTTGGCTGCAGCCAGAGGCCCGGATGAGCGGCGTATAGAAGGAGTCGTCAGAGCTGTCAACAGCCCGCCCCAGCCCTAGCGCATGCGCCCCATTTGCAGGCGGTTCGCGCGTTTCAACCGCGCCTCACGGTAGAGCGTGAAAAGGCCGGTCGCGACCACGATGACCGCGCCCAAAAGTGTGGTCGCATTGGGGAAATCGCCAAACACCAGGAACCCCATGATGAGTGCCACCAACAGGCTGGTGTAACGAAATGGCGCGATAAAGCTGATCTCGCCCACGCGCATGGTCTGGACGGAAAAGACGTAGCCGCACACAAGGCACAGCATCGCCCCGATCAGCAATCCAAAGATGGGCCAAGTTACCGCGACCCACGGCTCTAGGCTGGACCCAATCCCCGAAAATAGGGTCACCCCAAAGGCCGCCGTCAAGGCAACCGTCACAGAAGGCACCGCCGCCGACAGGCGCCGCGCCGACAGATCCCGGATCGTGACAAAGGCCACCGCCCCCAGCGCATAGAAGGACGCGGTGGTAAACCCCTCGGCGCCCGGTTGAATAATCAGCAGCACGCCCGTAAATCCCACAAGGATCGCAATCAACCGCCGCCAGCCGATGGCTTCGCGAAAGATGACCGCACTGGCAAGGGTCACTGTAAGCGGCAGCGCTTGCAAAACGGCCGATAGATTGGCCAACGGCATGGTCCGCAGGGCATATAGGAAGAACACGGTGCTGATCAGCTCTGATAGGCTGCGCAAAACGATCAGCGCCCAATCCTTGCGCGGGAAATCGAACCGCAATTGCCCAAGCATCCGGCACAGCACGATCAGGCAAAGCGTGATCCCCACGCCGCGCAGGAAGGTGGCCTGAAACACCGGCAGATCGACCAAAACCGCTTTCATGAACACGTCATTGACGACAAAGGCCGTCATGGACCCTGCCATCAGGGCCGCGCCGCGCATGTTGTCAGATAGTGCCATATCAGCGGCCTATCAGCACGCCCTGCCCTGCACCAGTGCCGTCATTCCGCCGGATGCAGCGCGCCTTCGTTTCGGATGTCGCCAAACCGCACCATCCGCCCCTGATCCTCGTCCCAAAGCTTCCACTGGATACATTTCAACGCCTCCCACGCGCCCAACCGTGTGGGGGTCAGATGCGGTGACAATGCAACATGGCATTGCTTGAGCCGATAGGCCGGGACCATCGGGTTCAGGTGATGAATGTCGTGATAGGCAAAGTTGAAGGTCATGAAGTCAAAGACTGGCCCAAGATCCAGAACCGACGCGCCTTTCAGACACCCCTCTTCAAAGTCATAGTCTGGGGCAGAGGACCAATAGGTCTCTTCATGGTTATGGCCCACATAGACCATGAAAACCCCCAGGCAGGCGGTGATCACGGCAGCAATCAGGAAGAATTTGAACGCAACCCAGCCGCCAATCAGATAGACGCTAGTCCAAAGCAGCGCCATCAACAGGTTTTGCACCAGAACGTCCAGCAGCCCCGTCTTCAATGCGTTCTTGGGGAACCGATACCGAATGAAGATGATAAAAAGCGGCCCGATCACAAAGATTACGGGCGCTGACCGATAGATCCGGTAATAAACCCGCGCCCAAAACCCCGCTTCCTTGTATTGCCGGACGGTCCACGTCAGGACCTCATGCGCCTCCATCCGGTCCAGGTTGCCGATATGAGCATGGTGCTGGTTATGGTTGTAGCGCATCGCGTGAAAGGCGTTGTTGGTGAATGCGCCCAACAGGATACCCGACAACCGGTTCGCCCAGCGCGCCGTGAAGTAACTGTTGTGGCCATTGTCATGTTGAATGCCAAAAAGGCGGATCGATGCGCCAGTAAACATCAAGACAGCCACGGTCATCACAGGCAGGTTGCCGTAGAACAAGGTGCCAAGCGTGATCGACGCCACATAAAGCGCCAGTGACACCATAAGATGTAGGAGCCCGACAGCATTGTCAGGCGACGCATACGACAGCGTCATTTTACGGATACGCATTGCTTCCCCATCAGCAAAAATGTGCAATGTCGCCAATACAATGCAACATCACGCAGCACGCTAGGGCAAAGAGGCAATTCAATCAAGCGCGAGGCAAAAAGCGCAAGCGCGATCAGATTAGGGGATTCACAAGACATGGATCGAGTGAGGCAGGACCGCCAAAAGATCCAGATTCATGAATTGGGAGTCAGTGAGGAGTCCACCAACAAAAAAGCCCCGCGCGGGGCGGGGCTTTGAGGACGGGATTTCGGCGATATCAAGCGTCGTCTTTGTCGCCATCTTCGGGCAGGTTAAAGAAGCTGTCCGCGTCTGAGACATCGCGGGTGTCTTCTTCGTCGGCACCTTCTTCATCGCGGGGGTCAGACAGGCTGAAAGTTTCAAGACCTGCAATCGCGCTTGGCATCTTGGGCTCTGGCTCCATGCCCAAGGATTGTTCGGTGCTGACCAGTTTGCGGCGCTCGTCGTCGGACATCACGCCACCCTCTTTCGCCTTTTTGGCGTTGGCCTTTTGCACAGCCGCGTCCAGTTCGGACTGTTTGCACAGGCCAAGCGCCACCGGGTCAATCGGCTCGAGGTTGTTGATGTTCCAGTGGGTCCGCTCGCGGATGGCCTGAATGGTCGGCTTGGTCGTGCCCACCAGCTTGGAGATCTGGCCGTCCGACAGCTCTGGGTGGAACTTGACCAGCCAATAGATCGAGGCCGGGCGATCCTGACGCTTGGACAGGGGCGTATAGCGTGGGCCACGGCGCTTTTCTTCACCGGCAGAGGCGGGGTTATAAAGCAGCTTGAGCTTGTGCATTGGATCGGCTTCGCCCTTGTCGATCTCTTCCTGGGTCAGCTGTTTGTTGGCGACGGGGTCAAAGCCTTTGACGCCGGTTGCAACGTCGCCGTCAGCGATGCCTTGCACTTCCAGCTCGTGCAGGCCGCAGAAATCCGCGATCTGCTTGAAGGTCATTGTGGTGTTGTCGCACAGCCAGACGGCTGTTGCTTTGGCCATGATCGGCAGGTTCTGTGCCATGTGTCTTACTCCTAATTCAAACAAGCCTCTCCCGCGCCCTTGAAGGGGCTGACCGCTTTGGGCCGGGTTCGCATTGTCGGGGAACTTGAAGGCTATATAGTGCGGCCAAACCCAGTTGGAAAGACCCCAAATGCGCCGCCTGATTGCCCTTTTGCTTTGCCTTGCGACCCCTGTGACTGCCGAGGATGTCGCGGGCGAATTCGACTATTACGTGCTGTCGTTGTCGTGGTCGCCCAATTGGTGCGACCTTGAGGGCCGCGCAAAGGGATCATCCCAATGCGAGGACGACGCCGGTTTCGGCTGGATCATGCACGGGTTGTGGCCGCAGTATGAGCGCGGCTGGCCTGCCAATTGCCGCACTACGCGGCGCAACCCGTCGCGGGCCATGACCAGCGAAATGGCTGATATCATGGGGACTTCGGGGTTGGCGTGGTATCAGTGGAACAAGCACGGGGTCTGCGCGGGCTTAGCTGCGGACGATTATTTTGCCCTTGCAAGGCTGGCCTATGAAAAGGTCACGCGCCCGGCGATCCTGCGGGAATTGACCCGCGATGTGACCCTGCCCGCGTCCCTGATCCAAGAGGCATTCTTGCGCGATAATCCCGATCTGGAGGCCGATCAGATCACGATCACCTGCAAGGCCGGGGCCATTCAAGAGGCACGGATTTGCCTAACGCGGGATCTGGAATATCGCACCTGTGGCGCGGATGTGATCCGCGATTGCACCCTGCCCGATGCCGCGTTTTCAGCGATAGATTAGGCCTGCGCGTCTTCCACGCGGCGCATGGAATTGCGGCGGGTCACGGCCTGTCGCCGGATGAAGGCCACAATGAACACCGCGGTGAGGATCAGGATGATCGTGGGGGCCGGTGCGCTGTCCAGAAAGAAACTCAGGTAGGTGCCCAGCAGCATCGCACCCATGCAGATGATGACCGAGACCCACAACATGGTCGAGAATTTGCGCACCAGCAGAAACGCAATCGCCCCCGGCGCGATCAGCAGGCCGATGGCAAGGATCAGCCCCGCTGCCGAAAGTGTCGCCACAATGGTCAGCGAAAGCGCCGCCAGCAGACCATAGTGCAACCCATTGACCCAAAGCCCCGAGGCGCGGGCCTGCGCGGGATCAAAGCTATGCAAAAGCCAGTCTTTCCACTTGAGCGCCAGCATCAGCCCAACCCCGACAGAGATGATGCCAGCGGTCCAAAGCTCTGCCGTGTCAACGCCCAGCATGTTGCCAAAGAGGATGTGATCCAGATGGGCCTCTGTCTCGACCGAGACATAAAGCACGATGCCAACCCCAAACATGCCCGAAAACACAACGCCCATGACGGTATCCTGTTTCACGCGGCTGTTGTTGGCCAGATAGCCTGTTGCCAGCGCACAGGTCATGCCCGCAGCAAAGGCGCCGATGATCAGCGGGATGCCAAGGATATAGGCCAGCACGATCCCCGGCAGCACCGCATGGCTGACCGCATCACCCATCAGCGCCCAGCCCTTCATCACCAGAAAGCACGACAACAGCGCCGTTGGCACCGACACAAGCACCGCGATCAGAAAGGCGTTCTGCATGAACGGGAACTGGAATGGCAGCAGCAGGGTGTCCATCATTTGGCCCCTGCCCCGGTATCAATGGGGCGTCGGGTCAGCGCCTGTTTGGCTTTGCGTTTTGTCGCTAGCAACCCGTGGGTTGGGGCAAAGGTAAAAGCCACAAGGAAGATCAGCGTTTGCAAGGTCACGATGATACCGCCCGTCGCGCCATCAAGAAAGAAGCTGATATAGGCCCCGAAAAAGCTGGTCAGCGCGCCGATCGCAACCGAGGTCATGATCAGGCGGGGAAACCGGTCGCACAACAGATAGGCCGTGGCGCCGGGTGTCACGACCATGGCGATCACAAGGAAGGCGCCCACCGTTTGCATCGCCGCCACAACAGAGGCCGACAGCAGCACGAAGAACACCGCCTTCAGCAGGTCAGGCCGCAACCCGATGGTGCGGGCGTGATTTTCATCAAAGAAGGTGACCATCAGGTCCTTCCATTTGGCCAGCAGCACGGCAAGCGACACAAAGCCGATGATCGCCAGTTGCAGCGTGTCAGATGGCGTGATCGCAAGGATATTGCCCATGGTGATGGTCTGGATCGACACCGCCATCGGGTTGATCGACACGATGAACAGGCCAAGCCCAAAGAAGGAGGTGAAGATCAGGCCGATAATGACATCTGTTTTCAGCCCTGAGCGTTCGGACAGAAACAGCATCGCCCCCGCCGCCAAGCCGCCCGCGATAAACGCGCCCAAGGCAAAGGGCAGACCCAACAGATAGGCCCCCGCCACCCCCGGCACCACTGCGTGCGACAGCGCGTCACCGATCAGCGACCAGCCTTTGAGCATCAGGTAGGCGGACAGAAACGCGCAAACGCTGCCCACCAAGGCCGACACCCACATGGCGTTGACCATGTAGCCATAGGCAAAGGGTTCGGACAGCGTGGCGATCATGACTTTTGATCCGTCCGCTGGGTCTTGTCGCCGTATTGCACAAGGGGGCGTTCGTCATCGGTAAAGATGGTAACGGACCGCGCGTCTTCGTCGTCATGCAGGGCGTCGCCGCCAAGGGTAAAGTGGCGCAGCACACCGCCAAAGGCCTGTTCAAGGTTCTCACGGGTAAAGGTCGTCTCGGTCGGGCCGTGGCTGAGCACCGTGCCTTTGACCAGAATGGTGCGGTCGCAGAATTCCGGCACGGACCCAAGGTTATGGGTCGACACCAGCATCACCCGCCCCTCGTCCCGCAATTCGCGCAGCAGGGCGATGATCTGTTCTTCGGTTTTGACGTCGACGCCGGTAAAGGGTTCGTCCAGCAAGATGACCTGCCCGTCTTGCGCCAGCGACCGCGCCAGAAACACGCGCTTGCGTTGGCCGCCAGAAAGCTCGCCGATCTGGCGGTGGCGATAGTCTTGCATATTGACCCGTTGCAGCGCGAGATCGACCGCCTTGTGGTCCGCCTGACCGGGGCGACGCAGAAAACCCATGTGGCCATAGCGGCCCATCATCACCACATCTTCGACCAGAACCGGAAAGGCCCAGTCGACCTCTTCCGACTGCGGAACATAGGCCACAAGGTTCTGCGCAAGCGCGTCTTTGACCCCCAGTCCAAGGATATCAATGTCGCCTTTGGCCGTTGGCACGAAGCCCATCAAGGCCTTGAAAAGGGTAGATTTTCCGGCCCCATTTACGCCAACAAGCGCGGTCACCGTGCCGCGCGGGATGTCAAAGCTTGCGTCCCAAAGCGCGGTGTGCCCGTTGCGATAGGTCACCGTCACGTCGCGGGCGCTGATGCCCGGCGGCTGGTCGTTGATTTGCGTTTGCTTGTTCAAAACCGTTCAACTTTCCTGCGCAGGGGACCCGCGCCAATTCTTCCCGCGTTGATCTAGTTCGTGGCCGCCGTGAGGCCATCAACAACCGTCTGTGACGTCACCCGCAGCAAATCCAGATAGGTCGGCACCGGTCCGTCCGCCACACTCAGGCTATCGACATACAGCACGCCGCCAAAGCGCGCGCCGGTTTCCCGCGCGACCTGTTCGGCAGGGGCCGTATTGACGGTGCTTTCGCAAAAAACGACGGGGATGTCGTTGTCACGCACCCCGTCGATCACGGCGCGCACCTGTTGCGGTGTCCCAACCCGGTCCGCGTTCATTGGCCACAGATAAAGCTCTTTCATCCCGAAATCACGCGCCAGATAGCTGAACGCACCTTCGCAGGTAACCAGCCAGCGGCGCTCTTGCGGGATCGCTGCGATGGCCTGACGCAGCGGGTCGATGGTAGCGCGCAACTGATCTTTGTAGGCCTGTGCGTTCTGGGTATAGATTTCAGCGTTGTCGGGATCATGCATCGCAAAGGCGCCCGCAATATTATCAATGTAGATCAGCGCGTTATCCAGCCCCATCCAGGCGTGGGGATTGGGCTTGCCTTCATAGCTGCCCGCCGCGATTGCAATCGGGTCGATGCCCTCGGTCAGCGTCGCAGAGGGCACGTCCCGCAGGTTCGACAGAAACTGTTCAAACCACAATTCAAGGTTCATGCCGTTCCACAGGATCAAATCGGCATCAAAGGCCCGCACGATGTCTTGCGGCGTGGGTTCATAGCCGTGGATTTCCGCGCCCGGCTTGGTGATCGACACAACCTCTGCCGCGTCCCCGGCGACATTCGCGGCCATGTCGGCAATCACGGTAAAGGTCGTGACGACCTTCATCTTGTCGTCTGCCTGGGCGCTGCTGGCCAAGACCAACGCAATGGCCGCGGCAAGGTTGGTTTTGATGAAACCGAGTCGCATTTCATTCTCCTGATCGAGGCCTTGGCAGATGTAAATGCAAATCACTCGCAACTGTCAAGGAATTGCGACTTATTCGCAATCAAGACTTGTTGAGGCTCGCTAACCTGCCGTGGCGCGCCCGTCTGGGTATTCGGCGGGGCCCTTCACCTCGAGCAGGTTGCCGAACGGGTCGCGGACATAGAACGAATGCCCGACGCCGCGCGCGCCGCCATGTGTCGCCTCGCGCGCGATGTCTACCCCGTGGGCGGCAAGGTGGGCGCGCATATCGGCGGGGTCAAACGGCGATGTCGTAATGCAGACGTGGTCCACATTGCGCCCGCCCGCCACCGGCGGCACCGCGTTGGCCGCACCGGGATGGGTCGTGTCCCACAGCACAATCAGCGCCGATCCGGCCCAGACCTGCTCCATCCCCATCGCCGGATAGGAATAGCCCGGCGGGCACCCCAGGACATCGCGATACCACGCCACGGCGCGGTCGAGATCATCAACAAGGAACACCACATGGTCGATACCGACCAGTGCAAAGGGGATCTTTCGGTGTGGCATGTTCATAGGTCCCATTCTGGGCACCATGGCCCGTTTACCAGCCGCATATCGCGGTCCAGCTGGTCAATCCGCGCGATGTGATCGGCGGTCAGTGTCAGATCACCCGCGGCCAGATTTTCGGCGATGCGGGCCGGGTTGCCCGAGGACGGGATGACCCAATACCCCCGCGCCAATAGCCATGCCAGCGCGACCTGTCCGGGGGTCGCGCCAAGTGCGGCCCCGACCTCCGCCAGCACCGGATCATCGGCGACGGCCCCACGGGCAAGCGGCGAATAGGCGGTCATCCGGATGCCCAGCGCGTGACAATGATCGACGATTGGTGCGTTGTGCAGATAGGGGTGCAGCTCGACCTGATTGGTCAGGATCGGACGGTCGCCCAGCAGGTCCCGCGCCTTTTCGATGTAGGGAATGGTAAAGTTCGACACGCCGATATGCCGGGTCAGGCCTGCGTCGTAGACAGCTGCAAATTGCGCCATGTAATCGGTGATGTCGTATTCATCGTTGATCGACGGGTAGTGCAGCAGCAACAGGTCCACCGGCCCCACGCCCAGCTTGTCCAAAGACGCCTCAACATGCGGTCTGATCTGACCGGGGCCAAAGCTTTCGGGCGCGACCTTTGTTGTCACCCAAAGATCCTGTCGCGGCAGGCCCACGGCGGCGATGGCCCGGCCAACCTCGGCCTCATTGTCATAACCCTCTGCCCCGTCAATATGGCGATATCCCGCTTCAAGCGCTGCAACCACGCCGTCAAAGGCGGCCTGACCGGGACGGTTCCATGTGCCGTAACCAATGGCTGGCGGTGTGGTCATATGCTGCGACATCGGGTGCGCCTTCCTGCTTTTGCAGAGAACCCTATAACGATTTAGAAGCACTCACCAGTGTCATGAAAGGCGCTGTGGCAGGTCCAGCCCTTTCAGCACCTCTGCCACAGGCATCGCCTTTTTCCCGGCCCGCTGGGCCATGGTGATGGCAACGGCCCCGGTACCACATGCGATGGTAAAGCCTTCCAGCACCTGCCCCGGTGCGCCCGCGCCATCAGCCACACGCGCGCCCAGCAGTTTGACCCGCTCGCCCGCCACGTCGCACCACGCACCGGGAAAGGGGGACAGACCGCGGATCAGGCGATCAACCTCGGTGGCCGGTCGGGTCCAATCGACGCGGGCTTCGGCCTTGTCAATCTTGGCAGCATAGCTGACCCCTTCGGCCGGTTGCGGCACGGCGGGCAAAGGCAAATCCGCCACCACCTGGACGATCAGTTCCGCACCCATCGCCGACAACCTGTCGTGCAAGCCGCCTGTGGTTTCTTCCGCACCAATCGGGGTCGCTTCGCGTCGCAGAACGGGGCCGGTATCCAGCCCTGCCTCCATCTGCATGATGCAGACACCAGTCTCTGCGTCGCCTGCCATAATCGCGCGGTGAATCGGGGCCGCTCCGCGCCATCGCGGCAACAAGCTGGCATGGATGTTCAGACAGCCCAGACGCGGGGCATCCAGAACCGCTTGCGGCAGGATCAGACCATACGCCACCACGACGGCCAGATCTGCGCCAAGAGCAGCAAAAGCCGCCTGTTCATCCGCGCCTTTCAAGGACACCGGATGGCGCACCTCCAACCCCAACGCCTCTGCCCGCGCCTGCACTGGGCTGGGCCGGTCCTTTTTGCCGCGACCAGCGGGGCGAGGTGGCTGACAATAGACGCAGGCAATGTCGTGCCCGGCATCCACCAAGGCATCCAGAACCGGCACCGAAAAATCAGGCGTCCCCATAAAGATGATGCGCATCGTGGTCCCTTCTTTTGGCCAAAAATATCCCCGCCGGAGGCCAGAATTTTCGCCGAAAATTCTATCCCCGCGCTTTGCGGGCCTTTTTGAGCAACATGTCCCGTTTCATCCGGCTGAGATGATCAAAATACATCTTGCCCGCCAGATGGTCGATCTGATGCTGCACGCTTGTGGCAGCGAGCCCGACAAATTCCTGCCGGTCCCATGCGCCTTCGGCGTTCAGAAATCGCACGGTCACCGCACGGGGGCGTTTGATCGTGGCCCGCACGCCGGGCAGATTGGGCGAGCCTTCGGAATGTTCGCGAAACTCTGCACTGGCAAAAAGCACCTCGGGGTTGGCCAGACGCACGGCCTTGCCGCGCTGGGTGCTGGCGTCAACGACCGCCAGTGCGAGCGGAATGCCAAGCTGCACCGCAGCCAGACCGACGCCGGGCATTGTGTCCATCGCCACGATCATTTCGTCCCAGATTGCACGAATCTCATCAGTGATTTCCGCCACGGGTTTGGCAGGCGTGCGCAGCGCGGCATGGGGCCACATCACATAAGGGCGGTGCATCATGGCGCATAATCCGTGCAAAGTGTGCCATCGAGGTGATCACCTTCATGCTGAATGCAGCGTGCTGCAAAGCCGTCAAATGCGGCCTCTTGTGCTGTGCCGTCAAGGTCCTGCCATCGGAGCCTGATCGCCACCGGACGGGTCACCATGCAGGGGATGTCGGGGATGGACAGGCAGCCCTCTTCGCGCGCTTCGCGACGCTCATCGGCCCATGTCACCACCGGATTGACAAAAACCTGCGGGTTGCGTGGGCCGTCTTTCCATGTCGCATCCATCACGAACAACCGCTTGACCACACCAACCTGCGGCGCGGCCAACCCACGGCCATAGGCGTCATACATCGCCGCAAGCATCCCGTCTGACAGGGCCCGCAACGCCGGGCCAAAGCTGTCCACCGGCTTGCACACCGCCCGCAGCACCGGATCAGGCACATAGCGCAGGGCAAGGCTCATGCGCGGGCCTTTTCGCGCTTTAGCTTTTGCATCTTGCGGGTGATCATCTGCCGCTTGAGCGGCTTGAGGTAATCAATGAACAGCTTGCCGTGCAGATGGTCAATCTCGTGCTGCACACAGGTCGCCCAAAGCCCGTCAAACTTTTCCCGGTGCGTGTCGCCATCCAGTCCCAGCCATTCCACCTCTACCGCCGTCGGGCGCACCACGTCGGCATATTGGTCCGGGATCGACAAACACCCCTCTTCATAGGTGCTTGTTTCTTCCGAGGTCCATGTCACCACCGGGTTCAACAGGACCATGGGCCGCCCGGCGGAATCCTCATCCTTGTCGCAATCCATTACCAAAAGCTGTTGCATCACACCGATTTGCGGCGCGGCCAGCCCGATTCCGGGCGCGTGATACATCGTCTCGAGCATATCATCCGCCAGCGCACGCAAATCGTCGGTCACTGCGGTGACCGGATCGGTTTCCGCCTTCAGGCGCGGGTCGGGGTGGATCAGGATATTGCGTAGGGTCATGCCGCTGATTTAATCGCCATCCGGGCAAAGCGCAACGGGCGGAGGTCTTTCACCTTGCGCTTGGCCACCGGGGCATTAGCCTGCCGCGCAACATCCAAAGGAAGACCTATGCAATTCGATTTTGACACCATCAAGGATCCCGCCACAGGCCGCAGCAGCAAATGGGCGCTGATGGATGCGATGCTGGGGCGGCCTGCACCCGCCGATATGATCCCGATGTGGATTGCACAGTCCGATTTTCAGCTCGCCCCGGTGCTGCAAGAGGCGATGAAAGCCACCGCGGAGATAGGCGAGATGGGCTATTTCAACTACTCCGCTTTCGCGCAGCGCGTGGTGTGGTGGTATGAAAACCGCCACGGATGGCGGCCAAACCCTGATCACGTGTTCGAGATTCACGGCATCGGCAACGCCGTCGGTGTGACCCTGCAAGCCCTGACAGAGCCGGGTGACGGCATCATCGTCTTCAGCCCGGTCTATCACGAGTTTGCCAACAAGATTCGCAAGAATGGCCGCACCATGCTGGAATCCCGGTTAGTGATCGACGATGCGGGTCTGTTTCGGATGGACCTAGAAGCGCTTGAGGCGCAGCTGACCGGCGCCGAGCGGGCCGTCATTTTCTGCTCTCCGCATAACCCCGCTGGCCGCGTTTGGGAGGCGGCAGAAATTCAGGCCCTCTCCGCCTTCTGTGCCCGTCACGATCTGCTGCTGATCTCGGACGAGATTCACATGGACCTTACGTTTGAGGGTCACACCCATCTGCCCACAGCCCTGCATGCCCCCGACAGCCTGCCCAATCTTGTGGTGATGTCTGCGGCCTCTAAAACCTTTGATATCGCCGGCCTGCGCACCGGCTATGTCATCATCCCCGATGATGATCTGCGCGCCCGCTTTGCTGCACTTTACGCGGCACTCGACATTCAGCCCAACCGCTTCGGCGCGGATCTGACCTGTGCCGCTTATACCCCGGAAGGCGCGGCTTGGGTCGATGCGATGGTGCAGGTGATCGAAGCCAACCAGAGGGTCCTCAACGACGGGATGAACGCGATCCCCGGTGTCAGCGCCATGCCGATGCAATCGACGTTCCTGTCCTGGATCGATTTCACCGGCACCGGCATGTCAGACGCCGAGGTCCGCAGCCGCCTGTACGACACCGCCCGCGTGCTGCCGACCCCCGGCGACGGTCTTGGGCTGGGCGGGGCGCTGCACCACCGGTTCAATCTGTCCACCAGCCCCGCGCAAGTGGCCAAGGCCGTGGCCCGCGTCCAAGCGGCTTTTGCCGATCTGCAATGAGGCTGCACGCCTCCCTGATGGCCACCTTGCTGGCGCTGGCCTTTGCCATCTGGGGGGCCCTCAAACCGCCCACGCCCCTGCCCGACCAGATTACCGGCAATATCGACCGGATCGTGATAGATAAGTCCGACCGGATCCTGATTGCCTATCAGGATGGCCGCGTCGTGCGCCGCCTGCCCATGAACCTTGGGTTCGCGCCCGAAGGCGATAAGGTTCGCCAAGGCGATGGCAAGACGCCCGAAGGGGTGTTCCGCATCAATCGCCGCAATAGTGCCAGCCGCTTCCATCTGTCATTGGGGATCGATTATCCGCAAGCCGACGACATCGCCCGCGCTCGTGCGGGCGGCTATTCACCGGGGGGCGATATCTTCATTCACGGCCAGCCCTCTGGCATCAGCGGGCTGCAACGGATCGGCTATGACTGGACAGAAGGCTGCATCGCCATCAACAACCACGCCATGACAGAGCTGTTTCACGCAACCCCAATGGGCACGCCGGTGGAAATCAGGCCCTAGCGATCAATCCGGCGGGCACAAAATCAGGCTGCTCAAAATCCACAGGTGCCGTTTCGGTCACCGGGTGCAGCCACTTGAAGTCGAACACAATCTCTGCGCCTTCTTCCTGTGCACCCACGATCAGCGCCTGATAAAGATGCCTTGCACCATCATAGATCTCGACCCGTCCACGCAGCTTATCACCGTGGTGGGCATCAATCGTCATGCCGCCATCCCAGAACCGGCGGATGCGATACACCTCATCCCCGTCATGGACGCATAGCCGATCATTGCGATGCAATGCCGCGCGACGCGCCTGTTCCAATCCTTCTTGTACGGCCTTAGGCAAAAAACTAGTCACGACTCGGTCCTCCTTGACCCTCGGCCAGCTAACTAGCTGAGAAGGTTAAAGATCAAGTGACTAAATCCGCCGCGCTGCGGCACTGCTCGCGCAGCAATCAACCCGCCTTGGCCTTTGGCCGTAACACATGTGGCTTGGCCGCATCATATAGCGCTGAATCCGGGAACCCGTGGCTATCGCCAAGCGCCGGTCCCACCATGATCAACGCCGTGCGGGTGATCTTGGCGGCACGCACCTCTTCACGCACGGTCGAAAGCGTGCCGCGAATGATCTGCTGATCCGGCCAGGACGCACGATAGATCACCACACAGGGACAATCCGCGCCGTAATAGGGGATCAACTGCCGCTCAATCTCGCGCAGCGCCCGGATGCCCAGATGAATGGCCAGCGTCGCCCCGGTGCGGGCGAAATTCTCAAGTGTTTCGCCTTCCGGCATGCCCGTGGATTTCATCGACATCCGCGTCAGGATGATCGATTGCGCCACTTCCGGCACGGTCAATTCCGTCCCAAGCGCAGCAGCGGCGGCGGCATAGGCAGGCACACCGGGAATGATCTGGTAATCAATCCCTTCGGCCTTCAACAGGCGGATCTGCTCTGCAATGGCCCCATAAAGCGATGGATCGCCCGAATGTACCCGCGCCACATCCGCGCCGCGCTGATGCGCCGCCATGATCTCGGCATGTGTCTCCTCCAGCGTCATCGGCGCTGTATCCAACACCCGCGCCCCCTTGGGTGCACAGGCGACGACTGCCTCCGGCACCAAGGACCCCGCATAAAGACACACCGGGCACGCGCCGATCACCCGCGCCGCTTTCAGCGTCAAAAGCTCCGGATCACCCGGACCCGCCCCAATAAAATAAACCGTCATCGCCCGTCTTTCTTTGGTTCAAAAATATCCCCGCCGGAGGCACCGGGACGGTGGGCGGGGCGCATTTCCTGCTTGCAGGAAACAGCGGCGTCCCGCCGTCTCACGCCAGATCCCCGTCAATCTTGCGCGCATAGCCGCGCGGGGTGAACATACGTGGCCCCTCACCCAATTGCGCCAGCCGCGAATTGCTCGACCCCACCAACACCACCGTCAGCATATCCACCTCATTCACCTGCAATTCGTCCAGACGGCGATACCGAATATGCTCCTCTGGTCGTCCCAGTGAACTGGCCAACATCACTGGCGTATCCGCCGGGCGATGCTGCAACAAAATATCGCGGCCCTCGGCCAGCAGCGTCCGCCGCGTCTTTGAAACCGGGTTATAAAAGGCGATCACAAAATCCCCCTCTGCCGCCGCCTTGAGCCGCCGCAGAATATCATCGCGCGGCGTCAGCAGATCCGACAGCGAAATCGCGCAGAAATCATGCCCCAGCGGCGCCCCGGCCCTTGCCGCTGCCCCCTGCAACGCAGACACGCCGGGCGAGCATTGCACTTCAACACGACGGGCGGCATCCGATACACCCATGGCATCCGGGCCACGGTCCAGCAGCTCAAACACCAGCGCGCCCATGGCATAAATGCCCGCATCGCCGGAACAGACCAAGGCGACGTTCTTGCCCTGGCCCGCCTGTTCCAGCGCATAGCGGCAGCGCGCCTCTTCCCCGCCCAGCGGGAAATCCGACCGTTCCTTGCCCACCGCCAGCGGCCCCAGCAAATCAATATAAAGCCCGTAGCCCACAAGTTCCTCGGCATCAGCGACCAGCCGCGACACCTCTGGCGTGCGCCACGTCGCCTGACCGGGACCGATGCCCACAATCGACAGCTTACCGCGTGACCGGCCCTTCATCTCAACCAAGGGCGCGGGCACCATCACCAACGCACAGGTCGCATTGGCGGTCTTGCGCTTGGCCACGACCAGTTCCGCATCCGCCCCGCCCTGCGCCAGCGCCGCCGCTTCGGCGACACCGTGGGTGCCCACTTCGGCAAAAACCACCTCAGACGGATTGGCAAGGCGCGGTGTCTCGGCCTCCAGCGTCTCGGCCTCAAACAATCGCATCGGCACGCCCAAATCGCGGGCCAGATCAATGATCGCAGGCTCATCCGCTTTCAGCGTAATCGTGTTCACCGAATGCACGGCCTCGGAGCAAACATCAGCCTCTGCCAACACCTCCTGCACCAATGCCGCCATCTCTGCGGGTGGGCAATTCCGGGCACAGCCGACCCCTAGCACCGCACGCAAAGGCGCAAATTTAATGAGCGATTCCGTCGGCATGGGTTGTGCATGGGTTGTGCAGACAATCTGTACGGTTTCTGCCTGTGGCAAATCTGCCAGCCAGGGGGCGTCTTCATCACCTGTTAAGGTCGCACCACCACCATTCAGCATGGCCGCCATCGCACCTTTGGCGTGCTCTGGGTTCACCAATCGCCAGCCGGATGGTGGCGCATCCAGCGCCACGCCAAGCGCCACGTCCCCCGCAGTCGTGACCGCTGACACCGCGCCCAAGGCATCGCTGATCCGGGCCGCCAAGCGGTTCGCCCCCCGGTGCCCACCCAAGAGCGGCACCACCACGGATCCATCATCAGCGACCGAGACCACGGGCGGCTCTGTCGTTTTGTCCGCCAGCAACGGGGCCACCGCGCGGATCAGGATACCCGCCGCACAGACCCCGACGACAGGCGTGCCTGCGGCAAACAAATCGCGAATATGATCAAGCGCATTGGCAAAGAAAACATCCGCCTTTTCAACGCGTTCCACCCGCCCATGCACCGGTGCATCCAACAGATCAGCGATGCGGTGGGCCACAGGCTCACCTGATTTGGACAGGGCCACAACAACTGGTTTCAAAGCCACGGATCGGCCCCTTTCGTGAGCAGGATCATAGAAAAATACGGTGCCTTTTCAGGCGCTTGCGCGAGCGGTGTGACAACCTCTTCGGGCAGGCTGACCCGTTCCACATAGGTGGCCTGATCCAGCAGGCCCAGATCGGCAATCACGCCGCGGATCTTGGGCAAATGCCGCCCCACTTTCATGATCGCCACGCTTTCCGCGCCCTCAATCCGGCTGCGCAATTCCGCCTCGGGCAGTGGCCCCGGCAACACCGTCAGCCTTTCATTCCGCGCCGCGAGTGGCAGCCCCGCCCGCGCCGCGCAGGCGGTGACAGAGGTGACACCGGGGACAACTTCGACCCGGTAAGCCTCTGACAAACGGGCGAAAAGATACATAAAAGAGCCATAAAAGAACGGATCCCCCTCGCACAGGCAGATCACGTCGTCCCCGGCATCCAGCGCCTTGGCAATCTCGGCCGCGCCGGTGTCATAGGCGGCCTGGGCCGGACTGCGTTCCACGGTCATCGGCACATCCATGACAATCTCTGTGCAGCCCGCAGGGATCAGATCCGCCGCAATCGCACGGGCAAAACTGTCGCTGCCTGCAAGCGTTGGATAGGCCACGACTGTCGCGCCCTCGATCAGCCTTGCGGCCCGCAGGGTCATCAAATCAGCCGCCCCAGGGCCGACGCCTACGCCATACAAAGTGCCGGTCATCTTTTGACAAGGCTCCATTGGGTCACGGGCATCGCAGGTCGCCATCCCGTCAGGCGGCCCACGGGTTCGGCACGGTGGACCGAGATGCGGACCAATTCGCCGCCAAATGTGCGATGCAATTCAATCAGCTCCGCCTCGCTTTCCAGCGTCACGGCATTGGCCACCAAGCGCCCCAAGGGCCGCAGCGCGGCCCAAGCTGCATCGAAAGTTTCGCGGCTCAGCCCGCCGCCGATAAAGATCGCATCAGGCGCCGCAAGCCCGTCCAACGCGGCAGGCACAGAGCCGTCGACCAGTTCCAGCTTGGGCGCGCCCAAAGCCAGCGCGTTGGCCGCAGCCATTGCCCGCCGGTCAGCGCGCGGTTCAATCCCGATGGCGCGGGCGTAGCGCGCCGCGCGCATCCATTCGATCGCCACCGAACCGGAACCGCAGCCAATGTCCCACAACAACGCACCACGCATCGGCATCAGCTTGGCAAGGGTCGCGGCGCGCACCTCTTGCTTGGTCATAGTGCCGTCGGACTGGAACAGGTTATCGGCCAGCCCCGGCACGCGCGGTTGCAAGGCAGCATCGGGGGCGGCGATACATTCCACCGCCAGCGTATTGAACGCAGGCACGGTGTGATTCCAGTCGCTTGCGGTGCCTTCAAAACGCGCCTCGTCCTTGCCGCCCATCGCGGCCAGTACGGTCATCTTGGACGCGCCATAGCCGCGAGAGGCGAGGTATTCGGCAATCTGCGATGGTGTCTCTGCCCCTGTGGTCAGGATCAAAAGCCGGGCGTCGGGCTGGATAAAGGCGATCATCTGCGCCACCGGGCGGCCATGCACGGTCAAAGTTTCGACATCCGGCAGGGACCAGCCCATGCGGGCGGCGGCCAGTTGAAACGCGGAGAGTTGCGGGTGATAGATGATCTCGGCCGGGTCAATCGCGCGGCCAATGCGGGCACCAACCGAAAACCAAAGCGGATCGCCGGTGACCAGCACCACGGCACGACGGCCGCGCAGCCCCTGAATGGTGGCAATCATCGCGTCAAAGGGCGAAGGCCAGGCCAAACGCTCTGCGGTGATATCTGCGGCCAATGCATGGTGACGATCGCCGCCAAGGATAACTTCGGCAGCTTCGACAACGGCGCGTGTGGCAGGGGTCAGCCCATCCAGCCCGTCCTCTCCGATACCAACGATATGCAGCCAGGGCGCGGTCATGCGGCCACCTCTGGCAGGCCGGCCGCCAGCGCGTTGACAGCGGCAGAGGCCATAGCCGACCCGCCCCGCCGCCCGCGCAGGGCGACAAAGTCGCAGCCGCGCGGATCAGCGGCAAGTTCGGCCTTGCTTTCAGCGGCACCAATAAAGCCCACGGGGAAGCCGAGGATCACGGCGGGTTTTGGACCGCCTGCGTCGATCAGCTCCAGCAGGTGAAAAAGCGCTGTCGGCGCGTTCCCAATGGCAACGACAGCGCCGTCCAGATGCGGTTCCCAGAGTTCCACAGCAGCCGCGGAACGGGTGTTGCCTATCGCCTTGGCGTGATCCGGGACCATTGCGTTATTCAGCGTCACGATGACCTCATTTTCTGCGGGCAGATAACGGCGGATGATGCCTGCGCCGACCATTTCGCAATCGCACAGGATCGGCTTGCCCGCCTGCAAGGCGGCATGACCATCGGCATAGGCATTGGGCGACCAGACCAGACGATCTGCAACTTCAACCATACCGCAGGCGTGGATCAGCCGGGTGATCAGCGGGCGCATATCGGGTTGAAACCTGTCCAGACGCGCCTCTGCCGCGACAGTGGCAAAACTGGCGGCATAGATCGCGGCGGGGTCTTTTTCGTAAGGTCGCAAGGTCGTGCCTTTGGTTGGTCTTGGCAGGGATATTTTTGGCCAGAAGAAGCTATCGTTTCCGAGAGTTGCGCGCACTTTCCGGGCCCAGCGGGTGGTCAGCATGGGGGTAAGGCGCGTGATGGTGGTGGTCATGATCGTGGTCGTGATCATGGTCGTGATGATGGTGGTGGTCATGCTGCGCCTCTAGTCGGCACATGCCGGTGCAGAAGGTGTCGCACAGCTTGCAATCAGCCACGTTGGAGCCGGGGGCGGCGGCACCTTGGCCTTCGACGTGGTGATGATGGCTTTCCTGCACGGCGCCGACCTCGCCCTCAAACCCCAGCACCTGCACGCGGTATTTGCACAGCACGCAAGTGGGCGGCGGGACGCTGCCAAAGGCGGGGTGCTTGCGGTCCTCGGCGCTGATATGGTGGTGGCTACCGTCCTCGCCCGCCAGCACCTGTTCACGGTAGGCACAGATGCCGCAATTGGGCGGCGGGGTCGCGCTGTCTTGTTCAAGGATCCGTTCGGCAAAGGTTTCCAGCACCTTGGGGTGATCGCCCAGATAAGGGGCCTTGATGAACCGGATGCTGGGATGCTCTGCGGCGACCTGATCGGTGAAACCATAGATGCGGTCAATCAGGATGCCAGAGAACAAAAAGTAGGGGAACACGATCACGCGCTTATATGGCAGGTGCGCCACATGTTGCAGGCAGGGTTCGACCAGCGGGAATGTGACGCCGGAATAGCCGATCTCGCACCAGCCAAAGCCCATGCCCTCTTGCAGCATCCGCGCGATCTTGGCCACGTTGCCATTGGCGTCAGGGTCAGAGGCACCGCGCCCGATCACCACCAGACAGGTCTGGTCCAGCGGTAAAGCGCCGTGATCCGCATTCGCCTGATCCACGGCTTCTTGAATGCGGCCAGCGGCGGCGGCGATCATCTTGGGGTCAACGCCCAGCTCGCGGCCATAGCTGACGTTCATGTCATGCTTTTTGGCATAGGTGTTCAGGACAGTGGGGATGTCATTCTTGGCGTGCATCGCAGCAAACAGCATTCCCGGCACCGCCAGAATACGGTCGCAACCGGCACCGCGCAGCTTATCCAGACCGTCGCGGATGACCGGGTTGGCAAATTCCAGATAGCCGTAGTCGCACAGCCAGTCGTCGGGCAGATAGGCAGGCAGCTTTTCTGCCAGCACGGCGAATTCATTGACCGCCGATTGACTGCGCGAGCCATGCCCGCAAATCATCACCCCGGTTTTCATGCGGCTTCCTCTTCCAGTTCCGGCTCTGCTTCCGCCTTCTCTGCGTCTTTCTTGCCTTTCAGCGCGCCGATCAACCCGATCAGGATCGCCGCACCAATGGCGGCACCGGCCACCCAATGATCGTGGCCCGCCACATCGGCCAGATGACCGGGATGTGCCACCGCCGTTTGCCCAAAGGCGACCAGGGAGAGGGTCAGGAAAAATCGCATATCGGGTCCTTTTGTCTGAACGCAGGCAGAGCGGGACCGCAGCGTGCGGCGTCTGACGACGTGGCGCTTGGTTCCCGTCAGGGTCAACCTTGCGCCACCAACCTCTCTGGCCCGGCGGGCTTCGTCTGGGATGCGTATATGGCGCGCGGGGCGGTGGCGCAAACGATTCCCCGCTTGTTTAAGTCCCATTTCCGACCTGTGCGGTCATGCAGATGCCGCTGTGCTGCTTTACGGGTGGGCGACAGCGACCTGCCGACCTAGGTTCTGCGGCAAGCAAGGGAAGGAATGACGATATGGGTCAACTGGTTGACGGCGTCTGGCACGACGTTTGGTACGATACGAAATCAACAGGTGGTGCGTTCAAGCGGGCGCAGGCCAAATTCCGCAATTGGATCACCGCCGACGGCAGCGCCGGGCCGTCTGGCGCGGGTGGTTTTCCTGCGCAATCAGGCCGTTATCACCTTTACGTCTCTTACGCGTGCCCCTGGGCCCATCGGACATTGGTGTTCCGCGTCTTGAAAGGGTTAGAGGATCATATCAGCATCTCAGCGGTGCATCCCGATATGCTGACCGACGGCTGGACGTTCGAGACCGACGATAAGGGGGCGACGGGTGATACGCTTTATGGTTTGCCCTTTGCCCGCGATATCTACTTCAAGGCGGATCCGGCGATGTCGGGGCGGGTGACGGTGCCCATTCTGTGGGACAAGGAGCGCGAAACAATCGTGTCCAACGAATCGTCCGAGATTATTCGGATGTTCAACAGCGCCTTTAACGACATCACCGGCAATACCGATGACTACTGGCCAGAAGAGATGCGGGATGCCATCGCACCGGTGAATGACCGGATTTATGACACCTTCAACAACGGTGTCTACCGGTCCGGTTTCGCCACCACGCAAGCGGCTTATGAGGCCGCAGTCGGCCCGCTGTTTGACACGCTGGAGTGGCTAGAGTTGCGCCTGAGCGAAAGCCGCTACCTGATGGGCGATACCCTGACAGAGGCGGACTGGCGGTTGTGGACCACGTTGGTGCGGTTTGACCCGGTCTATCACACCCATTTCAAGTGCAACCGCAATTACTTACGCGATTATCCCAACCTGTGGGGGTATACTCGCGAACTGTATCAAATCCCGGGAATTGCGGCGACGGTAAACATGGACCATATCGTGCGGCACTATCATTTCAGCCATGAAACGATCAACCCGCACCGGATCATCCCGATCAACCCACAGTTGAACTTCGCAGCGCCTCACGGTCGCGACTAGCGCTGTGGCCATAGTGCTCTACGATCGCCGCCAGATCCGCTGGCGGCGTCGCCTTTTCGACAAAGGCGCGGGCATTGGCGCTATGGGCAAAGATCGACCCGTCCGAAAAGAACGTGGTGTCCGTGACAAAGACCACATTCGCATCGGGCTGTCTAAAATTGGCAACGTCTGCAACGGTCAAGGCGCTGCCTTCACGTAAAACCAGATCAAGAACGATCACATCGAAGCCAGTATTTTCGAGCTTTTGCACCGCGTCAGAGCCGCTGGTTGCCAGTATGACCGACATCCCCAAGCGCTCTAAATGGCGCTGCCACAGCGACCCCAGCTGTGCGTTGCTCTGAACAATCAGAACGTGCATCTCACCTCCACTCCAGTGTCTAAACGTAACGGAATCGTCGTGTGTTGACCAGTGCGTTAAGATGTCATTCATTCTTAGGGTAAACGAATGGTTAAGATAGTTGTCCTTATGGTCAATCTGACGAAAATCCGCGCATGATCTTGCCACTTTGGCTGAAATCCGCTTGAACAGCGCTCTGGAAGCGAAGGGTTTCAAGATGACCACATGGATCACGATCTGCGACACGTGCAAGCGCGAAGGATGGGAATCTGGCGACATGGCGCAGACCGACGGTGAAAAGCTCGCAGGCCTGATCGAGGCCGCCGCCGCAGGTGTGCCAAACCTGAATACCCGCCGCGTGTCCTGCCTGATGGGGTGCAAGCACGGCTGCAACGTCGCGATCCAGGGACAGGGCAAGTTGAACTACACCGTGGGCGATTTCGAACCCGACGCAGAGGCCGCAGAGGGCATCGTCGGCTATGCCACGCTGCACGCCCAAAGCGAAACCGGGCAGGTGCCCTACCGGACGTGGCCACAGGCGATCAAAGGCCATTTTGTCACCCGCCACCCGCCTATTCCTGACGAGGCATGAGCACGCCGCGCGATCACGGCGGCGGCCTTGATGCCGCGATTGCCAAATTCGGCGGGACGCGGGCCGAATGGCTTGATCTGTCGACCGGGATCAACCCGGTGCCTTATCCTCTGCCGCCACTGCCTGCCGATGCATGGACCGCCCTGCCCGACCGCAATGCCACCGATCGGCTGATCGGCCTTGCGCGCCGCTATTGGGATGTGCCGGATGCGGCCGATATCCTGCCTGCCGCCGGGGCCTCTGCCCTGATTGCGCAGCTGCCACGGATGCGCCCCAATGGCCGGGTCGAGATCCCCGGCCCCACCTATAACGAGCATGGTGCCGCCTTTCGCGCTGCGGGCTGGACCCTGGATGAAGATGGCTATGACGCGCTGGTCGCGGTGCATCCCAACAATCCTGACGGGCTGATGTGGGAGGCCGCAAACCTGAACGCGCCGTTCACAATCATCGACGAAAGCTTTTGTGACGTGACCCCCGACGCCAGTCATATCGCGCTGGCAGCCCGCCCCGGCACGGTTGTTCTGAAAAGCTTTGGCAAGTTCTGGGGCCTTGCGGGTCTGCGCCTTGGCTTTGCCATCGGCGATCCCGCGATCATCGCCGACCTGCGCGAGGCGCTTGGCCCCTGGCAGGTCGCCGGCCCCGCGCTGATGATCGGGGCAGAGGCGCTGTCAGATCCCGCATGGGCCGATGACACCCGCGCCCGTCTGACCAAAGACGCCGCCCATCTGGACGCCATCGTCACCAAAAAGGGCGCGGTCAGTCTGGGCGGTACCGACCTTTTCCGTCTTTATCAGGTGCAGGACGCGCAAGCCGCACAGGATCACCTTGCCCGGCACAAGATCTGGTCGCGGATCTTTCCCTATGCCGACAATTGGCTGCGCCTTGGCCTGCCCCACCCCGACCGCTGGGCACAAGTGGAGGCCGCGTTTTGACCCTGTTCCTAGGCATGATCCTTGATGCCCTGTTGGGAGAGCCGAAATGGCTTTGGTCCCGCGTCCCGCACCCTGCGGCACTGATGGGCCACGCGATCAACTGGACGGATGAAGCGTTGAACGCAGGCGCAGGCCGAAAGGCCAAAGGTGCGCTGACGCTGGTCGGTTTGGTGGCCATCGCACTGGTGCTTGGCCTGATCCTGCGCTGGATCCCCGGTGGCGTGGCAGAGGTCTTGGTGCTGGCCGTTCTCTTGGCGCAAAGGTCACTTTCCGATCACGTCCTCGCCGTCGCCAAAGGCCTGCGCGTATCCCTGTCCGAAGGGCGCCATGCGGTGGCTCAGATCGTCGGGCGTGACACCACTCAGATGGACGAGGCCGACGCCGCCCGCGCCGCCATTGAAAGTGCCGCAGAGAACCTGTCAGATGGCGTGATTGCGCCGATCTTCTGGTTTGTTCTGGGCGGCTTGCCGGGGCTTTTGATCTATAAGGTGACCAATACCGCCGACAGCATGATCGGCTATCGCACCGACCGACACGCGCAATTCGGCTGGGCTGCGGCGCGGTTTGATGATCTGCTCAATTGGGTGCCCGCGCGGATCACGGCGGGGCTGATCCTGCTGGTCACACTGCGCATTGATGTCTTTGAGCGCGTCGTCGATGACGCCCCCCAGCACCGCTCGCCCAACGCGGGCTGGCCAGAGGCCGCACTGGCCCATGCGCTGAACTTCGCCCTGTCCGGCCCGCGCGTCTATGACGGCGTCTTGCAAGACGATCCCTTTGTGAACGCATCCGGCATCCGCGAGTTGAACGCCGATCACATCCATGAGGTCGTCTGGATCCTCTGGCGGGTCTGGGGGGCGGTGCTGGCGCTGGCCTTGGCGGTTGGCCTCTTTCTGATCAGCTAGGGCGCTGCTAGGCTTGGGTGAACCACGAAGGAGAGCCCGATGCGCCTGCCCCTTATCCTGACCCTGCTGGCCAGCCAGACAGCCGCCGAAACCTGCGGCGGCCCGCTGCCCGCCTTCATCGCAGGCGTCAAGGCAGAGGCGATCGCCGCAGGCCAAAGCCCGGCTGCAGCGGATGCCTTTTTCGCCGGTGCCGCCCTTGATCCGGCTGTGATCAAGGCCGACCGTGCCCAAGGCGTGTTTCAACGCGACTTCATCGATTTTTCGCGCAGGCTGATCAGTCAGAACCGGCTCGACAACGGGCGCATCTTTGGCGACCGCAATGATGCGACCTTTGACCGGATCGCGGCAGACTACGGCATCCCGCGCGGCGTCATTCTGGCCTTTTGGGCGTTTGAAACCGACTACGGCCAGGTGCAGGGCAACTTTAACACCCGCAACGCGCTGCTGACTTTGGCGCATGATTGCCGCCGGCCAGAGCTGTTTCGCCCGCAATTGATCGCAGGGATCGAACTGGCCGCCCGTGGCGACATGGATCCCGCGACCACCACCGGCGCGTGGGCCGGTGAGATCGGACAGGTCCAGATGCTGCCCGAAGATATCATCGCCTACGGGCGCGATGGCGATGGCGACGGGCAGGTGACGCTCAAAACATCGTCTGCCGACGCACTCCTGTCTGGGGCCAATGTGCTGGCCAATCTGGGCTGGCGCGCAAATGAACCTTGGCTGCAGGAAATCAAGGTGCCCGCGGATCTGGATTGGACCCAAACCGGGCTGAACCACAAACGATCCGTCGCAGACTGGCAGGCCGCCGGTGTGACCGCCCGCAACGGTAACCTTGGTGCGGCGGACCTACCCGCATCGGTGCTGCTGCCGATGGGGCGCAAGGGGCCAGCCTTTCTCGCCTATCCCAACTTTGAGGTCTACTTTGAATGGAACAAAAGCTTTGTCTACGTCACCACGGCGGCCTATTTCGCAACGCGCTTGATGGGCGCGCCGCCCTATGATGCTGGCAACCCTGATCCCGGCCTATCGGGGGAACAGATGATGGTCTTGCAAGAAAAACTGACGGCGCTTGGCCATGACGTCGGCGGCCTCGACGGGATCCTTGGCGCAAAAACCCGCGCGGCGGTGCAGGCCGAACAAGCCCGACTTGGCCAACCGGCGGACGCATGGCCAACCCCGGCGCTGCTGAACGCGCTATGACCCGGCCCGCCGACCTCGACAATCCGCGGGTCTTGCGGGCGCAATACCATGCCCGCAAGGTGGGCGGGCAGCTTCACATCTGGTCGGTGCGCAATCTTTTGGCGCTTGCCGCCAAAGAAGCGGTTTTTGCCCATCCAACGGCCCAGATCACCGAAGTTGACACCGCCCATTGGGGTGATGATCCCGCCACCCCACGCCAGATCCTGACCCACGCGGACCTGATCGCACAGGCAGACCTGCGCTATCCGATCCTGATCTGCTCAAGGGGCAAACTGATCGACGGCATGCACCGTGTCCTGCGGGCCCTGCGTGACGGCCAAACAACCCTGCCCGCCCGCAAAATCCAATTACCCGCGCCGGAACATATCGACGTCCCCCTCAAAGACCTGCCTTACGACTAGACACGCTTCCGCTTTCTTTTGAATGAAAATATGCCCGCCGGAGGCACCTGCCCCACCGCCGCCACGCCCATCTGCGGTCCACGTCCGGGACGGCGGGCGGGGCGCCTTGACCGCGGCGCGGTCAACAGCGGCGCACGACGTCTTAGCTCGCGATACGCACTGGAAACCGGTCACCATCCTCGGTGATCAGCACCAATCGCGTGCCGTCATGCACATACATGTCGCAGCGGGAAAACCCGGCAGCAAACGAGGTGCAAATCACCCCCTCTGCACCGGTCTCGGGCCAGGCCCAGCTGCCGTAGGCCCGTCTGCCGTCGCTATAGGTATAGGTATAGGTCCCCGAGACGGAAAAGAACGACACACCGCCATCAAAGAACTCATGCGTGCGTCCCACGACCTGCGCCGCCATCTCGCCGGCATCCAGCACCCGGTCACTGCCTTTGGGCGCAAACCCTTCGGCCTGTGCCGCGCCCGCGACAAGCACTGCCGCCAAAATCATATCTATCCGCATAACAACCCTTCCGTGATCCCAGCCTAGTGCGTCTCGCTCCCGTCGCGTGTCACATCTGCGCGAGCCGCTCAGGCCGCAGGGTTGGCTTAGGCAACCATCGCCTCGGCCTTCTTGAGGTCCACGGACACAAGCTGGCTCACGCCCTGCTCGCCCATCGTCACCCCAAACAGCCGGTCCATCCGGGACATCGTCACCGCGTGGTGCGTGATGATCAGGAACCGTGTCTCTGTGCGGCGCGTCATCTCGTCCAGCAGATCACAGAAACGCGTCACATTGGCATCATCCAAGGGCGCGTCGACCTCGTCCAGCACACAGATCGGCGCAGGATTGGCAAGGAAGACCGCAAAGATCAACGCCAAAGCAGTCAGCGTCTGTTCCCCGCCCGACAACAGGCTCAGCGTTGACAGCTTCTTGCCCGGCGGCTGGCACATGATCTCTAGCCCCGCCTCAAGCGGGTCATCGCTTTCCACCAGCACCAGCTTGGCCTCGCCGCCGCCAAACAAATGCGTAAACAGCAGGCCAAAGTTCTCGTTCACCTGCTCAAACGCCGTTAGCAACCGCTCGCGGCCTTCCTTGTTCAGGCTGGCAATCCCGGACCGCAGGGCGGCAATCGCCGCTTCCAGATCGGCCTTTTCACTGACCAATTGATCATGCTCGACCTGCACTTCCTTGGCGTCTTCCTCTGCCCGCAGGTTCACCGCCCCCAGCGCGTCGCGCTGGCGTTTGAAAGTGTTCACCTGCGCCTCGATCACTTCTGCCGCGGGCATCTTGTCGGGGTCCACGTCCAGCGTGTCCAATAGCTGATCAGGAGAGACTTCCATCGCCTCCATGATCCGCTCTGCGGCAGCGGCCATCGTTTCTTTTGCCGAATCGGCTCGCGCCTCGGACCGCGCCCGCGCCTCGCGCGCCTCGGACGCGCCACGCTCTGCGTCGCGCTCCGTGTCACTGCACACCCGCAGCGCCGTTTCCGCCGCCGCCAGCGCATCGGCAGAGGCTTTGCGCCGCCCCTCCGCCTCGTCAATGGCATCGGCCAATTCCGACCGTTTGGCGGCGATTTCTTCGGGGGCCGTCACCGCTGCCTTCAGCTCTTCCTCGGATTCCGCTTTGCGGTCGCGCAATTCCGCGGTGCGCTTGTTGGCCGTTTCCAACCGATGCTTCCAGCCGCTCACCTCTTTGGTGATCTCTTGCGACCGCTTGAGCCGCGCTTCGCCCTCGCGGCGCACTTCATCATGAGCCGACCGGCGCGACATCATGGTGATCCGCGCGGCCTCAACCGTCATCTTGATGTCTTCAACCTCGGCCCTTGCGGCATCAAGATCGCCCAGACCCTCTGCCGCTTTCTCTGCCTCGGCCAGCGCCTTGCGGGCGCCCATCGCCTCTTCCGCGTGGCGTTTTGCGGCCAGCCCAAGGCTTTCCACCTTGCCCGCGCCCAGATTGCGATCCGCCTCGGCCCGTGACAACGCTCGGTTCGCATCCGCTACCAGACGATCCGCATCGCGCCTTGCCTGACGCGCCCTTTGGTCGGCCTCTGTCAGGTCCGCCAGCCGCTGTGTCAGGCTTTCATGCGCCTGCACCATGCCTGCGGCCTTGGCATTCGCCTCTTCCAAATCCAGCTTTAACGACGCAAGCCGGTTCAACTGCTGCAACCGCAGTGCGGCCGCCGACGGCGCATCTTCTGCGCCCGCGCGGAACCCATCCCAGCGCCAAAGATCACCCTCAAGACTGACCAACCGCTGACCGGGCTGCAGATCCGCCTGCAAGCGCGCACCATCAGCGGCATCCACCAGACCCACCTGCCCCATGCGGCGCACCAGAACCTCTGGCACGCTGACATAATTGGTCAGCGCCTTCACACCTGCGGGCAGGCTTTGCGGGCTTGCGTAACCCGGCAATGCAGCCCAACCCGATGGCGCGTCCGGACCTACGGCAGGCGCGCGCAGATCGTCGGCCAAAGCCGCACCCAGCGCCTTTTCATACCCCGATTGCACCTGCAAAAGGTCAAGCACCTGCCCGCCCTCTGCGGTGTCGCGTTCAACCATCCGACCAAGTGCCGCCACTTCGGCCTTGAGTGCATTGGCCTCGCCTTCGGCCTCTGACCGCATCACCCGCGCATCGCTTTCGCGGGCCTGGGTCTCGGCCCTTGCGGCCTCGGCCTCAAGCAGCGTCTCATCGGCCTTGGCCGCCGTTGCCACCGCCTGCTGCTCTGCCTCTCCTGCTGCGACAAATGCAGCCTCTGCGCCGATCAGCGCTTGCTGTGCCTCGGCCATTGCCGCCTTGGCACGGCCTTCCTCAGCTTGGGATTTCTCAAGCGTCGTGCGCTGATCCTCCAGCAAGCGCTGCGCCGACTGGTGCCGGGCGGCCAGCCGGGCCACATCTTCGGTCAGCTGCGACAGATCCCCTTCGCGCGCCTGCAAGGTCTGCGCAGCTTCTGCCGCACTGGCCTTGGCGGTCTCCAAACGGCCATCATGCCCCTTGCCCGCCTTGGCGATCTCCTGCGCTTCCCATTCCAACCGCTCAATCGTTTCGCCCGCATCCTTGTTTAGCCCGGCCTCTCGGTCAATATCGCGGCCCAATTGGTCAATCCGCCCGCGCAGCGTTTCAATCGTCGCCAGCGCCCGCGCCTCTTGATCCTTCAGCGTATCGCGCTGGACCTGCAGCCGTTGCAGGACCGCCGCCGCAATCGCCTCTTCCTCGCGCAGGGGTGGAAGTGCCGCCTCTGCCTCAGCCCGCCCCCTGGCCGCCTGCTGCGCCAGCTTTTCGGCCTGACCTGCGGCCACAGTGCGTTCGCGCAACTGGTCTGCGGCGGCGGCCAGCGCCTCATCCGCCTCTTTCCAGCGCCGATAAAGCAACATGCCTTCGGCCTTGCGCAGCCCCACACCAATCTCGCGATAACGCGCGGCCTGCCGGGCTTGCCGGGCCAATTGGCTCAACTGTGCGGCTAATTGCTCAATCACGTCATCCACGCGGGTCAGATTGGTCTCTGCCCCCCGCAGTTTCAGCTCCGCCTCGTGCCGCCGCTGATAAAGGCCGCTGATCCCGGCCGCCTCTTCGAGGATCCGCCGCCGCGATTTGGGCTTGGCGTTAATCAGTTCCGAGATTTGCCCCTGCCGCACCAGCGCCGGTGAATGCGCACCGGTCGAGGCATCAGCAAACAGCATCTGCACATCACGCGCCCGCACATCTTTGCTGCCCACCTTATAGGCGGACCCCGCGTCGCGGGTGATCCGGCGCACGATCTCCAGATTGTCATTGTCGTTGAACGCAGCAGGTGCCAGCCGCTCACCGTTATCAATCACCAGTGACACTTCGGCAAAGTTGCGGGCTGGCCGGGTCGACGCCCCGGCAAAGATCACATCTTCCATGCCGCCGCCGCGCATCGCCTTGGGGCGATTCTCGCCCATGACCCAGCGCAGGGCCTCCAGCAGATTCGACTTGCCGCAGCCGTTCGGACCCACCACACCGGTCAGCCCGTCGGCAATAATCAGATCGGTCGGATCTACAAAGCTCTTAAAGCCATTCAGACGCAGCTTGGAAAAACGCAACGGTGCCTACCCCGATTCCCACATGGACCCGAAACATGACCCCGGCCACGGCCCCAAGTCAACGCAGAACCCCCTCATGTGGCCCAATCCCGCCACTTATCCACAAGATATTGCGGTCCATTCCTTCTTTTGGCCAAAAATATCCCTGCCAGAGGCATCCGGGACGGCGGGCGGGGCGTTTTGGCCGCCCACCCCGGGGGCGGACAAGAGCGGCGCACGTCGCCCCGCTGCGGCAACCTGTCGCTTTCTCCCTTGACGCGCCTGCGTCCAAAGGCGCACAAACAAGGCGCACGGTTCCCCCGTCAAAGGCCAAGCCTTGGGGGATGAAATGGGAATGCGACAGGGCCGATCCTTCAACCGGAGACCCTCAACCGCAGCCGCCCCCGCGACTGTAAAGCGGAGAGTGCCTTGTGACGTTAGCCACTGGGAAACCGGGAAGGCCACAAGGTGCATCGACCCGCCAGCCAGGAGACCAGCCATGCACGGCCCCATCATGGGGACGGACTTGAAACAACGGACGGGGTGTTCCGTGGGGGTCTGATCTGGGCGGATGAACCCAGACACTCCATGAAATCCCCCCTTTTTGCGATCCAAAGGGGACAGACATGAAAAAACTTCTTACCGCCGCAGGCCTCAGCCTCGCCGCCACACCAGCGCTGGCACACCACCCGCTGAACGGGATGCCAATGGAAACATTTGCCCACGGGTTGATGTCCGGCGTCGGTCACCCGCTCTTGGGCTTTGACCACCTGTTCTTTGTGCTGGCGATGGGCATCGCCGCCACCTTCACATCCGCCCGCTTCACCGGCCCGGCCGCCTATATCGGCGCCATGCTGGCGGGCTGCGGCCTGATGTATGCAGGTATCGCGATGCCGTTGGCTGAAACCGTGATCGTTCTTTCGCTGCTCGCCATCGGCGGGCTGGTCCTGTCGGGTCGCGCGCTTGGCGCGGGCACAGCCATCGCACTCTTTGCGGTCTTCGGCCTGTTCCATGGCTCTGCCTTTGGCGGCTCCATCGCCGGACAAGAAGGCGGCGTCGGCGGTGCGGTCCTGATGGGCTACTTCATCGGCCTCGCAGCCCTGCAATACGCCATGGCGATCTTTGCAGGCTGGGCTGTGCGCAAGCTGGGCGCATCTGATGCCTCTGCCATCAACGCCCGCCTCGCCGGTGCGATGGTCGCAGGTGTTGGCGTCTTCCTCGCGCTGGAAATCGTCGAAGGCCCAATCGTCGCGGCCCTCACCGGCGCCTAAACCGCCACGTCATGACAAAATGCAGGGGGGCCGTCGCGGCCTCCCTTTTCAATTCTTCTGCACCCAAAGGTCACCGCCATGCCCGCTAAAATCCCCGCCACCGTTGTCACCGGCTTTCTGGGCGCGGGCAAAACCACGCTGATCCGCCACATGCTGCAAAATGCAGACGGCCGCCGCATCGCCCTGATCATCAATGAATTCGGCGACCTTGGCGTCGACGGCGACATCCTCAAAGGCTGCGGCGATGAAACCTGCCGCGAAGAAGACGTGGTTGAACTGTCCAACGGCTGCATCTGCTGCACCGTGGCTGACGATTTCATCCCGACCATGGAAAAGCTGCTGGCCCGCGAAGACGCGCCCGATCACATCGTGATTGAGACCTCTGGCCTCGCCCTGCCGCAGCCGCTGGTCCGCGCCTTCAACTGGCCCGGCATTTCCACCAAGGTCACCGTCGACGGCGTGGTCACCGTGGTTGACGGCAAGGCGGTGAACGACGGCCAATTTGCCCACAACCTCGCCGCCATCGACGCCCAGCGCGCCGCGGACGACAACCTTGACCACGAAACACCCCTGTCAGAGCTGTTCGAAGATCAGATCGCCTGCGCCGACATGATCGTGGTCAACAAAACCGACCTGCTGTCAGAGGCTGAGGCCGACACCCTCACCGGCAAACTCAAAACCGACAGCCGCGCGGGCGTGCAGGTCGTGCGCACCGCCATGGGCGCACTGCCCGTTGATGTGCTCTTGGGCCAAGGCATCGGCGCCGAATCCGATCTCGACGCCCGGCACGAGGTTCACCATCACCACCACCATGATGATGACCACGAGGACGATCATCACCACGACCATGAACACGAACACGGTCGCACGATTGAACACGCGCATTCGCACGATGAGTTCGAATCCTTCATCGTCTCCCGCCCCGAAATCGCCGATGCGACCGCCTTTGCCGAACAGGTCGCAGACGTCATCCGCGCCCACAACATCCTGCGCCTCAAGGGCTTTGCCGCCGTCGCGGGCAAACCCATGCGCCTGACCCTGCAAGCCGTCGGCCCGCGCGTTGATACCTACTTCGACGGCCCCCTGACCGGCCCCCGCGAAACCCGGCTGGTTGTCATCGGCGAGGCAGGCCTTGACCAAGCGGCGATCACCACCGCCCTTTCGGCATGATCATCGTCGCGCGCGGCGACCCGCACCACCCACAGGCCACCGCGCTGCTACACGCCAGCCACGCCCTGATGCAAAGCCTCTTCCCGCCCGAGGATAACTTCTATCTCGACATCAACGACCTGACCGCCGACCACATCCGTTTCTTCATCGCCCGCGAGGGCGACAGCGTGCTGGGCACCGGTGCCCTCGCCCTCAAGGATGGCTACGGGGAGGTCAAATCGATGTTCGTCTCCGAAGCCGCCCGTGGTCGCGGCGTCGCCGACGCGCTCTTGCGCCAGATCGAGGATGAAGCCCGCGCCGAGGCCCTGCCAATCCTCAAACTCGAAACCGGAAACGTCCTTCACGCCGCCCACAGGCTCTACCGCCGCCATGGTTTTGTCGATTGCGGCGTCTTCGGCGATTACGTCGCGGCCAAATCCTCGATCTTCATGGAAAAACCACTGACATGACCCCCCCTGCTTCTTTTGGCCAAAAATATCCCGGGGGGGTCGCGCAGCGACGGGGGCTGGCCCCCTTGCAAGGTCACCGCTAATGCACCTGCTCGCCGCCACACCCGGACAGATCGACGACGGCAAGGAACCGGTTGACCTCGGCCAAACCCCCGCCGACGTCGTCTTCATTTCCGCCGCCGATACAGAGCTTGCTGCCTTGGCAGAGGCGCGCGCAGCGATGGAGGCCCCCCCGACCCTGCGGCTCGCCAATATGATGCACCTTCAGCACCCCATGTCGGTCGATCTGCATCTTGACGGTTGCGCCAGCAAGTCGCGCCTCGTCGTGGCCCGCGTGCTCGGCGGCATGGGTTATTGGACTTACGGCGTCACCCAATACGCCGCCCGCCTCCGCGAGGCGGGCGTGCCCCTCGCCCTGCTGCCCGGTGATGACAAACCCGACCCCGATCTGCGCAGCCTTTCCACCGTCACCGACGCCGACTACGACGCGCTCTGGGCCTACCTCGTCGAAGGCGGTCCGCAAAATGCCACGCTTTTCATCGACTATTGCGCCGCCATCATCAATAATACCGATAAACCGGCCACGGCCAGCCCGCTGCTGCGCGCCGGTGTCTACTGGCCCGGTGGCGGCATTGCGGACCTGTCGACCGCGCAGGAGACCTGGACACCTGACGCCCCCATCGTCCCGATCATCTTCTACCGTGCGCTGGTGCAGGGCGGCGGGCTGAACCCGATCAACCGTCTCACCAAATCGCTCCTGCGTGCGGGCCTCAACCCGCTGCCAATCTTTGTGGCCTCGCTCAAAGACCCCGTCTCAACCGCCACCCTTGCACAGCTCTTCGCCCAAGCCCCGCCAGAGGTGATCCTCAACTGCACCGCCTTTGCCACCGGCTCCCCCCAAGACGGCGATGACAGCCCCACAAACCCGCTACTCGCCAACGGCGCGCCTGTGTTTCAGGTCATCCTCTCCGGCTCCTCACAAACCGCTTGGGCCGACAACATCCAAGGCCTCTCCGCCCGTGACATCGCGATGAATGTCGCCCTGCCAGAAGTTGACGGCCGCATCCTGTCCCGTGCCGTCTCCTTCAAATCCGAAGCCTTCTTTGACGACGCCACCGAATGCCCGATCGCCACCTACCAGGGCGTTGGCGACCGCATCGATTTCGTCACCCAATTGGCCAGAAACTGGGCCGACCTGCGCCGCAAAGCCCCCAAAGACCGCAAGATCGCGCTGATCCTCGCCAATTACCCCAACAAAGACGGCCGCCTCGCCAATGGCGTCGGCCTCGACACCCCCGCCGCCACGGTCCACGTGATGAACCTGCTGGCGGGGGCAGGCTATACGACAACGCCCCCCGCAGACGCGCAGACCTTGATGGACCAGCTCATGGCCGGCCCCACCAACTGGCTCACCGACCGCGCCGATAAGGCGGGCGGTGAAACCCTGCCGCTTTCCTCCTACGAAACCCACCTCGCCCACCTGCCATGGGCGGCAAAGGAACAACTCTCTGACCGCTGGGGCGCCCCGACTGACGACCCTTTCTTTGGTTCCGAAATATCCCAGGGGGAGGCGCAGCCGGGGGACAGCGTCCCCCAACCCGGTTTCAAACTCTCGCTACATTCCTTCGGAAATGTCGTTGTGGGCCTGCAACCGGCGCGCGGCTATAACATCGACCCGACCGACACCTACCACTCCCCCGATCTGGTCCCGCCGCATAACTATCTGGCCTTCTACCACTGGCTACGTCACCACTGGGGCGCGGATGCCATCGTTCACATGGGCAAACACGGCAACCTTGAATGGCTGCCCGGCAAGGCGCTCGCGCTGGACGCGGAAAGCTGGCCGGAAATCGCCCTTGGCCCGATGCCCCACGTCTACCCCTTCATCGTCAACGACCCCGGCGAAGGCACCCAGGCCAAACGCCGCGCAGCGGGGGTGATCATCGACCACCTGACCCCGCCCCTGACCCGTGCCGAAACCTACGGCCCTCTGCGCGACCTCGAAGCCCTGGTCGACGAATATTACGAAGCCGCAGGCGTCGACCCCCGCCGCATCGACCACTTGCGCCGCGAGATCCTGTCGCTGTCAGACGTCACCGGCCTTTCCAAAGATGCCGCCTTCACCGGCGATCAGGACGGCGATCTGGCAAAGCTCGACGCCTACCTCTGCGAGTTGAAAGAGGCGCAGATCAGGGATGGCTTGCACATCTTCGGCCAATCCCCCACAGGCCAGCAGGAAACCGATCTGGCTATCGCGCTGGCCCGGATTCCGCGTGGCGACGGCAAGGGCAAGAACGCCTCGCTCCTGCGCGCATTGGCCGCTGACCTTGGCATCACCATCGACCCGCTTGATTGCGACATGGCGGCCCCGGCTCCCGAAAAACCGGACGCCATCTCAGGCGGCACATGGCGCACGAATGGCGACACGGTCGAACGGCTCGAAGACCTGTCCCAGATGCTGATCCGGGACGGTGGGTGGGGCGTCTCGGGCGTTAGCCCGACAGCGTCCGCCCCCGTCCTGGGTGAAATCCGCAACCATATCCTGCCCACAATCGCCCAATGCGGCATCACCGAAAGCGCCAATATCCTGCGCGCCCTTGATGGCCGCGCGATCCCGCCCGGCCCCTCCGGCGCGCCAACCCGTGGCCGCCTTGATACCCTGCCCACCGGCAAGAACTTCTACTCCGTCGACAGCCGCGCCGTGCCGACCCCCACCGCTTGGGCGCTGGGGTGGAAATCCGCCAACCTGCTGATCGAAAAGCACCTGCAAGACCATGGCGACTGGCCCCGCACGATGCTGCTGACCGCATGGGGCACCGCCAACATGCGCACAGGCGGCGATGACATCGCCCAAGCGCTGGCCTTGATGGGGTGCAAACCCACGTGGGACGCCGCCAACAGGCGCGTGACGGGTTTTGAGGTTATTCCCCACACCACCCTCGGCCGCCCGCGCGTTGATGTCACACTGCGCATCTCTGGCTTCTTCCGCGATGCATTTCCGCAGTTGATCGCACTGGTGGACAGCGCCGCCCGCAAGGTCCAATCCCTAGATGAACCGGCTGATCTGAACCCCGCCGCCGCCCGTGCCGCAGCGGGCGAAAACCAATCCCGCGTCTTCGGCTCCAAACCCGGCGCATATGGCGCAGGCTTGCAGGCCATGATCGACGAACAGCTCTGGGCCTCCAAGGCCGATCTGGCAGAGGCCTATCTGCAATGGGGATCCTACGCCTACAACGCCCGCGCCGAAGGCAAACAGGACCGCGCGGCCTTTGAAACAAGGCTCAAACAGACCGAAGCCATCGTCCAAAATCAAGACAACCGCGAACACGATATCCTTGATTCAGACGACTACTACCAATTCGAAGGCGGCGCGGCTGCAGCCGTCTCAACCCTGCAAGGCACCGACCGCCCGATCTATCACAACGACCATTCGCGCCCTGAACGCCCGGTAATCCGCACATTGGATGATGAGATTGGCCGCGTCGTCCGGTCCCGTGTGGTGAACCCCAAATGGATCGACGGGGTCAAACGCCACGGCTACAAGGGCGCGTTCGAAATGGCTGCGACCGTGGACTATCTCTTTGCCTTTGCCGCCACGACCGGGGCTGTGCGCAATCATCACTTTGATCTGGTGGAAGAGGCTTACCTCGCCGATGACGCCACCCGCGACTTCATCGCCGATGTGAACGCCCCCGCGCTCCGCGACATCGCCGCGCGCCTGTCCGAGGCAATCGACCGTGGTCTGTGGACACCCAAGTCAAACTCGGCCCGCGCGCGCATTGCAGGTCTGTTAAACTAGATCCCGGCCGCCATGGCAGCCACGCCCAGATAGCTCAGGAACAACCCCAATACCGCGAACTTCATCATATCTCACACTCCCATTTCTGCGGCGGGTGTAGGACAAGACAGTATCGTCAGATCAGGGGAATAAGCGCGCGTGCGGCCCCGTTACAGACCCGTCGCAAGCGCGGCAGTTCCAACGTAGGTCGCAAACAGGCAAAGGACAAAGATACGCATTTGTTTTCTTTCTTTTCTTCTTGGCGTCAGCGGCTGCTTCTCCCGCTGTTGGAAAGGTCATAGCGAACCTACCGGCCACAGGTTAAACTTTCGTGGCCACCCAGCCGCAAATCCACAAAAACTGCGACCCTCGCGCCACAGTGCAGGCTTCGGGACGGTGGGCGGGGCGCATTGGACGCAGTCCAATAGCGGCGCGCGTCGTCCGCCACATTTACCCTTCCCCTCAGACCCGCTACACCAACCCCAAAGGGGGATCCCACCATGACCGAAGATACCGACCGCCACGCCACCAAAATGGCCAAGAAAAAGGCCGCCCGCGATAAGATCATGGCGACCAAGACCGACAAAAAAGGTCTGATCATCGTCCATACCGGCAAGGGCAAAGGTAAATCCTCTGCCGCCTTTGGCATGATCTTCCGCTGCATTGCCCACGATATGAAATGCGCCGTGGTGCAGTTCATCAAGGGTGGCATGTCCACCGGCGAACGTGACCTGATCCTTGGCAAGTTTTCCGACACCTGCGCCTTTCACACCATGGGCGAAGGCTTCACCTGGGAAACCCAGGACAAGACCCGCGACACCGAAATGGCTCAAGCCGCATGGGCCAAGGCCAAAGAACTGATTTTGGACGAGGCCAACCACATGGTCCTGCTGGACGAGATCAATATCGCCATCCGCTACGACTATGTTGATATCGCCGAGGTGGTCGAATTCCTCGCCACCCAAAAACCCGATATGACCCATGTGGTCCTGACCGGCCGCAACGCCCATGATGACCTGATCGAAATCGCCGATCTGGTGACCGAGATGGAACTGGTCAAACACCCCTTCCGCTCCGGCATCAAAGCCCAGATCGGGGTCGAATTCTAAGTGATCCCGCACCGGGCAAAAGGGGCCGCTCATGCTGATGCTTGATGCAAGCCAGGCGCTTGGCGAAGGGCGCGAGCGGGTCATCTATGCCCACCCCAAGGATCCGACCCGGCTGGTCAAAGTCATCAAGCCCCGTGACAGCAAAAGCTATGCGCGCTTCACCTTTGGCGACATCGTCAAACGCCACTTCCCCGCGACCCGCTGGCGTCCGCTCGCCAAGCAAATGGCGGAATATACCCGGCTGATGCTGTCCCACAAAGATGACCCTGAATTTATTCTGCCCATCAGCCACCTCTACGGGTTCGAACCGACCAATCTGGGGCTGGGCTGTGTCACAGAACGGGTCACCGCCCCCGATGGCAGCAATGCCCCCACACTCGAACATCTTCTTGATGATGGCCAACTGACCGATGCCCTGCTCGCCAGCCTCAACACCTTTGTGACCGGGCTTTACGATCTCGGCGTCCGCGCCGCTGACCTCAATGCCGGGAACTTTGTCCATGGCCAGCGTCACATCGGGCCAAACACCGCGCCCCAATGGCTGCTGGTGGATGGCTTTGGCGATTCCCATGCGATCCCGGCGCGGTCCTGGTCCCATTGGACCAACACCATCGGGCTGGACGATTGCTTCAAACGGATGAGCCCGCACATCCCACTCCACTGGAACCCCAAGTCGCGACAATTCGAAAGACCCTGAAGATGACCAAACGCCGCCTTTTGACAGAATTTGGCATGGGCACATCGCTGCGCCGCCAAGACTACACCCAAGCTGCGACCCGCGCGATCCAGGACGCGCTGTGGCATAACTCCATCAACCTGGCAGAGCTCTTCGACCGCCCCAAAACCGACATGCTGATCGACGTCGAAATCGGCGTGCAGCAACCTGATCTCGTCGACACCTCCAAGCTGGCCGACATTTTCCCCTACGGCCAGTTCACCTTCCACGTGGTCAAAGGCGGCCTTGACGTGCCGCGCCCCGATGGCAAGCCAACCGTCATCGCCAATGTCGCCATCCACGTCGCCTTTGAAATGGAAATGTCATGACAGATCAGCGCTTTATCATCGAAATGGGCATGGGCAACGACCTTTACGGTATGGACTATCAAAAGGCCGCGACCCGCGCCATAGAAGACGCCATGCGCCATTCATCCATCCCCATGTTCGAGGTTCTGGACATCCCCCACGACCAGATGCGCGTCGCCGTCACCATCGGTGTGCAAGACCCCGCACAACTGGACACAACCGCACTTGCAGCACATCTGCCGCGTGGACAGGCCACGGTCCGCGCTGTCACCGGCGGGCTAAACTCAACCCATCCGCAAACCGGCAACACCATCGTCATCGCCACCGCCGCGATCGAGGCTTTCTTGCCCAATCAGGCCGCCCGCTAACGCCGTCCGCCCTTCTTATGGCCAAAAATATCCCCGCCGGAGGCAAAACCCGACGCCGGATGGCGGCGGCAAACATCATGTGCGCGTCAGCGCTCAATTCTTAAGATCGCTCAACGATTGCCCGGTGCTCAACACATCTGCATCCAGGACACATTCGATCACGGCAACCGTTCCGCTGGCGCGTGCCCGCGCAAAGGCCTCCGCAAACTGCGCGCCCTCGGTCACCGTCTCACCATGCCCGCCATAGGCCCGCGCCAACGCTGCATAATCGGGCGAGGCGCAATCAGTCCCCGATACCCGCCCCGGATAGGTCTTTTCCTGATGCATCCGGATCGTGCCATAGCGGCCGTTGTTCATCACGATCACAATCGGCTTGGCCCCATGCTGCACCGCTGTCGACATCTCATTGATGGTCATCTGAAAACACCCATCCCCCGCCAGACACACCACATCGCGGTCGGGGTGCTCAAGGCTCGCCGACACCGCCGCCGGAAACCCATAGCCCATGCTACCGGAGGTCGGCGCAAGCTGCGTGCCATATTGTTTGTGCACAAAATACCGGTGCAGCCAGGCGGCATAATTCCCCGCCCCACTGGCCAAAATCGCCTCCTCGGGCAGGTTCCCCGACAACCAGGCAATCACCTGCTCCTGCTTGACCGCACCGGGGCTTTCCTGCGGGGTAATCCATGCCTCATAATCTGCCCGTGCGGCATTGCGCCAATCACCCCACTTGCAGGTGAACTGCTGCGCTTCGGCCAAGGCCTCAAGCACCGCGATGGCCAAATCCGCCCGACCAACCGCGCTGGCCGCCGCCCCGTAGACCCGCCCGATTTCGTCCGCGTCCGGGTGGATATGCAGGATCGTCTTGCCCGGCTCCCCCGGGTCAATCATCGTATAGCCCTGGGTCTCAATATCGCCCAGCCGCGTACCCAACAGCAGCAGGCAATCGGCATCACGCATCCGCATGGCAAGGCGCGGGTTGATCCCGACATTCAGGTCGCCACAATAATTGGGATGGCGATTGTCCATGTAGTCCTGCCGCCGAAAACCCGCCACAACCGGTGCACCGGTGCGCGCGGCAAATCGTTCCAGCGCGTCCTTTGCACGGGCCGACCAGCACGACCCGCCAACAACAACCATCGGGCGCTCAGCTTCGCCGAAACGCTTCAATACCTCCGACAATGCCAGATCATCCGCCTGCACAACTGCAGTGACCTCACCCTGATAGTCCGGCACATCCGACTGCGCACTCAGCATATTTTCAGGCAGCGCCAACACCACCGGGCCGGGCCGGCCAGACGTCGCCACCCGCCACGCGCGCGCAATATATTCCGGCAAGCGTTCCGTCTGATCCACCTGCGCGACCCATTTGGCCAATCCACCAAACATCGCGCGGTAATCAACCTCTTGAAATGTCTCACGGTCGGTCTGGCGGTTATCAATCTGCCCCACAAACAGCACCATCGGCGTGCTGTCCTGCATCGCCACATGAATGCCCGCGCTGGCGTTACAGGCCCCCGGCCCCCGCGTGACAAAACACACCCCCGGCTGGCCGGTCATCTTGCCATGCGCCTCTGCCATCATCGCCGCCCCACCTTCGTGGCGGCAGACCACATTGGCGATTCCGCTGTCGTGCAACCCATCCAATGCCGCAAGAAAGCTTTCACCCGGCACAGAAAACACACGCCGCACCCCCAGTTTTTGCAACTGATCGCTCAAGATCTTGCCGCCATGCCGCATTTTGAAAACCCTCCTACGTTTCACCGCACATTGAGTGAGCGCCTGCGCAGAGACAAGGCACTTGGCAAATTGCGACACAACATTAACTTCGCCCCGAACATTGAAGGATGGATCGATGACGACATTGCTTGGCATTTCCGGCAGCCTGCGGGCTGAAAGCACAAACACGAAATTGATGCGCAACGCCGCGCGCATTTTCGCGGCAGACACCTTTATCGAAGCCGATATTCGCCTGCCGCTTTACGATGGCGATGTCGAGGCCGCCGATGGCATCCCCGCCGCCGTGCAAACCCTGGCCGATCAGATTGCCGCTGCCGATGCGGTCATCATCGCCACGCCAGAATATAACAAAGCCATCCCCGGTGGTCTGAAAAACGCGCTCGACTGGGTCAGCCGGACCGAAGGCAACCCTTGGGAAAACAAACCACTTGCGATCATGTCCGCAACCGGTGGCCGCTCGGGCGGGGAACGCACACAGTTTTCCCTGCGCCACGCGATGTTCACCTTCAGCCCCAACATCATTCACCAGCCAGAGGTGCTTGTCGCCCAAAGTTCCAAGGAATTTGACGCCGACGGGATGCTGATAAATGAGGTCAACCTCAAGATGCTGACTGCCCAAATGGCAAAACTGCGCGCAAAGATCTAATCGCGCGGGACCTGCTGTGCGACCTCGACCAGATTGCCATCGGGGTCGCGCAGATAAAGTGAGCTAATCGGCCCCAGCGCACCTGTGCGCGTCACCGGCCCCTCGATCACCCGATCCCCCAGATGCACCAGCCAACTCGCCAGTGATTGGCGGGTCAGAAAACACAGATCTGCGCTGCCCGGCGTGGGCACTCGCGCATGTGGTTCAAAAGGCGCGCTTGCGGGGTGAAGGTTGATCTTTTGCCCTCCGAACATCAGCGCTGTGCGCCGGCTGCCATCCGCGGCACGAAAATCCTCGGCCTCCATGCCCAGCACATCGCGGTAAAACGCCACCGAGGCATCCATGTCGGCCACCGTCAGCACCAGATGATCCAATCCGTCAATTTTCATGATTTGCACCCCCGCGCGTTTCCTGCGACCCATATGTATGACCAGTGACCAAGTTCAAACCCTCATTGATGTGATGGATCCCGCCCGCGCCCGCGCCTTGCAGGCCATGTTGGGGCAGAATCCGACGCTGCAATCAGGCGACCCGCTGCCGCCCTTTGCCCACCATATCTACTTTTGGGACCCCCAGCCGCCTGCCGCATTGGGCCGCGACGGGCACCCTGCGACCGGCGCGTTGATTCCCGATCTTGGCCTGCCGCGCCGGATGTGGGCGGCGGGCAAGCTGACATTTCATCGCCCGCTTCTGGCGGGCATCCGGGCGGAAAAGATCACCCGCGTTGACAGCGTCACCCGCAAGTCAGGCCGCACCGGCCCGCTGGCCTTTGTGCGCCTGCGCCACGATATCCGCCAGCGCCAGACCCTTGCAGTGACAGAGTTTCAGGAACTCGTCTATCGCCCGGACGACACCATCAGCCCGCCGCCACCCGCAGCCCCCACCGATGAAACCCATGCTTTGGACGTCAACTTCGATCCGACGCTTTTGTTCCGCTATTCCGCGCTCACCTTCAACGGCCACCGGATTCACTATGATCAGCCCTATGCCACCGGCACCGAGGGCTACGCGGGCCTTGTCGTGCATGGCCCGCTGCTTGCGCATCTTCTGATGGACCTTGCGACCCGGCAGCTTGGCAGTCTGACCGAATTCACCTACCGCGCCACCGCCCCCTTGGTGGTGCCAGAACCTGCAACCCTGTGTTGGAAGGACGGCACCGCATGGGTGCGTGGCCCGGATAGCCGCCTATGTATGCAGGCCAGCGCGCGGGCCTGACCCCTACTGAAATCGCAGGTAACCCTGCCGTGCATTATCTTCGCATAAGAACGCGAGGCTCACGCCATATGACTGGCGGTAGGCGGCAAAAACACCTGCGCAACCGTCCTCGGCGTAGTGCACGATGATGACCTGCTTGCCACGGGCGGCAAAATCCAACGCCCCGGCCTGATCCCACCACGCGATGTCGTCAGGGTAGGATTCGTAGGTCACGCCGTCGAAGGCTTCCGCACCCTCAACGGTGCTTTTCGCCATACATTTCAGCCCCTTGGACCGCGCATATTGGCACAAGGCCTGATAATACTGCCGCCCCTGCGCCTCGCTGACGGCAAAGCGATACTCCGCCCGATTACCATCATCCTCGGCCCAATCCATGTTGTCGAATTCGACCCAGTCAAAGCCCCAGCCCGCGATCAGATCAATCCGCGCCTTCATCACCGTCATGGCCAGCGCACCGGTGTCAGAGATGAAATATTCGCCCGCCCAATCGCCCCAGGCTTTTGTCACCAAAGCGGGCCGCAACCTTGCAAAGTCGTCGCGCCAATCCTCGCCCGTGCCGACGCTGATATAGGCCGCAACCTGATTGCCAAAGGCGTGCAGTGCCATCACCTGACCGGCGGCCAATTCAGGCTCATCAAAGGGGTCAAGCAGCACATAAGCATCACGCGCGCCGTTCAGAATGTCGTCAAATTCATCAGGCTCGTAATTCTCTTGATAGGCCCCGTTCCAGATCGTCAAAGCGCGGACCTGCGCGGGCATCATCGCGGCAATCAGCAGCGACAGCACACAAAAGGCGTCTCGGGTTATGGAACGTGGCATTGGGCATCCTTTGGGCATCTGAATTGGACCCAAACTAACCCGTCCTGACGCCCCAGCGGCCCATGTCGCATCCAATGCGACGCCGTCAGCCTGCGCGAAACCCCTCGGGGATCGTGTCGCGCCCGTCCAGCACCAGATCCGCCATGACCTCGCCCACCTTCGGGGCCATGCCGAACCCGATCTTGAACCCGCCATTGGCGATGAATGCGCCGGGTTTCAATGGATGAGCGCCCAGCAAAGGCGCGCGGCTTTTCGCCCTTGGCCGCACCCCGGCCCAGCGCGCGATCACGTGGGCATCGGCCAGCACCGGCATCGCCGCCTTGGCCCGCGCGATCACATCGTCAAGGGCCGCATCTGTCGCCGTGGCATCGCCAAACTCCCGCTCTGACGTGGACCCAATCGCCACCGTGCCGTCGCCATGCGGAATGATATGCAGCGTATCGGCAAAAAGCTGCGGCGCACCTGATGCGTCAAAATCCAGCAGCGCCGCCTGCCCCTTCACACCGTTGCCAAGCCTGTCCAAGCCCTGCCAGCCCGTGGCCCAGACAACCGCGCCTTCATCCGCCCCGTCCTTGCGGATCACGCCGCCCAGCGCCGCCACCGCTGCGGCCAAGGCGCGCGTCGCCTGCCGCGGATGGATCAACGCCGACAGCGTGTCATGCACCAGCCTGCCGCTGGCGCTGGGTGGCTCCCAGCCCGCCCCTGTTGCGTCCACAACCGCCCATGTCGCGCAATCGCCCCAATGGTCGACCGCCGTCAACGCCCGCCGTTCTGCAAGGGCCACGGCAGCGTCATCCGCCAGCGGCTGCAACCGCCCCGACCGCGCATAACCCGTGGGCAAGCCGCTCAACTCTGCGACCCCGGCCCAGAATCCTTCGGCCATCAGCAGGCTGTCCAGTTGAAACGCCTTCTTGTCGTTCCACTGCTCTGGCACATGCGGCGCCAACGCCCCCACGATCCCGCCAGAGGCCCCTGCCGCCACGCCGCCGGGATCAATCACCTGCACCGATGCCCCCCGCCGCGCGCAGGCATAGGCGACCGACAGGCCAAAGATGCCCGCGCCGCGCACTGTCACGTCTGCGATTGCCATTGCCTGCGTCCTCGTTGCAAAGTCGCCCTGACACCTAAGGCATACCCGCATGACCGACCAGACCGCATCGCTTGATTGGCGCGCCACAGACCATGGCGCGGTCCCGGTCTCGACCCGGTTCGACGACCCGTATTACTCGCTGAACGGCGGCCTTGCCGAAACCCGCCATGTCTTTCTGGCCGGAAACGACCTGCCCGCCCGCTTCACAGGTGACTTTCACATCGCAGAGCTTGGCTTTGGCACGGGCCTGAACCTGCTGACCACCTGGGCGGCTTGGGACGCAGCAAAGCCCGCAGGCCACCTGACCTTCACCAGTTTTGAGGCCTACCCCATGGCCCCCGCCGACATGGCCCGCGCGCTTGCGGCGTTCCCAGAGGTGGCCCCATTTGCCGACACCTTGCTTGCAAACTGGACCCCCGGCGCAGGCCCAACCCAACTCACCGACACGCTCACGCTGCACGTCATCACCGGCGACGCCCGCCAGACCCTGCCCGCGTGGAATGGCCGCGCCAACGCATGGTTTCTTGATGGCTTTTCGCCCGCCAAGAACCCCGCACTTTGGGAACCGGCGCTTTTGCGCGCGGTCCACGCCCACACTGTCCCCGGTGGCACAGCGGCAACCTATTCGGCTGCGGGACACGTGCGAAAATCGCTGACCGACGCGGGCTTTACCGTCACCCGCATCCCCGGTTTTGGCCGCAAGCGCCATATGACGCGGGCCACGACCTGATGCAGACCAACACCCGCCTTGGCATCGCGCTGATGTCGCTGACCATGCTGATCTTTGCCACGCAAGACGGCCTCTCGCGGCATCTGGCCGAGACCTACAACGTCATGATGATCGTGATGATCCGCTATTGGTTCTTCGCCGCCTTCGTCATCGCGATCGCCCGCCGTCAGGCCGGTTCGATCCGTGCTGCCGCCGCCACCAAACAACCGATTGTGCAAACCCTGCGCGGCGTGCTTTTGGCGCTCGAGATCAACGTCATGGTCCTTGCCTTTGTGCTGCTAGGGCTGGTCGAAAGCCTCGCGATCTTTGCCAGCTACCCGCTGCTTGTCGCCGCCCTGTCCGGCCCTGTGCTGGGCGAGCATGTAGGCTGGCGCCGGTGGGCCGCCATCGGGATCGGCTTTGTCGGCATCCTGATGATCCTGCAACCGGGCATCGCCGTTTTCAGCCCCCATGCGCTTGTGGCGCTGACCTCTGCGCTGATGTTTGCGCTTTATTCGCTGCTGACCCGCTATGCCGCGCGCAAAGACAGCACCGCCACCAGCTTTTTCTGGACCGGCACGGTGGGCTGCGTCCTGACGACAGGGCTTGGTATCGGGTTCTGGGAACCAATGACCGGCCCGGACTGGGTCTTGATGGGGATCCTCTGCGTGACCGGCGCCACCGGCCACTGGCTGCTGATCAAAACCTATGAGGTGGCAGAGGCCAGCGCGGTGCAACCCTTTGCCTATCTGCAACTGGTTTTCGGCAGCGCCATCGGCATCTTTGTCTTTGCCGAAGTGTTGGAACTCCACGTCGCCATCGGCGCCGCCATCGTCGTTGCCGCCGGGATCTTTACCCTGCTGCGCAGCCGCGCCTAATCGCCCGGCCTTGCAATCGGCCTGATCCCGGTCGGCCCTGTCGGTGCCGCAGGGCGCGTGGGCCGCGCGACAGCCCGCAATGGTGGCGCATCTGACGTGCTGACGGATTGCTCGGTCACAACAGCGCTTTCGCCCTGCACAGGGGCCTCGCCACGCGACACGGGCCGGACAATCGGCTTTTCACCGTTCAAGAGCGCTGTAAAGCGCACCGGCCCAGCCTCGCCCGTCAGGCGCGCGCGATAGACGGGGATGGATTCAGACACCCGCTGCACATAGTTGCGGGTTTCGCGGAACGGGATGTGTTCGATCCAGTCGACAACGTCGGCCTCTCCCAACCTTGGATCGCCACGATCATCCATCCAGTTTTCCGGACGGCTTGGCCCGGCATTATACCCGGCGGCGATCTGCACCACCGATGGGCCAAACTGCGCGATCAGTTCCGCCAGATAGCGATCCCCCAACCGTGCGTTATAGGCCCAGTCGCCGGTCAGGCGCGGGCGGCTATAGACGACCCCTTCAAAGCCCGCGACCTCTTCTGCCGTGGCGGGCATCAATTGCATCAGGCCCAGCGCGCCTACCGGGCTGCCGACACCTGCGTTGAACTCCGATTCCCGCCGCGCAATCGACAGCGCCAGTGCCGGTTCGACCTTCAGGTCGGTGTCCGCCAAGGGGTGCAGCGGAAAGTAGATGCTTGGCACGATCTTGCCCTGCGTTACAGCCGCCTTGCCCATCGCAACGGCGAAATAGACCTCATCGGCGTCGGTCAGGCCTGCACCAATAGCCCCCAAAACCTCTGCTGGCAGTTCCCGGCCCACCTGCACAAAGAACTGCGTGGCAGCCCCGCGCTCTTCCGCCTCCAGCATCGTGAACGCAGCCTGCACTAATGGCATATCCATGACGCTGGCGTCCCACGCCGGGGCCGCCGCCGCCAGTGCCGGATCCAGATCGCGGCCCAGCTTTTCTGCCGCCAGCAATCCATAGAACGCGGTCTGATGCTGTGCGGCTTCCGCATAGGCCGTTTGCGCCGCCTCTGCACTGCCCAGAGCCTCTTGCGCGCGGCCCTGCCAATAGGCCATCCGCGCCACTGAAATCGGGCTTTCCACAGCCGCCCTTGCGGTCTCAAAATGGGCCAGCGCCTTGGCCGCATCATCCAGATAGGTCAGCTGCACATAGCCCGCCAGCCACTCCAGATCCGCAAAGGATGACCCTTCGGTCAAAAAGTGCTGTGACGCCAGCGCATAGGCGGACTGCGGACGCCCCTCGCGCATCTCCCACCGCGCGAGCGACCGCCGCCAGCCCGACCAGCGGAACGGCTCGCCCAAGGCCTCTTCCGACACAGACCGCGCCGAAAGGATCTTGACCGCCTCTGTCCGGCTGCCGGTATCCGCAAGCCAGTTGTAGCGGTCATAGGCCAGACCGGGATGATCCTGCAGCGCCTCTGGCACCGCCTTGACGGCGGCATCAATCCCGCCGGTTTTGCGGATATAGGCGATCCGCGCCTTGGCTAGCGCCTGTTGATCTTCGTCCAGCAGGTCCATCATCCGCTGTGCCTCTGCCGTGCGCCAGCGCCACAGCAGCTGATCGACGCGGGCGTTGTGCACCGGGGTCAGCAGATCGGCGAACCCTGCAACCAGCACATCCTGCCCACTGTCGGTCAGCCGCAAATCACGCCACGCCGCTTGCACAACCTTTGTCGCCTCGGCGATCTGGCCCTTGGCGATCATCGCCTCGGCCAGCCGCACGGCACCTTCGCCGGTGCGCGGGGCCTCTGCATTGAAAAAGGCGATCACCAGATCGGGGTCAGTGCCCTTTGGCAAAGCCTCTTCCGCGCGCGCCCGGATCGTGGACCGCCCCGGCCAATCGGGGCGCTGCACCAGAAACTGCGCATATTGCCCGAAAGTCCCGTCGCCCGCCCGCAACTGAATCCAGCGCACCAGATCGCGCGTCACCGGATCCGCTGACAGCTCTGTCGCTACGTCATAGGCACCCTCATCTGCCGCGCGCACGGCTTCAACATCGGCCTCTGGCACGGATTGGGCCAGCACCGGCCCGGCCAGACATAGCAACAAAGGAAGAAGACAGCGGGGCATATGAAAACGCGTGTGGGGGAACATCACAAATGATCGTATCGAAACCGTGCAAACCTGCAACGCACATTCTTGGCATTCGGCGGAAAGGCGTCTAGTGTCCGCCCGATTTTAATCGGGCCATCCTGCCCACCACCAAAAGGAAGCGCGTCATGTTCAAAGGCTCTTTGCCCGCCCTCGTCACGCCGTTCACGAACGGCCAGGTGGATTTCGATGCGCTCAAAAAACTTGTGGACTGGCATATCGACCAAGGGTCGCATGGGCTGGTGCCGGTTGGCACTACAGGCGAAAGCCCGACGCTGACCCATGCTGAACATGACGCCGTTGTTGAATGCGTGGTCAATCACGCCGCCGGTCGGGTCAAGGTTATCGCCGGGGCCGGGTCCAACAATACGGCTGAAACCGTGCGCCTTGTGCAGGCCGCCAAAGCGGCCGGGGCCGATGCCGCCCTTGTCGTCACGCCCTACTACAACAAGCCGACGCAAGCCGGGCTGATCGCGCATTTTACCGCCGCGGCTGACTGCGGCCTGCCGATCATTATCTACAACATCCCCGGCCGGTCCTCTGTCGATATGTCGGTCGCCACCATGGCGGAACTGGCCAAGCACGACATGATCGTCGGCGTCAAAGACGCCACCGGTGACCTCGCCCGTGTGCCCAAGCAACGCCACCACTGCGGCCATGACTTTATCCAGCTCTCAGGCGAAGACGCGACCGCACTGGGCTTTAACGCCCATGGCGGGGTCGGCTGCATTTCCGTGACCGCCAATGTCGCCCCAAAGCTTTGCGCCGAATTCCAAGAGGCGACGCTGGCGGGCGACTATGCCACCGCCCTGTCCCACCTCGACCGCCTGATGCCCCTGCACGAGGCGATCTTTATGGAACCGGGCCTTGTGGGTGCCAAATACGGCATGTCCCTGATCGGCATGGGCAATGAAGAGGTCCGCGCGCCGCTTGTCGGCCTGACCGACGGCACCAAGGCCGCCATTCGCGATGGCATGGTCCACGCCGGCCTTTTGAACTAAGCGCCCATTGCGCCACATGGGGGCACGCGCTAGCCTGCCCTCATGAAACATGTTCCCAAAGAAACCACAGATGATGCGCTTATTCAGGAATTCCTGAACAAGGGCGGCAAAGTCAGCAAGGGCAAGACCAAACCCGCGCCTGCGGAATTGGGGCTCAGCAATAATGTCTGGGGCAATAAGCTGACAAAAGAAGAAAAAGCCGCCCGCGACAAGAAATAGCGCCTTGGTCTATCGTCTTACCCTGCCCCAAGCGGCCCTGCTTGCGGGTCTTTGCGCTGGCGCTGCATCTGCCCAAGATTGGACTTCTGGCGCGTTGCAGACCTTGGAAAATTCCGGCCACGATGCGCTGATGGTTGTCATATCCCGCCCAGAGACAGAGCTCGCACCGTTTGAAACCGATGGCTGTAGCGGCGGGCTTTCGGATGCATGGAAACGCGCCGCTGGCCGCTTTCCCGAATTCGCCGAAAGCCACCAATCCACACCACCGTGGGAAGATTGCTGCGTCACCCACGACCGCGCCTATCACAACGCAGCCGCGGCACCCGACGCCGCCTCCAGCTTTGATGCGCGCCTGATGGCCGATCAAACCCTTCAGGCCTGCGTGATCGCCACAGGGGAAGCGCGCGCCGACATCGTGGCAGAAACCTACGACGTCACACCCGAAAACGTCACCGAGGCTTATGACACCATCGCAAGTGCCATGTTCTTCGCCGTCCGCCTTGGCGGTATGCCCTGTTCGGGTCTGCCGTGGCGCTGGGGTTATGGCTATCCGCGCTGCACGGTGCTCACCGGGGCGTTTGATTAACGCAGCCAGCCGTCCTCTGATTGCACTGCGTCGCAGCCGCCAAACCTTGCCGCCCTTGCAAGCTCTGCCTCCAGCTTGGCCAATCGCCCTGCACCCATGCGCACGCCGGGTTCCGGCCAGAAGCCCCGCACCGCCAGAACCGCGCCTTTGCGCCGCATGTCGATCCGCCCGATCAGCCGGTCACCCTCCATCACCGGAAAGACGTAATAGCCGTATTGTCGCTTGGCCTCGGGGACGAAAATCTCGATCCGGTAGTGAAACCCAAACAGCCGCTCTGCCCGTTTGCGGTCGCGCAGGGCGGGGTCAAAGGGTGACACGATCCGCACCTTGCCCGGTGGCGCAGGGGCCGGGGCGTCCATGACGTCAGGCCGTGCGACGGACCGGCGCAGCTTGCCGTCCACGCCTTCGACATCCACCTCGATCACCCGGCCATCCGCCAGTGCCGCCCGGCACCAGTCTTTTGCCTCTGCCGGGGTCGCAGTGTCCCAGAACGCTGCCAATTCGCCGCTGGTGGCAAAGCCCAGCCGGTCAAGCGCCTGTTCGCACAGCCACTCAATCGTCTCTTCGGGATGGGGCCGCGCGTTCAGGTATTCCGCCGGGATCACCCGTTCGGGCAGGTCATAGACCTTGCGAAATCCGGTCCGGTGACAGACCGACAACTGGCCCGACCGCCACAGATATTCCAGCGCCGTCTTGCTGGGGTGCCAGTCCCACCAGCCGCCTGATCCCTTCACCTCATCGGTGCCCACATCGCTGGACGAACAGCCGCCCTGCGCCTGGATCTGGGTCAGAACCTGCTCTGCCTTTTCCAGAAACCCCGCACGGCGGTCCTTGCCCCAGCGGTCCCGCAGCCGCGCGGCATCGCGGTCAAACCGCAGCTTCCAATGGGGGTAGAACGCCATCGGGATCGCCGCCGCATCATGGGTCCAATGCTCAAACACTGCCCGGTCCCTTGCCAGCGCAAGCTCTAACGCGCGCGGCCTGTAGGACCCCCGCCGCGCCCACAGGATCAGATCATGTGCACGGGCAAAGGTGTTCACGCTGTCCAACTGCACAAAGCCCAGATCATCCAGCACGCCCGCCAGATCATCACCGCGCCCCGTGCCGCTACCTGCATGACACAACCCATGGCGATGCAAGAACAATCGCCGCGCGTGGGCGTTCGTGATAATCGGCACGTTCATGAGATTTGCTTCATCTGATGCAACTTGATCTGGCGCATCGTCTCAACCAGCACCGCTGTCACCAAACCGATGTTCAGCAGGCCATTCAGTGACGCCATGCCCCCCAAAAGCCGCCAGTCCACCGGCAGCAAGATGTCGCCAAACCCCAGCGTTGTGAACACGACCAACGCGAAATAGACCGCCTCTTCCAGCGTCGGAAAGATCCCTAGCCCCAGAAAGGTCAGCGCCCACAACCAGACGCCCACCGTCAGTTGCGCCAAAATCCACACCGCCGCCGTCAGCAAGACCACCAGCAACTTAGGCGTATGGGGCGCACGCACCAGCCAAGGGCGAAACCGCAGGATCGCCACCTCCATCGCCCAAAAACTGACACCCGCAATCAGGATCGACGCAAGCAGCAGCCCGGACCCCAACGCAATCTGGATCATCATCACGCAATCCCCCTTTCCCCTATCCTATGCCTTGTGGGGGCGGCGTCCATCGCATATCTGGGGTCGATCATGGCCAAGAAAGACGAAAACAAGAACTACAAGGTCGTCGCCGAGAACCGGCGCGCACGCTACGACTATGCCATCGAAAGCGATCTTGAGGTTGGGATCATCCTTGAAGGGCCAGAGGTTAAATCCCTGCGCACCGGCCAGTCCAACATTGCCGACAGCTATGCCTCGGTTGATAATGGCGAGCTTTGGCTGACCAACGCCTATATCGCGCCCTATGAACGCGCGATGTTCGGCCATGAACCCCGCCGCAAACGCAAGCTATTGGTCAGCCGGAAAGAGCTGTCAAAGCTCTGGAACGCCACCAAACGCGAGGGCATGACGTTGGTTCCCCTTGTGATGTACTTCAACGACCGCGGGTTGGTGAAACTCAAGATCGGCGTCGCTAAGGGTAAGAAAAACCACGATAAACGCGCCACAGACGCCAAGCGCGACTGGGGCCGTCAAAAGCAACGGCTCCTCAAGCAAAACGACTAGCGGGAAAGCCGCGCGGTTTCTCCCCTATGCGGCACGGCCCTTCATTGGTTAGCTTGCGTTAACCTTTGGCGTTGGGGACCGCGCCCAAAGGCGTGGAATAGCCATGGTCCCGATGAAGGAAATGGGACTATGGAACAACTAATTATTCAGGCGATCTCTGGTGCGGTGGGCGGCAATGCCGCTGGTGCGGGCGTCAAAAACATGTCGCTCGGCGGCCTTGGCAACACCATCGCCGGTCTTGTCGGCGGTGTGGGCGGCGGCGCGGCCCTGTCCGGCCTGATGGGCGGCGACATGAGCGGCCTGATCAGCCAGATCGGTGGCGGTGGTGCAGGCGGCATCATCCTGACGCTTGTCGCGGGCTTCATTAAAAACAAGATGGCGAGCTAAGCCACAGACGATCACGACCTTGGGCGTCCCATCTGGGGCGCCCTTTTTGTTTGCAACCCTTGCCTCAAACCGCCCCCTGCGATACCCCGCAGGCAACCACGACAGGGGCTGATATGACAGACGATCCCAAAACATTGGTCAGCACCGGCTGGCTGGCCGACCACCTCAAGGATCCCGATCTGCGCATCCTTGATGCCAGCTGGTACATGCCCGCCGATGGGCGCAACACCGCAGCCGAATACGCCGCTGGTCACATCCCCAATGCGCGCTTCTTCGACATTGATGAGATTTCAGACCACCGGTCCGAGATGCCGCATATGGCCCCGCCGGTGGAAAAGTTCATGTCCCGGATGCGCACCATGGGCGTGGGCGACGGCCATCAGGTTGTCGTCTATGACACGTCGGGCCTGTTCTCCGCAGCCCGCGTCTGGTGGCTGTTCCGCCTGATGGGCAAGACGGACGTCGCCGTGTTGGACGGCGGCCTGCCAAAGTGGGTCGCCGATGGCCACCCGCTCGAAGACCTGCCCCCCGTCATCCGCGACCGCCATATGACCGTCAGCCGCCAGAACCAACTGGTCCGCGACGTGACCCAAGTGGCCCGCGCCGCCAAACTCGGCGATCACACGATCATCGACGCCCGAGCGCCCGAACGCTTTGCCGGCACCGCGCCTGAACCGCGCGAGGGGCTGCGGGCCGGACACATCCCCGGCTCTACCAATGTGTTCTACAAGAACCTGCTGAACGCCGACGGCACGATGAAAGACGCCCCCGCCCTGCAAAAGGCGTTTGCCGGGGCCGACCTGACCAAGCCTGTCATCACCACCTGCGGCTCTGGCGTGACTGCCGCAATCCTCAGCCTCGCGCTGGAACGGATCGGCAAGACCGACCACAGCCTTTACGATGGTTCATGGTCCGAATGGGGCATGTATGACGACCTGCCCATCGCGACGGGGTAGATCGGCCAAACACCGTCAGCCGGGCCATCGCCGACCCGCGGGTGGGCGTCCTGACGTGCCACCGTGGCACTTTATGGTGGCCGCGTCAGCCTTCCCTTTTCTGCCTCGTGCAAGGATCGCAAATCGCCGACCCGGGGGGCGGGTCGGCGATGGCCCGGCGGCCTACGGCCTTGATTCCGGGCTGATCAACGCGCCTCATACCCGTCGCAGGCCAAAGTAAACCAACTTTCCTTGCCATGCCCCGACCGCTCTGGCATTTCCAAAGATGTGCCTCCCGCACCAGATTCGTCCCATTGCGCCGGTCATCCCTAAGGACCCACCCCATGTTTGATAAGCTTTCCGCCCAACCCGCTGACAAAATCCTCGCCCTTATGGCCGCCTACCGCGCTGATCCGCGCGATAGCAAAGTCGACCTTGGCGTCGGCGTCTACAAAGACGCCACCGGCAACACCCCCGTCATGCGCGCGGTGAAAGAGGCAGAGCGCCGGATCATGGCCGACCAGACGACCAAGGCCTATACCGGCCTTGCTGGTGACCCCGCCTTTGGCACCGCGATGAAAAACCTCGTGCTGGGCGATGCCGTGGATCACGCCCGCGTCGCCGCCGTCGCCACACCGGGCGGCACCGGGGCGATCCGTCAGGCGCTGGAACTGATCAAGATGGCCGCCCCCGGTGCGACCGTCTGGATCTCTGATCCCACCTGGCCGAACCACCCCTCGATCATCAAATACCTTGGCATGAAAAGCCAAACCTACCGCTATTTCGACACCGCCACGCGCGGCGTTGACTACGTCGGTATGCTCACTGATCTGGGTGCGATGCTGCCCGGCGACGTGGTGCTGCTACACGGCTGCTGCCACAACCCGACAGGGGCCAACCTGACGCTGGCGCAATGGGACGGCGTGATCAAACTGATCAAGGAAAAGTCCGCCATGCCCTTCGTCGACATCGCCTACCAGGGCTTTGGCGACGGTCTGGACGAAGACGCCGCCGCGACCCGCAAGATCGCGTCGTCTTTCGACAACGTGCTGATCGCCGCGTCCTGTTCCAAGAACTTTGGTATCTACCGCGAACGCACCGGCATCCTGATGGCCGTTACCAAAGACGCCGACCAGCAGGCGCTGACGCAACAAAACCTCGCCTACCTCAACCGCCAGAACTATTCCTTCCCGCCCGACCACGGTGCGCGCGTCGTGTCCACCATCCTTGGCGACCCCGCCCTGCGTGCCGATTGGGAGGCAGAGCTTGAGGAAACCCGCAACGGCATGTTGGTCCTGCGCCAGCAACTGGCCGATGAATTGCGCCGTTTGTCCAATTCCGACCGGTTCGATTTTCTGGCCGACCATCGCGGCATGTTCAGCCAGCTTGGCACGACGCCCGAACTGGTCGAAAAGCTGCGCGCCGATCACGGGATCTATATGGTGGGCGACAGCCGGATGAATATCGCGGGCCTCAACGCCAAAACCGTGCCGATCCTTGCACGCGCAATCATCGACGCCGGGATCTGACCCCCGTAGGGCGGGCTTCAGACCGCCGCCCCTTGGTTAACGCCGCTTAAGACTCTCATGCATGCACTTTGTGTATGGAATGTGCATCGTTTGTGCATGGTTTCTGCATCCCCCAAAATGCTGCGCGCGCAAAATGATACTTGCGCAGCATTGCGCAATATTCTAACCCGTGAGCCAAGCAATACGAAATAATCAAACAAGGCCACGCCATGTCATTCCGTCTTCAGCCCGCTGCCCCCGCCCGCCCGAACCGCTGCCAGCTGTTTGGTCCGGGCTCTCGCACCGCACTCTTTGAAAAGATGGCTGCCTCCGCGGCGGACGTGATCAACCTTGATCTGGAAGACAGCGTCGCCCCCTCTGACAAAGACACAGCGCGGGCCAACGTGATCCAGGCGACCCACGATATTGACTGGAATACCAAACACTTAAGCGTTCGCATCAACGGCCTTGATACGCCCTATTGGTATCGCGATGTGGTGGACCTGCTGGAACAAGCGGGCGACCGCCTTGACCAGATCATGATCCCAAAGGTCGGCTGTGCCGCTGATATCTACGCCGTAGACGCCCTTGTCACCGCGATCGAGACCGCAAAGGGCCGCACCAAACCCATCGCGTTTGAGGTCATCATCGAAAGCGCCGCTGGCTTGGCGCATGTCACTGAAATCGCTGCATCTTCTCCACGCCTGCAAGCCATGTCGCTGGGCGCTGCCGATTTTGCCGCCTCCATGGGGATGCAGACCACGGGCATCGGCGGGACGCAGGAAAATTACTATATGTTGCAAGGGGATACCCGCCATTACAGCGATCCTTGGCACTGGGCGCAAACCGCAATCGTCGCCGCCTGCCGCACCCACGGCGTGCTGCCTGTTGACGGACCCTTTGGGGACTTTTCCGATGACGAAGGCTATCTTGCGCAATCCCGCCGCAGTGCAACATTGGGCATGGTCGGCAAATGGGCCATCCACCCCAAACAAATTGCCTTGGCAAATCAAGTCTTTACCCCCTCGGAAGAGGCCGTGACAGAGGCCCGCGAAATCCTCGCGGCCATGGCAGAGGCCAAGAAAAACGGCGAAGGTGCCACGGTTTACAAAGGCCGCCTCGTCGACATCGCCTCGATCAAACAGGCCGAGGTGATCGTCAAGCAATACGAAATGATTACCGGTTAAACCGCGTTCCACATTGCAAATTGGCCCTGCGGCGACTTATATCGGGCAAGAACCGCAGCAGGGGCGATGAATGACGCAATATCTCGACTTCGAAAAACCTTTGGCCGAAATTGAAGGCAAGGCCGAAGAACTGCGCGCCTTGGCGCGCGAAAACGAAGAGATGGACGTCGAGAAAGAGGCGTCAGCCCTTGATCGCAAGGCCGAAGACCTGCTCAAATCGCTCTACGCGGGCCTCACCCCTTGGCGGAAATGTCAGGTGGCGCGCCACCCGCAGCGGCCCCATTGCAAAGACTATATCGACGCGCTGTTTACCGAATACACGCCGCTTGCCGGTGACCGGAATTTCGCTGATGACCACGCCGTGATGGGCGGGTTTGCCCGGTTGAATGGCCAGCCCGTGATGGTGATCGGCCACGAAAAAGGCAACGACACCAAGTCCCGGATCGAACGCAACTTCGGCATGGCCCGGCCCGAAGGATACCGCAAGGCCATCCGGCTGATGGACCTTGCCGACCGCTTTGGCTTGCCTGTTATCACGCTTGTCGACACGCCCGGCGCCTACCCCGGCAAAGGGGCAGAGGAACGCGGCCAGTCAGAGGCGATCGCGCGGTCCACCGAAAAGTGTCTCGAACTTGGCGTGCCGCTGATTTCCGTCGTCATCGGAGAGGGCGGATCCGGCGGTGCCGTGGCCTTTGCCACCGCCAACCGCGTCGCGATGCTGGACCATTCGATCTATTCGGTGATCAGCCCCGAAGGCTGCGCCTCGATCCTGTGGAAAGATGCCGAAAAGATGCGCGAAGCGGCAGAGGCACTGCGCCTGACGGCCAAGGATCTGAATGAGTTGGGCGTCTGCGACCGGATTATCCCCGAACCCATGGGCGGCGCACATCGTGACAGCCAGCAGGCGATCAAGAACGTCGGCGCCGCGATTGAGGCGATGCTGGCAGAGCTGTCGTCGCTATCACCAGAAGATGTCCGCAAGGCTCGGCGCACCAAATATCTGCAGCTTGGCGCAAAGGGCCTCGCGGCCTAAGCCTACCACATGGTTTTTGCGGCCCGCCCCGGCCATTCCGCGTCATAGGCCGCGCCGTCAAACCCTGCTTCGACCTCTGCCAGCATGTCACCGACCGTCGGGAGACCTTCGGACATGTCGCCCGCCGTCCAGATCCCTGACCGCATCACCGCGCGGGCGCATTGGCTGTAAACCTCGGCAATATGCACCACGATCACCGACCGGGGTTTTCGCCCCTTGTCGCTAAACCGGCCCAGCAGATCATCCGCAACCGATACCTCTGCCCGGCCATTGACGCGCATCACGTTGTTGGATCCCGGCACCATGAACATCAGGCTTACCCGCCCATCCGTCACGATATTACGCAATGAATCCATACGGTTATTCCCGCGCCAATCGGGTAACAGCAGGGTGCGGGCATCCAATTCCTGCACCAAGGATCCGTCATCCCCGCGGGGACTTCCGTCGGTCCCATCCGGCCCGACCGTGGTCAAGACGCAAAACCGGCTGCGCAGGATCCAGTGGCGATAGGCCGGTGTCAGATGGTCGGTGACCTTGATCAGCGATGCCTTGCCCGGCGTGCCATAGAGCGCCTCGAGCGCTGCGATATCGGTGATCACATCAGCCATCAAACCCCGCCTCTTTGTTCAACCGGTCAGAATGGCCTTCGATGTCAGTTTCCAACCGCTGCATGAACGCCGCGCTATCAAGACCCGGCGCAATCGGCGGCAAAAATTCTACGACTGCATTGCCCGGTTTGCGGTAAACGCCGCGCTTGGGCCAGAAGACACCGATGTTGGTCGCCACCGGCACGCAAGGTTGTTCAAGCTGACCATATAGCGCCGCCGTCCCGACCTTATACTGCGCCTTGACCCCCGGCCCGACGCGCGTGCCCTGAGGGTAAATAATCAACTGACCGCCGCTGACCTTGCCCGATTTGACGTCCGAGAGCATCCGCTTGATCGCCGCGCCGCGCTTGCCACGATCCACCGGGATGCACCCGATACGCAACCCGAACCACCCCAGAATGGGCGCGTATTTGAGGATGCTTTTCATGATGAACTTGCCGCGCGGCACCGCACCGTAAATCACGATAACATCCAGAAAAGACTGGTGTTTTGCGGCAACCATCACCTCGTCCGTGGGCGGCGTGCCGCGCACTTCGGTCTTTAGCCCGATCATCCAGCCCGCCATCCAGCGCACGATCACGCAGTAGCGATGGCAGGCGGCCACGGCCCCCTCTGCCGACCAGATGGCCCATGGCAGATACAGCACCCCGACCACCAGCATCATCACATACATCATCGCATTGAAGACAAGCGAGCGGAGCCATTGGATTGCATACATCATGATTGTTCTTTCAAGGTGCGCAGAGCAGCCGCGCGGGTGGCGAAAAAGGCAACGATTGCAGCCAGTGGCGGCAGGCAAAGCGGCCAGATCCAGCCAAGCCCACGGAAGCCCACATCGGTCAGAAATCCGCCAACGTCATTGCCGTTTGGCAACAGCGCCACGGCGATCATGCCCAGAAAGGTCCCGCCCAAAGCGCCCAGAAACGCGCGGCTGGTAAAGCGGCGCACAAAGGCCCGCGCGATATAGGCGTCCTCTGCCCCGACAAGGCGCATCACCCGGATGACTTGTGCATTTGCCGCCAGTGCCGATTGCGCCGCAAGCGTGATCATCGCCGCCGTTGCCGCCCCGATCAGCAGGATCGCGAACCACCCCAATGACCGCAGCCGCCCGGCGGCTGTGACCAAGGGCTCGCGCCAGCGGGTATGGTCATCCAGCACAGCGCCCGGCACCTCTGCCAGCAGGCGCGCGCGCAGACCGGCGGAATCGTAGCCGCCACCTTCTTCAATAATTTCAATAAGTTGCGGGATTGGCAGCGATTCAATCGGCAGGTCAGGGCCAAACCACGGTTCCAGTAAGCTGCGTTGTTCATCCGCCGTCAGCGCCCGCGCGGCAGCCACGCCGGGGGTGGTTTCAAGCACGTTGATAGCCGCCTGCACCTGTGCGGCGGCCTGATCGGCGGGGGCGGAAATGCGCAAGGTCGAAGTCCGCGCAAGCTCTTCCGACCAGCGATCCGCCAGCCGCCCTGTCGCCATCGACAGCGCCAGCGCGAACACCGCCAGAAACGCCATCGCGGCGGCGGTAAAGACGGTCAGACGCGCGGTAAAGCCCGTGGGCGGGACGGCCCGGTCGGCCTTTGGGTCGCCCATCACAAAGGCGATTACGCGGGCGGCGCTCAAGGTCATAGCTCTGCCCCCGCAAGCTGTAGTTTTCGGTCGGTCAGGCGCAGAACACGGGCGCTGACCTGATTTTTGGCGGTGCGGATCAGGTTCAGATCATGGGTCGCGATCAGCACGGTCTTGCCCATCTTATTGAGCTCGATCAGCAGGGTCAGCAGGCGCTGTGACATCTCCCAATCGACATTGCCGGTGGGTTCATCGGCGATAATGACGTCCGGTGACATGATGACGGCGCGGGCCAGGGCCGCACGCTGGCGTTCACCACCCGACAGTTGCGGCGGGGTCTGGCCCGCCTGCGATTTGAGGCCGACCCAGGACAACAGGTCATCAAGATTGCCATCGGCCTCGGCCTCGCGGCCCGCGACCTTCAGCGGCAGGGCGATGTTTTCGGCCACCGGCAGGTGGTCAAGGAACTGGCAATCCTGATGCACAACACCGATCCGCCGCCGCATCATCGCAACGCCGTCGCGTTCCAGCGATCTGGCGTCTTCGCCAAACAGCCGGACTTGCCCCGCCGTGGCAAGCAGCTCTCCGTAGCATAATTTCAGCAGCGTGGTCTTGCCCGCGCCCGACGGGCCGGTCAGGAAATGAAAGGATCCCGGTGCCAGCGAAAGGTTAAGCTGCGCAAAAAGCTCTGCCCCGCCATAGCTATAGGCCACGTCCTCAAGCTCGATCACTGTGAAATCCCCGCCATTACCCGCCCGTTTTGCCCAAATCTGCAACAGGTTACAATCATATCGCAGGCAGAGAGTGCGCAAATCCTTTCCGTTCGGCTGGGAGATTGTTAACAAATGCAAAACAATGCCCTGTAATCGGTTAAGTTCGCAGGGTTTGAGGACGGATAAAATGCGACTGATTTGCCCCAACTGCGGTGCACAGTACGAGGTTTCGGACGACGTTATCCCCACACAGGGTCGCGACGTTCAGTGTTCGAATTGCGGCCACACATGGTTTGAAAGCCCCGGCGCATCTGCGGCGGCAGAGGAAGACTTTGTCGAACCACCAGAGGTCGCTGACCCGCCCGCGGTAGAGGAACCCCCCGCAGCCGAAGACCCGCCGCAGGAACCCACCCCAGAACCGGCCCCGATCGACGACCCCGAGGTCGAGGAAATCCTGTCCCCCGCACCGCAACACGGCACACCGCAACGGCAGCCGATTGACGCCTCTGTTGCTGATATCCTGCGCGAGGAAGCCGCCCGCGAAGAGGCTAACCGCGCGGCAGAGGCCCAAAGCGGGCTGGAACAACAGGGCGATCTGGGCATCGAAGACATGCCCACGATGTCAGAGACCAAAAAGGCCGAATCCGCTGAACGGATCTCGCGGCTCAAGGGTGAAGAGCCCAGCGATAGCCTGACAGCCGCGATTGCCGCCACGGTCGAAGGATCGCGCCGCGAGCTGCTGCCCGATATCGAAGACATCAACGCCACCCTGCGGTCGGATTCCGAACGCGACGCCCCCCCGCCCCTGCCCGAGGAAGAAGCCGCCGAAGAGCGGCGCGGTTTCCGGTTTGGGTTCTTTGGCGTTTTGCTGATCTTTGCAGTGCTGATCGCGATCTACGTCTTTGCCGATCAGATCGCCGCGGCGGTCCCCGCACTCGAAGGCGTGCTGAACGCCTATGTGGCGGGCGTGGATAGTTTGCGGATCTGGTTTGACGTTCAGATGGAAAAGCTGCTGGTCATGCTGGAAGGGCCAAACGCCTAAATCGGCCCGCTAGAACCGTTCAAGCAGGCGGCGCAGATAGTCTTTCTCGACCTCTGGCCGGTCTTGTTCCGCAGACCGACGCCGGATTTCGCCCAGCAATTCCTCTGCCCGGCGGTAGACGTCTTCGCCCTGCAACAGGTTCTCGTCGGTGCCAAATTGACCGGTATTGCCCATCTGGCGGCCCAGCGGGTCACGTTGGCCGGGTTGCGCCTGCCCGGTTGCTTCGCCTTCGGCATTGCCCTGACCGGGTTCGGTGTTTTCGTTCTGCGCCAGTGCCTCGCCCAGGGCCCGCATCCCGTTGCGTAATGCGTTCATCGCCTCGGCCTGTCGGTCGATGGCTTCGGCCAGATCACCTTCGCGCAGGGCATCCTCGGCACCTTCCATCGCGCCTTCGGCCCGATCAAGCGCACCGCGCGCGGTCTCTCCGGCCTCGCCATCAAGCGAGGGCAGATTGCCGCGCTGGCGGGCAAGTTCATCGCGCAGCGCCTGCTGGCGCTCTGCAAGCGACCGGCCATCGGGCGCATCGCCCGCGCCTTCGCCACCCTGTCCGTCGTCACCCTGCTGGCCTTGCTGTCCGTCCTGCCCGGTGCCATTGCCTTCGCCTTGCTGGCCCTGCTGCTGTTGGCCTTGCTGGCCCTGACCCTGCTGCCCTTGCTGCTGGCCCTGTTGCCCCTGCTGGCCTTGCTGACCCTGTTGGCCTTGTTGCCCCTGTTGGCCCTGCTGCTGACCCTGCTCCTGCAGATCGCGAAACGCCTCGTCGGACAGATCTTCCTGATCGCGCAGGGTATCGGCAAGATCCTGCATGGATTGCTGCCCCGGCGTGCGTGGCCCGCCTTGCCCGCCTTCGCCTTGGGTGATGCGCAGATTTTCAAGCAGTTCGTTCAACCGCTCCATCAGTTCCTGCGCCTCGGCCATACGGCCTTCTTCCATCAGCTCCTGGATCCGGTCCATCAAGGCCTGAAGCTCGTCCTGACCCAATTCCATTGTCTCGCCGCCATTGTCGGCCTGATCGGTGCCGTCGTCATTGGGGTCCATCTGATCGGCAAGCATCTGCATGTAGTCGCTGGTGGCGTCGCGCAATTCCTGCATCAGTTCCGCGATTTCTTCGTCGCTGGCGCCGTTGCGCATCGCTTCTTCCAGCCGTTCCTGCGCCCGGCGCAGCCGCTCGCGCGCGTCCGCCAAGGTGCCGTCCTCAAGCTGGATCGCCAGATCCCACAACGCCTGCACAATCTCTGCCTGCCCTTCGTCGGACAACCCAAAGCGATTGAACGTCTCAAGCTGGCGGATAATCGTGCGGGTCCGCAAATAGGTGGTTTCATTGGTGAACAGATCATCAGGCCGGTGCGACACCGCTCGCAAGATCTGTGCCACGCGTGGCCCATTCGCCTTGGACCACATCAGATCGCGGCGCTGTTCGATCACCGCCTTTGCCGTGGGTTGAAAGAACCGCCGCCCGGGCAAGATCATCTGTTCGGGTTCCGCTTGGCCCACCTGCCCTGCCGCATCCGTCACATCCAACGTCAGCGTCACCGGCAGATTGGCCAGCGGGTGTTCCGACAGGTTTTCGATCAGGAACTCTTCGAATTCCGTGCGATCACCGTTAAACGGCATCGGCAAATCCAATACCAACGCTTCAATCGGATCGGGATCAATCGTCAGGCCGTGACGCCTGTCGACATTGACCAGATCCAACGCGATTTCCGCCGTGCCGCTTTCGACGCCGTAGTCATCCATCGCCAGAAACGGCTGAGACATCTCGCCCATCGCATCCGATTCCACGCCGCCGGTCAGTTCCACCAGCGGCAGGATATCCTCGACCACCGTAATGTCCCACGCGGCCCCGTTTTCGCCGTCAATCGACAGGGTGCCGGTGTCATTCACAATAAACGTCTGCTGCGCATCCGATGCCGCACCAATCTCGCTGACCCGGCCAGACACGGTTTCCGCCACCGTCAGCGCGCCCACTTCGCCATAAAGGCGCAGAGTGATTTCGGATCCATCCGGCACCCGCAGCGGGCCAGAGGGGATGTCGTTGAGATAAATCGTCGGCTTGCCGGTATAGGCAGGCGGGGCAACCCAGCCTTCCCAGACCGGACCCGTTGCCAGCGTCTGTTCACCGCCCGTCGCAATCTCTGCGACAGAGGCCACGCGCAGGATCGACCCAAAGAGGACCGCGCAGACAAAGAACAACAGCGCCACAAAGCGCATCCCGTAGGGGTCCTTTTCCGAGACCCGCAAATCGGGGGACACCGCCTTGGCCGCCTTGGTGCGTTCGGCCATGCGTTGCAGATGGGCCTGCCAGACCGCCTCTGACGCGGGGTCACCGGATCCGATGGCCTGCTGGTCGGCCACGGCGGCGATGGGGCGTCCGGGCAATTGTGCATCAACCCGTGCCACCGCCGCATCGCGATCAGGCCAGCGGAATCGCCGCGCGCCCCAGACCAGGGCCGCCAAAAGTGCCAGAACGGACCCCACGACAAAGGCCCAGAAAACCTCGACCCCGACCTGATCCTGCCAGCCAAAGAACAGCGGTGCCGCCACCACGAAGGCCACCGTCCACAGCGGCCAGAACGCGCGCACAATGGCTTCCGCGCCCATCCCCAACCGGGTCAAAGCGACGGGCCATTTCAGATGGCGATAGATGGGCCGTGGTGTCAGCGGACCTCTCCGTATGATGGGACTGCGCGCAAAGAGGCTACAGCCATACCGGTATGGTATCGCGCGAAAGCATTTCGTCAAAGGTCGGACGTGCGCGGATAACCGCAAATTGATCGCCCTGGACCAAAACTTCCGGAATCATCGGCCGCGAATTGTATTCAGACGACATCACAGCACCATATGCGCCCGCCGACCGGAACGCGACAAGATCACCCGGCCCGACCCGCGGCATCATCCGCCCCTTGGCAAAGGTGTCGCCGCTCTCACAAATCGGCCCGACCACATCATAGGCGACCTGCTCGGCCCCGGGACTGGGTTCGATCACCGGCACAATGTCGTGGTGCGCCTCGTACATGGCAGGCCGGATCAGGTCATTCATCGCCGCATCCAAGATCAGGAACTGCCGGTCGGCCCCCTCTTTGACATAGATCACTTCCGACACCATCAGGCCCGCATTGCCCGAAATCAGACGCCCCGGCTCGATCTCAACCTCGCAGCCCAAATGCCCCACGGTGCGCTTGATCAGCGCGCCATAATCCGTGGGCAGCGGCGGCGCCTCGTTCGAGCGGGTGTAGGGAATGCCAAGCCCACCGCCCAGATCAAGGCGGCTGATCTCATGTCCATCCGCGCGCAAAACCTCGGTCAGCTCTGCGACCTTCAGATAGGCGGCTTCAAACGGGGCCAATTCGGTCAGCTGGCTGCCGATATGCACATCAATGCCGATCACTTTCAGCCCCGGCAGGGCGGCGGCCATGGCATAAACCTCGCGGGCGCGGGCGATGGGGATGCCAAACTTGTTCTCGGACTTGCCAGTGGCGATCTTGGCATGGGTCTTGGCGTCCACGTCGGGGTTCACGCGAATGGTGATGGGTGCAACCTTGCCCAGCCTTGTGGCCACCGCTGACAGCACCTCCATCTCAGGCTCGCTCTCGACGTTGAACTGCCGGATCCCGCCTTCCAGCGCCAGCTTCATCTCTGCCTCCGTCTTGCCGACGCCCGAGAACACAATCCGCTCGCCCGGCACGCCCGCCGCCTTGGCGCGCAGGTATTCGCCGCCCGACACCACATCCATGCCGGCCCCGGCATCGCCAAGCAGCTTCAGGACCGCGAGGTTGGAACAGGATTTCATCGCAAAACACACCAGATGCGGCAGGCCGTCCAACGCCTCGTCAAACAGCGTGAAATGCCGCAACAGCGTTGCGGCCGAATAGACATAAAACGGCGTGCCCACGGCCGACGCGATATCCGTCAGCGGCACATCCTCGGCCCAAAGGGCACCTTCACGATACAGAAAATGATCCACGTCTTCGTCCTTCGCCAAACTCGCGCCGACATATCAGATCAGGCGCAAACCCCAACCCTTCATCGGTTCAAAAATATCCCCGCCGGAGGCATCCGGGACGGCGGGCGGGGCGCCTTGGCCGCGCAAGCGGACAACAGCGGCGTCCCGTCGTCAGGAAATCGGCTTGGCGCGCAAAAACAGATAAAGCGGTAATCCGCAGCTGACCCCAATGCAAAACGTGGCCGGGATCGCCACCAGCGCCAGCCAGTTCCGGCGCACGGCCACCTCCGCGATGATCCACACCGTCAGCGTGACCGCCGCAATCGTCAGATCCCAGACCAACCCACTTGTCGCGGCATTCACGTGCCAGGCATCCACCATCGCCGACAAAGACCAGCCCTCGGCCAGAAACCACTGGATGAAGTAATACATTGGATGAATGGCACCCCAAACGGCAAGCGCCAGCCAGACCCAACGCAACGGCGACATCACAGATTGCCGCCAATGCTGACAGGGCCCGCGCGGGTGCCCGCACTCACGCCACCGGTGCCAAGTCCAACCGTACTTGTGCCATCGGTGACACCCACCTTGGGCCGCAGCTTGATGCCGCCCGGCCCGATCCCGATACCCAGCCCCGCGGTCGGCCGCAGCGGGTCACCCTCGGCCCCGCAGGCCGCCACAAACCCAAACACACACACCGCTATGATCTTTTTCATTTCAATCGTTCCTTCCACGCCGCGACCTGTTCGCGCACGCGCGCAGGGGCGGTTCCACCAATGCTCATCCGTGACGCGACAGAGTTTTCGACCCCCAGCACATCAAAGACGCTCTGGGTGATACCCTCGTGCACGCCCTGCATCTCTTCAAGGGTCAGATCCGGCAGATCCTCCCCCTTGGCCTCTGCCAGCGCCACAAGCGACCCCGTCACGTGGTGCGCATCCCGGAAAGGTAGCCCAAGTTCGCGCACAAGCCAGTCCGCCAGATCCGTGGCGGTGGAAAACCCAGTGGCGGCGGCGGCTTTCAGGCTTTCGCGGTTGGCGGTCATATCACCCACCATCCCCGCCATCGCGGCCAGCGCCAGCAACAGGTTGTCGGCGGCATCAAAAACCTGTTCCTTATCTTCCTGCATGTCCTTGGAATAGGTCAGCGGCAGCCCCTTCATCACCGTCATCAGCGCGACATTGGCCCCGAAAATCCGGCCTATTTTGGCGCGGATCAGCTCTGCGGCATCGGGGTTGCGCTTTTGCGGCATGATGCTGGACCCGGTGGACCATTTGTCCGACATCTTCACAAACCGGAACTGGGCAGAGGACCAGATCACCAATTCCTCGGCCAAACGGCTCAGGTGCATGGCACAAATGCTCGATGCTGCCAAAAACTCCAGCGCAAAATCGCGGTCGCTCACGGCGTCCAGCGAATTGGCCATCGGCCCATCAAAGCCCAAAGCCTTGGCCGTCATCTCGCGATCAATCGGGAAAGACGTGCCCGCCAAAGCCGCGGCCCCAAGCGGCGACAGGTTCATCCGGCGGCGCGCATCGGCAAAGCGTGACCGATCCCGGCCCAGCATTTCCACATAGGCCAGCATGTGATGCCCCCATGTCACCGGCTGGGCCACCTGCAAATGGGTGAATCCCGGCATGACCCAATCGGCCCCGGCCTCTGCCTGCCCAAGAAGCGCTGTTTGCAGCGCAAGCAAAGCCGCATCCGCCGCGTCACATTGGTCCCGCACCCAAAGCCGGAAATCCACCGCCACCTGATCGTTGCGGCTACGCGCTGTGTGCAAGCGCCCCGCCGGTTCTCCGATCAAGTCGCGCAGCCGCGCCTCAACATTCATGTGGATGTCTTCAAGCGCTGTCGAAAAGGCAAACTCTCCCTTTTCAATCTCTGACAATATGGTGAGCAGCCCTTTCCCAATCGCATCCGCATCGGTAGATGAGATGATGCCCGTAGCCGCCAACATGGCGGCATGGGCGCGCGATCCTGCGATGTCTTGCGCGGCAAGTCGCTGGTCGAACCCGATTGAGGCATTGATCGCCTCCATAATCGCGTCCGGTCCGGCAGCAAACCGCCCGCCCCACATCGTATTCGCAGCCTGTGTCATGAAAGGACGCCCCTTGCGTAAACTAAAGTCAGCCCTGCTTTATACAGCCCTGTCACTGGTGGCAAACACTGCCCTCGCAGATACCGCCGCACTTGAGGCGATGCGGGCAGGCGATATGCGCAAACTTGCCTTTCACAGCGAACCCATGCCCGGCTCTGACGTGACATTCCTGCACGAAGACGGGTCAGAGATGACGCTTGCCGCCTATGCGGGCAAAGTCGTGGTCCTGAACTTCTGGGCCACGTGGTGCGCGCCCTGCCGCAAGGAAATGCCGCATCTTGAGGCGTTGCAAACCGAAATGGGCGGTGACGAATTCGAGGTTGTGACCGTGGCCACAGGCCGCAACCCGCGCCCCGGTATTGATGCCTTCTTTGATGATATCGGCGTCGAGAACCTGCCAAAACACACTGATGAGCGGCAGAACCTCGCCCGCAGTCTCGGTGTGCTGGGCCTTCCTGTGACGCTGATCCTTGACCCCGAAGGCAATGAAATCGCCCGCCTGCAAGGTGACGCCGATTGGGCCAGCGACGACGCCAAGGCGATTCTGTCGGCCATTATCGCAGGCGACGCCAGCTAAGGCCGCCCAAAGGGCCTTAGCCCTTTGACGTGATCGCCTTCGCCGCCTTCTCTGCCTCTTCTGCTTCGCGGTCGGCGCGTGCGGCCGCGACGATTGCATCGGCATCAAGGCCCTTTTCACGCATCCGTTCACGCATCTTGCCAAAGCCGTGCCGCCCTTCGGCATAAAGCTTTTCTTGTTCTTCGATCAATTCGCGCGCGGCTTTCATGTAGGGTTCGTTTTGCGTGGGCGGGATATCGGGATCGTAGGCACCTGCCATCAGCACCATACCCGTTGCATCATCGGCCCGCAGACCTTCTGACATCTGGTGCGCTTCTTCTGTTGGAATACCCAAAGCTTCAAACGCGGACCGGCCCATACGGATAGAGCTGTCAAAGGTTTCGCGAATGATATCGCGGCACCCGGCGGCCCATAATTCATAGACGTGGTGACGGTCGCGCGCGCGCGCGATGATGTGCACATGGGGATAATTGCTGTGCACGTAATGCACCATTTCCGTGATCCGCTCGCGGTCATCAATGGCGATGACAAACAGCTTTGCCTCCTTGATGCCCGCAGCCTCCAGCAGGTCAGGGCGGCTGGCGTCACCAAAATAGGCGCGAATCCCGAACTGCCGCAACATATCAAGCTGGGCGGCGGAATAATCGACCACCGTCGTCTTGAACCCGGCCCCGCGCGTCATGCGCGCAACAACGCCACCGACGCGCCCGTGGCCTGCAATGATGACCTGACCCTGTTCCTCGATATTGTCGGCTTCGCGTTCCTGCTCTTCGCTATAGCGCGGCGCGATCACGCGGTCGTAAAGGATGAACAAGGCAGGCGTCAGCAGCATCGACAGCGCCACCACCAGCAGCAATTGATCGGCCAACGCGTCGGGCAGGATATTGCCTGCCGTCATGGACGACAGCAGGACAAAGCCAAACTCGCCCGCCTGCGCCAGACCCAGCGCAAATAACCATTTGTCCGCGCCTTTGATCTTGAACACGAACGCCAGCCCCAGCAGCACAATCGCCTTCAGCGCCATCAGCCCCAGCGTCAGCCCAAGGATCGTGCCCAGATTGGCAAACAGCAATTCAAAGTCGATGCCCGCGCCAACGCTCATGAAAAAGACGCCCAGCAACAGGCCCCGGAACGGGTCGATATCGCTTTCAAGCTCGTGTCTGTATTCGCTATTGGCCAGCACCACGCCCGCGATGAACGTGCCAAGGGCCGCTGAAACGCCCACCAGCGACATCAACAGCGCGATGCCCACCACCATCATCAGGGCAGCCGCAGTGAACAACTCGCGCAGGCCTGCCGCAGCAATAAAGCGGAACATCGGGCGGGTCAGCGAATTGCCCGCCACGACCACCGCCGCAACGGCTGCGATGGTGACAAGCGTGGTTTGCCAACCGTTCAGCCCGGCAACAAGGCTCATCCCCGACCCATGGTCGTCGCCGCCATGCCCGTCGCCGTGATCGTCCCCATGGTCATCGCTCTGGCCTGCTTCGCTCGCCTCAACCGCGTGACCGGTGTCCGCACCGTGAGCCACATCGCTGCCGATATCCATCAGATCGGGCATCGCCAGCAGCGGCAAAAGCGCCAGCATCGGGATCACGGCGATGTCTTGCGTCAGCAGGACAGAGAATGACGACTGCCCGCCATCGGACTTCATCAGCCCCTTTTCATTCAATGTTTGCAACACGATCGCCGTCGACGACAGGGCGAAGACCATGCCAATCGCCAGCGCAAAGCTCCAGGGTTGGCCAAACGCCATGGCGATCCCGGCGACGGCAAACATCGTCAGCAAGACCTGCCCGCCGCCCAGCCCCATCAGGCGGTTGCGCATCTCCCACAGCACCTTGGGCTCCAGCTCCAGCCCGACCAGAAACAGCATCATCACCACGCCGAATTCGGCAAAATGCTGGATCGACAGCACATCGACATTCAACAACGCCAGCACCGGCCCGATCACGATCCCTGCGATCAGATAGCCCAGCACCGACCCCAGCCCCAACCGGGTGGCAATCGGCACGGCAATGACGCCCGCACATAGGAAAATGAAAGCCAAAAGCAGAAAATCGGTCATGGTCGCCCCCGCGCGGTTTGTCCAAACCTACAGCGACCCGTCGGCAGGCGAAACCCGTCCTTTGACGTCACCCCGCAAGCCGGGCCGCTTACGCCCGTCCCGCCGTGGACGACAAAAGCACCGGATCAACCCCAAGCACCTTCAGCGCGGCTGTCCATTTATGTTCATTCGCGCGGCCAAAGATGATGTCGGACCGCGCATCACACGACAGCCAGCCATTGCGCGCAATCTCATCCTCTAACTGCCCCGGCCCCCAGCCCGCATAGCCCAGCGCCAGCATCGAGGTGTCAGGTCCCTTGCCGCGCGCCAGATCCTCCAGCACATCCAAGGTCGCCGTCATGCCAATGCCGTCATCCACGTCCAGCGTGCCCGTTTCAGACCGATAATCCAGCGTGTGCAGCACAAAGCCCCGCGCCATTTCAACCGGGCCGCCAAAGTGGACGCGGATGTCGCGCGCGCCGGGCGCGCGGTCAATGCCCAACTGTTCCAGCAGGGCCGAAAACCGGATCTCTGTCTGCGGTTTATTGACGATCAACCCCATCGCGCCATCCTCGGAATGGGCGCACATATAGACCACGCTATGGGCAAAACGGGGGTCGCCCATGTCGGGCATCGCGATCAAAAGCTTGCCGCAAAGGTTGCTGTCGGTGGGTTTCATCCCTTCATGATGGGGTGGCGCGGCGCGGGGTGCAAGGGCGTTACATGACAGAAATATCGCCCATTCGTGATTTCCCATTGCAGCCGATATCGCCGATGCAAAGGATATGAAAACACTTGCCCTTGCCCTGTCCGTCCTTGCCACCTCTGCCGCTGCGCAATCGCTTGACGGTGTTGCCACGCTTGACGTCCTGCCCGGTTGGCGGGCCGCTGATGGCACCCATATGGCGGGCCTGCACATCACGCTGGCACCGGGGTGGAAAACCTATTGGCGCGCGCCCGGCGATGCGGGCATCCCGCCGCAGATCGACTTTTCCAGCTCTGACAATGTGGCCAGCGCCCGGTTCCTCTGGCCCGTGCCCGAGGTCTTTGACCAAGGCGGCATGCGCTCTATCGGGTATGACGGCGGGGTGGTGATCCCCGTGGCGCTGACCCCGCAGGCCGGTGGGGCTATGACGCTTTCGGGTATGCTCGACATCGGCGTCTGCGAAGAGATTTGCGTGCCCGTGCAGCTGCCCTTTTCGCTGACCCTGCCAGAGGCGGGCGCGCGGGATCCGCAGATCGTGGCATCACTCGTGGATCGCCCGCTCACCGCGTCAGAGGCCGCCGTCACCGGTGCCACCTGCGCGGTGCGGCCCAGCGCCGATGGGCTGACCGTGACCGCAACACTGACCATGCCGCAGGCCGGTCGCCGCGAAGAGGTGGTGATTGAGGCAGGCGACGCGCGGATCTGGGTCTCTGAACCCGACGTATCGCGCCGTGGCGATCAACTGACCGCAACGGTCGACATGGTCCATGTCGCAGGCGGTGCCTTTGCGCTGGATCGGTCCGGCGTGCGGGTCACTGTCTTAGGCAGTGACCACGCCGTTGATATTCAGGGCTGTAGCGCGGGCTAGGCGGTGCGGCGCAGGCCAAAGGCCAGCGCGCTCAGCAAATAGATTGCCACAAGGCTTGCCGCGACACCGGCCACAAAGACCCCAAATGCCGCAGCCAAACCGCCGTTCAGCATCGGTAGAACCTCTGCCGCTGGTGCCCATGCCGCCCCGTTCAGCACCACCGGTGCCACCGTTGCGGCAAACAGCGCCGCTGCCGCCACGGCACCTATCGCCGCTGGCAGGAACATCGCAGGCCTGCGCCCGCGCAGGGCGCGCCGTGCGGCCCGCATCTGCTTGGCCACATCTGCCTGCATGGCCATCAGCGACGGCACGATCAGCAGCACAAGGAACATGCCAAACCCAAGGCCAAAGACCAGCGTCACCACCGTGGGTTTCAGAAACTCTGCCTGATTTGACCCCTCGTATAGCAGCGGCGACAGGCCCAACACCGTCGTCAAAGTGGTCAGCAACACGGGCCGCAGACGGTCCGCCGCGCCATCAATGATCGCCGGGATCAGCCCGCGTTCCTGCGCGTATTCGTCGATTGTCGTGACCAGCACGATACTGTCATTGATCACGATCCCGGTCATCCCGATCAGCCCCACAACCGTGAACATACTCATCGGAATGCCCCACAGGTTATGGCCGTAGATCGTGCCGACCAGCCCAAAGGGGATAATCGCCATCACCACAAGCGGCCGGGTCCATGACCCAAAGATCCACGCAAGGCTCAGGAAAATCCCGCAGAGCACAAGGATCAACCCGTTGCGGGCATCGGTCAGGAACCGGCTTTCCTGCTCGCTCAGCCCCGACAACTGCGTATCCACGCCAAAGCGTTCCTGAATATCGGGCAGGATCGTTTCATTGATGATCTTCTGAATATCGCTGGCGCGTTCGGCGTCTTCGTCATCCAGATCGCCTGTCACCGAAATCAGCGGGATCCCGTTTTCGCGCTGCACCACCGAAAACCCGGTGCGGCTGGTCACCGTCACCACATCACCCAGCGGCACATAGTTGCCGCCATCGGTGCGGATCTGCGTGCGTTCAAGGAAATCCGCCGACAACTCTCCGGGCGGCAGTTCCACCCGGATCGCGGCAGACCTTGGCCCCACCGGATAGGTCGCGGCCTCGATCCCGCCAAGACGGTTGCGCAGCACCCGACCCAGCCCATCAATATTCAGCCCCAGCGCCTGGCCCTGCGGCGTGAGTTCCAGCAGCAATTCCTGCTTGTCATAGGCAAGGCTGTCTTCCAGCCCGCTGATCTCTCCAAATTGGGCAAGCTCTGACTTCAGCGCCTCTGCGGCGGCCTTCAACTGTTCCGGCTCTGCGCCAAACATCTGGATATCAAGGCTATCGCCCCCCGGCCCCCGGCCCCACGACCGGAAACTCACCGTCTCGGCCATCGGATGCTGGCGCACGCTTTCCTGCAACTCTCCGACGAACTGGAAACTGCTATAGGGGCGGCTATCGGCGTCAATCAGCGTGATCGAAATCGACCCCAGCTGATCGGCATCCTTCTGGTCCGACCCCGCAATCGCGCGGCCCGAATTGCCGCCGATCTGCGCGATCATGAAGTCCACCGGGTTCGCACCATAGCGGGTCTCGTAATCCGCGCCCAATGCGTTGGCCGCGCGCTGCATTTCCTGCATCATCTCAACCGTGTCTTCACGCGTGGCACCGGGCAGCATCGCAAAGTTGCCTGTGACCTGCCCCTGCTCTGGCGCGTTAAAGAACCGCCATTGCACGTCGCCCTTGATGAACAATGCCATCTGGCTGGCGAGGATCAGGATCGCGCCCGCAACCACCGGATACCGCGCCCAGATCACACCGGCCATAAAGGGCCGGAACAGCGTCTCGCGGACCCAGTTAAAGCCCCGGTTCACGATATGGGACGGCCAGTCATACCAAGGCCGCTGCGCCCCACTTTGGATCGAATGCGCAAGGTGATGCGGCAGGATCAAAAAGCATTCCACCAAGGACGCCGCCAGCACAACGATCACCGTGAACGGAATATCGGCAATCAAATCGCCAAAGCGCCCGCCGATGATCACAAGCCCGAAGAAGGCGATGATCGTGGTCAGCGTCGCGGAAAACACCGGGCTGAACATGCGCACCGCTGCGCGTTCGGCCGCCTCTACCGGGGTTTCGCCCAATTGCCGCACGCGGAAGTCGGCGTGTTCGCCCACCACAATCGCGTCATCCACCACGATCCCCAGCGTGATAATCAGCGCGAAGAGCGAGATCATGTTGATCGTGATGCCAAAGACATACATCAGCGCCACCGCCGCCAGCATCGCCGCCGGAATACCCGCCGCGACCCAAAACGCCGTGCGCGCATTCAGGAACAGGAACAGCAGCGCCAGCACCAGCCCCAGCCCCATCAAACCGTTGTCCATCAGGATGTTCAGACGGCCCGTGATCTGTTCGGCCAGCGTGTTGGTCAGCTGAATTTCGACCCCCTGCGGCAGGGTCGCTGACATCTCTGCCGCGACCTCTTCGACCTTTTCCTGCAACCCAATCGCGTCGCCCGTGGATGACCGGTTCACCCGCACCTGAATGGCCGGATCGTCGCCCACGAAATAAGCCTGATTGCGGTCCGTGCCCTCGACAACCACCGCGCCCACGTCACCCACCGTCAGGCTGGACCCATCCGGGTTGGATCGCAGCACAATGGCCGAGATATCCTCGGCAGAGCGTTTCGCCACACCCGTCCGCACCCGGCTGGCACCCGCATCCCCTGCGGGGTCACCCACTGCCTCTTCCGCGATGCGGTCGGCGATTTCGCCCATGGTGATGTCGTATTGGATCAGGTTGATCGAGGGCACCTCGATCACCGTTGAAGGCGCCGCAACCCCGCGCACATTCGCCTGCGTGACACCCGCCGCAAACAGCCTGACCACCAATTCATCGGCGAACCGCGCCAATTGATCGACGCTGACCGGCCCGCTGATCACCACATCTGTCACCCGGTCCGACCAGCCGCCGCGCCTGATCTCGGGATCCTCGGCATCGCTGGGCAGGTTCGTCGCACTGTCCAGCGCGAACTGCACATCCTCGGTCGCGGTCTCAATATCCGTGCCCGGCTCAAACTCCAGCGTCAGCGATGCGCGCCCCTCGGTCGCCCTCGCAAAAGACGCAGTAACGCCCTCAACCGCGAGCAAGGCGGGTTCAAGGATCTGCACGATCCCCTCGTCCACCGCCTCTGCGCCCGCGCCATCCCAGCGCACGGTGATATCAACATCATCCACCACCACGTCGGGAAAGAACTGCGCCCGCATGTTGGGAAACGCCACCAACCCGGCCGCCAGCATCAGCAGCAGCAACAGGTTCGCCACCGTCCGGTGTCGGGTGAAATAGGACAAAAGCCCGCCGATATTGGTGCTGATACCCTCGCGATAGGCCATCAGCTGCCCATCCTGCTCTCAAGGCGTGCCACCACATCAGATGGCACCTCTTCGGCCTCCAACTGCGCGGTGATCCTTGCCTTGACCGCGTCGGGCATCCGGCTGCCGTCAACAAATGCCACCAATTTGGCGCGCCTTTCTGCGTCCAGCGCGATCATCTCCGGCTCTGCCGGTGGCTCCTCCGCCGCGTCGGGATCAATCGGGCGCACGCCAATCCCGGCCCCCAACAAGGGCGAGCGTTCGGCCACGATCTGGCTGCCCGCCAATGCGCCCACGCGAATAATCACATCATCGCCCTGACGGCGCAGCAGCTCTACCTCCCGGCTTTCCAGCCGGTCACCTTCGCCCACCACAAGCACGGTGGAATCCGCCGCCACCGCCGTTGCAGGCACAAGGGCCACGTTGCGCAAAGGCGGCTCTGCCACGCTGACGGTCACGAAATCGCCGGGCCGAAACCCCGGTGCTGCATCCAGCCGCGCAAAGATCAACCGCCCCGTCTGCCCTTCGGCCACGGCCGCACCTTCCCGGCTGATCTGGCCCTTGGCAATCAGATCCACGCCGGAGACATCAAGGCTCACCTCGACCGGCAGCTCTGGCAAGCGCCCGTCACGCAGCAACCGCGCGTATTGCGAGGTCGAGACGCGGAACGCCACCTCAAGCTGGTCAGGATCCACCAGCGTCGCGATCCGTTCATTCGCCGTGACCCGCCCGCCGGGCGAAACCGCTACATCCGACAACATCCCGTCAAATACCGCGTAGATCTGCGTGTCTTCCAGCGTCCGATCCGCCTCTGCCAGATCAATCTGCGCCCGCACCAGACGGGTCGTCGACTGATCGACGCGCGCCTCTGCATTGGCCACCGATTGGCGGCGCGACAGCACCGATGCGCTGGCGGTCGAGGCTGCAATTTCCGCCGTTTCCACCGTCGCCGCGGTGCCTACACCGCGGGTCTGCAAATCCCGCGCACGGGTCAGGGCCGTTTCGCGCAGGGTCGCCTGTGCGACGGCTGCGTTCAATTCGTCATTGGCCAATGACAGCCCACGCTCTGCATCGCGCAGCTCTGCCTGTGCATCCTGCAAATCTGCCGCTGTCCGGTCACGTGCGGCCTGTGCCGTGGTGGGATCCACCGCCAGCAAAAGCGTGTCTTGCGTGACCGCGCCACCCTCTACAAAAGCCTCTGCGGTTTCCAGCACCGTGCCACCCACAGGGCTGCGCAAATCCAGCGTCCGGGTGCTGCGCAATTCACCAAAGACGGTCAGGTCCGGCGTCACTTCACCAGGGATCAATCGGACCACGTTGACTGCAAAAACCCGCTCGCGCTGGGGAAAGCTGCGGGGTTCGGCGTTCATCCGCGCCTCGACCGCGCCGCGCACCGTATTTGCCGCCAGCGCCATCAGGCCCAGCGTCACCGCCAACAGGAAAACACCTACAAGGGATCGTCTCAGAAAACGCATGTCGTATCCATTTTTGCCGGGGCTTTAAAGGTAGTTCATATTGATACGTCGTCCAACGCCCATTGGTTCAAACGTGACAGCGCGTTACTTCCGTCGCAAATGTTCGTCCAAACGCGGCATTATTTCGACAAAGTTGCAGGGCTTGTGCCTGTAATCCAGCTGTTTGCCCAAAATTTCATCCCAAGCGTCCTTGCAGGCCCCCGGCGATCCGGGCAGCGCAAACAGATATGTGCCCTGCGCCACCCCGCCCGTCGCCCGGCTTTGCACTGCACTTGTGCCGATCTTGGCCATGCTCACATGGGTGAAAACCGTGCCAAAGGCGTCGATTTCCTTTTCATAAACGTCGCGGTGCGCCTCGACCGTGACATCCCGCCCGGTCAGCCCGGTGCCCCCGGTTGAGATGATGACATCCACCTCCGGGTCGCTGCACCACATCCGCAACTGATCGGCGATCTGGTCGCGCTCGTCGGCCAGAATGGACCGTGCGGCAAGGTGGTGACCGGCGGCGGTCAATCGGTCGACCAAGGTGTTGCCCGATTTGTCATCCTCTGGCGTGCGGGTATCGCTGACCGTCAGAATGGCGATGCGGACCGGAATGAAATCGCGGGTCTCGTCAATGCGGCTCATGGTGCGGTCCTCAGCTTTGCTTTGATCGCCAACAGGTCCGCCCAGGCTTCCCGCTTGGCGGCAGGTTGGCGCAGCAGATAGGCGGGGTGAAACATCGGCATCGCGGGCCGTCCGACAGCCTCTGCCCATTGCCCCCTGATCCGGGTGATCCCGGCACGGCCCAGAAGCGCCTGACAGGGCGTATTGCCCATCAGCACCACCAGATCAGGGTTCGCCAGCGTGATATGACGCTCCAGAAAAGGCAGCATCATCGCGATTTCGTCCGGGCTTGGGGTGGCATTTGCAGGCGGTCTCCATGGCAGCACGTTGGAGATATAGACCGCGTTTTCAATATCTTGCGCCGCGCGGTCCAGCCCGATTGCCGCCAGCATCTTGTCCAGCAACTGCCCCGCTTGCCCTACAAAGGGTTTGCCCGCGACATCTTCCTGCCGCCCCGGTGCCTCGCCCACGATCATAAGCCGTGCGCCGGGCTGACCATCGGCAAAAACAAAGGACTTCGCCCCGCGCTTCAACTCACAATGCTCATAGGCCTGCATCGCTGCCGCCAATTCCTCCAGCCCAGCAGCACCTTTCGCGGCGCTGCGTGCAACAGCAACGGCATCCACTTCCGCCTTTGGAGCGACGGCCGGAGCCACCTTAACCTCTTGTTTCGCGGTAGGTTTTTCAACCGCGACGTTCAAGGCATAGCGATCAACCGGCCCCTCCTCCAAGGCCTCATCCGCGCCAAGCTCCACCTGCCATTCCAGCAGCGCGCGATCCGCCCAATATGTATTCGCCGATTCCATGCCTCAACCTACCTCCCCGCCGGCGGGATTGGCAGCCCCTGCTTCTTTTGGCCAAAAATATCCCGGGGGGAATCGGCCTTGGCCGATGGGGGGCTGGCCCCCCTGACCCGCCCGCAGCATGCGGCGGCGCAGCCGCAACCCACGGCCATTGCCGCCTTTTGCCCGCTCACCTATACAGCACCCGACAACGAGAAAGGCCGCCCATGTCATTCCGCGCCCGCCACCTGCTTGGCATCGAACATCTTGCCCCGGATGAGATCACCGAAGTGCTTGATCTTGCTGATCAATACGCCGACCACAACCGCGCTGGCCGCAGCCACAAGGACGTGCTGGCGGGGATGACCCAGATCAATATGTTCTTCGAAAACTCAACCAGAACACAGGCGAGTTTTGAGCTGGCGGGCAAGAAACTTGGGGCGGATGTGATGAATATGGCGATGCAGGCCAGTTCGATCAAAAAGGGCGAGACGCTGATTGATACTGCGCTGACCCTCAATGCGATGCATCCTGATTTGCTGGTGGTGCGGCACCCCAATTCCGGCGCGGTGGATTTGCTGGCACAAAAGGTCAACGGTGCCGTCCTCAACGCAGGTGATGGACGCCACGAACACCCCACACAAGCGCTGCTGGACGCGCTGACCATCCGCCGTGCCAAGGGCCGCCTGCACCGGCTAAGTGTCGCAATTTGCGGAGATATTTCGCATTCGCGCGTGGCGCGATCCAACATCATGTTGCTGGGCAAAATGGAAAACCGAGTCCGTCTGATCGGGCCGCCGACCTTGATGCCAAGCGGCATTTCAGAGTTCGGATGCGAGGTTTTTGACACCATGGAAGAGGGCCTGAAAGACGTCGATGTCGTCATGATGCTGCGCCTCCAAAAAGAGCGGATGGACGGCGGGTTCATCCCGTCAGAGCGCGAGTATTTCCACCGCTATGGTCTTGATTTTGCAAAGCTTTCCAATGCCAAGGACGATGCCATCGTGATGCATCCCGGCCCGATGAATCGCGGCGTCGAAATTGATGGCAATATCGCCGATGACATTAACCGCAGCGTGATCCAGACACAGGTCGAAATGGGCGTCGCGGTCAGGATGGCGGCGATGGATTTGCTGGCTAGAAACTTGAAATTAAACAGAAAAAACCCGCAAGGCGTAATGGCATGACTCTGACAATCCCAGCTTTGGATCACGGGCAGGTCCGGGTTTTTGCGGTGACAGGGCCGGTGCCCGTCGGGATCCACGAAAAGACGCCGGAAGCCTTGGCAGAGGTCTTGGGCGCAGAGGGCTTAGACCCTGATTTTATTGACGTTTTTGACACAAATGCCCTGGGCGATATGACCGTCGTCGACTTCCTGTCGCGTGGCTATGACCTGACCCCGGATGTCGCTGATCTGGCGATGCTGAAGGGGTTGGAGGGCGTGGTTTTGCTGCTGATGAGCCGGGCCACCAATGGGGCGGAAACGACGCTGCAGTTGGGACGGGGCGTTAACCACGTCACCACGCTTGGGGATCAGGCGATTCTTGGCGCGCCGCAGCCGCTAAAAAGTGCGGCATCTCAGGGTGTTATCGAACACGGGGCGGCGCGATCAAAAAAGTCGGACGCGCGGATCGGCGGCATGGTGGCGACCATCGTGCTTGTGTTGATGATGCTGTTCGTCGGCTTGATGGTGTGGGTCGGCGCATAGCAAATCCGCCCCGTGCAACCCGATGCACATTCCATACACATCCCATGCACAAACCATGCGCATGAAAGTCTTAAGCCGCCTTAACCTTTGAAATTTATTTCCACCACAAGATGTTGTGGTCGCCTGTTTCCATATTTTTGCCGCGAAACTTTGCCAGACCATGCGGCATGAAAGATATGCCAGAGACTTCGGCCACGCCGCGCGACAGCTGGGCCCATTGGTTGGGCGACGGTGAGACCTTGCTGTGGCATGGCAGGCCGGTCCCAGGATTTCGGATACGGGTCGCCGAGATCTTCAATCAGTGGCCGCTTTTGACGGTGGGCTTTTTGGTCACCCTGATCCCGGCGGTTTGGGTGGCGAAATTTCTACCGACACCGCCGCAAAGCACTGACGACATTTTGCAGTTCTGGGTTCAGTTTCATCTGGCCTGTTTTGTGATGCTGCAGATTGGGCTTGCGGTTTGGCGCAACAAGCGCCGCGCCTCGGCGCATTATTCCCTGACCAACCAGCGGGCGGTGGTCGGATATACCTGGCCGTTCAAATCGTCGCGCGCATACAAGATCCCGCATCTGCAATTGGGCAGTATGCAGGATCATGTTCATGTCAGCCGGTCCAAGCCGCGATCCATCTATTTTCGGCGGTTCTATGCCACGCCCGGCACGTTTCAGATGGCACGCTATGGCGGGTTTGATTACCTGTCGAAAGAGGACGCCAAAGAGGTCTATTCCCATTTGCAGCGGATGCATGTGCCGATCAGTCAAAAGCTGGTCTGACGGCGGGGGTGATTGACCCGCGCGGCATGGGTCCATACACCGTGCGAAACCTCAGCCAAGAGCCGCACATGACAAAGACCCTGTTCACCAATGCCCGTCTTATTCAACCGGTCGCCCTGACCGACAGTATCGGGGCATTGCTGGTCGAGGACGGGGTGATAACGGAGGTCTTTGAGGAGGCACCAAAGGTCAAAGGCGCGCAGGTCATTGAATGTGGCGGCATGTGTCTGGCACCGGGGATCATCGACATTGGCGTAAAGGTGAGCGAGCCGGGTGAGCGACACAAGGAAAGCTTTCGTTCCGCAGGGCGCGCGGCGGCGGCCGGTGGGGTGACCACGATTGTCACGCGGCCCGACACGCTGCCCGCGATTGATACGCCCGAGACGCTGGAATTTGTGGCACGCCGCGCACAGGAAGACGCGCCGGTGCATGTGTTGCCGATGGCCGCGCTGACCAAGGAACGCGCGGGCCGCGAGATGACCGAGATCGGGTTCTTGCAGGATGGCGGGGCCGTGGCCTTTACCGATTGCGACCGGGTGGTCGTGAACACCAAGGTGTTTTCCCGCGCGCTGACCTATGCCAAATCACTGGACGCATTGGTGATCGCCCATGTGCAGGAACCGGGGTTAAGCGAAGGTGCGGCGGTGACTTCGGGCAAATTCGCCAGTCTGCGCGGCTTGCCCGGCGTGTCGCCGATGGCCGAACGCATGGCGCTGGACCGCGACATCGGCCTGCTGGAAATGACCGGCGCCAAGTATCACGCCGATCAGATCACCACAGCCCGCGCCCTGCCCGCGCTGGAACGGGCCAAGCGCAACGGGCTGGATATCACCGCAGGGATTGGCGTGCATCACCTGACGCTGAACGAGTTGGATGTGGCCGATTACCGGACGTTCTTTAAGCTCAAACCCCCCTTGCGGAGCGAGGATGACCGGCTGGCCGTGGTGCAGGCGGTGGCCGATGGGGTGATTGATATCATCTGTTCGATGCACACGCCGCAGGACGAAGAAAGCAAGCGGCTGCCCTATGAAGAGGCGGCAAGCGGGGCGGTGGCGCTTGAGACGTTGCTGCCTGCCGCCTTGCGGCTATACCACGAAGAGCAATTGACCCTGCCGCAGCTGTTCCGCGCCATGGCGCTGAACCCGGCACGGCGCTTGGGGCTGAATGCGGGGCGGCTACGGGCCGGGTGTGCGGCGGATCTGGTGCTGTTTGATCCCGACGCGCCCTTTGTGCTGGATCGGGCCACACTTCAGTCGAAATCCAAGAACACCCCCTTTGATGGCGCGCGGATGCAGGGCAAGGTGCTGGGCACGTGGGTTGACGGCGTCGAGGTGAGCGGGAGGCTCTGATATGCCCGGAACAGAAGTTGTAGGCAGCGTGCTGATGGTTGTGGCGATCATCGGGTATTTGCTGGGGACGATCCCATCGGGCGTATTGCTGGCAAAGGTGATGGGGCTGGGGGATCTGCGGTCCATCGGGTCGGGCAATATTGGCGCGACCAATGTGCTGCGCACCGGCAACAAGAAAGCCGCAGCGCTGACGCTTTTGCTGGATGCGGCCAAGGGGGCCGTGGCGGTGGCCGTGGGCTATGCCATGGGCGGCGAATTGGCCGCACAGGTGGCCGCGATTGCGGCGATGGTCGGCCATTGCTTTCCCATCTGGCTGAAGTTCAAGGGCGGCAAGGGCGTGGCCACCTATTTTGGCGTGATCTTTGCGCTGGCCTGGCCGGCAGGGCTGGCGGCGGGTGCGATCTGGTTGGTGACGGCTGGTGTCAGCCGCTATTCATCGCTGGCAGCGCTTTTGGCGGCAGGCTGGACGCCGATTGCCGCGGTGCTCTTGGGACAGGGCCAGATCTTTGGCTTGGGCTGTGTTCTGGGGCTGCTGATCTATCTGCGCCACTGGGCCAATATCCAGCGCCTGCGCAAGGGCACAGAGACCAAGATCGGCGGCGCAAAGACCTGAGGGCTGGCCCCGGAAATGCCCTGATCGCATCCCATTTCCGCCCCTGAGCGCGACTAGGCTGCCCGGTATTACAACCTAAAGGGCAGGATTATGGGACCATTTGCAGCGCTCGATTCCGTGATGACGAAGTATTTCACGCTCAAAGGCCGCGCGCCACGGTCAGAGTTTTGGTGGTACACGCTGATGTATTTCATCATTCTGGTAGCGGCATTTTGCTTTGATATGTATCTTTATGATCCGTTCGAACCGGTCAGCCTGAACCCTTTTGCCTATTTCACCAGCTTCTGGCTGATCGTGAATATCATCCCGAATTTTACCGTGTCGATCCGAAGGTTGCATGACAGCGACAAGTCGGGGCTGTGGTATCTGATCCTGTTCGTCCCGGCGGTGGGTGGATTGGTGTTTTTCGTCCTGATGGTGCTGCCGTCTGACGCGCGCGACAACATGTACGGCCCGCCACCCCTTGGCCCACGCGGGTCACGCTATGCCGGGCATGATCTGGATGATGTGTCGCTGACCGGGCGCGCAGCACCGGCCAAACCACACAACCCCTATGCGGCCTACGCCAATCTGGAACGGTCACGACAGGCCCCCACGCCCGAGATGATCGCCGCCCGCAAGGAACAGGTCTCGGCCCTCTATAAACAGCGGATCCTGGGCCAGAAACCAGAGCTGGACGGGCCCGACGACATGGACCCGGTCACCGGCTGACCCCAAGATCGCCCCTTGCGGAACGTCGGATAACTGCGGCCTTCGCGTCATCACCTGACCCGCATTTTGCGAAAACCGGCCAACCCGCCCTGCGAACGGTGCAAGGCCGCATGGCCGAATTGAGCCCATAATTCCCGATGCTGCGGGCCGCACGCATGTCGGCTATTGCGACTTTCGTTTTACAGCCACTCAGAATAGCTTTTGATCCATTCCTGACGCAAACGATCTCCGTTCCCAAGAAAGGTTTCGGGCAAAAAGCTGCATGATGAAACACGATCTGGCCTGAAGTGCCGAAAATCGTTCCTCAGTTCGCACCACCCCGCAATAACGATGGAGTCCGAGTGGTAAGCGATCGCAATTGGTAGGATTATTCTCTCGCTCAGCGTGTCGTCGGCTCTCTTGTAAGTTATTTTCAGCTTTTGCTCTTCTCGGATCGCTTTGCGGACATCAGATAGATCAATGAAGCTGGGTTCTTCCGCGCCCCAGCTTGAGGCAAACAATGTGCTGCTTAACGGTGTGGCGTCAGCCAGTTTCTGTGCGGCACGGCGCGCCGCGCGTTTCAGCCCCTTGTCACCTGTTCTCGTGATCATGGCCAAGCCGACAGTAATAGCTTCAGCTTCCTCGACGTCAAAATTGATCGGCGGAAGATCAAACCCGGACCGCATGATGTACCCGACACCAGCCTCTCCGTCGATGGGCAAGCGCATTGCCTGAAGTGCAGCCATATCACGGTAGATCGTCCGTTTCGTCACCTCCAGTGCGTCTGCAATGTCCTGTGCTGTTGCGGGACCGTCGGCATGGCGCAAGTACTGGATGATTTCAAAGAGGCGAGTCGATCTGGGCATGCCGCACGATAGCACAAAGACTGCTGACAGCCTGTTGTCAGCAGTGGCCTGCTACAGAACAAAAAAGGAAGTGATCATGTTAGAAAATTATACAGCCAAGTCGGGCAGGTTCGAACCAGTATGGACGCTTGAGGTTCAGACTCTGCCCGAAGACACCGACCGCATACTGGACGCTGTTCTGGAAGTATACCCGCTTGCCTACGGGCGCTATCAGCGCAACGCCTCGATATCAGCCGTAGGCGTGGAAACAGCACAGCCGCAACCAGACTCAACAACCACTACGCACAAGCGGGGATACGTTGCTGGTGCCACTGAAAGCTACCCAATGGTGGAGCTCAAAATCTCTGTGGAACGGGATGTATCCATTTTGGAGCGGGTCATGGATGCGATCTTGCAGGTCCACCACTACGAACAGCCGGTCATCTACCTTCGCGAAGACTGGGCCAGTCGCGCATCATATGACCCGGGCAACGACAATCCGAACCGTTGGTGGAACGACGGGCGCGGCCTCCCCAACCCAATCGACTAAAAGGGTCACCATGATCAAATACTATTACCCCGACGGCACGCATTGTTATCGCGCTTTGCATACAACAGACGCCGTTTATCAGTCCGACGACGGCAAGCTGATGGCCCGCACAGTGCGGCCAGACAATAGCGAGCTTTATGAGTTTGAAATCACGGGCTTTGAACTTCTCAATACTGGAGAGCGCTATGAATGACTCAAGCATCCTTAAAGACGGTTTTGATACGCGCCCGATTGAAATGCAGTCGATGTGGCTGATCATGTTTCAGGCACCCGCGGAAGATGTTGATCGGATCTTCGAAGCGATAGCCGAGGTTACGCCCCTACCGCTCGGCAAAACGGACCGAAACGGATATCGCGCACCTGCGGGTATCGAATACTACAGGCCTCGGGAAGGCACACCAACAGGCGCGGAAGAAAATACGCGTCACCGTCCCGGCGTTGATGAAATGAGGTTCTACTTGCCGCGCGAAACGGACACCCTGAATGCGGTGATCGAGGCGATATACGAAGTCCACAGTTACTATGAACCGGTAATCACTGTGACAGAGGTTCTACGCAGCCAATGCAAGGGGCTTGATGACAAGGAGAATCCGCACCGCTGGTGGAACAAGCAAGGCGACTGGAAGACGTAACGCAGTCTGACGACGTTGAGTTTTCAAGAGCAGCCATCTGCGCAGTCGCAGCGAACGGCCGGTTCGCCGGGCAGCAGCACAGCATGCCGATGGCCAGGTGAATGTCCTGTGTGGATGTCTCTCTTCCTAGCGGTCGATAACGACTGCACTGTGGCGCATTCGAAGCCGGTGGAGCAGGAGCCTCCCACCCCATCCGCGATCGGCCGAATGCGCCGCAAAATCTCAAACCGCGACCGCGGAAAGTAGCTTCGCTAACATCTTAGTTGGGCCCTCGAAACGGGCCTTTGCAGCTTCTGCGTCGCGACATTTCCATGGCCTTGAGACTACTGTTCGTTGGGGTTCTTGCGTCGAAACTCACGCGGTGCCTGGCCTGTCCAGCGTTTGAAGGCCCGCGAAAAGGCGCTTTGGTTGGCGAAGCCGAGGAAGAATGCCGTCTCGGACAGCGACATTGATCCGGCAATGATCAGATCGCGTGCTTGGTCCTCGCGAACTTGATCGATGATTTGTGAAAACGTCAGGCCGCGATCACTTAACCGCCGTTGGAGTGTTCTTGCACCGACACCCATCGCGGCGGCCGTATCTTCTATCGTTGGGATGCCCTCTTTCAATACCCTCAAGACTTCAATGCGAGCGCGCTGCACAAGGTCGTCTGGATCGGGGCGCTTGGCATGCAGGAGTTCAGCGTGGCTTGAGAGGACACGGAAAAGACCCTCATCACCGCCGGGCAAAGAGAATGCCCATTGCGAAGGCGTGAATGGCATCGCCGCGACATCAGCGCTAAAAGTGACAGGCGCGCGGAAGAAGGCTGCGTAGTAGGATGCCTGACCAGCGGGTTGATGTAGGAAGCGCACGCTGGCCGGGCTCCACCTGTTTCCCAAAAGCCGCCGGAGCCGCCCTTGCCATTGTCCTCGCCGCCACACCGATGGCAGCGACTGCAGAAACGCCAGGCTTCATCGTCCAGATCGTTCAGTTTGAAAGCAACAAGACGCGGGAAGAGGTTCTGGCCGCAGCGGCTGAACGCAACCTCCAGTTCGAAGCAAAGGAAGGGCTGGTTCAGAAATACTACCTTGAGTTGGAAGCCCCCAATCATTACGGCGGTGTCTATATCTGGAAAGACAAGGCTTCGATGGCTGCGTTCCTCCAAAGCGATCTGTTCAAGGGCATCTCAACCGCCTACGGCATCGCGTCAAAGCCGCAAGTCCAGATTGCATCAGGACTATATCCGCTGCGGTGAAAGCTTGGAGACGAGGATGATCGCTCACCACGTTAGGGCAGTTTCGGTTCCGCTCCGAGCAATCGGGCGGAGCCTGCCGATTCCAGCGGCATTGGCGACGCAACATGACAGATGGTGTTATACGTGGTTTTCCGTTGAAACCGACCTTGGAACTTCCGAAACTGAGGAGGTGCTGCGAATGGCGGCAGTTGCGGGCTGCGAACGCAGCATGTCTGGAGCTTATCCAATGTCACCTATAGGCCGTGATCGACGATCAGCTTTGTCTGGGATGATGCGCTCGGTCTAATGACGGCAGCGAGTCCGATTAGGCCGATGCTGCGCTTCACGCAAAGGTCCGGTTTTCAAGATGCGGCCAAAGAATCCGAAAAAACTGAACGTGTTTCTGCGACGGGCTTGTTGCGGCAGTACGTTCAGTGTTTTCGGACCTTTGCTCTTATGCGGCGTTTGATTTTGACGTGACAATCCACGATGCGCTGTCCATCCAAATACCGTGCTCGTCCTTTTCGAACCGTTCAAAGAGTTCGCAGAGGTCATTTTCTATCTGAGACCTCTTGGCTTCTGCTTCGGCGCCACCCAGTCGGAAAATCTCGCCCGCTGGTCCAATTGCCAATTGGAAAGCAATTGCCTCTTCGATGTCGCGTCCAACCAGCACCTTTTGCTCAACGCGCTTGAAGGTGATGTCTTGGCACCCGGCCGCGCGCATTTGCAGTTCCAGCACGTCAGGATTGGCCATCGAAAACGGGCCCGGTCCGCAGCTTGGCGCATTGGCATCCGGCTGAGGCAGATGTTCCAAAAGAACATCGCGTGCTGCTGCAAGCCACGGGTTGTTTTCGCGTGCGTCCCAAACGATGTGAGTCATCGTGCCGCCCGGTCGCAGAGCGTTGTTCATGTTGCGCAGTCCAGCCACGGGGTTGACGAAAAACATTGTGCCAAACCTTGCGAACACAAAGTCATAGCCTGCTTTGGGCAAATGTGCCTCGGCGTCGGCATAGATGAAATCGACATTCGACGCGCGCGCGCGCATTGCTTCTTCGCGTGCCAAGTCCAGAAAAGCCTCGCAGCAATCGACCCCGGTAACATGTCCGCGTTCACCAACGCGTTTTGCAAGATCAAGTGCGCTGTCGCCAAATCCGCACCCGACGTCGAGAACGGTATCCCCTGCCTTGACGTCAAGCGTGGGAAGAACGGCGGCGCTATGGCGTGCAAGACCGCCAACCAGAATATGGCGATAGGTGATAAATTTCGGGGCCAGCACATCGTTCCAGAAATGCGCGATTGGTGACATTTGGGCCGGCATATCACCGGCGGAGAAACTGGGATTTGGATGGGTCATAATTGCCTCCATTTGTGAAAGTTGTCAGGCAGCAAGAGCCGCCTGACCGTGTTGAATTGAGGATCACGCCTTGAGGACGATCACTTCGAGATAGTCGGAGGGCACAGCCATCGAGCCATCTGTTGCAGCGTTCATCTCGCTGATCAGGTCGATGATGTCGGCTTCCAGCGCCTCTTGTCCGGCTTCATCAAGGGCCAGAAACGCCTTGTGCACGGGACCATAGAATGACCGGAAAACCTCGACAAAATGAGCCGGTGACGCATAGCGGAAGACGAACTGCCGCTTGGTGATGCTGATCGCTTTGGCAGCTGGTCCGAAGGTGGTATCGATCCAAGCCTCGTCACCCCAGAGGGCGGGCGATTTTACACCGGCGGGAGGTGCAACGTGCGCTCCGAGCCGCTTGAACAGCTGGCCGACGAACCCCGATGGCGTCCAGTTCGACATTCCAATTTGACCGCCCGAACGGGTCGTGCGGATCATTTCGGCGGCTGCCTTTTGCTGATCAGGCGCAAACATCACGCCATAGGTTGAAACAACCGCATCAAAGGCACCGTCCGCATAGGGCAATGCTTCGGCATCGGCGACTTCATATGTCACGCTGTGCCCCTCGGCCGTGGCGCGCGCCTGACCCGCATCCAGCAAGGATTGCACGTAGTCGGTCGATGTCACGTCATGCCAGCGGCGCGCAAAGGCCAGTGTGGCGTTCCCATTTCCGGCGGCCACGTCGAGGATCTTTGAGCCCGGTTTTGGGTCCATCACCTCGGCCAGCGTTTCGCCTACGATCTGCAGGGTGCTGCCGACAATCGCGTAGTTGCCAGAGGCCCAAGCTGCGTTTTGCTTGGTTTTGATGGCGTCAAAGTCTGGTTTGATGTCTTGTTGAATGGTCATTGTTTTGGTCCTTTAGGTTTGAAAGTTGAGGTAGGTGAAGTTCTGGATCGCCTAGCGCCACAAGCCGGCAGCTGCGCCAGGAACGTGCTCTTGGCGTGCTGGTGCGCTTTCGAAATCGGTGAATAGGCCGATATCGGCACGGAGATGCGGGTTGAGATGTGCAGGCGGCAGGCAGTCGATGTCCGGCAATTTGGCCTCTAACCAACCACGCGCTAAAGTTCTGAATTTGTTAAACATATTTATCTCTCTTCTCATGTGAGCCGTTGATCACGGCGTTGATGAAGAAGGGGATAAGGCAACGATTGCCGCCGAAATACTTCTTGGAGTGAAGCAAAGCACTTCAAAAAAATGAGCAATCCACTACAATAAATGAAGTTAGCCTAAAATCAATTTGAGAGGTCTAAAATGTACAATCAGTTTTGCCCGATTGCGAAAGCGACCGAAATCCTTGGCGAGCGATGGACCATTCTGATCTTGCGCGAACTGCTGATGGGTGGACGACGCTTTAATACGCTGCAACGTGGCCTGGGCGATATTTCTCCGGCGATCTTGACCAAACGCCTAAAGTCTTTGGAGGATTGCGGCATGGTGATCCGCCGTAAAATTCCCGGCCAGAAGGGATATGAATATTATCCGACCGAAGCGTGCGAAGCGCTGTTACCCGTTTTGATGTCGCTTGGGGAATGGGGGATCATTTGGGCTCAGCACACGATATTGGACAGCGATTTTGATGTTGAATTTTTGCTGTTCTATCTTGAACGCAGCATTGATCCGGCAAAATTGAAGGGCGCTGAAACCATTATCAAGTTCCGCTTTACTGATCTTCCAGATCAAAAGGACTGGTGGTTGATCGTTGAAAGTGATCGAACCGAAGTGTGCATGAAAGACCCCGGCAAGGACGTCAACATCTATTTCGATTGTTCAGTGCGCACCATGTCCGAAGTATGGAATGGCGACAGAACCTATCGTGAGGCGATGAGCTCTGGCGATCTTATGATGCAAGGCGATCCCAATTTGACCCGCAATGTTCGCGCGTGGCTGCGCCCGAGTGCATTTGAAGCGGCACCGCGGAAAGTTGCAGTCGCTTAGCGGGAACTGGGGGGGCCGCGGTGCATTTCTAGATTTCCCGCAGACTTCCTACTCACCGTTGGTCAAGTTCGCGGCCGCAGCGAAAGGCTCCTTTGACGGGCCGCATCTGATCCCTGATGTCGATGGCGGCTTTGGGCCGTCAGTGACTGCGCCAAGTCTATTGAATCTCGTATAGGCCCAAAGTGACCAAGTTTCGCAGAGGTCGCATGATGCGGTCATTGTTGGCCCCGGCTGGCCAATTTCCAACATCCTAAGATGGGCGCTGATTCTTCGAGCAGTCGCTCACTTCCTTGACATGGTTTGAACCAAGAAATTGAGATACGCGCGGCTGTGCAATTTCGCTCTTGGGTCAGTCAAGCTTCACGAAGGCCTAGGGGATGGGCAGTACGCCCGACATACCGCTCTGGCCCCCGATCTTTTCCACCTTTGGTCCGTTCAACCATCGGCCTTTGGTCTGAACATTGGCTGGACCGATGTCGGCTGTGCATCGTTCCGGTATGTCCCAGTTTCACAAATGAAATGTGACATGGCTCTTCCGGATATCGTCACACAAGCAAGGGCAGACCATGGATACAATCATACTCAATGACCCGATCTGGGAATTGGCCGCGCGCTTTGCACTTAACGCCGTTGCGATGACCATTCTGATGTTCGGATTGTACTACCGGCGCTACCGCGACAAGGAGCTGGCGACAACAGCGTCAATGTTCAACGTCTTCGCTTTTGCTGTGCTGACAATTCTGTCCAGCGTTGAATTCAGCATTGCCGCAGGTTTCGGCCTTTTCGCCATTCTGGCACTTTTCAGTTTGCGGTCGGAGACGATCTCCAAGATCGAAATCTGCTACTTTTTCGGGTCCATTGCGATCGCGGTGATTTGTTCCGTTCTCGGGACGGGTCTGGCCCTTGTCGGCATGATCGTGGGCTTTGTTCTTATCGCTGCATGGCTGCTGGACCATCCCAGCATTCTACAATCCGCCGCCAGCGCCAAGCTGACGTTAGACCGGATCGAACCTCACATGCTGGCCGATCCCATTCAGATGCGCGTGGATCTGTCAGAGCGGCTTGGCGTGGAGGTGATGAACTTTCAGGTGATCGAGTTGAACTACGTCAATGACCTTGCCCGCCTCAACGTCTTCTACCGCACATAGGGAACAAGCGGATGACTTTTCAGTTCAATATCGACCAATTCACCCATGCCTTTGACCCCATTACGCTGGAGCAACTGAATGCGAAAGCCGAGATGATGGCCCGCATCGACAATAAGTATATTGTACAGCGCCATCAGCTGCGTGGTCTTGTACCGCAGTTGAGCGAAGCCTTCGACATACTCGACATCAAGCGACAGCGCGCCTTTACCTACGATACGCGCTATTTCGACGACATCCTGCGCAGCGCATACTTTGAGCACCACCAAGGTAAACGCCGCGGGTTCAAGGTGCGCGTGCGCAACTATGTCGACGCCGGATTGTGCTTTCTGGAGGTCAAGGTCAAAGGCGCGCGGGGTATGACCGAGAAATATCGCATGCCCTACGATCTCGGCCAGATCGCCTCTCTGACCCCTGAAGCACGGGAATTTGCACGCGAAACCTACACCCGCCAATACGGCAAGACCTTTAACTACCGTCTGCGCCCCGCGTTGGATGTACGATACCAGCGCATGACGCTTGTGGCCCGATCGGGCGGGGAACGGGTTACCATCGACACCGACCTGCAGTTCCAGTCAGAACAATCCCACTTCAGCGCTGGCACCGCCGTTTTCATTGTCGAGACGAAATCAGCCAATGGACGCGGGGTTGCTGATCGACTGCTGCGCCAGGCGGGTGAGCGTCCGACCCGTCGCTGTTCAAAGTATTGCATCGGTATGGCGACCACCGCGCAGGTGACCCGCTATAACCGGTTTCTGCCAACCCTGCGCAAGCTGGGCCTGACGGTCCCTAACCCTCAGATCGGTCGATGGTCAGAGCTTTGCACGGAGCATCAAGTTCAGCCGCCTACGCTCCCACTTGGTCCCTTCCCATCGCGGTCTGACACCGCGCAACATCCCAGCCACAGGAGATGATCCATGTCTTTCCTTCGCATTCTAACAGCCGCGCTCGTGACCGCGTTTTTCATTCTTCTTTTAGCGTCCCCCACGGTACAAGCCCAAACCACGGACTGTGTCATCGCTTCCAATGATGATCGAAACGGGTTTCGCACGGACGAGATTTCGCGTTGCCGCATTCACACCCGTACCGGCGAGGCCACTTTCGTCATAAACGGGCGAAGCCGACAGCGCACCTATTCCGGACGTCAACCGATGACGACGCAACATCTTGAAATCGCAGCATATTGGCTTAACAGGTCCGGTCAATTGCGGTTTCCACCAGCGACCAACCCCGCAGGTTTCGACGTGCAGGAATTTCTGCGGCAGGCTGCAAAAGCCACACACGGCTTTGTCCTTGTCCGTAACAGAAAACGCGGTCCGGCTGTGAATGTCGTTTACATCACCAACGGCGTCTACCGCTCAATTGATTTTCCCAGCGTCAATCTGCGCGAAAAGCCATCTGGCTTTCTGACCACACGATGAGACGCTCCCAAAGGTTTTTGACATGACTTTTTCCGGCTATCGTCTGACAACCGTAAATATGGAGTTTGGCATTTCGGGCTGCGCCGCTGTTGTGTAGCCTGAGGCGCCTGAAGCACTATTGCGAGGCCGGATGGGGATCGCATTGGCAGGGGCCGCGAACAGCTGCGTTTTCCCGGGGGATCTGATTTCACATCCCGAATGCCACCGATGATTTCAAATCCTGGTCCTGGACCTGCGACTGCATTGGCCGGACGAACGTCTGATGTCAAAGAGTCTGGTTCTGCTAATAGTATAGTGACCTTGAGGGATCTCCCTCTGATAGCTGGATCGAAATCATGCGTAGCCAAATCTCGAAGTTGCTTCGGACAGTTCTCGTCGCTGTTTTGATCATGCCATTTCCGCTCATCCTCGAAAAGCGCCCCGATGGGATATGGTCCTTTGGCCCTGAGCCCGCGTACGCGGACAAGGGGAAAGACGATGATGATGATGATGACGACGACGATGACGACCGCAGCGGACGTCGTGGCGGCGACGATCGTAATGACGACGATGATGACCGGAGCGGTCGACGTGGCGGCGACGATCGTGACGATGACGATGACGATGACGATGACGATGACGATGACGATAGGGGCACTCGGGGTGGGAGTGAAGACCGCAGCAAAACCACCGAACAACGACGCCAAAACGGAAACCCTGACGCGAGATCCGGTTCAATTTCAGACCTGCATTTGCGCTACCCCAATGGCTGGGACGAACGCATATTCAACAATCGTTATATTCTGATCGACCCCCAAGGCCGCCAGGTAACAAGCCGACGCGCGACCATGGACGACCTGACCCGTATGCGGGCCGCAGCCAATCCCTAGTCCCTTGCGCCCCAGGCCTTGTGCGCGATGAGCGCCGCCTCGACTCGGTTCCGGGCCTGCAATTTACTCAAGATGATTGTCATGTAGTGCTTGACGGTCTTTTCCTGAATGTTCAGCGCCAGCCCGATTTCCCTGTTGCTTTTCCCATCCGCAACGCCGCGCAAGATATCCTCTTCGCGTTTGGTCAGATCGTCGATCAATGCGCGCTCTGCGACCTTTTCTGACTGCATGACTCGCAGCATCTGTGCCGCCAGACCCGGCGAGACATGGGCTTCTCCTGCAGCAATCCTTGTCAAAATGCCGCGCAACTCGATCGCTGAAACACCCTTCAAGACATAACCTGAAGCACCAGCCTGCATCGCGGCCGTGACATCAGCGCCGTCCTCCGACACGGTCAACATCGCTACCGCCTTGGCGGTCCCGGCCTGGCAAATGCGGGCCGCGGCCGTGACCCCGTTTCCGGGCATCGATAAATCCAAAAGCGCGATATCGGGCTTGTGTTCGAACGCCAACGCCACAGCCTCATCTGCGGACCTGCCGACACCCACAACATCGAACGCGCCAGTTTCTTCAATGCTATGGACAAGGCCATCGCGGAAAATCGGGTGATCGTCGGCTAGAATAATGCGGATTGTCATGACGTCGTTTCTTCTAGGGGGAGTGTGAGTACGAGGGTGGTGCCCTTGCCGCGCAGGGATGAAACAGAAAGATGCCCGCCGATGCTTTCGGCACGATCAGTCAGACCGAAGAGCCCTTGCCCCCCGTCCGAGCTGACTTGTCGTCGGCTTTCAGCATCAAAGCCCGGTCCGGCATCAGACAGGGTAATGATCAGGCTCGCTTTGACCAAGCGGACGCGGACGTCGACGTGATCCACCTTGGCATGACGGGTTGCATTGGAAAGAGCTTCTTGCAGGAAACGGAAAACACAGAGTTTTTGCGCATAGTTCAGGACGATATGGTCTGTCCCGTTCAAATCCACGGTCACGGTCAATCCGGTTTGGCGGTTGTGGTCATCGACCGCGCGTTTGATGAGCCTGTGCAGTTCCAGACCATCCAGATCCGGCAAGGCCAGCCCCCGCGAGATGATCCGCAACTCGTCCAAGGCCTTGTCGAGGGCTTCACGGACCAACACTGCATCCTGCGAAGGCGTGGGCTGCTTGCCAAGCGCCTCATCCAGCCGCAAGGATGCAAGCGACAAATACTGAGCGGGTCCATCATGTAAGTCAGACCCGATGCGCCGGATTGCCCGTTCCGTCTGGGCGGTGGCGCGTGACGAGGCGGCCACGACCCGTCGGCGCAGGCTGGCGTTTTGAGCCGAAACCTTTTCGGTCGTTTGCAATTGTTCTTTCAGCGATTGGCGTTGCAACCGGATCGTGCGTCCTCCGGCTTGAACAACCCCGAACAGCAAAAGACCGCTCGCCAGAAAGGAACCCCCGACGATTAACCAACTTGTCTTGCGGGCATCGCGAATTTCAGAAGAAAGCAGATCGGCAACTTCGTAAAATTCAGCAACCGCGATCACCTCTCCTGTCCAGACCTGCCGGATGGGGCTGTAGACCTCGAGCAAAGGAATCCCCAATGCGGCCTCGGTCTCGTCTTCCAAGTCGTTCAGGTCTTCAAAGGTCGCCGCAACCTTGCCCGTCCACGCATCAATCAATTCCTGGGATGGCTCGAAGATTTGCCCCACAAGAGCAGGGTCCGACGCGTGAACGATCCGCCCGCCCTCTAGCCAGATCTTGTAAGACACAACCCTTTCGCCAAGCGCGGTGCCCGCAAATATTTCTTCCAACGCCTGCCGCGCGGGTGGGGAAAGGGTATCTGTTTCCGCAAGCTCCTGCCCCAATGGCGAAATAAAACTCTCCATGAAAAGTGCGGCAGAGGCGGCAGAGTTTTGCACCACCGCGCCTTCGATCCGCTGGGCGACCCAATTCCCGACAAAGACCATGGCAGCGATCATCACAACCGCACCTGCCAGCAAGAACTGGCCGGGTAGCGTCAAATGTTGCCAGTGTTTGGCATCTGCGAGCTTTCTCATTGTGGAAACATAATACTGGGTTCCGTCCGCGCCCACAGACCTTAGTCTGAGACGACTAGGATCGCCCAACAAAAAGAAAATTGGCCCGCTGCTGCAGTGACCCCGACCTAAGCCGAGATTTCTTGATTTGGAGGGTCTTTGGCCCCCGTCATAAAGGCGACTGCGTCGGACATCGTGTAATCCTTTGGATCCACCACACAAAGCCGACGCCCCAGTCTGTGCACATGAATGCGGTCGGCGACTTCGAACACGTGGGGCATGTTGTGGCTGATCAGGATGATCGGAATGCCACGAGATCGCACGTCGAGGATCAGTTCCAGAACCTTGCGCGACTCCTTCACGCCAAGCGCCGCGGTTGGTTCGTCCAAGATGATGACCTTGGATCCAAATGCTGCGGCGCGGGCTACAGCCACACCCTGACGTTGACCACCCGAAAGTGTTTCAACGGCCTGATTGATGTTCTGGATCGTCATCAAGCCAAGATCGTTCAGCTTTTCGCGCGCGGCTTTTTCCATTGCGGGTTTGTCGAGTTGCTTGAGGAATTTACCCCGCCAGCCCGGTTTGCGAATCTCGCGGCCCATGAACATGTTGTCAGCGATGGAGAGCGCCGGGCTGACGGCGAGGGTCTGGTAAACGGTTTCAATGCCAGCGTGACGCGCGTCATTGGGGGATGCAAATCGAACGGTCTTGCCTTCGAGAGATACCTCACCGCTATCGGGCGTGACGGCACCGGACAATGCCTTGATCAGCGTCGATTTCCCAGCGCCATTGTCGCCGATAACCGCAAGGATCTCGCCCGGGTAAAGTTCAAAATCGCAGTTATCAAGCGCGACAACCTTGCCATATCGTTTTGTCAGATTGCGGCCTTTCAGGATGGGTTCCATTATGCTGCTACCTTTCTGATCCACTGGTCGATGCCGACGGCGAGAATGATAAGTGTCCCGATCAACATGAAGGTCCATTGCGGGTTCACGCCGGCCATGCCGAGGCCCAACATAAAGACCCCCACGATCAGCGCGCCAAAGAACGCGCCCCAGATGGACCCCCGCCCCCCGAACAGAGAGATACCGCCGATCACCACGGCTGTAATCGATTCAATATTGCCTTCAATGCCGGTTGAGGCGCTTGGCGAAACAGAGGCAAAACGCCCAATCAGGGACCAACCTGCGACGGCCGAGATCAGCCCTGCCAGCATGTAGACCGACATCAGCGTGCGCTTGACGTTGACCCCTGCCAATTCGGCGGCCTCTGGATCGTCGCCCACGGCGTAAACGTGCCGCCCCCAAGCGGTTGATCGCAGCATGTAGGCCAGCAGGAACGTCAGGCCGATCAGCACCAGGACACCGTAGGTGATCTTTGTTTGCCAGATCAGGTCCAGCAGGAATTGATCGGTATCATTGGGACGGATCCGGTCATAGGTGACACCGCGTAGTTTTTCGATCCAGATGACGAGCTGTTCATTGGGCTTTAGTCCCAGCCATTGCAGCATCGGTGCCTCTTCGCGGATCGAACGTGCGCGGATCGTTTCGTTTTTGGAGTAGATGTAGTTGGCGGCCAACACGATCTGCCAGACGCCAAGCGTTGCAATGAAGGGCGGGATCTTGATGCGCGTGACAAGCCACCCTGACAAGGCCCCGATTCCGGCCCCGACAGCCAACCCACAGCCCACGGCAAGGGCCGGAGGAAATCCATAGCGGAACGTGAACTGCCCCATGATCACCGAGCAGAAAACCGCAATGGCGCCAACGGAAAGGTCGATCCCGGCGGTAAGGATCACGAGGGTTTGTGCCAGCGCCAGTATCCCGACAATCTGGATCTGCTGAAAGACCAGCGTCATCTGCGGCAAGAACCGTGGGCCAAGCCACCCCGCGAAGATCATGATCGCGCAAACAAGTACGATCAGAGGGACAAGCGATGGCGTTTTATGCAGGGCACTTTGGAACCGCGACAGCAGCGATTTATCTGTCGGCGCAAAGGTTGCAACCGTTTGCGATGCGCCCTCTAGTCCGGCTTCGAAATTATCGCTCTTATCGGCCATTAGGTGCCCCCCCAATCATGTGCAACGCGAACAGGGCGCTGCCACCTGTGCAGAGGGCGGACCGCGGCCCGCCCCCGTTTCTTTATGTTGGGCCATCCGGCCCGATCACCTTAGCCCCAGCAGAGCGCGGTGCCTTCATCGACGGAAATGCTCTCAACCCCATCAACAGGCTTGTCGGTGACCAAAGCAACACCTGTGTCAAAGAAATCCTTGCCGGGTGTATTCGCGGGCAAGGTGCCGTCTTCTGCGAATTTCGCAATCGCTTCGATACCAAGAGACGCCATCAAAAGCGGATATTGCTGCGATGTCGCGCCGATCACACCGTCGGCGATATCAGCGACACCGGGGCAGCCACCATCGACGGACACGATCAGAACATCGTCCTGACGGCCCACGGCGACAAGCGCTTCATATGCGCCAGCGGCAGCGGGTTCGTTGATCGTATAGACCACGTTGATGTCGGGATCAGCAGCAAGGCAAGTCTCCATCGCCGTGCGGCCACCTTCTTCGTTGCCGGCGGTGACTTCGTTACAGATGATGCGCTCATCCGTTTCGTCGCCCCAACGGTTTGGATCGCCCAGATCAATCCCAAAACCTTGCAAGAACCCCTGGTCGCGCAGGACGCCAACTGTGGGCTGGCTGATCGCCAGATCAAGCATCGCAATCTTGGCCGTCGCGGCATCATCGCCCATGGCCCCGGCAGCCCATTGGCCGATCAGCTCACCGGCAAGAAAGTTGTCGGTGGCAAAGGTCGCGTCAGCTGCGTCGATCGGGTTGAGCGGCGTATCAAGGGCGATGACCAGCAAGCCAGCGGCGCGGGCCTCTTCCACAGGACCGACAATGGCGGCTGTGTCCGATGCGGTGATCAGAATGCCCGAGGCACCATTGGCGATGCAGGTTTCAATGGCCGCCACCTGTGCTTCGTGGTCGCCATCTACCTGGCCCGCGTAAGAATTCAACGAGATCCCAAGTTCGGCTGCCGCAGCTTCTGCACCTTCGCGCATTTTCACAAAGAAGGGGTTGGTGTCTGTTTTGGTGATCAGGCATGCGGATGTGCCGTGGCCATCAGCCATAGCAGCCCCGGCAGATGTAATCGCGGCAACGGCGGTGCCGATCAATAGCTTTTTCATAGTGTCCTCCCAGACGAATATGGCAGAGCCTCCACCCTGCGTTTGTAGCGGTTCCCCGCCAATAGCGCTCAAAAAATCCGATTCGACGGGTCCTGTCAATTAATTAGTTAACTTTCTTTATTAATTAGAATCGTCTATATTTCCTGTTGGAGGAGACCTAAAGAGAGACCCATGGAAGACGGGTTAATCAGATCCATCAGCACAGGGCTGAGTCAACGCGGTGTCCGCGATCACAACGAAAGGTTGCTGCTTTCGTTGATCCAAAGGCATGGCGGGATGCCCGCAAGCGATCTGGCAAAGCGGGCGGGGCTATCGCCGCCGACCGTCTCCAGCATCTTGCGCAGGCTTGAAGCCGAAGGGCTGGTTCAGCGTGGCGATCCAGTGCGCGGCAAGGTTGGGAAACCTTCGACGCCCATGCGTCTCAATCCTGATGGCGCGTATTCATTCGGGCTTAAAATCGGTCGCCGCTCAGCGGAACTTGTGCTGGTCGACTTGAATGGTGTGATGCGTGATGAACGGCACACGTCATATGCCCGGCCAATCCCCGACCAGATTTTCGGGTTTGTGAAGGATAGTATCTCTGAAATCTCTGCCAAGCTGACCGACGGTCAAGCGGGCCGCATCTGCGGCCTTGGCGTTGGCGCCGCGTTTGAAATCTGGAACTGGCCAGAAAAGAGCGCGACGGGGCAGACTGAATTCATTGAATGGCAACCGCTTAACCTCTCGCATGAACTTCAAGTGCTGACGGGACTGCCCGTCTCCTTGCTCAATGATGCAACGGCGGCCTGTCAGGCTGAACACAGTTTTGGGCGCGGGAAGGAGTTTCAGGATTACGCCTATTTCTTTATCGGTGCCTATATCGGGGGCGGAATTGTTCTGGACAATGCGGTTTATGAGGGACGTCAAGGCAATGCCGGGGCGCTTGGATCCCTGCGCAGCATCGGCCCCAATGGCGAAAGCATGCAGTTGGTTGAGATGGCCTCGATCCGCCAGCTGGAACAACGTCTGCAAGAAGTCGACCTGGATCCACGGCAGCTGTGGTTGGACCCTGACAGTTGGCTTGCCTTGTCGCGCTATGTCGACCCCTGGCTTGGGCAAACTGCGCAGGAGTTATCCAAGGCCGCGTTGTCTGTCTGCTCGGTCATTGACTTTGAGGCGATCCTCATCGACGGGGCATTCCCGGACGCGATAAGGACCAAACTGGTGGAAAGGGTCAGGCGTTATGTCAGCACCCAAGATACACGCGGATTGATACCGCCACGGATCGAAGCAGGAAGCATCGGGCACAAGGCCCGCGCAATCGGCGCCGCAACGCGGCCCATCGATAGTCAATTCATGCTGTAACTGCGGCGCAGGAACCTTGGGTCTTATGCAGTGGCCGATATCTTCGACGGCGACTTGCAGAATACTCGTCAATGGTGCGCCCAACAACCTAGCAACAAGCAAGCTGGCCGGGTCGGAACAAGCGCGGCGCTGCCTTTCAGCCAGCCGATCGACGCATCTATGACCTGCGCCACATGCCCGGCAAATCGTCAAGGTCCGGCATCTGGTTCGGTGCTTTCACTGACGCGGCAAGCCGCCCAAGGGGTCCGGTGAGTGGTTTGAACAGCGGGTTGGCGTTGATCTGCGCCTTCACCTTTTCGAACTGCATCACATTGTCGATCCGGCGGGCGATGAATGCGTCTGTGGCTGATCCGTCCGATGTATCCCCCAGCCAGTAAAGCACCACAGAGCCATAGACCGCTGACAGGATGCTGCGCTTGGAATACCAGTTGATATCGTCAGAGGTGTCGCCAAGTGCGGTCCAGATCGCGTCCGCCGTGCCCCATATCAGTTTTGCCCCGTCAGGTGCCATATGGGGCAGCGCAAACAAGGTCGTGGCACGGCGCACGGCCTCTTTATCAGGCACCGCATCAAGGCGCAGACGGATCGCATGGGCGACCTTTTCGCTATAGCGCATATCGGCCAGATCGGCGGTTTGCATGGCCTGCGTCATCGCCGCATCGCCCTGCTGGTGCGACAGGATCGCCAGATCCACAGCGCCGCGGGGGCACAGCGTGGCGGCATGGGCGGGATCAATTCCGATATCCGCGACGGCGGCGTCAAAGGCGGTAGGCGACCAGCCATCAAAGGCCACGTGGGGGCCGATGGCGTCCAGCAGTTGCAGTTTCACAGGATCGGTTTGCATGGCGTTCTCCGGCGATTGTCGTGCGACTAGACAAGATAGGGCGGCCTTGCTATATGCCCACTTCCTGCAACTTATTGCAAATCCAACTTAGAGAGGTGGTGAAAACCACATGCAGGTAAGTGTTCGTGATAACAACGTCGATCAGGCGTTGCGTGCTCTGAAGAAGAAACTTCAGCGTGAGGGCGTTTTTCGTGAAATGAAGCTTAAGCAGCATTTCGAAAAGCCGTCTGTCCGCAAGGCGCGCGAAAAGGCCGAAGCTATCCGTCGTCAGCGCAAGCTGGCCCGGAAGAAGGCCCAGCGTGAGGGTCTGCTGTAAAGGCACCCCAAGGCGTTACGAATAGACCCCCGTCAGAGCGATCTGGCGGGGGTTTTTCTTTTGCATGGCACAGCGCTATGGTCGCTGGATCACCCCCTTGAAAGGACGATCATGACCCGCATTCCAACTTCCGGCGCCCCCTTTCCCGCAATCACTGTACCGACCGTAGGTGGCGGGACCGTCACGCTTGGACAGGTGCCAAAGTGGGGGCTGGTTGTGGTTTATCGCGGTCTTCATTGCCCAAAGTGCAAGGATTACCTGCGCCAGCTGGATGCATTGCGCGATGATTTCGCGGCCCTTGACGTGACCGTTGTGGCCGTGTCTGGCGACCCGGAGGTGAAAGCCTCCGCGATGGTGGCTGAAACCGGATATGGCGGCACGATGGCCTATGATCTAAGCATCGCCCAGATGCGGGAACTGGGGCTTTATATCTCTGACCCGCTGTCAGAGGCAGAAACGGACCGCCCCTTTGCAGAGCCGGGGTTGTTTGTGATCAATCCCGACGGGCAATTGCAGGTGCACGACATCTCAACCGCGCCTTGGGCGCGGCCGGATCTTGCGGCAGTGCGGGCCGGGATCGGGTTTGTGCAGGACAAGGGCCGCCCGCCCCGCGGCACCCATTAGGCGCTATTGTCTGGTGTATTGCGTCTGCTTGCCGCGACCCTGATCGCGCACGGTGACAAGTGCATTGCCGTCAACCAACACGACAATGCAATCCGCGGGCAGGTCTTCACCGCCCAAAGCGCGGTTAAAGCACGCCATGCCATTCTGGTAGCGCCATGTGCCTGTCAGCTCTTTGCCAGCAGCGCCGCCGGTCAAAGTGCCGTTGCTGTTGAACTGAAACCAATTGCCGTCAGCATCCACAAAGGCGTTGTTAACGACCTGGGCGCGAAATGTGTCGCCGTCGCCGATTTGCTGCCATTCGGCCAAGGCGGGGGTGGCTGCAATAATAGCCATCATACTCAAAAATTTACGCATCAAATGCTCCTTTGAACGTCGTGACTGACAGGTGGTACTGATCCGGCCTGCGGTCAAGCCCCCGGGATGGCGGGCGGGGCGTTTTGCGCGGGCATTTGCCCGTGCAAGAGCGGCGCACGTCAGACCGGCAGGGCCGTTGTCTGGCGCACTGTGCGCAGGGCAAAGGACGACTGCATTTGTGCCACGCCCGGCAGGCGCGCCAGATAGCGGCGATGGATGCGGGCGAAATCCTCTGTGTCGCCGGCAACGACCTTCAGCAGATAATCCGCGGTGCCGGCCATCAGGTGACATTCCAGCACATCCGGCACCCGCGCCACGGCGCGTTCAAAGGCATCCAGCACCTCATCCGCCTGACCTGACAGCGTGATTTCCACAAAGACGGTCGTGGGACGCCCCATTTTACGCGGGTTCAAAAGTGCGACATAGCCTGAGATATAGCCGTCCTTTTCCAGCCGCTGGATCCGGCGGTGGCAGGCTGACGGCGACAAATTCACCTTCTCGGACAGTTCGGCGTTGGACATCCTGCCGTGCTTTTGCAGCACTTCGAGAATCCGGCGATCTATGTGATCAATCTCCATTTTACGCATGTTCCTTTCGCCTATGCGCCAACTTGCGCACGTTTCCACCACTGTTCGCGCTCACACCGGATAATCAAGGCTGGGACATTGCGCAAGGGATGGTCAATTCTGCACCTATCAAGGGATGGAGAACGACATGCACATTGGATGCCCCAAAGAGATCAAGCCACAAGAATTCCGCGTCGGTCTGACGCCCAATGCCGCACAAGAGGCCGTGGCCCACGGTCATCGTGTGACGGTTGAGACGGGCGCGGGCATCGGCGCGGGATTTCCCGATCAGGACTATATCGAAGCGGGTGCCGAAATCGCAGCGACGGCTGCGGATATTTTCGCAAGCGCCGATATGATCGTGAAGGTGAAAGAGCCACAAGCCGTTGAGCGCAAGATGCTGCGTGAAGGGCAAATTCTGTTCACCTATCTGCACCTTGCCCCCGATCCTGCACAGACCCACGATCTGATCGCCTCGGGCGCAACCTGCATCGCCTATGAAACGGTCACGGATGAGCGCGGCGGACTGCCGCTGCTGGCGCCAATGTCAGAGGTCGCAGGGCGACTTGCCCCACAGGTGGGGGCTTGGACCCTGCAAAAGGCCAATGGCGGGCGTGGCGTGCTGATGGGCGGCGTCCCCGGTGTTGGCCCGGCAAATGTGGTCGTCATCGGCGGCGGCGTTGTCGGCACCCATGCCGCCAAGATCGCGGCGGGGATGGGCGCGGATGTGACCGTGCTGGACCGGTCCCTGCCCCGCCTGCGCTATCTGGATGACGTCTTTGGCGGTCAATTCAAGACCCGCTATGCCAGTGCTGGCAACACGGCCGAGCTGGCAGCGGCGGCGGATGTGATCATCGGTGCGGTGCTGATCCCCGGTGCCGCGGCACCCAAGCTGATCAGCCGCGCCCAGCTTGCCGATCTGAAACCCGGCGCGGCACTGGTGGACGTTGCGATCGATCAGGGCGGCTGTTTTGAGACGTCAAAGGCCACCACGCACCAAGACCCGATCTATGATGTGGACGGGATCATGCATTATTGCGTGGCGAACATGCCCGGCGCGGTCGCGCGCACCTCGACGATTGCGCTTGGCAACGCAACGATGCCCTTCATGCTTGCGCTGGCGGACAAGGGATGGCGACAGGCCTGCATGGATGACCCGCATCTGCTGAACGGGCTGAATGTTCACGCAGGCCAGCTGACCTATTACGCGGTGGGCAAAGCGCTTGGGCTGGACGTTCTGGCACCCAGCCTTGCCCTGAAGGCATAATAGCGGCGGGCCGTGTGCTGCGCAGCGCACGGCCCTTTTGCCGTCAATCGAAAGAAATTTCAAAAAGACCAAGAATTCTTGGAACCATATCGCGCGACCAAGGTTGTGACACCTCAAAGGTGCCTGTCCGCGTGCCTGTTTGACCGGTAGCGCGCTCTTCCCCTTTGTCGGTGCGCTGCCGGTCACCTCTGACGGGATCAGGCGTGCAGCGTCTCGGTCGAGGAAAAGAACATCGCCTGCGCCACGGCAGAGCGCACCTGATCAACCGCATAGGGTTTGGCGATCAGGAAAGCCGGTTCCGGCTTTTCGCCGGTGAGCAGGCGTTCAGGAAACGCGGTAATAAAGATCACCGGGATCTCACCGCATTCGGCCAGCACATCATTGACCGCATCAATGCCCGAGGATTTGTCGGCCAGTTGAATATCCGCCAGGATCAGGTCGGGCCGCGCGGCCTGCGCCAATTTCACGGCCCCCTGATGGGTGCGCGCAACACCGGTGGTTTCATGACCCATTTCGGTGACGATGGATTCGATATCCATCGCAATGATCGCTTCATCCTCGATTATCAGGATCCGGCCCGCGACGCTGGCGGCCATTTCCTGATGGGCGATGTCGATCAGCCGGGTAACCTGCGCCAAAGAGAGCCCCATGATCTGGCCAATCTCTTGCGTGGTGAATCCTTCGATGGTGTGCAGCAGCAAGGCCTCGCGGGTATCGGTGGTCAGTTTCGCCAGATGCGCCTGTGCGGCGGCTTCGATTCCGGTAGGGGTCAGCCCCGCCGAGATCGGTTCACTGCTGGTCCAGATACTGTGCATCACACCAAACAGCGCCACCTTGGCGGAATGATCCGGCGCAAGGCGCGCAGGATCGGCCAAGATCGCCTCGAGCGTGGCGATGGCATAGGTATCGCCGCTGGACTGCGATCCGGTCAGCGCGCGCGCGTAGCGGCGCAGGTATGGCAAATGTGTCGCCACAAGTGATGAAATGTCGGCCTGTGTCGTCGATGTGGTCATCAACTTTTCCCAATTTCCAATGTTGTTATGGAACCTAACTCACAATCATGCGTTTAGTTCCTAAGAAACAAATTCACCCTTAGTCTGTGGTAATTCCAGCATGACCAAGAACGAGCCCAGCGAAAAGGTCAAAGAGCTTATTGACGCAAACCTGCGCCGGGTCTTCTCGGAGGCAGCGGAGGAGGATTTGCCAGAACGGTTTCGGGATTTGCTGGCCCAGTTGAAAGAAACACAACCGCCACAGGACAGCGGACAGGAACAATGACTGCTGACCTGCCCCCAGAGGAGGAGCTGGTCACTCATTTACCGGCCCTGCGGGCCTTTGCGATCAGCCTGACCCGCAACAAAAGCACCGCCGACGACATGGTGCAGGACACCATCGTCAAGGCCTGGACCCATATCGGAAAGTTCCAGCCCGGCACCAATATGCGGGCGTGGCTGTTCACGATCCTGCGCAACACGTTCTATTCGGACCGCCGCAAGTCGCGCCGAGAGGTGGCGGACATCGACGGCGTCATAACGGCGAAACTGGCCGAAAAGCCCGCCCATGACGGGCGCTTGCAGTTGCAGGACTTTAAGCGCGCCTTTGATACGCTGCCGGTCGAACAGCGCGAGACCTTGATCCTGGTCGGTGCGTCGGGTTTTTCCTACGAAGAGGCCGCAAAGATGTGCGGTGTCGCGGTCGGCACGATCAAAAGCCGCGCAAACCGCGGGCGCAAGCGGCTGTCGGAGTTGATGCATATCGACGAAGACGGGCCCGTCGAGCTGACGGATCGCGCGACAATGGCGGTGGTGGCAAGCAATAGCGGCACGTCTTTTTGATGCGAACGCGCGGACCCGGGCTTGGGCTGCCGATCAGAATTACAGCGATGCTGACGCTGGCGATGTTGCCGTTGGGTTATCTGGGCGTCATTCAAACGACAACGCTGGCCGATTCCGCTGAGAACCATTTGCGCCTGTCCTTGATTGCCAAGACCGAAGCCCACACGCAGATCGTCACCCAAAGGCTGGAACGCGCGTTTGGCACGATCGAGGCATTGGGTGGGATCGCGCGACAATTCTCAGACCGGCCCGATCTGTGCTCTGAGGCGATGGCCGCGGTTTTGGAGGAAGAGCCATCCTATGGGATGGCGGGTTATATGGAGGCGTATGGGCAGACCAACTGCATCTCGTCGTTCAGCCCGCAAAACTTTCGTGAACACCCCGGACGTGCGGCATTGGTGCGCGGTGCAAAAGCCGTGGTGCGCCCGCTGCTTTATCCCAATATTGGCGCAGACAGCTTTGCCATGGTGTTTTGGCCGGTTCACGACGCAAACGAAAATCTGCTGGGTTTTTCGATGTTGTCCGTGCCCCTGCCAAAGCTGACCAACCCCAGCCCAGATACCTTGGCGCCGATCCCACTGGGTCTGACGATTTACACCAGTGAGCAATATATCATTCAGGCCAACGCCCGCGCACCCGACATCCCGCTTGATGCCGTGTCAGGCGTGCCCGTCATGCCGATGTCACCACAGACCCAAGAGATTTCCGATGAAAACGGCACACCGGGCATCATGGTCGTGCAGCCGATCATCCCCGGCAAGGTATATGCCGCCGCAACATGGCCGCATCAATCGACGCAACTTGCACTGTTTGGCGTCCCGCTGCCTACGCCGCTTTTCCCGGTCCTGATGTGGCTGGCAAGCCTTGCTGTGGCCTATCTTGCGATCCACCGGCTTGTGGTGCGGCACGTGCAGCGATTGGGCCATCAGATGCAGGTGTTTGGCCGCCATCGCACAATCACCAAACCGCTTGAAGATGCGGCCATTCCCGCCGAAATCCGCGCGCTTGAGGCATCGTTTCAGGGCATGGCGCTGGATCTGATCAGCGAAGAGGCGCGGATGGAAGACGCGCTGCGCGAAAAGAACATCCTGATCAAAGAGGTTCACCACAGGGTCAAAAACAACCTGCAACTGATCTCTTCCATCATGAACCTGCAGTTGCGCGACACAGACAGCCAAGAGGCGCAGGCGATCCTGACCCGCTTGCAGGATCGCGTGCGCGGTCTGGCCACGGTCTATGGCTATCTTTACGAGGCTGACGGCATTGAAAGCACCAGTGCGGCCAAGCTTTTGACGGATGTTTTTGGGCAGGCGCTGGATCCCGAGCTTTTGCCGGGGCTGGGCGTGACGGTGCGCCAGTCATTTGCCGATGCCCGCCTGACCGCCGATCAGGCCGTGCCATTGGCCTTATTGGCCAGCGAGTTGGGAAACAACGCGCTGCGGTCTGTGATGGCGGCCCCAAATCAGGACCACTTGATTGATCTGTCCTTCAGGATCAACGCCACGGGTTTCGCGGAGCTGCGATGCAGCCATCCGGTGTCCGATATGGATGCCGAACGCGCAGCGGGATTAAGCCAGAAGCTGGTGCGCGCCTTTGCCCAACAACTTGATGCACACCGCGACACAAAGACCGAGAACGGGCGTTTGACCGTCACGGTCGCCTTCCCTTTGCAGCAACAAACCTTTGAAGACCGCAGCTATTAAGGCGAGTTTTCGCCGACTTTGCGTGGCCGCGAAATCCGCTTGGAACCAGACGGGCACCTCTGCGTTAACCTATGCTTAACAAGGATTAATAATATGTTAACCCATCCAAGTCTGATCGCCATGGCCGGGTTGTTTCTGGCCACGATCATCATTTTTCGACTGACCCGCACGCCGCCTCAGAATGATCGGCAGGCCGATCCAACGAAGCGGAGCCTTTCGTCAAAGCCTGCGGACGTCCCCCCAAACAACTAAGGCCCGCCAGTTCAGGCGGGCCTTTGACAATGTCGCGAGATCGGTGGTGGCTTATTTGGCCAGCGCGTCGCGGATCTCTGTCAGGATATCAAGCTCTGTTGGGCCTGCTGGCTCTTCTGCGGCCTCTTCTTCTGCCTTAGCGGCTGCATCTTTCGCCTTGTTGACGAAACGCACCAACATGAACACCACAAATGCGATGATCAGGAAGTTGATGATGGCCATGATGAAAGCACCATAGGCAAAGATCGATCCGCCGGTTTCACGCGCAGCTTCAAGCGAAGCACCTGCGGGCACGTCGCCGGCCAGAACAGCGTATTTGTTGGTGAAATCAACGCCACCGGACACAAGGCCGATGATTGGGTTGATCAGATCGCCAACAAGCGATGTGACGATTGCGGTGAAGGCTGCACCGATGATGATACCAACGGCCATGTCCATGACATTGCCTTTGGCGATAAAGTCTTTGAATTCGTTGAGCATTGCGTCCCCAGTTCCAGTTCTTTTTGATGCGCGTAGATCCACTTCTGCGCGGGCGTGCACAGTCCTATCGCATTTTGTTAACAATCCAAGGGGTTTTCTTAACGGGATTTCCCCCCACCTATGATCAGACGCACACTTCACACAGGAAAACGCTTATGTCCGATCTGTCACAATTCCCAATTACAGCGCGCTGGCCCGCCAAAGACCCTTCGGTCATTCAGCTTTATTCCTATCCCACGCCCAATGGGGTGAAGGCATCCATTGCACTCGAAGAAATGGGCCTTGCCTACGAGCCGCATTTGGTCACCCTGTCCGATGCCGACGTCAAGAGTGACGCGTTCCTGTCGTTGAACCCCAACAACAAGATCCCGGCGATCATTGATCCCAACGGTCCTGACGGCCCGATCGGTCTGTTCGAGAGCGGAGCGATCCTGCTGTATCTGGCCGAAAAAAGCGGCAAGTTCATTGGCAAGACTGCAACAGATAAGGCGCATATCACCCAATGGTTGATGTTCCAGATGGGTGGCGTCGGCCCGATGTTCGGACAGATGGGGTTTTTCCACAAGTTCGCAGGCAAGGACATCGAAGACCCACGCCCCAAGCAGCGCTACATTGACGAGGCGCGCCGCCTACTGAACGTGCTCGAAGGTCAGTTGGATGGTCAGGACTGGGTGGCCGGTGACTATTCCATTGCCGATATGGCGATTGCGCCCTGGCTGATCGCGCTGGAGTTCTACGGCACCAAGGACCTTGTCGGTTACAACGATCTGACCCATGTGCCTGCCTATGTCGAACGGTTCCTTGAACGGCCCGCCGTCACCAAGGCACGGCGCATTCCGAACCCCGAAGGCTAGGATTGCCGGTCTAAAGCCCGGCCTACGGCAGTTTGCCGGATTGGACGTAGGTCAGGATCTGAACCACTTGCTGCGGCGTTTCCACAACGGCAAGCGCCGCGGCATCAACTTCCTTGAGCGCGTGTTGATGATCGGCCCCATGCATCACGATCAGTGACTTGCCAAGCGCCGCAGCATAGCCCGCGTCAAAGGCCGCGTTCCACTGCTTGTATTTCTCGCCAAAGCGCACAACGACCACGTCGGCGTTCTCGATCCCGCGGCGGGTGCGGATCGCATTCAGCCGCGCGCCTTTGTTGTCGTGCCAGAACTTGTCAGGCTCCGCCCCCATGATCGCCACGCCACAATCGTCAGAGGCGTCGTGATCCGTCACGGGGCTGTCAAAGGCCACATCAAGCCCCGCAGCGCCCGCCGTGATCTGATCGCGCCAATCGGTATGGATTTCGCCGGAAAGATAGATGCGAAGGGTCATGGGCTGTCCTTTTCGTTAAAGTTGAAAGGTCATGTAGACCTTATCGCCGTCCTGCCCAGCGACCAACCAGCCGAGGCGGTCATAGAAGGCGCGGGTGCCGGTCATGTCTTTGTGGGTGGTCAGGCGCATGTTCTTGCGGCCTGCGTCGCGGGCGGCTTGCACGGTTTGTGCGACCAGCTTGCGCCCCAGCCCCTGCCCTTTGATCGTGGGATCAACGGCAAGGATGGTGATTTGTGGCACGTCGCCCATGATCAGGATGATGCCGCCGACGATCTGACCCGATAGCTCAGCCACCCAAGCCATATGGTCCGTGATGTCCTGATCCAGCCCGTCCGTCAGCTTGGCCGCGTCAAGTTCCGGCATGGCCTGAAAGGCGTCCGCAACAACGCGCGTCAAATCCTGCGCATCAGACGGAACCGCCCGGCGCAGGATCAACGGGTCAGCCACGCAGGGTGCCCCCGGTGGCCTTGGTGACCTTTTCCACGATTTTGGACCCGACGGCGGCGATGTCGTCGTCTTTCAGCGTCGCCTCGGTCGGTTGCATCCGCACGGTGATGGCGAGCGATTTCTTACCTTCGCCCAGTGATCCGCCGATGAATTCATCAAAGACGCGCACGTCCGTAATCAGTGCCTTGTCGGCACCCGCAGCGGCATTCACGAGCGTCAGAGCCTCAACGTCTGTATTCACCACAAAGGCAAAGTCACGTTCAACCGCTTGCAGGTCGTTGATCCGGGCGGCCCCTTTGTTGGTGGTGCGGTTCTTGGGTTGCGGGATTTCATCCGGCCAAAGGGTAAAGCCCATCGCGGGCCCTTTGACGTCCATTTCGCGCAGGATCTTGGGATGAATTTCGCCAAAGACGCCCAGCACCTTTTTCGGCCCCAGACAGATCATGCCGTGGCGACCGGGATGCCACCAAGGGGCGGCACCGCGCAGGATTTGAACCTTGGCCGGGGCACCCATGGCGGCCAGAATAGCCTCTGCATCGGCTTTGACATCATAGATGTCCACCGCGCGGGACGCGCCAAGCACATCTTTGGGACCCGTGCGGCCAATCAGCAGGCCAGTGACAAGCGCGTGCTGCTCACCCGGCTCACCACCGTGGAAGGCATCGCCCACCTCAAACAGCGCCATATCCATAAGGCCACGCGCCTGATTGCGGGCGGCGGCTTGCAACAGACCGGGCAGAAGCGCGGGGCGCATATGGCTCATCTCGCTGGAGATCGGGTTTTCCAGCATGGTGTTGTCTTCGCCGCCTTTGAACAGCGCGGCAGTGGGCTGATCGATAAAACTGTAGGTGACGCATTCGTTGTAGCCCAAGGCGGCCGCCGTGCGCCGCGCGGTGCGGGCGCGGGATTGGCTGGGGGTCAGGATCGGCTTTGGCACGCCTGCGTCGATGCGGGGCAAGGGGGTGCCTTGCAGTTTTGTCAGCGAGGCGATGCGCGCGACTTCTTCGACCAGATCGGCCTCTCCCTGCACATCGGGGCGCCATGACGGCACATGGGCCATGTCGCCTTCGAGCCGGAACCCAAGGGCCGTCAGCGTCTGGCGTTGGGTGCTTTCGGGGATATCCATGCCCACAAGGCTGATGACGCGCTTGGCATCAAGACGGTAGGCGCGTGCGGTATCCGGCACCTGTCCGGCCTGCACCACGCTGGAGGCTTCGCCGCCCGCATGTTCAAGGATCATCGCCGTGGCATGGTCCACGCCGTCGGGCGTGAAGGATGGGTCAACGCCGCGTTCAAACCGGTAACGCGCGTCAGAATTGATCTTGAGCGCGCGGCCCGCATAGGCGATCTGCACGGGGTCCCAATAAGCGCTTTCGACGAAGACGTTGACGGTGTCCATGGTGCAGCCTGTTTCTGCCCCACCCATGATCCCCGCGATGCTTTCAGGGCCATTGTCATCGGAAATGACCATCTGCCCCTTGGACAGGGTGTATGTCTTGTCATCAAGGGCGACGATCTCTTCGCCGCCAGCGGCGCGGTGTACACGCAGATTGCCCGCGACCTTGTCGGCGTCAAAGACGTGCAAAGGGCGGTTCAGGTCGTAGGTGTAGAAATTGGTCACATCCACAAGAAAGGAAATCGGGCGCAGGCCAATTGCGCGCAAACGGTCCTGCATCCACTGCGGGCTGGGGCCGTTTTTGACGCCACGGATCAGGCGGCCAAAGAATACGGGCGCACCATCAAGGGTATCTGCGTCAATCGTCACCGTCAGTGGCGACTGAAAGCTGTTTTCGACCGATGGCGTCGCAAGAGGCTTGAGCGTGCCAAGACCACGCGCCGCCAGATCGCGGGCAATGCCGCGCACGCCAAGCGCATCGGGGCGGTTGGGGGTGATGGCAATCTCGATCACCGGGTCAACCTTGGCGGGGTCGTTCTTTTCCAACCAGTCGGTGAAGGATTGCCCGACATCGCCAGAGGGCAGTTCGATGATGCCGTCGTGTTCGTCCGATAGCTCCATCTCGCGCTCGGACGCCATCATGCCATAGCTTTCAATGCCGCGGATCTTGCCAACGCCAATGGTCGTGTCGATCCCGGGCACGTAGACGCCCGGCTTGGCGACAACAACGGTGATGCCGGTCCGGGCATTCGGCGCACCGCAGATGATCTGCAATTCACCCTCATCCGTGTCGACCTTGCACACCCGCAGCTTATCGGCATCGGGGTGCTTTTCGGCGTGTGTGACGTAGCCAATGGTGAAGTCCCGCAGCTTTTCGCCGGGGTTTTCAATGCCTTCCACCTCGAGCCCCAGATCGGTCAGGGCATCGGCGATGGCATCCACGGTTGCGTCAGTATCAAGGTGCGATTTCAGCCAAGAGAGGGTGAATTTCATGGGGCGTCTTTTCCGGTAAATCAGGTGTTGGCGCGTTCTTAGCGCATGTCACGCCAAGGCGAAAGGTAGGCCGATTAACCCGGTTTTTACCACGGCTCGGCTAAGTGACACGATCATCACCAAGGAGCCATGAGGCAATTGTCCGGACGCAGCTACATTTTCCTTGCCGCCACGCTGCTATTGCTTGCGGCTGCGCTGAAGGTCTACAGCGATTTCGCCAAGACCGAGATGGGTCAGGCACAGATCTATGCCGCAAAAGAAGCGTTTTGCGATTGGGCATCGCTTGAGGCGGTCAATATGCGGTTTGGCTGCCATTCCAACCTGATCGGTGGGCCGTCCAGCAGCACCCGGATCATTAAGGCAGGGGAGTAGTCGGGACGAATTTGTCCCTCAATCACCGATATTCCGGCCCATTTTCGGCAAATTGTCTGCTTATCCAAGACAATGTGTGAATGTGAGAGGTCGGAATATGGAACTGACTGGACGAACGTATATCTTTGCGGCGGCAACGCTGGTTCTGTTGGCGGGCACGCTTGGCCTGTATTCAGAGCATGTCGCAGCAAATGGCGGCAAGCTCAGCCTTGCGGGCATGAAGATTTCGGATTGTCAAAGCGGATCGGTCCGCACGAGCAATGTGCGGCTGGGCTGTCAGGCAGATACATTCGGAAGCCGCATGGGCACAGGGCAGATTGTGCAGCGCGGGTCGGCCAAGACCATCCGGTTGGGCAGCTAACCGAAAGCCGCTAGTGGTTCTTGTGGTCTTGCCAATACTTGTGGTGCGCGGCCATGAAGGGTGCGGCGACCAGAAACACCACCCAGAATAACACGAACGCCCAGCCGGTTTGCACGTATTCAAACAGCCCCCAGAACACCAGGAATGGCACAATCCAAACGGCGTAGCCTTGTGGCCGGGTCAAACGGGCCGCCAGTGCAAAACATGCCGCGTAATAGCGTCCGAAGGGGCCCGGATTGGCCATTTAGCGCGACAACCCGCCATGCAGCGTGGGCACATCCAATGCGGCAAAGCCATAGTGGCGCAGCCAGCGCAGGTCGCTGTCAAAGAAGGCGCGCAGGTCCGGGATGCCATATTTCAGCATCGCGATGCGGTCAATGCCCATGCCGAAGGCAAAGCCTTGCCATTCCGCCGGGTCGATGCCACCGGCCTGCAAAACCTTGGGATGGACCATGCCAGAGCCGAGGATTTCGAGCCAATCGTCGCCCTCGCCCACTTTCAACGTGCCGCCTTCCCATGAACAGCGGATGTCCACCTCTGCTGAGGGTTCGGTGAAGGGGAAGTGGCTGGCGCGGAAGCGGATGTCGACGTTGTCGACCTCAAAATAGGACTTCACGAACTCTTCCAGCACCCACTTGAGGTTCGCCATCGAGATGTCTTTGTCGATCGCGAGGCCTTCGACCTGATGGAACATCGGGGTGTGGGTCTGGTCATAATCGGCGCGGTAGACACGACCCGGACAAATGATCCGCGTGGGTGCGCCTGTCGCCTCCATCGAGCGGATCTGGACGGGGCTGGTGTGGGTGCGCAGCACATGCGGCGGGCGGTTATCGCCGGGCGCGCGGTGGGTATAAAACGTGTCCATCTCGGCCCGCGCGGGGTGGTGGCCGGGGATGTTGAGCGCGTCAAAATTATACCAGTCGCTTTCGATCTGCGGCCCTTCGGCGACGCGGAAACCCATATCGGCAAAAATCGCTGTGACCTCTTCAGTCACCTGGCTGATGGGGTGGATCGTGCCTTGCGGGCGGACCCGCGACGGCAGCGTAACGTCGAGCCATTCATCGCGCAGGCGGGCATCTAGGGCGGCATCGGCAAGCGCGGATTTCTTGGCGATAAGGGCAGAATTGATCTCATCCTTGAGCGCGTTCAGCGCAGGGCCAGCGACCTGCCTCTCTTCGGGGGTCATCTTGCCCAGCTCGCGCATTTGCAGGCTAATCTCGCCCTTTTTGCCCAAGGCCGCGACACGCAGGTCTTCAAGACCGGCCTCGTCCCCGGCCTTGCCAATCAGGTCCAGATATTTTGCTTTCAGATCGTCCATGTCGCGCCCTTTTTGCCTGAATGCCCTGCTACCGCGCCCCGCAGACCCTTGCAAGTCGCCGCGCATCTTCGCCCGTCGGCAATCCGGCCTCGCCGCGACGTGATTCCCACGGGAATAAGAGAGCCAGACCCACAATACACAATATGGCGCAAGCAAAAGTTTCGGCGCCCCAATATATATTGGGGGTTCACAACATCTATGGGGCGCTTAAAGTCTTGGGCATTCATGTCATGATTCTTTCTGCGGAAATTAGAGTGAAACCGGAGCGGGACGGTCGATCCCGCAGTGATTGGGGGGGGTAGTTGGAATGATTAACAAATTTGGTGTCAAACAATCGCGGCAAGAAGCGGTTGCCGAAGGACGCCGGACCGAACGGGTCCTGCTTGGCTTTGTGGCCCTGGTGGTTTGCGGCGCGCTTGGTGTCGGCGCAGGCATCCTGACCACGCGCGGCGGAGAACTGAGTTTGCCTTTGACCGCCAGCATCGCGCCGGCTGATGGCAACTTAAACCCATCAAATCAAGGCAGCTTGCGCTCTCTTCCACTGAATGAGGCGACCAGCCAATTGGCCGCAGCAGAGGTTCCCGCAGCGGCACCAACAGCTGTGACCGCTGACCTTGTGACACGTTCCATCGGGACATTGGTGAATGCACCGTTGGAAGTGCCGGTTGCGCCGAACCTGAAGCCAGAGCCAGTTGCATTGGAAGAGACGGTCCCTGAAATTGATACCGCAACGCTTTTTTCTTCGGCGACAGGCTTGGCCAACACCGGCTGTGTTGAGGATCTGATGAACTTGGCGCGCAACACGCGCATCTACTTTCCCTCTGGCGGGCTGACCCCGGACGACGATGGAATGGCAAGAGCGCGGTTGATCGGACAAATCGGTCAGTCATGCCCCGGTGTCGTCATTCAGGTGCAGGGCCATTCTGACCCTTCGGGCGACCCTGATGTGAACCTGCGACTAAGCCAGCAGCGCGCGCAGATGGTCATTGATCGTATCGGCGCATCCGGCGTGAATACCGGCATGTTGCAGGCCATCGGCCTTGGCGACCGTCAGCCGTCGGGCGTGCGCGGCACCGAACCACCTGCGCACTACGACCGCCGGGTCGAGTTTTCGGTCGTGATGACCGGTGGTGGGGCAGCGCCAAATACACCGGCCCTTGCAGCCTCTCTTGATCTGCCAAGCTGCGTGACAGAGCTTGAGCTGGCCAGCCGCCAGATTCAGGTCAAATACGGACCCAATGCAGTGACAGCCGGCGAGGACCAATTGCTGCCGGTCTACCGCTTGGCCGATGCCATGGCGGCCTGTCCGGGGACGCGGCTGCGGATCACGGGCCAATTTGCGACAGGGCAAGGCACAGATGAAACGCCCGCAACGGCACGCATCCGCGCCATTGCGATGATGACCACGCTGGTATCGACAGGCGTCGCGCCAGAGCAGATCCTTGTCTCTGCCCCGTCGTCGCCCACGGTGGTGCCCGGACTGAGTGACCGCCGGATCGACATTGACATCGTGTTCGACGACACCTGAGACAACGGACAAACATCAACCCAAACAAAAAGGGCCGCCCCGAAGGGCGGCCCTTTTCGTATCGCTTACATGTGGCCTTAGGCCATTGCAGCCTGTGCTTTGCTGACGATGGCAGCAAATGCCTCGGGCTCGTTCACGGCGAGATCGGCCAGCACTTTGCGGTCAACTTCGATACCGGCCAGTGTCAGGCCGTTGATGAACTTTGAATATGTCAGTGTCTCGTCGATAGACCGGACGCCAGCGTTGATCCGCTGGATCCAGAGCGAGCGGAAGTTCCGCTTGCGGTTATGACGGTCACGGGTCGCATACTGGTTGGCTTTGTCGACGGCCTGCTTGGCGACCTTGAAGGTCTTGGAGCGGCGATCGTAATAGCCTTTGGCAGCGTCGAGAACTTTCTTGTGACGACGGTGCGTGACGGTTCCACCTTTAACGCGCATGGTTCAAGTCCTCCTATTAGCGTGCGTATGGCATCATAGGCTTGATGATACCTTCATCAGCCTTTGACAGGGTTGTTGTGCCACGCGCATTGCGCAGGAACTTGTTGGTACGTTTGATCATACCGTGGCGCTTGCCCGCCTGGGCCGCGACCACACGGCCAGAGGCCGTCACTTTGAACCGCTTTTTGCAGCTCGATTTCGTCTTCATCTTCGGCATTTCCGTCTCCATCTTTTGGGTCGGTGAACGCGCGACTCGGCATGCCATTTCGGCCGGACGCGCGGGTTGAAGCGGTCTCTTAGGGGATGCGGGGTGTTGTGGCAAGGGCGAAGTTGCCCAAGTTACCCCTGCTGCGCCTCGTAAGCCGCAAAGAGATCACTGACAAGCACGCCGTTGATGCGCATGTCGGTCAGATTGACCTCTTGGATATCGACACCGGACATATTGGCGCCCCTGATCGTCAATCCCGACAGGTTGGCATTGCTGATCCTGGTTCCTGCCAATGTGACGTTGCTCAGCGTCGCCTCTGACAGGTTGACGTCATCAAAATCAGCCCGGTGCAGGTTTGTGTCCGAGAACGCTGCCCCTGTCAGCACAGCGAAGAAACGCGCGCCAGAAAGGTTGACCCCATCAAAATGAGCGCCCGTCATATCCGCGCGATGGTAATGCGTGTTCTGGAGGTTTGGGCCGCTGAATGGATTGTCGTCTGTCATCGTCATATCCAATGCTGCGGTTGCTGGCCTAACTTGTGTAGCGACCAATCACCCGCACGACCACATCGGGGATCGTGTCAAAGCCATAGGCCATCGGGCGTTGCTGCACCGCATAACCAATCATCAACCCACCAATGATGAACAAATAGGCTGGCAGCCGCGGGGCGCGGCCATCCAGCAGGGCGCTAAAAATGGCAGGGATGGCCAAAACGGCCATCGCCAAGCCAGCGACGAAAAACAGATCGGGATCCATACCACACCTTTAGATCAACGAAGTTGAAATAGGCTTACTCTGGATCGGCTGCGTAAATCAATCGTTCGGCACAGGGCGCAACGCGCAGGATATTGGTGGACCCCGGCGTGTTGAACGGCACACCCGCAGTGATGACGATCAGGTCTTTCTCTGTCGCCATCTTCTGTTCTAGCGTGGCGCGCACAGCAGCGATCACGGCGTCCTTAAACCGGTCAACCGGCCCCGTAACGACGCAATTGGTGCCCCAGGTCAGGCAAAGGCGGCGCGCGGTGCTGGTATAGTTGGTCAGCGCCACAATCGGTACGCGCGGACGTTCGCGCGCAACCAAGGACGCGGTTGTCCCCGACTGCGAAAAGCAGCAAATCGCTTTGATCTCTGTCGTTTCGGCGATTTCACGCGCTGCGGCCACAATGCCGTCTGCGACAGAGTTGCGCTTGGCGTGCCGCGAGGCTTCGATGATTTCGGTATAGGTCGGATCGCCCTCTACTTCGCGGGCGACGTTGTCCATGGTGGTCACAGCCTCGATCGGGAAATCACCGGCGGCACTTTCAGCGGACAGCATCACGGCATCCGCACCTTCGTAGATTGCAGCAGCGACGTCAGAGACTTCGGCACGGGTCGGCATCGGCGATTCAATCATCGATTCGAGCATCTGCGTCGCAACGATGACCGGCTTGGCCGCCGCGCGGCACTTGCGCACCAACTGCTTTTGGATAGGTGGGACGTTTTGCACCGGCAGTTCCACGCCCAGATCGCCGCGGGCGACCATGATGCCATCGCTGACGGCCAGAATGTCGTCAAACGCCTTAACCGCCGCGGGCTTTTCGATCTTGGACAGGATCGCCGCGCGGCCTTTGCAAAGCTTGCGCGCCTCTTCCACGTCGGCGGGGCGTTGCACAAAGGACAGCGCCAGCCAGTCCACGCCAAGGTCACAGACAAAATCTAGGTCCTTGCGGTCCTTTTCGGACAGGGCGGCCAAGGGCAGCACAACGTCTGGCACGTTCACGCCCTTGCGGTTGGAAATGGTTCCGCCAACGAGCACCTCGCAATCGGCAAAGTCAGCGCCGCATTCCTTGACGCGCAGCTTGATCTTGCCGTCATTCACCAAAAGATGCGAGCCGGGCTCGAGCGCGTCGAAAATCTCTTTATGGGGTAGCTGAACGCGGCTGGCGTCACCGGGCGCATCCTTGAGGTCCAGCCGGAACGATGCGCCAACTTCAAGATCTTCACCGTCGTCATTGGCGAAAACGCCGACCCGCAGCTTTGGCCCCTGCAGGTCAGCAAGGATCCCGATGGGGCTGTTGAGGTCTTTTTCAATTTGGCGAATGATCTCGTGGCGGGCGCGGATTTCGGCGTGGTCGCCGTGGCTCATGTTCAGGCGGAACACGTCGGCACCGGCCTCGTGCAGTTTGCGGATCATGTCGTAGTCGTTTGATGCCGGGCCAAGCGTGGCCGTGATCTTGACGTTGCGGTGGCGTCTCATGGGGTCATCCTTCAAGGTCTTTGCAGCCAACGATGGGAGGATCGTTAGCGGTAACGAAAAAGTCGCGTCCTTATTGCGCAATTCCATTCCGGTCACAACTGGCCTAAATGCGGTTACGGAATAATGACGGGTTCTTATGACACACGATGCCTATGAAATCAGCGGTGCAGCGCGCACGGGCCGCTGGTTAATCACTTGCGATCATGCCAGCAACCGCGTGCCGGATTGGGTCGCGGGTGGCGATTTAGGACTGCCCCAGACGGATATGGAACGTCATATTGCCTATGATGTCGGTGCCGCTGGCGTGTCCTTGGCGCTGGCCGAGGCTTTGGACGGCCCCGCTATTCTGTCTCGGTTTTCGCGGCTGGTGATTGATCCCAATCGTGGCCCTGATGATCCCACGCGCCTGATGCGGCTTTATGACGGCACGATCATCCCCGCCAACGCCTATGCCGATGCGCAGGAAAAGGCGCGCCGCGTGCAGGGACTATATGATCCCTACCATGCGGCGCTGGCTGATTTGGCCGCGCGGCCAGACAAGGTGATCTGCGCAATCCACAGCTTTACCCCGCAGCTGCGCGGCCGACCGCCGCGCCCCTGGGAAGTTGGCGTGCTTTATGCAGGTGACGACCGCCTTGCTCGCCCCCTGATCGACGCCTGCCGCGCACAGGGCTGGGTCACTGGTGATAATGAACCCTACCTAGGCCATTTGCCCGGCGACAGCATCGACCGCCACGCGCTGGCAGACGGGCGGCCAAATGTGCTGATCGAGTTGCGCAATGATCTGATTGCAGACGCCGCAGGACAAACCCTTTGGGCCCAGCGCCTTGCCCCTATATTGGAACAGATATTGGCCGACACCGGCCTGTGACAGGAGTAGATACAATGGATGACCAAACCCGGATCGAGATCGAAGCCGCCGCCTTTCGCCGTCTGCAGCAGCACCTGATGCAAGACCGGCCCGACGCGCAGAACATCGATATGATGAACCTTGCGGGGTTTTGCCGGAACTGCCTGTCGCGCTGGTATCAAGAGGCCGCGAATGAACGCGGCATCGAGATGTCAAAGGACGAGGGGCGAGAGGCGTTTTATGGCATGCCCTTTGCCGATTGGAAGGCAAAGCACCAGACCGAGGCCAGTGACGCCGCCAAAGCCGCTTTTTCCGAAAGCCACCCCAAGGGCTAACCGCGTCGTTCAGTCTCTGCCAGAATGTTGAACTTGATATCGCTGATGGACCCGCCTGATTTCAGGTCGTTCAGGATCACAGTGGTCGTGGCGCCGACGTCATCGGTGACGATCCACTGACGCAGCTCTACCGGGTTGCCGGTAAAGACCATCTGGATATTGCCGTACTGCGGATTGTCGGGGTCCTGCGCGGTAATTGTTGTTGTCGTCCCGTCGCTGGTATGGCCGGTGACCATCCGCGCACGGCCCAGATCAACATTGCGTTCCAGAATGATCTTGAGCGGGGTGCGGTTCAGCGGATAACGCTCTGGCCCGGTGTTGGACCGCGGATCAAAGATCGCGACGGATCCGCCGCCGGCCATCACAAGGCTATTGTCAGGCGGGTTGTATTCAAACCGGATCCGGCCGGGCCGCTTGATAAAGATCTGCCCCGTCGACAGGGTGCCATCCCCGTTAATCTGCGTGAAACCACCCTGCGCGGTTTGCAACTGGTTCAGGTAATTTGAAACCTCTCCCAATGAAAGCTGCTGCGCTTGTGCTTGTCCGGCAGCCGCCACCAAAGCGGTTGCGGCGGCCCCGGCCATGAAATTGCGTCGTGTTGTCATGTCGTTCACCTGACTTGTCGTCCTCTGCGTGCTTGATGCACCTTAGCGATATGGGGACACAACAGCCGAATGTCCCGTGCTAAGCGATAACATGCTGGTGTGAGCCGATGACGCGCGGCGGGTTTCGGTGTACTGCGCAGGCAAATGATCCGATTGTGCCCAACGCTGCCTTTTGCACCAACGTCAGATCATTCGACTGTTCTGAAAAACGCGGGTCAGAAATTTGATTTGCTGATTGACCGCCAAGTCGAACGCGGCGCTGGCTTTCCAAAGCAAGCCAAAGTGCCCGCCGTCTATTTCAACAAACTCTTTATCACCCGCAAGACGGTCGAAAACGGCGCGTTGTATGTCCGGGTTACAATGCACCATCTCATCGTTGCGCCCGACCATCATTTGGACTGGCATCGTCAGATAAGGCGCCGTGACGTAAGGATTACAAGCAACCGGCGTGTCTGGAATGACCCGCGTAGCCCAGTTCTCCCATCTGGTGCCATGCTGGCCACCATGTTCAATGAACCATCGAAAGGCTTGGATTGGCGTTAGTAGTGACGGATTGTTCAGCTGATCGGGCGAGACGACGGGCATCGGGCCCACGGTTTGTTCCGGTCCGCCAGACACGTCGCCCTGCGCGAAGATCTCTTTCATGATTTCGAGGGCACCATCGTCAGTAAGCCCTTGTGGAAACGCCGCGCCACAAACCGGTATCTGGGCGACGATGGCTGCAATGTCGTCGATCAAAGCACCCGCAACCAAGGCAAGGCCTGCAGAATAACTGTCACCCCACAGTGCAATTGGGTTGTCAGGCTGCTTTTCCCGCAAGAATGCCACGGCATCCCGATAGCCGCGCGCTTGCACCCAAGGATTTATTTCCTGCCGAGGCGTGCCATCGCTTCGCCCAAAGTTCCTGTGATCGTAGAGCAGGACATCAAAGCCAGCCGCAAAGATGGCTTCGGCATAGCTGTCAACGACCATGGTGATTGTCGCGGTTGTACCGTGGGTCATGATGACTGTCGGTTTCGGGCCGTCAGGTTGGCAATAGTGACGCCCTCGGAGATCTGCCCCTTCTGAGTTGAAACTCACGTCATCATACACAAAGCAACTCCTTACCAATCGTGTTACCCTAGGGGTGCGATCTCTATGCACCAAGCGATTTCTCGGAAGGCTGCAGTGACCCGTGTCATGCGACGTGGCGCTTTTTCCGCAAAGATGGCTTCGATATGGGATGCGGCGAACGTCTAACGAGAGCCCCGTCAGCAAACACCGGCAAAGCCGCGAAGGTCAGCGTCAACGCGCGCTGGGCAAGGGGTCATGTCCTGTCGGACTTGTTTTTCTTGCGCCACATCGTTGGTGTGCGTCCCGTGACCCGCGAGAATTCTCTGTTGAAGTTGGATTTTGTCGCAAACCCCGCGGTGAGTGAGACCTCGAGCACCGATTTGTCCGTTTCATTGAGAAGCACGCAGGCTTCCTGAATGCGGAAATCGTTCACATATTGCGACACGCTTTTGCCGCGCACGCGGTTGATCGCGTTTGAAACCTGACGATCCGGCAGGCCAAGTCGGCGGGCAAGGCGACGCAGGCTCAGGTCTTCGTCCCGGTGCAGCCCTTCTTTTCTGAAAATATCCTCCAGCCGGTCAAGGATGTCACCGTCCTGTTCAGTGGGCCGGGGCGACGCGGTGGCGCTTTCCTCTTTGGGTTCAGACAGTGTCGCGGCGCGTCCAAATGATGCGGCCACCCCGATCAGAAGAACGAATGCTGTCTGAACAAAGGTCAGGACCAGCCCCGCGTTGCGCCCTTCATTTCGGATAAAGTCGAAGATCAGGAAGACGTCCGTTAGCCCTGATGCAACCAAGGCCGCCCCTGTCAGGCACATCGCCAAACGGATTTCGCGCGTATCGCTGATTGGCGACAGCGACAGGGCATCTGCGCCCTTCCACCACAACCCCAGCAGGAGTAAACCAAATCCAAGATAGGTCATCAGGATCAGCAAGTCTGGGATAAACGGGAGCACTGCAAAGGCGATCCAGTTGAGTGCGATCACGGCAAGCGGCCACAACTTGCGCCCGGTTTGGCGGCCAGCAAGTGCTGCATAGGATAAGTAAGCAACAGCAGGCAAAACAGGTGCCAGCAAGATCAGGTAGGGCGCCACGCCTGCGATCTCGTATCCCCAACGCAGCGTCACCAAAAGCGACTGCACCGCATAAAGCCCGACTAGGCCTGCGAACAGCTGATGGGCGCGCAGCGTCATGTCGCGGGTCAGCACGATCCGGCAGAGCAAGAGCACCAGAAACAAGGTGGCAAACAAGGGCAAAGGCACAAACAGCATGAACGCGGTGGCTTTCGAGGTGGCTATCGCTGCGACATTTATCCTCAAACGCGTTTCAGGACGACCTCAAACGCGTTTGAGGACGCCTGCGACCTGCAATTCCCGCAAAACCGGGGCATCGCCAATCTGACAAACAAGGAGAAACCCGATGTCGCGATATAGAACCTTCGCCAAAGCAATGGCACTTACCACGGCCTTAGGCGTTTCAGGCTGGGTTGCCTATGATCTGACGCGGCCTGCCTATGATGGCACCGCGGGGATCACCTATGGCTCTGCACCTGCGCCCCTGCGGGACACAGAGATTGATTTCAACATTTGGTATCCCGCGACACCGGGCGGCAAAGCGATCACCGTTGGTGGCAACGGTGTGTTCTACGGCACGTCAGCAGGCCGCAACGCACCGCACCAGCCGGGGCGCTTCCCGATGGTCGTCATCTCGCACGGGGCCGGTGGCAACGCGGGTCAATTTGGCTGGATCGCGTCGGAACTCGCGCAGGCGGGTTTTGCTGTTGTGCTGCCCAACCATCCCGGAACGACGACCGGAAATGCATCGGCAGAGGCCGCGATCCGCGTTTGGGAACGACCCGCTGATGTGTCCGCGGTGCTGGACGAAATCACCGCAAATGCGGACGCCTATCCCTATATCGATACAAACAATATCGCGATCCTGGGGTTTTCAGCCGGTGGCTATACGGCGATGGCTACGGCGGGCGCTCGGGTTGATCCTGACCTCTTGCAGCATTTTTGCGATGACACGGACCACGGCATGTCTGACTGTGCCTTCCTGGCCCATTTTGGCATCGACCTGCACGCCTATGATCTGTCGCCCGCGGCACAGGACTTGCGCGATCCCCGGATCGCAACGGCCGTCGTTATCGACCCCGGCATTGTCGAAACAATGACCGCAAGCAGCCTTGAGCAGATCGATATCCCGATGTTGATGATCAACCTCGGGGATGAGGAAACCATTCCGGTCGGTGTCTATGCCCGCGCGGCGGCTGACCTGATCCCCACCGCGCAATACGCCGTTGTCGAAGACGCGATCCACTTTAGTTTTCTGGCGCAATGCAAGCCACGCGGTCGAAGGATCTTGATCGATGAAGGCGAACTTGACCCCCTTTGTGACGATGCCGGCGGCCGTGCGCGCGCCGATATCCACAAAGAGCTTTCGGATGCCATTGTCGCGTATCTTGAGGCACATACCTGACGTTGAAGGCAGCCGCCGGCACACGAGGCGCTGGCGGCTGCTTTGTCCCACGCCACCGCGCCCGCACTAATACCCCAGTGCGCAGCCGTCCTTGCGCGGGTCCGAGCCGCCGACGAGCACACCATCAGCGCCCACAAGAATGGCCTGCGCACCACCGATGGCAGGACACGACCGACCCTCATCGCAATCCGCTTGATCCAGTCTTTTCGCGCAAAGGCTCGTTCGGCTTGCTCATCCGTTCGCCCTTTACACAAATAAGGTCTGTGCCATTGTTAGCCGAATTGTCCGAACGTCGACAGCAGCGGCCCCATCAACAGCAATGAAGTCGGTCTCGGTTGAGAAATTAGGGCCGGTGATTGAGCCCTCCCAATCGGCCGCGGCCGATCTTGACGTATCCACGCATCGGGTTCCCATTCATTGCGACAGGGATGCTATGCGAGCTGTGGAAACCACAATTTCCCGATCTGCGGTCCGCGCGTTCCCCATTGAAATGAGCGCCAAAGCTGGTTGCCTGATCGCCCTAATTGTCATCAGCGCCGTCAACGTAGCCGCGCCAATGAACAGGCCCATAGTACGGCCCAGAATCTCTTTGGGCGGTCGATTTTGGATCGCGGACATCAGGACAATGGTGACGTAGCAGTTCAGCACACCAAGCACGGCGAGCAGTACCAAAAGGGTCCAGGTCGATTCGACGGCACCGATGATACCCAGCCCCACCGCGAAGCCAGTGAGCAGCATGATCAGGACAAGCCGCAATGTGGTGTTGCCCAGCGTAGGCGACACCGCAGCACACGGATGGGCTCATCCTCACGCTTATCTGCCGAAAGACGGCCGCCGCACTCAAGGGCTAAAACGTAGCCAAGGACCAAGGGAACACCGGTCATCTGGATGTCAAGCCAAGGCGTCGCGACTAAGGCGAACTGGCCACCCAGATGCGAGGTCGCCACGCCCGCAAACAAGCGCCGGAAATCCCCTCGGCCAAAGCTGTGCTTAAAAGCGGTCACCTGTCTAACCTTTCTCAGATCCGGCTAGATTGGGATCACTTCGGTCACAGCACCTTCGCGCGAAAACATTTCGTCACGTTTGAACCAGACAACAACAGCAGTAGCGCCAAGCAATATCCATGTGTCCCAAGGCTGTCCGTCAGGCCAAAGCGGAATGATCAGCTGCCAGTGAAACACCATTGGCAAGAGAAGGCCGCCGCGAGAGGCGTTGAAGATTGGCGTGACCAGAATAGCGAGGGTAACGCAGCCGATCAGGAACAAGGGGAAGTTCCAATCGCCATATACCGTGCCGGACAGATAGAATGCAGGCAGATGCCAGATGCCCCAGACCAAGCCAATCAATGCCCCGGCCCAGATGGGCGCGATGTGACGCTGCAACAACGGTTGGGCAACGCCCCTCCAGCCAAACTCCTCAAGCGGCCCCAGAAACAGCATGACAATGGCGATGACGAACATTTCCCCCATGCCGTTTTCCATCGTCGCCAAAAGGGGCCCGCCCTTGATCAGCGACCCGGCCATGAAGGCAAGCGGCAGCCCAACAAGTACCAAGGCCCACCATCTCACGTCACAGCGCCACCAAAGCACCCGCGACATGAAAGCTCTCAGGCCGGATTTGCCACCATAGATCAGGACCAAAACGACACCAGCAATGCCCGGGCCCCATGTGGCCAAAAAGTAGAGGGGATGGGCGCCAACAAGTTCGCCAAAGACCGGGGCCATGAGATCAGGAAGGAAGATGTAGGATCCTGCAATGCCCCAGGTGATCGCCAGGGTGATCAGGACGAAGTAGAATAAAGCTCGTGACGGGACCCAGCCCGTCAAAGACGTGGAACGCCGAGTTTCTAAATGGGTAAGGGTCGCCATGTCATATCCTTTCCGTTGGATCGGGCGTCATGAAACCAATTTTGCCGATTTCGAAGACGAAGCCATTTCAGATATCTTGCCGCGTTACCTCTCAGCGCGTAGTTGCTCGGGCGCAGCCAATAATTTCTTATTGCTACTTGGTTCGTTAGTAAGTTCATCTCATGGGGCCGGCTGATGCGGGCGACATGAGATCTGAAGAGTATCTACTTGACTGACTGACGGTCAGTCAAGTATTAATTCTAGTAAAGGAAAAGAATTGGCACGCGTAACCAAATCACGAGAAGATCGGCGCAAGGAGATCGTCCAGACTGCTGAACGGCTGTTTCGTAAGGTTGGCTTCGCTAAATGCTCGGTCGATATGATCATCAAGGAAATCGGCGTCGCGAAGGGTACGTTCTATTACTACTTCAAGTCGAAGGAGGAGATATTAGAGGCCATCGCCGATCAAACGCTCAGCCAGATCGTAGAGATGGCCGAAGGGATCGCGGCGGATCCCTCGATGACTGCGCTAGAAAAGATGCAAGCTCTTCTGACCAACAGCCATGTCGGCGACGACGACACCCGTGACATCGCTGAGATGCTGCACTTGCCGCAAAACCGTGAACTGCACGAAATCACCAATATCCAAACCGTTCTGCGGATGTCCCCGATCTTTGCAGAAATCGTCAGGCAGGGAAATCAAGAGGGCGACTTTGCCGCCAAACGGCCACTGGAAACGATCCAGTTTCTTTTCACAGGGGCACAGTTCCTTTTGGATGGGGGGCTGTTTGATTTCACTGATGAAGAAACACGCATCCGCCGGGAAGTAGTCCAGGAGATCATAGAGAAGTCTCTTGGCGCTGCCCCCGGCAGTTTCGGTTTCATGAACCCGTCATCAAGCGATGACAGATGTAAGTAGGGCTAAAACAATGCTTCTGTCTCACCCGTTAGAGATCACTAAAGCAGGTGAAATGGCACGGAAGTCAAAAACCTCATGACGTTTCCATGATGACGATTGCAATCGTGCCTTGCTGAAGCGCCTCGTAAACGTGATCTTGGTTGTCGGAAAATGTCAGATGGTCCCCACGCGCCATAAGTGTCGGGTTCTTTGACGGCCCAATGCGTGCCCTGCCTTCAAACAAAATGATGTGCTCAATAACGCCGCTTCCGTGTGGATCAAAAATCTTGGGTTGGTCTGGTTCCAGCTTGACCCAGTAAACTTCGCGGGTTGCCCCGATCGGACAGCTGGACAGAAGGGCGCGCTGAATTCCGCAGTCTCGGACAGGGCGTTGAAATTGGCGGGGGCAGAGCCGATTTTGTGATTTGCCCGGATAACACCATACACTCTGCGATGGCGTTTGTACGCCCGGTGTCGCCCTTGCCCTGGCTGCATATTGCCGAAGTCGTAGTGGCAGAAGCAAGGCGCAAAGGATAAAGGATATAGAAGGCTAGGCATTCTTGGGACGCGCTGGCTGGCCAATAGCGAGGTCTACCCAGACGCATTGGCACAAATTGGGGTGGATTTTCTGTGGCCAAGCGATGCCGAGCGTCGTGAGATGTCGCGCATCATCATGGACGAGCTCGTGAATGACATTCAGTGCGCAAGGGCAGTGTCCTGTTTTCCAGACGTTATTGCGAACCTAAGGGATCGTGGATGTGACGCGGTAATACTTGGATGTACCGAGATCCCATTGATCATTGATAACAAGAATGCGGCTTTACCGACGCTCGACTCCACTCGCCTATTGGCCGAAGCCGCCTTGCGCCATGCCGTTCTTGGTGGCGACGGGCAGGCGTCCGATGGTTGATCCTGTTGACGCAAGGGGTGTGCTACGAAGCTTTTCAGAGGTCGAGGTGCCGGTGCTGTCAGGGGCCATCCGCCGTCTCAACGTGCTTTTATCGCTTGTGACCGCCGTGAGTCGCACGGTCTCTGTTACTGGCATCCCGCCCATGGATTGCGCCACCGGGGCGATCGTCGAAGGCGATATTGCAACGCAAACAGCCGCATCATTGAGGGCACTGACGGCCTGTCTTAAGGCCGCAAACGCATCACTCTGCGACGTGGTGTCTGTTCGGATTTATGCAGCAAACGCAGGGCATTACGAAACGACCAACCGCGTCTATGGCACGATTTTCTCAGCCCCCTACCCGTCACGGACGTTTGTGCCTGTCGGGTCTTGGTGGCGGGGGTTTGATCTTGAAATCGAATGCGTGGCCGCGGTGGTGGCGTCCGTTTGCATCGCACATGGGGCATCGGGCGGATAACCTGAACTACGATGAGGCTGTTGATTTGCTTATCAGCCTCGCCGTCGCAGAGCACATCGAGTCGCCAATTTTTATGGCGCATCTTGGCGGCGTGCGCCGCAAATTGGTTGCCTCATTCTCGCCGGCGATGGGATCCAAGGTTGCTGATCTCAAGCGGCGCATTCTTATTGGCAAGGCGTCCTCGGCCCATATTCTAAAGGACTACCGCCAACCTGACGCGAGGATTGTAAAGACACTTCATCACGCGTTTCTGGACCGAAACGCCGTCACGATTGAATATCTCTCGGTCACAGGAGAACCCAGCAAGCGAAAGATGCAGCCCCACTACCTGCTGATGGCCAGTCCAATTTGGTACGTCTTGGCCTGGGATGAACTGCGCCGAAGCTTCTTGGATATTTGGGAATGGTCCATCCAATGATGGCCGACCTTGGTCTTGAAAAATCCCTGTCCGCGCTGATTGAATTGCGCGTGTCTCAAATCAACCAATGCGCCTACTGCGTAAATCTGCACCTCTCGGATGCGCGCAAGGCTGGTGTGGGCCAAAAGAAGTTGGACAATCTGATTGTTTGGAAACACGTCGACGTTTTCACCCGGGCAGAACGCGGTGCCTTTGCATGGGCCGAAGCCCTGACATTTTGGCCGCTGATACAGATTACGGGGCTTTGCGCGCCGCATTACGTTCCCATCACAGCGATCAGGACATTACCGTGATCACAACCGCCGTTGGCATGATCAATCTATGGAACCGTGTCCAAATCTCTCAGCATTAGGCCGAAATGATCGATAAGGCCGTCATTTTCGAAGAGGCAAGGCCCAAGCTTTTGGGTCTTGCTTACCGTCTTTTAGGCTCCGTCAGTGACGCCCAGGATGTGGTGCAGGACACCTACCTGAAATGGTTAGCGCAACAGGGCGTGCTCGAGACGCCAATGGCGTGGCTCAACCGCGTGTGCACCAACGCCTGTCTTGATCAACTAAAGTCCGCCCATTGGCGGCGCGTCGACTATGTTGGCCCGTGGATCCCGGATCATATCCAGACCGAATTCGCCCCAGGCGCGGAGGCGCAAACCGAAGTGGCGTCCTCCCTGACCACGGCGTTCTTGTTGCTGCTTGAGCGTCTTACCCCGAAAGAACGCGCGGCCCACCTGTTGCATGACATTTTCGCCATGCCCTTTGTCGAGGTATCGGACATCTTGGACATGCAGCCCGCGGCGTGCCGCAAATTGGCCTCGCGTGCGCGCCGCTTTGTGCATGAAAGCGATACGCGTCATGCGCCGTCAAAAGAGCGGCAAGAAGAACTGCTCGCGGCGTTCCAGCGTGCGCTGACAATGGGTGACACCGCCCCGTTGGGCAAAATGCTGCGCGACGACAGCAACCTGCGGGCTGACAGTGGCGGCGCGGTGGTGGCCGCGCGCGATGTGATCGAGGGGACGGTGGAGGTCTGCCGCTTTGTGGCGCTGGTCTTGCAACGCGCGTGGCGCAATATGCAGATCGACACTGTAGAAATCAACGGCGGGCTTGGCCTGCGGGTCCGCGACAGCGCGTCGTTACATGCCACAGTGTCCTTTGGGTATGATCGACAAGGGAATGCGAGCCATATGATCGCGGACCTTCAGTCAAGCCTTGTGCGGCTTGGCACCGACCGCCCCACGGCGCTAATCATCGGCGCGAAAGGTCGGGTCGGCAGCGGTGCCGCTGATCTATGCCAAGAGATGAACGTCGCCACCACGCTGTG
>CANMPL010000010.1 GCA_947499715.1 uncultured Paracoccaceae bacterium
GCTCACCTCAAACGCATACTCGGGCTGGGACGGCTCCGATTACGTGGACCATGCGGCGCAAATGACGAATTCCTCCTCGCCGCCACTGCCCAAAACCTCCGGAAATTGGCCAAGATCCTTCCTGCACCGCAGCAAACGCCCAAAGCCTGACAAGAAAGGCACGCGCGCCTCGTTCAGGCCGCCACTTTCTGCGCCAGCAACGCGTTGTTTTTCCACAGAATGGGCGGAAAGCTGACGTTAGCGGCATCGCAGTATGGTCAAGCCCTCCACACTGGAAGCGGACATCTAAGATAACTTTGCAGGCGTCTAAAAGCATGAGTCTGCCGCTTGTAAGAACAAATAAAGAACATCTTTCTTGCTAAAGGTGAATTTTAGGTGTAGCGTCACAGAAATACTTGTTGTAAGCAACGGTTATGACCGTCGCGGGGAACATTCAATTCACGACACAGCAGGCTCGCTCGATCGCAGGGGTCTCCCCGGAAGCTTGGCGTCATAGGCGCAAGCATCTTTCCCAACTTGCTGCGAAGAAGGGCAAAGCCGCAAGGTTCTCGATGGGTGAAATCGTGGCTTTATGCGCGGTCGAAGATGTTGTGAGTACGCTTGGTTCTAAGGTTGTATTGCTGTCAGTCGGCTTGGATGAGATTTTTCAGGCATGTTCGTCAATGAACCTTCTCTACTTGAGGGAGTGTTCTTTTCTGGTGACCGCGACAGAAGGCAAAGTTCTTAAGTCAGATCAAATCCGCAGCCTGCCAATGCCAACTATTGTGATCCCCTGTGAGCGGTTTGTCGATCAGGTCCTTCGCGCCACTTTTCAAGATTCTGCAGAAACTCATCAGAAGCACCTACCATTCCCACCGGCTCCAGTCGCGAGTGGATCGGCATGAAAAAATCCTTGAAGCTACTAGCCGAATTACTTGGCTACAACGGTGACGCAGGCTTTATCGTTGCGGACAGTTTTTCCAGTCTGCCAAATCACAAGCACGCTTTGAGGGTAGCAAAAAATGACATGGCAACCCATGCTGCATTTGGGCTGTGGACAGGTGGAAATGGCTCGCTTGCAGCGTCAGGTCATGCTCGTTTCACACCATTAGTCTTCTTGGCCAGCGTTGAAAGCGAAGCTCAAGCGAGGAAAGTACATCGGAGTGTTTGGAGCCAGGGCCTTGTACCCTATCTCTTAATCGTGTCGACAGACACTGTTTGGCTCTGTCAAGGCTTTGATTACAGTGCGACCGATTGGAGCGCGCGTGTGAAAGAGTTCGATTTATCTGAGCTCCAAGATCAAGACCAGCTTTCCTTAATAAAAAGCAAACTGAAACCTATTTCGGCTAACACGCTACGAAGTTCACTTGCTTGGCGTGATGAGGCGAGACTAGCTGATGAATTCGTTGACGAGCGCTTATTGCAGTCACTCGCTGAACTGTCGATTATGTTCTCAACAGGCGAAACGGAGGATGATGCTGTTTCGCCTGCGGCCACAAATGCGCTGATCGCGCGACTTCTTTACTTCTATTTTTTGGTCGACAGGAAATTCATCACAGAGGAAAGACTGCAGTCTTGGGGATTGGATGGGATTGGCATCGATGACGATTGCTCATGGTCGCTGAAGGATACCAACGCGCTTTTCGATCGGTTGGACGAAGTTTTTAACGGTAGCATTTTTCCGTTGCCGAAGAAACACATCGGCTCGTTCAAAGAAGATCACGTGAACCAACTTCGCCGAGTTCTTCGATCTGGGGAGTCAGCAACTGGGCAACTGAGTTTTTTCGACTATGATTTTGCAACCATACGAACAGAAACTCTATCCGCGATTTATGAGATGTTCTTACGCAATGAATCTGAGAACGCGAGTAAACAATATGGTGCCTTTTACACCCCTCCTTACCTGGCAGATTATACTCTGGATCGACTGGAAGATCAGAAACCCTTCGCACGAGGAACACGGGTTTTAGATCCTGCTGCAGGATCCGGGGTTTTTTTGGTTGGTGCTTATCGAAGGATTGTCGAGGCTTGCCTTCCCACCGGCGTGACCCGGTTGCCACTTGATGATTTGCATGAATTGATGATGAGTAGCATTTTTGCGGTCGAGTTGAACGAAACTGCGTGCCACGTAGCCGCCTTCAGCTTGTACCTCACAATGCTTGACTATGTAGACCCAATTGAAGCTAATGACTATACAAGTTGGCCCGTAGTCGAAGGCGAGAGTCGGCTCTTCCCGCCCATGCTTGCCGTAAATAAACTTGGGCTAGCAAACATACAGGCAGCTGACTTTTTCTCTGATGAGGCCAGCGGAATTGCTTGCGACGTAGTTGTTGGCAATCCACCGTGGGTATCAATTCTGCAACTGCAAAGTAAGAGGGCTTCAGACTATCTAAAGCATACGTCTGCGCCGATTGGGAACAAGCAAGTCGCTGAGCTTTTCACTTGGAAAGCTTATAAAGATCATCTTGTAGAGGATGGTCTACTTGGCCTGCTTTTGCCACAAAAGAGCTTGGTCAATGTTTGGTCAGAAAAATTCGTAGACTTCCTGAAAACCGAGACTGAAATTGTTGGAATATCTGACCTCGCCCATCTTAGATATAAGCTGTTCCGTCGCTCGGGCGCTAAGACAGCAGGATCAGAAGACAATTCGTCCTCAACAAGTGCTCGGCAGTCGACTGCGGCAATTATTCTAAGAAAGAGACAAGCAAGTTCCGACCATCAGTTTTGGTCATTCCGGCCACTTCTGTCATTGCAACCGCGTAGCCACCGAGGTCGACTATGGATTGTGATACATGACTGGACGCAAGCCCATTGGCACAACCAAACCGAGACTAACGAACGTGCATGGCGTCGACTCTTTACTTGCACTCAGATTGATCGACATATCTTAAAGAAAATGGACGGCTACGTTGAGACCGGGCGCTTCTGTAGTATCGGCGGCTTGAGCGAGCTGGTCGGTCTGCGATTTACGATTAAGGACAACGAGAAACTGGACTCTAAATATGTTCTTTCTGCGGACCCAAAGAAGGTCACATACTGGCGAAGACAACTTGGCTTAGAGACAGAATTGTTTCCCGGCGACAAGGGTGCAGTCCCATTGCCGGTTGATCAAATGGAGAAGGCACCATCAGCAGCTCGCTCCTTTTTGACTGGGCACGTCATCCTCATGCCTCGAACCTGCGAAACTGCGATTTACGTTGAGGAGCCGATCGCAACGAAGTCATTTGTTGTCGGTAGTTTCAACCAAACCTTGGGATCATCCCTTGGTCGGCAACAACTAACGTTTTTGAAGGCCGTTGCAGCATATATGGCAACTAACACTTTCCGCTATTTGTGTTTTGTGAACGGTCGACGAATGACAATTGATAGAGTTAGCGTCGAGCTGTCTGCAGTTACACCGCTTCCATGGCCATTCGGTGGCTTGGGGGACACTCGAATAGCAGAGTTTTTGAGAGCAGACCGTCGGAAGCGCGAAGATATAGTTCAGGAAGCTCTGATGCTTGGGCAGATCTACAAATTGGCGATTGACGAGTTTTCCACCCTAAGGAGAGGCTTCTCTGATGGAGCAACTCCTGCGGAAGCCCTCTCATCGGTTTCAACCGAGCAACTAGGAGCATATGAAGAGGCAGTGTTAAGTCAAGTTGATCGTGGGAAGGGGCGCTATGCGGTCAACTCTATGTCGCTGGAGAATAACTTGATTGCTACAGAAATTCGATACGTCAAAAACAAAACAGGCAAATCAGTCAGGCAAAAACAAGGCCAATTTATAGATAAGGCAATTTCAAACTACCAACATCAAGGCGCGAGCGGCATGACTCAAAGCCGCTATCTCTGGCACTCGCGAGACGATATGACAACAGTTCTAATCAAGCCGAAGGAGCGTTTGCACTGGACACTGGATAGAGCATTTTCCGACGCAGACCTGGTTATGGCTGCAGCAATGTCCGGCATCGTGAGTGCTGAAGTCGCGTGACGGATGAAATCACATTAGAAGACTGGTTAGTGGATCGAGGTCACACCCCTCAACAGGCTGAGCTTTGGTGTGATTTTATTTCCGACTCTATTGATCTTTTTGATGACGGCCATGCGCTGCTGTGTACGACGGCCGAATGGGCGTCATTCTTGACTGGCTGCAATGCTGCGCACCCCACAGAGCCGGAAATTACTTCTGGACTGGGCGACCGAATGAGGCGACTACAACACGAGGCCCCCATGGATAGCAATCGCGATAAGCTACAAGTGGCATACGAGGTTGCACCAATTGGCGACGAAAGCCATGGGATTAGGAAACCGAAAGCAGATTTTGAGATAAGAAGGAAATTTGAGGCAGGTTATTCTGCGTCGTTTGTAGTGGAAGCCAAACCGCTTCGGACATCCGGTGACATGAACAATCGCTATCTTGGGACGGAGGGGATCGGGTGTTTCCTTGAAAGAGACCCGCCATATTCTCGTGACACAATCGTGGGTATGGTAGGCTATGCCTTGAAAGGTTATTCAAAGTGGTTTCCACTTTTGGCGTCAATTCCGTCAATCAGCGGAATCAATAAGGTTTTTCTCCAAAGTGGAAAATCGTGCCTTGTTTCCGAACACGAGCGTAAGGCGCTGAAACTGCCAAATGCGACTGTGACACATACTATTCTTAACTATACTTAAGGTTATCCGTCCCAATCCGCGTACGTTTTTTCTGCACGCGGCAGCTAACGCGAATGGCGACTATGCGAAAGCTGCGATGCGAAATGTAACCGAATTTCAAGCGGCAACTTTGGGCTGGTCAAATTCTTCGAACGAACTCCTCCCATCCCCCGGCCAAGGCTTTGTCAACTGCTGCAGTAATTTCCTCTCTCCCGTTTTTTCGCAATGAATTCCTAGAAAAACCGTCATATCCAATGCACTCGTCGGCACGGCCCGCAAGCAGTTCGCACCAAGTTCTCATGGATGAAATACACTTCTCTAAGTCAGTCCGGGTCAGTGAATGACCGGTTTGTTGGCCGTGCAGTATCTTTTTTCTGTATTGATATGCAGTATTCGTGTCCCGCTTTAACACTTTGTATTGGTCCTCCATCATATCTTTCACTGAGCAGTTTGAAAGGCGGTAGATCGCTCCGATGAATTTGTCGTGGTTGGCCGTAGTCTTCTTTCGAATAGCTTCTCGCACGACCGTCTTGTGTTCACTCACTTCATCTTCGAAAACCGAGTGCTGAAAGATCAGGTTCGAGGTCAGTCTTCTGAGCTGTTTCTCCAGCTTCACCCATGAGATCGTGAATGCATCCACCGCTCGTGTTTCCGCATCCGACTTGAGCAACAAGTCTACCGTAGAGAATTCGAGTGAAGCTGTGTTTTTCATATTCAAGACCAATTCTTCAATGAGATTCACGCTGTCAGTTAACAAATGCTCTCCAAGGTGTCGACATCCGCATATCTGCTTTGAGGAAAACCGCGCTGCGGCGATCAACGACATGGACAGAGTCGGCTCTGGGCCGGTCGTCGGAATGACCGCTTAAGGTGGCTACTAGTCGTCTTTGGTCCAACCTGCTTGCCCCTCGCAGAAATCGCATCCCGAATGGTAGCTGAATTCCATGTCTCCACCTCCGATTTGCCGTTCATTGCACCAGTCGCACAGCGGGGCTGAGTCGGAAGTTGCCAGGCACTCTGTGCAGATGAACGTGTCATGGTGCTGGACAACGCTATGGTAGCCGAAACACATCGCACAGTTCATGGGCGCCTCGAAATCTGTAGGATCTGAGTTTTCGGTGTCCAGCACATCGGCCAGTTCTTCTGAAGTCACAACGTGCCCGCATTCCTCGCAGACATGCGACTCAAAATCGGGTTCTATGTGGAGGACCTCGCCGCACTCGTACGGGCAGGGTATTTCGATGAAGGCTTCCACCAAGCCGCAAACCCGACAGTGCTTTTCAAAAAGCACGTCAGATAGTTCGTTGACTGCGGCAGCCTCACACCCGCAGACTGAACAGTCTTGGAATGCGGTTCCGGCTTTCCTGTCGGCTTCGATCTTGGGCTTGAGACGATCAAAGGCAACACTCAGGAAAGCTCGGTTTTGCTTCATCCGCCAACGGACAGTCGCGATCTTAGTGTCGAACTCCTCAAACTGGTCGCCCCAGTCCGACAGAAGGCGTTCCAAGTAATACCAACTAAGACACTGCTCTTTGACGATTCCTTCAATCATTGCTTGACCCGCTTTTGTCATCCCGGCCTCGTGAAAGAAATGAATCATTTGGTTTCGGTGAGCCGCGATCTTTGCGAACTGAGCCACCGCATCCTTCGAGATGTTCTCGCTACAAGCACCATTCAGCCGCCTAATGGCGTCGCCCTGCGTTACGGTCTTGCACTGGCCAGATAGAAAATTGTCCAATGTGACATCCGAAGCGCGTTCTACGACGAGGGTCCAATGCTCACGCATTAGACGGGCTTTCAAAAGCAGTTCGACCGCAGTTGCGAAATGGATCACTGAATACTTGGGGCAATCTTTAATCTCTTCGATCGATCTCTCAAGGAAATCGAACGCGCTTTCGGAAAGGTTCCTCAAGGCGGCTTTGAGGTTCTTCTCCGTCATCATCTCATACCTTCCAACCGATCTTTCTCCACGATTTCGATCGGTTGCCGACCGCGTGGCTTGGATTTGACGATAGCATGTGAGCGATATCGTCCATTTCCAGTCTGAATTGGATAGCTTTGTCCGGCAAGCGTGAGTTCATAAATGATTAGCTCTCGCGTTTGCAGCGAAGGTCCTGTCTGACGGGCCGCGCCGCAGCATCAAAGACTCTCGCTGGATGTCGGCTTTGGGCCGTCTTCGATAGCCGCAAACAGATGGACATCTATCCAGTGTTGCCATGGAAATGGACAGGCTGAAACTTCGTTTCGTGAAACTCCAAAATGCGGTGAACGTTATGATTGCCGAGTTCCGACTGAGTATACCCCATTTAATTGAGCATTGGTTTTCGATTCTCATTTGTCCCCGCAGGTTTGCTCTGTCAAACATTGCCCGGTTTCCTTTACGTAAATCTTGGAGTGGCCAGGGTCCCCGGCGGGCATATCGATCTCATTTGGCAGATTGAACTGCACGCTGTGTGATCCATTGAGGCCAGCGGGAAAGCGCGTCATAGATCTGGTAATCATATAACGACCATTGCCCTCGTAAATGAGGCCCCCGTCCGCTATCAACTGGAGTAACCCGGCTTCCTGTGGCAATACCACATAAGGCTGAGCGGGAACCGGCGCATGCACCTCTTCAGGTGAAAACGGAACAAGACCCGCTGGATTGAAATGCATCATCGATCGCAATGGCCCCATGCCCGACTTGTCATCGACTGCGGGTAGAAATGGGCCGCCGTCTCGCGATATCCCATCATTGCTCAGTGCGTAGGTATGATCCGCAAGGGTAAATTCTACCGGAGAGTCATATGGACGCTTAAGCAATTCGACCACGGCAGAATCGATTCCCGGCGGGACTTGATAACCCGACATGTAGTAACTGACCTGGATATGATTGAAATCGCGCCCCAGCCACTCCGCTAGCATCGCAATTTGCGCGTCTGATTTGTTGTCACGTTTGGTCACAGCCGATCCAAAACAAGTCCCATAAGTTACAAATGTGGTTACGTTTGGATCCAGACCAGTCACCCCAGCACGTCCAGAGCCATCAGGTGAAGTAGCGACCAAGACCAATCTCTCAATGCGGTCGGTCGCGCCTTTGAAGCGCCATATCTGCGGCGCAAATGCCTGCGCAAAGATATAGAGTGGCGTTTCGCCATCTGAAATCCTTATATCGACTGAAGAGGTCACCGTATCCTGACCAGCCAACGTAACGGTGGTCAGGCTGCGACCCGAGCGCCCGCTTAGGAAAACGGTCTCGACATTGTCGGACGGTTTGGGTGCGTTGCATAGTGCTGTTGGGCGAGTGTCCGTGGCGATTGACGGGTTAGATCTTTGTGGTAGCGGAACTTGATCCAAAACGTTGACTAACTTGGTTACTTCGTCAGACGTCACTTGACCATCTTTGTCAAAATCAAAGACCATCAGATCGATCAGCCTCATCGACTGACGAGGACTATTTTCGATCGACTGGGCGACAGCCGCGCGAATTTCGTTTCGGTCCAGCGCGCGGTCATTATTCTTATCATAAAGCCCCAGTTTTGTTGCCAAGTCGGCTTTCAGTTGTGGCGCTAGATGTGTCTCTTGGAGGTGGATTTCATCGGCTGAAACGGCACCATCGCCGTCGAGATCGTAGCTTATGAAGGTCAAAAGTGTTCGGTTGCGTTGCTGGGCGCGCGCGCGCTTGCCGTACAAATCAACAGCGTCCGAGGTCAGGATGCCGTTCGGTGCCATTTCGAAGAATTGTTGCATGATCTGGCGGAGAGCCCCGCTTGGGTTTGAGGAAACTCTCCTCCGGACGTCCTCGGGCAATTTTGCTGCAAAGTCCCTGAGCTCAGGATCGACCTGCTGTGAGGTTGCTTCGATAGGCATTAATAGCAACGCTGTGGTCGCAAGGTGCATTAGAAGTTGCATAAATTTCTGGGTCATAGATTCGCCTTAAGTTTTCAATCGACAATCTCTGCTAGAATGTGAAAACCATCAGCGGTGATCGTCTGGGTGATATTCGTACCGATTTGGATCTGCCACACGATGTTCCCGTTCTCTAAAATCCGGTGTGCTGGCATGTCGTCCATCGCAAGCAGATCAAGGCCCGGATCACCAACCAAAAGGATCTCCGTTTGCGTGCCATCAAAGATATCTGGGCTAAGTCTAATCGTATTCGCGGCTCCATTCTCGAACGAAACGCGGCTCTTGCCTTGCAATTGCGCTTGAGAGAATGCAACCCCACCCGATCTTGATACAATGAGTCCTGTACCATCCGACGGTTCGTTCTTGGTTCCGGGATAGAAACCCAAATCCAACATCTTTGGGTCGGAAAGACCTGGTGCTGGTGGCAGGATTGAAACAATAGTGCCAGGCTCAAACCACAAAATACGGCTACCCCCAAAACCCGCCGGTACGGTCGCAAAAACTCCATAGTCGCGGAACTGAAGTTCCCATCCTGCGCTACCCTCTAGCCATACTTCATCGCCCTCGTCTGCTCGTATGAAGACAGGAAAATCTTCCCTTAGATGGGGTGTATTTCGAATGATTAGAGTATCTTTTCCGCGGTTTTTCAAATCTATTCCATCAATCACACGTCGACCTTCAGAGCTTAGGTGCCGCACACCAGGACTACGTGCCGAACTTGCGATATAGCGTTCTACTCGATATTTCTCGTAGAGCTCCGATTCCGCCATGATGCTAAGTGATTGCGGTGCGTTTTCGAGCGTGCGCATTACGACTTGGTTCCCAGCTCGATCAATCGACCAGCAAGGTTGCTGCAAGAGGATGAGCCGGTCCTCCGCGTCAGCTGTAATGTGCAATTGTCGAGGTGTCGGGCCCACAACCTCATTAATGTCGATTACAAGTGCGTTCGGAAGACCGTTCTTGACGTCAAATTCATAGATGCCGTCTTCTGCCTCGATCTCGCGGATGTCCGCGAGTACTATGCCTGCGTCGTCCCATCTGATGATCGTTCTTGAGTCTGATATAACGGTGTTATGCAGCGCTGGACGTGCGCGTGATCCATGCCCCAAGGGCCAGGTGACATCACGTCGTGGAGCAGGACTGACGCGGACACCCGACTGATTTGGGCCTATGACATAGGTGTCGAAACTGGTGCGTAAGGTTAAGACTTCTTCATTCACAGTGGTGACATGAGCGATCCCGCGGAAGGCGCTATCCACATGGGAGTCCCATTCGTACCTTGGGTCTAATATCACCTGATCATAATCGTCGGCGAGAACCTCAATTTCATTTGTGTCAGTCGTCGCGATTACTTGGGCATCAACCACAAAAACTGTAAAAAGGTCGTTCCGAAGGTCAAAGGTTTCAAATGAGATGTGCCGCTCAGGTCTGGGGCTAAACGTCCGGGCAGTTCCAATTCTAAAGGTGTCGATTCCCTCCCTTCCATCGTAGCGTCCACCTGTACGAGTTGCTTCAAGTGGATGAGAATTGATGATGAATCCTGAATCCAAAGAGCATTGTTCCGAGGCTTGCGCATACATGGTGTTCGGCGAAAGTAGTAAGCAAAGAACAGGTAGGAATAAATGAGGCTTCATTGAAACACTTAGCTGGAGAATATTGACCGATTTCTATGTCTGAGATGGTGCTGTCCGATTGTGGCCTTTGAAGGGCAGGACGGAAGCTTTTTCGTCTTTAATGCAACGACTGGGTACGCGCACATTTTGAACGATGAGCCATATCATAAACGATCGAAGCGAAGTTCGGCTTCTCCGCAGACTGTTTATTGACCCAATCTTTGATGTCACGTGTGAAGCGAACGTCTCCTGCGGTGGGCCGCGTCGCAGCATCGCGAAGGTAAGCCGAAGGTTCGCAAAGGGCCATGAGCCTTCTTGCATCAGGCATCGGTCATATGCTGGACCAATGAGGTTAGCTGTCTGTCGCCGTAGCCATCGTCCCAGGCCGCCTTAGTGCGGTCATGCATCAACCGGATGAAATCAGCGGGAGCATTAAGTGAGAGATAGGTCTTCAACGCATCCTCTTGCGCTATCGCGTACACCTTCAGAGAGGCTTCCGCACCGTCGTAATCCTCGGTCGGAACGGTTCTGGCAAAGAGATCATGGTAGTCCTTGACCAATTTGATCGTTGCAGGAAGTTGGTCGGCATAAACTTGCATCGGGATGCCCGCTTTCTGACAGACAAGTGCACCGTAGATCATTCCGAACATAAACCCTTGCCGAACCGTGAAGAGACCGGCGAAGAGCGCGGCAAGTGCCGCTGGCGTCTCTCCAACATGGGCGGACCTTCCACCCAATTCTTTGATGACGCTGCCATAACGGCCCCAGGTTCCGGCACTGCCGACCGTCAGGATTGTGGTTTCGTCATCGCCAATGCCAGAAGGGTACGCATTGATCATGCCAAGCATGTAGCCAGCCCCATGTTTCTCCAGGATGGCGACCAGTCTATCGGCATCCGAGGTATCGCCGGTGCTCATGTCGCAGATGGTCTTACCCTTTAGCGAAACACTCAGGCCGTTGACCAGTTCAACCGTTTCCGTGTGGCCCTTGATACAAATGATGACAAAATCAGACAAGGCAACGGCATCATCCGGTGAAGAGCAGATGGTGGCGCCAACCTCGGCGAAAACCTTTGCCTTTTCCGGCGTGCGGTTCCAAACGCTGACATCGTGGCCGGCCCTGAGCAGGCAATGCGCCAGCGCTGACCCCATGTTGCCCAGTCCCAAGACAGCAATTTTCATGATCTTAGCCTCCTGTGTTCGCCAATGAGTTCCAACTCCAGCATGCGCCGGCGTGGGGAGACGACCTAGTTGTAAATTCTTCTATATTGTTAGATGGTCTAACTTATGGATTGGCGCACGCTTCCCTCGTTGACATCTCTCAGAGCCTTCGCCGCCGCCGCCGAGTTTCAAAATCTGACCCGGGCGGCAGAGGCACTGAACGTGACCCATTCCGCAGTCAGCCAGCAAATCCGTGGGCTCGAACAGCATCTCGGCACCCGGCTTATCACCCGCACCCGGCACGGCATTTCTCTGACATCGCAAGGCGAATTCCTGTCGGCTGGCTTGCTTGAAGCCTTCGCTGAAATGGTCACATTGACCGAGAGGGTGACGCGTGCAGAGACGGTTCGACCCTTGGTGGTCAGCGCGACCCCGATGTTTTCAAGCGCGTTCCTCCTGCCGCGTCTGTCGACGTTCATTGACGAATTCCCCAATATCGAATTGAGGATCGATTCAACGATCCAGGCTGTCGATCTCAAGCCGGGCGGAATTGATATGGCCATCCGGTACGGAACAGGTCGCTGGCCAGGGCTTGTCTCGCAGATGCTGCTACCCGGTTGTCTGACAGTCGTCGCGTCCCACGAGCTGATCGGAAACAGGGTGCTCAAAAACCCTGTTGAATTGCTTGATTTCACACTTCTTCAGGAACAGGCGTCCGTCGAGTTTGATCTGTGGCTGGAAAAGGTCGGCATCCCGCCCGAAGCGGATCGGAGAGTGATCCGGATGCCGGGCAACATGCTGCTGGATGGCATCCGCCGGGGTGACGGTATCGGAGCGACAGTTCCGGCCTTTATCTCTGACGAATTGAAGTCAGGACAACTCGTGGCGCTGTTTGACGATCCGATACCAAAGATCGGCTATTACCTTGTCACGCTGTCCGGTCCGGTCCGGCCAGCCGCAAAACTGTTCATGTGGTGGCTTTCGAAATCAATTACCGAATATGAGAAAAGCCTGTTCCGATGGCCGCCCGCTCACCTGTTGTAGAGATAAAGTGCACCAGCTAGAGCCAAATAGGGTCTGACTTAAAAAGTAACGACCCGACAATGCGGCGCTACGTTTGAAGGTCCGGGGTGGGGATGCAGCACCGCGGCGTTAATGGCAGGGGCGAGGGTCCGGAATGGGCCGAACCGCGGCGAACTTACCCCACCGATAGCAGCATACGCACCAAAGCGGCCTGCGTGTTTACTCCGGTCTTCTCAAACAGCCTAGAAAGATGGGTCCGGGCTGTATTTATGCTGATGCCAATTTTTAGCGCCGCGCCCTTGAGACTCTTGCCGAGGGCAATCTGATGCGCGATTCTCAATTGCCCGTCGGACAGTCCAAACACGGTTTGCGCGAAGCCAAGGCGACGTTCCAGAATTCGGTCGGCATCGAGACGGACGAAGGTAAGGCAATCCCGGATCGAAACATGGACAACCGCAATGCCACCTTCATCCGTTTGCCCCAAGATGACGGGGTAGTCGGCTGGCCCTCCGGTGTCTCTGGCAAACTTGTGGGTCTCAAACCAGCCGTGGTGGCGGGCAGCTTGCGCAATCGCTTCCTGAAGGGCCATGTCCCATTCGCGGCGGTGGGCTCTGATCCGCCCGTGCGAGACCGTCAGGAAGGGATGGTCCCGCAGAACCTCCAGAGCCGCCGGGCTGGGCTGAATGACGTTGCCCTTCTGATCGAGTCCGACCGCAAGACCGTCTGGTTCGTTGTCCTTTCTCAGCACAAAGGAGGAATAGACTATCTTCCAGCGTCGGCCGTGAAGCTCAAGAACCCGGGTGTCGAAGCTTTTGCTGCTGTCGCCGCTTTCAAAGACCGAAAAGGTCTCATGCACCACCCAGGCCATGTCGCCCGAAAGACTGACCTGCATTCCCTCGTGTCGAAAATCTACCAATTTATCAATGAGACCTTCTACGAAGGCCCTTCTCATATGTGAGGAGATTGCGTTCCAGCCACTCACGGCGCTCAGCCCTGCCGTTGTCGATATGTAGACATCCTGCGCACGATCGCTTTGCAGCCAGCAGTCCTGCCAAGCATCGAAGTCCTGACGTTGAAAGGCAAGCATCTCAGCGCGAATGACCTCAGTAATGGCCGCGACCTCGTCCGGTGCCGCTGTTGCAGCTTGCTCTAACACAGATTTCACATCAGGCATGCCTGTCTCCGTCCGCTCAATGCCCCTTGAGTCGTCCCGTTGGGCCAATTTTCCGCCCCAAACTCATCCAAGGAGCGCCGGTACGATGCGGATGCTCATGATCGCTCCTTCATCGATCCACGCCGATTCTGGGATGGCTTGAAACCCCTCCGGGACAGACAATACCCGAATTCTGTCCGGACAGGGACCCGCGCCAGCTTGAGTGCAGGTGTCGTTAGGGGTTCGGAGGATCTCCCACGAAATCGTTGCAGAGTTATGTGGTCCCCGAATGCCCGGTTGAAATACGTTGCGAACCTGAAAATCGACATTGGGCACCTCCGGTCCGGTCAATGTATTTCGATAGATCAATATCCACCCTCTCACCGCCGCCGGTCCGTTCTTCACCCGCATTGGTGCTAGGATCACCTCTGTGAGGACCTCGCGCTGCCCATAATTTTGCGTTCCGACTTGTTGCGACGAAACGGAGCCAGCCATCGCCATGAATGCACCGCAGGCCATCGCCAGCAGGCGTCTTGGCAGTTTTGTCTTCGGGCGGATCCGGTGCATTGGTTGCGGTCGTCTTGGATTGCTTGCCATTTGTGTTCTCCGTAGCTTCAGGATGCACGGAATGTTAAGCTTGGTTGCCCAATGGACTTGTCGTACGAATGCACCACATGCTCTGCTTTTCGGATCGGGGCCCGCTATTCTAGTCCGCCCCACAGATTTGCCTTAATCGTCGGCAATATTCGGGTTCGGCTATTCCTTAAGTTCTTTTCTTGTAACGAATGTCCAGAAAGCGGGCTGCGACCGCAGCATCCAAGCGGTGTGCTGAATGTCCGGAAAGGGCCGGTTCCACGTAGCCGGTCAGACGCGCGACCGCGCAGATGCCGCCCTGCATCCGATGACCGCGAAGAGCCCATAGTGCAGTAATTCCGCAATGCAGCTAATGTCGGCTTTCAGGTTTCAATTGCCGACTATTTATCAGTGGGCGATTAACTGGTGAGCAAGACGGCGTCACTTTCGCCATGGTTATCCTCTTCAATCATCGCCGACACTTTGATGTATCAACTGGCCATCCGTTCTTCGTGGGCGAAGGGGCTGAGGCCAAGCCATTTCTGCATGCAATTTGCGATCTCGGGGGTGCCCGTCAGGACCATCCGCCCGCCTTTCACCGCTTTCTCGACAGAATCGACGCCCATCCATATTGCAGTCATCGTTCGCAAGTGGCTTTCCGCGTAGAGGTCAACTTCGTGACCTGGGTCAGAATAACAAGCTTCAACGCCTGTATTTGGATCTACCAGAAGCCAGCTATTTTGCTTTGCGGTCGCAAGATCATTGAAGACGAACTGAAGGCACACGCGTTTCTTGGGCAACGGGTCAATGTTTAAGCCTCGGTGCATGTCCCAAATCAGCAATTCTGGGTCGAGATTGTCGAGCGAAAGCCCGCCTTCGACCCATCGTTGCCCCCACACACCGATCCCCATGATGAGGGGCCTCAATTCTTCGCCAGCCGCTGTCAGACGATATTCTTTGACGCCTTTATCTGTCTTGGCGGACTTGATCACACCTGCCACTTCCAATTCGCCCAAACGCTTTGACAGAAGCGAAGGTGACATGCGCGGTAGGCCACGCCTGAGGTCATTGAACCGCGTGCTGCCGCACAGGCATTCCCGCAGCAAAAGAGGCGTCCAACGCGTGCACAAAATCTCCGCCGCCATCGCAATCGGGCAAAACTGACCGTAACCACTCATGATATCACTCCTTTTTTTGACTGCCAAAGCGTCTTCTTAAGCGTAGTCGGGTTGGATGAATGTCGCCAGTACAGTTTCTGGACTATCGCCACGATGGCACTTCCGTGATCCTGAGAATGCATTTTGATGGAATGGAGAATTCACTATGAACAAATTTATTGACCGCGCTAAAACTGCTGCCAACCTGAATGAGACTGCCAAAACTCTGGCAAAAACATTCGCTGCAAGGGCGGCTGACCATGATGACAATGACAGGTTTGTCGCCGCGAATTACACGGACCTGAAAAGCGCCGGGCTGATGTCGGCAGGTGTTCCTGTTGAGCTTGGTGGCGGTGGGGCCGACGTGCGCGCACTCAGTGACATGCTGCGTATTATCGCCGGGGCCTGCGGGTCAACCGGCCTTGCCCTATCGATGCATACCCACCAAGTCGCAATCCCCGCTTGGCGTTGGCATCATCAGGACCCCGCGCGTCCTATGGTCGAACCTCTCCTGCGACGCGTTGCCGACGAAAAAATCGTACTGTTGAGTTCGGGCGGATCAGATTGGATTGGTGGCTCCGGCACGGCCGAAAAAGTAGACGGCGGGTATCGGATTACCGCCCGAAAGGTGTTCTCGTCCGGCGCGCCTGCAGGTGATCTGCTCATGACTGGGGCCATTAGTGACGAAGACGGAAAAAAGACGGTCCTGCATTTCGGCGTCCCACTTGCCGCGCCAGAGGTCACTGTGCTGGATACGTGGCGTACCATGGGAATGCGCGGCACTGGATCGCATGACGTTACAATCGACGAATTGTTCATCGCTGACGACAAAATCCCCCTCAAACGCGCAGCGGGCGAGTGGCACCCGGCGTTTCAAATGATCGCCACCATCGCATTTCCGCTAATCTATTCGGTTTACCTGGGCATCGCCGAAAGCGCGCGAGAAATTGCGGTCGATATTGCCGCAAGGAAACCGGTCTGCAGTCGCACCCAGTCTATTGCCGGACGTATGGATACGGCCTTGGCCGCAGCACGCATGGCGCAAACCTTTATGATCGAAGCTGTCGAGCGCAACGCACCCTCGGCAGAGACCATCAATGAAGTGATGATTGGCCGACGTCTGGTCGAAGAAAACGCGATCCGAACGGTGGAACTGGCAATGGAGTTGGCAGGCGGCGCGAGCTTCTATCGCAAGACTGAGCTTGAGCGGCGTTTCCGCGACATTCAGGCAGCGCGGTATCATCCACTGCAAAAAGAGGTGCAGGCCGAATATGCCGGAGCAATGGCGCTGGAACAGCCAATCGATCAAATTTTTTAGCGCCGTACTTGCTCAATTTCGAGTTAACTCAGCACGTTGGGACTGATCGCAGCAAAAAGGAATTCGTCATGAAAGTCGCAGTTGTCCAGGAACCGCCCGTCTATCTGAACCTCGCAGCTAGTCTGGAGCGTGCGATCAACCTTGTCGCGCAGGCCGCAAAAGATGGTGCCAAATTGATGGTTTTTCCCGAAACATGGTTTCCCGGATACCCGACGTTTTGCTGGCGGCTCTCGCCAGGCGCGGACATGGGCAAGACGGATGACTTGTTTGCGTTGTCACAAGCCAATTCCATCGACCTCAGCCGCAATGGCATGGCCCCGCTGCAAGAAGCGGCCGCAGAGCACGAGATGGTCATTGTGGTCGGCTATCAGGAAATCGACGGCGATGTCTCTGGCTCGACGATTTTCAATTCTTGCGCGGTCATTGATGCCGACGGTAGGATCATGAACAACCATCGCAAGCTGATGCCGACCAATCCCGAACGCATGATTTGGGGCTTTGGCGACGGGTCTGGCCTGAACGTCGTCGAAACTGCGGTCGGGCGTATCGGCGCGCTAATATGTTGGGAAAACTACATGCCATTGGCGCGCTACGCGCTTTATGCACAAAACATCGACATCTACGTTGCCCCGACCTGGGACACAGGTGACACGTGGCTTGCCACGATGCAGCACATCGCGCGCGAGGGCGGGTGTTGGGTCATTGGATGCGCAACGGCACTTGAAGCGTCTGACATTCCCGAGGGTATCCCTCATCACGACATTCTATTCCCGAGCAACGATGAATGGGTCAATCCCGGCGACGCCGTCATCTATAAACCCTTCGGTGGAATCGCAGCCGGTCCGATGCACCGCGAAAAGGGGCTTCTTTGGGCCGATATAGACGTATCCGCTGCCCGCGCTTCACGTAGAAAATTCGACGCAAGCGGCCACTATGCCCGCCCAGATGTATTCTCACTAACCGTCGACAGAAGCCGAAAAGTGCCGGTTTCATTTAGCTGACCGACTGTCGCTAATTGCAGCAGCGCATGCATTTCACACACTCAATTGGCAGGGGTATTTTCAACATTGGCTCGGTCCGAACGCGTTGATAGCAGTCATTGGTGCGCGCGCAGCGAAAGCTCGGTTTGTCCCGCCCAGCGGTCATCTAAGCCCCATTCCAACCGCACCATGGCGTTTGGCGAGGTGCGGTTGTTTTGTGCGCAAAGCAGTCATTCTGGGTTGCAGCTTGATCTAGTCCGCCATCATCCGTGCGATCTCTTTTGCGACTTTGTCGGCGGCTTTTGCGAGGGCTGAGCCGTCCAAATGCGCATAGCGTTCGGTTGTCCGCGGGCTGGCGTGGCCGAGGAGTTTGCCGGTTGTGGGAAGGCTTTCGCCTGCGAGGATGGCGTGGCTGGCGTAGGTGTGCCTCATGTCGTGCAGGCGGATGTCGGGTGGGAGGCCCGCTTTGGTGCGGATCGCCGACCAGCTCCCCGCGATGCTCATGAGGTGACCAGACGTTGACTTTGCGGACGGGAAGACGAATGCCCGATGTCCAGTTCTGGCCTTGAGCTTTGCGACGGCTTCGCGCGCCGGGGCGCTCAGCATCACTTCTCGGGGGCCGGTTTTGGCGTCGCGCAAGACAAGCCGGGTTGGTTTGACGTCGGACCAGCGCAGGCTGAGGATTTCGCCTTTGCGACAGCCAGTGAGCAGGCACAGTCTGATGGCTTGTGCAGGGAGCCAATGTCGGTCGCCGACGAGATCGAGAACGCGCGCGAGTTTGCGGATTTGCGCAAAGTTCAGCATGCGCCCCCGCGCGTTGCTGCGGTTCTTGCGTAGCGGTGAAGCCGGGTTCGGCAGGTCGTGTGGCAGATGTCCCTCTGCCTTGCCCCAGTTCAGGATCGTGGTGAAGTGACCGAGGGCCTGGTTCGCCCCGCCGGGGCGGTGCCGGGAGTAGCTGTGGAACCAGGTGGCGATATCGGCAGGCGTCAGGTTTCCGACCGGTCTGTTGCCGAAGGCGGGCAAAAGTTGCGCGTCGAGGTAGGCCTGTAAGGGACCAATCGAGGACGGTTTGAAGTGTGTGGCCCGGTTTGCCATGAAGTGGGCTGAGAGGGTGGCGAAGTCCATCGTGCGGGGCCGCGTTTCCCAGACGGTAGCGCTTGGGGCTAACGTCGCTTCGCGGGCGTAGAAGGCTGCCCTAGCCGCATCGGGGGTGAGGTCCGGCCACTTCCCGAGGGTGATCCGACGGGGTGTGCCGTCGATGCGTTTCACAATGACCCAGGACGTGGTGCCACCGGGCAGAATGCGCAGGCGCAGACCGGGGCACTGTGGATCATCGACGGCGTATTCGCGGTCGCGGGGTTTGAGGCTGGTGATATGGTGCGGGGTCAGCAGGACGACGGGTTTCATGCGCGGCCTCCGGTCTGGGCCCGCCATGCGACGAGGCCACGACGGAAAGCGATTGGGTCGAGACCCTCTGTTTGGCAGAAGTCCGTAAGAGACAGTTTGGACGTCACAAACCGCGCGAAGCCAGACCGTTTGTGCGGGGCCTTGGGCGTGAGTGTCGGTTTGGGAATTGGCTTCGGTTTAGGTTTTGCCTTTGCCTTCCGAGTTGGCTTGGCCTTTGGTTCCGCAAATGCCCGCCCCAAATGTCGCCCAACACGTTCGCTCGCATCGGCAACCCGCGCCGTATCAAGGTGGGCATAACCGGCCGTCGTCTCGATGTCGCGATGGCCAAGCAGACCGCCAACGACCCTCAAGTCATAGCCCATGTTCACCGCCACCGACGCATAGCTGTGCCGCAGATCATGGATGCGCAGCTTTGGCCGCTTGAGGGTCGTACGCACGACTTTCCATAGCCGGGTCAATTCATGACCAAGCGCCTTCACATCCTCGCCCGCAAAGATGCCAGGGCCGGTCTTCGGCAAGCTCGCCAAAAGGTCCCGCGCAGGCTTACCAAGCCAGATCGATTTGGGACCGGACTTTGCATCCGGCAACGTGATCCGCGACCCATCCAACTGGTCCCATCGGATCGCCTTGGCTTCCCCAGAACGGCACCCGGTGAACATGATGAATCGGATACACGGCACGGCGCGCGGAAAGGCCTCGGACTGCGCATCCAAAACGCTGTTCAAATCCGCATAACCAGCCGCATCCAGATACTCCGCCTTAAAGTCAGATTGATGCCGCCGCAGCCCCGCGCAGGGGTTCTTGCCGGGAGGCCTTATACCGACAAGTTCCGCATGCCGGACCATGCTGGACAGGACCGCCAAAGCGCGGTTTTTGGTGCCCGCCGCGCAAGCCATGTCGCGCCGCCAATTGTGCACATCCATACGATCAAGCGCGGCCATCTTGATCCGCCCAAGGGCTGGAACGATCTTGGCGTGAACGCATTTGCCGTGCGCCCCAAACGTGCTGGCTTTCCACTGATGCTGACAATCGAGAAGGAAGCGCTCGGCGAAATCAGCGAGGCTAATGTCAGGATCGAGACCGATCGAGGTGTCCGCCAATTCTTCCAAGATGACCAAGGCTTTTGCCCGCGCGATCTCCACCGGATAGTCCGCAACATCCCCGATTGTGGGCCGCACTGTCTTACCGTCACGTCGCGTCTGCACGATCCAAGTATGCGCCTTGCCACGCGTTCGCGCCGCGAGTTGCGGCACTTCATCATCCCAGACAAAGCTGTCCTTTGCTGGCGCTCGTTTCTGTGATTCTAAGTCTTTCCGTCTCTCTAGGTGAGCCATCTCGGCCTCCTCTGCTTGCAGGATACAAATCCACGCAAACCCCGGGGAAGCACCCAGGATACGCGGGGAAGCAAAGCAAACAGACTAAACTCATACGCCATTTAGGCTGAGTTCAGTAACAGAGTCCCAATCATTCCAGTCAGTTACCAAGACGAACGAGGTAACCCAAATCGGGCAAAAGCCCTCTCAGAAATACACACGCCATGCACAACCCATACACATTGTATGCGCATGAAAGTCTGAAAGCTTGTTAACCACCGCACGGTGGCGCAAATCGGACACGACGGGACTTTATTATTCGTCGAGCAGCCGCATCGGTCCGCGGCCAAATGCGGCGCATGAATTCGGCGGCTAGGCCTCGCGGGCGAGGCGTTCTTCGAGCACGTCAAATGGCACGCCTGGTTCATCCTTTGCACCACGGATCACCAGCGAGGTTTTGACGCTTGCGACATTGGGGGCCGAGGTCAGTTCTTCTGTCAGAAAACGCTGGAAACTGCGCAGATCGGGCGCCACGCATTTGAGGATGAAATCAACCTCTCCATTGAGCATGTGACATTCGCGCACAAGCGGCCAGCCCTGACAGCGCCCCTCAAAGGCGGACAGATCAGCCTCTGCCTGCGATTGCAGCCCGACCATGGCAAAGACCTGCACCTCGAACCCCAGCTCGCGGGCATCGACATCAGCGTGATATCCGCGGATATAGCCCTGTTCTTCGAGCGTCCGCACACGGCGCAGACAAGGCGGTGCAGAGATGCCGACCCGCTTGGCCAATTCAACATTGGTCATGCGCCCATCAGCCTGCAGTTCAGCCAAAATGGTACGGTCAATCTCGTCAAGCTTGGTGCCCGGCATACATGTGTCCCCCCGATGGATTTGCGATTCATACGCTTCAACCACTACATGCGCAATATTCTTTCAACTTTGCGCAACAAAATTCCGAGACTTCACCCTCAAATATGGCAAAACCGCCTTATTCTACTGGATTTTGCCACATTCTTGACATAAGATTAACGCGACCCTCTTTTTTCGGGTTCGTTGTCTTTTGGGGAAGATGGCGCACATTTTATTTTTTACGACCAAAGTGTCCGCCACGTCTCCATGTAATTATTTGGAGTAGAGGAAATGAGAATAAGAAATCTATTAGCGGCGGCTAGTGTGGCCGTGATGAGCGCAACCTCATCTTTCGCGGCGGTTGTTGACCTTGCCTTTATCATGGACCGGTCCGGAAGTACCGGATCCGATTTTGCCAATGCAATGGATGCGCTGTCGCTGTCCTTGGCAAACAACATCCCGGTGAACAACGGTCAGGACACATACACCATTACGGTTGTGACCTTTGCTGACGACGCAACAACGGTCGTGAACCGGACGGTCATTGATTCGCAGGCCGCACTTGATGGTGTGGTCGCAACCGTGGCCGCACAGCAAAACAGCGGTGGTTTGACAAACTATGCCGCAGCGTTTAACGCCCTGAACACAGCCTATGCCGGCATTCAGGTCAGCGCGAAAAGCATGATCAACATGATGACAGATGGTCAGCCAAACGAGCCAGGCTCAAATGCGAATGCATTGATCGCTGCAAAAGCATCTGCCACAATCCTGCAAGGGGCTGGCTGGAATTCGCTGAGCTTTGAATCCGTCTGCGATTCAGGCGACTGCACAAGCCAAAACAACCTGCTGGCCGGTCTTGGCTTTGGTCCGGGCGATACGCCCAACGATGCCAATCTGTTGCCTATCTACACGAGCGGCAACCAGATCACCGATCCGCTAACCACGCCGTTCGTTTTGGATCTGCCAAGCTTTGCCGCCTACAACGCCGTCATCGACCAGAAAATCCAGAGAGTTGTGACACCCCAGGTGCCGCTGCCTGCCGGTCTTCCGCTGATGCTGGTTGGTCTGGGAGCATTCGGTCTGGCCAAGCGCCGCAAGCAAGCCGCCTGAAGCGCGATTTGCAAATGATCTGAGAGATGCCGGCGGTTTCGCCGGCATCTTTCGTTTGAAGGTCTAGTTCGTCGCCTCGGACTCCAGAACGACAAGCTGATCGGCTTCGTTCATCCAGATACCCAGCGCAGCGCGCACGCTATCGCCCGGCACCTTGTCATGTGAATCCGGCGCCTCTGCCGGAACCATAGATTCGTCGTCCCATATCCACGCTCCACATGGCTTTGTCTCACCACAATAGGCTTTGCCTTCCATCGACAACGCGGCGTGATCCAGACCAGACGGGCAAAGCAACATCGCCACCATACCATTTGTACCGCGCTGTTCGCAGACCGGTTCGTAATCGTCCTGCGCCAGAACCGGCGGGGCGGACAGGGCCGTCATTGCTGCGGCCACAAGGAAATATCGTTGCATGTCAAATCCTTCGAGAAACCATTAATACAATCGCGCGCGCGGGGGCTTTGCGCCCGCTGCTGTCCCGACTATATCGGGAAAAGGCGGAATCGCCAAAGGATCAAAGGCGCATCGGGCGGCCAGACACGAAGGATTGAGCGAGATGACCCAGACACAGCACACCAAAGTTCTGATCGTCGGGTCCGGCCCGGCAGGTTACACAGCCGGGGTTTACGCCAGCCGCGCCATGCTGGAACCGATGCTGATCCAAGGGATTGAGCCGGGTGGGCAGTTGACCACCACCACAGAGGTCGAAAACTGGCCGGGCGACACAGAGGTGCAAGGCCCCGACCTGATGGTGCGGATGGAGGCACATGCGCGGGCGATGGGCTGCAATATCGTGCATGACATTGTGACCAATCTGGATCTGTCCAAGCGTCCCTTTACCGCCACCTGCGATAGCGGCGCGGTGGTCACGGCGGATGCGGTGATTCTGGCGACCGGTGCGCGGGCCAAGTGGCTTGGGTTGCCGTCAGAAGAGGCGTTCAAGGGTTTTGGCGTCAGCGCCTGTGCGACCTGCGACGGGTTCTTCTATCGCGGGCAAGAGATTGTGGTAATCGGCGGCGGCAATACGGCTGTGGAAGAGGCGCTGTTCCTGACGAATTTCGCCAGCAAAGTCACCTTGGTGCATCGCCGGGATGAGCTGCGGAGCGAGAAGATCCTTGAAAACCGGCTGATGAAGAACCCCAAGATCGAGCCCTTGTGGTTCCACGAACTGGTCGAGGTTTATGGCGACGACAATCCCAAGGGGGTTGAGGGGATCAAGGTCAAGCACACCAAGACCGGAGAGATCACGGATATCCCCTGCAAGGGCGTCTTTGTGGCCATCGGTCACGCGCCAGCAAGTGAGCTGGTGAAAGACCAGCTGGAAACCCATTCGGGTGGTTATGTGGTGGTTGAGCCGGGCAGCACGCGGACGCAAATTCCGGGCGTCTTTGCCGCGGGGGATTTGACGGATCACATCTACCGGCAAGCGGTGACGAGTGCGGGCATGGGCTGTATGGCGGCGCTGGACGCCGAGAAGTTTCTGGCCGAGCAAGAAGACACAGACGAGGCGGTCGCGGCAGAGTGATCGGAGTTGCGGGCGAAGTCTGGCGATCATTGGCCCGGCGACGGTGACATGGACCGGGGCCGCGATCAGGCGGCCCAGCCCGATTTGACGGGCACAACCCCATGATCGCGCGGGCGGGGCGCCTTTGCCCACGAAGTGGCCGGTCTTGATGGACTTGAGATTTGCGAGCAAATCTCTGAACGTGGCAGGATGATTTACGTTTTGGCATATCCGCGTTTTGACGCGGCCGTAATGCAATCGCTTGATGCTTTTCGGGGGAAACATGAACCAGCCAGAGCGCGGCTTGTCGCCCCTCATATCACGCTGGTGTTTGGTGTTCGGACGACATCGGCTGAAGATATTGCCGCCCTTTGCGCGCAAGTGGCACGTCAGACCAAAGCCATTGCGACGGAGTTTGCGAGTGCTGAGATTTCATATGATCCCTTTGAAAAGACGCATAAGATATCGCTTTTGTGTTCCAAAGGGGCCGACCTGCTGACAGCTTTGCATCGCAAGTTGTATGAGGGCCCGCACCTTCACGAATTCGACCCCGAAATGCCTTACCGGCCGCACATGACCATCGGTGCAAGCGTTGAACGATCAAAACTCCACGTCGCAGACACCGCGTCGATTGGAACTTTCCCGATCACGGCCAACATTGATGACTTGGCTGTTGTTCGCCTGATCAATGGCGAGTTACAGACGATCAGCACGATCAAGCTATCAAAGTAGCCCCGCGGCGGAGCCCGACATGAACTGTGTAGGATAGACGATCAATTGCGGCAAAATGGGCCCACCTTGGCGTTTTTCCATTCAATTTCCACAATATTAACGCTGTTTGTTCTTTCTTGAACACATTTGCCGTGCAATACGTTCACAACTGAACAAACCTTGAGTCGTGTCTTGAAACCAACCCCGATCACTGACGAGCAAGAGGCGCTGTTTCGCCTGCTGCGCCAGCTTGACCATGCGCCCGATGCGGCACAACGTCAAACAGCGCAGGCGCTTGGCGTGTCGTTGGGGCGGCTGAACACGCAACTCAAGGCGGCCATCGCGGCAGGCTATATCAAGATCAGCGACCGCGACAGCACCGACAAGCGCCAGCGCTTTGCCTATGGGCTGACGCCCAAGGGCGCGGCTGAAAAGGTGCGGCTGACCGACCAATTCCTCGCCCGCAAATTCCAAGAATATGACGCGCTTCATGCCGAGCTCAAGGGCTCTGGCAGTGGCTATGTCCCTACAAACCAAAGGACCCAACTGATGCAAAATAACCTGGCCCCGATCCCAGAGCTCTATGTCTCTTTCGACAGCGCCCAGAAGATGAAGGCGGATGCCGCTGATCTGACCAGCCACGACCTGACACCGCGCCAGATCTGCGATCTGGAACTGCTGATGAACGGCGGTTTCAACCCGCTCAAGGGTTTCCTTGGCGAAGCGGATTACACCAGCGTAGTGGAAAACATGCGGCTGGCAGACGGTCAGCTGTGGCCAATGCCGATCACGCTGGACGTCTCTGAAAGCTACGCGGACAGCGTCGAGATTGGCCAAGACATCGCGCTGCGCGACCAAGAGGGCGTGATCCTTGCGACGATGACGGTGACCGACAAGTTCACCCCCAATAAGTCCCGCGAGGCCGAGATGGTCTTTGGCGCAGACGACAGCGCCCACCCTGCGGTGAATTACCTGCATAATCAAGCCGGTAGCGTCTATCTGGGTGGTCCGGTCACAGGCATTCAACAGCCCGTACATTACGATTTCCGCGGCCGTCGCGACACGCCAAACGAGCTGCGCGCCTATTTCCGCAAGCTGGGCTGGCGGCGTGTTGTGGCGTTCCAGACCCGTAACCCACTGCACCGCGCGCACCAGGAACTGACGTTCCGCGCCGCCAAGGAGGCGCAGGCCAACCTGTTGATCCACCCTGTGGTCGGCCTGACCAAGCCCGGCGACATTGACCACTTTACCCGCGTGCGGTGCTATGAGGCGGTGCTGGATCAATACCCAGCCTCGACCACGTCCATGTCCCTGCTCAACCTTGCGATGCGGATGGCTGGCCCGCGCGAGGCGGTCTGGCACGGGTTGATCCGCAAGAACCACGGCTGCACCCATTTCATCGTGGGCCGCGACCATGCTGGCCCCGGCAAGAACAGCGCGGGCGAGGACTTTTATGGCCCCTATGATGCGCAGGACCTGTTCCGCGAGCATCAAGAAGAAATGGGCATCGAAATGGTCGACTTTAAGCACATGGTCTATGTGCAGGACCGTGCCCAGTACGAACCCGCCGATGAGATCACCGACAAGGACGACGTGACCATCCTGAACATCAGCGGCACCGAATTGCGCCGCCGCCTGAACGAAGGTCTGGAAATCCCGGAATGGTTCTCTTTCCCGACCGTTGTGGAAGAATTGCGCAAGACCCGACCCGCGCGGGCCAAGCAGGGTTTCACCGTGTTTTTCACCGGCTTTTCCGGCTCTGGCAAATCCACCATCGCCAACGCGCTGATGGTCAAGCTGATGGAAATGGGCGGGCGTCCGGTGACGCTGCTGGACGGTGATATCGTGCGCAAGAACCTGTCGTCCGAGCTTGGGTTCAGCAAGGAACACCGCGATCTGAACATCCGCCGGATTGGCTATGTCGCGTCCGAGATCACCAAGAACGGCGGGATCGCGATCTGTGCGCCGATTGCGCCTTATGCCACGACCCGCCGGGCCGTGCGCGAGGACGTGGAGGCCTTTGGCGCCTTCATCGAGGTCCACGTTGCGACGTCCATCGAGGAATGCGAGCGCCGCGACCGCAAGGGGCTGTATAAGCTGGCGCGCGAGGGTAAGATCAAGGAATTCACAGGCATTTCAGACCCTTATGACGTGCCTGAAAACCCTGAATTGGCGCTTGATACCGAGAATGTCGAAGTTGATAACTGCGCCCATCAGGTGATCCTGAAGCTGGAAAGCATGGGACTCATCAAGGGCTGAAGGCATCCCGCCAGTTGAATTTAGTGAAGGCGCCAACCCCAAGGGTTGGCGCCTTTTTTGATGCGGACCTGCGCCCCACTTATGCTGTTTGAAAATGCCAAAAGTTGCCTTAGCGTAAGGTGTGGCATGACCATGCCGCTATTTTACCAACACCGCATCGCATTGATCGCGTTTTTCGACAGGAGACCCCCCTATGCCCCAAGGTCAATTTTATCGCTACAAGCACATCTCAAAGGCCGCCTATGATCTGTTTGTCATTGAGGGGGATGAGCATGATTGGGACGAAGTGCATTTCACGCTAAGCCCCGACAGCGAGATTACAAACGCGACCTGGACATGGAACCATGTGACCTTTGTGACGGGGCCAGGCAGCTACCACATCTACGTCAAGCAAGGGCTGCACGATTACGAATACAAGACCCTTAGCGGCGTGCCCCACGCCGAGGCGCTTAAGATCGCACAGAATGTCGTGCATGACATGATATTCATCGGCAAGATCAGCAAGAGTTTTACGTTCAAGCTGTCCTCTGCGATGAATGACAAGCGCCGCGAATACAACGATTGGCGTGAAGGCGTTGCGGCTGAAAAGCGACGTCAGGAATCAGAGGCGGCATCGCTCGCCCTGCGGTCACAGATGGCCAAGGACAAGGCAAGCGGGATGGTTTGGGGGCGCAAGGTCTGACCCACGCACAAGGGGCGCTAGTGCAGCGTGACCAGTTGCATCTGATGTTCCGCCGCTAGGTGGCTGGCGATATTGGGGTGTGCGACAATCGCCACCTGCTCGCCCGCGCCATTGTGGACGGAAAAGACGGTTTCAGTGTCACCGGCCTGCGCGCGCACCTCATCAGGCAGGTCCGCAGTGGCCACGGGACGCAGATAAACGATGTTCTGGCTAAGACCTTCAAGGTTTATTTTCGTGTGCATGGCTTATCCCTTCTTGATCTGGATTGTCTGAATGACACGGTCAGGCTCTGACCGGTTCAGGTCGATATGCAAAAGGCCGTTTTCCATCGTCGCGCCGCCGACATCGACCCCATCTGCCAGCACAAAGCTGCGCTGAAACTGCCGTGCGGCTATGCCGCGGTGCAGGAACACGCGCCCTTCGGCGTCGTCATGCTGCTTGCCGCGCACCACGAGCGACGAATCTTCGACCGTGATGGCCAGATCATCCTCGCCAAAGCCCGCAACCGCGAGCGTGATCCGGTAGGACGTGTCCGAGGTTTGTTCGATATTGTAAGGTGGGTAGCCTTCGTTGCCGGTTTTCGCGGTGCGTTCCACCAGGCGTTCCAGCTGTTCAAAGCCCAACAGGAACGGATGCGTCCCCAAAGCCAATTTTGTCATCCGACACGTCCTTTGATCCAAGCGACATCTCTATTTCGGTCCCGTTACGGCAACCTTAAGAGAAATATGGGAACTGAAGGCGTTCCGCGCAACCCCGGACTATGCGGATCGCCCCAAAGCCCCTATCTTAGGAGCAACACCACACATCGGATCCTGCAATGAACTCTACCCCCCGGATGAACGAAACCGAAGTCTTGCGCGTCAAGCTGGAAGTTCTGCGCCGCGAACACCGCGATCTGGATGACGCGATCGAGGCGCTGCAAGACCGCGCGACCAGCGATATGCTGACGCTGAAGCGGCTGAAAAAGCAAAAACTGGCGCTGAAGGACCGGATCGCATCGGTCGAAGATCGCCTGACCCCCGATATCATCGCCTAGGGCGCATTGCGCGATCATCTTTGATTGCGGCGACGGCAAGGCTGGCTATAGTGCCGCTTCCTGAACGAAGGGGAATGTCATGACCCAACCCACCGTCGGTATTATCATGGGCAGCCAGTCAGATTGGCCCACCATGAAAGAAGCCGCAGACATGCTGGACGCTTTGGGCGTCGCTTATGAGGCCAAGATCGTCTCGGCCCATCGCACGCCGGACCGCTTGTGGGACTATGGCAAAGGTGCTGTGGACCGCGGGTTGCAAGTGATTATCGCCGGTGCCGGAGGGGCGGCACATTTGCCGGGCATGATGGCGTCCAAAACACGGGTGCCGGTGATTGGCGTGCCGGTGCAGACCAGGGCGCTGTCAGGGGTTGATAGCCTGTATTCCATCCTGCAAATGCCGCGCGGATTTCCCGTGGCCACCATGGCCATCGGCGCAGCGGGGGCCGCAAATGCAGGCCTGATGGCGGCGGGCATTCTGGCACTGCAAGATCCCGCACTGGCCGCACGTCTTGACCAATGGCGCAACGACCTGAGCGCCTCTATCCCGGATGCGCCACAATGAGCGCGCTGCAAGCGGGTGCGACAATCGGCATTTTAGGCGGCGGGCAATTGGGTCGGATGCTGTCGGTCGCGGCCAGCCGGTTGGGGTTCAGGACCTGCATCTTTGAGCCCGGCAGCGATTGCCCGGCCAGCCACGTTGCCCACCAACATATCCAAGCCGAATACGACGATGAAGAGGCCTTGCGCCGCTTTGCGGCCGGCGTTGACGTGATCACCTACGAATTTGAAAACATCCCCACCAGCGCCCTTGATCTGCTTGAATCCCTGCGCCCGATCCACCCCGGCAGACAAGCGCTCGCAACCTCTCAGGACCGTCTGATCGAAAAAGCGTTCCTGCAAGATCTGGGCCTGACAACCGCGCCCTATGCAGACGTGTCCGACGCAAGCAGCATGGCTGCAGCCATCGCAAACATCGGCACGCCCGCGATCCTGAAGACGCGCCGCATGGGTTATGACGGCAAAGGGCAAGCTCGTGTGATGACCGTAAGCGACGGTGATGCGGCCCTTGCCGCCATGGCCGGTGCGCCTGCCATTCTGGAAGGGTTTGTCGATTTCACCCACGAGGTCTCTGTCATCGGGGCGCGGGGCGCGGATGGGGCGATTGCCTGCTTTGACCCCGGCGAAAACGTACACAAACACGGCATCCTCGACACCACGACGGTGCCTGCCAAACTGACCCCAAATCAACGCACGGATGCTGTCCTGATCGCTGCCAAGATCCTGAATGCATTGGATTATGTCGGCGTCATGGGGGTCGAGCTTTTTGTGACGCCCAACGCCCTGATTGTGAACGAAATCGCGCCGCGTGTGCATAATTCCGGCCACTGGACGCAAAACGGCTGCGTGGTTGATCAATTCGAACAACATATCCGCGCGGTCGCTGGCTGGCCCTTGGGCGATGGCGCGCGTCATAGCAATGTGGTGATGGAAAACCTGATCGGCGCGGATGTTGAAACCATTCCAGACATCGCCACCACCGATGCCGCCATCCATCTTTATGGCAAAACCGCCGCCAAGCCGGGCCGCAAAATGGGCCATGTCAACCGGATCACAGGACCGGCCTAAGCCTTTCTTTTGAATGAAAATATGCCCGCCGGAGGCACCTGCCCCCTCGGCAAAACCTGCCCATGACGCTCAACGACAACCGGGACGGCGGGCGGGGCGCCTTGGCCGCTTGCGGCCAACAGCGGCGCAGGCCGGCTAGTCCAAGCCGAACAGCACATCCGTCATCGACAAATCCCGATCGAAGCGACCGTTTTTCAAAAACGCCGCAACCTCTGCCATGACAAGCGGATTGTTCATCATGAAGGTATGGGTCACCGGCAATTCCATGAAATCTGCCATGCCTTCAAGCCGGGTGCTTTCAACTGAAACCTTCCCGTCGTCCGCGCCTTCGATCAACGAGGAATAGACCGGGTTCAGACTGCGATTTCCAGCAATGATACCAACCTCATAGCGCGGCATGTCCAATTGGTTGGGTAAGCTGGAGCTTTCCGTGCCAAGTTGCAGGCCCGCAGGCCCGTTGACCCATTGGAACGGCTCCCAATCACCAAAGATGTCAACAAGTTCCGATCCATTGTTGGGTGGCCCCAACATGACCACGCGGCCCATGCGCTCGGGCCGGTTGTTGGTCAGCCAGGCCCGCGCAAGGATGCCCCCCATCGAATGGGTCACAAAATTCACCCGGCGATCACCGCAGGCGGCGACATCATTGGCGAGGTTTTCTTCCACCAACTGCTGGATGGTAAAATCCGTGGAGGGATAGCCCTGATTGACAACGGTGTAGCCCTCGGCCTCCAGAAACAATTGCATCGGCGTGAATGAAATCTCTGTCCGTGCCAACCCATGCAGCATCACGACGCATTCATCGGCCTGCTCCAGGGCATTGGCCCCGGGGGTGCAGGCTGCAAGGCCCATCGCTAAGACAGTCAGAAATCGCTTCATGATCTTCAGATAACATCAAATGACCAAAAAGAAGTAGTCATGACCTCCTGACCTTGCGTCGCGATGCATCGATCCCCATGCTCTTTTCATGCAACGCCCGATCCGCCTCGCCACCCGCGCCCTTATTCTGAAGGATGATCGGCTGCTTTTGGTCAATGCCTATCGGGGCAGCGGTGAATTGTGGTGTGCGCCGGGCGGCGGTGCTGATCCGCACCAAAGCATGCCTGATAACCTGATCCGCGAAGTGACCGAGGAAACCGGACTGACCGTTACGGTTGGCGCTGTCGCCTTGATCAACGAATTTCACGATCCCAAGGGCAGCTTTCATCAGGTTGATATCTATTTTCGCTGCGCGATTGCTGCGGGCGACACGGATCCGGACCATATCGACCCAGAAGGGGTTGTGACGCAACATCGGTGGGTGACACGTGATGAATTGGCCGCGATGCGGGTCAAGCCCGATAGTCTTGCCGCTGTGGCATGGGGCGATGCGAATGCGCCCGACTACGACCCGCTGGAACCTATCGTGAAGCTGCGCGACCTTTGACCAGCGACAACGCGATCCCACCAAGGACCAGCCCGCCAGAAATGCTGATCCGCAGCGTCAGGGGTTCTGCCAGCAGCACAACGCCGGCGGCGACGGCAATCACCGGCACAGAAAGCTGAATGATCGCGGCCAGCGTTGTCGGCAAGGCAGGCAAAACACGATACCAAAGCGCATAGCCCAAGCCTGACGTCACGGCACCGGCAAGTACCGCGACAAGGATCCCCATCAGCGAAAGCCCCGGCCTTGCCCAGATCAACCCCGGCAAAACCAAGGGCACACAAAGCAGGAAATTGGCGGCGGTGCCCGACAGTGCGTCACGCTCGCCCTGCCCCAGCAGCGTGTAGGCGGCCCATGCCGCCCCCGCCAATGCCATGCTGAAAGCACCCGCCAAAGGCACAGTCACTTCACCGCTGGGCCAAAGCAGCAAGACAAGACCCACCATCGCCACCGCAGCCCCAATCCAGCGCATTACCGGCAGCACCTGATGGCGCAGAACCGCAAATCCAAACATCACCAGTTGCACCACCGCAAACAGGATCAGGGCGCCAAGCCCCGCGCCAAGCGTCAGGTAAGCCCATGAAAAGCCCAGCATATAAACAGCCAGAGCCAGGGCCCCGCCCCAACGCGGCGTGCCAGACAATACCAGCCTACCGCCGCGCAATTGGACCAAGGCCACCAAGGTCACTGCCCCGGCCAAGACCCGGATCACCGCAAACGCCATGGGGTCCATGCCAAATTGCCCGACCCCCAACCTGTTCAGGATGGAGTTGCCAGCAAAGGCGCACATCGTCAGGGTCACGAGAGCAAAAAGCTTCATCACCTCTGATTGCTGCATTTTGCACGCAGTGGCAATCGACCCCGGAACCTTTCGGCCTTAACGGTCAAAAGGCAGCACGATCCCGGCCGCGTAGGCGGCGGCGATGGCACTGTCTTCAGATGTGTCCCGGTCCGAAGCACGGGGCGCGATGATATCAAGGGCTGCGTCAAATGATGTGTCGTTCAATTTGGCAAAAGTCATTTTGTCGTCCTCCTATAGTCAGGATGACGGATCTTTCACGATCAAAGCGCACGTCGTATCGGATGCGACATCAGGCCGAGAGAGAGGGAAAGTAATCCTCGCACGTGCCTTCGCGGTAGACATCAGCCGTGCAGCAATGCAGGCCACCGCCAAAGGCATAGGCATCGCGCAATTCCACCGGGATCACGTTCATGCCCAGCTTGTCCATCTGTTCCATCTGATAGACCTCTGACGCTTCGACACAGACGGTCTTGGGGTCCAGCACAAGCACGTTCATCGACAGCCAGGTCGAGGAATAACAAAGGGGTGGCGGCGCGTTATGTGCGGGCTGTGCGGCATCGACGATTTCCCAATCGTTCGCTTCAAACATGGCCCGCTGATCGTCGGGCAAACGACGCTGCGGATTGTTCAAAATCAAACCGGGCCGCAGGGGCGTAAAGGTCGCATCAATATGGATCGGGTAAGGGTCACCGGGGAAGTTGACGGTGTGCACGCGGTGGTCGGGGTAGTGTCGGCGCAGCCACTCGATCCCCTTGAGGTTGGTGGTAAAGCCGTGTTGGACGACCAGATCGCGGCCAAAGCGCAGCACGTCGGCGGCGTCAAACAGCGGTTCTTCCTCGGTCGTGACAAAGAACTTTTCAGCCGCCCAATTCAGACGCTTTTCCACGCCAATTTTGTCAGACAGATAATCGGGGTGGTAATCAGCATCGGTCAGACGCGGTTTGGGGGCCGCTTCGTGCCGGAAGTTGGGGTCTTCGTCCCAGTATTGCTGCATCAAAGGACGATAGTTGAGGTATTCAAACCAGCGGCAGCGGTATGACATTGTCGCTTCGAGGATCTCTGACCCGACGGTCAGCAGCACGTCACGCGGCGGCATACAGCCGAACTGGCTATCGGTGTGAAAATCCGGCGTGGTTGCAGGTTTGGCATGGTCGATCGAGGTCGGGCGATCCACCCGGACGCCACGCTTTTCCAGCAATGCGGCAAAGTTGTCCAAAAGCTCGTTCGCGCGGTCGATGGTTTCTTGCGGGCGGCGGCCCCATTGGCCGCGCATGTCGCTGTCCTCGGGGACTTTTGCATCAAGCGCGGGTTCCTCGGGCGGAATATGACAATCATCCGCGCGGCCCACGATGACGTGCTTGAGTGGGTCCCATTCGTTCCACGAATTCACAATTGTCTTGACCATGCCGCTTCCTCCCAAGAACGTAACGGACGATTGGTACGGGCAGCATTTGGGGGACGCAAGCCCCTAGATGCGCCAGTGGCCGCGTCGGTTTTCCAAACGCAAAAGGGGCACCTTAACGGCGCCCCTTTGCAATGCGTTTGACCGGATGGTTCAGGCCACGCCGATCAGTTTGCGCGCATATGCGGGGATGTCGGCATAGGTGATGCCGATGCGCTTGAGGTCAGCTTCGGTCATCTGGCTTAGCACCGTTTCCATCCGCGCGACCTGTAGGGCCGTTGTCCAGCGGGCAAGGGTGTCACGCAGACCGGCCAGCACGCCGCGGCTTTGGTTCATTTCATCAAGTGTGTGTGTCGAAAGATATGCCATTTCATATGGTCCTTTTCCAATGGGCAATGGGAGGATCGCCCTGAATTCTGACACTTACATAATGGGTTATGCTGCACCTGCACAACGGACAGCACGACAATGCCGCTATGCAGAAAGCGAATGGTTTACGGCGGGTTAGGTTTTGCGTTGCACAGAAAAAGGGCGGCCCCGATAACGGAGCCGCCCAAAACTGCGAGGCAGATTTGGCCCCAGAGGGGGCCAAATGTTGATTTACATCATGCCGCCCATGCCGCCCATGTCGGGCATGCCACCGCCGGGGGCTGCGCCCTCTTTGGCAGGCTTGTCGGCAACCATCGCTTCGGTGGTGATCAGCAGGCCAGCAACGGATGCTGCATCCTGAAGAGCGGTCCGCACAACCTTGGCAGGGTCAATGACGCCGAACTTGAACATGTCGCCATATTCTTCGGTCTGCGCGTTGAAGCCAAATGCCTTGTCAGAAGATTCGCGGATCTTGCCAGCAACGACAGAGCCGTCAACGCCAGAGTTTTCAGCGATCTGACGCAGCGGTGCTTCGAGTGCCTTGCGGATGATCGTGATGCCAACGTCCTGGTCAGAGTTCGCACCCTTCAGGCCGTCAAGCGTCTTGCCTGCCTGAACCAGTGCCACACCGCCGCCAACGACGATGCCTTCTTGCACGGCCGCACGGGTCGCGTTCAGTGCGTCATCAACACGATCTTTACGCTCTTTGACTTCCACTTCGGACATGCCGCCGACGCGGATAACGGCAACACCGCCAGCCAGCTTGGCCACACGTTCCTGCAGCTTTTCACGGTCGTAGTCAGAGGTTGTTTCCTCAATCTGGCCGCGGATCTGGTTGACCCGTGCTTCGATCTCGGCCTTGTCGCCGCCGCCGTCGACGATGGTTGTTTCGTCTTTGGTGATTGCAACGCGCTTGGCAGAACCCAGCATGTCGATGGTCACTGACTCAAGCTTCATGCCCAGATCTTCGGAGATCACCTGACCACCTGTCAGGATTGCGATGTCCTGCAGCATGGCTTTACGACGGTCGCCAAAACCAGGTGCCTTCACAGCAGCAATCTTCAGGCCGCCGCGCAGCTTGTTGACAACCAGCGTGGCCAGTGCCTCGCCTTCGACGTCTTCTGCGATGATCAGCAGCGGCTTGCCGGACTGGATGACAGATTCAAGCAATGGCACCATTGGCTGCAGCGAGGAGAGTTTCTTTTCGTGCAGCAGGATGATGGCGTCTTCGAGCTCCGTCGTCATCTTCTCTGTGTTGGTCACAAAGTAAGGCGACAGGTAACCGCGGTCGAACTGCATGCCTTCGACAACATCAGTTTCTGTTTCCAGACCCTTGTTCTCTTCAACAGTGATCACGCCTTCATTGCCGACTTTCTGCATCGCATCAGCAATCTGACGACCGATTTCAGTTTCGCCGTTGGCAGAGATGGTGCCGACCTGAGCAACTTCATCGCTGTCAGACACAGGGCGAGCAGCATTCTTGATCGACTCAACAACTTTTGAAGTCGCAAGATCAATACCACGCTTGAGGTCCATTGGGTTCATGCCAGCAGCAACCGACTTCATGCCTTCGCGCACGATGGCTTGTGCCAGAACGGTTGCAGTGGTGGTGCCGTCACCGGCTTCGTCGTTGGTGCGGGAAGCAACTTCCTTGACCATCTGCGCGCCCATGTTCTCGAACTTGTCCTCAAGCTCGATCTCTTTGGCGACAGAAACACCGTCTTTGGTGATGCGTGGTGCGCCGAAGGATTTATCCAGCACAACATTGCGACCTTTGGGGCCGAGGGTCACTTTTACCGCGTTCGCCAGCGTGTTCACGCCTTTGAGCATCCGGTTACGGGCGTCGGTATCGAATTTGACGTCTTTAGCAGCCATGATTTAGCTCCTTTGAATTTGAATTTCGTGTGGTTGGCGACAAGGCTTAGAGGATGCCCAGGATGTCGCTTTCCTTCATGATCAACAGGTCTTCGCCGTCGATCTTCACTTCTGTGCCGGACCATTTGCCAAACAGGACCTTGTCGCCTGCTTTGACGTCCATCGGGATCAGCTCGCCGCTGTCCTTACGCGCGCCTGCGCCGCAAGAGACGATTTCGCCCTCTGCTGGCTTTTCCTTGGCGCTCTCAGGAATAATCAGACCGCCCTTTGTTGTTTCGTCGCTTTCGATGCGGCGAACCAGTACACGGTCGTGAAGTGGTGTGAATGCCATCTTTGAACTTCCCTTGGTTCAGTTTCAACTCCCGTTAGCACTCAACACATGCGAGTGCTAACGGCGTGTAGTTAGGGATCACCACTGCGTGAGTCAACAGCGGCGATGGCGCCGATGGGCCAAATTTTTGCACCTAAAAGGCCGCGGAGCACATGAACGTCGTTCACAAAGGGACTTGACGAAAGCCATTACCGCTCTCAAGTATATGAACATTGTTCATGAATGGAGTTCAGAATGACATTTCGACCTTACATTATGCTCACGGTGGCTGGCATGACTGCGGCCGCATGTGCCGCACCCAGTGCCCAACATTCGGCGGCAACCGCAGGCCACAGTGCCGCGGCCAGTGCCCACGGGTCGGCTGCCGTCGTCACAGGGGCGGCCTCGGTTGCGGCTGTGCCATTGATCGCGGGCGGATCAGCGCTTGCCGTCTCGGGCGCTGGCCTGGCCGAAAGTGGCAGCGCTGCAATTGAAACGGGTGCCACCCTTGCCACCCTTGACCCAGCGGTGACGCCCGACGGCCCACCGAAGTTGCATTGAGGAGGTCGCGATGAACCGTATCACCCGCATGATATGTGCCGCACTGATTGCACTGACGCCCACAACACTGCCCGCAGGCAGCAGCAGTGCAACCGACCCGGTGCTGCCTGCCGCAGAGGTCGCAGCCTTTTCTGATCAGGTCCAAAAGGATCTTGCAGCACGCGGCGCGCGCGTGGCGATCGTTGCGCGTATGGGGCGCGATCCCGATACATTGCCCGCAGGGATCACCTATACGCATTTGGGGTTCTGGGTTTTTTCCAACATCACCAAGGCGGATGGCAGCACCGGTCAGGGGTATCGCGTCTATAACCTGTATCAACGCAGCGGCGACCGAACCAAAAGCGATCTGGTGCAGGACAGCCCTGCTGACTTCTTTGCCGGTGCAAAGCGGCTGGACGGCGGCATTATCATCCCCGATCCAAGGCTACAGGCCAAATTGCTGTCGGTCATTCAAAGCCCGGCCTATGCGGCCCTGCACAACCCGCGCTACTCTGTTCTGGCGAACCCGGCCAACGGGCAGTTTCAAAATTGCACAGAGCATACGCTGAATATTGTGATGGCCGCCCTGTACGACACCTCTGACCCGGCGCGGATCAAGGCCAACATCGCGGCCCATTTCACGCCTCAGCCAGTTGCGGTGGACGGATTGCAGCGCGCGCTCGCCCCTGTGCTGAGCAACGCGCTAAGCACGTCGGACCATGGGGCAGCCGTGGCGACGGCAACCTTTGGGTCACTGGCAAGGTTCATGCAAGCGCACAGGCTGACCCAACAGGTCTATCGGATAACGCCGAATGGGCCTGCGCGGTTTTAAGGGATCGGCAGAGAAGTCACATTTTGGGGCGCGGGCGAAAAAAGGATTTGGCCCGCGCGCAACCACCGGGGTAATAAGCCATACGCAAATCGCGAATCGAATAAGGAGACTGCAATGCACGAGATGAGGACCCTACCCAACCGCTGGTAGCGCCTTTGCATTGCATGTGCGCGCTATTGCAGCCGCACTTTCCCACCTTTTCCGACCGTCGATTTCAGGACCAGTTCCATGCATCCCCCATTTGTATTCACCGATCACAAGATCGGCCCGACCCTAGAACACCCCAAACCGCACGTCCGGCGGACCAAACCCGCGCGGCTTGATCTATCGCCCAATGCAGGCTGGCCACCGGTGCCACTTGTGGTGCCAAGCGACGTGCCCAGCGCACCAACAGGGGCACCATTCGCGCCTGGATTTCGGTTGCAGGTGGTGCCGCCAGCACGCACCACATGGCGCGATGTTGTTGGCCGGTTCCTGATCCGAACCGGGCAACGTATGATCCTTAGCAACCGCCCAAGCTGATCCGGCTTGGGCGGCATTGGATGGAGACTGACTTGATACGTCGATTGATGACTGCGCTATGTGTCGCGCTTTGGCCTTTGGGCGCTGTCGCCTTGTGCGAGGGCACAGATTATCTGCAAACGCTGCCGCCAGAAGACCGCGCGACCATTGATGCGGTTGTGGCGCAAACGCCGTTTGCCAAGGGCTTGGTCTGGGAAGCAACGCGCGGCGAGGTCACAATCAATATTGTCGGCACGATGCACATCTATGATCCACGATTGGGGCCGATTGTGCAGCGGACAGCCCCCTATGTCGAAGCTGCCGATATTCTGCTGGTCGAGGCAGGCCCCGATCAGGAAGAGCGTATGCAGCAAGAGATGGCCCGGAACCCCGGTCTGATCTTCATCACCGACGGCCCCACCCTGCCCGAGCAATTGGATGAGGCGTCATGGCAGAGCCTGGTTACCGCCGCCACAGACCGCCAGATCCCGGCTTTCATGGCCGCAAAAATGCAACCTTGGTATCTGGCGCTGACGCTTGCGATCCCTGCCTGCACGATGCCGGATCTGATGTCGGGCGCACGTGGGCTGGATCACTTGTTGATGGGTGTGGCCGAGGGCGCAGATGTGCCGATTGAAGCAGTAGAGCCATGGGACACGTTGTTTGCGATCATGCGAGACGGCACGCAAGAAGAGCAGCTAGAGATGTTGCAAATGGGGCTTGTCGATGCGCAGACCCAAACCGCACTGTTTGTCTCGATGCTCAACAGCTATTTCGCCGAAGACGTGGTGGCCATCTGGGAAGCCTCGCGGCGATCGGCGGCAGAGACGCCCGGCATGGATGCCGCCCGCGCCGAGGCGCTGTTCGCCAAGACAGAGAAGGCGGTGTTGATTGACCGCAATATCGCGTGGATCCCAAGGATCGAAGCCGCAGCCGCAACGCATGATCGGATCGTGCTGGCCGTGGGGGCTGCACATTTGCCCGGTGAGGTTGGCGTTCTGAGGCTGTTGGAAAACGAAGGTTGGACGATCAAGGCCGCGCCTTAGACATCGCCCCAATCCGCAATGCCCTTTTCGCCTGCCGCGGTCAGGGCATAGATCCCCTTGCTGACGCGGCGAAACCAGCCGTAGTGGTCATCGGCCATAATCCGGGTGGCTTGCGGCACTTCGGTCCAGTTCTTGACGACCGACCCCTTGGAGGGACCATGAACCGCCAGGAACCGTGCGCATTTGAGCGCGTCTTGCCGGTAGCCTGTGACAAGGCCATGTCGGGTCGCGCCACCTGCGTTGGGGTCACCGTCAAGGCGGTCAAACGCCTTCAAAAGGCGGGCCTTTTTCTTTTTTGATTTGCGCGGCGCGTAGGGGCCGGGATCGGCGAGCACTTCGACAAATCCATCCCGTGCGCGCACTGTCAGCACCCCAAGCCCCAACCGCCGGGCCAGTGCCACATTCGCCTTGAGCGCCTTGGCCTTTCCACCTGCGGGCACCGCAAGATAGACCAGATCGGTCAAGCCCAGCCGCTCTAGCCCCTGATGGAAAAGTGCCAGTGAAAACCCCAGTTTGAGCTCAACCACCAGAACCTCTTCACCACGGCGGGCGACGACATCAGCGGCACCGACTTCGCCCTTGACGGTCCAGCCCGCCCGGTTCAAATGCGCTTTGACGGCGGGGTATAGATCGGATTCTTTCCGTGTCATGCGCCCGCGCCCGCGTGCTTGCCATAATAGGTTAACGCAGACATATTGATCTAAACTTGTTCATTTCCGGGATGTTACATTCATGCCAGAGTTTGCCAAGCCCTTCGTCATCGTGGCGGCCTGCCTTTTGCTTGGCGCGTGCAGCTCTGGCAGCGGCGTCGCGGTGACACCGATTGCGGCAAGTGGGTTCGCACAGGCGAGCGACAGGATCGGGACTGGCAAGACCTACGATATTCCAAGAACCACCCTGTTTTCGGCCGATAGCGATGGCGGCAGGTTGTCTAACGCAGACGTCAGTTACCGGGTGCAGGACAATGGGCGCCCAGTCGTCGTTATTGATGACGTGAGGTATGTGCTGACGTCAGAGGGCGGCGGCGTTTTTTCAACCTTTAAGGACGACACCGATGTGCTTCTTTTGCGGATCTTTGTGTCAGAGGCGAATGTCGTGGAATCGGTCTATCTGTCACTTGAGACGGAAGAGACGTTTACCGCGGGCTTTTTTCCGGTGGGTTTTGATACGGCGCCTCGCACGATCCAAAACACCGCCGGTAGCGCCACCTTTGTGGGGGAAGCCGCTTTGTCGGCGCGACAGGTGCGCAACGGCGCATTGCAGTCCGGGTTTTCTGACGGCGTCGCGAGAATTACCGCCAATTTTGACAGCAACACGGTCCGGGGGACCCTGCGCTTTGACGAACAGCAATCGCGGGTGATTACGCTGCCGGATCTGACGATGACGCTGAACAATACCACAATCACCGGCAATGGGTTTCAAGGGCAGGCAACGATCAGTGCAAACCAGCTTGGCGAGGATCTGAGCTTTGATGGTGCAAGTTTCGACGGGCGCTTTTACGGCGCGGCGGGTCAGGCTGTGGCGGGAACCGTAGAAGGGACGCTGATCGAGGATGGCACGCAGGCGCCAATCCTGCTGCAAGGTGTCTTTGTCGCGGACAAATAGCATCAGGTTCGCCCTGCCCCGCTGACGGCGGGACAAGGCATGGTTTCAACGTCCGCCCAAGCGGCCAGGAAACCGATGCAGGCGCATTGCTGGGCGGCGCTGGCGTAGGTTCTCTTGCTGTTTTCGGGTTGGTTGGGGCTTTGGCAAGCTGCGGCGTTGCGTATCTTGCGACACAGGTGTTGAGACCGCCTTGCGCGGTTTGGGTTTCTTATGGGGCATTGTGTTACCTTTGGATCAATCTGAAAATCTGCTTGCAGTATCGGCAAGCGGCGATCGCCCGTGCGGGCCTCAGCGATGCTGGTCCATGATGAAACACTCCTCTGATAGGGAAATGACGCGACTTTTGGCCGGTCGAAAACGGGATGTGGTTAAACCGCTTTGTCCACTGTCAGAGCCCTCCTTTTGGTGTAGGTCGATTCTACCACAAGCCAACCGCTTGGGTCAAACCTGCCAACCTCTTGCCAAGGGGTGACAGGGGCATAAGCGCCGCCTATAAGGCCCGCGATTTGACGCCGCACATGAAAGGCACGCTTGATGACAACGCTAATCTTTGGCCACAAGGCCCCCGACACTGACAGCACCGGATCGCCACTGATCTGGGAGTGGTTTCTGACCCATCAGGGCATCGACGCAAAGGCCGCTTTGCTGGGCACGCCCAATACAGAGGCCGCGTTTGTCGCAAAACGCTGGGGCTTTGATTTGCCAGCCGTCATTGATGATGTTGCTGATGACCAGCCTTGCGTGATCGTGGACACCAATAACCCCGCGGAACTGCCTGCCAACATCAACGGCGCTGACGTGCAGGCCATCATCGACCACCACAAATTGGTCGGCGGGTTGGAGACAAAAGGCCCGATTGATATCACGATCCGCCCCCTCGCCTGCACCGCGACGATCATGCACCAACTGATGGGCGAACATGCGGGCCACATGCCGGAAGGTATTAAAGGCCTGATGTTGTCCTGCATCCTGTCAGATACGCTGGCCTTCCGCTCACCCACCACCACCGACTCCGACAAGGCCCTCGCCGAAGCGCTGGCCGCTGATCTGGGTCTCGACCTGGAGGCCTATGCCTCTGAGATGTTCGAAGCGAAGTCCGATGTCAGCGCCTTTTCCGACGCCGAACTGCTGCGCATGGACAGCAAGGAATATGCCGTAGGTGACACCAAATTCCGCGTCTCCGTGTTGGAAACCACGGCGCCCAAGATCATCCTGGACCGCAAGGCCTCGATCATGGACAGCATGACCGCCGTGGCAACTGAGGACGGTGTCGATCAGGTCCTTCTCTTTGTGGTGGATATCCTGAATGAAGAAGCCACAATGATGATCCCCAACGATCTGACCAAATCCGTGGCAGAGGCGTCGTTTGGCGCGACCGTCAATGGCGACACCGTTGTCCTGCCCGGTGTGATGAGCCGCAAAAAGCAGATCATCCCGAACCTCAAGGTCTAAGCTGGTTCCAATCCGCCATAACACCACTAAGGTGCGCAGCAACTGCGCACCTTTTCTTTTGCCCAAAGGCCACCGGATATGACAACGATCATCACCAATTTCGCCGACATTTCTGACCAATACGACGCGGCCTTCGTCGATCTTTGGGGCTGTATGCACAACGGTCTGGCCGCCTTGCCCGACGCCGTGACGGCCATGCGGAGCTTTCGTGCCCGGGGCGGCAAGGTTGTGCTGGTCACCAACTCGCCCCGCCCATGGGACAGCGTCGCGCGTCAGATTGCGAGCATGGGCGTTCCAGAGGATGCGTGGGACGCCATCGCGACCTCGGGCGATAGTGCCCGGTCGGCAATGTTTCAGGGTGCGGTTGGCAAAAAGGTCTGGTTCATGGGCGAAAGCCCCCGCGACGACGACTTTTTCAAACCCCTCAAGATCATAGAAAATCCGGTTGAGATCACAAAAGTCCCACTGGCCGAGGCGGAAGGTATTGTCTGCTGCGGCCCATTTGATCCGATGGCCGACCCTGACATAAACCGGGCTGATTTTCTACGCGCACGCGAAGCAGGCTTGCCGCTGCTTTGCGCCAATCCAGACATTGTCGTCGACCGCGGTGAGGTGCGCGAATGGTGCGCGGGCGCACTTGCAGCGCTTTATTCTGAAATGGGCGGGCAAAGCCTTTACTTTGGCAAGCCGCATCCGCCGATTTATGATCTTGCACGGCGGCGTCTGGCTGCCTTGCAAGGCGCACCTCATGACCCACAGATTATTTGCATCGGTGACGGGATTGGCACCGATATTCTGGGTGCGCAGCAAGAAGACCTTGATTCGCTTTTTATTTCGGGCGGGCTTGCCGCAGCAGAGACGCAAACGACGGACCAACCTGATCCGGCCGCACTCACCGCGTATCTGACCGCACAGATGACGGCAACGACCTATACAATCGGCCTTTTGCGCTAGGTTCTACCCGGTTTTCCGGCAAAGGCGCAGAGCAACTTGCCTGCGCCTTTTTGCTTGACTTTCTGCACTCGCAAAGTAATTAAGTTTCAATAATACCGCAGTATTCGGTTTTTAATTACTCGACGGAGGGACCCCATGTTGGACAACGCACCACGCGGCACCATTGTGATCGAAGACATTGCCATCGGCATGGTGCGGTCCCTGACCAAGGTCATCACAGACCGGGACATCGAGCTTTTCGCTGAGGTTTCAACCGATCAGAACCCCGTTCACGTGGATGATGACTATGCGCGTGACACGATCTTTGGTGGGCGGATCGCGCATGGCATGCTGACGGCGGGCCTTGTGTCTGCGGTGATCGGGGAACAATTGCCGGGCCATGGCACTGTCTACCTTGGGCAATCACTGAAGTTCCTGGCACCAGTGCGGCCCGGCGATGTGGTCACCGCCGAGGTTGAGGTGACCGGCATCGACTACGGCAAGCGCCGGGTCACAATGGAAACCCGCTGCCTTGTTGATGGCAAGAAGGTGCTGGTGGGCGAGGCAAACGTGCTCGCACCTTCGGCTAAGTTTGACTAGAGCACGGCATTCACTGGTATCGTCCTAAGGCCCGCTTGCACCCTGCCCCGGCCCGCGATAGCAAACGCCATGCGCATCATTCGTGACACGTTATACCTAGATCCCGCTGACCGTGGCGCCGCTGCGGCCATCGGCAATTTCGACGGTGTGCATCTTGGTCATCAGGCCATTATCGACATCACCCGAGATGCCGCCCGTGTAGCAAAGGCGCCATTAGGTGTGATGACCTTTGAACCGCATCCACGTAGCTATTTTTCGCGCAGCGATGCACCCTTTCGCCTGATGAACGCCAAAGCCAAAGCGAACAGGCTGGAAAAGCTTGGCGTCGAGAAACTCTATGAAGTGCCGTTCAACGCAGCCCTTGCGGCGCTGAGCCCGGAGGCGTTTGCAAAGGACATCATCGCGGATCGGTTGGGGTTGGCCCATGTGGTTGTGGGTGCCGACTTTTGCTTTGGCAAAGACCGTGCGGGAGACACTGCAGCTTTGCAACGCTTTGGGGTCGAGATGGGGTTTGGCGTCACGATCGCGGAGATGGTGGATTTGGCCGAGCGCCCGATCAGCTCGACAGCGATCCGGACAGCACTGACCAAAGGTCGCCCACGCGATGCCGCCAAGATGTTGGGCCACTGGCACCGGATCGAAGGTGAGGTGGTCCGTGGCGACCAGCGCGGTCGCGACCTCGGCTTTCCGACAGCTAACATGGCCTTATCCGATCTGCACCTGCCGCATTTTGGGGTCTATGCAGTTAAAGTTGATGTACTGACGGGGCCACATGCGGGAACCTATGATGGTGCGGCGTCCATCGGGACCCGCCCGACCTTTGGCGAAAATATTGCAAACTGCGAATCTTATCTATTTGATTTCAAAGGCGATTTATACGGATCACACCTATCTGTCGCCTTGATCGAATACTTACGCCCAGAATTGAAATTTACGTCAATCGAAAGCCTGATCGACCAGATGGACAAGGACTGCGCACTTGCGCGCGACTTGCTTGCAGATGTCTGAGGGCGTCCGGCGCAGCGGGTTACGTCCCGCGTTTTGGCGAAATACTCCGCTGGAAAAACTATCGCTGCCCGAGTGGGAAGCGCTATGCGATGGGTGCGGAAAATGTTGCCTGAACAAGCTAGAGGACGAGGACGGCACGGTCGAACTGACCCGGATCGCCTGCCGATTGCTGGACAACCAAAGCTGCCTGTGCAGCCAATATCCGATCCGCCATCAGTTTGTGCCGGAATGCATCGTGCTGACGCCGAAAACGCTCCAAGATAATATGTACTGGCTCCCGCAAACCTGTGCCTACCGGCTGGTTGCCGAGGGACGGCCCCTGTTTGACTGGCACCCGTTGGTGTCGGGCGACCCTGACAGCGTTCACCGTGCGGGAGTTTCGGTCAAGGGCATGACCGTGCCCGAATTTGAGATCGACGAAGACGACTGGGACGATCACATCATCGAGGAGCCGACATAGATGTTCTTTGCCTCTGACAACGCGGGCCCTGCCCACCCATCTGTCATGGCTGCCCTGACCAGCGCCAACGAAGGCTATGCGATGGGTTATGGTGCGGATGCCAACACGGACCAGGTGCGCAACACGCTACGCCGCGTTTTTGAGGCGCCTGACGCGATGGTTCATTTGACGGCGACGGGCACGGCCGCGAACGTGTTGATCCTGTCGACCATGGCCGACCCCTGGGACACGATCTATTGCACCGCTGTCAGCCATATCAACTGCGACGAATGCAACGCGCCAGAGTTCTATGCGGGTGCAAAGTTGACCCTTGTCGACGCGATCGAGGCCAAGATGACGCCCGCCGCCCTACAAGCGTCGATTGAGGCTACAGGTGTCATCGGGGTGCACAACGCGCAACGCGGACCCGTGTCGATCACGCAGGTCACGGAACGCGGCACGCTTTACAGTCTTGACGAAATCCGCGCGCTTTCCGATGTGGCCCACGCCCACGGACTTCAGGTGCACATGGATGGTGCACGTTTTGCCAACGCGCTGGTGGCGCTTGGCTGCACCCCCGCCGAGATGACGTGGAAAGCCGGCATTGATGCGGTCAGCTTTGGTGGCACCAAGAACGGTTTGATGGGCGCGGAGGCCTGCGTATTCTTTGACCCGATCAAGCAATGGGAATTCGAGCTGCGTCGCAAACGCGGGGCGCACCTGTTTTCGAAGCATCGGTATTTGAGCGCGCAGATGCAGGCCTATCTGGCTGATGATCTTTGGCTTGAACTTGCCGCACAATCCAATACCACCAGCGCGCGCCTGCGCGGTGGCCTGGCGGGCCACAATGCGGTGCGGATCCTGTATGCGCCCAACGCCAATATGACCTTTTTCGAAGCGCCGAGGCAGTTGCATCAGAAATTGCTGGGGGCTGGTGCTGTTTACTACGTCGAAGACGGCGACGTCGACAATGGCCCCGCAGACGGGATCCTCACCGGGCGCCTCGTCACCGATTGGTCGATGACAGAGGCAGGTGTTGATGAGTTTCTGACGTTGCTGCGCGGTTAGATCTTACCGGCGAGATGTGCGTCCAGATCAGCGATCCGATCTTCACCCCAAAAACGCTCATCTCCGTCAGTGATGAAGAACGGCGCGCCAAATGCGCCTTTGAGCACCGCCTCTTCCAGATTGGCGGCATAAGTATCTGCGCCTTGCACGAGGCCAGACATCGCAAGGCCGCCATCAAATCCCGCAGCTTCCAGACAAGCGACGATCACGTCGTCTTGGCTGATGTCTTTTTCCTCTGCCCAGCAGGCACGTGTCAAACCAGCCACCAGACCGGCAAGGTCACCACCGCCCGCGTTTTGAGCTGCAATGATCGCATAGGACGACGGGGCCGGATTGGTGGGCCAAAAAGCAGGTTTGGGGTTCAGCGGCATTCCGGCAAGCGCTGACCGGCGGCGCAATTCCTGCATGCGGTATTCTTGCCGGTTGGGATGGCGATCTTTGGGTGGGATACCACCAGTGCGCGAAAACAGCCCCATGATATCAAGTGGCTTATAGGTGATCGTTGCGCCATGGGCTGCTGCCACTTCTGCCGGTCGGGTGCCAGAGAGGTAGGTAAATGGGCTAATCGTGGCAAAGTAGTAATCGATGTGAGCCATTTGGCCCTCCTTGGCGGTTGCATTCTTTGCGTGACCGTAACGCTGTGTTAGGGCGTGTCAACGACAGTGCGAATCCGCCCATCCCTTCTGCCAAAGGACCCTTCCATGCCCTCCGTACTTGAACCCAAGCTGATTTCCGGCAACGCAAACCGACCGCTGGCTGAAGCCGTGGCAAGCCGCATGTCAGTGCATCGCGGCATGGATGTGGGCCTGTGTGATGCTCGTGTGGAGCGGTTCAACGACGGAGAGATCTTTGTCGAGGTGTTTGAGAATGTGCGCGGCGAGGATATGTTCATTATCCAGCCTACCTCGAACCCCGCAAATGATAACCTGATGGAACTGTTGATTATTTCTGACGCGCTGCGCCGGTCGTCTGCGGCACGCATTACGGCAGTGATCCCCTACTTTGGCTATGCCCGCCAAGACCGCCGCTCCAAGGCCCGCACACCGATTACGGCCAAGCTGGTCGCGAATATGCTGGTTGAAGCTGGTGTAGAACGTATCTTGACCCTGGATTTGCATGCCACGCAGATCCAGGGTTTTTTCGATATCCCGGTTGATAACCTCTATGCCTCGCCGGTTTTCGCGCTGGATGTGATGCACCATTTCAAGGGACAGATGGACGACGTGATGGTCGTTTCTCCTGATGTGGGGGGCGTGGCTCGTGCACGTGACCTCGCACAACGCATCGGCGCGCCACTGTCGATTGTCGACAAACGCCGCGGCAAACCCGGTGAAGTGGCCGAAATGACCGTGATCGGGGATGTCAAAGACCGCACGTGTTTGATCGTGGACGACATCGTGGATACGGCAGGAACGCTTTGCAAAGCGGCGGAAGTGCTGATGGATCACGGCGCAAAGGAAGTGCACGCCTATATCACTCACGGCGTTCTGTCGGGGCCTGCCGTGGACAGGATCAGCAAGTCGGTGATGAAGAACCTGGTGATCACGGACACGATTGAGCCAACAGATGCGATCAAGGGCTGCAAGAACATTCGGATCGTCGGCACAGCACCCGTTTTTGCGCAGGCGATTCTGAACACATGGAACGGCACCAGCGTGTCATCGCTGTTCAATCACAAGACGCTGAAGCCGATCTACGAAGGCACCTACCGGGACTAGGTCCTTCTTCTTTTGGCCAAAATATCCCAGGGGGAGTCCGCCCTGCGGACGGGGGACTGGTCCCCCGCAATTATTCGTCGAATAATTGTTCGTCGCACGGAAAACCCCGCGCTTGGCACGCAGAATGGGCAATAAAGGCGCGTTAGATATCCCACGCCTCATCATCACTGATTTGGCCGATTGACTGCCATGCCACACGCACGCGCGCCACGCGTGTGTCGCCCCATGTGCGAAACACGATCTCGAATCCCTTTGGTCCGATCTTTTCGGCCTGCACATCGGCGCGGACATTGGTGTCATGACCAAAATCCCACATGCTAAGAGAGACAGTCACCGCTGGTGGTGCATCATAGCTTTCAGAAAAGGTGACCTTTTTTCGTATCAGGCGCGGGCCATCCCCTGACCACATCTCACCGTCATCTTCAAAGTCGGAAAACAGCACCACGTCGCCCTGATCGACGCCAATGGTGTGGCTTGCAAATTTACGCATGTTAACTCGTCGTCTATCCCAATGGCCTGACCCTGCCAGAGCGGCCGCGCCATGGCGATCCCCAAAAACCAACAAAGGCCCCGCAGTGCGGAGCCTTTGTCACAGCTGTTAACGAAAGGTTAACGCTGGATTAGTTGTTCGCGGTCAAACCGATGTGTCCACCAACGGCCACCATGTCAGCGATCAGCTTGGCCGCGTCATCAACGGGGCCCGGCTCATTCTTGAACACTTCTTTGGCGTTATCATGCGCGGCCTTCGCCTCTGCGATCATGCCGTCGTAGACCTCTTGCGTAACCTCATCGCGCGGCAAAGCGCTTTCAGCCAGCACAGAGACGGAATCTGCTGTGATCTCGGCAAAGCCACCGACCACAACATATTCATCCGTGCCACCGCTGTGGATCACACGCAGCACACCGGGGCGCAGCGTGGTGATCGTAGGCGCGTGGTTGGCCATCGCCGTCATGTCGCCGTCAGCGCCAGGGATTTGCACCTCGGTCGCCTCAACAGACGCCAAACGACGCTCGGGTGAGACCAGATCGAATTGTAGGTTTGCCATCATTTGGCTCCTTTAAGTTCGATTAAGCGGCGTCCGCAGCCATCTTTTCGGCTTTGGCTTTCACCTCGTCGATGCCACCCACCATGTAGAAGGCACCTTCGGGCAGGTGATCGTATTCACCAGCAACTACCGCCTTGAACGACGCGATGGTTTCCTCCAATGGCACCTGCACACCGTCAGAACCGGTGAACACCTTGGCCACGTCAAACGGCTGGCTCAGGAAACGCTCAATCTTACGGGCACGGGCAACGGTCAGTTTGTCGTCTTCTGACAGTTCGTCCATGCCCAGAATGGCGATGATGTCCTGCAAGGACTTATAGCGCTGCAGGATCTGCTGCACGTCAGATGCCACGGTATAGTGCTCTTCACCCACAATGGCAGGGTCCAGCAGGCGCGATGTGGAATCGAGCGGGTCAACCGCAGGGTAGATACCCTTTTCCGAAATCGCACGGTTCAGAACCGTTGTCGCATCCAAGTGCGCAAACGAAGTCGCAGGCGCAGGGTCGGTCAAGTCATCCGCAGGCACGTAGATCGCCTGAACGGAGGTGATCGAACCATTCTTTGTGGATGTAATGCGTTCCTGCATCTGGCCCATGTCGGTCGCCAGTGTTGGCTGGTAACCCACAGCAGATGGGATACGACCCAAAAGCGCAGACACCTCGGAACCGGCTTGCGTAAAGCGGAAGATGTTGTCGACAAAGAACAGAACGTCAGTACCGGACTGATCGCGGAACTGCTCGGCCATGGTCAGACCGGACAGGGCCACACGCATACGCGCACCCGGAGGCTCGTTCATCTGACCGTAGACCAGCGCCACCTTGGACTTGGTCAGATCTTCGGCGTCGATAACACCGGATTCGATGAATTCGTAGTAAAGGTCGTTGCCTTCGCGTGTCCGCTCACCCACGCCCGCAAAGACAGAGTAACCAGAGTGCACTTTGGCGATGTTGTTGATCAGTTCCTGAATAAGAACCGTCTTGCCCACGCCGGCACCGCCGAAGAGACCAATCTTACCACCCTTCGCATAAGGCGCGAGCAGGTCGATGACCTTGATGCCGGTGACCAACACCTCGGATGCAGTCGACTGCTGCTCGAACGCAGGTGCTTCTGCGTGGATCGAACGTGTTTCCTTGGCACCGATGGGGCCTTTTTCGTCAACAGGCTCGCCCACCACGTTCATGATGCGGCCCAGTGTCGCGTCGCCCACGGGCACCTGAATGGTCACACCAAGGTCAGTCACGTCCTGACCCCGCACAAGACCCTCGGTTGAGTCCATGGCGATGGCACGCACGGTGTTCTCGCCAAGGTGCTGCGCGACCTCAAGGGTCAGCAGCTTGCCGTTGTTGTCAGTCGTCAAAGCGTTCAGAATCTCGGGCAGATTGTCCCCGAACTGCACGTCAACGACGGCGCCAATCACCTGCGTGATTTTGCCTTTTGCATTTGCCATATCGTTTCTCCGGTTGTCTTTTAGAGCGCCTCAGCGCCCGAGATAATTTCAATCAGCTCGTTGGTGATGACGGCCTGACGCGAGCGGTTGAACTCGATTGTCAGTTTGTCGATCATTTCGCCTGCGTTGCGGGTGGCGTTGTCCATGGCGGACATCCGGGCACCTTGCTCAGAGGCTGCGTTTTCCAACAAAGCGGTAAACACTTGCGTCGCGACACCACGGGGCAGCAGATCGGCCAGAATGGCCTCTTCGCTGGGCTCGTAGTCATAAAGCGTGCTTTCGTCTTCGGTTTCTTCGAAGGTCGCTGGAATGACCTGCAGCGCGGTCGGGTGCTGGGTCACAACGTTTTCAAAGCGCGCAAAGAACAGCGTGGCGACATCAAACTCGCCCGCGTCAAAGCGGCCCAGCACGTCCTTGGCGATGCCCTGCGCGTCGGCGTAACCCACACGTTTGACCTCTGTCAGGTCGACGTGACCGACAAAGTGTTCGCCAAGCTCACGCTTGATCGCGTCGCGGCCTTTCTTGCCAACCGTCAGGATCTTGACGGTTTTGCCAGCGGCCAGAAGCTCTTGCGCTTTCAGGCGCGCAAGCTTTGCGATGTTGCCATTGAAACCGCCGCACAGCCCGCGTTCCGCCGTCATCACCACCAACAGGTGTGTCTGGTCAGAACCGGTGCCGCTCAGCAGCTTTGGCGCAGATGGCGAACCCGCAGCAGAAGCCGCCAAACCACCCATCACAGCGTTGAAACGCTCTGCATAGGGGCGGGCCGCCTCGGCCGCATCCTGTGCCCGCCGCAGTTTCGCGGCAGCCACCATCTGCATGGCCTTGGTGATCTTGCGCGTCGATTTGACCGACGCGATCCGATTTTTGAGGTCCTTAAGATTAGGCACTGTAACGTCTCCTTATCTTGCGGATTTAAGCGAAATCTTTAGCGAATGCGTCGATTGCTGCTTTGATTTTTTCCTCAGCGTCGCCTTTGATCTTAGGATCGTCCTTGGTGATCATGTCCAAGACGGCCTTGTCAGTCGTCCGCAGGTGCTTCAGCAGACCTGCCTCGAACCGGCCAACGTCCTTAACGCCTACGTTATCAAGATAGCCGTTCACACCCGCGTAGATCACGCAAACGATCTCGGCGTTGGTCAGCGGCGAATACTGCGGCTGCTTCATCAGCTCTGTCAGACGCGCACCGCGGTTCAGCAGTTTCTGCGTTGCCGCATCCAGATCGGAACCAAACTGCGCAAAGGCCGCCATTTCACGGTACTGCGCCAGTTCCAGCTTCACCGGACCCGCAACAGATTTCATCGCGTTGGTCTGGGCAGAGGACCCAACACGGCTCACCGACAGACCGGTGTTCACGGCAGGACGGATACCTTGGAAGAACAGTTCGGTTTCAAGGAAGATCTGACCGTCAGTGATCGAAATCACGTTGGTCGGAATAAACGCGGACACGTCACCACCCTGGGTTTCAATGATCGGCAGCGCGGTCAGCGAGCCTGCACCATTGTCTTCGTTCAGCTTGGCCGAACGCTCCAACAGGCGGGAGTGGAGGTAGAAAACATCACCGGGATAAGCTTCACGGCCTGGTGGGCGGCGCAGCAGCAGGGACATCTGACGATAGGACACAGCCTGCTTGGACAGGTCATCATAGATGATCAGTGCGTGGCGGCCATTGTCGCGGAAGTGTTCTGCCATCGCAGTTGCCGCGTAAGGCGCAAGGAACTGCATTGGCGCGGGGTCGGATGCGGTCGCAGCCACAACAATCGAATATTCAATCGCGCCGGATTCTTCGAGACGCTTCACCAGCTGGGCCACAGTCGACCGCTTCTGACCAACAGCCACGTAAACGCAGTAGAGCTTGTCATACTCGCTTTCGGCGGCGTCGTTATACGACTTCTGGTTCAGAATAGTGTCGAGCGCCACAGCGGTCTTACCTGTCTGACGGTCACCAATGATCAGCTCGCGCTGGCCACGGCCGATTGGGATCATCGCGTCAACGGATTTCAGACCGGTCGCCATTGGCTCGTGGACCGACTTACGAGGGATGATGCCGGGGGCCTTGCTGTCTGCAACGGCACGGTTTTTTGTCTTGATCGGGCCCTTGCCGTCCAGCGGGTTGCCCAGACCGTCAACAACGCGGCCCAGCAGTTCGTCACCTACAGGCACGTCCACGATGGACTTGGTGCGCTTGACGGTGTCGCCTTCTTTGATGTCCCGGTCAGAACCGAAGATAACAACACCGACGTTGTCGCTTTCGAGGTTCAGGGCCATCCCGCGGATACCACCGGGGAATTCCACCATCTCACCGGCCTGCACATTGTCGAGGCCATAGATACGCGCAATACCGTCACCGACGCTCAGCACGCGGCCAACTTCAGCAACTTCAGCCTCTTGGCCAAAGTTCTTGATCTGGTCCTTTAGGATCGCAGAAATTTCAGACGCTTGGATCGCCATTTATCCGACCTCTTTCATAGTGTTCTGGAGTGCGTTGAGCTTGGATTTGATCGACGTATCAATCATCTTCGAGCCCACTTTAACGATAAGACCGCCGATGAGGCTTTCATCAACGGTCGCTTGGATGGTCACGGCCTTACCGACCTGTGCCTTGAGGGTTTTCGCCAGCTTGTCCGACTGCGCCTTGGTCAGCGCGGTTGCGGATGTCACCTCGGCTGTCACTTCGCCACGCTCTTCTGCGATCATCTCACGCAGGGTGCGCACCAGCGCTGGCAACACAAACAGTCGACGCTTCTGCGCCAAAAGCTGGGTCGTGTTTGCCATCGTGGCAGACAGTTTCATTTTCTTTGCAATTCCGGCCATTGCCGCCGCTTGCTCGTCCCGGCTGTAAAGCGGAGAATCGATCAGCGTCTTGAAGTCGGCGCTGTCATTTAGCGCGGATTCGAGGCTCGCAATGTCGGTTTCAAGAGCTTTGAGACCCTTGCCTTCGCGGACAAGGTCAAAGACGGCAGATGCATAGCGTGCTGCAATGCCTGTGGAAATCGAAGCTGGTTCGGACACGTCCACCCTTCCGATGTCTTGGGCCTGTCAGATCTGCGACCAGTGGTAGCCGCCACCCTTCAGGCAATCAAAATGCCCCTTCACCGGAATGACGGGGCGTCGAAATTTGGGCCGATGTAGCAGAGGGGTTTGAGGGTCGCAAGCACCCCAGACAAGGAATCGTGATCGAAACGCAGTGCGAAAGTGCCGCAGGACCGGTACCGCAGGCCTCAGACCAAGTTTTCATCTTAGAACAAGGACGAAACGCCGCATAAGATGACGACGGTCGCCATCTCACCTAGCCGATTCTACGCGGCTTTCTGATTGGGGGGCATCGCGGGATCGATATCTGAATGGTCGAAGGCCACATTATTGCGCCCCTGCTCTTTCGCAGAATATAGCAATCTGTCAGCCCGTTGAAGCGCCTGATGGATCGGCAGATCCTGTTCCAGCCAAATTGCACCGATACTTACGGTGACAGCAATTTCGACGTCATCGAACATGATTTTCCGGTCGGCAATGGTCCGGCGACAACGCTCTGCAATCAAAATCGCTTCTGGTTTTTGAATATTGGGCAAAACAATAACAAATTCATCACCGCTTAAGCGCGCAAACACATCTTCTTGCCGCAAAACCGGCTTAAGACAATCGGCAATGGACTTGAGGACCTGATCACCCGTCGCATGACCAAACTGATCATTCACAGACTTAAACTTGTCGACGTCAAAGTAGACGACCGAGATACCTTCGCCGCGCCGCCGCTTGGCGCGCGAAAGGTCGGCATAGCGACGTTCAAGACTACGCCGGTTTTGCAACCCGGTAAGGTGATCGACAAAAGCCTCTGTCCGGTGATTTTCCGCCTGACTGTAATAGAGAAATTCATTGAAAAGGAGCTGTTTGATCAGCAGGCTGCCCAACACGTTGACCAAAAGCATGTACGGGACCAAGGTCTTAAACAGCGTCGCCCACACCTCTGACGGGGCCAGGAACGTGGACAGGCTGTGAAGGGTCAACATGAATCCGAGGATCACGGCCTGCTGCCAATCGCGAAAGTCGCGATCCTTGACATAATAGCGCCAGGCCAGGCCCGCTGCATAAACGATAAGCGCGCCGACGACACCGGGTGCCACACCCGCACCGCCGATCATCACGCGATAAATCGTCCCGGTTGCCAGCGCCATGCCGCCCGCCGTGGGGCCAATCAAGGCCGCGGCGGTGCCAATCAACAAAAAGCGCATATCGAATATCCCGCCGGAGTAAATCGGCATTGGATTGGACATAGAATAGATGATTGCGAGTGAAAAAAGACTGCCAACTGCAAATTCGTATTGGAGCGCGGAAAGCTGTTTGCGCCGTAGAACGCTTGTTGCAAGTACGAGCGCCATCATCAGCGCGATTGGATCCACAAAAGTCGAAACAAGTACAGTGAGTTCGTTCAAAACAAAATCCTTAGCCCGCCCACGACCGAACTAAACGCAACGCACTAAATTTTAGTTTATCTTCGCGAGAATTTTCGAAGTCGCCAGCATCTTAGCTTACCGATTAGACGGGGCGGCCTTCGGGCACTGGCGCACCTAGGCCCTCTAACACGCGCAATGGGCGTTTGACGGCTTCGCCCAGCCCCGGCCGCTTTGGCTGCGGGATCTGCTTGCTGACCTCGACCATCAAAACGCCACCAGCATAGAAGACCGGCATCTTTTGCCCGAAGGATTCCAACATGTTTGCCGACTTCCGCCAAAGCTTGCGCGAACTGGGCGGTTGATAAAGCGCAGAAACATGCCGCCCCGGCAGTAACCCATGCGTGCGCAACTGGCCCTCGAGTTGGCCAAGCGAATACGGGCGGCCATAGCCAAAAGGCGTGCGGTCGGACCGTGACCATAGCCCAGCGCGGTTTGGCACGACGAACACAGCTTTTCCGCCCGGTCCCAGGACCCGCCAAACCTCATCAAGTAAAGCAGGCGGCGTTTCCGAGGTTTCAAGCCCGTGCAATAACACCAATTTGTCGACCTGCCCGGCCTGCAATGGCCAAAGCGTTTCTTCACATAAGACTGAGATGTTGGGCTGCCCGGCAGGCCACGGCATCACGCCTTGCGGGCCAGGCATAAGTGCAATGACACGCCGCGCCTGCCCCAGATATGGGCGCAGCAACGGCACGGCAAATCCGTATCCCGCAACGGTCTGACCCCTTGCTTCGGGCCAGAACCGCAACAATTCATCGCGCACCACCTTTTGCGCCGCGCGGCCAAGCCCGGAGCGGTAGTAAAAATTGCGCAGATCCAGCACGTCAAGGTGCATTGCGGTTCCGAAATCCTTGGTTCAGTCTGGGATCAACATAAACACGAAACAACAGGATGCCATGCCCCTAACGCTCGTGACGATCCCCTGCCTTGCGGACAACTACGCTTTTCTGGTCCATAACGACAAAACCGGACAGACTGCGCTGGTCGATGTGCCCGATGCGGCCCCAATTCAGGCTGAATTGGATCGGCGTGGCTGGGTGCTGAGTGACATCTTGTTGACGCACCATCATTGGGATCACGTTGATGGCCTGCCAGGCATACGAGGCGAAGCACGTGTGATCGGGGCAAAGGCCGATGCACACCGATTGCCAGATCTTGATCTGGCCGTCAGCGAAGGCGACACAATCAGCATTTGCGGCGAAGACACGCAGATATTTGACGTCAGTGGCCACACAATCGGTCATATCGCGTTCTTTATGGCCCACAGCGGGCTTGCGTTTACCGCTGACAGTCTGATGGCCATGGGGTGTGGACGCCTGTTTGAGGGCACACCGGCGCAGATGTGGGCGTCCATGCAGAAATTGCGGAAACTGCCGCCCCAAACGCTGATTTGCTCTGGCCACGAGTATACTGCTGGAAACCTTGCCTTTGCCTTGACCCTTGATCCCAACAACGCGGCGATTATCTTAAGAGGCGAGGAGATTAAGGCCGCTCGGAACAACGGGGTGTTTACGGTGCCTTCGACCCTCGCAAACGAGCTTGCCACAAACCCCTATCTGCGCGCCGACGACCCTGATCTTGCTGCCGCAATTGGTATGCCAGGGGCTGATCCCGTCGCCGTATTCACCGAGATCCGCGCCCGTAAGGACCGGTTTTGACCACGCAACCGGCAACTGCACAAAAGTTGCCCCTGTTACACGCTTTCACAACTTCTGACGCGTATTGTGAACGCAAGACCGAAAAAAAGCCTTGAAGGTTTGGTAAATAAGCCAAAGTCTAAAGGTATCAGGCCACGGTCAGACTGAACAAATGTCAGGCTGACCCCCGATGGAAGGAGCACAAAAAGTGCCATCATTTTCAACGACCCTAGAGCAGTCGATCCACGGTGCGCTGGCACTGGCCAATGCCCGCCGTCACGAACTTGCCACGCTAGAGCATTTGCTGCTGGCGCTGATTGATGAACCTGACGCCGCCCGCGTGATGCAGGCCTGTTCGGTCGATCTGGACGAGTTACGTAAGGATCTGGAAGATTTCATTTCCGATGATCTGTCGACTTTGGTGACAGACGTCGAAGGATCTGAGGCTGTGCCGACAGCCGCATTTCAGCGTGTGATTCAACGCGCCGCGATCCATGTGCAGTCTTCGGGCCGCACGGAGGTGACCGGTGCCAACGTGCTTGTCGCGATCTTTGCGGAACGCGAAAGCAATGCCGCCTACTTCCTGCAGGAACAGGACATGACCCGCTATGATGCGGTGAATTTCATCGCACACGGCGTGGCCAAAGACCCCGCCTTTGGTGAAGCGCGGCCAGTTTCTGGCACACCGACCGAAGAGGAAACGACGGTTGAGGAAAGCGATGCGAAGGAAAGCGCGCTGGCCAAGTATTGTGTCGATCTGAACGCCAAAAGCCAAAAAGGTGACGTGGATCCATTGATTGGTCGCGGCCATGAGGTGGAACGCTGCATTCAGGTTCTGTGCCGCCGCCGCAAGAACAATCCCTTGCTGGTGGGCGACCCCGGTGTCGGCAAAACTGCGATTGCCGAAGGCCTCGCCTACAAGATCGTGAATGGTGAAACACCGGAGGTGCTGGCAAATACTACGATCTATTCACTGGATATGGGCGCATTGCTTGCAGGCACCCGCTATCGCGGTGATTTTGAGGAACGCCTGAAGGCAGTGATGACTGAAATGGAAGACCACGACGATGCGGTGCTTTTCATCGATGAAATTCATACCGTCATTGGGGCTGGCGCGACGTCAGGTGGCGCAATGGATGCATCCAACTTGCTAAAACCTGCCTTGCAGGGCGGCAAGCTGCGCTGCATGGGCTCCACCACCTATAAGGAATTCCGCCAGCACTTTGAAAAGGATCGCGCGTTGAGCCGCCGGTTCCAGAAGATTGACGTGAACGAGCCTTCGGTGCCGGATGCGATCAAGATCCTGCAAGGCCTCAAGCCCTATTTTGAGGAGCATCACAGCATCAAATATACTCATGATGCGGTGAAGACGGCTGTCGAATTGTCCGCGCGATACATCAATGACCGGAAACTGCCGGACAAGGCAATTGACGTGATTGATGAGGCCGGTGCCGCCCAGCATCTGGTGGCTGAATCCAAGCGTCGCAAGACGATCGGCACAAAGGAAATCGAAGCGGTTGTGGCCAAGATTGCCCGCATCCCGCCCAAGAACGTCAGCAAAGACGACGCTGAGGTTCTCAAAGACCTCGAAAAGTCGCTCAAACGAGTCGTTTTTGGTCAGGACGATGCCATCGTGGCACTTTCGTCAGCGATCAAACTTGCACGGGCTGGCCTGCGCGAGCCTGAAAAGCCGATTGGCAACTATCTGTTTGCGGGGCCCACGGGTGTCGGCAAGACCGAGGTTGCCAAGCAATTGGCCGACACGTTGGGTGTGGAACTGATGCGGTTTGACATGTCGGAATACATGGAAAAGCACGCGGTCAGCCGCCTGATTGGTGCACCTCCTGGTTATGTTGGCTTTGATCAAGGTGGCATGCTGACCGACGGCGTGGATCAGAACCCACATTGCGTGCTGCTTCTCGATGAGATGGAAAAGGCGCACCCGGATGTCTACAACATCCTGCTGCAGGTGATGGATCACGGCAAGCTGACCGACCACAACGGTCGGACAACGGATTTCCGCAATGTTATCATCATCATGACCTCGAACGCGGGTGCCGCAGAGATGTCCAAGAACGCCATGGGCTTTGGTCGCGAAACCCGCGAGGGCGAAGATACAGCCGCGATTGAGCGGACATTCTCGCCAGAATTCCGCAACCGTCTGGATGCCGTCATTTCCTTCGGTGCGCTTCCCAAAGAGGTGATCTTGCGGGTTGTTGAAAAGTTTGTCTTGCAGCTTGAAGCCCAATTGATCGACCGGAATGTGCATATTGAGCTGACACCGAAGGCCGCCGAATGGTTGGCCGACAAAGGCTATGACAGCAAGATGGGTGCACGTCCCTTGGGCCGCGTCATCCAGGAGCACATCAAAAAGCCACTCGCCGAAGAGCTGCTGTTCGGCAAGCTTATGAAGGGTGGATTGGTGAAAGTTGGTGTGAAGAGCGGCGCATTGGACCTCAAATTTGAGGAACCAGCACAAGCCCGGATCGGCAAGGGCGACAAGCCCCCATTGCTGACCGCCGATTAATCAACGTCAAAGCACGACCGGAAAGGGGGCCCAACGGCCCCCTTTTTTTGCGTCGTCTTGACCAGCATCAAGGCGAGCTAGTCACCATATTGGCAAGCTGCTCCTAAATTTAGGAGGCGGATATGACAATTCTCATTCTTTACGCGACAACTGAAGGACAGACCCGCAAAATCGCCCGTAAGACACAAACGGACCTTGCAGCTCTTGGCCGCTCAACGGAACTTTTGCCGTTTTCGAGCGCGGGGCGGGTCACGTTAACAGACTATGCGGGGGTATTGTTGTTGGCATCCGTCCACACCGGACGCTATCAGCCGGAATTCATCGATTTCGCTACTGCACAAGCAACAGAACTGGCCAAAGTGCCACATGTCTTTTTCTCTGTTTCGTTGAGCGCTGCAGGTGATGATTCAAAGGATTGGGACGGTTTGGCCGGTGTCGTGTCCGATATGACCGATGCCACAGGTTGGGAACCAAAGCGGCTAGAACATGTGGCGGGCGCTTTCAGATTTTCGGAATACAACTGGTTCAAGACGTGGTCGATGCGATGGATTGCGTCGCAGAAGGGGATCGCGGTACCAGACGGCGAAGACTTGGAGTTAACAGATTGGGCTGCACTTAAAGCGACAGTGGTTGATTGGGCGACGTCGCTGAAGTCCTAAATTACCACTGTGGCTTGCGCGTTTAGCGTTCGGTCAGTTTGAGTTCGATCCGACGATTTTGCGCTCGCGCCTCTGCTGTATCTGCCGTGTTGAGGGGTTGGTATTCTCCAAACCCGTTCGCGGCCAGACGCTCTGGCGGAATACCAAGCGCATTTTGCATGTAGCGGACGACTGAAAGTGCCCTTGCTTGGCTCAGTTCCCAATTGTCACGATATTCACCGGTACCTGATAGCGGAACGTTGTCAGTATGCCCGTCCACGCGGATGACCCAATCGATACCCGCTGGAATGTCGGCTGCGATATTGCGCAGGATCCCAGCGACATTCGAAATCTCTCCCCTGCCCTGAAAAGAAAGTTCCGCTTCACCGGGTCGGAACAGCACTTCTGACGAAAAGACGAAACGGTCGCCGACGATCTGCACGCCGTCTTGACCCTCAAGAACTTTGCGCAATTCGCCGAAGAAATCGGACCGGAAGCGTTCGAGGTTCTGCGCCTCTGCCTCTAGCCGCGTACGTTCCGCTTCTAGTCGAGCGCGCTCCGCTTCCTCCAAGGCGCGCCTGCGACGTTCTTCTGCGGCAACGCGCGCCAGTGCGGTATTGAGTTGTGCGCCAAGTTGTTCGATCTGAACATTCGCCGCGACGTCAGCGTCTTCGGCGATGTTGAGCAGCGACTGCAGTGTGCCGACCTGGTTGCGCAGTTCAGCAACTTGCGCGTTCAACAATGCAACTTGCCGCTGGCTTTCGGCGGAAAGTGCCTGTTCTTCGGAAAGGGCCAAATTGGCCGTTGCCAAAAGGTCCGCCTGCGCGTCTGTGGCCGTTTCCAAATCTTGCGCCTGCGCCAAGGCGGCGGCCAAGCGCGCCTGAAGATCCGCGCGGTCCTGTTCCGTTTCAGTCCGGACTTGTGACAGTGACGCGACCTCGGCTTGCAACGCTTCTTGCGCCAATAGCGCCTCGGCCAAACGCGTTTCAAGCGTTGCATTGGCATCGGCGGTATTGCTGGCGTCAATTTTTGCGGCCTCTTGTGCGAGGATTGCTGCCGCAAGTTGGGCTTGAATTTCCGCCTCGGTTGCGTCGCTGGTCGCGAGTGCATCTTCCAATGCGGCTTGCGCGGCGGCAAGTTCGTCTGCCGTGGTCGCACCGGCACTGACCGCGGCCGCCAAACGCACAGTCAGGTCTTCCGTTTGGGTGTTGGCCGCGTCCAAAGCCGCGCGCGCTTCGGCAAGTTCCGCGGCCGTCGTGTCTGCCAGACCAAGTGCAGCCAATAGACGCGCATCAAGATCAGAGCCATCGATCAGTGCCTGCGACAATTCATTTTCGGCGTTTTGTTGCGCCAGAAGTGCTGCCGCAAGGTTCATGTCCAACTGATCGCGCGCGGCCTGACTTGCGGCCAAAAGAGTCAGTGTTTCTTCGGCTTCTCGCCGTTTTTCTTCCAGTGCGAGCGTCATTGCGGTTAGTTCAGTATCCGCATTGGCCAGCCTTTGCCGCAAGGCTTCAGCAGCGGCCGCATCTGCAAGGCGCGCGGCCTCAAGATCGGAAATCTGAGCCGCGTCGTTTTCGGCTGCACTTTGGAGTGCCGCGATTTGGGCGGCACTCGCCTCTGACGTGGTTTCAAGATCTGCGATCATCGCTTCAAGCGCCTCACGACGGGCCGCGGCAAGGCGCGCGGCCTCTGCGCCTGCGTCAATTTCATCGCGTGCCGCCGCGAGTGCAAGATTTAGCGCCTCTTGTTCTGACAAGAGCGTGGCTTCGCGCCCTTCCAGGTCGGCGATTTGAGCTTGCGCGTCTGACCTTTCGGCCAAAAGGCCTGCAACCTGAGCCTCGAACCCAGTGATCTGGTTTTCCGCAGACACAAGGGCCACCGCTGTGTCGTCACGTTCACGCGTCAAGGTGGCAATCAGCGCTGCTTGCTGGTTCGCTGTTTCGGTTGCGTCCAGAAGGTTCGCAGACAAATCAGCCGTGCGATCCTGTTCTAAACCCAAGGCAGAGGCGAGCGCCGACACTTCAGCAGCAAGTTCATCAAGTTGGCTGGCCTGTCCTGTGATCGTTTCACGCAAAACAAATTGGATCACCATGAAGATGGTCAACACGAACATCAGAACCAAAAGAAGTCCCGTCATTGCGTCCACAAAGCCCGGCCAAATGGCCTGATTCATCCTTTGGGCACGACGGGTTAGCGCCATTTAGCTGCCCCCCGGACCAGGCCGCCCACGCCCTTTCATGGCACGGGTGAGCGCGGCAAGATCACTGCGCAGATCAGCGAGCGTTTCCTGACGGCCCGCTGACATTTCTTCAAGGACCCGCAAAAGCTGAACATCAATTGACCGCAAGCGCATCCGGCTTTCGGCATCCAAACCATCGACACCGCCATCTTCGAGCTTTTCGATCAGCCGCTCTTGACCTTCGGCCACACGGGCGAGTGTGTCGTTGTCAGCCCTGCCCTGCCCCATTTGGGCGATCGCATCGGTCAAACGATCAAGACGGACGTCCATTTCAGATTGCCGCGCGTCGGCTTGATTGAACATCGTCTGCATGGTTTCAAGCTGACCAGCCATGTGATCGGCAAAGGCTGAAAGCAGACCGGTATCCTCGGATGCACCGCCATCTTCACCGGATGCAAAACCAAGCCGGGTAATCGAAGAAAGCCACTCCTCTAGTTCGCGGTAGAACCGGTTCTGGCCGTGGCTCGCGAAGAGTTCGAGCAACCCGACAACGAGTGAGCCTGCCAAACCCAACAACGACGAAGAAAACGCAGTCCCCATGCCGCCCAGCTGACTTTCCAACCCCGCCTGCAAACGGCCAAAGACATCCGCGCCGCTTTCGCCATCGCCGGGGTTGAGGCTACGGATGGTTTCGACAAGTGCCGGAACGGTCGTTGCGAGGCCATAAAACGTGCCCAAAAGACCAAGGAAGATCAGCGTGTTACCGATGTAGCGCGTAATCTCTCGGTCTTCGTCTATCCGCTGTGCAACTGAATCCTGAATGGATCGGCTGGAAGTGGATGAGATTTGCATCCGCGCCCCACGCGACCGCATCAGCGTGGCAAGCGGGGCCAGAAGCCCCGGCGCTTTTGTCAAATTGTGACCGACGCGGTTGGTGGCAAACCCTTCGATCCACTCGACCGAGCGCATAAGCTGATAAACCTGCCCAAATGTCGATAGAACGCCCAAAACAAAGACGACGAATATCGCCCCGTTCAGATAGGGGTTCGCGAGAAAGATCGCCTGAATCTGTGCAAAGCCCAAATACAGCCCAGACCCGACAAGCACCAAAACAAAGATCATCGAAATGATCTGGCGCACGGGCTGTGAAAACTGCGGCTCGGCCTCGGGTTCCCTGTGGTCCGTCAAAGGCTTCGGGGTCCTCTTTAATGTTGTTGCGCAAAGCTTACCGCTTTGGGCGCGTGAACGAAACTTATTATTCGGCGAGCGCCCTGACGCGGGTTTCCAACCAATCCATATCCGGGTCCCTGATACCCATCTGAGTCAAATGTGCAGCCGTGTTATAAAGATACTCGGTATTAGGACCGCGCCCGCCGACCGAACGCGCAATCATTTGCGCCTGTGTTTCGAGGTCCAATTGGCAATATTGCTCATGATCGCGGTTGATAACGTAAGACAATGTCGGCACAACTTTTCCGTCCTCAAGCGTAACATCGAGAATGCGTTCTAGATAGGCCGACGAAATCAACTCTCTTTCGCGCAAGGTCTCAAGCACAGTCTCTTCCTCGCTTTCGTCGACGCGAAAGGCCACGCCCGTACATGTCGCGCCCGGCGTTTCGTCCAATGCCAGCACCAGGCCCGGGTCCTGCACTGTGCCGCGGTGATGGATCGAAAGCATACAGAAACTACGGTGGTAGTCGTGCAGAACGGCCCGGCGGGTTTCTGCTGGTGAAAACCCCGGATTCCACAAAAGAGAACCGTATCCAAAAACCCACATCGCCATCTGTCTGGTCCTTTCACAATGCGCCTTATAAACACAGGTCAACGACCAAGGGAAAGGATCAATCATGCGCCGTCTGCTGATCATCGTGATCGTGCTGGCCGCTGTTTATGGCGGCTACTGGTTTGTTGGCGCACGCACCGTCGAAGGTGGCGCAAGGGATGCCTTGGCTGATTTGACAACGCAAGGCTGGAACGTGGAATTCAGTGACCTTGGCACGCGCGGTTTTCCATCCCGATTTGACACCACAATCACGGATCTCAAGCTGACGACCCCGGACGGTCTTTTGACCTATGCCGCACCATTTCTGCAGGCCTTCGCGCTAAGTTATCAGCCCAACAAGGTCATTGCCGCCTTCCCCCAGACGCAAGAATTCACCATTGCCGGGCAGAACCTCACACTTGGAAGCGACCGATTGCGGGCCAGTGCCGGGGTCAAGGCAAACGCCGGCCTGAGCTTTGAAAGTGCGACGCTTGAAGCGAATATGTTGACTGTCGACAGCGAGGTGGCGGCGGTGCGAACGGGGCCTGCACTGATTGCTGTCAGGGCCGCCACGATGCCAAACGCCTATGACGGATACATCGGGCTGGAAAAGATCACGCTGCCGGACGATCTCTGGCAACAAATGTTCCCAAACGGCGCGCTACCTTTAAGCATCGAAGCGACGCGTGTGAATGCAACCTTGACGCTTGACCGCGAATTGAACCGTGCGTTGATGTCGGACGACACGCCACCTGCCGTTACGGCATTCACATTGAAAGAGCTTTCGATAATCTGGGGGGACTTGACAATCAACGCCGAAGGCAAGCTGGACATCGACATGAACGGCGTCCCAAGTGGCAAGATTACGGTGACGGCTTTCGCCTGGAAAGATCTGTTGCGCGGGCTGTCAAACGTGGGCGTCATTGAACCCGATATCGCCACGACCTATCGCAATATGGGCGAGGTTCTTGCCAATGGGTCAGAGACTTTGACTGTCCCACTGACGTTCCAAAATGGGTTCATGTCCCTGGGGGCCATCCCGTTAGGGCTTGCGCCCCGTTTCCGTTAACTGCGCCCGAAGAGGCCAGTCAGCGCCCTCCCGACGAGGGCTGATACCGATGGCCGCTTGAGCGTTGTAAACGGCAAGGGGCGGCACACCTCTATCGCCGCGACGCCAACGCGGGCCGTCAATGCGCCATTCACAACACCTTCGCCGAACCGGCGCGACACTTTCGAAAGCACGCCACCGCCTGCGACAGATCCGATCAGATCATCGCCGACCGCAACAGCGCCCGTCGCAACAAGATGCGTCAGAACGGTCCGCGTAAGTCGCCAACTGCCAAGCGTGCCAGCGCGTCCGCCATAGATTTCGGCGATCCGGCGGATCATGCGCAGGTTTGCGGTCAGTGCTGTAAACACATCTGCCAAGGCCAGTGGAACAATCGCGGTCACGGTCGCGACCTGACGCGCTGCTGCTTCCACCTCTTTCGTGGCCCGCGCATCCAGCGGTTCAAGCAAGGTTTGCTCCACCACGCCAAACAAAGCATCCGCATCCAAAGCATCTTGGCGTGCGGCGGCAAGACGATCTCTCCCCCATTTTGTGTCGTCGCGCCCCGCATAAAGGCGGTTTATCTGGTCGGTCACGATGCGGGCCTTCGCCAAATCTTCATCCGCAAGCGCTGTTGCAGCATCAGACTGAACCTTGTCGATCCGACGCAGCCGCCAAAACGCTGCAAGTTCCCGGACGATAACGGCGAGCGAAACGCAGCACAGTAAGACCAAAAGCAGCGTTACCACCAACCCCAACACAGGGTTGCGCATCAGCAAGGCGTTCACATAGTCCCAAGCGGCCAGACTGATCACAAAGCCCAGTAACATCAGCGTTAACGACCAAAACCAGCGCCCCAAAACCGAACCCCGACGCGTGGCAAGGGCGGCGACAGATTGCATGGCTGCACTGTGTGGTGCGTCGTCGTCAATCACGGCGGGCGCCGTCGCCGGTGTAACGTCAGAGGTTTCGCCTTCTAGGTCGATCAGGACTGGACCACGTGTCATGTCAAATTGCTCCATAGGTAACGAACATCTGGCACGCCTTCTTCGTTGTCAGCACCATCTGTGGTTTCAGCCGCAACAAAGCCGTGGCGTTGGTAAAATCGTCGCGCGGCTTCGTTTGCTTGAAAGCACCAGAGTTCTAAGTGATCGCTCGACGCCTTCGCCCCATCCAAAAGCGCGGAACCTATGCCCTGCCCGCGTAAGGTTGCGGTCACATAGAGATGCGACAGATCACGTCCATCGCGGGCAAGAAAACCAACAGCAATGCCATTCTGATCGGCAACGATCACATGATTCCGCCCAATTAAGCGGCGCAGAAACGCAAGATCCTCTGCTGGCGTGTGCAAACGCGGCAACCATTCGGTTGCTGTAAACCAATCGCCCAAAATGCGCGCGCATGGCACTGCGTCCTCGACGCGTGCCTTGCGAATGATCGTGCTCACAACCTATCCCCGATAAGGAACTCGGCCGCCTTGTCCAGCCGGATATGCGGTGGACCGTCGCCGGGTTTCAATGTCAATGCCGCTGGCGCGAAACGCATCACCTGATAGTCTTGATCCAGCCACTTCATCGCACCATCACGCGACGGCCCCAATAGATGCTGCGGATCCGTGGGCAGTGCACCGGGATAGAATGCCGCCTGCTTGCCCGTTTCCAACAATCGGCCACGCACAACGTTCAATGGCCCATCCTTGTGGTCCACCGTTTCTTCGATCGTGGTCCGCAAGGCCGCAATCGACATCGCCGCCGTGCGTGCGCCAGCAAAGTCTGCGCGGTCTTTTGCGTCGCGAAGCAGCGCTTGGGTAATTGCGGTGAGTTGCGGGTGCTGGGTGTGGTGCAAATGATCGGCTTTTGTCGCTGCAAACAGGATTTTTTCAACCCGACGCCCTGCGAAGATCCGGGTCAGGAATGCATTTCGCCCCGGCCTGAAAGCCCCCAGAATATCCGCCATCGCCTGCCGTAAATCCTCAACCGCGGGAGGACCCGCATGGATCGCCCCCAGAACGTCAATCAATACGATTTGACGGTCGATCCGGGCGAAATGATCGCGAAAGAAGGGGCGCACGACGTTGCGCTTGTAGCTTTCGAACCTACGCTCAAATTCGCGACCCAAGGATTTACGCCCGTAGGAACCGGGCGGCAAAGGTGCAAAGGTCAAGACCGGCGACCCTGCCAGATCACCGGGCAACAAGAAACGACCTGGCGAACAATCGGAAAAACCAACGTCGCGGGAAGCTTGCAAATGCGACGTAAAGGACTGGGCTAAGTCGAGCGCCGTTGGTTCATCCAGGGCAGCGTCAGGATCAATCGCCCCGACCCGAGCCAGGTAGTCAGCACCACCTGGTCGCCCATCGGCCCGCGCGAGCGCCGCTTGCGACCATTCAGCATAATTGAGGTCAAGCAAAGCGAGATCCAAAAGCCATTCACCGGGGTAATCCACGATATCCAGATGCACCGTGCGCGGCCCCGATAGACCGCCCAGAAGGCCCGATGGTTGAACCTTCAAGGAAAGTCGCAATTCTGAGATGTGGCGCGTGCCATCTGGCCAGCTTGGGTCTTGCCCGGTCAATTGCGACAGGTGGCTCTCATAAGAAAAACGCGGCAAGGTATCATCCGGCTGCGGCTGCAAATATGCCGTTTGAATCGCGCCAGTTGCTGCGGCACGCAGGCCGGTCATACGGCCCCGGTTCATCAAATTCGCCACAAGTGCGGTGATAAACACCGTCTTACCCGCGCGGCTAAGGCCCGTGACACCCAACCGGATCACCGGGTCCGAAAACGGCGCGGTCACCGTGTCCGCGACCGCTTCAACCGACCGCGCGATCCCGTCTGCTATCGCCCCAATGACCAAATCCGCATCCTTTGCTTACAGCGTTCCGCTCTAAATAAGGGTCGCGGCGGGGCTTGGGTAGGGATTGATTTCAAGGCTTGCTCCCCCTAAAGCCCGGCTATGCCTCGATTTGCCCTCAAAATTGAATACCACGGCGCCCCCTTTGCCGGGTGGCAGCGCCAAAAAGACCAACCATCAGTTCAAGGCGCGATTGAGGCCGCCTTGGCAAAGCTGGAACCCGGCCCTCATACGATTGCGGCGGCCGGACGCACTGATGCCGGTGTCCATGCAACTGGGCAGGTCGCACATTGCGATTTGTCGCAAGATTGGGATCCGTTCCGTCTTTCAGAGGCACTGAATTACCATCTGAAGCCCGCGCCTGTAGCAATCGTGGATTGCGCGCCCGTGGCAGATGATTGGCACGCCCGGTTTTCGGCTGTCGAGCGACGATACCTCTTCAAGCTCGCCGTTCGACGGGCCCCGCTCACGCATGACAAAGGCCTGATGTGGCAAGTTCGGAACCCTTTGGACGGGGCAGCAATGCAAGCCGGTGCAGATCAGTTACTGGGGCGGCACGACTTTACGACCTTTCGGTCGTCGATCTGTCAGGCAGACAGCCCGCTTCGGACTTTGGACGAGCTATCTGTCGAAGAACGCACAATGTCCGGCGGGCAGCTTTTCCTTTTTCATGTGCGGGCCAGATCGTTCCTGCACAATCAGGTGCGAAGTTTTGTCGGAACATTGGAGCGTGTCGGCGCGGGTGCGTGGACACCTGACGATGTCGGTCACGCTCTTGCTGCTAAGGACCGGTCAGCCTGCGGGCCAGTTAGCCCACCCGAGGGATTGTATCTTGCAGACGTTGGATACCCCGACGACCCGTTCTAGTCGTTGTCGGTCAGTCCAGCACCAGCGCCAGACAGCCGAGAGGCCTCAGTTTCGGGGACGTAGGTATTGCCAGCCAAATCGTTCCATTGCTGCCAAATGGTATCGGGAACATTGATAGCCTCGGCTGGCATATCAATTACTTTCAAGTCGCTGCTTTGCATGACAACACCATCTGAAAAATTTACACATAAACCATAGGCTTGTCTGGCGTAATGAAAGTAAGCGTTCAGCAACGCCTCAGGATGTGCGCCTTGCAGAGCGACTGATTGTTCACCAGCGGCAATTGCGTCAATCGCCATCGGGGCCACCATGATCGTTGGCCCCGAAAAAATCAGCGGCGATTCCGTCACCGCAACATCAAAAGGGCCAGATAAGGCATTACTTAATAAAAGCATTTCAGATTCGGCCATGAAATCTACGGCGCGGGCAAAATCCTCTGCATGACCAAGCGGTACGCCTGCGCCCCGCGCAGCCTTCAGGGCCATGCCCGCGATTTCATTGCGTGATCGGATCACGCCGCAAAGGTGGGCAGCCACCAGTCGTCAGCATTGTCGAGTTCGTCCCAAAGCGGCGCACCCTGGGCCAGTGTAATTCTAGTCCATCGGTCCGACTTTGGATCAAATTTGGCAGCCCCAAAGAACGACAGCTTGCAACGTAGCATGTCGATTGGCAGGCAATCCTCGCCGATCAGATTGTCGCGGATCTCTGCATAGGGGTGCAGGGAAAGCGTCTGGACGCGCCGGACCGCGCTGCGGTGCTCTGGGTGCTGTCGTAAGAACGCAGCGACTTTACCGTCCCCGGTCAGATCATTCTGCAAAGCTTTCACCTGACGCGCGATGTCCAACGGACTTTCGCGGTCGCCACCGGTTTCAGCGTGCCGATCCCCAAGACGAGGCTCCAGCTTTGCCTCCGATACGTACCAGAAACGGGCGCAGTCGGAGGGGGCGGAATAGTCAAGACAGCAGGCCCAATCCCAGTCCTGCGCGATGATTTCTTGCAGCTGCGCACAGGTCATTGCGGGATCAATCCGTGGCTCGAACGGCGTGGCCATGCAGTCGGTCAGCCCATCGATCAAGTCGCCAAACGGCTCTAAGCAAAGGGCCACGATCAGCTCTTGGCAGTCGATCGAATATTTGCCCGCGCCGCGGATGATCGCATCAATTGGCGAGGGCGACAACATCAATTCTGGCGTCAAAGTATTTGCAAACACAGCAAATTCGCGCCGCAAGACTGCGACGCGATCAGCAGCAATGCGGTCGGGCACATTCCATTCCGCCAAATGCTGCGCGGCACGGCTAACCAATGTGTAGACCCGTTCAATCTGGTCAGGCGATAAGGAGGGAACCGCCCGAACCCGCGCCAAGGCCGTTTCGCGCACTTGCATCCACGCGTCCAGCAAAAGCGGGTGCGATACCAAGAACGGCGCCATGCCAAGCCCCGTTGAATTGCCGATGCCGAGGTGGCGCTTGAGACTGCGGTCAAGGGGCGCGCCGCCAACATGTTCGACAAGGTCATGGGTGAAACCACGGATCAACCAGACGGTCAGCATTTCGGCAGCAAACGGACCTGAAAGACCGGGGCGGTCCGCAATAACGGCTCGATCCGCAATGCCAAACTTGCCGTTTCCATAAACCGCCGTTGTGCGCATCAGATAGCCGGTTCGCGCCACAAGATCATGATCGGGTTGTTTGCCTGCCCGCAAGGCATCGACCACATGCGCCCAAAGGCGAACCGATTTGTTGGCCCGGCTGAGCACAAGATCCCGCGCAGTGAAACGAGACGCCTCTTGTTTCGGCGCGGCAGCCACGATGCGCGCGATCTCATCCTTCGACGGCATCCCGTCATAAAGCACGTAAGCGGTATCCCACGCCGTCGCGATCACGCGGTCAGTGCGTTGGTCGGGTGGCAAATCTGTCGACACGGCAACCAGCGCATAGGTGAAACCGCCGAACTCCAGGCAGTAAACCGCGTGCCCGAATCCATCTGCCGACATGTCCCAAACGGGACGGGTCACACGAACATTTTCGGCAGCCAAGCGTCGCGTCAGACTGCGCAGGAACGAAAGTCGCGTCGGGAAAGACGCCCCCATCCGCCGAAGCCGCATGACCTCACTCGGCGGTCTTAGCGGCAGTTGCGGCGGAGCATTCACATCATCAAGCATTGGTGGGCCCAAAGTTCTCATCATAGAAGCGCAGCCAGTTGTCACCCATGATGCCATCCACTTCGGATTCCGACATCCCAACGGCAGCTAACCCCTTGCGTATGTTGCCAAAGTCCCTGTTGTCGCCAAACCATGCTGGCATCGGAGGAAAGCCCGCGTTGTCGGCAGAGCCTTCGCCGTAGTCAATTTCCTTGCTCCAGCGACCAACGCGCATCCATTCAACCACGCTGTCGGGTTGATCCTGACAAAGGTCGGTCCCTATCCCAAGGTGCCCAGCGCCGTAGCGGGACGCGGCCTCTGCAATCATCTGGCAAAAGCTTTCCAAGGTGCAATCACCGCCGCCGGCCAGATGATGCGGGTAAACTGAAAAACCCAACATGCCCCCGCGCTGTGTCAGCGCGCGCAGCACCTCGTCCGATTTGTTGCGCCGGGCGGCGTGCCACCAAGCTGGATTTGCATGGGTGATCGCGATGGGTCGGCTGGAATGATCAATCGCTTCAAGCGTCGAGCGGTCCGCAGAATGGGACATGTCCACGACCAGCCCTACGCGGTTCATCTCTGCGACCGCCTGCTTGCCAAAGCGGGTCAGCCCGGTGTCTTCGTCTTCATAGCAACCTGTCGCCAGCAGGGACTGATTGTTATAGGTCAATTGCATAAATCGCGCGCCAAGCTGGTGGCATATTTCGATCAGGCCAATGTCGTCCTCAATGGGGCTGGGGTTTTGAAACCCAAAGAAAATAGCCGTGCGGCCAGCATCCCGCGCGCGGCGCACATCCGCACCTGTGGTCCCACGCATAATAAGATCGGGGAACCTTTCAAAGAAACGGTTCCATTTTTCCAGCTCCAGCACCATCTCGCGGAAGGTTTCGTGATAGGCGATGGTCACGTGGACGGCGTCGACGCCACCTTTGCGCATTTGACGAAAGATCGTTTCCGACCAATTGGCGTATTGCAGGTTGTCGATCAAATATCCCATACGTCGAAAATAGCGGCATTTGATCATTAGCCAATGCCCGAATGCGACCAGATTGGGTTAGTTTTGCATGGGAACCCCAATGCGCGTTTCCCCGCAAAGTGAACAGATCCGCCATTTTCCTTTCGCCCGACAAAGGCTATCCTTTTGAAAAATGGGGCGGTGGGGTGCAGTGATCAAATGAAGCGTGTTTGCCTAGCTTTGGCGTTGGTGGCGTCGGGCCCCTTAACCGCGCAGGACATTTCGCTTGTCGTGGATGAAGCAGGCTCTGACATCACCGACGTGCTGGAAGGTGCCTCGCTGATCATAGCCATTGACCCAGAGACCTCTCCGAACCCACAGGATTACGTCGCCGCTGCGCGCGCTGACTACCGCGCCTTGCTGACGGCGCTTTATAGCGAAGGCTATTACAGCGGGACTGTCGCGATCAAAGTCAACGGGCGCGAAGCAGCAGGTATTTCCCCCCTCGATGCACCCAGCCAGATCAACACCATCACGATTGCTGTCGATAAGGGGCCAAAATTTGCCTTCGGGCAGGCGCGCGTGTCGCCACTTCCCGATGATACCCAATTGCCAGAGGGGTTTGCGACCGGCGAAGACGCCAGATCGGACCTTATTCGGCAGGCCACCCGGACGGGCGTCACGGCGTGGCGCGCGGCGGGCCATGCAAAGGCAGACGTTGCAGAGCAGCAGATCATCGCCCGTCACACTGACCAAAAGATCGACGCTGATATCACGCTTGCCCCCGGTCCGCGACTTACGTTCGGGAGGGTTACGGTCAGTGGCAATTCTGCTGTCCGACCAACCGCGATTACCCGCATTGCGGGCCTGCCGGTTGGTGCCATCTATAGCCCGGAAGAGATTGAAAAGGCGGCTGGCCGCTTGCGCGAAACCGGTGCATTCGACAGCATTGCCTTGCGCGAAGCCGATGTGATCGGCGCAAATGATACCCTGCCCGTGGACATTCAAGTTGTTGAAAGCCTGCCCCGGCGGTTCGGGTTTGGTTTGGAACTGTCGTCGGTCGAAGGGCTCAAGGTTTCGACCTATTGGATGCACCGGAATTTTGCAGGCGGCGCAGAACGTCTTCGGGTCGAGGCCGAAGTGGCGGGCATCGGCGGTGGCACCGGCGGTATCGATTACCGGATCGCAACGAGCCTCACGATCCCCGCAATTTATGGCGCAGACACGGACCTGACGTTGAATGCCGGGATCAGTCGCGAAGACGAACCCGATTACCTGATCGACAAGGCAGAAATTGAAGTTGTTGCAACCCGCAAGCTTAGCGACGCTTTGACCGCATCGCTGGGGTTGGGGCTGCTGACAGCGCGGGAAGAGAACGATTTTGGCGTGCGTGAATACACTTTGTTCACCCTTCCGCTGACCGCCACTTATGACAAACGCGATGATCCAACAAATGCTCAAAAAGGCTACTACATCGACCTAGAGGCGACCCCGTTCGTTTCATTGGATGGTGGCACCAATGGCGGTCGGCTTTATGCGGATGCCCGGTACTACAAGACCTTTGGCGAAGCCGAAAGATTTGGCATCGCGGCGCGTGGGCAGGTCGGATCGGTCATTGGAAGTGAGATCAGCGAAACGCCCGCCGACTTCCTGTTTTATTCTGGTGGTAGCGGCACCGTCCGAGGACGTGGTTACAAAACCCTTGGTGTGGATACCGTCACAAATGGCGAGACCACAACAACCGGTGGACTGTCGTTCATTGGCGCACAGCTTGAGGCGCGCTTCGGCGTTACAGACAGCATCGGGCTGGTCGGATTTTACGATTTGGGCCACGTGGGCGAAACGGAAGTTCCCGGCGAAGTCGGAACCTGGCACGCAGGCCTTGGCGTAGGTGTACGATACAACACAGGCATTGGCCCCATCCGTTTGGATGTGGGCACACCCGCGAATGGCGATGATGCATTTTCCGGGGTCGAAGTATACATCGGGATTGGGCAAGCGTTTTGAAACATCTGATTGCCGTAAGCCTATTGGTCAGTTTGCCGAATTTCGCCTTTGCACAAGAGGCGTCTGACGAAGACAAAAGCTTTCTGACCAAGCTGATCGAAGATAATTTGTCAGGCGACGAGCGTGTCGTGAACGTGCAAGGGTTTCAGGGGGCTCTCAGCTCTGAGGCGACCATACGGCAATTGACCGTTGCAGATAGCGAAGGCGTCTGGCTCACGCTTGATAACGTGACCCTTATCTGGAGCCGCAGCGCCCTGCTGCGCGGTGCGATTGACGTGGACGAACTGAGCGCGGAACAAATCATTGTTTCGCGTGCACCCCTTCCCTCAGGCGTTGAGGTTCCAAGTGCCGAAGCCACGCCCTTTGCGCTTCCAGAACTGCCCGTCAGTATTCAATTGGACCAACTGGCAATCGACCGGATTGAATTGGGCGAAAGCTTTCTAGGCGAACCGCTGGCCTTTCAAGTCACAGGGGCTGCCGGTCTGTCGGGGGGGGAAGGCAGCGCCAATATCACGGCAGAACGGTTGGACGGCAAAACCGGTCGGTTCGCGATAGTTGGCGATTATGCAAATACGTCTCGCCAGTTGAACATTGACCTCGACCTGACAGAGGGACCTGCTGGCATTGTCGCACAACTTATCGATTTACCCGGCGAACCCGATCTTGCGCTAAAACTGCAAGGCGCTGGACCGCTCAGCGATTTCGCGGCGAACCTAAAGCTTGCGACAGAAGGTCAGCCGCGCCTGCAGGGTGCCTTTGAACTGATCACGGCGGACGACGGCGGAAGTCAGTTCTCTCTTGATGTCGGTGGCAATATCGCGCCGCTTCTTGCACCGGACTATCAGGAATTCTTTGGCACCGATGTCGCTCTTATCGCAGAAGGCAAGCAAAGCGATGCGGGCGGCTTTGATCTGTCAAAGCTGGACATCAACGCCGACAAACTGCGTCTGAACGGCAGTGCAGCGATTGGACCCGGCGGTTGGCCTGAACAGATCTCACTTGATGGAACCATTGCCAGCGACGACGGCGACATTGTTTTGCTACCGCTGTCGGGGCCCAAGACCTTTGTTGACCGGGTCACGCTGAACCTCGGGTATGATCGGCGCGTGTCAAATGACTGGACCGCCGCGTTTGACGTCGTCGGCTTTGATCGGCCCGGATTGCTGGTCAGGCAAATCAGCCTCAACGGTGGCGGCGAGATCATCGCAGGCACAGGCAATGCGGTGGGTCAGGTCACAGCCGATATGGCCTATTCAGCCAACGGTGTAGAATTGGACGACGCAGGCGCTGCAGAAGCGTTGGGTGACGCCATCACTGGCAACTTTACCTTGGCCTATGAGGAAGACAAACCAACTGAGATAAGCCGCCTGACGCTGACCGGGGCCGGCGTTGATATGCAAGCCGACGCCACAATCGCGACCCCCGCCGACAACCTTGCGACACAAGCCAATGTTATCCTATCCGCAGAAGCGCTCAGCCGATTTGCGACACTTATCGGTCAGTCGGATCTGGCGGGCTCAGCCGATCTGACGATCATCTCAAACATTAGCCCTCTAGACGGTCAGTACGACGTCTTGATGTCAGGGATGACCACTGATCTTGCCGTCGGCATCGCACAACTTGACCCGCTGCTTGCGGGCGCTGGCACTTTGTCATTGCAGGCCGTTCGCGATACGACAGGCACGCGAATAGAGGGCCTTCGCATCGCATCAGAAGAGGCATTGGTAACCGCAAATGCCGCACTCACAAGCACCGTGAGTGAAGCAACATTCAGCGTTTCGGTGAATGACGTGTCCTTGGTCCAGGACGGGCTGGACGGCCCTGCCAGCCTGACCGCGAATGCCAAGCGTGATGCTGCGGGTGTCATTGCATTTGACCTTGTGGGAACAGGACCCGCCGCAGATCTTTCAGCCGAAGGCACGGTCAACCCCGCAGAAACCGGCCAGACCATAAACGCCACTGTCGCCGCCGCCATCACCGATCTAACGCGCTACCGTCAAGTGAGTGGGCAGGACAACCTTGGCGGGGCAGCGATGATCAGCGCAAGTGGTGTATTGCTGAGCGACGGGCTTCGGTTTGATGCCGACATCGATGCCCAAACCCGTGAACTTGAAACCGGTATCGTCCAACTCGACCCATTGCTGGACGGCCCAGGCACTGTCACGGCGAGCGTTGCCCGCACCGGAGCCGATCTTTATCGCCTGACGGATTTGTCTGTTCAAACGCCTGCCCTTGATCTGAAAGCTGACGCGAATGGTGGGATCAATGGCCCGGCGGATGCAGTTCTGGACCTTACGATCAATGATGCAGGTCAGCTTGCGCAGGGTCTTGTCGGGCCGCTTGACCTTGATGTCACATTGAGTCGCGATGACGCAGGCACAATCGCCACCGATCTTGTGGCACTGGGGTCTGGAACTGATGTTCGCCTCAATGCCACAGCGACGCCCTTGGGCGCGCTCTTTAACCTGTCAGGCAAGCTTGACGCTGATGTCGCTGATCTTTCACCCTTCGCGCAACTAGCAGGACGGGCAATTGATGGCGGGATCTCGGCCGAAATCTCTGGCACCGCACTTTCCGATCTGAGCCGTTTTGATACCGACGTGACGGTTGGCACTCGCAATCTGGCGATTGGCGACGCCAAGATCGATCCGATCCTTTCTGGCGACGGCGTGCTGCAAGGAACGGCCAGTCGAGATGCGCAAGGCATAGCAAAGGCCGACCTGCGGGCGACGCTTGGTGATACCGCGGCAACGCTCAATGCAACAGCAACCCCGCAAGGCGATGCCTTTGCGATTGACGGCACACTTGATGCGCGCGTGGGCACCCTCAACCGCTTCCGCGCAATCGCAGGTTTGCCACTTTCAGGTCGTTTCGCTGCGAAAATATCCGGGAATGCTGTGACAGATCTAAGCGGGATGGACGCGCAGATCGACATTACAACAGACAGCCCAGCCATCGGTAACGCGATGGTCGATCAATTGCTTCGCGGCGCGGGCGCACTTCAGGCAAGGGTGCAGCGAACCACAAATGGCTATGCGATCCGCGATTTCGCAGCACGCACCCCGGCCCTAAGCGCAAGTGGCGCAGTTGATGCACGCGACGATGGCACGGGTGCTGCACAGATTGAGGCCCGTCTGAACGATATCGGCCCGCTTACCGGCGGCAGCCTTTCAGGCCCAGCGACAGCAAACGGCACTGCAAACCGATTCAGTGGTGGCTGGGGCATCGATCTGAATGCCACCGGCCCCGCTGGCATTGGCGCAAATGTCGACGGCCAAGTGTCCGACGACGGTAACCTAAATCTTACGATCGGCGGGACCGCGCCGCTTGGGCTTGCCAACAGTTTTATTGAACCGCGCCGAATCAATGGCGACGTTGTTTTCAACATCGCAGTCAACGGTCCCCCCGCGTTGTCGTCCGTTTCCGGGCAAATCAATACCAACGGCACACGCGCCACGGCCCCCACATTGGGATTGGCGCTTGAAGACATCTCGGGCGGCGTCACATTGTCCGGTGACAGGGCGCAAGTGGATCTGCGTGGCAACGTTGGCAGCGGTGGAGCCCTCGCAATCAGCGGTCCCGTCACACTGGTCGCGCCCTTTAACGGCAATCTTGCAATCGATCTGAACAATGTTGTTCTTGAGGATCCGACGCTCTACCGCACATCCGTCAATGGCACCGTTGGATTGGATGGCGCGCTTGCAGGTGGTGCGCGCATCGCAGGCACCCTGAATATTGGTGAAACAGAAGTGCAGGTCCCTTCATCCGGGATCGGTGCGCTAGGCGACCTGCCAAATGTCACCCACATCGGTGCAAAACAGAACGTCCGTACAACGCTTGAACGCGCCGGGGCAACGACGCAAAGCAACGATCAAGTCAGCGAAGGGACCGGCGGTGCGGGCTTTCCACTTGGGATCACGATCAACGCGCCCAACCGGATCTTTATCCGTGGCCGCGGCCTTGATGCCGAACTGGGTGGTACGCTGAATATTGGCGGCACCAGCAATGCTGTTGTGCCAATCGGGCAATTCGATCTTGTCCGCGGCCGCCTTGATATCTTGCAACAGCGCTTCGATCTCACCGAAGGATCCGCAACCCTACAAGGCGATTTCATTCCTTATCTGCGTCTTGTTGCTGAAACTGAAACCCAAACCGGAACGACGGTTCGGATCATTGTCGAGGGCCCCGCCAACGCGCCCGATGTGACTTTCGAATCCTCACCGGAGTTGCCGCAGGACGAAGTTCTGTCGCAACTCATCTTTGGCCGCAACATCAGCGAAATCAGCCCCCTTCAAGCGGTGCAGCTTGCAGCGGCTGTTGGCACGCTAGCGGGGCGAGGTGGTGGCGGGATCATCGACAATTTTCGTGCCAACATCGGATTGGACGACTTTGACGTGACCACTGATGCCGACGGCAATGCGGCTGTGCGCGCGGGTAAGTATCTGTCAGAAAACGTCTATACCGATGTGACGATCAATTCTGAGGGCGATACTGAGATTAACCTGAACCTCGACATCACGTCAGAGATCACCGCGAAAGGCACGGTTGATGCGGATGGTGAGACCAGCATCGGGGTGTTCTTTGAACGCGACTACTGATCCCCGCGCAATCATGGCCGCGCATAACAATGCGGATTGGTATGCGATGATGGCGGACCTGCACGGGCTGCGGTGTCGCCGCGATGATCTGTGCTTTGAAATGCTGGATCAACCGCCGCCCTTTCATAGCTGGATGACGACGCTTGATCCGACCAACCCGGAGGCCGTGATGGCCTGCGTGGCTGCCCATCCGACGCAAAAGGGATTTGGGATCAAGGACGGGTTTGATGCCTTGCCCCTGAACGATCCGCGCATGAAACCGGGTTTTTCCGCCTCTTGGATATGGGCGGAAACGGCGCAACCTGCCGATACAAGCGGTTGGGAAAAGATCACGACACCGGCGGCTTTGGACGCGCGGGAGGCAGCGTGGCACGCGCCCAACCCGCCCAAATGGCAGCAGTTTCCGCCTGCGATCCTTGACCGCGCGGATGTGACCATCTGGGGCCGCAAGGCGGGTAATGGCTATGACGCAGGCGGGATCGCCAACCGCTCCCCCGATTGCATCGGCCTGTCCAACGTCTTTGGCGAAGGTGCCTTTGCCCCGGTCGCGGCGCTTGCGTGCGAGATCGGCGGACCGCTTGTGGGCTATGAGCGCGGCAATGATCTGGTCGCGGCACAGGCCGCGGGATTTGCCCTCACCGGATCGTTGCGGGTCTGGTTCAGTGCAGACCCTTAACTCCTCAGCACAAACCGCTGACCATTCCAGAGCGTCGCTACAAGGCTCATGGTCCACGGCAGGTAGAACAGGATCGACGCGACAGTAATCACCCAGAAATGCACGTCCGGCCCATCGATGGGCTCGGGCCCCACGCCAAGCCGTGCCAGCACCGTGCTCAAAACCATAATCATAAGCACGATCACGATCGACACCGCCAGAAAGACCGCCAAAGCCCGCAAAAACGCGCGACCTGCCGGACCATCGGTCAGGAACGTCCAAAACCTAACGAAGAGGTGCACGACGCGTCGCATCCCCTAGGCTGTGACCGCCAGCACATCCTGTGCGGCGTGGAAGGGACAGGCGACGAAATGGCCTTGGCCGAGGTCTTTGAACACGGGCAGATCGCCCGCACAGGACGCCTGCGCCTTGGGGCACCGGGTGCGAAACACGCAGCCCGAAGGCGGGGCAAGGGGCGACGGCAGCTCCCCTTCTAGGATTGGGCGCACGCGGGCCTTTTCCAGCGCGGGATCGGGGATCGGCACGGAAGAGATCAGGGCTTGGCTATAGGGGTGCTCTGGCCGTGTTGTCAGCGTTTCTGCGTCGGCCATCTCCATCTGGCGGCCCAGATACATCACGATGATCTGGTCGCTGATGTGTTTCACAACGCTCAGGTCGTGGGCGATAAAGATCATCGATAACCCCATGTCGCGCTGCAGTGCCATCAGCAGATTCACCACCTGCGCCTGCACCGAGACATCCAGCGCCGAGACGGGTTCATCACAAATCAAAAGCTTGGGCTTCATGATCAGCGCGCGGGCAATGCCGATGCGCTGACATTGGCCACCAGAGAATTCATGGGGGTAACGGTTGATCAAATTGGGCAGCAGCCCGACCTTTTCCATCAACTCTTGCACACGCTTCTTGCGCTCTGTCCGGCTGGTGCCGGGTTCGTGGGTAACCAGCGGTTCGGCGATGATCTCACCCACAGTCATGCGCGGGTTCAGCGCGGCCAACGGGTCTTGAAAGATCATCTGCACATCACGGCGGTGGACGCGCCGTTGCGCTGGCGACATGGCTGCAAGGTCATGGCCTTCAAAGTCGATGACTCCCTGCGACGACGGGACTGTGCCGACAATCGCGCGGGCAAGTGTGGATTTGCCAGAACCAGACTCGCCCACAACACCAAGACATTGCCCAGCTTCAAGATCGAAGGACATTTGGCTGACGGCCTGCAACTTGTTAGGTGGTGTCCAAGGCCACGAACCGGGCCGGCGGACGTCAAAAGTGACCGACAGATCGCGGACAGACAGGATCGTTGACATCAGGCGACCTCCTCTAGCGGCAAGAGGCAGGCGCGACGGCGATCTGTGCCAAACCCCTGCAATTCCGGGCGCAGGCTGGCGCAGGTGTTCTGAACCTGTGCGCAGCGGGGTGAGAACGGACAGCCCTGCGGCAGCCGCGACATATCAGGCGGCTCACCTGCGATGGTCAGCAGTTCCGCATCGGCGCGATCAAGACGCGGCACTGCCTTGAGCAAACCGCGCGTGTAAGGATGACTGGGGTTGTCAAATAGCGCCTGAGTCGGCCCGTCTTCCATGATCTGCCCACCATAAAGCACCAGCGTCCGGTCACAGAAACCCGCCACGACGCCTAGGTCATGGGTGATCAGGATGATGGCCGTGCCAAACTCATCCCGGATCTCACCCAAAAGTTGCATGATCTGCGCCTGCACCGTGACATCCAGTGCTGTCGTCGGCTCATCCGCGATCAGCAGGCGCGGCTGGCACAGCAGCGACATGGCGATCATGATCCGCTGCCGCATCCCCCCGGAAAACTCGTGCGGAAAACTGCGGATACGGTTGCGGGCATCGGGGATCTTGACCGCGTCCAGCATCTTGGCGCTTTCGGCAATCGCGTCGGTCTTGGACAACCCCTTGTGCAACATCAGCACCTCGGCCATCTGCTCTGATATGCGGATGTAGGGATTGAGCGACGTCATTGGGTCCTGAAAGATCATCGCGATCTCTTTGCTGCGGATCTTATTGAGGTCGCGCAGCGACATCTTCAACAGATCCTTGCCATCAAAACGCGCTTCTCCTGTAGCACGACCATTCTTGGCCAAGAGGCCCATCGCGGCAAAGGCGGTCTGGCTTTTACCCGACCCGCTTTCGCCGACAATCGCCAGTGTCTCGCCCGCATCGATGCCAAAGCTAACGCCGTTGACCGCATTCACATCGCCATCGGCGGTGGTGAAGGTCACGCGCATGTTATCGATTTCCAAAAGGCTCATATCAGCGGTCCTTTGGGTCAAGTGCGTCCCGCAGGCCGTCGCCAACAAAGAAAAACGCAAAAATGGTGACAACGAAAAAGCCCAACGGAAAGGCAAGTTGCCAAGGTGTGCCGTTGCCGATGTTCTTGTTCCCCTCGGAAATCAGCGCACCGAGCGAGGTGTTGGGTTCCTGCACGCCAAGGCCAAGGAAGCTGATGAAGCTTTCAAAGATGATCATCGAAGGCACCAGCAGAGTGGCATAGACGATCACGATGCCAAGCAGGTTCGGCACGATGTGGCGCAGGATAATCTTGAGCGGGTGAACGCCCGTGGCAAAGGCCACTTCAACGAATTCCTTGTTCTTGATCGTTAGGGTCTGGCCGCGTGCAATACGGGCCATATCCAGCCATGAAATCAGGCCGATGCCCAGAAACAGCATGAACAGCGAGCGGCCAAAGATCACCAGCATAAGGATCAGCACGAACATAAAGGGGATCGACATCAGCACGTCCACCGTGCGCATCATGATCCCATCAATGCGGCCCCCAAAATAACCCGCAGTCGCACCATAAAGCGTGCCAACGATCACCGCGACCATGGCCCCCACGATGCCGACCATCAGCGAAATGCGCGTGCCCTGCACCACCCGCGCAAAAAGATCGCGACCAGAGGCGTCAGTACCAAAGTAGTGCCCCGTTTCAAACGACGGCACACCTTGGGTGGCGTTAGCCCCCATCAGGGAAAAATCCACGAAATCCCGCTCCCACTGCGCGACGAATTCGCCAAAGAACCCAAATGCCGCGATGCAAATCAGGATCACCAACGACACAACTGCCGCACGATTGCGGAAGAACCGTTCGCGCGCATCACCCCACAGCGAACGGCCCTGCACTTCAGCCATGTGGGCTGCGTCTTCGAGGCTTTCGACGGTAGCTTTGTCAGGAAACATTTGCGCCCCTCTCAATAGCGGATCTTGGGGTCGATCCACGCGTAAAGGATATCGACCACAAGGTTGAACAGGATGGTGAGCGAGCCCACAAGGATCGTGATCCCCATGATCACCGAATAATCACGGCTAAAGGCAGAGTTCACAAAAAACTGCCCGATCCCGCCGGTGGAAAAGATCAGGTCAACCACCACAGAGCCGGTGATCATGCCCACAAACGCAGGCCCCAGATAAGAAATCACGGGCAGCATTGTGGGCTTCAGCGCGTGTTTCCAGATCACGCGGGCAGGCGACAGCCCCTTGGCCCGTGCCGTGCGGATGAAGTTGGTATTGAGCACTTCCAGCATCGAAGACCGCGTGATCCGCGCGATGGACGCCATGTAGGATGTGGACAAGGCAATCACGGGCATCACCAGATATTGCCACTGCCCGCCGTTCCATCCCCCACCCGGCAAGATCCCAAGCCAGAGCGTAAAGACGATGATCAGGATGGGGCCCAGAACAAAGTTCGGCAGAACCTGCGCACCAACCGAAATGCCGACTGCCAGATAGTCCAGCCAGCTATTCTGTCGGATCGCAGCGGCGGCACCAAGCGAGACCCCGACCACAACAGCTACGATAAAGGACCAAAAACCGTAGGTCAGCGTGACCGGAAACCCTTGGGCGATGATGTCGTTGACCGATCGGTCCTTGAATTTGAACGATGGACCAAAGTCGAATTGTGTTGTCACGCTCCAGACATAGGTGGCGATACGTTTCCAGAACGGCTGATCCAGCCCGTATTTGGCCTCAAGATTGGCCAGCACCTGCGGCGGCAGGGGCCGTTCGGAATTGAACGGGCCACCGGGGGCCGCATACATCAGGATGAACGACAAGATCACGAGGATCAAAAGCGTCGGGACGGCCACGGCAAGGCGGCGGATAATATAGGCGGTCATGTGCTTGGGTCCGTATCAGAAAGACGGAAAAACGAAACGACCGCGCCCCCTGAACTCAGAGGGCGCGGTGTTTGTAGGGTCGGGTTACTCAGCCGACTTGTAGAAGTCTTTTGAATACCAGTTCTGCTGGAAGTTGTTCACAGGCCAACCGACAAGATTGTCGTTCAGCATGTTCACAGACGCATAGTGGTAGATTGGAATGATCGGCGTATCTTGCGCGATCAGCTCTTCCACACGGTCATAGTTAGCCTGCGGATTGTCTGCCGTTTTGGCTTCGGCCAGCAGTGCATCAACTTCTGCGTTGATGTATTTGGCGTCGTTGTAGCCTGAATCTGAATCCATCAGGTCAAGGAATGTTGACGCCTCATTATAGTCAGCACACCAACCGGCACGGGCGATCTGGTAGTCTTGATTGCCGCGCGTTTCGAGGAAGGTCTGCCATTCCTGATTGGCCAGCGTGGTTTCGACACCCAGCGTCTGCTTCCACATCTGGCTGACCGCGATGGCAACCGACTTGTGGCCTTCAGATGTGTTGTAGATCAGATCAATTGCAAGCGGGTTGCTTGCGTCATAACCCGCCGCCGACATCAGCTCTGCCGCTTTGGCATTCCGGTCGGCTTGTTCCATTGAAGCCATTGGAATGTTTGGCGTTTCAAAGCCAGCCGTCGCCCAGTGGGTGAAGGTGTAGGCGGGCTTTTGACCACCGGCGAGGACGTTTTCAACGATGATATCGCGGTCAATGGCAAGGCTAAGCGCTTTACGGACATTGGGGTCCATCAGCGCGGGATTGCCAGTGTCAGTCAGGTTGATGGTGTAGTAATACGAACAGGCTGTCGGCACAGACAGCGCCTCATCGGGATATTCCTCGCTCAGGCGCGGGAATTGGCCGGTCGGGACAGCAGTGCGATCAAGCTCACCCGCCAGATAACGGGTCAGGGCCACGTTCTCATCCGGGATCACCAGTCGTGTAACGGTGTCGATATAGGTGTTGTCGTTGTCCCAGTACATCTCGTTGCGCTCGCGCACCATGCGTTCCTGTGGGACAAATTCGGTCAGCTTGTAGGCGCCGTTTGACACCATGTTGCCGGCCTGCGTCCACTCTGACCCATGCGCATCCACGGTGGCCTTGTGCACAGGGAAAGTCGTGAAGTGTGTGACCATCTGTGCGAAATATGGCAGCGGCTGGGTCAGGCGCACCTCAAGCGTGGCATCATCAATGGCCGTCACACCCAGTTCCGATGGATCCATTTCGCCTGCAATCACGGCAGCCGCGTTCTCAAGGCTCATCAACTCGATGTACCAGGAATAAGGCGACGCGAGTTCAGGCGATGCTGCGCGCTTCCAAGCATACTCGAAATCACCCGCGACCACTGGATCACCATTGGACCACTTGGCGTTGTCACGGAGGGTAAATGTATAGACGAGATTGTCGTCGCTGACCTCAAAACCGGTGGCAACACCGGGAATCAGGTTACCATCGGCATCCTGGCTCATCAGGCCTTCAAACAGGTCACGCAAGATATCGCCACCGGCGCTGTCTTCAGCGACGCCGGGATCAATTGATGGGCTCTCATCAAGATCGCGATAGGTGAAAGTCTGCTCAGACGCGAGAACGTCACCGGTTTCTGGATGCGTTGCGTGACCATCGGCCCAAGCGGCACCGCTGGTGGCAATAATCATTGCGGCGCTCGACGCCATCATTTTTGCTTTGAATGTCATAGAATTCTCCCAATATGCGAACCGTTTGTCCGGTTCGACGTTGTGATCAACTCATGCGCGTAAGGCGCAGATAGGGTATCCTTTGAGAGGATTGACGAAATGGCAAGGGTTGTCTGAACTTGACCCAGCGGCAAATACGATCCTGCAAGCAGGACCCCCAGAAAGCGCAAGATATAGACACGACCACAAGTTTCCCGCAAACAATCGTAAAGCCCAATGCGCGGGATCCCGCGACCCCTTGTTCATTTCTCAAAGCGACAAAGGCGATTCGCGAATGACAGACGACCTGAAGCTCGAGACCCGCGTGCGACTTCCCGATCCGTTGCGCGTTCTCCTTGCGGCATATCCGCGAGATGGCTGGACCAACGATCCCGGCTTTGACGGCTTAATCCGCTTTTGGCTTGATCGGCACCTCATGTTTCGCCGGCTTTTGTCCGAGATGACGACCAAGTCAGAGGCGCTTTTGGACCGCAAAATGGATCCTCAGCGGTTTGGCGCAGTGATGTCGCGCTATGGCGGCATATTCGTGAACGGGCTGCACGAGCATCATACCATCGAAGATACGCACTACTTTCCGGTGTTATCTCAGAAGGATGACCGCATCTCAAAAGGCTTTGACATCCTCGACGCCGACCACCACGCCATCGATCGGCATCTGGCTGATTTTGTGGATCACGCCAACGGCACAATAAAGACGCTTGATCATCGGGATCGGTTGCAGTCAGCAGCCGGAGACCTGCATGACCATCTTGGATTGCTTCATCGTCTTTTGGACCGGCATTTGACAGATGAAGAAGAACTGGTCGTGCCTGTCATTCTTAAATATGGCGTCCAGATTTAGCGGCGCTGTAAGGGTCCTGTGCTTTAACGCCACGATCTTGAGACATCACCGCCTCTACGATTGCTTGCGCCCGTGACATAATGCGTTCCCGCTCTGCCGCGGCTTTCTGCGCCGCCATGTCCGCATCTGGGCCGTATACTTGCGGCTCGCGATCCGACGCAATTGCCAGCACGATGGACCGCGCGTCCGCATGGGTAGGCAAGCTTAGCGTTTGAATGGCTGGCCTTGCTGGCGGCGATGGATCAGGCCGCGACATCGCCTCTGGCGCTGTAACCTTGGCTGTGCGCGCGATTTCAACCGTGCCGACGGCACTGGTCTGCGCCACAACATCGGCGCCTTTCGCGGCCTCTGGCCGTGCGGTGTTTTGCGCCCTTTGCTGATCTTCTGCGCCGTTTTGTGACTTTGGCGTCGTCGCGGATACAGGTGTGACCGGATAAATCACGTCCCCTCCTTTCATGCGAAAGGCCCCCACCTTTGCTGGTAGGAGCCTATCACAGGAGGTCGCAAATCCTGAGAAGAATTGGCATTTGTGGTTAAACGGTTAACCCTTGTTCATCCTGTTTGCGATCAGATCGTCAACGACCTCTGGTTCCGCCAAGGTCGAGGTATCGCCCAAAGAACCAAAGTCATCCTCGGCGATCTTGCGCAGAATCCGCCGCATGATCTTTCCCGACCGGGTCTTGGGCAAACCGGGTGCCCATTGGATCAGATCCGGCTTGGCAATCGGGCCAATCTCTGACCGAACCCATGTTTCCAATTCCTTGCGCAGATCTTCTGATGGCTCTTGCCCGCCCATCAAGGTGACATAGGCATAGATCCCCTGCCCCTTTACCGGATGCGGATAGCCCACCACAGCAGCCTCTGACACAGTGGCATGGGCGACAAGCGCGCTCTCGACCTCTGCCGTGCCCATGCGGTGGCCAGAGACGTTGATCACATCATCGACCCGACCTGTGATCCAGTAATAGCCGTCTTCGTCACGGCGACACCCATCACCAGTGAAGTAGTAGTTCTTGTAGTCGGCAAAATAAGTCTTCTCAAACCGTTCATGATCGCCCCACACGGTGCGCATTTGGGCAGGCCAGCTGTCCTTGATGCACAAAACGCCTTCCGCTGCCGTATCGGTGATTTCCTCGCCCGATGTCGGCTCCAATATGACCGGCTGGATCCCAAAGAACGGCGTCGTCGCCGAGCCGGGCTTCGTTGTTGTCGCTCCGGGAAGCGGTGTCAGCAAATGCCCGCCAGTTTCCGTTTGCCACCAGGTGTCAACAATCGGGACACGACCGCCGCCAACGACATCATTGTACCAATTCCAAGCCTCTGGGTTGATCGGCTCGCCGACGGTGCCAAGCAGCTTAAGGTCCGACAGATCATACTTGGTTACCCACTCCGGCCCCTTGCCCATCAAGGCGCGAATGGCTGTTGGTGCGGTGTAGAACTGGTTCACTTTGTGTTTTTCACACACCGCCCAGAACCGTCCCGCATCAGGGTAAGTCGGAACACCTTCAAACATGACAGTCGTCGCCCCGTTTGCAAGCGGGCCATAGACGATATAGCTGTGCCCCGTGACCCACCCGACATCCGCCGTACACCAAAAGACGTCCCCGTCATGGTAATCAAACGTGTATTGGTGCGTCATGCTGGCATAGACCAGATAGCCACCCGAGGAATGCACAACCCCCTTCGGCATACCGGTAGAGCCTGAGGTATAGAGGATGAACAACGGATCTTCGGCGTTCATCTCTTCTGGTGGGCAATCCGCGCTGACCTTGTCCATCGCCTCGTGCAGCCAGACATCCCCCTCCGGACGCCAAGCGACTTGTTGTCCCGTGCGTCTTACACACAGACATTGGCAATCGTGCAAAACATTGATCAGCGCTTGATTGACGCTGTCCTTAAGGTTCGTGACCCGGCCGCCACGCGGCGCGCCATCAGCTGTGATGACCACTTTGGCCTGTGATCCGCTGATACGTGCAGCCAAAGCGTCGGCGGAAAATCCCGCGAAAACAATCGAATGGATCGCGCCAATCCGGGCGGACGCCAGCATCGCATAGGCGGCTTCAGGGATCATCGGCATATAGATAACGACGCGGTCACCCTTGCTCACGCCCATGTCTTTGAGGACATTCGCGAACTTGCTGACCTGGGCGTGAAGCTCTTTGTATGTGATATGAAGTGCTTCGTCGTCGGGGCTATCGGGTTCCCAGATGATCGCGGTTTGGTCACCGCGCGTGGCCAAATGCCGGTCAATACAATTGGCCGCCACGTTCATGGTGCCATCTTCATACCATTTGATATCGACCTTACCGGGGGCAAAGCTGGTATTTTTGACCTTTGTGTAAGGCTTGATCCAATCGATCCGCTTGCCGTGCTCGTCCCAGAATGCTTCTGGATCCGCGATCGAGGCGGCATACATCGCATCATATGTGGCCTTGTCTGCATGCGCACCCGCGGCCATTGCTGCACTTGGCGGATAAAGCTTATCGGTCATTTTGGATCCCCCCAAATTCTTGATCTTCGTCACGCCAAAGCGTGCGCGCGCCTGCAAAATGCATCGCGCCCTCCTAAGGACGCACTATGCGGTTTTGATCGGGCTTGCCAAGTTTGCGTTGCAATGGGCAGCACTCAGGCAGTCAATTTGATGAACACACAGGGCGGTATGGTGTAAATTAATTGACTTCCCCTTGCGCTTTGGCGCGCTGCCACCGACCATCCGCCCATGGACGCCATCTTGATCCTTGGGGCTGCTGTTTGGGAAAACGGGCCTTCGCCCACATTGCTACGCCGCACCCGGCACGCGGCGACACTTTGGAATGCAAAGGTTGCGCCCTTTGTGATCCCCTGTGGCGGCCTAGGCAAACACCCCCCGACCGAGGCCGCAATGATGACCCGGATCTTACAAGAACATCACGTTCCGCGAAACGCGATCCTGCAAGAGGATCGATCCACAACTACGCTGGAGAACCTTCGGTTCGCGCTCCCGATCCTGTCACAGATCGGTGCACGCAAAGTCACCATTGTGACAGATACCTATCACGCCCGACGTGCCAAAATGGTCGCCCGGCATTTCGGGCTGATCGCCGTCGTCTCTAGCCCGCCAACAAGCCGCCCGAAAGTCAAAGCGACGTTGCGCGAGTGGGCCGCACTTCCATTCTACGCCGCACGCTTGCGTCGCATGGGACGGGAAGGTTGAATTAACCCGGTGTTAATCAAAATGAACAATCTTCTTCGCCATGAAAGTTGTTTTGGTTGTTTGTCTCTTGGCCCTCACCGCCTCAGTTGCGCAAGCGGGCGCTTGGGCACGCGAAAAGGGCGATCTGTTTATCGCTGTCGGCGGCAATTTCTTACTGTCAGATGGCGCGCAACTTCCTGTGCACTACGACCCCACGCTTTACGCAGAGTGGGGAATGACGGACCGCATAACGCTTGGGCTTGATATCCATACTGCCGATAAGGGCCGTATTGGTACCGCTTTCGCCTTCGCAAATATCCCGATCGGCGACCTCACTGCCAAGAACCGTTGGGCCATCAACCTTGCATACGGGCTGCGGGCCAACGAAAGCCAGCCGATTGAAACACTTTTGCGGGGCGGATTTTCTTGGGGCCGTGGCCTCGACAACGGCTGGTTGGCCGTTGATGCCAGCGCCACTATTGGCACAATTGATACCACTTGGCGCCCCAAGATGGACGCGACCTGGGGCCGCAATTGGAATGACCGCTGGACCACGACCTTTCAGCTGCAAACGGGGCAAGGCTGGACCGATGACATCTATGCAAAAATCAGCCCAACCGTGATCTGGACGTGGCGCCCCAATATGAAAGTGGCGTTAGGTGCGGTTCAGGGCCTCACCGGTGATCGCGGTTCGGCCCTGAAGCTTGAAACTTGGCTGACGTTCTAAAATCGGCCTAGGTCGGATTGTCCATGCGCACTTGATACCGGACCCTGCCCTTCACGGCCGTATTCCACACAAACCGAACCTGGCGCTTGTCACTGCCATAGTTGTTGTCCGCCCATGGCTGTTCAAAAATCTGGCCGCCGCTACCGTCGGTGATGGCACCATCAGGAACAATCGCATCAATATACCGCGCGCGCCCACGGAACGGCAAAGCGGGCTCCGTATCGGCGACCCATGTCTTGGACGCAGTGCTTTGATTGTGTGTCAGGTTGGCCGGATTGAAGACCGGTTCATTGACGCCATGGTATGAATTGCCGTGGAACGTCACGACTCGCATCCGGTCAAAGTTCACGTCAGCAAACGTCGTGTCGATCTTATCCACCCGATTGATATTGCCATTAAACACCCGGAACGCATTGCTGATCACTGAAAAGCCATGGACAAAATGCCCGGACCCAAACGGCTTGATGACGATAAAGGAAAACCCCGAACCCACATTGGTCGCAATGAAGATATTGCCCGTCATCGTCAGCCCACCAAACGAGAACTGATTGCCGAACTCCGGCTCGGACGAATGCTCGTTGGTCCACTCCAGAAAGTTGTTGTCGATGTAGTTACCGGTGATGACCGAGGCGCAATTCGGCGTCGTGATGATGACACCACCGCGCCGGATCCCGTCCGCCTCATCATCGCCATGAAAGTAATGATTGCCTGAAATGATATTGCCGGTTCCGCACAAGACGCAGAAGTGTTTGAACTTGGACACGCGATTGTCGCGCAGTTTCACATCATTCGCATTGGCATTCAGCGCGATTGAATTGCGGCTTTGCACCGGTAGGGCCTGCTCGCTCGAGATAAACTGGCAGCGGTCAATCAACATGCCCTGACAGCCACGACCGGGCGACGTAATACCGCGGTCCTTTGGCTTGGTAATAAAGCAGTCCCGCACATGGAATGTGAGGCCATCGGGTGCCAGAATGATCCCGTTCGCTTCGCTGTTACATTGAAACTCGATGTCGTCCAGAATGAACTGGCTCAGGCTGTCATACCCCGAAAAATCAAGCAGATAGGCATAGCGACGGAATGTAAAATTCTGGGTGCCAGCGGCATCATAAAGCGGCTGACTGATGTTCACGGTCTGCGCGCCCACGTTTACGGAAGTGACATAAACCTCGCGACCGACGCCCGATCCCACAACCAATGCGCCCACTTTGACATTGGCCACGTTCACGACATTCGTCAGCCGCTTTTCGTTGGTAATAGGCGCATAAGTGGCTTGGCTGCTTACGCTATTCACATTCCAAGCATTGCCAGAGATCGGCTGGAATTGCCCATTTCGGATCACGCGGCGCGTGGCGAAAACGGTGCGATCAGGATCGCATCCCTGCATATCAAGCGGCTCTGACAGCGAAATGCGCCTGCCACATAAATCCAATGAATCGTGATCGGCGAAGTTGATCAGCGCCTGATAAGCCTTCTTGAAGGCTTCTTCTTCATCCTCGAAAGCATCGACATAGCTTTGATAGTTGAAGTCCTTTTGCAGAATGAAGTGTTTGCCGCGGGTTTGGGACACGCGGCCTTCAAACCTGATGCGATTCTCAATTGTGACGTCCTTGCTCAGCCGAAAGACCCCGGATGGCACCAGAATTTCGCGTCCATTTGCATCTGCGTCGGCGGCCTCGAACGCATCTGAATCGTCCGTCACCCCGTCGCCCAGCGCGCCGTAATCACGGACATCGACCATCGCCATCATATCGCGTTGGAACGCGCTAGTGATGTCAATAATCTGAATATCGTCAACCCGCACCAGCCCGCCACTGTTGCCGGTCAGATCAATACCAAAATGGCCATAGGCCGCCTCAGGCCAGACTAAATCAACGCCATTGCGGTCGCCTGTGCCAACGATGGCCGAAATCTCGACCACTTCGCCGTAGGTCGTCAGCGCTGTCGCCGGCCCGACGGATGTGGCAACTGCGGCAGCCCCCCCACCAGCTTTTCCGGCCCAACCAGCGATGCGGACATTCGGCAACGGCCCCGCAATGGCCTTTACCCGCGCCGTGATCTGCAAGTAGCACCCCTGCAAAATCGGCGTCTCGCCCATATACCGGACTTTTTGTGTGTTTTCAGTCTTTTGAACTTCAAGGCTTCCGCCGAAATCCTGATCCGCGCTCACAAAAACGCCCGTCCCGCTGCCTGCATAGGTGTCAGACCCCGGTGTTCCATTGCCGCTCGACCAGACACCAAGCCCTGCTGCAAACGGCAGCGGCATCAGCACAATCCCGTCGGTAATCGCCTTGTTCATGGAAAAATCCCCTACCCCGACACGTCGCATCGCCGGGCAAAGACCCGGTGCAAGCGTTGTGTCTATCTGAAAAAGACCGCACCAATCGCAGGGCGGTCGCCAAGGATAGGGATAGGTGGGTGGGGTAAAGAACTGCTAGGACCACCGTGACGGTGGCCCGATAGGATCAGGCCGCAATTTCCGGTGCAGGGACAACACTCACACCGTTAATCTTCCAACCCGCGTCCGTGAGCAGCATCGCGTAGGACAGGACCCAACCGGCCCCCTGTGCATCGCGAATGTAGACTTTCTGCAGGACGAGCTTGCCATCGCCGCTCAACTCCATGAACTGCGCGTCGCGATTGTCCCAAACCATCGGATAGCCCTGCTCGACCATCTGACCAAACCGCGCTGAATTGCCAAACATGCTTTGGATCATTGGGCTCGCAAATTGCCACGCCGCATCGACGTCACGGTCGGTAAAGGCCTGCAATTGCTCTTCAATAATGCCCTCAATCGCTGCGTTGTCCTGTGCCTGTACAGGTGCAAACCAGATCACGAACGCCAGTATCGTCGTCAAAAACCGCATGATTATTCCTCCGCTATCTTACAATATACGGATCAAACCCTGCTTAGGTTTCAAAAATTTCCCGCGCTGCGCGATGCATGTGCCGATTTCTTCCCCTTTCCCTCTGCGACGGGATGTGCTGCCTTCGCAGGGAAGCAAGAAAAAGGAAGATCTGATGTCCATTCTCAAACGCGGTATGAAGGGTGCACCTGTCAAACGGTTGCAGGAAAAGCTGGGTGTTGATGCCGATGGCGACTTCGGCCCCGGTACCGAACGTGCACTCAAGGAATATCAAAAAGCGAACGATCTTGCGGTCGACGGGATCGCTGGCCCCGACACCTTCACCGTGATTGGCCTGCCCGAACTCATTCTGCTGCGCGTCGGCTCCAGAGGCGAGGCGGTTAAGCTGTTGCAAATGGACCTGGGGATCGACGCCGATGGCAAGTTCGGCCCCGGCACCAAAAAGGCTGTGCAGGCGTTTCAAACCTCCAAGGAATTGCCCGCCGACGGCATCGCGGGCCCAAATACCTTGTCCCAAATGTTGATGTTCGCAGGCATGATGACGCCGCAGACGGTGAAACTGGCAGAGGTCAAGCCCGAAGAAGAACACTTCGAAAGTGAACCGCTGCCAGAGGTTAAAGGCGTTGAACCCGTCAAGGGTGAGGCCATCGAAGTTGCAGAAACCTCAGAGGAGAAATCCGTCTGGGGTAAGGTCAAAGGCTGGTTCGGCTAGGCCGATCCGACCCTGACACGCGTGTTGGCCGATCAAGCTTCGGCCAACCGCCCTTCAATCAGCGCGATTGTCTCTTCAACACCATAAAGCGCAATAAACCCGCCAAAGCGTGGCCCCTGTGACGCCCCAAGCAGCACCTCATAAAGCGCCGTAAACCAGCTACGCAGCGGGTCAAAGTCATGCGCCTTGCCGATGGCAAACACCTCGGTTTGCAAGGCTTCGGCATCTAACCCGCCAGTCCACCCCTTGAGCATCTTCACCAGATCCTCCATCGCCGCCCGCTCTTTTTCATCTGGCGCGCGGTAGACCTTGGTCGGCTTCACAAAGTCATTGTAATACCGCACCGCAAACCCGGCGGCCTGATCCATCTGCGAGTTATTTTCCGCACTCGCGTCCGGCGCATACCGCTGGATGAACCCCCAAAGGGTGTCCTTGTCCTCCGCGCCCGAAACAGACGCCAGATTCAGCAACATCGCAAACGGCACGACCATATCGGACGCAGGCACGTTGTGGCCGTGGATGTGGAAGACCGGGTTATTGGCCCGCGCCGCCGCATCTTGATCCGCATAGGCCCTTAGCTGCTGATGATACTCGTCCACCGCCTTGGGGATGACGTCAAAGTGCATCCGCTTGGCCGTCTTCGGCTTGAGGTACATGAAATACGACAGGCTCTCTGTGCTGGCATAGGTCAGCCACTCGTCAATCGAGATCCCATTGCCCGACGACTTCGAAATCTTCTGCCCATTCTCATCCAGAAACAGCTCATAGCTGAAGTGCTCTGGCTTCTTGCCGCCCAAAATCTCGCAAATCCGGTCGTAGATCGCCGTATTGGTCGCGTGTTCTTTGCCGTACATCTCAAAATCAACGTCCAGCGCCGCCCAGCGCGCGCCAAAATCCGGCTTCCACTGCAACTTCACATTGCCGCCTGTGACCGGCAGCGTCCATTCCTTGCCATCTTCATCATCAAAGGTGACCGTGTGGTTTACGCCATCGACTTTCTTCATCGGCACATAAAGCACCCGGTCCGTCTCGGGATGGATCGGCAGAAAGATCGAATAGGTCGCCGCCCGTTCTTCGCGCAGTGACTTCAACATGACCTTCATCACATCATCATACCGCTCTGCGGCACGCTTCAGAACCTCATCAAACTGACCCGTGCGATAGAACTCTTTGGCAGAGTAAAACTCATACTCAAACCCAAACGTATCCAGAAACCGGCGCAACATTGCGTTGTTATGATCGCCAAAGCTTTCGTGCGTGCCAAAGGGGTCAGGCACAGATGTCAATGGCTTGTGCATATGCTCTGCTAGCATCTCTTGCTGGGGCACATTGCCCGGCACTTTACGCATCCCGTCCAGATCGTCGGAAAAACAAATCAGCTTGGTTGGAATGTCCGAAATCACCTCAAACGCCCGTCGGATCATCGTCGTGCGCAAAACCTCACCAAAGGTGCCAATATGCGGCAGCCCGGACGGCCCATAGCCTGTCTCAAACAGCACATGATCCTTGCCCGACGCTTCAACCCGTTTCAGCAACCGGCGCGCCTCTTCAAAGGGCCAGGCCTTGGAGTTCATCGCAGCATCGCGGAAAGTCGTCATGATCGTTTCTCACAGGTAAAGCGCGCCCCTGATTGGTCGCACATCGCGCACTCCCTATTGCGGCAGGCCCGCAGGGTCAATAAATGGGGTGAAGACACCCAGCAAAGGACGCGCCATGACCATTGAACAACCGCTCTCGGCAGAGGATGCACTGGCCGCCCTGATGATCACTGTCTCCGCCGCCGACGCAGATATCCGCACTGCGGAGCTTGTAAAGATAAATAACGCAATCAACAACTTACCTGTCTTCGCCGACTATGACGTCGACCATTTGCCGCGCATCAGCCAGATGGTCTTTGACCTCTTGGAACAAGAAGACGGGCTAGAGGCGCTTTTTGGTCTGATCCGTGACGCCTTGCCCGAAAAGCTCTATGAGACGGCATATGCCTTCTCTTGTGACGTGGCTGCTGCTGATGGCACCATTGGTTCTGCGGAATCGCGGATGCTCGAAGAAATTCGCTACGAGTTCGAGATTGACCGCCTCCACGCTGCCGCAATCGAACGCGGCGCACGCGCACGCCACATGACGTTGTGACCCCGCGCCGCGCGATCTAACTGTCAAAAAACGAATAAATCGCCGCCATCATGTCGTGCCAGCTTTGCTCTTCTGGCATCGGATAATGATTGCGGCTCTCCAGCACCATCAACTCCGCGCCTGCAATGCCCCGGGCAAATTTCTGCCCCTCAGACAAGGGATGAACCGCATCACCGCGGCTATGCATCACAAGTGTCGGCGCGCGGACTTGGCCAAGCCGGTCCGCAATCGAAAGGTGGTTAAAATAGTCGCGCCCAGAGATTTCGTTTTCGACCGGGCAGGCATTCTGCAAGATATGGGCGATCCGTCGCAACGCCTCTGGGCTTGCGGTCGGATGGTAAACGGCCAAATAGCCCGAAACAAAGGGACTATCTGGTGTTTCCCATCCCGCCTTTGCCATGTTCAAGATGGCATCTTCCGTCGGAAATTTCTGGCCCTTGTCCCTGATAGAGCGGCCATCAACATACCCGCCCAGCGTCACGAGGCGGGTCACGAGTGACGGGAACATAGCCGCAAATTCGACGGCAATCATTGCACCACTGGACGTGCCCAAGACCGCAACTTGATCAATGCCCAATACATCCAGAACCGCTTTGGCATCTTTGGCACTGCGCTCTGTGCTGAAGTCATCAACGTCAAGATCCGAAAGCCCGCAGCCGCGCTGGTCGATCCGGATCAGCGTAAAACTTTTCCCCAAGGCATCAAAAGTCTGCCGCTCGGGTGAATCGGTCCATTCAAGCTCAAGATGCGTCGGGTGATGTGCCAACCGCAGCAACGGCGGCCCTATGCCCGACGTTGCAAATGCGATTTTCACCCCATCATCAGCCGTCGCATAACGCACGCGAAGCGGCTCTTCCGGGTGCCTAACAACTGACGCTTCGGCCGCGTCACACGTGACGTCTGCTACAAATTGCAAGCCACGCCGCGCAACAGTGCGAATTATCCGCTGCTGTTTTCCATCATCCCCAACAGCCCGACGCACCGCCGCAATGCGCGCGCTCATGGCAGATTCAGACACGATCCGGCCGCCCCAAATCTCTTCGATAAGTTGATCCTTCGTCACCAGGGCGCCAGCGTTCTTCACCAAAAGATGCAGCAGATCAAAAACCTGCGGCTCAATTTGTTGGGCATCACCGCCCTGAAAAAGTGAATGCGCTTCAATGTCTAAAATGTAGTCAAAAAATTCGTATCGCATGATCACACTGAACGGCGAAATAATGTTTCATGCAAGGATTTGCGCGGACATAGCCATTTCAAAGGCCTTTCACAGGGGTTTCACAAGAGTTCCATCAAGCGGCAAAGCCCTTTGCCCGTCAGATTGGTCTCGCAAGAGAAGGAGAGGCCCAATGCACCCGATCATCGACACCGCCATGCTCAAACATCACCGGATCGACTACCGCGCCAAGATTGACAAAGACGGTGCAGGGCGGCCAAGGACGATACGTCCGGTCATTGTTGTGCTGATCTCAGTCTTGGCCCTGGCCGCGATCAATTTGGGAACAGGTCTCGCAGCGTGATGATCTCTGAAGCAAAAAGCCCAGCGTCTTAGGTCAGCCCAACCGCGCCCAACGCAGTAAGATGTCTTGCTGCAACCGCTTCGCCTTGGTGTTGAATGTGATCGACCCGTTTGGCTGCTCATCGCCCGCAGCTTTGCCGCGTTCCCGCGCCTCCAGGTCGGCGGCAAATATTGCAAACGACAGCCTCCGCCCTCCTGCGGTCGTCACATACCCGGCGAGGGTCGACACAAAATTCAGTGTGCCCGTCTTGGCCCGCACGGCACCCGGCGCGTCCTTTAGGGGTCGCCCGTTGTCATCACGCCAAACAATGTCTTTCAGGATCGGGTTCAGAACGCCGCTCACACCCTGCGCATTCAACAAGCCCACCATATCCGCCGCACTGATCCGCGACGCATCACCAAGCCCCGAATGGTCCACAAACTCAGGCGAAATCCCCGCCCTGTCCTGCACCCAACGCGTCATCCCAAGTGCCGACGTGCGCAGCCCCCGTCGCTGCCCCGACAATCCCGCCGTCGCCGTCATCCCTGCGGCCTCTGCCGTCAGATTTGTCGAAAACCGCAGCATATCCCGCATCACGCGGGTCAACGGCGCGCTGTTATGAACGGCAATCACCCCTGCCTCGGGCAAAGTCGTAATCCGTTGCGCCACCGGCAGGTCCAAACCATGCTCTTTCATGAAGGTTCGAAAAACATCGCCCGCATACAACGCCGGATACCGTACCGGCAGCCAGCGGGAACCTTCCCCACCCAGCGCGCCTTTGGCGACACTCCATTGGTCAATTCCGCCGCCATCGCGATAGGCGTAAACCGGTGTTGTCCTGTCCGCCAAATTCATCCGCGCCATCGACACTCCGGGCCTGCGCGTTTCGCTGCGCGCCTCCATGGTGACGTCGTAACCTGTGCCTTGCCGCTTCCACTCGAAATGCACGCGGTTGAAATTTAAGTTCAATCCAGACACCGCCGGGTTGTAGCCCAAATGGTCCAGCTGGCTTTCGTCAATCTCTTCCACCCCCGGCAGCGCACCGCCCCAGACAAGAAACCGGCCCGTGACTTCTGTCACGCCAGTCGCTTTGAGTGTTTCCGATAGTGCAAACAAATCATCCGTCAGCAAATTCGGATCGCCACCTCCGGCAAGGATCAGATCTCCGTCGATCTTACCCTCAACGACCGGGGCCGTCGCGTAGATACGAGTATCAAAACGGTAATTCCCGCCCAAAATCTCAAGGGCATAAAGTGCCGTCACCGCTTTGGTCACACTTGCAGGCGGGCGTGGCACCGCCCCGTCGATTGCCTCAATCACCTCGCCCGTGACCGCATCAGCGATCACAAAACCGACCTGCCCGGCCAACCCTGCCTCGGCGATCATGTCACCAGTGCTCAGCCGCGCTTTCGGCCGCACCCGCGGCAGATTGGTGCGCCGCGCCTCTGGCCGAAGCGACGTCAGCGGAGCATTCGCCCACGCAGCCGAGCCATATAAACCAAGTCCCGCAATCATTGCGCGACGTGTCAAATTCTCCGTCATGACAGAACCCTATTCCCCGCGGCCACTGACATTCAACTGCCCCCGCATCACAGCGGCGCGACCCATTCGCCGCGTTGCCGAATGGCAGAGGATGATTGCGCATTCATCGGCAGGTTCACAAAGCACCATGTCGGCGCCTCCGCTCTTGCCAAACACACCGATGCCTGCGCCGACATCTTTGCGCTCCGGTAGACGCGTGCGGCCTTGGATAGCCGCGCCGCCACCCGGTCTCCCGGGCGTGCGAGCACCCCGACGGGGACGTTTTCCATGATGTCCCGCCAATTTTGCCATTGGTGAAACTGGATTAGATTGTCCGCCCCCATCAGCCAAACAAACCGCACACCGGGATAATGTGCGCGAAGTGCCGCCAGCGTCTGCGCAGTATAACGCGTTCCCAGTTTCGCCTCGATGTCCGTGACTGTGACCCGCGGATGCTGCATCAACGCGCAAGCTGCCTGCATCCGCGCAGAAAACGGCGCAGGGCCGCGCTTCTTCAATGGGTTCCCCGGTGTGACCAGCCACCAGATGCGGTCCAAATTGAAACGGGCCAATGCCGCACGCGTGATCTGAACATGGCCCTCGTGGGCCGGGTCAAACGACCCACCCAACAGCCCCACCGTCTGACCATGTTTCGCTATCGGAAGTCCCTGTCGCATGGCCCATTCTAAAACGCCGCACAGGCAAGGATGTAAAGCGCAAAAGGCGAAAATCAGGCCGCCGTTAAGGTTCTAAAAAGATCTCTCGTAGTAGGACTGAAGGGCATCAAGATTGGATCTGCCATGCTCGCCACTTACATTGCGGCCATACTCTTTCTCGCATGTGTCGGACTATGTGTTGTCGCCATGCGGTCCCGGCAGGACCTGCATCTTCTGCGATCTGATTTCGCAACACTCAAGGCCAGCGCAGAAGTTGAGCTTCGCAATTCAAACCTGCACCGGATCGCCTGTTCAAACACCGATGACGGACTGGTTATTCAGGGGTTAGATGGGCGCATTCGCTGGGTCAATCCTGCCTATTGCAGGATCATGGGCTATCCCGCAGAAGAGGTGTTGGGGCGAAATCCTTTAGAATTCGCGATGCGACCCGAAGACAAACTTTCTGCCGAAGCCATTGAAAAATTTCAATATAATCGCGACGATCCCAATTGGGGTCGCCTTTCGCTTTACCGCAGCGTGCGCAAGAACGGCGAAGAGTTCTGGAATCAGATCCGGGTGTCTTTCCATGAAGACGACGACGGCAAAGAATACGTCATCTTGGTTTGCCGCGATGTCAGTAATGAGGTTGATCGCGAGAAAGAGCTGCAAGAGAAATCGGCAGAGCTTGAACATGTCGCCGCCCATGATGTCCTGACCGGCGTGGCAAATCGTGCCCGTATGATGCAGTTCACAAATGCGGCCCTCGAAAAGACGCGCGAAAATGGATCAAGTGTTGGCCTGCTCCAAATCGACCTTGATAAGTTCAAACAGGTCAATGACACCTATGGGCATTCTGCGGGTGATGCGGTTTTGCGGCATATATCCGATAACATATCAAAAACGCTGCGAAAAACCGATTTGCTCGCTCGGATGGGCGGTGACGAATTTGTAGCCGTCTGCACGCAATTCAGCAGCGCAGATCAACTCAAACGACTTGGCGTGGCGTTGATCGATAGCGTCAAGACACCGTTGATTTTTGAAGGCCACAAGATCGTGCCTTCTATCAGTATTGGCGCGGTTCTTTCGGATTCCGACAGCATGGATGTCGATGAACTTCTCAAAAAGGCGGACATCGCCCTTTACGAAGTCAAACGCGCCGGACGGGGCCACATCGCTGTTTACGACACGAAACTTCATCAAATCGTGCAACGTAAGTCGCGCCGTTCTGACGAATTGCAGCGGGCCATCCTGAACGATCAAATCACGTTCGACTTTCAGCCAACGATTGAGGTGGCGACTGGCCGGGTCTGCGCACTCGAAGCGCTTGCGCGTTGGAAAGACGGTCGCGGCGTAGACCATCTGCCTTCCGAATTCTTAGAAATCGCGCGCGATCTTGGGAGCATCGCCGACATCGACAATGCTGCAATGCAAACCACAATTGAACTCCACTCCCAAATTATCGAAGCTGATATCGAAGGGATCAAAACCGGCTTCAACGCCTCCGAGGATTTCTTGTTGCAGCAAGATTGTCAGCAACGGATTTTGTCGAAAATTCAAAAACATGGCATCGCCGCTGATCAATTCCGCATCGAATTGCCGCAAAGCCTTGTTTTCGCCGCCCAATCAGGGGAGCAGGAAAAGCGCGACGTGATTGAATGGCTTCACGAAAAAGGTTTCGCTACGATGCTTGACAGCTTTGGCGCAGGCTTTGCCGCCCTGTTGCAGATTGGTTCGCTCAATATGGCGGGTTTCAAGACATCGCTCGAACTTACCCGCGGTCTGGCTGAAAACCCATCAAACCAAAAAGCACTGCGAATGATAAACGAACTCGCCGCAGACATGTCGCTCTCCAGCATTGTATTAGGGATCGAATCCCAAGCAGCCTATGATGCACTCCTGCCGGCCGGCGTCCGCTATGCCCAGGGCAATTGGCTGGCAAAACCGATCCCTTCGCAGCACGTCATCGGCTGGCTTAAGCAACATCAAATCGCAGATGGCAGTGCCAACATCTTGCATCCGCAATTGCCCCCGGACCAACGCATCGCTATCTAGACGCAAATCTTCTTTGCACAGTGAGCGACGCACATGGCCAGCTATCAATATGTCTATTTCATGGATGGCGTATCAAAAACCTATCCCGGTGGGAAAAAGGTATTTGAAAACATACGCTTGAACTTCCTTCCGGGTGTGAAAATTGGTGTTGTTGGTGTCAACGGCACTGGTAAATCCACCCTGATGCGGATCATGGCAGGCCAAGACAAGGAATTTGCAGGCGAAGCATGGGCCGCCGAAGGTGCCCGCGTGGGCTATCTGCCGCAGGAACCCGAACTTGATGGCAATCTCACTGTCCGCGAAAACGTCATGCTTGGTGTGGCGGACAAAAAAGGCATCCTTGATCGCTACAATGAATTGGCGATGAACTACTCCGAAGAAACCGCCGACGAGATGGCAAAGCTTCAGGATGAGATTGACGCACAAAACCTCTGGGACCTCGATGCCCAGATTGACGTCAGCATGGAAGCGCTGCGCTGCCCCCCTGATGATGCATCCGTTGAAACCCTTTCGGGCGGTGAAAAGCGCCGCGTCGCGCTTTGCAAGCTCTTGCTCGAAGCGCCCGACATGCTGCTGCTTGACGAACCGACCAACCACCTTGACGCCGAAACTATCGCTTGGCTTCAGCAGCATCTTATTGATTACAAAGGCACAATCCTAATCGTAACGCACGACCGCTATTTCCTCGATGCGATCACCGGTTGGATTCTCGAACTCGACCGTGGTTCAGGCATCCCGCATGAAGGCAATTATTCCAGCTGGCTGGAAGCCAAAGCCAAGCGCCTCGAAAAGGAAGCAAAAGAGGACAAATCCAAGCAACGGACATTGGAACGCGAACTCGAATGGATGCGTCAGGGCGCAAAGGCACGACAGGCCAAATCCAAAGCGCGAATCAGCGCCTACAATGATCTCGCCAATCAGTCCGAGCGTGAGAAAATGGGCCGGGCACAGATCATCATTCCAAACGGGCCGCGCCTTGGCTCTAAGGTGATCGCGGTCGAAAACCTCAAAAAGGCGATGGGCGACAAACTGCTGATCGAAGATCTGACCTTCGACCTTCCGCCTGGCGGTATTGTCGGTGTGATCGGCCCCAACGGCGCTGGAAAATCGACCCTCTTCAGCATGCTGACCGGCCAGAACCAGCCCGACGAAGGGTCTGTTGAATATGGCGACACGGTCAAGCTGTCCTATGTTGACCAATCCCGCGACGCCCTAAGCCCAGAGGCAACGGTTTGGGAAGAAATCACAGGCGGCGCCGAGATTATCGAGCTTGGCGATGCTTCGATGAACAGCCGCGCTTATTGTTCTGCCTTCAACTTCAAAGGCGGCGACCAACAGAAGAAGGTTGGCCTGCTGTCTGGCGGCGAACGCAATCGGGTTCACATGGCGAAGCTTCTGAAATCAGGCGGCAACGTCCTGCTCCTTGACGAACCGACCAACGATCTCGATGTCGAAACACTGCGCGCGCTGGAAGACGCCTTGTCCAGCTTTGCAGGATGTGCCGTCGTCATCAGCCACGACCGCTTCTTCCTGGACCGGATCTGCACGCATATTCTGGCCTTTGAAGGTGACGCGCATGTTGAATGGTTCCAAGGCAATTTTGAGGATTACGAAGAGGACAAGAAACGCCGTCTGGGTGCTGACGCGATGGAACCTAAGCGCATGAAACATAAGAAATTTGTCCGGTGATTCAGGGGGTAATTTCTGGCGCTGCCTTTGCCGCTGCGATCTGGTTTCTTGACCTGACCTTATCAGCGGGCGCGCATCCATTTTGGGCCGATAAGGTCATCTGGATCGGCGCCGCAATCGGGCTCTTGGCCTTTTTGGTGTCCGCAAGACTTTCGCCCTTTGTCCAGACAATCTGCGGCGTCGTCATTTCCGGTCTGGCCTTTGTCGCCGCAACGCAGGGCAAGACAATTTTTGCCGCCTCTTATGCGGAAAACACCACTGCTGGCCAGGCTTGGTTCTTTGGCTGGATCATCACCTGCGCCGGGCTAACCCTTCTCATCGCATCCATTGCGCGTGTGATTTCGACGCGTTGATTGACACACATTTGCCTTGATCCGTTCACCAAATCCTCACCAATATCTGCGAATCCTACCCTCATGATGTCACCGATTGTGATGCAGAAGGCTGCGCAGTCGGGTAATGAAGTAGGTTGGATATGGGATTGGTTCTTTTTGGCGGTGCAGTCGGTATTGCAAGCACAGCGATCTGTGTGATTCTTGGCGATATCACCTTGGGTGAGGCCGCGCTGATCTACTGGCTGACTGGAACAGCGGCACCAATTCTGCATGTCGGACTCGGCGTCACGACACCGGCGGTTGCCCGCTAAAGGCGATCTTTTCCCTTGCTTTCCAAGGCGCGCGGCCCCATGTGGGCCTTGCAGACGTTATCCATCTCGACTCTACGTTTTCCTTTTCAGGCGACGGCGCTCGATTATGCACTGACGACGCCAAGCCGCCGCAATCTCGCGGGCGGCCCCAAAAAAGGAAACACACGATGGCTACTGGCACCGTGAAATGGTTCAACTCTACCAAAGGCTTCGGCTTTATCGCACCCGATGGCGGCTCCAAGGACGTTTTCGTCCACATCTCCGCTGTTGAGCGTTCTGGCCTGACTGGCCTGGCCGACAACCAGAAAGTTACATTCGACATCGAAGCTGGCCGTGATGGCCGCGAGTCGGCTGTCAATCTGGCACTGGCCTAAGAAGATTCGGGATGCGCGGTCACCGCGCATCCCTCCACGGTCGGGCACCAACCCGCTGAAAACTCCCAAAAAATGCGATATCCTTGATTTTAGGCCTAATGGGTCCATAATTGGCGTCGCTACGTTAACTTCATCGACCACTGCACCTGAGAACGGCCCAGTCCTTCGATCCAGCACTGACGAGCCGTGCCGCTGCACTTCCGCGAGCGGGAATATCAGGAGGGACTGACATGGCCTCAGGCACTGTCAAATGGTTCAACACCACCAAAGGATATGGGTTTATTGCCCCCGACGGTGGTTCAAAAGACGTATTTGTCCACATTTCAGCCGTCGAGCGGTCCGGGTTAACCGGCCTCAAGGATGACCAAAAGGTCAACTTTGACATTGAAGCCGGCCGTGACGGGCGTGAAAGCGCCGTCAACTTGACGCTCGCAGACTAAATCACATTCAGGGCGCCCGAAAAGGGCGCCCTGCCTGCATCAATCCGCTAGTACGAACGTCACTTTCAGCACGACGCGGTAGCTTGTGATCTTGCCATCGTCGACCGTGACCTTTTGGTCCGCGACCCAGGCCCCTTTGATCCCTTTCAGCGTCTTTGACGCCCGCTTAATCCCGTTCTCCACGGCATCATCAAACGACTTGCTGGATTCACTAATAATTTCAGTAACTTTTGCAACAGACATGGCTGCCCCCTTGGTCAATTGTCCCGGCCGCAGCCTACCCTAAGGGGCGGCCCAGTCCACATCTTCCGCTGCGGAAACCACCAGTCCCCCGTCGCGATAAGGCACCATCAGGCGCCGCGCTGCATCCTCATCCGGGCCTAACCATATTGAAATATCTTCCTTTTCCAGGATAACGCCCATCCTGTGGTGAATGTCGCGAACATCCGCCGACGGTGCGCAGGTCACGGTCGCGACCTGCGGCAGTTCCAGCCCACCGGGGGCCTTCCAGACGTCGTAAATCGCCGCAAACCAAATCAACTCACCGTCGGCGCGCACAATCCGCCATGCGGATTTTTTGCGCTTCTCACCGGTCCATTCATACCATCCGTCCACCGGCACGACCGCACGGCGCACACCGTGAAAGGCCGATTTGTCAAAAACCGTCTCGGATCGTGCATTGATAATCGTCTCCAACACGGGCCGTCCACGCGCATTCACACGCCCCATCGGGATCATGCCCCAGCGCATCTTCTGTGCGCCCTGTGCTGTCAGCACCTGTAGCTCTTCGCCCGGTGCCATGTTGAACCGTTGCGGGTCTTGCATCCCCAGCCCCGGATCGCGCCAAAGAAACAGACGCCCCGGCATCACTCTATGCTTTCGGCCAGCGCCAAGACCGCCGGACCCAGTGCCTCGACAATGATGCTCACGCCCTCTGCCGTCGGGTGCAATCCGTCGCTTTGCAAATAACCCAATAGCCCCTCTTGCCCGGCTTGCGCGATCAGCGCGTCAAAGAAGGACGGCACCAATGGCACGTCGTATTGCGCGGCAAGCTCCGGGTAGATTGCATCAAATTCCGCTTTGTAATCAGTGCCATAGTTTGCCCCAACGTCCAATTCGACAATCATCGTCTCGACGCCTTTGGCCTCTGCGGCGGCCAAAATACTGTCCATATTTTCGCGGGCAATTGCGGGTGGCAACCCGCGCAAATAGTCGTTCGCACCCAAGGCCACGATCATCGCATCCACGTCGTCGGTCAGGGTCCAATCGACCCGCGCCAACCCACCCGCTGTGGTGTCCCCGGACAGGCCCGCGTTGATCAATTTCACCTCCGCCCCGCGTTCGTCCAGCCAAGCCTGAAGCTGCGAGACAAGTCCATCTGCGGTGTCCAATCCATAGCCTGCCGTTAGGCTATCGCCTAAGGCCGCTATGGTCACCGGTTCCGCCTGCGCAGCAGTTGCTGCAATTGTCATGAAACCAATGTTGAGAACTGCGCGTTTCACCCCATATGCAAAGGACACACACCGATCAAAGGCCCCCCTGATGACCAATCCCGTTCTATCGCTCACCGACGCGTCGCTTTCACTGATGGGCAATGCGGGGCAGGTCGACATCCTGCACGACATATCGCTGGACGTGCCAAAGGGCGAAACGCTGGGGTTAATCGGGCCAAGTGGGTCGGGCAAATCGTCTCTCCTGATGCTGATGGGCGGTCTGGAAACGGCCACCGGTGGCGCGGTGACCGCGCTTGGTCAGGACCTGACCACGATGAACGAAGACCAACTCGCCCGCTTTCGCAGGGATAATATGGGGGTGGTGTTTCAATCTTTCCACCTGATCCCCACCATGACCGCTTTGGAAAATGTGGCAACCCCACTGGAGCTGGCCGGCCACCGCGATGCCTTTGACCGCGCCGCGGCAGAGCTTGAGGCCGTGGGCCTCGCCGACCGCGCCGATCACTACCCGTCACAAATGTCAGGCGGTGAACAGCAGCGCGTGGCCCTTGCCCGTGCCTCCGCGCCAAGGCCTGCGATCCTGCTGGCGGATGAACCAACCGGCAATCTGGACGAAACCAACGGTCAGGCGATCATGCAATTGCTCTTTGATCTGCGCGACCGCCACGGGGCCACCTTGGTGATGGTCACCCACAGCCGCGAGCTTGCCGCCCGTTGTGACCGTGTGATCCGTCTGCGTGACGGACGCATCGACACCGCAAAGGTCGCCGCATGAGCCTCCGCCTCGCCGCGACATTCGCCCGCCGTGAACTGCGCGGCGGCCTACGCGGCTTTCGCGTCTTCCTCGCCTGCCTCGCCCTTGGTGTGGCCGCGATTGCTGCCGTGGGCACCGTCCGCGCGGGCATCACAGCAGGGCTCACGGAAAAAGGTGCCGAACTTCTTGGCGGCGACGCAGAGGCGCGCTTCACCTACCGCTTTGCCACCCCTCAGGAACGCGCATTTTTCGAAGATATCTCTGACAATATCGCAGAGGCGGTCGATTTCCGTTCCATGGCTGTTGTCGGCACCGGTGACACCGCCGAACGCGGCTTGACCCAAGTGCTCGCCGTCGACAGCAACTACCCCCTGATCGGGCAGGTCACGCTTGATCCTGTGATGCCGCTACATGACGCCTTCGCCGACAATGGCGGCGTCATGGAACGTGTCCTCGCCGACCGCCTCGGCCTGACACCCGGCGACACCTTCCGCCTTGGATCAACCGATTTCACCCTGCGCGCCATCCTTCAAAGCTACCCAGACAACGCCTCCGGTGGCTTTGGCCTTGGCCCCCGCACGATCGTGCGCACCACGGATCTGGAAAACTCCGGCCTCATCGTCGAAGGCACCCTTTTTGAGACCCAATACCGCCTCGACTTCCCGCCCGAGACCGACCTCGACGCGATGGAAACCCTCGCCAAGGAAACCCTGCCGAACAACGGGTTGCGCTGGCGCGACAGCAGACGCGGCGCGGGCGGGACAGAGACGTTTGTCGACCGCATCGGATCCTTTCTGATCCTCATCGGGCTTTCTGGACTGGCCGTCGGCGGCGTTGGCGTCAGTGCCGCTGTCCGCGCATATCTTGCGGGCAAAACCGGCACCATCGCCACGCTCAAGACCCTTGGCGCGGACCGCCGCACGATCTTCCTGACGTATTTCCTGCAAATCGGCGCACTCACCCTGCTTGGCATCGCCATCGGCCTGATCCTTGGCGGCGGCATCCCCGTCCTGCTCGCCCCGGTGATCGAGGCGTCCCTGCCCGTCCCCGCCAACTTCACCTTCAACCCCGCGCCATTGGGAGAGGCCGCAATCTACGGCCTCCTCGCCGCGCTGATCTTCACCCTCTGGCCGCTGGCCCGCACCGATGACATCCGCGCCGCGACCCTGTTTCGCGATGCCATGGCCTCTGGCAATACACTGCCACGCTGGCCCTACCTGCTCACGATCCTTGCCCTTATCATCACCCTCCTCGGCCTCGCTGCTTGGTTCTCTGGCACGGTTTGGCTCACACTCTGGACCGCCGGTGGCATCATGGCGGCGCTCCTGATCCTGATCCTCGCCGCCCTCGCCACCCGCTGGGTCGCCCGCCGCAGCCGCAAGGCCGCGCGGGGCCGTCCCGCCCTGCGCCTCGCCCTCGGTGCGGTCGGTGCGCGCGGCGGTGAAGCCACCAGCGTGGTGCTGTCCCTTGGCCTTGGTCTGTCAGTCCTTGCCGCCGTCGGCCAGATCGACGGCAACCTGCGCAACGCCTTCAGTTCCGAACTGCCCGCCGTCGCCCCCAGCTATTTCTTCGTGGACATCCAGCCCGACCAGATCGACGGCTTCCGCGAACGGCTCGATTCCGACCCACAAGTCAGCCGGGTCGATGCCGCCCCCATGCTGCGCGGCATCATCAGCACCATCAACGGCATCCCTGCGGATGAATTCGCCGATGGCCACTGGGTTGTGCAGGGCGACCGGGGCGTCACCTATGACAGCACCCTGCCCGACAACACCCGCATCACCGAAGGCGCATGGTGGCCCGAAGACTACAATGGCCCGCCGCTCATCAGCTTTTCCGCCGAGGAAGCCGCTGAAATTGGCCTGCAAATCGGCGATGAGATGACCGTCAACATCCTTGGCCGCAACATCACCGGCACCGTCGCATCCTTCCGTGAAGTCACCTGGGAAGACGCAGGCATCGGCTTTGTGTTGTCCATGAACGAAGCCGCCCTCGCCGGTGCCCCCCATAGCTGGATCAGCACGGTTTATGCCGAAGAAGAGGCCGAGGCGCAGATCCTGCGCGACCTTGCCACCGCCTACCCCAACATCACCGCAATCCGCATTCGCGACGCCATCGCACAGGTTTCATCCCTTGTCGAAGGCATCTCTGCCGCCACCCGCTACGGCGCTTTGGCCACCTTGGTGACTGGCTTTCTGGTCCTGATCGGGGCAGCCGCCGCCGGTGAACGCGCCCGCACATTCGAGGCGGCCGTGCTCAAAACCATTGGCGCCACCCGGTCGCGCATTGTCAGCAGTTTCGCGTTGCGAGCCGCACTTCTGGGTCTTGCAGCCGGTGTTGTGGCGTTGATTGCTGGCATTTTGGGCGGCTGGGCCGTACAAACATTCATTATGGAAAACGCTTACACTGTGATTTGGGGCAATGCGCTGCTGATCATCGGCGGCGGCATTACGGTGTCGCTGATCGCCGGATTGGCCTTTGCAGCGCGGCCCTTGGCCGCCAAACCGGCGCAGGTCCTGCGCGCGCGCGAATGACCGATCCTGCCTTCTTTGGTTACGGCAGTTTGGTCAACGCCCAGACGCATGACTTTGCCGATCCACGCCCCGCCACGCTCAAGGGTTGGCGCCGGGTCTGGCAATCCACAACTCTGCGCGACACCGCGTTCTTATCCGTCGAACGCGCCGCTGATCAGGAAATTGATGGCATTATCGCCCATGCGACCCCCCAACAATGGTCCGACCTCGACGCGAGAGAGGCGGCCTATTCCCGCATCGACGTGACCCAGACGCTGGCGACCGACCACCCTACAATCATCTACAAGGTGAACGCCAATCTGGCCGCCCCCACCGCCACCAATACGCCGATCCTGCTCAGCTATCTTGATGTCGTTGTGCAGGGTTACTTGCGTGCGTTTGGCCCGCAAGGTGTCGCGCGCTTCTTTGCATCTACCCACGGCTGGGACGCGCCCATTTTGAATGACCGCGATAATCCGCGCTACCCGCGCCGTCAGATTCTGACTGATCAGGAAATTGCGCTTGTCGATGCTTGCTTAGCGACGCGTATGGAAGTGGCGAAAGATCGTTAGCTGCCGCTCGAACGGCCCGCGCGTATCCTCTTTGCCCATCGCGATCACCCTGTTGGCCATCACGCCCGCAATCAGGCCAAAGACCACGCCGCCCAACGCCTGCCCAATCAGCACACCTGCCGCCCCAAGCCACCAGGCAAACAGCATCACAAACGGAATCGTGCCCAAGGTGTGGCGACCCCAATTGACCCATGTCGAATAGAAAGGGTGACCCAGATTGTTGCAGGCCGCGTTGCTGACAAAAATCATGCCATTAAAGAACCACAGCAGCGACAGCGGACCCGCAAACAGGAATACCAGATCACGCGCCACAGTCCCGTCTTCCAGCACAAACAACCAAGCAAGCGGCCCGCGCAGCAGGAACAAAATGACCGAGACAACGACCACAACGATCCCCGTGAATAACAACCCGTCCCGGTAAGCCTCTTTCACACGGTCCTGTTTCCCGGCCCCCGCGTTCTGGCCAATGATCGGTCCAACCGCACCTGAGAGCGCGAAAATCACGCCAAACGCCACAGGCGTCAGCCGCCCGACAATCGCCATGCCCGCGACGGCCTCTTCGCCATAACTGGACATCGCGCGGGTCACATAAGCCTGCCCCAACGGCGTCGCGAGTTGGGTCAAAACCGCAGGCCCCGCGATGGCCATGATCGGCGTCATATCGCGCGCCACGTCGCCCAAGGTCGGCCTGCCAAACCCGCCATAATGCTTTTGGATCGCCCACATACCGGTGCCCGCAATTGTGAAACGGGCAGCAATGCTCGCCAACGCCGCCCCGGTAAGTTCCAGATCCAGCCCAAAGATCAGGATCGGGTCCAGCACCGCATTCACGATACCGCCGTAAATCATCATCCACATGGATCGCTTTGCATCGCCGTGGGCCCGCAGAATGGCCCCGGCCACCATGCCAACCAGTAACACGGGCAGACTGGGCAAAATGATCCGCATAAAGTCGACGGCAAGCGTCTGCGTCGCACCTTGCGCGCCCAAAAGCCCCACCAATTCAGGCGTATAGGCCCAAACCGCCGCTGCAAAAAGCGACCCGCCGACAAAGCCGATAATCAGCGCGTTTGTCGCCCGGCGTCGGGCCAGATCGCTGTCGCCCTCGCCCAGCGCCCGCGCCACCAGCGCGCCGCACGCGATCGAGATCCCGATCCCGAAAGACCCTGTGAAGAAAAGGATCGCACCCGCATAGCCGATGGCCGCCGCCAGTTCTGCCTTGCCCAGCATCGCGATAAAGATCATGTCGATAAAATCGACAAGGAAGACGGCCATCAATCCAACCGTGCTGCTCAGCGCCATCACCGTGATGTGGCGCATCGTGCTGCCCGTTAAGAACTTGGCTTCTTCCGCCACAGGCGATCTCCTACAACTTTGGTTTCACCTGCAAAAGCGGCATCACATCACCCATCTCCGGTCCGCGCTGACGCCCCGTCACCGCATGGCGCAATGGCATGAAAAGCCCCTTGCCCTTACGGCTCGTGGCCTCTTTCACCGCAGTGGTCCACTGGCTCCACGTCTCGGCAGTGTAAGGCGGCTCGCCCAGCATCGCAAAGGCCTCCGCCACGAAATCGCGGTCTTCGTCGGCCACCAAAGGCACAGCCCCGTCCCGAAACTGCGCCCACCAGCCCGCGACATCATCCAACGTCGCGACATTCTCGCGCACCGCCGCCCAAAACGGCCCGCGCAACGCCTCTGGCACGCCCGCCGCTTCAAGCGTCTCAGCCACGTCCCCAGCCTCAAGCGTGCCCAGATAGCGTGCCGTCAACGGCTTCAAATCTTCCACATCAAACTTGGTTGGCGCCGACCCAAACTTGGACAAATCGAACCCGGCGACAACCTCCGCAATATTTGAACGCAGCTCCACCGGATCGCTTGACCCCAGCCGCGCCATCAGGCTTATCACAGCTTGTGGCGCAATTCCCTGATCCCGCAGATCCTTCAGCGCCAGCGTGCCCAACCGCTTCGACAGCCCCTCTCCCTGCGGCCCGGTCAGCAGCGAGTGATGCGCAAACCTTGGCACATCGCCGCCAATTGCCTGAATGATCTGGATCTGGGTCGCCGTGTTGGTCACATGGTCCGACCCGCGCACCACATCCGTGATCCCCATCTCCACGTCGTCCACGACGCTCGCCAGAGTATACAAAATCTGACCGTCGCCGCGGATCAGCACCGGATCACTGACCGACGCCGCATCAATTGAGATGTCGCCCAAAATCCCGTCGGTCCAATTGATCCGCTCCTGATCCAGCTTGAACCGCCAATGCCCCAAACGCCCTTCCGCGCGATAGGCCTCTTTCTGTGCCTCCGTCAGGTCAAGCGCTGCGCGGTCATACACCGGCGGCTTGCCCATGTTCAGCTGCTTCTTGCGCTTCAGATCCAGCTCGACCGGCGTCTCAAAACACTCATAAAGCCGCCCCATAGCAACCAGCTTGTCCTTGGCCGCCATATAGCGATCCAACCGCGCTGACTGCCGCTCCACCCGGTCCCAGTCAAACCCAAGCCAGCCCAGAACATCCGTGATCCCATCGACGTATTCTTCCTTGGACCGCTCCGCATCGGTGTCATCAATCCGCAGGACAAAGGTGCCGCCCGCCTGCCGTGCGATGGCATAATTGAACAGCGCCGCGCGCAAGTTACCGATATGCAGCCAACCGGTGGGCGAAGGGGCGAAACGAGTGGTGGTCATAGGGCTCTCCAAAAGTTGCCCCCATGTGTCACGCAGGTCGCTGAATGTCTAGCTTGGGTGCACCGGCCAGCGCGTGACCAGATCATCCAGTCCCGCACGAATGATCCCGGCCAAAACATCCATGTCATTGTTCTTCAGCGGCCCCAGATAAAGGCAGGATTTGCCAATCTTGTGCTTGCCGACGTGCGCCAGCATGTCGCCCAGTTCCAGATATCCGGGCATGATATACACCACCATATTGGCCTTGCGCGGGCTAAACCCGGTGGCCAATGATGTGCCTGTGCGCCCACTTTCATAGGTGTAGTCATAGGATCCATACCCAATGATGCTCGGGCCCCACATCTTTGGCGTCCACCCCGTCACCTTGCGAAACAACTGGTCCAATACCACCGCATCTGCCGCGCGGGTCTTGTGATCGACGCTTGCGATAAATTCCGCAACCGACACATCCGTCGCTTTGGTCTTATTCTCAGTCATGCCCCACCCTACCACATTTTGGCTTCGGGTGGGCGGGGCGTTTTTGCCGTCAGGCAAAGAGGTCCGCCAACCCGGCCTAATACGCCGCGCCCTCGACAACCCGCCAATGCCGCACAGCCTTGCTAAGACCCGACACATTCTCGCGCTCCAACCGTTTGCACATGGTCTCAATCACCAAGGCAACCCGGCGCACAATCTCCTCACGCCGCACATCCAGCGCATGGGCATTCAACCGTATCGTGCGCCCATCGCCTTCAAAATCCAGAAACCGCCCTCGCGTGCCCGACGTCCGACTGCTTATGCCTTCCAAAGCCTCCCAGCTCATCCAGACCGGTGGATCATCCCTGCGCCCGACCCAGGCAAAGATACCTTCGGCATCCAGTCGCAACCGCACCCGCACCGCATATGGGAACCGCAGCAGCCAGCCCCCAATCACCAATATCACAGGGCCGCATAAGATCAGAGCAGGCTCTCGCCACAGGTCAGGGTCATACCCCGCCGTCCACACCCAGATGCCCGTCACCAAAACGCCAACGACCACCAGCACCCCGGCACCGGCCCTTTGCCGCCACACTGTGTTGCGCACCTCAAAGACTACATCAGCCGCCATCGCGCCAGCGGTTCACAATCGGATAACGCCGGTCAAGCCAGAACGCCCTCTGGCTTAACCTTGGTCCCGGCGCGGACTGGAACCGCTTGTATTCGCTAATATAAATCAAATGCTCGACCCGCTTGACCGTCTCAATGTCATAGCCCGCAGCGACGCACTCCGCGACGCTCGATTCTTCGTCCACCAACATCTCAAGGATCCCATCCAGCACATCATACGGCGGCAGGCTATCGGCGTCTTTCTGATCCGGCCGCAGCTCTGCGCTGGGGGGCTTCTCGATGATCGACACCGGGATGACCTCACCCGCCGGGGCCTTCATCCAGGGGCGGTGATTGGCATTGCGCCAGCGGCAGGCCGCAAAAACCCGCGTCTTATACATGTCCTTGATCGGGTTATAACCGCCCGCCATATCGCCATAGATCGTGGCATAGCCCACCGCGACCTCGGATTTATTTCCGGTGGTCAATAGCATCTCACCGAACTTGTTGGACTGCGCCATCAGCAGCAGCCCCCGGATCCGGCTTTGGATATTCTCCTCGGTCAGATCCTCGTCCCGGCCCACAAACAAGCCTGCCAGCGTGTCGGTCACCGCGTCCCGCGTCGCTTTGATCGGCACCGTGTCATAATGGCAGCCCAAAGCATCCGCGCAGGCCGCCGCATCATCCAACGACAGTTGCGAGGTATATTCAGACGGCAACATGACGCAGCGTACGTTTTCCGGCCCCAAGGCATCCGCGGCAATCGTGGCGACAATCGCAGAATCGATCCCCCCCGACAGGCCAAGCAGCACGGTCTTGAAACCGGTCTTCGCCATGTAATCGCGCAAACTGCCGACCATCACATGATAGTCACGCTCAATCTCTTCAGGCAGTTCGGCCTTTTCGCCCTCAACCGCCTCCCAACCATTCGCACCACGCGTAAAATCAACGTGAACAACGGCCTCTTCCATAAACGGCAACATCACCGCCAGCTTGCCGCCCCGGTTCAGCACAAAGGACCGCCCGTCAAACATCTGATCGTCCTGCCCGCCGACCAAATTCAGGTAAACCAGCGGCACATCGTTCTCGACGACGCGGCTGACCATCTCGTTCATCCGAATGGGCATCTTGCCCCGAAAATAAGGGGAACCATTGGGGACAATCAGCAGCTCTGCCCCGCTTTCGACCATCGCCTCGCAAACGTCTGGATACCACGCATCCTCGCAGATCGGTGACGCAATGCGTGGGCCATCTGTGGCAATCGGCCCTTTGATCTCACCGCGATTAAACAGCCGCACCTCATCGAAGACATTGAAATTGGGCAGGAAATGCTTGTCGAACCGCGTGCGCACGACACCGCCGTCCAGCACAAAGTAGCAATTGTGCAGCCGCGCGCCGTCCAGATAAGGCGCACCAATCGCCAACATCGGACCGTCGGTGCAATCCTTGGCCAATGCCTGCACATGCGCCCAGACATCCCCCAGAAACGCCCGCCTGCGCACCAGATCCTGCGTCTGATACCCGGTCAGAAACATCTCTGGCAGCACCACGATATCAGCGCCCGCCGCGCGGCCTGCATCCCATGCCGCCCGCGCCTTGGCGCAGTTCCCGGCAAGATCACCCACTGTGGGGTTCAACTGGGCCATCGTCAGGCGAAATTGATCACGCATCGTCACATTCCTTCTTCACCTGTCATGATCTAGCAGATCGACCGGCAAGGGAAAGCCAATTGCCCGCCGCGCCCCGTTGTCACGCCCTGCTGGCTCCACTAGTCTGACCCACGAGCGGAACGGGAGACACGCAAAATGCGGCTTGCACTGGCACTGGCCCTTGGACTGGCGACACCCGCCTTGGGGCAAACCATTGAAACCAAGCAATACGACGATGGCGGCGTCTATGAAGGCGCATTCCTGAACGGCAAACAACATGGCCAGGGCACCTACCGCCTGCCCAATGGCTATGAATACACCGGCGACTGGGTCGCGGGCGAAATCAAGGGCATGGGTGCGGCCACGTTCCCCAACGGCTCGGTCTACGAAGGCTCCTTTGACGCGGGCAAACCCGACGGCACCGGCAAAATCACCTTTGCCGACGGCGGCACCTACGAAGGCGACTGGTCGGCCGGCCAGATCACCGGTCGCGGCATCGCCAATTACGCCAATGGCGTCACCTATGAGGGCGAATTCCGCAACGCGATGCATCACGGCACTGGCACCATGCGCAGCCCCGGCGGCTACAGCTACCAAGGCCCCTGGATCAACGGCGTCAAAGAAGGCACCGGCAAAATTACCTACCCCGATGGCTCTGTCTATGAGGGCGAGCTGGTCGCAGGCGAACGCTCCGGCACAGGCACGCTGACGATGAAGGACGGGCTGATCTACACCGGCACCTGGGTCGACGGCCAGATCGAAGGCCGCGGACGGCTCGCGCAGCCCAACGGCGATGTCTACGAAGGCGACCTGATCGCTGGCCGCCGCGAAGGCACCGGCTCTGTCACCTATGCCAACGGCGACACCTATCAGGGCGGTTTCAAAGACGACAAACGCCACGGCAACGGCACCTTCGTCGGCACCGATGGCTACCGCTACGTTGGCGCTTGGGTCGCGGGCCAAATCGAAGGCCGGGGCGAAGTGACCTACCCAGACGGCTCTGTCTATGTGGGCACCTTCACCGCCGATCTGGCCGATGGTCAGGGCAAAATCACCTACCCCGATGGCTCTTCCTATGATGGCGCATGGGAGGCAGGCGTGATCAACGGCCAAGGTATCGCCACCTATGCCAACGGGCTCGTCTACGAAGGCGAATTCCGCAACGCCAAGAACCATGGACAAGGGCGCATGACCTACGCCGATGGCTATACCTATGACGGCGCATGGGCTGACGGCCAACGCAACGGCCAAGGCACGGCCACCTACGCCGATGGCACGGTCTACGAAGGCGCGTTCCTCAATGGCCAACGTCACGGCACCGGCACAATCACCCTGCCCGATGGCTTTGTCTACGCAGGCCAATGGTCCGAAGGCGAGATGTCCGGCATCGGTGTGGCGACCTACGCCAATGGCGATGTCTACGAAGGCTCCTTTGTGCGGGGCCGTCGCCAAGGCCCCGGCACCATGCGCTATGCTTCAGGAGAGGTTGAAGACGGTGAATGGGCCGATGGCGCGATCCTGTCCAGCACCATCACCGATACCGACGACACCACCACGGCGACAGAGTGACCCAGGACGAACTGCGCGCGCCCACACGTAGGCCGGGCTTCAGACCGGCGACCCCATGACCCCCGGACTGCCGCCCGATCTGTCACCCGGCGACCTGCCGCCGCACAAACGCGGCCCGTGGGTGCAGGACTTCCATGCCCCATCCCCCGATGGCCAGCACGTCGTCACGATCTACGGCTACGACGAACACCGCATGGGATACATGCACGGCCACGCCATCTGGTCCGCGACCAAAACCCCTTGGGCCGCCAAGGGTGCGATCACCCGCCTGCCCTTGATGAACTTTGCCCATTGGATCAGCGCCTCCCGATTTGCGCTGAAACCCACGGCCTTCCACGTCACGTGGATCCGCCCGATGGTGGTCATCGACCTTGCAGGCACCTTTGCCATCCTACCCAACAGCAGCGGCGAAACGCCCGACCTTGGGATCCTCATGCACCCGATTGAGGTCCCCTTCGCCCCTTTCACCCCGCAAGCTCTGGCCGTTGAACTCGACCTGATCCACCTGTCCTAGAAAATTCGTGCGCGGCAGGCCGATCAGCCCAATTCCCGCACCCGCCGTTAACCTTGGTAAACTTAACCTTCGTTAATTTCGTTAAGACATTTATGCGCATGGGTTGTGTATGGAATGTGCATGGCGTGTGTCCTTCTGAGAGGGCTTTTGCCCGATTTGGGTTACCTCGTTCGTCTTGGTAACTGACTGGAATGATTGGGACTCTGTTACTGAACTCAGCCTAAATGGCGTATGAGTTTAATCTGTTTGCTTTGCTTCCCCGCGTATCCTGGGTGCTTCCCCGGGGTTTGCGTGGATTTGTATCCTGCAAGCAGAGGAGGCCGAGATGGCTCACCTACAGAGACGGAAAGACTTAGAATCACAGAAACGAGCGCCAGCAAAGGACAGCTTTGTCTGGGATGATGAAGTGCCGCAACTCGCGGCGCGAACGCGCGGCAAGGCGCATACTTGGGTTGTGCAGACGCGACGTGACGGTAAGACAGTGCGGCCCACAATCGGGGATGTCGCGGACTATCCGGTGGAGATCGCGCGGGCAAAAGCCATGGTCATCTTGGAAGAATTGGCGGACACCTCGATCGGTCTCGATCCTGACATTAGCCTCGCTGATTTTGCCGAGCGCTTCCTTCTCGATTGTCAGCATCAGTGGAAAGCCAGCACGTTTGGGGCGCATGGCAAATGCGTTCACGCCAAGATCGTTCCAGCCCTTGGGCGGATCAAGATCGCCGCGCTTGATCGTATGGATGTGCACAATTGGCGGCGCGACATGGCTTGCGCGGCGGGCACCAAGAACCGCGCTTTGGCGGTCCTGTCCAGCATGGTGCGGCATGCGGAACTTGTCGGTATAAGGCCTCCCGGCAAGAACCCCTGCGCGGGGCTGCGGCGGCATCAATCTGACTTCAAAGCCGCGTATCTGGATGCGGCTGGTTATGCGGATTTGAACCACGTTTTGGATGCGCAATCCGAGGCCTTTCCGCGCGCCGTTTCCTGCATCCGATTTATCATGTTCACCGGTTGCCGTTCTGGGGAAGCCAAGGCGATCCGATGGGACCAGTTGGATGGGTCGCGGATCACGTTGCCGGATGCAAAGTCCGGTCCCAAATCGATCTGGCTTGGCAAGCCCGCGCGGGACCTTTTGGCAAGCTTGCCGCGAACTGGCCCGGGCATCTTTGCGGGTGAAGACATGAAAGAACTTTCAAAGGAGCTGGGGAAGTTTTGGAAAGTTGTCCGCAAGACACTGAGACGGCCAAAGCTGCGCATCCATGATCTGCGCCATAGCTACGCTTCGGTGACGGTGAACCTCGGTTATGATCTCCGCGTTTTGGGCGGTCTGCTTGGCCATCGCGACATCAAGACGACGGCCGGTTATGCCCACCTTGATACGGCGCGGGTTGCCGATGCGAGCGAACGTGTTGGGCGACATTTGGGGCGGGCATTTGCGGAACCAAAGGCCAAGCCAACTCGGAAGGCAAAGGCAAAACCTAAACCGAAGCCAATTCCCAAACCGACACTCACGCCCAAGGCCCCGCACAAACGGTCTAGCTTCGCGCGGTTTGTGACGTCCAAACTGTCTCTTACGGACTTCTGCCAAACAGAGGGTCTCGACCCTATCGCTTTCCGTCGTGGCCTCGTCGCATGGCGGGCCCAGACCGGAGGCCGCGCATGAAACCCGTCGTCCTGCTGACCCCGCATCACATCGCAAGCCTCAAACCCCGCGACCGCGAATACGCCGTCGATGATCCACAGTGCCCCGGTCTGCGCCTGCGCATTCTGCCCGGTGGCACCACGTCCTGGGTCATTGTGAAACGCATCGACGGCACACCCCGTCGGATCACCCTCGGGAAGTGGCCGGACCTCACCCCCGATGCGGCTAGGGCAGCCTTCTACGCCCGTGAAGCGACGTTAGCCCCAAACGCTACCGTCTGGGAAACGCGGCCCCGCACGATGGACTACGCCACGCTCTCGTCACACTTCATGGCGAACCGGGCCAAACACTTCAAACCGTCCTCGATTGGTCCCTTCCAGGCCTACCTCGACGCGCAACTTTTGCCCGCCTTCGGCAACAGACCGGTCGGAAACCTGACGCCTGCCGATATCGCCACCTGGTTCCACAGCTACTCCCGGCACCGCCCCGGCGGGGCCAACCAGGCCCTCGGCCACTTCACCACCATCCTGAACTGGGGCAAGGCAGAGGGACATCTGCCACACGACCTGCCGAACCCGGCATCGCCGCTACGCAAGAACCGCAGCAACGCGCGTGGCCGGATGCTGAACTTTGCGCAAATCCGCAAACTCGCGCGCGTTCTCGATCTCGTCGGCGACCGACATTGGCTCCCTGCACAAGCCATCAGACTGTGCCTACTCACTGGCTGTCGCAAAGGCGAAATCCTCAGCCTGCGTTGGTCCGACGTCAAACCAACCCGGCTTGTCTTGCGCGAGGCCAAAACCGGCCCCCGGGAAGTGATGCTGAGCGCCCCGGCCCGCGAAGCCGTCGCAAAGCTCAAGGCCAGAACTGGACATCGGGCATTCGTCTTCCCGTCCGCAAAGTCAACGTCTGGTCACCTCATGAGCATCGCGGGGAGCTGGTCGGCGATCCGCACCAAAGCGGGCCTCCCACCCGACATCCGCCTGCACGACATGAGGCACACCTACGCCAGCCACGCCATCCTCGCAGGCGAAAGCCTTCCCACAACCGGCAAACTCCTCGGCCACGCCAGCCCGCGGACAACCGAACGCTATGCCCACCTCGACGGCTCAGCCCTCGCAAAAGCCGCCGACAAAGTCGCAAAAGAGATCGCACGGATGATGGCGGACTAGAGCAAGCTGCAACCCAGAATGACTGCTTTGCGCACAAAACAACCGCACCTCGCCAAACGCCATGGTGCGGTTGGAATGGGGCTTAGATGACCGCTGGGCGGGACGAAGTTGCCATATGATGGAATTTCATCAATGACCGCTTTCAGAAATGTTAGATGCTGACAAACTCTTTCAGTCGCGCGAGAGCATGACCATTAGATGTAGGCAGCAATTACGGTGTCTTCACACTGCTCTGCGAAATCAGAGCGTCAATGAATAGGCTTAACAACTGAGCTCTGCCCGAAACGTCGGCTTTTCGAAAGACTGCATTCATTTGCGTTTTGATTGTAGCTTCGCTTTTGCCGCGCAGGCCAGCAATCTCGCCATTTGTGCACCCTTTAATCGCAAATAGTGCCACATCTCGTTCGGAAGGAGAAAGGCTCCATTCGTCAAAGAACTCTTCGAGAACATCAAAAAATGCCCCTGATGCTACTGCCAGCTGTCGTTGTATCAGATCAAGTTTGCGACGTGATTTCTTAAGCAGCAACATTGATGATACCGTACCCAACACTAATCCGAGACTTGCTAAAATCTGGAGCAACTCGCGTAACTCAAATGGTATCGCCCATCGGCGAAGTCCCAGCACCTCAGTCAAGAACTCGCTTACGAAGAAACCTGCGCAAGTGAATTGAACCAAAGACAGTATTGCGACCCATCTCGTTTCTCGAACCGCGAGACGGCGGCGAGCATCTACATAGTCTCGGCCAGACGGTTTCTGGGATGCGGCCATTGGGGCGGCTGTTGTTACTGTCTCATTCAATTTGAGTTCCATCCGAACGTTACTTTGCCGCCAAACTCGATAACGGGTCGGTTGCCCGTTGGAGTGGGTGAGGTGCCCCTAGATTTGTAGACACTTTGCTTGGTAATTTTGGAACCAAGGAGAGACGGATATGAACAAAGGAAT
>CANMPL010000011.1 GCA_947499715.1 uncultured Paracoccaceae bacterium
TCTACGCAGCTCTGGAAAGATCATACTTGGCCGCGTAACTAAGACAAAACAGCCCCCGGCAAACCCGGCGCGGTTCAAATCTCTGGACAATCCGACCCAAAACCGGCCAAATGAATCCTGAAGCTTGGCCGCAGGGCAGAGCTCCCGATCGTACGGTCTTACATTTGGGGGTCCGATGGCCTTGATACACAAGGTTTGGACTCAAATGGCGCGATTTTTGCATGTTTTCGGCATGCGTGGCGTGTGCATGGTAGGTGCATCCACATTTTCGCACAGATCGCACCGTTAACCGTGGTCCTTTGTGCAGGGCGTGCTAAATTGCGGTTCACGACCAAGGGGGCCCTATGCTGATTACGATTTCACCCGCAAAATCGCTTGATTTTGAACCTGTTAGCGTGATGCCAACCGCGCCTGCCTTTCAGGACGACGCCGTGCGACTTGCCAAGACAATGCGGGGACAAACCTTAACGCAGCTCAAATCTCTTATGAGCCTCTCTGACGACCTCGCCCGTCTCAACCGCGACCGGTTCAAAGCCTTCGCGGATGACCCCGATCCGCAAGCCGTCAAGCCCGCCGCCTTGGCTTTTAATGGTGATACCTATCAAGGGCTTGAGGCCAAGACGCTCTCAGATGACGACATGGCATGGGCGCAGGATCACCTCTGCATCTTGTCCGGCCTTTACGGCGTGTTGCGCCCCCTTGATGCGATCCAGCCCTACCGGCTTGAGATGGGCAGCCGTCTCAAAACCCGGCGCGGCCGTAACCTTTATGACTATTGGGGTAACACTATTGCTAAGGCGTTGAACGCGCAGGCGAAATCCCAGAATACGGACGTCTTGGTTAACTGCGCCTCACAGGAATATTTTGGTGCTGCTGATCACAAGGCGTTAACCCTCTACGTCATCACCCCGCAGTTTCTGGAAATCAAAGACGACCGCCCCCGCATGGTCAGCTTCTTTGCCAAACGCGCCCGTGGCGCGATGGCGCGTTACATAATTGAGCATCGTCTGACAGACGCCAACGATATCAAAGGCTTCACTTCAGGCGGTTATGCCTATGACGCCGATCTTTCGACGGCAGATAAGCCGGTCTTTGTCCGGGATTACCCAGCTGAAACACAACTCATTTCAAAGCTTTAAACCCGCTCAATCGCCAGTGCGATGCCTTGCCCGCCACCGATACACATGGTGATGAGGGCGCGTTTCCCACCCGTCCGTTCCAATTCATACATCGCCTTGACGGTGATGATCGCCCCTGTCGCCCCAACCGGGTGACCCAGCGCAATTGCGCCGCCATTGGGGTTCACGCGGGCGGGATCCAGGCCCAGTTCTTTGCTGACGGCAAGGGCTTGCGCGGCGAAGGCTTCGTTGCTTTCGATGAGATCGAAATCGGCAAGCGTCAGGCCGGTGCGGTCCATCAGGTTGCGCACGGCCGGCACCGGGCCGATGCCCATGACCTGCGGGCGCACGCCGGCGTGGGCATAGCCCAAGACGCGGAACTTCGGGGTCAGACCCGCCTTTGCGGCGGCCTCTGCTGTCGCCAATGTTATTGCCGCCGCCCCATCGTTGAGGCCAGAGGCGTTGCCGGCGGTGACAGAGCCGTCTTTTTCAAACACCGGGCGCAGACCGGCAAGCGTTTCTGCCGTGGTCGCCTTGGGGTGCTCATCGGTCACGAAATCCACTGTGTCGCGTTTGACGCGCACCGGCACGGGGGTGATCTGGTCGTCAAAGTAGCCTGCTGCAATGGCCGCAGCGGCGCGGGTCTGAGACGCCAGCGCAAAGGCATCCTGATCGGCGCGGCTGATGTCATGTTCACGGCTGACGTTTTCGGCCGTGACCCCCATGTGACCCGTGCCAAAGGGACAATTCAGCGCGCCAAGCATCATGTCGCGGGTTTTGATGTCACCCATTTTTGCGCCCCAGCGGGCATCGGACAGAATAAAGGGTGACCGCGACATGTTTTCGGACCCGCCTGCAATGGCAAAATCCGCGTCGCCCAGTTGCAAGGCCTGCACCATCGACACGATGGCCTGCACGCCGGATCCGCAAAGGCGGTTCACGTTCATGGCGGGCGTGGTGTCGGGCACGCCTGCATCCATCGCGGCGACGCGGGACAGATACATATCGCGGGGTTCGGTGTTGATCACATGGCCAAAAGCGACGTGGCCCACCTGCGCGGGATCCAGATCAGCACGGGACAGGGCGGCCCGCGCTACTACCGTGCCAAGCTCAATCGGAGACGTGCCTGCAAGGCTGCCACCAAAGGTGCCAATAGCGGTGCGCGCACCGCTGAGGATTACGATATCGGTCATGGGGCCCCCTTGCTGTTGCGCCATTGTGGCGTGTGACTAAGGGCGGCACCAGTGAGACGTCCCGTCACAGGGTGGTGTCCGCTGCAACTTTGCGGTCTATGTATCGGCAAGAACCAAGGGGCTGAAGATGCTGCTGCACGCGCAAGACATTCACAAGACGTTCCAGACCGCAGATGGCCCCTTTGACGTGTTGCGCGGGATCAGCCTGACGCTGGATGCGGGGCACACGCTGGCGCTGACCGGGGAAAGCGGCAGCGGCAAAAGCACGCTTTTGCATCTGGTCGGCGGGCTGGACGTGCCCGATGCGGGACAGATCCTGCTGGATGGCGTGGATATTGCCGCCCTTGATGACACGGGCCGGGCGAAGGTGCGGCGCGGTGCGGTGGGTGTGGTGTTTCAGCAGTTCAACCTGATCCCAAGCCTGCGGGTCGTTGATAACATCGCCTTTCAGGCGCGGCTTGCCGGACAATATGATGCCGCTTGGTGCGCAGAGCTGGCCGACCGGATGGGGCTAAAGCCGCAATTGCGCAAATATCCCGAACAGCTTTCGGGTGGGCAGCAGCAAAGGGTGGCGATCGCGCGCACTTTGGCGCCACGGCCCAAGCTGGTGCTGGCCGATGAGCCGACCGGTAATCTGGACGAGGCGACGGCAGAGGTTGTTCTGTCTCTGATGCTGGATCTGGTGGCCGAGACACAAGCCGGGCTGCTGATGGTGACGCATTCCGACCGGTTGGCCGGGCGGATGCAGCGGCGGTTGCATCTGGCAAAGGGGCAGGTCGCGTGACGGGGGCCGTTTTTGCGGCGCTGCTATCGCACTGGTGGCGGAACCCCTTGCAATTGTTCACGCTTTTGGCGGGTTTGGCGCTGGCAACGGCACTTTGGTCCGGGGTGCAGGCGGTCAATGCAGAGGCGCGCGCGTCTTATGATGCTGCCGCTGCGACGCTGGGCGAAGGGCAGTTTGATCAACTCTTGGTGGCGGATGGCGGCACGATCCCGCAAGCAAGCTATGTGGCGTTGCGCCGTGCGGGGTGGCTGATCTCTCCGGTGGTAGAGGGGCGGTTGAATGGCGTGCGCATCGTCGGTCTGGATCCGCTGACCGCGCCGGGTGGATTGGGCCCCGTCAACTTGGATGAAGGGGCAGAGATTGGCGCGTTTCTGGCCGCCGATGGGCAGGTCTTTGGCCCGCAAGAGGCGCTGGATGACCTGGGCGCCATTGGTCCCGCAAAGGTCATCAGCCCCGATGTGGCCCCCGGCACGGTGATTACTGATATCGGCGTCGCGCAGCGGCTTTTGGGGCAGGAAAACCAGATCAATCGCCTGCTGATCGCGCCAGAGCAGCCCCTGGTTCAGCGACCGCTGCAAGAGGTTGCGCCTAGCCTGCGTCGCCAGCCCGCGCAGGGTGGATCCGATATTGCGCGTCTGACGGATAGCTTTCATCTGAACCTGACGGCCTTTGGTCTGTTGTCCTTTGCCGTGGGGATTTTCATCGTGAACGGCGCGATTGGGCTGGCATTTGAACAGCGCCGCCCCGTCGTGCGCACCTTGCGGGCACTGGGGGTGCCACTGACGCGGCTGATCGTGCTGATGGCGGTGGAATTGGCTGTTATGGCGCTGGTGGCAGGCGCTATTGGCGTAATGCTCGGCTATGTGATCGCCTCGCTCTTGTTGCCTGATGTGGCGGCGACGCTGCGCGGGCTTTATGGCGCGGATGTTGCGGGCACCTTGCAGTTGCGCCCGGTCTGGTGGCTGTCGGGGCTGGCGATCGCGCTGGGTGGCACGGCACTGGCGGCGGGCGGGGCGTTTTGGAAACTGGCGCGGATGCCCTTATTGGCGGGTGCGGCCCCGCGCGCGCTGGCGATGGCGGCAGGACGGCGGGCGGTGTTGCAGGGCGTGCTGGCCGTGATCCTGCTCATCGCGGCGTTGTTGCTGGGGATCACGGGCACAGGGCTTTTGGCCGGTTTTGTGATGCTGGGCTGCTTGCTGATCGGGGCGGCACTGGCGCTGCCGGTGGTGCTGGACCGGGCGCTTGCGCTGTTCCAATCGCGCGCGTCAGAGGTGCGGGCGGCGTGGTTCTGGGCCGACACGCGGCAGCAATTGCCGGGCTTGTCGCTGGCGCTGATGGCGCTGCTGCTGGCGATGGCGGCCAATGTCGGCGTCTCTACGATGGTCAGCAGCTTCCGACTGACCTTCACCGGGTTTCTCGACCAGCGGCTGGCGTCAGAACTTTATGTGACCGCAAGCAACGCGTCAGAGGCGGCGACGCTGCAAACCTACCTTGTGCCCAAGGTTGATGCGGTCCTTCCGATCCAATCGGCAGAGGCCCGGATCGCCGGTTTCCCGACCGAGGTGTTCGGCGCCCGCGACCATGCGACCTACCGCGAGGGCTGGCAGTTTCTGACCGCCGCTGACGCACCCTGGGACGTGGTCACAGCGGGTCATGGGATCCTGATCAACGAACAACTGGCGCGGCGATCCGGGCTGGTGGTGGGCGACGTCGTGACGCTGTTGGGCCGCGACCTGACCGTGCAGGCCACCTATGGCGATTATGGAAATCCCATCGGGCAGGCGATCATCAATATTGCTCTGTTCGAGGCGCTGTATCCCGAGATCACGCCGCTGCGGTTCGGCCTGCGCATGGATGCCGCAGCTGTGCCTGATCTGGTTACCGCCCTTGGCAATGATCTGGGAATATCGGCGGATCAGACGATCAATCAGGCGCGGATCAAACAATTTTCGCTCGATGTGTTTGACCGCACCTTCACCGTGACAACGGCGCTGAATGTGCTGACACTCGCGGTTGCCGGTTTCGCCATATTGATGAGCCTTCTGACCCTCGCCGCCATGCGCGTCCCACAGCTTGCGCCCGCCTGGGCGATGGGCATGACCCGCACGCAATTGGGCCGGTTTGAACTGGTCCGCGCCGTGCTTTTGGCAGTGCTGACGGCGGTGGCGGCCCTGCCCTTGGGGCTGGCGCTGGCCTGGGCGCTTTTGGCCGTGGTGAACGTGGCGGCCTTTGGGTGGAAGCTGCCGATGTTTTTGTTCCCGCTGGATTATCTGCGCCTGCTGATATTCGCTTTGGTGGCCGCCGGACTGGCGGCGCTTTGGCCCGCATGGCGGTTGTCGCGCACACCGCCCAGCGACCTGCTAAAGGTGTTTTCAAATGAACGCTAAGATCTTGATCCTGATGGTTTTTCCGGGCCTTGCAACGGCGCAGGGCTTTGCCGGGTTGGGGACAGAGGCGGATGGTTTCAGTATTCCGCAGCCGGACCCGGTCTTTGACTTTCCCACCGATCACGGCCCGCACCCCGACTACCGGATCGAATGGTGGTATCTGACGGCCAATTTGCAAGATCCTGACGGCATGCCCTACGGGCTGCAATGGACGCTCTTCCGCTCTGCCCTCGCGCCAGAGGACGGGGTGGGCTGGACGGCACCGCAGGTCTGGATGGGCCATGCCGCGGTCACCACACCGGACGCACATTACGTGACTGAACGGTTGGCGCGCGGCGGCATTGGGCAGGCCGGGGTGACCGCCGACCCCTTTGCCGCGTGGATTGATGATTGGCAGTTGGCAGGCACCATGGACGCCGCCCGGATGACCGCAAGCGGCCCCGACTTTGCTTATGACATGGACCTGACCGCCACCGGCCCGCTGATCTTTCACGGCGATGGTGGCTATTCGGTCAAATCCGCCAGCGGGCAGGCCTCTTACTATTATTCGCAACCGTTCTATGAGGTCGCGGGCACGCTGATTTTGCCCGGCGGAGAGGTTGAGGTGACGGGATCGGCCTGGCTTGATCGGGAATGGTCGTCGCAGCCCTTGGCCGAGGATCAGACTGGATGGGATTGGTTCTCTCTCTCGTTTGCGGATGGCAATAAGATGATGGGCTTTTTGCTGCGGCAGGCGGATGGCAGCGCCTATTCTTCGGCCACGTGGATCGACGCGGAAAGCACGACCGCCTATGCCGATGGTGCCTTTGCGGCGGTCCCGCTGGACTGGGCAAAGGTGGCAGGTCGCGACGTGCCGATAAGCTGGCAGGTGACCCTGCCGGATCGCGGCGTGGATGTGACCGTAACGGCGATCTACAACGACGCATGGATGGACACGTCGGTGCCTTATTGGGAAGGGCCGGTGACAGTCACAGGGTCGCACAAAGGCCAAGGCTACTTGGAGATGACGGGCTATGAGTAACTGGTTTGAAACGCTGGATAGCATCCGGGGCCAGGTCTGGGACACGCTGGCGCAAGGGGTCGCGGATGCCGATCACCCGGCGCGTTATCCGACCTTTGCGACCCTGTCCGATGATGGTTGGCCAGAGGCGCGAACAGTGGTGTTGCGCACGGTCGAACCAAATGACAGTTTGCGGATTTACACAGATCTTCATTCGCTCAAAATCCCCAGCCTGCGGGCCACGCCAAGGGCTGCGCTGCATGTCTGGGATGCCAACCAAGCGCTGCAAATTCGGCTGCAGGCAGAGGTTGAGATTTTGAACGGCCCCGCGGTCGCCCGTGACTGGGACAGCGTGCCTGACCACAGCCGTCAAAGCTATGGCACGCAGCCCGCGCCGGGGCGACCGATTGGTGATGCGCTGGCATATACCAAAGACCCCGACCCTGCGACGTTTGCCGTATTGCTCTGCCGGATTCAGACCATTGACGCGGTGCATCTGGGTGTGGACCACCGTCGCGCGGGCTATTCACGAGATGATGATTGGGCGGGGCAATGGCTATCGCCATGATGGCGGTTTGCGGTAAGGGTCTGTGATGACACCTGATTTTCCCTTCACCCGCGACCTTGTTCTGATCGGTGGCGGCCATACCCACGCGCTTGTGCTGCGCCGGTGGGGGATGCATCCGCTGGTGGGTGTGCGGGTGACAGTGATTAACCCCGGCCCAACGGCGCCCTATTCGGGGATGCTGCCGGGGTTTGTGGCGGGGCATTACAGCCGGGAAGAGTTGGACATTGATCTGGTAAAGCTCGCCCGCTTTGCTGGGGCGCGGGTGATTGATGGCGCGGTCACCGCGATAGATCCGATCTTGCGCCAAATCACGGTGCCGGGGCGGCCGCCGATTGCCTATGATGTGGCCAGTTTGGACGTTGGCATCACCTCTGCCATGCCGGATCTGCCGGGGTTCGCAGTACATGGCGTGCCAGCCAAACCCTTAGGTCGGTTCGCCACGCGGTGGAACGCCTATCGCGCAGGGGCAGAGCCACCGCAGATCGCCGTCATCGGCGGCGGTGTGGCCGGAGCCGAACTGGCCTTGGCGATGCGCCATGCGCGCGATGATGCGCAGGTCCATCTGATCGACCGGGGCCGGGTGCTGGACGCGCTCGGCCATACTGCGCGCCGCAAGATGATGGCCGCACTTTCGCAGGCTTCTGTCACATTGGTAGAAAACGCAGAGGTCACGGAAGTAATTGAAAACGCATTGATTTTGTCGGATGGTCAGCGCATCCCGTCAAGTTTCACCACCGGTGCTGCCGGGGCCAAACCGCATGGCTGGATCCAAGAGATTGGCGTCGCAACCCACGATGGGTTCGTCGCCGTTGACGCCAATTTGCAATCCTCTGACCCTGCATTTTTTGCGGTCGGGGACTGCGCCCATCTGACGGCCAGCCCCCGGCCTAAAGCGGGGGTCTTTGCGGTGCGCGAAGCGCCTGTGCTTTTTGACAACCTGCGCGCGGTTTTGTCGGGCGGTGCATTGCGCCCATATCAACCTCAAAAGGACTATCTAAAGCTGATATCCTTGGGCGGAAAATCGGCCCTGGCCGAGAAATTTGGCACCGCGAAAGCGGGTCCGCTGCTGTGGCGCCTGAAGGACCATATTGACGTTAAGTTCATGCGGCAGTTCGAAAATCTCGCGCCGATGGCCCGTCCCAAGCCGCCGTTGACCCATGCGCTTGGCCTGATAGAGGCGCTTGGCCCAAAGCCGATGTGCGGCGGCTGTGGTGCAAAAGTTGGACGCGGTGCTTTGCTGGATGTTCTGGGGCCCGGCGATGATGCAGGGATTATTGAAACTGGCGGCGTGCAGCAGGTCATCAGCACTGATCATCTACGGTCGTTTTGGCAGGATCCTGTTGTGATGACGCGGATCGCGGCGGTGCATGCTTTGGGGGACATTTGGGCGATGGGTGCGAGGCCGCAGGCGGCGACGCTGAATCTGGTTCTGCCCGCGATGTCCACTGCGCTGCAAAGCCGGACGCTGGCGGAAATTGTTGATACTGCTCAGGAGGTTATCCAAAGTGCCGGGGCGCAGATCGTAGGCGGGCATACTTCGCTGGGGGCGGAAATGACCATTGGGTTCACAGCAACCGGGATTTGTGATCACAAGCCCAAAACACTGGCCGGGGCGGTGCCGGGCGATGTGCTGATTTTGACCAAACCGCTGGGGTCGGGTGTCATCATGGCGGCAGAGATGGCGGGCGAGGTTTCCGGCGAGGTGGTCATTAAGGCATTGGAGCATATGCAAAAAACTCAGGGTGAGGCTGCGCGGATCTTGCATCAGGCAAGGGCGATGACGGATGTGACGGGCTTTGGTCTTGCGGGGCATTTGAATGGGATTTGCGACGCATCTGGGGTTGGTGCAAAGCTATTTGCGGCAGATATTCCGATGATGGATGGGGCTGCGGCACTTTCAGAAAATGGCGTAAAATCATCGCTTTACGCTGATAATGTTGCGGGTGCGGGTGTTGTTTCCGGCCCTGCGCCGGATCTGTTGTTTGATCCGCAAAGCGCGGGCGGCTTACTGGCAGCGATGCCCGCGGATAAGGCGCAACAGGCGTTGCAGGCCTTGCAACAGGCGGGTTATCCGGCTGGTATTATTGGTGAAATCACTGACGGACCGATTGTGATCACAATTTCATAAGCTGCGCCAAAATCGCGTCGGCGGCTTGGTTTTGGCCGGTTTCATCAAGCGTTTCGACGCTGATTTCACCCAAAACGGCGCGACTGTCGATGCGGCGGCTGCGGATATAGGCGGGATCGTAGTGATCGCGCATAAGAGCCGTTGCCAGCGCCGTCATATCCCCTTGATCCAAAAGGTTATTCCAGTGATCCACCACCGCATGGCTGCGCAAATTCCGCAGGGGTTCGAGGCGTTTTTTGAGCTCTGACGGGTCGCTGGTGACGTCCTGATAGGCCCGCGTTAGGAAATCTGCACGGGCCGTTAAGGGAGCGTTCATTACCAACCGGGGGGCGGTCGTCATTTTGGCCCAAAGTTGTTCCGGCATGTTGATCTGGCCAATCTTGGAGCTTTCGGCCTCTACCACGGTGATTTGATCGGGATCGAGGGCCGCGATCTGGGTCGCCAGATGGCTTTCAAACCCCTTTTGCGAGGGCTGCCCGGCAGGGGTGGCACCGAGCAGGGATCCGCGATGCCCGGCCATGCCTTCAAGATCCAAGACTTGCACGCCGCGATCTTTAAGGCACTGTAAAATAGATGTTTTTGCGGTGCCGGTATTGCCGTCGAGCAGGAGCAGCCGGTGCGGCAGGGGTGCTGTGTAAAGCAGCCCGTGGACAAGGCGGCGATAGGTCATGTAACCGCCCGCGATGACCTCTGCCCGCCAGCCGATCTGACTGAGGATCGAGGCGAAGGATCCTGACCGCTGCCCGCCGCGCCAGCAATAGACCAAGGGACGCCAGCCACCGGGCATATCGGCAAGCGGCCCGGTCAGGTGATCGGCCACATTCCGCGCCACAAGAGCGGCCCCAATTTTCCTTGCATCAAAAGGGCTTACCTGTTTGTAGATCGTCCCCACTTCGGCCCGTTGCGCATTGGTAAGGGCGGGCAAATTGATCGCGCCGGGCAGGTGATCGAGGGCAAATTCAGCCGGGCTGCGGACGTCGATCACGGTGTCAAAACCGTGGTTCACAAGATCAGTCAAAGAGGTAAATGCGGCCATAACGGTGCCTTAACCTATTGGAAGGCGTGGCAACAGGGTCACATGCACACCCCGTGCACAACATGGGCACAAACCATACACATACCATGCGCATGAAGGTCCTAATGCGCGTTAACCGTGCGGTGGGGTGTTGCGGAATACCTGCGGGCATCTAAGCTGCGGCGCATGGAATATCCTGACCTTGAATTGATCACCAGTTACGGCCAATTGAAGACGCTGCGCGATGCAGGCGGTTTGACCCCGGCCGAAGAAGCATTGCTGGATACGGCCCGCGTGGGTGGCGTGACATCGCGCCGCGAACAGGTACCAAAGACGCCCGATCCAGAGGTCCTGATCCGCGCGCCCTTGCTACGGTTTGTGGTTCTGGGCGGTTGCCCGGAATGGCCGACGGATGTGCAGGGGGTTTCCATCCGGGGGGCGTGGATCCGGCAGGACCTGAAGCTGTCGTTTGGCGCTGGTGTCGGGCGGTTGCACTTGCGGGATTGCCAGTTCGAGGGCGCGTGTCTGGCGCGCCAGTTTCAGGGCGCGGCGGTGGTGCTGAACCGGAGCCGTTTTCCAAAAGGAATTGATCTGCACGGCAGCCAGATCACCGGCGATATGCTGTTTCGTGGTGTTGTGGTTGAGGGTGGGCTGACGCTGATGTCTGCGCGCGCAGCGGGGCAGGTCGATTTTGACGGCGCGAGCCTGCTGAATCCGGGTGCTGATGCGCTGAATGCGCAGGGGCTTGTGGTGGGCAAGGCGTTTTTCTGGCGGGATCTGGCGGGCATCGACGGCATGGTGCGGCTGACGGGCGCGCGGTTTAACAGCCTTGCGGATGATGCCGAAAGCTGGGCGATGACGCCGGATCTGATGTTTGACGGATTGCAGTTTGAACGGCTGTCGGGGCCAACCGATATGTCGCTGCGCCTGCCCTGGCTGGAACGGGGGGCTGTGGTTGATGACGAGTTCCGCCCGCACCCCTATGAGCATTTCGCCGATGTCATGCGAGAGACGGGTCACACGGCAGAGGCGCGGCGGGTGATGATGGAAAAGGAGCGGTTGCAGCGGTCCTTTGCCCGCAGGCGCTGGCGGGCCGAGGGCGGACAGTTTCACAAGGTGTTGGGGTCATGGATTGCCGATCACACCCAGCGCTGGCTGGTCGGATATGGCTATCAGCCGCTGCGGTCTGTGGTGGCGCTGCTGGCGTTGATCCTTGTCGGCACGTTTCTGGCCCATCAGGCCTGGGAGGCGGGGGATTTTGCCCCGAATGCCGCCCCGGTGCTGATGTCTGAAAGCTGGCAGGCGGTGTCGGTCGGGGCGGATCAGGTCGAGAACCCTGCCGCGGTCTGGTCGGGGCCGGATGCGCCGGGGCGCGACTATGAGACTTTTGAGGCGTTCTATTATGGTGTCGATCTGGTGATCCCGCTGGTGCAATTGGGGCAGGAAAAGGCCTGGGCCCCGTCCACGACCCGCGGGCCATGGGGCTGGTGGCTGTGGTGGATCCGCTGGTGGCTGATCGCCATGGGCTGGATTGTCACGGCAATCGGGGCGGCGGCGGTGACCGGGATCATCCGTAAGGAATAAGCGATGATACCAGAGGTGAAAGCGGCCTTTGACAAGCTACCCGAAGGGCCGCGTGCCGATCTATTGGCGGTGCGGAAGATGATCCTGAGCGCTGGCGTGGAGGTGGAAGAGGCGCTGCGCTGGGGGCAGCCTGCCTATCTGGCGAAAAAGGGCACGACGATCCGGTTGGGGTTGACCAAGGCGGGTCTGCCGTCGGTCTTTACCCATTGCCAGTCATCGGTGATGGGTGATGTGCAGGCGGTCGTGGGAGGGGGGCTCAATTGGGATGGCAATCGCGGGCTGTCATGGTCGCAGGGTGATTTGCCGGACGAGGTGTTGCGCCTGATTATTCAGCGGGCGCTGTCCTATCACGCGTGATGGGGCCAGAGGACTTCGCGACCGTTGTCTGTGAGGAGCCAGCATTCGCGGCCCTCAAAGACCGCTGGGATCAGCGGGCGCCCATAGCCCGCGCCGCCGTCGAGGTTGACGCGGTTGCCGTGGTGTTGCGGACGGTCGAGGGCGGTGTGGCCGTGGACCACGAGCTTGCCATGGTCGCGGGTGTCGTCAAGCCAGCCATCGCGGATCCAGAGCAAGTCTTCCTCTTTCTGCTGCATCATCGGGAGGCCGGGGCGCAGACCCGCATGGACGAAGAGGAGGTCATCGGTTTCATGCGCGACGGGCAGGTCGGCGAGGAAGTTGAGGTGGTATTGCGGCACGGATTTTGCGGCGCGGCGCTGGACTTCGGCTGCGGTCATGGTGTTGGTGCCGACGGCGTAGGAGGAGAGCGTTTCAAGCCCGCCGCCTGAGGGATGCAGGAAGTGAGCATCGCCAGTGATACCGTAAGAGGCGAGGGTGGTGATACCGCCCAAGCGGCGGTTGATCCAAGAGATGCCGGATTTGACATGGCTGTCGTTTTCGATGCCGGCAGTCACGTAGTCATGGAACATCTTGTCGTGGTTGCCTTTGAGGCAGATCCAGTTGCGCCCGGCGTTGACGCCGGAGATCAGCTTATCAAGCACGCCACAGCTGTCAGGGCCACGGTCGGTATAGTCGCCCAGAAAGACGATTTGCGCATCCGGTCCACCGTCTGCCGCGATCAGGGCAAGGGCTTGATCGAGCATGTCTTTCTGGCCGTGGATGTCGCCGATGGCGTAGATCATGGTGTGGGTCCGTCGGGTGCCGCTGTTGTCCGCGCGGGGCGCGGCCAAGGCGCCCCACCCGCCGTCCCGTATCGCCCCTGATCCACCGAAAGTGAAGGGGGATGATTGAGGAGCCTCCGGCGGGGATATTTTTGGCCAGAAGAAGCCGGGGGACGGCGCGGGTGGGCGCCGTCCCGATGTGGGTCAGACGTCGAAGGTGAGTGGTTTGACCTGTTGGAAGAGGCCGGTGTCTTCGAGCGCCTTGATGGCGGGGGCCGGGACGGGTTCGTCGACATAGAGAAGCGCGATGGCTTCGCCTTTGGCTTCGGCACGGCCCAAGGTGAAGTTGGCGATATTCACGCCGTTTTCGCCCATGGTTTGGCCCAATGCGCCGATGATGCCGGGGACGTCTTCGTTGGTGGTGTAGAGCATATGCGCGCCGACCTCGGCGTCGATGTTGATGCCTTTGATCTGGATGAAGCGCGGTTTGCCGTCGGAGAAGACCGTGCCGGCGACGGAGCGTTCGCGTTTTTCAGTGACCACGGTGACTTTGACGTAGCCTTCAAATGCGCCGGACTGGTCTTGCTTTGTGGTCGAGACCTTGATGCCGTTTTCCTTGGCGATCACCGGGGCGGAGACCATGTTCACGTCGGGGTTCCGGCGGCGCATGATGCCTGCGATGGTGGCGGCTGTGAGGGCTTTGAGGTTCATCTCTGACGCTTCGCCGTCGAAGAGGATGTTGATCGCCTTGATCGGTTCATCCGTCATCTGCCCGGTGAAGTTGCCCAGGTGACCGGTGAGCTTGATCCAGGGGCCCATGACCTTGGCCTCTTCCGCCGTGACGGATGGCATGTTGAGCGCGTTGGTCACGGCACCGGTCAGCAGGTAGTCGGACATTTGTTCGGCGACTTGCAGGGCAACGTTTTCCTGCGCTTCGGTGGTGGCGGCCCCGAGGTGGGGGGTGACGACGACGTTGGGCAGGTTGAAAAGTGGGGAGTCGGTGGCGGGTTCGACGGCGAAGACGTCAAAGGCGGCACCAGCGACATGGCCGGATTTAAGGGCCTCTGCCAGCGCCTCTTCATCCACCAGACCACCACGGGCGCAGTTGACGATGCGCACGCCTTTTTTCAGCTTTGCGATGTTGTCTTGGCTGAGGATGTTTTTGGTTTGGTCCGTCAGCGGCACGTGCATGGTGATGAAATCGGCACGGCCGAGAAGTTCGTCCAGTTCGACCTTTTCGACGCCGATTTGCAGCGCGCGTTCCTCTGACAGGAAGGGGTCGTAGGCCACGACCTTCATCTTGAGGCCCTGGGCGCGGTCGATGACGATAGAGCCGATGTTGCCTGCACCGATGACGCCGAGGGTTTTGGAGGTCAGTTCCACGCCCATAAAGCGGGACTTTTCCCATTTGCCCGCGTGAGTGGAGGCGTTCGCCTCTGGGATCTGGCGGGCGACGGCCATCATCATGGAAATCGCGTGTTCTGCCGTGGTGATGGAGTTGCCGAAGGGGGTGTTCATCACGATGATCCCCTTCTTGGAGGCGGCCGGGATATCGACGTTGTCCACGCCGATGCCCGCGCGGGCGATGACCTTGAGATTGGTCGCGGCGTTGATGATCTTCTCGGTCGCTTTGGTGGCGGAACGGATGGCGAGGCCATCATAGTCGCCGATCACGGACAAAAGCTTGTCCTTGTCTTTGCCCAGGTCGGGTTCAAAGGTCACGTCGATGCCGCGGTCCTTGAAGATTTGCACGGCAGCGGGGGAGAGTTTGTCGGAGATGAGTACTTTGGGCATTTTGGTATCCTAGGGTCGCGGGGGAAAAATATTCGTCGAATATTTTTGGGCCCCGAATTTTCGTCGAAAATTCGATTATTGTGCGGAGAGCTGTGTTTCGAACGCCCAAGCGAGCCATGGCAGCATCGCTTCGATGTCGGAGGTTTCAACCGTCGCACCGCACCAGATCCGCAGACCTGCTGGCGCATCGCGGTAGGCACCCACGTCAAGTGCGACGCCCTCTGCCTCCAGACGCTTTGCGATGGCTTTCGCAAATGCGGCTCCATCTGTGATGCGGTCGTCCGTAAACTTCAGGCAAACGGATGTGTTCGACCGTGTGGCGGGGTCAACGGCGAGGTTGTCGATCCAATCGTGAGCGGCGCAGAAGTTCCAGATCGCCTGTGCATTGGCATTGGCACGCATCCGCAGGGCATCAAGCCCGCCGATGGCGCGGCCCCATTTCAGTGCGACGAGGTAGTCTTCGACCGCGAGCATGGAGGGGGTGTTGATGGTTTCGCCACGGAAGATGCCTTCGATCAGTTTGCCGCCTTTGGTCAGGCGGAAGATCTTGGGCAGGGGCCAGGCGGGCGTGTAGGATTCAAGGCGTGCGACGGCGCGGGGTGACAGCACCAGCATCCCGTGGGCCGCTTCGCCGCCCATGACCTTTTGCCAAGAGAAGGTTGTCACGTCGAGCTTGTCCCATGGCAGGTCCTGCGCAAAGGCGGCTGAGGTTGCATCGCAGAGTGTGAGGCCAGCGCGGTCGGCGGGGATCACATCGCCCGAGGGGACGCGCACGCCAGAGGTCGTGCCATTCCAGGTAAAGCAGACGTCATTGTCGTAGTTCAGCGCGGCCATGTCGACGATTTCACCATATTCGGCGGTGTGGGTCGTCGCCTCGATCTTGAGCTGTTTGACCACATCCGTGACCCAGCCCGCGCCAAAGCTTTCCCATGCGACCATTTGCGCGGGGCGCTCGCCCAGCAGCGACCACATGGCCATTTCAAATGCACCGGTGTCAGAGGCGGGCACGATGCCGATGCGGTAATCCGCAGGGATGCCAAGGATCTCGCGCGTTAGGTCGATCGCTTCTGCGAGCTTGGCTTTGCCAACGGCGGCGCGGTGCGAACGGCCCAATGGGGCGTCAGAAAGCGCGTCGCGTGTCCATGTGGGGGGTTTGGCACAGGGGCCTGAGGAAAAACGCGGATTTGCCGGCCGCACGGTTGGTTTGCGCGCGTCGCCGCGCGAGGCAGGTTTATTGATAGCCATCACTGGTATCCTCACAGATATGCGCCCTTCGTTGGGGAAGGGTGTCCCATCTGCGGGGTTACGGGGGTGCCGGGGCTTTCGCAACAGTGGAAATGACGCTAAGCCGCCGCTTATTACGATTTTTGCGACATGAATGACGCCGATAGGAAACCTGATGTATGTAGCAACCCTGATTTCTGGTCCCGGCGCCTTGGACGGTGCCTTGGTTGACAGTTTGCGCAACGCTTGGGGTGGCGGCGATGTGGTTTGGCTGTCGGTGGATGAGGCGGCAGAGTTTAATATGCCACAGGTGCCGGGGAACCGTTGGGATGTGTGGGGTGATCTCCAGGGGCAGGGCGTGGATCTGGTGGTGCAGCCGGTCGCGGGGCGGCGCAAAAAGATGCTGTTGGCCGATATGGACAGCACGATGATCCAGCAGGAGTGCATTGATGAATTGGCCGCAGAGGCCGGGGTTGGCGACCGGGTTGCGGATATCACCGCGCGAGCGATGAACGGTGAACTGAACTTTGAAGCCGCGATTGATGAGCGGGTTGGGCTGCTGGCTGGCTTGGACGCGGGTGTTATTCAGCAGGTGCTTGAGACGCGGATTGATCTGATGCCGGGCGGTCCTGTGCTGCTGGCGACGATGAAGGCCAATGGGGCCTATGCCGCGCTGGTGTCGGGCGGGTTTACCGCCTTTACGGCGGCGGTCGCAGGGCAGTTGGGTTTTGACGAAAACCGCGCCAATACGCTGCTGATAGAGGCGGGAAAGCTGACCGGTCAGGTGCAGCGGCCCATTCTGGGGCGGCAGGCGAAGGTTGAGGCGCTGGAAGACATTACTGCAAGGCTGGGCATTGCTGAGGCTGATGTGATGGCCGTGGGTGACGGTGCCAACGACCTTGGGATGCTGGGACGCGCCGGCACCGGGGTTGCCTTGCATGCAAAGCCAAGTGTGCAGGCCGAATGCGACGTGCGCGTGAACCACGGGGATCTGACGGCGCTGCTGTTTGTGCAAGGCTATGGCCGCGCAGATTTTGTCACGCCGGGCGGCTAGAGGCCAAAGGCGGCATCTGCCAGAAGTTTGAATGCCAGAAGGGTCAACACCCCAAGGATGACGCGGTCAAAGATCGCAGGGCTTAGCATCCGGGACAAGCGCCCACCGATGGGCATGCCGATCAAAAGCGGCAACAGGATTGCGACGCCCAAGACCACCGTTTGCGGGGTCATCAGGCCCAATCCGATCAAAAGCGGGATTTGCACACAGCACATGCCCACGAAGAACAGTGAAATCGTGAATATAAAGGCCTCGCGCGCGAGTTGCAGTGCATTGAGGAAGCTGGCGGAAATCGGGGCCGAGATCCCGGCGGCGCCTTGCAGGAAGCCAGCCATGACGCCGATGGGGGCGGCTATGGGCTGTGCGCGGGCGATGGAGAGGACGAAATCGGGGCGGAGCAGGCGCAGAAGGACGTAGATCAACACGGCTGCTGCCACGAGGATCTTCAGGCTGATCGCAGAGACGCTGACCAGCACGAGGCTGCCAATGCTGACGCCCACAGCACCCGCGACGGCGAAGATCAACGAAAACGGCCCCGAAAGGCGCGCGGCGCGGTAGGTCCAAAGTTGCCAGGCGTTGGTGAACAAATTTGGGATCACCATCAGCACCACAGCCAGGCGCACGTCGATAAAGCTGACCATCACGGGCACGGCAATCACGGGTGCGCCCATACCAATCGCACCCTTCAGCACGCCGCCGAAGAACAGTGCAAGGCAGATGGCTGCAAGGGCGGTTGGATCGCTCAGCTGGTCCATCACGCGCCGCGTTAGCTTTCGGTGGGGCCGCCTGCCTCTTTCCAGTCGCCGATGCCGCCGACATTTGTGACGTTGGTATAGCCCATATCTTTCAGGGTCTTACCGGCAAGCGCGGCCTGACCCCCTGCGCCGCAGATCAGGAAGATCTCTGCGTCTTTTTGCAAGAACGGCTTATGAAACGGGAGGGCCGGGTCAGCGGCGAATTCTATGAACCCACGCGGCACGCGTTCGCCACCTTTGATCGTGCCAGAGGCGGCGATGTCACTGCTGTCGCGGACGTCAATCCAAACGCCGCCTCCTTGAGCGTGGCGTGCAACGGCGTCAGCCGAAGAGATGCGGGTGACAACGGCGTTGGCTTCTTCAAGATAGTCTTTGGCGGTTTTCATGGTGCGTTCCTGTCAGTTGAATGGGTCATGCCAATTGGACATGACCCGGCATCAGAAATCCAGCCCCGTCAGAGAACGATAAAGATATCGTCCTGAAGCTGGAGCACAGTGATGTTCTTAACTGTCAGAACGTCACCCCCACCCATGTCGATCACGACATCACCGCCAACTTGCGTGGCATTGGTAAAGGCGTCACCGGGATTTATGAAGCCTTCGAACGTCAGCCGATCGGTGTTGTTCTTGAAGTCAGTGATCGTGTCGCGGTCATCGCCTTTCGAGAACACGAAGGTATCAACCCCAGTGCCGCCCGTAATCATGTCGTTGTCTTTGCCACCGTATAGCCGGTCATTGCCGCCGCCGCCCTTTACGTTATCGACGCCCGAGCCGCCAAAAACAGTGTCGTTGTCGGATCCACCTGACAGCAGGTCATCCTCTGAGCCGCCAAACAGCCGATCGTTGCCCGACCCGCCAAAGAGCTTGTCGTCGTCAGCGCCGCCTTCGAGTTTGTCGTCATCATTCTGGCCATAAATGTTGTCGTCACCTTTGCGCCCGACAAGGCGGTCGTCACTGCTTCCGCCTCGCAGGAAGTTGCGACCGTCATCGCCAAAGAGGGTATCGTCAGATCCACCCCCCGTCAGGTTCTCGAAGCCAGAGATCATATCACCAGCAGCATCGCCATTTCCGCCGCTGTTGTCCTTCAGGTCGGCGCGAATCGAGCTGCCACCATCATAGATCAACGTGTCTGTGCCGGATCCGCCATAATACCGATCAGCATCTCTGCCACCATAAAGGATGTCATTGCCGCTGCCTGCCTTGATAACGTCGTTGCCAGCGCGGTCATAAATCCTGTCATTGCCACCATAGGTTTCGATTTTGTTGTCGTCTTCGCCACCGTATATCGTGTCATTGCCGGTTTCTGAACCGCGCACGTTCTCAATGCTGGAGAAGCTATCGCCGTTGGCAAGGCCGCCGCCGTAGCTGTCTTGGAACAGCAACGAAATTGTGACCCCGTCTTCTGATTTGGAGTAATCGATCGTATCGGTGCCATTGCCGCCGACGATGGATGTGTCGCCTTCTTTGTTCAGGCGGATCAGGTCATTACCGTTGCCGCCATAGACGAAGGAATTGCCTTGGCCAACAAAGATGCGGTCATTGCCGCCGCCGCCGTAAAGGCTGTCGTTGCCACCGCCACCATAGATGGAATCGTTGCCGCCGGCTGATCCGGTGACAGTTTCCGATCCAATGTCGCCATAGATAAGATCATTGCCGCCGCCGCCCCAGATCGTGTCGTCACCCCCAATGAATGAATCGATGTTGGTGTTGGACATTTGGTCGCCAGCAATGATGTTATCCAAGGTGAGTGATCCGCGGATCGTGTCATCACCGCCAACGACAAAATTGCCAATTGCAAATTGAATATCGCCACTAATCCGAATTGTTCCGGTGAAGGACGAAACGTCGCGTACGTCGATGAAATCGTCGCCGCCAAATGTGGACGCATCGCCAGCCGCCTCGTGAACATCGCCAGAGAAATTGACACTTGCACCAGGGATTACTGCATTCGAAAAATCGGTGATGACAATATGGTCGTTTCCGCCGATCACTCTGACCGTGTCTTGGGAATAATAGACATCGCCGATGACGAATGCCGCATATCCTTCGAAGTCCATTTCACCGCCATGGACGATTGCCGCACCTATGACCTGATTAAAGTTTCCCGAGATATATGAGGTCCCTCCGAAACCGCCACGTACAACGGAGTCTTCACCCGAGAAGGAGCCGCCATTCAGGAAGTTTCCGTCCATGCCAAGCAGGACGCCGGGGTCATTGACGCCGTTGAAAGTGATCGGTCCGGCAAGAAGTTGAAGCCATACATCTGCAGCGGTTGGCACCGAGCCTCCGTTAATTCCAAACACGGTGGTGCCATCAAGGAGGAGATCCGAAAATACAAAATCAGTTGTCGCTGGATCAACGGCCGCGCTGATCGTGACCTCTGTAATTGCCCCGCTGGTGAATCGACCGGCCCCATTTGTGACGATGTCAGCGCCGGTCACCGTAATCGTGCGAGAGCCAGTGGATTGGAAAATGTAGGTTTGACCGTCGTTCGAGACGAAGGAACTAAAACTAAGAATGGGGTCATATCCGTTAAGATAGGGCGCGCCGGATGCACCGTTGCCATTAAAGGTCACTGTCGTCATTGGATTGGTCCGCCTTTACTCGTTATCAATTGCGTTAACCTTAGGTTAACCTTTGCTTCCCGCAAAGTGTGGTTTTGCCGACCATCGATTGCCAAGGAAAAACCCAAGCGCGAGGCTCGGGCCAGTCCATCGGCGAGAAGGCAAAATTCACCCTCCGCCGAGGGTTTTGGTTCGGCTTGTGGCGTCTAGACAATGACCAAGTCGTTGAACAGCTGTTGTGCCTGGATGTTCTCGACGATCAACCGGTCGCCATTGCCAAAATCGAACACGACGTTGTTGCCAACTTGTTGGGCATTTTGGAACGGTTTGTAGTTGCCGGGGAAACCATCAAGTTCAATCGTATCGACGTTGTCTTGGAAATCGCGGATCCGGTCGATGTCGTCGCCACGGTCATAGTGGAACACATCTTCGCCAGAGCCGCCGCGCATGAAGTCATTGCCACGGCCGCCAAATAGCCGGTCGTCGCCGCCGCCACCTTCGACAATGTCACTGCCAAAGCCACCAAAGAGCTTGTCGTTATTGGCCCCGCCATAAAGTGCGTCGTCGCCGTTGCGGCCATATAGGCTGTCGTTGCCGTCATATCCCTTAAAGATATTGCGGGCGTTATCACCGTAGAATTTGTCGTTGAAACTAGAGCCGTAAAGATGCTCGATCCCGGTGATCTTGTCGCCCGCGGCGTGGCCACCGCCAGCAGTGCCGTTGGACAGGTCGACTTTGGTGTTACCGTCACTGTCGGCATAGGAAAGAATATCAAAGCCCGCGCCGCCGTCGTAGGTGTTGGCGCCGTAGTTGGCCTCGATCCGGTCGTTGCCACCAAGCGTGCTAATCTCGTCACCGCCCCCGCGCCCTTCGATCCGGTCACTCTTGGCACCGCCTTGCAAGATATTGGCGCCCGCAAATCCATAAAGAAAGTTGTTCTGCGTGGCCGAGCCGACCACATGGCTGACGCTGCTAATGACGTCATCATCCGCCCAACCGGTGTTGCGGTTGCTGTCCAGCAGATCCACAGTCAAACGTCCGCCATCAGCTTTGATATAGTTGATGATGTCGGCGCCCGAGCCGCCGTAAAAGCTATGCTCGCCGTCCTTATTAGGGCGGAACCCGTCAGCTTGGTTGCCGCCGTAAATCACCGCCGAACCTTCAAGCGCAAAGAAATTGTCCTTGCCGCCTTGGCCGAACAAGGTGTCATTGCCGCCGAACCCGTTGATCTTATCATTGCCGCCATTGGCGGAACTGCTGCCATTTCCGAGGTCGCCGTAGATCACGTCGTCTTGCCGACCGCCGGTAATCACATCCCGGCCGCCTATAAAGACTCCGGTGCTGGAATCCGAACTGGCATCCCCGAATATGAAATTATCAGAATCGCGGGCGCCGATGATGGAATCATCACCGCCAAATAAATTTGCCGTATCTGCAACGCTGTCTACGTCGCCGAAGATCCTGACCTGATCGTTGGCAACAACGTCGCGTGCATCAATAAAGTCATCGCCGCCGATCAAACTTGACCCGCCAAAGACGTTCGAAGCGTCGCCAGTGATGTCGATGCGACCAGTGGCGACTACACTGTTATAGTTTGCACTGCGCATGATGATCGTATCATCGCCACCTACAAGCGTCGCGGTATCGGCCACGACACCAACGTCACCGCGAATGACGCGTGCCGCCGCATCGATAAGATCATCGCCACCAAAGAATGTGCCAGACCCTGTCGCCTCGTAAGCGTCACCCATCAGGAATGTGTAGTCTTTGAACTTTCCGAAGATCTCGTCGTCGCTTCCATAAAACAAGGCGCTGGACCCGTAGAGGTCGCCATACACGTAGTTACTGCTTGTTATGCTGCCAAAAATCGTTGTTTCGTCTTCAAGAACTCGCTGCCAAAAGACATTAGTGCTCGGGACGCCAGCACCACCAGAGCCCAAAAGAGCCGTGGCACTGATGTTGATGTTCGTTATCTGAAGATCGATTTCATTTGCGTTGCCACCGTCAGGTGACACGCGAATTTCATTGATGACACCGCCCGTGATCCGGCCTGCACCATCGACAGAAATGCCGGTCCCAAACATCTTAACGGTTTCGCCGTCTGTGTTGATGTAAATGTATTTGGTACTGCTTTCGCTGACCAAGGACGAAAACGAAAAGTAGTTGATGTTCGTGCCTTGGCTGTTGTTTATGCCGAAAAACCTGATCTTGCCCATTTTGGTCCCCTCATGGTCCAACTCACTAAGATTTGGTTAACCCTAAGGCATTTGAGGTCATTCACAAAGTCTGGAATGCCTGACTGCTGAGCCACAAAAAAAAGCCCGAGCGCGAGGCTCGGGCCAGTCCAACAGGGAGGTTGGCAGATTTGACCCTCTGCCGGGGGTATCAGACCAACGCACGAACATGGGAGGATGTTCCACGCGTCGGAATTTCGTTTCTATGCAACCAATCGATAACCGCCAGATTCGGTCACAAGAAGGCGCGCATTAGACGGATCTGGTTCTATTTTTTGGCGCAAACGGTAAATATGTGTCTCGAGCGTGTGGGTCGTAACACCGGCGTTATAGCCCCAAACCTCGTGCAGAAGCACATCCCGGGCCACCACGCCTTCGGTCGCGCGGTAGAGGAATTTGAGAATATTGGTTTCCTTTTCCGTCAGGCGGACCTTTTTGTCGTCCTCGGTCACCAGCATCTTTTGCGCAGGTTTGAAGGTATAGGGCCCAAGCTGGAAGACGGCGTCTTCGGATTGTTCGTGGGTGCGCAGCTGGCTGCGGATACGGGCCAGAAGGACGGGGAATTTGAAGGGCTTGGACACGTAATCGTTCGCCCCGGCATCAAGGCCATAGATCGTGTCGGCGTCCGAATCCTGCGCGGTCAGCATCACAATCGGGCATTTCACCGCCTGTTTGCGCATCAGACGGCAAAGCTCGCGCCCGTCAGTATCAGGCAGGCCCACGTCCAGGATCATCAGGTCATAAAGCTGTTCCTTGGCCTTGGTCATCGCCTCTGCGCCGTCGCCGGCTTCGAAGACGTCAAAGTCCTCGGTCATCAAGAGCTGTTCGCCCAGCGCCTCGCGCAGATCCTCATCATCGTCGACGAGTAGAATTTTCTTGAGTTGTGCCATCATGGCCTCCTCTGGCTGTCTTGTGATTAGAAGTGTGTTCCAGACACGGTTGAGGCAAGCTGTGCTGCAAAACATTCACACGGACGTGTGATTTGACGGGCAAATGTTTCAATTCCTCACGAAGATCGCTACGAGATGTCGCAGAAAGGTGCTTCTGACCGATGACATTCGCCCCTGATGTAACAGAACGGCTGGCCCGCGCGCGGGCGGATTTGCGCATGGGCGTGCCTGTGGTGGTCGCGGGCGCGGGATTGGTGCTGGCGGCAGAGACCTTGGGCGTGGCGCGGTTGCGCGAGGTTTTGGCGCTGGGCGGGGCGGCTTTGGCGGTGACGGACTGGCGTGCGGCGACGCTGAAGGCGCGGGCTTATGATGGGGATCTGGCGCGGATTGCACTGCCGGACGGCGCGAAACTGGGCTGGGTGCAGGCGCTGGCCGATCCTGCCGACGATCTGGCGAACCCGATGAAAGGCCCGCTTGAGACGCTGCGCGAGGGCGATGCCGGTTTGGCGCGGGCTGCGATTGCGCTGTGCAAGGCGGCGCGCTTGTTACCCGCGGCGGTTGTCGTGCCTTTGGAGGACACGGGCGGTTTTGCGGCCCATCACGATCTGACGGTCGTGGATCCCGGCGCGGTGCTGACGACAACGCTGACCGAACTGCAGGCGGTGGTGTCGGCGCGCGTTCCGCTCCGCGCCTCGGACGCCGGGCGGCTGCATATCTTTCGCCCCGAGGATGGCGGGGAAGAGCATTACGCGGTTGAGATCGGCAAGCCGGATCGGTCAAAGCCGGTGCTGGCACGGCTGCATTCGGCCTGTTTTACCGGGGACCTTCTGGGGTCGCTCAAGTGCGACTGCGGGCCGCAGTTGAATGGGGCCTTGGCGCAGATGGGGGCAGAGGGGGCAGGTGTGCTGCTGTATCTGAACCAAGAGGGGCGCGGGATCGGCCTTGCCAACAAGATGCGCGCCTATGCCTTGCAGGATCAGGGGTTTGATACGGTCGAGGCGAACCACCGTCTGGGGTTTGAGGACGACGAACGCGATTTCCGCATCGGTGCCGAGATCTTGCGCAAGATGGGGTTTGGCGCCGTGCGTTTGATGACCAACAATCCGGCCAAGATTGAACGGATGCAAGGCTGCGGGATTGATGTGGTTGAGCGCGTCCCGTTGCAGGTTGGTGAAAACGCCCACAACCATGCCTACCTCGCGACGAAGGCTGCAAAATCGGGACATTTGCTTTGAGCGCTGCGATTATTCGTCGAATAATCGGGCCTCCGGCGGGGATATTTATGAACCAAAGAAAGCAGGACGATGCGCGCAACTGATCTGGTTGTGACCCCCAAGGGGGTGCGGTTTTACGGACGGCGGTTTCCCTGCACTGTCGGACGCGGTGGGGTGAGGGTGCGCAAGGTAGAAGGTGATGGGGTCACACCCAAGGGTGTCCACCGGATCGTGGGGATGCTGTATCGGCCTGATCGGATGTCCAAGCCTGCCGATTGGGCGGTGCCGATTGGTCTGTCTGATCTGTGGTCGGACGATGTGAAGGACCCTGACTACAACATGATGGTCCGCGCCCCACATGATTTTTCGCACGAGGTGCTGCGCAGGGCTGATCCGATGTATGATCTGGTGATCCTGACAGATTGGAATTGGCCCTATGCGGTCAAGGGGCGCGGGTCGGCGATCTTCATCCATCAGTGGCGCGGGCCGGGGCGGTCAACGGCAGGCTGTGTGGCCTTTCGGCGCGACCATTTGCGTTGGATTGCCGCCCGGATAAAGCATAACACCCGGCTTGTTATCGCATAGCGCTGGACGTTTGCCCCAGACTCAGGCCAAACGTGACAGGAGCTAACCTATGCAACACCAAGGCCAATTCATGACCCCCGACGACATCGCCCAGCTACCCTATCGCCCCTGTGTCGGCATTATGCTGGCCAATCCGCGGGGGCACATCTTTGTAGGCCAGCGCATGGATCGTGACACCGACGCCTGGCAAATGCCACAGGGTGGTGTGGACCCCGGCGAAAAAACGCTGGATGCCGCGATCCGCGAGTTGTGGGAAGAAACAGGCGTGACCGAAAAGCTGGTGGCGCTTGAGGCGGAAAGCCGCGAATTGATCCCCTATGATTTGCCGCATGAGATTGTGCCGAAGATCTGGAAGGGCAAGTATCGTGGGCAGGAACAGAAGTGGTTTCTGTTTCGGTTTCACGGGACGGACGATCAGATCAATATCGCCACAGCGCATCCCGAGTTTTCGCAATGGAAGTGGATGCCGAAAGATCAATTGGTCGACAATATCGTGCCGTTCAAGCGCGAGGTGTATCAGCGCGTGCTGGCGGAATTCGGGGATAAGTTATGAGGTGGTTGATTGCCGCCTTGGTCTTGCTGGCGACTGACGCAGCGGCGCTGTCGTGCATGCGGCCGACAATTGCGGACAGCTTTGCACGGGCGGAAGACGTGCCAGAGGATATCTATCTGCTCAAAGGCAAGCTGACGTTTGACGAACGGCTCTTGCCTGAGACGGATATGCTCAACGATGGGTGGACACCCTCGCCGATTGCCGCTGAGTTCAAGGGGTTTGCTCTGAACCGCGAGGGGTTCACCACGCGCTATGCGCGGGCGGTGACCTTGCAGCCGTTGTGCGTTGGTCCGTGGTGCGGAGGTGCGGCCTCTGGCGAGGAGGCGATTATCTTTGCGAAGGTTGTGGGATCTGACCTTGTGATAGAGGCCCCTGCCTGTGGTGGGACGATCTTTTACAACGTCACACGGGCGATGGAACAGCAGGCCGTGGCCTGCATGAATGGCGATTGTTCGGCGCAGCTTCTGGAATAATCGTGACTATTTCCGGGTGCGCTTGACCTTGCGGGCTGTCTTGGCGGCCTTTTTGCGGGCAGATCCGAGTTTGCGTTTCGCTGGCTTGCCCCGGCCACGCGATGTGCCGCGCGGCATGGTGGCCCCGTCAAGTGTCAGCAGTTCCACGATCAGACCGCCGGTGACGGGTGCTGCCTCTGCCAGTTTGACGGTTGTGCGCATGCCAAGGCCGATGACGCGGCCTGTGTCGGCGCCCATCAGCGTCTGGGTGTCGGCGTCATAGTGGAAGTATTCTCCGCCCAGCGTGCGGATCGGGATCATCGCGTCGGCGCCGGTTTCATCGAGCTTTACGAAGACGCCGAATTTGGCAATGCCAGAGATGCGGCCGGTCAGTTCAGCACCGATCCGGTCTTGCATAAAAGCGGCGAGGTAGCGGTCGGTCGTATCGCGTTCGGCCATCATGGAGCGGCGTTCGGTGGCCGAGATCTTTTCTCCGGTGTCCTTGAGGTTTTCGATATCCCACGAGGAGAGCCCGTCTTTGCCCCAGCCATGGGCCGCAATCAGTGCGCGGTGGACGATCAGATCAGCGTAGCGTCGAATGGGCGATGTGAAATGCGCATAGGCCCGCAGGGCAAGGCCGAAGTGGCCGAAGTTTTCAGGGGCATAATAGGCCTGCGTCATCGACCGCAGGGTGGCCATGTTGATCAATTCGGCGTGGTCAGTGCCCTTGGCCTGAGACAGAAGGCGATTGAGGTGGGCGGTTTTGAGGACCTGACCCCTGGCCAGTTGCAGGCCTGAGCCACTGGCGACCTCGCGCAGGGCTTCGAGTTTTTCGGGGCTGGGTTCTTCGTGGACGCGTAGCAGATGCGGGGTCTTTTTGGCGATGAGCGTCTCAGCGGCGGCGACATTGGCGAGCACCATGAATTCTTCGATCAGGCGGTGGGCATCAAGGCGGTCCTTGAAGGCGACACCGGTGACGTGGCCATCGTCGGAGAGTTCGATCCGTCGTTCGGGCAGGTCGAGTTCCAGCGGCTGCCGGGCGGCACGGGCGATCTTGAGCGCCTCATAAGCGGCGTAGAGCGGTTTGAGGACGGTATCGACGAGAGGTGCGGTGACGGCGTCGGGGCGGCCTTCGACGGCGTTTTGCACCTGGTTGTATTCGAGTGAGGCGACAGAGCGGATCATTGCGCGGTGGAAGGTGTGGCCGGTTTTGTTGCCTTGGGCGTCGATCTTCATTTCGACGGCCAGCACGGCCCGGTCGACGTTGTCATGCAAGCTGCACAGGTCGCCAGAGAGGACATCGGGCAGCATCGGGACGACGCGGTCGGGGAAGTATGTGGAGTTGCCGCGCTTGCGGGCCTCACGGTCGAGTTCGGAACCGGGCGTGACATAGGCGGAGACGTCAGCAATCGCGACCCAGAGAGTAAAGCCGTCGCCATCGGGTTCCACAAGGCAGGCGTCATCGCGGTCGCGGGCGTCTGCTGGGTCGATGGTGACAAAGGTCTTGTCGCGCAGGTCGGTGCGTTTGCCCAAGGGGGCGGGTGTCTTGGCGTCGGCTTCGGCCACCACGTCATCGGGGAAGTGGTCAGGGATGCCGTGCTGGTGAATCGCGATGAGGCTGACGGCGCGGGGGGCGGTTGGATCGCCAAGGACGGCGACGATGCGCGCCTTGGGAAGCCCCATGCGACCCTTGGGGCCGGTCTGTTCCGCCTCGACCAACTCGCCGTCTTTGGCATCGTTGGTGGCGCCTGCGGGGACGGTCCATTGTTTGTCCGCGCCTTTGTCGATGGGCAGGACGCGGCCGCCTTCATGGCCGGCCCGGAAGACGCCCAGAATGCGTTCTGGGTTGGTGCCGATCCGGCGGATGAGGCGGGCCGTGTGGGAGTGCGATTCTGTTGGGGTTTCGGTCAGCCGGCCAAGGATGCGGTCGCCGGCACCCAAGGCGGGATCGGAATTGCGCAAGGTAAGCAGGATGCGTGGGGCAGGACCTTTGCCGGACCATTCCAGCGGTTTGGCGTAAAGATCGCCGTCCGCGTCGGGGCCGGTGACTTCGAGCACCGACACAGGTGGCAGGGTGTCGGGGTCACGGTAGCTGTTGCGGCGTTTCTGCAGGTGGCCTTCGGCCTCAAGGTCTTTGAGGAGCGCTTTGAGGTCGATGCGGGCAGCGCCTTTGATGCCAAATGCCTTGGCGATGTCACGTTTGCTGGTTTTTGTCGGGTGGTCGGCGATCCATTGCAGGACCTCCGCCTTGGAAGGGATTTGTGTCATGCGCGGCACCTAGCATAGCTGGCGTGGCGCGTCATTGTGATTTGGTGAGCGGGCCCGCCCGCCCACCCCTTTTCGGGGCTCTGCCCCGGACCCCGGGATATTTATGAACCAAAGAAAGCCGAGGTCAGGCGAAATAATCGGCGAGGATGCGGGTGTAGATGGATTTGAGGGTTTTGATGTCCTCGACCGGGACCTTTTCATCGACTTGGTGCATGGTTTTGCCGACGAGGCCGAATTCGACCACGGGGCAGTGATTTTTCACAAAGCGCGCGTCAGAGGTGCCGCCTGAGGTTGAAAGTTCGGGTGTGGTGCCGAGTTCGGCGTGGACGGACCTGGCGATGAGGTCAGAGAAGTCGCCGGGGGGTGTAAGGAAGGCCTCGCCCGAGACTTTGACGCGCATCTGGATGTCGATGCCGGTTTGGGCGGCGATTTTGTTTGCCTCGACCTGCATCCAGGCGGTCAAGCCGTCGCCGGAGTGGAGATCGTTGAAGCGGATGTTGACACCGGCCTGACATGTGGCGGGGATGACGTTGGTAGCGGGGTTGCCGGTGTCCATCGTGACCACGGCGAGGGTGGAGGCATCAAAGTGGTCGGTGCCGTCGTCGAGCGCATGGGTCGCAAAGCGATGCATCAGGGCGGCCATCGCGTGGGTCGGGTTTTTGGCGCGGTGCGGATAGGCGGCGTGGCCTTGCACCCCGGTGAAGGTAAAGCGTGCGTTCAAGCTGCCGCGGCGGCCGATTTTCATCGCCTCGCCCATGTGGTTGGGGGAGGTCGGCTCCCCCACCAGACAATGGGTCATTTGTTCGCCGTTCTCCGCCATCCAGTCGAGGATTGCGGTAGTGCCGTGGTATGCGTCGGCCTCTTCATCGCCGGTGATTGCAAGGACCAGCGCGCCGTCGGGGGGTGTCGTGTCAACGAAATCGCAGGCGGCGGCAGCGAATGCGGCAACGCCGGATTTCATGTCGGTTGAGCCGCGGCCCCAAAGAAACCCGTCTTTGATCTCTGCCCCAAATGGATCAACCGTCCAAGCCGCTTCGTCGCCCAAGGGGACCACATCGGTGTGGCCGTTAAAGCCAAAGGTGCGGTTTGCGCCTTTACGGCCCCAGCGGGCGTAAAGGTTGGCGATGCCGCCCCGGTCAACACGGGTGCAGTCAAAACCGTGGGCCGTCAGCAGCTTTTCCAGCAGGACAAGCGCGCCACCTTCGGCGGGGGTGATGGAATTGCAGCGGACAAGGTCAGCCGTCAGGGCAACGGGATCAACGGGCATGGCGTTTCCTTTTGGCCGCATGGCTACCGTGCAGGCGGGGCGGATGCAATTGCGGTGAGACGACAGATCGCCTGACGCGGCGCAGTTTTTGCTAGGGTTTGGGGCCAAAATCGATGATCGTGACCGGAGATTTAGGCCGTTTTGATGACGTAAAGAGGATCCCCATGACAATGGACGCCAACGAATTGCCGATACGCCATTTGGCGACGCTGGACGCCGATGCAAAGGCTGCGATGGTTTTGGCCGCAGAGCAGGCGGTCGCGTATCGCGCAGGCTTGCAAGATGGGCCAGCCGCGCCGCAGGCGCGCCCGGCGCAGATGGGCGGGCGCTTTGATGGCGATCTTGCGGCCAAGGGAGAGGCGGCCCACGACGTTGTCGCAGGAATGGTGGATATGGCCGGGGCTGGGCTGCATCATCATGCTTCACCGCGCTTTTTTGGTTACGTGGTTGGCGGGTCGATGCCTGTCGGTGTCGCTGCTGATTTCCTTGTGGCCGCCTGGGGGCAAAATGCGGCGTCATCGTGGGAAACCCCGTCAACCGCTTTGATGGAACAGGCGGTCTGTCGGTGGTGCCTTGATCTGCTGGGGCTGCCTGCCGAGAGCGGGCTCGGGATCGTCACTGGGGCGACCGTGGCCAATACGCAGGGCATTATTGCCGCACGCGATGCCTTGTTGGCACGGCAAGGGTGGGACATCGGAGAGGCAGGGCTGTTTGGTGCGCCGCAGATCCCGGTCATCATCGGGCAGGATGCCCATTCGGCGCCGATGGCGGGCGTGCGCTATGCCGGGCTGGGCCTTGGGAATGCAACGCGGCTTGCGACAGACGATCAGGGGCGCATCAGGCTGGATGCGCTGCAAAATGCGTTGACCGCGTGTGAAAACCCGCCGCTGGTGATCTTGCAAGCGGGGCAGATCAATACCGGTGCCTTTGATCCATTTGCACAAGCGATCCCGATGATACATGCAGCGGGCGGCTGGGTGCATGTGGACGGTGCATTTGGCCTATGGGCCCATGCCGTCCCTGCATTGCGCGACCGGTTGGCCGGTGTCGATGCGGCAGACAGTTGGGCCGTGGATCTGCACAAATGGCTGAATGCGCCCTATGACGCGGGGTTGTGCATTGTCCGGGACCGCAGTGCATTGGTCAGTGCCATGACAGCACGCGGCGCTTATCTGCCCGCGTTGGGAGAGACCTGGGAGCCAAGCGAATCCACGCTGGAGCTGAGCCGCCGGGCACGGGGCGTGCCGAGCTATGCGATCCTGCGGCATCTTGGTGCCGATGGCGTGCGAGAGATGATTGCGCGCCATTGTGACCTTGCGCTCTATCTGGCGGCGCAGCTGACAGCGGAACCGGGCATCTTCGTCTTGAACGATGTGGTGCTTAATCAGGTGGCAATTGCGTGCGAGACCGATGAGGTAACCAAGGAGGTTTTGCGCCGCGTGCAGGAACGGGGGCGCGTCTATCCAAGCCATGGGGAGTGGCGCGGGCGGCAGATTATCCGCGCATCGATCATCAATTACGCCACGGATCGCGCCGCGATTGATGAACTTGTTCTTGAAATTGTGACCGCGCATCAGGCGGTTATGGGTGGTTAGGCCTGGGCGTCGTCTTCAAAGAACGGGGTCATCTGGGCGATGATCACGCTATTTTCGTCAAGCGCGCGCTGCATGAGGTCTTTTTCATCGTCGCTGATGTCATGGCCTTCGGACAGGCGTTCATCCAGCGTGCCATAGCCCGAGACATCCAGCGGGGCGAGGTCGGCTTGTTTGAGGATTGCAACGGTTTCGCGCACGGCCTCTGCCTCGTCCACGCCGGAGGCATAGCACATCAGGGCGGCACCGGTGGCCCCTTTGGGAAGGCCGTCGTCGGTGCTGCGGCCAACCTCGACCAGAAGGGTAAAGACCTGTTGTTTGCTTGGCTTTTTCATAGGGATGTGGTGCGTGTCGCAGCCGTTGTTGTCAAGCCGACAGGCGACGGTAGGCGGCGATCAGGCCCGCGGCACCAAGCGCGCCCACGATGAGTTGCGGCAGAAAGCTGCGATCGGCGTAGATGCCGACCCATCCAAGGATGCCGTTCAAGACGACCGCGCCGACGATGCCAAGGATGACGTTGGCGATGATGCCGGTCTTCGCTTTCATGTAGGTGGTGGCGATCCAGCCGGCGAGGCCGCCGACGATGATGCTGGCAAAGAAACCGAGGCCCATGGGGTGTCTCCTGTTTTGATCTGATTGCGGAAGATATGGGGGCTATTTGCCCGATTTTCCAGCGTCGCCGTCATCCCAGCGCGACTTTGCGGCCCAAAGTGAGGACAGGATCAGCACTGCTTGCATCGGGATAAAGCCGACTGCGAAGAGGGCGGCGGCGGTGGCCCACGTAGGGAAGTTGAAGGTGGCCGTGAGCGTCTGGAACGGGGACCAAAGCAGCGCGAAAATCACGATCAGGGCCAGCGCATCAAGACCGACGAGGCCCCAAGCGCCGAACCAGCTGGGCCGCTGTTTGGCAGCAATGCGGCGGCGGGCGATGGTGCGCGAGATGATCATCAGCGGGGCGGGGCATTGCCCCGGATCAGGTCCGGGGCCGTGCCGTTAGTCACGCAGCAACTCATTGATGGCTGTCTTCGAACGGGTCTTTTCGTCGACGCGTTTCACGATCACGGCGCAGTAAAGGCTGATGCCGTTGGTCGACGGCATGGAGCCTGCGACGACGACGGAGTAGGGGGGCACTTCGCCATACATGACCTCGCCTGTTGCGCGGTCGACGATCTTGGTGGATTGGCCGATAAAGACGCCCATGCCCAAGACCGCGCCTTCGCGGACGATACAGCCCTCGACCACCTCGGACCGGGCACCGATAAAGCAGTTGTCTTCGATGATCGTGGGGCCGGCCTGCATGGGTTCAAGCACGCCGCCGATGCCGACACCGCCGGACAGGTGCACGTTCTTGCCGATCTGCGCGCAGGACCCGACGGTGGCCCAGGTATCGACCATTGTGCCTTCGTCGACATAGGCGCCAAGGTTCACGAAAGAGGGCATCAGCACCACACCGGGTGCGATAAAGGCGGATTTGCGCACCACGGCGCTGGGCACGGCGCGAAAGCCTGCGGCCTGCCATTGGTTGTCGCCCCAGCCCTTGAACTTGCTGTCGACCTTGTCCCACCAGCCGCCGCCCTGCGGGCCGCCATCGTGCTGTTCCATGTCCTTGATCCGAAAGCCCAGCAGCACGGCCTTTTTGGCCCATTGGTTGACCTTCCAAAGGCCGTCATCCTGCCGTTCGGCCACGCGCAAGGACCCGCTATCCAGCGCGTTCAGCGTATCTTCGATCGCGTCACGGGTTTCGCCTTTGGTGGCGGGGGTGATCTGGTCACGGGCGTCCCACGCGGCTTCGATTGCGGTTTCTAGGGCGGCATTTGACATCGGGTTCTCCTGCAAACTGGTGTTGCAGAGGCTATAGGCGGCATAAACGCCGGGCGCAATCGTGATGCCTTTTGGGGTGTTCCTTTTTGCGCTGCGCGGTAGGGTCGGCCAAACGAACAGGAGCGATCCATGAAAGACGAACCCAACCGCACGCACCCTTTCCGCGACAGCCATCAGGACCGCGAAGAGGCACGCCACGTGCCGGATACGCCGCAAACGCGGTCGCCAACCTATGCACTGGCCTTTGCGGATGACGAATTTTTGTGCCGCGAAGAACTGCGCCCGGTGCGCTTGCAGCTTGAGTTGTTGAAGCCAGAGCTGATGCTGGATGAGGCAAACGTGGATTCAACCGTTGTGATGTTTGGCGGCGCGCGGATCCCGGCACCGGAGGCGAAAGAAACTGCGCGGACACAGACGCTCGCCGATCTGTCAGCCTATTACGCCGAAGCGCAGCGGTTTGCCTATCTGATGACCAAGCGGTCGCTGGAAAATGGCGGCACCGAAGACATCATCGTGACCGGTGGTGGCCCCGGCGTGATGGAGGCAGGTAATCGCGGTGCTGAAGACGCAGGCGGGCGGTCGATTGGTCTGAATATTGTGCTGCCGCACGAGCAGGCCCCGAACCCCTATGTGACGCCGGAGTTGTGTTTCAACTTTCATTACTTCGCCATTCGCAAGATGCATTTTCTGATGCGCGCCAGCGTCATTTGCGTCTTTCCCGGCGGCTTTGGCACGTTGGACGAAACCTTTGAGGCGCTGACGCTGATCCAGACGGGCCGCATGGCGCGGGTGCCGTTCTTGCTGTTTGGCAAATCCTTTTGGGAAAAGATCATCAATTGGGATGCGCTGGCGGATGCGGGCACAATCTCGGCCGACGATCTTGACCTGTTCCGATTTGTCGAAACCGCGGACGAGGCGATTGCCGCGCTCGACAGTTGGGAAGGCAAGGGCGAAAAGCGTGGGGTGATACCGGGGCGCTAGTCGCCTTCGTCTTCGCCACTGAGTTTGTCGAACTTTTCAAGCTCTTTGAGCTCTTTTCGAATGCGTTCAAGGTCTGCACGCTGCTGCGCGGTCAGTTGCCGCTCTTGCGGCATGGTGTCTGCAAAGGGCGGCTCCACCGGCCCTGGGCGAGCGGGCGGTTCATAGTCGTCGATCTCTGCTTTCAGGAAGTCGCGGCGCAGTTTCCGTGCAGCTTTGGTGCCGGGCAGGGGCAGGCCCGCCTCCTTTGGATCTGGCGTGCGTCCGCCTTCGATGGCTTCGGCCAAAGGCTCGGGTTGGCAAAGGCCGGTGATGCGCGGCGCAAGCAGGACGCGATGTGGGATGCCAACATAGAACCGCAAATCGAGGGTGGCGTTGTAGAACAAAAAATCTGGAACTTGATATCAACCCAAATCTCGAATGAGGCCATGGGTTTGAGCCAGTCAAAGGCGCTGATATCGGGTTTGAAACGGTGCCCGCCCGTCGCCCGCCGGACGGTGGCGCTAATGTCGGCCAGATTGCGTTTGCGGGTTGCGGTCAGCAGGCGGATCTTCATCAAGGCGGTGGCTTTGTGGTCTTTCGAAGAGGTGAACCGCCCCCGGTCCGAGACGAAAACGGTGGTAAAAACCGGGACGGAAAGTTCGCCGTTTGCGTTCAGCCTTGGCAGGTGTGTCGCCTTGCCGCTGAGGCAATCCCAAGAGTAGATATGCGCGGCTTCCAGCGCCTTGCCGATGCGCAACTGATATGTGGCGACGGATAAAACCCCGGCCTCTGGCGTGCCTTCAAATGTGATGTTGTTAATTCTGATCTGCATGTTTGCCCCCCAATATGGCGCGGGGGAACTTAACACACATCAGGCATATTCTATAGCCCGGCTTCTTGTGCGATCTGGCGTTTTGACTTCCGTTCCCGCTCTGTCGCTGATTTGAGCTGTCCGCAGGCGGCCATGATATCTTCGCCGCGCGGTTTGCGCACAGGAGAGGCATAGCCCGCCTGATAGATGATCTCTGCAAAGGCGCGGATGCGGTTGTTTGATGACCGTTTGTAGGGCGCGCCGGGCCATTCGTTGAACGGGATCAGGTTGATCTTGGCCGGGATGCCTTCGATCAGTTTGATTAGTCGGTGCGCGTCTGCGTCGCTATCGTTCACGCCATCGAGCATCACGTATTCGAATGTGATCCGCTCTGAGTTGCTGACGCGTGGATAGTTGCGCAGCGCCTCGATCAGCACCTCAAGGTTCCAGCGCTTGTTGATCGGGACCAGCACGTCGCGCACTTCGTCCGTTGTGGCGTGAAAGGAAATCGCCAATTGGCAGCCGATCTCTTCTGCGGTGCGGGCAATCTCTGGCACCACACCAGAGGTCGACAGCGTAATCCTGCGCCGTGACAGTTGAATGCCATGCGGGTCCATCGCGATCTTCATCGCGTCGCGCACGTTTTCAAAATTATATAGCGGCTCTCCCATCCCCATCAGCACGATGTTGGACAAAAGCCGGGTTTCATCCTTTTTGTCACCCGGCACGGGCCATTCACCCAGATCGTCGCGCGCCACCATGATCTGCCCGACAATTTCCGAGGTGGTCAGGTTGCGCACCAGCTTTTGCGTGCCGGTGTGGCAGAACGTGCAGGTCAGGGTGCAGCCGACCTGAGAGGAAATGCAAAGGGTGCCGCGATCCTCTTCGGGGATATAGACCACTTCAACTTCGTGGCCGCCCGCGATCCGCACCAGATATTTCCGGGTGCCGTCTGTTGAAACCTGTCGTGTCACCACTTCGGGCAGGGCAATCACAAAGGTTTCCGCCAGCATGGTGCGATAGTCTTTTGACAGGTTTGTCATCGCATCAAAATCGCGCACGCCCCAGTGATAGACCCATTGCCATAGCTGGCCCATGCGCATCTTGGCCTGTTTCTCAGGCGTGCCCGCTTCAATCAGCGCCGCCCGCATCTGGTCCTGGGTCATGCCCACAAGATTAGGCTTACCCTCTGGCAGCTTGCGCGGGATCGTATGCACGTCTTGTGTAATGGGGGCCTTGGCCGTCATCGGATCACCTACAGGTCTGGATAGCGCCCCATATAAGCCAAAAGGGGCGGTTTCCAATGGAAAACCGCCCCGTCTTTCTTTTGAACCTAAATATGCCCGCCGGAGGCGATCCTGCGGGATCAGCCTGCGCAGCGCTTTGCGGCTTCCTCGACGGCGGCGGTAAAGCCAAGCAGGCTGAACTTGTCCGTGGTCACGGTGCCCCTGCCAGAGCGGGCCACGACGGTGGCATCTGCGCCGCGCTTCATTGCTGCCACGATCTTGGCGTCATCTTCGGGCGTTGCGGGCCAGGCCCATTCGCCTTCGGTGAACATCTGGAACTCAGTGCCTGCGATTGTCAGGGCCGCAGTGGATCCGCTGGCAAAGGGATAGCCGCCGGTAAAGGCCACCTGACCCTGCACCGAGGCACCGGGCCGATAGAAGACAAACAGCAAGATATCGCCGCGGCGCGCCTGCACGACCTGACCGTCACGGCGGTTCACAGTTTCCTTGGGGGCAGAGACGCCCCAGCATTCAGTCGGGTTATCCTCGACAAAAACGCTCCAATCGGTGTTCGCGTCCACGCGGTTATCAGACGTTTCCTGTGCGCTTAGCGCACCGGCAGCGGTAAGAGCCATGGCCACACCAATTACACGCGACATTTTCAAAATCATTCCTAACAGCCTCCAAGCTGTGCTTGCCTCTGGGTCCACCTGTTCAGCGATGGTACATCTAACGGCACCTTTTCGGCTGGCAGGTTGTCTTTCAACTCGATAGCCATGACCGTAGCAAAAAACCGCCCAATTGGGAAAGCCCCTATCGGGCACAAACCCGTGTGGTCAAAGCGAAAGAAGGGTCAAGATGAGCAATCCGGTTGATCTGGTAGAGGTCTGGCGTGGCGATCTTTTGGAATCGGTGCATCAGGGTCATGCCGTGGTCTGTGATGATACAGGCCAGATTGTGCAGGCCTGGGGCGATCCATCGGCGGTGATTTATCCCCGCTCGTCCTGCAAGATGCTGCAGGCGCTGCCCCTGATTGAAAGTGGTGCCGCCCATGCGTTTGGGTTGACGTCAGAACATTTTGCCTTGGCCTGCGCGTCGCATGAGGGGGCGGCAATTCACACGGACCGAGTGACCGCGTGGCTCAAGCATATCGGGTTGGGTGAGGACGATCTGCGATGCGGGCCGCAAATGCCCGATGACCGACCCGCCCGCAAGGCATTGATCAAAACCGATGCCTCACCTTGTCAGATCCACAATAATTGTTCTGGCAAACACACCGGATTTCTGACCCTGAACAAACACCTCAGCGGTGCTGCGGATTACGATGGGATCGATCATCCGGTGCAGGTTGCGGTCAAATCCGCCTTTGAAGAAGTGACCCAGGAAAACAGCGCCCATTGGGCGCGCGATGGCTGTTCGGCCCCCAATCACACCAGCTCAGTGCACGGGCTCGCCCGCGCCATGGCCTTTTTCGCCAGCGCATCCGAACGCAATGATACCCGTTCTGCGGCTGCCGCAACGCTGTTTGACGCGATGGTCGCACATCCTGATCTGGTTGCGGGCGATCGACGCGCCTGCACCGAGCTGATGCAGGCCATGGAAGGTCGCGTGGCGATCAAGACTGGCGCCGAAGGTGTGTTTGTGGCGATTATTCCTGAAAAGAAACTGGGCGTGGCGCTGAAAATCACCGATGGGGCAACGCGGGCATCCAATGCCGCCATTGCCGCGCTGTTGGTGCAGTTGGGCGTGTTGGACGCGGCACACCCCGCCGCCAAGCGCCACATGACCCCGCCCATATTGAACCGGCGCGGATTTGAAACCGGCGTTTTGCGCCCCGCCGCCGCCCTGACATAAAGGAAATCTGATGCCATTTACCCTTGCGACCTGGAATATCAACTCTGTCCGTTTGCGCGAAAATCTGGTGGCGCAGTTGATGCGGGACGAGGCCCCAGATGTGCTGTGCTTGCAAGAGTGCAAAAGCCCGGTTGAGAAGATCCCGATGGAGCAGTTTCAAAGCCTTGGCTACGGTCATTTTGTCGGGCGCGGGCAAAAAGGCTATAACGGTGTGGGGATCTTTTCCAAGCTGCCCATCACGGAAGCGGGTGCCGAGGATTATGCGGGCCTTGGTCATGCACGCCATATCGCGGGACGTCTTGAAAATGGCGTGACGATCCACAATTTCTACGTGCCTGCGGGCGGGGATAAACCGGATCGCGAGATCAACGAGAAATTTGGCCAGAAGCTGGATTACCTGACCCAGATGCGGGACGCATTTCATGCGGATGCGCCAAAGAAATCTATTTTGGTCGGGGATCTGAACATCGCGCCACGCGAAGATGATGTCTGGGATCACAAGAAGCTGTTGAAGGTCGTCAGCCACACACCCATCGAGGTGGAGCATCTCGCACAGGTGCAGGATGCGGGTGATTGGGTGGATGTGACCCGCGCAGATATCCCCGAGGGCCCGTTATTTAGCTGGTGGTCATATCGGTCGCCCGATTGGGACGCCGCCGACAAGGGACGCAGGCTGGATCACGTCTGGGCGACGTCTGATATCGCGTCCGCCGCCCATTCCAGCAAGGTTTTGCGCCATGTGCGGGGGTGGGAACAGCCCAGCGATCATGCGCCTGTATTTGCGACCTTTGATGTGTGACGCGCTGGCCGGATGCCTCCGGCGGGCATATTTTCATTCAAAAGAAAGAAGATGCGCGGCCACGGCCTGACCCAGTTTCACCTGACTTTCGGGGGCAAAGTGGACGCCGTCGATGTCGCTGACGGCGATATGCTGGCCTGCATCAAGAAACGCGATGCCGCGGGTCCGGGCAAGATGGGTGTATAGGGCGGGCAGCATCGCCGCTTTGGCAGCGCCACCGTGAAATTCCGCGCGGAGCAGGCCGTTTTCCGTGACAGCGGGCGGACAGATCAGCAGGATTTGAAAGCCGCCGTGCCGGGTCTGATATTCTTCTGACTGGGCGATTGCGATCAAGCCCGCAACACCGGCGACAAGCCTCTGCGGGGTCAGACCGAAGTGGGCCTTGAGGTCGTTGGTGCCCAACATGATGGTGAGCAGGTCAATCGGACCGTGGCTTTGCAGTGCGATGCGCAGCCCAAGCTGCCCGTTCATGTGTGGCCCCATCAGGGGATCGGTAAAGGGGCCAGCGGTGCGACCCGGCAGGCCTTCTTCGATCAGGGTGCAGCCGCAGGCGCGCTGCATCACGCAGGGCCAGCGGGTTGTTGCATCAAACCGTGCATGCTCGCCGTGTGCGGTCATCGGGGGCGTGCCATAGGTGTTGCTATCGCCGAAAGTCAGGATCGTTGTCATGGGAAAACCTTAGGCAACACTTTTGGGCGCGGCTACCCCCTTGGACTTTGGCCGCTTTGCGCACATATAGGGGCCGACACCGAATTTGGAGGCTGACATGCTGGAATTGGGCCAAACCCAAGCCCCTGCGGGCGACAACATCATCGACGGCAGTGACGACACCTTTATGCAAGACGTCATTGAGGCGTCGCAGACCGGACCGGTCATCGTGGATTTCTGGGCCACGTGGTGTGGTCCTTGCAAAACGCTGGGTCCGGCAATTGAGGCGGCGGTGAACGCAGCAGGTGGCCGGGTGAAGCTGGTCAAGATCGACGTGGACGCCAACCCCGGCTACGCGGGTCAGCTGCGGGTGCAGTCGATCCCGACGGTCTATGCGTTTCACAACGGCCAGCCGGTTGACGGCTTTCAGGGGGCGCTGCCCCCGTCGGAGGTGACCGCCTTTGTCGAGAAGATCGCCGCGCTGGCAGGCGAGCCTGACAACGGGCTTGCCGATGCAATCGAGGCCGCGGAAGCCATGTTGCAAGAAGGTGCCGCCGCAGACGCGGCAGAGACATTTGCCGCGATTTTGCAGGAAGATCCAAATAATGCGGCGTCCTATGCAGGGCTGGTCAAATCTTACCTCGCACTTGACGATATCGATCAGGCAGAGGCGATCTTGAACGGCGCACCGGCGGAGATTTCGACAGATCCGCTGCTTGAGGCTGTCGCGGCCCAAATCGCGCTGGCCCGGGAGGCCGCGAATGCAGGTCCAGTGGCAGAGCTACAAGCACAGGTCGCGGCAGAACCTGACAATCATCAAGCGCGGCTTGATCTGGCGACGGCGCTACATGGCAACGGCGATGTAGAGGCGGCGGTCAACGAATTGCTAGAGCTGTTCCGGCGGGATCGTGAATGGAATGATGGTGCCGCCAAGGCGCAGCTGTTCAAGGTCTTTGAAGCGCTGGATGCCAAGGATCCGATCGCGCTGAACGGACGTCGCAAATTGTCGTCGATGATATTTGCCTGATGCGGCGCGCGGGCTAACTCAGTTTTATGACACCAAAAGATCTGCCCGACACGATCCCAATCTTCCCGCTGCCCGGCGCGCTTTTGTTGCCGCGGGCGCGGTTGCCGTTGCATATCTTTGAGCCGCGCTATCTTGCGATGCTGGATGACGCGCTGAAGACGTCAACGCGGTTGATCGGCATGGTGCAGCCCTATGATGCGCCCGGCGAAGACGGGAAACTGCACAGCATCGGTTGCGCGGGACGGGTGACGGCCTTTTCCGAGACGGAAGATGGCCGCTATATGCTGACCCTCTCGGGTGTTTCGCGGTTTCGGGTCCAATCTGAGGTTGAGGGGTTTACCCCCTATCGCCGCTGCAATGTCGATTGGTCCGGGTTTGAACGCGACAAAGGCCCGGTTGAACGGGACACCGATTTTCAGCGCGACAAGTTCATGGATCTTTTGGGCCGGTTTTTTGACGATCAGGGCCTCAAGACCGATTGGGAATCGCTTGGCGAAGCTGAGGACGAGTTATTGATCAATTCGCTGTCGATGCTTTGCCCGTTTGAGCCTGAAGACAAGCAGGCCCTGCTTGAGGCGCCATCGCTGGCCACGCGCCGGGAAACGCTGGTCACTTTGATCGAATTCGCGCTAAGACGCGGTGACGCAGACGAGGTGATGCAATGAGCAACGCATTTGATCCCAAGATGGTAGAGGCATTGGTGTGCCCCCAGACCCAAGCGACCTTACGCTATGACGCGGAACGGCAGGAACTGGTGTCAAAACAGGCCGGGCTGGCGTTTCCAATTCGTGATGGCATCCCCGTCATGCTTGTTGATGAAGCGCGGGTGCTGGACTAACGCATCAGGGCCGGAAGCGTTCCATTCAGGCCTGCGGCCTCTCTGATGAAGCGGCGGCGCAGACCGGGCATGGCATTGACCGCACCCATTCCGATGTCACGGGCCGCGCGAATGAGCGGGTTATCGTTTGAAAACAACCGGTTGAAAGTGTCTGTCGCCAGCGCCAGCTTTGCGGCATCCGGTCTGCGCCATGTCTGGTAGCGGTCAAGCGTCAGGGTTGTGCCGATGTCTTCTCCGCGGCGTTGCGCCTCTGACAGGACCTCGGCCAGTGCGGCCACATCGCGCAATCCGGCGTTCAGCCCCTGACCAGCAATCGGATGGACGCCATGGGCGGCATCCCCCACAAGTGCGACGCGGTGCGCCACAAAGTGGTCCGCCAAGGTCAATCCAAGCGGGTAAGTGAAACGCGCACCGGTCAGGCTGATCTGGCCCAGAAAACTGCCAAAGGCGGGTTTGAGCGCGTCCAGAAAGGCATCGTCATCAAGGGCGGCAAGGGTTTTGGCGCGCGACGCTTCTTCTGACCAGACAATGGCGGATCGGTTGCCGGTCAAGGGCAGGATCGCCAGCGGTCCGCCGGGCATAAAGAACTGATGCGCGATGCCGCCGTGGGGTTGTTCATGTTCCACACAACAGACCAAGGCGGTCTGGTCATAGCCCCACCCCGTGCGGGTGATCCCGGCGCGTGTTGCGGTGCCAGAGCTGCGGCCATCGCATCCGATCAGCACTTTGCCGGTCACCGTTTTGCCGCTGGCAAGTGCGACCTGTGCTGTTGTGTCAGTGGATTGAGAAACGACTGTTTCGGCAGCGAGATGGGTGATCAAAGGCTCTGCCGCCATTGCATCCAGAAACGCGCGGCGCAGGTGGCGGTCTTCGATCATATAGCCCATCGGGCCTTCTTCGATTTCAGCGTGGTCAAAGTGCATGATCCAAGGGCTTGGCCCTTCGCCCGCACGGCCATCGGTGACCTTAATTTCCAGCATCGGTTGGGCATCATCGGCAATGGCAGGCCAGATCCCAATGCTTTTGAGCAGGCGTTGCGACCCCAGTGCCAGCGCATAGGACCTGCCATCGAAATCGGGGTTCTTGCGGGTATCCAAGGGCAGCGCGTCGATGATTGTGACGCGAAATCCGGCCTGTGCCGTGGCAAGGGCCAGTGCGGGGCCGTTCAGACCGCCACCCACGATGATGATATCCGTATCCATGACCTGCAATATGGGCACGCGGACGGGATTGTCCATGCGACACGCGCCCGCTACCTTCGCGATGAACGCAAGAGGTTGAGACATGGATGATTGGCGGTGGATGACGGCGACGGCGCTGGGGCAGGGGATTGCGGCGGGGGATATCGACCCGGTCGCCCTGACAGAGGTCTATCTGGCGGCCATCGACGCGCATGAGCACCGTGACCGCATCTATGCCCGCGTAACCCATGATAGGGCGCGGGCAGAGGCGAAAGCCGCCAGTCTGCGTGCCGCTTCGGGGTTGCGCCATGGGCCGCTCGACGGGGTGCCAGTGAGTTGGAAAGACCTTTTTGATACAGCAGGCGTCGCCACGGAAGCAGGCACAAAGCTGATGGAAGGCCGAGTCCCTGGTGCAGACGCAGAGGTTTTGGCAAACGCCACAAGTGCCGGGCTGGTCTGCCTTGGCAAGACGCATTTGTCAGAGATTGCGTTTTCCGGGCTGGGCTTGAACCCGATGACCGCAACGCCGCCCTGCGTGAACGATGTAGAGGCGGTGGCGGGGGGGTCATCCTCTGGTGCGGCGGCATCGGTCGCATTTGGTCTGGCGGCGGCGGGCATTGGGTCCGACACGGGCGGTTCTGTGCGGATCCCATCTGCGTGGAACGATATTGTGGGGTTCAAAACGACCCATGGGCGGTTAACGCTGAACGGCGTTGTCCCGCTTTGCCTGACGTTTGATACCGTTGGGCCCTTGTGTCGATCTGTCGGGGACGCAGCACTGCTGACGGCCGCAATGGAAGGCACAAAAGCACCCGATCTGGCCCATGCCGGTCTGCAAGGCGTCCGCTTTGGCCTATTGAACACAATCGCGATGGAGGATGTGCGCGACGCACCTGCCGCCGCTTTTGCGCGCGCGCGCAAAGGGTTGGAAGATGCAGGTGCCACGGTCATCCCGTTTGATTTCCCACAAATGACCGAGGCGTTTGCCTTTGCGGGCGCGCTTTTCACCGCCGATAGCTATGCATGGTGGCGCGACAAGGTCGAAGCAGCGCCCGACAAGATGTTTCCGCAAATTCTGGAACGTGTGCGTGGCGGGCGTGATGTGAAGGCAGCCGACTACATCGCGGCATGGCATCGGCTGACGGCCATTCGCGCGGAATATATCGCGGCAACCGCGGGTTTTGATGCCGTCATCATGCCAACTGCGCCAATGCTACCGCCCAATATCGCCCGGCTGATGACGGATGATGCCTATTACAAGGTCGAAAACCTGCTGGCCTTGCGTAACACGCGTGTGACCAACCTGATGGGCGGCGCGTCTTTGACCCTGCCGACCGGGGTTCCGTCCTGTGGCATCATGCTGAACGTCTCACCGGGGCAGGACGACCGTCTTTTGCGCCTTGGTGCGGCTGCAGAAGCCGCGCTGGCCTAAAAGACACAATTTACGCGGTGTTGGTGGCAATCGGGTCGCCTCATTCTGGACAGATGCCGCCGCTTGCGGCTAATCTGCATTCAAAGCGGGGCGAAAATGATCCCGTAAGTTGAGGCAGTTATGAATTACCCTGAGCGGTTTGCGGACCTTCCGGTTGCGACGTGGCCACGTTTGCGTGGGCTGTTGGACGCTGTCCAGCCGGGTGGTGATGTCATCAACATGACCATTGGCGAACCGCAGCACGACTTTCCCGATTTCGTGGGCGAGGTGCTGGCGCAAGAGCTGACGCGCTTTAAGAAATACCCCGATAACAACGGTGAACCCGCTTTGCTGGACGCAATTGCGGGCTATCTGAACCGCCGCTATGGCGTGACGCTGGGCCATGAAAACCTGATGGTGGCCAATGGCACGCGCGAGGCGCTTTATAATGCGGCCATGGCGCTGTGCCCTGAAACCAAGAACGGCGCGCGGCCCGTGGTTTTGACCCCGAACCCGTTTTATCAGGTCTATTGCGTTGCGGCCCTGTCAGTGGGGGCAGAGCCTGTCTACGTCAACGCAACGGCGGAAACCGGCCACTTGCCGGATTTTGCCAGCACGCCTGCGGATGTGCTGGATCGCACCGCGCTGGCCTATGTGTGTAGCCCGGCAAACCCGCAAGGTGCCGTGGCCGATGTCACCTATTGGAAAACACTGATCGCACTGGCCGAAAAGCACGATTTCATCATCTTTGCCGATGAATGCTACGCAGAGGTTTATCGCGAAACGCCTCCCCCCGGGGCGTTGGACGTGGCGAAATCTGTTGGCGCAGATCCTGAACGCATCGTGTCGTTTCATTCGCTTTCAAAGCGGTCCAACCTTGCCGGAATGCGTTCTGGCTTTGTGGCCAGCGGCCCTGAAAACACCAAACACATCAGATCATTGCGCGCCTATGCGGGCGCACCGGTGCCGGGCCCGGTGCAAGCGGTCTCTGCCCGTGCCTGGGCCGACGATGCCCATGTGGCAGCCAGCCGCGCGTTATATGCAGAGAAATTCGATGCGGCAGACGAAATCCTGGGCAATCTGCCCGGCTATCGGTCACCGCCTGCGGGGTTTTTCCTGTGGTTGCCCGTCGGCAATGGCGAGGACGCAGCGCTCAAGCTGTGGCGCGACACCGGCGTGCGCACCTTGCCCGGCGCTTATCTAAGCCAACCAACACCAGCCGGAAACCCCGGCGAGACATATATTCGGGTGGCACTTGTCGCCCCAAAAGAAGACGTGCAGCGCGGGCTGAACCTGCTGCGTGACTGCATCAAAGACTAAGGGAAGAGTAGCATGGCATCTTATCAATCTGGGCGGCGCGATCCGCTTTTGGACAGTGATACCCAAGCCGCGTTGGAAAAGCGCGGCAAGGAATTGCTGGGGATTGGCCTGATCGTGGTGGGCCTGATCGCCGCTGCGATGTTCATCAGCTACACGCCCGATGATCCAAGCTGGATTTCCGCGACCGACGCACCGGTGCAAAACTGGTTGGGCCGCTTTGGTGCATCCACCGCTGCCCCGCTGATGATGGTTGTGGGCAAGGGCATTTGGGTTCTGCCCATGGTGTTGATCGCTTGGGGCATGCGCTTTGTCGGCCATTGGGGGCAGGAACGGGCGCTGGGCCGCTTGCTGTATGCGCCGATGGCGATTGCTGCCGCGTCGATCTATGCGGCAACGCTTGTGCCGGGTGCCGCTTGGCCGCCGAACTTTGGTCTGGGCGGCATGGTGGGCGACACGGCTTTGGGTGTCGTCTTGACCGTTGTGCCGTTCGGAGAAGTCTTTTCGATCAAGCTGATGTCACTGATTACCGGCTTGATTTCGCTTGCTCTTTTGGCCTTTGCGCTGGGCTTTACCCGGCCAGAGCTGCGCGTGGGTGGCCGCTTTGTGCTGCTGGGCACGGTGATGCTTTATGCGATGCTGCTAAAGGTTTTGGGCCAAGGTGCCGGGGCCTCTGCCAAGATGGCGGGTGGCTTGCGGTCCGGGATGGCCGCACGGCTTGAAGAACGCCGCGCCGTGCGCGAGGCGATGGCCCGCGAGGCGGCAGAGGAAGACGCCGCACGTGCCCTGATCCCCGATCCGGACGTAAAGGCCCGTGCTGCTGCCGTGGTGCGTGCAAATCCGGTGATGCCAACGCGCGAGGCTGATCCGCATGCCCGCAAGATGCCCCCTGTGGTGCGCCCCGCCGGTTACGAAGACGCGGCTCCGCTTGCGGCCCCTGCACGTGCGCCTGAACCCGCGCCTGCGCCCAAGGGCCTGTTGTCCGGTTTGTTGCGCCGCAATGATGCGATGCCTGACCCCGAATTGGTCACCCAGTCGCCGCAGCCCTTCGACGAAACACCGGGCAGTGATGACCGGGTCAAGGCCCGCATTTCCGATGCGATCCGCGCCCGCGTGGCCCCCATTGTGCCGCCAACCCTGACCGGCGTGCGGATCGAACCATCGCTGACCGCAGGCAAGGGTCCGCGTCCGATGATCCTGGATACTGGTGTCCCGGCTGCGCCCGAAGCGGTCGAAATGGCCGTTGTCGAAGACGAAGTGATTGAAGACACCCCGGCGGCAACACCCGCCCCGGCAGTCTATCAGCGCAGCACCTTGCCGCAGGCCGAGGCAAAGCCTTTGGTGGCAGAGCCGCTGTTTAACCCCGACGCGCCCGCGACACCCAAAAAGGTCGTGCATGCGACACCCAAGGCGGCACCCAGCAAGCAGGCCAAGGCCGAGGCACAGCCTGCCCTGCAATTCGAAGACAAATACGCCGATTATGAGCATCCACCGCTCAACCTTTTGACCAATCCGGTCGAAATTCAGCGCCATGTGCTGTCGGACGAGGCTTTGGAAGAAAACGCGCGCATGTTGGAAAGCGTGCTGGATGACTACGGCGTGAAGGGAGAGATCGTGTCGGTCCGTCCCGGTCCTGTGGTCACGATGTATGAGCTGGAACCCGCGCCCGGTTTGAAGGCCAGCCGCGTGATTGGTCTGGCTGACGATATCGCACGCTCGATGTCAGCGCTTTCTGCGCGTGTGTCCACCGTGCCGGGCCGGTCTGTGATCGGAATCGAATTGCCCAATGAGAACCGCGAAAAGGTGGTTCTGCGTGAAATCCTGTCGCACCGTGACTTTGGTGACGGCAACCAGAAATTGCCACTGGCGCTGGGCAAGGACATTGGCGGTGAGCCAATCATCGCCAACCTTGCCAAGATGCCCCACTTGCTGATCGCCGGGACAACCGGTTCGGGTAAGTCCGTGGCCATCAACACGATGATCCTGTCGCTTCTTTATAAGCTGACGCCGGAAGAATGCCGAATGATCATGATTGATCCCAAGATGCTGGAATTGTCCGTCTATGACGGCATTCCGCACCTCCTCTCGCCAGTCGTAACCGACCCGAAAAAAGCTGTGGTGGCCTTGAAGTGGGTCGTTGGCGAGATGGAGGAAAGATACCGCAAGATGTCCAAAATGGGCGTGCGGAACATCGACGGCTACAATGGCCGGGTGAAGGATGCGCTGGCCAAGGACGAGATGTTCAGCCGCACAGTGCAGACAGGCTTTGACGATGAAACCGGTGATCCGGTGTTCGAAACGGAAGAGTTCCAGCCCGAGATCCTGCCCTATATCGTCGTGATCGTGGACGAGATGGCCGATCTGATGATGGTCGCCGGTAAGGAAATTGAAGCGTGTATTCAACGGCTTGCGCAGATGGCGCGTGCATCAGGCATCCACCTGATTATGGCCACGCAGCGCCCGTCGGTGGATGTGATCACCGGCACGATCAAGGCCAACTTCCCCACAAGGATTTCGTTCCAGGTGACCTCGAAGATCGACAGCCGCACCATTCTGGGTGAGATGGGTGCCGAACAACTCTTGGGCATGGGTGACATGCTTTACATGGCAGGCGGGTCCAAAATCACCCGCGTGCATGGGCCGTTCTGTAGCGATGAAGAGGTTGAGGAAATCGTCAACTTCCTCAAGGGCTTTGGCCCGCCTGAATACATGTCTGGCGTTGTTGAAGGCCCCGAAGAGGGCAAAGAAAGCGACATTGATCTGGTGCTGGGTCTGGGTGACGGGTCCGACAGTGAAAACGCGCTGTATGACACCGCCGTCGCCATCGTGATCAAGGATCGCAAGTGTTCGACAAGCTATATTCAGCGCAAACTGGCGATTGGCTATAACAAGGCGGCGCGACTGGTTGAGCAGATGGAAGACGAAGGCGTCGTATCCTCGGCTAACCATGTGGGCAAGCGCGAGATTCTAGTGCCTGAACAGCACTGAGGGGTTGCGTAGGGTGGGCAATCTGCCCACCATCGAGGGGTAAGAGGTGGGCGAATTGCCCACCCAACATCCCGGAGCAAACCGATGACGACCTACGCCACACCGCCGGGCGGGCTGCCGCCACAGGACAAAACGCTGGATGAACGCGCCGTATTCACCGCCGCCTATGCCTATATTCCGGCGGATACGATGCGCGACATTACCACCAGCTTTTTGCCCGGCTGGACGGGCATGCGAATGTGGATCATCGCGCGGCCTCTGACCGGTTTTGCCGAGACGTTCAGCCACTACATTGTTGAGCTTTCGCACTTGGGTAGCAGTGAAACGCCCGAAGAAAACGCAGCCGCTGAAGGCGTGATCTTTGTGGTTTCCGGTCACGGCGAGCTGACGATTGACGGGCAAACACATTTGCTGCGCCCCGGATCCTATGCCTATCTTCCTGCCGGTGCGGCCTGGACCATCAAGAATGACCACGCCGATGCGTTCACCTTTCACTGGCTGCGCAAGCGCTACCTGCCTTCACCACATGTCGCCGCGCCCGCCGCCTTTGTCACGCATGAGGCCGACGCGCCCGTGATCGAGATGCCCGACTCAGGCGGTCGCTGGTCCACCACACGCTTTGTCAGCCCCACCGATATGGCGCACGACATGCACGTCAATATCGTGAATTTCCAACCGGGCGGCGTGATCCCGTTCATGGAAACCCATGTGATGGAACACGGGCTATACGTGCTGGAGGGCACCGCTGAATACCGCCTGAACGATGATTGGGTCAGCGTTGGACCCGGTGATTACATGTGGCTGCGGGCCTTTTGCCCGCAGGCCTGCCGTGCCACTGGCGATGGGCCGTTCCGGTATCTGCTTTACAAGGACGTGAACCGACACGCTGCGTTGAACCTATGACGTTGCGCATTGGGATCAACGGTTTTGGCCGGATTGGGCGGACAATCCTGCGGCAGTTGATGGCGGATCACCCCGACATTGAGGTCGCGGTGATCAACGATATCGCAGCGCTGGATCTGTGTGCTCATCTTTTTGCCTATGACAGTGTTTTTGGCCCCTATGCCGGGTCTGTGAGCGTGGACGGCGACCATCTGGTGGTGGATGGACACAGCATACGATTTACCTGCGATCGGGATTTGTCGGGGTTGGATTTGCAGGGCGTCGACCTTTGGCTGGAATGCGCAGGCCACGCCAAGACACGCGACATCGCAAAGCGCGGGCTTTCGGCGGGGGCCGGGCGGGTGCTGATATCTGGACCGTCGCCCGCTGCCGATGTGACCATTGTGCTGGGTGCAAATGACGCAGCACTTGCGGATCAAAAGATCGTCTCTAATGCATCCTGCACGACCAACGCGCTGGCACCCTTGGTGCGGGTTCTGGACGCGGCTTATGGCGTGGACGCCGCCCATATGACGACGATCCATTGCTACACCGCCAGTCAACCGATGAGCGACGCGCCGCGCGGTGACTTTGCCCGCAGCAGGGCCGGGGCGTTGTCGATGGTGCCCACCACCACAAGCGCCACGGAGATGGTGAAAGAAGTGCTGCCGCACCTGCGCGACCGCCTGACAGGTGCGGCTGTGCGGGTGCCGGTGGCGAGTGTTTCTGCCATTGATCTGACGGCAACGCTGAAGACGGATGTCACCGTGGAGGGGCTGAACAAGATGCTGGCGACAGCGGCACCGGGGATCATCGGGGCAACGGATTTGCCCTTGGTGTCATCGGATCTGCGCAGTCGTCCTGAAAGCCTGATCATTGCGGCGCCAGAGACGATGGCGACCACGTCGCGCCAAGTGCGGGTGTTTGGTTGGTATGACAACGAATGGGGCTTTTCGGCGCGGATGATTGATATGGTCCGGCGTATGGCGGGGTAGCGGTTTTCGACGAAAGTCGGACTTGGAAAACAAGGTGTTCCAATTGGGGCGCTGCCCCAAACCCCGGCATATTTTTATTCAAAAGAAAGCGGGGCGTGGACCGTGACGGGTGTTTCCAAAATATGTTCTTGCAGGTTTTGACCCGGCCCGATGCGGTCAATCACCGCAAAAAGGCCCGGAGCGGCAAGCGGTGTCAGCACGCCGTGCCAGGTGCCGCGGTGCAGGTTGATCGCTTGGCCGGGTTGCGTGATGAAGGCCAGCGGTGTGCCGGGTTTGCCACCATCATCAGGTGCGACGATGACCAAAAACGGGTTCTGGTGCATCGGCACAAAGGCCTGTGATCCATCAGGGTGCCGCTCCAGCAGATCACAGGTGTAGGGCAGGCTGCGGGGGGCTGCGTCAAACAGGCTGAGGCCTGCCTGCCCGTCGGCAAAGTCGAGCGCTGCGCGATCATGGTAGCGGCCGCAAAGCCCTGCGTTGATGATCTTGTCCGGCGCGCCCGCACAGTCGAGCACATCACCAAAAGGCGCGAAGGCCTGCGCGGTCAGGGGTTGGGCTGTGATCTTCACAGCATGTCCGCCAGGCGCAGCTCTGCGATCCGTTCGACTTGTCGGCAGGCGGTCGCGAATTCTGTGTCACGGTCGTTTTGAAGCCGCGTTTCAAAGGCGCGCAGGATGTCGTCTTTGGTGTTGTCACGCACGGCGATAATAAAGGGAAAGCCGAATTTTTCGACATATGCGGCGTTGGCTTTTTCAAAGGTGGTGCGCTCGGCATCTGTGAGCGCATCAAGACCGACGCTGGCCTGTTCGGCGGCAGAATGTGCTGTCAGGCGTTTGGCGGCAGCCAGTTTGCCCGCCAGATCGGGGTGGGCGGTGAGCACGCCAAGCCGCTCAGCCTCTGACGCGCTGCGGAACATGCGCGCCAGCGCGTTGTGTACACCGGCAGCGGTGTCATGGGCGGGGCCGAGTTCCAGGGCATGTGCGCGTGCCGCGATCCAGGGGGAGTGTTCGAAAACACCACCGAAACGGTCAACAAAGGTCGCCTCGTCCATCTGGCTGGGGCGCAGGCCTGTGGGTGCGGGATGTGTTGCGCGCCAATGGTCGGCAATTTCGCTGCGACTGGCGAACCAGACATCCGCGTGGCCCTGCGCATAAGCGACAAAGTCGCGCAGCGCTTCTGCCCGCCCGGGGCGTCCTGCAAGGCGGCAGTGCAACCCGATGGACATCATCCGCCCGCCCTCTCGGTAGAGGCCATCGAAGGTCGCCTTGAGGTAGTCATAGAATTGCGTCCCCGCATTAAACCCCTGCGGCGTGGCAAAACGCATATCGTTGCAATCCAGCGTGTAGGGCACGACCAGATGATCGCGGCGCCCGATCCGTTGCCAATAGGGCAGGTCATCTGCGTAGCTGTCGGCGAGCCAATCAAACCCCGCCTCTGCACCCAGCCGTAGCGTGTTCATGCTGGCGCGGCCTTGATAAAAGCCGGTGGGTGGTGTGCCCACGACCTCTGTGTGCAGCCGGATCGCCTCGGCGATATGGGTGCGTTCCTGATCCTCTGGCATGTCCTTGTATTCGATCCACTTCAGCCCGTGGGTCGCCATGTCCCAGCCGCTGGCCTTCATCGCGGCGACCTGATCAGGTGACCGGGCGAGCGCCGTGGCTACACCAAATACTGTCACCGGTAGATCGCCCAGAATCCGGTGCAACCGCCAGAACCCCGCGCGGCTGCCGTATTCATAGATCGTTTCCATGTTCCAGTGTCGCTGGCCGGGCCAAGCGGCAGCACCGACGATTTCAGACAAAAACGCCTCTGACGCGGGGTCACCATGCAGCAGGTTGTTTTCGCCGCCCTCTTCGTAGTTCACCACGATCTGGACTGCGAGACGCGCATCCCTTGGCCATAGGGCGTCAGGGGGTGTCGGGCCATAGCCGGTCATATCGCGAGGGTAACGGTTCATCTGGACTTCCATCATTGGGTCGTGAATTGATTGCCCTAAGGGACTGGGACAGGGAATAGCAAAATGTATGACGCCGCAATCCTTTGGGACTGGATCGCATTCGCGGTGCGTTGGGTTCATGTGATTACGGCCATCGCGTGGATCGGATCGTCCTTCTATTTCATTGCCCTTGATCTGGGGTTGAACCGCAACATCAAGGGCCCCGCAAATGGCGAGGAATGGCAGGTTCATGGCGGTGGATTTTATCACATCCAGAAATATCTGGTCGCCCCCGAGGAGATGCCCGCGCATCTGACCTGGTTCAAATGGGAAAGCTATGCGACGTGGTTATCCGGTTTCGCCATGCTTGCCGTGATCTATTGGGCCGGGGCAGAGCTATATCTGATCGATCCGGCCAAGGCCGATCTTGCCGTATGGCAGGGGATCGCGCTGTCGGCGACCTCGCTGGCGGTGGGGTGGGTCGTCTATGACGCGCTGTGCAAATCACCCTTGGGTGAGACTCCGACAGCCTTGATGGTGCTGCTTTTTGTGGTGCTGGTGGTGATGTCCTGGGGTTACAATCAGGTGTTCACGGGGCGGGCGGCGCTGCTTCATCTTGGGGCCTTCACCGCAACGATCATGACGGCGAATGTGTTTCTGATCATCATGCCGAACCAGCGGATCGTGGTGGATGACCTGAAGGCCGGCCGCACGCCGGACCCAAAGTATGGCAAGATTGCCAAGTTGCGGTCGACGCATAACAATTACCTGACTCTGCCGGTCATTTTCCTGATGCTGTCCAACCACTATCCGCTGTCCTTCGGGACGGAATATGCATGGATCATCGCCGCCTTGGTGTTCCTCATGGGTGTCACGATCCGGCATTATTTCAATTCAATGCACGCCCGCCAAGGTCAGCCGCACTGGACATGGGCGCTGACGGTGTTGCTGTTTATCACGATTGCTTGGCTGTCGACCTATCCGGGGCACGAAACCTATGAGGCGTCAGAGGCTCGCGCGTTGACCGCTTACGAGGAACGCTTTGCTCAGGCCGAGGGGTTTGACGATGCCCACGATATCGTGCGGGGCCGGTGCAGCATGTGCCACGCGCGGCAACCGGTGTGGGGCAACATGCAATGGGCGCCCAAGGGCGTATTCCTTGAAACCCGCGCCGATGTGGCGAGCTACGCGCGCGAGATCTATCTGCAAGCCGCCGTTAGCCACGCAATGCCGCCCGCAAACATCACCTCGCTGCCGGACGAAGACCGGGTCGTGCTGGCCGAATGGTATCGGGCAGGGCGGTAGGTGCTGTTGGGCCGCTGTGTGTACGTAGCGGACGTTGAAAACCCTCTGAAAGAAGTTCCGACTTGCGCTTTTCCTGGAATGAACAGAGCTTCGCACCAGCTATCTACCGGAGAGACCTAATGGCGGTCATCAAAGCCGTTCTCGCAAAAATTGTTGACCACAGTTTCCCAATTTTTGGTGCCTTTGAATTCTCGGACATATCGGGAGAAACTATCGTCATCCATGAAAAACTTCCGGTCGTAAAGGCGGACTACGTGGAAGGCGTCAGCATCCTTCCTATGGACGTAGAGTTGAAATGTACGGTCGTTTCAACCTCGGCTGACGGTGTGGTTATCGATATGAATGAGCCCTACGGGATCAAAGATATCCTTGGTCGCTCTCGGTTTAATGTTCATGCAGGAATCGTCGAAGGATAAGCCAAGTTGTGCTCAATATACGGTTCCATTGCGCCCTTCAGCATGGTGATGCAACGCAGACAGTCCTTTGGATTTTGTAGGTGCTGCAAGCTCCCGCCGCACACTGCGAAATCCTTGGCCGCGCACAGCAAAGTAATATCCCCAAAGTATCAAGAGGACCTGCAATGGCGCGCGCACCAACAAATAGACCGGGCCCCACTGGTGCCCCCCTGGGCCGACACTGTGTATCGCAGCGTAGATGTTTCCCGGAAAGAACAGGACCAGTATAGCGATGCAACCAAGGCCAGCGTAGCGCCGCGTGCGTTTTGGCAAAAGTGTCAGGGCCAGCCCAGCCTCAAGCAGACCGGTCGCATAGACAAGCGGCCTGCGCGCCGGAATGAATTCTGGCAACATTGACACCATCTCGTCGGTGATAGCGAAATGTCCAATTGAGAAAAACGCAAAGGCAGCGGAATAGCCCAGCACGCCACCAAGATTGATGGCGCCATATGCAGTTGTTCTGCGCGCGATGGCGGCTGCGATAAGCGTCGGAACAAATAAGATTGTGAGAACGATTAGTGGTGTGATCATGTCTGATCTCCGTAATTCAATGTGTTTCGCAATATCGGCAGGCAAGGCGATCAGTTCGTTGCCCGCTGAGGTTGAGGGAATGACAACTCAGCTGATGTGCGAATTCTGACAGCAGATGCAGCCCTAGTCCGCGTCAAGCAGGTCCGTGCCATAAGAGTTGTCCACCGTGCAGAGCCACCCGTGGTTTTGATCCCGTTTGAAAACATAGGTTGCCCGCCGGGTTATCGGCACAGCGGTCTCACCGATATGCAAATGGGTCTCCATGATGACCAAGGCGGTGTCCGCGCCTTCGATCACTTGCGCAACCCCCTGCGTGACGGTCAGCGCATTCTTGAAGTGCTTTACGATCGCCTCGAATGCTTTCTTGATCTCGGACTTGCCCTCCGCGATCTGACCGGGCTGCACGACCAAGACCGCGTCATCGGCATAGAAATGCATAAGCGCGTCAAAGTCCTCGGTGCTGATCGCCTTATCGGCTTGTTTGATGAGCTTTAGAACGTCGTGTTCTGTCATTTCGGTTTCCTTTATTAAAACAAGGGCTTGATAGGTTGATAAGCAGGCGGGGCGGTGGCGTGACGGCCGCTTCGCTAAGGATTTGTTTGATCGGCGCGTCAAGCCAGCGCCGTCGTCCCGTGTCGTCCGGGCATGAACAGAAGCCACATGCAAAAGGCTGTTTCTGCGACGAGTGGGACGAAATAGGCCGGGGTGATGATCCCGTGCAGATCCGGCGCAACGAAGCGCAAGAGGCTGCCCAACAAATATACAAGCCCAGACAGGCCAATACCGATGCCAAGCACACGTGGGACGAAACCGGACCCGTTGATCAGAAAGGCGGTCAAAAGACAGTTCATCCCGAAAAAGATCAGACCCAGATCATAGCCGTAGGCGTGCAGCGTTATGAACGCGAGCACCAGACCGGCGCCATCGCCCATGGCCCCCGGTTGCAGCAGCAAGATCGCAGCTTGCAGGTTCAATAGACCCGCAGCGATCAAGCCCGCCTGGAGCAGGCGAAAAATCATCGCCGTGAGTGCCAATCCCGCAGATACCGGACGAAACAGCCAGAACAACATAACGGCGAGCGTCACATCGGCGATGGCCATCACGACATCTGCCATGATCGACAGCCGAAAGCGCATGAATTGGGCCGAGATGGCTTGTGCCGTGTCTTTCGCCGACCCCAAATCAATCAGCGGCCCGCGTAGCGCGACCTCTGATCCGACACCGCAAAGAATGATAGCCAGATAGCAGAGTCCGGCGAAGCGGACCTGCCTGGATGAAAGCGGAAGCGTCTTCATCTTTTGCCCCCTAAACCACAACGACATTGCCACGCTTGCGGCCTGTCTCGACATAGCGGTGGGCTTCCACCAAATTGACCAGCGGATAGGTCCTGTCCATGACGGGGGAAAACTGGTTGCTGGCCATGAGCGCCAAGACCTCTGATAGTTCTGCATGGTGAACAACGGGCTTTGACATACCGGCTGCGGCAAATCTGGCCCTCTTTCGTCCAAAGCAAGCCGTCACGATCATGTCACGCAACAGCGCAAGGCCCAGAACCGGGCAGACAAATCGCCCACCGTCGGTCAATGCTGGTTTGGCTGCGCGATAAGACGACACCCCGAGCGTGTCAAAGACGACGTCATAGATGGGCCCGTCCCCAAGGGGATCTTTTGATTTGTAGTCGACAGTCTGATCCGCTCCAAGGGACCCAAGCAATTCGGCGTTGCGCGCGCTGGCGCTGGCCGTAACCATTGCCCCCAATGCTTTGGCAAATTGGACTGCGGCAGTGCCCAGGCTGCCGGAACCGCCTAAGATCAATACGTTCTCACCCGGCTGAACTTGCGCCACGCGGGTCAGGAAATGCCAGGACGTCATCGCGCCATCAAAGAGGATGGCCGCTTCTTCGTAGCTGACGGTCTCTGGCTTTGCCAGCAGACTGCCGGTTTCTTCGACACAGATGTGCGATGCATTGGCACCGAACTGAAGGCCAGCTTCACCAAAGATTGCATCGCCTACGCGAAAATTGGTCACCTCGTTGCCAACGGCAACGACATCACCTGAAAAACAGGTTCCAACCAACCCGGAGCGAGGACGCGATAGTCCCAAGAACAACCGCGCAAACTTAGGCTGCCCGGCGCGCATCATCGTATCTGCACGAGAAACGGCAGAGGCGCGGATGCGCACAAGGACCTGCCGGCTGCCCGGCGTCGGCAACGGTCGCGAAACAGGGGTGAGGACGTCTGGTCCACCGTAACGGCTGACGTCCCATGCATTGAATGTGGTTTCCATGATGATCTCTCTTGTTTGAATGCTCCGAGAGATATCGTGTTTATTTCGACCCAATAACTGGCTAAAATGAACCGCATCGGATCAAAAACGGTACACTTAGCATGGATTGGAAATCACTTCCCGCTTTTCTTGCCGTCGCCCGATCGGGGTCTTTGCGCGCTGGGGCCGAGCAGATTGAAGGGACACACGCGACCGTAAGACGTCAGATCGAGGGGCTGGAGGCACAGTTGGGAACGACGCTCTTTCGCAGAAATGCAGGAGGTCTGACACTGACAGCCGCCGGACGGCGGTTACTGCCACAAGCCTTGGAAGCAGAGGCAGCGTTGCTGAAAGGGTTCAGCGCTGTGAAAGGCCTTGATCGCGAAGCATCAGGCCGCATTCGCCTTTCTGCTGATCCTCTGACCGCACATTACCTGCTGGCGCCCGTTTTGGCAGACTTCGCAGCACTTTATCCAGATATCGAGATTGACCTGAAACTGTCCTACTTCATCGACTCCATTGAGAAAGATGAAACAGACGTTTCCATTCGTCACGTTGTTGACGTGGAGGAAGACGCGGTCGGGCGAAAGCTATTTCCATTGTCCATTGGCGTCTTCGCCTCTCGCAAGTACATCGACACGGTGCTCCCCAAGGCTGGCCCGAAAGGAGCGGGGCTCACGTGGATTGGCTACGGCGAGGTACCCGAATTGCAGGCGATGATCGACGCGTCGCCTTTCCCCAAAGGACGTGTTCGGCACAGCGTCCAAGACCCGCAAATGCACCTTCATCTTGCGCGGCATGGGGCGGGCATGACGTTTGTTGCGAATTGGGTACAATCCGTCTTTCCCGAAATGCAACGTGTGCCCGGAACAGCATTGGACCAAAGGCGATCAACGTGGATACTTCTTCATGGCGATCTGCGCCGCGTACGCCGCGCGCGATTGCTTGTCGACTACCTCTTTAGCGCGTTGCTGGAACGACGCGCGGACTTTGTCGGACAGTAATCGTGCGCTTGCTGTTTTGTGCTAATCGTCTCAGGCAACGTGTTTCAGTCCGATGTCTGGAGCCAAGGTGTTCCAAAAAGGGTCAAAAATGCATGTCTATAAAGCACCAAAGCTGATGGGGTGGATGGCTCCTGCTTCAACCGGCGTCGCAATGCGCCATAGTGCAGGTGTCAAAATCTGCTTATG
>CANMPL010000012.1 GCA_947499715.1 uncultured Paracoccaceae bacterium
AGCGAGAACTCATAAAACAGTGCCGCCTGTGCTTCCTGCCTTGGACCCATCATCGCCAAATCCCCCAATCAATAGGGTGATTGAATCAGTGAAGAGGAACCCGAGCAAGGAAGAGTTTTTCAACAAAATAAGCCCTCCCCGCCAACGATGCACTACACATCCGGTCCTTTAAGCTCTAGCCAGTACCGAGTGTAGCGGCGTTCGCCGGTACGCTTAAGTGCACCAAGCTCGACAAGTTCCTGAAGATCCCTGGTTGCCGTTGCCCGCGATGTCCCGGAGATGGAAATGTAGTTCTCCGCGCTCAGGCCACCTTTGAACCCTTCAGGCCCTTCCCGGAACATCCGCTCGATCACCTTGGCCTGTCTTTCATTCAGCGCTTCGCGATGCCGGTCGTAGAAATGCGCCTTGGCAATGAAGAAGCCCACGCGGTTGAGGGTGACTTGCTGCGCTTCCAGAACGGCCTCTGCAAACCAGACCAGCCAAGGTGTGACATCTAGCGTCTTCTGGTGCCGCTCAAGTTGATCGTAATAGTCCTTCCGCTTTCGTTCGATGGTGAAGGCGAGGGCGATGAGGCTCGGCTGACCAATGTTCTGAGCAAGGGACTTTTCGGCCAGAGCCCGACCCAAACGACCATTACCGTCCTCAAAGGGATGGATGCTTTCGAAGTAAAGATGGCTGAGACCGGCGCGCGTCAATGCTGGTAAGGCCCCTTCCTTATTCGGCCCGGTCCGATTGAACCAGTCGACATACCGATCCATCTCATCCGGAACCTGCGCAGATGGCGGCGCCTCAAAATGTACAACCGGGCGATCAAGACGACCCGAGACGATCTGCATGGCATCCTCGTGCCGGCGATAGGACCCGATGGCCTCCAACCGTTTATCGAAAGACAAGAGCATTTCGTGCCACCGGAAGAGCGTGTTGTGCTCGAGGGGCTCGGCATGGGTCGAGTATACGTCGACCATCATTTCGGCCACGCCCTGTTCCCGGGGTTTGTTCGGATAGTTGTCAGGTTCCAATCCGAGATGTCGGCGCAGCGAGGATTGCACACTGCGCCGGTCCAGCATCTCGCCTTCAATAGCACTGGTTTTCATGGCCTCATCGCTCAGCAGGTCGATGCGGAGTTGATCACGTTCTGACGGGCCAACATGCTGAACGGCACCCAGGACTTCGCCTGACGACATCAGGAAGCGCTGCTCGAACGGTGCCAGTGATGCTGCGTCGTACCGGAAATCCGGCCAACCCGATATCTGCCAGTTCCATGCCATGAGTTATAGGAGCCCTTTCTATAACTCATATATTGATCATCTATGAGCTATAGAAGTCAATCCTATACCTCAGAGGAGTGCAATCACACATAAACTCTGCGGTGCATTTTCACGTAAAACCTGCTCACATCTCCGACTGATTGAAAGCGAAGAGCCTCAGACCTGCGCTGTCCGCGTCTTCTCATCTGCGTTTCCAACAGCCAAATCCAACTCAGGCAAATCCCGCAACGACTGCAGATCAAACGTCTTCAAAAACGTCTCCGTCGTCACGAAGGTATGCGGCGCGCCCGGCCGCGGCGACCGCGGGCCGCTGGCAATCATATCCTTGTAGCGCAGCCGTGCCAGCAGATCGCGGCTGACGTCCTTCCCGAAGATGTCCTTCAGACCGGCCCGATCGATGGGCTGATGATAGGCAATGGCACAGAGCACGCCCATTTCCATCTCGGTGAAGGCAAGCGACTGGTCGCCGAGATCGGCGGCCGCCTTGATGGCATCGGCGAACTGGGTCTTCGTTCGAAACATCCAGCCGCCGGAGACCTGCGCCAGCTCGTAGGGTCGGCCAACCACCTCGGACTGGATGTCGTCGATCAGCATCTCGACGGACGCCCCCTGCCCGACCACGCGTGCGAGATCGTCGCGACTAACCGGCGTCGCACTGGCAAAGAGCACCGCCTCGATCCGCCCCATCCACTCGCGCCAGCGCAGCTCCTGCGGCAGCTCGTCGAGCTCGCGATCAAAGACAGCCTCGCCCTCCTCCACGGGTTTCCGATTCTTGGTCGAGACCGTCATGGCGCAATCCCATAGAGCCTGAAGGTTGATCGCCCGGTGAGTTCCTGCGCCACCCCCAGTTCGACCAACCGGTCGCAGAACCGCCGCGCGGCGCGGTCGGTCATGGGGATCGTGGTTCCCCGAATGCGCGGCGAGAGCATCGTTGAGGGCGCCACGGCATCCTCAGAAAGGAACAGTGCGACGGCCGCGTCTGATCCTTTTGCCCGGAGCTTCGGAGCGACGCCGCGAAGCGCCTCCGCGCGGCGGGCGAGGTCCCGCGCCACCCGGATCGTCTCTTCGATGGACTCGAGGACACGCACCTGGACCGCCAGCTCGGCCCCCTGCCCGTCTGCGACCAGGTCCCGCAGCGCCGCCTTCGTCAGCCGCCGTGCCGAAACCGGCAGCACTGACGTCCAGTTCAATGCCCGCGCCAGAACGATGTCCGAGAGCAGGCAGGCGACCCGTTCCGCTCGGTCGTCCGTTTCCAAAACGGCACGCAGGACGGCCACGCAGCCCGCCAGTGGTCCGTGGGTTCGGGTCCGCTCCAAACCCGCATCGAGCCAGACGCCCACCTCGCTCACGAAGTCCACACCAACCAAGTCAACGATCTCACCCGTCCCGCCTGGTCGCAACCGGACAGCTCCGCGCCAGAAAGCCAGAATATCACCATCCGGTCCCCGCGCTTCGCCCGGCGGCGTCAGATGATAGGCATCGCGGATATCCGCCTCCCGCGCCAACCGTCCTTCCAGCTTCGAGGTCGCCGTGGCCGCGCTCAGCGCCAACTTGTTGGCCAGCAGTTTCACGGGCACATGATTGGTCAGGTCGGTGATCAGTTGATCCAGCACAGTCAGGGCCGCCCCGGACCGAAATGCCACAGTTTCAAAGGTTTCCGCACGTCCGGAGGTGACCCACAAAGGCAGCTTCGGTAAGTTGTTAAGGTCGTCGGAGATAGCTGTGGGGTGGTAGGTCATACCACAAGACTATCCTGTCGCGGCGCTTTCGTCCACATTACGATGTGCAAACCGCCCCACCTTACCGGTCTTTTTTACGTCCAATAAGTTTGCCATTTATCGGACATAAAAAGAGTATGCTCAGATACATGACCAAAACATACAAACATCAGGCCCAACAGACTGAGAAATCGCGCGCAGCCTCTGTAGATGCGACGCATGATGACGCGCGCGACGAGAGAAGACATACTGGAACCGATGCGATCGCCCTGCCCTCTCACGTCGCAGGGTCCGGCACGCTCGATCGGTTGGTTGAGACTGCACGCGACTACGCAAAAGCCGCGACAGCCGAGAACACCAACAAGGCTTATGCCGCGGACTGGAAACACTTCGCGCTTTGGTGCCGGTTGAAAGGTACGGCCCCCCTGCCCCCGTCAACAGAATTGATCGGCCTTTATCTGACCGATCTCGCTGCTCCAAACGACGCGACCCCTGCCCTTTCCGTTTCTACAATCGACCGGCGGCTTTCCGGCCTTGCATGGAACTATGCGCAGCGCGGTTTCGCTTTGGATCGTAAAGACCGCCATATCGCAACCGTGCTTGCTGGGGTCAAACGCAAGCACGCGCGCCCACCAGTACAGAAAGAAGCCATTATGGCGGACGATATTCTCGCCATGGTAGCCACCCTGCCCCACGACCTACGCGGGTTGCGGGATCGCGCCATTTTGCTTTTGGGCTATGCGGGCGGGCTGCGGCGTTCCGAGATTGTTGGTCTCGACCATGGCAAGGACGACACCATCGACAGCAGCGGCTGGGTCGACATCCTCGACGATGGAGCAGTTCTGACCCTGAATGCCAAGACCGGCTGGCGCGAGGTCGAGATCGGGCACGGATCGTCCGATCAGACCTGCCCCGTGAATGCCCTGGAACAATGGCTGCATTTTGCAAAAATCGACTTTGGGCCGGTCTTTGTGAGGACATCCCGCGATGGCAAACGCGCGTTGGAGACTCGGCTGAATGACAAATATGTTGCTCGTTTGATCAAGCAGACGGTACTGGATGCCGGCATTCGCTCCGACCTGCCCACGAAAGATCGCCTTGCCTTGTTCTCTGGCCATAGCTTGCGGGCTGGACTTGCCAGCTCTGTCGAAGTGGACGAGCGCTACCTGCAAAAGCACCTTGGCCATGCCTCGGCAGAGATGACTCGCCGCTATCAACGGCGCAGGGATCGCTTCCGAGTAAATTTGACAAAGGCCGCGGGACTCTAAGCCCAGATCAAATACTGAACAGAATCATTGTATGAGGAGCGGAACTCGATGCCCTAGCCATTTGGGGGTGTGGATAACTTTTTCACAACATATCGATTTCTCTTGCCGGAATCGGCCGTTCATGGCATTTCATCGTTGACGGCAAATTGCGTCAGACACGCTGTATGTCGTCAGAATGACAAAGAGCCTTAACTAAAGGCCATAAGCGGGCGGCATTAGATGGACAATCATAACCTTGGATTAGTACAGGGCATAGGGTCATCAGATATCGGAGCATTCGCCGACAATTTGGCTGAGTCTCTCGATCGGCAAATGAAAGTTGCCTTTGAGCCCGAAGAACGCAAGTCCCTGCGCCGGTTTAGTTCGTCTGAAGTCGCAGAATTTCTACGGGTTAGTACTTCAAACCTACGCAACCGCCATAAAGACGGTAGTTTTCCGGATGTTTACACGGACAATCGCGGTCATCGGTCATACACCACCGACGAGGTAGATACTTTGCGCGGCATTCTGAGCCGTACAGGCAAAAACGCCGAAAGCTATTTACCGGGTCGCCGCGATGGTGACCGCCTTCAGGTCATTTCCGTTGTAAATTTCAAAGGCGGCTCTTCAAAAACCACGGCTACGATTCATCTCGCACAACGATATGCCCTGCGCGGCTATCGCGTATTAGTGCTCGACCTTGATCCGCAAGCCAGCCTGACGACATTTTTCGGGTTTCGGCCTGAGCTTGAGTTCGCCGAAGGTGGCACGATCTACGACGCCCTCAGATATGAGGACCAAGTCCCACTCTCCTCTGTCATCCAGAAAACCTACTTCCATAAGCTTGATATGGTTCCGGCTGGTTTGATGCTCTCCGAATACGAGACTGAAACGGCTAACGCCCTTGCAAACCGAATACAGCCAATTTTCGCTGAGCGTCTCTCGCAAGCTCTGGAGGAGGTCGAAGCGGACTACGACATCGTCTTGATCGACTGTCCACCACAGTTAGGCTTTCTAACCTTAACCGCGCTTTCCGCATCGACAGGTCTGCTGGTGACTGTGGTGCCAGGCATGTTGGACATTGCATCGATGAGCCAATTCCTCAAGCTGGCCTCGGAAACAGTAAAGGCCGTTGAAGAAGCCATCGGACGGCGCGTGACATGGGATTTTGTCAAATTCCTAATAACCAGATATGAGCCGTCGGACGGCCCACAGACGCAAATGGCCGGTTACCTTAGATCTATTCTTGCAGGCCAAGTTATGACTGAGCCGATGCTAAAATCAACGGCCATATCGGACGCGGGGATGACGCAACAAACCGTCTATGAGGTTGATCCAAGTCAGTTCATTCGAAAAACGATCGATCGTGCACTGACTAGTGTGAACGGAGTTGCCGACGAGCTTGAGCAGACAATTCAAATGGCATGGGGGCGCCGGTAATGGCACGCAATATTTTCAACCAGCCCCCAAAAGAAAATGATCAAGCGATCGCCGCACCCCCTGCCCCATCAAAAGCAGCAAAACTACCTGGATCCGTTGGCGGGTTGCGTGACTCACTTCGTGAGATCACTGCAAATTCGATCCGCGATATCGATCCTTCTCAGATCGACATGGATGGCCTGCGAGATCGTCTCGTTCTAGAGGACGGCGGCATTGATGAGTTAGCCAAAAGTATCGGAAAACATGGGCAGCAGGTCCCCATCATGGTCCGGCCATCGAGCCAGCCTGATCGGTATCGGGTTGTCTACGGTCGACGGAGGCTTGCTGCGATCCGAAAAACTGGCGGGATGGTCAAAGCTATCGTTCGAACGCTAGATGACGAAGCATCGCTCTTGGCTCAAGGCCAAGAGAATAACCTTCGCCTGGATCCATCATTCATTGAAAAATCGTTATTTATCAAAGATATGCAGGAAGCTGGGTACAAACCTAGCGTGATTCAGGATGCGCTCGGGCTTACGAGGCAAGGCGTATCCAACCACCGAGTTGTTCTGGATCAGCTGCCGCTAAAGGTAGTCGAGATCATCGGACCTGCCCATGGGATTGGGCGGCGTCAGTGGGGTGAGCTGGCGACGCTCTCAAAAAGAGTTGATATAGTTAGAGTTGCCAAAGAAACCCTTTCTAGGCTCCCCAGCGAGACCTCCAGTGCAGAGAAGTTTCAGGCAGCCTACCTAGCTTGTTCAAGCAAGGCTCGTGTGGCCAAAAAACCAGCAAAGCAGCAAAAGACAACCCTAATCAAGACAAGAGATGATGCCGCCATTGGGACGCTCTCCGTCACTGAAAAGGCAATAGCCGTAAAGATCGTCCGAAAAGACAACCAAGAATTCAGCCAATGGTTTGAACAGCATGCCGAAGCATCGCTAATCAAGCTCTTCGACCAATGGCAGGATGAAAACGGTTCGGGAAAATAGCCCAAACCACACCTAGAAACACAAACTGAGGAGATACGAGAAGACCAGAAAGAAAAGAGCCCCCCAAAGTTTCCCCTGGAGAGCCCTCATCGTTTGATTAGCATCTAAGATGTAGCAACCTCCAACATTACCGTCAAGAGTCACCGATTCGGTGGACGTCTTTTTGTTGCCTTTTCTCGTGTTTATTCGCGTGAAAAGCTGGGAAAGCTATGGGCCAAACGGTCCTCGTATGCAGAGCATGGCATTTACAAAACTATCAATCGGAACTGGTGGCCCTGGTTCAGTGTCGAAAACCACGTCAGAGCCCGCAAAAGACATCTGGACAATTTTCAGAGCACTTCGGGACGCACGCAAACAGTTCGACCTACGCCCAGCCCACCTACAGACGCTACAAGCAATGTTGAGTTTCCTGAGACCCGGCCAAGGCGACACCGTCTTTGCATCCAATCAATCGATTTGTCAGCGTGTCGGTGGCATCGACGAGCGAACCCTCCGTCGGCACATTAACCGGTTCATAGAGACCGGACTTATCGAACGGAATGACAGCTCAAACCGCAAACGCTACCGTGTAAGGTCCTCGGACGGCGAGTGCATCAGCTATGGACTATCATTGACACCGCTGCTTCAACGCGCATCCGAACTCATATCGCTTGCCAAAAAAATCGAAGAAGCTCGCCGAGACCAAATCTTCCTGAGAAAACAAATCCTGACAGGGTTGGCACACCTAGATTCGGTCGACCCAGGAAACACCTTTGCGATATCTACTCGAAAGGTTCTCAGAAGGAAACTTAGCGTCACCGAATACCGAGCAGTTCTCAACAAAACGAAGGCAGAATGCAGCTCTCAATCGCAAACAATAAAAGCTCCAAAAACAACAAAAGTGTCCGTCAATGACGGTCAAACTGTCCGGCATCTATCTAAGTCTGTAAAAGAACAAAAGGATTCAAGAGACCAAGTTAGTGAGAACAAGATTGCTCCAAGTCAACTAACAGCAGTTTGTGATCAGGCAACTTCGTTCAGTAATAGAGAACTTAGAAACTGGACTGAGATTGAATGCCACGCTCATACACTCGCCCCAATGATGGGCATTCACAAAGAAACCTTTAACAAGGCAAGAGCAACTGTTGGCTCAATAAAGGCGTCCTGCGCTATCTTCATCATGTTGCAGCTGGGAAATAGCATTAGGGATTTCAGTGCATACTTCCATAGCATCACTTTAGGTAATCGCCGAGATCAGTTTGATCCGGCCATCCTACTAAGGCGACTGTCAAAAACACATGAGGCGATAGCATGACGTCCACCGCGGTGGACAACGCGCCTCATAGTGGCTCAACCATTGAGTTTAGATCTCTAACCCTCCGTACGTCACGACCCACAGTATTCCTTTGCCTGGCGGTAAACTTGGTAGCCCGTAGTGTTTGTCCACCGCGGTGGACAAATGCCATTAATGGCGAAACGGGCTACCATGAAAGCATGAACATGAAGAAGGACGCATTGTGCAATATTCAAACCTACGCGAAATCCTTCAAGTATAAAACTGAAGTGACCCAAAGGCTTCACGGACACCAAATACGCATAACTAAAACATTTAGGCGTCATTTGCGCCGCGAAATTAATGTAAGTTATTGATATAACTTAGCTAATAGCCAATATGTTGTCTGGTGGGCCATATTCTGGTCACCCTGCAGAATTTTAAGGTGAAAGTTTCCTTTTTGCTTTGGAACTATCTGATTGAAGGAAGCCTTGTGGGGTATTCCTGATCGGTCAGGGTCAGTTTCCGACCTGTCTCTCCAGACAAAGAACCTCTCATCCAAACAAAAGGAGTCTGTCGAATTATTCTTAGGGCTTAGCCAGTTTTAGCCTTTTGAGGTTATGGCGCCACGCAAGTCTTCATTCAAACACCATCGCTTTCAGCGTGATATCATTTTGTGCGCTGTCCGGTGGTATTTACTCTATCCGCTGTCCTACTAGGACTTGGTCGATCTGCTCGCGGAGCGCGGCATCATCATCGATCGGTCAATCGCATATCGCTGGGTCCAGAAGTTTGGACCCTAACTCACCAAGCGAACAGAGAAACATCAGCGCCGCGCACGCGTTGATTGGCGTGTCGACGGCAAATGGCGCTACGTGTGGCGCGCCACTGACACAAACGTTCAAAAGATCGACTTCCGCCCCACTGCAAGTCGGGATGTAAAGGCGGCAAAGGCTATTCTGAACAAGGCAATCGAGCGCGTGAGGCTCCATCGACCTGTCACAATCTTCACCGACAAAGCCCCCACCTTTCGCCGCGTTACTCGCGAGACTAATCATCGATATGACCCACATTTTGATAGCATCAAGCACATTGATCACAAGTAGCGGAATAACCTGATTGAAAGCGATCATGCTGCGATGAAACGGCTGCTCGGCTATCGTCAAGGTTTCTGGTCATTGCGAACAGCCAAGGCGACCCTTAGCGGGATCGAAACCATCCGAACCATCAAACGCGGTAACATCCACAACATGTAAACAGGCGTCAAAGGCGAAATCGCGTTCATCCGTCAGCTAAGCGCAGGGACGCGAACGTGGTGCTGGCAAATAGAGCTTAGAAGAACTGGCACCTTGATAAGGCACGACTGACAAAGTGTTTGTCAGCTTCGGTAGGGGAGGGACCAATCTTCACCTAAATCTGACATGACTCCCGCTACTATCGCTCCAAACACCTGTCGGCCGCTCCCTATCGCCACCTTGACGGTACGCTCAGAGTTCCCCTGATCGACTATTCCACATCCGTGACATTATCGTCTTCGCAAACCTACGGTCGGTCACAACGGATGGTCAGATCAATCCAGAATCCTGAGCTACTGCAAACAAGGTCTCTCGCTTCACGTACGAAGATGCCAGCGTAACTCAACCACACACCCTGTCCGCCATGAGAATTTTTAAGGACAAATTGAACTGTTCCTGGCGGTTTGTGGTTTCCGCTGTGGTGAAGGGAATACCTGTGTCGAGTTACGATGGCGCGTGTCGGAAAGTAAAAGAGGGCTTTTTTTGTTGTGATCCTGACTTGAGGGATCGGTTAAACAACAGGAAATCCTATGACACATGCTTTGAACTCTGCCTTGATTGCGATCGCAAACCTGGTTGATCACCCTGCGAATGTTCGCGCCAAATCCACCGAAGACCTTTCTCCAGAAAACCTATCTGACCTCATCGGTACGTTGCCGGTCTTGGGATTGCTGCAACCTCTGTTGGTGCAAGAAATCGACGGCAAATACGGTGTGTTGGCGGGCCGCCGCCGTTGTGCAGCACTCAAGCTTCTCGCCAGCGACAAGACACAGAAGGGCTTCAACAGTAAGACCAAGATCGATTGCCGGATTGTTCCAGCAGATTGTGATCTTACAACGGCCATGTCACTGGCCGAGAATGTGACCCAGAAGCAGATGGGCGCGATTGACGAATTTGAAGCCTTCGCACGGATGATGGAGGTTGATGAACAGACCCCGGAAACCATCGCAACCATTTTTGGAACGACAGTCGCCGCGGTCAAAGGCCGCCTCCGCTACGGCCTTGTTCACCCCGATATCCGGGAAGCAGCGCGGGCCAAATCAATCACACTGGATGTGATGAAGGCCTTCGCAGACCACCCAAGCCAGGACGTCCAGAAGGAGGTCTTCGACGCTCTCATCAAAGACGATGGCTACATCCAAGCGTACACCGTTCGCTCCGCGTTAAAGTCACGGGGCATCCAGGTGAGCGATGCGGCTGGTGCCTTTGTGCGCGAGGAGTATGAAGCCCGTGGCGGGACGGTTGCCGCTGATTTGCTGGAAGAACATTCTGTCCTTGAGGATAACGCTCTTGTCGAGACGATCATGACCGAACAACTCTTGGCCGCCGCCGAGAGCAAGCGCGATGAGCTCGGTTTTTCGTGGGCTGACGCTGTCATCCGCTATGACTACGGTGACATGGCAGATTTTGGTCGCGTCTACCCGTCGCCGATTGAGCCGGACGAAGATGGGCAAAAGCGATTGACGGCGATCGACACTGAACTGGAGAAGCTCGCAACGGAGATGGAAGACGAGTCCATTGATGACGAGACCTACAACGCGCTCTCTGATCGTGTCGACGCACTCGAAACTGAAGCCAGCGATCTGCAAGAGGCCTACAGTTCGGAAGACCAGGGGAGGGCAGGGGTCATTGCCTCCTGGAACGGGCGAGACATCACTCTGCACATCGGCATGGTCCGTCCCGAAGATAAGCCGGGCGCAACACCAAGCGCCGATGCAACGAACGGTGGAACTGATGAGCAGGACACAGATGAGATTGTCTATCCAGCTTCACTCAGTGCTGATCTCAAAACGGAACGGGCCATGGCCCTTGGCGCCGCGATGACGATGAGCCCTGAGGCGACATTGGATCTAACCCTCTTCAAGCTGGTCAGCGATGTCATTTGCAGCAGAACTGTCACCCGCGCGGTTTCGGTCGATGCGCGCAAGCAATATCGCAGCCACGCCAAAATGGACGACATCGATGCGACCTCCCTGGAACAATTTGCAGCGGCCCAGGACGAGCTCGACATGACATGGGCTGACGATGCCAAGTCACCGGCTGAGCAATTCAAGATCTTCCGGGGTCTCGACCAGGCGGAGAAGGCCAAGCTTGTTGCTTTTGCCACTGCCTCAACAACGGAATCCTGTTTTGCGCGGTCACGGAATATCGACAGCCTCATGCACGACTTTGAAATCGAAGTCATGCCCAACATCCGGGATCACTGGACGCCCAACGCGGCATTGTTCAACCGCTTCAAGAAAGCATGGTTGCTCAAGATCCTGAATGAGGAGCTCGGATTGACGCAAGAGGCTCTGACGTTGGCCTCTTCCAGCAAGAAAGACATCGTGGCGTTTTGCGACAAATTGTTCGCTGAGCCGTTTGCGACGCTCACAGACGCGCAGCGGGACGCTGTGGCCACGTGGTGCCCTCCCATGCTGCAAACGACGGGCGGATACGCCCCAGAGCGCCTCACAGCCCCTGAAAGCGCCCCTGAGGCCGTCTCTGAGGCTGCCTAAGGCCCTTGGGCTCCCTGAGATCCCCTGACGGGGCTCAGGGAGCCTCCCAGCACTCTTCCAACCGAAAGAACATGCAATGACCATCTTAACGTTTGCCGCTTCCGAAGTGGCCGCGCAGATTGCGCACGCCCAATCCTGCTCGAAATTCCTGCCCAACTGGAACGGGCCGGTCGGATCTCCGGCCTTGATCCTCATCGTCGGCCACGGCGTCCAACTGATCTCAAATGGGATCGACAACAGCACAACACGCATCGTCGCTGGTGCCACTTCCGCCAGATCCGCTCCGTTTGCCGCAGGGCTCAATCCATTCACTGACCCAGATTGGGCGACAGAACGTCAATCAGTGTTCCGCGATCTCGCGGGGCAATTTTACACGGACATTCTCGATGACGCCCAAGCCCTGATCGACCGGGGCAGGGACCAACTCCGGCTCGCGACCGACGGTCATACCGTGCGTGTATTTGCCAATCAGACATCAGACTACCTTCTGGGGGGTACGTACAAAGTCCCGTCAGGACTGGGCGGGGTGTTCCACGTCACGCTCAAAGACATCTCCGAGACATATGCCCTGGTCCAGAACACGGGCAATTGTGAGGACTTTGATGATATGAAGCCCTACCGCGTCCCGCTTGATGACCTCAAGGAGATCGAGACAAGGAGGGCTGCGTAATGGGCTGGCTCTTCTACACTGATCGCCGCATCCGCTCCTACGCCGATGAAAAGGCCGAGATCACCCGACTTTGCACCTTCGAAAATGACGAGCGCAGAAACACGCTACTCAAATGCAGCAAGGTCGGGTCCGTTTGGTACGCTGCGGTCCAAAGCAGTCGCCCGGACGGCAAACCCCTTGAAAACCGATCCTTTGTCACCTCTGAAGACGGATCCTTCGTCTTCGGAGGTGTGTTTCTGATCCGATATGACGATGGGTGCTTTGGGTACAAGGACATGGACGAAACCATGGGGCCAGCTGAAGCGCGGGCACCTGTCAGCATCCTGGATCTTCGGTCTGACCTCAAAGACCCCGATTGCTACGCACACGACTGGCGTGCACGATGCCGTGCTTGGGCCGGCATCCCAACCTACGACGAAGGCGACACCATCAGATTAGCCAATCCTGTCACGCTGACGGACGGCTCAACCTGCCAGATCGTGCAGGCATCTCACTACATGCGCGGTCGACGTCAAATGCGTTGCTACCGCGTTGTAGACTCCGGCGTTCTCGTGCGGCTCTCCAAAGCCAGCCTGATGGGATCAGAACTCGTCGAAGCCGCTGCAAGCCATGCATCGCCAGTGTTAGCTGAGTTCTTCGCCGGGCAGGGGAGTGGGTAATGGCACAAAGAGTCCAGCGAATTGTGGTCCCCGCTGACCTCTTGGTGCTGGTGCAACAAAACCAGTCGAAGTTGTCACCGGTTTGAAGATCGGGACTTCGAGAGGATCGCATCCGTTCGCCGCCTTTGCACCCAAAAGTGTAGAGGCGGCTTTTTCTTTGGGGAAATTCACTTTGACCGGAGATGATCCCTATGACGACAGCTTTCGCAAATGCAGGCACCGCAGCTATCTCGAACGCCGAGCTCGCAGCTTTGATTCAGGAGGTATCGCCTCTCATCACGCAAGGAGATTTGCGCAGTTCATCGCTTGCAAATCTCATGCGCGACACATTTGGTGGCACTGATGCATCAGGCGCTTGGACATGGCGGATGGCATACGACGTCATGCAATCCGCGGCGGTCTCGTCAATGCGGGACCTATCAGCGCCGAATGCCACGGGCCTTGCCGCCGGCCTGATGACGGAAACCCGTCGCTCCGAGCAGCAAATCCGCTTGCAGCAGTTCTCCACACCTTTGCCTTACGCAGTTCTCGTCGCTCGCGCGGCTCAGATCAAACCGGGCACGCTTGTGCTGGAACCCTCGGCCGGCACAGGCAACATCGCAGTCATGGCCCAGTTATCCGGTGCTGATCTCATCCTCAACGAAATCGACCCCTTTCGCCGCCAACTTCTCCAAGTTGTGTTCCGATCTGAGGTGACAAACCATGATGGCGAACACATCGACGATCTCTTGCAAGATCCGCGCGCACCCGAAGTCATTGTCATGAACCCGCCATTCTCGTCATCTATCGACCGGTCGCGCGATACACATATCGCTGCCAAACACCTGATTGCCGCCGCAAAGCGCCTCGCGCCGGGCGGGCGTCTCGCCGCGATCATGCCGATGAGCTTCGATCCGCTCCGCGACGCGGCCCATTGGAAGCGCGCGTGTGGCATTCTCACTCCGCGCCTTGCAATGTCCGTACCTGGTGCCGTCTATCGCAAGCTCGGCACCAGCGTTGAGACGCAACTGGTTGTCATGGACAAAGTGCAAGACGACCAAGATATGCGCAGGGCTTCTGCCGGTAGTCTCGATGAAGCTGCTGATATCATTGCAACAATTCCAATTCGTGGACAGATTTGTCCGGCGCGAAGGTCGCCGATTCCTGCAATGCCACAGTCGGTAACACGTCCAGCTCGGCCCGCCATCACCTCGCGAGCGCCATCACAACCTGCGCGCACCAAACACGCAACGATCCCGCTGACATTCAAGCCTCTTGAGACTGCACGGGCAAATGAACCTGTGTCCGAGATCTATGCGCGCTACAAACCACAGCGGATCGAAATCACCGGCGCGAAAGAACACCCGACGCCCCTGGTCGAAAGCATCGCGATGGCATCTGTTGCACCGCCGCTCCCCGCAGTCGCTTCTGCCGAAGGGCTGAAGCTGCCCGGACGTCTGATCCATGATGGCCACCTGTCTGACGCACAGCTTGAAACCATCATCATGGCAAATGACGCCCATGAACGTGATCTTCCGGGACGCTTCACCATCAATGACGATCAAACCCAGATGTTGCGGCGCGATGACGATCCAGACGCGCGGGCCTATCGCCTCGGATACTTTCTTGGCGATGGAACCGGTTGTGGAAAAGGCAGAGAGTGCGCCGGGCTAATTTTGGTTAACTGGTTGAAAAATCGCAGGAAAGCGGTCTGGGTGTCAAAATCGGCGACGCTGATCGAGGACGCGATCCGCGACTGGACCGACCTGGGAGGCTCCCCTGCGGACATTCAAAGTCTATCAAAATGGAAACCTGACCAACCTGTCACGATGGGCGACGGCATCATGTTTGTCACCTATGCGACGCTTCGGTCAGCGGGCAAGGACGGCACGACCCGCCTCAGCCAGTTGCTCGATTGGATGGGTCCGGACTTTGATGGTGTCGTTGCCTTTGATGAAGCCCACGCCATGCAAAATGCGGCCGGGTCAGAGCAGGGCAGGGGGGTCAAACCTTCGCAACAAGGTCTGGCTGGTCTGCGCCTGCAGCTTGCCGCACCGCGGGCGCGCGTCTTCTATGTTTCTGCGACCGGCGCCACGACAGTTCACAACCTGGCATATGCCTCACGTCTCGGCCTATGGGGACAAGGCCCCGAATACCCATTTCCAACCCGCGCAAGCTTTGTGTCGGCCATGGAGGCCGGCGGGGTGGCTGCGATGGAGGTTGTTGCGCGCGATCTCAAGACGCTCGGGTTCTATACCGCACGTGCTCTCAGCTTCGATGGCGTCGAATACGACGTGCTTGAGCATAAACTGACGCCCGCACAAATCGAGATATATGACGCCTATGCCGAGGCGTTTCGGACGATACATCAAAATCTTGATGCCGCACTCATGGCCACCGGCGTGAGCGACGCAGATGGCAACACGAACGCTTCCGCTGCAAAAGCAGCCGCACGCTCCAGATTTGAAAGCACGAAGCAACGCTTCTTCAATCACCTGCTGATGGGTATGAAATGCCCCTCGATCATCGCCGCGATGCAACAGGACATCGCGGACGGCTTTGCCTGCGTTGTGCAAGTGGTCTCGACAGGTGAAAGCCTGCTTAAGCGGCGATTGGAAACGATGGATCCAGATGACGAGCTTGTTGAAGGCGCGCTGACACCACGGGACTATGTGCTGAGCTATCTTGAACAAGCGTTCCCGATCCATGCGCAAAAGCTCGTTGAGATCGACGGCAATATTGTCGCCGAACCCCTACGCGACGCCAATGGCGCAATGGTCGTATCACGCGAGGCGATGACATTGCGCGACGACGCCATGATCACGTTGATGTCCCTCGCGCCAATCCCGGCCGCGCTCGATCAGATCCTCTGGGCCTTCGGCGCGGATCACGTGTCCGAGGTCACAGGCCGCTCAATTCGGCCTCTGAAAACCGAAGAGGGCGGCCTCTATATCGAGAAGCGCAGCGCAAGCAGCAACTCCGCTGAAACCACAGCCTTTATGGATGGCGAGAAGGACATTCTGATATTTTCGGACGCTGGCGGCACCGGGCGGTCCTATCATGCCGCGCAAACAGCCAAAAACCAGAAACGCCGTCGACATTATCTTTTGGAGCCCGGTTGGCGAGCGGACGCTGCCATTCAGGGTTTGGGTCGCACTCATCGCTCGGCACAGGTCAGCGCGCCGTTTTTTCGGGTCTGCACATCTGACGTTCACGGCGAGAAGCGCTTCACCTCGACAATCGCACGTCGGCTGGACCAGCTTGGCGCTCTCACCAAAGGCCAGCGGGAAACAGGCTCTCAAGGCATGTTCCGCGAAGAAGACAATCTGGAAAGCGCAATCGCACGCAGCGCTTTGCGCGGCTATTATGCCGATCTCGCGTGCGGGCGTGCTGAAGCGATGGGATATGAGACCTTTACGGACTGGACGGCCCTTCGCCTGATCGATCAGGAAGGCATTCTTCTCGAAGAGCTGCCGCCAATCCAGCGTTTCCTCAACCGTGTCCTGGCACTTCCTATTCATATGCAAAATGCGTTGTTTGAGGAGTTCATGGCGCGGATTTCTGACCAGACCGAGCAGGCGCGTCAGGCCGGCACACTCGATCTGGGCGTTGAGACACTGCGCGGCGACAAGATCGTGCAAACATCGGCTGAAGATCTCTGGACCTGCCCGACCTCGGGTGCTGTCACACGCATCATCGGACTAGAAGTCACTGATCCGGTGCGGATTCGATTTGCGAATGAAGCCTTAGAAATGTCCGGCAATCGCATCCCGATGATTAATCGCGCATCTGAGCGCGTTGCTCTCATCAGCAAGCGGCCCATGCAAATGTATGATGAAGATACCGTAACGCTGATGCGCAAAGTCACGCGTCCAACAGGCTCGAACTATATGGCAGAAGAAACGTTCGAAAAATCCGCATGGGAACGGATCCCGGATGAGCAATTCACGCGCTTATGGGATGTTGAAGCTGAAGCGCTTTCCAAAACCTCTGTCACAAAGCTGTTCTTGCTGACAGGTTTACTCTTGCCGATCTGGAAAAACATTCCAGCCAACAACGAACGCATCTACCGCGTTACACCCGAAGGCCACGCGGCCATGATCGGGCGGACCGTCAGTGAAGATGGAGCGGCGGCTCTGCGGGCGCGCTTTATGGTGCACACTCCCCAAACACCTGCTGACATGCTGACAGTTGCCACAGGCACGACCAAGACAGTTGATATTGGGCAAGGTTTGACACTCACACGCAGGCGCGTGGCGGGAGAGGCGCGTCTGGAAATCAACGGTGCAGATGCCGTCATGGTTGCAAACCTTAAAGCACTTGGTTGCTTTACAGAGATCATCGCGTATCAGCTGCGGCTCTTCATTCCTTTTGGCGACAATGTCGACAGCGCTGCGATCCTGACACGGATCGTGGGGCAGGGCGGGGTCGTCATGTCGCAAGCGGCTTAACGGCCGCGCCATAGGTCAAAGAGAAAGGAGGCTTCCTTTTGGGTTGAGACATCGACCATTGAAAGGAACCTCCAATGTCACACTCCGAAGCAACCTATGTTCCAGATCCCGTTCTGATTGCCGCTCAGAACGATGACTTTCGCAAATCGCAATGCCTAGGCACGCCGGCATCGCTTCCCTTGCGCGGCCGCACCGTGGCGACACATGCACTGCAGGCCAAGGGCACCGAATTTATCAAAGCTGCTGTCCAGACTGTGGGCATGTTTGATAGTTTTGAGCCGGACAACGATCCCGACGGCTACCATGACTTCGGCGCGTTTGACGTCGCCGATGAGCGTCTGTTCTTCAAGATCGATCTTTTTGAAGCCGGATCTCAGTATCGGTGGGGCGCAGAACAGCCAGATGATCCCGACACGACCGTGCGTGTGTTGACCATCATGCTGGCGTCAGACTGGTAACGGGAGCGGTCATCGCAACCCCACCGCAATGGAAAATTGAACAACCATATGCTATGTGAAAGGAAGTCTCCTATGTCAGGACAAGCTATGAACAAGATGACCCGCCCCGTTGGCACCGCGACGTATCAGGACATTCTTGATGCGCCCGAAGATGTTACGGCCGAAATCATCTATGGTGCTTTGCAAACGCATCCCAAGCCAGCGCCACGACATGCCCATGTGGGATCGAGCCTTGGACATGAGATAGTCGGGCCATTTCACAAGGGCCGCGGTGGGCCCGGTGGTTGGTTGATCCTTGGTGAGGTTGAGGTTCAGTTCGGCACTGATATCCTTGTGCCAGATATCTCTGGCTGGCGTCGCGAACGGATCCCCCATCTACCTGAAACAAACTGGATCGAGACGACCCCCGACTGGATTTGCGAAATCCACTCGCCCTCGACGAAGAAACTCGACCAGATCGACAAGAGCGAGATCTACGCCGATTTTGGTGTGAAACATCTCTGGTTCGTCGACCCAGAGCTACGAACACTCGTGGCCTATGAGAACCGCGACGGTATGTGGACGACCATTGCCACACTCAAGGACGATGACCCCGTCTGCGTTGCACCATTCGACGCCATCACCTTCGCATTGGATGATCTCTGGGCCTAAGCCTGCCGGTCATCCCAATTCCCAAAGTCAAAGACAGCTTTTTGTCGTTGTGACCTCGATGGAGGTTGCAACGCAATTCCGCGTGGCCTGACAGGCTGCGCGCGCAACAAGGACACCCCCATGAACATCTCAGAAATCAAGGCCGCCATTGACGCAGGCCAAATCGTGCATTGGTCCCACACCGGATACGTCGTCAGCCGCGACAATGCGGGCCAATATCTCATCACATACACCCGCAATGGCAGTACCATTGGCCTCACGAACAAGGCAGGCACGAAACTCAACGGAAACGAAGGCGACTTTTTTATCGCAGAACCGTCAGAGCCTGTCGTGAAGTGCTGCTGGATGTGCTTGGGCACAAACGTCCAATTGGACGCATGGTTGGCATGGGATCTCACACTGCAAACGTGGACATTTGCGCCAAAGATCGGATCTGCGGTTTGCAATGATTGCGACATCGAGACGGTCATTGTCGAACGGCCTGCCAGTGAGCGGAATATACCCGAAGCAGAAACCGAATCCGAGGGCGCAGCCAATGAGCAAGCTGCAATTGCCGAAGATCAACAGGCCTTGCAGCGCGCCTACTTTGCAGGAGGCGTATGAGATGTCCGGTATTCCCCACCAGGTTCGCACGACGGCGGAGGCGATCAGTGCAGAGCGCTTAAAGGGCATCACACCGCTCGGAACAAACGACGGATATATCGCACGGTTCGCCGGATCAGATGAATTGCGCTGCTTTGGTCAAAATCTCATTGATCATGGCGATGACACCTTCAGCCTGCTGATCCTGCCATGTGGGCGCATCCCGGAGGAAGGCGAGGCAAGCCGCATCCTGAGCCCAAGTCTGGATCACCCTGAAGAGATCACGGCAACTGTTCAGCTGATCTACAACTGCCCAATGGAGGCATCATTAGCGGCGCAATCCGACATGATCCACGGGGATCTCAGCCGCCTTCTCGATCATGACAGCACCATCGAAGCCCAATGCTGTGGGTTCACCATCACACATGTAGCGCCAGAAGCCGAAACCTACGGCAACATTGAATCAGGTAATGTGCCGCAGATCCAGGCTGACCGAATGCGCGACGCCCTCGCGGGCCTCTATCTGGACGCAGACAGCGAAGCCGAACAGCTTCGTTCTGCACTTTGCGACTTGCGGCACTTCGCCGATGCGAAGGGTCTTGATTTTACTCTCTCAGATAAGACCGCCCAACAATTCTACCTTGCTGAAAAAGCGGGGTAGGCGGGGAGGGTGGACCGCGGGCCTCGAACGCAGGTCGCGCCATCGTCGAGCGCTGCAATCCAGAGAGAAAAGAAGGCTTTTGGTTTTTCGATCCCATGAGGGGTCGGAAAGCAATCACGCGTGACCTGACCGGATGGCAGGCACCGACAACCCGAAGGAAAACACCATGTTCGCAGGAACCATCACACTGAGCCCAGAAACCGCGACAACAGCATTCTCTGGCATAATCCACAGCACCAAGTTTGACATCTCCATTCAGCTGGAGGCGCGCAACAAAATGTCTGAGCGCAGCCCCGATTTTGATGTCACGGCCAAGAACAACGCAGGCCGCACCGTACGGATCGGCACCGCTTGGGATGAGCGCAGCCAGTCGGGCAACCGTTACATCTCTATGCAGATCGACGTTGGTCTCGGTCCATTCCGCGTCAACGCCGTGCAGACCAATGAAGCCCGCAAAGCCAAGAGCGCTGACTTTGACATCATTCCGTTTGTGGCCACCGGCGCAATGCCATCTGGGTCCATCGCTGGTGAGCTGACAGCCATGGACGCCGACAACGCATTCACGGGCTACGTCGCCAATATGATGTTCGACCTCGACTTCATGCTGATCGAAAACGAGTACAAGTCCGAGGAAAGCCACCCAGAATACCGTATCGAGACGAGTTCACCACGGGGCGTGCCGATCCGCGTTGGATCCGCCTGGATGGCAAAAAGCCTCAACACCGGTAACGAATATCTGTCTTTGCTGATCAACACGCCCGATGGCGAACTGCGCGTGAACGCGGTCCAGAACGAAGATCAGCGCGGCGGCAATACATTCTCGATCATCCCCTTTGTGAACGCGGGCGATCAGGACCGGAACGCCAACACAGGCTTCGGCCTGGTCGCTTGAGCCATAACGACCCCCCACCGAAAGGAGGTGATCCCGCATCTCGTCACATGACGGCGCAACACAGGCGTCCCCGCAAACGGGGGCGCCTTTTGCACATGTGAACCCACAAACACAGCCCAGGAGAACAACATCATGGCCAAGCGCAAAACATCAAAATTCGACGCAGCACAGGTCATCACCAACGATCTCATCAAGATCATTGAGCGCGGTGTCCTTCCCTGGCGCAAGCCGTGGCGGGGTGGCAGCGCGATGACACCCCTGCGTCACAGTGGCGAAGCATACCAAGGCGTCAACAATTTCCTCCTGACCATCAAAACCATGATGGCAGGATACGCGTCGCCCTTTTGGATGACCTTCAATCAAGCCAAGGAGCTGGGCGCTTGTGTGCGCAAAGGCGAGACCTCATCCCTTGTGGTCTACTATGGTACAGCGGAGCGGAGCGACGATGATCTGGACAATGACACGAATGTCTATCGGTTCATGAAATCCTATCGCGTCTTCAACGCCGATCAGATCGATGGACTGGACGCCAAGTACCACCCCTCAGAACCCGACGAAGGCGTCTCATACACGCCGTGCGAGCCGATCCCGCACATGCAGGACTTCTTTGACGCCATTGGCGGCAACGTCTGTTTCACGGGCCGCGACGCTTACTACATGCCCGCTGTCGATCGCATCTACATGCCGGAGATATCGCTCTTTAACACGCCGCAGAATTTCTATTCGGTCTGGTGTCACGAATATGCCCATTGGACCAAGGCGCGGCACCGGTTGAACCGAGACTTTGGCCACGCCCGCTTTGGAAATACAGCCTATGCGCGCGAAGAGATCGTCGCAGAAATCACATCTGTACTGGTCGGCCAGATGCTTGGGTTCACGGCCCACACATTGGAGCTCAATGCGTCCTACCTCGATAACTGGCTGAATGTGTTGCGTGCCGACAAGACAGCCATCTTCAAACATGCCGCCGACGCCCAAAAGGCCTGTGACTATCTGGTCGCAGCTTCGCAAGCCGGCCAAGCGACAACTCTCCCACAAGCTGCCTAACGCCACTCACGGCCGCAGCAACAAGGCGTCCCGGATCTCCGGGGCGCCTTTCAGACGTGAAGGCTCGTCTCACCCTCCCACGGATGAGCCTCATAAGAGCGCGGGGGCGTATCCTCTCCTGTCGCCTCACGCGCCCGACCTGCGAGGCAGGTTGCGAGGGGAACCGGCACACAACGGTTCCCCTCTTTCCATTTCCAACCCACCGAAAGGACGTCAACATGGCAAACTACACAGCGCAATTCCGTTCCAACTACTTCTGGGTCAAAGACGATAAAGCTTTTCTTGCATGGGTGGCATCCTTACCCGGTATTGAAGCGCTTCGTCATGATCCATCACGCGAAGTTACCCCATTCGCACTATTTGCTGACGATGGTATCCCCAGCTTCGATACGAACGACCAAGAGGTTCATTTCTCCACCGATCTTGCCCCACACCTGGTCGAAGATCAGGTCGCCATTCTCATTGAGATAGGCAATGAAAAGCTCCGCTACCTAATCGGCCATGCAACAGCTGTTCATTCCTCGGGGCGAAGCATCGCGATTTCGCTCAACGATATCTACCGCGAGGCCAACGAGGCCTTTGGCGTAGATGCCAGTCGCGCGGAATACTGACGTGGATCGCTTGTTCATCCCGGCAATCATCGCTGACCAGATTGCGCAAGGCGCACTGGTCGCCATCAATACCTCGGGCGGCAAAGATAGTCAGGCGATGACCATCAAGCTGATAAACGCCGGCATTCCGAGATCGCAATTGCTTCTCATCCACGCATCTCTTGGAAATATCGAATGGCCCGGTACGATCGCGCATATACAACGATCCGGTTATGGCCTTCCGCTCATCATCGCGAAGCCCCGGCGCAGCTTCTTTGACATGGTGCGCGCACGCGGCATGTTTCCATCGCCCAAGTATCGGCAATGCACATCTGACCAAAAACGGGGCCCGATCGAACGCGAACTTCGGCGGCACCTGAAGCAAAACCCACAGCATGGCGGTCGGATCATAAATGCCATGGGAATGAGGGCAGAGGAGAGCGCCGCGCGATCAACAAGATCAATCGCCAAGCTCAATGCGCGCAACAGCGTCGCGGGGCGGACATGGATCGATTGGCTGCCCATCCATCAGATGCGCACCGACGAAGTCTTCCAGACCATCGCGGACGCAGGCCAGCAGCCACATTGGGCCTATGGCGCCGGGATGAGCCGGCTGTCTTGCAGCTTCTGCATCATGTCCTCCCTTGCCGACCTGCAATGCGCTGCGCGCCTTCGGCCCGCGCTTTTGCGCCAATACATGAATCTTGAGCGCCAGATCGGACACACCCTCCGAACCGACGGCATCACGCTCCGCGAAACCCTCAAACGACTAAAGGCGACCCAATGACAGCACTTAAAACACGTGACCAAACTGCCCCAAGATTAGGGCGATTTTCTGAAGCCGACTTGGCCACGCTCGATGCAGCACGGCAGCTATTGAAACAACACCTCGTCGCGCGACCTGTCATCACATCTTGGCAGATGCTCACCGACTATCTCGCTCTGATGAATGTGGACGAGCGGGTTGAGGTGTTTCGGGTCCTGTTTCTGGACACCAAAAACAGATTGATCTGTGACGAAACCATGAGCCGTGGAACAATCGACCAAACTTCCGTGTATGTTCGGGAAGTTATGCGCCGCGCGTTGGAGCTCGATGCTTCTGCACTGATCCTATGTCATGATCACCCTTCAGGTGACCCAACACCCAGCAACTCCGACATCATCGAAACGAAGAAGATTCAGGACGCTTGCAACGTGCTCGGACTCACTCTGCACGACCACGTTATCGTCGCCTTTGGACGAGAATCCGACGCCTACAGCATGAAGTCCAAGGGTGACTTTTGAGAGACGCGGCTAAACACGCTAGGCGGACTTTCCGGACATTCGCTGCAGGTATTTCAACGACAGCTAAGGGAAATTCCGAACCTGACAACGAAGATGGGTTTCGTTTTAGAACGCTACCGTCTTGAACACTGTTTCTAGCATTGATTTGAGAAATTCAGATGTGGTCGGTTAAAATGGCCTACAACTAGATAGAGCGTTTCTTCCGGAATTTGAGGCCGAAGGCCCCTATGAGGCCAGACAGCAGAAGTAGCCCGCCCGCGGGCAAAGGAACGGCAGCTACACCCGGAACCGATAACGACCCAGTGGATAGGTCAGAGGAAACGATGGCGTTATTGGCATCTCGAAATGACAAACCATCAAAATTCTCATTCGTCGCGCTTAGCATCAGCGGCAGATCAAGTGTGCTCAAATCAGAATAATCAGTAGCTAGGTCTACCCCGTCGAAGGCAGCCGCGAAAAAACCTGAAGTGGCGACACTGCCCGAAAAAATAGGATCGTTTATATCAAAATTGGCCACAATGATTATCCGATCGGAGCTTACAATTAACCTACTATCCAAGTTTGAGGTTTCCGACAGAGCAACCGAGTTCCCATCTAGGGAAAAGTTAATACCCGGGTTAGAGGTCGGGGTAAGTTCGAAGGTTGCGAATGTTCCATCATCCAATAGTGCAACTGCGCTGTCGTCTATTGAAAATGAGAACGACCAGTTGGTTGGTGACCCGGCACCCGGCACTCCTGAAATTGAACCGCCTGCTAACGTTCCCGCCGCAGAAAAATCGAGTGTCGCGGCGTTAGCGCCAACGCCAAAAACGGCAGCAAATATCGCACCAAAGATAATTCTCATACAAAATACCTCCATTTTACAGGCCATCAGTGTTCTGCGAGAAACTAATTTTGTCAAGTTTCTGAGTTTCTTTGTTTGTCCAAGAGTCCGAAGCAGGCGGCCATTCCCGCATTTCTTAGCACCGGTAACTTTGGGCTCAGTGCAGATGTTGCCCTCACCTACGATTGTGCCGACACATCATGCAAGACAGTCTGCGCGGAATAGATCGTCCAACGCGCACCGTGCTTGGGACGACCGCGCCACTCACATTTCCGACAGTGAAACCGTTCTGTGATCGTGTCCAAGTGCGTATATGGTCGAAAACGCTCCAACAATTGATACGGCGCCATCATATACCGATGCTGGCATTGCGGGCAGACCACCTCCAAGACATCAGCCGGACCCAGCGTCTCCAGGCGCATGTCAAAACGGAATCCGATTGTCTTTGGGACGAGGGCCATACCCACGTTCTATGAGATTCCCAGCGAAATAAGCAAGAACGGAAAGTGAACATCGGGGCGCTCTCCAGTCGATAACAGCCTGACGGCCTCACAAACTCGGCTGCGCGTGTCGTTTGCGAGAACAGGCCCATGGCCTGTCGCACATGCGGGCTAAAGCCCTTAGAGCGGCGATGGCGCTTGCATCCCGGTTTGCCCGTCTCGCGAGCACGGATCGCCTCGGCCACGCCTGCGGTTTCCGCTCTGGTCTGTTTTGCTCTGCAAAACGATCCCGACACTCCATCCGCCTGCGTGTCCGGTCCATCCGCTTGCCTGCTCGTCGCGGCCAAACCTACCCAAATCACACACACACATGACTGTGGAAGCATATCCTCCGGATGGCCCCCAAATCAGCCCGCGTCAAGGATCGCACGGGCATCACAAAAAGACGGTTTCCACACCTGCGGCGCGGACCCTCCGCATTTTTGCAATCCCCGCACGCCCAGCAAGCTGGCGGCTACGCCGTCCCTGACCCAGGCAGATTCGGTGAACCAGAAATTCGGCCATGCCACCACAATCACGTGGGTGGACAAGAAAACGAACAACTGGAGAACAACAATGCCATACGATACAGCCAACACATACGAAACAATCGAACTCTTCGGCCTCACAGAGAAAGACGCAGTTCTCCCCATCCCGCACGATGACATCCTCAAAGACGCCATCGTCCGCGAAACATTCGAGGCGATGCTCGGCCAGCTGCGCGGCACAGGTCTCGAAGCAGAAATCGAACCACTCGCCCATGGTCTGGCAACTATCCTGCAACGGCGCAAAGTCGCACTGAGCAAAGAACTTGATCGCACGGGCGACAAGATCAAAGCCCTCGCAAAGAGCCATGATGGATCCGAGATCGCAGAAACGGCTCTGGAAGATGCGCAGGCGCGCTTCCTGCAGATCCGCGAGACAGTCGGCGCCATCGAGACAATGAGCGAGCAAGCAGCTGAATGCTACGAGGTAGAAACCGGCAACGCTTTCATCCCAGCATCAGGATCCCGCGCAAGCGTCCGCGCAAAAGAAACCGGCGCAGTTTTCGAAGCGCAGCAGCTCCTAGAGCAGCACGATCGCGAAACAGCCGCCAAGTCCAAAGTCGAAGGCGTACCCCTGATCGTATCAGGCGGAACCGACTGGACCGACATCGATCTGATCTTCTCGACACTCGATAAATGCCGGGAGCGCATCAAACAAAACCGCAATCAGGACATCTTCCTCTGCCACAAAGGTGCAAAGCACGGTGCCGAGATGATTGCCGCACGTTGGGCTCGTGCCCGCGGCATCAGCCAAGCCCGCTTCGATCCCCGCTGGTCAGCGCATGGGCGAGCTGCGCCCTTCAAGTGCAACGATGAGATGCTCGACGACAAGTTCGCCGCGGCCGGCGTTGTCCTCTTTGGAGGCAATGGTGTAGCTCTGAACCTTGGTCAGAAAGCTGAGGACAAGGGCATCAAGGTCATGCGGGTCGCGGATCCAGCAAAGTCAGCGCCACAGGGATAAGATTTCTCCCAACTGGGTCGCCTTCGGGCGGCCCATTTTTGTTGCTAGATTTCAAAAAGCTGTCCGCAATGCGGACAAAGCAGCCGATCTGTTCTTGGAACTGAATGGCGGGTTTGGGCTACCACTCGGCCACTGAGCCGTCCCTATGCCGCCAGACGGGGTTGCGCCAGCGGTGGCCTTCATCCGAACGCGACATGACGTAGTCTTCGTCAATCTCAACCCCAAGTCCCGGGCCGTCCGGGATAGCAACTGCTCCGTCCTCGTATTTGAAGACATCCTTGTTCACCAAGTAGTCCAGAATGTCGTTTGATTTGTTGTAATGGATGCCAAGCGATTGCTCTTGAATGAAGGCGTTGTGGGATACTGCGTCGACTTGAAGGCAGGCAGCGAGCGCGATGGGTCCCAGTGGACAGTGCGGTGCAAGTGCCACGTCGTAGGCCTCGGCCATCGACGCGATCTTGCGGCACTCGGTAATCCCCGCCGCATGTGAGAGATCAGGTTGGATGATGTCCACATAGCCGTCTTGCAAAATACTTTTGAAATCCCAGCGGGAGTAGAGCCGTTCGCCGAGGGCAATTGGTGTAGCGATGTGATTTGCGATATCGCGGAGAGCTTCCTTATTTTCAGACAAGACCGGCTCTTCGATGAACATCAGACGGAACGGCTCGAGCTCCTTTGCAAGGACCTTGGCCATCGGCTTTTGAACGCGGCCGTGGAAATCGACGCCAATGCCCAGATCATAGCCAACAGCGTCCCGGATCGTGGCGATGGTCGCAACGGCGGCATCCACTTTCGCATTGGTATCGACAATCTGCATTTCTTCGCAGCCATTGAGTTTGATCGCCTCAAAGCCGCGCGCCATGACGTCCTTTGCATTCTGAGCAACGTCCGCAGGCCGGTCACCGCCGATCCAGGAATAGACCTTGATGCTGTCCCGGCATTTGCCACCCAACAGAGCATGGACCGGCAAGCCTGCGGCTTTGCCTTTGATGTCCCAGAGGGCCTGATCGATGCCTGCAATGGCTGACATGTGCACGCCGCCGCCTCGGTAGAAGCCCGCGCGGTACATCACCTGCCAATGATCTTCGATCAATAGGGGGTCTTTCCCGATCAGATAGTCGCTCAGTTCATGCACCATCGCCTCAACCGACAGCGCTTTGCCTTCGAGGACGGGCTCACCCCAGCCAGAAATCCCTGCGTCGGTTTCGATTTTCAGAAAACACCAGCGTGGCGGGACGAGATAGGTCGTGAGTTTGGTTATTTTCATGGGTATGCTCGACGGGTTAGCGGATCTGTGCAGCAAAGGCTTTTGCGTTTTCGATGGTCGTTTGGACACTTTGACCAGCTCGGTAGAGTGCCGAGCCGAGGCCAACGCCCGCAACACCCGCGTCTGTCCATTCGTGCAGGGTTGTCGGCGAAACGCCCCCGACCGCGAAGAGAGGCGTACCGACCGGAAGGACGGCGGATAGTGCCTTGAGCCCTCCGGGGCCAAGCAATTCGGCCGGGAAGAGCTTCAGCCCATCAGCGCCCGCCTCCAAGGCGGCGAAGCAGTCTGTTGGTGTCATCACGCCTGGAAGGGCCCTCAGGCCCAATTTCTTAGAACTCTTGATCACGGTAGGGTTGGCGTTTGGGGAGACAATGATCGTGCCTCCGGCATCTAAGACCCTTTGGACATCGGCCTCGGTCGTGACCGTGCCTGCACCAATCTGGACCTCGCCGGGGTACCGATTTGAAAGCAGTTCAATACTGTCGAATGCCTTGGGTGAGTTCAGCGGCACCTCAATTGTCTTAATGCCTTGCTCCACCAGCGCGTCAGCATGGGAGCAGACTTCTTCTGGGTGAATGCCCCGAAGTATCGCGATTATCTCCATGTCAGATGGCCTCCGCCAGTTCGTTGGCGACCATGCTGAGCCCGTGCAGCGTGACCGATTGCGTGTCCACGCGAGTTACGTCGACACCCACGGCAGACAGCGCATCGACATAGAGGGGGGCAGTTGACGCTGAGCCAATGATCGCAACTTTTCGACCGCTCCACCATTTCTTGGCCAATCCGATTTCCTGACCAATCAGCATGCCTGACAGTTGTGCCTTTGCTTGCGGGGCTGAGCCGTCAAGGACCAACCCACCAGCCCGAACAGAGAAGAGGTTTGCTGTGACATTGGCTGGATCAGAGATGGCATCACGGGCTGCCTGCACAAAGGCCCCTTGGTCCCAGCCCGTGTCTGTCATACTGTGTTTCAGCACGGAGGTTTTCGAGAGCAGTTCAAACATCTCGCCGGTCATGAAAGTTGAGAATGTCTCAACACGCCCCCCATCAACATTCGCCCATTTTGAATGGGTCCCAGGGAGGCACACTGCACCTTCGAAATCCGGTTCAATCCCCATGAAGCCTGCGATCTGAGTTTCCTCGCCACGCATGACATCGGCGGGTTCATGTTGGCTGAGGCCGGGAAGAATCCGGACGTCAATCCTTGGGTCTTTCGTCGGAACCGGTGTTGTCCGATTTGCCGCAATGGGCGCACAGGGGACGGACCGGTAAAGCGCTTCCATCCAGCCCTGTTTCGCGCCCACCATGCCGCAAGCCAATACGAGCGTCACTTTTTGGGGCTCCAGCCAACCGTCGATAAGTTCCAGCAGGGCTGTCTCGAACTCGTGGGGCTTCAGGCTCGACATCCCCCGCTCTGAGCTTCGTTCATCAATCACTGAACCATCTGAACCAACGAGAAAAACCCGAAGGTTGGATGTACCCCAATCGACACCGATCCACGAATTTGGCTCCATTCTCTATCTCCATGTTTCAAACTGCAGGGAAGCTTTAGGCAATACTTTCCAGGTCGCAGAAGTCTGCGTTGCGCCAGAACCTGGCTCCTCATTTTGGTTTCTTTTACGCCTGGGCTTTCTCGACGTTGACGTGAATTGCGTAGACGCTGGTTGATGCGGTTATGAACATGCGGGTGTTTCGTGGCCCACCGAATTCCAGGTTAGAGACAACTTCTGGAACAAAGATCTTTCCAAGATGGGTTCCATCGGGCGCATAGCATTGCACAGAGTCGGCCGATGACGTCCAAAGGTTTCCAAGGTGATCAACACGTAACCCATCCGGGAACCCGGGCGAGACGACCGCAAAGCTACGTTTGTTCGACAAACGGTTGTCCGGGCTAACGTCGAAGGCAAAGATGGTGGCCTCGACCGCTGGGTCGTGACTGCCGCCAGAGTCTGCGACATAGAGCCGGGTTTCGTCGGGCGAAAAAGCCAAACCATTAGGCTGGGATAGCTCCGCAGATACAGAGGTGAGTGCCTCCCCATCAGCGCTCAGACAAAAAACGTTTCTTGCCTCTTGTTCTTGAACACCGCGGTTGCCTTCATAGTTGCCCATGATCCCGTAGGTGGGATCTGTGAACCAGATACTGCCATCGCTTTTGACAACAACATCATTCGGCGAATTGAGAGGCTTTCCCTCATATTCTGAAGCAAGAGATCCGATTGACCCATCCACTTCAACCCGCTCAAGACGTCTACGGCCGTGGCTGCACGTGACCAGCCGCCCATGCGTGTCCAGCGTATTGCCGTTCGCAAAATCTGTATTTTTGCGAAACAGACTGACGACGTTGTCCGGTGACCAGCGGAACAGTTTCTGGGCCGGAATATCCGAAAAGTAGAGACAGTTCTGCGCCGGAACCCAAACTGGTCCCTCTGTCCACAGATGACCTGTTGCGATCTGCTGCAGCTGAACATTGGGCAGCACCAGTTCTTTGAACCGGTCATCGAGGATTTCATATTCTGCCATCATGCGGCGTAGCCCTTCTTGCTCGCGAATGCGACGACAGTGACGATGATGAGACCCGTCAGGATCAATCGAACACCCGCACCCAGCCCGTAGCTGTTCAGCATGGAGACGATGAGGAACATGAACAGCGCGGCTCCCCAAATGCCAGGCACGTTGGAATTGCCGCCAGCGATAGAACTGCCGCCAATGACCACGACAGCGATGGACATCAACATGTACTCGGTCCCCATGTTCAAATTGGCGCCGCCCGAGAAATTGGCCAAAAGGAACCCTGTGATGCCCGCCAAAACGGCTGACGTTACGTAAACCCCAAATCGTACAAGGTTCACAGGCACGCCACTAAGCTGCGCCGCTCTTAGATTTTGACCGATCGATAGGACCCATCTACCCACAATAGCGCGTTCAAGAACCACCCAAGCCACAATGGCTATGAAGATTGCAACCAATGCCACGTTAGGGAGGAAAAACACGCCGCCAGTTGTGAAGTCCGCCAAGGGCTCGGGTGGTTTGACTCGGATCCCCCGGTTCGACCAAATCGCCAAAGATTGGAAGAGGAACGATGACGACAGGGTTGCGATAATCGGAGGGATACGGAGCAACAGGATAAGGGCAAAGTTGAAGAGCCCGCAGCCAATCCCTACTCCGATGGCCACGAGCAAACCGGGCACAATCAGAGAGGGATTGCTGTCCATGAACTTCAAAGCGAGCGTCGCAGCCAAGGTCATCGACGCGGGGATCGACAGATCGACATTGCCGGGTCCGAGGGTGATGACAAACATCTGTCCCACACCGACGATCGCGGAGAAGGCGGCGAAGGTGAGGGCGGCATAGAAGAGAGAACCTGCGCCTTGCCCGCCCGAGATGATCATCGTCGCCCCAAAGGCGGCGGCTGCGGCCAAGTAGGCCCATATCCATGGCTTTTGAACGAGGTCGCGAAGGCTCATCGCGTGGCTTGAGGTGTTGGTTGTTGTTTGAGACATCAGTTCGCCTCCCGCCGTGTCACGAGCAGCCGGATGGCCAGAACAAGGATGAGAATTGCGCCTTGTGCACCAATTTGCCAGTCAGGGGAGAGCCTCAGGAAAGACAGGAAGCTCGCTGCGAGCGTTAAGGTGAGCGCACCGAGAACAGCGCCAATAGGAGACACGCGCCCGCCGGTGAACTCGCCGCCTCCGAGAATTACACCAGCAATCGAAAGCAAAGTATAACGTAGAGCGATGTTCGCATCCGCGGAGGTTGTCAGCCCAACAAGCGCCATGCCTGCAAGGACGCCAAACAGCCCCGCGAGGCCATAGGCTAGCGCCTTTAGCTGAACGATCGACCAGCCAGCCCGTTCCAGTGCGCGCTCATTTCCACCGACGCCTTGAAGCACGACGCCAATCGAAGACCGCTTTATAAGAAGATGGGTCAGAACACCGATCAAGGTCGCGGCAATGATCGCCATCGGAACGAGCGGGGGCTTAGACTTCATCAAACTCTGCAACCATTCTGGCGATGCACCACCGGGGGATGGAAGGACAAGTATGGCCAAGCCACCCCACACAAAGGATGTCCCGAGCGTGACCACAATCGCGGGAAGTCCCCGTAAGTGGATGACCGCACCAATCCCAGCATAAACTAGAACGGCAGCCAGCAGGACGGCATACCCCAGGACGGGTGTGTCCTGCACCAAAGTGGCGGTCACACAGGCGCAGAAGCTGACAAATGTTCCGATCGACAGGTCAATATCATTGACCATGATGATCATCATCTGGGCGATTGTCGCCAACGCGACGGGGATTGCCAGATTGAAGAGCAGGTTCAGGCCGAAGTAGCTCATTGCTCGGGGCTGAAGATAAAACACGGCAGCCAAAAGGATAGCCAGAGATAGGACCGGCAAGAGGATCCGAAGATGTTCGCGTGTCATTCTGCCGCCTCCTGCATTTCAAATGAGGCTCTGAGCATGTTCTCTTCTGTGATGTCTTCCCCGACGAGCTCAGCTGAAATCTCGCCGTCCCGGAACACAAAGACCCGGTCGCATTCGAGGACCTCATCGGTTTCCGTTGAGTACCAAAGGAATGTCCGACCGTTTTGAGCCTCGGATCGGATCATCTTGTAGACTTCTTTCTTTGTGCCGACATCGACACCCCGCATCGGGTCGTCCATCACGACAACCGGCGCAGAAGAGGCCAAAGCCTTTGCGAAGAGTACCTTTTGCTGGTTACCACCGGAGAGAGACAAAAGCGGGTCCGTGAGTGAGTTTGCTTTGATCTTGATTTTGGCCTTCCAGTCATCGGCCAGTTTTTGTTCGCTCCCCCGGTCCACAAGACCACGTTTGCTGAATTCCGGTAGCGTGAGCAGGCTCATGTTGCGCAAGATTGACCAAAGCGGCATGACGCCGTCTCGTGCCCGATCCCCTGCAACAAACGCCGCCTTTGGAGTCTTTGTTGATCTCCACGCGGAGGTTTCTGAGAGATAGTAGTTAGCGAGGGCTTCAGCCTGGCCATGACCAGCCAGCCCGGCCAATCCAACGATTTCGCCCTTCCGAGCATTCAATCCGTTTGGCAGCTGAACAACAACATCGCCGAGGTTACGCTTGGCATGCGCGTTGGGTCCAGCTTCTTCGTGGCTGGCCACATGCCCCATCGCATCAACCAACCCTTCGCGAGTAAATCCATCCGTTGGCCGATCTTCCGTGATCTGACCATCTTTCATGACAACAATGCGTGTTGCGACATCGAAGATTTCACCAAGCATGTGCGAAATGAAAACCACGGCTCCGCCATTCGTACAGAATGTCCGGATATGCTCCAGAAGTTGCTGTGCAATGGCCGCGTCAAGCGAAGAGGTCGGTTCATCGAGAATAACAAGGTTCGCCCGCGCATCTCGTGCGGAAAACGCGATGGCAATTTCGACCATCTGACGCTCTGCAATCGTTAGATCACCCACAACTGCGTTAGCCGAGATACCATGGTTGGGAAACACCTGATCAAGCGCGGCCATAACCATTTTCTTGGCCGTCTTGCGCCATCCATTGCGGGGCATCGACCGGTAGGGGATGCGCAGATTTTCCAAGACGGTCAGGTTCGGACAGAGAGACAGCTCCTGAAAAACACTTCTGACGCCTGAGGCGTGCGCATGTGCATTGTTTCGCGCCGATGCTTTTGCAGCGAGCTCACTATAGCTTACGGCACCACCCGTCGGTGTCAGTCGTCCATTGACCACATTGACCAATGTGGATTTGCCCGCGCCGTTGTGTCCGACAAGGCCGATGCATTCGCCTCTCCGCACGACTAGGTCGGCCGAAACCAGCGCATGCACGGGCCCGAAGGACATCGATGCCTTTTCAAGGGCAACGACCGGCGCCCCATGGGCGCCGGAGATATTTGTATCTGTTTTCATGAACGCTCTACTTAACGAGCCGCTTCGATCGCCGCCATGGCATCGTCAAGCGAGTAAGACACGTTTGCCACCGAACCTTCGGGCGTGTTTGCCAACGCCTCGTCCAGCCCGTCCTGCTGAATGGTCAGGAACGGCACACTCAGTTCTTTTGGGACCTCTGCTCCATCGAGGATCTGCTGTGCAACCCAGAAGGCGAGGGTGCTCATCCCAGGCGCCACCGACAGCGAAGTCGTTTCATAGCCGTTGGCTGCTTTTTGTTCAGCCCACCATGCCAATTCGTCCTGACGGTTGCCCATTACGATCGTGGGCATGTCGCGATCTGTTGCAGCAATCGCTTGCGCCGCACCAAAACCGTCACCGCCTTGGGTCACAACCGCAGTCAGCTCGGGCAGGCTGGGTAGAATACCAGCCACGGCCTTTTGCGCAACATCCTGCGCCCAGTCACCGTGGACAGAGCCGACAATGGTGAAGTTGGAGCCTTCAACAGCTTCATGGATACCAGCGCTGATTTCGTCATCAACGAACACACCAGCAAGACCACGAATTTCGAGGAGGTTTCCGCCGTCTGGGTAGCGTGTGGCAAGGTACTCTACCTGATCGCGGCCCATTTGTTTGAAGTCGACGGCGATGCGCCATGCGCAAGGCTCTGTCACGATCCCGTCAAAGGAAACGACGATGATACCCGCGTCACAGGCTTCCTTGACCGCGCCGTTCAGCGCGGTTGGTGACGCCGCGTTTACGACAATCGCATCGTAACCTTGCAGGATCATGTTCTGAATCTGAGCCGCTTGCTCGGTCGCTTGGTTCTCAGACGTCGTAAACGCGTCTGCAGCCGCGACCGTGCCAGCTTCAACAGCGGCCCCGGTAACGTCGTCCCAAGTTTCAAGCATGGCTTGGCGCCAGCTGTTGCCAGCGTAGTTGTTCGAAAGAGCGATGCGTGCGTCGGACGTATCCGCCAGTGACGGTGACGCCGCGAGCATTGCAGTAGAAGCAGCTGCGCAAAGCAGCTTGGAAATAGTAGACATCGATGTCCTCCCATATGCGGCATTCACCGCGTTGTTGTGTAGGTGACGACTCCTCTCGTCAGGGACCAGTTTTGAACAACTTAATTTCATTCGGGCAGAGTATCAGTAGCATACCATTTGCGGGAACCCGCAAATCAATAGACCAGTCACGCAAGACGCATTGCGCTTTGCGCGCTATCAGACTTGGTGAAAGGGAAAAGTGTGTCGGAACTTCAATACTATTTGCGTATCTCGAACCATTTGGCAGGAGAATTGGACATTCGCTCTGCGCTTCGGGCCGTAAAGGGCGAGATCGACCAGATTATCGACGTTGATCACCTCGACGTTTGCCTCATCGATGATGAAGGGCACGCAAATACATCTTATGAAGTCGGACTTCGAACGACGTGGAGCACGACACGCGCACTGATCACGGTTTCTCCAATCCGCGATATCCTTCTTGGAAATACCGATGCGATGTTGACCGGAAACGCGCAGACCGACCCAAGATATATATTTCCGGGCGCATATAGCGAACCGATCACGAAGCATGGCCTAAAAAGTCGCGTAAACGTCGCCATGAAGGTCTTGGGCCGAACAATTGGCGCACTTAACTGCTCGTCACGAAAAGAAAATTATTACACCGAGGCTAACCTCGCTCAGGTTCAGATTCTTGCAGATATCCTGGCTCCTTATTTCTTCGCGCTTCAGTCCACAGAATTGGCCAAGAAGGCTGCCGTTGCCAAGGCGCGCGCCGAAACACGACAAGAAGGATTGAGACAAGGCGCTCTTTTGTTGACCCAAGCCTTGGAAGAGGAACGCCAACGTATCGGGATGGATCTGCACGACCAGACGCTTGGTGAGTTAACCGGGCTGTCCCGACAATTGTCTGGCAACCTTTCACAGGTCTCCGTCGAAAACATTCAGTCTCAGCTTCAGCTCATCATACAACGGCTGCGCGGGATTATCGACGCCTCTATTCCATCAATCCTCGAACTGTTCGGTTTCGAAGAGGGGGTCCGTTCGCACTTCGAGTCGGTTGCAGGCGCCGATCCAGAGCTCGAGTTCTCCTTTTTGGACGAGACGGGTGGGGCGCTGGACAGGTTAGCAGAATCCAAGAAGACCGCGATCTTTCGGATCTGTCAGGAAGCCATCAACAACGCCGTACGCCATTCTGCTGGCGCAAACCTGTCCATCCACTTTCAGTTGGAGGAAGATGACAAGCACATCACAATCACTGTTTGTGATGACGGGAACTTCAAACCCGCCAAAAGCAACAAAAAGGGCGGTCTTGAGCACATGAAAACGCGCGCTGATCTTATCGGAGCTACCTACGAGCTCAAGACGAACAACGGCACATGCGTCACCGTCAGGCTGCCCACGCCGAACATGGAGAAGCTATCATGAAAGTCCTGTTGGTCGAAGACGACGAGATGCACCTGACGTATCTCAAAGAGCAGGTCGGGCGCACGTTGGGTGATGACGTTGAGCTGACAGTCGCAAGAAATGGTTCTGAGGCTGAAGACTTGGCAAGGACGAAACAAATCAATGCGATTGTGATGGACCTCCGCATGCGGGACCGCAACGGCATTGAGGCCGCACGGGTAATCTGGCGCGAACGACCTGGCACTAGGATCCTCTTCTGGTCGAACTATTCCGATGAGGCCTATCAGCGTGGTATCGCACGGATCGTTCCGCAGAACGCATCATACGGCTATGTCTTGAAGACAGCCTCTTCCGATCGTCTTTCTCTTGCTCTTCAAGCCGTGCTTGTCGAAGGCCAAGTCATGATCGACCGAGAGGTCTATTCTATGCAGAATTCAGCGGCCCGGTCGTCGCAAACACTGACCGAAGTCGAATATGGCATCCTTCTTGATGTCGCGATTGGCCTGCCGGACAAGGTGATTGCCGAGCGGAAAAACTTGTCGCTGCGAACCGTGCAAAATCGTCTGATTACGCTTTACGAAAAACTCGAAGAGCTCGATCAGGATGTGCTGGTTTCGGAAGTTCCCATGAACAAGCGGGTTCGAACGGTGGCGAATGCTCTGACTCGGAAACTGATCAATCAAGAGCTTTTGGCCCAAACAAACCAGGACTTTCGCCAGTGGCTTGCTTCCAAAAGATGAAAATAGCCTTTCGCGTAGTCAATGTCTTTGGCGCCTTACAAATGAAATGTCTGCTTCGTGAAAACAGGAGTGCGGCTTGCTTGGGAAGACCAGAGAGCGGTTCAGCGTTTCCGTTGCCGAACCAAATGTCCGCAACTTTGCGTTTTGCTGCCACTGGTGCATCGCGCAGCATCGGTCAAAGTGGGCTCAAAGCTGACTTGCGGTAGAGCAGCATCAAAGCGCAGCGCATCCTGCCCCGTAACAGCAACCCAAACCACGAGGGCAGGGCACACCGCTCCGCACAAACGGGCCGCCCCGCAGCAGCACAATCCCAAGTGGATGGCAGTCAGATACCAGACGTAGCCGGAAACATCCCCATCCCATCAGCTGAAACGCGAACCGCCCAAAGTCGAAGAACACCACGCCAATCAAGCCGCAACAGAACAGCACACCGACGCTCCAAATCGGAAATCACAATCGGCCATTTGTGAATCTGGACAAAACGATTGCTGCCCTGTGCAATCCAAGTCATTGGCCTGCCGCCTTGTTTCTTCAGAGATGGGCATCGCACGAGGACGGGCAGTCCGTTCCCTCAGCTGCGCCTCGGCAAGAATAAATACGGCTTCCACCCCCTGCGGGCGCGGACCCTCCGCATTTCTCCTTGCGGACTGCCCTCAAGCCTCGTGCTGGAAGATCCCCATCGAAACAAGGAGACAAGCAAATGACAACTTACACAGCAACCGTTCCCGTCAAGTTCACCAAAGATGGCCAAGAGAAAGTTACCTTCCGCCGCGTCGGTGCAATGTTCCGCAACACCCGCAACGAAAGCGGCGAGGAGTTCTTCACCCTCAAGCTCGACTTCCCCGTCGCCGTCGACGAACTGGTCATGTTCCCAAAGAACAACGACCAGTCCGAAGACTAAATCCTCCCAGAGGATTGGGCCGCCGCAAGGCGGCCCTTTCCCTGTTCCAGGGAACGCTCCGCGACAACACGCGTTCGGCAGGCCAACCCACAAGCCTGACGGCCTCACAAACTCGGCTGCGCGTGTCGTTTGCGAGAACAGGCCCATGGCCTGTCGCACATGCGGGCTAAAGCCCTTAGAGCGGCGATGGCACTTGCATCCCGGTTTGCCCGTCTCGCGAGCACGGATCGCCTCGGCCACGCCTGCGGTTTCCGCTCTGGTCTGTTTTGCTCTGCAAAACGATCCCGACACTCCATCCGCCTGCGTGTCCGGTCCATCCGCTTGCCTGCTCGTCGCGGCCAAACCTACCCAAATCACACACACACACATGACTGTGGAAGCATATCCTCCGGATGGCCCCCAAATCAGCCCGCGTCAAGGATCGCACGGGCATCACAAAAAGACGGTTTCCACACCTGCGGTGCGGACCCTCCGCATTTTTGCAATCCCCGCACGCTCAGCAAGCTGGCGGCTACGCCGTCCCTGACCCAGGCAGATTCGGTGAACCAGAAATTCGGCCATGCCACCACAATCACGTGGGCGCCAACACAATCTGGAGACACATCATGATCAACAACATCGACGCCGAAATCCCCTTCGAACCGCAACAAGCTCCTCTCGACCCGTCACAGCAAAGCTACTGGGACAACGTCAAGACGAGGGCGCGGCTCCGCAAGGCGAAGCGCCTCGCACAGCACAGCCTCAAGACGATGCGTCTCTCGCAAGTCTACGAACAATACGTCTACGATTGCTGCGGCATCGTCAGCGACGCAATGGCAGAGGCGAAGATCACAGCGATGCAAGAGATCATCACCTTCCGCGCCGACTGCGCCGAATGGATGCAGCTCCCAGAACTCGCTGATCTGACTTTTGACGAAATCGCCGCGCAATCAGCCGAAGCTGTCACAGAAGCACGTCGCAATCTCTACGGACATAGCTGAATAACGACCAGCTCTGTCAGGGTCGCCTTCGGGCGGCCCTCAAATCTGTCGTCATCACATGTCTCGAAACTTTGCGCACTACCATTGCCGCAATCGGACCGAACGGTCCGATTGCGGGGTTGAGGATGAATGAAAACAAGGCCTTCGCATTTTGAGCCTCTTAAGCACTCTTCACCGATTTCCCACCTCACTACGAAGCGCCCCGATAGTCAGGTTCCATGAGGCAGATTTGCGAAAAGAAGAGCCATGGAGGACGGTGGCACTCGGGATGGATTCGAGCTTGACCTCACGTGATTTTTGAAGAAACTTGAAATACCGGTCGCAGTGATCGAAACTTCCAAAGAGGCTCACGTGTTGGTGCACGTGGGCTTTTTTGTTTGTGTAACATGATCAGTTGGGCCCCTGCCTACGGCACCGCGCCCTAGGCTGCGCCCAGAACGTCACGGTCCTGCCTCGCTGATTGGATAGTCGGCCATGCGTCTCCTCCGGAGCCACAGACCATCCTTCCAATCATGCTCGGACAGAACCGCGCCGATCTGCCCTACGGGTCACGGTCGCTGGGGCAATCGCTACGCCAAATTTTTGAAGCCGCGTCCAAATCAAACCGTTGCCGGACATGCGGTGCAGACGCACCTTAACGGACCGTCAAGATGTGTCCTCTCTCGGCCTATGGCCTCGCTGCGGGCCAGCTTGACCGTCCGGCACAGGACCGCTCGCCGCGGAGCAGTCCCTGCGAAGACAAAAGTCTTCACAGGGATGCCTCCGGACGATAGCGGCCAGTTGGAGTAAGATTTGGGCTGGGTAGGGAAAAAGCAGGAAACACCCTAATGACGGTTTTTGTCGCTTGGGGGTATGACTGCAACCGTCGATTTGGTATGATAAGTCACTGCAATTTGCATGAAAAGGCAAGCAATGAGAGACACTAATCCCCAAGGTATCTCAGCATCGGTTCAGGTTGCCGGAGGATTTGTCCCGGCAATCCTCCATGCTGATGGTGGAAAATCACCAATCTCAAAAACTGTGTACGCAGATGAAGGATTAGCTGAAACGCGCGCCCTTTCAATACTCAATGAAAGATCCAACGCTGCCAAGCTCAATACACGGGAGGTCGGCTATATCGTGTTGACGCTGGCACTCGTCCTTTTCATTGGACATACCTTCGGCCTCACTAGTTTGCACTAGCAATCATCCCAACCCGACCTTTCAGACAAATATCGCTAAATCGGATGACCATGCTGGTAACGCTGGGGACCTTTGAATGACGGGTCAGGAAGAAGGGGAGGGGTCGTATGCTATTCGATCGCGTCAGCTGATACCCAATAGCTGACGGCGATAAGCTCAGGAAGATCATCGTCTGAAACGACGGTCATAAAAACGGGCGCCGACGTCGCTGCAACCGCTTCCCAGAAGAACCCAATGCCACTGTCCAATACTACAAACTCAGGTGGCCGATTTTTGTTGTCGAAAAAAACCCTCGCCGTTGCCTGTTCAATCCACTTGCGATGGCTTGACGTGCCAGCGAGCCGCTCGGACATACCCAAGTAGCGTGCGGCGCCATCAAGATTGTTTGGGTCGTAAGACATTTTCAATTTGCTAGTCCTCTCGTGAGGGTTGCGCCCTCTACCCTCCTTTCCGTCCGAAAACAATGTTTTCAGAAGGAAGGTCAGGAAGAGGCACACCCGCTCGCGGAACAGAAATCAATGCCTCAGATCCCGCGCAAGACAGCAGACTTTGCAAACGGCAGCAATGAGCCCAGACCTGCCAGAATTTCTCATGTTGATTCAGTCGAACTCCGCAACAAAATCCAAGATGAGTTTGGAGGATTCAGCTGCTTTTGCCTGAAGCAGAAAATGCGGCCCTTCAATCTCAAGAACACGCGAAGGGGTATGGTCGAAATCGGCTGCCATTCTCGACGGGACCAATCTATCGTTTCGCGCGGACAAATAGACGGTCGGAACTTTGATGGCGGTGAGGTGTTTGCCCACATTGACCTTCAGAATTTCTCGTAATCGCCCTGCCAATGTCGAAGCTGGAACCGCGTGCATCGCCTTTTGAAACCTCATGGTGAACTCTGGCGACGCCCACCTTCCCATAAGAAGCGGTTGAGCCATTCGTGCAAGCAGGCGGGACTTCGTTGGAGCGATATCAATAAGATAGGTTAAGAATTTTGGCACCGTGATCGGTGTCCGAGCAAACGTCGCCACGAATACCACCCCTCGCAGTCCTGCTGGGCTCTCAGAAGCAATCAAAACAGCAATCGGACCCGAAAAAGACTCAGCGACGATGATGTAGTCGTCGGAAGGCAAGGAAGCTTGTACACCCGATTTTAGGTCTTGGTAGTTATATAGCTCTGGGGCGTATCGAACGACTGTTACGTCATGGTTGGACGTCAGCAGTTCTGCAACCTCAGACAGCAAAGTCCCCGTACCATCTAGGCCAGGCAAAATAAGTATCTTCATCCAGATTCATTACCGCTCTAAGGCCCCGATCGCCAGTCTATGTCAAAGGTCAGCAATGTCCGCGTTGCAGACTTTAGCTACCAGATCATCGCGACTTTGCTAAGACACCGTCCTCAGAGATCTTCGCGATCGTGGTAGGCGTCCTGCGTGACAGCTCGACCCCATCACCCGACATCATTGCATCGACATACTCAGTCTTCTTCAGTACAGCGCCATCAGATTCAACGTAGGTCATGTCGCCATCCAAATCATGCGCGACCGATCCGTCTGCGTTGATGTTGATCCAGATGCCATTCACATGAACGGCGACGGAATGCTCTTTCAACATGATGCCTTCCCAGCCGACAGATTCATCACGGCGCAATACGATGCGATCAGGATGCAGCTTGATCTGGACGTCTTCCGTCTTGGTCTTGTCGGCTGCCTTCACAACAACGAACGCCTCCTGATCCGTCGGATCCGGGTTGATTGTTGCGCGCGCATTCTTGGGCGGCCAAACTCTGGCTTGCGACCTCTGATTGCCCTGTTGGTCTCGATGGAAGCCAATGTAGAGCTGCGCGGAACGCCAAACTCGTTGAGCGGCTTTTGCAATATCAGTCATTTTCAAATTCCTGATTGTTGTGGACATATGGCTTTGCGGGACCGTAGGAGATGTCGTCTTCTCGAAAGAACCCAAGCAGACCGAGGAGCCAAGCTCTGTGCAATTGACTGCCGGCAATCACACGACGGACTGTTTTGGGCATCAGCCATTGCCCATACCCGGCGAGGTAAACGAATTGATGGAAACGGCTCATCAGATGGGCTCCTGGAACGGGGTTAGAGGACGGCAAGAGAGCAACAGCAGCGGGGCCTCTCGATTGGAACAAACATAGAACATTAGTGCAGTCTTTTCAAGTGCTTGCGACGTTGACGCGATCATTTATTACGTCCCTGGCTTAAGGTCGTCGGCGGTCTTGTTGAGCAGGGGCGTGTAGTCCAGCCACTCACCTTCGTCATCTCGACAGGCATCCAGCGCTGCCCAGATCAAACTGGCATCTTGAAGCAGTTCGGCGAGGAAAACGAAATCATCGACCGACAAAGTGAGATAGTCCATTGCACCGGGATCGAGCCTCAGATGGGTGCGGTCGACTTCAAATACGACCTTGAACAGATCCCCTTCTGCGTCACGAAGGAAGGCGACAACCTCTGGCTCGGCCCCAGGTTCCTCTTCATTCAGAAACACAAATGGCATGTCGATCGGATAGCCTCCGGCCACGATGTCATCGGGAATGAATCTGGTATCAGCATTAAGGTTTATCTTGGGCATTACTCGGACCTCTCATGGCGGCGAACTTGGAACGTCTCAGGACTCGCTGAGCGGCCCATCCGACGCACGTCCCGCCTCCGCGCGATACTGGGTAGCGCTCGAACCAAAGCGCCTCTCATGCGCCAAAAATCGCAGCCATCGCCGCATCAAAATTCGCCCGCGTAATCGTCGCCCGATTGCCCGCAGTGTTGTGATATTTTGACCGTCCATTTTGGAGCGGCAAACCGGCCCAGATTGCGGCCAAACGATCTTGGAATTGTGCGCGCGTCAAACGGCCATTTGCGAAGTCGTGGTAGCCACCATCCACCATCAATCTGAAGGCCAACCGCTTCTGCAATTCCGGAGTATAAACGGCCCCCGAATTGATCCCTTCAACGCGGACCAAATAGGCCAGTGTCGAGGGGATGATCTGGTAACGTCCGATGGCGTGGTGCTGACCGGGTGTCTCACGGATCCATGCGAAGATCTCGCCAATGGTCATCTGGCTAGGAGGTTTCGCTGGCAGCCGTGTCGCGGAGTAATGGATTGCATCGTAGCCTTTCGATCCCGCCTCGGCAGCGGCAATCACATCGAGCAACCGGTCGATTTTTGATCCCGTTCCGATCCTGATCTGAGGAGCAGGGGAGGGGCCACGGCCGGGACGTGACAGCTCGAAACTATCGAGGGCCGTCCATTCGTTTGACGGACGGGACCATGACGACGAGCTGGTGAAGGAGTTGTTCAGGGTGAAGTCACCAGACGATGACCACGAGGCCTTCTCGAACCCTTGGGCCGAGACCATCGCGGGCAGGACGACGAGGGCCAATGCGGGGAGTTGAAGACCCCGCCGCCCAAAAACGGTCCAGGTCAAACCGGTTCCCGAACCGGAGACCTGGAAAGGTATTTCATTGTTGTTCGGTCTGATCGACCTCACGAAGTGACACACGCCACGCAGCAAGCTGCAAACGGCCTCAAAGGCCTTTTTTTTATGACGATTGTTGCGATTTTTCTTCCAATTTTGCATAAGGTTTTTTCCTGAACTGTGGCGTCTAATTTTTACGTTTGTTATCAATGTGTTACGGTTTACGTGGCCAAGTCGAGCCACATTGATTTGAGCCATTGGCTCGACTTGGCCACGTACTTTCGTCAATTGGCTCGACTTGGCCACCGACAAATCACCGTTCACGGTCTGCAATTTCACGGTCTTTGGCTTTCGGCGTTGCCACGATTTCGACGACCCTACGCTCAAGCACTTCTTGCAGTTCGGGCAACTTCGGGTCGTGCATTCTGGTGTCTTGCGTTGCCGTCTTGATCTCACCCATGATGGCTTGCTGAAGTTCCTTGAGGGCTTCGTTGACTTCGTCTTCTTCGGTCATGACGTGTGCCAAGATCATGGAGGACAATCGGGCCATGTTGCGGTTCATCGTTTTGAGGCTGCCCACAATAGCAGGATCAACTGCTTCAAGTTTGGCGATTGCGGTTTCGAGATGTTGTGCCGTTGGCCGGTCATCTCCGGCTTCAGCTTCCATCAAGGCGTTTGCTCGCACGCCAAGTCGGATACGTGCTGTCTGGTCGTTCTGTGTCATCGTTCAAAATCTCCACGTTGTTTCTGTTGCATTTGATCGACCAGATCCCTGGCCATCTCGCGCGCCTCTGGCGTTGCGATGGACAGCAAGACATCGGCCTTCGTCTTGGTGTTTTTGGGGTCGGTTTGAATGGTTGGTTCGTGCTCCTTTTCGGCATCCGGTTTTTCTGTTTTCTGAGGTTCGTCTTTCGCGGCATTTCGCTCCGCGTCAGCATTTGGTTTGGGGCTCTCAGATGACGGTGCCTGAGGCTCGGATTCCCGCTCCAGCCGGGCCGCCAACCAAGCCTCCAAGGCAGGCAATGTTTGACCCGTTTGTTTTGTCAGTCTGTCGGCCAGTTGATGCGCGTCATCTGTGTTCAAATGCACGTCGTCTCTGGCCCGTGAGACAGCCACGTAAAACGACTTCTGATCGGCCAATGTCTCGTTCGAAGACATCGCCACGATAATGCGATCGACGGTCGCGCCCTGAAAGTCGTGACCGGTCAGAGCATAGGCATGATCCATGCCGGAAGCCGCCAGACTGCGTTGGCTGATTTCGGCTTTTGACTTGTCGGCAAATTCGAGTTGGACGTAGCCAAGATCAAGGCCGCGCACGGTCGCAGTTTGTCCGTTTTTGATCTCGCTTGATTTATCCGAGATCCGAAACTTGACCTGCTCGCCGATGGCGATCTCGCGGTTGCCGCTTTCAAAGAGTTCGATCGAGGACGTCGCCTTGCCGGACTGAGAAAGGGGCAGGGACACCGCCTCATCTGTCGCCCGATCCTTCAGCAATACGGTCGCAGTTTGGCGGTCTGAAGAAAGGACCTCATAGCTATGGCCCTTCACGAGGCCAGCCGACTTAAAGGACTGATAGGCGATGGCCACATCGCCGGTGCGCCAGCTTGATGGATCGGCAAGCTCGGCACGCGTCATGCGAAGCGGCGTCAGACTCGGTACAACAGTATCGATGTCTGAAAGCGTCCCCTCCATCTTGAGACCCTCCCGCACGTGGCGGTTGATGTCTTCCCGCGCCGCGTTGGTTGGGGTCAGCAGGCCCGTCGTCTCGCGCGAGGCTTCCGAAAGGCTGAGATAGTGCTGTGCAGCTGCCTTGGTATGGTTCTCGCCTGACGAGATGTTGCTGCCGATCTTTTCAAACGCGGCTGACACTTCACCCGCGATGGCGTGCTTGACGATGGAGAGTGAGGTCTCATTCCGTTGCCGCTGAATGTCGTCCATGATTGCCGTCGGCATTCCGATCTTCTGCAAGAATGCGAAGGGTGTGCCAGCGGCCACAGAGTCGAGCTGTTGAACGTCTCCGACGAGCACAACCCGAGCCACACCTTGCTCGGCTGACAGCCGCATCAGGTCGCGCATCTGGGTGTTGCTGACCATCGAGGCTTCATCGACGACATAGATCGTCTTGGTAGGATCAGGTTGATCGGCGGATCCACGGCGCAGGAGGTGAGATTGCAGCGTTTCAGAGCCGGGCAATGCGTCCTGCAGCTGCGTGACAGCTTGGTTGGAGGGCGCAAGGCCGCGCACTTCATATCCGGCCCGATCCGCCTCTTTGCGCAGATGTGACAGCATGAACGTCTTACCCGTCCCGGCGTAACCCTGAACACCGACCACACGGCCCGTTTCAGACAGGGACATCGTGACCGCGTCCTTTTGACCCTCACTAAGGGTCGTGTAAGCGAGGCGGTTTTGAAGGGCGGTTACGCCGGGTATGTTTTTCTGGCGTCCTCCCGACGCATAGTCCGGTAGATGAACGTCGCGGCGGTTGAGGCCCCGCCGAAATTCTGTCCCGATCTCCTTTTCGACCAGCAGGGTTGCTGCATCCGTCAACATGGTCTGCGTTTCACCGGGGATCTTGACCAGGGCCAGCTCACCAGACCTAAGGGAGGACTGATATGCTTCTTGTAGTTCTTCAGGGCCAGCCGATTTTGCAAAAGCAAGCGCAGTGGTCATAAGATCGACTTCGGAATAGTGCAGACGTGTTTCCGAGATATGTGAGATTGCGGTTGCGAGCGTTTGTCGCGCATCGGAGAGGGCAGGGGTATCAGTTCCTGATCTGGTTTGGCCGGGAACATGAAAGCGTGATCTTTGCTGGAGCTGCGCGATGTGCTGATTCATGTCATCACGCGTGATGCCGAGATTGGCGGCTTCCTTCTCCCAAGCATTGCTCAGTTCGGCGCGATCGATGCCTTGGTTTTTGGTGGCTCGGGTTGCAAGGGCTGCGAGTTCGGCCGTTTTTGCATTTTCAGGCATCTTGCGTTCAGCAAGTGCCGTCTCGATTTCTTGGCGTCGTTTGGAGAAGTTCGTGACGAGCTCTTCAGGAACGTCTCGAAGAACAATGAGCCGGTCCTTGCCCTCGCGTTCGACCTGATAGCCCAAGGATTGGGCCGCACGAGACAACTCGTTGCGATAAATTTCAGAACCAAGCTTCTGGGCTTTGAAGATGAGGTCGTTGTGGAGGGCCGTTGTCGAACCATCTGGATGATAGACCTGATTGGCAATCACCGCATGGGTGTGAAGTTGGGGGTCGAGAAGACGCGATGTGTCATGCCGAAACAAGCCGGCAATAATGTCGCCACCGGTTTGCATCTTCATTTGACCATTCACGTGATAACGCGTTTGGACCAAATGATCCTGCACATGTGTCATCGCGGTCTTCACCGCGGCATCGTGTGCCTCGATCAATCGGTCGTCTTGGTAGACCAAGGCTGCAACGGAGACAGATTTGGGAGCGGAGAATGTCAGATCGAGACCTGCCCTGTGCTGGCGCTCGCCATCAATGATACGACCCATGAGCCGTCCCGGTTCTAATGCATCGCCTTTACGATGAAACGTCTGGCCGTCGAGAAGCTGCGTGAAGAGAGCGTCGTCAACCTGACCTTTGAGCCCCATCGTCTCCGCCGCGCGTCCGAACCAGGTCGCAGCTTGCTCAGCTTCCTTGCTCCCGGCGGCATAGTATCCCTCAGCCTTATAGTAGCCGCTTGAAGCGGCCCCGGCGCTCACCAATGTTGCGGACATCATTGGTCAACATCCAACAACAGATCTTTGTATCGGGCAGTCAGTTTAGACGGTTGGCGTGTATCTACGTCAGCGAAAAGATCCGGAACCTCATCATCACCGACAGGGTAGCGGTCAGTCGTTCTATGATCGATCGCTTCGCAATTCGAGGGCAGGCTTGGCGCGATGTCCTTGCTCTCGGTTGAGTCTGGTCGTGTGGGATCTTGCTCCTGGGTGGTTTTGAAATTTGGTGGAATGATAATAGCCGGCCCTGAATGTCTTGCGGCCCCCATCTGGTTCTCAAACTCAAAAATATAGGGCCGGATCTTTTCTGTGGGTTTGCCAAGCCGCCGTTCTGAGAAGAAGTGTTGCCGATGCTCTTCCTTGGCGTCGCCCTCGTCGGCAAGGAACGGGAAACCTGCCGCGACCATCTTTGCCCGCCACGCTTCAAATTGGGCGTTCTTGGTTGCGATGTCGAGCTTGTCAAAGGGCAGGCGGGTTGGTGTTTCACCAAAGCTTACGGCCGCCACAGCGGCTTTTTCGTCCATCGCGCCTTCAGCAAAGCCCTTGCCTTGATACGGGATAAACGGTCGCGCAATGGGTTCGACATCGTAGGGTTCAAAACGCACAAAGGCCGTTGGCGCGTCATACGCGAAGCGCACATAGCCTTCGAACTGGGGAAGAGACTGGATTTGGGACGCCGTCACAATCCGCCGCTCAACACGTTGTTTGGAGAATCCAACACCGTCACGCGCTTCATGTGCACCAACTGTGATGCTTTCACGCTGTTCGTCGACGTCTTCTGACCCAAGAGATTTCGAGAACCGCTCAGCTGTATCTGCATCAGGCGTGTTCAAAACGATGCGGTTGTTGAGGTTACCCACGATCGTTTGAGCTGCTTTATCTCCGTAGGTGTCTTCAAGCTGAGAGTAGACCTGATATCCAACCACAAAGGCCCCGCCAAACTGCCGGATCTCAGCAAGGCTCTTGGGAAGAAACGGCATGCGATTGAGCGTTGGCACCTCATCCATGAAGAACCAGATCTTGGGATCATGGCTCTCTTCGCAGGTCATCAGGGCGTTTGCGCCGATCTCAAAGATTGTCGAGATAATATTCCGTGTTGCCGCCGCCCGTTCTGCATCACCGGAAAGGAAGACGAATCCCCTATCGGCATTCTTGACCCAATCGCGAATGGAGAACTGTTTTCCATCGTCCCGGAGGAACTCAAGAAACCGCAACTCGGAGACAAGGTTTGCACGGATGGAGCCAGCCGTCTTGGCGATATCTTTGTTGAGGAAATGCCGACCCGGTGTTTGTTCCAGCAAGGTGGCGAGCTCTTCGCTTGGAATAGATAGAATAGCATCGCGCAGTGCTGCGTTGCTATGTTCCCCACGTTTGTGAAGCTCGCGGGCGGCATAGTCGAAGACGATGCGAGCAGCTTGCGACCAGAACGGGTCAGGCGAACCAGCACGGTCAGGGATGAGTACCTCAGCCATTTGGGTGAAGATTTCGGGGCGCTCTGCTTCGTTAAACGGCGCCCACGAGACCGAGCGTTGGTCAAACGGATTGAGAATGATGTCTGTTTCTGGATCATAGAAGTCGCGGATCAGTGATCCCATCCGATCATAGATAATCGCACGACCGCTGTTTTCGCGGACTCCGGCCAGCATTTCCTTGATCGCGTTGGACTTACCTGTACCAACCGTCCCCGAGATGGCTGTTTGGGCTTCGACCGCGTTTGGTGGAAACGGGATGTCGGAAATCGTGTAGCGCGGGGCCGTCTTGAAGCTTTTGCCGAAGCGCTTTTCATAAGCCCTCCATTTGCGCAAAGACCATTTCTTGAGATCTTTGGCAGAGACCAGGTAAGTGCCGCGTACGTGGTCGTCGCCGTCCAAACGGCGGCCAGCGACATAAAAAACGATGCAGACCAGGAAATAGGCAATGGTTGTGGGGATCGCCGCCCACCATGCAAATACCTTGGCTTTCGCATGATAATCTACCGAAACCGCCTCAAAGGCTTGATCCGTGTAGATCTCATGAGCCGGGCGCTCCAGCCAGTCGCCTTGGGGGTCCTTGTACCGAACGGGCCGTTCTGGAAGCCCACGATTCTCAACAAAGAATGTCGCAACGTAGTACGCCCAGGTCATATGGACCTGAGGCATCCGATAGTAGTTCGCGCATAAGGCCGCATAGGAAAGAAAGAAGACCAAAGCCGCTGCGGCCGTCGCTCCTTTGAAAACCTGTGCTGCCATTCGCAGCCAGTGCTGAGTGGTTTGCCCACCACGGATAAACAGGTCTGATTGAGTTTTGTTGCCCACGTTTCATGTCTCCGCAAAATGACTTGATTTGCATTCTGGCACAATATAGACCAAATTTGCAAAACATAGCAAAGAAGCGAAATAGCATAATGCGGCAGAAACTCCAGTATCTCATCGGCGCACCCATTTTTGCCGCTACCGTTGCTTTGGGCGCGGCCACAGGAGCAGAAGGTCTGGAAGACGACCAAGCAATCTTTGACCAACGGGTGAGGGACGTCTTGATTCGAAACCCGGAGATCGTTTTGGAGGTCTTCGCAATCCTTGAAGCAAAGAACGATGCACGCGAGCGCCAAAGGGACGCCGCGTTGATCGCGACCAGCCGCGAGGCATTGTTCAAACCGGCCATAGACGAAGCAGGGCAGATCAAGCCGGTTGTTGTTGAGTTTGTGGACTACAACTGTGCGTACTGCAGACGGGCCGAGGCCGAGGTAGCAACCACGCTGGAGGCAAACCCCGACATTGAGCTCGTCATCTTGCAGTACCCAATCCTCGGTGAGCAAAGCGTTGACGCCGCAAGAATCGCATTGGCGGCAAAGCTGCTCTACGGAGACGCGGAATACCTTCGTCTCAATGAGGCACTTTTACAGGGTGGTGCGCCGGCAATGGAGCGGATCGACCACTTCTTGTCGGCGATGGGCTTCAATGTGGCCGAGTTGCGCGCCAAGGCGGGTTCACCTGAAATCGACGACATTCTAACGACCACTCACGAACTGGCCCGGCGTCTCAATATTAGCGGGACGCCGGGTTTCGTCACAAGAACACAAATTCATCGAGGTTTCGTACCGGCGGACGCCTTAACTGAATCTGCTCTGAGACATGTCAATGCGGAGGACATGAATCAGTAGCGAGCAGGCTTCCCGGATTTTTGTTGTTCTTCCGGGAGACAGCTGAGGGCCCAATATCCGCAAATTTTGGGCCCTCAGCAACACCAACGCGAATGCGCGTAATGAGAATTATGTTACAAAACCACGATTGAAAGCGGATATCATCATGAAAATCAAATACTTAGGACTCGTTGTTGCCCTGGCTGTTGCTGCCGGGTGTATGGAAAGCCAACCACTTGGAGAAGCGCCTCCGGCTGCGGAAATCGAACGAGTGGCAAAACTCGCCCACCAAAAGGCATACGGAGGAACCCCTGTCGGGCTTCAGATCGGGCAGGTTCACCGCGCCCCGGTTTTCTTCGATAGCGATGAGTTTCTCATTTGCGTGACGACCCGCGAGAAGACACTTGGGCCGACATATGACGATGCGGGGGCGCTGCTTGCCCCGTCCGGCACTTCTTTCCGTCAGAGCCATGCGATGCTGATGAAGGTCTACGGATCCACATGGGGATCGGGGATCTATCGCAATGTTGAAGCTGGCAAGATCGGCCAGGTTCAAATGCGCGATTACTGTCCTGCATCTGAACGATCATGGTAGCGCTCGATGCATCGAGCGGCGTTGAATTTGCCCGACGCCATTCAATCCCAACTGCGTTCGCAGGCATACCATTGGGCGCCATCGCTGGCATAGGAATGATCCTGCACTTCGAGATCGCGGTTCTCACATCACTTCTGACCCTTGCTTGCCTCGTAAAGCGAGCCGGCTGGACGGCCGTTGCGGCATGGGGTGCATCTTACGTGTTAGTCACCGGCGTTTGGCTCTTTCCTGCAGCAAATGGGATGCGCGAAGCTCTGATGTTGGCATGTGGCCTGCCGCTTCTCGGCGCAATCTTTTATGGCGGCGCGGGTTTCCTGCTTTCATACTTGCTGCGGTCAAATTTTACCTTGGCGTTCGGCTTGACCTTCGGTCTTGGTGAACTGGGCGCTGCACAGATTGGATTAAGTCAGGCCCCTATCGGCTTAGCCGTCATCGGATATGGCGCAGAATGGGCCATTGTTGCTTTGGGCGTCTACGGAACCGGTTTTTTGATCGCCATATTGGCCGCATTGCTTAGTCGTTTTGGAACGCAGGGGCTTGCAGCCTGCATTCCAATCGCCGTCCTTGCCCTCGCCATTCCAGGCGTCGAACGACCCGCATACGCCGGCCCCGAAGTCCAACTCATCGCCCACGATCCCGATGCTTTTCAGAAATGGACACCCAGCGGATCCATGGAGGCGATGGAGAAACTGGTGGCGCTTAGTCGCGAAACACCCGGCAAACTCCATCTCTGGCCCGAAAACGCTGTAACCTCCTCGATGCGCGTCGATGAGGCGGTCAGACATATCCCGCCCGATGTCACGCCCGTCTTATTTGGGATGACAAGACTTGATCCCAAGACAGGGACCTATCACAACGCCGCCGTCTTCGTTGATGAAGGCGGTACGTATCAGATCAGCGAGAAAGAGCATCTTTTGCCTGTAGCCGAAACCGGCACGAGCCTCAGCAACCGCATACCATTGAGCGTGGGTGAGCGTCGTGTCATGACCTCGCGTGACGGCTCAAACCTGTTGGTTTTGATCTGTTATGACATTGCCTTCGGGCTCGGGGACCTCACCGATCTTGGCCCACTTGATGCAATCTACTTGCTGACAGCGGAAACAGGCTTTTGGCAGCCCGTCGGCTCAGGCATAACGGATCGCCACATTCGCGCCCGCGAAATCGAGACCGGTTTACATATCGTGAAGGTATCCGACTGGAATGCCGATTGAAGCCTGCGGAACGACCACATGGAGAACGCAAGAATGATTGGACAATCATCAAGTGACAACGATCCGATACTCTACACATCAAATGGGGAACCTCGATCCGTCGAAGATATAGAAACGATCGTAAGGGGCCTCTTGGTCAAGATTGAAACTCAACATTCTGCGCGCCCAGATCACGTGTCGGCTCAGGCGGACATCAATGAAATACTCGACACCCAATCAACCTGGCTGAGACAGGCGAAGGCCGACCTCTCGCGCCGAGATCCCGTAGACGCGATCAATGATGCCGAAGCTCTATTGGATTTTGCACAAAGGCGTCTCACGTCGGTGTTTCATGGATCGCATTGTCCTGACACAATCAGCAGATGAATTTCCATGGCATACCTCTGTCAGTAACGACGGCCATCGCAATTGGCGCTGGCGCGGCCACAGCTGTCTGGATCCTCAGCTTGCTTCTGAAGCCGCGGTTCCAACGAAAGCCACTGTTGAATAAGAGCGAGATCAAATTACGATCTCTTCTCTTGCGGCACATCCCAAGGGGTTTGCACCTGCTCAGTCAGGTCTCCTATGGCGAAATGCTGACGAACCGGAGCTACCGCCGCTTTCTCATCATCAACGCAAAACGGGCTGATTTTGTCATATGTGATAGAGAGTTCAATCCGGTGGCCGTTGTCGAATATCAGGGCGCGGGCCACTACGGATCCGGTTGGCACGCGCGCCAAAACGCAAAACGAAGAGATCGTCAGAAACGTAGCGCACTTAGAGAGGCCGGCATCCCTTTGGTGGAGGTGCCTGCGCATTTTACGTCAAGAGGCGTTCAGCAGCTGCTAGTTCGGGTAAGCCTTGAATGAGAATCGAAGGTCGGGAAGATTATCAGGTATGTTGAGAGGTCTCATCATCCCTGCGCTATTCGGTTTTGCGGTGATCACTTACCTGGTGTTTCAAGCGGTTGAACGGTTCCCCTCGTTGCTAGGACCTGTCGTCGAAATGACGGCAATGAGGTCAGTCGAAGGGACCGTCACCCGAGTCAGAGATGGCGATACGATTGAGGTTCAAGGTGTCCCAATTCGGCTTGGTTCATTGGACTGCGCTGAGGCCGATACTATCGACGGAGAGCGGGCGACAGCAAGGATGAGAACCCTTGTGTCCAACCAAGTGCTCACTTGTCATCTGAACGGCCGTAAGAGCTATGACAGAGCCATCGGAAGCTGCAATCTAAGCGACGGCCGAAACCTCGGATCGATCATGATATCAGAACAGTATTGTCACCGGTTCTGGTGAGATGTCAGTCAGCGGAACAACGAAATGAAGAATGAATCCATCACTGCCGTTAGTGCGATCGCCACGTTGGAGGGCGGCAATCAAGTCAGTTTGTCCGATGGCGAAGTCAACCACGTCCTATATGGACTAACGCGATTGGAGACGACATCCCTCGGCTCACACATGAACGTCGCGAAAGTTGAAACATGCGACGGGCTTTTGCTTTGGTGTAAGGAACCCGTCTCTAGTTAAGGTATTGTCGAGAGGTGACGTTGTTAGAACGCGCGGTCAGAGCCGCCCCAAAATGAAGAAGCTTGAACTACGGTCACCTCATGCTGAACGTCACACGAATCTGACCTTCGCGTCACAAACTGACCCAATTGCAAAAGTGACAGTTACCCGTAGGGCGAAGACACGCTGCCCTGGGCGACCATGTGGCCGCTTTTCAATCTGGCTCAAAGAGACTGATTTAACGCTTTAGGGTAAGCGTTGAGTCAGCCTCAAGCAGGAGGCGATTTATTTCGAAGAAATCCGGGACGGCTTCCAGGCACAAAGGGTCGTCAATAACTGGATGGCATTCTACAACACCGAGCGGCCACATTCCGCGCTTGATCGGAGAGCGGGATCTAGCCCGACGTTCCTCGTGCGTCTTTGATCTGCGATTCCGTCCCTAGTCGTTATACTGCGGGGTTTCTCCATCGAGATACCCGCTGAGTTTCTTACGGACGACCGACCAGATTGACTTAATGTCTGACGTCAGACGGCAACATACTGCTAACCCTGATCAAATCATCGACCGGAATGACATTGACACATCTCAATTGTTTAAATCCGTAAAGTAATTGTCTGGCGGAGCTTTTCCAATAGTGGTCGGATCCTGTTCGCTCTTGATCCTCCCCTTTCCACCAAGAAAGGATGGTATCTTAAACACTACGAAGACAACCAACGCAATTAGCGTCCAGCCAAAAACGCTGATGGATCCCAAGAATTCAAGCATTCCACAGCTCCCAAGATGGACCAGACAAGTCAATTTGAGCGGATCTAGTCCCAATTTGATAACGAAAACCATTTGCGACATGGTGCGTCGACGTCAAGATTTTTTAGTAATACCATAAGTTGTCTTCATCTTCAATTGACGTTCACGCTGAGATCGACAAGTGGGGCAATCTGATCAAGGGTAGCGGGTGGTACTGCCTCATGATGCAGTCCCTCCACCACAGGTCCGAAATCGATGAAGATGGCGATCTTAGCGAATCCCTTCAAGTCAGGGTTCAGGACTTCACGGACACCTATGACCCGGACAGGGCCCCTACTTTTCAACGGGGTTTTTGGTAGCGTCAATCGGGGTAGTTTGCGACTGTGCCAAAAAGGAGCGTTTTTGGAAAAGTGATTACTTTGGCATCGCTGACACGATGGCATAGGCGACTTGTCCCGATTGAGCTTTAAGATCATCAAGCTCGACACTCATCATTGCTTTACCTATCTGGTCGCCCTGTTCTGTAGGGCTTACGCTTTGAAGGTGGACCTGTCGCGGTTTGATGCCGCTCCTTTGATAGCATTTACTGCAACAAAGGAGACTGACTATGGGACTGAAACG
>CANMPL010000013.1 GCA_947499715.1 uncultured Paracoccaceae bacterium
CATCGCGAGCAGAAGGTCTAGTGAATGACATAGCCAACGCTCGCATGAGCAAGAAACGCCGAATGCGCTGGTCACCGAAAGGCGCGCATCGAGTGGCAACTGTCAGAGCCGCGGTCCTGGATGGAAGGCTTGGCAAAGGGCAGCTTCGTGCGGCTTGATCCCCACATTCTTTCCACTCCCCAGTGACAGATGTAATCAAAAGTTACAATTGAGCGAGGCCTTGCGGGGCCCCGCTCGCCACTCCTTTCGAAGGAATGCATCGGCACTTCCGAATCTCTGAAGAACGAGTGGCGACAAAATCGAGATAGCCCTTATCAGTCGGTAAGCCTGAGATTGTTGATGTGCTCAGACAATCGGGATAACACCAATTGTCTGTCATGTTTTTCAAACGCTTCGATCATTCCGTTGTGCTGCTCTACAAGCAGGGTGAGGTTTGTGAACTCGATCTCATAGGCCCGAGCCAGTTGAAAATGCATGTGGTCGAATGACAGGCTCTGGTATTGGTCGCTGATAAACACGTTCTGCGCCAGATCAACCAGCGTCTGGTGAAAGGCGCCGTTTAGTCTGGCCCATTTGATCTTGGTGTTTTTCTTCTCGGAACAGGCAATTTTTCGCATCTTTTCGTTAAGACGACGCAGGCTCTTTATCTCCGCTTCCGTAACGTTATCGAATCCGAGTGAGACTGCGGATGTTTCGAACATCTCTCGAAATTGGACAAACTGCGCAAACTCTTCGGAGGTTGGCTTGGGGGCAACGAAGTAGCCGCGGTTGGGTTCCACCCGCACCAGCCGCGATGCCAGAAGCCGGGCGAGCGCCTCGCGGACGGGGATCATGCTGACCCCGTATTCTTTGGCGATCTTGTTTACTCTGATATGCGCATCGGGTGGGTATTCACCGGTTACGATTGCGTCGCGGATCAGAACAACCAGACGATCGACCAGACTTCCTGCCTCAGAGAGCTTGTTCTTCGATGATGGCAAGCCGATTACCTCAGGTCTCATATCAAACGCCTCACTCATACTGCGAAAAGGCGGACAGTGTCATGCCTGCTCTTCCGGAATGTGGACATGAAGACCGTCGAGGTCTTCCGTGAGGCGGATCTGACAACTCAGCCGTGAGGTTTCGTTCGACTCCCAAGCGAAATCAAGCATGTCGCTTTCCATGTCGTCCTTTGCCGGTATTCGATCGCGCCATTCCTCGCTGACGTAAACGTGGCATGTGGCACAGGCGCAAGACCCTCCGCATTCTGCGATGATGCCGGGCAGGTTATTGTCCCGCGCGACTTCCATGACGGTTTTGCCGACCTCGGCTTCGATGACATGTTCGGTCCCGTCATGGGACTGGAAGGTTACCTTTACCATTATCTCTCCATTTGGATTGCCGATTGTGCCTTGTCTGCTGTGGCTATACAAATGGCAGGTCGCACAGTGTTCCCGGGATCAAACTTCCGTTTTTGCCAACGTCGATCGTATCTCCGATTGAGAAATCACGCGAAATCAGAACGAACCCGATGAAGCGTTCCAATTTCGGCGACCAGCCCCCATTGGTCATGCTGCCTATCTTTTTCCCGGCTGACATGACGTCGTACCAAACAGCGTGGCCGGGCCCGGGTGCAGAATCGTCCAGTATGACGCCCAACTGGTGACGTGCGACGCCATCTGCGTGGATCTGGCGGAGGACCTTGATACCAACGACATCATCGCAAACATCGAGGTCCACATATCGGTCGAGCCGGACTTCGAAAGGGTTTGTCATGTCATCCGTGTCGCCGCCGTAGGACAAAAGGCCACTTTCGATGCGTTCAACCGGGTTGGGGTTGCCAGGACCAATGCCCCAGGGCTGCCCGGCCTCGCGCACGATGTTCCATAGATCGACACCACGGCTGCCATCCATCAAATAGAGTTCGAAACCACCTTGTTTCGAATACCCAGACCGCGCGATCTTCATTGGAATGTCAGAGACTTGCGCGTCCGCGAACCAAAAGAACTTTAACTCGCGAACCCAGTCTCCGAAAATCGACGCAACCACATCTTCGGCATGAGGGCCCTGAACAGCCATCGGAGATACATCCGGTTCGAATATCTCAACATCAAGTCCACGCTCGGCCCCAATTGCACGCGCCCACATCAGAATATTGTTGTCAGCAATCGAAAACCAAAATTTGTCTTTGTCCAATTTGAGCAGAACCGGGTCGTTAATCAGCACACCCCGGTGATCACACATCGGGACATATTTTCCCTGCCCGATGAAGCAGTTCGAAATGTCCCGGACCGAAAGCAGCTGTGCGAGGTACGCCGCGTCTGGGCCCCGGAGTTCGACCTGACGCTGGACGCTCACGTCCCATTGGCTGACCTGACTGGTCAGACGTTTGTATTCCGCTGTGGGATCTCCGTAGGAGACCGGCATAAGCATGGAGTTGTACGGTGAAAAGGCAGTGGCACCATCTTGGATGGTGGCCTCGTAAAATGGGGAAACACGCAGGCGGGTGTTGGATCCGATCTCAACCATTCGGCGTCACTCATGTATTTTGGCGCGGCCTGGCCTCACCATTTTTGTTGTATGAAACGGGCGCAGCGGCGTGCACACCGGGGTTTGGTGTGCCTGTTCAGGCCGTGCGCTCAGCATCAAGTTTGCGTTTCAGGACCTGACGCACACGCACGCCTGCGCCATCGGCCCCAAGGTTGATCTCGGGAAAATCGAGCCCGCGCGGATCGTCGGAAACGAGGGCATAGATCTGTTGCAAAAGATCCTTGTCTTCGTTGAAAGCTTCCAGAATGTTCACCTTCGTTTTCTCCAAGACCTCATCCGTCACGCCCGGCACATCAAAGGCGGCGGCAAAGAAGTAGTGCGTCTCGCCTCGTTTTCCCGGGGTCACAATATGCGCCCCTCGCACCACGTAATCGACGCGCGCTCCGGGTTCCGCGCTGATGTCATGCACCTTCCAGTCAGAGAAAGAGACCGCGAGTGAAGGCATCCACCCCTTCTGCTCGCGTTTCACGATCTTTCCGTCTTCGAACCCGAAGCCCGAGCAGAACAGGGGGGACAGTGGGGAGGGCGGAAAATCTTGCTCGTAAAACACAGTATCGCCCTCCATGCCGACCTCTGGCGGGTTGTCCCAATCGTTTTGTTTGAAGGTTCCGGAATGCAGGAAAGCAATATGAGTCAAATCCAGTACGTTTTCCCGGATCAAGACCCAGTTTGCATCAACTTCCATATAGGCGGTAATGGCCGACCAATTCGGATCGGTCTGGTACGCCATATCAATCGGGTCATGGTCGATTTTGTCCGGGTTACCCATCCAGATCCACAGGAATCGACCCGCTTGGCGCAAGGGATAGCTTTGCACCTTGGCCGATGGGGGAATGCTTTTTTGAGTCGGTACCTTGGTGCAAACACCGTCTGATCCGAACGCCATCCCGTGATAAGGGCACACCAATTGATCCTCGATCACCTTTCCTCCAGACAGAGGGGCCCAGCGGTGGGGGCACCGGTTGTCTAGCGCCACCGGCGTGCCATCGGATAACCGATACATCACGACGGGCTTCTCCAGCAGCCAACGCGCGATTGGCTTTTCGGTGACCTCGTCCGCAAGGGCGGCGCACCACCACATGTTGCGGGGGTAGTTGTCGTTGAGCATTCCGTTGGGAATGAGTTGAGCGCCCTTCGTCAGGCCACCTTGTTGGTCATTCATTTCGGGTCCTCCCTGAGTTTCTGGGCCAGACGCACCACTTCGTCTGGGTTCATCTTGTAGGAATGGTCTTGGTCGGGAAATGCGCCGGATCGAACGTCGCTTGCGTAGGCGGAGAACGCCTCCACTGCGATGTCGGCCATGTTGGCATAGCGCTTGGCGAACTTCGGTTTGAACGTGTCGAAGGCACCCAGCAGGTCGTAGCCGTTGAGCATCTGAGCAGTCCCGGCAGCACCTGCGCCAATCGCAAATGTGAAAATGTCAACGGCCTCATCGACCGCCTTTCCAACCTCATAAGGCATGGCTTCGATTTCAACGCCAACAGCGCCGGCCTCCTGAATTGCGCGGGCGTTGTCGATGATTTCCAACGCGGCTTCGGCCGTCCCGCCCTGCATCTTGAAGCCCCCGAATTGGTGGACGTAGTGGGGCAGTAGGCCAACATGGCTCATGATCGGGACGCCAGCATCGGCCACAGCCCTGATGATGTCGAACTTCTCGCGCCCCCCTTGCAGCTTCACCGCATCGGCTCCGCTTTCCTTCATTATTCGGACTGCGTTGGTGATCGCCATGTCAGGCGTGGCGTAGGATCCGTAAGGCATGGACACCAGGCACATGGTGTTGGGTGCGCCCCGACGGACGGCCTTCGTGTGTTCGATCATCTGATCGACGGTCACGGCCAAAGTGTTTTCGTGTCCATAGAGGGTCATGCCAAGGCTATCACCGACGCCTACGATATCCACACCGGCGCGTTCCGCCCAAGTGGCGGTCAATACTTCGCCAACCGCAACCATCACGAGACGCTCGCCAGCACGCTTTTTCTCTGCAAGCTCTGGGATGGTCAGTTTGCCGGACATGTGTCACTCCAAGATTCTACTTGCCATATATTATATATAATATCTAATCTGCAAAGTGCATTTTGACACTCCATGGAAGGCAGCCGAATGCCGAACGATCTGTCAGGCTTTCGAAAGACGAAGCTGAGCGACAAATATGATTTGTCGAAGCAGGACGTTTACCTGACTGGCACGCAGGCGTTGGTCCGCTTGTGTCTCATACAGGCAAAGATCGATAGCGATATAGGTGTTTGCACCGCAGGTTATGTCACTGGTTACCGCGGCTCCCCTTTGGGCGGCCTCGATCAGCAATTCTCCTTGGCTACAAAGCAACTGTCCGAGGCCGGAGTGGTTTTTCAGCCGGGCTTGAATGAAGATTTGGCCGCCACGGCGATCTGGGGCACTCAGCAGGTCGCGATTCGAGGTGAGGGCACAAAGGAAGGTGTCTTCGCCCTTTGGTACGGCAAGGGCCCGGGTGTGGACAGATCGGGCGACGTTTTTCGGCACGGAAACCTTGCCGGAAGTGCGACGAAGGGCGGAGTCTTGGCTCTCCTTGGAGATGACCATACCTGCGAAAGCTCCACGACCTGCCACCAGAGCGAATACGCTCTGGTCGATGCAATGATGCCGGTCCTGAACCCGGCCAACATTGAAGAAATCATCGACTTCGGGCTGCACGGCTGGGCATTGAGCCGCTTTTCAGGGCTATGGGTCGGCCTGAAATGCGTGAAAGACAACGTGGAAAGCAGCGGCTCGGTGGCTTTGAAGCTCGATCGTGTGGCCCCTGTTTTACCCGATCTGCCCATGCCCGTTGGTGGTTTGAACATCCGTGCCGCGGATGATCGTCACGAACAGGAAAGACGGCTGCATCGCTACAAGCTGGACGCCGCCCGCGCCTATGCCCGCGCCAACCAGCTTGACCGCGTCGTTTGGCACGGCGGTGCAGCCCCAAAGATCGGGATTGTCAGCACTGGCAAAAGCTGGATGGACACCGCAAGCGCGCTTGAAAGTCTTGAGACCGATGAGGCGCACGCGGGAGGGATCGGACTGGCTACCTACAAAATTGGGATGGTTTGGCCGCTGGAGCCTGAAGGATTGAAAGCCTTTGCCGCGGGGCTCGACCTGTTGATCGTGATCGAGGAAAAGCGCGGCCTGATCGAGGGGCAGGCCCGCGAAATCCTCTATGGGCTTCTAGACGCGCCCGTCATCATCGGAAAACGGGATGAAACCGGCCAACGATTGTTCCCGGAAGAAGGTGCGCTGGATGCAGTGATGATTGCGCGCGCACTGGCTGAGCGCTTGCCCGGAATGGAAAACAAGGCCGCCGGTTTGAAGGTGTTGAGCGAGGATAGGATCGCCGATCTGAATGTTCGCCGGACGCCCTACTTCTGTGCCGGATGTCCCCACAACAGCTCGACCAAACTGCCCGAGGACGCGCGCGGCTATGCCGGTATCGGGTGCCACTGGATGGCCCAGACCATGGATCGCGCGACCGAAGGCTATACGCATATGGGCGGCGAGGGTGCGAACTGGATCGGCGAAGCGCCCTTTTCAAAGCGCAAGCATGTCTTTCAGAACCTCGGCGACGGGACCTACAACCATTCTGGCCTGATGGCCATTCGTGCGGCTGTCGCGACAGGCGTGAACATCACCTATAAGATCCTATACAATGATGCCGTTGCCATGACGGGTGGGCAAAGTCACGAAGGCGGGCTGCCACCCGCACAGATCTACGCAGAGACGCGCGGGGCGGGGGTCGCGGAAATTGCTCTGGTGTCGGACAGTCCTGCCGATGTGGACCTGACCGGCTTTCCCACTGCTACGCAAGTGCACCATCGCGATGCGGTGCAATCGGTCCAGTTGAAGTTGTCCAAAGTAAAAGGCGTCACGGTTCTGCTCTATCTGCAGACTTGCGCGACAGAACTGCGCCGCCGCCGCAAACGTGGTTTGGTGCCTGAGCCATCAAGGCGGGTCATGATCAACCCTGAGGTCTGCGAGGGCTGTGGAGATTGCGGGGTTCAATCCAATTGCGTTGCCATTCTGCCGTTGGAGACGACGCTGGGCACCAAGCGCGCGATTGATCAATCCGCGTGCAACAAGGACTTCTCCTGTCTCAAAGGCTTTTGCCCCAGCTTCGTCACCGTAGAAGGTGGCACATTGCGCAAACCGAGCATGGTTGCGCATGAAGTTGGCGATTTGCCAATTCCGCAGCCCGTGCTGACGCTGGAACAACCCCGAAGTATCCTTTTAACGGGTGTTGGCGGTACCGGCGTCGTGACGGTAGGTGCCCTTATTGGGATGGCGGCGCATCTGGAAGGCAAAGGCTGCGGGATCATCGATATGGCGGGGCTTGCGCAAAAGGGTGGCGCCGTTACTACCCATATCCGCTTGGCAAAAAGCCCTGAAGACATCAAGGCGATCCGTATTTCCCCAAGAAGTGCTGACCTGATGCTGGGCTGTGATGCGTTGACCGGGGCTGGAAGCGCGGCGCTGAGACTTCTGAAACCCGATGCGCATGTGGTGGCTAACACCTATGACATGATGCCCGGGGCGTTTGTGCGTGACCGTGATTTCACCTTGCCGGGAGCAGATGTTCAACTTCGCTTGCATGAAGCCGTTCCTGATCAGCAGGCACATTTGGTGGATGCAACCTCATTGGCCCGCCGGGTGCTGGGGGACACAATTGGCGCAAACCTGTTCGTGCTGGGTGCGGCATGGCAGCTGGGGCTGATCCCCTTGACAGAAGGTGCTATCGCCGAAGCTGTCCGGCTGAACGGCGTTGCCGTCGATTTAAACCTTTCGGCATTTCGTTGGGGGCGTGCATGGGTCGTCGACCCCGATCGTGTAAGCGCTGTCGCAGGCGCTTATCAAAGGCCGGTATCCCAAAGCCTGGAAGACCTGATCGAAGACCGAAGCGCCCGCCTGACGGCCTATCAGAATAAAGCCTACGCGAACGAATATCGGAGTTTTCTCCGGGCGATTGTGGACGTGGACGAGGCGCCAGATCAGCATATCGCGCGGGCCGTTGCTCGCAATCTGTACAGGCTGATGGCCTACAAAGACGAATACGAAGTCGCCCGTTTGATAACTGACGGCACATTCGACACTGAGATCGCGGACCAGTTCGAGGGCGAGGTGCGGATCTCGTATCACTTGGCACCGCCAATGCTGCCGGGGCTGGACCCTGGAACAGGGCGGCCGCGAAAGCGCCAGTTCGGATCATGGATCAAGCCGCTGATGTGGGTTCTGGCACGGCTAAAATGGCTTCGGGGCACATGGGCTGATCCGTTCGGATATGCCCAAGAGCGCAGGCAGGAGCGCGCGCTTGTCGACGCGTACCGCGACGCCATTGATACGGCACTGTCCTACTTGAGTGACGAAACCTACGAGACGATGCGCTCAATGGCGGAATTGCCGGACATGATCCGGGGCTTCGGCCCCGTCAAGCACACAACCATTCAACAATATGAAGCAAGGCGCGAGGCGCTGCTTGGCCAATTGCGATCCCCGCCAATGACAAAAAACGAAGCGGCTTAGGCACAGCGCAAAGCGCCGCAGGAGCCAATCAATGGGAGGGTAAGAATGATCGATAGAGGCATAGACTGGCTCTCTGCCAGGCTGCTGGATCTGGCAGGCATATTGCTGATCCTGATGATGCTTCACATCTCGCTTGATGTGCTGCTGAAGGCTGTTTTTGACAATCCTATTCAAGGCACCTTGGAGGTCACGGCTTACTACTACATGGTCGGGGCGGTGCTGCTGCCCATTGCGGCAGTCGAAATGGCGCAGGCCTCTATTTCGGCGGATGTATTCTACAACCTGATGTCGCGTCGGATGAAGCTGGTCCTGATGGGCTTGATCTTGCTGCTCTGCGCACTGGTATATGGCGGATTGTGCCGGATCACGTGGCTCGACGCCCTGCGCGCCTTTGACCGCGGCGAATTCTCCATGGGCGGGGTCAGCATGTTGATCTGGCCGAGCCGTTTCGTCCTTCCGGTCAGCTTTGGCCTAGGATGCGTGGTCTGCGTTTGGCATCTGGGCGGCTTGATGCTGTCCAGTCGCGTGCGCAGCAAGCTCATCGGGTAGGGCCAGCATGGATTTCATCCAAATCGCTTATCTGTCTATTGCCGCTCTGCTGGTTCTCATTGCGCTCAGGGTGCCAATTGGGATTGCTCTGATCGCGGTATCCTTTTGCGGCATCTGGGGCAGTACATCCGCCGGTGCCGCTTGGGGCATGGTGCGGGCGGTGCCCTACAACTTCGTGGCCAATTGGGAATTCAGCGCTGTACCGATGTTCCTGCTGATGGGGTACATCGCTAGCAACGCGGGCCTGACCACTGCCATGTTCACGACAATGCGGCTGCTGTTGAACCGCGTTCCGGGCGGGCTTGCCTGTGCCACCGTTGGAGCCTCTTCGATGTTTGCCGCGGCATCGGGGTCCAGCATCGCCACATCGGCTGCCATGGCCCGAATTGCCATCCCCGAGATGAACAAGGCCAAGTATGACCTGTCCCTTTCGACCGGCTGTGTGGCAAGTGCGGGTACACTTGGTTCCATGATCCCACCCTCCATCGCCATGGTGATTTTTGGCGTGTTCACCAACACCTCCATTGGCGCGCTTTTCATTGCTGGGATCATCCCGGGCCTTCTGTCAGCCATGATGTTCATCCTGATGATCGTCATCCGCGTGAAGTTGAAACCTGACCTGGCACCGCGTGATGCACGGACCGCGATCTGGACCCCGGAACTGCGCTCATCGCTGCTGGAAATCTGGCCGCTTCCCACACTTGTCTTCGCCGTGTTGGGCGGGATCTTTCTCGGCCTTATGACACCTACGGAGGCAGGTGCGGTCGGTGCGGCCTTCGCTACCTTGATCACCATCATGCGCAAGCAGTTCTCGCTTTCGCTGATGCGCGATGCCGTGCGGGATGCCGCGATGGGCACTTGCACGATCTTCATCATTGCAACCGGTGCCAGCATGTTCACCGCCTATATGGGTCTCAGTGGTCTGCCTGCAAATGTGGCCGATCTGTTCCTGACGACGGTTGAGAGCCCGATCGGGATCATCCTGATCATTGCGGTGGTCTGCCTGATCGGTGGCATGTTTCTCGATTCAATTGGTCTGATGCTGCTGACCCTGCCGTTCTTCCTGCCTGTCCTCGAAGGGGCCGGGATCAATCTGCTGTGGTTTGGCATCATCATGGTCAAGCTACTGGAAATCGGCCTGATCACGCCGCCCGTTGGGCTCAATTGTTACGTAATCCAATCCGCGCTCGGACGCAGCGTGCCGCTCTCCACGGTCTTCCGGGGCGCGGGTTGGTTCGTGGCAACCGACATGGTCACCCTCGGCCTTCTGGTCGCGTTCCCCGTTCTATCACTCTGGCTGCCCGCGTGGATGGTCTGAGAATTGCACCTAATCAACAACAAGGAGGAAATCATGTTGATCAATCGAAACGGTATCGCTGCCCTGTCAGCGGCCCTGGTGTTCGCGGGGCCGGTGGCCGCCGAATCCGTCATGTCAAGCTGGCTTGGCCCGACCCAACCGATCACGCAATATGCGCATGAAGAATGGGCGAGCGCAGTCAAAGAGGCCACAAGTGGCGAGGTCGATATACGCCTTGTCCTAGGCGGCGCCTTGATTCCGGCAAAAGCCACAACGCAAGGGATCGCGGATGGCGTTGCACAGATCGGTCTTGTTTCAGCGGCTTATACGCCGTCTGAACTGCCGGTCTCGAACGCACTGGGGGACATGGGGTTCGCAACACCAGATCCGATGATCCTTGCCCTTGCCTATGGCGACTTCATGATGAATGAACCGGCGGGCTACGACGAATGGCGCAACAACGGCGTGATCTATGGTGGTGCGCACTCCACCCCTTCGTATCACTATATCTGCCGCGAAGAGCTGCGCAGCGTTGCGGATTTCCAAGGTAAGCGCATTCGTCTTTTTGGTGGCGGCTGGGCGCGATTTGCCGAAGAGAAACTTGGTGCGATCAGCGTCAACATGACATTCGGGGAAATCTTCACGGGGCTGGAGCGTGGCGCGCTGGATTGCGTTGCGGCTGATCCGACTGTTCTGACCAATGGACCTTCCATCAAGGAGCTTGTCAAAGGCTTCACCACCCTTCAGCTCAGCCCTTACTACACCAATGCCACATGGATATATAATCCCGACTTCTGGCAGGGGCTGAGTGACGCGCAGCGTCGAGCAATATTTGATGAATCTGCCCAGGCGCTTGCCCGGCTGCATATCAAATACGCCGAACAGGTCGACGCATCGCTGGCCGAAGCCAGCGCAGATGGCGTTGCCCTGATCGAATCGGCGGAACTGCAGGCCGCATATGACGAATGGGTCGCAGCCGATGCCGCAGCAATTCGCGAAATTGCGGCTGCCAAGTTCAGCATTGATGATCCGGAGGCGCTGTTCTCTACTTTCCAGACCTATATCGACAAATGGAACGGGCTGCTGGCTAGCATCGATCGCAGCAATGAGGCGGAGCTTACCGATTTGATCAAGACCAACCTCTACGACAAGATCGACGTGTCGACTTATGGAATGAAGTGAACCGGTGGTCGCAACGGCAATTGTCTGCTGCGATCATCATGATCTGTGCTCGTGCCACCAGATGTGTTGGGCTTGGCGCGGGCGCATCACTTCTCTAGTCCCCAAGCATAGACCACAACGACCAGCTTGAGAAACATGAGCGGGAGAGGCCTGACCATGGCAAACTCGAAAAACCAACCGCCACGTGTCACTTCAAGCCATTGGGGAACTTTCGAAATTCTCACCTAGGGCAACAGGATCGTGGAAACACGGCCGTTCGGGGGATTGGGCACTATTTGGGGGTGCCTGTGTATGTTGGTGATTCATTGAGAGGGGAATTGCCATGGAAGTGCGGATTATTGTCGAGACGACCTTTGAAAACGGAACTACAAAGAGGCATCGTCTCGGCCGTTTGTCCCGCTCGTTTCGAAGCACGCAGCCTGAGGGGTTCGGGTTGTTGCTCGAAGATGCGAAGACGATCCTGGCGCAATTACAGACTGCGATCCTGATCGACCAGATTGAGGAAATTTCCGAAGCCAGCAGGGTCTGTCCGGACTGCGACGGGATCCGGGCCATACATGATTATCGGTCGCGCGTGCTCGACACGCTTTTTGGCAGGCTCCAGGTCAAGGTGCCTCGTATTCGCCGCTGCGCCTGCAAAGCAAAATCCGACGTTGTCTTGGGCGGACCGCATACACCTCTCGCTCACTTTTTTCCAGATCGGTCGACCCCCGAACTGCGACGCCTTCAGGCCGAACTTGGGGCGCGTCATTCCTTCCGGGAAGCGGCGCGTATCCTGGAAACCTTCCTGCCTTGCGCCAAGCAGCTGAATACATCGGTGCGGAACCGTCTTGGTAAAGTCGCCCGGGACAACGGATATAGTACGCAGACCGAGGCGGTCGTCTCGGCGGGTGCCGAACTTGCGCCTGAGTTGACGGTTTTCGTGGACGGTGCGCATATACGATGCAGGCCAGAATACCAGAAGCGACACCTCGATGTTGCGGTGGGCAAGATCGAAAGCCTCGATAACTGCCGCCGCTTCGGCCTTGTTAAGCAGGCGGTGCTGTCACCCGCCTGCCAGCTTCGCCAGGACCTGAGGGCTCTAGGTTGGGATCAGAATCAAGCCGTCACCGTGATTTCGGACGGGGAACCCGCATTGCTGAACCTGGTGCGCGGTGCCACCGGTGGAAAGGGCCGCCACATCCTCGACTGGTGGCATATCTCGATGCGTATTCAGCACGTCGAGAACGCGGTAAAAGGCCTGCTGCAGATTGGTGGCCTCTCCCGCATTCCAGTGCTGTTCGAGCGTCCGGCGGGCGGTATGACCTGATCCAATGCGTTCGTTGAATTGAGCTATTTGCAGATTTGGCTAACGACAGTGGCGGTTTCCCTCTTTAGTTACTATCTTGAGGACGGCTTGAATTAAGTATTATGTTACGCTCGATCGCAGAATTGAGACAATATGGGCGACGAACAGTCTTGAGAGTGAGTTCCGCCCTGTGTTCTTCGGCCAAACTGCTTGAAGGCTGACTTTTGGCAATTGCCATTCGGTCAGCAGATCAATTAGTTCCCCTTCCGGTCTGGTTTCTATCAAAAGTCTAGGAAGCCGCGCGATGCCTACCCCCCGCAATGCGAGTGACAACGCCGCGTCACCGGAGTTTACAGAGACTTTGTGCCGCAAGTCCACTTTGGCCATCTTCTTGGGGTTTTGACGATGGCTCAGGACAAGAACGTTGGTCATGTCTAGGACCCCGATCGTCGTGTACTTGGTTAACTCTTGTGGTGTCGCCGGAACACCGAACTCCTTCAAGAAGGCTGGCGATGCACACAGCACATCTTCGACGTCGACGAGCCTTTGGGCGATCAGTTCGCTATCTTGTAACGCACCCGCTCGAATTGCCAGATCATAACTATTCCTGATGATATCAACGCGTTCATCCTTAAAGTCCAAAAGCAATTCGATTTTTGGATAGAGTTCAAGGAATGCTGCAACATCGTCCATGAAGCGACCATGTTCGAGAGTGGCGGGTGCTGTGATCCGAAGAAGACCCTGCGGTTCCTTTTGATCTGCCTGCAAGAGATCCCGAGCACTTGCGCCGGCCTCCAAGACCTTGCGACCTTGTTCAAGCACGTCTTTGCCCGCGGCCGTCAGCGAGAGCTGCCGCGTGCTACGATATAGGAGTGCTACGCCGAAGCGCTCTTCGAGTTTTGAAACATGGTGGCTTACGACAGAAGGCGAGAGTTTCAAGCGATTGGCAGCTGCGCTGAATGATCCTGTTTCAGCGACCGTTGTAAAGACCGCCAGAGGGCGCAAAAGATCAAGCATTTATTCCCCTAAATGATCGAAGAGTGAATTCAATTTATACCACATTATGCACAAATAACGAACGGCATATGCTGTGCAAGAGCCAACCCAAGAGGACACGACGATGAGAACGTTTATGCTGGCAGTATCTACCGCATTGTTGCTTGCGCAGGGAGCGGCGGCAGACGAAGTTCGGTCGACCGGAGCCGTCGTTCAGGTGCAAGACCTGGACGGGATTATAGTGCATTCGTACACAGCACCCGATGAGATGTTCGCGATGACAACCTATGTCATCGAAAGCGTTAACGCCCTTGTTCTTATCGACGGGCAGATGTTCAGTCCGTTGGCAAACGATTATAGGGCCTATGCCGATAGCTTGGGCAAGCCGATTGATCGCTTGCTGCTCACTCATGGTCACCCAGATCACTATCTTGGGCTTGTGGCATTTGCTGATATCGCTATCCACGCGCTGCCTTCAACCATCTCCGAAATCATGGAAACAGGCGAAGAGACCCGCGTAGCTCGACAGCAAATGATGGGCGACATTATTCCCAATAAAGTTGTGGTCCCGACGGAAAACATCGCGCTTGGCACGCAAGTAATTGACGGGGTGACTTATGAATTCGCATCGGTTCAAGGCGGTGAACATGACCCGATGTTGATCACCCGCCTGCCTGACTTCAATGTGATTTCGGTCGGTGATACGGCGATGAACAATATGCATCTTTTTCTGGCTGGCAACCCGGCAACATGGGTCGAGGTGCTGAGTGAGCTGGATAAAGATGACAGTTACACCATCGTTCTGCCGGGTCATGGCCTGCCTGGTGATCAAAGCATGTTTGCGGAAAGCATCGCGTACTTGAACAAAGCTAATGATCTGCTCGGCGCGTCCGAGACGGGTGACGAGTTCAAGGCTGGAATGCTTGAAGCCTACCCTGATCTGCCAGTCGAGGGTGCGATTGATTTCTTCCTCCCAGAACTATTTCCCAACGGCTAATTTTTATCGTCCTGCAAGGATATCATCATGACTAAGACTTCTACCAACACCATAAACCGCCGCACTTTGCTCAAAGGCTCTGCCTTGACTATCGGAGCTGCAACACTGTTGCAAACTGCGCTGAAACCCACGGCAACACTTGCCCAAACAGGTGCACCCCTTGGAACGGTTCACAGCTTTGCAAAAGGCGGCATTGCCTTCCACACCTACGTGTCCCCGGCCGATGCGATCCATGTAACTTCCCATGTCGTCGAATTTGAGGATCAGCTGTTGGTTGTCGATGCGACGATGATCCCTCCAACAGCGCAAGAGGTGTCAGCGCTGATTGAATCGACAGGCAAACCGGTGGGCCAAGCAATCTTGAGCCATGAGCATCCTGATCACTGGGGCGGCGCTTCGTTTATCGAGGGCGTCACTTTCGATACACTGCCGCAAATCCGTGATGCTGTGACGTTGGAAGCAGCGAACGGCGATTTCCCTGAGCCGACCAATTTGCTTAGCGGTGGGGATGTTGTGATCGGTCAGACCCGAATGTCGGGCGTCCAAGTTGAATTCCGGCACTATGAAGACACCGAAGCACCGCACATGGTCGTCGCTGTTCTGCCCGAACAGCGGGTCGCGATTGTGCAAGACCTTGTCTACAACGGCGTCTTCTTTGCACCGGGTGTAGATCGGTCAAACTGGATCAGCACACTGGAAAACCTGCGTGACGATCCGGCTTTTGAAACACTATTGGTTGGTCATGGTTTGCCAACAACCCGCGGCGAACTGGATACGGCCATTGCCTATATTCGCGTTCTGGATGAGGCCATGACAAAGGCCGCCACTCCCGAAGATGCCGTGGCACAAATCAAAGCGTCCTATCCGGGTTACGCCGGTGAGTTCCTGCTCTCGCTTATCCCTGAATACTGGGTCCGCTAAGACGGATTGAATGAACTCAACATCGGTGTGCTCCTAGGGTCCTGGTGGCTCATGATTAGGCAGACTTAATCACAAAAAACGCCAAAACCGCAGCTGCATGCAAGACCACTAAACTGCTCATGACTTGGAAAAGGAGAATACAAATGGAAGATACAATCATTAACCGCCGCGGCATGATCAAAGCCGCTGTCGGCGTCGGCGCCATCAGCACGGTCTTTGCTACAACTGGTCAAATTGCCCAAGCAGGGTCACACAGTGCGACACCAAAAGAGGGTCTGATCTCGATCCACAAACTTGGGCCAGTGACACTGCATACCTACACCTCGCCAGAATACTCCGGCATGGTGAACAGCCATATTATTGAAACAGCAAACGAACTTCATCTGGTGGACACGCAATTCGTTCAGGCTCTAGCAATCGAATTCAAGGCCTATGCCGAAAGCCTCGGTAAGCCTATCAAGCGGATTTACCTATCCCACTCACACCCTGACCACCTTTTTGGTGCTGTTCAGTTCCCGGGTGTTGAATTTGTGACGTCAGATGAAGTACTGGCCGAAGCAAATACTGCCTTGGATGTTTATGCCGCGCGCAAAGAGGCATTGAGCGACACAACCGAAGTTGTTCTGCCAACCGGGGGTTTGACACTCGGCACGACAACTTGGGACGGTGTCGAAGTTCAGATTGGACAGGTACTGGATGCAGAAGCAGCGGCTGAACTGACGATCCATATCCCTGAAGCAGGCCTCTATGTTGCTCAAGATTTGATCTACGCCAATGCACACACTTTCCCAATCAACAACAGCGCGAATTGGCTCGCCGCCCTTGAGGACATGCAACAGCTCGAAGGCATTAAAGTGTTTGGTTCTGGTCATGGTCTGCCGGGTGCACCGGGGCTCATTGATGACGCTATTGCCTACCTGAACTTCCAAAATCAGGCGATTGCGGACAATACAGATGGCGCAAGCGCCTCTGCAGCGATCTTGAAAAAGTATCCCGGATATGGCGCCCGCGATGTCTTAAGCTTTCTTGACTATCGCTACTAACACCCAATGAAGCTGCGCGGCTGGACAAGTACATTCACGTTCCGTCCAGCCTCGTCAGTAATCCCGATGGATCTTTGGTTCTGACGAGAGGCGAAGTCGCTTCTATGCTTAACAACTCGCTAAAAATCAGTTGTATCTGGTGTCGGAACTGAAGGCCGCTAAGGTCAATTCAAACGGGACTGTTGCGTTAATTGGTAGGCTTTGCCAATTTTGCCCTTTTGAGGTGAAGCATGCCACGCAAGTCTCCATTTAAGCACCATCGTTTTCCACAGGAGATCATTCTGTGCGCGGTGCGGTGGTATTTACGCTACCCGCTATCCTATCAAGACGTGGTCGATTTGCTCGCCGAGCGCGTGATTAACGTTGATCGATCAACCGTGTTTCGCTGGGTGCTCAAGTTTGGGCCTGAACTCACCAAACGCACAGAGAAACATCTGCGCCGCGCCAGCCTCGATTGGCACGTGGATGAAACCTACGTTCGTGTCGGCGGCAAATGGCGATACTCATGGCGCGCTGTCGATGCAAACGGCCAAATGGTGGACATCCGCCTCACCGCAAGACGCGATGTGAAAGCCGCCAAAGCCTTTCTCAACAATGCGATCGAGCGAGTCAGGCTCCTTCGCCCAGTCACAATCGTCACGGACAAAGCGCCGACCTATCGCGATGTCGTTCGTGAGATCAACCGTCGATGCGATCCGCATTTTAACAGCATCAAACACATCTCTCGTAAGTGGCGCAACAACCTGATCGAAAGCGATCATGCAGCGATGAAGCGGCTCTTTGGCCATCGACAAAGCTTCCGATCATTGCGAACGGCCAAGACGACCCTGAGCGGTATTGAAACCATCCGAACCATCAAACGCGGACATATCCATAACAAGAAACATGGTGCTCAAGGCGAAATCGCGTTCATCCACCAGCTGTTCGAAGTTGCTTGATTTGAAAGGCCAACTAAGCAAAGTTCTGACCAACGAAAACTAACGCAACAGTCCCTCTCAAACGCATACTCGGGCTGGGACGGCTCAGATTACGCGGACCATGCGGCGCAAGCGACGAATTCCTCCTCACCGCCACCGCCCAGTACCTCCGGAAAACGGCCAAGATCTTTCCTGCATCGCAGCAAACGCGAAAAGCCTGAGAAGAAAAGCGCTCGCACACCTTTCAAAACGCCACTTTCCGCTCCTGCAACACGTTGTTTTTCCACAGAATTGGCCGCTCTTCGCCTGCCGTTATCCGTTGAGCTTTCAGGACGCTTTCACGTGAGTGTATTGGTTCCGAAGGATCGCGCTTGCTTCGTCTCTTTGCATCGGTAAGCCGTCCACATAGCCTTGCAAGAAATCGACATCGCTGTTCAGCAGGCAGTCACGCTCAATTTCGGTTTCGGCGCCCTCTCCTGTGACCTGCATGCCAAGGGCGTGCCCCAATTCCGCAATGGCCCTGACGATGGCGCGTGTTTCCGGTGACTCCGGCATTTTGGACACAAAGGCGCGATCTACTTTGATCTTATCGACAGGGAATTTCTGCAAATAGCTGAGCGATGAATACCCCATCCCGAAATCATCCAAGGCAATCGTGACGCCAAGCCCTTGGAGCGCTTCAATTTCCTGTCGGGCAACGATGCCATTGGCAAGGACCACCGTCTCAGTGATCTCAACTTCGATGGCGGACCCCGGGCAGCCGGTTTCGCGCAAACAATCGTTCACGAAGACATCGACCTGTGCACCAAAAAGTTTTGGCGAAAGGTTCACCGCAATCCGCCCTTCGAAGCCGGTATCCCGCCAAAGCTTTGCTGTCTGGCAGGCATAAATCATCATCTGGCGCGTCAGTTCAAAGATCAGCCCAGCCTCTTCGGCTACCGGAACAAACTCCGCCGGCGAGATCGTTCCAAGCGTGGCATGGTTCCAACGCGCAAGTGTCTCGAAACCGATGATTTGTCTTGTCTTAAGGTCAGTCTGCATCTGAAATACCGCTGAAATTTCACCTATCTCTAGCGCCTTGCGGAGTTCTGTTTCCAAAAGTGAGCTTCGCTTTGCGACGGCCTGAAGTCTTTCGTGAAACACTTCAACGCGCCCACGTCCGTTTCTTTTTGCTTCATATAGCGCGAGATCGGCACAGCGAATACCGTCTATCGCGCTGCCTTCGGACGGTTTGACGGTTGCTATGCCGATACTTAGCCCGGTGTACAACGTCCGTCCGTCGACTTTTTGCGGGTGATCCAGCGACCCGATCAGATCTTGAGCAATTCTAAGAAGTGTCGAAGCGCCGTGATTGCCTTTTGCCAAAATCGCAAATTCGTCGCCGCCAAGCCGTGCGGCTAGCAAATCCTTGCCGCGATGAGCATCAAATAATCGAGCGATATGTATCAGCAATGAATCACCTACTGGGTGGCCCATGGTGTCATTGATCTGTTTGAACTGGTCCAGATCCGCAAGGAGGATCGTGGTTTCTAAGTTCTCTTCATCTATCCAAAGGCGCAGAGTTTCTTCCATCAATCGGCGGTTTGGCAAACCTGTAAGGCTGTCGTGTTCGGATAGATATCGGGCTCGGTTGGTCTGCCTGGCTTGTTCGGTATGATCTGTCGCGAGAATTACCGTTCCAAGATAAGCACCGTCTTCGTCCCGAATTGGGCCGCCCCGTACCAGAAGGTGAAGGTTATCGTCGTCCAAGCCCTGCGGAACCAAAGTCTCGAGTTGAAAATTTTCGTTGGTTTCAATAGCCGCGTCAATTTCTTTCGCTGCATCAGGCGAGAGCCATTGGTCGAATCTAAGCTCTTCTCCGACCGCTGAGCCAACAAAAAATTGCGTGGCCTTGGGGTTGCAAAAGACAACGCGGCCCTTGGTGCCTGACAACAGTACAGCATCATGTGTTGATGCGAGCGCTCGGCGAATACGTCGCCGTTCGCGGCGCGCACTTTCGTTATTCTGCTTGCGAAGGTGGGCAACTTCGATCTCGTTGTCTTGCCATTGCGCCAAGGCGCGGGCCACCATTCCAAGCTCATCATTGCGGTCTGTTGCCGGAACGGTGTGGCCCAAGTCGCCGGTGCCGATCTTGGCGATACTGCGGGCCATCCCGGCAAGCGGACCGGCCAGTCGCGATAGAACGACAAAGAGGGTTGTTGCAATCAGCAGCAAAATAGTGCCCGAAATCAGAAGTTTCTGAAAAACCGCTTGCATCAAAGCCATGCGAACGCTGTCAGTGTTAACGGTGACGATCAATTCACCCAACACCTGTTTTTCTTCGCCGACATTATATTGAATCGCGTTCGAAACAATGAGGTCGCTGCTCATTGGTGTGAACCAATCGGCGGTGCTTTCTGCTAAAACTGCTTGATCTGGGCCAACGATCTGGGCTTTTCCAATTGATCCATCATTCAGCAATCCGACGATGATGTTTTCAACTTGGGGAATATCAAAATCCCAGAGCGGGAGGCTGAGCGATTCCCCGACAAGGTCCGTGACCATCCTTGTTTGAACCTCAAGCGCAGCACTGTAACTCGCACTAAGCTGATAAAAATCCAGGCCAACGCCAGCGGTTTCGATCAAAAAAATTGGAATGATGACCCCGATCATCAGTCGCATTTTATAGGATGATAGCCAGCGGGTACGCATTTTCAGTCGATTGCGTCCGCAATCTGTAAAATTGGCCAGGGGGCCGTCTGTACGCGTTGTTTTGCAGGCATACACTGACACTCATTGGATTCGCCAAGTTGCTTGCGCGGCTCTGAATTTAGATCTGTGGGCACCTCAATAACCTCTCATTTTGGAATTGAGATTGGGCATACGTGAGATGTATTAAGAAGCAGGTTCACTCAGCATCTATCCGGTGGAAAAAATCCTACTCTTCTATTAAATTTAAGTAAGTTGGTATGGCTGATCCCGCTTCTCTTGGTCGCCCGATGCCGGGTCGCCTACAGAATTTCGACCACTCGAAGTGACGCCTCATTGGCCCCAATTGAGGCGAATTCTGTCCAATGTGCCATTGCTCGCAATGATCGCGTAGCCAGCATCAAAGATCCTGACGGCTTCGGAACCGCCGCTTGACGTGTGTGCCGAAAGATACTCCGTCGCAATTGAGATACGCCCCGCATTCCGTAACAAGCCAGTCATACCATGCTTGGATAATTCATAACTGGTCGGTACATCGTACCCGATGATCACATCTAGCCTGCCAGCTTGCAGCTTCCTAAAATTTTGAAGGGATGACTTCGTGGCAGAAATGCTGGCATCGAGTGAGGCGCTATTTTCAGACCACCAATCACCATAGGAATAGCCGTTACGTACGCCGATCCTTTGACCTTGCAGTGCGGTTGAAAGGGTCGCCATGTCGCCATCCCAATTGAATTCTGAGTCTGCCCCGACATAGACATTAATTTCCATTGAATGAACTGGGTTTTCAGAAAAGACATATCCGGCGGCCATCCTGGTTTCCGTCTTCAGCGTTGGAAACAAGGCGCTGGTTCCGCCGTTTTCCAACATGTTCACGCCCCGGCTCCACGGGACAACGTTCAGCGAAACCGGCTCATCCATGGCATGAAAAGCTTCCCGAACGACGTCCCACGTATATCCACGAAGTGACGCAGAGTCAGCGCCCGGTTCAACCGCTTCCTGCAACACGGGGTCGGTTGGGCCGAATGTAAAGGGCTCGTAGTCAGTCAGTGTTGTGACTGTCAGCGTTGTGGCAAAAGTTGCAGTCGCCACAAGTGAAAGCCCAACGGAGGCAAAAAATCGATAGAACATTTGGGTTCCTTTTTGAACAAATAATGCTTGGATGCAGCCCAACGATCTTAGAAACCTTTGTCTCAGGAAACGCTTAATTCCCTGTTAACGGCGACAGCGGGATACAATGAGACTCGGCAGCAAAGGGTCAAGGAGTTAGGAACTTAGGTTTTGCCTTGTTCATCTTATTGTTTGAACAAGGTCGCGATGCCGATGACCTTGTGCCAAGTCGCTTTGATTCAGACGTTTGCAGCACCCCTGTTTTTTGGAGCAATAGGCCCCAGCTGGACCTTGGTTGCGTCGCGGGATCCGGTTGCCGTTGACGGCAAAATGCCATCTCTCACGCAAACAATGCGAAAAATTCGGACATCGGCGCAGCGCCGACTGATGGTTGAAAGGAATGTATACCTATCGAGAGGCCGCGATAGGATTCCTCTGATCGTTCCTCTGCTTCTTATTCCTCTGGCCTGATCTGGAAGCGGATACCGTCCGATTTGAAACCATGCAGCATCGGTCGGCCGGTGCCGGGGAGCACTTGCACATCGTAAAGCTCGGTAATTGGGCCCTCGAAACTCAGCTGGTGCTCGATATCGCCGGTCTTCAGGTTCACCACGGCCAAAGCTGTCTTGGCCGGCACGCCCTCTTGCGCGAGCCTTTTGTCCAATTGCAGGCCCGAGAAGCTGACCGTGTCCCTGGGCCGCGACAGGCCGATGATGGCGTAGTCGTCTATGAACGCCAGACCACGCGCGAAGCCGGGTAGAAAGCAGATCGGCTCGAACTTACCCTGTCCTTCGTCAATCACACCGAATTCCCCCGTCCCGGCCTGCAGGACGTAAAGCTCATTACGGTAAATGCGCGGGGAGTGGGGCATGGACAGGCCCGCGGCGACGACCTCGTTTGACGGGGTGTAAATCACCACGCCGCCGGTGTCGCGCCCGCTGCGCCAGCCGTCTACGATATTGCTGGTCGAGACGCAGGTGGCATAGGCAAGTTTGCCGTCCTCAAAGGCCAGCCCGTTCAGGTGGCAGCGATCCTCTGCCGCGATACGGTCAATGAATGGGGGGCGCCAAACGGGGCTGAAGCTGCCCCGCTCGGCCAGTGTCGCGATGCAGTTGAACCGCGTGGCGACAAAAGTGGGCTGGCCGTCCTGGTCGATGTGAATGTCGTGGATGTCGATATCACCCGTCGTGTGGCCCGTCACAGGCACATACATCGCGTCATAGCCGTTTGAGATCTCACCGGGGTCAAGAAAGTTATCAAACTTCCATAGCTGGTAGAGCGTCCCGGCCCAGAGCGTGTTCTGCCCGACACCGAGCCCCATGGAGCGTTCGAATGTGCGTTCATAGATTGACAACCCACCATTAGGTTTCGTGCCGATCAGAAAGATTTTTCCCGCCTGATAGGTCGACACCGCAAGGCTTGCGCCGGTGCTGGCCAGCCAACTGGCAAAGAGGCGGGAGGCCATGATCTCTACCTTGGGCTGCTGTTTGGGCCGCTCTAACAGGTCTTGCGTCATGGGATCACCTTTCTGGAAGCATGCTTAGTTTTGGAAGGATTTCGGTTGGGCAAAAATCTGGTGCATGGCTATTGCGCCCGCCCGTAGACCACATAAGCGGCGCCAGCATTACTCGCGCTCAGGTCGTTTCCTGACGACCCGATAATCAAATCCGCGAGCCCGTCATCGTTGAAATCGCCACCGCCGCCCACGGCAAAAATGGCGTCTCCAGCCGCACCATTCATGACGAGACCGCCGAGACCTGTCGCGACGATATCGGACAGCTCAACCGTGGCCGTGTCCGTCTTGCCAAAAATGACATAGACCTCACCATCCGGGACTGCGTTACCGGCCTGGATGATGATGTCGTCTAGCCCGTCGCCATTGACGTCGCCCGCGCCATCAACCGCGTAACCAAGGAAATCTCCGGCCGTGATCCCGTTGATCGCGAAACCACCGAAACCCGCATTGATGTCGGAGGCCTCAACGGCGTTGCCGTCTGCCTTGCCGAACACAACATAGCCGGCCCCGGAACTGGACCCGTTTGGATCAGCATTGTCGGCCGTTACGATGATATCATCAAGGCCATCGCCATTTACGTCTCCGGCAGCGGCGACAGCGTAGCCTAACTGATCACCAGCGGAGGCCCCATTGATCACAAAGCCGCCGGTTCCTGCCTCGACATCCGCCAAATCGACGGTTGTGCCATCTGCTTTGCCAAAGACCACAAAACTTGCCCCCGAAGATGCCCCATTGGGGTCGTCGAGCGGCGCTGTCACAATGACATCATCAAGCCCGTCGCCATTCACGTCCCCCGCACCGCTCACACGGAAACCAGCACCGTCAAAATCGTCGACGCCAGATATGGCGAAACCGCCCGTTCCCGCTTTGATGGCGGATGCATCAACCGCGGTACCGTCCGCTTTGCCAAAGACCACGAAGGCGGACCCATTGGAGGTTGATCCCGTTGGCTGGTCGTCTTTGGCCCCTACAATCAGGTCATCCAGCCCGTCGCCATTCACGTCGCCTGCGGCGCTGACAGAGACCCCGAGAAGGTCGTAGCTGGTATCGCCATTGATGACAAATCCGCCTGTTCCGGCTTCAACATTCGACAGCTCGACCGCGGTGCTATCCGCTTTGCCGAAGACCACGAAAGCGGCCCCGGAGGCGGATCCATTGGGGTCGTCATATTGAGCACCAATGATCAGATCATCCAAACCGTCGCCATTCACGTCACCCGCAGAGCTAACGGATCGCCCAAGCATATCATCGGCTGAAACACCGTTGGTCACAAACCCGCCAACGCCCGCTTCGACATTTGAAAGCTCAACCGGGGTTGGCCCCGCCTTGCCGAAAACAACAAAAGCCGCCCCGGATCTGCTACCATTCGGGTCATCATAAGGTGCGCTGATGATAATATCGTTGGTCCCGTCCCCATTGACATCGCCTGCATCGCTGACATCCCACCCTGCATAGTCGGATGCCGAGATACCCTTGATGACAAAGCCACCATCACCATTGGCGACGTCGGAAAGCGCGATCGCAGAGATCACATCGCTATCGCCATTCATCGTCAGCGTGACAGTGGCAAGGGCAGTGCCGCCAGCCCCATCATCGACCGTATAGGTAAAGGTGTCCGTGGCCGTTTCGCCGGTGTTGAGATAGTCGAACTTGCCGTTCGGGTCGTAGATAAAGCTTGTGGCGCTTGTCAGCGTGACCGCGCCAATCGTGTCGGTCGTGTCGAAAGAGGCGATGCTGAGTACAGTGCCTGTGTCGGAATCGATGTCATTTGCCACGACATTGATGGCGATCGTCGCATCCTCGCCCACGCTTGTCGCATCTGCCACGGCAGCGGGCGCGTCATTTGCCCCGCTCAGTGTGATCGTGACGCCCTGAGTCGTGCCATCTGGCGTTGTCGCCGTGAATACGTCGGTGACGGTCTGCCCGACGGCCAAGGCCTGGACCGCGGCCTGACTATTATCGGCGCTGAAGTTCCAAGTGCCATCCGTGGCGAGGTTGAAGCTGCCATAGGTACCGGTGGTGTCGGATTGGGCGACAAAGACAGCCTCCCCGGGGTTGGGGTCAGTGACGGTCAGGGTCCCGGTGGTGTCCAATGTCGCCGCCGCGTCTTCGGTCACCGCGCCAGTTTTTGTGCCGCCGATTGTGGCGTTCGCGAAATCGGTCACCCCGTCAATTGTGGCTGGCCTACCGAGCACCAAAATGCGGTCGACGAAATAGTCGCCATTTTCGTCGGGGCTAGACAGGCTCAACTCGGAGGAAATCACCCCCATCAATTGGACCTCCCGCCCCGTGCCATCAAGGATACGACTGTCCGTCCCGTCATCCGTCAGGGTCGGGGCGCTTGATAGCCCGGTCAGCTGGACGCGGTCACCGATGGACAGGTCCACGATGCTGTCGTCGCCCGCGCCAGCTGCGATGACAAACTGGTCGTTCCCGTCACCACCAATCAGTGTGTCGGAATCGCCCCCCCCATCGAGCACATCATCGCCGTCGCCGCCCAGAAGCGTATCGGTCCCCGAGCCGCCATAAAGCATGTCATCGCCGTCATCGCCGTCGATAAAGTCGTTGGGAAAGGTGGTATCTGTGGTTGCGTCCCCGCTGATCGTCCAGCCAAAAAGTATGTCGTTAGCAGTCGTCCCGACGACAGAGCCGTCATCAGCACCCGGATCAGAGGTTCCGCGCCCGTCCGGATCATCGTCATAGCGCTTGTTGCTTGAGTTATCCTCGGCCTCTTCAAAGAAGCCAAGAATTCCGACAAGACTTGCAAAAAGAATGAGTAACTCGAGTTCCATATCACGCCTAAAAAAGTGACTTTTCGAGCGTGTTTAATAGGACATGGTTAACAAATGATTTTTGTATTACGGCTAATTTTGGCTGGGTTGATCACGTTTATGCCGGTCCAAAAGCCTCAGCGGGTGACGTTGACTCAAATGAACGAGCTGTTCCTTTGGCAGTCTCGAGAAAATTTGGATCTCGGGCCGTTTCGGCGAAAATGACTATATTCAATGGCCGTTAATGAACCTACGCGCGCCCGCAGCGAAGGCCCGGATTCTGCATTAGGTGTTTTTGCCGCAGTTGCGAGGTCCCGCATACCCGCATCTAGAAGCCGTCGGAGTAAGAAATCCCCGACCGTAAGCGTCAGATGACGGCTCTGAGCCCATTATGGTAAAAGCTGTGACCTGCCCCCCGAGGCTCCCTCATTCATAACGAGAGTTTGCGGGTCTGGTTTTCATATTCTTCGTCGTCGGTTTGGGCAAGCGCGCCGGGTGCGGGCCCCTCAAATTGCTCAAGTGTCCGGCGCGCTTGTGCGGGTGTTTGGTTGCCGAGCGATGAATGCGGCCTGACGTTGTTGTAGTCGTATCGCCAGAGCGCCAGCTTGCGCCTTACATCCTCTAGGCTATCGAACATCTCCTCGTTTTGGAGCTCGTCGCGCAGGCTGCCGTTGAAACTCTCGATGAAGGCGTTCTGCTGTGGCTTGCCCGGATCGATGTAATGCCACTCGACGTCGTTCTCGTTCGCCCATTTCAGGATGGCACGACTAGTGAACTCGGTCCCGTTGTCGCTGACAATGCTGGCCGGTCTGCCATAGACCCTGATAAGCGCATCCAGCTCCCGCGCGACTCTAGCCCCTGAGATGCTCGTGTCGGCCATCAGGCACAGGTTCTCACGGCAGCAATCATCGTTCACCGCCAGAATGCGGAACCGACGGGACGCCCCGAACGTGTCTGACAGGAAGTCCAGCGACCAACGTTCACCCGGTCTCAGCGCGTGAGGCATTGGTGTCCGCGATCCCCGCGCCCGTTTGCGGCCCCGTCGTCGCCTGACACCCAGCTTCTCATCCGTGTAAAGGCGATAGAGCTTCTTGTGGTTCATGATCATCCCCCTGCGTTCCAGCATCACGCCAATTCGCCGATAGCCGAACCGGCGGCGCTTGGCAGCGACGGCCTTCATCTCTGCTCTGATCTCTGGATTGTCAGGCGGGCGTTCGCGCCTGACCGTCTTCGGGTCGACACCGAGAAGTCGGCAGGCCCGGCGCTGCGAGATGTCATGATCCCGCATCGCCCTGAGCGCTGCCTCTCGCCGCTCATTCGGTGTCGTCAATTCTTTCCCAGCAGGCCCTTCAGAACAGCATTGTCCAGCATCGTATCGGCCAGTAGGCGCTTGAGCCTAGCGTTCTCGTCTTCCATTGCCCTCAGCTTGGCGACGTCGGACGCCTCCATGCCGCCATACTTCGATTTGTATTTGTAGAACGTGCCCTGGCTGAGGCCGTGCTTGCGGCACACCTCTGCCGTCGGCATCCCGGCTTCCTGTTCTTTGATCATCCCAATGATTTGGGGTTCCGTGAAACGGCTCTTTCGCATTCGTTTGCGCCTTCAAAAGGTTGAGCAAACTCTACATCAGAACGAGGGAAGTTTCGGGGGGCAGGTCACACTGACAATGGCCATGAGTTCCAAGCCAAATTCCATTGGCATGTCGAGGACAAGGGTATCCGACACGCCTACATCAAACGTGGAACGCCTCAGCTCAACGGAAAAGTCGAGCGCTCTCATCGGTCCGAACAGCAGGAATTCTATCAGCTCCTAAGCTACAAGGGTGACGTCGATCTTGAAGCCAAACTGGACGAATGGGAGCGGTTCTACAACTTCGCAAGACCGCACGGCGCGCACAAGGGCCAGACCCCTTACGAAGCTCTCAGAGACAAGCTACAGTGATCCAACAAGTGTCCCGCGGGTTCGTCTAGGTTACATGCCAACTTAGAGCCCTCTTTCAGCGGTTTTGTAGTGTGACGCATCGACTGCTCTGAGCCGTTCAGCTGCCATCTCAGCAGTGAGATCGCGCTGAGCCTCAGCCAACAATTCGTAGCCAACCATGAACTTTCTAACGGTCGCAGATCGCATGAGAGGAGGGTAGAAATGAGCGTGAAGCTGCCAGTGCCTGTTGGCGAAACCGTTGAACGGAGCAGCATGCCATCCCATCGAATACGGAAATTCTGTCTCAAAGAGGTTGTCGTATCGCGTGCAGAGGAGTTTGAGGGCTTCTGACAATGATTTGCGTTGCGCTGACGTCAGGTCTGGCAGGCGTAGAACGGGTCGCTTTGGCAACAATAGTGTTTCAAAGGGCCAAGTGGCCCAAAACGGAACAACGGCGATCCAGTCTTTGTTTTCTACAACGGTTCGGGCTCCATCTCTTGCTTCGGAAAGAGCGTACTCCACCAACATGTTCCTGCCGGTTTTCTTAAGGTGTTGCGCTTGTGCCCGATCTTCCCGCTCGATTTCGTTTGGCAGGAAGTTTGATGCCCATATTTGCCCGTGCGGGTGAGGGTTTGAACACCCCATGACTTCACCTTTGTTCTCGAATAACTGGACCCACTGAAAAGTTTTTCCTAATTCCTCAACTTGATCCGCCCACAGGTTCACGATCTGTCGAATGTTTGGCACAGAGAGTTCAGGCAAGGTCAGATCATGACGCTCGGAAAAACAAATGACGCGCGCAGTGCCGGTAACCGGCTGCGTCTGAAACAGCCCATCATGACTCCCGCCCAAAACCGGTTCTTCAAGAAGGGCAGGGAAGTCATTTGTGAAGACAAACGGCCCTTTATAGTCCGGATTTTTGGCCCCAGTTACGCGGGTATTGCGAGCACACAAGTAGCAGCTGGCATCATGCATTGCCTTTTCGACCGTCGGAATGGCTTCGACCTTTCCTTGCCAAGGTCGTTCATTGCGATGGGGCGAGACCAGCACCCACTCCTGTTTCAAGAGATTGAAGCGTCTGTGGGGTGTTTCGAGAAAGTGGCCCGCCATAAAATTCCTCATTCGTTACGTATTTATACACATAAGGTGTATTAATGGCAAATGAGTTTCTATGAATAAAGCAAGGGTCTGATCGCAAACGTTTCCAAATAACTTGAGTATCTTCAGTGCTTACGTATCCGATCGTCACTGTGGGCCCGAACCAACTCAGGCACTTACAGTGTGCGTTAGCATGAGTCAGATCTTTGCGCCCCTTCAGGTCATGCACGCCTATGTTGGTTCGGATGTAGCCCGCCACGGCAACAGTGGTGCGGTAGGTGAATGATGAGATACCGGTCAAACGCTGTTCACGAATTCAGCAGTATAGGCGCCACCATTCGAGCGATCGGCCTCGACAGTCAGTGTGCTTAAAATGAATTCACAGTAGGATGTTTTGTTTGATAGGCAATAAAGCGGCTCCATATGTCGCCGGATCGCCTTCGATTGAAGATTTCAGAAGATCTGGCCGCGCTGGCATGACTTCCGCGTCTTGGAGAGATTCAAATGGATTGCAGGCCTCAATCAATAGTTCCTGCAGACCTGCGGGTGCCTCACCACCAAAGACAACTGCCGACGGATCAAATGTTGCCGACAACGCGCGTACAGCTAGCTCGAGGAGTGGCTTTACCTCTCGCACCCACTCTCTAACACCCGGAATTTCCGGATCGAAATGCTCACTGAGTTCGCGAATTGAGGAAATCTTACTTCCCTTGGCTTGAATACGTTTCAGAAGTTCACCAAGAGCAGGTCGGCTCGATAGCTCATGAGCCATATAGAGAGAGCTGAGTTCGCCAGCATTGTTGTGCGCGCCTGAAAGGGGCTGTCCGTTAACGACGAGGCCTCCTCCAAAACCATAATTGAAAGAAAGGTAGCAAAAAGAGCGATGATCTCTGCCCGCACCAACAAGCGTTTCTGCTATCGCACCTGCGTTCGCGTTGTTCTCTATCCAAATAGGATATCCTAGCCCTTTAATTAGCAATTTAGATAGAGGCCTGCCTGTCCACTCATGCAACGGAGCGACTGACTTGAAAATGTCAGGCGCATTCAGGCGGTATCCGGTGATCGCGAAGCCAATGCCAACAATTTGGTCATGGTCAACACCATGCCGCCGGGCCAGTCTTGCCGCGGTTGACGCAATGTCCAGTATTGCAGCATCGCGGCTCGTCGGATCGGTTTCAACAAATACAGTCTCAACAATTTCACAGCCCAGATTGACAAGCGCCAGCCGGATCGCATCTGAGTTCAACGAAACCCCGAAGGCATATCCCCCATTTCTATTCAGTGTCAGACTGGGGCTCGGTTGGCCCGGGCCCTTGATCGTCCCCCGACTGGCGCTTACGAGGTGACGCGCGACCAAAGAGTCGACGATCCGATGTACTGATTGTTGCTTCCAATCTGTGTGACCGGTCAGCGCAGAGCGTGAAATGCCAGGATTACGATGGATGATGTCCAGAATCGTGCGTTCGCTTTCCGAGGCAATCCGACCCTTTTCATCCCGCATGTTTTATAACTCCCTTCGATCTGTCAGTCACAATTTGCCCTCGAAATAGCAAATGAGGCAATTTCCTATCGCCAATATTTCTCAATGATTCAGGTGTTTCAGCCACTTCTTCATCTTCGCCCAAAAGATTTTGATAGTACAGATTGATATCACACGCTAGGTGTCGTACATACTACACCATGTGAGTAGTATGGTTTGACCAAACATGTTTCGGACGTTCTGGTCACTAGGGGAGGAAAAATTTGGCAAACATCGTGCTTTCGGATGTGACAAAGACATTCGGGAAATTCACCGCCGTTGATAAGGTTTCCGCAGAGATTAAAGATGGTGAGTTTGTCACTCTTCTTGGCCCGTCGGGGTGCGGAAAAACCACTCTGCTCAATCTCATCTCTGGATTTCTGATGCCAGATGGAGGTCGGATTGCCATTGATGACAAAGACGTTTCCGCTGTGCTGCCAGAAAAGAGAGACACGGCAATGTGTTTTCAGTCTTATGCTCTCTTCCCTCACCTCAGCGTTTACGAAAACCTCGCCTTTGGTTTGAAGCAACTCAAATGGGACCGTACCAGAATTGCTAAGCGAATCGATGAGCTCTCTGCCCAACTTGATTTGACCGCCAATCTCAAGAAGTTGCCCAATCAGCTTTCCGGCGGACAGCAACAACGTGTTGCACTTGGTCGTGCTCTTGCCATTCGACCAGGTGTTATCCTTTTTGATGAGCCGCTCTCAAACCTCGACGCCAAGCTCCGGGAAAGCGTGCGCTTTGAGATCAGGAAAATTCAAACCGAAGCAAAACTGACAGCCATCTACGTCACCCACGATCAGACAGAAGCGCTTTCGATGTCGGATCGTATTTTTGTAATGAATGCTGGTCATGTCGAGCAGTCTGGTTCACCGCTTGATATTTATAATGCGCCAGCAACCCGCTTTGTCGCAGACTTCATCGGTGCCGCGAATATCCTAGAAGGGGAGGTCACTGCGCAGATCGACTCCCAAACGTGGACCTTTAAGACTGAAGTTGGCGACTTGCAGGTCGTCAGTCAGATCGAGCCCGCGGCGAAGAATCATTACCTGTGCTGGCGCCCCGAGGACGCAATTGTATCAGCGGATGAAGTCCCGAAAGCAGAAAATGCCCTTGTTGGTTCTGTGAGCGAAACAGCCTTTCAAGGCGCCTTCACCGACATCTTCGTCAGCGTCAATGGTTTGCCTCAGCGCTTGCAGTCTCAAGGCGCATTTATTCCAAGTTCCAATGATATAAACTTCGGCATTCCGGCTGAGAAGATCCGTATTCTGGAAGCCCGAAAATGACGGCTCGTGAGTGGATAAAAATAGCGTTGCTACTAACGCCAGGAATTGGGCTGATCTTGTTCTTCGTCGGCTCTGTCATCTACGTTGCCATAGCACAATCTTTTGGCCTTTATAACCTTGCTGGCGAAAGCAAGCTTTCACTCGAATTTTGGGAACTGCTCTCGGGAAAGAGGGTGTTTGCCCGCTCGATCGGCTACTCGTTCTTCATTGGTGTCACAAGCGCACTGCTGTCAGTTGCGCTCGCCTACCCCTTGGCATTGTGGCTACGCAAACCTTTTCGAGGCTCCTTGCTTATCGGAGCATTACTTAAGGCACCGTTGCTGGTTCACGGTCTTGTCGCAGCCTTCCTGTTCGTCAATATCATTGCATACCATGGTGTTGTGAATCAGTTCTTGCAGGCCATCGGTGTATTCGACGGGCCGCGAAGGCTTCAGAACGACGACAAGGGCATTAGTGTCCTTATCCTACAAGTTTGGAAAAATATGCCATTTGCATTGCTCCTGCTGACAGGGGCTGTGCAGTCGATCAGCGATGATGTTTTGAATGCGGGGCGTGATCTTGGGGCAGGTTCGTTTGCTCGGTTTCGGCGCATAATCGCGCCTTTGAGTGTCTCCGCGATGCAGGCCGCTCTCGTTATTGTCTTCATTGGTGCGCTGGCTGACTTCTCGTTTCAGACAATTGTCGGACCGACCAACAAACAATCCCTCGCGCAGTATATGACATTTTTCTCTAGCAAAGGCCGGTGGAATGAAGCTGCGGTTGTTGGAGTGACCATGATGGGCTTGTCCCTGGTTGGTGCGTTGGGCCTCACGCTCGCGGCGAAGCTCGTATTTGGAGGGCGTAAGTAATGCATACGTCTACACTAAACCGCATCTTGCTTGTTTGCCTTGTAGCCGTTTGTGCGATTTGGCTGATCATACCATTCACAATGGCCATACTTTGGTCGCTTGTTGACCCGTCTGAGCCTTGGACGCCTGACAAGCTTTTTCCACCCGCGATGTCTTTGTACCGCTGGCAAAATATGTGGGAAAATTCGTCACTAAAATCAGCGCTATTTAATTCGTATACTCTTGCACCGCTGGCCGCCATTTTGACCCTCACGCTGGCAATTCCAACATCTTTCGCACTAGGTCGCTTGAAGTTTCCAGGGCGCGAATTCTTTAAGATGGTCGCTATCCTTCCGCTCGTTGTGCCAGGGTTTGTCCTTTCCATCTTTTTCTCATCATTGCTGTTTCAACTGGGGTTAACCGGCTCACGGTTTGCTGCCATCCTACTGGCGCACTCTGTGTTGTTCATGCCCTATGCAATCCGAATTATGACGGTTTCATTTGAGCAGGTTCGTGATGACCACGTCAACGCCGCTCGCGATCTAGGTGCATCAGCTTTGGAACGGTGGAGCGTTGCCTACCTTCCAGCGCTTAAACCTGGAATACTCGCGACCCTTCTTATCGTCTTCATACAATCAATCGAAGAATTCGCGATCGGGTTCATCATTGGCATACCCGATTTCGTCACTATCCCAACACTGCTTTACTCGCAGATGGGCCAAGACTTTGTCCGCCCGAATGCAGCTGTGTTGGCTCTCATTCTCGTCGTTCCCAATGTCATTCTCTTGCTCATACTTGAGCGGCTCTTGAAGTCGGCCAATCCGGCCATGAGTTCGGGCAAAGGTTAGGCGTGAATTTTTCAAACCAACGGAGGAGAACTACAATGATTAAGAATATTTTGTCAGGTGTTGCGGCACTCGCAATATCTGCATCAGCAGTTGTTGCGGATGACCTATCTAGCATGTCATGGGACGACATCGTGGCCCAAGCCAAGGAAGAAGGCGAAGTTACGTTTGCCAACTGGTTCTTGCAGGATGAGCTTCGCGCGGCGATGGCAGCGTTCGAAGAAGAGTATGGCATCACTGTCAACATTCCAGAAGGCGACAATGCCGCGTTCAACAACAAGCTGCTTGCTGAAGCTGGAAATGAAACCGGTGACATCGACGTCTTCCCGCGGGGTTTCAACGACTTTGAAAATCTCGATCTGCCGGGGCTGTTCATCAAACTTGATGCGCTGCCAGCAGATGACGGCCGTGTAACTGAGCTGGTCGGTATCGACGGTCAAGGCTTTGCCGTTGCTTATTGGGGCAACCAAACAGGTATCTCATATGATCCTGCAAGGATTGCTGCCGAAGACCTACCGCAGACCCCCGAAGACTTTGCTGTTTTCTGGGCCGCAAATCCCGGCAAATTTGGATTCAACTATGAAAAAGGCGGTTCAGGTCCATCCTTTTACATGAACATGTTGGCCAACTTGACCGGTGTTGATTTGTCTGTTCCAGACGACAGTCCCGAGCGCATTGCGGCTCTTGAGCCTGGTTTCGAGTTCTTCCGTGAACACGCGGAAAACTACGTTATCACAGCGTCAAACGGCGATTCCATTACACGTGTCAGCGATGGCGAGCTTTGGATGGCACCGGGTTGGGAAGATCACGTGGCCGGTTTGCAAGTACGCGGTGAGATTCGCAAAGAGATTGAGTTTTATGTTCCAAGTATGGGCATGAACGGCGGCGGAAATGGTGTGGCCATTCCTAAGAACGCTCCACACCCTGCAGCGGCATTGGTCTTCGTCAATTGGCTCACGTCTGCTGAAACGCAATCAATGTTCAATGCAACTTTTGGCACTGCACCTATGCATGCCGAGGCGGATGATTCAGCTGCTCTCGTTCCAAACGAGCAGCGCGCTTACCGGCAGCCATGGGGCGCACAACCATTCCGCGGGACGATCGAAGAAGTATTCATCGAGACTGTTGTACAAGAGCGCTAACCCACTCCTAAGCGCACTCGTTGGCCCGAGCGCCTCTACCTCCCGGAGCGTTCGGGCCAGCATTCACATCTCTCAAGACTCAGGATTGATATGACTTTGCTTTCAGCAGTTATAGACTCACAACTTATTTTACATCGAGGCGCGTCTGCGTACGCACCTGAGAACACACTTGAGGCCCTTCATCTTGCCGCTGACATGGGCGCGAGATGGATTGAGACCGATGTGCGAAACACGTCTGATGATCAACTCGTCATGATTCACGACGATTCAGTAAATCGCACGACGGACGGGGCAGGACGCGTTGCGCAACAAACGTTGCAAGCAATTCAGGACTACGACGCAGGCGGTTGGTTTTCAGGAAAACACCGTGGGTGCTTCATCCCAACAATGAAACAATATCTTGCTGTCACGCAAGAACGCGACCTCAGCCTCGTTTTGGAGTTGAAAGACGTAGCGGGCTGGGAAGAAAAACTGACCCATCTTGTGGCATCTGAAATCCGCGAGATATGGACATCTGATCCCGAAAGGCTGGTAATTTCTGCTTTCTCTGAAAGATGTTTGAAAGCTGCCAAACAGGTATTGCCTGAGTTTCCACGTTGTCTCGCCTTGACTGCGGTCCCAGAAGACCCAGCCCAAAGGCTTGCAGATGTTGACGCCCAGATGATGCACCTACAACAGAGTTTCGCAGGACAGACCGAACTTGAACTCCTGTCCAACACCGGTATGGAATTTGGCTTTGCCACTGTGAACAATCCTGAACGAGCGCAGTTTCTTCTAGAGAACGGCGCATCGAGCATTCTCACAGACAAACCTGATTTGCTCGAAACGAGCAAATAATCGAGTAAGGATGGTGTCTATATGTCGAGGTCAAGCAATGTCGCTGATGCAACATCAGCGGCTGAACGCGACGCAGGGTTTTTTGCGACGAGCGAAGCCATGCGTCAGCGAACCACACCAATTCCCAAGGCAATTTTCTGTGGCGACGACTTGATCTGTATGGGTGCGATGGATCAAGCTAGAATGGCGGGGTTCATAGGCGAGAAGTCCTTAGGATTCATTAGGGTTAACGGCATGCAAATGGCTGGACGTGATAGCTATGGCATCACCTCAATCCGGCAGCCTCTAGAATCTGTCGTCAGTTGTTCAGTAGAGCTCATGCTGTCCTTCTCGGATTGTGATGATCCGGGGAAACAGATCCGTCTTCTGCCTACAGACTTGATTGAACGCTGTTCCCTTCGTGCCTTCGTCGGAAAGATTGGTCAGGCTCTGACGATATGAATATCAGCTCAAACACTCTGTATGTTTCTGATTTGGATTTCACTTTGCTGGAGGCTGATGCTTCATTGACTGACGCGGTCGCTGATCGGTTAAATCGTCTCATTGATGACGGGATTCTCTTCTCAATCGCGACCGCGCGCTCGGAACCGGCAATTCGGCATATAATGGCCAATGTTCGGTTCAATCTTCCAATCGTTGAAGGCAATGGATCGGTCATTCGTGACTTACAGACCGGCGCAGTCAGAAAGAGCTTTGGTATTGATCAGGATGCCGCCGCTGAAATCAGTGAGGTTTTTGGACGCGCAAAGAAATCGCCGGTTGTTGCAGGGCTTCGAGGTCGGTTTCAGCGAACCTACTCTCCGGCAGCTGACAACCCAGCTATGCAGAAGTTTCACAACGAAAAAGTAAGGATGCGTTTTCCAGACCTCTATAATGAGGTGTGGGATCCAAGCAGTAGGGTACATCAGCTCGACGATATCCTGCGTTTCACTTATCTCGGATCGAAAGATGAGATCGACGAACTGGTTGTCCCTATTTCCGCAATCTCCGACACCATATTAGCCAACGTTTTCCGGGTCGATTATTGGAACTGCTGGGAACTGCTGATTACGGAGAAATCAGCCAATAAGGGCTCTGCCCTCGCGCATCTTAAGACCTTGGTCAGAGACGCAACCGGCAACCAAGACCTCAGCATGACCGTTTTTGGAGACGCTGCAAACGACGTTGGGATGTTTGAAGTTGCAGACAAATCTATTGCTGTCGAAAACGCTGATGATGCCATCAAGGCCATGGCTCACGAGGTCATTGGAAGACATGATGAGCAGGCCGTTATTAACTACATTGAGCATTCCCAATTGGGCCAAAAGACGTTGAACTTCTACAACGCGAACGCTGATACTTATGCATCTCACTTGCCGTCCCCTTCTCGGGTGGCTGAGCGTGAGAAATTTGCAAATCGCTTACCGAAAAAAGCAGACGTGTTGGAAATTGGATGTGGCTCTGGACATGACGCTGAGTTCTTCAAGTTCTCTGGTTTCGAGGTAACCGCCCAAGACGGTTCATCGGAGCTGGCATCACTTGCAAGCGCCCGAATTGGGTTAGATGTCCTGGTGTGTGACTTCAAAGAGTTAGCGTTCGATAATCAATTTGATGCTGTCTGGGCAGCAGCAGCTCTGCTCCATGTTCCAAGAGCTGATTTCATCAAGGTGATGCAGAACATTTTTCGTAGTCTGAGATCAGGAGGAACGATCACCGCAAGCTTCAAGCAAAGCGAACATGACTGGACCGACAAATGGGGCCGCTTCTTTTGTGAGATGAATGCGGAACGGCTGAGAGCGTTGTTTTCTGAAGCTGGGTTCGAAGTTCACGATGTGCGGTCTGTTGATGGATATAGTCGGGACGGCATCGAGACGATCTGGCTTTGGATCGACGCAATGAAGCCTCTTGGAGTTTCAGCCCCATGACTGCCATCTTATTCCTATTACAGCTTTTTGGCGCGAGCTTTCTGTTGCTCTTCGCTGTTAAAACAGTTCGCAAAGGGGTCGAAGCCTCCTTCGCCGGTGAATTGCGAATGTTGTTGCAAGAAACCAATGGAGCGGCTCAATCGGCCTTCTCAGGTTTTCTTTTGGCGATCATGTTGCAAGGTGCGACAGCAGTAATTCTGCTAACTTCTGGGATGGTGTCCGCAGGATTGGTCGGGCTGTCCGCTGGTTTGGCGGTTGCGATCGGCGCCGATGTTGGCTCGGCAGTGGTTGTCAGGCTTCTAACGTTCAACATCGAATGGCTCACCCCGCTCCTACTTTTGCTAGGGGGGTGGCTGTATTTGAGAATTGAGCACAACCGTCTCAAAGACATGGGGCGCGCATTAATCGGCATTGCGCTCATTTTGGTTTCACTGACAATGATCAGCGAAGCGGTAAGTCCGATCAGGCAATCTGATCTGCTTCCGGCCGTCTCTAAATACTTGGGTAACGATCTCATCTTGGCCTTCCTGGTTGGCGTGATCTTCACGTTACTCATTCATTCCAGCGTCGCATCCATACTGGTTTGCGTTACGCTCGTAAGTTCAGATGCGTTGCCATTTGATGCCGGCATGGCATTCATACTCGGCGCAAACGTTGGCAGCGCGTTGATCCCGGTCTGGCTCTTACGATCTTCTGAGCGTAGCGAAAAGTTGCTTCCCCTGTTGAATTTAGGTGTCAGAACGCTTGCGGCCGTGCTGGCCATGATCTTGCTGATGTCCGCTGGTGACACTTTTCCCGACATACCATGGGTTGAAGGGGCAGGGGGGATCATTCTTATCCACTTGGGTTTCAATGTATCCTTGTTGCCGGTTCTTTTTGCCTCTGACTGGCTAGCCAACAACTTTGAGCGCTTATTCACTGGACCGGTTCCGACCGCTGAAGCCGATGGCCTTTTGATGAGGATTGGCGAAAATCAACAAGAAGACATCGATGTACGTGCCGCGATGCGGCGTGATGTTATCGCTCTCTTGGATTTAGTCAGCGCGATGATCTCAAAGATCGGGTTCCCTTTGGAACAACTTGAGGAGGTCGACGCGAAATCCATCGAAGAGCTGGAAGGTCAGACGAATACTCAGTTTAATTCCATCCGAACTTACTATGCCCGGATATCGAGTTCGGCCACCATCAACACGAAGAAGTCCCACTTGCAGGAAATGCGGGCCTTATTGGAATATGCGATACGATTGGAACACTCAGGAAATGTCATGGTTCAACGCATTCTGCCCGCCGCGCAAATGATGCGTCGTACGCGACTGCAGTTCACAAGCAATGGTAATGAAGAACTTAAGGGCCTATGTGAGATGGCTCTGAGCAACACCTTCTTGGCATTTGAAGTGGTCTCAACTTGGCAAGCCGAAAAGTCTCGCGATCTCATCGAGCGAAAGGAGGAGTTCTCGCGCTTGGATAGCAGAAGCAGGAAGCGGCATTTCAAGAGGATTTCTCAAGGCAACGCCACATCATTGGAGACAAGCGATCTACACTTGGATGTTGGGGCCGCTCTCAAAGAGATTAACAGCAAGATTTCAACCATTGCCTATTCAGTTCTAGAGGGCAAAGGTCAGTTGGCAGCAAGCAGGCTGATTGATGAATCTTAACAAAGAGTTTTCTGGCGCAAAGATTGCATTGCTCTGCGGTGATCAGGTCTTGGTGTATCTGAGGGATGATAAACCAAGTATTCCGTTTCCCAACAAATGGGATCTTGCAGGTGGAGGAAGGGAAGGCGACGAAACTCCCGAACAATGCGTCATGCGAGAGACATTTGAGGAGTTTGGCCTTAAAATTAGATCGTCGCGGATAGTGTGGAAACGGCGGTACGATAGCGCGACGTTAGTTGGCGAGCACGCATATTTTATGGCTGCTAAAGTTACGGAAAGAGAATTAGCTGAGATCAAGTTTGGTGATGAGGGACAATTTTGGCAGTTGATGACGACAAGTGAATTCATCAACCATCCTGATGCCATCCCTCAACTACAGGTTCGTTTAGCGGCTTATTTGAGTGAGGGTAGGAGGCAATGACTGAAAAGGGATTGCGTGATTTTCAAGCGCTCGTTCAAGACTGGATGATCGAGTGTTTTTGGCAGGAACGATCTAGTGATATTTTTGAACGAACCAGGCGTTTCCTTGAAGAATCTCTTGAGCTGATACAGTCTCTTGGGACAATCCAAGAGGAAGAACATCAGCCAGTCGACTATGTGTTCGCACGATCTGTTGGAGAACTCAATCAAGAACTCAGTGGTGTCATAGTTACGTTGGCTCCACTGTGTCATCCGTCGGGCCTTCGCATGGTCGAAGACTCAGAATCAGAACTCGATCGTATTTCATTGACTGGGGTCATCGCGAAAATTCGTGCCATGCATTCTCGCAAGCCAAAAGACTGATGCCTTTGACGGTCATACCGTTTGAGTGGCGCTCCACAGTGCTGGAAGAACAAACACAACCAAAGTAGGAACCGCGTCTTGAAGAAGAACATTTTAATCATCGGAGGCTCCTCAGGTGTCGGCAGAAAACTGGCTGAACACTACGTTGCCGAGGGACACTCGGTCTGCATCACGGGGCGAAAAAACCCGCAGTTGTCTGGTACGCGTTTCCAAAGTCTTAACGTGACAGATCGATCAGGCGATTTGGCGCGTGACATTAATCGTCTTGTTCAGGAGTTTCCGGCCGTCAATACGCTGATCTATGCTGCGGGGTATCTCCAGCGGGGATATATTAACGACCTTAATGACACCGCTTTACAGACTATGGTCAATATCGGTCTTTTGGCGCCAATGATGTTAGTTCAGAGGCTCAAAGCAAATACCCGCGCACCCCTCAAAATCATGCTAATCACATCGAGTTCCCAATATACACCCAGGGCGCTTGAACCTGCCTATTGCGCGACAAAATCTGGACTAGGAATGCTCGGGGCATCGCTTGTTCGAGATAGTGATATTGGAAAAGTGCTGGTAGTCGCGCCCTCTGGGATCAATACGCCTTTCTGGACGGGTACCGATGAAGATACCTCAACCATGCTGAATTCAGACTGGGTCGCAGATCAGATTGTGAGTTTGTCCAGCGGAGCCTTCAAATATAAATTTGCCAAACTGCTTCGCAAGCCAGCACGCACAGAAATCGTTGAGTGCATGGACAACCACTTCCAACCAATTTGATCAGTTATGCCGACGCTGGATGCTCACCTACCGTGCAGCATCTTGCCATTGTCGAAACTTCAGAGAGCCTGAGAAACGGAGCTTAACCGCCAGTTTGTGAAGGACACTGGCCACGTAAGGCAAATAAGAAAGGTAATATCGTTTGCAAAATTTTATCCTGATAGCAGGGTGTTTTGGTGGCGGCAAATCAAGCTAGATCAATGAACTCGGGATGCGCGGGCATTCCGTTGTAGAGGAGCCTGTCTGGGCATTTGACTTCGTGTACGACAAACTTAGCAATGGGCGCAGCTATAAGATGCTGACCGTTCTGGATGAGTACGACCGGCAAGCGCATGCCGTCACGGCACCCCGGAATACATTCGATCAGACAATGTCCCCGAGTTCGTCGCCGCGGCGATGCAGAACTGGTTGGTCAAGGTCAGTATCAAGCCGGTCCGCATCTATCCCGGATCACCTTGGGAAAATGGTTAAAACGAACGATTCAATGGAACTCTGCGCAGGGAGGTTCTCAATGCCGAGTGGTTCACAACAACAAAGCAGGCTCAGATCGTCATCAGTCACTGGCTCAGGCAGTACAATCACACACGCCCTCATCAGGCGCTCAACATGCGGCCACCAGTCCCCGAAACTATAATCAGAAATGGCCCAGAACTTGGGCGCTAGACGGACTATCCCCAAATCCAGGACTCTTCAGGAGAGCAGGTCAATAGACCTCATGGCTGAATACAGCCCCTCTAAGTTCACTATCTTCCGTTATCTTAGTGAAAACCAAGCCTGAGCTCCACTCAAGAACCCCGATCCGCGCTTAACGCCCTATTTTGCACCGAGCAGCAGTCGACCCCCAGCGGGTCATACAAGAGCCTTTTTTCGCGTAGTCTTTCCGTGCGCGGTGTTCTGTATGTAGTCCCAGACGCAAGAACGGACCGCATCGAGATTAAGTGGCTTTGAATAACGTCGACTCAAACTGAACCACAGCATCATCGCCACATCAACAATTGGGAACGTTGACCGCGAGGCCCCCTAGCGAGGTTTCTTTGTACTTCATGCTCATGTCGGCACCGGTTTCGCGCATTGTTGCAATTGCAGAGTCCAGCGGGACAACATGCGTGCCGTCTCCGCGAAGCGCCAAGGACGCGGCGGTGACAGCTTTCACGGCGCCCAAGCCGTTGCGTTCGATGCAGGGAACCTGCACCAGACCCCTGATCGGATCGCAGGTCATGCCAAGGTGATGTTCAAGGGCAATTTCTGCTGCAGCCTCAACCTGACCCGGTGTGCCACCCATGACCGCTGCGAGGCCGGCTGCGGCCATTGCACTGGCGGAGCCAACTTCGGCCTGGCACCCGCACTCAGCGCCGCTGATCGACGCGTTGAACTTAATGATTCCGCCGATCGCCGCTGCGGTCAGGAGATACGTTTCGATATCGGCCGAAGTTGCCTCGGGAACGTGGTCGAACCAATAGCGCAAAGTGGCGGGGACGACGCCAGCGGCACCATTGGTCGGCGCAGTTACCACTTGCCCCCCTGCTGCATTCTCTTCGTTGACCGCCATCGCATAGACGCTAATCCACTCCGTTACGACGTGGCCGGCGGTTTGCCTCATGCCGCGTTCAGTACAGAGGCTTGTGTAGATGTCAGCGGCGCGACGCCTGACGTCCAACCCACCTGGGAGGACCCCACGTGTCGATAGCCCGCGATCCATGCAAGTCTTCATTGAGGTCCAAATTTTGAAGAGCCCATCATCGAGTGCAGCCGGCGGGCAGCCCGCAAGTTCATTCGTACGCTTAAGCTCAGCGATGCTCTGCCCCGAGATTTTGCACATCTCCAACAAGGCCTCTGCAGAGGTAAAAGGAAACGGCACATCGACTGTCTCGGTGGGCACATTGGCTTGGAATTCGCTGAGGGTCTGCACAAATCCGCCGCCTATAGAAAGGTAGGTCTCTTTCAGCAAGTCAGATCCGTCAGCAGAAATTGCCGTGAGCTTCATCCGGTTCGCGTGGCCTTCGAAAGGTGCGTAAAAGTCAAATGAAAGGTCGGTATCCGGGTCGAAATGAACCGATCCAAAGCCCGGTGGGGCGAGCGTTCTTGTTGATTTGATGCTTTCCAGCGCAGACTGAGCGATTACAGGATTGTAGGTGTCGGGCGCGAAACCCGCAAGGCCAAGGATTGTCGCGCGGTCCGTTCCGTGTCCGACGCCCGTGAAGGCGAGGGAACCGTAAAGCGTTGCCTTTAGTCGCGCTGGAGCCATGTCTTGCGATCTTAGGTCATTCAGAAAACGCGCTGCCGCCACCATGGGTCCCATCGTATGGGAGGAGGATGGACCGATTCCAACCTTAAAAATATCAAAAACGCTTATGAACATCGGGTAAGTCTGGTCAGTCGGCGGACCAGCCGAGCGCATTCGCATGGGCAATGGCCTTTGTACGCGAGGTCGTTCCGAGTTCTTTTAGGATCGCAGAGACATGGGTCTTGATCGTGCTTTCTGACAGATCCAGTTCTCGGGCAATTTCCTTGTTGGAAAGCCCTACGCACATAAGCGACAGAACGTCGGATTGGCGCTCCGTCAAAGAAATTTCTTCGATCGGCAATGACGTGGGCGCGGTTTCGCCTTTGTCTGCTTTCAGAAAACGTCTCGGCAAAAATATCTCCCCTTGCAGCATAAGGGGCACGGCATTCACGAGGATTTGTGGATCTGCTGACTTCGGGATGAACCCGTCAGCCCCGTTCGCCAAAGCGGCATTGATAACGTAATTCTCTTCGGTCCCCGAAATCATAGCGACGGGTGTCCCCGGATGCGCTTGTTTCAATCTGGTCAATCCATCCATCGCGGCGGCATCAGGTAGTTTGACGTCCATCAACACCAGGTCAACGTCAGCGTGGTCATGTAGATAAGCCAGCGCCGTTGCGACTGTCTCTGCGCCCTCGACGCGCATATCAGAAAACGCGCTTTCCAGCAGGTTCTTTACGCCCGTGCGTATCAGATGATGATCGTCAACAATCAAAATGACGGACATGCCACACGCCTTTTCAGATTTCGGTCTAACAATATTAGCAGATTACCTGCAGGACTGTTACTCTTGGGAAATTTTCCGAAATATTGGACTATCATGATCCTTGGAGAGTTAAGTTCGTGCCTCATTTAAGTTCCGATCTTGGACGCAGTGTGGATGTGGTAGAAAATTCTTGAAAAGTCCCGCAATAACTCATTGTGCAAAGCCGACGTGTTGACAGCTGAAACATCACGGGCCTCAAGGCGGGCGAAATGAGATGACCGGCTGTGATCTACGAGCTTTTCCAGATCCTTGCGCAGCTTTTGGATTGTTTTTCTGACCTTATAGTCATTTTGCAGCGCGGTGGACAAGGCGACGTGCAGCCCGTTTCGAATGACTTCCAAAATCCCCAAAAGTTCAGCTTCGCCGTCTTCTGAAAACCTGTCCTGAGCATTTGAGGTGGTGCCAAATTGGTCGGCTGCATTCGCGACAAGATCGGAGACATGCCAAAGGTTTGTCGTCAGAAGCAGCAAGTCCATTACGGTTTTGCTGTCCGCATCCGAAATCTCTTCGCGGCTTATTTCGGTCAAGAACAGTTTGACCTCTTCGGCGATCAACGTGACGCGCTCTTGATTGATGTAGACGATCTCAAGGTCTGCCGGGAGATTAGAAGAAATGCATTGCGTCAGAATTGCAAGAGAACCCTCGATGCATTCGTTGATGCGATAGAGTTCCCGCGTCGTACTTGTCAGCGCCAAAGCCGGTGAGCTGAGAAGCTCGCGGTCCAGATACTTTGTTGTAGGTTCCACGCCCGGCGGAAGCGTGTTGGGGAAGAAATGTTCCATCAGCCGCGCGGCTGTTCCGACCCATGGCAAAAAGATCAGGGCGACGAGGCAATTGAAGCCCATATGGGCATGCAGCATGATCTGCTGATTGTCCGAATACGGCGCCAGCTGTTCCACGATTATCGGCAAAAACGGCAATAGGATGACCGTTGCGATGAGTTTGAAACACGCATTGCCAATAGCTGCGTGCTGCCCCTGTCCGCTAGCCTGAAGCGTGGCCAAGATCGGCGGCAAAGTCCCACCGATATTGGCACCAAGCACCATGGCAAGCCCTGTCCCAAACGGGATCACGCCAGAGGCGGACATTGCGGCAATCAACAAAACGACGGCAAGGCTGGAATGGACAAGCCACGTCAGAATGGCTGTAAGGAACACGGTCAGTAAGACCTCGCCTTCCAACGCAGCAAACACATATCCGAGAACTTCGGACTGTCGAAGCGGTTCAGATGAAGAGCGCAAGAGGCTGAGCGCCAAAAGAACGAGCCCTAGGCCCAACAATGCACGACCTATCTGGCGGCGGGCATATACGGATGAGCGCCCATGCAGCATGACACCGACAAAGATCGCGACATAAGCAATCCAGGTGGGATTGAACGAGAGAATTTGCGCCGCAATTGACGTCCCGATATCTGCGCCCAGCATGACTGCGAGCGCCACCGTCGTCGTCACCAAACCCTTTGCCGCAAATGCGGATATGATCAGCGCGGTTGCCGTGCTGCTTTGCAGGACAACCGTGATACCAAGTCCCGCGACAAAAGACCGGACCCGTCCTGTCAAGGACTTGCCCAAAGCAACCCGCAACGATCCGCCAAAGGCCCGCATGACTCCGGTACGCACCAAACGAATGCCCCAAAGCATCAACGCGACAGATCCTGCGATTTGCAATAATACTATTGTGCCGGAAATCGCCCCGTCTCCTTCTAATTGATGCAATCGTCAGTGTGGCAAGATTTGGCTGAGGAACTTCTGTGTCCGGTCGACCTTTGGGTTGTCAAAGAACGCGGCCGGCGCGTTCTCTTCGACGATCTCGCCTTCGTCCATAAAGATCACTCGGTCTGCGACGGACCTTGCGAATGACATCTCGTGTGTAACGCACAGCATGGTCATTCCGGTCTCTGCCAGTTCGATCATCACGTCCAAAACCTCTTTGATCATTTCGGGATCAAGCGCAGAGGTGGGTTCGTCAAAGAGCATGATTGACGGGTTCATACAAAGCGATCTGGCAATGGCGACACGTTGTTGCTGACCGCCCGAAAGCTGTCCGGGGTATTTATCCTTTTGCTCTGCGATGCCGACGCGCGTCAGGTATCGAATGGCCGTTTCTTCAGCCTCGGCCCTGGGCATGTTGCGTGCCCAAACAGGCGCAAAACACAAGTTGTCAAGGATTGTCATGTGCGGGAATAAATTGAACTGCTGGAAAACCATGCCAACTTCGCGACGGATACTGGTAATGTTCTTCATATTCTTATCCAGCAAAGTGCCGTTGACCGTGATCTTGCCGTCTTGATGCTCCTCTAGATGGTTGATGCATCGGATCAAGGTTGACTTGCCTGAACCGGACGGACCGCAGATGACGATCCGCTCTCCTTTGGCGACGGTTAAATCGATGTCCTTGAGGACATGAAAATCGCCGTACCATTTGTTGACGTCTTGCATCTCGATGATGGTTTCGCCTTCGGCAATGCTGCTTTCAAGTTTGGGTGTCATTTCAGGCTCCTGCGGGATATTCTGTTAGGTATGGGCATTCGGCCCACGCTGCTCGAGTTGCCGGCCATAAAGGCTTAGGCTGTAGCAGATCAGCCAATAAACGAAGGCTGCAAAAACGTAGGCTTCAGCTTGGAAGCCAAGCCAATCGGTGTCGAGCGCCGCACCCTTGATCATGCCAAGAAAATCGAGAAGGCCGACAATGATGACCAGCGAAGTATCCTTGAACAGCGCGATGCAACGCCCGATCAACGGCGGCAGTACATGGCGCAGGGCCTGTGGGACGATGACGAAAGTGACTGTGTAGAGCGACGACACACCAAGCGACAGTGAAGCCTCGGACTGGCCTTTTGGTATAGCTTGCAACCCGCCGCGTACGACCTCGGCCATGTAGGCTGACGAAAACAAGATCATGCCGATCTGGATGCGCAGCAGATTGTTGATCACCAGTTCTGGCGGAAGAAACAGCGGCATCATGACGGAGGCCATGAAAAGGATCGTGATGAGCGGCACGCCGCGCAGTAGCTCGATAAACGTCACACAAAGCACTTTGATCGCGGGCGAACCATAGTGCCGCCCGAGCGCGAGCAGAATACCAAGCGGGATCGAGACGATCACGCCAACTAATGCCAGCATGATGCTGAGCATCAACCCGCCCCAGACGGATTGGTCAACCTCTTGCATCCCAAAGGCACCCCCAATCATCATGAGTGCAAAGATTGGCAAGATGGCCCAAGCGGCAATCAGGGTAACCCCGCGGATCCGATCTGTGTAGGTCAGCCCAGCGAGTACAAGCAAGGCCAACCCCGCCAAACCAGGGCGCCAAGACAGATCTTGCGGGTATACCCCGATCATCAGGACCTGAAACTTTTCGACGATAAAGGGCCAGCAGGCACCACCGTTCTGGCGGCAAACCTCATCATCGCCTGCGTAGGTCGCCGAAAGAAACAGCCACTGGATCAAGTTCGGCACGAATGACAAAAGCAGCGCCGTGATAAAGAGCGTGACAATGGTATCGAACCAACTTCCGAAAAGGTTGCTGCGCAACCAAGAAATCGCGGCGACCTGGCGCGTGGGTGCAGGGCGTGCTGGAGACGGTTGAAAGGAAGTCGTTGTGTCTTTCATGGTCCTACCTTTCAACGATTTGGACACGTGCGTTCAGCACATTCATGGCAAGCGAAATGACAAGATTGATGGTCAGATAGACGGCCATCCACATTGCGATGATCTCGATCGCCTGACCGTTCTGACCAATGATCGTGCCGCCGATTGAGACCATGTCCGGATACCCAATCGCGACCGCGAGCGAGCTGTTTTTGACAAGGCTGGCATAGTCATTTGTGGTCGCGGGAATAGTCACGCGCAGTGCTTGCGGCAGCAGAACTATCCGAGTGACAACCCCCTGCGAAACGCCAAGCGCATTGGCCGCTTCGATTTGTCCGGCGTGGACCGATTGAATGCCACTGCGGACGTTCTCGCCGATGAACGCAGCAGTATAGAGCATGAGCCCAATGAGGAGTGCAGCAAATTCAGGTTTCAGCGCCAGCCCGCCCTTGAAGTTAAAGCCTTTGTAGACGGGCATTTCGCTGCCGATGGGCCGATCTGTTGCAAGAAACGACAGCGCGCACAGCGTGCCCAGAATAACAAGCCCGCCCCAAAAGCCGTGGACGGATCGCCCGGTGCGCAACTTGTAGGCACCGGCCCACCGCCAGAACGCGAAAGCCAATCCAAGCGCGACAATTGACGCCGCCGCAAAGACGGCAAACCCGTCCTCGGCCAGAGGTCGCGGCAGATAAATCCCACGCTTCGAAATGTAATAGCCCTCAGCAATCGCGATGGCTTCGCGCGGATGCGGCAAGGACGCCAAAACGACTGTATAGACGAAAAAGAGTGTCAGAAGCAGGGGAAGATTGCGTAGCGTTTCGATATAGACCGTCGCGCATTTGGCCAGAAGCCAATTGTTGGACACGCGCGAAACCCCAACGACGATGCCCAAGATTGTTGAGAGCACGATGGCAAGCGCTGAAACCAGAAGCGTATTCAAGACGCCGACCAAGAACGCGTAGCCGTAGCCGCGCGATGGATCGTAGTCGATCAGCGAGTCCCCGATGGGCAGCCCGGCCTCGTGCCACAGGAAAGCGAAACCGCTTTCGATCCCGCGAATTTCAAGGTTCTTCTGCGTATTCGCGAACAGCAGATACGCAACCCCGAGGACCGCGAAAAGGACACCTACCTGCAAGATGAGAGAGCCAAGCGACTCTAAGGAAAACCCTGACTTGGGGTTTCGTTTTGTCGTGTTCATTTTGATTTGCCTTGATCAGTGTGGCGGTCGGCCCGAAGGCCGACCGCGCCTGCTCGACTTGGGAGGGATGCGATTAGCGGATCGGCATCGCGTAAAGCAGACCACCTTCGGTCCATTGCGCGTTCACACCGCGCTCTAGCCCCAAAGTTGACGTCAGATTGCGGTCGTAAATCTCGCCGTAATTGCCAACGGCGGACAATACGTCGACCATCCAACTAGTTTCCAAACCTATGAAACCGCCAGTGTCGCCCGAAGCGCCCAGCATACGCTGAACCGCTGGGTTGCCCGAATTGGCGGCCACGTCTGCGACATTGGCTTGCGTTACGCCGAGCTCTTCTGCGGTGATCAGGCCGTAAACAACCCAGGTCACGATATCTTTCCACTGGTTGTCACCATGGGCCACAAGCGGAGCAAGTGGTTCTTTGGAAATAACATCAGGAAGGATTGTGTGTTCGGACGGGTCGGCGAACCCGGCCCGGAACGCTGCGAGCTGGCTCGAGTCAGTAGTCAAGGCATCGCAACGACCAGAGGCATAGGCCTCAACCGCTTCGCGTTTGCCTTCAAAGACCACGGGTTCCAAAGTCAAGCCATTCGCGCGGGCGAAATCAGCAAGGTTCAATTCGGTTGTTGTGCCGGTCGTCAGGCAAACAGTCGCTTCATTCAACTCGGTGGCGCTGGAAATTCCCGCTGCCGCACTCGTCATGAAACCTTGGCCATCGTAAAACACGACTGCTGTGAAATCGACGCCCTCGGCGCTGTCGCGTTTCATGGTCCAGGTGGTGGTGCGCGACGTCATGTCGACTTGGCCGCTCGACACAGCTAGGACTTTTTGCTTCGAGGCAAGTGGCACGAACCGTACGGCGTTGCTGTCGCCAAGAACGGCGGCCGCGACTGCACGGCAAATATCGGCGTCGAGCCCTTCCCAGAGCCCATCTGAATTCGGATTGGAAAAGCCCGGCACGCCTTCGCTGACGCCGCAGGCCAGTTCACCCGCCGCCCGCACATCCTCTAGCGTTCCGGCGGTTGCGGTGCTGGCCCCAGCAAGTGTCGCTACCGCGACAGCGGCGATTTTGGTTGAGTTTCGCATTGTCGTCTCCCAGTTGTTTTGATGCCTAAACGGCACCTCATTATTGTCGGGCTTTGGCCCAGATATCCGACCGTCAAAATCCCACGGCCACTGGGCAAGGCTACGATTGGAAGGGGCGCATCGAACATTGGTCAGAGGGACCATCAGACCGACAAAGGACGCGCCCAAGGGCGTTCATCATCGTTCAACCGGACTAGTCCGTTGGGATGAGGTTCGAAAAATTGCAGCAAAAACAGAAATTTGGACTCATCTAACTACATGAAAGACGGAGAGCGCGTCTGGTCCTTCTGACGTATTTGTCAAAGGCCGCTGCGCAGGCCATGGTTTTGCTGTGTCACGGAACAGGGCCAAATTCATGAGAAGTCAGCTCGTTGTGTTGGGTGAACCATCTGCCCAAGAAATTGAACAATTCGCGCGCGCGATTGAGAACGCGACGCAGGTCGAAGGAATTCGCCGGGAAGGCAATGCACTCACTTTGAACACAGATAAAGACAAGGTTGACCGTGCAACTATTCACCGGTTGGCCGAGGCCACGAACTTTGATGTCTGGATCAAGGCACCAGAAGTTTTGCCGATCCGGTTGTTTGTGGCAGACATGGAAGCCACGATCATTCAGGACGAAATGTTGGACATCCTCGCGGATCAACGTGGGGTCGGCGACGAGGTTGCCCTAATCACCGCCCGTGCGATGGCCGGAGAGATCGACTTCGTACAGTCACTCATTGAAAGGACACGCCTTCTGGCCGGAACGCCAGCAGCTCAGCTTGAGGATCTTTGCGGTCGCATAAGATATACACCCGGTGCGCAGGTCCTGCTGACCGAGCTGCGCAAACGCAGTGTGAAATCGGTTCTTGTCACAGGTGGTTATGGGGTTTTCGCGCGAGCTGTTGTCGGGGACTGCGGGTTTGATGAAGTTGTTGCCAACGCACCGGTCCTGTCTGGTGGTGTTATGACAGGCGAACTTGAACACCCGATTTGCGGCGCAGAGACCAAACGTAACGTTCTGTTAGAACAATGCGAACAACTTGGGATCGATCCAAGTGCCGCCTGCTGTATCGGGGACGGTGCCAATGATGTATTGATGCTGCAAACTTGTGGGTTTCCGGCAAGTTATGCAGGAAAGCCCGTCGTCCGGGAGGTTGTGGATTTGAACATCACGCAAGGAGACCTGAGCACGCTTTTGCAGGCTCTTGATGCGCACAATCCTGAGGTCGTGCAGGCATGATACTCCGTTCCGTCCTTACGCTGGGTCTCATGATGCTCGGCTCTGCGTCGGCCCAGACAACTGGCGAAACCCTGTCTGCGGTCCAAAGCAGAGGGTATCTTGTCTGCGGTGTTGGCATTGACGATGTCGGGTTTGCGACCCGGCAAGCAGACGGTCGTTGGACAGGGTTTGACGTGGATTTCTGCCGCGCCGTTGCTGCGGCGGTTCTTGGCGATGCTGAGGCAGTGGAATTTGTGCCGCTTGATAGTCTGAACCGATTGAAGGTTCTTCAGGACGGCAAGGTCGATGTCCTGTTTCGGACCACCACCTATAACTTCACACGCGACGTGACCCTCGGTTTGGAATTTCCAGCCATCACATATTACGACACCCAAAAGGTGCTGGTTTTTGCCGATACAGGTGCGTCGCGTTTGGCGGATCTGGATGGGATGACGCTCTGTGCGAATTCGGGAACCACGAGTATCGACAATATCCGCATAGCGATTGATCGCGCTGGCATCGACGTCGACATTCTAGAGATCGCCTCGCAATCCGGGCGGTGGCGCGCATTTTTCGGGCGTGAGTGTGAAGCCGTGACAGCAGACGGCAGCGATCTGGCCGCGCGCGTTGCTAGCCAACCGCAGTACCGGTCCGACTTTAGCTTGCTTGAAGATGACGTATCGAATGAACCCTTGGGCGCGGTCGTACGCCAATCAGACACCGAATGGGTGCATATCGTGCGATGGGTTGTGAACCTGACAATTGCGGCGGAAGCCAAGGGCGTCGCTCAGAACAGCGATTTGGACCAGATTTCCGCGATGGGTCTGCCAAGCGGGGCCGCTCTTGAACTGACCGACGAGTGGGCGGAGAGCGTCATCACCGAAGTCGGAAACTATGGTGAAATTTTTGAACGCAATCTGGGGACTGGCTCTGCACTGAAACTGCAACGTGGATTGAATCGTCTTTGGTCTGATGGCGGGCTCATGTATCCATTGCCGATGCAGGCGCCGTGACAGGGTTGCTGCGTCGCCCCCATAGTGTTGGACGTATTGTCTTTGTTTCGCTGCTTGCGATGTCATTAGGTGCCGCGACAATTGGGTTTGTGGCGGTCTTTGGCATCCAATCCTTCCGGCAAGAATTTGATCGCATGATTGCCGTTGATCTCCCGCAAGCAACTGTTGCAACACGTCTGAATGCCGAGGTCTCGGGCCTGACCAACCTTGTCGGGCTGCTTTTGACCGCCGATTCCGAAATCACCCTTGGAACAATTCGCATACAAACTGGCGACCAGCTTGATGCCATCAACCGGCAAAAAGACTTGCTCCGCGACTTTGCCCTGAGGACAGGGGAATTTGCCGAAATCGACCAAAGCCTGAACGAACTGGTGCGCAATCTTGGTGCCTTGACCACGCTGAGCGTCAGACGGTTGCGTGCAGAGGAAGCGTCTAGGCGACTTGGGAACGAGCTTCGCACGATGGTCAGAGCTACACCGGGCAATGAAAGTTATCTTCTCTGGTATCTTGAATTAGAGGCGACCACGCGTCAAAGCCAGATTAATCAATCCGAAGAAGTATTGAAGCAGCTTGGCCTTGGGCAGACAGAACTCGGCCGAAACATCGTCCAACAGCGTCGTGCCTTGCTGGATATCGAAACTCTCACCCAAGGGCGGCTGACGCAACACACACAGCTTTCGGAGCGGCTGACCGACGCAACGCGGTTCATGTCATCGCGCCTTACGACCGATGCCAATACACGCAGCGCATCCATTCGATCCCTCATCCAACGCAACCTCTATTTCATCCTCGCCTGTTTTCTGATTTTCGCGACCATCGGAGCATTCATTTATTCTTATCTCGACAAGAACGTGGTCGGGCGAATCCAGAATCTGACGCATAAGATGAACGATTATGAGGGTCGGCAATTTCCCGAAACACCCTCAGCCAATGAGATCACGCGGATAGAGACATCATTTTCCAACATGGCCGCTGCTATATCGGAACGCGAAGCACGACTGGTCGCTTTGAGCGAAACCGCCACCGAGGCGCAGCGTGAGGCCGAAAAGGCAAATCTGTCAAAGTCAACTTTGCTGGCCGCGGCAAGCCACGACCTTCGCCAACCCGTTCATGCAATGGGCCTTCTTATTGGCGGCATAGATCGCGAAGGGCTGAGCGAAGCGTCGCGCGAAGCGGTGGATCACCTGGCGGACCTCACTCAGGAAACTGTTCGGCTGTTCAACTCGGTCCTCGACCTCTCCAAACTCGAAGCAGGAACATTCATCGCGACATTGGAGCCGATCGAGCTTGGTGCAATCCTCTCACGCCTTGAATCCGATCTCAAACCAAGGGCGCTGAATGCCGACGCGGATCTGAAGTTTGCGCGCCTTCCAGGAGACACGTTCGTTAACGCCGACGAAGATGCCTTGTACCGCATCCTGAGCAACTTGATCGTGAACGCTATCGACTACGCAAATGGTGGCGACATAACTTTGTTGGTCGAAGAAAGTTCCGATTTTTTGACACTTGTCGTGTCGGACAATGGCCCGGGACTGGAACTAAAAGGAGACCACACACCAACCGATGCCTCATCTGCGCCCAATAGCTACGGGCTGGGTTTGTCGATCAGTTTTGCTTTGGCAACAGCCATGAAAACGAAACTTTCCATTTCCACCTCTGACGGGCGCGGCGCGCGATTTGTCTTGCCATTGCAAAGATGCATCAAGGAAGGAAATCAAATACCAACAATGCCCGATGATAGGCAGTCATTCGAACCTTTAGTTGGTTTAGAGGTTGTTTACCTTGAAGATGACCCTAACGTTAATCTGGCAACATCAGAAGGTTTGATGCGCCTTGGCTGCAGTGTTTCCAGTTGCCGGACCAGCAAAGAAGCGATTTGTGCGATTGAGCGCAAGCAAACGCCCTTTGTCCTGATTACCGACCTCGACCTCGGCCGCGGGTTTTCGTCGGACGGACTAATCGCTGGAGCCCTCGAAACTGTACCGCTTCTCACCGCGACCATCATCACAACAGCGACTTCACCGAAAGCCGCGCGTCATTGGGCTGGGGTCACAAACGTTCAGGTGCTAGAGAAGCCTTTCAAAATTGGTCGATTGGCAAGTCTGCTCCGTCATGTCGTGAAGGCAACGTCATGAACTATTGGCATGGTGCTGTTAAGTCCCGGACGCTGGCTTCAAAAAGCTTAGATAAATCAGTTTGGGTTTGTGCCACTATTTCCTGGACTGTATCATTAATCGCTAGATTGTACCTTTAATTCTGAGGCGGTTTGTTTGGCTTTGGTGCACCAATCGTCTGACAGGATTCACTGTATGAATCCAACGAGCTAGCTGGACGGGTTGAGCAGCTGGATCCCGACGGTCGTAAGACCACGAACTGGCCAGATCATAATGCGGCCCTGAAGCCACGTGGTTCGCAATCAACCGGTTTGATGCTGACATGGCGTGGAAAGCAGACCATCAGGTGAAAGGGGCCATCAACAGGCTTCGGAGAAGGTTTGTAGGCCTTAACGGGTCTTGAGTGGCCCGTGCCCGTCTTCAGCACCTTATGCCGACGACAAAAGACGTTTCCGGTCAGTATTCCGTATCGGGGTTCATCCGGGCCTTTGCATCTGATGATTGATAGTTGTCGCTGGGGAGTGGAAAGAATGTGGGGATCAAGCCGCGCGAAGCTGTCCTTTGCCAAGCCTTCCATCCAGGACTGCGGCCCTGACTGTTGCCACTCGGTGAGCACCTTGCGGTGACCAGCGCATTCGGCGTTTCTTGCTCATGCGAGCGTTGGCTATGTCATTCACTAGACCTTCTGCTCGCGATG
>CANMPL010000014.1 GCA_947499715.1 uncultured Paracoccaceae bacterium
AAGTTCAACGTCGAGCTGATCGCGCCCATCGCGATGGAAGAAGGCCTCCGCTTCGCCATCCGCGAAGGCGGCCGCACCGTTGGCGCTGGCGTCGTTTCCAAAATCACCGAGTGATTTTGAAACAGTGTGACGCCCTGCGGCAGTGGTTTGCTTGCAAACCATGAGAGCAGGGGGGCAGCACCCGGTTGAGACAATCGAAAGGCCGCTGGAGCAATCCGGCGGCCTTTTCTCGCTTTGCTTCGACAGGCAAATTTGGTTATTTTGGGAATCCGAGAGCAAAAAGCGATGATCATATTTTTCTGGCTGGCGGTACAATGAACGAGGTTGATAAGCACACCGACAATCCACCAATCTGGGGGGCGATTTGCGCTGCCCTTGGCTCAGAACATCGTCAAGCAAAAGAGATTGTGGGCGCGAGTGGGTTGATCCATCCGGTTGAGGCAATTGGCGTCGATGAAGTGGGTAAGCGGTTAATCGTAATCTCATCTGAGACAAACCCGCGAATTGCTGCGTTACTGCGTGGAGATATTCAGGCAACGACTTCAGATTTGCGGGTTCTGGTTGCGAGGCCTGTTGCAGTCAATCTCTCGCACGCCATCAAAGCGAATTTCTTCACGCCAACAGGAACTCTCGATTTGGCAAAATTGATGGCGTTTGGCGGCGCCTTTGCGGAAACAAATGAGGAGAGTCAGGAAGCCCGGCAGGAAAAAATAAGTGCATTGCTTGACGGGGTCGCAGCGCCGCAATTTCAGTCGGCAAAGAGAAGTGCGCTACCGATCCGGAACCACGTGTTCAATGTGGTTGAGCAACTGCATGATATCGACTGGACAAGATTTGAAATTCCCAAAACGGACAATGTCTTACAGTTAGCAACTGAGTTACTGACCCAGTTCTCAAATCTCGACACACTGTTGGGAGACCGTGAGCAAGGAATTTGCCCGCTTCCAACATACGAATTTCAGGAAACTGATTGGGAATTGTTTGCTAGCGGTACCGATCTTGACGCGGCAAAAGAACGCCTAAAAGACTTAGACATATACCAGTACTTCTATCCTCCTGCTGACAGTTTGGCGTTGGGTCTCATCGACAGGGGTGGAGCATCTGATGCTCAATTAGGAACTGGATTTGACATAACTTGGGCTCAAGGTCATGAGATTACTGGCAACAGCTTAGTTGAAGAGACCAGCGATCTCGCTGAAATTGTCGAGCAGCTGAAATCAAAGAACTACGTTATGGAAGGGGAGTTTTCGTTCGAGCTTACGGACGAAGGACGAAATGTAAGAAAATCGGTCAAATTTCGCCCAAGAGAAGGCCTGATCGCACGAATATCTCGGATCATTTCGGTCAAGGTTGACCTTAATCTCAAGGACATCCTGAAATAGCTCCGCAAAGGCTGATTTATCTTGCCAACCCCCCCGCAACCCCCTATACGCCCCTCATCCAACAGGGGTGCGCCTTGCCGCGCCCCTCTTACGTTGGACCATAAGACGCGAAGAGGGGGTCGGATGAGCTGGCCTCGTCCAATCCGTTAAGGCCCTGTTTGAAAGGGTGATGTCACATGGCAGCTAGCCAGAACATCCGCATTCGCCTCAAGGCGTTTGACTACCGCGTCCTTGACGCCTCAACGCAGGAAATCGTCTCCACCGCAAAGCGCACCGGCGCCAGCGTTCGTGGTCCGATCCCACTGCCCAACAAAATCGAAAAGTTCACCGTTCTGCGCGGTCCGCACATCGACAAGAAGTCGCGCGACCAGTTCGAGATCCGCACGCACAAGCGTCTGCTGGATATCGTCGACCCAACTCCGCAGACCGTGGATGCCCTGATGAAGCTCGACCTCGCCGCTGGCGTGGACGTGCAGATCAGCGTGTAAGGAGACACCCAAATGCTCCGTACAGGATTGATCGCAAAGAAAGTCGGCATGACCCGGCTTTTCATGGAAGACGGCAAGCAGATCCCTGTGACCGTTCTTTCGCTGGAAAAACTGCAGGTGGTCGCACAGCGGACATCTGACAAGGACGGCTACACCGCTGTTCAGCTGGGTGCCGGTGCCGCCAAGGTCCGTCGCGTCAGCAAGGCGATGAAAGGCCACTTCGCGGCTGCCAAGGTTGAACCCAAGCGCAAAGTTGCTGAGTTCCGCGTGGCCGAGGAAAACATGATCCCCGTTGGGGAGGAAATCATGGCCAACCACTACTTCGAAGGCCAGTACGTTGACGTCGCTGGTACGTCGATTGGTAAGGGTTTCCAGGGTGCCATGAAGCGTCACAACTTCGGCGGTTTGCGCGCGACACACGGTGTCTCGATCAGCCACCGTTCGCACGGTTCAACCGGTCAGTGTCAGGATCCGGGCCGCGTCTTCAAAGGTAAGAAGATGGCGGGTCACATGGGTGCCGCACGCGTCACAACGCAGAACCTGCAAGTGGTGCGCACCGATGCCGACCGTGGCCTGATCATGGTCAAAGGTGCCGTTCCCGGTTCCAAAGGTGGCTGGGTCACAATCAAGGACGCGGTGAAAAAGCCGACGCCCGAGAACGTGATTTACCCCGCTGGCCTGAAGTCCATGAAGGAAGAGGCTGAGAAGCTGGCTGCTGAAGCCGCCGCCGCTGCCGCCGCTGAAGAGGAAGCCGCCGCAAAGGCCGCAGCCGAAGCAGAACAGGCCGCACTGGAAGCCGCAGAAGCTGACGCCGCAAACGAAGCCCCGGCAGAAGACGCCGCAAACGAGGGTGACAAAAATGAAGGCTGATGCAATCAAGCTGGACGGCAAGAAAGCCGGTTCCGTCGACCTGGATGACGCGATTTTCGGCCTAGAGCCGCGCGCCGACATCCTGCACCGCGTTGTCCGCTGGCAGCGTAACAAGGCCATGGCAGGCACACACGACGTGCTTGGCCGGTCCGAGGTTAAGTTCTCGACCAAGAAGATCTATCGCCAAAAGGGCACCGGTGGCGCACGTCACGGCTCTCGCGGTGCGCCCATCTTCCGTGGTGGTGGTACCTACAAGGGCCCAACGCCCCGCAGCCACGCCCACGACCTGACCAAAAAGTTCCGCAAGCTGGGTCTGCGCCACGCGCTGTCCGCCAAGCAAGCGGCGGGTGAGCTGGTTGTGATCGACAGCATCGACATGAAGGACGCGAAAACATCCGCACTGGCCAAGACCCTTGGCGAACGCGGCTGGAAGCGTGCCCTGATCATCGACGGCGCCGAAGTCTCTGCAGATTTCCTGCGGGCCTCGCGCAACATCGAAACTGTAAACGTTCTGCCAAGCCAGGGCGCGAACGTCTATGACATCCTGAAGTCGGACACGCTTGTCCTGACCAAAGCCGGTGTCGAAGCATTGGAGGCTCGTCTGAAATGAGCGCGAAAGCAGAACACTACGACGTGATCCGCAAGCCGATCATCACCGAGAAAGCAACTATGGCCTCTGAGGCCAACGCGGTTGTCTTTGAAGTGGCCATCGACGCCAACAAGCCGATGATCAAGCAAGCTGTTGAGGCGCTGTTTGACGTGAAGGTGAAAGCGGTCAACACCACGATCACCAAAGGCAAGGTCAAGCGTTTCCGCGGCTCCCTCGGCACCCGTAAGGACGTCAAGAAAGCCTACGTGACGCTGGAAGAAGGCAACACGATCGACGTGAGCACAGGTCTGTAAGTCAGACCTGAGTGATGAATTGGAAAAGCCCTCGCATCTGCGGGGGCTTTTTCGTTGGGGTGGAAGGAAGCCGGACGCGCGTCTGCCCGTGGGATGGCGCAGCAACGGCTCTTCTGCCGTGCTTTATGCCCGCTAAGCACATCTTCCAGACCCGCGATGCTCCCAGCCCCACCAAAGCGCCAGCCCGCCGGAACGGACAGTCGCTCGCCCGGCGCCTTCGGCTTGATTCCGGGCGTTCCGAATTAACCCAAAACTACTGTTGATGAGCCGTACAACCAACGAAGGCTCTCGCTAAGAGTTTCTGAACTGAAACACGAAATCAATCGGAGTCGGCGATCAACACGGTATCGTCAAATCTCATTGCCAGAAGGTCTGCTTTTGAGATCAGAACCGCGAAATTCATGTCCGGTAATTGGAGTAATGGAAGCTCGCCAAAGTTCATAATACACATGTCGTACTTCTGAAATTCCTCAAAAAATCTACGTTGATCCAGTTGCAACGGGCAAGCGTATCCGCCCAAATAAAACTCTGTATGAAACTGATCATCCCATATCTCAGTGCTAAGGATTTCATACAAGTCCACTATTCCGATTTCAGATTCGGGCAACTGCTGAAAGCGCTCGTAAATCCTTGAACCTTCCCAATGCGACATGGGGGGTAGTTGGTCCTTGGTCTCGCGGAATGTGATTGCTAGGGGGCTGTCCAGTATCTCGGGCTGGTAGATCGGGTATTTCGCGTGGGGCAATTGATATTGTGTTTCAACCAAATTATTGATTTCGTTGTGGTATACTAACTTAAATCCGGACCCGTTTTGAATGGGATAGCTTCCGTCTCTCCGATGCTCGCGTAAAAATGTTATGCCTCTTTCATTGATGTCATTCGCCAAAAATAGTTGCAACAAACCCTTCTTTGGGAAGTTTGGAAGCGCGTGTTCTTCGCTGAAATTAATCTGGGCAACAAAAACCATTGGCGCGCCTGACGAGTCGGTTGGGATGGGCTCGCCAGCGGGCCATACAATAGGTCCACCCAACCGACTGGCATTAGAGGAAAGCGGACGTTGGACCGGTCTGAGAAATTGAAGCTTTCTTGATAGTGTCTTTAGCTGATCGCTTGCAGTTGCTAGCTCATGGGCATACTTCTTTTTGAAAGTGTCCTTGTCCATCTCGTTCCTCGGGTATTTTTGCGACCGCACTGTTGCACTGGGTTCGTCTGTTAGAGCAGGTTAACCATAGTAAATGCTTGTATGACCAAGTTTCTTTTGGATTTGCAGTTACCAGACATTTAGGCCTCGATTTTTTGCGGCATTGTTGTCCCGTAAAACCCGACATTTGCCTGTTGTCACTGATCTGTCAATGAACACAGACTTCCCCTTGCCACCCCCACTCACGCCCCCTATAAGCCGCCCATCTACCCAGCCTCGGATTCGTCCGGGGCTGTGTGTTTGTGGCGGTTGCCGGTCTAAAGCCCGGCCTACCAACACACCGTAGGCCGGGCTTTAGACCGGCTTGCACAACCAATCGGGCACCTACGGGGGCCTCAACCACATAGGGTTCCTTCAAGAACCCGCCAAGCAAACGGAAGAAGCTAACATGGCACTCAAGTCGTATAAACCGACGACGCCGGGCCAGCGTGGGCTGGTGCTGATCGACCGTTCGGAGCTTTGGAAAGGACGTCCCGTCAAATCCCTTACTCAGGGTTTGACCAAGTCGGGCGGCCGGAACAACACCGGACGGATCACCATGCGTCGCATTGGTGGGGGCGCAAAACGCCTTTACCGGATCGTTGATTTCAAGCGCAACAAGATGGACATGTCCGCTGTTGTCGCCCGCATCGAATACGATCCCAACCGGACCGCTTTCATCGCACTGATCCAGTACGAAGATGGCACACAGAATTACATCCTTGCACCACAGCGCCTTGCGATTGGTGACAAGGTGATCGCATCCGCCAAGGCTGACATTAAGCCCGGCAACGCGATGCCCTTCAGCGGCATGCCTATCGGCACAATCGTTCACAACATCGAACTCAAGCCCGGCAAAGGCGGCCAGATCGCCCGTGCTGCTGGTACTTATGCACAGTTCGTTGGTCGTGACGGTGGCTACGCCCAGATCCGCCTGTCTTCTGGCGAGCTGCGTCTGGTCCGTCAGGAATGCATGGCCACCATCGGTGCCGTGTCCAACCCCGATAACTCCAACCAGAACTACGGTAAAGCCGGTCGTATGCGCCACAAGGGCGTGCGTCCGTCGGTCCGTGGTGTTGCGATGAACCCGATCGATCACCCGCACGGTGGTGGTGAAGGCCGCACATCCGGTGGCCGGACACCTGTGACCCCATGGGGCAAGGACACCAAGGGCTCTCGTACCCGTAACAAGAACAAGGCGTCGCAAAAGCTGATCATCCGCTCGCGTCACGCCAAGAAGAAAGGCCGTTAAGAATGGCACGTTCCGTCTGGAAAGGCCCGTTCGTCGACAGCTACGTCCTGAAAAAGGCCGAAGCCGTCCGCGAAAGCGGCCGCAACGAAGTGATCAAGATCTGGTCGCGTCGTTCCACCATCCTGCCTCAGTTCGTTGGTCTCACCTTTGGTGTGTACAACGGCAAGAAGCACATCCCCGTCAACGTCTCAGAAGACATGATCGGTCAGAAGTTCGGCGAATACAGCCCGACCCGCACCTATTATGGCCACGCTGCCGACAAAAAAGCGAAACGGAAGTAAGCCATGAGCAAGGATAACAATCCCCGCCGCGTGGCTGACAACGAAGCAATGGCAAAACTGCGCATGCTTCGCACCAGCCCGCAAAAACTGAACCTCGTTGCCGGTCTGATCCGCGGCAAGAAAGTCGGCCAGGCTCTGAATGACCTGACTTTCTCCAAAAAGCGGATCGCTGAGGATGTGAAGAAGTGCCTTCAGTCCGCCATCGCCAACGCTGAAAACAACCACAACCTGGATGTCGATGAGCTTGTCGTCGCCGAAGCTTACTGCGGTAAGAACCTGATCATGAAGCGCGGTCGTCCGCGGGCACGTGGTCGTTTCGGTAAGATCATCAAGCCATTCTCAGAGATCACCATCGTGGTCCGCCAGGTCGAGGAGCAAGCATAATGGGTAACAAAGTCAATCCCGTCGGCATGCGTCTTCAGGTCAACCGTACCTGGGACAGCCGCTGGTATGCAGATACCAAAGACTACGGCGATCTTCTGCTTGAGGACCTTGCGATCAAGGCCTTCATCAAGAAGGAATGCGCACAATCCGGCATCAGCCGCGTGATCATCGAACGTCCGCACAAAAAGTGCCGCGTCACGATCCACGCAGCCCGCCCCGGTGTGATCATCGGCAAGAAAGGTGCAGACATCGAAGGTCTGCGTCGCAAACTGGCTGAACTGACAGCCTCTGAACTGCACCTCAACATCGTTGAGGTCCGCAAGCCAGAGCTCGACGCAGCCCTTGTCGCCGAAAACATCGGTCAGCAGCTTGAGCGTCGTGTATCTTTCCGTCGCGCAATGAAGCGTGCGGTCCAGAACTCCATGCGTATGGGCGCACTCGGTATCCGGGTGAACCTTGCTGGTCGTCTGGGCGGTGCTGAAATTGCACGGACAGAATGGTATCGCGAAGGTCGTGTGCCGCTGCACACGCTGCGCGCCGACATCGACTACGCATTGTTCGAAGCGATGACGCCTTATGGCATCATCGGGATCAAAGTCTGGATCTTCAAAGGTGAGATCATGGAACACGATCCGGCAGCGCGTGACCGCAAAAATGCAGAGCTGCAAGAGGGCGCTGTCCCTCGCGGCCCGCGTCGCTAAGGAGCTGACTAGAAATGCTGCAACCAAAGCGTACAAAACACCGCAAACTGCACAAAGGCCGAATCAAAGGTCAGGCAAAGGGCGGGTCTGACCTGAACTTTGGCACCTATGGTCTGAAAGCGGTCGAGCCTGAGCGTATCACTGCGCGTCAGATCGAAGCCGCCCGTCGTGCGATGACCCGCCACATGAAGCGTCAGGGCCGCGTCTGGATCCGTATTTTCCCAGACACACCTGTGACGTCAAAGCCGGTCGAAGTCCGGATGGGTAAAGGTAAAGGTTCCATCGATTTTTGGGCATGCAAGGTCAAACCCGGCCGCGTGATGTTCGAAATTGACGGCGTGAACGAAGACATTGCCCGCGAGGCCCTGCGCCTTGCTGCGATGAAGCTTCCGATCAAGACCCGCACCATCGTTCGCGAAGACTGGTAAGGTCGGCCGGGCCGTCTGCCCAGCTTGCCAACAAGATCAAAGCCCCCGCCCAACCGGCGGGGGTTTTTTCGTGTCATGCCGTATGCGTCGGGTCGGCAATCTGCCCAGATACCAAAACACAAAAGCACGCGCCGAAGTTTCGCCAACGGCTCTTGCTGGGGCAACTGGTCGGGCGCTACCCGCGCCCCTGGGCCGCCATCGCAGAGACGTTCTCAATCAGATCCGCCTCGCGCACTGGCTTTGTCATGCGCTCGATCTTTGCAAACCGCTCTGGCAATTGTCCGGCACTTCCATAGCCGCTCAGGAACATGAAGGGCACATTTGCCGCCAGCAACCGATCGGCAAAGGATTCACTGGTCGCGCCATTGCCAAGATTGATGTCCAGCAAGGCGAGATCAAAGTCGTCGGCTTTGGTCTCATCCGCGCTTGCAAGGTCTGAAAACGGGCCGACCACCTCAAACCCATGTTTCTCAAGCGCCGCCTTGATTCCAAAGGCAATCATCATCTGGTCTTCTAACAAAAGTACTTTGGCCGTCGCCGTCATTTAGGTTGCTCCTCAAGGGTCGGGAAAGTCACTGAAAACCGCAGTCCGTCTGCGGTCAAGTCTCTGTCAATTCTCGCACCAATCTCTGCAGGCAGGATATTTTCAAGCAACATCGTGCCAAAGCCAGCGCCAGAGGTCGTGGTGGTGGGGATCGGGTGCGCAAGGGTTTCTTGCCAGATCATTTCAGAAACACCCTCGGCCACGCGGGTCGTCACGGTGACCCGGCCCGTTGATTGCGACAATGCGCCATATTTCACGGCGTTTGTCAGGAGTTCGTGAAAGACCATGGAAAACGTCATGACGTTATGGGCCGGCACCGCAATCGGGTCGCCCGTCACCCTGACCCGATCCGGCTCGCTGCCCAGAAAATGCTCCGCCTCGCGGTCAAGCAGATGTTTCAGGTCAACATCGGACCATTCGTTGCGACGCAGGGTGTCATGGGACAAAGCAATCGCCCGTAACCTGTCTGACGCGGTGTTGTAATACTGGTCCACGTCTGTCTGCCCGATCCGCGACAGGTCCAGGACTGCAATCGCGGTTGCCAAGGTATTTTTGACCCGGTGCTCCAATTCATAAACCAGCACGTCATTGCGTTCTTCCTGACGCTTCTCCTTTGTGACGTCCTGGACGATCCCCACCAGACGCACCGGGACATCGCCCTCAAAGAAACAGTCGGCGATTGCACGGACCCAACGCATCGGATGTCCATCCAGCGGGAACAGCCGGTAGGTAATGTCCAGATGGCCGCTGCCCTTTGGATCAATCACCGCTGCGGTTGACGCGTCGTGAAAATCGCGGTCGGCGGGGTGCACACCCCGCATCACAAGGTCATAATTTGTGGGTTCTTCGGCCGAAACACCCCAAAGCGCGCGCAAACGATCATCCCAGAACGTCTCGCCTGAACGCGGCTCAAATTCGAATACACCAATCTCAGAGGCATGTAGCGCAACCTCGCGGCGCCGTTGCAGCGCATCGTCCATCCGCAAGATACGCAGGGATTCGGCAGAGATTTGGCGCGACATGTGGTTGTCCATCTGCAGTGGTGGCAAAAACGATGCCAATTGAATCGCCAATGCTTCCCGACACTCTAACCCAGCACGCACAAGCAAACACCGCAAATCGTAAACGCTTTATTAACTCGCGCATATTCTGACCAAATACGCGCCCTCTAATATCCGCATTTCTTTGTCATGCTTATCGCAGAATAATTCGTTTGAGGCACAGATGTCGTTGAAATCGCTTTATGTGGTCGCCGTTTTCGGCCTGTTCATGATCGCCGCCACGCTTTTTGCCTGGGGCCAGCCGTTGATTTGCACCTGTGGTCAGGTCAAGCTTTGGGTCGGTTCGGTCTTTGATGGTGGCAATTCGCAGCACATCGCGGATTGGTATACCCTCAGCCATATCCTGCACGGCGTCCTGATCGCGCTGATTGGCCGGGTGTTCTTTCCGCAATTTGGCTTCAAGCCGCTTTTTGCCACCGCCATCGCGACCGGCGTAGGGTGGGAGGTGATCGAACACACCGATTTCGTCCTCGACGCCTTCCGCGCCACCACGATCAACGCAGGCTACCATGGCGACAGCGTGCTCAACGCCGTGGCTGACTACATCTGGATGATGGGTGGCTTCTTTGCCGCCTACCACTTACGCAAACGCGTCGTGATCGCGCTGGTCGCAGCGCTCGAACTGTCAGCCGCCTTCGTCGCCCGCGACAGCCTCGCGCTGTCGACGCTCATGCTGATCTACCCGCTGGACGCCGTTGAAGACTGGCAACAGGAAATCAACCCGAACCGGCTCGCGTCAGCTTAAAAAAGAACGGCTCCGCCCCGCGTTGATCCATCAACCCCAGCACTGACGTCTCATCAATCCGACGGAACACATCGCAGATCGGCTTGGCATCATAGATCATCGTCGCCGACACGACCCCGCGATGTTCCATCATCCGCAAGCGCGCCTGCGGTTTGCGCGTCGCGATCAGCGGTCGGATCAGTGGAAAGGTCAGCCGCACAAGGGCAGGGGGCAGATGCACCACCAACCCCAACGGCAAAAGCGACGGGTTCACCGCCACGCGCCCCTCTGCCCCGTGCAAAAGCGGATGCACATCCTCCGCCCCGTCAAACGCCTTGCCCCACCAGCCTGCTGCTGGCAGCAAGGGGTCCATCTTATGCCCTGTCGGCACAACCTCACCCCGCCAGCGGCCCGACATCTCGTCTACGGTGGCCGGGCCCAACCCGTCAAACCACGCCAAAGCATCTGCCGGGGTCATTCCCATTTGTAATTGAACGACACGCTGATCCGCTCCTCCTCGGCCATGTTCATCGGGACCTCATGGCGCAGCCAGCTTTCCCACAGCAGTACATCGCCAACCTTCGGCTTGACGTAAACGAACTGCTTTAGGTGCTCTGGCGCGTCCTTTAACCGAGGCGGGGCAGCCATCATCATCTGCAACCGCGGGTCCTCGAACTTGATGGCAGAGGCCCCCTCCGGCATCGCCACATATGTCGTCCCAGAGATCACTGAATGCGGATGAATATGCGCGGTATGAATGCCACCCTCCGGCAGGATGTTGATCCAAAGGTCCTCCAGCACGACCTTTTTGTCGCCCAGATCAAAATGCAGGTCCTTCACAAAAGCGGCGACATGTTTGTCGAGCTCCTTCACCAACTCCGCAAAGATTGGAAACCGCCACGGCAGATCGGTGAGAGAGGCATAGGACGTATACCCCGGAAATTCATTCGCCTCACACCATTCCTGCCCCGCCTCATCGTCGTCGGCGATCACAAGGCAGGATTGCTCCAGCTCAGCCGCGTCGATGGCTTTGAGGTTGGAGTGATAGAGCAGGGTGGAGAAGAGGTTTTTGGTCATACCGTCTGATAACGTAGCCCGGCGGGCGGCGGTAGAGGCTTTGCAATTTCGTAGTTTTGCATGTATATACGTATGAATACACAAAAGGCCTATGCCATGATCCAATCCAAAATCCGCAAGGTCGGCAATTCCGCCGTGATGACCCTCACGACCGAGATGCTGACGATCCTTGACGCGAAAGAGGGCGACACCTTGCACGTCGTGCGGGGCGATGATGGGTCCCTGCGCATTATGGCCCACGATCCGTCTGTCGCGGCGGCGCTCGCGGCGGCAGAAGAGGTCATGGACGAAAATCGCGACCTGCTGCAAACGCTGGCCGACCGGTGATCTGGGTCCCGGCACCCGTCGTCATCATCATTCACGACCGCCAAATCGCCCGCCACGGCGGCGCTTCCGGCATCCGCGACCGCGGCGCGCTCGGGGCCGCTTGCGCCCGTCCCCTGAACAAACACGCCCACGGCGAAACTGATCTGGCCACTTTGGCCGCCGCCTACGCCTTTGGCCTCGCAAAGGCCCACGCCTTTGTTGATGGGAATAAGCGGACGGCGTTTGCAGTCGCCTTCACCTTCCTACGTCTATACGGAGTGGTGTTTCGCCCCGACCCATTAGAGGGCGTGCAGATGATGGTAGACTTGGCAAGTGGTGAGGTGAGTGAGATGCGGTTCGGGCTCTGGATCGACAAGGAGCGACCAAAATGACGCGCCTCGGCTTGTTTACTTTTCTGGTTCTTTCCTCCGTCGCTTTGGGCGATCAAGTGCGAGCGGATCAATGGGGTTCAAAGGTCCTCGCACATTGTTACGACCTCGACAGTCAGAATTACTCCAAGCATATGTTTGTCAGGGTCTTCTGGACCGAGATCGGTGGTGGTCAGCTCAGACCAATTCAACGAGCCAATGAAGGCGTCACTGATTTATGGGATTTGGCAGAAGTACCATTCTCTTGCGCCATCGGCTCGCGTCAGTTTCTCTTCGAAGCCGTGGATTTCAGGCCGCAACGAGAAAGGGGTGCCTGTGCGTTGTGCGAGAGTACAGGGTTTCGTCTCAGTGTCGATGGAGTTGCAATATGGGACGTTGCTGCCCCGAAAATACTTGGCGGACCCATCTTCCGCGGAACACTTGATGTTGGTCGTGACGCGGCTCGTGTTTGCACCGAACGCTGGCTAACACATTCTGAATTGGAATTACTAAGCGAACCGGAAAGTAGCTCTGTCGATGTCAGCATCCTGACATGTGAGAACATTTCCTATCATTGACTGGACGTTCTGATGGACGTTCATCAAAACACCGTTTGGCGCGTGAGTGTTTGATCCCCCCCAACAACCCCCTTGCCACATCCCCCCATCCCCCCTATACGGCCCACTTCTACCCACTCCACCGGGAATCAGGTGACCTTTCGGGGCCTGCCGGTGATGTTGAAAAAGGAGCCGTCCAATGGACGCCAACGAACTGCGGGGCAAGACCCCTGATCAGCTACGCGAAGAGCTGACAAACTTGAAAAAAGAATCCTTCAACCTGCGCTTTCAGCAGGCCACAGGTCAGATGGAAAACACATCTGCGATCCGCGCCGCGCGCCGCAATGCCGCTCGCGTCAAAACGATCCTGAACCAAAAAGCAGCAGAAGCCGCAGGGGAGTCTAACTAATGCCAAAGCGTATCCTGTCCGGTGTTGTCACAAGCAACCAGAACGCCCAGACCGTCACCGTGTCTGTCGAGCGCCGCTTCAAGCACCCGCTGCTGCAGAAAACTGTGCGTAAGTCCAAGAAGTACCGCGCACATGACGAAAAGAACGCATTCAACGTGGGCGATCAGGTCCGCATCCAGGAATGTGCACCAAAGTCGAAAACCAAACGCTGGGAAGTGATCGCGTAAGCGGTCCCCAACAGCACAATCGAAACCCTGGGGGCCCGGTCAGAAATCGGGGTTAACCTCATAGGTCGGAAGGAAACCAAATGATCCAGATGCAGACCAATCTGGATGTTGCTGACAACAGCGGCGCACGCCGTGTTCAGTGCATCAAGGTTCTGGGTGGTTCTCACCGTCGTTACGCCAGTGTTGGAGACATCATTGTCGTATCGGTGAAAGAGGCCATTCCACGCGGTCGCGTGAAAAAAGGTGACGTGCGTAAAGCCGTCGTCGTACGCACTGCCAAAGAAGTACGCCGTGAAGATGGCACCGCGATCCGTTTTGATCGCAACGCCGCCGTGATCCTCAACAACAACGGTGAGCCGATCGGCACCCGTATTTTTGGGCCGGTTGTGCGCGAGCTGCGCGCCAAGAACTTCATGAAAATCATCTCGCTTGCTCCGGAGGTGCTGTAACCATGGCTGCTAAACTCCGCAAAGGTGACAAGGTCATCGTGCTGGCTGGCAAGGACAAAGGCAAAACAGGCGAGATTTCGTCCGTGGACCCAACGTCTGGCAAGGCAATCGTTGACGGTGTCAACATGGCCATCCGCCACGTAAAGCAATCCCAGAACGACCAGGGTGGTCGCACGCCAAAGGCGATGCCGATCCAGCTGTCCAATCTGGCAATCGTAGATGCAAACGGCAAAGCAACCCGCGTCGGCTTCCGCATGGATGGCGACAACAAGGTGCGTTACGCCAAGACAACAGGGGATGCGATCTAATGCTTGATACCGCAAACTACACCCCGCGCCTGAAGACTCAGTATGCCGACACGATCCGTGCCGCCATGAAAGAGGAATTCGGCTACAAAAACGACATGCAGATCCCGCGTCTGGACAAAATCGTCCTGAACATCGGCTGCGGTGCAGAAGCTGTCCGCGACAGCAAAAAGGCGAAGTCGGCTCAGGAAGACCTGACCACCATCGCCGGTCAGAAGGCCATGACAACAACGGCTAAGAAGTCCATCGCTGGCTTCCGCGTCCGTGAAGACATGCCTCTGGGTGCTAAGGTCACACTGCGCGGCGACCGGATGTACGAATTCCTGGAGCGTCTGATCTATGTTGCAATGCCCCGTATCCGCGACTTCCGCGGCGTGTCGGGCAAATCTTTTGACGGTCGCGGCAACTACGCCACGGGCCTGAAAGAGCATCTGGTGTTCCCCGAGATCAACTTCGACAAGATCGATGAGAACTGGGGCATGGACATCGTCATCTGCACCACCGCCGCAACCGATGCTGAAGCAAAGAGCCTGTTGAAAGCTTTCAACATGCCCTTCAACAGCTAAGCGTCAGGGAGAATTTAGATATGGCTAAGAAATCCATGCTCGCACGCGAGAAGAAGCGTGAAAAGCTGGTGGCGCAGTATGCTGAAAAGCGTGCAGCTCTGAAAGCAATCATCAACGACCAAGAGAAGCCTGTAGAAGAGCGCTTCAAGGCATCGCTGGAACTGGCGAAGCTGCCCCGCAACTCTTCTGCTGTGCGTCTGCACAATCGTTGCCAACTCACCGGGCGTCCACACGCCTATTACCGTAAGCTGAAAATCAGCCGGATCGCCCTGCGGGACCTTGGTTCCAACGGTGAGATCCCCGGCATGGTTAAGTCGAGCTGGTAAGGAGAGTATATTATGATGAACGATCCTATCGGTGACATGCTCACCCGTATCCGTAACAACCAAATGCGCGGCAAAGGCATGGTGGAAACACCTGCGTCCAAACTGCGGGCTTGGGTTCTGGATGTGCTGGCCGACGAAGGCTACATCCGCGGCTACAGCAAGATTGATGGCAAAGACGGTCACCCCGCGCTGCGCATCGAACTGAAGTACCACGAAGGCACGCCCGTCATTCGCGAATTGAAGCGGGTTTCAAAGCCCGGTCGCCGCGTCTACATGGCCGCCAATGACATCCCAACAGTCCGTCAGGGCCTGGGCGTGTCGATTGTCAGCACGTCCAAGGGCGTGATGTCGGATGCAAATGCACGGGCGGCCAATGTTGGCGGCGAAGTGCTCTGCACAATCTTCTAAGGGGCCTGATATGTCTCGTATTGGTAAAAAACCGGTCGAACTCCCCGCAGGAGTTGAGGCGAAAGTCTCCGGCCAGACCATCGAAGTGAAGGGCCCCAAGGGCGTCCGCACGTTCACGGCAACCGATGATGTCACAATCACCGTCGACGGTCAGTCCGTCTCTGTTGATCCCCGTGGTAAGTCCAAGCGCGCGCGCCAGCAGTGGGGCATGTCCCGCACGCAGGTCGCAAACCTTGTTGAAGGCGTGACAAACGGCTTCAAGAAAGAGCTTGAGATCAGCGGTGTTGGTTACCGGGCACAGATGCAGGGCAACACCCTGAAGCTGTCGCTGGGCTATAGCCACGACGTCAACTTTGAGGTGCCAGAGGGTGTGACGGTCAAAGCCGACAAGCCAACTGAAATCTCTGTGGAAGGTATCGACCAGCAGCTTGTGGGTCAGGTCGCGGCAAACATCCGCGAATGGCGCAAGCCCGAGCCGTATAAAGGCAAGGGTATCAAGTACAAGGACGAGTATGTCTTCCGCAAAGAAGGCAAGAAGAAGTAAGGACGCAAATCATGGCAAATTCAAAGAGACAACTGTTTCTGAAGCGCCGCATGCGCGTTCGGAACAAGCTGCGGAAAGTCACAGCAAACGTGGGTCGCCCACGTCTGTCCGTGCACCGTTCCAGCAAAAACATCAGCGTCCAGCTGATCGACGATGTGAACGGCGTGACACTCGCGTCCGCTTCATCGCTCGAAAAAGGTCTGGGCGTGGTTGGCAAGAACAACCTCGAAGCCGCTGCCAAGGTGGGTGCTGCAATCGCAGAACGCGCCAAGAAGGCTGGCGTCGAAGTTGCTTATTTCGACCGCGGTGGCTTCCTCTTTCACGGCAAGGTCAAGGCTCTGGCCGACGCTGCCCGTGAAGGTGGTCTGAAGATCTAAGAACAGGTGCGGTGCGTGTGAACACGCACCCTACCAACCCCCTGTAGGGTGTGTGCTTGCACGCACCTCTCGATGACCGGGGCGGCAACGCACTGCGGTCGGACAACGGGCCTCAAACGCCCAATAGATAAAGGACGCCAGACATATGGCAGAACGTGAAAACCGCGGCCGTGGCCGCAACCGTGAAGAACAAACACCAGAGTTCGCCGACCGTCTGGTCGCGATCAACCGCGTGTCCAAGACAACCAAAGGCGGCAAGAACTTCGGTTTTGCAGCGCTGGTCGTTGTCGGTGACCAAAAGGGCCGCGTCGGCTTTGGCAAGGGTAAAGCCAAAGAAGTGCCAGAGGCGATCCGCAAGGCAACAGAGCAAGCCAAGCGCCAGATGATCCGCGTCGCACTCAAGGACGGCCGCACCCTGCACCACGACGTCGAAGGACGTCACGGCGCTGGTAAAGTCGTCATGCGTCAGGCCCCACAAGGTACCGGGATCATCGCAGGTGGTCCAATGCGTGCCGTGTTCGAAATGCTGGGCGTGCAAGACGTCGTGTCCAAGTCCATCGGCTCTGCCAACCCCTACAACATGATCCGCGCCACCATGAACGGCCTGCAAAAAGAGCAGTCACCGCGCAATGTGGCCCAGCGTCGTGGCAAGAAAGTCGCCGACATCCTCCCCAAGCGGGATGATGCACCGGCCGCCGACGCCGCACCTGCTGAAGCAGAAGCATAAGGAGACCGCGATATGGCTAAAACAATCGTCGTCAAGCAGATCGGCTCCCCGATCCGCCGCCCCGAAAAGCAGCGCAAGACCCTCATCGGTCTTGGCCTGAACAAAATGAACCGCACCCGCGAGTTGGAAGACACCCCTTCCGTGCGCGGCATGGTCAACAAAATCCCCCACCTCGTCGAGATCATCGAAGAAAAGGGGTAAGCGCCGTCTTGGAAATGGTCCGGGGGACCATTTCAGGCGCTTACGGGCGGAGCCCAGGGGTTCGCTCGCACCAAATACAAAAACCCCGGGCCAATGGTCCGGGGTTTTTCGTTTCACCAAAGGGGTTCGCCCATGTCGCTGACACTTGCCGATATCCAATCCGCCCACGACGCGATCCGTGATGCGACGATCCTGACACCCACCGTGCGCGCCAACCGCCTGTCGCTGCACCTTGGCATCGACCTTTACCTCAAGCTGGAAAACCTCCAGCACACGAACGCCTTCAAGGCCCGTGGCGCGCTGGCCAAACTATTGACGCTGACGGATGCCCAAAAATCCGCAGGCGTCATCGCCTGTTCTGCGGGCAATCATGCCCAGGGCCTCGCCTATCACGCCCAACGCCTCGGCATCGCCGCCACCATCGTCATGCCCAAGGGCACTCCGTTCAATAAAGTCCAGCGGACCGAAGAGCTTGGCGCACGCGTCATCCTGCACGGCACCGGATTTGACGACAGCGTGGCCTTTACCAACGACCTCGCGGCCTCCGACGGGCTGACCTTTGTGCATCCCTTCGATGATCCCATCGTGGCGGCAGGGCAGGGGACAGTCGCGCTCGAGATGCTGGACCAACAGCCTGACCTCGACGTGATCGTCGTGCCCATCGGCGGCGGCGGCCTGATCGCGGGCATGGCCGTGGCCGCAAAGGGTATCAAGCCGGACGTGCAGGTGATCGGCGCGCAAGCCCACCTCTTTGACGCGGTCAAAGCCGAGTTCGACGGCTCCGACACCCACTTCGACGGCGCGACCCTCGCCGAAGGCATCGCCGTCCGCGCCCCCTCTGCCGCCAACGTCGCGGTAATCCGCGATACCGTCGACCACGTCTATTCCGTGAGTGAGGCCGCTATCGAAGACGCGGTCTTTGACCTCTTGTCCAACGAAAAGCTGGTCGTCGAAGGTGCTCCGGGTGCAGGCCTCGCCGTCATCAAGGAACATCTGGACGAACTACGCGGCAAAAAGGTCGGCCTCGTGATCTGCGGCGGCAATATCGACAGTCGGTTGCTCTCAACTCTGATCCTGCGCGGTCTCGTCCGCGACGGCCGCATCAGCCGCCTGACGTTCGAGATTGACGACACCCCCGGCCAACTCTCGACCATCAGCCGCATCATCGGCGAGGCCGGTGCCAACGTGATCGAAGTCATCCACCAGCGCATGATGCAATCGGTCAGCCTCAAACAAGCCGAACTCGACGTCGTCATCGAAGCCCGCGACGCCCACCACGTCCGAAAGATCGTCACCGCCCTGCGCGATGCAGGGTTCAGGTTGCGATGTGATGTTGATGGCGTCTGAGACAGCGATACTGCGCGACATTCATCTTCAAATTGGTGCCGCAAATAGGTCGTGACCGCACGGTCGATTAACCATCTTACGGGCGCCCATCATGCGCATTGGTTGTGCATCACCTGTGTCTGGGTTGTGCCATCGGTTTTTGCCTTATTCTTAACGGCGTTAAACAAATCGGGCATCCCTCTTGATCCACCACCGCCGCCCCGCTATACGCCGCTAGTCGGGGTTACGATTCCGACTCAACGCAACGCCGTGTGCCCCGTTTTCCGATCGCTTCGGTGGGGTCTTCCGGCAAGAGGAGAAGCGATATGAAACTGAATGAACTGCGCGACAACGAAGGCGCAACACACCGCAAGAAACGCATTGGCCGTGGTCCGGGTTCGGGCAAAGGTAAGATGGGTGGCCGTGGTATCAAAGGTCAAAAGTCCCGTTCGGGCGTGGCGATCAAGGGCTACGAAGGCGGTCAGATGCCATTGTACCAGCGCCTGCCAAAGCGCGGCTTTAACAACATCAATTCAAAGACTTACTCTGTCGTGAACCTGGGCCTGATCCAGAAATTCATCGACGAAGGCAAGATCGACGTCAAGGCAGAGATCACCGAAGATGCACTGATTGCATCCGGTCTGGTCCGCCGCAAAAAGGACGGCATCCGCGTTCTGGCCAAGGGCGAATTTTCCGCCAAAGCTAAGATCTCGGTCACTGGCGCTTCCAAGGGCGCGGTCGCCGCGGTCGAGAAAGCTGGCGGTTCACTGACTGTCACATCTGCACCAGCAGCAGAGTAACGTCTTGTGAGCGGCCCATGCGTCGCTTACATAAGCATCTGATTTCCCAATCGCCGCGCCCGGGAAACCGTGGCGCGGCGTTTTCCTGACAAGGGGCAAAAATGGCATCCGCAGCAGAACAAATGGCCGCCAACATGAGCTGGGGCGCTTTCGGTAAAGCCACCGAATTGCGTCAACGCATCCTGTTCACACTGGGCCTCCTGATCGTCTATCGCTTGGGCACCTATATTCCGGTTCCGGGCATCGACGGTGTCGAATTGCGGGCCTTTATGGAAGACGCAGCGGCTGGGATCGGTGGCATCCTGTCGATGTTCACCGGTGGCGCGCTGAGCCGGATGGGCATCTTTGCCCTTGGCATCATGCCCTATATCTCGGCCTCGATCATCGTGCAGCTTCTCGGCTCCATGTGGGAACCGCTCAAGAACCTCAAGAAAGAGGGTGAGCAGGGCCGCCGCAAGCTGAACCAATATACCCGCTACGGCACCGTGGTACTGGCAACCGCGCAGGCTTACGGCCTTGCCAAGTCGCTGGAAGCGGGCGGTCTGGCCTCTGATCCGGGTCTCTTCTTCACCGCATCCTGCGTGATTACCATCGTCGGCGGCACCATGTTCCTGATGTGGCTGGGCGAACAAATCACTGCACGCGGCATCGGCAACGGTATTTCATTGATCATCTTTGTTGGCATCATTGCTGAAATTCCTGCCGCCCTGGCGCAGTTCTTGTCACAGGGTCAGTCTGGTGCGATCAGCCCGGCGGTTGTAGTCGGCGTGATCCTGATGGTCATTGTGACGCTGACCTTTGTGGTCTTCATGGAACGCTCTCTGCGCAAGATCCATATCCAATATCCGCGCCAGCAGCGCGGCATGAAGGTCTATGACGGATCATCCAGCCACTTGCCGATCAAGGTAAACCCGGCAGGCGTGATCCCCGCGATCTTTGCATCTGCCTTGCTGCTGTTGCCGACGACGATTAGCACGTTTAGCGGTGGGTCCAACAGCCCGATCATGTCGACGATCCTTGCGTATTTCGGCCCCGGCCAACCTGCTTACCTGATCTTCTTCTCGGCGATGATCATCTTCTTCACCTACTTCTATACCAAAGAAGTGGCGTTCAAAGTTGACGACGTGGCCGACAACCTCAAGAACCAGAACGGCTTTGTTCCCGGTATCCGTCCGGGCAAGAAGACAGCGGAATACCTTGACTACGTCGTCACCCGCATCCTTGTTCTGGGCTCTGGCTATCTGGCGCTTGTTGCGCTTCTGCCGGAAATCCTGCGGGCACAATTATCTATTCCTTTCTATTTTGGCGGTACCTCGGTTCTGATTATTGTGAGCGTAGGGATGGACACGATCCAACAAATCCAGTCACATCTGCTCGCCCATCAATACGAAGGGTTGATTGAGAAGTCTCAGTTGCGCGGCAAGCGCGGCTCGGGCGCCAAAAAGAAGGGGCCAGCGCGTCGATGAACATTATTCTTTTGGGGCCTCCGGGCGCAGGTAAAGGCACGCAGGCGCGTCGTCTGGTTGATGAACGCGGCATGATGCAGCTTAGCACGGGCGATATGCTGCGCGCGGCGCGGACCTCTGGCACGGAAATGGGCAAAAAGGTCGCCGCCGTGATGGATGCGGGCCAACTTGTCACCGATGAGATTGTGATCGGCCTGATCCGCGAACAACTGGAAACAGACGCGGTTGAAGGTGGCCACGAAGGCGGGTTCATCTTTGATGGGTTCCCCCGGACCTTGGCGCAGGCAGATGCCTTGGGTGCCCTGTTAAAGGAACTCGACCAGCCGCTGGACCGTGTGGTCGAAATGCAGGTCGATGACGAGGCGCTTGTTGATCGCATCACAGCACGTTCAACCTGTGCCAATTGTGGTGAGGTTTACAACGACCACACCAAAGCACCGCCCGCTGATGGCGTTTGCACCAATTGCGGTGAAAAGGCCGAATTCACCCGCCGCGCCGACGATAACGAAGACTCGCTGCGCACCCGGCTGTTGGCCTATTACAAACAGACCTCGCCGTTGATTGGCTATTATTATGCCAAGGGTGATCTGGTGTCTGTTGATGGTCTGGCCAGCATGGATGATGTGGCTGGGTCGATCAAAGACGCGCTATCCTAGTCAGGACGACAACGTCTCTGATCCCTGATGAACTTTAGGTTCACCATGACGCAGACGTGCGCGCCGATGCTGCGTTGCAGGTGATAAGGCGGGCTAGGCAAAATGCCTTCATTATTCGTGTCGGCTTTGGCTTGGCTGGCATGCTTATCTTTCTCAATTTCGACCTTGGTTTTTTGGATCAATATAGCCGCCGGTTTGTGCTTTTTGGGCTCGCTCTTTCCGACCGTCCCACGAACGAACGAGAACGCGAGCTGGATCAGAATCAAATCGCGGCTGGGCGTTAATTTAGTGCTCATGATCTGGCAATTGGCCCTGACCCATGTGGTCACGGAAGCGTCTACCCGGCGTCATGGCTGCCGGGGGAAAAGGCAAGGGGTTGACCCTGTCGTCACCCCGCCATAAATAGCGCCATCCCGCAAGGGAATCGCATGGGGTCGCGCCCCATTTGAACACCTGAATATGACGCAGCCCGGCGCCTTTCATAGCCCGGGCTTCCGTTGTGAAAAAAGGGTCTGGAATGACGGACCCGCAACGAAAAGGAATTGCACACGTGGCACGTATTGCCGGCGTAAACATCCCGACTGCAAAGCGGGTTCCAATCGCCCTTACCTATATCACTGGCATCGGTAACACGACTGCTGAAAAGATCTGCAACGACACTGGCATCGACTTCACGCGCCGCGTGAATGATCTGTCTGACGCCGAAGTCCTCAAGATCCGCGAATACATCGACGAGCATCTGTCCGTCGAAGGTGACCTGCGCCGCGAGACGCAGATGAACATCAAGCGTCTGATGGACCTTGGTTGCTACCGTGGCCTGCGCCACCGTCGTAACCTGCCTGTCCGCGGTCAGCGCACACACACCAACGCACGCACACGCAAGGGCCCCGCAAAGGCCATTGCTGGCAAGAAGAAATAAGGAGGCTCCGTCATGGCTCGTGATACTCGCCGGACCGGTAAGCGTAAGGTCTCCAAGAACATCGCCGCTGGGGTTGCACACGTAAACTCTAGCTTCAACAACACCAAGATCCTGATCTCTGATGTGCAGGGCAACGCCATTTCCTGGTCGTCTGCTGGCACCATGGGCTTTAAGGGTTCGCGGAAATCCACACCCTATGCGGCCCAAATGGCTGCAGAGGATGCGGGCAAGAAAGCACAAGAGCACGGCGTCAAGACGCTGGAAGTCGAAGTGCAGGGCCCCGGTTCCGGTCGTGAAAGTGCGCTGCGCGCACTTGCGGCGGTTGGTTTCAACATTACATCGATCCGTGATGTGACACCGATGGCGCACAACGGCTGCCGCCCACCAAAGCGCCGCCGCGTCTAAGCACACCCAACGCCTTGGGGTCGTGGTTTTTCCACGGCCCCAATCCGTCATTTTAACCTCGGGCGTTTGCCTTTTTGGACATGAAGGCAGACAAGTATGGAGGGACATATGATCCACAAGAACTGGGCAGAACTGATCAAGCCAAACCAGCTTGAAGTCAAACCGGGCAACGATCCTGCACGTCAGGCCACTGTCATCGCCGAACCGCTGGAACGCGGCTTTGGTCTGACAATGGGCAACGCGCTGCGCCGCATCCTGATGTCGTCGCTGCAAGGTGCCGCCATCACGGCCGTGCAGATCGACAACGTGCTGCACGAGTTTTCATCCGTGGCCGGTGTGCGTGAAGACGTCACCGACATCGTGCTGAACCTCAAAGGTGTCGCGATCCGTATGGAAGTCGAAGGCCCCAAGCGTCTGAGCGTTCAGGCCAAAGGCCCTGGCGTTGTAACCGCTGGTGACATTTCTGAAACCGCTGGCATCGAGATCCTGAACAAGGAACACGTCATCTGTCACCTCGACGATGGCGCTGACCTTTATATGGAACTGACCGTCAACACCGGTAAGGGCTATGTCTCGGCCGACAAGAACAAGCCAGAAGACGCGCCTATCGGCATGATGTCGATTGATGCGATCTACTCGCCGATCAAAAAGGTGTCTTATGACGTGCAGCCGACCCGCGAAGGTCAGGTGCTCGACTATGACAAGCTGACCATGAAGGTCGAAACTGATGGCTCCATCACGCCGGACGACGCTGTGGCCTATGCCGCACGCATCCTGCAGGATCAGCTGTCGATCTTCGTCAACTTTGATGAGCCTGAGTCCGCTTCTGCTGGTCAGGACGACGACGGTCTGGAATTCAACCCGCTTCTGCTGAAGAAGGTTGATGAGCTAGAGTTGTCTGTGCGTTCCGCGAACTGCCTGAAGAACGACAACATCGTCTATATCGGTGATCTGATCCAGAAAACCGAAGCCGAAATGCTGCGCACGCCGAACTTTGGCCGCAAATCCTTGAACGAAATCAAGGAAGTGCTGTCTGGCATGGGGCTGCACCTTGGCATGGACGTCGAAGATTGGCCGCCAGACAACATCGAAGATCTGGCCAAGAAATTCGAAGACCAGTTCTAAAGAAATCTGGGCGGGGATGTCCCCGCCCGATCACGACCCGGGCATGGTGCCCCAATAACGGAGTTGGCGTCTACGCAGCGCACAACCCACCCTAATACGAAATGGAGACTTCATCATGCGTCACGCACGTGGTTACCGCCGCCTCAACCGCACACATGAGCACCGTAAGGCGCTGTTTGCGAACATGGCAGGCTCGCTCATTGAACATGAGCAAATCAAAACAACTTTGCCAAAGGCAAAAGAACTCAAGCGCGTCATCGATAAGCTGGTCACACTTGGCAAGCGCGGCGATCTGCACGCCCGCCGTCAGGCCGCAAGCCGTCTGAAGCAGGACATGCACGTTGCCAAACTGTTTGAGGTTCTGGGCCCACGCTACAAGGACCGTCAGGGCGGCTATGTCCGCGTCATGAAAGCCGGTTTCCGTTACGGTGACATGGCCCCGATGGCGATCATCGAATTCGTTGACCGCGATGTCGACGCCAAAGGTGCGGCAGACAAGGCGCGTCTGGCGGAATTTGACGCAGCGGAAGAATAAGGCCAACCGGCCCACTAAGACGCGAAAGGCCCTGTCATCGACAGGGCCTTTTATGTTTCGGAATTGGGGTTCTGATGTTGCTCGGGTGGGTCCACTTTTTTGTCTGGATCTTCTGATTTTGTTGACTTTTTTGTGGTTTGACCTTCTGGAAACAGAAATGACCTCAATGCTTTCGCCTGTGACTGGGTCAGCCGCCGTAGTTGCCGTATGATGTCGATTTCCGCCATGTTGCGGCTCCTTGCTGATTGGCGCAATTTACGGTTGACGGCCACACAGGCAACTTGTCTAAAAAGATATGTCCATTCAGTCTGTTATAGAATTTCATACTCGCAAACTTTCCTACTGCGCGCCGGATGGGTTTTTCTTTGCCCTACACATCCGCTTTGCGTTGCCGCTCTTGCATCATCAGACCTATCCCGACGGCTGGACGACGCTTTATACTGAACAAGCATTCGCACTGCGTGACCCGATCATTGCCTGGGGCTTTGGTCAGGAAGGCACGCAGCGTTGGTCCGAAATCGATATTCCGGATCCGTTTGATATTCTGGGGCAGGCGAAACAGTTTGACATGAACTACGGCTTTGCGGTTTCAACCGGGCCGATCAATTCGCGGTCAATCGCATCGGCGTCGCGGCCAGACCGCGAATTCACTGACGACGAAATGATCGAGTTTTCGAAGATCATCCAGCAATTGCACGTCGCGACCGAACCGCCGAAATCCCTGACCGATGCACAGGTCGCTGCCCTTAGGTTAATTGCCGACGGCGACCGTCACGCGGCGGCTGCCGCAAAGCTTGGCATCTCTGAAAGTGCCCTGAAGGCAAGGCTTTCTGCGGCCAGAAACAGCCTTTTGGCCCGCACCACGGCAGAGGCAATTCAGCGGGCGCGCGACTACCGCCTGCTATGATGCCATTCCTTATTGTCACCGGTTGGGTTAACCAGAAGTACGTTAACTACTGAACCGGAGAAGCCCTATGCAGGCCACCACACTCTCTTTTGCCAACATCCACAACCATGGCGAGTTGTTCGCAAATGTTCTTCGCGCAAGGCGCGAATCTTTCATCGTCAAAAACAAATGGGATCTGCCCCAAACCATGGGGATGGAGTACGATCAATACGACACGCCACAATCCCGTTGGCTTGCCGTGCACGACGACACAGGTCGTGTGCTCGCTGGGGTCCGGCTGACGCCAACAACGGCGCAATGCGGGATCTACAGCTACATGATCAAGGACGCACAGAACGGGTTACTCAACTCGATCCCAACGGATCTTCTGTATGAGGACGCGCCAATTGACGAGGCCACATGGGAAGTCACCCGTGGGTTCGTGGCCAATGATATCCCCACCAGCATCAGACGCAAGGTTCATCTGCGCCTTGTGCATCAAATGCTGCGGACCAGCCGGGAAGAGGGGATTGGTCGATTGCTAGCGCTCTTGCCATCCAACTGGAGCCGCTGGAGCGCGCGTTGTCAGCTTGAAATGAAGGCTGCAGGGCGCAACATGAACATGGGTGGGATTGATTATCAGGCTGTTTGGATCGACTTCTCGACCCAATTGCACTGATGCTTTGCCAAGCCCCTGTTGGCAGCTTAGAAACCGGCCATGGCCGATCTTTTTGCAGCTGCCCCGTCCGATACACCACCCAGCGGTCCCCGACCGCTGGCCGACCGCTTACGGCCTGCAAGGTTGGCGGATGTTATTGGGCAGGAACAGGTGCTTGGCCCCGACGCGCCTCTGGGCGCGATGCTCGCCGCCGGATCGCTGTCTTCACTTATCCTGTGGGGACCGCCCGGCGTCGGCAAGACCACCATCGCGCGGCTGCTGGCAGATGAAACCGATCTGCACTTTGTGCAGATCTCTGCGATCTTCACCGGTGTGCCGGACCTGCGAAAAGTCTTTGAAGCCGCCAAGATAAGGCGCGCCAATGGCAAGGGCACTTTGCTCTTCGTGGATGAGATTCACCGCTTTAACAAAGCGCAGCAAGACGGGTTCCTGCCTCATATGGAGGACGGAACGATTCTCTTGGTGGGGGCCACCACAGAGAACCCAAGCTTTGAATTGAACGCCGCTGTCCTGTCGCGGGCGCAAGTGCTTGTGCTCAATCGGCTGAATTCCGCCGATCTGGAACGGCTCGCCCAACGGGCCGAGGCTGACATCGGACGCGATCTTCCGCTGGAGGATGGCGCGCGCGCGGCATTGATCGAGATGGCCGATGGCGACGGGCGGGCGCTGCTGAATTTGATTGAACAGGTGACCGCCTGGAAGGATGACAAGATCCTGACCACAGACACGCTGACCACGCGTCTGATGAAACGGGCGACGAAATACGACAAATCCGGCGATGAACATTACAACCTGATCTCTGCGTTGCATAAATCCATGCGCGGATCTGATCCCGATGCCGCCCTTTATTGGTTCGCGCGGATGCTCAAGGGTGGCGAGGATCCCCGCTATCTGGCCCGCCGGATCACCCGCATGGCGGTCGAGGATGTGGGCCTTGCCGATCCGCAGGCACACCGGATCTGTCTTGACGCTTGGGAAACCTACGAACGCCTCGGCAGCCCCGAGGGAGAGCTCGCCCTGGCGCAAGCGCTGACCTATCTCGCGCTCGCCCCGAAATCCAACGCGGGCTACGTGGCCTACAAGGCTGCAACCCGCGCCGCGGCCAAATTTGGTTCGGAACCACCGCCCAAACATATCCTCAACGCGGCGACCGCGATGATGAAGGATCAGGGCTATGGCGCAGGCTATGCCTATGATCACGATGCCGAAGATGGCTTTTCGGGGCAGAACTACTTTCCCGACACCATGTCCCGAGAAACCTACTACCAACCGGTTGATCGCGGGTTTGAACGGGATTTGAAGAAACGCACCGAATATTTCGCTACGTTGCGGGCCAAACGGAACAGCGGCAAGAATTGACATCCCCCGCACAGGGGGCCAAGGGATGCCCCATGTTAACAACGCTTCTTCAGGTCGCCCTTGGCGGGGCCATTGGTGCCGCGCTGCGCTTTATCAGCGGCGTGGCTGTGCTGCGCGTGTGGCAGGGCAATTTCCCCGTGGCGATCCTGTCGGTCAACGTGCTGGGGTCATTCCTGATGGGGCTTTTTGTGGTCTGGTCGTTCCAACGCGGGATGGGGCATCTCAACCCATTCGTCATGACGGGCCTGTTGGGTGGGTTCACCACATTTTCCGCATTCTCGCTCGAGGCTTATACGTTGTTTGAAAAAGGGCAGGTGGGGGCTGCGGGGCTCTACGTGGGCCTGTCGGTTGTGTGCAGCATTCTGGGGCTGATGGCAGGCGTTTTGATCGCAAGGGGGCTCTGGGCATGAGCGGTGTGCAAACAAGGGTCATTGGCCCGGACGATGGCGATCAACGCGTTGACCGCTACCTGCGGCGGCTCTTTCCGCATCTGACGCAAGGACGCATTGAAAAGATGTGCCGCAAGGGCGAATTGCGCGTCGATGGCGGGCGGGTCAAGACCAACACCCGGCTAGAAGCGGGCCAGACCATCCGCATTCCGCCGATTCCGTCAGAGGCAGAGGTTGAAGCCGCACGCGCCCTGCAAAAGCATGGTGTGACCAAGGCGGATGCCAAGCTGATCCAGTCCTGCGTGATCTACCGCGACGATCATATCATTGCGATCAACAAGCCCGCCGGTCTGGCCACACAAGGGGGCTCCAAAACCACGCGCCACGTCGATGGCATGGCCGAGGCGCTGACGTTTGGCTACGACGAAAAGCCGCGTCTGGTGCACCGCTTGGACAAAGATACCTCGGGCGTGTTGCTACTGGCACGCACCCGGCTGATGGCCAAGCAATTGACCGAGAACCTCAAGCATCATGCAACGCGCAAGATCTACTGGGCCGCCGTTGCAGGTGTCCCGCATCCGCGTGCCGCCACGATCAAATACGGTCTGGTCAAATCCCCCGGCCACGGCAAAAGCGGCGAGAACGAGAAGATGCGCTGCGTGCATCCCCGTGACGTCGACAAGACCGAAGGGGCGAAACGTGCCACTTCTGACTACGCCGTGATGGACAAGCTCGCCAGTCGTGCCGCTTGGGTCGCCCTTGTGCCGATCACCGGCCGGACCCATCAGTTGCGTGCCCATATGGCCGAAATCGGTCATCCGATCATTGGCGATGGCAAATATGGCGGGTCCTCTCAGGAAAACCTTGGCGATGGTTGGGGCGCTGGCATGGGCGAAGAGATTGGCCGCAAAATGCATCTGCACGCCCGGTCCCTGACCATCGAACACCCCGCGACCGGCGCGACGCTGCATCTGACAGCGCCACTGCCCGACCACATGACCCACACCTGGGATTTTGTCGGCTGGCACGTCAGCCACGCCCCGGTTGATCCATTCAACATGCCCGAATGACCGACCTGCGGCTGGTGATATTCGATGTGGATGGCACCCTCGTGGACAGCCAGGACATGATCTTTGCCGCCTTTGAGTTCGCCTACGAGGGGCAGGGGCTGCCGGTGCCGGACCGCGCCCATGCGCTGTCCTATGTGGGCATGTCGCTCGACCTGATCTTTCCGCGCCTGTCGCCGGAATTGAACACTGATCAGCACAAGGGTCTGATCCAAGGCTACCGCGACGCCTATTTCCATATCCGTGAAACCCGCGGTAGCAATGCCACCTCGCCGTTTTATCCCGGTGCGCGGGCCGCACTTGATGCGCTGCGGGCGCAGGACTGGACCTTGCTGGCGGTGGCTACCGGCAAATCCAAGCGGGGCCTTGATAAGCTGATCGAAGGCCATGCCTTGCGGGGCTATTTCATCAGCGAACAAACGGCCGATTTCCACCCCTCCAAACCGCACCCCTCTATGATCCAAAAGGCGATGGCCGACGCCGGGGTCGAGGCCGCGCAGACCGTCATGGTGGGCGACACCAGCTATGACATGGACATGGGCCGCGCGGCGGGGGTCAAGACCATTGGCGTGACATGGGGCTATCATGATGCGAACACCCTTGACGCCGATCGCATGATTGGCGATTTCGCCGATCTGACAAAAGCCGTGGATGAGTTGATATGAGCGATTGGGCCGCCAAGCGATTTTGGGATGCAGCGTCCGTGGAAACGGCGACAGGCGGTTTTACCGTGCATCTGGACGGACGTCCTGTCCGCACGCCTGGCAAATCGCCACTGATCGTGCCGACCCATGCGATGGCCGCCGGGATCGCGGCAGAGTGGGACGCGCAGGACGGCGTGATTGACCCCAACAGCATGCCCATCACCCGTGCGGCCAATTCCGCGATTGAAAAAGTCGCCCCACAAATGGACGCCGTGGTGACCGAACTGTCGGGCTATGGCAAAAGTGACTTGATCTGCTACCGTGCTACCGGGCCGGATGCGCTGATTGAGCAGCAGGCTGCCGCCTGGGATCCCTGGCTGGCTTGGGTGGCCAATGCGCTGGACGCGCCTTTGGTCGCCACCCAAGGCGTCATGCCTGTCGCGCAGCCCGCGCCCTCGCTCAGACGGCTTCGTGCCGAGGTGGCGAAACTTGATCATTTCCAACTTGCAGGCTTCCATGACCTTGTGGCGATTTCGGGATCATTGGTCCTGTCACTGGCCGTGACCCATGGCAAACTTGATGCCGATACCGCTTGGGATCTTAGCCGAGTCGACGAAGTTTGGCAGATTTCGCAGTGGGGCGCCGATGAAGAGGCCGCCGCCCACGCCGCGCTGAAACGCCAAGGGTTTCTGAACGGCGCACGATTCTTTGAATTGAGCGTGACGTAACGGCAGGTTGCCTTTGTCTTGGACAATCCGACCAAAATATAACTTTTGTGCGCAATTAGGTCCGGTTTGATCATGTCGCACTCTTGACCTGTATAGGGCGAATCCGGCAAGGTCCCGCCACTGGGGATCACTCTCCCCTTTCGCAACGTTTGCCCAAAAAGGGCGACATACCACCGTCCCCGCCCGGGGCGGAAACTCAGGAAGAGGTAAAAATGAAAAACACCGTATTCTTCGGCGCACTGGCTGTTGCTGGTCTGTCCGCAGGTGCCGCTGCCGCTGGCACGCTTGACGACGTCAAGGCCCGTGGCACACTGAACTGTGGCGTGACCACCGGTCTTGTTGGCTTCGCAGCTCCCGACGCGAATGGCGTTTGGGAAGGCTTCGACGTTGGCATTTGCCGCGCTGTTGCTGCCGCTGTGCTTGGCGACGCGGATGCTGTCGAATTCATCCCAACAACCGGCAAGACACGCTTTACCGCGCTTGCTTCGGGTGAAATTGACATGCTGGCCCGTAACACCACATGGACATTCAGCCGTGACGTCGATCTGAAGTTCGAATTTGTCGGCATCAACTACTACGACGGTCAGGGCTTCCTTGCTCCTAAAGCATTGGGCGTGACCTCGGCCAAAGACCTTGATGGCGCAACTGTCTGCGTGCAGACTGGCACCACAACAGAGCTGAACCTGGCCGACTTCTTCCGCGCCAACAACATCTCTTACGAGCCTGTGCCAATCGAAACCAACGCTGAAGGTCAGCAGCAGTACCTTGCCGGTGCCTGCGACACATACACCACTGACGCATCCGGTCTGGCTGCGACACGTGCGACCTTTGAAAACCCAGGCGATCACATCCTGTTGCCCGAGATCATCTCCAAAGAGCCTCTGGGCCCATTGGTCCGTCACGGCGACAACGACTGGGGCGACACCGTGCGTTGGACATTGAACGCGCTGATCACAGCTGAAGAGCTGGGCGTGACATCTGCCAACATCGAAGAGCTGGCAGCAGCACCAACCAACAACCCTGAAATCAACCGTCTGCTGGGCACCGCTGGTGAACTGGGCGCGATGCTGGGTCTGGAGCCGAACTGGGCGATGATGGCCATCAAAGCTGGCGGCAACTACGGTGAGCTGTTTGAAAAGAACATCGGTGAGAACACACCGATTGGTCTGGCACGTGGCCTGAACGCCATGTGGACCGAAGGCGGCCTGATCTACTCGCCTCCTTTCCGCTAAGACCGGAACACAACCAAAGGGCGCGGCGAAAGCCGCGCCCTTTCACCAACAGCCAACAGAATTTCTGATCAAAGAGCAGACGGCCGTCAAAAGAGCCGCTGACATGTTCGGACCAGTGGGGAAAACATTATGAGTGCGATTACCGACCCGCCACAGGGGTCTTTCCGCCTTTCGATGCTCATCAACGATACGCGTTATCGTTCTTACACATTCCAAGCCCTAGCAGCCATCGTTCTCGCGCTCTGTCTTGGGTTCTTTTATGCGAACGTCAGCACCAACCTTGCTGCCGCGGGCCTGAATATTTCTTATGATTTCCTCGGCTCGCCCGCCGGTTATGACATCAACCAGCGCCTGATCGAGTATGATAGCCAATCCTCGAACGCCCGTGCGGCCGTCGTTGGCATCCTCAACACGCTGCTTGTGGCCTTTCTGGCCTGTGTGACCGCCACCGTCTTTGGTGTGCTGGCCGGTGTGCTGCGCCTGTCCAACAACTGGCTCGTCAGCAAGCTGATGGCCTTTTATGTTGAAATTTTCCGCAACATCCCCGTGCTGATCTGGATCCTGATCATCTTTACCATCATGATCGCCGTCCTGCCGGGGCCGCGGGCCTTCCGCGGTGACGAACCCGAAGCGCGCATGTTGCTGGACCTTTTTGCCTTTACCAACCGTGGTGTGTACACGCCGGGGCCCTACTTTACGCGTGGCCTCGGGCTCGAGGGGAACGGCGGCATCAACTGGCTGATCGTTCTCGGGGTGCTCGTGGCGTCGTTCTTTGGAACGCGCGCCGTCACGGCCCGCGCCAATGCCACGCAAGAGGCGACAGGCATCCGTCCCAACACGCTGTGGACCAACCTTGCGATCTGGTTCCTGCCGGTGATCGTGCTGCTCTTTGTTCTTGGCCTCAAGTGGGACATCCCAGAGTTGAAGGGCTTTAACTTTGCAGGCGGTATCAAGGTCGGTGGCCCGCTCATCGCACTGTGGTTTGCGCTTTCAATCTACACCGGTGCTTTCATCGCCGAAAACGTCCGCGCCGGTATTCAGGCCGTGTCCAAAGGCCAGACCGAAGCGGCTGGTGCGCTGGGCCTGCGTCCGGGCCGGATCATGAGCCTCGTGGTGCTGCCACAGGCGCTGCGGGTGATTATCCCGCCGCTGATCTCGCAGTACCTCAACATCACCAAGAACTCTTCCTTGGCGATCGCCGTGGGCTACGCAGACATCACCGCGACGCTGGGCGGCATTACGCTGAACCAGACCGGTCGCGCGATCGAATGCGTGCTTTTGTTGATGCTCTTCTACCTCACGATCTCACTTCTGATCTCGACGTTCATGAACATCTACAACAACTCCGTTAAGTTGAAGGAGCGATAGGATGTCTGACACCCAAGCGCATATGGCGGCCTTCGTCCGCACAGAAACCCTTCCGCAACTGGATCCACCCGTCACAGAACGCGGGATCGTCAAATGGATGCGCGAGAACCTGTTCTCGTCCATCCCCAACGGCATCCTGACACTGGCGGCCTTTGCAGTGATCTATTCCATCCTCAGCTCGGCCCTGCCGTGGATCCTGAACGGGGTCTGGACCACCAGCAGCCTGTCAGAATGCCGCGAGGTGCTGGAGGGCGCAACGGGGGCCTGTTTCTCGGTCCTGACAGAGCGCTGGAACCAGCTGATGTTCGGCTTTGTCTACCCGTCAGACCAATACTGGCGGCCAACATTGGCCTTTGTCTTGCTGTTTGTCGCCGCTGCACCGGTGATGTTCTTTGATCTGCCGCGCAAGCTGCTGATCTTTACGGCGCTCTTCCCGTTCATCGCCTACTACCTGATCTGGGGCGGCACGATCCTTGTGCCAATTCTGGCTCTGGTGGGTGTTGTCGCGGGCGTCATGGTCTATCGTCAACTGGTCGCTGGTAGCTTTGCCATGGGCTTTTTCGGTGGTGTGGTAGCCGCAGTGGTCGTCTGGGCCATCGGCGGGCTTTTGATCCCCGACGGCGCCAACGACACTGCAGCCCTGCAGGCGGTGCCAAGCCGTGATCTGGGGGGCTTTATGCTCAACATGATGCTGGGCGTGGTCTGTGTGTCCCTGTCGATCCCGCTGGGGATTGCCTTGGCGCTGGGCCGTCAGTCGTCGATGCCGCTGATCAAATGGATCTGCGTGATCTTCATCGAGTTTATTCGCGGCGTGCCGCTGATTACGCTGCTCTTTGTGGCCTCGGTGATGCTGGCCTATCTGTTCCCTCCGGGCACAACGACGGACCTGTTCCTGCGCGTTGTGATCATGATCACCATGTTCTCCTCGGCCTATATCGCCGAGGTGATCCGTGGTGGTCTGGCCGCCTTGCCAAAGGGGCAATACGAGGCCGCCGACAGCCTTGGCCTTGATTATGCCCAAGCCATGCGCCTGATCATCCTGCCGCAAGCGCTCAAGATCTCCATTCCGGGGATCGTGAACATTGCCGTGGGCCTGTTCAAGGACACGACGCTTGTGTCGGTTATCTCGATGTTCGACGTCGTCGGCATGATCCGTGGCCCGCTGTCTGCGGCCACGGAATGGAACGGCATCTACTGGGAACTTTACGGCTTTGCCGCCCTGCTGTTCTTCGTCGTCTGCTACGGCATCTCGCAATACTCACAATGGTTGGAGCGTCGTCTCGCAACCGACCACCGTTAATGAAAGGTCTCAATCATGGCTGAAGCAGCTCAAATGCAGGTCTCTGACGAGATCGCCATCACTATCGACAACATGAACAAATGGTACGGCACGTTCCATGTTCTGCGTGACATCAACCTGACCGTGAACCGGGGCGAACGGATCGTGATCTGTGGCCCGTCTGGTTCGGGCAAGTCCACGCTGATCCGCTGCATCAACGCACTGGAAGAACACCAGCAGGGCAAGATCACCGTGGACGGCACGCTGTTGTCCTCGGACCTCAAGAACATCGACAAGATCCGGTCAGAGGTCGGCATGTGCTTTCAGCACTTCAACCTCTTCCCGCACCTGACGATCCTTGAGAACTGCACGCTGGCCCCGATCTGGGTGCGCAAAACGCCCAAGAAGGAAGCCGAAGAAACGGCGATGCATTTCCTTGAAAAGGTAAAGATCCCTGAACAGGCCGACAAATACCCCGGCCAGTTGTCGGGTGGTCAGCAGCAGCGTGTGGCGATTGCGCGGTCCTTGTGCATGCGCCCACGGATCATGCTGTTTGACGAACCCACCTCGGCCCTTGACCCCGAGATGATCAAAGAGGTGCTGGACACCATGATCGAGCTTGCCGAAGAGGGCATGACCATGCTCTGCGTGACGCACGAGATGGGCTTTGCCCGTCAGGTCGCCAACCGCGTGATCTTCATGGACCAGGGCCAGATCGTCGAACAAAACGAACCTGAAGAGTTCTTCAACAACCCCAAATCCGACCGGACCCAGCTGTTCCTCAGCCAGATCCTCGGCCACTAGCGGGGTCGAATTTTCGGCGAAAATTCGGGGCCGTCGCGTTATGCGACGGCCCTATTCTTTTGCTGCGCTCATATCGCACGAATGTCCGTTCGGAGCCCGAATTTGTCGATTTTCTGCGTTGCTGCGTATGTCTAGTTGGGAAGCTGGCGAGCTTGCGGGATGGGCGGGATCACACCAGGTCCCACGCTATGCGGAGGCCTTGAAAGCCGGTACTGCTTTCAGGTGAATTGCCCGTGCGCGCCGCAATTCTGTAGCGGTAGCAATAACTCTTATGGCACAGAGCCGATCCGCCCTTGAGCAATTTGAAACCCTTCATTTGGGTCAGCTTTTCTTTGACGCTCTTCTTGAGGGAATTGACTTTGAATGGCTCCGCCGTCCATTCCCAGTTGTTGCCAACCATGTTGTAAAGGCCAAAGCCATTGGGTTGGAATGACATTGCCGGGGCCAAACCGGTATATCCATCACCACCGGTGTTGGCGTTGGGAAAGGCGCCCTGCCAGATGTTGCAGGGGAAATGATCGGTGTCATTAGGTTCCCGCGCACCCCACGGAAAAGGCACATCGCCCAAACCGCCACGTGCGGCATGTTCCCATTCTGCCTCTGTCGGAAGACGCCCGCCGACCCATGCAGCATAGGCAAGCGCATCGTTCCAGGACAGGTGAACGACGGGCAGGTCCGGAGCATCTTTTTCCGTATCTTGGCCGCAACCGTTAGGGTCGCGCCAATTGGCCCCATCGACCTTGCGCCACCATTCCAGGCCAGCGATCCCTTCGGTTTTGAGGTGATCAGGAACCTGCGACCAAAACACAAACGACCAGCCGAACTGCTCTGCCTCTGTCCGATAGTCTGTGGCCTGCACGAAGCGCGCAAAGGACTGGTTTGTGACGCATGTCTTGCCCAACCGAAACGGCTTTATGCGCCGTTTGCGCAGGGGGCCTTCGCCGTCCAGGGGAATACAGGGCGTATCCGTGCCGATGAGGGCAATGCCGCCGGGGATATCGACGGTATCGGCCTCAAGATCCCCTTCGCTGCAGGCATCAGGGAGAGGCGCGACGCCGCCGTTGGTCCCGGATGGGCGGCTCGGTGTGCAGCACCCTTTGGTCACGCGGTTCCGACCGGCACCTGATCGGGCAGAACGTCGCTTGGGCGGCTGACGATATAGCTTTTCAACTTGGCCTGAACCTCGGCGGCTTCCGGCGCATCGAAGAGGTTCACCATCTCATCGGGGTCTGCGTCTAGATCGTACATCTCACCCGCGCCTGAAATCAGATCCAGGGTAAGCTTATGGGTGCGTGTGCGGACTGTGCGTAGTTCCAAAGCCACCCCGACGCGCCCGGGCAAGAGCCCCCATTCGTTGCGCGCAAAGTCGCGGGTCGCGTCCCCTTCGATCAGCGGGCGCAGGCTTTCACCATGTTGGGTCAATTGCGGGTCCGCGCCGCCGTAGTCAAAGAATGTCGGCCCAAGATCGAGGGTCGACACCGGTTCATTTACGACTTTACCAGCAGGCACGCCGGGCCCTTTGACGATCATCGGCACTTTCAACAGCCCCTCATAGTGCATCGGCCCTTTCAGGATCAGCCCGTGGTCGCCCATCCAATCGCCGTGGTCCGAGATATAGATGACGATGGTGTTTTCGTCCAAGCCTTCTTCCAGCAGCGTGTTCATGATCCGACCGACCTGATGGTCGATAAAGGCGATCTGGCCGTAGGTATTGGCGATAATTTCGCGCAATTGTTCATCTGTCTGGGGCGGGATGCGGCTGTAGGCTTTGCGGATGTCGGCAAATTTGGGATCAGCCGGTTCGCCCTCCATCGCGGCTTCGTGCCACCACGGTTTACCCGCGTAAGACCGCGTGCGGTTCTCGGGCAGATCAACCTCGGCCGGATCATGCAGGCGCGACCAAGGCTCTGGGCAGTCGAAGGGGTGGTGCGGGTCAGGAAAACTGACCCATGTGCAAAACGGTTTGTCATCGTCGCGGCCATGGCGCAGCCATTCAATCGCGCGGTCGGCTGTCCACGGTGTGTTGTGGTAAGCCACAGGGAGTTTTGAGTGCCAGACTTGCGCGGCCCCTTTGGTGTCGCCTGCGTTTTCCCACATCAGTTTGGTGCGCGCGTCGCCTTTGCCGTCGCGATGGTAGAACCGTTCATAATGCTGGCCTGCGGGTGGCTTTTCGGGCGCCCACCAGTTGTGACCGACGAGCATCAATTCAACATGCTCGAACCCCATATAGGGGCCGTTCCATGTGTCTGGGTAGCTTGCAGAAGAGAGCAAGCATTCCGGCGTGCCGGTGGGTTCATAGGTGTGGTAGGTGGAAAAATGCGCCTTGCCGAAATAGCTGGTCTGATAGCCCGCCGCCGCCATGGCCCCCGCAAACCCTTTTTCACCGATCTCGGGCGGCAGGTCGATCCCGTTGTCATGAACCCCGTGCGTGCGGCAGAGTTGCCCCGTCAGGATGGATGCCCGCGCAGGCTGACAGACGACCGAAGGTGTAATGCAGGCGTCAAACACCGTCCCGTCGGCGGCCAGTTGATCCAGATGCGGCGTCTTGATCTTGCGGCCCTTGAAGCCCATGAAATCAGCACGGTGTTGATCGGCAGAGATCAGGATGATGTTGGGTCGGCTCATGGCGCGGTTCCTTTTGGTTTTCGCCCGGCAAAGATAATCACGGCAACGGACATGAGGATAAAGATCAGGGCGATGGGGTTGTTGAACAGAAAAAACGGATCGTTGCCCGTGGCCGAATAGGCCTGACGCGCCGTTTCCTCGAGGCTGCGGCCAAGGATGAAGGCGATCACAAATGGCAGCGGTGATATGGTCAGCACCCGCATGACGTAGCCCAAGACGCCAAAGCCAAGTGCGAACCAGATCGCCTCGAGCCGGGTTTCTTGCACGTAGATCGCGGTGAGGGTCAGCAGCAGGACGGCGGGCAGCAGCAGCGTTTTGGGGATGTTGATCATAAACCCCATCGAGCGCATGAAGACACCGCCAATGGTCCAGTTGAACAGGTTGGCGATCGTCATGCAGGTGAACAGGCCAAACGCGATGACAAGTTCGGGGTTCACGACATCGGGCGAAAAGCGGAACACAGCGGGGCCCGGGTTGAATCCGCCGATGGATTCAGCGGCCAAAATCAGGAACACAGCCGCCGCATTGCCGGGAATGCCGAGCGACAGCACCGGGATCAGGTTGGCGCCGGAAACGGCACTGTTGGCAGCCTCTGTCGCGGCGATGCCTTCGGGTGTTCCGTCCCCAAAACTGGGCGCGTCGGCGGCTTTCGTTTTTTGGTGGCGGGCGCGCCCGACGGAATAGCCAAGGGTCGCCGCCAACGTCGAGCCGACGCCGGGCAGCGCGCCAATCGCGGTGCCAATAAAGGCCGAACGTGCGATGAACGGAAACAGCCGTTTGATGTCGGGCCAGTGCAGTTTCTGGTCGCCGGACTGCGTGGGGACTTTGGCGGGCCTGTTCTGTCCCGTTTCGCGCCACGCCTCTTCCAACTCCTTGAACACAGCCCCGATAATCAACACCCCAAGGACGGCTGTTGTGATGGGGAATCCGCGCGAAAGACCGTCTGCCCCCATCGACAGACGAGGGTAGAAATCCTCGCCCGTGCCGACATAGACGGCCAGCAGACCTAACCCGATTGAAATGAGGCCCTTGCCCGCCGATCCGCCGATGACCGCGGCAATGAAGCTGAGCGAGAGGATCAAAAGGCCGGTCTTTTCAGGCAGATCGAGGTAGCTTTCGACGATGATCGCAAGGAAGGGCGCGCAGACGAACAGCACGATGTCCGAGAAGGTATCGCCAGAGGCCGAGGAGAAATGCGCAACACGCAGCGCCTTTTTCGCCTGACCTTTTTGAGCCATCGGAAAGCCGTCCAATGTGGTCATGAAGGCGTCGGGCGTGCCGGGGGTGTTGAACAGGATCGCAGGCACCGCGCCGCCGATGGTGGCACCTTTCATGATGCCAATCAAAAAGCCCAAGACGGGCAGCAGCGCATCGGGCGAATAGCCGAACACCGAGATCAGGATCGGCAGGGAAATGGCCATGGCGAAGGGTCCAGCCAGCCCCGGTGTGGCCCCAACGACGATACCAAACAGGAAGCCGGACAAGACCATCATCACCGTGATCGAGATGGACATGCCCAAGATGCTAAAGGCCTCGGGGCCCAAAAAGACAGCCTGAACGCCAAGCCAGATATACCCCAGAATGTCCATCAGACATCCCCGTTGGGCGGCAAGAGCAAGTCTTCGAATGGAAGATCAAACACGGCAATCAAGACGACGGCCGTGATGATGCCTGTCAAAACGGCGCGGCGCGTCAGCTTGCGTTCGACGACCGAAACGAGCCCGGCAACCATGATGGCGCCGCCCAGGAAGAACCCGATGTGTTTCCAGCCCGGCGTGGCGCGCAGCAGGCGGTATTCCATCGGCTCTGCCCGAAAGAGATTGGCGATTTCGACAGCGGCAGGTCCGACAAATCGCATGATCGCAAGGCCGACAATGACGAGTGCAGTCAGGCTGGCCACGAACTTGACTTGAGTTCTGCTTATGGTGGGTTGATCGGCCACCTTTCGTTCGAAAACCGACACCACCAGACCGCCCAAAAGGATAAAGCCTGCGGCGACCGTTGGGGCCAGCGCGTCGCCGATAACGAACTTGCCGCGTGCTTTTTCAACGATGCCGGTCTTTGTGTCCAACGGGATCCAGATGAAAATCAGCAGCAAAGCGAAGGCGACGCAAAGCAGCCCAAGATAAAGGTTGGATCGTGACTGACCTTGCATGTGACGTCCCCCCTTGATGCACCACGGGCGCCCCGTTTGGGACGCCCGCAAAGACGTGGATTTATTCCGACGCCGCTTCGATCAGGGCTTCAGAGTCGGCAAAGTCGCGCATCACCAACGCATCAAGCTCTGCCCCTTGGATGTTCATTGGTCCCCCAAACGCACGGGCGATCAACGCGCCAACCTCTGTTTCAGGGTCAGATGTGACTTCGGTGATTGCCGCAGCGATTGCGTTGCGCGCGTCTTCCGGCATGCCCCCTGGTCCTGCGAACAAAAAGACCGCAGCTGCATCAAAATCGACACCCAGATCCGGAAGCGTTGGCGCATCAGGTGTTTGGGTCAGTGGTTGCGCCATCGCCGACGCGAGGTTCACAAGGTCGCCAGCTTCAACGCCCGGCGCTTGGATCCCGGCCATAAAGCCCACATCCATGTCGCCCGCAGTCACGCCATTCAACACCGCACGCCCGCCTTGAACGGAGATGATATTCAGATCAATCCCCTGCTCTTTGCCCAGAAGATAGGCAATTTCACCCAAGCGTTGGCTCATTACGCCAAAGCGGATGTCTTGTCCGCCTTTGGCTGCTGCAACCATGTCATCAAATGATGTCCAGCCCGTAGCGGCACCGGCGACGACGCCCATCTGGGTGCCTGCTGTCGTGACGATCGGGGTGAAGTCCTCCGGTGTGAGGCCAATATCCGCCGTGTAAAGGTTATAACCCAACGACTCTGTGACGATCATGCCAATGACCGTGCCGTCATTGGGTTCGTCCTGCATTTCAACCAGCAGGTTGACGCCCCCTTTGCCGGTGACTTGTTCGGGAATGAATTCCCAACCCAAGCGGTTCTCAAGCTCGGTGGCGATCAGGCGGGCTTGCGTATCCGCGCCACCGCCTGCAGCGAAGGCGATCATCAGCTTGATTGGACCCGGCGGCGTCCATTCCTGAGCTTGAACGGACATAGCAGATGCTGCAATTGAGATGGCCGCGGCGGCGGCGGTGAACAGGTTTTTCATAGAATCCTCCCAGATATGCGAGCAGGAAGTCACAAGATAGTTGTCCCGTCAACCATTTAGTTGTCACGTCAACTAAATGGTTGACGGACCTCTGCCTTGTGGTGATGGTTGAGCCAAGAGGTGGAATATGAATGACGAGACCCCAAAAGACTTCAACCCGCAGCTGGCCCAGCTCAGCAACTTCTTAACCTACCGTATTTCGCGCCTGCACCAAAAGCTGAACACGCAGGCGAGCAAGATTTTGAGCGAATCCGTCGGGGTGACCCTGAACCAATGGCGCATGATTGCGTTTATCGGAGGGGCCGGGAACGTCACCGCCTCCAAGCTGGTCAGATATACCGCGATGGATAAGGGACTTGTCAGTCGCAACGTGAAGTCACTGATCGAAAGCGGGCTTGTCGCGTCGTCAGAGCACGCAAAGGACAATAGGGTGCATGTTCTGAGCCTGTCGCCCGAGGGTCAAAGGGTTTTCGACACGGCCCTGCCCATGATGCGTCGCCGTCAGGAAAACCTGCGATCAGATCTGAGCGACGACGACGTCGCCAACCTGCGCCGGATGCTGGATATTCTGGAAATTGCCGCAGACGATATCGTCATCTGATGCGGTCAAACCTTTTGGTCATTTTGTCCGACGAACATCAGGCCCGCGCCATGGGATGCGCAGGCCACCCCTTTGTGAAAACGCCCCACCTTGATGCCTTGGCGGCGCGGGGCACGCGGTTCACGGATGCCTATACACCGTCGCCGATTTGTGTGCCCGCACGGGCGAGTTTCGCCACCGGACAATATGCGCACCAAAACCGCCTTTGGGACAATGCCATGCCGTATCATGGGCAAATCCCCGGCTGGGGGCATTGCTTACAGAAGGCGGGTGTTCCGGTAGAAAGCATCGGCAAGCTTCATTACCGCAAGGTGGGCGATCCTGCCGGATTTGATCGCGAACATATCCCCATGCATGTTGCGGGCGGTGTTGGGATGGTTTGGGGGTCGATCAGGGCAGAAAGTGAACGGGTTTCACCCCAGCCCCGTATGCTTGGGGAATACATTGGACCTGGCAGCAGCAAATACACCGATTACGACAGGGCGGTGACCGGTCGCGCCGAAGAATGGCTGGCGGATCATGCCGAAGATGACCGCCCGTGGTGCCTTTATGTTGGTCTTGTTGCCCCGCATTTCCCGCTTGTCGTGCCGCAAGAATTTTTTGACCTCTACCCGCCAGAGAGCCTGCCCGCTCCCAAGATGAACCCCAAAGACGGTTATGTGCGCCATCCATGGGTTGAGCTGCAAAATGCCCAGATGGACAGCGACGCAGCATTCACATCTGATGCGGAACGACGGGACGCGGTGGCGGCCTATTACGGGCTTGTCAGCTGGATGGACCACAACGTGGGGCGGATCATGGTCGCGCTTGATGCGGCTGGAATGGCGGACACAACGACCGTGATCTATTCCTCCGACCATGGCGATAACCTCGGCGCGCGGGGGCTTTGGGGGAAGTCGAACCTTTATCAGGAATCTGTCTCAGTTCCTTTGATCATGGCAGGCCCCGATGTGCCTGTGGACACATGCAATACAGCGGTCGACCTGCTGGACATTTCGGCGACGATCCCGGCCCATTTCGGATTGGAATTTGAATGCGCAGGCCAGCCGCTGATGGATATTGCAGCACAGGCCGAAAACCGCGACCGTGTGATCTTTAGCGAATACCATGCAGTTGGGGCCGTTTCGGCGGCCTATATGCTGCGCAAGGGCCGCTTTAAACTCAACACCTATATTGGCTTCGCACCAGAGCTGTTTGATCTGGTCGCTGACCCGGAAGAGGCCACCAATCTCGCGTCCAATCCGGCCTATGCGGATGTGATGACCGAACTTACATCGGAGCTTCACAAGATCGTTGACCCCCAAGCAACCAATGCGCAGGCCTTTGCGGATCAGGCCGCCTTGATCGAATACCATGGCGGCAAAGACGCGGCATTGAAACTTGGCGCGCCCGGGGCGACACCCCCGCCGACCACATGAGGCTCACGGTCCTGGGATCCGGCTCTCCAGAGGCCTATGCCCGCCGCGCGTCGTCGGGGTTCCTTTTGGAAATAGGGGACGACCGGATCTTGTTGGATTGCGGCGGTGGTGTTGTGGATAATCTGATCCGCTCGGGCCGGCTGCCGCGTGACATTACGCATCTGTTCTTCACCCACTATCACAGCGACCACATGATGGACTACGCGCGTCTTGTGCATGCGGCATGGGACGAAGGTGCGGCCCCGCTGAACGTGTTTGGACCAACGCCGTTGGCGGCCATCACCGACGGATATTTCGGCCGTAACGGCGTGCTGAACAATGACCTTCGCGCCCGGACGGAGCTGCCACAAAGCCAGCAAGTCTGGGTCGCGCGCGGCGGCACCTTACCGCGCCCCTGGCCCGCACCCGTCGTCACGGAAATCCAAGCCGGTTTTACGTACCAAGGCAGCGGTTGGAGGCTTTCAACCGCGCAGGCGACCCACGCAGAACCGATCCTTGATTGCCTTGCCTTCGCGGTTGAGGCGGGGGGCAAGAAATTCGTCTATTCAGGGGATACAGGGCTGTGCGACGACATTGCCGACCTGTGCCGCGATGCTGATTTCCTGATCCATTGGTGCTATCGCGGGTCAGGAGAGCAGTTGCACCCAGCCACTCAGATCTACTGCCCCGATCCTGCGCAGGTGGCGGATATGGCGCAGGGTGTCGGGGTCAAACGGCTCTACCTGAGCCATTTTCGCGTCCACATGGACACTCCGGAGCACCATGAAAAGGCGCTTGTCGATCTGAGGGATCGATTTGGGAACGCAGCTGGCATTGTGGAAGACTTGGACGTTTTTGACATTTGACATTCGCGTAGCGCGCCCTTGGCAGCTTTGCCAAAAACCAACCTAACCTCTCAAACGCCACAAATGCAGGCGTTGGGGCCGCTGCAGCGAAAGCTCACTTCAGAGCGCACAGCGGACCCTCAACAATCGCCTATCGTTTGCCGCAGGCCCGCAGTTGCTGGTCATAGAGCACGGCGCGGCTTTCGACCTCGCCGGCGATGCGGATCAGCCAGCTTTTGGACTTCCATGTGCCACGACGATACCCGGTGCGGCCATCGTGGTAGGCCAGATACTGGTTACGGATATCGTAGATCGGGATGCCGTTTTCGGCCACGGTCTGGACCATATACCAGCCCATAAAGTCGGTGGCGTCGTCGATATCGTCCCGTTTGGCACCGCGTTTGCCGGTTTCGGCCTTGTATTCGGCCCATGTGCCATCAAGCGCCTGACTATAGCCCACCGCCGAGGATTGTCGCCCCAGCGGGATCACACCCAGCGCAAAACGATGCGGCGGGCGGTTGTTCGAGATGAATTTGCTTTCCTGATAGATCATCGCCATCAGGCCGGGCACCGGCACGCCGTACTTCCGTTCTACCCGCTTGAAAGCACGCAGGTATTCGGGGCGCTCGCTCACAATTGAGCAGGCATTGTCGAGATTGCGGGGCGCAGATCCATAGCTGCTGGAACACGACCCCAGAAGCACCATCAGGAACAATGCGCGAAAGAAACTGCTCATCTGCCTCTCGCTTTTTATTTATATTTTGAGGCGACCATAGCGCGGAAATTGCGATCTGTGAACGGGCAATGGCGCCAAATCAGATCACAAATGAGAGGATAAGCGGTAATGTGACCACCGAAATCAGCGTGGACACGACCACAAGGCCCGCCACGGGTTGCGCGTCGGTGCCATATTTTTCGGCCAGCATATAGGATGTGACGGCGACCGGCGTGGCGACCTGCACGATCAAAACGGCGGCAGCAACGGGGGGCAGGGCGAACCAGGTGGCCACGGCCCAAGCGGCCGATACGCAGATCGCCACCTTCACAAGTGACAGGGCAATGGCCTGCCCGTAGCCCGAAATCTCAAGCCGGGCGACGGCGACACCAAGCGTGATCAGCATCAGCGGGATCGCCATTTGGCCGATCAATTCAAGCGTGTTGGTCACAAAAAGCGGCGTTTCCCAGCCCTGCCACAAGAAAAGCGCACCCAAAAGCGTGGCCGCCACCATCGGCTCTTTCAACACACGGCTCAGCGATCCGGCCCCGGCCACCAGCCAGATCCCAAAGGTGAAAGAGATCACGGCCATCACCGCAAAGACCACCACCGCATAGCCCAACCCGGTATCGCCAAAGGCAAATAGCGCCAGCGGCAGGCCAAGGTTGCCTGTATTGCCAAAGATCAGCGGGGCCAGATAGGTCGGCACATGCAGCCGCATCACCTTGACCAGCACAAAGCAGGCCGCGGTGACCAGCGCATAGGCCGCCATGCTGGCCAAAGACAGATCAGCAAGCGCGGCGGGATCCACGTCAGATGTCATCAAGGCCACAAAGATCAGGCAAGGCACCGAAAGCGTCATTGCAAGGCGGGTGACAAAGGCCACGCGGTACTCAAATCCCAGCTTAACCCAAGCGAAACCAATGGCCGCCAACAGAAAAACCGGGGCGGTGATGTTCAGGACTGTCAGTGTCAGGTTCACAGACTGTTTCCTTCTTTTCGGCCCGGTTGGCGTGGACTCTGACCCGTTTGGGGGCGTAGAAGGGCCTTGGGGGTACGTCAGTTATGTTTAAAACGCGTGCAAAATATCATCTGGGACAAGTTGTCCGCCACCGCAAGCATCCTTTTCGCGGCGTGGTCTTTGATGTGGATGCAATGTTTTCGAACACTGATGCCTGGTACGAGGCGATCCCAGAGGAAAGCCGCCCCGCCAAGGAACAGCCGTTTTACCATCTGCTGGCTGAGAATGACCAAAGCTACTACGTGGCTTATGTGTCAGAACAGAACCTTGTTGCCGACTATAGCGGCGAACCGGTAGAACACCCCGATCTCGATGATCTTTTTGGCCCGTTTGAAGATGGGCACTACCCGTTGCAGGTGCAACTGAACTAGCGCCGATCCGGCAGCTGCATCAGACCGAGCTGGGATTTGCGGCATGAGTATTGGCGTGGCGCATGCTGCAATCCACACCCACAATCGTATCCGACGTCCGCATTGCGCCCGACCTGCTCATTGGTCGGGTTGCAGAACATGACTGGCTCTAGAATATCTCGCATCCGTCGTGTCGCGCCTAACTTAGGTCCGAAAAGACGAATTTGACCCGAGGCGTAAGTGCTGAACTTTCGCTCACGGCGGATTGCGGCATCCGTCAGAGACGCGACCACTTTGAGCCGCTCCAACCAAGACGTATCTGCAACCAAGTTGGTCTTGGCGCTATGAGCTTCCAAACGTCGCCAGAGAGCGTGGACACAAAACTGAATGTGCAATGGGGGGGGCACCGAAAAGATGCACCCGGCCCATGCTATGTGAGGTGCCCCTAGATTTGTAGACACTTTGCTTGGTAATTTTGGAACCAAGGAGAGACGGATATGAACAAAGGAAT
>CANMPL010000015.1 GCA_947499715.1 uncultured Paracoccaceae bacterium
GCCTGACAAGAAAGGCACGCGCGCCTCGTTCAGGCCGCCACTTTCTGCGCCAGCAACGCGTTGTTTTTCCACAGAATCGGGCGTAAGCGGACCTTCGCTGCAAATGCGAGAACTTCCCGACCTTTCTACCAAAGCTGCCATTCTGGAAAAGTGGTGCACCATCAAGCCCATGTTAGTTCGGGTTCGTTCTGTGGCTCGCGGCGCAACTGTCCCCACTCTACAAAGCCATGAGGCGTCTGAACATGGCATTGGTCACCTGGAGCTTGCGTTGATCTCTTGGTTCGATTTCTGCGATGCAACGGTTTGCGTCTAGCACTCCACCTAAGTGTGTTTGACGCTCAAGTTCGAAAAATCGGTTCTACTGCTAAATCCACCGCAATCTGGAGAGCTGTTTTTTGCACCAAATTCCTTTGTGCAATTTCGCTTTAGGATCTTCGAAAGGCTTTCCGAACTCACTGGTTTTTCTATGAATAGAACACTGTTCGACTGAACAGCGCGCAGTGATGATTTCCCGCTGATCAAAATGCGCTGCGTGTCTGGGTCCTGTTTTTCCAGTGAGGTCAAAACATCCAGACCGTCTTTGGCGCCTCCAAGTTCAAAGTCGCTGACAAAAAGGTCGAATTCTCCTTGTTTTGCTAATCGCAGCGCCTCTTGTGCGGTTGTGCAGGACGTCACCTCATAACCAAGAAATTTCAATGCTTTGGCTGTTGTTTTCAAGTCGGTTTCATTGTCGTCCAACAACAAGGCACGTCCTGCACCACGCACCTGAGTGGCGCTGCCGTGGGTATCAACACATGGCAAACGAACCGTTACGCGCGTGCCCTTGCCCTTCTGGCTGTCGATGTCCAGCTTGCCGCCGCTTTGATTGATAAAGCCATAGACAATTGACAGGCCAAGCCCGGTTCCGCCGTCCCCTGCCCGGGTCGTAAAGAACGGCTGAATCGCTTTTTCTTGGGTACTTTTCGACATTCCCGATCCTGTGTCGGACACGACAATTTGCGCCCCGCCGCCCTTGGTCTTGGTTAAGGTGACGCGGATGGTTCCTGCGTCTTCGATGGCATGGTTGCTGTTCAAGACTAGGTTCACGATCGCAGACTCAAGCTGGCCGGGGTCCGCAAGGACATTTAGTGGTTCGGCGGCGGGAACGACCTCAAGCGTGACATTGGGTTTGAGCCCGATCTCAATAAGTTCGACCATGCCCTCGACCAGCGCGTTCAGATCAAAGGCCTCTGGTGAGAGAGGCTGTTTGCGCGCAAAAGCCAACAGACGGTCGGTGAGCGCCGCGCCGTAGTCCACGGCGTTTTCGATGGCAGACACATTGGCCGTTTCCGACCTGGTGTCATCCAGTAGGTGCGCGTGGGTGCGGATGGTCGACAGGATATTGGCGAAGTCGTGCGCCGTGTCGCCGGCCAGTTTGCCAAGTAATTCGATCCGATCAATCTGCGCAACCCGTTCCGCAACGCGATGCTGTTCGGTCACATCCGAGATCAGCCACACGCGGCCTTTATCCGGCAAACGACTGGCGCGGATTTCCAGCACGTCACCTTTCGCGGAGTCCAGAACCAGATGGCCCCGATGTTGCACGCTAAGACCGGCGTCTTTGGCGCTGCGCCCAAAGGCGGATCGATACAGCCAGTCGACGAAGGACTCTCTCAGGTTGCCGATACCCAAGATGCGTTCAAACGCAGGGTTGGAGGCGGTCAGTTTGCCCGTACTGTCTGTAATCGCGATGCCGTCGGTGATGTTGGCAAAGACCTTTTCGAACAGCGCGTTGCGTTGATCGAGCTGGCGGTTTGAGCGGTCCAATCGCAAAGCGTTCGCGCGAAAGCTGCGAAAGGAGCGAAACAAATCGCCAATCTCGTCATCACCACCCAAACGGCGCGGCAAAACGCTGCTGCGGTCTCCGTTGGCAAGGCGCACCATAGCCTCGGACACGCGGCCCACGTTGAACGCCACGTAGCGTGACACATAAAGGGCGGCGACCAAGGCAAGACCAAGGGCGGCAAGGCTGATGGCGGCCACCGACACCCGCGTGAACTGGATCGTGCTGGAGGACGAGCTGCGTTCTTGCGTCAAGACGGCCTCGGCCCGTTTGGCAAAGTCGGTTGCCAGTTCGTTGATGTGGTTGGCGTCACGCCGGATGCGGAACAATGCGTTCTGCGCATCAAGGGTTAGGTCCAGTTCTTGCCGTCGCAGCTCAAAGATGCCTACATCGCCTCGGACCAGTGTGTTCAGCCGATTCAGATACAAGGATTGCGCAAAGGTCATTGGACCATCTGATGCAAGTTGTGCTTTGCGTTGAAAGTGGCGCTGTTCTTCGCCGACGCCGATAAGATTATCCGCATAAGCCGCATTCAACGCATCCGCATTCATGCTGTGCAGCGTCCACCACGTCAGCCGCTCTTGTGTTTCCGAAGCCTGATCTTCGACGCGCAAAGTCACGTCTTCGCGCAAGGTGCTCAGTTCAGCGACACGGGCGCGCACCACGGCCTGCACTTGGTCCAGCGATTGGGACGCTTTGACCAGATCACGGATGCCGTTTTCCATCTCAAGCGTCAGCGCGCTCAGCGCTTCTCGGTCGGTTTCCGTCGTGCTCGACGTCGGCCATTCGTCCCGTACCTGCGCCAATACGTCCAACAGCTTTTCACCCTCTTGCTGGATCAGAAAATTGGATCGTTGGTTCAACAAGTAAGGGGCCGAGGTCGCAAGGTCGGACGAGCGTTTGGACAGATCAATCGCTTGCGCCACCTGACCAAGCGATTGTTGGTGCAGGTCTTGAAGGCGCGCATCGACCCGCTGCAAGGCAATCCATGTCAACGTGCTGATACAGACGATCGCCAACGCCAACAGCCCAAGGGCGGTCCATAGACGCCCGCGCACAGACCGGGGGATCAGCCGCATCATCGGCTCGCGCGCGCACTGTCGGTGACGAAGATATAGCCTTGCCCCCGCCGCGTTTGCAGGTGCACGGGTTTGGACGGATTTTCTTCGATCTTGCGGCGCAACCGCAGGATCAGCACATCGACGGTGCGATCGACATATTTAGTCAGATCGCTGCCCAGTTCGGTCAGCAATTCGACCCGCGGGATGACCTCGTTGGGACGTTTCAGGAAATAATCCAAAAGGCGGTATTCAGCGTTGGTGAGCGATATTTCGGTGTTGGCCTCGTCAAATAGGATGCGTTGCTTTTGATCCACCGTTAGCCGCCCGAAAGACACGCAGCTTGGGTCAATGTCTGCGCTTGGGCGGTCTTCGGATTTGCCATAGCGGCGCAGGACAGCGCGGATACGGGCGACCAGTTCGCGCGGGTTGAAGGGTTTCAGGACGTAGTCATCGGCACCGATTTCAAGCCCGACAATCTTGTCGGTTTCATCGCCGCGCCCGGTCAGCATGACAATCGGTAAATCCTGCGTGCGGCGGATGTCCATTGCCAGCGTCAGACCGCTTTCATCGCGCAATTGCAGATCGATCAGCACAAGGTCGAGCGCGGTGTTGGCCTGTGCTGCGTGGAATTGCGCGATATTGGCCAGCGGCACGGGATCAAACTGGTTCTCAGCCAGCAGCGCCACCAATGCATCACGCATGGACGCTTCGTCGTCTACAATTCCGATTTTGGGTCGCGACACGCTCGGCCTCCGTTGCTCGGACCTGTCTTAGCACCAAGATCGCAGCGACGTCGCAGGCATATTTGTTTCATTCGTTACAAATCTTGGGCGCGCTTGTAAGGATGTTAACGAAGTGAAGGGCTCCCTGTAGCTTTGTTCACAAGGCTTGTATGTCGGTGAACACAACCAGTCCTTAGGGATGAAGGGGCATGGACACGTGGAGGAATGTGGACCGTGCTGGAACTCTAAGGGAGGAAGACATGAAGAATCTTGGACTAATTTCTGTTGCCGCACTTTTGGCATCCGGAGCTGCCGCTTGGGCAGATGAACTCAGCGTTGTGTGCAGCGCCGAGCAAGACTGGTGCGATTTGATGGTGTCAGCGTTTGAAGCTGAAAACCCAGACACCGACGTCTTGATGGTGCGCAAATCGACCGGTGAGACGCTAGCGCAGATCCGCGCCGAAGCGGGCAACCCAAAGATTGACGTTTGGTGGGGTGGTACGGGTGATCCACACTTGATCGCCGCCGAAGAAGGCCTGACACAACCTTCTGGCGTAGACACAAGCGAATTGCTTGGCTGGGCGCAGAACATGGCCGAAATTTCCGAAGGTCGTGCGATTGGCATCTATGCGGGTGCATTGGGTATTGCCTACAACACCGAGATCCTGGCGGAAAAAGGCATTGCAGCACCAGAGTGCTGGGCCGATCTGGAAGACCCGCGTTTCATGGGTGAAATTCAGGTGGCGAACCCGAACAGCTCGGGCACGGCCTACACCGAACTGGCGACATTCGTTCAGCTCTTTGGCGAAGACGAAGCCATGTTGAAGTTAGCGGCGATTGGCCTGAACGTGAACTCCTACACCAAGTCCGGCTCTGCCCCATCCAAGGCAGCGGCGCGCGGTGAAACGGGTGTTTCCATCGGCTTCATGCACGACATGGTGAAACTGGCCGCCCAAGGCTTCCCACTGGCGATCGTCGCCCCGTGCGAAGGCACAGGCTACGAAGTGGGTGCGGTGTCCATCATCGAAGGCGCACGCAACTTTGAAGGTGCGCAGGCATGGGTCGAATTCGCCCTGAGCGCGGACACACAGTCCCGCGCACCGGAAGTGGGTGCGTTTCAGGTTCCGTCCAATTCAAACGCGCAAGTCGCGCCTGAGTCACCGGACCTCGCCTCGATCAAGCTGATTGACTACGACTTCGCCACATACGGCTCCAGCGACACCCGTGGTCGTCTGTTGGCCCGTTGGGATGAAGAAGTCGGCGATCCGAACCCAGAGCAGTAAACCTCCCGATCTCTTGGCCTGCTGTCTATGCGGGCCAAGAGGCACAGATGCCCTGCTCACAGGCGGGGCATCACCCTACTCAAGCGGATAGATTGATGAAAAAGACAGTCCTCATTTGGCTGGCTCTCGGGCTTGCCGGTTTTGTTTTGCTGCCTTGGCACATGACCGATGACGGTTTGTTGGACCCAAGCTGGATCACCGACGGCGTTGCCGCCACGGGCCTGTTTGGCACTTTTGCAGGCCAATGGTGGTTGGCCCCTGCAGGTTTGGCGCTGCTGGTTGCGCTGATTTTCCAGTTCACAATTCCTGAACCCGTCAAACGGGCGCGTCTGACGTTGGGCACCGCGATTGCGGGTCTGTTTTTCATGGCCATGCAAGGGCTTATCATTGTTCGCGCAGGACCGCGTGTGTTTGAAAACCTGCTAACGGGCGATGTGATCATGGCCGGACAGGCGGGCATGGGCGCGGGCGCGGGCATTTGCGCGATTGCGCTGTTGTTTGCGGCCACCATTTCGCTGTCTCAGTCCGGCAAAGGGCAGGGCGATGCTTTTGTCATCAGTACCATCGGCCTGATCATTGCGCTTGTGGGCATCTTCGTTTTCTTCCCTGTCATCCATATTCTGGTGCGCGCGTTCGAGGTCGAGGGCGGCTATTCCCTGACCGAATTTTTCCCGCGTTTCTTTAGCGCTGACATTTGGGGGCTTGGCTGTCTCATTGGGCCGCGCTCCTGTGGTGTGGCGATCAACTCGCTCTTCCTTGGGGTGATGACGGGCATAGGCACCACGATCCTTGGCCTGACCTTCGCGCTGATCTTCACCCGCACCAATTTTCGCGCCAAGAAATTCCTGCGCATCCTGACGGTGCTGCCGATCATCACGCCGCCCTTCGTGATTGGTCTTGCGCTGATCCTTCTCTTTGGCCGCGCGGGCACCGTGACGGAATTTTTCGCCGATATGCTAGGCTGGGAAAAGACCCGCTGGGTTTACGGCTTCTGGGGCGTCTATTTCGCACAGCTTTTGTCCTTCACGCCCATCGCGTTTCTGGTCCTGATTGGCGTCGTCCAAGGCGTCAGCCCGTCGATGGAGGAAGCCTCTCAAACACTCGACGCTGACCGCTGGCAGACCTTCCGATTTGTGTCCCTGCCCCTGATGCGCCCCGGTCTGGCCAACGCCTTCCTGCTTGGCTTCATCGAAAGCATCGCAGACTTCGGCAACCCCTTGGTCTTGGGCAGCGGGTATGAGGTCCTCTCGACCGAGATATTCTTCGCGATTGTTGGCTCTGTCGCTGATCCGGCGAAGGCTGCGATCCTCGCCATTGCCCTGTTGTCGCTGACCATGACAGCCTTCATCGCGCAGCGCATGTGGCTTGGGAAAAAGTCCTATGCGACGATCACAGGCAAGGCGGACAGCGGTCAGAACGCGGCGCTGAACCCTGTGCTTAGAGGGTTTTGCTATGCCATCGCGTTGCCATGGGCGGCGCTGACGCTGATCGTCTATTCGATGATCGTCTTCGGCAGTTTCGTGAAACTTTGGGGTTACAACCACAGCTTTACCTTTGATCACTACATCCGCGCCTTCGGCATCGATTTCCAAAACTGGCGGCTGACGGGCGTGGCGTGGGACAGCTATTTCACCACCCTGACGATTTCATCCATCGCCGCCCCGCTGACGGCCATCGTCGGTCTGGCCACGGCCTACCTGCTGGTGCGTCAGAAATTCGTCGGCAAGGATGCCTTTGAGTTTTCAACCATGCTCAGCTTTGCCATTCCGGGCACAGTGATCGGCGTCAGCTACATCATGGCATTCAACTTCCCGCCGATTGAGCTGACGGGCACGTCAATCATCCTGATCATCGTCTTCGTCTTTCGCAACATGCCCGTGGGCGTGCGCGGCGGGATCGCGGCGATGAGCCAGCTGGACAAGAGCCTTGATGAGGCATCTATCACCCTTGGCGCGAACAGTTTCACCACGGTGCGCCGTGTGATCCTGCCGCTCATGGGGCCTGCGATCCTGGCCGCGCTCACCTATAGCTTTGTGCGGGCGATCACGTCCGTCAGCGCGGTGATCTTCCTTGTCAGCGCCAAGCACAACATGGCCACGGCGTTCATCGTCGGGCGAGTTGAGAACGGCGAATTTGGCCTCGCCATCGCTTACTCGGCCGTGCTGATTGTCACGATGCTGGCGGCCATGCTTCTTATGCAACTTCTGGTCGGAACGCGCCGCCTGCGCCGCACCGACCGTGTCCAACAAGCCGCAAAACCGGCGTGAGGTAATGAACATGACAGATACACAAACAGGCTCCGTGCGCTTTGAAGGCGTCGTTAAGAAATACGGCGATGTCACAGCGCTCAAGAAACTGGACATTGCCATTGAGCCCGGCAAACTTGTCACCCTGCTTGGGCCCAGCGGCTGCGGCAAAACCACGACCCTACGTCTGATCGCTGGGCTGGAAATGGCGACCGAAGGCAAGATTTTCATCGGTGGTGAAAACGTCACCCACCTGACGGCGACATACCGCAAAGTGTCGATGGTGTTTCAATCCTACGCGCTGTTCCCGCATATGACCGTGCGCGAAAACGTGGCCTATGGGCTGACGGTGAAATCCGTGCCCAAGGCCGAAGCCAACGCAAAGGCCGAACATGGGCTGGAGCTTGTCGGCCTCGCCGGGTTCGGCGACCGCCTCCCAAGTGAGCTGTCGGGCGGCCAACAACAACGCGTTGCCGTGGCCCGCGCCATCGTGCTGGAACCCGAGGTTCTTCTGCTCGACGAACCGCTGTCAAACCTAGACGCGAAGCTGCGCCGTCATGTGCGCGAAGAAATCCGTCAGATCCAGCAGCGCCTTGGCCTGACGGCGGTCTACGTGACCCACGACCAAGAAGAAGCGATGGCGGTGTCTGACAACATCATCGTCATGAACGACGCCGAAATCGCGCAGATCGGCACGCCCGCTGACCTGTACGAAGCCCCCTCTTCCGCCTTCATCGCGGACTTCATCGGGGATGCGAACCTTGTGGCTTGTGACGTCGAAAATTCGGCAAAGGGTGTTGCGACCGCCGTTCTGGACGGCCAACGCTATACCGTTCCAAGCCCTGATATCGCAAAAGGGGCCGCCCAAATGGTGCTGCGCCCCCATGCCCTGAACCTCGGCGCGCCGGGGCAGCCGGGGCTAAAGGGCGAAGTCACCTATGCCGCCTATCTGGGTAAGGAAATCCAATACACTGTGGAAACGGACGTCGGTTCCCTGTTCATCATCGCGCCCGTTCAGGCCGACCCGTTCAAACAGGGCGACTCCGTATCGGTCGGCATTGTAGAGGATCACGCAAGGATCGTCGCGGCCTAAACATGCAATCAATATTGCACCACCGGGGTGAGCCCCATGCCCTAACGTCAGACCATTGGCAGTCCTTCATCACGGCGGAGAAATTCGACGCCGTGATCTTTGACTGCGACGGGACGTTGATCGACAGCGCGGACGTGCACCTTCAGTGCTTGCTGGCGGGCACGCAGGATCAAGGGCACGAGATGTCACCCGAGTGGTATGCGGCGCGCGACGGGCTGGACCGGATCAGCCTGTTTGACGCGTTTCGCCAGTCTTTGGACGCCACTTTTGATGTTGAACGGGCCTGCCAGATAAGCATCGCGCACTACGACCAAGCCGTGCACCGCGCGCGGCCTATTCGTGAAACCATTACCTTGGCAAAGACCTTGCGGGATCGCGCGATGCCATTGGCTGTTGCCACCAATGGTGAACGCCCCGTTTGTGAACTGTTGCTGGCGACAGTCAATATTCGGGACTTGTTTGATACCGTCGTGTGTATTTCCGACGGCGTTCCACCCAAACCATCTCCCGCAATGTTTCAACTTGCAGCGGATCAGCTAGGGCAGGAATACAGCAAGGTGCTTGTCATTGAAGACTCCCCGCAAGGTGTTCAAGCCGCCAAGGCCGCAGGAATGTCGGTTATCCAATTATGCCAACCAACGCACTAAGCCGTCCAACCGAGTCAAGAATGAACGGACGCTCAAACGGCGCAAGCTTTGACCCTACCACAAGCATGCAATTAAAGCGGCTGTCCAACTGGTCCTACAATACATTGGGCTTTCCCTTGTATAGCGAGTTGGTCCCGATCGATCTGCGCGGTCGCGGCGAATGTCACCTATGGCGGGCTGCAATGCAGCAACTTTTGGGTCGTTCGAACGGCAGCTTTGGGCTGGAATTTCCGAGAAATCTTGTCAGCTCCCCGAGATAGGACATTCATGCAAGCCGCAGCATCGGTCGCTCCGGGCTGTTTGCGGTCATCTGACGATTTCGCTCGAGCTTGTTCGCTTGCCCGATGCCCTCCAAAGACTGCATCGCGGACGAAGTGGACCTTGGCGGCACTCTGGGGTAGCCGCTCAAGCGAGCCGCTCCAGTCGCCCTTTCCTCTTTTGAATATTCTTGTAGTCCCACTGAATACGACGGCCTTTTTCCAACCATCTCATCAGGTCGTCGTTGTCGACCTGATGAGCATCGGTGTAGCGAATTGAAGCGTCCTTGAACTTTCCTGTTCCCGGTCTCAGCATCGGCTCATCGAAATCTGCACCGCTCCAAAACATTAGGCGAATACAGTCCTTAAGCTTGCTGTACCCGGCAATTGGGTTGCCATTCAAAAACCAGACAGGATGACCGTGCCATATCTTGCTTTCTGCTTCCGGAAGGCCCTCATCATTGGCCTTTTTCAAAGCATCACAGATCGCCCGATCTTCAAGTGTTTGCAGAGCGTGAAATTCATCTATGGAGGATGGTTTCATGATTTTACTTTACCACTTCAGACACCCCAAGGAAAGATCTGCTCTGGGCTCATAGCTGACCTTGTAAACGGCTCCCAGCCCGGAACAAGCGGAGCGCGGGGCCATCGATCGTCTTTTGTCTCGCCATCGGTCCGAGAGACAATGGACGATGCCACCCCGACGGGCAGGCGATTTCTATGATCTTGGTGTGTCTTCGGTGAGTTATCCCGAAGCTGAAAGATAAAGTGTCAAATGACAATCGATTGGTTGCCAACCCGCGGGCCGCCGACGGCCCGATAACGCGAAACCGATAAAGACTCAAAGCCCTCATTCCCACATAAGGCTAGCCCAGCCACTTGGCCTCATTCGCCACAATCGCAGCGATGCGTTGGTCGGTTTTGGGGTGGCTCATGACCCAGGCAGGTGTCGCCGCACCACGGGCGCCGGTCAAGGTCTCTAGTTTTTTGAACAGGCTGATTTGCGGCCCAGTGCCAATCCCCGCCTTCATCAGCAAGGCAGAGGCATAGGCGTCCGCCTCGAACTCATCCTTGCGCGACAGGCCCGCGGCCAGCAAAGTCATCAGACCATTTGCCACAAGCACCCCGATCCCTGGCAAAAACCGATTGAGGACCATCGCGATCGCCGTCCGCGCGGCATTCTGGCCCGAGAAATCAATCATGCGACGGCGCGAATGACCAAGTGCCACGTGACCCAATTCATGCGCGATCACACTGGCCAATTCCTCAGCCGTGACCTTGCCCGCCTTGTAACGGTCCATGAACCCGCGGGTGATGAAGATACGGCCGTCCGGGGCGGCCAGGCCGTTGATCGGTTCAATCTCGTAGACATGCACCTTGATCTTGGGCAGATCCAAAGCCTCTGCCATCTGATTGCACATCACGCGTAGCACCGGGTCAGTCAGTTCGGTCGATTTCGCATCCAGCTCTCGCCCGAGCCGCCAGACCGAAAACCGATACATCGCCAGCCCATAAAGCACGGCCAGCAGGATAGGGGTGAGTTTCAACATCCTTCTTATATAGGGGCTACACGGGCGATGTCACCGGGTCAGCAGTGCGGTATCGTGCCGCGACAACCGTTCGCAGCCCGTGGCCGTCACCAAGACCGAATGGCCCAGTGTCATCGCCAGACCAGCGTCGCTGTCCATCAGGATCATATGCAGAAAGAACACCTGATTTTCACGCATGGTCAGCGGATTGCCTGCCGTGAACATCGGGAAATCAACCCAGATCGGGTTATAGATCGCCCCCATGCCATAGCCACAGGCCTGCAACCTTGCATGGCCAAACCCCGCCTTGTCGAAAACCCGGCAATGGGCGGCGTGGACGTCCCCCATCGGCGCGCCGGGTCTGATCGCCGCCTCGCAAGCCAAGAGCGCCTCTTCGGTGACCGCGTGCATGCGGATCTGGGCCTCTGACGGCGCACCGATGATGATCGTGCGCATCATGGCGGCGTGATAGCGGGCATAGGCGCCCGACCATTCCAGCGTCAGTTGATCGCGCGCATCCAGATGGCGACGACCCGAATAATAGCGGCACAGCAATGCGCCGGGGCCGGACCCGATGATGAATTCATTGCCCGCATAATCGCCGCCACCTTTGAAGACCGCACCCTGCATCGCGGCTAGAATGTCACCCTCGAACGCGCCTGCGCCGGTGGCCGCAAGGCCTGCATCCAGCGCGTCGTCAGACAGGGCCGCAGCCCGGCGGTGCATTGCGATTTCGGCTTTGGATTTGTCGCGCCGCAGATCACGGATCAGATCGGATGCTGGCACAAGGCCGGGCAGGGCGACGCGCAAGAGCTGACCGTTGTGATCAGTCAGCCCCGCCGTGGCGCTTTCATAGCCAATGCGCCCCGCCACTCCCAGATCCGCCAGCAGGCGGGCCAGATCCGTTGCAGGGTTGCTGTCATGGCGTTCCTCCCAGATGTGGATATGGTCGCGGGGCAGGGTGCTTGTCAGCTCCGCCTGCCGCAAATCAGGCATCCGGGTCAGCAAATGCAGATCGCCCTGTGACGTCAGCACAAGGCATTGGAACATCGCAAAGCCAAAGGTGTCATAGCCGCAAATCCAGAACTGGCTCTCAGGCGCAAACATCAGCAACGCGTCCAAACCTGCGTCTTTCATCGCCGCGTGGGCGCGGGACTGGCGGGCGGCATATTCGGTGGCGTCAAAGTGTAGTGTCATGGCGTGACCGTCGCGGCCGCTGCCCCATGCGTCAAGTCCTAGGCGTTATTTCGTTTTGACCGACGATAGAGCATCGCGACCCCAGTGAGCAGCAACAAGCCGCCTGCGGGAAGTGGAACAACACCGGAAATCTCACTTGCGCTAAGTGCACCATCATAAATTTTGATGTTGTCCAAATTGCCTCGGAAATACTCGGTACAGCAAAACTGTTCGCCGAACCGGGTTTGGATGCCGCCAGCATTATTGTTCAACGCGATTGCGCTCGAAAACACGAGTGCGCCATCGATATAGACATTCGTCCCGACACCGACTTGGCTCGTCAGTACATAGGTATGAAACAGACCGTCCGTTGGAAAGACGACCGGTGTCGACAGAAAACCATCGCCGAAGCGCATTGTGCCATCGGCTTTGTAGCCCATATAGAACCCGTGCGGAGCGCCCAAGCTGGAAGATCCCTGAGAGATCATTTCCACAAAGTCGTTCTTCAACCCACCCAACGCTTGTGCGTCAATCGATACGGAAAAGTCGGTCAGCCCAGTCGGAACCGCATAGCCGTTTAGCTGAGCGTAATCGCCATTTCCGTCAAGTGAGAGTACGCCGCCAACAATCGCCGCGTCGCCAACAAGCGCACCATCGATGCCGCCGACACTGTCGGTCACCGTACCAGAATTGAAGTCATAAGAATGAATAAGAGCTGCCGCCGTTCCCATTGTTGCGGTGGTAAGCGACAGAGCACAAGTCAGAAAAAAGGTGAGTGTTTTCATCAAATTGGTCCCCAACTAAAATGAGTTTAATAAATGAGCCAAGTTTTGATAACACAAATGCGGTCTAAAAACCAGTTTAGTGCCCAGACTGGAGAAAGGACGGCGTTGATCAGTTGGACTGTTTTGCGTGTTTGGCGCTGACCTTCCACAGCCAAAGCCCCAAACCAAACGTCATCAGCGCCGCCGTCACAAAGCCGCTGATATTGCCCAAAAGATCCGACAAGGCGCCAATGTTGTCGGCAAAACTATAGCCGAGCCCGACGTATAGCCCGACCCAGACGATTTCGCCCAGGATTCCCCACATGGCAAACCTGACCCATGTGAACCGGGTCAAGCCGCTGATGTAATTGACATAAGGCCCAAGTGGGGCGACCAGCCAGCACGAAAAGAACACTGACGACCCACCCCATTTGTCCATATAGGCCTCTCCCTTTTTGCGCAGCGCTGCCCGCTTGGGGTTTCGGCCCAGCCAATCGCCAAAGCGTTTGGAACGACGCGCAATCCAATAGCCCGAATTGTCGCCCATCACCGCCCCCGCAAAGGCCGCCAAAAGCACCGCAGACAGCGCCAGATCACCCGTCGCCGCAAACCCGCCAGAGGCGAGCATCAGCAATGACGATGGCACCGGCAGGGCAAGGCAGGACAGGAAGGTGACACAGAACACAATCGGCACGCCATAATCCGCGACCAGCGATAGGGCGAGCGCGCTCATTTATCCTGACTTTCGCGCCAGGCCGCTGCGGCCGCATCAATGCGGGCCTGTAGCGCATCCAAGGTCAGATCTTGCTCTTTGGCGATGGCATCCAAGGAAATCCGGCGCGGAGTTTCGTCCTTGACCAAAAACAAGGCAGGGCCAAGCACCTCGGGGGGGAGCTGATATGAATTCGCCACATAGCGCGGTGTCATCCAACCCGCGAGCGGCTGATCCTGATGCGCTGGGTCCATCCAATAGATCGTCGCGGCCAGTGATTTAAAACCGAAAAAGCCAAGGGCGCATAACGCGATTACAAAGGCCATTAACGCCAGCCGATGCTCTGCCCAAAGATGTGCAATCCGCGCGCGCATCAGGTCAGCACCTTCATACCGCGTTCGATCCCGGCCAGCGTCATCGGCACCATGCGATCCGCACCGAAGATGTCTTGGATCATCTCGATCGACTGGGTGTAGGGCCAGTATTTCTCGGCCAGCGGATTGATCCACAGGTGGTTGGGCCATTGATCGCGCGCGCGGGCCAGCCATGTGTGGCCCGCCTCTGGGTTCATATGTTCGTTGGCGCCGCCGGGATAGGCGATTTCATAGGGCGACATCGACGCGTCGCCCACAAAGATGCATTTGTAATCAGACCCATAGGTGCGCAGCACCTCCCACGTCGGTGTCTGCGCGTTCCAGCGGCGGCGGTTATCGCGCCAGACGCCTTCATACAGGCAATTGTGGAAATAGAAGTGCTCAAGGTGCTTGAATTCCACCTTGGCCGCGCTGAACAGCTCTTCCACAACTTTGATATGCGGATCCATCGACCCCCCGACATCCAAAAACAGCAACACCTTCACGGCATTGCGCCGCTCCGGTCTTGTTTGAACGTCAAGGTATCCGTTTTCCGCCGTTTTGCGGATGGTGCCATGCAGATCAAGCTCTTCATCCGCGCCATCCCGCGCCCAGCGACGCAGGCGTTTCAGTGCCACCTTGATGTTGCGGGTGCCAAGCTCAACGCTGTCATCAAGGTTGCGGAACTCACGCTTGTCCCAGACCTTGACCGCACGCTGGTGGCGGCTTTCGTTCTGGCCAATACGCACACCTTCGGGGTTATAGCCATAGGCGCCAAAGGGCGACGTCCCCCCAGTGCCGATCCATTTGGACCCGCCTTGATGGCGGCCCTTTTGTTCCTCAAGCCGTTTCTTCAGCGTTTCCATCAACTTATCGAAGCCGCCTAATGCTTCAATCTCGGCTTTCTCTTCGGCTGTCAGGTGCTTTTCCACCATCTTGCGTAGCCATTCTTCGGGGATGTCGACGGCCTCAACCACGGCGCTGTCGGGGATGTTTTCCAGGCCCTCAAAGGTCGCGGCAAAGGCCTGATCAAAACGGTCCAGATGGCGTTCATCCTTGACCATGATCGTGCGCGCCAGAAAGTAGAACGCTTCGATATCATAGGTCGCAAGGCCCGCCTTCATCCCCTCAAGAAAGGCCAGAAATTCGCGCAAACTGACCGGGACATTCGCCCGGCGCAGATTGTCGAAAAAAGGCAGGAACATCAGGTGTAGCTGCGTTCGATGAACACAAGGACAAACATGCCGATCACGCCAAAGATCATCGCAAAGACGGCGGCCCATTGCAGCATGTCACGCGCGTTGCCGCCGCGCGCGAGCGCGCGCGCTGCGCCCAATACTGCACCAAAAATGAGGCCCGCAACAGGAAAGATCATAGGCGGTGGTCCCTTAGAAAGGGCGCAGCGCCGCAATCTCTGCCAGACGGGCCTGCACGTTCAAATCAGTGCCAAAGCCGTAGCGCGCCCAACCCAAACTGTCCAGCCGCAGCGCATCCGCCTCAACCGTATTGCCGGTCATCGACAGCGCCTCTGCCTTGAACATCATCAAGGTGGCCAGCAGCGCCGCGTTCTGGTGCCGCTTGGCCACCGGAATGGCGTCATCTGCCAGACGGATCGTGGTCTGCGCATCACCTGCCGCAAGGGCAAAGGCGGCTTTTTGCACCGCGATATGCGCGGTGTGAACAGATGTCACCGGACTTGCCCGGTAAACCGCTTCGGCGGCATTGAATGACGCAAGTGCGGCCGCGGAATCGTGGCCAACCTGCAAGCGCCCATTGGCATATAACGCAAAGCCTGCGCGGGTATCACGCCAGCCAAATGCCTCGCCCAGCTGGATCGCGCGGGCTGCGGCCTGTCGGCGACGGTTAGGCGTGCTGCCTGCCGTCAGCGCTGTTTCCATCGCTGTGATCCAGTCGCGCGAGGTATCGGCCTGTGCCGGGCGACCAGCGCGTTCGCCGCCGGGATTCAGCCGTGCCAAAATCGCCGGGATCTTTTGTGCGACATCAGTGCGTGTCATGCCGCTGGACAGCTCTGGGGCATAAAACGCCCGCAGCACCAACATATCAAAGCCGGTCAAAACGGTGTGGATGTTGTCGTCGTTGAAAACACTGTCGGGCAGGCGATAAAGGTCATTCAACGGCCCCAATGCCTGCGCCAGCTCTTCATGCAAACAATCGCGAATTTCCTGTGGGGCGGCATCAGCAGGCACAAAAATCACCGCACGTTCACGGGTTTTCAGCGTCGTCCAATCCACCTGACTGGAATGGCGCGTCAGCAGGAACTCTTCCCAACTGGTGATGCGCGGCACCACAAAACACGCAGCCCGCGGCACGGCGCGCTGCAACGCGGCCTGCGGCACAGCCTCAACCGTGATCGAGGCCTGCGCGCTGTCGGTCGATGTGATATCAATCCCGGCCTCGCGGCGCATCCGCGTCAGCAACTGTTCCAGATCGCGGGCCATGCTGTCGGGCGCCGGGCCGGCCATGCGTACCGTGATCGGCCCCTCAAAGCGTGACATAGCGGGGATCGTGCGCCCGCTTTCCATCCGAAAACTCAGGTCCAGAAAATCCTGCGCCATCTCTGCATTGGGGCGCGTGGCGGGTGTAACCGCCTCGGACGTAAAGGCCTTCATCGGGGGCAGGGTGTTCATCAGCGTCACGGCCCGGCTGGGCGGCGCATCCGGCACAGGCGCACAAGACGCAAGAACGCCAAGCGCAAAGGCAGCAAGTCTATTCAATGGTCTGCCCCCATGTTGGGGCAGTGGGGGTCTTTAACGGTCCGCATACCAGCCGTGACCGCCAAAATGGCGGGGCTGCGCTGGCATAGATCGACCGGCATATTTGCCTTGGTCACTCTGCTCTCCTCAATATCGTCAGCCCTATCTGCCTTAGAACTGCGGCCCCTTCTGGGCGCGATTTGGGCAATGCCAAGAACGCGCCTGTGGGCCACCCGATTAACTATGTCAGGCAGGGGTTAAGCGACTGATAATTTGAGAAGAGTCCCTGAAAATATCGGGGCGTTGCGCGAAAGACTCAGAATGGGTTGTGGTGGGCGGAATTCAGCACACCAAATCTAGAAATGCAGATTAACCTTGCGTCAATTTTTTGCGTTTTAGCGTTGGCCACGCGCCATAAACGCCAAGCGTTCGAACAGATGCACGTCCTGTTCGTTCTTCAACAATGCCCCGTGCAGCTTGGGCAGGGCGTCGGCCCCGTCGCGGCGCAGATCCTCTGCGCTCAGGTCTTCGGCCAGCAGCAGTTTCAGCCAATCCAGCACTTCCGACGTCGATGGTTTCTTCTTCAACCCTTGCGTTTCACGCACCTCATAGAATTGCGTCAGCGCCGCCGTCAGCAGCGCCTCTTTGATGCCAGGGTGATGCACTTCCACGATCTTGCGCAACGTCTCAATCTCGGGAAAGCGGATATAGTGGAAAAAGCAGCGCCGCAGGAAGGCATCAGGCAGTTCTTTTTCGTTATTCGACGTAATGATGACAATTGGACGCACTTTTGCTGCGATGGTCTCACCCGTCTCGTAGACGTGAAATTCCATCTTATCGAGTTCTTGCAGCAGATCGTTCGGAAACTCGATATCCGCCTTGTCGATCTCATCAATCAGCAAGACAACCTTACTCTCGGCGGCAAAGGCCTGCCAAAGCTTGCCGCGCTTGATGTAATTGCCGACGTCATGCACCTTTTCATCGCCCAGCTGGCTGTCCCGCAATCGGCTGACCGCGTCATATTCATATAGGCCTTGCTGGGCTTTGGTGGTTGATTTGATGTGCCACTCGATCATCGGCAGGCCAAGTGCGGCACTGACCTGACGGGCCAGTTCTGTCTTGCCGGTGCCGGGCTCGCCCTTGACCAGCAACGGGCGTTCCAGCGTCACCGCCGCATTCACCGCCATCGTCAGATCGTCGGTGGCCACATAGGCCTCTGTGCCTTCGAATTTCATATCATTTCCAATTTGTTCGCGGTGCAACTTATCAACTTCTGTTAACCCTTCAACACATCGTTTTCACTGCTTTTGGGGGGTGACATGGCCGCTGCTTGGGGCTAAACGAACCCAAGTTTTGAGGGGAACCGTTGTATGTCAGGATCAGCCGAAGAAATGACAGCCAACAACTTGAGAGGGGATGCAATGAAAGCTGAAGTTTTCTTGCCTGACGATTACCGTCCCGCCGAGGACGAGCCGTTTATGAATGACCGCCAGACAGAGTATTTCCGCCGCAAGCTGCTTGATTGGAAATCCGAAATTCTGGATGACAGCCGCGACACCGTGGCGTCAATGAAGGATCAGACGCGCAATATTCCCGACGTCGCCGACCGCGCGTCAGAGGAAACAGATCGCGCGCTGGAACTGCGCACCCGCGACCGCGAACGCAAGCTGGTTGCCAAGATCGACGCCGCACTGCGTCGCATCGAAGAAGGTGAATTCGGCTATTGTTCGATAACGGGCGAGGCGATCTCGCTCAAGCGTCTGGATGCCCGCCCCATCGCCACCATGAGCCTTGAGGCGCAAGAACGCCACGAGCGTGGCGAGAAGGTTCATCGCAAAGACTAAGGTGAGCGCGCCGCATAACACGGTCGTCGGCGGCGGGCTCGCTGGCTTGGCTGTGGCGGCGGCCTTGGCGCAAAGTGGTGCCACGGTACAGCTTCATGAACGTGCATCGGCCCTGCGCACCCAAGGGGCCGGTTTGCAAATCTCTCCCAATGGCGCACGTGTCTTGCACGCCCTTGGCCTTGCCAAGCCACTTCGCGAAAAATCCATTGTTTCCAAGGCTGTCGTGCCCATAGATGGGCTGACGGGCCGCGCAGTGACACGCTTTGCATTTCCTGCGCAGGCGGCAGACGCGCCGGGATTTTCGCTTTTGCACCGGGGTGATCTGCTCGACATGCTGGCAGAGGCGTGTCGCGCCGCTGGTGTGCAGATCGTGACCGATAGCCACCTCACACCCGACACTGCCCCCCACACCGGACGATTGCTTGCCGCAGATGGGCTGCATTCCGAATTTCGCCCTATTCTGAACGGGTTAGGGCAGCCGTTTTTCACCGGACAGGTGGCTTGGCGGGCGGTGATTGACGGCGATGCCCCACAAGAGGCCCGGATCTGGATGCTTCCGGGGCGGCATGTGGTCAGCTATCCGTTGCCGGGCGGCAAAATCAACATTGTGGCGGTGCAAGAACGCGACGCATGGGCGGAGGAAGGCTGGTCGCACACCGATGATCCAGCACATCTGCAATCTGCATTTGATGATGCAGCTTCGCCTTTGAAGACTTTGTTATCACAAGTAAAAACCGTCAATTTGTGGGGGCTTTTCCGTCACGATGTCGCAGAGACATGGGCCGAAGATGAGGTCTATTTGCTTGGTGATGCGGCCCATCCAACATTGCCGTTTTTGGCCCAAGGCGCGAACCTCGCGCTGGAAGACGCCTGGGTTCTTTCGCAATGTCTGTCGCGCGGTGGCGACTATCAAGCACTGCGGCGCACGCGGGTCAAACGCGCGATTGCGGCGGCGAATGCCAATGCCGTCAACTATCATCTTTCAGGGCTGCGCCGCACAGCGTCACATGCTGCCTTGCGGGCGATTGGCGCGGTGGCGCCGAACGCATTTCTGTCAAGATTATCATGGCTTTATGACCATGACGTCACCCGCTAGGCCAATTCGCCCCGGCCTCTGCCGTGGCGCGTTCCAGCACCTCCATCGTTTGAAAATCGACGCGGTAAACGTCGTCTTCGATGCGGAAATAGACCCAACCGTCTTTGGCGTCCGGCAGGCTATACCAGCGGGCGTTCAGGACCATGGAGTATTTGCCGCGTTCGAGGATCTCTCCGATCTCGACAGGGGGCGGGCCAAGGTCGCGCGTCGTCTTGGGAACGCTGATGATCTTGGCCGTCGCACATCCGGCGCCGGTATTGGCGGTCAGACATTGGGCCGATAGTTCGGCAGGCAATAAAGCTAATGATATGATCGCGATACGCAGCATTCTTTAAGCGGCCAACTCGACCCAAACCGGCACGTGATCGGACGGTTTTTCGCGTCCTCGGACAGCGCTTTCGATCCAGCAGCCTTGCAGCAGATCGGCACATTGCGGGGTCAGTAGAAAGTGGTCGATGCGGATGCCGTCGTTGCGATCCCATGCGCCCGCTTGGTAGTCCCAGAAGGAATAATGCCCGTCACCAAGGGTCGTGGCGCGAAAAGCTTCCGTAAAACCAAGGTGTTGGATGCGGCGGAAAGCCTCTCGTGAGGGCAGGCGATGAAGGGCGTCCTTGGTCCAGGCCTCTGGCCTCTTGGCGTCTTCTGCCTGTGGTATGATGTTGTAATCGCCTGCCATTAGTGCTGGTATCTCATTCGCCATAAGTGTCTGAGCACGTTGATATAATCTGTCCATCCAGCCCATTTTATAGGCGTATTTACCGCCCTCTACTGGGGTGCCGTCATCGTTGAGCTCCACCGGATTGCCGTTGGGCAGGTAAAGCCCGCAAACACGGACCGGGGTGTCGCCCATGACGGTCGCTTCGATCCAGCGGGCCTGTGCGTCACTGTCATCGCCGGGCAGGCCGCGGGTGATGTCCTCGAGCGGGATTTTGGACAGGATGGCCACACCGTTAAAGCCTTTTTGTCCATGTGTTTCAACGATATAGCCCATGTCTTCAAAGTGGGTGCGCGGAAAGTTTTCGTCGACCGACTTGATCTCTTGCAGCAGCGCGACATCCGGTTGGCTTTCGTTGAGCCAGTCCGTCAGGGCGCCGATGCGCGCCTTGATGCCGTTGATGTTGAATGTCGCGATCTTCATGAAATCCTACCCCTGCGTTCGCCCGAATATCGACCATGCAGAAACCATGCACAACCCATGCACATAGTGGCAACATACCATATGCATGAGAGTGTTAATGTCGGTTAACTAAAACAGCAGAGGAAAAAGCGGTCGACATTCCAAGGGCCGAACTGGCGCCTTAAATGCTGATCCGCCTACCATTCCAAACGCCATCGAATGACTTGACCAAGCAACGGGTGAATGACCCGCGAACGAGATCGTCATGGTGCATCACGTCCATCGCGCTTTTGTGCGGATCATTTTTGTAAGCAAAATTCATCACGGCAGACAGATTGTCCCACATTGACAGGGTGGCGCCGTCAATCGCCGGACTGTCGGCCAAGATCTGCGCTTCGAATTGGACCGTATCTAGATCTTGAATGGCCTTTCGCACGACATGGGTGCCTTGCCCAAAAGCAAGCGCCCCCGGTCCCAAGTTGCCGATGCCTGCCGAAGTAATGATGAAAACGGGGGCGTCTTTCTGAGGACGCGCAGCGAGTGTTAGAGGCAAGGGATTGGGGTGCCCGCCAATCCAATTGACATCACCATGGGTCGCAAAGGGCAGGAAAAGTCCGGTTGAGACGGTTTTGGCGGTCTTGAGAAGAGGAATAAGCGTGTTTCGCTGTTCAAGGTACTGGCTCGCGGCACTTTCATTTGGCCAAAACGTCAGCCAACTGCGGATGTTGCGTCCGCGACTTGGGTAGCCGCCCACCGACCAAAGGGTTTCTGATCCGGCGACTTGCCCCATTGCCTTTGCAGGCATGGAACTTTGGTCAGATCCGGCCGAGAGATTGCCATCGAAATGCGCAGAAATCAGAGAAATTGCGTTGGTCATATGCGTTGTCCAATGGGTGCGTGGTTTCAAAAGTCGTTTGAATTGACGCTATCCGCAGATGGGAAAATCACCAAACGAAAGACGTCAATGGATGGTGCGGCCAGACAAAGACGAGAGTGGGGGTAAGGCCCCACCTACATCCTTGCAGGACCGTTACATCTAAAGGGACGTGCCGCAGCCGCACGAAGAAGTCGCATTTGGGTTGTTGATGGCGAAGCGCGCGCCGACCAGTACGACGGTGAAGTCGGTGTCGGTTACGGTCATGCAGGGCCGCGATACGTTGCCGATCATGACCTTTTCGCCCGCGCCTTCAAGGACCAGATTGTCGCTTTTGATCAGGGAAAGCATACGGTCCACCATGCCCTTTGACTTTGCGCGGATCTTAACGGCGATCTTAGCCTTTCGTTTACTTTATTGGCTTTGTCCCTCAAACTAGATCTAGCGGGTTAAGGGTGGGTTGGATCAAGATATGACGACAGTGACGATTAACGATCCATCGGATCTTCATCCTTGGTTTCAACGCGTCGTGACGCGCGATACGGATGGGTTTCTGCTCAGCCAGCAGATCACTTACGACGACGGTCGTATCCAATTTGTCAGCTATAGCGCCGGATCTGTCGTGAGCCGGACGTGGACAGACCCATCGGATCAATGGGGCTGGACGTCCCGTTCGCTCACGTTTGATGCTGTCAGCGGGTATAAAACGACCCAGACGCTGACCCGCGATGACGGATCGGATGTGACGACCACCTTTGTGGATTCAAAGGTGTCGACCAGGTCAACGCAAGATTCGGGGAATGTTCAGAGCTGGTCCAGCAAACTTGACACATTTGATGCCAGCGGGCGCATTGCCAGCACGACAACGCGTTTTGATGACGGGCGCCTGTCTTCTATCGGGTATCAGGATGGTGTCCTTGCGTCGCGGACAGACACGGATGCGCTGGATGCCTTCAACTGGTCTACAAAGGTCTTCAGTTATGACGCGAATGGACGCGTTGTTGATGTTACGACGACGCGCGACGATGGCGTCGTTGTGGTCACGACACCCGCGGCTGGGCCTGCGTCATCCACGGTGGTGCGCACAGATACGGCGGATGTGTTCAATTGGAACGAAATTCGTATTTCATATGACGCGTCAGGTGACATTGCCCAAAGGGTCGTGGTCAATGACGACGGGCAGGAAAGCACAACGCAATATGTGAACGGGCAGCGCAGCCAGACCACATTGCTTGATCTGAATGATGTGGACGGATTGACCAGTCGGGTCACGACCTATCTGGCGGATGGCCGCGTTGCTGCGGTGACAACCACCTATGATGACGGACGGGTCGCAGACAAAAGCTTTGGCAACGGCGTTGCCGCGACACTGACAATCACAGACCATGGCGATAACTATGTTTGGGGAACATGCACGACGACGTTTGGTGTTGATGGTGTCATCAGCCAACAACAACAAACCTTTGACGATGGTCGCGTGCAGGTCACTGATTTTGCGGCGGGTTTGCGCGATCATGCGATATGGTCGGACCCGCTGAATGCCTATGGTTGGTCGAGCATTCAACAGACCTTTGGAAGCAATGGCGCGCTGCTGTTCAGTGAATTTGCCTTTGACGATGGGCGCTTGGCCTTTCGTGACGCGCGGGGGCAGGACATTGTGGGTGGTCAAATATCCGGCGGCGTGACCGAGGATTCCGCCGCAACATTGGAAACCTCGGGTTCGCTGTCGATCAACGCGACCTTTCAGGGCAACCAAAGCTTTGTTGCCCAAGACGGAACGGCTGGCAGCAACGGGCACGGCACCTTCTTTTTGCTGGCCAACGGGGATTGGCGGTATGAGGCCGACAACAGTCAAGGCGCGATTGACGCGCTACCGGCAGGGGCCACGCTAACCGACAGCTTTGTCGCACTGACGCCAGATGGGGTCGCGCAAACCGTCACGGTGACCATCACCGGCGCAAACGACGCACCTGTTGTTGCCCCGCTGATGGCAACAACGGATGAAACACAAACGGCGTTTGATATCGCACTCTTGGCGTCGGCCAGCGACGTGGACACTGGCGATATGTTGTCGGTGGAAAACCTGGCCGAAGACGCAACCAACTTTGGCGGTTTCACGCTTTCCGGTGCGACGCTGACCTATGACGCGTCGGCGTTCGAGGGGCTGGCTGCGGGCGAAAGTCAGATCATCAATTTCACCTACGACGTTGTGGATACAAACGGTGGTCGCACGGCAAACGCGCTGGAATTGACCGTTGAAGGGCGTGATCCGGCTTTTGAGGCAGCGGACGACGATTTTTCGACCGATGAAGACACGTCCTTTTCCGGCGATGTTTCAACCAATGATGAACCCAATGGCGGCGTCTATTCTGTTGTTTCGGGGCCGGATGGCGATCTGACGTTGAATGCGGATGGATCGTTTGATTATGAACCGGGCGCATTCTTTGCGGGGCTGGCCGATGGCGATACGGCAACGGACAGCTTTACCTATCAGATCGACACCGGCAGCGATGTGACGCAGGCCACGGTGACGATCGAAATCAGCGGGCTGAATGATGGGCCGACGCAGGTCGCGCCGCGCGTGGTGGATGTGCGTCTGGTCACCGAAGATCAGACCGAAACGCAAGGCGGCAATGGTCATTCTTTGGCACCGTCTATTTCGGCGGATGGCGACAGCATTTCGTATGATTCATCGGCAAGCGATCTGATTTCCGGTGACACAAATGCGCGTACCGATGTCTATGTCGAAGACGCGAGCGAAACCAACAGCCGGGCCAATGTTCAAAACGGCACCAACGCGCAAACCATCACCGACGGTGCATCCGGTGCCGCTTTGAGTGCGGACGGGGGCGTGGTCGTATTCCAATCGCGTGCCAGTGATCTTGTGCCGATGGATGGTGATGGTGATCCGGTCCCGAACAACAATCGGATCGACATTTATGTGCGGGACGTTGTCAGTGGAGGAACCGCGCTGCTGATACAAGATGGCGTTGACGGGCAGCGTCTGGACGGCAATTCGCAGAATGCTTCGGTCTCTGCGGACGGACGCTTTGTGGTCTTCCAAAGCAATGCGACCAATCTGGTCACGGCGGTTGATGATAATTCATCAGGTGGCAGTAGCCTTGATGATATCTTCCTGCACGATCGCCAGACTGGCGAGACTGTGATGATCTCTCAGGATGTGGGAACGGTTGAGGCCGCGGCGGCGTTCAATCCATCCATTTCGGCTGATGGCAAGACGGTGGTCTTCCTGACCGCGAACAGCTTTGACGTGGCCGACACCAATGGGTTGGTCGACATTTATGCCTATGACGTCGCCCTTGGCGGATTGACGTTGGTGTCGCAAAGCACCGGCGGTGTCGTTGGCAATCAGGACGCGATATCGTTCACAGGTGGGCAGGCCGTATCGACCCCGTCGGTGTCGGCGAATGGACGGTTTGTGACGTGGGTATCGCGGGCCGACAACTTGGTGGCGGGTGACACCAACAACAGCGATGACGTTTTTGTTCACGACCTTGAGACGGGCGAAACCTCGCGCGTTTCAGTCTCATCCACTGGGGTTGAAGGCGACGGGGCGAGTTTTGATGCCCAAATCTCGGACAACGGGCGGTTCGTGGCGTTTGAATCGCAGGCAACCAATCTTGATGGCGTGACGCCCGACACTAATGGCGCCAACGATATCTTTGTCCATGATCGCCTGACGGGCGAGACGATCCGCGTTTCGGTGACGCCTGACCTTGCCAATGAACCGGCCGGAAGCCAGCCGGATATCTCGGCGGATGGATCGCACGTTGTCTTTTCCTCTGCCACGGTGGCTGCGAATTTTGACGACCGCGTCACGACAGGCAATGTCAGCGATATTTATGTCGCCGAGATTGATACGTCAGGCTTTGCGCTGACGGCCAATGCCGCGCAGCTTTTGATTGATCTGCGGAACGATTGGACGGATGTCGATGGCGGCGATCTGGACTTTGCAAACATCACCGTCACAACAGATGATCCTACTTTGGGGCGCGCGATTACCTTCACAGAAGTGGTGGACGGCGCTGGCAATGTGACGGGCATCACACTGGATCCGGCGCAATTCGTGTCGCTGGGTCAATACGATACGGAATTGCTGAGCGTGAGTTATGACGTGTCCGACGGGATCGACACCGTGTCTGGTGTGTCGGGCGTCGCGGTCAACGGCGTCAATGACGCGCCTGTCGGTGTGGATGGGACTTTTGACGTCAATCAGGGCACGACCCTGAACGGCAGCTTTATGGCCACCGATGCGGATGGCGATGCGCTGAACTTTGCAAACCTGTCGACCGGGCTTTCAGGGTCGTTGACGGTGCTGGAGAATGGCAGCTTTAGCTATACGGCAGGCGCTGGGCAGACGGTCGGCGATGTGGTTTCGATTGGCGTTTTCGATGACGCCGGCGGGATCACCACCCTGACAGCCACATTTGATGTGAATGTTGCGCCGACCTTTACGGCCCCTGCGGCGGTGCAGGTTGCCCTGACCCAAGAGATTGACCCAAATGCTGCCAACGCCATTGATATCAGCGCGTTCTTCGATGATGCCGCCGGATCCAGTCTGACCTATGACGCGGTGATTGCCGGGCAATCGGCTTTGCCCAGCGGGCTGCGCATCGACAGTGCCACAGGGATAATCAGCGGCACGCCGACGACCAATGAAGTGGTGCGCATCGCGGTGACGGCCACAGATGCTGGCGGGTTGGCGACGACAGGTGCATTCTGGCTGGGCATCGTTGATGGCACGCTGACAGGCGGTGCCACAGCAGAGGTTCTGACGGACGATGGTTTCTCGCGTCTGGTAGACGGGCAGGCGGGAAACGACAGCCTGTTTGGTGGCGATCAGGCGGACATTTTCGTGCATCGGTTGGGTGATGGTCTGGATATCATCGACGAAACGGGCCTTTCGGACACGGATCACCTGGTGTTGGTTGGCTATGCCTCTACCGACGTGGTGTTTGAGCGTCTGTCAGCCAATCCCTTTGAACAAAAGGGTCTTGATTTGCTGATCCGCCCTGCTGCCGGGGACTTTGATTTCAGCCAAGGTGTGATCGTGCGTAACGGTCTTGGTACGGAAGGTTCTACCCGACGGATATCTGAGTATCATTTTGACGATGGCGTAACCCTGACAGACACTGAGGTTCGCGCGCTTATCCTTGCTGGGGAAACCACAAGTGGGATGGATGATATCCGTGGTTTTGGGGGGGCGGATACCCTTGATGGTGGCGCAGGCGATGATGTGCTGCGTGGTGGGGACGGCAGTGATCTTTATATTTATGAGGCAGGCAACGGGCATGACACGATCCGGGAGACTGGCCGTCTTGACACCGATATCGTCCAGATCGGCTATGACATTGGTGATGCAAGTTTTGCCCAAGGCGCCGGATCCGATGACCTGCTTATCGACTTTGGCGGCGGCGATGCGCTGACACTGATCAACACGATCAACGGCTCAGTTGTCGACGGGATTGAGACGTTGCGTTTTGCGGATGGTGATCTGTCGATGGCGGACGTGCGCAATATCCTGACCGAACAACAGGCCACAAGCGGGGACGACGTTGTCATTGGTTTTGACCGGAGTGAAACGCTTGATGGTAAAGCGGGCAACGATACGCTGGTCGGTGGCGATGGGGCAGATACCTATGTCTATCGGGCTGGTGGCGGTGATGACGTCGTGCTGGACCAGGGCGCGGGGGACTACGATAACCTGACGGTCTTTGATTTCACGATTGATTACGACCATGTCGATGGCGTCATAAACCCCGGTAGTCAGGTCACTTTCGCGCGGAGCGCTGACGTTGAAGCGCATTTTGTGACCGACGATCTTGTTGTGCTTTTGGACGACGGCGCGGGGGCCACCGGGCAGGTCACATTGATTGATGCGCTGACGGGCGATCCACAAAATGGGATCGAAGGTCTGATTTTCGATGCGAGCGGTGTGACGCTTACGATGGCGCAGGTCCGCTCTGATCTGATCGCCCAGCAACAAACTGCGGGCGATGATCTGGTCTATGGGTTTTCAACAGGCGATACCATTGTGGGCGGCACCGGGAACGATACGCTGACCGGGCGCGACGGACTTGATATCTACGTCTTCAGCGCCGGGGATGGCCATGATGTTGTTGCGGACATGGGGAATGGTGACAACGACCGTGTTCAATTCACGGACCGCAACTTGGCCGATTTCACAATCACTTATGGCCTTGGGGATGACAAAACCATCATTTTCGAAGCGGGCAGCGACCGGATTGAGGTCATTGGCGCGCTTGGTGGTGGGACGCTCAACAACATCGCGTTCTTTGACTTTGCCGATCAGACGCTGACCGAGTTGGAGATGCGTCAGCATGTCGTTGATCAAGCCCTGACGCAGGGCCGTGATCTGATTGGCGCGGACGGTTCGCAGTTTATGCCATCTTCGCCGGGTTCGGACCGGTTCATCTCGGGGGGAGAGGGGTCGGACACGTATTCTTATGTTGTCGGTGACGGCAATGACCGTATTTTGGATGGCGGTTCCGGGTCCGGTGACATCATTGATGTGACGGGCTTCACTTCCACCGACTTTGCGCTTGCTGGGCCTCATTCGATCCGCTTCGACCCGGCCTTCAGCGGTGATGTTCAGCTTTTCATCGACGCCAATAACACGCTCGACATTCTGGCGATGGCGGACTTTGAACAGATTCAGTTTGCCGATGTCACATTTGACAATGACGCTGACGATCTGGACGGCGCGACGAACTTTGAAGCCTTCATCGCCTCACTTGTGGCCGAGGCCGTGGCGGCGGACCCGAATGAAGATGTGATCACCAAGGTTGCCGTCGCGGACCCGGGTGGAAACAACACATTCACGTCGACTGCGGCCAACGAACATTTCGCCCTGGATAACAGCAGTGACGATCAATTGATCTTCAACGTTGGCCAGATTGGTGATGACAGTGTGACAAAGACAATCGCGACAACAGGCGGTTATGACATTACAATCGATTTCAGCGGGATTGTGGCCGACAACGTCTTGCAGCAGGACGTTATCCTGAGGGCAAGTGAGGTTAATTCCGAAGATGTCATTATCGACATCATTTACGAAGACACGGCGTTCATAGACCCCGTGCAGGGGATCGGCCGCGTCGAGGAAACGATCACCCTTATCGGTGCCCTGGCGCAATTTTCCGGCGTGGATTCGATTACGATTATCGACAATTCCGGTTCGACCAGTGGCTTTGCTTCGACAACTGAAGTGCAGCAGTTCTTGGTCGATCAACAGGTCACGAGCGGTGATGATATCATCGCAGGATATGTCGGGTCTTTGACCCTGCGCGGGGGCGGCGGACACGACATATTGGTCGGTAACCGTGGCGGTGACACCTATGAATATGGCAGCAGTGATGGAAACGTCGTCATTGCGGAAGGGTCCTTCACGAGCGGAACCGATGTCTTGCGCGTTCTGGACTATGCGCTAGCTGATGCCAGCCTGTCCCGGTCACCGATCGATCCTGACGACCTTGTGCTTGATTTTGGCGGCGGAGATGTTCTGACAATCCGCGACTTTGGTCAGACATTTCGGCTGGAACAGATCGTGTTTAACGCAGATTCAGCGATACCGGAGAGCTCAACCTTCGCCGAGGTATCGTCGGCTTATCTTTCGCAGCAACGCTCTACTGGGGACGACATTCTGATCGGAATGGCCGCGTTGAACGAAACGCTTGAGGGGGGGCTGGGGAACGATCTGTTGGATGGTGGCGAAGGCTCTGACACCTATATTGTGCGTCGGGGCGAGGGCGACCATGAGATCCGGGACACCGGGATCGGGGACACCGATGCGATCTTTTTCGATGTGACCTCCACCTCTGTGACATTCGTTCAGGATCGTATTGATCCGGCGGATTTTCATATCGTTATGGATGATGGCACCGCGATCAAGGTGGTCAATTTTGCCAATGGCGGGATCGAACAATTCGTATTTACCGATGCGACGCTTTCGGCGGAAGACGCCCGCACGCAGGCTTACGACGATATTGCCACGACAGGCGATGACCTGATCATTGGCGGTGATGCGGTCGACAATTTGCGCGGCGGTCTTGGTGACGATGTGGTCTCGGGCGGGAGTGGCGCGGATGTCTTCCACTACGTTTTTGGTGACGGTGACGACACTCTGTTGGCTAATGCCAGCGCAAGTCGTTTTGAGCTTATCCAGATTTCCGGTGTGAGCCTTTTGGATCTTCGGGTTGAATCTGTGCCGGGCTCGCGCGATTTGGCCAACGGCACGCCGTCCAATGATCAGGATATGTTGATCAGCTTTGCCAGCGGGGCAGGGTCAATCCTGGTGCAAAACGGCCTTTCCGCCAACGACAGCACGGTTTTGGTCCGGTTGGACGACGACGGCACGATGCTGACAACCGCAGAACTGACGCTGATGGCGCTTGAAGCTGATATCGCGGCCGGACGCACCATTCTGGAGGGACCGGCCACGGGTGGCACGGTATTTGGCAATGGGGCCACATTTATCCTAAGCGATCAAGGCGATGACACGTTTGCATTTGCGGCAGGCGACGGCACGCTGACGATCCTTGATGATGCGCCACAATCGGGGACCAACCGGCTCGAAATTACCGGCTACAGCTCTACTGATGCGACACTTGACCGTCTCGCCGCCGGATCAGAAGATTTCGTGATCCGCCTGCCAAATGGTGATCAGATCGTGGCACTGGGCGACTTTGATGCCAACCCGATCAATGGCGTGAACGAGATCTTCTTTGCCGGTGATGGTGTAACGCTGGACGACGCGGCGATAACCACGGTGCTGGATGGCTAGTCGCTGGTTTGCGAATGGCAGTTTGTTGTGCCCGCTTCCGGGGCATTCCAGACCCAAATCTGCGCCGAAAGGTTACATCGAGAAGGATGTGCCGCAGCCACACGAAGATGTCGCATTGGGGTTGTTGATGACAAAACGCGCGCCGATGAGCTCTTCTGTGAAGTCGATCTCGGCTTCGGTCAGGAAGGGCAGCGATACGCTGTCGATCACGACTTTTTCGCCAGCGCCTTCAAGGACCAGATCGTCGTCTTTGACGTCATCAAGGTCAATCTCGTACTGAAACCCAGAACAGCCGCCGCCTTCGACGGCAACGCGCAGGGCCTTGCCTTGGGCAGAGGCACCAATCTCGGACAGACGCTCGAAGGCGCGGGGCGTGACTTTGGGGGGAAGGGTCAGCATGAAGGAACCTATCAGTCTGGTATCTGTTCAGATATAGAGACGACAGGCAAAGACGACAAGGCAGGGCAGGGACATGGCAGCCCCATATGCGACCGATCCCGCAAACGCGCGGGGGCGGCTTTATGCGGAAGAAGAGAGCAACTTTCGCTCTCCGTTTCAGCGTGACCGCGACCGGATCATTCATGCAAGCGCGTTTCGGCGGCTCAAGCATAAGACACAGGTGTTTATTGAGCACGAGGGCGATTACTTTCGCACGCGGCTGACGCACTCGATTGAGGTGGCGCAGGTGGCGCGAACGGTGGCGGCCGCACTGGATCTGAACGTAGAGCTGACAGAGGCCGTGGCACTGGCCCATGATCTGGGCCACACGCCCTTTGGCCATACCGGAGAGGAAGCGCTGGACCGGCTGATGCAGCCCTACGGCGGGTTTGATCATAATGCGCAGGCGCTGCGGATCGTGACGGATCTAGAGCGTCATTATGCCGAATGGGACGGGCTGAACCTGACGTGGGAGACGCTGGAAGGCATCGCCAAGCATAATGGGCCGGTCACGGGCGACATCCCTTGGGCGCTGGAGGATTACAACAAGCGGCACGATCTGGAACTGCACACCCATGCCAGCGCAGAGGCGCAGGTGGCCGCCTTGGCCGATGACATTGCCTACAACAATCACGACCTGCATGACGGCCTGCGAGCAGAGCTGTTCAGCACAGATGAACTGGCCGAATTGCCGGTGTTGCAGGATTGTTTTGCCGATGTGGATCGCAAGTATCCCAGCCTGAATTATTACCGGAGGCGGCACGAGGCCTTGCGGCGTTTCTTTGGCATCCTGGTGGAGGATGTGATCATCGTCAGCCGCCGCAATCTGGCAGAATTCGACCCCGCGAGCGTGGCTGACGTCCGCCATGCGGGACGGATGATGGTGCAGTTTACGCCGGCACTCTGGGATGATCTTAAGGTGATCCGGCTCTTCCTGTTTGAGCGCATGTACCGCGCCCCGGCGGTGGTCAAGATGCGGGTGGCTGTGACCCATATGATCGATGAGATATTCCCGTTTTTCATTCATAATTCCAACGAGTTACCCAAGCAGTGGCGCAAGGATGTGGCCGATGCGCGGGACGAGCAGGCGCTGGCCCGGATCGTGGCGGATTACATCGCGGGCATGACCGACCGGTTTGCCATTCAGGAACATCAAAGGCTGATCGGTGGCACGCCGGTCCCCGCAGGAGTGACCGATGGCGATTGAAGGTGAAGCCGGGGCGATGGCCCCCGTTGTGGCTTTTGCGTTGGTGGGCGCGCTGGGTGTCGGCAGCCAGTGGCTCGCTTGGCGTTTGCGGATGCCTGCGATTGTGCTGATGCTGGTGGCGGGCATTCTGGTCGGGCCGGTGCTGGGGGTCTTTGATCCTGCGCGCGATATCGGGCCGCTGATGGGGCCGATGATCAGCATCGCCGTGGCGATTATCCTGTTCGAGGGCGGTCTGACGCTGAACTTTCATCAGCTGCGTGATGCCGCGGTGGGGGTCAAACGGCTGGTCTTTGTCGGTGCGCCCCTGGGCTGGGTCACCTCTGCCTTGGCCCTGCATTACGGGGCGGGGCTGACGTGGCAAGCCTCTGCCGTCTTTGGCGGAATTATGATCGTGACCGGCCCGACGGTCATCGCGCCCTTGCTACGCACCGCCAGGCTCTCTCGCAGGCCCGCGGCCTTGCTGCAATGGGAAGCGATTGTGAACGACCCCATCGGCGCGCTGGCGGCCGTGTTAGCGTTTGAGGTCGTCGTGGTTTTGCATACGGCGACGACAGTGGGGGCTGCGGTCACAGACCTGATCGTGGGCATTGGCATTGCCACGGTGCTGGGGGCGGCAGGCGGATTTGGCCTCGCGCGGGCGTTCAAGCGCGGCTGGGTGCCGGAATACATGAAGGTGCCGGTGCTTTTTGCGCTGCTCTTGGCGGTCTTTGGTGTCTCTGACGCCGTGCTGCATGAAAGTGGGCTGTTGGCTGTGACGATCATGGGGATCGTGATCGCGAACGCCGATTTGCCGTCTTATGTCGAGCTGCGGCGTTTCAAGGAACACGCGACGGTGTTACTTGTCTCTGGCGTGTTCATCCTGCTGGCGGCGGGTCTGGATTTTGCGGCATTGGGCGCGCTGGATTGGCGCGCGGCGGTCTTTGTGGCCGCTGTCGTGCTGGTAGCGCGGCCCTTGACGGTCTTTGTGTCGCTGATCGGATCCGGCCTGCCGTGGCGGGAACAGGTGCTTGTGGCCTTTACCGGCCCGCGCGGCGTGGTGCTGGTGGCGGTGGCCGGGCTGTTTGGTGAAAGACTGCTCTCGCTGGGGTTCGAAGACGCGGCCCTGATCGCGCCTTTGGCCTTTGTGCTGGTGGCCTTCACCGTGGTGTTGCACGGCTTCACGCTGGCGCCGTTTGCCCGCGCCTTGGGGCTGACGGGGGCGGATACGCCGGGGGTAATCATCATCGGGGGGGCCAACTGGTCGACCGCTCTGGCAGAGGCTTTGACCCGCGCAGAAGTGCCCGTGCTGATGACTGATCCCAACTTTGGCCATCTGCGGGCGGCGCGGGCGGCAGGCATCGCGACCTTCAGCGGTGATATCCTGTCCGAAGGGGCAGAGCAGCGGTTGGAGCTGGTCAGCTACGCTACGCTGATCGCCGCCACCGATAATGACGCCTATAACACGCTGGTGGCGACGGATCTGGCACCAGAGTTTGGCCGCGACAATGTCTTTCAGATCGCGCGTGCCAAATCCGACAACGCCCGCCATCAACTGCCCACGACACTGGGCGGCAAAGCCCTGGGCGTGGATGCGACCTATACCGAAATGGAAGAGATGTTCCGCGCTGGCTGGACCTTCCGGGTGACCCGGCTGACGGATGAATTCACGCTGGCAGATTGGCGGGCCGAACGCGCGGATGCGCGCCTGGTGGCGCGGATTTCCCCGAAAGGAGAGATCAAGCTGATCAGCCGCGACGAAGACGTCAAACCCGCTCCAGACGTGCGCCTTCTCGCGTTTCGCCCCGCCGATGCAGGCGAAGTGGATCAACCCCCCGCTGGGTAGTGTGATGTTGTGAAAACGTCGTTGCGCATTGGCAGATCAGCCGCGGCACGGACCAACGCGGAGTGACGGGCGACAGGCTGGTCATGTGATGTCAGCGTGACGCTACGCCACAAAAATCAGGGCGATGGCACCCACTATGACAATATTTGCGAATGCGAAGATGTGATACCGACGCAGGAATCTCTGACCTTCGGGGTTGAGCTTGTCTTTCAGGTCAAGACTGCCAAAAAAGCCGATGGATTTAATGCGCCATATCCATTCGGGCAGGAGGTTTTGGTGAATTTTTGATTTGAGATGATTGTGATAAAGATTCAAAGCCGCCGAAAGAATAAGCAGTGGCGTAAGCCAGATCCAAAGTGAGCCGCTTGAGAGGACGCTCCAGAATCCGACTGGGTCTTGGGCCCCGTCGCGTAGTCCGGTGACACCATCGACAACATCGGTCGTGATGCCAACCCCATCCAGAACACTGTCAATCTTACTCATCAGGAACCTTGTCTCCTCTGGGGCGGAATACCGCCCCAGAGGTGTATCAGACCTTAGTTCAGGTCTTTGGCGTAGTCAGCGGCCAATGCGCCTTCGGCTTCGGCCACGGCTGCGATCAGCGCGTCGAGGATCTCTTCGCCACCGTCAACATTGCCACGGAACCAGTCCTGCACGGGGGCAGCGGCTTCGGCGAATGCGGCTTTCTCTTCTGGGGTTGGGACATAGAGGTCACCACCGCCAGCGACGAAAGCTTCATAGGCTTCGATCGACTTGCGCTTGGGCGAGGCGAAGGTCGCCTGCTGCAGCTGGCTAAAGCCATCGACGACGACTTTGCGCAGGTCTTCTGGCATCGCCATGAAGTTGGCATTCGACATCCACCACAGCGCACCCATGTAGGCGTGGCCATCAAGGGTGACATACTGCAGGCCCGCATCAGGGAACTTCATGCCCATGATATCGGTGATGCCGTTCTTGGAGCCTTCAACAACGCCGGTCTGGAAAGAGGTGAAAAGCTCTGGCCATGGGATCGGTGTCGGGGAGGCACCCAAGGCGCGGACCAACTCCTGCGGCAGGTCGGCGACCACGGTGCGGATCTTGAGACCTTCCATGTCCGATGGCATCGCCACACGACGCTGCGTGTTGGCAAAGTTGCGCCAGCCGCCGGTGTTACCGATAGTCATCAGGCGGATGCTGTCGTCAGACGTCGCCAGCGCCATTTCGCGCATCTTGCGGGTGAAGTCGCCTGTCAGCACGGCCTCTGCCACGCGGTCGTCGGCCATCAGGTATGGCAGATCAAGCACCTGCACATAAGGGAAGATGCCCGCCGCACCACCAGAGGTGGAGATGTAGACGTCGATGGAGCCTTCGGCCACACCTTCAAGGCATTCCGCGCCCGTCGCGCAAAGCTGCGTGCCGATGAAAAGTTCCACGCCGATGCGCCCGTTAGAGGCGGCCTCAACGTAGTTTTTGAAGACGACCAGACCGTCATAGTCTTCGTCGTTTTCGTTCGAGTTTGCAGTCGCGCGGATCGTGAACTCTTGATGGCCGTCAGCCATCGCAGTTGACGCGCCGGCAAGCAGCGTGGCGGCAAGTGCGCCTTTGAGTAGACCTTTGAGCATTATTCTCTCCCTGTCATTGGTCGGTTATGGGAACACAGTCCCTTTATTGAACGAAGCCCGTCAAGCGCGGAATCGTCATGGAAATGGCTGGGACATAGGTGATCAGGAAGATCACGAATACCTCAACCGCGAGGAAGGGCAGGATTGCCTTGGCAATCGTCTCGACCTTTTCGCCCGAGACGGTACTCGCGACAAAAAGGACAAGGCCCATGGGCGGGGTCGCCAGACCAACCGTCAGGTTCACTGACATGATGATGGCAAAGTGGACGGGGTGGACGCCAAGGTCGACAAAGATCGGCCCCAGAATTGGCCCCAGGATGATGATCGCAGGCCCCGCATCAAGGAACATGCCCACGATGAACAGCAGGATGTTGATCAGGAACAGCAGGATCAGCGGGTTTTCGGACAGCGACAGGATGTAGTCTGACATGATCTGCGGCGCATAGGACAGCGACACAACGGTCTTGAAGCTGACCGCAGCGCCCACCAGCAGCAGGACCGCCGAAGTCGACAGCGCGGATTTGGTCAGCACCTGCCACAGGTCTTTGCCGTTCATCGAGCGCAGCACAAAGAAGGACACGATCAGCGCATAAAAGACCGCCATCGCCGAGGCCTCTGTCGGGGTCATGATACCCACAAGGATGCCGCCCAGAATGATGATCGGGGTTTGCAGCGGGGCCACGGCCTTTTTCGCGACCATGCGGAAATCATGGCTGCACCGTTTGCGATATCCCATCAGGATAAAGTGTGCCGGGATCAGCATGATCAGCGTGGTCCAGCCCGCAGGGAGCGAGGTCTCTGCCCCGGTCAGGCGGATCACCAGTGCACCCAACGCATAAAGGATGAACGCGAGGTTGAGGCGCAGCAGCGCAAAGCTCACCCAATATTCCACCGGGCTGATTGTCTGGTTCTTGGTGACGATGCGTTCGGCCTTGGGCAGGTCATAGCGGTCGGCCAGAAGCCGGACCATGACCATCAGGCCGACACCCACCATGATCCCGGGCACGATGCCCGCAAGGAAGAGTGCAGCGACACTTTCGCCCATGACATAGGCGTAGATGATCATGATGCCCGAGGGCGGAATGATCGGGCCGATCACCGAGGACGCGGCGGTAATCGCGGCGGCAAAACGGCGTGTATAGCCGTTCTTTTCCATCGCCGGGATCAGGGTTGACCCCAGCGCGGATGTATCCGCCACAGCAGAGCCGGAAAGACCGGCGAAGAGAATCGAGGAGAGGATGTTGACGTGCGCCAATCCCCCCCTCAGGTGGCCCATGAAGGCTTGGGAGAATTCAACGAGGCGCACGGTGATGCCGCCCCGGTTCATGACTTCGCCTGCGAGCATAAAGAACGGCAGGGCCATCAGCGGAAAGCTGTCCATGCCGTTGTAAAGGTTGCGGTAAAGGCCTGCGACGACATTGCGGGTGTCGCCTTCGATCAGGATCAGCGCGATGGGGGATGCCAGCAGCGCAAAGACCACGGGCAGGCCGACCATGATGAGGATCAAAAAGAGCGGAAGGAACCATAACAGCATCAGGAAGACCCCGCGATTTCTTCGTCAGAGGCAAAGGAGGTGAGGCGGTCGCCTTGCCCTCCCAGCGTGATGAGCTGACGAATGATAAGTTCGATGTTCACAAGGATCAGCAGGTTCACGCCAACCCAAAGGGCCGCGTATTGGAACCGGTTCTGGAATTTCTCGGCGCATTTGCCGACCTCGATGCCCAAGGGCCAGCGCAGGGTCGAGGAGCAGCCACGGCCCGAGAGCGTGTCGATATGGTTGTTCAGCCCGCGTTCCCAGAAGATGAACAGCACCCAAAGCGAGATCGCAAACAGCACCAGCGAAAGCAGGCCCGCAAGCAGGCGGGGCAGGGCGCGTTCGACCATGTCGATGGCGACAAAGCCGCCCATGCGATAGGCGATCGGGGCCATCAGGCCGGTCATCCAGAGCATCCCAAAGCGCGCGGCTTCTTCTGTCCAGTTCGGTGCATCGTTGAGCACGTAGCGGAAGAAGACCTGCCCCAGAATAAAGCAAACCATGATCGCCAAAGCGAAGACCGATATGTAACGGCCAACAGCGAGAATCGCGGTGTTGAACCGTTCTAAGGGCCAAAGGACCCCAAACAGGACCGACATTGCGGCTCCTCCCCTGTTATATGGTGACCGCTGTGCGGTCGCTTCATTTTTTGTTTGGGGGCCAGCCCCCAATCCCCCGGGATATTTTTGGCCAAAAGAAGGCCCTAGGGGGCGATATTGAACGTGCCGTATTTGCCCGCATGGAACACAAGCGGTTCGCCAACGGTGTGGTGTGCCTTGGTGACGCGGCCGACGATGATAACGTGATCGCCAGCGTCGTGGGTCGCTTCGAGATTGCATTCAAACGTGGCCAGCGCGCCTTCGATAATCGGCATGCCGCAATGGCTCAGGTGGGTGGGCACATCCGCGATGGCGGTTTTTGATTTGACGATGGCCGCACAAATGTCGCGTTGGTCGGCGGCAAGGACATGCACGGCGAACCGGCGCGAACCGGCGAAATGTTCGAACCGTTTCGACGATTTCGCAGGTGACCAAAGCACCAAGGGCGGATCAAGCGAGACGGAGGCAAAGGAATTGGCGACAATCGCCACAGGGCCTTCGGGACTGTCGGTCGTGACGACCGTGACACCGGTGACAAAGGTGCCAAGGGCGCCGCGAAAGCTGCTGGCGTCGGTGGAAGGATCGAAGGTGGCGATTGTTCCGGCGTCCATCATGGTACCTCTTGGCCCAAGGCCGCTGTATAGATTTCATACCAGGTCTGGCGGTCCATATCGACTTTCAAAGCGTCCGATAAGGTGTTGATCCGGTTCATGTTATTGGTACCCATCACGGGCATGATATTGGCGGGATGCGCCAAGAGCCACGCCACCGCAACGGCGGCATTGTCGACGCCATGTTCTGCCCCGACAGCGGCCAGCGCATCCTGCACCGGGCCGATGCCTGTCATCAGGCTGCCGCCACCCAAGGGCGACCACGCCATGATCGGCTTGGCGCGTTCCTGCAGATAGGCCACGTCACCGTTGGTGAAGCCGTCATGCGCCGTGACGCTGAGTTCAATCTGATTGGTGGCAAGCTGGGTTTTCATCGCCGATTGCAGCAGCGTCCAGTCGTGCAGTTTGAAGTTGGACACGCCCACAGCGCCGACCTTGCCGGAGGCCACGACCTCATCCAGAACAGCGCCGGTTTCGAGGTGATCCATGAAGGGATCGGGGCGGTGGACCAGCAACATGTCGATGTGGTCGATGTTCATCAACCGCAAGGAGTGATCGACGGACGACCGGATATAGTCGGCCGATGTATCGTAGTACTTCACCCGCGCATCGGCGTAGCGGCCTGCCGGGGCCACGATATCGCATTTGGTCACGATCTGGATCTGGTCGCGCAACGCGGGGGCGGCTTTCAGGGCCGCGCCAAAGACTTCTTCGGCCTCGTAGCCGCCATAGATATCGGCCTGATCCATGGTGGTGATACCCTGTGCCAGACAAGCCTCGACCTTGGCCTGCACATGGGCAGGAGAGGTATTGTCAGCCTCTGCCAGTCGCCACATACCATAAACGATGCGGCTGAAGTCGAGGGTCGGTGTGATTTGGACGCGATCCATATTAGCGGCGTTCTCCTGTGCCTAAGGGCGTGGCAGGTGTGTCGGCTGGCACACGGCCATAGGCGTGTGGTAGCGAGCAGGTTTTCAGTTCAGGCATCACGCGGGCACCAAAGTGTTTTGCTTCGTCGATGTGCGGATAGCCTGAAAAGATGAAAGCACGGATGCCCATCTTCTTGTAACCCTCAATCTTTGTCAGGATCTGATCGGTGGACCCGACAAGGGCCGCACCGCAACCAGACCGTGCGCGCCCGACACCAGTCCAAAGGCCGGGTTCGGTATAGCCGAATTTGTCTGCCAGTTCGCGCGCGCGGGCCTGGTGGGCGACGCCAAGGCTGATGCTGTCATGGGCGCGGTCGCGGATCAGCTTGCCATATTCGTCATCAAGCTTTGAAGCGATGTAATCGGCGTATTCCTTCGCCTCTTGTTCGGTATCGCGCACGATCATGTGGACGCGCAGCCCGTAATCAAGGGTGCGGCCATGGGCCTGGGCGCGCGCATGCACGTCCTTCATCCGCTGTGCCAGCTGGTCCTGCGTTTCGGGCCACATCAGATAGACGTCGCATTGCGCACCACAGAGTTCCAGCGCCGCAGGTGAATAGCCGCCAAAGTAAAGCAGCGGCCCGCCGTTTTGCTGGTAGGGTCGCGCCGGATCAGTCGGCACATTCGCGAATTGATAAACCTCACCATCGTGGTTGATTTCATCGCGCGTCCAGGCCTGACGCAGAATTTCAACGACCTCATGGCTCCGCTTGTAGCGATATGCGCTATCGGCGACCTCTCCGGGGAAATCGCTGCTGATGACATTCAGGGTCAGGCGCCCCTTGAGCATGTGATCAAGTGTGGCCACGGTGCGGGCCAGCATTATCGGCTGCATCTCTCCGCAGCGGATCGCGGCGAGGAAATTGATCTTTTCGGTCAGCGGCGCCATGCCTGCGACAAAGGACAGGGTGTCCTGGCCCACCTGAAAAGAAGAGGGCGCAAGGATATTGCGAAACCCCTGCTGTTCAGCGGTCAGTGCGATGTCGCGGCAATGGTCCCAGGACGACCGCAGATCGCCATCGGGCACGCCAAGGAATTGGTAGTCATCCGAGCAAAGGGCCGAAAACCATGACACCTCTGCCGCGTCGAGGTCAGCGCTTGTGACCGGGACAACTTGTTCCATGATTTCCCCCAAAAGAATCTGTTCTTGGGACTTGCGTAGCACGGGCTTTTGAGTGAAACAATAGTGTATCAATTTGCGCAGGTCGGGGAGGGCCGCGTTATGGCCACCGCATCTGCACTGCCGAAATATGTCGCTGTCAGCGAGATGTTGATCCGCGAGATTGCCGCCGGACATCTGCCGGATGGTGCGCGCTTGCCGCCCGAAAGGGATATGGCGGCAGAGTTGGGGATTTCGGTCGGCACCCTGCGCAAATCATTGGCTGATCTGGAATCCAAGGGCATGTTGGACCGGGTTCAGGGGTCTGGCAACTACGTGCGCCATAACCCCGGTGTCAAGAGCGTTTATGCCTTCTTTCGGTTGGAAAAAGTGCGCGGTGGCGGGTTGCCGACGGCGGATGTACTGTCGGTGGATCGGTTGAACAAACCCAAGGACGCGCCCGGGTTTGGCCCCGATACCGCAGGTCACCGGATCCGGCGTTTGCGCCGTCTTGACGGTGATCTGATGGCCTTGGAGGAAATCTGGCTGGACGGATCCCTGCGCGACCAGATCACGACGGGGGATCTGTCAGATTCCCTTTATGAGTTTTACCGCGACGAATTGGGCGTGGTGATCGCCAGCGTTGAAGACCGGATCGGGGTCGCCCAACTGCCGCGCTGGACGCCAAAGGCGTTTCACCTGCGCGCCGGTTTTGCCGTTGGCTATATCGAGCGGATCAGCTGGGCATCGGATGGCACGCCGGTCGAATTCTCCCGGACATGGTTTGATAACAACAAGGCGCGCTATGTGTCGCGTATGGGAAAAGGGTAGATCGGAATGGATATGGTCAACTACGGCCTGATCGGCTGTGGCATGATGGGGCGCGAGCACATCCAGAACATCAAATTGCTGCCACATGGGCGCGTCAGCATTGTCTATGACCCGGTTGCGGATCTGGCGGCCTCAGCGGCGACTTTGGCCGGTGATGCGGTTGTTGCGGATAGCATTGACGCGCTGATGGATCACCCCGAACTGGACGCGGTGGTGATTGTCAGCCCAAACTTTCTGCACGTCGATCAGCTGCACCAGATTGCTGCAAAAAGGACCCTGCCGATCCTGTGTGAAAAGCCGCTCTATACGGACCCCGCGGACGCCAGCAAAATTGCGGATTTTGCGCGCGAATATGCCGCTCCGGTTTGGGTCGCGATGGAATATCGCTATATGCCGCCGGTGCAGGCGCTGATCAATCAGGTCGAAAATGCCACCGGCGGGATATCGATGTTGACGGTGCGCGAACACCGCTTTCCGTTTCTGCCCAAGATTGGCGATTGGAACCGGTTCAACGCCAATACCGGCGGCACGCTGGTGGAGAAGTGCTGCCACTTCTTTGACCTGATGCGGCTGATCCTGAAGGCAGAGCCGGTGCGCGTGATGGCGTCAGCGGGGCAAACCTTGAACCACAAGGATGAAGACTATGGCGGACGCGTGCCGGACATCTGGGACAATGGCTATGTCATTCTGGATTTCGACAATGGCGCACGGGCGATGCTGGAACTTTGCATGTTCGCCGAAGGATCGAAGTATCAAGAAGAGATTTCAGCCGTAGGTCCAAAGGGCAAGATCGAGGCATTGGTGCCGGGGCCGGGGCGGTTCTGGCCGAAACTCTTGGGGCCTGCGCCTGTGCCGCAACTGGTGATCAGCCCGCGCGCACCAAAGGGACCAATCGTCAGCGAGGTGCCGGTGGATCCTACGTTGCTGGAGGCTGGCGATCACAATGGATCGACCTTTTATCAGCACCAGCGCTTTAACGCGGTGATCCGGGGCGAAGGCGCGGTAGAAGTCACGCTGGACGATGGCGCACGTGCCGTGGCGATGGGGCTTGCCGCACAGAAAAGCGCTGAAACCGGGCAGGCCGTTTTGATCTAGGGGCCGATTTTTCGACGAAAAATCGTGGCGCTTGCGGGGATGTTTTACGTTTTCACAAAGGCTGCGCTGACCTCTTCCAAAATCTGCATGAAGGCAGATTGCGCCGCTGTTGGCCGCCAGTTCTTGCGGGTTGTCACACCGATCCGCCGGGGCCTGTCGCCAATATCAATCGTGAGCCGTGCGATGGCTCCGGCATCGACAAATTCTTGCGCCTGCGTCACCGACAGGAGCGCCAGCATGTGATTGCCAGCCAGCATATGGCGCGCGGTATCCATTGAGTTGGTTTCAACCGCCGGGCCGTGCGTTGTAGGCGGCAGCCCGTCAAACAGCGCATTGAAATGCAGCCGGGTCTGGGTCGGACCGCGCGCCACAACCCAGGGGTAGCGGGCAAGCGCTGTCAGGTTGTGCCTGTCGGCTGCAAGGGCCGGGTGCTGTGGGCCGCAAAAGATACCCAATCTGTCGTCAAACAGGTGATGCTGCCTGACATCCGGTGCCGGATCGGGATCGCGCAGGGACCCCAGCATCATATCAACGTCGCCTTGGCGCAAGGCTGCAATCAGCGCGGCATAGGCGTTATCAGTGACCGCGACATTCAGGTCAGGGTGGCGGGCGCGCAGCAGGCTGATCGCCCGTGGCAGTAAGGTGCCGCGCGACAGAGGCAGGCTTGCGATGCGCAGGACCGTGCGCCCGGTGCCATCCAGCGCCCGAATATCCTCTGCCGCGGCATCAATTTCCACAAACGCCAGCGATGCCGCCTGATTAAGCGTCCGCGCCGCCGGGCGCAGCGTGATGCCACGTTCGGATTTGCCAAAGAGCGGTGTTTCGCACAGCGCCTCAAGCTCTTTTGCTGCGCGATAAAGCGAGGGCTGCGTGACGCCTTTGGCGCGGGCGGCGGCGGCAAAGCTGTGGTGCCGGGCCACGCCGATCAGCGCGAGCAGTTGCCGGGTTGTGACAGCACGGGCCCGTTGCTCGCCCAGGATCGGACGCCCACGCAGGGTGGCATTGGTCAGGAAATCAAATGCTCGCGTCCCGCGTTGGTAAAGGCAATGTCCGGCCTCTGTCGGGAACAGCCCGGCCCGACTGCGAGTAAAAAGCGTGGCGCCAAATCCCCGCTCTAGCCCCGAAATCGCCTGTGTTATTGCAGGTTGCGACAGATGCACCTGTGACGCGGCGGCGGTAATGCCCCGCTTTTCATAGACTTGCAGAAACACCCGCAAGTGTTTGAGGTTGTATTTTGCCTGCGCCATCTTGGCACAGCCAATACCTTTTTTGAATGAATATTGCCAGCTTTGAAATTGCAATCCTGCCGCCATCGCCGCAGGATCGCCGCAGCGCGTGGAATCGCACCAGATCCACGCAGGCCAGAAGGGCCGCGCCCCATTGCGTGACCCAAATGTCGGGGAGGGGCACCAGCACCATGACAAAACCATGCATCATCTGCGTCGCGATCACAGGATCTTTGCCGCGCAAATCGGACAATCCGGCGGTGCCCATCTCCATCTCTGAACAGATCGAAAGCACTCATGCGGCGTTCGAGGCCGGTGCAAGCATCCTGCACGCCCATGTGCGCAACGCCGATGAAACGCCAACCAGCGACCCCGACAAGTTCGCAGCCCTCAAAGAAGGCGTCGAAAAGCATTGTCCGGGCATGATTATTCAGCTTTCCACCGGCGGGCGATCCGGTGCCGGCCTGACCCGCGGCGGGATGCTGCCGCTGCGCCCCGACATGGCGTCCTTGTCGGTGGGGTCCAACAACTTTCCTACGCGGGTCTATGAAAACCCGCCTGATCTGGTGGATTGGCTTGCCTCTGAAATGGTGACCTATGACGTGAAGCCAGAGATTGAAGCCTTTGACCTGAGCCATATCCTGAAAGCCAAATCCATGGCCGACAAAGGCGAAATCAAGGGCACGCCCTACATTCAATTCGTCATGGGCGTGCAAAACGCCATGCCCGCTGATCGTGATGTCTTTGATTTCTATATCAAAACCGTTGAACGGCTTTTCGGGGCGGATGCCCCATGGTGTGCGGCGGGGATTGGGCGCAATCAGATCGTGTTGAACGATTGGGCCATCGGCGCGGGCGGTCATGCGCGCACCGGTCTGGAAGACAACGTGCGGCTGGACAAGAACACGCTTGCCCCCTCAAACGCGGCCCTTGTCGCGCGCACCGCCGAGATTTGTGAAAAATACGAACGCCCCGTCGCGACATGGCAAGACGCCCGCGCGATTCTGGGGCTCAGAGAGGTAACGCGATGAACAAGATTTACGCCGATGCGTCGCAGGCGCTTGATGGCTTGCTGCATGACGGGATGTTCATT
>CANMPL010000016.1 GCA_947499715.1 uncultured Paracoccaceae bacterium
CACATGACTGCTTCTGACAAATGCACAAATCAGATCAAAAATGTCTTGCTATGCAGGAGCCATCCACACATGCCGTTAGCTGTCTTGCCGTAATTCGGTGGGAAGGGCTCAAACCCGCCGCATCTGCCCGTCTTGGCAACCCGCCTCTTCCGTCCTATCCATAACCCGACCCGGCGAAAGGACCCCGACATGCAGGCGATTGAAATCACCCAACCCGGCGGACCTGAGGTCTTGCAACCAACCACCCGCCCCATGCCGGAACCCGCCCATGATCAGGTGGTGATCAAAGTGGCCTATGCCGGGGTCAACCGCCCCGATGCGCTGCAACGTGCGGGCCTTTACAACCCGCCGCCCACCGCCAGCGATCTGCCGGGGTTAGAGGCCTCGGGCAAGGTGGTTGCCATCGGCGCAGGTGTCACCACGCTGGCGCTTGGCGATCAAGTCTGCGCCCTGCTCCCCGGCGGCGGCTATGCAGAATATGTGGCGACCCCGGCGGCCCATTGCCTGCCGATCCCCGATGGCATGACCCTGAAACAAGCGGCCTGCCTGCCAGAGACCACCTTTACCGTCTGGTCCAACGTCTTCATGCGCGGGGCACTTCAGGCAGGAGAGCGGATCCTGATCCACGGCGGGTCCTCCGGCATCGGCACCACGGCGATCCAGCTGGCCCGGCATTTTGGCGCGCGGGTCTATGCAACCGCCGGATCGGACGAAAAATGCGCGGCTTGCATGGATCTTGGCGCGGAACAGGCGATCAACTATCGCAATGTCGATTTCGTCGAGGTGATGCGCGGGCAGGGCGGTGCGGATCTGATCCTCGACATGGTCGGTGGCCCCTATATCCAGCGCAATATCAAGTCGCTTGCCGATGATGGCCGTCTTGTGCAAATCGCGTTTCTTCAGGGCCCAAAGGTTGAATTGAACCTCGTGCAGATGATGACCCGCCGGCTCACGCTCACGGGGTCCACGCTGCGGCCGCAGTCGGACCTTGCCAAGGCGCGGATTGCGGCGCAGCTGCGCGAACACGTCTGGCCCTTGCTTGCCACGGGCGTTGTGGCCCCGGTGATGGATCAGGAATTTGCGCTGGCCGATGCCGCCGCCGCCCACACCCGGATGGAGGGCAGCACCCATATCGGCAAAATCGTCCTGAAAGTCGGTTAACGCGGCTTAGGACTTTGATGCAGCCACTTTGTGCATGGTTTGTGCATACTTTGTGTATGGGTTCTGCATCGTCGATTCTGGCCGTGCGGTGGGGGCGGCCTATTGGCGCGGGGGAAAGCTCTTGTAGACCGGAAGCCGCCAGCCAAATGCGATACTGCCAGCGCGCAACGCAAAGGTGATGCCGGCGCAAATCAGCAAGGCCACTGGAACTGTCAGGCCTGCCGTGATCGCCGCCATCGCCGCCCCGGCCCCGACAAATGCGCAGGTGACGTAAAGCTCTCCTTGCTTGAGGACCAGCGGCACCTCATTGCAGACGACATCGCGTAAAAGGCCGCCAAAACAACCAGTTATGATGCCCATGATCATGACGATGGGCCAGGTCATCCCTGTCGCCAGGGCGACCCCGACCCCTGCGGGGACCGCGACAGCAAGGGCCATTGCGTCAAACCAGATGATGCTGCGGTAGCGGCTTTCCAGCAGATGCGCAGTCAAAAAGACGATCAACGCGGCGGTTGCTGCGACCAAGATATAGGTTGGGTTGGCGACCCAGAACACAACATCTTGGTTCAAGAGCACATCTCGCGTCGTCCCACCACCCACGGCGGTCAGGCTGGCCACAAAGATAAAGCCCACAATATCCAACTGCGCCCGGCTTGCGACAAGGGCGCCGGTCAGGGCGAAAATGAAGACCGAAGCATAGTCAAAAGCAGCTAGAATCGTCATGTTTTAAAGGGCGCCATGCCCATCCTTGCCAGCTCATCCGCGCGTTCGTTTTCGGGATGCCCGGCATGGCCTTTGACCCATTCCCAAGTCACCTGATGACGCTGGGTTGCAGCGTCCAATCGCTTCCACAATTCTTCGTTTTTGACGGGCTTTTTGCTGGCGGTTTTCCAGCCCTTCGCCTTCCAGCCAAAGATCCATTTGGTGATGCCGTCCTTGACGTAGGAACTGTCCGTCACGATCGTGATCGTGGATGGTTTTTCCAATGTTTCCAAGGCTGTAATGGCAGCCATCAACTCCATCCGGTTGTTGGTTGTCTCGGCCTCTCCACCCTTCATTTCGCGTTCCTTGAGGATATTTTCGCCGTCGCGCGCAATCAACAAAGACCCCCAGCCGCCGGGGCCGGGATTGCCGGAACAGGCGCCATCGGTATAGGCAAAAAGTTCAGCCATTCTTGCGCGTCCTCATCGCCACAAAGGGGTCATTCGTGCCAGCACAGCCAACCTCTTGCCCCTCGCGGATATCCAAAATCTCAAAACCCGCATCACCCAGCAGGCGCTGCAAATCCTCGACCGATACATAGGTGTAAAGCCGGTTGATGGCATCGCGCGCCTCACCGCTGCCGGTCTTCATCGCGATATGGAAAATACCTTTTGGACGCAAGGCCTTAGCGATGGAGGACAGAATGCGCGGCAGGTCTGCATATGGCGCGTGCAGCAGCGAAAAATTCGCCCAGACCCCATCATAAGCGGCGGCCATATCGAGCTGATCAAAGCTTAACAGGCGCGCCCCGATCTGGTGGGTCTGATTGGCAAGGTCGATCATGCCCTGAGAGGCGTCAACAGGATCTGGGTCAAGACCTGCGTCCCGCATGTGAACGCTGGCCTGGGCAGGGCCACATCCAAGGTCCAGCACGCGGGCACCGGCCGGTAAAAGCGACATAAAGTCAATAAGATGCTGGTCCGCTTTGGGTGCCTTTACAAAGCTGGCATAGCGTTGCGCCGCGCCATCATAGAACTGAATCGTCTTTTCATCTGGCATCACAGGATCACCACCAAAAGGGACAGGACAACGACCAAAGTCAGCAAAAGCCGCAATGACATCCACCATGGTGGGGTCAGGCCCTTTTGCCAGAATTGCAGGTCAAGCAGCAGCAACCCGACAAATCCCACCGCAAGGTTGATCGCCGCTGAAGTCGGTCCCCCGCCGACCATGAAAAACGCCCAAAGGGCCGGGATCACTGAAAGCGCGTAGCCGAACCAACCCTCTGATTTCGTGGCAAAACCCCACAGCACACCGGACATAAAGGCAAGGATAACAGTGCCGTAAGACAGCTGCACGTAGGGCCCGACAAACCGCCCGCCCAGCGTCATCTGTGCCCAGACACCAAGGTCGGGCATCAACAATGTGGCCGCCCCCCAAACGAAGGGCAGCAATCCAGCAAGGCCAAGGATCAATGGGCCACGGGGGATATGGCTGAGCATAGGGTTCTACTTTCGTCCGTCGTTAACCCGGATCTAGCACGTCGCAGGGTGAAGCCCAATATGCCGCGCGCCGTCTAACAGGGTGGGTGCGATATGGTGCCCAAGCGCGATCAGATCCGCAGTCGGCGGGACAACATCGGGGACCTGCACCGTGACCATGCCCGCGGCATGGGCAGCGCGGACACCGTTTTCGGAATCCTCGAACGCGGCACAGGTGGCCGGGGCAAGGCGCAATCGTTCCGCTGCCAGCAGGTAGATATCGGGGGCGGGTTTGCTGACATTGACCTGATCGCCGCCGACGATTTCGGGGAAAAGGTCAGCGATTCCAGCGCGTTCCAGATGGGCGAACGCCTTGGCCGTGCGTGTGCTTGTCGCGATGATATAAGGCAGGTCCGCGGCTTGCAGGGCAAGGATCACGTCGCGCACACCGGGTTTGACGGGGATACCGTTTTGCAGTTCTGACCGAATGTCCGCATCCCAGACGGTATTGAAATCATCCAAAGTGATCCGACCCGCGAGGCCCGCGGTTAACAGTTGGTTTCCAAGGATGTTGTTGGTGCCGACAAGGCTGCGAAAAAGGGCATCGTCCTGCGGCAGGTCAAGCGCTGTCAGCGTGCGACGGAACGCATCGAAATAGAGCCGCTCTGTGTCGAGCAGCAGGCCGTCCATATCAAAGACGACCCCCGCGATTGCGCGCTTATTGGACAAGACCTAGGCCGGTTCGCGCAACACGCGCGGCACTTTGAATTCCACATTCTCCACTGCGGTTTCGACCATTTCGACGGTCACGTCATAGCGGTCGCGGAATGCATCAATCACCTCGTTGATCAACACTTCAGGGGCAGAGGCACCGGCGGTGATGCCCATGCTTTTGATGCCTTCAAGGGCGCGCCAGTCGATGTCTGTGGCCCGCTGCACAAGCTGCGCATAGTTGCAGCCAGCGCGTGCGCCGACCTCGACCAAGCGCTTGGAATTGCTGGAATTTGGCGCGCCAACCACAAGCATGGCGTCGCATTTAGGGGCCATTGCCTTGACTGCCTCTTGCCGGTTGGTGGTGGCGTAACAGATGTCTTCCTTGTGGGGGCCGACAATGCCGGGGAACCGGGCCTGAAGGGCCGCGACGATATCAATCGTGTCGTCCACCGACAGGGTGGTCTGGGTCACAAAGGCCAGTTTGGCAGGGTCGCGCACGCTCACGGTTGCCACGTCTTCGACGGTTTCGACCAGCAGCACTTCGCCTTCCGGCAATTGGCCCATCGTGCCAACCGTTTCGGGGTGGCCTTCGTGGCCGATCATGATCATTTGCAAGCCATTATCGGCGTGGCGCTGCGCCTCTATGTGGACCTTGCTGACAAGCGGGCAGGTGGCATCAACATAGACCATCTCACGCTTGGCGGCGGCGGCGGGCACCGCCTTGGGCACGCCATGAGCGGAAAAGATCACCGGGCGATCATCGGGGCATTCATCCAGCGTTTCGACAAAGACGGCACCCATGTCGCGCAGGCCGTCAACGACGAACTTGTTGTGCACAATCTCGTGGCGGACATAAACCGGCGCACCCCATTTCTGAAGCGCCATTTCAACGATCTTGATGGCGCGGTCGACACCGGCGCAAAAGCCACGCGGGGCAGCGAGGTAGAGGGTAAGAGGCTGTTTTGTCATGCCCCAGAGCTAAGCATTTTGGCCGCCGCCGTCCAGTCGCAACCATGCCGCAGCCCTCAGGCTTGGCGGATTGGTGGGATGGCGCTAGGCTCTTTCCATTATTTTGAAGACCGCCAGATTCCAGAAAGCGAAATTGATGACGGAGCAAGACGTAATTCTGCGTGAAAATGACCCCGCCATTGACGAGGCCCCATCCGTTCCGGGCGAAGTGACAGAGGGTTATGTCGGGGTCATCTACTTTCACGGCATGGGCGAACAGCGCCGCATGGAAGAGGTCAGCCGCCTTGTGGAAAGCATTGATACCTATTTGCGGCGGTCCAAGCATATTCACAACACGCCACTGGGCTATCTCAAGGACATCAAGACCGTCAGCGAACCGCACCGCGTCAAAAGTCGGAACGAAGAACAGGTCTATTACACCAAGACCCGGCATTTTGACGAAGGGCATCGCGACAGGAATGAAGACGGGAAACCTGACCCTGTGCGGGCGGCTAGGTTCTTTGAGGTTTACTGGGCACCGCATATGGCAAAAGGCCGCGATCCCTGGGGGGTGACAAAGTGGATCCTGCGCCAGATCGGGCGGCCATTCATCATGATCGTCACACCGTGGCGCGAACGGCAGCGCCTGCGCCGCGCGACCCTTGCCGAGATGGCAGAGAAAGAGGATGCAAAGCCCGATGGCATCCCGAAGTCAGATTTTGAGGATTTGCTGCGGACCTATTACACCTTTGGTCGTGGCGTGAAGCCAGAGGATGAGGCGCCCGCCAAAGATGGCGGCGAAACGACGGCGGCGCTTAAGGATAGCGGCAAGTTCAATGCCTTTGAGACCTTTCTCAAACGGTCCTACGCCGACGATCCCGAAAAGGCTGAACGATTGGCGGACCTCGCGAAGACGTGGTGGTGGAAGTATTTCTACACCGAGGTTTTCAACCTTGGCGTGATGATCACCATCGCGGTCGCGGGGCTGATGGTTGCGGGTGTGTTTGTGTCGCTGGTGCTTAGCTTGCTGTCACTGGCGACCGACTTTCTGAACGGGGCAGATCGCGCGGTGCCAGCATGGTTCAAGGCCGATTGGCCAACAGCCGCGGGACTGGCGGGGTCCCTGGCGATCGCGGGGGGGCTTGGCAAATTCCTGGGCGGTTTTATGGGCGATGTAGAGGCATGGGCGAGCCTGTCGGAGACCGACGCCCTGCACGAACGCCGCAAGGCGGTGCTGGACGAAGGCATGGACGTGATGCGGCATGTGCTGAGTGATCCCAAATGCAAGCGGGTGATCGTGGTGGGGCATAGTCTTGGCACCTCTGTCGCGCACGATACGCTGCTGGCGCTTGCGCAGCGCAATCAGGGCCACAATAACGGCGGCGATGTGATGAAGGGACCGGTGGCGCTGACCAAAATCCGGCATCTGGTGACGATTGCCTCGCCCATCGACAAGATCAATTACTTCTTTGAAAGCTACCGCACCAAGATCGCGTCATATAGCCGGGCTTATGAAAGCATGCGGGGGGATATCAAGTCCGCACCGTTCAGTCGCAACACGTCACAGCCCTATATCCATTGGGTGAACTACTGGGATCTTGCGGATGTGATCTCTGGCAGTTTGCAGTCGCCGACGGGGGCCGACACCATGGCGCATAGGGTCAATAATGTGCATGTGTCGAACCTGCATTTCCCAAGTCCCGGCGCGTCGCATTCGGCCTATTTCCAGAACCGGACGGTGATCTCTCAGGTGTTTGAGATGATCTATCGCGGGGCGGGGAATTATGACGGCGAAACGGTTGGATTCATTGACGGGGTCCCGAAGAACGGGCGCGACTACACGCAGTTGGATTTCAAACCGTCGGGCCAATCCAATAGCGGTGCGATCTATCGCCTGTTGGCCACAATCGTGATCTGGGGGGCCGCATTGGCATTGGTGGGATGGTTTGCAGGTTGGCCGAACCTTCAGTTCTGGCCTGCCTGCGCTGCCGGGCTTGCGGCGTTCTTTCTTTACATCGGTTGGGCTTCAAGCTTTCGCATGAAGAACAAGGAACCTTTGTAGGCAAAAACGGGCCCGCAAAGGGCCCGCCGCAAGGATCACTTGGCCGTGACCATTTCTTCGTCTTGGCCTTCGTCCATCGGACGCGGCTCGCGCGGTGGGCGGCCAACGACATCGCGCAATTCATCCAACTCGATGAAGTTGTCGCATTGGCGGCGCAGCTCGTCCGCGATCATTGGTGGCTGGCTACGGATGGTGGAGACAACCGAAACACGCACACCTTTGCGTTGCAGGCTTTCGACCAGAGGGCGGAAATCGCCATCGCCGGAAAACAGCACGACATGATCGACATGTGGGGCCAGTTCCATGGCATCGACCGTCAGCTCGATGTCCATGTTGCCCTTGACCTTCCGACGGCCCATGCTGTCGGTGTATTCCTTGGCCGGCTTTGTCACCATGGTGAAGCCGTTGTAGTGCAACCAATCAACCAGTGGCCGGATGGGTGAGTACTCGTCATTCTCCAAGAGCGCCGTGTAGTAAAATGCCCGCAGCATCTTGCCGCGGCGCATGAACTCTTGACGGAGCAGCTTGTAGTCGATGTCGAACCCAAGCGACTTGGCCGCCGCATACAAGTTCGATCCATCAATGAAGAGCGCCAAGCGCTCGTCACGATAAAACATAAATCGTCCTTCCAAAATATATGCTTTGCGCGTGGTGAGTGGTGGGTGAGTGGTCTAAAATCACAAAGCATGTGAATAATAGGATGTTTTGATTTTGTTACAATGCCCTGAAAATGCGCAGATCAGCCGAAAAGTGCTGATTTCCTCAGGAAGTAACGTCAGTGCGGACATAAGTGACGCAACGGAACTTGTACTAAAGTGTAAGCGCTTTCTTTCGGAACGGCTGGGCACGGCCGTCAAATCGAGTCGGATTTTCCGCACGCCCGCGTTTCCGGCAGGGGCTGGTCCCGACTTTGCCAATGCGGTTTTTGCGGCCGAGACCGATTTGGGGCCACAGGCGATTCTGGGCATTCTGCACCAGATTGAAGCGGCCGAAGGCCGCACCAGAGAGGTGCGCTGGGGGCAAAGGGTGCTGGATCTGGATCTGATCGCGGCAGGCGACCTTGTCGCGCCTGATCGCGCGACGTGGCAAAGCTGGCATGATCTGCCGCTGCAACGGCAGATGAAGGAAGCACCCGAGCAGTTGATCCTGCCCCATCCACGGGTGCAGGACCGACCCTTTGTGCTGGTGCCCATGCGCGATGTCTGCCCTGATTGGGTGCACCCGGTGCTGGGCCTTGGGATTGATGCCATGTTGGCGCGGTGTGATCCGGCCGATATTACTGGTGTTATCCCTTTGGAATAGGCGGCGAATCGACTTGTCAATCCGCAAATCAGCCCTTAGATGGGGGGCTTGCGATACCGCTTTGATCAGACAGGAGTGCGCCAATGGCCCGCGTCACCGTAGAAGATTGCGTCGATAAGGTTCCCAACCGGTTTGAACTTGTCATGCTTGCCGCCCACCGTGCCCGCGAAATTTCTGCCGGTGCGCCGATCACCGTGAACCGCGACAACGACAAGAACCCTGTTGTGTCCCTGCGCGAAATTGCAGACGAGACCCAGCAAGCTGATGACCTGCGCGAGCGGATGATCGAAGCGAACCAGACCCAGATTGAGGTTGATGAACCCGAAGAGGACAGCATGTCCTTGCTGATGGGTGCCGAAGCGGCTGATAAGCCCGCCGAAGATGACCTGAGCGAAGAGAAACTGCTGCGTGCGCTGATGGAAGCGCAAGGGCAACGCTAAGGCCGCAACCCGGCCAAATGATGAAGGCGCCGGACCAGCATGACGACTGATAACGATCTGATCGCGCTGGTCCGCACCTACAACCCCCGCACTCATGAAAAGCTGCTGCGCGATGCCTTCGCCTATGGCGCAGCCATGCATGAGGGGCAGTTCCGTCACTCGGGCGAGCCCTATTTCACCCATCCTGTCGCCGTGGCCCTTATTCTGGCCGAGATGCAGATGGATGACGCCACGCTGATCACGGCATTATTGCACGACACGATTGAGGACACCGACGCATCCTTTGCGCAGGTCGAGACCAAGTTTGGACGCGAGATTGCAGAACTGGTGGATGGTGTCACCAAGCTGACGAACCTCCAGCTTTCCTCGACCCAGTCAAAAGAGGCCGAGAATTTCCGCAAGCTGTTTATGGCAACGTCCAAGGATTTGCGCGTCACCTTGGTGAAGCTTGCCGACCGGCTGCACAACATGCGCACGATCAAGTCGATGCGTGCCGAAAAGCAGGCCCAAAAGGCCCGCGAGACGATGGATATCTATGCGCCGCTTGCCGGTCGCATGGGGATGCAATGGATGCGTGAAGAGCTGGAGGATCTGGCCTTTCGCGTGCTGAATCCAGAGGCGCGCAATTCGATCATCCGCCGCTTTATCACGCTGCAACGCGAAACCGGTGATGTGATCCAGCGGATCACCAGCGATATGCGGGTCGAGCTGGAAAAGGCAGGCATCACCGCTGAGGTGATTGGCCGCGCCAAAAAGCCCTATTCGATCTGGCGCAAGATGCAGGAAAAGGATCAGGGCTTTAGCCGCCTGTCTGACATCTACGGCTTTCGGATCATCACCGCGACAGAGACCGATTGCTACCGCGTGTTGGGGGCCATTCACCAGCGGTGGCGGGCGGTGCCGGGGCGGTTCAAGGATTACATCAGCCAACCCAAGACAAACGGCTACCGGTCGATCCATACCACTGTTTCGGGTCGCGACGGCAAGCGGGTCGAGGTGCAGATCCGCACCCGAGAGATGCACGAAGTCGCCGAGACCGGCGTTGCGGCGCATTGGTCCTATCGCAATGGCGAACGGGTGGAAAACCGCTTTGCCGTGGATCCGGTCAAGTGGATCTCGGCGCTGACAGAGCGGCTGGATGACGACCAAGATCACGATGAATTCCTCGAGGCGGTCAAGCTGGAGATGTATACCGATCAGGTATTCTGCTTCACGCCCAAGGGCGATGTGATCAAGCTGCCGCGCGGGGCGACACCGATTGATTTTGCCTATGCGATCCACACCCGGATCGGGTCGGCTTGCGTTGGGGCCAAGGTGGATGGGCTGCGCGTGCCGCTTTGGACCCGGCTCAAGAACGGCCAGTCGGTTGAGGTTATCACGGCAGAGGGCCAGACCCCGCAAGCCACATGGATCGACATTGCTGTCACAGGTCGCGCCAAGACCGCGATCCGCCGGTCGCTCCGCGAAGAGGACCGCACCCGCTATATCCGGCTGGGTCGCGAATTGGCGCGTGTGGCGTTTGAGACGATAGGCAAGCGGCTGACCGAAAAAGCGCTGCGGACGGCGGCCAAGACGCTGGCGCTGGAAGATGTGGATGACATGCTGACCCGGTTGGGCAGTGCAGAGATGTCGGCGCGTGAAATTGTCCGCGCGATCTACCCGGAGCTTGCTGAAAAGGGTGGCGAAAAGATCGAAGCGGGGCGTGCGGTCATTGGCCTTGATCCCGCGCAAACCCACAAGCGTGCGCCCTGCTGTCAGCCCCTGCCGGGCGAGCGGATGATCGGCCTGACCTTTCGCGGGCAGGGCGTTGTGATCCATGCTATCGATTGCGAGGTGCTGGCAGAATACGAAGACCAGCCTGACCGCTGGATTGATCTGCAATGGGCCGAAGGTGACCACCGCGCCAACAACGCGGTTACGCTGGATATCGCAATTAGTAATGACGCGGGCGTGTTGGGGCGGATTTGCACATTGATTGGGGAACAGAACGCCAATATCTCGGACTTGAAGTTTATCGACCGCAAGCCAGATTACTATCGCCTGCTGATCGACGTCGACCTGAGCGATGCGGCCCATCTACACCGTGTGATGACGGCGCTGGACGCTGAAAGCGCTGTGTCGTCGATTGCGCGGCATCGAGATCCTGCACAGGCGCGGGCGCAGCAACAGGCATAAGCCAAAGGACGTTACGTGGTATTCAAGCGCAGGGACAGACGGCCGATCTGGCAGCTTGTGCTGGATTTTCTGTATCCGCGCGGCGGATGGGCGCGTGCCTTTGAATACGTCAAACATCGGGTTCGTCGCCTGCCTGATACGCCCGAAAAGATCAGTCGCGGTATCTGGGCGGGTGTGTTTGTCTGTTTTACTCCGCTGTTTGGTCTGCATTTTGTCTGTGCCGCCATCATCGCCAAGCTGATGCGCGGCAATATTCTTGCGGCAATCATGGCCACCTTCTTTGGCAATCCGCTGACGTTTCCGCCCATCGGCTATCTGTCGATCAAACTGGGGTCATGGTTGCTGGATCTGCCGCAGGGAAGAGAAGCGCACCTGGGTCAGAAATTTGCCGATGCCAGCTATGATCTGGGCAATAACGTCCGCGCTTTGTTTAGTGCCAAAAAGATTGATTGGCATGGGATGCAGGTCTTTTACGACGATGTGTTCTTTCCCTATCTGATCGGCGGTATCATTCCCGGTGTGGTCTGTGCCACGGCCTGCTACTATCTGTCTGTGCCGCTGATTTCGGCCTATCAAAACCGGCGCCGCAAGCGGTTGCGGGCAAAGCTGGATCAATTGCGCAGGCCGCAGGATGGTGATGGGGTGTAATCTGGCGCAAGTGCGGCCAGGAGAAAGGAATACGCGATGACGAATGATTTGCGTCTTGGGGTCAATATTGACCATGTGGCCACGGTCCGTAACGCGCGCGGCGGCGATCTGCCGGACCCTGTGCGCGCCGCCCTTCTGGCGCAAGAGGCGGGCGCAGACGGGATTACCGCACACCTGCGCGAAGATCGTCGCCATATCATCGACAGCGACATTGAGCGTTTGATGGAGGCGTTGGACGTGCCGCTGAACTTTGAAATGGCAGCGACCGCGGAAATGCAGGCGATTGCCATGCGCCACAAACCTCATGCGGTCTGTCTTGTGCCTGAAAAGCGCGAAGAACGCACGACAGAGGGCGGTCTGGATGTCGCGGGCAATGACAACGCTTTGGCGACCTACATTGCCCCGCTGCGGGATGCGGGTTCGCGGGTGTCGATGTTCATCGCCGCTGACCAAAAGCAAGTCGAGGCCAGCCACCGCATCGGCGCACCGGTTATCGAGTTGCACGCAGGCGCCTATTCGGACGCATGGGCAACAGGCGACTGGGCTCTGCGCGACAGCGAGCTATCAAAAATCACCGAAATGGCAGCCTACGGTCACGAACTGGGGCTCGAGGTTCACGTCGGTCACGGGCTGGCCTATGACAGTGTCGCCCCGATTGCCGCATTGCCGCAGGTCAAGGAACTCAACATCGGGCACTTTCTGATCGGCGAGGCGATCTTTCGCGGTTTGGCCGGATCAATTCAAGAAATGCGCCGCCTGATGGATGAGGCGCGAAAGGACACCCAATGATCCAACACATTGTGATGCTGAACCTTGCCGACGACACCGGGCTGCCTGATGTCATGATTGACCTTGCCGATCTGGTGGGAGAGATCGACGGGTTCACCGGATTTTCGCACGGGCCAAACATCGACGTTGAAGGTAAGACGCCTGACTACCCTTACGGGTTCATATGCTCATTCCGTGATCTGTCCGCGCTAGAGGCCTATGCAAGCGATCCGCGCCATCAGGCGCTGGGCGGTCGGTTGGTCGGCATGTGCAATGGTGGCGGCGACGGCATCATGGCGATTGATCTTGAGGTGCCAGAGGTTTGATCCGCATCCTGTCCCTATTGCTGACGATGGCCAGCCCCGCAGCCGCGCAGGTTGTCGCCCCCTGCGATTGGCAGGCCAGTGCGCAGGCGCTGGCAGAGCCGTGGGAAGAGAATTCCAGGACGTTCGCAAACGGCAAGGTCCGCTTGGCGGTGTTGGACACCATCGAACCTGCCGTTGGATTTGCGTGGTTGCTGGTGCTGTCGCCGCCGTTTTCGGAACTGGGCGACAGGCAATGCCGGGTTGTGGGGGCAAGTGCGGACATCGGCTTTGCCGGGTTGTTCTTTGACACGCTGACCTCCAGCTATCACCCGCTGACCGGGCTGACGTTTCAGGTGGACGCGCGTTTTTATGACGCCTCGGCCGATGGATTTGCGCGCAGACCGCTGGTGGTGACGTTGAACCAATCAACCGGCGAAATGACCGCGCAATATGTCGAGGATGCGGAATGATCCTTGGGGTGGGGACTGATCTGGCCAATATCGAGCGGATCCAAGGCACGCTTGATCGTTTTGGTGACCGCTTTCGCGACCGCGTGTTCACGGAGATCGAACAGCGCAAGGCCGAGCGGCGCAAGGACGTGGCAGGCACCTATGCCAAACGCTGGGCCGCGAAAGAGGCCTGTTCAAAGGCGCTGGGCACCGGTTTGCGCATGGGCATTTCGTGGAAAGACATGGCCGTCAGCAACCTGCGTACCGGCCAGCCGGTGATGGCCGTGACCGGCTGGGCCAAAGAACGCCTTGACGACATGACACCGCCGGGCTTTGAGGCGATCATCCACGTCACACTGACTGACGACCACCCTTGGGCGCAGGCCTTTGTCGTGATTGAAGCGCGACCCTTGCCTGATAAGGATGTGACAACCGGGTCCGCTTGACACATAGACAACAAGCCCGCATGTAGCGGCGCAGTAACTCCGGTAAGGCATTGATTATGACAGAACGTACAGGGTTTGTTGGCAGCGTTGTTGAGTCGGTCAAGACCATCGTTTACGCGCTGCTGATTGCGGGCGCCTTTCGCACGATCCTGTTTCAGCCTTTCTGGATCCCGTCGGGGTCGATGAAGGACACGCTGCTGATTGGTGATTTTCTGTTCGTGAACAAATTTGCCTACGGCTATTCCTATGCCTCTTGCCCGTCGATTCGTATCCCGCAGCTTGGCATTGATGTCGGCGCCGAAGACTTCTGCGGCTTCTTTGAGGGTACGAACGAACGGTTCTTGGGCAACGACCCCGAGCGCGGCGATGTTGTCGTGTTCCGTCACCCCGTCACGGGCCGCGATTTTATCAAGCGGCTGATTGGCCTGCCCGGCGACCGGGTGCAGGTCAAAGATGGGCTGCTATATATCAATGACGAAGCGGCGACGGTCGAACCTGTCGGCGTGTTTGAAGAGATCTACAGCCCGCAGGGCCCGCAACGGCTGCGGCCGCAATGTTCCAACGGATCAGTGGGCGAAGGTGCGGTTTGCACCAAGGATAAATTCATCGAAACGCTGCCCGGCGGGGCAAGCCATGCGATCCTGAATATCGGCGACCGGGCGCTGGACAACACCGGCGTCTATACGGTGCCGGCGGACAATTATTTCTTTATGGGCGACAACCGCGACAATTCCACCGATAGCCGCGTGGCGCAGGCCGCGCGTGGCGTCGGCTTTGTGCCGCGCGCCGATATCGTGGGCCGCGCGGATCGGGTCATGTTCTCGTCCGCTGGCCGGTCAATGTTTGCCTTTTGGACATGGCGGTCGGATCGTTTCTTTAAGGCGATTGAGTGAAGATTTCGGCGGACCTGACAGCCTTTCAGGCGCGGCTTGGTTATACCTTTGCCAAGCCCGAATTGCTGGTCCGCGCGGTCACCCATTCGTCGATGGTGTCGGTCCATCGCGACGACAATCAGCGGCTGGAGTTTTTGGGCGACCGGGTGCTGGGCCTTGTGATCGCAGAAGCGTTGCTGTCAGCAGATGTGAACGCCCCCGAAGGCACGCTGGCCCCGCGCTATAACGCGCTTGTCCGGCGCGAGGCCTGTGCTGACGTGGCACGCCAGATTGACCTCGGCGACGTTCTGAAACTTGGCCGGTCCGAGATGAAATCAGGTGGCCGCCGCAAAGAGGCGTTGCTGGCTGACGCGATGGAGGCAATCATTGCCGCCGTCTACCAGGACGCAGGATTTGAAACTGCGCGGGATACCGTTTTGCGGCTTTGGGGCGCGCGGGTCACGGATGTTGCCGATGATGCCCGCGACGCCAAGACCGCACTACAGGAATGGGCGCAGGCTCGCGGAGAGCCACCCCCCGCCTATGTCGAAAAGGCCCGCACCGGCCCCGACCATCAACCGGTCTTCACCATTGAAGTGCAACTGGCCAGTGGCGCAAAAGAGACCGCAAAAGCCGGATCAAAACGCCACGCCGAACAGGCAGCCGCAAAGGCGCTGCTGGAAAGAGTAAGTGATGACTAAGACCACACGCGCAGGCTTTGTTGCCCTGATTGGCGAACCCAATGCGGGCAAGTCGACGTTGCTGAACCGGATGGTGGGCGCGAAGGTCAGCATTGTCACACATAAGGTGCAAACCACGCGGGCGCGCATTCGTGGGGTGGCGCTGGAAGGTGATGCGCAATTGGTCTTTGTGGACACGCCGGGGCTGTTCAAACCACGTCGCAGGCTGGACCGCGCGATGGTGGCCGCCGCCTGGGGCGGGGCTGCGGACGCGGATGTGGTGGTGCTGTTGATCGAGGCGCACCGCGGTATGACCGAAGGCGTCAAGGCCATCCTTGCGGCGCTGCGCGAGCGCACCGGAGAGGGCCGGGTCGCATTGGCGATCAACAAGATCGACAAGGTTAAATCCGAAGGGCTGCTCAGGCTGACAAAAGAGATGAACGAGGCCTATGATTTCGCCGAGACCTTCATGATTTCGGCGGAGCGGGGTCACGGCTGTGACGCGCTGAAGTCGTGGTTGGCGGGAGAGTTGCCGGAGGGGCCATGGCTTTATCCTGAAGACCAGATCGCGGATTTGCCGATGCGGATGATTGCCGCCGAGATGACGCGCGAAAAGCTGACGCTGCGGCTGCATCAGGAACTGCCCTATCAGATGACGGTCGAGACCGAGGGCTGGGAAGAGCGCAAGGATGGGTCGGCCAAGATCGATCAACTGATTTATGTCATGCGCGATGGCCACAAGGGGATTGTGCTGGGCAACAAGGGTGAGACGATCAAGGCCGTGGGCAAGGCCGCGCGGGAGGAGTTGGAGGAATTCCTTGGCCGCAAGGTGCATCTGTTCCTGCAGGTGAAAGTCAGGCCGAACTGGTTGGAAGAATCCGAGCGCTATGACGAGATGGGCCTGAATTTCAAGGACGGCAATGCGTAAGGGGGGGCTTGTCGCTTGCTGGCGTGCGCTCCGCGCCAAGCGATGAGGCTGACGGCGGAAGTCTGGGTAGCGGCCTATTTGACCCGGCTGCGGTTGGTCGAAATCCCAGCGTTTGTGGTGCAAAAGGGCGACGCGACAGCGGGGGCCGTTTTGGTCAAGCTGAACACCCTTGATGGGCAGGCCTGCTGCTATCAGCGCGCGTTTGACCTGATGACGGGGGACCGGCGCTGGGATGTGCTGGTTGAAGGGGAAGAGGCGGTTGTCGACGCTTCCGTGGCCAAGCAGCGCGGGTTTGATCCGGATCTTTGGGTGATCGAGGTCGAAGACAAGGCCGGTCGGCATTTGTTGGAGGAGCCGGGATTATCGGATTGAAAATCCGATGCCTCCGGCGGGGATATTTTTGGCCAAAAGAAGCTGTTAGGTTGCGTCCATGATTGAGTGGCGCGATGAAGGTGTGGTGTTAGCGGTGCGTCCGCATGGCGAGACAAGCGTCATTCTGGAGGTATTTACGCCAACCAAAGGGCGGCACGCAGGCGTCGTGCGCGGCGGCGTGAGCCGCAAGATGACCCCACATTTGCAACCCGGTGGGCAGATTTCCGTGACGTGGAAGGCCCGGTTGGACAGCCATTTGGGCAGTTTCACGGTTGAGCCGCTGCGCAGCCGTGCAGCAACGGTCATGGCGGATCGATTGGCCTTGGCAGGGCTGAACGCGGTCTGTGCCTTGTTGCACCAGATCCTGCCAGAGCGAGAGGCGCATTTGCCGCTATATGAGCGCACGCAGGGCCTGTTGGATTTGCTGGGGCAGTCGGATGTTTGGCCCTTGGCTTATCTGCGGTGGGAGCAGGCCGTGCTGGAGGAGATGGGCTTTGGCATGGATTTGTCGGCCTGTGCCGTGCGCGGCGTGAATGAAGATTTGGCCTTTGTGTCGCCCAAGTCGGGCCGCGCCGTCAGCCAGGAGGCGGCGGGCGAATGGGCTAACAGGTTGCTTCCTTTGCCGCCCGTGTTGGCGGGCAAGGGTGAGGCCAGCGAGGCAGAGATTGTGCGAGCGCTGGGGACCACGGGCTGGTTTATTGAGAACCGCCTAGTCCGGTCACTCGGCGACCGGCCAATGCCAGCCGCGCGGGCGCGGCTGCTGGAGGCGATTGCGCGTCACGGGACGGCCTGAAACACCATTTCGCCGCCGTCGGTGTTGGACAAGATCAGCGTATCACCTGCGACTTCCACCAATGTCATTGCGCCAAGTGCTGTGAAAAACGCCGCCTCAGCCTTCAGTTCAGGGCAGGCGCGGCGGGTCGCGGCGATGGGGCCGATTGCGAACCATGGGTAGGGCGCGGTTTGGGTCGCGTTGTAGCTGTTGCAGGGGGCGTTGCCCGTCACTTGGCCTTGGGTCCCGATGTCGATGGTCGCCGTCGCGGCGAATTCCGCCCCGCCCAGTGTGGAGAGCTGGAACAGGGTTTGATCGCCCGCAAAACCGCTGACGGTTTCGTCCGCGCATCCCAGTAATGCCAGAAAGGCAGTTCCGCGCCACATGTCATAACCCCCTATGCTGGATGATGCTCTTGGCCGCAGCCACGACAGATGCCTGTGGTGAAATATAGTCAAGGTCAAGCATCCGGGCCGCCTTGCTGCCATCGCAAAGGTCCTTGCGGTGCAGCGTCGGCAAGAGCGATTTGACTGCTGTGTCGAAGTAGCTGACAATGTTGACCACAAAGCGAGGTGCGATCCGCGTGACGGTTTTGCGCCCCGGAATACCATCCTTGATCGCCTGCGCGATTTGGGGAAACCAGAGCCATCCATTGGACAGGATCAACCGCTCGCCTGCCGTTTCGGGGTGTTCTATGGCGCGGATATGCGCCTCTGCCACGTCGCGGACGTCCACGATGTTAAAGCCAAACATCGGCAGCATTGGGTCTTTGGCCCCAAGGATGCGTTCAACGATCTGTAAGGATGCGCCGAAGTGCTCATCCAGCGCAGGTCCGGTGACGAGCGCGGGGTTGATGGTCGTCAACGCAATGTCCGGCGCGTCGGTGGTGACAAAATCCCACGCCGCGCGTTCGGCGCGGGTCTTGGCCTGCGCGTAAGGCATCAGATTTGGCGCATCAACGTCGGTCCAATCGCTTTCTGTATATGCCGCGGCGTTGGCGGGTGCAGGCCCATGCATCACAGCCATGATAGACGAGGTGAAAATCACGCGCCGCACCCCTGCTGCTTTGGCTGCCTTAAGCGCACGCAAGGCCCCGTCAACCACCGGGCGGATGATCTGCTGCGGGTCCTTTGGCTGGATGGTCGAGACGGGCGAGGCCGTGTGCATCAGCACATCAACACCGGCCATTGCGGCGTCCCAGCCATCGTCAACCCCCAGTTCAAGCACCACAAACCGCAGCCGCGTTTCAAGGTCGCTGGCATCGTTCAACACGGGTGTGACAGCGGCACGCACCTCGTCGGCGCGTGACATGGATCGGACGGAGCCCACGACGTGATGCCCCCGGTTCAAAAGCCCGGCCACGATGTGTTTTGCGATGAAACCTGTGGCGCCAGTCACAAGAACGGTTTGGTTCACGATGCAGCCTCCTTCCCCGTGCGAAGATCGGGTAAGGCAGGGCGGATCACAAGGGGCCTAGCTGAGCAAGCGGCGGGCGATCACTTGCGCTTGGATTTCCGCGGCACCCTCAAAGATGTTGAGGATGCGGGCGTCGCACAAGATGCGGCTGATCTTGTATTCCAGTGCAAAACCGTTGCCACCGTGGATTTGTAGCGCGTTGTCGGCTGCCGCCCAAGCGACGCGCGCGCCCAACAGTTTCGCCATCCCGGCCTCGAGGTCGCAGCGGCGGTCGTTGTCCTTTTCGCCCGCGCTGAAGTAGGTCATTTGCCGCGCGATCATGATTTCGACCGCCATCATTGCCAATTTACCTGCCACACGGGGGAAGTTGATCAATGCTTTGCCAAATTGGTTGCGGGTCTGGGCGTAGGCCATGCCTTCGTCCAATGCGGATTGCGCCACGCCAACGGCACGGGCCGCGGTCTGGATTCGCGCAGATTCGAACGTCTGCATCAATTGCTTGAAGCCTTGACCTTCAACGCCACCCAGCAGGTTTTCGCCCTTCACTTTGAAGTCGTCAAAGTTCAGCGTGTATTCCTTCATCCCGCGATAGCCGAGCACCTCGATCTCGCCACCGGAAATGCCGGGGTCCTGCCATGGTTCGGCGTCGGTGCCGGGGGTCTTTTCGGCCAGAAACATCGACAAACCCTTATAGTCGTCGGTGTCCGCAACACTGCGGGCCAACACGGTCATCACATGGGTGCGTGCGGCATGGGTGATCCATGTTTTGTTGCCGTTGATCACCCAATCGTCGCCCTGTTTGCGCGCCTTGGTGCGCAGCGACCCGAGGTCGGATCCGGTGTTGGGTTCGGTAAAGACCGCTGTGGGCAGAATTTCGGCAGATGCCAGACCGGGCAGCCACTTTTCTTTTTGGGCATCGGTGCCGCCGCAAAGGATCAGCTCTGCCGCGATCTCGGACCGTGTGCCAAGAGAGCCGACGCCGATATAACCACGCGACAATTCTTCGCTGACCACACACATCGAGGCCTTGGACAGGCCAAAGCCGCCGTATTCCTCGGGGATGGTCAAGCCAAAGACGCCCATTTCGGCCATCTCTTCGATGATTTCCATCGGGATCAGCTCGTCATTCAGGTGCCAGTCGTGGGCATGGGGTTCGACGCGGTCGGCGCTGAACCGACGGAATTGTTCGCGGATCATCTCAAGCTCATCATCAAGGCCGGTTTTGCCCACGGTGATGTCAGCATTATGTTGCTGCATCAGGTCCACCAACCGCGCGCGGGCCGCTTGGTTATTGCCGCCATCGCAAAGCGTCATGACGGCTGGCAACATCAGGGCGCGGGCGTCGTCCTGGGTCAGGCCGATATCTTGCAGGCGCACGACTTCGCCCTGGTTCATCTGGATGCCGCCGTAGATCTGCCAAAGGTATTCGCCAAAGGCGATTTGGTGGATCAACTGTTCTGTTTCGCCGAATTTGCCGTCGGCCTGTAGCCGGTCGGCCCAGCCTTGCATTTGGCGCAAAGATTCCGCGTAGGTCGCAAGCCATGCCAGCCCATGCGCCGCAGTTTGGTGTTCCTCTATCAACGCGCCAGAAACGCGCCCATCTGCTGTGACCTTGTCGGACACGACGGCCTTGGCACGGGTCAACACCGCGTCGACAGCGGGCAGAGCGGCGGCGGTCAGGCCAAGAAGATCGTTCAAGATTGGCATGTCAGTTGTCACACTATCACGGGGCATCAGAGAATCCTTGCTTTTGCAGGTGCAGAAATAACGCCTTCGCAATCGCAGCGCAATATTAATGCGCAATTATATTCAAAAAAGACCGAAAATGTCGCACCGAAATATAGCACAAGTTGCTCTGCGAGGGGTGGGCAGATTGCCCGTGCTACGACAACAACTCTTCAAATCCGCAGATCGTTGCAAGTTCAGGAACCATTTCAGGGGCCACGACCTCGAACGTGGTGCGATACAATACGGTGCCGTTCTTGCTGGCCTCCATCTGCCAGATGCCGCGCACAAGTTCGTAGTCATAGTCGAATTGGTAAAACGTCAATGTCGGATCAAGACCGCTGATCCGGGTTTCAAAGCTTTGGCTGACCGCGCCGGTTGCACCCATCGGAGGGTGCGTGACGGTCATGGTGACGGTGTCGATGCCCATCGCCGCCTCTGACATGGCTTTGGTGCCAAAGCCGATGCCCAGCACCGCAGGCACCCGGTTGGACAGCGACACAAAGGGCGGTTCTTCTTCGATCAAATGGGTGCTGCCTGCCAGTGTCCCCGGTGCCGGAGACGATCCAACAGTTGGTGGCGGGCAAACCACGCCACTTTGAACGCTGGCGATGTTCGGCGACATCTGATCGGGCGCCGGTTGGGCAAGTGCCAAGGCCGGTAACATGATCATCAGGGCGGAAAGGCGCATCGCATTATCCATCGTTGTTCTCAAACGCCGCAGCGCAGGTCCGACCGGCAAATGCCCCGTTTTTGTCGGGCACAAGTGTCAGCACGTGGCGATAAATCACGCGATCATCTTTCAGATAGGTGAACTCCCACCTGCCGGGGGTCACTTCTTTCTCGCGGCCGAAGCCATAAAAGCTAAGCGCATTGGTATGGGCGGGCAGGCTCGTCGACCAGCTTTGGCGCGTTTCTCCGCTGTCGTTCAACGCTGGGTGATCGACCACGACGGTCACGTCTTCCAAGCGGTCTGGGCCTGTCGCGCGCAGTGCAAAGCCAAAGGCTGTGCCCGGCAGCGCCAGAACGCGGTCCGCTGCAATTTCGACGGTGTTGGGGGATCCGCTTGGAAAGGTCCAATCCCAAAGGTCAGGTTGGTCGGCGGTCGGTTGCGGGTCCATATTCACGCAGAATTCAATCGGCACGGCACTCGCGATCAAAGGATCTGTGCTGCCGATTTGCTGGGCGGACAGTGGCGTGCCAATCGCAAGGCAAAGAAAAAGGGTCAGGCGCATGGCCTGACCCTAATCCGTCTTTGAAGGGTTGAAAACGGGTCCTAGCCGATGGCGGCGGCTTTCACGTCATCGTCAATGAACGGAACATATTTTTCAAAGTTATCGCTGAACATTGTGACCAGCTTTTGGGCCTGCGCGTCGTAGGCGGCCTTATCAGCCCAGGTTTCGCGCGGGTTCAGCAGGCGGCTGTCGACGCCCTCGCAGGTTAGGGGCACTTCAAAGCCAAAGTGGGTGTCCTTGATAAAGGCGTTTTCCACCAATGACCCATCCAGCGCCGCGGCCAAAAGGGCGCGGGTTGCCTTGATCGGCATCCGGCTGCCGGTGCCATAGGCCCCTCCGGTCCAGCCGGTGTTAACAAGCCAGCAGGTTGCGCCGTGGCTGGCGATCTTGTTTTGCAGCAACTTGCCGTAGACTTCTGGGCGGCGTGGCATGAATGGCGCGCCAAAGCAGGTGCTGAATGTGGGCTCTGGCTCGGTCACGCCGCGTTCTGTGCCCGCCACCTTGGAGGTAAAGCCAGAGAGGAAGTGATACATCGCCTGCGCCGGTGTCAGGCGGCTGATGGGAGGGAGGACACCAAAAGCGTCGCAGGTCAGCATGATGATGTTCTTTGGATGCCCGCCAAGTGCCGTGTCGCTGGCGTTACCGATGTAGTTTAACGGATAGGCGCAACGCATGTTCGCGGTCAGGCTGTCGTCTTCAAAGTCCAGTTCTTTCGTCTCTGGGTCGAATACCATGTTCTCGATCACCGTATGAGGCATGGAACAGGTGGCATAAATGTCAGGCTCGGCCTTTGGGTCCAGCCCGATGGTCTTGGCATAGCAGCCGCCTTCAAAGTTGAAGGTGCCACGCTCTGACCAGCCATGCTCGTCGTCGCCAATCAGCACGCGGCTGGGATCAGCCGATAGGGTCGTTTTGCCTGTGCCGGACAGGCCAAAGAAGACGGCGGTATCAACCGGGTTGCCCGGCGCGTGGTTCGCGCTGCAGTGCATCGGCATGATGCCTTTTTCGGGCAAGAGATAGTTGAGCAAGGTAAAGACGGATTTCTTGTTTTCGCCGGCGTATTCGGTGCCAGCAATCAGGATGATCTTACGGGCAAAGTTCAGCGAAATGACCGTCTCGCTACGGCAGCCGTGCTTGGCGGGGTCCGCCTTGAAGCTGGGGCAGTTGATGATGGTCCAGTCCGGTGCAAAAGTCGCAAGCTCGTCTTGCGCGGGACGGCGCAGCAAGTGGCGGATGAACAGCCCATGCCATGTCAGTTCCGTCACAACGCGCACATCCAGACGGTGTTCAGGGTCCGCGCCACCAAAAAGATCCTGTACGCGGTATGTGCCACCTTGCATATGCGCGATCATATCGTCGTAAAGCTGGTCAAAGGCCACAGGGTCCATCGGCGGGTTGTTGTCCCACCAGATCGTGTCCTCGACCTCTGGCGTGCGGACAACGAATTTGTCCTTTGGCGACCGACCTGTGTGCTTGCCAGTCGAGACGAGAAACGTCCCGCCTTGGCCTTCAACACCTTCGCCAGCGGCGATGGCGGCGGCCTGCAATGTGGCTTCATCCTCGTTGTAATACACAGCACCGAGCCCTGTGATGCCTTGTTGCGCAAGCGTCATCTGCGGGTTGACCGTTCCGTGGTCCATTGGGATGCTCCATAGCTGATTGGGCCAAAATCGACCCGGACCACACCACTTAGCACCATGATTTTAAGCGCGAATACCCCCCCGGACCCACGTTAGCGCAACCATTTCCATGTTAACGCCACCAATTCAAAGCGTGACCTTTTTGAAACGCAGTTAATGTCAAAATAACCCCTCAGGGCACAAATAAGGCACACATCACGGCCTGATTCGTAGTTGAGACTTGATTCGTTTCTCCAAAACGGGGAAACCTTGGCAAAAAGCAGGCAAGATCAACAATAAAGCAGTAAGGGTCAAACCCATGTCAAAAATCGCACTTGTGGACGACGACAGGAACATCCTGACGTCGGTCTCCATGACTCTCGAAGCCGAAGGGTTCGAAGTCGAAACATATAACGATGGCCAATCCGCGCTGGACGCTTTCAACAAGCGTATGCCCGATATGGCGGTGCTCGACATCAAGATGCCGCGTATGGATGGCATGGATTTGTTGCAGCGTCTGCGCCAGAAAACCTCTATGCCGGTCATTTTTCTGACGTCCAAGGACGACGAGATCGACGAGGTTCTGGGCCTGCGCATGGGCGCAGACGACTACGTCAAGAAGCCCTTCAGCCAGCGGTTGCTGGTGGAACGCATCCGCGCGCTGCTGCGCCGTCAGGATGTGATTTCCGGTGAAGAGGTTGAAGAAACCGAAGAAACCAAGGTCATGATCCGCGGTGAACTGACCATGGATCCGCTGCGCCACGCGGTAAAGTGGAAAGGCCAGGACGTGTCCCTGACCGTGACGGAATTCCTGCTGTTGCAGGCGCTGGCACAACGCCCCGGCTTTGTGAAATCGCGCGACCAGTTGATGGACGTGGCCTATGATGATCAGGTCTACGTTGACGATCGCACCATCGACAGCCACATCAAACGCCTGCGCAAAAAAATGCGGATGGCTGATGATGAGTTTTCGGCGATCGAAACGCTTTACGGTATCGGGTATCGCTACAACGAAGAGTAAGTGATGGCCGATGTCTCTGACATTGATGTGCGTGACCTGAACTCGGTCCGGCGTGCGGCGAAAAGCCAGCCGGACCTTGTGCTCGGTGACGACTGGGTGTCGCCCACAGCCTTGCACGAACAGGAAATGTTGGCGCATCGGCGCAGCCGGGGCCTGATCCAGCTGCGCAATTCGCCAATTGCGCGCAAGATCATAACCTTCAACCTGATCGCGATGATCCTGCTTGTTGCGGGTGTGCTGTATCTGAACCCCAGCCGCGACAATCTGGCCTTTCAACGGGCCAATGGCCTCGTGAATGAGGCAGAGCTGATTGCCGACGTGCTTGAGGCGCGGATGCCAATGACGGCGCCGGTCGACCTGATCACCGGCGACGGCATTGATGTGGTGAACACGCTGGCCGAAATGGACCTGCGCGGCGGCATCGATGTGGCGGTTTATGATCCGTCAGGCACGCTGATTGCGACCGCCAAGGGTGCGCGCGGCGGATCGGCGATTGACGGGCTGGAACGCGACGACAGTGCCACGTTTATCAGTGATTTCCTGGCAAAGGTCTGGGGGTCCATGCGCGCCGTGGTCAGCGTGGACAGCCAAACCATAGATGCTTTGAACGACACCACGCCCGAAGACATTCGGGCCGTCATGGAAAATGGCACCGGTGTCAGCGCGCTGAGCACCGCAAAGGGTACGACCTTTGTGGTCTCAACCCCGATTTCGCAGAATGGCCGCCCGGTCGGCGTTGTCTTGATCTCTTCTGCTGCTGGCGAACTCGACGCTCTTGTTGCGCGCGAGCGTGAACAGGTGCTGCGCCTGTTCCTTGTTGGCATCCTGATTTCCATCGGGCTAAGCCTTGTTCTGGCCTCGACAATTGCCAACCCGCTGGCAGATCTTGCCGCCGCGGCAGAGCTTGGGCGCGACAAGAACGCCCGCAAAATGTCACCGACCAAAGTGCGCATTCCCGATCTGACCGCCCGGCCGGACGAAATTGGCCGCCTGTCCGGCGCGCTGCGCGGCATGGTGCAGGCGCTATACGAGCGGATTGAGGGCAATGAACAATTTGCCGCCGACGTGGCACATGAAATCAAGAACCCGCTGGCGTCTTTGCGGTCTGCCGTGGGCACGATGCGCATCGCAAAGCGCGAAGATCAGCGCGAAAAAATGCTCGAGGTGATCGAACACGATGTGCGCCGGTTGGACCGGCTGGTCAGCGATATCTCCAACGCGTCGCGGCTGGATAGTGAGCTGGTGAAGGAAGAAGAGGAAGCCTTTGATCTTCTCAAGATGCTGGGCAACCTCAATGAGTTTCTTGGGAAAGAGGCGGCGTCAAAAGGCATCGAATATATTGCTGACTTGCCCGAACAACCCATTCAGGTGCTTGGTCTGGAAGGACGACTTGCGCAGGTCTTTGTGAACCTGATCACCAACGCGATTTCCTTTTGCGAGGACGGTGACGCCATTCGCGTCTGGGCGCGCAAGCGTGAAAACCGTGTGCTGATTGTTGTCGAAGACACAGGCCCCGGCATCCCCAACGAGGCGCTGCAAAAGGTGTTCCAACGCTTCTATTCGGAACGGCCAGAGGGTCAATTTGGCGACAACTCCGGTCTTGGCCTTGCGATCTCAAAACAGATTATCGAGGCGCATGGCGGCGTGATCTGGGCGGAAAACATCCGCCCCGGAGAGGCTGACATGACGTCAGAGCCGCTGGGCGCGCGTTTCGTTGTAGGTCTGCCGGTCTAGATCATGACTATGCAGACCTTGCACGCCACTTGCGTCGATATCGACGGGCAGGGTGTGCTGATCACCGGTCGCTCGGGCAGCGGCAAATCAACACTTGCGCTGCATTTGATCGCCCTTGGCGCAAATCTGGTGGCTGACGACCAGACAGAGGTCTTTGTCGAAGACGCTTGCCTGACGGCACGCCGTCCCGCGACCTTACCACCGCTGATCGAGGCACGCGGCGTGGGCCTCTTGACCGCGCCAATCATTGCGAAATCACTGGTCAAACTGGCGATTGACATGGACACCATCGAGGCGGAGCGCTTGCCGACGGCACGTCACGTCACGTATTTGGGATGTGACATCCCCTTGCTTCACAGGGTAGAGGGCCTACATTTCCCTCCTGCGATCCTCTTGATGATCCGCCATGGGCGGAGGATGCCATGACCACCGCGACCACTTCGCAATCCGACAATCCGCCCGTCCTTTTGGTAACGGGGCCGTCGGGCGGTGGCCGGTCGACGGCCATTCGCGCGCTGGAAGACATCGGGTTCGAAGTGATCGACAACCTGCCCCTGTCGCTTTTGCCGCGCTTGCTGTCTGGTCCTGCAACGCGCCCCCTGGCGCTGGGCATTGATGTTCGCAACCGCGACTTTGGCACCAATGCGTTGATTGAGGCGATCGACAGCGTCACGCAAAGTCAGGGCGACGCCACGCAGGTCCTTTACCTCGAGGCCGACGCCGACACCTTGATCCGCCGCTATTCTGAAACGCGCCGCCGGCATCCCCTTGCGCCTGCCGGCCCGCCGCTGGTTGGCATTACTGCCGAGACGGATCTGTTGATCCCCATCCGTGCGCGCGCCGATGTGCTGATCGATACAACCGCAATGACGCCGCATGACCTCAAGGCCGAGGTAGAGCGTCTGTTTGCCCCCCAAAACGCGACCCTTGGTGTGTCGGTGCAGTCGTTTTCGTACAAACGCGGGCTGCCGCGCGGCCTTGATATGGTGTTGGACTGCCGATTCCTGCGTAATCCGCACTGGGATGAAGCCTTGCGCGCCAAAGACGGGCGCGCGCCAGAGGTTGATGCTTACGTCGCAGCCGATCCGCGGTTTGATGGTTTCTTTGCGCGGGTCAAGGCATTGCTGGATCTGCAATTACCAGCGCATAAGGACGAAGGCCGATCGCATCTGGCAATCGGGTTTGGCTGCACGGGCGGCCAACACAGATCCGTAGCAATGGCTGAAAGGGTGGCCGCATCCCTTGCGAAGGACGGTTGGCAGGTGTCTAAGCGTCACCGGGAAATGGAACGCCGCGATGGCAGGTAAGAGGAACAGTTGAGTTGATCGGTATCGTGATCGTTGCACATGGGGGATTGGCCCCGGAATACCTCGCCGCTGTCGAACATGTCGTCGGCAAGCAGGACGGTATCCGTGCGATCACCATCGCCGCAGAAGAAAACCGCAATTCAAAACAGGCCGAGATTTGCGCCGCCGCCGATGCGGTTGATACCGGTGACGGCGTGATCATCGTGACGGATATGTTCGGCGGCTCGCCTTCGAACCTCAGCCTCCGGGCCTGTAGCGTGGCCAAACGCCAGATCATCTACGGGGCCAATCTGCCGATGCTGATCAAACTGGCCAAGACCCGGAACAAACCCGTGCCTGATGCCGTCAATGCTGCCATCGATGCCGCGCATAAGTATATCAACACTCATATTGTGACACCTCAATAACCATGGCTACATTGCGACTGGAAATTCAGAACATCAAAGGGCTGCACGCCCGCGCCTCTGCCAGACTGGCAGAGGTGGTAGAGGCACATGACGCCACCGCGACTGTCAGCAAGGATGGCCTGTCCGCAGAAGGCGACAGCATCATGGGCCTATTAATGTTGGCAGCAACCATCGGAACATTTATAGAAGTGGAAACCGACGGGCCGGAGGCCGAGGCATTGGCAACCGCCATTACCGCCCTGGTGAACGATAAATTTGGCGAAGGCGACTAGGGCGATCCCGCTCTCTATTGGAAGGCAACGGATTGACCGAATTGAGCTCAAAGGCGGCACCTGCTGCGGCCAAGGCCAAACAGGTTCACTACGACCGCGGCGTCCTAAGCTATGCGACTTCGTTCGATAGCCCGCTGCGGTCTGGTTTCATCCGCACCGTTGAATGGCTGACCGGCAAGCTGCAAGTCGTCCGCATGATCCGCCAGTTTGAAAAGCGTGGACCCTATCAGGGTAAGGAGTTCTGGACCTCTGCCCTTGATGTGCTGGGTGTCGATATCCAGACGCCCGACGAACAGATGGCCAAGATTCCGTTGACGGGCCCGGTGGTCTTTGTCGCCAATCACCCGCATGGCATGGTCGACGGGATGGTCATGGCAGAGCTGATTGGCCGCAGACGCCCCGACTACAAGATCCTGACGCGTTCGCTTTTGACAGAGATTGATACCGTCGCGAGCCAATTTCTTATCCCGGTGCCCTTCCCCCACCATGACGACGCGCAGCAACGCATGGTCGAAATGCGCAAAGCCGCGATGGAACATCTGTCCATGGGCGGCATTGTGGCGCTTTTTCCATCAGGCGTGGTGGCCACATCGCAAAGCATGTTTGGCCCCGCAATCGAAACCGAATGGAATGTCTTTACCGCCAAGATGATCCGCAAATCAGGCGCAACTGTCGTGCCCTGCTTTTTCCCCGGCGCAAATTCGCGTTGGTATCAAATGGCGCATCAAATCTCTGCCACGCTGCGGCAAAGCTTGCTCATTCATGAAATCGTGCGCTCGCGGAACACGGTGTTTCGCCCGGTTATCGGCGATCCGATCCTGCCGGATGAATGGAAAGACAAGGCCGACGATCAACGCGCCTTCATGGCATGGTTGCGCCAAAAGACGCTTGCCCTCAAACCCTAGCGCGTGGGCACCGGCACCTCGCCGCGATAGTCATAAAACCCCCGTTGCGATTTCCGGCCAAGCCACCCAGCTTCGACATATTTGGTCAAAAGCGGGCAGGGGCGGTATTTGGTGTCTGCCAATCCATCATGCAGCACGTTCATGATCGCAAGACATGTATCCAACCCGATGAAATCCGCCAGTTCCAGCGGCCCCATGGGGTGATTGGCCCCGAGTTTCAAAGAGGTGTCGATTGATTGTACCGATCCCACGCCTTCATAAAGGGTGTAGATGGCTTCGTTGATCATCGGCATCAGGATGCGATTGACGATGAATGCGGGGAAGTCCTCGGATGCTGTGCTGGTCTTGCCCAGCTTCTTGACCACGTCCTGACAGGCGCGGAACGTCGGTTCATCCGTCGCGATCCCGCGGATCAACTCGACCAGCTGCATGATTGGCACCGGGTTCATAAAGTGGAACCCCATGAACTTTTCAGGCCGGTCGGTGCGGCTTGCCAGTCGCGTGATTGAGATGGAAGAGGTGTTCGAGGTCAGAATCGTTTCCGGTTTCAAATGCGGAACAAGGTCTTCGAAAATGGCCTGTTTGATCGTTTCACGCTCTGTCGCGGCTTCGATAATCAGGTCACTTTGTCCTAACTCGGTCAGAACCGGGGTGGTCGAGATGCGCTGCATTGCCGCAGATTTTTCAGCGGCGTCAATCGCACCCTTGCCAACCTGACGGTCAAGGTTGCGGTCGATCAGCGCCACAGCAGCCTTTAGCGCATCATCGCTGATATCGGTTAGTTTCACGTCAAAACCAGCCAAAGCAAAGACATGCGCAATGCCATTGCCCATTTGACCCGCACCAACAATGCCCACCGAATTGACTGTCATGCCTCAAAATCCCTTGCTGATTGGTGGCACCATATGCTGCCCAGCCGGGCCGCTACAAGGCGCGCGTTCGCTTAAAAGAATGTTCAAACTTTCACTTTAGCGAAATCGAAATGCATTTCGGCGAATCTCTTTCTTGTGGGTAACAGACGAGAGGTGTTGGGAACCATGAAACATGAAACAATAGATGGCGGCGGTCTGCACTATGCGCCTTGCCGTTATGGTATGTCGCGGATCTTTTTCCGGGGGCCAAAACGGCGGCTCGACAGCCCCTACATTTCGTTTATCGGCGGGACCGAGACGTTTGGCAAATTCATTGATAAGCCGGTTCCGGCGCTGGTCGAAAAAGAACTTAGCATGCCTTGCGTCAATCTTGGCTGCGTGAATGGCGGTGTCGATGCCTTTGTCAACGATCCAACCATCATGGGCATTTGCCACGACGCAGAGGTGACCGTGGTGCAGATCATGGGCGCAAATTACATGTCCAACCGCTTCTACTCGGTGCATCCGCGCCGCAATGACCGGTTCTTGCGCGCATCCACCGTGATGGAGGCGATTTTTAATGACGTCGATTTCGCGGACTTCACTTTTACCCGCCACATGCTGAGCACGCTGCACGCGCTGTCACCGGAACGGTTTGACATCGTCGTGTCAGAGCTGAGAGAGGCTTGGGTCGCCCGGATGAAAAACATGCTGGGGCAGATTGGCCCGCGTTCTGTGCTGTTTTGGTTCTCAAAGACTCCGATGACAGATCAGCCCTGGGATCAGCACGACAACCCTTTGCAGGTCGATCCGCTATTTGTCACCGCCGAGATGGTGAATGAACTCCGGCATCTTGTGCAGGACGTCATTGTCGCGAACCCGACGGATGTGGCGCGCGGACAGGGCACAAAGGGCATGTTCTATTCGCCGATGCAGGCCAAGGCCGCGTCATCGATGATGGGTGTCGCGTGTCATCACGAAGCAAGCGCGCTGCTCGCCCCTGCACTGCGCAATGCCATGGTGCAACGCGGTGCGGCCTAGACGCAAAAGCCCGCCACAAATGGGCGGGCTTTTGGATTGAAGCGGGCGGCGGGCACAATGGCCCGTCGTCGCTTACAGCTTTTCGGTCAACTCTGGCACGGCTGTGAACAGGTCAGCGACCAGACCGAAGTCAGCGACCTGAAAAATCGGTGCTTCTTCGTCTTTGTTGATCGCGACGATGATCTTGCTGTCTTTCATGCCGGCTAGGTGCTGAATCGCACCCGAAATGCCAACAGCGACGTAAAGATCTGGCGCCACAACCTTACCGGTCTGACCCACCTGCCAATCGTTTGGCGCATAGCCGGAATCAACCGCCGCGCGCGATGCGCCAACAGCCGCGTTCAGCTTGTCCGCCAGCTTTTCGATCAGGGCAAAGTCATCCTCTGACCCGACACCACGACCGCCCGATACCACAACCCCGGCAGAGGTCAGCTCTGGCCGGTCGCTCGCCGCAACCTTGTCTTCGACCCAGGACGACAATCCAGGATCAGCCGGTGCGCCGATCATTTCAACCGCAGCGGACCCACCCATGCCAGCGGCGTCAAAGCCTGCCGTGCGGATGGTCAGAACTTTGGTCGCATCGCCGGATTTCACCGTTTGGATCGCGTTGCCTGCGTAGATCGGGCGCTCGAATGTATCGCCATCCACAATCGCGGTCACTTCGCTGATGACCTGCGCATCAAGCAATGCCGCGACCCGGGGCATGATGTTTTTCGCATCGGTCGTGCCCGGTGCGGCGATGTGGGAATAATCCCCCGCCAGCGACACGATCAGATCGGCGGCAGGTTCTGCCATCTGGTGACCCAACACCGCATCCTCGGCACAAAGCACCGATGCCACGCCGTCGATCTTGGCCGCCTCATCAGCGGCCCCCCTGGAATTGGCACCAACGCACAACACGGTCACGTCGCCCAATGCGCCCGCAGCCGCGACCGCCTTGGCAGTGGCATCCACGGACAATTCGCCCGCATTGACGTCTGCAATCAGAAGAACAGCCATTACACAGCCCCCGCTTCTTTAAGTTTCTCGACCAGTTCATCAACCGAACCCACGATGATACCCGCGCTGCGGGCCTCGGGCTCTGTTGTCTTCACAATGGTCAGCCGGGGTGCAACATCAACGCCGTAATCGGCCGGTGTCTTCTCATCCAGCGGCTTTTTCTTGGCTTTCATGATGTTGGGCAAAGACGCGTAACGCGGCTCGTTCAGGCGCAAATCGACCGTCACGATTGTCGGCATCTTGACCTTGATGGTCTGCAATCCGCCGTCGACCTCGCGAGTGACAATGGCGCTGTCGCCGTCGACATCAAGCTCGGATGCAAAGGTCGCCTGTGACCAGCCCAGCAGGGCAGACAGCATCTGACCGGTGGCGTTCATATCGTTGTCGATCGCCTGCTTGCCACACAGAACAAGACCGGGGGCCTCTTCATCGACGATGGCTTTCAGCACTTTGGCGACGGCCAGCGGCTCAATATCGTTGTGCACGTCATCGGCCGCAACCACCAGGATCGCACGATCCGCACCCATGGCCAGCGCCGTGCGCAGCGTCTCCTGGCTTTGCTTGACACCAATCGAAACGGCGATGACTTCATCAGCCTTGCCCGCTTCGCGCAGGCGAATGGCTTCTTCGACAGCAATTTCATCAAAAGGGTTCATCGACATTTTGACGTTCGCAAGATCGACACCGCTGCCGTCCGCTTTGACGCGGACTTTCACGTTGTAGTCAATCACGCGTTTGACGGGTACCAGGACCTTCATCGGCGCATCTCTCCCATATGTATGGCGCAATAATCTTACGCGTCAGATAGCAACCTCATCGCGGCAACAACAGTGCAAAATCGACGCGACACGGCCTATCGACGCCACGTTCGTGACGCACACGTCAACTTTTGACCCTGGGTCATCTTCTTTTGGCTGTAAATATCCCCGCCGGAGGCACCGATTTTTCGTTGAAAAATCGAACCCTTAGCGGTTTGCGCCCGGCACCCAGAGGACATCGTCGCGGCCATCATCATTGGCAATCCGCGCGGCCTGAAAAAACCAGTCCGACAACCGATTAAGGTATTTCACCGCCGCCGGGTTCACTGATTCCATCGTCGCAAGTTCAACGCAAAGCCGTTCCGCGCGGCGCGCCACAGTGCGACACAGGTGCAAATGCGCAGCCAATGCCGATCCGCCGGGCAAGATGAAAGACCGCAACGGCTCGACCGACTGGGTCATTGCATCCAGTTCAGCCTCAAGCCGTGCCACCTGCGCATCCGTCATCCGCAGGACGGGGTATTCTTCGTCCGCGTCCTTTTCCATATCCGGGCGGCAAAGATCTGCGCCCAGATCAAACAGATCGTTCTGGATCATGGCCAGTTGCGCGTCCGCTTCTGCGCCCGCGTGCAGCCGCGCCAGCCCCACGGTCGCATTCAATTCGTCAACCGTGCCGTATGATGTCACGCGCGTGGAATGCTTTGCCACACGGCTGCCATTGCCAAGCGCGGTTTCACCTGCGTCCCCGGTCTTGGTGTAGATTTTGTTCAGCACAACCATGTCAATTCCCTCCACGGATCCAGACAAACAGCAGGATCAGACAGACCGCAATGAACTGCGCGATGATCCGCCAGCGCATGAATTTATTGGCATTCTTGCGGTTAAAATCACCACCTTTGCCAAATGACCCGACACCCATAATCAGGATCCCCAGCACGATCAGGCAGGCGATAATCACCAGAATGAAAAGCGGATCATTGGCCATTGTCGTTCCCTTCTGTTTGCCCCGATGTAGCAGGGCAGGCGGCAAAGGAAAGGGTTAGCCGCGCGCCAAAACTGCATCCAGCATCCGCGTGGACAGAATTCGCCGCAAAATGCCTGCAAAATATGTGGGCTTGGTGACATAATAACGCGGCTTTGGGCGTTTGGCCTCGACCGCGTGCCGCAGCTTTTTGGTGACCGCACTGGCGGGCATTTCAAATTTGTCCGGCCCATCCTTGGCGGCAAACCGTTCAATTAATGCGCCATATTCGTCCGCGCGGGACGATCCGCGCCAGTCGATCTCTTGCGCAAATATCTTGGCAGAGTTCTTGCGGAAATCCGATGTGATTGGACCCGGTTCAATCAGAATGGCATCAATCCCACTGCCGCGCAGTTCCAGCCGCAAACAATCTGTCAGCCCTTCCAGCGCGTATTTGCTGGCGGCATAGGCCCCTTTCCAGCGTCCGCCGACAAAGCCCAGCACAGAACTGCAATTGACGATCCGCCCATGTCCCTGATTGCGCATCACCGGCAGCACCGCGCGGGTCAGCTCGTGCACGCCGAATAGATTGGTCTCGAACAAATCACGCAACGCACCCCGCGGCACATCCTCGACAAAGCCGGGCAGGGCATAAGCGCCGTTGTTGAAAACCGCGTCCAGCGTGCCGCCCGTGGCCTCCAGCACATCGGCCAGCCCACTATAGATGCTCTCGCTGTCGTCATAATCTATCAGCGGGCTGTCAAAGACTTCGGACATCAGCCGCCCGCAGTCAGTGGCCTTGCGGCAGGACGCAAAAACGCGCCAGCCGGCGGCGCGCATGCCATGGGCCGCATCGTAGCCGATGCCAGATGAACAGCCCGTAATCAGTAAGGTTTTCTGTGTCATGGCGCAGCTTTGCCGCGCCTTTTCAGCCCGCGCAAGGGCCTAGCCGTCTGTCAGCAGCCGTTCGGCCATCCAGCCCTCAACCCCGGTGTTGGTAATGCGGATATTCGCCCATCCATTGGCATCAACCGACAGGATTTCGGCTTCTGTGCCGCCGGGCAGGGTTTCGATGACGCCAAAGTTTGTGCCGGGTCCGGTGCGCATGTTCACCCGGCTACCTGCCACATAACGCAGATCGATTTCGGGCGCGGCAACCGGTTCGGGTGCGGCTGGTGCTGCAACCGTCTCTGTCAGCTCTGCCGTTTCGACGGTCTCGACAACCGTCTCAACGCTGGCCTGAATGATCTGGGCTGTATCGTCGGTGGGCGTAATTTCGACGGGCTGCGTCACTGGCAGCGCAAGGCTGACCAATGGCGTGGTGACAGACCGGGTCACCTGCGCTGTTTCCACCACCGGTTCTTCGGCCACAACTTCGGCTTCGGCCACGATCCGTTCTTCTGGCACAAAGTCCGCGCCGCCGGACATCTCATAAAATGTCCAACCCAAAATCAGAAAAGTTCCGACGATAAACTTGCTCACGGCAGCCCCCAAAGAATCGATACTTACGTCCCCACAACAGTCTCTTAGCGAAATTCCCCGCCCCGTAAGAGGGGAAAAACCGAACACGCTGCGTCATGTTGTCTTTACGGCCCCCGGCCCCTCGGCTAGACCCAACACAATGAGCGACGAAACAGGTGACACCCCACTGGATATGGTAGAACCGCTGCGCCGAGCCATCGGTGAGCGGTATCTGACCTATGCGCTATCCACGATCATGAATCGTGCGCTGCCTGATGCCCGCGACGGGCTAAAACCCGTTCATCGCCGCATATTGTATGCAATGCGTGAACTGCGGCTCGCCTCTTCGGGCGGTTTCCGCAAGTCTGCCAAGATCTCTGGCGATGTGATGGGTAACTATCACCCGCATGGTGATGCCGCGATTTACGACGCGATGGCGCGCCTCGCGCAGGATTTCAACGTCCGCTACCCGCTCGTCGATGGGCAGGGCAACTTTGGCAACATCGACGGCGATAACCCCGCCGCCGCGCGCTACACAGAGGCACGGATGACCGCCGCGGCAGAGGCCCTGATGGAAGGCCTCACTGAAAACGCGGTCGACTACCGTCCCAATTATGACGGCACGCTGGAAGAACCTTCCGTCTTTCCCGCCGCCTTCCCCAACCTGCTGGCCAACGGGTCATCAGGCATCGCGGTCGGCATGGCCACCAACATCCCGCCGCATAACCTGCACGAGCTGATCGACGCCTGCCTGCACCTGATCAAAGCGCCCAACGCCCGCGACGACACCCTGCTGGAATACATCCCCGGCCCCGATTTCCCCACCGGCGGCGTGATCGTTGAAACCCGCGAAAACATCGCCGAGGCCTACCGCACCGGGCGCGGCTCCATCCGCACCCGTGCGCGTTATGAAGTCGAGGATCTGGGCCGCGGCACATGGCAAATCGTCGTCACAGAGATCCCTTATCAGGTCCAGAAGTCCAAGTTGATCGAAAAGCTGGCAGAGGTGATCCAGACCAAAAAGGTCCCATTGCTCGCCGACGTCCGCGACGAATCCGCTGACGACATCCGCATCGTCCTTGAACCGCGCGCCAAGACCGTCGATCCCGACATGATGATGGGGATGTTGTTCCGCAACAGCGACTTGGAAACCCGGTTCAGCCTGAACATGAACGTGCTGATCGACGGGCTGGAACCGCGCGTCTGCGGGATCAAGGAACTCTTGCGCGCCTTCCTTGACCACCGCCGCGCGGTCTTGATCCGCCGCAGTCAGCACCGGATGGACAAGATCGACCACCGGCTCGAGGTGCTCGAAGGCTTTATCATCGCCTTTCTCAACCTCGACCGCGTGATCGACATCATCCGCTATGACGATGACCCCAAACAGGCGCTGATGGTCGAAGATTGGGCCGCACCCAAGTCCCGCGCCACGGATGAAAAGGACTATGTCAGCCCGATCATCCCCGGTGCCGATCCAGAGGTCTCGCTGTCTGAAGTGCAGGCAGAGGCAATCCTGAACATGCGCCTGCGCAGCTTGCGCAAACTGGAAGAAATCGAACTGCTGGCAGAGCGTGATGCGCTGATGCTGGAACGCGCCGAACTCGAAGACTTGCTCGACAGCGAAGACCTGCAATGGGCCAAGATCGCCGAACAACTGCGCGAAACCCGCAAGCAGTTCGGAAATTCCACGCCAGAGGGCAAGCGCCGCACCACCTTTGCCGACGCCACCGAAATCCCCGATGTCCCGCTCGAGGCGATGATCGACAAGGAACCAATCACCGTGGTCCTGTCCAAAATGGGCTGGATCCGCGCGATGACCGGCCACATCGACCTGACCCGCGAGCTGAAATTCAAAGACGGCGACGGCCCCGGCCATATCTTCCACGCCGAAACGACCGACCGGCTGTTGGTCTTTGGCACAAACGGGCGGTTCTACACCGTCTCGGCAGCCAACCTGCCCGGCGGGCGCGGCATGGGAGAGCCTTTGCGCCTGATGGTCGATCTGCCCAATGACGCGGGCATCGTCGACATCTTCAAGCACGACCCGACGGCCAAGCTGCTTGTGGCCAGCGCCGAAGGCAACGGCTTTGTCGTGCCAGAGGCCGACGTTATCGCCCAAACCCGCACCGGCAAACAGGTGCTCAACGTCAAGGACACCGTCGCCAAAGTCGTCCGCCGTGTGACCGGCGACCATGTGGCGGTGGTGTCCGAGAACGCCAAATTCCTCGTCTTCGCCCTTGATGAACTGCCCGAACTTGGCCGCGGCAAAGGCGTGCGCCTGCAAAAATACAAATCCGCCCGCGGACGTCAGGGCACGCTGGAACTCGACGGCGGCTTGTCCGACATCACCACCTTTAACTGGTCAGACGGCCTGTCCTGGCCCATGGGCGGCGACAAAACCCGCACCGAACCTGACCTGACCGAATGGAAAGGCGCCCGCGCCGGCGTCGGCAAACGGCCACCTTACGGGTTCCCTAAGAACAATCGGTTTGGTTGACGCACTTTCGCAAGGCGGGACGAAGCGCCAATTCGCTGCGATTGACTAGGTAGCATCAACTCTGGCGCGATCAGACGATGCGATAACTCTCTTAAGCAGAGGCCTAAGCGGCCAAAGAAGCATCCTGCCGATCAACATCATGACTGGCCGCGAATCTCGCATCATTAGCCGAGCGTATTCATCGGCTTCCTTTTCTTGTTCAGCAACCTGACCACCCTCAATGTGACCGGATACGTGATGTCCAACCTCATGATAGAAGGTAAACTCCGCATCGAAACGATACCACCAAAGCTCGATACCCTTGGGCGTGCTAGAAGGCCATGTCAGGATGATGCCGGAGAAGAACAAATTGTACTTGCCGAGATAATCAAGTCCGGGTTGGCGGGCTACAACATCTATGCGTGTCACGTTATCCAGCGACAGGTGTTTTGTCGTGCTCCAGGTTTCGACATTTCTTATGACCACCGAGCGATCCGCTATGTCAGGTGCAACAAATACAGGAACCCTGTCGCCAACATATGTTGCCGGATCATCAAAGATGCGCTGCGAAAGAATATCGAGCGTCTTGATATGCATCGGATGCAAGTTGCACTTTTGAAGCCTCTTAATTTCCTTCTCGAAAGCCGATGAGTCCAGTTCGTCAAGTATGGCAAGCAAAACACCAAAATATTTGGCCAAAGGTCCGCGAGGGTTCTCGGCCCATGCTGTTGACGCTAGCTTGTCTTCGACTTGTCTGATCGAGGTTGCGCCGCCCTGCAAAATGTCTCGCCACGCATCTCGAACGGTTTCAACATGATCCGTCGAAACACCTCTCAACAGTCTTTCAATTGCGGGCCGAGGTTTCTTAATCATAGGCAACCTACACTGGGCAAAAATGGGCTATTGTTGAACGATTGAACCACTTTCACGGAAGATAAGCGAGTTAGAGTGACAGGAAGCAGAGCCGATAGCTGATGGGGTGGATGGCTCCTGCTTCAACCGGCGTCGCAATGCGCCATAGTGCAGGTGTCAAAATCTGCTTATGA
>CANMPL010000017.1 GCA_947499715.1 uncultured Paracoccaceae bacterium
TGATAGCATTTATTGCACCAAAGGAGACTATCTATGGGATTGAAACGGACGGACGAATTCCGCCAAGATGCAGTGCGATCGCGCTCACCAGTGGGCTAACGCGCAAGCAGGTGGCGGATGATCTTGGCTTCGGGATGTCGACGCTGAACAAATGGATTACGGCGCACAGAGACACAGATGTAGGTCTCGTCCACGTGCCAATCGACGCTGCCCCGCCGGAGATGCTTTTCCGTGCGCTTGGTCAGTTCCGGGCCGAACTATTGCACCCATCAGTACACAGTCGAGCGGTCAACCGCGACATCGCGTTCGGCTAGCAGATCGACGACATCCTGATAGGACAATGGACACCTCAGATACCAACGCACCGCGCACAGAATGACATCCTTTGGAAAGCGGTGATATTTAACCGGGAATTTGCGCGGCATGGCAAACCTCAAAAGCATAAAAATTGCCGCTAAAGCAGGTTAATGCAACAGTCCCATCCACACCATCAAAGCCCGGTGGGGCATCCACATCACGCAAGCGCCTGTGAGATCCATGCGCCTGATCTGAACAACTCGGCTTCACCTCTTGGCCGGGAGATAAGCTGGATGGAAAATGGCATATGATTTTCATCGTAACCGGCAGGCAGGGCCAGTACCGCGCTGCCGAGTAGAGACCAAATGTAGGTGATCGCGATCCAGTCAATATAGTGGGTGCAATCAACGTCATCAATAACTTTTGGCCAAAGGATACTATGATGAAATGGCGCAACTTGAGTGGTTGGGCAAAGAAAATGATCGTAGCTTTGAAAGAACGCTTGGGTGCGATGATAGGCGTTTATGCGTTCACGCTGTGCCAATGCAATACTCTCGCCTGACGCGTCACGTCCACAGATTATGTCTTGCCGCACATCGGGGGTGAATTCGGATTGACGATCGGGCCAGTGCGCGGACCAATTCGTTGCATAGGATTGGCCACGCAATGTTGCGATATGTGGTGCAAGCGGGGCGAGGTCCGGTGTGGCCTCCTCCAGCGCCAGGCCGGCACTTGATAACTTCTCAACGATGTTCTGAAATGCACGCCGGACCGAAGCATCGACCGGCAAAAACCCTAAATCGGTGGAAAAGCCAATGCGGGTTGGGCGGGTCGGTGATTTGACGGCGGTTGTATATTTTACGCTGCTGCCAGCACACAACATATCGGCATGTTGGTCAGTCATCATGGCATCAAATACTAACGCGAGGTCGTCTATGTCACGCGCCATCGGACCTTCGACGAAGATCGTATCGAAGGGGTCGCCCTGAGATCTGCGAGGGACGATACCGGGCGTCGGACGCAGCCCAGCCACGCCGCAGAATGCGGCAGGTGTTCGCAGGCTTCCAGCGACATCGTTGCCGTGACCCAACATGATTTCGCCCGACGCGAGCGCCGCTGCTGTGCCACCCGAAGACCCGCCAGCGGTCAAACGTGTATCATGTGGATTGAGCGTTGGGCCAAATAGGGCATTGGTCGTATTGGCGCCGCCAAGTTCGGACAGATTTGTTTTCCCTATCGCGATGGCGCCGTTCTGTTCCAAGGCCGAGATAACGGGATCTGAAGCACTTGCTGGGCCACGAGCGACCAGGGCGCTACCGCCGCTGGTCGGCAATCCCTGAGCGTCGGCGTTGTCTTTTACGCCGAGTGGTAATCCACAAAGCATAGGCCAACGGCCTGTTCTGGCCGCATTGTCCTGAATGTAGCTTGCGCGCTCACGCGCTTGCTCGAACCCTGTGCAGGTGAAGGCATTCAGGAAAGGCTCAACAGCTTCAATGCGGGAAATTGAGGCATCAATGACATCCAGGGGCGATTTATGCCCGTTGCGTATGTCAAGAATGGTCTGGTGGGCGGAGGTTTCCGAGCGGATCAGCCCATCGTCGAGATCATTGATGATTGTCATCTTAGCGGTTTCCGACAGGGCCGGTTGATCTGCGCACCTTGAGATCGGGTTGCAGAATTGTTGCACCGCTTGTGCGGGGTTCGCCAACCTTGGACCCGGCAATGTCACCCAGAATACTTGCCAAGGCGGCATCGGCAAGTGCACCGCAGGGCTGAACAACTGTTGTGATGCCCCCGGCAAGCATCCCCGCCCACGGCAATTCATCAATTACTGCGATCGATACGTCGTCAGGCATGCTCAGTTCGAGTTCGCTCAACCCTTTGAGCAGGCCAAGCGTTAGGTGATTGTTCCCTGAAAAGATCGCGGTGGGCGGGTTCTTACGGCCCATGACATCAAAAGTCGCCGCCGCCGCATCGTCAATAGTATGCAGTTTTTGCACCAGCAGAGTTTCGTCGAAAGACAACCCATTTGCGGCCATCGTTGTGCGTAATCCCTCGACACGGTGACGGGCAATTTGATATTCTGTTGAGCCGGTGAGGGCCGCAATTCGACGATGTCCAAGGTCGATGAAGTGCTGCGCTGCCAACCGACCCGCCATCCGATTGTCAATTGCGACAGAAGGCGCGTCAAAGCCTTCAAGGATACGGTCCAGTTGCACAATCGGACAAGGCAAAGCCGAAAACGCAACGACGCGCCCGGGCCAAGGGTCGAAAGTAGGGATGACAAACACACCGTCGACACGTTGTGCGGCCAAGGCCTGAAGGTTGCGCTTTTCACGCAGTGGTTCTTCGTTGCTGTTGTACAAAAGGACAGAATAACCCTTGGCGCTTGCACGCTGCTCAATGGCTTCTACCAGTTGCAGAAAGAACGGATTGGATAAGTCTGCAACCAGCAGCCCCAGCATCTTTGTGTCTCCACTGCGCAGGCTACGGGCGCTTGGATGGGGCGCATACCCAAGGCTTTGGGCGGCGTCTTCAACCCGTTTGCGCACAACTGCGCTGATGCTGCCCGTGCCGTTCAGCACTTTGGATACCGTGCCTACCGAAACGTCGGCAAGCTTGGCCACCTCCTTGATTGTCGGCGCGCCGCCACTTGCCATCTGCCGCCATCCCACATGATAAAGAAATCTATTTCTTAACACGGTTATCGTGAAATGCAGATTCAGGCAAGACATAAGTATCTGGTAAAAATAAATTAAAAAATGGTTTGCAAGACAATGTCATTCTCAATAGTAATATTAAGGAAATCGTTTTCCTAGCAGATTCGTTACCGGATCGGACTTGTGACGACGAAACACGAGGTCACCCTGGGGGGTTAAAGTGATAGGATACGTGTTCAGTCGCCTGCTCAGCGCAATTCCGGTTCTCGCGGGTGTGGCGATTTTTGTCTTTTTGTTGCTCGAGCTGACGCCGGGCGACCCTGCTTTGATTATTGCGGGTGATTTGGCCTCACCAGAACAAGTTGAGGCCGTGCGTCAGGCGCTGAATCTTGACCGCCCCGCTTACCAACGTCTTGTCGGTTGGGTTGGTGACATGCTTGTCGGAGACTTTGGGAATTCACTATTTTCCGGCTTGCCGGTGTCTCAATTGATCGCTCAAAGAATCGAGCCGACGCTTTTGTTGTCCCTGATGGCCATTTCGATTGCGGTTTTGGTTGGTGTTCCGCTGGGATTGGCGTCTGCGTGGTGGCCCCGGGGATATCTTGCGCGGTTCACTATGGCAGGCGCGGTTATCGGGTTTTCGGTGCCGGTCTTTGTGGTCGCTTTCGGGCTTGTTTACGTATTTGCCATAAGGCTGGGGTGGTTTCCGGTGCAAGGCTATCCCGGCTTGTCGGGTGGAATTTCAGGCGCCTTGGTTGCGTTGACATTGCCAGCGCTCTCACTGTCCACACTTTACATCGCGCTGATTGCACGGGTTACCCATGCATCAACGCTCGAAGTTTTGGGCGAAGACTATGTGCGCACTGCCCATGCGAAGGGGTTGGCTGTTTGGAAGATCGCCTTGCGGCATGTGTTGCGCAATGCAGGTGTTCCGATCATCACAATTATCGGAATTGGGTTCGCGGCGCTTCTCGGGGGAGTGGTCGTGACGGAAACTGTTTTCAACATTCCTGGTTTGGGGCGACTGGCTGCGGACTCGATCCTGCGCCGGGACTATCCCGTCGTACAAACATTGATCCTTCTATTTTCCATTGTTTATGTGCTGGTCAATCTCGCGGTTGATCTGGCCTACGCAGCGCTCGACCCGCGCATCAAGTATTGAGGTGCGCGCAAAATGACCAATATCACATCATCCCCTGAATTCACGCCGCGCCAAAAGCGGGGCATCGCGCGTATCGATGCGTTCAAGCAGCGGCCGGTGCTTGCCGTCAGTCTGGCAATTATCTTCATTGCCGTTTTGCTTGCATTGTTTGCGCCAGTTTTGACGACAGATCCTGCGCATATCAATCCGATAAAGCGGCTCAAGCCGCCCTCAAGTGAAGATTGGTTCGGGACGGATCAAATTGGGCGTTCGGTTTTTGCACGGGTGATCTGGGGCGCACGCGTTTCGCTATTGGTTGGCTTGATGGTTGCGCTTGTCACCACAATTGTCGGTGTCGCAATCGGCATTTGCGCAGGGTATTTCTCACGGCTGGACAGTGTGATCATGCGTATCATGGATGCGGTGATGGCCATTCCAGCAGTGTTGTTGGCTATCGCCCTTGTCGCAATGATTGGCGCGTCGCCGCTGGTTCTGGTTATTGCAATCAGCTTGCCGGAAATCCCCCGTATGGCAAGAATGGTGCGGGCGAATGTACTGGTCATGCGCGCGCAGACCTTTGTCGAGGCGGCGGTGACCTGTGGCGCCAGCGTACCTTGGATACTGCGCCATCATATTCTGCCGGCAGCGGCCGGACCAATCCTTGTGCAGGCGACCTATGTGTTGGCCTCTGCGATGATCCTGGAAGCGATCCTGTCATTTCTGGGGGCTGGCACGCCGCCTGATGTGCCGAGCTGGGGCAACATGATGTCTGAGGGAAGGCAGTTCCTGCAACTCGCGCCATGGATCTTGATGTTTCCGGCCATCTGTCTGGGGCTGGTTATTCTTGCCGTTAATACGTTGGGAGACGCCTTGCGCGATCTTTTGGACCCAAACTTATCACCCGCCGCGGGTAAAGTGGGGGATCTGCAATGACATCCGCAATGCTCAAAGTAGAAGATCTTACAATCTCATTATCCCTTGGAGCGGTTCAAATTCCGCTTGTCGAAAACCTCTCGTTCGAGATCTCAGCGGGTGAAACCCTGTGCATTGTGGGGGAATCGGGTTGTGGCAAAAGCGTTACGGCGTTGTCGATTATGGGGCTGCTAAGTCCTGCGATGAAAGTCACTTCAGGGCGCATTCTGTTCGAAGGCCAGGATCTTATCCAAATGTCCCCCAGCGCCCTGCGTGGACTGCGCGGCGACCGGATTGCGATGATCTTTCAGGAACCGATGACCTCGTTGAACCCGGTCATGAAGATCGGGAGACAGATTTCGGAAGTAATTGTTGAGCATCGCGGCTGTTCGAAGGCTGCTGCCCAACGTGATGCGATAAGGCTGCTGGATCTGGTTCAGATACCCGATGCGCGGCGGCGCGCAGCAGGCTATCCGCATGAATTGTCAGGTGGCATGCGCCAGCGTGCGATGATTGCGATGGCGCTTGCATTGGACCCCGCCGTTTTGATCGCAGATGAACCAACGACTGCGCTGGATGTGACAATTCAAGCGCAAATCCTAAAGCTCATGACAGAGTTGCGCGACGAAATGGGCACGGCGCTTTTGATGATTACCCATGATTTGGGCGTCGTCGCAGAAACTGCCGACAAGGTGCTGGTGCTATATGCCGGTCAACAGATCGAGGCCGCACCTGTGTTGGATATTTTTGATCGGGCGACACACCCTTACACCAAAGGTTTGCTGGGTTCGGTACAGCAGCTTTTGGCGCTGGAAAGACCACCAAGGTTGACTGAAATACCGGGCTCCGTCCCTTTGCCATCGGCAGGCCGTGTCGGGTGCCCGTTTCGAAGCCGTTGCACCGTCTCTATTGAAAAATGTGCGGAACCTCAGCCCCTTCATCAAGTTGGCCATTCGCACCATGCAGCGTGCTGGCGCGCGCAAGAAGGGCGGGCCGATACATGACATCTGTTCTTCAACTCAACAATTTGCGCAAGGTCTATGCCTCTACTTCGGGTCCGTTTGGGTTGGGGAAGAAACAAGAGGTTGTTGCCGTAGATGACGTAACCCTGAACCTCCTGCCGGGCCGGACATTCTGTCTGGTGGGCGAATCCGGTTGTGGCAAAACGACAATTGGCCGGCTTGCAATGCAACTGACGGGCCCAACGGCGGGCGAGGTCATTCTTGATGGTGCCAAGGTCGACAGCCGTGACAAGGTTGCGCTGCGTGCCGGGCGGCAAAAGATCCAAATGGTGTTTCAAGATCCCTTTGCCTGCCTCAATCCGCGTATGACGGGCAGCCAGATCGTCGGCGAACCACTGGACTGCCTGGGCTTGGCGACAGGTGCCGCGCGGACAAAGCGGATCAGCACGCTGTTTGATCAGGTGGGCCTGCCGCGCACCTTTATGGATCGGCGGCCCCGCGAAATGTCCGGGGGCCAGCGCCAGCGCCTTGGGATCGCCCGTGCTCTCGCACCAGCACCCAAGGTCATCGTCGCGGACGAAGCTGTTGCGGCGCTGGATGTGTCAATTCGTTCGCAGATCCTGAACCTATTGAATGAGGTGCAGAGCAAAACACAGGTCGCGTTTTTGTTCATTTCGCACGACTTATCTGTTGTGCGGTATTTGGCGGACGATGTGGCCGTTATGTATTTGGGTGCAGTGGTTGAAACCGGCACAGCAGACCAGGTTTTTAACGCACCGGCACACCCCTATACACGCGCCTTGCTCGCCTCGATCCCCGCCACGCACCCCAGCAAACGCAGCACTGCCAGTGGCCTGACCGGCGAAGTGCCCAGCCCTTTTGCTATTCCAAGCGGCTGTCGTTTTCGCACGCGCTGCCCGCACGCGACCGAACTCTGCGGGATTGAACGACCGCAACTGCGCCACACTGGCTCGGGCCAATCCGTTGCCTGTCATTACGCCGAAACAATCTGACCACAAGACGAACAACCACAATCCTAGGGAGGAAGACATGAGACAAAGATTTTTAATCGGAGCCACAATTGCGCTAAGTTTGGCGGGTGGCACGATGCTATTCGCTGACGGACACGAGAGCACACTTCGGATCAGGCCGTTTGGTGATCTCAAGCAGCTCGATCCCGTGATTACCTCTGATTACATGGTCCGGAACCACGGCTACATGGTTTATGACACGCTTTTTGCGATGGATGCCGACCTGAATATCCAGCCACAAATGGTCGACACCTATTCTGTGAGCGATGATGCGCTGACCTATACATTCGATCTGCGTGACGGGCTGACATTCAGCAATGGCGACCCGGTCGATTCGACTGACGTTGTGACGTCGCTCAAGCGGTGGGGCGAACGCGATGGCCTTGGCCAGCAGCTTATGGCATTGACCGCCAGCCTCGAAGCAACTGACGAGGACAGCTTTGAGTTGGTGTTGAACCAGCCTTGGGGCCTTGTCCTGGACGCCTTGGGCAAGCCCAGCTCGAACGTGCCGTTCATCATGCCCGCCGAAATTGCGCTAACACCATCCGATGAAGGCATCACCGATCCCACCGGTTCGGGTCCCTTCATTATGAAACTTGACGAATGGGTTCCGGGTTCAAAAGTTGTCTATGTTAAGAACCCGAATTACGTGCCGCGCGATGAACCAGCAAGCGGTCTGGCCGGTGGCAAGGTCGCGAATATGGATCGCGTCGAATGGCACTACATCGCCGATGCACAAACGGCTTTGAACGCTTTGCAAGCGGGCGAAATCGACATCTTTGAAGAGATGCCGCCGGACTTTTTGCCACTGGTCGAAAACGACCCGTCGATCAACACAATGCCGATCGACACCTTGGGATTGCAGATGGTTTTCCGCATGAACTTGTCGGTCCCGCCTTTCAATGATCCGAAAGTACGCGAAGCGATCAAATACATGGTCGATCAGAATGTATTTGCGCAGGCCTATGTCAGTGATCCCGCGCTCTATGAGGCCTGCCCAAGTTTCTACATGTGCTCGTCGCCCTATTTTACAGATGCTGGTTGGCCGAAGCCTGACATGGACAAAGCCCGCGCGCTCATTTCCGAAAGCGATTATGACGGGACACCCGTCGTCATATTGCACGCCACCGAGAGCGGGCCCACAAATACGTTTAGTTTGGTCGCGGCCCAGTTGATGCGCGAGATCGGCTTGACTGTCGAACCTCAGGCGATGGACTGGGGAACGTTGACATCGCGCCGTGCCTCCAAGTCCGAAGTGGCTGATGGGGGGTGGTCGCTGTTTCTATCTGGCCCATCCGGTGCAGATGCGATGGAGCCTTCGGGTCACCTCTCTTTGCGGTCCAATTGTGAAAAAGCATGGTTTGGCTGGCCTTGTGACGCGCAAATCGAAGAAATGCGCGCGGCCTTTGCTGTTGAGACCGACATGGACGCAAAGCGTGAACTCGCAGAGGCGATCCAGCTGCGCGGATTGGATTATGTCCCTTATGTCCCTGCCGCCACGCTGTTTCTTATTCGTGCGGCCAGTGCTGAACTGAGTGGGATCATTACCGCGCCAGTACCCGTCTATTGGAACATCGAGAGCCAATAACACCATCGGGCCGGGGCGGAGCAATCCGCCCCGGCCTGTCAATACGCGTTACCATCGCGATGCTGCCCATATTCCCGAGGTCAAGAAAAGGGTCGTTTAGATATGAGTATGTTTGCTGAACTTCTCTCGACCTTCTTTGACCGCAGAACTGCCGGTGACGTTGCGATCGACGACTCACAAAAAGAGATGCCAGTCCTCGTCTCTGAATTGATGGGCATCCACGGCGAATTGTCAGGTATGTCCATAGCCGGCGCAATTCTGGAAAAATTCAGCGCATTCGGTCCTGATGAACAGCTGACATTCTTCCAGAGCCTTCTCAACGAGCTTGATATCGACCCCGGCGCCGTACGCACCGCATTGGACGCGCTAGAGGCGAAACCGGGCATGGCCACCTATCAAACTTTTGCGGCGGTAGCCGAACCACCGCGCCAGGAGTTCATTCGCAGGCTTAATCAATACCCTGGTGCAACAGCCGCAATTGTAAAGATGCGTGTCGCGCTGCGGGCACTTGGCAAAACCCATCCAGAGTTGATGGCGATTGATGTTGATTTTCGGCATCTTCTCAGCTCGTGGTTCAACCGTGGCTTTCTTGTCTTGCGGCCGATCAATTGGCAAAGTCCGGCGCATATTCTTGAAAAAATTATCGCTTACGAAGCTGTGCACGAAATTGGCAGCTGGAGCGATTTGCGTCTGCGGCTCGAACCACCGGACCGGCGCTGCTACGCCTTCTTTCATCCCTCGATGCCGGACGATCCGCTAATTTTTGTCGAGATTGCTTTGACCCGAGAGGTGCCTGTTTCCATCACCGACCTTCTGTCCAAAGACCGCGACCCTGTCATGAGCGAGCTGTCTACCACCGCCGTCTTCTATTCGATTTCGAACTGTCAGGATGGTCTGGCAGGCATTTCGTTCGGCAATTCGTTGATCAAACAAGTGGCTTCAGACCTTTCGCGCGACATGAAGCAGCTCAAGACTTTCGTGACCATATCCCCGATCCCGGGGTTTGTTCGATGGCTTCAGGACAGCAATCAAATGGGGGTGGGGGATGACGCTCTGCCTGCGCTGGCTGCGCAGTATTTGATCGCTGAAAAACGCAAGGATGGGACACCGATTGATCCCGTGGCGCGGTTCCATCTGAGCAATGGGGCGGAAGTGTACCGGCTGTGCGCAGGGGCTGATCCGTCCACAAATGGAATGGATCGGTCTCGGGGCGTGATGGTCAACTACCGCTATGATCTCGAAGCCGTTGGGCGGAACCTGGAAGACTATGCGAAATCGCGAACAGTAAAAGCGTCGAGAACGGTTCGCGCACTCATCAGTAACAAATAATCTAGGACGAACCGCACAATGGCGAACTACCTTTTTGACGGACTCTTCGGAGAGCATGAAAGCAATCAGGACACCTTTCTGAAGCTGCTGGATGGCACAGATGTGACCTATGCTGCTTTTCTCGACAAGGCGGCGCGTTTTGCTGCTGTGCTGGGCGATGCGGGTCTGGTTGCCGGGGATCTGCTGGCAGCCCAAGTGGCAAAATCGCCAGACGGTCTGGCGCTCTATGCGGCGTGTTTACGTTCGGGCATCGTCTATGTCCCGCTCAATACCGGATATACCGCGTCAGAGTTGGACTATTTCCTGTCTCATAGCGGCGCAAAAATGTTGATTTGCAACACCGTCGATCGTGCAAACTTGCAGCCCTTAGCCGACCAGCTGTCGATCAGGCTTGAGGCTATCGACGACGTGTCAGGTGAATTTTGCCTTTCGTTGCACAATCAGGTGGTGCCGCCGCAAGTCGCTGTGCGTGACAAAGATGACATTGCTGCAATCCTCTATACTTCGGGCACAACGGGTCGATCAAAGGGCGCAATGCTGACCGGGGGCAATCTTTTGTCGAATGCGCGTGCGCTTGCGCGGCTTTGGGCATTTGGTGCCGATGATGTTTTGCTGCATGCTTTGCCAATTTTTCACACGCATGGATTGTTTGTGGCGACGAACGTTACAGTTGTTTCGGGCAGCGCAATGATATTTCTGCCGCGCTTTGATACCGAGCAGATGATCCAAAGCCTGCCTGATGCAACCTGCATGATGGGAGTGCCTACGTTCTACTCCCGCCTGTTGGACAATCCGCTGCTACAGCGGCCTCTTGTGGCGCATATGCGATTGTTCATCTCTGGCAGTGCGCCCCTGTCCAACGACACGTTCGCGCGGTTCGAAAGCCGTACCGGCCATCAAATACTGGAACGCTATGGCATGACGGAAACCAATATGATCGCATCCAACCCTTACGATGGTGATCGAAAGCCCGGCACTGTTGGGGTCCCCTTACCGGGAATCGAGGTTCGCCTTTCAGGCGCGCCCAAAGACGGACCACCAAAGCCGAACCACATTGGTGGCATCGAAGTGAAGGGGGCGAATGTTTTTGCGGGATATTGGAAAGATCCGGAAAAGACGCGCGATGAATTTAGCGATGACGGATTTTTTCTGACCGGAGATTTGGGCTGTTTGGACGCAGATGGGTATTTGCAGATCGTTGGGCGCAACAAGGATCTCATCATTTCAGGGGGCTACAACATTTACCCCAAGGAAGTTGAAACTGTGTTAGATGGACATCCGCAAGTGGCTGAAAGCGCCGTGTTTGGCATTCCTCACAAGGATATGGGCGAGACTGTCGTGGCAGTGATTGTTCCGCGTCGGGACACGACAGTGGACCCCAAAGCGATCCTCCACGACACCGCCAAATCACTGGCCCGCTACAAGGTTCCCCGCAAAATTTTTCTCAACACACAGCTACCGCGCAACGTGATGGGCAAGGTGCTGAAAGCGGAATTGCGCAAGACCTACACAGCTCTAGAGGGCGGGCAATGACCGCATATCTTGGCATAGATGTTGGCACAGGAAGTGCGCGTGCAGGGGTTTTTGATGCGTCCGGGCTTCTCTTGGGGAGCGCACAGCAGGCGATTCAAACGTGGCGACCACAGACCGACTTTGTGCAGCAAAGCAGTGCGGATATATGGGGTGCTGTGATCAAGGCGGTCCGGCGTGCTGTGTCGGACGCTGGCATTGATGCTGACCGAATTGCTGGTGTCGGTTTTGACGCTACCTGTTCTTTGGTTGTTGTGGGGCAGGGTGATGCACCTCTTTCAATCGATCCAAATGCGGACCCTTCACAAGATGTCATCGTCTGGATGGATCACCGTGCCGTGTCGGATGCAAATGCCATTAACGCAATTGGTGGCGCGCCGCTTAAGCATGTTGGGGGTCGGATATCGCCCGAAATGCAAGTGCCGAAATTGCGTTGGCTCAAGCATAATATGCCAGACACGTTCTCTCACGCTGAAAGCTTCTGGGACTTGCCAGATTGGTTGGTGCACCGGGCCACTGGTGCTATGTCACGGTCGCTGTGCTCAATGGTCTGCAAGTGGACCTATCTTGCGCAAAACGGACTTGGTGGCGAAGGATGGGATGACACGTTCCTGACCGATATCGGGTTGTCGGAACTAACGGGCGATGGTCACAAAAAGATCGGAGCCCAGTTTCTGTCGCCGGGTCAAAAGGCAGGCGGTCTTCACCCACAAGCGGCGTCTGAGCTGGGTTTGGAACCTGGCACCCCAGTGGCGGCCAGTTTGATCGACGCGCATGCCGGTGCCTTGGGCACCTTGGGGGTTGGAAGTGCGAGCACCGTGGGGCGTCTGGCAATGATTGCCGGCACGTCGAATTGCCATATCGGGCTAATGCGCGAGCCGGTGTTCGTGCCCGGAGTTTGGGGCCCCTATTTTGGAGCTGTCCTTCCAGGTTTCTGGGTCAACGAAGGGGGGCAAACCGCCGCCGGGGCCCTGATTGACGCAGTCCTGGCTCGCCACGCGGCGACAGCCACTTTGCAATGTGACGCAAAACAGCTTCACGCAGCATTGGACGCCCGGCTTGCTGCCTTGGGTTCAGAAACAGCAATCCTGACAGCGCGGCGCCATATCCTGCCTGATTTCCACGGCAACCGATCGCCCCTTGCAGAGCCTTGGCGGCTGGGTGGCATCACCGGGCTCTCGCTCGATACTGGTCCCGATGATCTCGCTCTTGACTATCTCGCGGCAGTTCAGGCGGTTTGCTATGGTACGCGCCACATTATCGAAGCAATGCAGGCGGCGGGGCAGGTCGTTCACGAAATTGTCGTGTCCGGCGGAATGGCGAAAAGCCGGCTGTTTCTTCGCGAACTGGCGGACATCTGCGACATGCCCGTCTTGCTGCCAGAAACGGACGAACCGGTTCTTCTCGGCACAGCTATTCTGGCAACCGTCGCGGCCGGTCATCAGCCTGATTTAAAACAAGCAATGCAAACAATGGCACCCGGCGTAGAGGTCATCCGACCGCGCGGCGGTCCCCTGACAGAATATCACCGCAAAAAGTATCAGGTCTATCGTTTGCTACAAAACAATTACGCGGAAATCGAAGACATCATGGGAAGGAAAGACGCATGAAAATCGGTCTGGTCGCCAGCGGTGACATGCGCGAAAGCGCAAATATTGCCTGTTGGCCTGCGCAGCTTGACATGGAGACAAAGCTTGCCGCCGCAGTACAGCGGTTCGGCCATCAGCTGGTCCGGCAACATCGCACCAAACCCTCTGGGCATGGTTTCATCGCAGGTCAGCGTGAGGGCATGCAGATCTTTGCTGACATCGACCCCACGATGCCGCTGATCGTAGCAGAAGCGGTCTGGCAATATTCGCACCACGTCTTGGCTGGTCTGAAAAAACATCGCGGCCCCATTCTGACGGTGGCCAATTGGTCGGGGCAATGGCCCGGGCTGGTTGGATTGCTTAACCTTAACGGATCACTCGCCAAAGCGGGCGTGCCCTATTCAACACTTTGGAGCGAAAATTTCGAAGACAGCTATTTCTTGCAGCGGCTTGACGTATGGCTCGACACCGGGAGCGTTACCCATGATCTAAGCCACGTCATACCTGTTGTCGATCCTGCCTTGTCTGACGAAGACCATGCACTGGTTCAGGATATTGTGACGAAAATCCAACGTGACCAAGTGATCCTCGGCGTTTTTGATGAGGGATGTATGGGTATGTATAACGCGATTATCCCTGACGAGCTGTTGATGGATATAGGTGTTTATAAAGAACGTCTGTCGCAATCCGCGCTCTTTCATGCCACGCAACAAGTGCCCGATGACCAGGCCGAGGCGATATTCAACTGGCTCACAAAGCGCGGGTTGAAATTTCACTTTGGTCGCGACGGTGCGTCGGATTTGACGAAAGACCAAGTCGTTGACCAGTGTCGCATGTATATCGCCGCAGTTCGTATGGCCGACGATTTTGGGTGCGACGCCATCGGCATTCAATACCAACAGGGGCTGAAGGATTTGCTGCCTGCATCGGATTTGGTTGAGGGGATGCTGAACAATGCCGACCGACCGCCAGTACGGCGCGAGGACGGCACGGAAATTCGTGCAAACCAGCCCGTGATTCACTTTAACGAAGTGGATGAATGTGCCGGTCTTGACGCAATCTTGATCAACCAAATTCATACAGCAATTGGCCAGCCGGTTGAAACGACCCTTCACGATTTGCGGTGGGGCGATATCACCCAAGTCGGGGGCCGGGATGAATTTGTTTGGGTGTTCGAGATTTCAGGTGCGGCGCCTCCAGCCCACAACGAAGGCGGCTGGGCGGGCAGCGAAAGTTTTAGGCAACCTGCAATGTATTTTCCGTCTGGTGGCGGCACATTAAAGGGATATGCAAAAGCTGGTCAAATCATCTGGAGCCGGATTTTCGTGGAAGACGGCCAGTTGCAAATGGACATTGGGCGTGGCGAGGCAGTTACGCTTAGTGCTGACGAGGCAGACCGCAGATCGCGGGCAACAACATACGAATGGCCGATCATGCACGGTGTGTTGCATGGCGTTAGCCGGGATCAGATGATGGCGCGTCACAAGGCAAATCACATTCAGGTCGTATATGCCACAGATGCGTACGAAGCTGACCGAGCGATGGCGATGCGCATCGCGCTTGCACAGTCTCTCGGCATAGCCTGCTTTAGGGTAGGGAGCCATTATTTGCCTTGAAAGGGCCAGAAGAGCCGGACCGATCAAGATGTTGAAATTTCGACAGTTCGATAGGCTTTGATGGTGTGGATACCCGCGCTCAACGACATCGCAATGTGCCAGGTGACATATCACCAAGCAACGAGGAGGGTATCCATGGACGATGTTTCACCGATTGGGGTCGACCTGGCCAAGAGGGTTTTTCATTTCCACGTCTGGAACAATCGGTGGTCGTTACGTGACAACACCGCCTCGGCATCAACGGCCAGCGGTTTTGGCAGCACCGCAGGGGGCAGGTTCGCCACGGTGCGAAAGTGCATATAAGACGGCGGTTTAGGGTGTCGCAGATTTTCGCCAGATGTGAATTTACCCGACAACAAAACAATTGTCGGGTAATGTGAATCGCGCTATACCCGACAAACAAATAACTGTCGGGTAAAATGCGATGCTGCGTCCTCACTCTGCTGTTGGGCAATCTGCCTGGATTGATCTGCTGCGCATGCTCAAGCAAGACGCAGTGTCTGATCTGCGCGGTGTGCCCCGGCTGAAGACCATCAATGGCCGGGGCTATTGGTACGATCAATTCCGCCTTGGTGACAGCGTGACCGATCGCTACCTGGGCGAGGATTCAGCCGACCTGCGCGCGCGTATCGCAAAGCATCAAGAGGGCAGGGTGGCCGCACAGGATGCCGGAAAGGACCGCAGCCGTTTGATGCGGATTCTGCGCGCCGAAGGTTACCTGACCCCTGATCTGGGCACCGGACAGATCATTCAGGCGCTGGCCCGTGCCGGCGTCTTTCGCCTTGGCGGCACCTTGGTCGGCACGCAGGCCTTTCGCACCTACGAAGGTGTCTTGGGCGTGCAGATCGGGTTTGATCAATCGGCGATGACGCAAGACGTTGATATCGCAAGCTTTGAGCGGTTGTCGCTGGCCTTGGGCGACACCGTGGAAGAAGAACTTGCGCCGCTTTTTGACAGTCTGAAATTCGCGCCCGTGCCCTCGCTTGAACAGGGGCAGGTCTGGCGCTGGTTGCAGACCAACCGGCAAACACTGGTGGAGTTTCTGACGCCCTCGTTTGATGAAACAGAAGGCCTGCGCCCCTTGGCCGCCCTTGGGGTCAGCGCCCAGTCACTGCATTACCTGAACTACCTGATCGCCACGCCTTTGACGGTGCCGTTTTTGTATCGCAGCGGCGTGCTGGTGCAGGTGCCACGGCCCGAACGCTATGCCATCCATAAATTGATCGTGGCGGACAGGCGGCGCGACGGTGAAGACACGCAGAAATCACAAAAAGACCGGCTGCAAGCGGCCTTTTTGGTGGATGTTCTGGCGCAGGAACGGCCCGACGATCTGGCAGAGGCTTACGCCACGGCAATGGGCACCGGCAAATCCTGGCGTGAACGGATTGGCCGCAGCCTTGACCGTTTGCCCGACACCAAGGCGCAGCTATTGGCGCTGCCGTCCTAGGGCCGGTCGGGGCAGGGGCGAAGCGATCTGGATCAAAGATTCTTGCGCGCGACCAAAATACCGAAACTTCCACGCCAAATTTTAGGTTGCTTGAGGGGAAAATTCAAAAAATGCCCATAACCATATATAAATAAAGACATAAATTTGATACCTCACAAGCGCTTGACGTCATAGAAAATGTGAGTGCATACTTTTGGTATGACGAAAATAAGCTGCTGCGGACGGAAAAGCTGTAAACGCAAGATCCACACTTGCATCGGCAATCAAGGCGATTGTCACCCATACAGCGCCGCGGCGGGCGAGCCATAGGGAGGGTGCCCGGCATGACGCTGGGCCAAACATGGAGGATTCCCAAATGAAGAAACTACTTGGCGCAGTCGCAACTGCGGCGATTGTCTTGGGCACTGGCGTTGCGGCTGATGGGTTTACCATTGGGCTGTCGGTTGATCAGCTTTTTGAAAGCCGCGTGGCGGTGAACAATGGCATCCACGCCGAGGCGAAAGACCGTGGCTATTCGGTTGTTGAAGTTGTCGCCGATGGTGACGCACAGCAACAAAACGCGCAGATCCAATCGCTGATTGCGCAGGGCGTAGATGCCATCCTTGTTTGCGCCGTTGACCAGAACACGATTGAGCGGGCTTTGATCGCTGCAAAGCGCGCCGATATTCCGGTTGTGGCCTATGACCGCGACCTGCCTGACAGCACCGTGGTGCAATCCTTTGTTGGGCCGGATTCGCTGGTGGATGGGCGTTTGGCGGGTGAATACACCGCAAAGGCGCTGGCCGACTACGAAGGTCAGATCAATATTGTCGAGCTGATCGGCGCATTGAACGACCAAAACGGCATCGACCGCTCACTGGGCTTCCGCGAAGGCATCGCGTCGCTTGAGAACGTCAATATCATCGAAGTGCCCACAGGCTGGGATTCCGCCCGCGCCCTGTCCGGCACGCAGAACGCATTTCAGGCGACACCTGATATTGCCGCCGTGTTTGCCGCAACCGATACGCATATTCCCGCCGTTGAAACGGTTCTGACCGATCTGGATCGCCTTGTCCCAATGGGTGAAGACGGCCATGTCGTGATCACTGGTGTCAACGGATCGCGCGATGGATATGACGCTGTGTTGTCCGGCGTGGCGGATGCGTTTGTGGTGATGGGAACAGATGCGACGGGCCGCAAGGCTGTTGATCTGGTCGCACGCATTCTGGCGGGCGAAACCGTGGATCGGACCAACTATGTCGGCGGCTCACTCTATACCGCAGCCGATGCAGAGGCGAATGCCGCCATGATCTGGGGCGCGCCGAAATAACGGCCCTGAATTAAGCACGAAAGGCGCGCCCCGGTTGCGGGGCGCGCTTGTCTTAAGTCCGCGGACACCGCCGAAATGAAACCCATTACCTCGACCCTCAAGACCTATCCCGCGATGTTGATCATCGTGGTTCTGGCGGTTGGGTTTTCGCTCTTGTCACCTTATTTCGCGTCCGCCGGTAATATCGAGGCGATGCTGGGCGCAAATGCCGTCGTCTTGATTGCCGCCGTCGGGATGACGGTGGTGTTTCTTGCGGGCGGCATTGATCTGTCAATCTCGACCGTGATCAGCGCCAGCGCCGTTCTCTCGGGCCTTGTGATGGGGGCCACGGGCAGCGTCGCCCTGGGGGCGGTGACGGCCGTGGCGGTCGGGCTGGCCTTTGGGGCGCTTAATGGTGTCCTGATCGGTTATTTCAGCCTGACGCCCTTTATCACCACCATGGCCACCCAGCTTATTGCGCGCGGCATCGCCTTTGTGATGAGCGCGGGCATCGCCGTCAAAGGCACGCCGTTCTTTATGTTGGATTTCGGGTTCATGGTCTGGTTCGGCATCCCCGCGCTGACCGTTATTGCCCTGATCGTGGTTGTCGTGGCCCTGCTTGCCATGGCGCGCACCACCTGGGGCCGCCATGTGATGCTGGTGGGGTCCAACGCCGAAGCCGCGCGGTTTAGCGGCATCAACGTGCCGGGCGTGACCTTCAGCGTTTATCTGTTTTCGGGGGCGATGGGGGGCATCGCCGGCTTTATCTCGATCGCGAATTTGGGCAATGCCATTCCCGGTGTCGGTGACACGCTGTTGCTGATTATCATCGGGGCCGTGGTCCTTGGCGGCACGGGCATGAACGGCGGCGAAGGGTCGGTGGGCCGCACCGTCCTTGGCGTTGGGATCCTTGCGATCCTGACCAATGGGCTGAACCTGATGGGCATTCCTTTCTATGACCAGCTGATCATTCAGGGCGTGCTGATCTTTCTGGGCACGTGGATGGCCGCGCGCTTTGGCACAAGGCGGGACGCATGACACAATCAGCCGCACCCGTTGTTTCCGCCCGTGGCCTCAGCAAAGCCTTTGCAGGCAAAACGGTCGTGTCGAATGTGTCCTTTGACCTTTACCCCGGCGAGGCTTTGGCGCTGGTGGGGGAAAATGGGGCCGGAAAATCCACCACCAAGAATATGCTGTGCGGCCTGCTGACCCCCACAAGCGGAGAGATCCTGATCAGCGGACAGCCGGTGCCAAAGGTCATTGGCGCCGAACACGGCATTTCGGCCGTGCATCAGGAATTGTCCTTGTTCGGCTCTCTGAGCGTGGCGGAAAATATCAGTATCTCGGATCTGCCGGGCACGGCGGCGCGGATCGACTGGGCCAAGGCCGAACAGACCGCGCGCGAACAGATCGCCTTTCTGGGGATTGAGATTGACCCGCTGGCGCTGGTGGAATCGCTGGGGGCCGGCAAGCAGCAGATCGTCGAAATCGCCAAGGCTCTGTTGCACGCAAACAAGGTTCTGATCCTCGATGAACCAACGACATCGCTGACGGCGGTCGAGCGTGAAAAGCTGTTCAACATTATCGACACGCTCAAGGCGGGCGGCCTGTCGATTGTGTTCATTTCGCATTTCATGGAAGAGATTTACCGCGTCTGCGACAGCTTTGTGGTGCTGCGGGACGGGCAGCAAGTGGGGCAGGGGCGTCTGGCCGATGTCAGCCAGCGGTCGCTGGAAGAAATGATGGTCGGGCGCACGATCGAGGATGCGCAAGTGGCGCTTGGCAACCCGACCGATGTGCCCGCACTCGCGGTTCGCGGCCTGTCATCGCCCGATTTCAGGGACATCAACCTGACCGTCCACAGCGGCGAAATTCTTGGCATTGCGGGGCTGATGGGGGCAGGCCGCACCGAGGTGGCAGAGGCGATCTTTGGCCTGCGCCCGGCCAGCGGAGAGGTCTTGATCAAGGGCCAGCCCGCCCCGCGCCAGATGAAAGAGATGATGGCGCGCGGCCTGTGTTACGTGACCGAAGACCGGCGCGCCCGCGGGCTGTTTCTGAACCGGCCAGTGCGCGAAAATATCTCTGCCGCCGCGATCAAGCGGTTTGTGCAGCGCAGCCTGCGCGGCATCGGGTTTCGTGGTGAAAAGGCGCGCGCGCAGGCGGTTGTCGCGGATATGAACATCGCCATTCCCCATATCGAAAACCACGTCAGCGATCTGTCGGGGGGCAATCAGCAAAAGGTCATGCTGGGCCGGTGGCTCGCCTCTGAACCCGAGATCCTGATTTTTGATGAGCCGACAAAGGGCGTGGACATTGGTGCGAAATTTGACATTCACGAAACCATCGCCGATCTGGCCCGCGACGGAAAAGCGGTGATCATCGTGTCCTCTGATCTGCCAGAGCTTTTGCATATCACGCATCGTATGGCGGTGATGCGCAAAGGGCGGATCGTGGGTGAATTCCAGCGCGCAGACTACGATTCCGTCCAGATCATCTCTTTGGCGGCAAGTTCCAAGGAAGGGGCCAGTGATGCGAATTGATACGGTCAAGGGCCTGATCTCGCGCCAGAAATGGGTGGCGATTGCGCTGGCGACGATTGTGCTGGGCGGTGTGTTGTCGGTCGTCTCGCCAGTGTTTCTGACCTTGTCGAACTTTCAGGCGATCCTTGTGCAATCCAGCGTCACAGCGATCATGGCCATCGGGATGACCTTTATCATTCTGACCGCCGGGATCGACATCTCTGTCGGGGCGATCTTGTTTGTGACATCGGCCTTGTTTGCGCAGCTGATGATCAGCACCGAAAGCTACCTTTTGGCATTTGGCGTAACGATCATCTGTGCCACATCGCTGGGTGCGTTGAACGGCTTTCTGGTGGTGCGGTTTTCGGTCTCGCCGCTGATCACCACCTTGGCGACCTATTCCATCTATCGCGGGGCGGCCATCCACCTGACAGGCGCACAGAATATTCCCGTGCCGCGCGAAATGGGGTTCTTGGGCAATGGCCGGATTTTGGGCATTCCTGTGCCGATCCTTGTGCTGATCGCGGTGGCGATCCTTGGCATCTATCTGCTGAACCGAACCCGGCTGGGCGTCTATGCGCGCGCCATCGGCAATTCGGAAAGGTCGGCCAAGGAAACCAACCTGCCGGTGGGGTCAACTACCGTGGCGATCTATGCCTTTAGCGGCTTTGTCACCGGGATTGCCGGGCTGATCCTGCTGGCCCGTGTCGGTGGCCTGCAATCGGGCATCGGAATCGGGATCGAGTTCACGGTGATCGCCGCCGTGATCCTTGGCGGCACCAAGCTGACCGGCGGGTCCGGCACGGTTGTCGGGTCGGTGATTGGCGCGGTGTTTCTGGTGCTGATCGACAACGGGCTGAACCTGATGAACGCCTCGCCCTATATCTATGACATCGTGCGCGGGTCGGTGTTGTTGGCGGCTGTCGCGATTGACCGCTATTCAGCGGTGCGGCAACGGGCAGCGCTGGATGCGCAGCGGGCCAGTCGCATCGCGGCCTAGATATTGCCAAAGGTCAGGTGGACCTGTTCCCACGCCGCGGCAAGATGGCGCCGCAAGGCGGCCTCTGCACCGTCAGGATCACGCAAAAGGATCGCATCAAAAATCGCCTGATGTGCTGCGAAATTCTCGCGATTGCGGTCCGGCAGGCGCGGCATCTGTTCCCATTGGGGGGCAAGCCATGTTGCATAAGCGCGGTGAAGTGCTGGCCAGACCGGGTTGCCGGACACTTTGTAAAAGACCTCGTGGAACGCGACGTCGGTTTGATAAAACCGGTCGCTGTCCTCAACCGCCGCACCATTGGCAGCAAGCGCGTTCTGAAGGTCGATAATATCCTGCTTGCCTGCGCTGGTCGCGGCACCGCGCACCAGGGCGGCCTCGATCATGATGCGCGATTCAAACAGGTTCTTGACGCCATCTGGCTGCGCCAAAAGGTTGCCGACAACGGATCCCGCAGCGTCCATCGCGGAATCAAAGCCGGGCTTGCGCACAACCGGTCTGAACCTTGGCTTTGCGTCGACCAAACCGTGACTAGAGAGAATGACAACAGCCTCGCGCGCTACGGTGCGGCTGATCCCGAACTCAGTCATCATGTCACGCTCTGCGGGCAGCGGCTGGCCATCGGCAAGCGTGCCGTTGCGGATCCGCTGCGTCATCGCTTCAACCACTTGATCCGCTGCTCTGCCTGCGGCCTTTTCCGTCATGATGTTTCCTTCGATCCCTGTTTTGTATGATGAAAAATGCAAAAATTTCAAGCAGTCAGGGGGATCTGCGGCGATTTGTCAGGGCGCTATGTGTTTGGTGTGTCAAAACCGGGATCATAGTCAGCGCTGGAGGCAACCCTGCGCCTGTGAATGAGCAGAATTTTGTGACATAAAACGGATTATCCGCCGCAAATTTTGGTCTATTGCTATTGCGCGATGCTTTGGCCGGGCGTGATCCAAAGCGCAGCGCGTGCGCCGGTCCGCGCGCTTAGGGATATCAGGCTGTCGCCTTGTGCTTGTAGGGCCAGATGCAGCGCCGTCATGCCTGCCGCAGCGCCACAATCGCCCAGTGTCAGGGCCGGGTGGTCGGGTTCCAGATCGGGGTTCAGCCAGAATGGCGTGGCCCGCAGGACCGCATGGGCCAGTTCTGACGCGCGGTAGCGGCTGTTGTTGTTGTCGCTGAACCACGCCACCGCTCGGGTGTCGCCCATGTCCTCGCAGGCCGCGCGCACCGCAATGCTAAGTGCTGCGAAATCGGTGTCATCGGCAGAGGTTTCGGTCACCGGTTCCGTGGCAAGCCCGACCCCGCTGACCCGGCCCTGCCCGGCCAAATCAGACTGCGTGACCCATAACGCGCCTGCGGCCTCGCCGGGGATATGCCCCCAAGGGTTTAGCTTTGACATCAACGCCTTATGGCGCAGCGCCCAGTCCATGCGGGCGCGGTCGGCATAGCTGTCGGCGGCGATGATCAGGTGCTGCGGCACACCGCTATCGGCGGCAGCGGTCAGCGCGTGGCCCAGCCCGGCCTGCCCTTGGGCGTGATGCGCGACACTGGTGACCCTTGCACCAAACCTGCCCCGGACCTGCGCCTCAACCTCGGTTGCGGCGGTGTTGATCTGGCTGGCCTCAAGCCCCTGCCCCGGCGCGGGCAACACCAGATGCACCGCGATCGGACCGGCCAAGGTTGCATCGGCGGTATTGACGCAATCCGACAGCGCCCGCCCGGTCAACACGCTGATCCGGTCGGCAAATTGGCCAAGTGTATCGCGGGCCTCGAACACACAAAGCGCGGGTGTGAAGGCATCGTTGAAATAGCGGCGGTGCCCGCGCACCGTCGGCGTCTTGCCTTGCAAGGCAACATCCGTGGCCGCGCGGCTTGCGCCACAACCGGTGGCAAGGCCAAATCCGTTGATTGTCAGCATCGCGCGCTCATGCCGCAAATTGGATCGTCAGGGTTGGTTGACTGCCCGGCGCGCGGCCCAGCACCTGACTGACAAAGCTGATCAGAACCGGCCCGATGGCGGCGCTGCCGGGAAAGAAATCCAGCCCGATATTGTGCCATTGCCCGGTCGGGTCATGGCCAATCAATGGCGTGACAAAGGGGCGGTCGTCGTCCAGATCATCAGGGTCAAAGCAGCCCTCTTCCACCAAGGATGACAAAGCCAAAAGCGCATCCCACATCCTTTTGTTGTCAAATGTCACTGTCACAGGCAGCGACACGAACACCTCTGCCCCACGCATCTTGGGCAGGATCGCCGGGGTCAGCGGTGCGCCTTTGGCATCACTCAACACCGGGTCCGGCACCGCCAACATCGCAAGCTGGTGCGGCACCAAAGCATCATCATGCCCGCGCACATCGGCCTTTGTGAACAGATCACCACCCATACTGCGGCTCACGGCGTCCAGCCCGCTCAGTAACAAGGCCATGGCATCCGTTGCGGCATCGCTAAGGGCAAAGTCAAACACCCAATCTTCACCGCGCTGCGGTTGCGGCACAACCGTCAGGGCAAAGCCGGGCTGAAACACCGCGATGGCCTTGGTCACGACCTCGGCCAGGATATCAAACCGGATCGCGACAAGCTCGCACAATTGCGCATTCCCGGCCACACGCGGTGAAAGTGTCAATTGCAACTGCCCGCGCAAGGGCAAACCCTTGTCCCAGGCCTGCATAAGAACGTTGGGTGTCATGCGTTAGGGTTCTTTTGTGCAAAGCGGGTGTAGAACGCCAGTCTGTCTGCCATTTCCCCGACCGAAATGCCGCCGAGCCCGTGCGGGGTGCGACCCAAGTGGTTTTCCGCCCAGGCGTTTTCCATCGCGGGTTTCAGCACCGCCCCCAGCGCATAGGCCGGTGACAGGTCTGGTGCGTCGTGCAAGTCGCCCAAGGTCGGCATCTCAAACAGCTTGACCAGCACACCGTTGGGGGTTTCCGTGACACTATAGACCTGATCTGCCAGCGCGCGGAACGCAGCGGGGTCAAGACCATTTTCAATCGCCCATTCATCCTCGATCACGTACCAGCAGGCGGGCGGCAACACGGCGCGTTCGGTGCGTGGGAAGAATCCGAATTTCGCCAGCCCGATGGGGTGCAGCATCTGGAACCGCCGTGTCGGCGGCTGGAAGTAGCGCTGGTCCAGGTCAGGCGGAAGACCTGTTTTTACATTCAGTGCGTAGCCAAACGTCGCGCCCGCCGGGATGCCGCTTACCATCAGGTCCTGGGCAAGCTGCAAAATTGCGTCCCAATTGTTGCGCGCGGTGTCGGGGCCAAATGACAGCGACACACGCCAGTAGCCAAACCCCAGCAAGACGATACCGTCTGTCGTCTCTTGCTCCCTCCCGTTTTGGGCAAGGATCAGGACGCCACCGTCAGACGGCGGGAAATTGATATCGAGTGTGGGTTTGCCAGTGTGTTTTTCAATGTGCGCACGCCTGGCCACTTTTTCCGCAGATTTTCGCTCCTCGCACACCGCCATGATCTGGCTGAATTGGCCCAATTGCGCAATGTCGCTTGCCCGGGGCTTGCGCCCGCGCGATCCGGCAAAATCCTGTCCCTCTGCTTCGTAGTAGGTCAGGCTGTCGCCCATGATCTGGGCTGCGCGCACCAGAAACGGATCAAGCTTTGCCGGACGGTGCGAAAGGGGTGCCGGACAATGAAAATCAATCCGCAGGGCATAGGTTGCCTCGACGTATTCCCGGTCTTTTACCTGACGCAGCGCGGCGACGGTTTCCAAATCGCGCATCGGGTCAATCATGCCCCTGCCCCCCGGCGTTCGCATTGGCAGGTGTTTTGATCCACCCTTGTCGCGGTGCCCTCTGGCCCCAGAATATCGTCATAAAGCTCTTGCTGGCCGGGTTGCCAGCCATCGTTGCCGAACTTGAAATCATAAATGCCCTTCGTCTGCCCTTCCACATCGATCGATACATCGGGGCGCGCTTCGTAGATATTGTATCCCTGACCCGCCAGATTGCGCAGTTGTTCAACGGCGGTTTCCTTGTATTGCTTCCACAAATCCACTGCGGTCGAGGTCAGATCATAAACGTCATAGGCCGTCATCGCCCAGCCCACAAAGGGGATCGCGCGGGTCCATGCGCGGCCCAGCTTTTCGGTGGCCTGACGGCCCAGGATCCGGCTGGCGTTACCAAAGAAGGTGCGCCGCAGCTTGTCTTGCAAACCATCAAGATTGTCTGCCCAATTGACCCTTGGCCGCCCGTTTGGCCCCGGAATATTGCGCCGCGTGGGGTGCATGATCGACTTGTTGTAATTCGGCGTTGCATTGCTTCCATACCGCCGCCGCGCCGCGTCATCGACCTCTGGCGAATTGCGCGCCGCTTCCTTGCCGCGCGCGTCCTTGTTGGGCTGGCCGTCGTTGTTGATCCGGCAAAAGACCTTGCACAATTCAGCCAGCACGGGGTCGCTTGTTGACAGCATCGGTTCCCAATTGCCGCCATTGCCGGAAATCGTGTTCTTCTTGTTCATGAACATCTTGTCGGACTGGCGGCAGACGTTCTTGCCCTCGATCTTGACGTTGGGCGAATAGGTGATCCAGCTGCTTTCATGCACAATTGTGCCCGACATCACGCCGCCCGCGCTGCCCGGTTGATCGCCGGTGCAGGGTGTGTGGATCGACCCCTTGATCGCCACCGACTGCCCGCCGTCGGCCTTCACGTCCACGCTGCCCTTCTTCAGGCCGGAATTGAACGACACAATCGTATAGGGCACCGGCACCGGATGCGGCGGCGTCTTGCACACATCAGGGGCAGAGTTCTTTTCATAGCCCCCCGATCCCTTATGCGCGACCGTCAGCCCGTTGACGTTGATCGTCACACCCATCTCAGGACACCCCTGTTTCGTTGTAGAAATCATCCATCATCGCAGGCGGCACGGTAAAGCCCTGACTGCGGCGCAGGCTGATCTGGGTTTCGCGCAGCGCGATATCATTCTGCACGGCCCCCACGGGCAGCGCACCGCACCAGCACATCGAAAACTGCTTTTGGCCGGGATCAAGCGCGAGGGTCTCGATCCGCATGTCCTGCGGCACCCAAGCGCCGCGAAAGTGGCTGTCGACCGCAAAATCCAGCACCGGCAGCGTGAATTCGGGCGCTGTGCCGCCGTCGCCCCAGGCGATATGGGTCAGCTTGACGACCTCGCCGCCCTTGAGGTGGCCGTCATAGCGTTGGTCCTTTGGCGCGGCATGGCGAAACGCGGGGTCATGGTCCTTTGGCAAAAGCGGCGCGCGCGTCTGCATCCAGTCTGTATCAAACGTGCCGGCCAGATTGGCGCGGTCCAGCCAATGCCGGGCAATCGGGCCAAAGCCCGCCGGTCTGGGCCGATCCTTGGGGCCTTTCCAGACCTCGCCCGCATGAAAAAGCCGCGGCGCCGCGACCCGGTCGCCGCGCCCTGCATCGGGGGCAAAGCCCTTGCCCACCGGGTTCGGCTCATAGCGCTGTTCCTGGCCGGCCTCATCCGTGATCGTCCCGCCAAAGCCCTGCGCATAGCTCAGCGCGATGCCCGCGGCGCTGTCGTCATTGACCTGCGCCCCCTTCATCCAGCGCCATGTCGCCGCAGGCCGCACCGTCAGCACCTTGGACCATCCGCCAACCGCTGCCGCGACCGGATAGGCGGTGCCTTGCCGCCAGTCCTTTGGCGGCGCGCTTTCGCCCTGCACCAGAATATCAGTGGCTGATTTCGGCAGGCTCAGGTCCACATCCGCCAGCAGCAAACCGGCCTCATCCGTCTGGGGTTGCGTCACCAACGGGGCCTGCTCTGCCGCCAGCCGCACCCGGCCATCATCGCCGACGTCAAAACTGGCCTTGATCCAGACGCACCAGTAAGCGGCAGCCTTTTCGTCGCGCTCAAACTGCGCGGTGGCGGCGAATGGTGTCGCGTTATGAAGTTCCCATAATTGCATCAGTTCAGATCAATCGTTGCCCCCTCGACCCGCACCGCATTGCGCACGCGCAGGCCAAAGCTGCCCCCCTCGATCCGCACCGACCCGTCGGGGGCCAGCGTCAGACTGGCCTCTCCGCTTCGCAGCACGACGGGGGCATCGCCCCCCTGCCCGGCGTCTGCCCGGTCAATCACCCCCAGCGCCAGCACCGCGTCATCCTCACTGGCGACCGCCTGACACACCGCCTGCCCGCCCACATGGGACGCCGTAAACCGCTGCACCGCGATCACGCGGCGGTTCTCTCCCTCCAGCACCGGCACGCCCGCGGGCGTCACTTCAGTGATCTGGCGTAACACAAGTGGCGTCACATCAGCCCCCCGGCTGCGCGGGCATAGGCGGCCAGTATGCTATCTGGGATCTGACTGCCCGGCTCGGCGCGGCCGTTCAGCCAGTCTTGCAAATCAGGGTTCCGCCGCCATGCCAGATCGGTCTCGGGCACCGTTTCGGCCACATCGGTCGGGATCAAGGACGCCAATTGCCCACGCGAGCGCGGATCAATCAGCGTGTTGTAGATGTCCATCGCCAGCCTTTCGCCTTCACCCCAGGCCAGCATCCCCATCTGCATGCTGTCGATATAATAGGGCATCGGGAAGCCGGTGATGCTGATCTCTACCGCAAGTGGCGTGCGCAAAGACTTTTGATCGCGTTCGTTAAGCGGTGTTCCGTCCATCATGCTGAAGAACGCCAGAAACCGACCTTCACCAGCGCTCATAACTGAAGCATTCCAAGCAAGCCGAAAATCCATCAGAGACTTGGCTTGCGGAAACAAAGTTCCGGCGGCTCGGGCGAGCTCGCAGGCATAAAGCACCGCAGGATCCGCATCGAGCGACGCGGGATCTGCCGCAAACCTATGCCGCAAATACCCAATCGCATGTCCAAAGTCTGGGGAAAGCGCTAATGCTGCTTGATGCGCATTTTGTAAATGGTTCAATGTCCGCGCGCGGATGACCTGCCAAAACGGAGTGCCGGCTTCAATCGCCTCCATGATCATCCGCAACATCCGATCAAGCCCGTCTGTGGACACCGGGTTGCCCACGCGCCACGCTTGGAAGGCCCTGATGTGGTCCAGTATGACCGCGTCATCAAGTATTTTGGTTTGTTGTTGCACTACCTTCTCCCCTCGGCCTCTGGTACGTCACCTTCGATGTACCAGCCAAAATCACGGCCGCCGGTTCCGTCCTCAGCCACAAGTCGTCCGGCCTCTTCCGCCTCGACCCAATGCTTGTTACCGGGCAAGTCACGCCAGCTTTGACGGTTTTCGACCAGATCGGACGGCTCAGGTCTGAAACTACGTGGAACGTGCCACTGCCGCACGCCGCCCTCGGTGCTTCGGGTGACACCATCGACCGAAAAGTTGTCTCCGAATCCCGGTGTGCCGCGCCCCTGGAACGCAAGGCCAGGTTTGTCGGAAACATCGATAATACCCAAGCGTTTGCCCACGGAATTGATTCCCAGTTGGCTTGGCGTCACTGCACCGCCAGAGGGATCATAAAACGCGCCAAAGTGGCGCGTCTGCGTGCCATCGGGCAGGACATTGCGTTCATCGCGCCAATTTCCAAGTAAGTGTGGCGGCGGAAATTTGACGATCTCCATGGGAAGATCTGTTGTCATGCCGGTGTGGATTGCGGATTGTGCGCCATATTCTGCCTCATATGCATCGCGCAGGTTTGTCCGGGCGCGGCGTTGTGCAGGACTGTTGCCCGCCATCGCCGCCATTCGCACATCTCGGTCAGAAACACGCGCCATGATCCGATCATATTCCTGATCCCGCCGACGCAAGCGCGTTGCCTGCACCGCGCCGGGATCACCAGCATCATCTGTCGGTTCGGTGCTGCCTTGGTTTTCTTCGTTCAACAAACGCTTTTCGTCGTTGGTCAAATCGCGCGAGACATCAACTTCGCGGCTATAAAAGGATTCTGGCCTTGCGACGGGCATATTCAGTTCTGACGCATCCACGCGGCGCAGCTCGATGGAAAAACGCGCGGCAGCGGCGGCGTGCTTCATCTCTTCCGCAGACCGGCGCAGCACCCCCGCCCCGACTTTCACGACCCGAATTGCTGCCGCCACTGCACTGGCGATGATCGGGGCCATCGCGACGGTCACGCCGCCAGTTGCGGCGATCACCGCGGCGGTGATGATGGCGACCACAATCTCGACGTGAAAGATCTCGACCCCGTCGACCACAATCTTACCTGCGGCGACCAGATATTTGCCTTCCGCCACCAACGCCATCTTGTCGTTGTAATAGTCCTTGGCCTTGTTCCAGACCCCTGACCAGAACGCCCGCCATTCCGCGGCGATCTGCGCGCGGCGCTGGGTTTCAAGTTGCGCGATCAAGTTGGCCTTGTCGCGGGCCGCAGCCAAGCGTTGGCGCAGCGCCGCACCCAGCCCGTGCCGGTGCATCGCGTCATCAAAGACCGCGTCGCGCCCCCCCTGCCCCATATGATCCATGGTGCCGGACCCCTGATCATTGGGATGCCCAAGCGGGAAGATGTCGTCGACCAGCCGCAGCGAATAAGGCTCCACCGATGTATCGTTCATCATATCGGTGCGCAGCGCGTCTTGTTCCGCGCGCAATTCCCGGTGCAGGCGGTCAATCTCTTGGTTCAACGGCCCGGTTTCGGGGTTCAGAAAATCCGACAGCGCGGCCAAGATAGCCTCGCGCGCTTTGTCGACATCTTCGTCGGTGTCGTTGGGCCCCTTGATCCCCGCCACCAACCCGGCAAAGCGATACTGCGCCGCAACCCGGTTCATCGCCTCTTGCGCGTATTCCGACACTTCCGTTGCCTGATCGGCAAAGGTATCGCCGGGCAGCTGATCGGGGGATAGAAAAGCCTCTTCCGCGTAACCCATTTCTAGCCCCTGTAGGTGTAGAAAAAGTTGCGCATGTTCATCACGCTCAGCGCCTTGAGGTTCGGCGTTGACCGGCGGCCGGGCGGTGGTGGCACAAGGCCAAAGCCAAGCTGCCCAATCGCCGCCTCCATCATATCCAGCGCTCCGGTATCATCTTCGTGGACCGCCCGCGCGGTCGCCATCGCATCCGCCCGCTTCTGCGCCATGATCTTCAGGTCAACCTCGTTGCCCAGCACATTTTCGGTCGGCGTCACACCCAGATCGGCAAAGAACGCCTTGCGCATCTTTTCGCGCAGCGCTTTGCGTTCCGGTTCCTGCTGGCCGAATGTTCCCTTGCGAAAGCTCATCAGTTGACGTCCACCTTGCCGCCGTCGATATCAACGGTCGAGGATCCGACAACCTTGACGTTCACCCCTTCGATGAACACATCGCCGTTTTCATTCAGCTGGATCTTGGACTTGCCGCAGACAAATTCCATCCGCTTGCCTGCCACCACAACCTTGTTCTGGCCGATCTCTTCATAAGACCCCAGCAAGACGCTTTCGTTCTTCAAACCAGCGACCGAGACCTGATAGCCGCCGCCCACCGCAAGGGTCTTGGCACCGCCCACAATCTCGGAAGAGCTGACCATGACCGTTTCGGCCTTGTTCTTGGCCACACCGATCACAAGGTTCCCCTCGCCCATGTTAAAGGCATCCGGCAGACCCAGCTTGTTGGTGATATCACCCAGCGTACTGGTCAGCGCCTTGAACTTGCCCAGTACAAAACTCTGTAGCTTGTTTGGCCCCACCATCAGGGTCATATTGCCGCCGATCACCTCGTGGTGGTTGTTGCCGACATCAATATTCTTGTTGCGCCCGACGCTTTCGATCTGGTTGCGGTCGATCCGTTTGGTGCGGTCATTTTCGATATGGATCTCGTGATCCTTCTGCCCGTGCAGATAGACCTTTTCGCGGCCCTTCTCGTCCTCAAAAGTGAATTCGTTGAACCCGGTGCCCTTGTGCGTGTCACTGCGAAAGACGCTCTTGGTCTTATGCGCGGGCAACTCATAGGGCGGGTCATTCTTGCCGTTGTAAACGCAGCCCGTCACCAGCGGTTTGTCAGGGTCGCCTTCAAGGAATTCGACCACAACTTCCATCCCGATCCGCGGGATCACCATCCCGCCCCACCCCTTGGACGCCCAGTTCTGGCTGACCCGGCAGCGCATCGAATAGCGCTTGTCCAGATCCCAGTGGAAATGCACCAGAATGCGACCGTATTCGTCGCAATCAATCTCGCCCTCACCCACGACCGTTGCGGTCTGCGGGCCCTGCACAACCGCGCGCGGGGTCTTGCATTCGGGGCGTAGCGGCGCCGTGCCCGGCATAAACAGATAGCGGCCCTCATAGGCGGCTTCACTATTGTCGGCGCCGCTGTCGTAACCCCCTGCGGTATAGCTGTGCTGCACCCGCAGGCACAGGGATTTGCCAACGCCCGGCACCTTGTCACCCATCAGCATGACGGTGTGACCGGCCCGCAGCGTGGCGCAATCCCCGATCGCATCATGGCGCGGATCCTGACCGCGTTCCTGATCGACCCGCATCCGTGCCACCTTTTTGCCGGTGGTCTGGTCCAGATAATCGCCGGGGTAATCATAGCTTTCGATCTGCCCTTCGGCATAGGCGGCATCGCCTGTGCGGTCGGCCTCCATCGCGGCTGTTGGCGTCTTGAAGTTGTAGTCGGTCAGCCGGATCGCGCCCGTGGTCATCCGGCGCGCCGGACGCATTTGCCAGAAATGTTCCTCATCCGCGCGGTGCCCGCTGGCGGTGCTGATGAACTTGCGGGATCCGCCGGGCAGATCGTCATGGGCGCTGATATTATCGGTCAGCACCAGCGTGTGCGACCCCTCGGCATGTGCGAAATGATAGCTGATCCCAAACCGTTCCATCATTCGCGTGGCGAAATCCAGATCGCTCTCGCGGTATTGCACGGTATATTCCAGCGTCGGGTAATCGCCCGTCAGCCGGTTCTCGACCGCTGGTTCGCCCAACCCGGAATAGGGGGCAAAAACCTCTGTCAGGATATCGACGACCGTCATCTGGTGGTAAATCTGCTGCTTGCGTCGCTGTCCCAACAGCCAGAACCAGGGCCGCAACGTCAGGCCATAACGCCAACCGCCCGGACCGGGGCCAAGCAGCCGCGCCTCTGTGATGATGCCGTCAAATGGCGTCTCATCGTGGTCAAAACTCTTCAGGCTGACGGTCGCATGGGTGCCAATCAGCGCCTCAAAATTCAGATCATCGGCAAGTGCAACAGCCTCGATTCGGTAGTCAAACACGTCATTGACGTGCTCTGCCCCGTCGAACCGAACGAGGTTGAGGACGTCTTGCCCCAGAACGGTCGACAACCGCCCCATGCGCGCGTCCTGCTTGAACGGAGCGTTCATGTCAAAAATCCTGTCTTAAATCAGTGGTTTCCACACAAAGTGCAAGGTGACGACTCAACGGCAAGTTGTCAATTTGCGTGGCTTACTCTTTGCGCAAAATCGCCTGTCGTCTGTGGTTATTGGGTGCGGGCATCGCTTTGGCCTCTTGTGCTTGGCTGCCGGGGTGACGCAACATCTGCACAATTGTCTTGCCCGAATCCCCTTTCCTTGCCATTCATATACGCTAAGAGGTGGTTCAAACGATAAAAACCGTAACAAACGGTTTGAACATGGGCAGAGACATGACCGACCGCAAACGAATAGACGCCCTTGTTGGGCACCACGCTGAACGATTGTCAGCGCGGCTGCAAGCACATCGCGCGCAGCTTTTTCCACCCGACGCCCGGCGCGAGCTGCGCAAGTTCACCTCTGGCGAGGCGGCGGATCTGTTGGGTGTGAAAGACGCCTATCTGCGCAAGCTGCATCTTGATGGCCGCGGCCCCTCGCCCGAGGTGCGCACCGGCGGCCGCCGCTATTATTCTCCCGGTGATATTCAGGCTCTACGTGTCATGTTAGAGGCTGGAACCAAGACACCCGGCGCCTACCTGCCAGGGCGTCGCGACGGTGATCATCTTCAGGTGATCACCGTCATAAACTTCAAGGGTGGCTCCGGCAAAACCACCACCGCCGCGCATCTGGCGCAAAAGATGGCGCTGGATGGTTACCGCGTCTTGGCCATCGACCTTGACCCGCAGGCCAGCCTGTCCGCCCTGCACGGCTTTCAGCCTGAATTTGACCTGCTGGACGGCGGCACGCTCTATGATGCGATCCGCTATGATGACCCCCTGCCCCTGCGCGATGTGATCCAGAAAAGCTATTTCACCAACCTCGACATCATCCCCGGCAATCTGGACCTGATGGAGTTTGAGCACGATACCCCCCGCGCGTTGCTGCAACGTGATGGTAGCCTTTTCTTCACCCGCGTTGGCGACGCCCTTTCGACTGTTGAACAGGATTACGATGTTGTCGTCATCGACTGCCCACCGCAGCTTGGATATCTTACCATGTCGGCGCTTTCTGCCGCCACCGCTGTGCTTGTCACCGTGCATCCCCAGATGCTGGATGTGATGTCGATGTGTCAGTTTTTGTTGATGGTTTCCAACCTCTTAGGCGTTGTGGCCGATGCCGGTGGCGATATGTCCTACGACTGGCTGCGCTATGTCGTGACCCGCTATGAACCGGGCGACGGGCCGCAAAACCAGATGGTGGGTTTCATGCGCAATATGTTCGGCGATCACGTGCTGAACCACACCGTTCTGAAATCTACCGCGATCTCGGACGCAGGCATTACCAAGCAGACACTTTACGAGGTTGAGAAGGGCCAGTTCACCCGCTCGACCTATGAACGCGCGATGGAAAGCCTCAACGCTGTAAACGTTGAAATCGAAGACCTCGTCCAAACCGCTTGGGGGCGCAAACATGGCACGTAAGGACCTTCTGAAAGGCTTGATGGACACGCCAGAAGCCCCCGCTGACCCCCCTGCCCGCGTTGATACCGCCAAGCCGCGCTATCAGACCGGCGCCATTGGCGCGGTTAGCCGCTCGATTGATGACCTCAAGCGCCGGGCCGTGGCGGACGTGGATCCGCGCCAGATTGATGCCGCCGGATTGCAGGATCGACTGGACGCGACGGACCCCGATTTTGAGAGTCTAAAGCGCTCGATAGAGACTTACGGACAGCAGGTTCCGGTGATGCTCCGGATCAATCCCAATGATGCCGAACGCTATCAGGTGGTCTATGGCCGCCGCCGTGTCGCGGCGCTCCTGGCGCTTGGTCGGCCGGTCAAGGCGCTGATCCGTGATCTTGACGACAAGGCGTTGATTATCGCCCAGGGGCAGGAAAACGCCGCCCGGCGCGATCTGTCCTTTATCGAGAAAGCCAACTTTGCCCGGCAGATGCGCGATGCCGGCTATGACCGCAAGATTATCTGCGACGCGCTCAACATGGATAAGACCCTGATCTCTCGGATGTTGTCGGTTGCCGACAAGATCCCCGTCCCCTTGATCGAGGCGATCGGCTCTGCCCACGGTATTGGCCGCGACCGCTGGCTGGCGCTTGCGGGCAAGGTCGGCGGCAAAGATCTGACCAAATACGCCAAGGGCAAAACCTCTGACGCGCGCTTCGACGCCGTGATGGCCGCGCTCAAGACGCCCAAACCCCCTGCCCGTCCGCCCGCGCCCGTCACAGCGCCCGACGGCACCGCACTGGGGCACGTGTCAACAAAAGGCAAACGCACCGTCCTCACGCTTGAGGACCCCGACTTTGCGCAGTGGGTCACCGACCAGCTGCCCGCCATTCACCGCGACTGGGCCAACCGGTCCGGCGAATAACCAGAGCAGTCACAACAGGAGGCACGACACCGACAGAAGGAAAAGAAAAAGCCCCCCGGAAATCATCCCGAGAGGCCTTTGGTTCGTAACTCGCAATTCCGAATCTAAGGCTGATGGTTGACAGCTGTCAACAGGCACCGAGTCCGGTGGACGAAAAACTTTTGTCTCGTGAACATGAATGAACGTTATCACCACAACGCCTTTCGGGCGGCCTATCACGGCTACCTTGATGAAACGTGCCGCAGAGGCGCGGCAACCCACAACCGTTGACCAGATCGACAAATGGTCGCTGTTTCGCGATATCTGCGCCGCGCGCGCCGCTTTTGACGTCTCTGACAGAGCGCTGACGGTGCTGAATGCGCTGTTGTCGTTCCACAAGGGCAAGACACTGGACGCCGATGCGCAGCTTGTCGTGTTTCCGTCCAATCGCGCGCTCTCTGAACGTGCCCACGGCATGGCGGAAAGCACGCTGCGGCGGCATCTGGCCGCGCTAAGCCAGGCTGGCTTGATCCAGCGCCACGACAGCCCCAATGGCAAGCGCTACGCGGCCCGTGGGGCAGGGGGTGACATCGCCCATGCCTTTGGCTTTGACCTGCGCCCCTTGCTGGTGCGCGCCCGTGACATCGCCCAGGCCGCCACAGCCGCACAAGAGGCCGCGACGCGCCGCAAACGTCTGAAGGAACAGGTCAGCCTGATGAAACGTGACGCCCTGCAGCTCTGCCTTTTTGGCCGGGAAAGCGGTGTGGTCGCGGATTGGGACGCCTTCGACGCGCAATTGCTTGGCATCCACCGCCAGACCCGCCGCATCCTCTCAGCCGAGGATCTCGAAACGGTTAAGGCGACGCTCGCAGGGGTGCTGGACGACCTGCAAAAGACACTCAAGACAGAAGAAATGAGCGCCAGCCCCCGCCAGATTGAGCGGCACATACAGAATTCAAAAGAAGACTCTTCTGATCTTGAACCTTGCTTAGAAAAGCAAAGCGGCGCGGGCAACGCGCCGCCTGAACCGCCCAAAATACCGTTGGGGTTGGTGATGAAGGCCTGTCCCGACATCGCGCCCTATGCGCGACATGGGATCAGGCATTGGCACGATCTGATCGCTACCGCCGCCGAGGTGCGCGGGATGATGGGGATCAGCGCCGATGCCTGGGACCGCGCCCAACGTGATATGGGGCCAGAAGTCGCCGCCGTAACCGTCGCCGCGATCTTGCAACGCGTCGATTCAATCCGGGCACCGGGCGGATATCTGCGGGCGCTGACTGACAAGGCCGGGGCAGGGGGCTTTTCACCGGCGCCGATGGTCATGGCCTTGCTGCGGGCGGGTTGACAGTTGTCAACTTTCACTCCGATCCGGCACCGCACGGTCCGTTACTTTCACCGCGTTAAGGATCAATGCCATATGGTTTGTGTATGCAATGTGCATACTTTGTGCATGGGTTCTGCATGGCCGATTTCACCGTGCGCTGGGGCATTAACCCGTCAGGCCCCACCGAACCGGATGAGGCGTCTATTCTCAGCGCCATATGATCGTCATTTGTCAGTGATGAAACGCTTCGGCCTGCAGCAATGTCTCTTCACCAACCGCACGAGCAGACGTTTCGCTGCTTTGGTGTCGCGTCGTGATCGAAGGATTTTGTCCAGGACCAACCCACCGCCAGATCGCTTCATAAGACACGTCGATGCCGCGCTCCAGAAACAACTCCTCAACTTCGCCAAACTCATGTTGAAACGGCAATACAGCCAGACCGCATGGATGTTGATTTCAGAAGGGAAGCGGTCGCGCATGTACCAGATCAATGGCGCGATCATCGAAAACTCAGATCTACATTCCACGTCTGGAACAATCGGTGGACGTTAACGTGACAACACCAGCATATCCCTTTTACGTCCGATAAATGGCAAACTTATTGGACATACCAGAAAGCGGCAAGGTGGGGCGGTTATTACGCTATATGGTAGTCAAAAGCGCCGTTCTGGGATAGTCTTGTAGGATGACCTATGCCGCTGATAGCTTCGACACGTTACCCAGAATGCCGTCCTGGGTCACCTCGGTGCGGCCCGAAACCCCTGAAGATGTGGCGTTTTTGTCAGGTGCCGCCCTCAGTCATCTGCATCTTGTGCTGAACCGGGACCACGTCCCCCAGACCTTGCTCCGGGCACGTCTGGCGCTGCGTGCCGCGGACACCAACATGACGCATCAAGGACGCCCCGAACGGGCTTCAGAGCTGCGCGATGCGGTGGCGTTTCTGCAGCCTGGTGACAGCCCGGGCCCTGCCGGGGAGGTTTTCCTGTCCTGGCGACGGGCTATCGAAAGACCTGTGTCAGTCAATGCGCTTCACCGCGCGTTGCCTAATCTGGAGCCGGAGCAGATTGCGACCTGGCTCGACGGAGGGCAGGGGGCGCCGGTCGCGCGGGCCGCAGGTGTGCTGCAAGCCGTTCTCGCGGATCGTCCGCGGGACTTCGCAGCGGCGGTGATCCTGGGGGACGCAGCGTTGGCGCAGGCGCTTGGGTGGACACATGTCCTGCCGTTCCTGGCTCTTGGTCTGAAGCGCGCCGATCTGCGGAAGTCGGATGAAAAGCTGCGGCTGGCCTGTCATCGGGCGATTGCCGAAGTGGCCGTGGAAGCGACAAGACAAGCCGCCGATCTGTCACGCCGGGCCGCGCGATTGCGCGATGTTGCACCGAAGCTGCGCGCCAAAGGAGCGGCGGAGGCTGTGGCAATGTTTTTGGCATCAGATGCCGTCGCACCGACGGCGCTGATCTCGCTGCGATCTGATCGCGCGGCGCGGCGCTTCTGCGACCGGCTCGTGGACCTCGGCGCTGTGCGCGAGTTGACTGGGCGAGACACCTTCCGGCTCTACGGGGTGTGACGATGGCAAAAGACCACGCCGACACCGATCTGGACCGCGAGTTGGAGGACTTGCCGCAAGACTTACGTTGGCGGGAGTGGATGCGCCGGATCGAGGCCGTGCTGTTTGCCAGTGCCTCGCCCGTGCCGCCTGACGACCTTGCGCGCGTGGTGGGGCAGGGGGCCTCGGTCGATTTGTTGATTGAAGACCTGATTGCTGATTTGGAAGGACGGTCTTTCGAAGTGGCGCAAACGGCTGGTGGGTGGATGCTGCGGACGCGGGCCACCTACGCCCCGGCAATCCGGACTGCCGCGGATGTGGGCGACCAAGACCTCGATCTGCGCGACTACGATATCGCCGTTCTGGCGGCCATCGCCTATCACCAGCCGATCACGCGGGATGGGCTCAAGGACATCTTTGGCAAGGAGATCAGCCGCGACTTGATCGGGCGGTTGCACGCCCGCGGTCTGATCGGGACCGGTCCCCGGTCGCCGCGGCGCGGAGCACCCTACACCTATGTGACAACCGAAAAGTTTCTCGTGGCGTTCGAGCTGGAGTCGCTCCAAGACCTGCCGGACCGTGAACTGGACCTGTCGCGGTTTGATGCCGCTCCTTTGATAGCATTTATTGCACCAAAGGAGACTATCTATGGGATTGA
>CANMPL010000018.1 GCA_947499715.1 uncultured Paracoccaceae bacterium
CAATACGGCGAAGGGGCAGGGGGCTATATCTCGGCCGCGCGGGGCATCGCAGGCGGCTATACCATTGCCAAAGGCGTCACGATCGAAAAGGCCGTGGGCGGCAATGGTGACGATAACCTGATCGGCAATAGCGCCAATAACGTGCTGGTGGGCCGCAACGGGTCCGATGTGATCAACGGGGGCCGGGGGCGTGATGCGATCTATGGTGGCAATACCGGCGACCGGTTGAACGGCAATGATGGCAAGGATGAGATCTTTGGCGGGAAGGGCAATGATCGGATTACCGGCGGCTGGAAAGACGACATTTTGCACGGTGATGACGGCAATGATTTTATTCAGGGCGGGGATGAAAATGACCGGGTCTGGGGCGGATCTGGAGCGGATCAATTGGCCGGTCAGGACGGCAAAGATGTCATGGGCGGCGGCACCGGCAACGATAAGATGTGGGGCGGTGGCCAGAACGATGTGATGTCGGGCAACGCCGGCGCAGACGAGATGCGGGGCGGTAACGGTCGTGACCAGATCCGCGCCGGCGAAGGCAACGACAAACTATGGGGCAACAACGGTGACGACCTGCTCGAAGGCAACGCAGGAAACGACCGCCTGACCGGCGGCACCGGCAAGGATCTTTTGCGTGGTGGCATCGGCAGTGACGTCTTTGACTTCAATCGGGCAAAAGACAGCAAGTTGGGCAACAACGCGGATGTCATCGGTGACTTCAACGCCGATCGTGACCGGATTGACCTGCGCGGCATTGATGCGGATTGGACCGCAGGTGGCAACCAGAATTTCACGTTCCGGGGCGGCGGTGTGTTTAATGATGCCGGACAGGTGCGGGTGGTCAAAAAGAACGGTGACACCATCGTGAAGATCAATACCGACAACGACAAAGCTATCGAGATGGAAATCATCCTGCGTGGCAATCACAACCTGACGGCGGATGATTTCATCCTCTGACGGGTGCTCATGTTGACATCAAAATAGCCACCCGATACGCCCACCAGACGTGAAAATGTGGGGATGCGGGCCGCGATGAAAGCCACGCTTTATACGGCTTATCATAAGCCTTCACCGATCCTGAAAAGTGACGCCGTGGTGCCGCTGCATGTGGGCTGTGCCAAGGCGGGCGCACCCTTGCCCGGCATGGTCGGCGATCACACCGGCGACAATATCTCTGACCGCAACGCCGCCTATTGCGAGCTGACGGGCCTCTATTGGGCCTGGAAGAACGACACGGGTAGCAGCCACATCGGCCTGATGCACTATCGCCGCGTGCTGGACCTTGCCGGTCAGGCCGATGATCCGATGACCGAGGTATTCGTGCCGCGCTTTGACGTGGCCGGTTGGCTGGGCAAGACCGAAGACTGGCTGGCTGATGCGGATGTCGACGTGGTCGTGCCCAAACCGCATCTGGTGGGCCATAACCTGACCCGGAATTTCGCCAAGCGCAGCCAGCCGCAGGATCTCAAACTCACGCGCAAGATCATCGCCGCCGATCACCCCGACTGGCTTGATGATTTTGACGCCGTGATGGCGGATCGCCGCTTGCTCTTGGGTAATATGTGCCTGATGCGCCGCGACATTCTTGATCGCTACTGCACATGGATGTTCGACATCCTTGAAAAGGTCGAAGGTGCGGACGTCGATCGCAGCCACTACAACCCCTATCAATCGCGCTATCTGGGCTTCATCTCTGAACGCCTGCTGACGATTTTCATGCACCGTCTGCGCCGCGAGGATCCGTCACTGAAAGTGCGCGAGGTGCATATCCTCAACACCGCCAACGCCATGGTGCTGCCCACCATTGCTGACGACAGCCTCAATGGGCCGGAGCATATCAACGTGGCCTTTGCTGCCGACCGCGCCTATCTGCCCCATACCGCCGCCATGCTGCGCTCGATGTTTGATCACGCCGCACCCGACCGGCAGATCAACCTCTTTTTCCTGCAAACTGACATTGCCCAGCCCGATATGGACCTGCTGGCAGAGGTGGTGGCGACCCGGCCCCGCACCACCCTGCACCCGATTGCTGCGGGCAATCCGTTTGAGACCAGCTACCGCTCCGCCAGCCGTGCGCCCTCAAACGCCACGTACAACCGGTTCCTCTTGTTTGATCTTCTGCCCGGTCTCGACCGGCTGCTTTATGTGGATGTCGACATGATCTTCCGCGGTGACGTGGCTGAGGTTTTCGACACCGATATGGGCGGGGGGCCCCTTGGTGCCGTGCCTGATTACATCATGACCCGCACGCTGACGGGACCCACGCGCACCGCCCATCCCGATATCCCCGATATGGGGGCCTATCACCGCGACACGCTGGGCCTGTCGGATGCGCAGATCGCGGGCTACTTCAACGCAGGCCTGTTGCTGTTTAACTTTGCCGCCATCGACGATGTGCCGGGCACCGGGGCCAAGCTCATTAAGATGGCCCAGACCGGGCAATATCTGTTCCGCGACCAGGACATCCTGAACGCCTATTTCAAGGACAGCGTCTTTCGCCTGCCGGCGCGGTTTAATGCCTTTAACTCCAAGTTAGAGACTTATGCCCGCGTGCCGCAGGCCAACTACCGCGAGGCGATGGCAGGCCGCGCCGATCCGCTGGTGATCCATTATGCCGCCGGTGACCACAAACCCTGGTCGGGCCATGCCATCGGACAGGCGCAGCACTATTGGGATGCGATATCGCGCACGCCGTTCTATCCCGAAATCCTGGCAGAGAACCTTGCCGCGCGGATCAAGGTCGAGGCCAAACCGCACCGCCGCCAGCGCCGCATCGTCAGCGTTGGCCGCAAGATCGCCAACCGCGCGCCTTTCCTGCGTGCCCCGCTGCTGCGCGTCTATGATGTGCTGCGCAATTTTGCGCGATTTGGCCGATGATCGGGGACATGTCCTGGTTCAAAGATGGTCAGATCACGCGCCGCATCTATATCGTGGCCAGTCCCTATAAGACCGCGACCACCACAGTGGGCGAAGCGCTTGTGGCACTTGGCGCAGGCAAAAAAGACATGCGTTACAAGGCGGGGCTGATCAAGCAATACGCTGACCCGATCCGCACGCTCAATCGCGAGATCAAGCCAAAGACGGACTTTGACGACTGGCTGGCCGCCAATGAAATCCGCGTCTGTCAGATGCTGGCCGATTTCACCGCCCATGTGGCACCCTTTGATATTTTTTCCGACGCCCCCTTTGGCCATACACAGCTGCACCCCTTTATCCGCAAGGCGATTGCGCCCAAGGCGCGGTTCATCTGGGTCAACCGGCCCAAGGACGCCTGGCTGGCATCCGTGCGCAAATGGGAACTGTCGCACCCCGACACCTACCCCAAGCATGACCTGTGGCACACTGACCCCGATGCCAAGGTTGAGATGTTGATGAAACGCCGCCGTCGCCAGCGGCTGCAATTCAAGGCCTTGGCCAAGGCGCGCCCTGACGATTGCCTGACCCTGCATATTGATGAATTGCAGACCTATGACACGCTGGCCCATTTCTGCGGCGTGCCGGTGCCATCGGCACCTGTTCCGCGCAGTAACGTCAGCCGGTCCTGACCGCCCGGTCCAAACGGGCCTGGAACAAAAAGGGGGGCCGCAGCCCCCCGATCAGATTACTTCCACAAGCTGACGCAGGGGATCTTTGTCTTGTCGCAGCGATCGGCGTATTTCGCGGCGATCTCGCGGACCTCATCCATCACACCATCGCCCAGCTTGATCGGGTCCAGACCCATGCCGAGGAAGCGGTCATTGGCCACGTGCAGATCATTCTCTGGCGCCTCGTTGCGCGGGTTTTCCAGATAGGCGATTTCCGCCTCCATCTGGTCGGCAATCATCTTGGCCAGATCGCGCACCCGGTGGGTCTCTGTCATCTGGTTGAGGATGTTCACACGCTCGCCCGATTGCGGCGGGTTGTTCAGCGCCAGCTCAATACATTTGCAGGTATCGGAGATGTGGATGAACGCGCGGGTCTGACCGCCGGTGCCATGCACCGTCATCGGATAGTTCACCGCCGCCTGCATGATGAACCGGTTCAGCACAGTGCCGTAATCGCCATCATAGTCAAAGCGGTTGATCAGACGCTCATCTTGCCGGGTCTCTTCGGTCTGTGTGCCCCAGACGATGCCCTGATGCAGGTCGGTGATCTTTACGCCGTCGTTCTTGTTATAGAAGTGGAAGAACAGCTGATCCTGGCTTTTGGTCATGTGGTAGATCGAACCGGGGTTGGTCGGATACAGAATTTCCTGCTCGCTTTCGCCTGCGGGCGTGTCGATCTTCACCTTCAGATAGCCCTCGGGGATCTGCATGCCTGCGGTGCCGTAGCCGTAAACACCCATCGTGCCCAGGTGCACCAGATGGATATCCAGACCCGATTCGACGATCGCGGCCAGCACATCATTGGTGGCATTGAGGTTGTTGGACACGGTGTAGCGTTTGTGGGCCGCCGATTTCATCGAATAGGGCGCGGCACGCTGCTCGGCAAAGTGGATCACCGCATCGGGCTTTTCCTCTTGGAACAGGGTCAGCAGGCGGTGATAGTGCTCGCCCACGGTAAAGTTCTGAAACTTAATCTCTTTCCCGGTCAGTTCTTTCCAGACGCGCAGACGCTCACCGATGGGGCGAATAGGGGTCAGGCTGTCGACTTCCAGTTCGACGTCGATGTTCCGACGGCTCAGGTTATCGACGATCGTGACGTCATGACCGCGCTGGGACAGATAAAGGGCGTTTGGCCACCCGCAGAAACCATCACCACCGAGAACGATAATCTTCATGTTGTATTGCCTTATCCAAATTTGGGTTGCGGACTGCTTTAGTCAGCTATGAGGGGGAAATCAAACCGGAACCCATGACAAACGGCAATCAATAGCCAAATGTCTCAAAGTCCTGCGCATAGATCTGTTCCAACCGCGCTTTTTGCGCTGGGGTTACATCGAATGTCGTGCTTTTGCGGCCCTTGTTCTTATAAGGAACCGGCAAATTCGGCAATTTGGATGCGGCCTTGATAATCGCCATATCGGCATCCATCGTTTCCAGCTTACCGATATGATCATACTGGATCACATCGACCATCATCACTGAATGCTGCGGCCGCCAATGCGGGTTCATCGCATGGGGGTCCTGCCGTTCCAATGCCTCAATAAACTGGTCAAATGACACCTCGGCCTGCGGATCATCCCGGCCGAGGATGGCGTTAAATTCTTCCTGGAATTTAGGCATCTTCAGCTTGTTGCAATAGCCCGAGACGGCCCTTTTGATTGGATCGCGGGCAATCCCAAAACCATAAAGAGAGCCATCGCGCATTTTCCGATGCATCACATCCCACCCGACCTTCAACGGGCGGGGGACAGTGCGGTTGGTATGCACATTGCCGACTTTGAAATGCGGGTCGTCGCGATAGATCCGTTCGAATAGCAATTTCAGTGATGAACACCCGACTTTGGGCGTGGGCATATAGGCGATGTCGTGATCCGGCAGGACGTAGAACATCATCAGACGGTGGTTTTCCCCATAGGCGTCTACTACCGTTTCGCGATCAAACTTCATCTTTGGCCTCTGGGAATCTGAATTGGCGCTACAAAGACTTTGGCGCTCCCTAAAAGTCAATGCTACCGGCCAGCCCGCAGCGGTTATTGCACAGGCATTGTGCTTGGCGGCTGGTCTCGCTAAGAGCCGCACGATGGCCTTAACTGAAATGGCGGGTATGATGCAGAATTCTTCTCCTTTGGTGTTGGTGGGTGGCTTTGGTTTTGTGGGCCGCAATATCATTGAACAGGTGCAAACCGATCCGGCGTTTTCGGGCCTTGCGCCTGTCATCGTCGACAACCTGACAAACCCCGCACCGGGCTATGAAGACCTTGATCTGCCACAACACATCGGCGGCTATCAGGACCAGGCCGCGATTGATTTTGTGAACGGCATTGAAACACCCGAAGGGGCAGGGCGCATTTTCGTGTTTCTGGCCGGTGAAACCCGCGTGGCGGAATCCAAGGATCGCCCGCTTGATTTCATCGACGCCAATATCGTCGAACCCTCGCGCTTTGTGATGCAGGCCGTGCAACCCGGTGACCGGTTTATCCTGATCTCCACAGCCGGTGCCCTGTTCGATGGCAGCTTTGAGGTCCGCGTCGACAGCCCCGTGGGTCCGAAAAACTTCTACGGTGCCACCAAGGCCGCAGAAGAGATGATCCTCGAAAAGCTCGTCAGCTTACGCGGTGGCACCTTTAACGTGATCCGCCTCACAAACGTCTTTGGCAAATATTCCGACAACAAGAAATCCGCCGTGCACGCCTTTACCCGTGCTGCGATTGCGGGTGCCGAAGTGACGATCAACGGCGACGGCGGTCAGTCCCGCGATTTCATCTATGCCGGTGACGTGGGCTACGGCGTGGCGACATTGGCCGCCAAACTGCGCGCAGGCGAAGACACCGCAGATGTGAACATGCTCGGGTCAGGCGTCTCGACCACGCTGATGGATGTGGTCGCCGCCATTGAAGAGGCGACAGGCAAACCCTTGGCCTATCAAAAGGTGCCCGCCAAGGAACTGCTGGCGACTGAGCCGCGCGACGTGATTGCCAATGGCGACGATGTGAAGGTGCTTTTGGGGGATCACATCACATCTTTTGTCGATGGCCTGCGTGAAACCCACGGCTATTACCTTAACCGCGGTTAAGACTTTCATGCGCATGCTTTGTGCATGCTTTGTGTATGGTTTCTGCATGGGTTGTGGCCCATTGATTTGGGGCGTTCGGTGCCTCCTGATAAGGAAGATTATGTAACATGATCGCGCCTGATATGACCCCCGACGCCTTTGTCGCCCGTCTTATTCAGGACATCCCGCAGCTGCTGCATCTGGATGCGGATGGGCAGTTGCTGGTCATCCCCGATCATGGCCACCGCAATGTCAGCCGCCGGATTTTGACCCGGACCGTGGGGCATTTGCCCGACCCGCAAACGATCGCCCATCGGTCGTTTTACCGCGACCTTGAAGCGATGATCCGCGAGATGGATCCAAAGGCTGCCAAGTCCATCGGGCTGGTCAATATGATGCCGCCACCGGGCGTCAATGTGATGGCCCGCAACAAGCAGGTGTTCTTTGATTTCCGCAACGCCGACGCGATTGAGGCCAACCTGCGCGCCGCCGGTTTTGACTTTGCCGATGGGCCCCGCGTGCTGGACTTTGGCTGCGCGTCGGGGCGGACATTGCGCACCCTGGAGCTGGCCTATCCGCAGGTGAATTGGTCCGGCGTGGACGTCATTGCGGGTGACATCACCTGGGCCAAAACCGCGATGCCGCAGATCGATTTTCAGACCTCCCCCCAGACCCCGCCACTGGCCTTTGAGGATCAGTCTTTTGATGCGGTTTATGGGGCTTCTGTCTGGTCGCATTTTGCCGCCGCCACAGCGCGTGATTGGTTTGCTGAAATGGCCCGGATCATCCGCCCTGGCGGGTCACTTTGCTTTACCGCCCATGGCTATTACGACCTTGCAAAAAAGGCCATCCGTCAGAATTTAACGCTGGATCTGGCGGCGGAAATCCGCGCCGAAATGGACAGCAGCGGTCATGCGTTTTGGGCCAATATCGCCCAAGGCGCGCGCGGCGATCAGAGCGATATCTGGGGCACATGTTTTCTGACCCCGGACTGGGTGGAACAGCAGGTGCTGGGCACTGACTGGACCCTTGCCCGTCACGCCATTGGCGAATGGGGCGGGCGGCAAGATATCTATGTGCTGCAGCGGCGCTGATCAGCCCTGATCAAAAAGCCGCGCGTTCATATATTGGCGAAAGCTTTCGCGCTTGGCCTCAGCCTCTTCGGGGCTGACCAATTTCTGAAGATTGCGGGAAATTGTGCCATCCCCCGGCGTCAGCCCCATCTTGCTGGCATGGGCGCGGAGCGCAGCCTCGCAACCGGCTTCATCGGCGGCGATATCCTCATATTCCAGCGACAGGCAGTCATCGCCTAACATCTTCACAAGATTAGACAAAGTCTGGTTTTGTTTGATCAGCTGGCTGGATTTTTGCAAGATGTGATAGTTCATCTCGTCGGTATCGGCAAAATTCCGGCTTTGGCTGCCGCTGATTTCCTTCTCGCCGGTATCGTGCCAGACCCCGGTTTCCAACGCCTTGGCATGGGACAGCGCCTGTTCAAAGATCGCACGCCGGCGCAGAGCCACGATATTGACCGCATCAAATTCGGCCCGCGCCCATTTGATGATCTCGGACATGGCGCGCCGTGGGCTGTGGGTCTCTCCTGTCAGCATCGCTGCGACACGGGGGGCATAGCCCACCATGACCTTCACCCCAAGCGTCGGCGATGTATCGCTGTCTGCGCCGACGTCGCGCAACCGGGCCATGATATCAGCCGGTGTTGAGGGTTCTTCTGCGCGCAACAGCTTGAGGAAATGTTCCTTGGGGCGTCCCAATCCGCCGATCATGCGGATATCCCCTGCCAACATGGTTGACCCGGATCGGGGCGTTGCCAATACCAATGTGAAATTCATCTATAACCCCTTGTCCTCTTCCCTTAGCATCTGCCAAGACCAGCCTGCGCAGATTTGAACTAAAGGCCCCTCTTTTGCAAATAGACAAATTCCCGATTACGCCGCTGCCTGACCTCAGCCAGTATAAAGCCCCTGCCACACCCGGACCCCGCCTGCGGGTCTGCATCGCAACCGAGGAAATCGTCGGCCCCGTGCGCAACGGCGGCATCGCCTCGACCTATTACCATCTGGCCCGCCTGCTGACGGCACAGGGCCATGATGTGACGGTCTGCTATCTCAAGGGGACGCGGGTCGAGAACAAAGACGCCGATCACTGGATCAAATGGTATGGCGAAATGGGCGTGAATTTCGTCCCCATGCCACAGGTCGACAGCGACGCGCCAACCATGTGGCAGCGGCGGCAATACAGTTTCTACCAGTGGCTGAAAAATGTGCCCGACCCTTATGACGTGGTGCATGTGTCCGAATGGCGCGGCGGGTCCTATTACGCGCTGCAGGCCCGGCGTCTGGGGCTGGCGTTCAAGGACACGTTGTTTCTGGTCAAGGCCTCCTCGCCCCACATCTGGAACCGCCACTACCAGATGGCATTTGTGAACAACAAAGACATGCTGTCCACGATGTATGCCGAGCAGCAATCGATCGAGCTGGCCGATATGGTCATCGGCGGCTCTGCCCACCTTTTGCGGTTTATGGAACACACCGGTTACACCCTGCCCGAAGGCGACGCTTATGTGCAGCCTAACGTTCTGCTCTTTGATGATGTGGCGGTGCAAGACCAGCGCGGACCGCTGGAACCAGGCGACCGTGTGCACACAAAAGAGCTGACGTTCTTTGGACGTCTTGAGGCCCGGAAGGGGCTCGAAATTTTCTGCACCGCGATGGATTATCTGGTGGCCCGTGGCGTGACACCAGAAAAGGTCAGCTTTGTCGGCAAACAGGGGCAGAACATGCCCACCACACCCGCCACCCGCAATCTGGACGTGATCATGGCCCGCGCCAAGAACTGGCCCTTTCCCATTGATATCCATACAGGCTTTGACCAGCCCGACGTGCTGTCATTTCTGACTGCCGCCCCGCGCATCGCGGTGATGCCCTCGCTGATCGAAAACTCCACCATGGCCGCCTATGAGGCGCTGCTTTACAAGGTGCCCTTTATCGCCACCCGGACGGGGGGCACGCCGGAACTGATCGCGCCTGAAGACCACGATGACATGCTGGTGGATGCCAACCCCAGATCGCTCGCCGATGGGTTGGAACGGGTGTTGAAAGAAGGCGGCAAGGTCGGGCGCTGTTCGTTTGACAATGCCGATAACCTGGCCACATGGGACGGGTTCCACGACCATCTGGCAGGCCGCAAGGGTGAGGGCACGCTGACCCAGATCATCAAGCGCGCGCCCTGGACGGAGGCCCCCAGCGTCAGTCTGTGTGTCTTTTCTGATGGCGATACGCTCGCGTTAGAGACGTTTTTGGACAAGGCCACCTTTGCCGCAGGCGACGGCTTGGCCGATATTGTCGTGGCCGTGACAACCCCGTCAGAGGCAGCGACCGCTTTGGCTGCGCGGCACGCAGGTGTGACCCTTGTGGACGCCAGCGAAATGACATGGGGCGAGGCCTGGAATGCAGCCGCCGCCAAAGCCACGGGCGCTGTGCTGCATTTCCTGCGTGCCGATATCCATCAGCCGCTGGAGGGGTTCGCAGGTAAGATCGCGCAGTCATTTTCCACCCCCGGGCTGGCCGCGGCCGGGTCGGTCTGGCAGCGCCGCACGGTCAATGAAAAGGGCGTTGCACAACTGACCCGCGTGGTGCCGATGGGCGATGATCTGTCGCTCACGGCGCTGGATTACACCCACCTGTCGGGCCGGGGGATCAGCATCCGCACCGATCACTTCAAGGCATTGGGCGGGTTTGACCCGATCTTTGCCATGGAAGGCATCGCGCAGGACCTGCTGATGCGCGCCCGTGATCTGGGCCGCGTCGTGGTGATCCCCGAAATGCTCTACCAAGAGGACCCCGCCGCCGAGACGCTGCAGCTCAATACCGCCAACGCACAATATATGGCGATGAACAGCCTGATGAATGCGCTGGATTATCCCAAAAAACGGGTGTTGCACGCACTCAATATCCGCAGCGCGAACCACCATGACAACCCGCTCAGCCGCGGCATCGCCGCGCCAAAACCGCCGGTTACATTGATGACACCGGCCAGCGGCACGGCCGACCTGATGCTGACGCTGTTGCCCATTGGCGGGGTGCTGATCCAGACCAAGACCCCACTGGAGGCGCTGACCGTAGCCATCGAAGGAGCCGCCTCCGCGCCGCTGGCATGGGACAATGACGCCCAAGGGTCCAGCGCCTATCTGGACCTGCCCGGTCTGATCGGCGGAGAGATCACATGGCCGCGCCAGATTGATATGACAGCCACCACCGCAGGCCAGACTCTGACCCGACAGATCCGCACCCAGATGCAGGCCCATGGGCAGATTGCCCTGTCGGCGGATGCGCCCGGCCTGCATCAGATCAGCGATGATGGCACAGCCTCACCGCGCCTGATCAGCCTGGCCCTGCCGCCCACCGACGGCAGCCTCAATGAAAATGCCATGCGGGTCACTTATGACAGTGCCGGGCAGATGCTGCACCTGTGGTCGCCGCACCCCCGTCCGCTTGTGATCGTCCGCGATGGGGCCGACCCGGTGCCGTTGTTGTTTACGCCCGTCGGCAGGACAGGGTTGATGGCGGGCTATGATCTGGCCCCGCTTCTGACGGATCGCAGCGCCCCGGTGACGCTGGATCTGACCGAAGAGGATGAGGTGCTACGCAGCATCACCCTTGTACCCGGCCCCAAAGGGATCTGGGGGCTATACAGCCCGCGCTTTGGCGTGACCCCAGTGGACACCACATCCGACACCGCTGCCTTGACGGCCGTGAATGTCAGCCGGGCCGCCGTCGGAACAGAGGCCGCCATGTCCGGTGTCCGGCTGGGGCTGGATGAGTTTGGCGCCCGCCTTGTGATCCGCCGCGGCAAGGACCAAGCAGGACAGATCCTAACTGTGGTGCCAGATCAGGGTGACGCACTGTCGCTGCATCTGGCAGGCGGGCCGCGTGGGGCGACAGCGGCCGTCGAACTGCGTCGCTTTGGCGGCACGGGACCCACCCGAATTGCCCTGCACGAGGGTGACGCCACAGGCCCGGTACTGCGCCGTTTGCGGCTTTGCCCCGGTGCAGAGAACGTGATCTACGTCGTGGCCGAGGATGGCGGCAGCCTGCTGACACTGGGCCGGGTGGGTCAGTTTCCGGCCAACCCCGGCGGGCGAGGGCTGCACAACCTGTCGGCCCCGGCAGCCCACTTCCAACCCGACGCCCGCCCCAGACTGGCGCTGCGGTTGCAGGGCAATACCCTACATCTGACGGTGGCCAATGCACGGCAAGCCGCAAGCGTTGATCTGCGCGGTGCACCGGGGGTGTCTCATGTGGAACTGACGTGGAAAGGGGCGTCTTCCGGGCATGATACGTTGTCCAAGATCCGCAACCGCCTGCGGGCCCCGATGCGGGCGCTGCTGCCGCGCGGCACGCTGACGGGCACGCTTGATCTGGCCCCGCTGATGCAAGGCACACCGCCCAGGGCGCATACGCTGGAACTGCAAATCCGCCAGCCCGGGCTAACCGCCCGGCGCACGGTGCAGCTGACCTACGACAGCGACGGGGTGTTCTATGCCGCCTCGCCCGAGAATGTGATTAACGAGGCATGAGCCGCACCGCCATCCTTGCAGGTGATCTGGCCGCTTTGCCCGTCGCCTCGACCGCATTTGCCCGATTGGTCGCACTGGCGCAAAGCCTGCCCGGTGCCGCCGTGCTGCATTGCCCCGCCGCCACGGGGCCCCTGCCTGCCGCCGCCGCCGCCCTGCGCGATGCGGATATCAAACTGGCCGAACTGCCGGTGCCAAAGGTGCGCACCTCAGGCTCGCCCCATGGCAAGGCCGCCGCTGTGGCCCTGCGGACATGGGAGAGCCTGAAGGCGCAAAAGTTCGACACGCTGCATGTGATCCATGATCTGTCGGCGGCGCATCTTCTTTTGGGCGCGCGGCATCTGGGTCTCTGGGATCATCCGGCCCGCATCGTGGCCCATGTGGTCGATCCGCTGCAGCGACAGTTTGAAACCGGCCGCGCGACGCCCGCCAATTACGCAGCCTTCGCCAGTTGTTTCATGGACCGCGCCTGCGTGGCCCGTGCCGATACCGTGGTGGCCCATAGCGCCACGGTGCGCGACTGGCTGGTGGCCCGTGACTGGCGCGCTGCAGATCAGATCACGCTGGCCCCCGGTCTGGCGCGCATGCCCGGCCCGGCGCGGCATGCCCCCGATCAGGCGCAGCCCTTGGCGCGGCTGATCTTTGCTGGCACCCAGACCGACACGCGTGGGCTGACCACATGTGCCTATGCCCTGCGGGTGCTGGTGGCGCGTGGCGTGGATATCCCGCAGGTGGTGATCTCGGGCCGCGCCTTGGATGACTTTCCCGCCGAACCCTTCCTTGCCGAACTGTCAGACCAAACAGGCGTCCCGATTGAGGTCCTGCCCGTCACCCAGCGCAGCGCGCTCCTGGATCTGGCCCGCCAGCCCGGCAGCTTGACATTGGTGGTGCCACAAACCGATGACGCCCCTGCCGTCCTGCCCGAGCTTTTGGCCACCGACGCCCCGGTCATTGCCTCGGCCGCCGGGGACATCCCCCGCATCGCAGGTGCTGACAGCGACATCCTTTGCCCGCCAGCCGATCACATCGCGCTGGCTGACCTCATCGAAACCCGCATCACAGCGGGGCTGACCACCGCCTATCAAAGCCACCGCGCGGGTGATCTGGCGCAGAACGCAGCCGCCTGGGATGCGCTGCACGCGGGCCTGCCAAACCTGGCCTTTGCCCCCGCAATAGACACTGAAACCCCCTTGGTCAGTGTCTGTATCGCCCATCACAACCGGCCCCAGATGATCCGCGACACGCTGGATGCGGTGGTGAACCAAGGCTATCCAAACTTTGAAATCGTGGTGGTGGATGACGGCAGCACGCCCGATAATCGCGCCGCTTTGGCTGATGTGCTGACAGGTTATCCCGCCGCGCGTATGGTGCCGCAGGACAACCGCTATCTGGGGGCTGCGCGCAATACAGCAGCACAGGCGGCCAAGGGCAAATACCTGCTGTTCAAGGACGACGATAATATCTCGATGCCCCATGAGATCGCGACATTTGTCCGCGCGGCTGAACAGACCAACGCAGAGATTCTCACCTGCTTTAGCGACAATTTCAGCGGTGACGGCCTGCCCGATGAGACCAGCATCGATGGGGTGCGTCGGGTGCCTTTTGGGCAAGACGTGATCTACGGGATGTTCCGCAACGGCTTTGGCGATTCCAATTGTTTTGTGCGGCGCGATATCTGGGAAAAGCTGGGCGGCTTCACCGAGCATTTCCGGGTGGGGCTGGATGATCAGGAGTTCTTCATGCGCGCCACGCTGGCCGGTTTGCGCGTCGATGTGTTGCCAGAAGCGCTTTATTATTACCGGCTGGGCGGGGCCAAGATGAAACGGTTCCATGTGGCAAAGCTGGCCAATGCGCAACGCTTGCTGGCCCCTGTGCTGGCCAGCGGGCGGTTTGACCCCAATCTGATGCCGCTGTTCTTGCTTGCCCGCAGCTTGCAGGCCTAAGCTGCCTCATGACCGATACTGCCCTGCCCCAGCCGAAACTGGCCAGACCTCGCTTTCAGGCGGCCCGCACCATCATGGCGCTGATCCTGCGCGAGATGGGGTCGACCTATGGCGCCTCGCCGGGGGGCTATGTCTGGGCGGTGCTACAGCCTGTGGGCATGGTGATGTTTTTGTCGCTGGGCTTTTCGCTGGTGGTGCGCTCGCCCTCGTTGGGCACCAGTTTCATCCTGTTTTATGCGACAGCCTATCTGCCGTTTAACCTTTATGGTGACGTGGCCACCAAGACCGGGGCGACCCTGCGCTATGCCCGCGCCCTGTTAGCCTATCCTGCGGTCACATGGGCCGATGCGGTGCTGGCGCGCTTCATCCTGAATGTGCTGACCAATTGCACCGTCTATTGCATCGTGATGACCGGGATTTTGATGTTTGTGGACACCCATACCATTCTGGATGTCGGGCCGATCCTGATTGCCATCTCAATGTCTGCGCTTTTGGGGCTGGGGGTTGGTCTGTGCAATGCGGTGCTGGCCGGGCTTTATCCGATCTGGCAAAACATCTGGGGCATTGTGACCCGGCCACTGATCCTGGCATCCGGTATTTTCTATATCTACGAAGATCTGCCCGGCGGCGCACAAGACGTCCTGTGGTGGAACCCTTTGATCCATATGTCTGCTGTTGCCCGCGAAGGCTATTACCCGACCTATGACCCGCAGCATGTATCGCTGGCCTATGGCTATGGCTTGTCCTTGGTCCTGATCTTTTTAGGGCTGGTGTTCATGCGCTCGCAGTACACGACTATTCTAGAACGGTGACCAAAGCCGCCAGCGCCCGGGTCAGCAGGTCCTGCGCGGCTTGCGCCGATCCACTCTCGGTATAGCAGCGCAGTTCGGGTGCATTGCCCGAGGGACGCAGATGCACGATCTGCCCATCCGTTGCCGTCATCCGCAACCCGTCTGTGGTGTCTGTGCTTGCCTCTGTCAGGGCAAGATTTGCCAGAAATGTGGCTCTGTTCAGGGGGTTTTTCTGCCAATCGGCTACCAAAGCCTGTGATGTGGCGGTGGCCACATTCTGCAATCTGTCGCTGGCGGTAAAGCGTTGCGGTTGATCCGCCAGAACCACAGACAGGCCACCCTTTTGCGCCGCCAGTGCCAACACCGCGACCAAGGGCAGCACTGCATCGCGGGTCATCAGCGCCGGCAGGGGCCCCGCCGGGCCCACCGCATCAAAGCCCAAAAGGAAGCCGCCGTTCGCCTCATATCCGACCACGCCATCGCCCTGCATGGCTGCAATGACATAGGGGGATCCGATGCGCGTGCGGGTCACATGGGCAAAGACATCCTCTGCCCCCGTGTTGGAACTAACCGGGGTGACCGCCCGGGTGGCCCCAAGGGCGGCACCTGTGATCTGGCCCAGCACATCGCCGGGAATGACCATGCCGCTGGCATCCGTCAGCAAGGGCCGGTCGCCATCGGCATCGGTGCTGAGGATCGCGTTGTATCTGCCATCTCTGGCGCAAGCCTTTAGCAGGGTGCGGGTGTCGGCGCTGACGGCTTCGGTGTCGACGGGCACAAATTCGTCAGCGCGCGCCAGTGCCGTGACCTGCGCGCCCAGATCCCGCAACAGCGTGGGCATCAGATCCCGCCCCACGGCAGATTGTGCATAAAACCCCAGCGTTAGACCCTGCAAAGCGCCCGCATAGGCGCGTTTGTAGCGCGCCGCATACCGGCCCCCAACACCCGGGTCATCTACCAAAACCCCCTGCCCCATGGCGGGCGCGCCGCCCAAAGCAGCCAGGATCGCGGCCTCGTCCGCTTTGGTGATCTCACCCGCAGAAGTATAGAATTTCAGCCCGTTGCGGTCAGCGGGGATATGGCTACCGGTGACCATCACCGCCCCCTGCCCGGCCTCCAGGGCGGCCAGGGCCAGCGCGGGGGTTGGCACCTCTCCGGCCCATGTCACATCCACGCCGGCTGCCAGCAGCGCATCGCGCACCACCCTCGCCAGCATCGGCGATGAGGGGCGCAGGTCATGGCCGACCCAGACACAACCACCCACCGGACAAGCGGCCAGATAGGCTTGCACATGATCGGTGATCAGATCGGGCGTCAGGGCCGTGACCAACCCACGCAGTCCACTTGTGCCAAAGGCTGGCGTCGTCACGGTTGATGCGCCTCGGTCGCGGCAAAACCTGCGCCACCTTCGACCCAGCGGGCCACAACTGCGCGCAGGGCGGCATCATCTGCCGTCTCAATCGCCTTGCGCAGCGCCTTGAGGGCCGAGGCCATTTCGATCTGGCTAAGGTGTTCAGCACTTTCCAGCAGCACCTTGGGATGCGGCGTGGTGGTCTGACCTTCGCCGATCAGCAATTCCTCGTGGATCTTTTCACCGGGGCGCAACCCGGTGATCTTGATCTCAATATCGCCCTGTGGGGTCTGCGCGTCCCGCAGAGTATAGCCAGCGGCGGTAATCATCTGGCGCGCCAGATCGTAGATCGCGATGGGTTCGCCCATATCGAGCACAAAGACATCACCGCCCTGGGCAAAAGACCCTGCGGCCAGCACAAGGCGGGCGGCTTCCGGGATGGTCATGAAATAGCGGGTGACATCGCGGTGGGTTACGGTCACGGGGCCGCCCTTGGCAATCTGGTCATTAAACAGCGGGATCACCGACCCGCTTGAGCCCATGACATTGCCAAAGCGCACCATGGAAAAGATCGTATCCCCGCCACCTTTCTGGCCGCGACGGCTGGCCAGATCCTGAATGACCATCTCGGCCAGACGTTTGCTGGCACCCATCATGTTCTTGGGGCGTACGGCCTTGTCGGTGGAAATCAGGGTAAAGCGTTTGACCCCCGCGGCGACGGCGGCCTGTGCCACAACTTGCGTGCCCAGCACGTTGTTGGACATGCCCACCACGGCATTCTTTTCCACCATCGGCACGTGTTTGTAGGCAGCTGCGTGCAGCACAACCTCGACCCCGTGGTGCGTCATGACCCGCCCCACCAAGGCGGCGTCGGTAACAGAGCCTAACACGGGAATAATCTCGACCTTCGCCTTGCGGCGCAAGCCCTGTAATTCCATGTCGATGGTATAAAGTGCCAGCTCGCTGACGTCGAAAAGCACAAGCTTGGCGGGCTGACAGGCCAGGATCTGCCGGCAAAGTTCTGACCCAATGGACCCGCCCGCGCCAGAGACCATTACAACATGGCCCTTATAGGTCTCAGACCCACCAGGCAGTTCGGCATCCAGCGGCGCGCGGCCCAGAAAGCGGCCGGGCGCGACGGGTTCCAACTGGCCCAGCAGTTCCTCTTGCCCGGTGAGCTGCGCAAAGGACGGCAGTGCCTGAACATCAAGCCCCATATCCTCGAACCGGCGCGAAAGCTGCGCCAGCTTCGGGCGTGACAGTGATGGCATCGCCAAGAGCACGCGGTCGATCTGACGGCTGGCAATCAGCCCGTCGATGGCCACCGGAGAATAGACGTTCAAGCCGCGCACCATGGTGGCATGCAGGGTCGGGTTGTCGTCAACAAAAGCCACGGTCTGGATCGTATCATCGGTGCGCAGGGCAGCGGCCAACTGGCGGCCCGTGGCCCCGGCACCATAGATCAGCACGCGGGTCTGTTCATGGCCCGACCGATAGACCCACAACAGCACCTGCAACATCACCACACGGGCCGCGACACACATCAAAAAGTAGACCAGTACAAAGTTGATAAAGGTGGCCAGCGGCGTGCCGTAACCTGCCATATCGTCCAGAATGGCCGTGGCCAGCCCCAACAGCAGCGCATGCACGCCGGTCATCATGATGGCCCGGGATTCGTAGGCTTTCAGCTGCACCCGGTGGATTCCGGTGACCAGCACCAGCAAGGCCGCGATCACCATCAGCATCGGCAGGCCAGCCCAATGGGTCAAAAGCCCCCGCCCATCCGGCAAGCCATTGGTTTGCAAAGCAAAAGCCGTCAGCAGCGCCACCGGCACCAATGCCACATCTACCAACAGCAGAATGATGCGCTTGGCTTGGCGCGAGAGTGTACTGACAAAACGATACATTGTGTCCCCTTCGCAGCCCTGTCCGGACCGCAAGACCATTTAGCCCCGATCGCGCAAAAGCGTCCAGCCGCTTGCCCTGAACAGCCTCTGTTTAACACAGGCTTGTGCCCTTTTGATCCCGCCGGCCGGGTGCGTGAAATTTCATTCAAATCCCGACATCCCGCAGTTGAATGAAATCCACGCCAAGGGTCGCCGCGCCGCCGCAATTCGGCCACGGCGCAACCGCGCCCACACAGCAAACCAATGTCAACGCCTCGGGGGAGGCGGCCTTGGGGTGTTTTGATGTCCGAGTTAAACTTTGTGACCCGCGTGACGCTGCCCGCAGCCGCGGATTGGTCCCAGATCACCGATCTGGAGATTATCCGTGTGGGCACACAGGATCGGCTTTATACCACCTCGCGCTTTGATGGCGGTCTCAGCAGCTGGAACATCAACGGTGTGGCCCCTGCCAACCTGGATGTGGAAACCTATAATGGCGGGCTGACGCCGGGCAGCACCGGCAGCCTGACGGTTGTGACCCTGGCCGGTGCGCCGCAGCTGTTGACAGGGGGGGCGTCAAACGGCGGGCTGATGCTGTCGACGCTCAGCAGCGCAGGCGACATCGGCAATGGCAGCAACGTGGCGGGCAGCACCGGGGTGATCGGCGGGCTGTTGGGCACGGTCACCGTGACGCTGAACAACGGCCAGCAGGTGGTTTATGGCGGGCTGGCCGGGGCCGATGGGCTGGGCCGGATCCGCTTTGATACGAACGGCAACAATCTGGGCGCTGTGGTGGCTGCCGATACCACTGCCACCTATGCCGCTGACGTCTCTGACGTGGTGCACCTGAATGTGGGCGGGCAAAACTATGTCTATTCCGCCAGTCTGACCGAACACGGCATCACCACATGGGTTGTGGGCGGCACCGGTGGTGTAACCGCAGGCCCGTCGCTGGGCATGAACGAGGGCCTATGGATCGCGGCCCCTACCCAGTTGGAAACCGCGCACGTCGCGGGCACCGATTATCTGGTGGTGGGGTCGGCCACGTCCAATTCGCTGTCTGTTATCCGGGTTGATCTGGATGGATCACTGCATGTGACCGACCATATGCTCGATACCCTTGGAACCCGCTTTGGCGGGGTGACGGCGCTGGATGTGGTGCAGGTGCAAGGCCACACTTACGTGGTCTCTGGCGGGGCGGATGATGGCATCACCCTGCATCAGCTTTTGTCGGGCGGGCAGTTGGTGCATGTGGCGACAATCGCCGACACAACGGCAATGAACCTGACCAATGTCAGCGCTATCACCACGCAGGCCAAGGGCGCAGAGCTGCAGATCTTTGTGGCCTCCAGCACAGAGCGGGGCATCACCAAACTGACCTTTGATACCGGGGCGCAGGGGCAAAACCTGACCGCAGCAGGTAGTGGCGACGTGGTGATCGGCAGTGCGGGGCGCGATGTGATCACCGGACAGGCCGGTGATGATGTCCTCAATGGCGGGGCTGGCAATGACATCATTCGTGATGGTGCCGGCAACGATACCATGACCGGGGGCGCAGGCGCCGATACCTTTGTGCTGGCCTATGACGGCACTGCCGACACGATCACCGACTTTACCGTCGGCGAAGACAAGATCGACCTCTCTGGTTGGCCCATGGTTCGGTCCAAAGGGCAGCTCACCATGACCATCACCGACAATGGCTTTCGCGTGACTTACGGCGATGAAGTGCTGACCGTGATTTCGTCCGATGGCGATTTCATCGATCACCGCTTCCTGCCCGAAGAGGACCTGATCGGCGGCAACCGCATCCCGCAGGTGATCCTGCCGGGTTTTGCAGGCCCCTTTACCCGCCCCCCCGAGCTGCCAGAGCGGCCCAATATAGACACCGGCGTCAGCGAGGCAGAGGCCTTTTCCCTGCCCAGCGTCACTATCGACGGTATCCGCTTTGCCAACCCCAAACTGCTGAGCGGGTCCAAGGCCCCGCGCCTTGGCACCGACCGCAATGACGTCATCCGGCAGGACGCAGGCCACGACAAAATCTGGGGCAAAGGTGGTGCAGACAGGCTTTCAAGTGGCATCGGCTCCGACCGGATCTGGGGCCAAAGCGGGCACGACCTGATCAATGGTATGAAGGGCGACGACCGCCTGTCAGGCGGCGCAGGACGCGATACGCTGCTGGGCGGATTGGGCGACGATTACATCCTTGGCGGGTCCGGCATAGATCGGCTGTGGGGCAATTGGGGCGATGACTTGCTCATGGGCGGAAGCGGTACTGATTTCCTTTGGGGCGGTGCTCAGAACGACCGGCTGGATGGCGGATCGGGTGGCGATATCCTTTATGGTCAGGACGGCCGCGACCGCCTGCTGGGCGGGGATCAGAACGACCGACTTTATGGTGGCAACGGTGGTGATGCGCTTTATGGCGGACGCGGCAATGACCAGATCTGGGGCAATGCGGCCAGCGACCTGATACGCGGCGGTGACGGTGATGACCGCATGTGGGGACAGGATCAGGCAGACAATATCGAAGGCGAAGGCGGCCATGACCGGATCTGGGGCGGCGACGGCGGCGATGCGCTTGGCGGCGGCACGGGCCGCGATCTGATCTATGGCGGCGATGGTATGGATCAGCTTTGGGGTCAGGGCAGCGATGACAAGCTTTGGGGGAATACAGCGCGCGACATCCTGCGCGGTGGCGATGGCGCGGACCGGCTGTTTGGCGGCTCCGGCGATGACATGCTTTATGGCGATGGCGGCGACGACCGGCTTTGGGGCGGGCGTAATCACGACAACCTCTTTGGCGGCAACGGCCATGACCTGCTGCGCGGCAAACACGGCGACGACACGCTAAATGGCAATGATGGCCGCGACGACCTCAATGGCGGCGCGGGCAACGACACGCTGCTGGGTGGCAAAAACGCCGACACCTTGTCGGGCAAGGCAGGCGCCGACACGCTGACAGGGGGCGACGGCAATGACCTGCTGCGCGGCGGCACCGGCGATGACCGGCTGTCGGGGTCCAAGGGGCAGGATCTGTTGAAAGGCGGAGACGGCGCGGATGTGCTGCGCGGCGGCAATGGCGACGACCGGCTGTCGGGCGGGGATGGCGCCGATGATCTGCGCGGACAGGATGGCGATGATCTGCTGACCGGTGGTGCTGGCGCCGACACCTTTGTCTTTGAGGATGGCAACGACCGGATTGCCGATTTCGAAGACGGGCTGGACCGGATTTCCATTGACCTTGATCTCTTCCCCGGCACCCTCACCGGGTCCGAGATTTTGACGATCTACGGCAGCTATGCGGGCACCACGGCGACGATTGATTTCGGGGGGCACGTGCTGATCATCGAAAACGTGCTGGATTACGGCACCTTGGGTGGCCAGATCGATGTCTTTTAGACCCTAACGCCTTTGAAACGGCTTCATGGCGGTCTGCCCGATCAGCTTGAGGTCCAGACACAGGTTGCGCCTTTGCTGATAGATCAGGTCCAACCGCGCCTTGCGCGGGATACAGCGCCGCCGGTAGACCGCGTCCGTCTCTTCTGCTGTCTCACAGGCCGCCAGCAGCGCCTCTTCATGGGCGTGAAAATATAGCGATGCGAGGCCGGTAATACCGGGGCGGCTGCGCAGCACTTGCGCATATAGATCGGGGTAAGCCTCGACATAGCGGCGCACCGGCGGGCGCGGCCCCACAAGGCTGATATCGCCGCGCAGCACATTCCACAGCTGCGGCAGCTCATCCGCACGGCTGCGGCGCAACAGGTGATGCAGCCGCGACAGCTGCGCGGATTTATTGCCCCCCGTCACCCCACCATCGGCCGTGTTCACCGGCATGGTGCGCAGTTTGATCAGGTCAAAACCCTTGGTCGGGGTCTTCATTCGCTCCGAGATATAAAACAGCGGGCGGCCTTCGCGCAGCAACATGACGCCCATGACCAGCAGCAGGAAGGGCAGCAAAATCAGACCCAAACATAGGGCAATCACCACATCCAGTATGCGTTTGCCCGGCGTCATTGCGCGGCCCACCCCGCGGCGCGCGCCTCGGCCATCAGCACTTGGGGCTCTGCAGCGGGGAGCGGCACCAACGCCATCAGGCGGCTGACGTCCAGTTCCAGCGATGCCAGAACACCGGGGCCAGCCGCGCGCCAGTCCCAGCTTTGACAGGCCGCGCGCAACACATCCCCCATCGCCAAGGTGCCGGGTTGTGCGACGTTCACCACATCGGGCAGCGGCCCTGTATGGGCCAGCAACCCCCGGATCACCGCCCCCAGCCCCACGGCAGAGATATAGGACCGCCGTGGGCTGGTCCCATCGGGCAATTGGTCCAGCGTCACGCGACCTTTGGCGGCATTCATCAGCAACATATCGCAGCCCGCCACATTGCCGATCCGCAGGCAGCAGGCGCGGCCCGCGACGGCCTGTTCCATCGCCAGTTTCGCGGCACCGTAATCGCCCAGGGGCTGGCAGGGGGCATCTTCGCCCACCTTGCCGGGTTGCGGGCCATAAACCGCCTGACTAGAGGCCACCAGTACCGGCACGCCATGGGCGTCACCCAGATCACAAGCGATACGGGCCAGCGCCACCTCTTGTGCGGCATCTGCCCCGCGGGCCAGTTGCACCACGCCGCTGATCCCGGTCAGGTCGGGGGGGGCGTCAGACAACAGATCCCAGGACAGATCACCACCGGTGCGGGCGTGCCAGATTGCAGGCTGATCCTTGGGCCAGACACGCCGCAGCGCGCGGCCCACATGGCCCGCGCTGCCCAGTATTAATGGTCGTTGTGTGGTCATGCCCTGCCCCGCATCTTGCGGGGTCGGGCTTATATGATGGTCAGATCATTGGCCAGAATATTGAGGTTGTTCACCCCATCGATCCGCAACGTTTCACCATTGTCGAATTCCAGAATGGCATTGCCGTTGACGATACGACCATCGGCCAGAATATCGCTCTTGGTGGTGCCATTACCTGCGGTCCCGCGGACAATCGCAATGGTATCGATATCGTTTTGGAAATCGCGGATCCGGTCGCTGCCCTTGTTGAACACGAACGTATCGCGCCCACTGCCGCCAAAAAGCTGATCATTCTGAAGACCACCATCAATGCGGTCATCACCATTCCCGCCATAAAGCGTGTCATTGCCCTTGTTGCCCCAGAGCCTGTCATTACCCTTGTTGCCCCAGAGCTTGTCAGTGCCGTTGTGGCCTACCACGCGGTCACTGCCGTCGCCGCCACTGGCGCGATCATTACCATTCCCGCCGTTGAGTGAATCCCAACCGCTGTTGCCAAAAATCAGATCGTTACCAGCCATGCCAAGCACGACATCCTTGCCATTGCCACCAGTGATTTCATTGTTGCCGCGGTTGCCTTCCAGCCGGTTGTTGGCCGCTGACCCGTCCAGATCGATGTCGGCCTCGCCCAACAGCTTGGCATTCTTGATCAGCCCGCCCTTGAGGTTGGTATCGGTCGAGGTTTCCAGCTGCCAGCGGTTATTGCTGCCGCGCACCACATCCAGTTTTGCATTGCCGTCAGAGGTGTCGATATCCAGCGTGGCCCATGTCGCCGTGCCATTGACGACCTTTACGGCCATCTTGTCAGCCTTGCCCACGGCCACGGCATACCCGCCGCTGCCTGTCGTGGTGTCATTTTCGCCATCTGCGATGATCTTGACGCTCTGACGCCCCTCGCCAATGGAATAGAACCAATCGCCATCATTGTCGTTATAGGCCACGCCGGTGATGTAGACGTCACCGCCGGATTTGGCGAATTTCTCGGTCAGCATCGAGGCGTTATAGGTATTCCCCTGATAAGTGAACTTCCCCGCCACCTGCGCCAGACCAACCTCTCGGATGTCTTCGGCAAAGGTATTGGCGCGGTGTCCTGCGCTGCGATACAGCCCTTCGTGATGCTGCTCAATCGCGCGGCTAAGGCTGACAGTTCCCGTCGATCCGGTCCAAGCGAGGTTTTCGCGCCACGTCCAGGAGCCGCTGAACTGATAGCCCGCAGATGTCATCCGCTCGCCGGGGTTGGACCCGCCGCTGCCCGTGTGACTGAAGGTGTCAGCGCTCAACATCCACTTGCTGTGGTCGACCGCAGCACTTTCAAGCTGTGCATTGGGCGCCAGAACCTGCTTGGCAGTGCCGTCAATGGTTCCGTTCTGCAAACCTGAATTGAGGCTCACACCATAGCGGTTGGCTTCTGCCTGTGGATCAAGCCGCGCGCGGTTGATCAATTCGAGCAGATATTGTTCGGCAGCCGAAAGGCCCATGACACACTCCTTACCTGTCCATCCTCACCCCCCCGGGTTAGGACGACGTCGTTCAAGGTGCATCTGACAGGTCAAGTTGGGCATGGTCGCGGCAAGCCCTTGCCCAAATTCAGGCCATATTCGCAAATTTTAGCCGATGCGTGCAGCGGTCAGCAACAATCCCCGGTCCCGACCGGGGATTAGTTCAATCTGTTAAACAGCGAGCCGCCTGTGTTCAACAAGCCAAAGATCGAGCGCGCCGCGTTCAGCGGGCTTTCGGTGGCATAGACCAGATCACCATCATAGATGGGAAATTGCCCGGCACTGAACAGACCATCCGCGCTTGTCAGATCAATGGTGAACACAACCCGGTCCATGGGTGGTCCGCTGATCCCATCGCGCACGACGCTGCTAGGATAGTTGCGCAAGATCAGAACGCCCTGCGGATTGGCCGTATTCGCCGAGACGCCGCCAATGATCGCCAACGCATCCAATGCGCTGACCCGGTCGCTGGGAAAGACGTGCTGGGCTTGCCGATTGGCCGCCCCCAGCGACAAAAAGCTGCGCTCTTCGGCCTCGACGATCACCCGGTCGCCGCCGCGCAGGACCGTATCCAGACGCGGGCTTTTGAACAGCCGATCCACCGAAGTGCCATAAATCTTGTCACCGCGCAGGATCCGCACCTGCGGGTTCACCAGATTGCCTGCCACACCGCCACCTTCGGCGATCAGTTCCAGCACAGAGGCATTGCTATCGGGCAAGGGATAGACGCCAGGGCGGTTCACACCCGACACCAGATTGGCGGTATTGCCGCGCCCCGGCTCCAGGCTCAGCTGAACCTGCGCACTGGGGACCGTGGCGATCAGTTCTTCCTCGATCCGTTTGCGCGCGGTGCCGGGCGCCATGCCCGCCACCCGCATTTCACCCACAAACGGGATAAAGATGCGCCCATCGGCCCCCACCTGCAGGCTTTGCAATTGCGCCATACGTTGGCCCGCAGTGGTCAACAGCGAATTTTCCTCTGCATCCCAGACCGCAACCTGCAACACATCCCCCGGTGAGATCAGGACCGAGGCAGGCTGCGCGCCGCCATTGATCCAGGAATACCCGCCCTGCCCCGTCTGCGGCCAATCGCCAATCACCGGCAAGGCATCGCGGGTTACCTCAAAGACAGCAAAGTCATAAATTGCATTACCATCTGCGTCGGTTTCACCGGTGGCCGCCAGAACTTCGCTTTGAATACCCGCCCCGCGTGGGGCGTTACAGGCGGTCAATAGCACACAGGCCAAACCCACGGCCCATAGCTTTGCTTTGCGCATCTTGTTCCCCCCGGACGGTCGCCTGTTGTGCTTCGCCGGTCAGGTGCAGCCCCTGCCAGCTGTTTTACAGATTCCCGACAAAATGCCCCGACCCCTGCACAAAGGCAATCGGGCTTGCACCACACAGGCTGAATTTCCCCTGACCTGTGCCTTTTGCTGCTTTGCGCCCCCCGCCCTTTTAGGGTAGACGCCCCGCAATAAGCGACAGTGGGTTTGGGCAATGGCAAAACGGATTATGATGGTGGGCGCAGGCCTGTCGGGCGCAGTCATTGGTCGCGTCCTGGCCGAAGCAGGTCACCAGATCACCGTGGTCGACACCCGCGACCATATCGGCGGCAATTGCCACACGGCGCGCGACGCTGAAACCGGGGTGATGGTGCATACTTATGGGCCGCATATCTTCCATACCGACGACGCAGAAGTCTGGGGTTATGTGAATGATTTTGCGACGTTTTTGCCGTTCAAAAACAGGGTCAAAACCACCGCCAAGGGGCAGGTTTTCTCGCTGCCGGTGAACCTGCACACGATCAACCAGTTCTATAACAAGACCATGCGCCCCGAAGAGGCCCGCGCCTTTATCGCAAACCAGGCCGCCGATATCCCTGACCCCCAGACGTTCGAGGAACAGGCGCTCGCCTTTGTGGGCCCCGACCTCTATGACGCCTTCTTCAAGGGCTACACCCAAAAGCAATGGGGCTGCTCGCCCACCGAACTGCCGGCGGCGATTCTCAAGCGGCTGCCGCTGCGGTTCAACTACGACGACAATTACTTTTTCCACGCGTTTCAGGGCATGCCCGAAGAAGGCTACACCGTGATGATCGAACGCATCCTCGATCATCCGGGTATCACCGTCGAACTGAACCGCGCCTTTGACCCGGCCGAAGCGCCCGATTGGGACCATGTGTTCTGGTCCGGCCCGCTGGATGGGTTCTTTGGCTATAACCTTGGGCGGCTTGGCTACCGCACGCTGGATTTTGAAACCTTCCGCGCGGAAGGCGATTATCAGGGCTGTGCGGTGATGAACTATGGCGACGTGGATGTGCCCTATACCCGCATCACCGAGCACAAGCATTTCAGCCCTTGGGAAAGCCACGAGAACTCGATCCTTTATAAGGAAAGCGCGCGGGAATGCGGCCCAGATGACATCCCCTATTACCCGATCCGGCTGGTCGACGAAAAAGCCATGCTGGCCGATTACGTGGCGGCAGCAGAGGCCGTGGACAACGTGACCTTTGTGGGCCGTCTGGGCACCTATCGTTACCTTGATATGGATGTAACGATCCGCGAGTCGCTGGATTGCGCCGCCGACTGGCTCAAGGCGCAGGCGGACGGCACCCCTGCCCCGACGTTTTCAAAGGCCCCTCTGTGACACTCGCCGCTGTCGTCGTCACCTACCAGCGTCTGGCGCAGCTTCAGCTGACCGTCGCGGCGCTTTTGGGTGAAGACGTGGACCAGATCATCGTGGTCGACAACGCCAGCAGTGATGACACGCCCCAGTGGCTTGCTGCGCAGGATGATCCGCGCCTGACCGTGGTGACGCTGGATGACAACCTAGGCGGTGCAGGCGGGTTTGAGGCCGGGATGGCCGCCGCCCGTGACCGTTTTGACCCCGATTGGGTTGTGCTGATGGATGATGACGCGCGCCCTGCCCCCGGTGCCCTGGCACAGTTTAAGGCCAAAAGCCCCACGTTAGACCCTGATATTGGCTGTGTTGCAGCGGCTGTCTTCTACCCCAATGGCACGCTCTGCGAGATGAACCGCCCCTCCAACAACCCGTTCTGGAACCTTGGGCTTTTTGCCCGCACCCTGCTGCGCGGCAGCCGTGCGGGGTTCCATCTGCCGGATGAGGCCTTTGCCCCCGACGCCCCCGACCGCAAGATCGATGTGGCCTCTTTCGTAGGCTATTTCGTCAGCCGCGCCTGTATCGCGCGTGCAGGCCTGCCCGAGGGTGGCCTGTTCATCTATGGCGACGATGTGCTCTATTCCCTGCGCCTGCGCCGCGCGGGCCTGCATATGATCCTGATGCCTTCTGTCCGCTTTGTGCATGACTGCGGCACCATGGGGCAGGGGTTCATCTACCGCCCCCTGTGGAAGATCTATTACCACTGCCGCAACGGTGTCAGCATCGCCCGCCAGGCCGCCGGGCCGCTGATCTTTCCGGCCGCATTGCTCTATTACACCGTGATCTGGTGGCGACGCGGCAATCGCTATGAACCCAGTGAACGCGCGCTGTATCGCCGCATGATGTGGATCGGGCTGCGCGATGGGCTGCTGCGGCGGCGTGGCCGCAATGACGCGATCCATGCGATGGGATCGGCCCCACTGGCGTGAACGCCGCCGCCGGGCTATCGTAACCCCGAGGCAATGAAAGACACCCGATGACAGACGCGCCAGAACCAGAAAAAGCGCCTGAAAACAAAAAGATAAAGGGCAAGAATGGCCAAGGGAAAGGTGGCGGTCAAGGCCGTGCCAAACGCGCGGCCATGGCGCAGAAACCTGTGCCGATTGCCTATACCCCGCGCCCACCAGCCAAGCCCGCCCATGCCAAGCCGCGCCATTGGTTTATGTTCTTCGCCTTTATCATCATGGTCGCGGCCCCGGTTTCTGCTGCGGGCTGGTATCTTTACACCCGCGCAGCCGATCAATTTGCCTCAACCCTTGGCTTTACCGTCCGTTCTGAAGATGTCTCGAGCGCGGTTGATATACTCGGCGGACTTGGGTCCACACTTGGCGGTGGCGGCGGTGGCGACAGCGACATCTTGTATGAATTCATCCGCTCTCAGGAATTGGTGCGCGCGATCGACACAAAGGTCGATTTGCAAACCATGTTCAGCCGCCATGTCGAACAGGATCCGGTGCTGGGGTTCGACCCTTCTGGCACAATCGAGGACCTGACAAATTATTGGCGCCGCATGGTCCGGGTCAGCTATGACAGCGGCTCTGGCCTGATCGAACTGCGGGTACTGGCCTTTGATCCCGCCGAGGCCAAACAGATCGCATCTGCGATCTATGATGAAAGCTCGACCATGATTAACGCGCTTTCGGCCATCGCCCGGTCGGATGCCACGCGCTATGCGCAAGAAGACCTGGAGCTTTCGCTCGATCGTCTCAAAGATGCCCGCGAGGCGCTGACCGCCTTTCGGCTGGCCAATCAGATCGTTGATCCCAACGCCGATATCCAGACCCAGATCGGCCTTTTGGCGACCCTGCAAGAGCAGCAGGCCAGTGCGATCATCGAATATCAGCTGATCTCTGAATCCGCCTCTGAAGGTGATCCGCGTGTCGCACAGGCCCGTCGGCGGCTTGAGGTGATCGAGGCGCAGGTAGACGAGGAACGCCGCAAATTCGGTGCAGGTGGCGTCGGCCCCGGCGGGCAGGAATACGCCAAGATCATTTCCGAATTCGAACGCCTGACCGTGGATCGCGAATTTGCCGAAACCGCCTATGCCGCGACGCTGTCGGCCTTTGATGCCGCCCGCGCCGAGGCGAACCGCCAATCGCGATATCTTGCCGCCTATATCCAGCCGACGCTGGCTGAACGCTCTGAATTCCCCCAGCGCGAAGTTCTTTTGGCACTCGTGGCACTTTTCAGCTTTCTCACATGGGCCATCATCAGCCTGATTTACTACGCCCTACGGGACCGGCGTTAAGGGGCGGGGCGATGATCCAGTTCCAAAACGTCAACAAAACATTCTGGACCAAGGCGGGCACCAAGGTCATTGCCGATGATATCAATGTGACCTTTCCCACCGGCAAAGCCGTGGGCCTGATGGGGCGCAACGGCGCGGGCAAGACAACACTGATGCAAATGATCGGTGGGCGAATCAAACCCGACAGCGGCGTAATTAAGCGCACCGGCACGATTTCATGGACAGTCGGCTTTGCCGGGTCATTTAACCGCGACATGACCGGCGCACAAAACACCAAATTCATTGCCCGTGTTTACGGCGTCGATACAGAAGACCTGATCGCCTATGTGCAGGACTTTGCCGAACTGGGCCACCAATTCCACGCCCCCGTGCGCAGCTATTCCGCCGGCATGCGGTCCCGGCTGGCCTTTGGCGTCTCTATCGGCATCCCCTTTGACACCTATCTGGTGGATGAGGTCACATCTGTCGGCGACGCCGCTTTCAAGCGCAAAAGCCGGCTGGCCTTTACCGACCGGATGAAAACCGCAGGCGCGGTTGTCGTGACCCACTCGACCCGGCAGCTCAAGATGCTCTGCGACGCGGGGGCCATTTTGGAAAACGGCACGCTGACCTATTACGACGACGTGGACGAGGCGATCGCCCAACACCACGCCAATATGGGCTCTGACGAAGACGAATGACGTCCTGAGGCGTTTCGCGCGCGAAACATATTATGTCACATTTTTGAGGCGAAATAGACTCTTTTAAAGGGACTTTAGAGTCTGAATGAGCTTTGCGACAAAAGCAGCGTCCTGCATCTTTGCCCCCGTCAGCTCGACTTTGCCACTGGCCCGCTGGGTCAGGGTAATGCCCGGTGCGACGGCCACTTTGCCAAGCGTGTTGCCACCCAGTGTCGGACCGCGCAGCAGGCCGGTCAGCACAGCGGCTTCGTCTTGTGCCGTTTCTGGCGGCGTCATGGCCAGCGCGTCCTTGACCCGCGCAACAAAGGCCGGATCCGATCCCACCTGCTTGGCCAGCGCCAGCCCCAGCTTTTCGGTCAGCGCCGCCGGAAAGCGCAGCAGATCATCCAGCGCCCGGACCAACCCGACAAAGCTGCCAATCTTGGACCGCCGCGCGCGCGGCACATGGGCAAACAGCGCCGACAGCGCCAGTGCATCGGTGCGGTAGACGCCCGCATCCTTGGCGCGGGCCACAATCCGGCCGCGCTCATAAAACGACAGATCGACGCGCACCTCGTTTTCCTCGACCATCGCCTGATAGGCGGCAGCGGCCTCTTGTGGCGCACGCACAACGGCCAAAACAGAGTCTAACATGGGGTTATCGACCATGATCTGCCGAAGCGCTGTATAGCGGCGAAAGCCCGAAATCAGCCCATAACGCCCATTTCCCAGATCGCTGACCTCAATCGGGGTTTGCTGACCGCGCGCCGTCAGGCTGGCGACCAGGGCCGCCATATCCTCATCCCCCATGACCACCCGGTCCCGGACCAGAAATTGCGGATCAATCGCATCCAAGGGCAGTTTCTGGATAAGCCGCCCCTCGGTGCGGGCCGCAGACAGCTCTGCTGCGACCTCTGTCAGCGCCGCGCTGGCGGCGGCATCATGGGCCACATCGGCAATGGGTGGCCGGGTCGACAGGGCAGGGCGGGCCAGTGCCGATTTCACCTCTGGGGCAGGGGCGGCATCGATCCGCGCCGGGGTCAGGCGTTTGCGTTTTGCCATATCGTCAGCCTTTCGCTGTTTCGCGTGCGAAACATGTTATGTCATCTTGCGCGCTCACTCTGCGGCCTGGGTTGATGCCAACTCATCACGCCGCCAAGTGCCGACCAGTAACGCTTTGAACGCTGCATAGGTTGCATCAAAAGTTTCGCGCCCCCGCGCATAGGTCTCGCGGTTGAAGTCGCGGTAATCCGCCTCGTAGATGCCTTGCACCTGTTCGCCGGCCTGCCCAATGAGCGCGGTGAAATCCTGCCGGTGCGGGCTTAGCGTCTTGCCCAGATAGGCCTGCATCAGGGCGGCCAACTCTGCCTGCTGGCTGCCGTCATAGCGGGTCACGACCGCGCGCACCGCATCCCATGAAAACGCCATCTCGGGGCGGCCTAGCGCGCGGGCGGCAAGGTTTTCACCGTCTTCAATCGATGAAAACGTGGTGTGCAGCATGTCAAAGAACCGGCCCGTGCTGTCAAATTCCAGGAAAGACGCCCCCACAGGCACCAGCAGGATATCCGCCGCGGCCAAGCCATTGATTGTCAGGTAGCCAAGGGCAGGGGGGGTGTCGATGAAGACCACATCGTAGTCATCCAGCACACCGTCCTGTTCCAGCACATCCGTCAGCGCATCCCACAGCTTCCAGCCGCGCGCCTGCATCCGCCAGACGGGCACCTGAAACTCGGCCCAATACAGGTTCAGCTGCGCGCCAATCAGATCAATATTCGGCCAATGGGTGCCTTGGATCAGGTCAGCGGCTTTGATTTTCAGCGCCTCATCCAGTGTCTCATCAAGGGGAATGGGCGCATCCCCCCGGTCCAGCCTGCGCTGGTTGTCGACCCGCAGATGACTTGCATAATGGCGTGCCAGCAGCGGGAACACCGTCTGCCATTCATCATCCACCTTGCCGCCAAAGATCGACGTCATCGAGGCCTGGCTATCAAGATCAATCACCAGCACCTTGTAGCCATCCAAGGCCGCCGACATCGCCAGATGCGCCGCAGTCGATGTCTTGCCCACACCGCCCTTGAAGTTGGCGACAGCGACCATCTTGGCCGGCAGCCCCTTGGGCCGATAGGGCAGGTAATCCTTGGTCTTGGACCCTTGCGCGGCAAAAAACGCCCGCAGCCGCTGCACCTCGTCCAGGGTGAACCACTTGGCGCCACCTTCGGTTTCGGTCGTGCCCTGCGGCAGATCGAGGTTCTGTTTCAGCACGCGCCGGAAATGCGCCTGTGCCACCGGGATCAGATAGCGGGTGATTTCCCATGTGGAAAACCGCCGCAACTTTCGGCTGCCATCCTCGGCCAGCCCACGACCTGCAAGGTCATCGCGTCCAGCTTCACAGGCACGGGCAATCTGTGCGAACCCATCCGAAGAGGTGGGGCCATCAAGACCGGCCAAAGCCGCATCCGGGGTGATCTGGGCATAAGGGGGCAGGCTGCTCATCCCGCTCTCCATGTGTTGTGTTTTGGCCAAGATACCACAAAAGGCCGCACATGGAAGCAAAGGTTGAACATCACCCCACTTTTCTTAGAAAATCCAGTGATTTCCACCCTGCAGCCCCTATCCGTTGGGGCGCAAAGAAAAAAAGAGCTGTTAGATTCTGTTAGTTGATCGTTACGCATGTGCGCATTTTCGGCAAGTCCTTGGAATTGAGGCCAGAAAGCCGTCACCGAAACACCACTGCGACTCTGAAACCCCGATCAGGTGACTCTGAACCCCCGCTGGTGCGACTCTGATCCTCCGTTCACGCGGTAGACAGAAGCCTGTGGATAACTTTAGGGTGTCACTGAAACCCCGAAGTAAAAACAGGGGTGATTCCGAAGGGCAGATCATGACAACCGCACCGGCCATGCGTGACTTTTTCGTTTGCGACATCTTTGATGCCGCACCCAAAGGCGATCTGGGATCGATGGAACATCCGTTCTTTTCGCTCTCCACCCGGCCCGACCGCATCATCCGGCATTATCACCACAAGGGCACCGAGGTCACTGTCACCCCTTCGGTCCGGGGTCGCGCCACGATCCACGACAAGGATATCCTGATCTATTGCATCAGCCAGCTGATGGCGGCGCTGAATGCAGGCCGCGCGATCAGCCGCCATCTGACGCTGACCGCCCATGATCTGCTGGTCGCTACCCGACGCGATACCGGCGGCGACAGCTACACCCGGTTGCGCGAAGGTTTTGAGCGGCTCGCGGGCACGCGCATCACCACCAATCTTGTTACCGGAGATCTGGAAACCACCACCGGTTTCGGCCTGATCGAAAGCTGGGAGATCGTGCGCAAGACCCGTGGCGGGCGCATGGTCAGTGTCAGCGTGACCCTGTCGGACTGGCTATTCCGGGCCGTGCAGGCGAAATCGGTGCTGACCCTGTCACGGGATTACTTTGCCCTGCGTAAACCGCTGGAACGGCGGGTCTATGAACTGGCGCGCAAGCATTGCGGTAATCAGCGGGAATGGCGGATTTCGGTGGCCACCCTGCACACCAAGGCGGGCTCTGACGCGCCTGTCCGGGTGTTCCGCGCCGCGATCCGCCGGATGATCCTGGCCGATACGCTGCCCGATTATGAGCTTATGGAAGAAGAGGGCGATATCATCCGCGTCACCCGCCGCCGTCTGGTGGATGACACCCCCGGCCTGCCGCCCTTTGACGCAGAGACCTTGGATCAGGCGCGGCAGATGGCGCCGGGCTGGGATATCTATGCGCTCGAGGCGGAGTGGCGCGCCTTTTGGGTGACCTCGGGCCGCCAGCCCCTGCGCAGCCCCGGCAAGGCCTTTCTGGGCTGGCTGCGGGGCCGCATCACACGCTGATGCGCATAAGCAGTCGCATCACGCGTTAACGGCCGGGCAGACCGCCCAGATATGTCACGTTATAGGTCAGCGTCTCGGTGAACCGGTTGAGGATCTGCAAGCTGCCGGTCATTGCCGCCAGACCACTGCTGCCCGCCGAGCCGTCCGTGCCGGTCAGCGTGGCACTGCCCAGATTATCCAGATTGGATCCCTTGCCGATTGTGACCAACCCCGCAGAGGTGCCGGTGTCATAGATGAAAAACCCCGAATGCGCCGCCAATGGATGACCCGAAGGGGCCAGACGAAACACGGTGATCAAGACGCCCCCGGCCTGCGAGGGCGTGGGCAACAGGGCCACCGTATCGGCATCCACATCCACTGCCGCCCCGGTCATCCCGGCTGTTGTGCTCATGCCTGTGGCGGCATCCACGCGCAGGGCTTCGGTAAAGCTGCTGCCATCGGCAGAGACCTTGACGCTGAAATCATCATTGCCCGCCAGCCCCATCTCGGCCCGGCCCGAAAACCCGGTCTGATAAAGCAGGCTGGCCGTGTCGCCCGCGCTTGCCTTGTTGATCTTCAGCTGGTGACCTGCGCCATCGTTGTTCAAAAGCGTGGCATCGGCGGCGACGGCCAGCTTGTTGGTGGCGTCATAACTGGCCCCCACGCCGACCCCGTCAAGATTGTTCAAAACCGGTGGGGCGGTGGACAAAGCGGCCCAATTTCCCCCTGAATAGACCCTGATTTCACCCTCGGCCTGTCCCCAGGCGCGCCAGCCGTCACGCGGCAGCACATAAAGCCAGCCACCCCCGCGCCAGCTTGCAATCTCGCCGCTGCGCCCGGCCCAATCGCCCGTAGGGGCGGCACCGATGACCCAGGATTGCCCCTCGCTGGCATTGCCCGGCGGCGTATCGGTCACAAAATCCTGCACCACCAGCTGCACCAGCAGATCCAGCTGTTCGACCGCTTCGTTGTGGGTGACGTGTTTTTGCGCTTGGCCTGCCTGAATATAGGGCAGGTTCAGGCTGGGTGAGGATTGGGACATGGGGGCGCGCACCTTTGTTCAACGGCAATTGGCGCAGTATCGGATCAAAGCGGTGAATGCCCCGTTGCCCCACCGCACGGTGCGGCTCCGGGGCCCATACGGTGAAAAATCGCGCAACAATCGCCATGATTTCGTCAGATTGTTTCAATAGGTTCCGGGCTAAGGCATGCTATGACAACCGACCGCAGTGGGACCAAAACCGTGAATATTCAGACCTTCGACAGCGTCACATCATCCGTCAAACTGGTGATCTGGGACCTCGATGAAACCTTCTGGAAGGGCACATTGTCCGAAGAGGGGATTGAACCCATTCAGGCCCATATCGACATGGTCCGCACGCTTGTCGATCGCGGTATCATGTGTTCGATCTGTTCCAAGAATGACTTTGATCAGGCCAAGGACGCGCTTGAGAAACTGGGCATCTGGGATCTCTTTGTCTTTCCCCATATCGCATGGTCCCCCAAGGGGCAGGCGATTGAAAAGATGGTCAAGGATATGGGGCTGCGGGACGAAAACGTCCTGTTCCTTGATGACAACCACCTGAACCTCGAAGAGGCGCAGTTTTTCAACAAAAGCCTGATGGCGGTCGAGGCCCATGGCGACATGACCGGCCTTCTGGCCCTGCCGCAAATGAAGGGGAAGGACGACAGCGCCCATTCCCGCCTCGCGCAATACAAGGTGATGGAGCAAAAGCAGTCCGAGCAATCGGAAACCGGCCTGTCGAACACTGAATTCCTCAAACAATCCGAAATTAAGATCCGCATCATTACGGATGTGGAAAACCACATGGACCGGGTGCTGGAAATCCTCAACCGCACCAACCAGCTGAACTTTACCAAGGTGCGCGCCAATACGGATGCCGAACGCCGCGATCTGGATGAGCTGCTGGCCGTCTCTGGCATGCACGCCGGCCTGATCGAGGTGCGCGACCGCTATGGCGACTACGGCATCGTCGGGTTTTTCTGTGTGCGCACGAAATTCTCCGGCACCACCGTGCACCATCTGGCGTTCTCTTGCCGGACGCTGAACATGGGTGTCGAACAATGGGTCTGGAACTATCTGGGCCGCCCAGACTTCAAGCACGTGGGCCCCGTCGCCGGCGAGCTGTCAGAGCCTGAAACCGTCGACTGGATCACCGAAGTCACCGATTTCGACACCGGCGCGAATGAACTGGAAGAACGCCGGCTGTGCCTTGTGGGCGGCTGTGACCTTTTGCAGGTCTCTTTCTATTGCGGCACCAATCGCGATGAATTTGTGAACAAGCAAGACGATAACGGCATGCTGGTGCGCTATGATGACGTGGGTTTCTTCATCAACCCGCGCGATCCACAGCTCAAACACTCCAAGCCGCTGCAGCGCTTTGCGGGCTATACATTGGACGAGATGAAGGATCTGGACCGCTCCCTCAAAGAGGCCGATTTGATCCTGCTGTCGATGTATTTCTCGATCCCCTCGGACAACCTCTTTACCTATGGCGGTGAGGAATTTGGCGGCAAATATTACGCCACCATCCCGCCGCGTCGGATGAAAAAGCTGATGCAGGACCCTGATCACGCGATGCGCTTTGCCAAGGAAATGTTCCACCGCCGCCTGCCACTGGAAGAGCGGCTGGACCTGACCCGCCGCAGCTTTGAACACGCCGATAATCTGCGCGATCCAGAAACCCCGCTGTTTATTTTGTCATCTGTCACCAAACACGGGCAGCAGGCAGAGCGCACGCTGGCGATGCGGCAGGGCTTTAATGCCATGTGTCGCGATTTCTGTGCCGGGCGCCCCAACACGTTCTTTGTCGATATCGACACGCTTTTGGATGACGACGAATTCGCCGACAGCGATCACTACACCCGCACCGGCTATTTCAAGATCGCCGAATTCGTAAACCAGAACGCGCGGCCCTAAACTGCCTCATCTTTGTGCTGTTTTAAGGCTTATCTGTCATAGCGCCGCGGTGGGGCCGCATCCTTGCCTCAAAACGGCCATGCCATTTGGCAAGTTTCGGCCTGCGGCAGATCACCCTCTATGGCTTTGCGCAACACATGCTATGAAGACCCAAAAACCCGAGTAGAAGAAATTTACGTAAGGCAAACCCATCATGACAGCTGTGACCGACACAATTACCTGGGGTACCGAACAGGCCGATAAAACGGTGACGGTTTATTTTGTGCCAAATGGCCAAAGCCGCACCTTTGCGCCTGGTGAATCCGTCACCTCTGAAGGGTTCAACGCCTATGAAAAGGCGCAGTTCCAGGCGGCCTTTGATCGGATCGCTTCTGTCTGTGACCTGGAATTTGAGATCGTGACAAGTGCGTCTCAGGGGGCCAATGCCGATTTCCAGATGGTGCTGGATACCAACGAAATCAGCAACCTGCCCGAGGACGAACAGTTTTTGGGTTATTTCAATCCTCCTGGTGAATCCAATGCCGGGGTCGGGGTCTTTAATGGTGACTTGTGGGATCGTCAGGATGGTGGCGACCTGCGCTTGGGTGGTTTTGGCTTTGTCACCATCGTGCATGAATTGCTGCACGGGCTTGGGTTGGCGCATCCCCATGATGATGGCGGCGGCTCAACGATCATGCAGGGTGTGACAGATGCCTTTGATGACTATGGGCGCAACGGCCTAAACCAAGGTGTCTATACCACCATGTCCTATAATTCGGGCTACCTGACCGGACCTGTCGGGTCTGATCCCGGCTTTTCGGGCAATTACGGCTATGAAGCCGGGCCGATGGCGCTGGATATCGCAGCCCTGCAAGACATGTATGGCATCGTGGCTCGCAACACTGGCAACACTACTTATCGCCTGCCTGATGCCAATCAGGGCGGCACCATGTGGCGTGCAATCTGGGATACCAAGGGCTTTGACGAAATCCGCTATGATGGCAATCGCGACATCACCATCGATCTGCGTCCCGCGACGCTGCAATACGGCGAAGGGGCAGGGGGCTATATCTCGGCCGCGCGGGGCATCGCAGGCGGCTATACCATTGCCAAAGGCGT
>CANMPL010000019.1 GCA_947499715.1 uncultured Paracoccaceae bacterium
TGCTGTCGCCGGTTGACTATGAAGCAAGAGCGTTGAAACTGAACAAAGCAGGCGTCTAGGAAACTAGGGGCACCTCAGTTCGGAAATTTACACGGCCTACTTCAACATTGGTGTGAAGTGGTCCCAGAAAACTGGACAGTCGGCTAAGGTGTATCCCAAACCTTTGAAGGGATACGAGAATGGCGAAGCGCCGGAATTTTACAGACCAGTTTAAGGCCAAGGTGGCGTTGGAAGCGCTGCGTGGCGACAAGACGGTGCAGGAGATCGCAGCGAAGCATCAGCTTCACCCTAACCAGGTCAGCACATGGAAGCGGCAGGCCATAGAGGGCATGGCCGACGTGTTCTCAGGCGGCAAGCAAAGCGGACCAACGGAAGCTGAGGTCAAGGAGCTGCATGCGAAGATCGGGAGGCTGGCGGTCGAGAACGATTTTTTGTCGGAAGGGCTGAAGCGATGAGCCCAGATAAAAAACGCGCGATGATCAAGCGGGACCATCCACGGCTCAGTATTAGCCAACAATGCAAACTGGTGCAGCTCAGCCGGTCGGCGTTCTACTATACGCCGGTTGGGATCGGCGCGAACACGCTGGCGATGATGAAAGAGATCGACCGCGTGTTCACCAAATACCCGTTCTTCGGGTCACGCCAGATTGCAGCCTATCTGCGTCGAGAAGGCACGGTCGTCGGGCGGCATCGCGTTAGAAGACTGATGGCGAAGATGGGTTTAGAGGCAATCTACAAACGCCCCCGAACCAGTCAGCCGCATCCCCAGCATCCGGTCTTCCCGTATTTGCTGCGAAAAATGCAGATCGTCCGTCCCAATCAGGTCTGGTGTGCCGACATCACCTTCGTGCCCGTCAAGAATGGCTTCCTGTACCTGGTTGCGATCATGGATTGGGCCACGCGTAAGGTGCTGAGCTGGCGGCTGTCAAATACGATGCACGCGGACTTCTGTGTGGACGCTCTGAACGAGGCTATCGCCAAACACGGCCCACCCGAGATCATGAATACGGATCAAGGCAGCCAGTTCACCGGATCGGCTCGGATCACGACCCTGACCAACGCTGGGGTGCGTATCTCGATGGATGGACGGGGCCGATATCTCGATAACATCTTCATCGAGCGTCTCTGGCGGAGCCTGAAGCAGGAAGCGGTCTATCTCGAAGAAATCACTGACGGCTTCCAGGCCCGACGCGTCGTCAAGGATTGGATGGCATTTTACAATACCGAGCGACCCCATTCGGCGCTTGATCGGCAAACACCGGACGAGGCATATTGGACCAGCTTGCAACAGCAAAAAGCAGCATGAACCTAAACCCGATACACCTTAGTAAAGCTGCAAAGCTGTCCGAAATACTGGGACCACTTCAATGGACAACTATAGTTTTGCCACCAGGACAATGTACTAGCCGGATGGTGTTTGACGCAGATTATGTCTGGTTCCGGGAGCGATGGCACAAGTGTTTTGGGCCATTGCCTTGTTTGGTGTCGGACAACCACGTATTTTTCAATCCCCGAGGGACCCCAGGAATTCTTCCAAATCTGCCCTGGCCATTCTGGGCTCCGCCGGCGCCAAAAATAAAAGCTGATTGTTGTGGCCACGATGAATAGTCAATCAGATTCTTGCAAAAAATAGATTGGTTTACCAAATGACCAAGTTTAGATGCCTTTTATTGATGTCCTTTTGGTTTGCGTTGCTGGCACCCTTGACCATTAAATTGGGAATATTTCTATCCGAAATCTATGTCGAAACCAAGTTTGAGGAGGTACGCTGGGGGCCGCACGGATCAATAGATGAGGTTGATCATTCACTATCATGGTTTCGGCGAGAAGAAATCGCTGAATCTCTCATAGCTCCATATTATTTGCGAGGCCCGAACATCGAATCAATTTTGAAACAATCTAATTTGAAATTTGTCTCCTACTATGTTGGGCGGTTTGGTTTCGTTGTCATTTATGATGAGAAAGGCGATAAGCTCTCGCAAATCAAGACAAACATCTAGGGTCAGGACCCATTGATTTCCACCAGGTCGTGCGCCGCCTGACGCAGATGAACCAGACGATCCACTCAATCTATGACCGAACGGTCAAACGACGTGCTCATCGGTGTGTTCGTAAGCGTCCGTTGAACCCGCCCTAACGCGTTACAACAGGCCGATACATCCAGGCCGACCCACTGGGGCTGGTAGATGGTGCATCCGTATATGGATATGCACTGCAAAACCCAGGGAGGTACACAGATCCGAGAGGGGAAGAAGTGCCCTCCTCCGTTCCCAGTTTCCTTGACGAATATGGACCATGGTCGCCGAAAAGTGGTGGAAGACCGGGTCGTTTTCAAGGGGGCAGATCTTCGACGGGAGCCGGTGCTCTATTTGGGTTTTCCGGCGAATTTGATTCTTGTATTCCAAATCTGGTTTCGATTGTTGATGTCGCTTTGGATGAAATGGCGATATTTGAATTTCTGTGGGACTTGGAGACCAAAGCAATGGGGCTTCCAGGTGACGAAACCCGAACCCGTGAAGCTGCAAAACAAATTCTTGCGCTAAAGGGCATACCCATCCAATAACGAATAGACTAATCTGCTGCCATCAGTTTATTAGGGACTGTTGCGTTATTGGGTCACGATCAAAGCCGCGCTGCGGCGACCCGGCATTTCACGCTGCAATTTACAGCTGGCTGATGAACTGGATCTTGCCTTTGACAATTGGTTGTCTGTTATGGAGGCGGCCTCGTTTGATGGTCCGGAGTATGCGCCCGATCTGACCGCCCTACGGTGTGGATTTCCATGGCAGAAGATCGTCGATACGGTTGATCTTGTAGTCCGGGATGCGGGCGAGCGTGTCAGCCAGCCATGCCTGAAGATCGACACCACTCAGTTTTTTCTTTTTCAATCGTCGTAGGTGTCCGCGTTGGCCGCGCGATCTGAAGGCGCGGATCGTGGCTGAGACGTTGATTGATGGCGCAACGGTTAAGGGTCAGCGGTGGTTCCGGTGATGACACGGTCAGCGGCAATTCTGGAAGCGACACCGTTGTCGGCGGATCTGGCGAAGATCAAGCGAGTGGCGGGAGCGGGAGCGACACCATCGACGGTGGCAGCGGCAATGACGTCGTGAATGGTGGCTCTGGCAGCGACGTTCTAGACGGCGGCGGCAGCCACGACACGATAACCGGCGGTTCTGGCAGCGATTACATGACCGGGGAACATGGCAATGATCTCATGTACGGCGGTGACGGGTCAGACGAGATGTTTGGTGGGCTTGGCGTGGACTCCATGTTTGGTGGCGTTGGCTCGGACTACATGGACGGGGGATCATTCAACGACTATCTCAATGGCGAATTTGGCAATGATGATGTGCGCGGTGGCGAAGGCCACGACACTGTCTTTGGCTACAATGGTACGGACCGCCTCGAAGGCGGCGAAGGCAACGACACGCTCTATGGCGGGTTTGATGACGATGTCATCTTTGGGGATTCAAGCGATCCTACCGAGAGCTTTGACGGCGCGGATTCCCTCTACGGTGGCCATGGTCGCGACACGCTGATGGGCGGCCTTGGGGCTGACCTTTTGGATGGCGGCAACGGCATTTTGGATGTCGCGAACTATCAAGAATCCAATGTAGCCGTCAGCGTAAACCTTTCGACCGGCAACAACCTCCATGGTCATGCGCAGGGTGATACGCTCATCAATATCGAAAACCTCGTCGGGTCAGCCTATGGCGACACACTGATGGGCGACGATATCGACAATGTTCTTGAAGGTCTTGACGGGAACGACACCATCCGAGGGTATCAGGGCCACGACATTTTGGTCGGTGGAGACGGCGTTGACTATTTGCATGGCTACGAAGGTGATGACCGTCTTTGGGGCGGAAACAACAGCGACGAGATCCACGGGAGTTATGGCGAAGACCTTCTCTACGGAGAGGCTGGCAATGACGTCATGACTGGTGGCGACTACGGCGACACGCTTTATGGCGGTGCCGGTAACGATACCATGGATGGCGGCAACGACGGCGATACGATCACGTGCGGGGGCGGTGACGATACCCTGAACGGCGGTGCTGGAAACGATACGCTCGATGGTGGATCGGGTCTGGACAAAGTCACAGCGGGTGCCGGCGATGACCTGATACGTTCGGGTCTTGGTGAGAGCCATCTGCATGGCGGTGATGGCGTTGATACGGTCACCTATGCGCACGTGAACATTGGCATGTTTGTTGATATGCGCGATGTGGCCGGTCTCGGGCGTGACACCTTCTCGGGCGTTGAGATCATCATTGGTTCTGGCCAGGGCGACGACAAAATCATCGGCAATGAGTTCGGGCACGAAATTTTTGGCGCTGGCGGCGACGACACCCTGTTTGGACGTGAAGGCAATGATGTGCTGGATGGCGGCACTGGTTTTGACACACTTTATGGCGGTGATGACGCGGATACGCTCTTTGGTGGCGATCGCTACGATATCTTAGATGCGGGCGACGGCGACGACGACCTACGTGGCGGCAACGGTGCGGATCGGTTTATTGGCGGGCGCGGCGACGATACTTTGCGGGGCTATGATGGCGGAGATGTCTATTTCTTTGAAACGCAGTCGAGCTCGGGTGATGACGTTGTGATCGACTTTGCGGATGGCTACGACAGTATTGAAATGTCCGGCCTGACCTTTGGTGATCTGACAATCACGACCGCAGGACCGGATGTTCTGGTTGCATGGGACAACGGCTCGGTTCGGCTTAATCAGACCGACATTGCATCCATCACGCAGGACGATTTTGTCTTTGTCTAAATGATGTCTTTTGGGGCTTCTTGAGTGAAGCCTCAAGAGATTTACTGATCAGACTCGTTATTCTTCAATCGATCAGATCCGAAGGATTGGGCTCAAAAATGGCGAACCTTGCATCCCTATGAGAAAGATGAGTGAACGCTCTCAGAATGGTGGCATTCAAAAAGGAGGAGTATTGGGCGGTACATCGATGGAGAATTGAATAGATACAGCCGACACGGCGTCGCGCAGATTTATCAAGCTTGGAAGAGTGTATCGCTCGTATAGCGCAGCAGCGTCGGCCATCAGCCTCCGTGCCAAGTTTTAAGCTCTTACCGCACACGAAAATGCAACGAACGAGCCGTCGTTATTTCGCACAGTGGGACCGAGTCGGGTAGGGGTATAGCCCATCGTCTGCGCCAACCTAAGGAATGCAGGTGGCCCGAGAAACAGGCATCTGACCGCCCCTTCAGCGGCTAGGAATCTATTCGCCGCATCTAGAATGGAACGAGCTACGTTGGTGGTTGGCCGCGTGGCCAGCCGCGTCAGCTCCCATATATTGCCATCTTCCGGAGGCGGTTCGTAACAGATTCCCCCTGGCATGCCGGGAAGAAGCCCATCAAAGGCATCCTTTATCATATAGGTATATCGAATATTTCCAGTTCCAACTGTTTGATCGGTACGAATTAGGCGGGCACCCCCGTAAACTTCCGATCCTGCATGAGCAATTACATAAACCGAATTGAAAGTGTCATATTGCTCAAACTCGATATCCTCGTATTCGAACAATGGCCACGCTAACCGATCAATGAATATTGCACGGCGCAAAGCGAGAAACTTCCTTACGAGATCATATCTCTCAAAGCAATTCGCTCGCACAATGGTAATTTCTGTCATCGTATCTCCTTACGACCGATGTCTCCATGACGGTGCTCGCTAAACTTGTATGCAGATCCCAAAAATTGCCGTGTATGTGTGTACGGGTTAGGAAGCCACAACCCCCTCGTCGTAACTTCAACTGATACAACGCCATCTGTCGCATATTGATCGAAATGAGATGTGAGCGTGATTGCCATGTCGATCGTAAAATCAGCGGTCGCCTGCAGTTGCGGCTTAGCCAGAGGATCAATCGGGAATATCATTGTGTTCTTTCGTACTTTTTCTTGCTTCGGGAACATTGTCGCTTAGGTCAAAATGACGACACATAAAGAACATCAAAACACTAGCCGGGCATTGAATTCGGTGAGTCCAAAAAGCTTAACACGAGCGATCTCCCCAACTGTTTCGACAAATCCAATTTCAATAAATTTCTCGGAAATTGGACCGTTGATTATTGCCGTAATACTTCTCCGGGTGGGCCATGTAGAGCCCCCGGTCGGAATCGGAAACTCCAATTCGCTCCCCGCGGTCGGAAGTGCGAACAGGCACAATTCGAATGTTCCGTCTGAGTACCGAACCAGGTTCCCTGCTTCCGTAGAAAACTGATTTTCAGCATTCGACATTGTGATACCAGCTGCGATTTCACATACACCAATGGGTAACTCATTATGTTTCATTTGCCGTCCTTCGTTACAGCCAATGAAATGGCTTCCATACAAAGACAAGGCAACACTGAAGGAAGATTTTTACCAGATCGGGGAACCGTACGGTCTTATCAATTTTCGCGCATGTGCGATGGTGACTGCTTCTGTTGTATTTGACGCACCCAGAATGGCTCGTGCGGCATCAAGATCCTTCTTCACTGTCGCTTCGGAAAGGTTTAGTCGGGAAGCGCAATCCGCATATTTTAATCCAGTTGAGAACTCGGTTAGGATCTGAATCATACGCTCGGTTAGGTGAGCTTCTGGGTTCAACTGCGACAATAGTGCTTCGAAGCTTGCAGCTGCTTCGCTTAACTCAGAGTCATGAAATTCGCGATCATCGCGTGCGATAGATAACAACTGCTTTCGCTTCTTGCCTACTCGTGTGGTCCGAACAACGGCTAGTCCATAGTTGAGCTGATGAGCCCTTGCATCCGCAAGAAAATTATCTGTAACGAATGGCACTTTGAGTCGAAAAAGTTCAGACCAACGGAATGCTCCATCACCAACGGCAAGTTGATGGATTACCGGATCAAACAGAGTATAGCTCTTATCATTGTAACGCTCGATCCAACCTTCATCAAAGGTCGAGTGGTAGAACTCTGGGGTGACGTTTCTGATGTTCAACGCAACTGTGTAGCCTCTGGGCCCAAGCGCATTGAACATTGTGTCATAGACGGTGAACCTCGGAATGAAGCGCTCCAACATGGCCAGCATTAGGATTTTTCCCCGATCGGGTAACGTTTAAGGCGAGCGATCAGCGACAAACTCAACCATATTCTCCATGGCGGGATACAGAATCTCAAGATTGCCAGCAACCTAGAACTTCTCCCATCACGTTTCATTTGCACATGGCCCAGGTTTGGTTGCAACGTTCAAACTCCGTGGCCGAATTCTCGCTACCACATTGTCCTCTATTCATAGGCCACATCATTGATACCGGCATGTGAGGCAATGTTGCCTTTCGTTTCAAAGTTACTAGCTTTAGTCTAGGTAAGACGTAAATCACAGGTGAGCTATGTACCTTCAATTTTACACCAGCAACGGCATCCGTTGGGATGATGCGTTAGATCGCGTCCAATCGGGTGACGGTGAAGTGTTTGTTTGCGTTGTGAAGACGCCGAAGAAGGGTACGCAGCAGTTTGAACTTGCCTATGGGATGTTCTACCGCGATTCCCAAGGCACCTTGTGTGACTGCCTCCAACCGACCCGAACGGCTCTAAAAACAACGCGGTCCGCGGAAGTTGCTTTTCAGTTTTTGCGAGAAGCGTATCCAGACTGCTGGGACTTCAGCTTGCCAGTTCTTGATGAACACAATGTCATCGAAACCGGGAAAATTGGTGATCGGACCGTGCTAAAGCACAAGGCCCAAGTACGATTGAATGAGCAACGGTCCTGAAGCAAGCAAAACTGCGATATCTATAAGGTCCAAAGGGCTTCTGTTCATATCCGTTTTTTTGGTGGGTTGTGTCCTTGGCGTTCCAAGCACGGCGCTCCTCGTGCTTTTCATAGCCGTACAGTTGCGCTTGATTCGTGGCCCCTTGAACGAATAACGCCTCTGAGACCCTCCACTTAACCCGCTAAATTCCCCAAAACCACGACACCAGCCGTTGCACCCGCGTCGAAAGATGCGGGTATTTTTGTGTTTCGTGGTTATTGGGCGTTATATTCTTTATGTTGCCGGGCTAGACAAATTTGCGAAACAGCGTAAAGATGCGAACAGCGCAATAAACGCGCTTTTGCAACTAGGGAAAATCCATGAAAAAAATCCTCAAGATCGGTAACGTCGCTGCTGCGGCTCTTCTTTCAACAGCCGGCGCGGCCATGGCCGCGGGTTCCGGTACAGGTATTGAAGCTGGCTTCACTGACGTCGGTACAGACCTCAACACGCTTCTGAACGGGGCAGGTGGTTTCATCATCATCATCGTTTCGATCATGCTCGCTGCACTGATGTTGGCGATCGGTCGCGGCTGGGTTTATGCCGCCACCGCTTTCGGGTGTGCCATGTTCCTCGGCTATGGCGTGACCGCCTTCCAAGGGATCGCCGGTGTTACCGCGACAACCGACATCTTGCTGAGCGCCGAAAACGCTCAGGCTGAGAACGTCCTGTACGTCGAAGCATCCATCTAAGGAATAAAAGGGCAGGCCGATTTTGGCCTGCCCGCAACTCATGAGGGCTTGCGGATATGCTCGTAAAAATTGAACAGCGGCTCCAAGACCCGCCACGGTTTTTGATGGTTCCTGCGGACGAAGCATTCGTCTTTGGATTTCCCGTCATGATGGCGATGCTTGGAAAGGTTATTCTCACCGGTTTCGTTGTCGGCCTGGTTCTGTGGACGATCTGGCGTCGCATGAAAGGCGACGGCGGTTTGGTCATGATGATCGGTGCACTTTATTGGTATCTTCCCTCTGCGACGAACATGTTCGCGGGCCTTCCTGAGTCATCAGTTTCGGTTTGGGAGGGCTGACATGGATTTTCATCAACTGAAGTCAGCAGTTTCGCGAACCCGGGCACAGCGCAACGTCGCGCTCGCAGTATGTGCTGTGATGCTGGCAACGAATGCACTTTTGGCCTTTGACATCAACGCGCGAAGCAACCAGGTAATTCTTGTCCCAACGAATGTGTCAGACGGGATGGTTGCTCGGGGTGCGTTCGACAAGCGATACGTCGAGAGCTTGGCGCTCGACGCCGTCTATAGCCTATACAATGCGACCCCGGCGACGGCAGATTATGGGCGTGATGTCATTACGCGTCTTGCAGCGGTCAAGGATCGAAATGCGCTCCTGACCAAATATGACGATATCACAAAAGACATGCGTGAACGCGATATCTCGACGGTCTTTTACCCCCGTACAATTGAACACAATCTCGACAAGCTGGAAGTCGTCATCGACGGCGACCTGCAGACATTTGTGAACACTGTGCCGGTGACCAATGAACCTCGTCGGCTGTTGTTGGGCTTTGTCACCGAAGCGGGTTCGATCCGGCTTTCCTTTATCAATAGCGTCGAGGTGGAATCATGATGCGTTTTTTTGCGCGGAGCATTCCATCCGCTGTTCTTGTCATCGCCCTAACAACGCAGATGGCGATTGCCGCCCAAAATGTGCGGGCAGCTCCGGACGGGAGCATCGGTTTCAATGTGTCGACATCCGCGGTCACTCGGTTGAGCGTGAAAAATGATCGGATCCGCCGGATCGTATTGGATGATTCCGCGTTTGAGATGTCCAACGATGCAGAGACAGGGGATGTTTTCTTCCGTGTGACGCGCCCGACAACGGCCAGTGAAAATGGATACATCATCACGGAGTCTGGTCACACCATCGGGTTCACGCTCGCCGCGACATCCCGAGTTGTTGAGCCTGTAATTGTAACACTCACGGGCGTTGCTGCGCCGGCCGCTCCTACGGCGCAAACGGCATCAAGCGGCGGTTCTGATTTTGTTGGAGGCGGCGGGTTTGTTGATGATGTCGCGACGTCCATGACAGAGATCATGCGCAAGGTTGCGCGCGATCACATTGTCGGTCGGTCAGTTCCGTCAGGTCGTAACGGCAAAGTTATTCGAACGGTCAACGGTACTGGATGGCGCGCAGAAGTCTTGATCGCGACTGCGGGCGCGTCCGGGCGGTTGGTCCGCGAACAGGACTTTTACGGCAATCGCGTGCAGGCCGTTTGGGTGGTTCAGAACAGCCTCCCCGCAAATGGACGAACGTTCGTCGTCGTCGTGAAAAAGAGGTGATCAAAATGGATCGTAAATCCCAGCAGAACCTGTTTCTTGTCGTCGGCGTTGTAGCGATCGCTGTGTTGTTTTTCGTCGTTTTCGTGGTGCTCGCGCCGAAACAAGTCGCGAACGCCGGCATCGGTGCAAATGAGGCGCCAGCCATTGAGACATCGATTATTGCTGATCGGACCTCGTCGGCGGCACCGGAAATGTCGTGGATCACCACGAGCCGGATTGAAATTGAAGGTCTTCGCGCACTCACTGAAGATCTCAAGCAGGAGATCGCGGCCGAACGTGTTGGTCGGGATCAAGCAATTGAGCTGATCCACGAAGAGTATGCCTCGATCATTGAACAGCAAATGATGAAGATCGAAGAGTTGGAGGTGGCCGTCACAAATCTGCCAGCGACAATGCCGGCGCAGCTCCCAGGGACCTCAATTGACGGCGAAGGGTTCGAAGATACGGGCAGCGAGTTTATCCGAACCCGGACCGGAGCGCCTCAAAACGTCACACCGTTTGCGCCCACGAATACCCGCGAGACACCGCGCCGCTCAGCAGTACCCGGTGATCCGGTTCCATCGGCGCCGCGTTCGTTTGGGAACGATTTCCAATTGTCCGAGCGCGAGGAAATGGTCGAACAAGCGAGCGTCAATACGCTGCACAACTACATTCCGGCTGGATCTTATGCTCCAGCGGTTGTGTTGTCGGGTGCTGATGCGGCCACAAATGTTGTGAACCGAGAGAATCCGATCCCTGTTCTGTTCCGTATCTCCGGCCCTGCCGTAACCGCTGGCGTAGGTCGGGGAAGGGGCGCTCGGGTCAATATTACTGGTTGTACTGTTCAAGGGTCAGCCATGGGTGATCTGAGTTCGGAGCGGGTTCTTGTCCGTCTTCTGACTTTGACCTGCTTGCGGCAGAACGGCGTGATCATGGAAACCGAGATCTCGGGATACATGACAGGATCTGGCAAGGCCGGTGTGCGGGGCAGGGTGGTCAGTCGCGAAGGGAATCTCGTGACAAACGCCGGAATCGCAGGCGCGCTTCAAGGCTTGTCCGGTGCGTTCACCGGAGCGGCCGGATCTGATGATGAGGGCGCGGACCTGGCGGGAATTGCACAAGCAGCTGGCGCAGCTGCGGCAGCTGGTGGCGTGCAGCAGGCCGCCACAACGCTCTCGGAATATTACATCAATCGCGCTGAGCAATATCAGCCGGTGATTTCTCTCAATGGCGGGACAAACGTTGAACTCGTCTTTTTGGAAGGTGTTTCTCTACAATGACCAACTCCCTCTTGTTCGGTATTCGCCGTCGTCTATGGATTGCTCTCCCGCTCCTTGCTGTCGCGGGTTGCGCAGACAACACCCAAGGCGATTTTCTATGTGAGGCACAAATAGGAAGCCCTTGTTCGACGATCAGTCAGGCTGACGGTGGCGGTGTTCCAAACGTGAACACCGTCAATGAACATGCCGAAGATCGGCTTTCCGACACAATCACGCAGCAACCACTCGGAGTTGGCAAGGGTGGGGCGGCGCAGTTCGCCGGGATGCCGGACGGTGGTTTTCCGTATCAAACGAACCGGTATCGTGTCCCTGAGCTTGTGGGCCGGATCTGGATCGCGCCATATCATGATGAAAATGAGATCCTTCACGAAAGTGCATATATCCATGCCGTGATCGTCGACGCACATTGGGCGACACGCTGATGGGTATTCAGGATTTCTTTGCCAGTCTCTTTGGGGACGCAGGCTTCAGCGAACCGCGCGAACGCGACATCACCTGCGAAGCGCTTTCTAAGATTTTGCCCTATGAGGTCTTTGATCCTGAGAAACGGCTCTACTTCAACGATCATACGATTGGGTTCATCTTTGAAGTCTTTACGACCGTGCAATCGGACGCACTTCAAAATTTCCACGGCGCCATACAATCGTCGATGCCGGTTGGATCTGGATTGCAGATCTTAAACTGGTCTTCACCGGATATCTCGCGGAGCCTGGAAGATTGGGCGCGCGCGCGCGTTGGAGGTGGCGATATCGGTGAGGCGATGGCGGCCGCCCGGGTTGCTCATCTTCAGAATCTTCGGTTTGGAACAACCGACGCCGTGAAGGCCCTCCCTTTGAACCGTCGGCGCTTTGTCGTTGGTTGGGTGCCATCCGACTCAAGCAAATCAGCAGTCGCTGATCTGGATGATTTTCGGCGGGCCATTCTCGGTGCGATTGGCATGGATCAAACCGCTACCATCCTGCCTTGGGAGTTGATCACTCTGGCAAAAGAACTGCTCCACGCGGAAAACTGGTCTACGCCGTCACCGATGGATTACAGTGACAATCTCCCGATTTCAGCTCAGCTTTATGGATCTTCGATCAAGGTTACGACCGAAGGACTGACATTCAATGGGAAGCCCCAAATGTCTGCGCGTGTCCTCACGGCATCAAAGTATCCCAACGAATGGGAGACGGGTTTATCGATCGTGTTGTCCGGCGAGCCAGACCGGATTTCAGATCGGCCTCATGGTCCGGTCTTAATGTCGCTGAATGCGCAAATGATTCCGGTTCAGAAGGCCACGGCTGGGATTATCGCACAGCGGGCCAAGATGGAGCACTCCAAGAAGACAGGCTTTGCGAAATTTGCGACCGACTTGGGTGGCAAGGAGCAAGAACTTCATAGTCTTGCTGAAGAATTGGAAAATGGCGAAAAGCTTCTGTCCACTGTCACGACGGTTGTTTGTTTCGCGCAGGGTGGCGTGGACGAGTCGCGGGCGGCAGCCGCTGAAATGATGAAGATTTGGCGGCGCGCAGGCATCATCCTGCGCCACGAACGCTATCTTCAACTGCCGATCTTCATGAACGCTTTGCCCATGGGCGCTGCGCCAAAACAGATGGCGACGCTCGGCAAAATGATGCGGACCCGCCTGCTGAAAGGCGCGGCTGTCGCTGCGCTTGCGCCGTTTCACAGTGAGTGGAAGGGCAATTCGCTCGGCGAAGGTGTTCTACTCGTCGGCCGCCAGGGGCAGGTTTTCACATGGAGTAACTTCATCAGCGAGGGCAACTACAATGCCTCGGTTGTCGGAAAATCGGGCGCGGGCAAGTCAGTCTTTATGCAAGAGCTTGTCTCCTCTCTGGTTTGCAATGGGGGCCGGTGTCTTGTGATCGACGACGGCTACTCGTTTCAGACGATGGCCGAAATCATGGGCGGGCGGCACGTCGCCCTCGACGGGAGCGCACCCATCAGACTCAATCCATTCTCGATGCTGGATGCGGACCGCATGGATGGTGAGGAATATGCAGCTGAAGCCGTCGAGCTGTTGGCACGTGTTATCTCGACTATGGGGGCCTTGGGCGAGCAACGCGAAGGCCGTGTGTCCAACATGGAAGAAGGCTTTATTGCTGATGCGGTAAAGCAGGTTTGGGCTGCGAAGGGGTCGGAAGGGCAAGTTGGAGATGTATACGAACTTTTGCTAGCGAAAGTGCCATCTGAACCGCGCTTGAAGGACGTTTGTCAGAAACTTTCGAAGTTCATTCCGAGCGGCACATATGGTGCCTATTTCGAAGGGCCGTCCAACATAACGTTGGATACGCCCCTCACCGTCATCGAGCTTTCGGACATCAAGACTCAACCGGAACTCGAACAGGTCGTCCTTCAGATCGTGATGTTTCTGGGAACAGAGCTGATGTATAAAACGGACCGTTCGGTTCGTGTTGCGATTGTCATTGATGAAGCCTGGAGCCTCTTGCGGGGGGCAGGGACAGCACATTTCATCGAAGGCGTTGTGCGACGTGCCCGCAAATACACCGGGGCACTCATCACCGGAACGCAAAGCGTCGATGACTACTACGACAACCCGGCGGCCCTAGTCTGCCTGCAGAACTCCGATTGGCAAGTCTTTCTTGCTCAGAAACCAGAAACCATTGATCGATTAGAGGCTGATGGCCGGCTCTCCGCACCCCCAGGCACGGGTCGGCGATTGAAGTCTCTAACCTCGGTTCCCGGCCAGTTTTCTGAACTGGCGATCAAAGGATCCGAGGGGTGGGTCTTTGGGCGGCTGCTGCTTGACGCATTCTCCTTGACGGCAGTGTCGTCCAAAGGCTCAACCGTTGCTGAACTCAACCGACTGAAATCCGAGGGGCTTTCAACTGTCGAAGCCGTTGGCGTAATTGCAAAAGCGGGGACGGCGCAATGAGGTTTACGGACCTACCTCGTTTCATTGCTTTCTTCTGTCTTGGTGCAATTCTGTTTGAGTTGTCCGTCATGGCTTTTTTGCGGTTTTCCGATCTTCAGGAGCAGGCGCAAGCCTCGCAGCCAAGCCGCCAGCCTCAAATCCTCACTGTGGATCCTGATGCTATTTTGAAGTTGTTTGTTGAGCAGCGCGGCTTGGGACTGGAAGGTGATGCCTTCACCCTCGCAGTGAGAAAACTCGACAGTATCGTGGCGAGAGAAGCGTCTCGCGTTCACGCTGAATTTGGGGTGCTTGTGGTCAAAGCTGATCTCGTCCTTGCGGGTGGGACTGACTACACAATGCCATTTCTGGAGCGTGTCCTGCAAACTTGGGATGCGACGCCATGACCTTGGATTTCACCAAAGGCAAAAAGACGCGTCAGCCGCTGAAGCGGTGGCATTGGATCGCTATCACTTTCGTAGCCCTGCTTTCGGTGTGCGTGTTCTACATGCTTTCGGCAACGCGGGTGGTGGTCAACGGCACAACGTCTTTGCCACACAACGGCTATCTGATGGTGACCTGGCCCAAGATGGTCCGGATCGACTCGTATGTTGCATTTGATGCGCCCGATGAGATCTCCGACAAGTTCGAACATCTGGTTTTCATCAAGCGGGTCGTTGGTGTGCCAGGTGATCTTGTGACGTCCAATGATGGACGCGTGTGTGTCAACGCAGAATGCCGGACGCTCTTGCCAGAGATGGCGGCGAACGGATACGCGGCCCTTCCGGCGCACGTGTTGCCTGCCGGCCAATTTGCCGCGTTCGGAGATGCGTCCGACTCTCTGGACAGCCGTTACGCCGCAATCGGAACGGTCAAAAGATCTCAGATCGTCGCCGTTGGTTACCCAATCTCAATGCCACATTGGAAGGAGCTTGGAACATGGCTCGGTACGTTTTAATGACTGCAGCTGCGCTCGGAGCGCTGTTGTGGAGTGATCCAACTGTCGCCAAGGATCTTGGGACGCACGGACCAGTTTTTGAGATTGCGGAGCCGTCAATTCTTGATGCTATTCATGACCGTTTGCGCGGCATGGTGGCGAGCGGCGAACTCGATCAGATGCGTCAGGACATGGAGGACACGACACGGGCCTATGTGCAACGGCCACGGCCGGTCGCTGGTCTCACACGTGCGGTTGAGGACAGATATTTTGCTGTTGATCTTTCGATCACGGTTGAGCGGGATCTGACTGATCATCGCGGCGTTGTATTTGCGCGGGCAGGGGATGTCATCAACCCCTTAGATTATTCGATGTTCGGCAAACGCATTGTGATGCTCGATGGCGATGATCCCGAGCAAGTGGCCTATGCGCTGTCTCACGGCACAGAGATCGACACGCTTCTGATCCTGACAAACGGCGAGCCGCTCGCTCTCACCAAACAACATGGTCGACGCTTCTATTTCGACCAAGATGGCGTGATTTCCTCCCGCTTCGCCATCACTGCCCTGCCCGCCGAAATCGTGCGCGGGCAGGGCGTCATGAATGTCCACGAAGTTGCACTGGGAAGGAATTGAGCATGAAGACGCTATTGTTGGCATTGGCGTTCATCTGTGTGTCCCAAGGGGCCATCGCCAAATGCAATGCAAAGTTCCTAAATCCAATCACTGAAGTGTGTTGGGACTGCATTTTCCCGATATCGGTTGGTGGATTGAGTCTCTTCAACAGTCGCCCTGACACGTCAAACCAAGCCTTTCCCCTGTGTCTTTGCTGGACGGGTCTTCTGCCGCGCGTCGGCTTGTCAATTGGGCTTTGGGAGCCAGCGCGACTTGTTGATGTGGCGAATGAAGCCGGTTGCTTTGTCAATATCGGGTTTGACATGGACTTTGGTCTTTTCGCCGCCGGGACATCAACCGCGACGGCCGCAAACGGCGGGGAGACCGGTTCATCATGGCAAGCGCACTACTATTACTATCCGCTAATCAGTTGGTTGGGGACAGTGGTTGATGGCCTCTGCCTCGAAACCACGGCCTTCGATATTGCCTACATAAGCGAGATCGACCCGCTCTGGAACGATGTCGAACTCAATAACCTGCTCAATCCCGAGGCAATCTTGTTTGCAAATCCGATTGCGCAGTCAGCGTGCGCAGCGGAATGTGTACGTGCGTCATCGGGGAACTTGTCGATGGATGCCCTGTTTTGGTGCAACGGGTGCCAGGGTGGCGTTTATCCAATCGCAGGTGAGGTGAACTCCAGCTACGGCGGCATTATGGCCAGCCAATCCGTAGCCACCCGCATCACGGCGCGGATGCACAGGCTGCTATTGGCAAGAAAGACGGCCAACAATCCAACGACGTGCGCGCCAAGGTCTGCGCCCATCATCCCCAAGAGCCAGTACCGCCAGCAGGTGACAAGACCGCGCGCGACAACTTCTGGGCGTTACGCGGGAGCACCTATCGGATCAAGCACACAGTTCGTTGATCGATTGCGGGAATACCCATTCGACGGAGAAAGTTTTGGCTGGTTGATTTGGAGGAAACGCAATTGCTGCGCGCTTTAATTACAGCTGGTGCGATTATCGCGGTCGTCGCCTTTATCGCCATTGGGGGTCCTGCGTCGTCCCAGACCTCGGTCGTTGACGACCAGTCAGGCGAGGGCATGCAAGAATTTGCGCCAGGTGCGCAGGGTCAGATCCGACCATCCATTCCAACGATGTTGAACGATGCAGAGGCCTTGGCGGAAGCCTGGCAAGAGCGCCTTCAGATACAGGAGCCGCAGGCCTATCAGCCGCGCGTGGATCTCGAAGAGCTGCGGCTGCGCGCTCTGAATCATCCGCGTGTGCGCGCACTTCTTAATGCGGATGACGGCGATGCAAATGGCGGCGCGGCCGATCAGCCGCGTTATGCGTCAAATCAGGTCTTTCTGTTCGCGTCCTTCTCAATGCCGGAACCGAGCTTACGTGCCATGATGGCCGAGGCGGATGCGCTTGATGTGCCGGTGCTATTCCGCGGTTTTGTGAACAATTCCGTGTTTGATACCCAAGAGAAGCTGCTTGATGTCTTTGGCCAAGACGCCAACATCATTGGCTTCTCCATCGATCCGACCATGTTTGTTCGTTTTGGCATCGAAACCGTGCCCGCCATTGTGATTACGGCCGAGCCTGTTGAGCCTTGCGAGACGTCTGGTTGCGCAAACGATCTCTCTCCGCCTCACGATATCATCCGGGGCAACATTCCACTTCTTTCGGCTTTGGATCTCGCCGCCAGGGCGGGCGGCGAAGGGGCCATCGCAGCAGATGATCTGCGCAGTCAAGCAGGTGTGAAGCGATGAATGTTTTGAGCCCTGTCATTGTCGCTGGGATTTTTCTGAGCTTTGCAGGCGCCGCCTATGCCGCAAGTCATACTGAGAGGGATGCCGCGGAAGACGCGTTGAATAGCCTGGGCCCGGTTACCGATCAGATCACAAACGGAAACATGCAAAATACCGTTGTTCCTTTTGGTGGCACAAACATCGACGAGGCCAATTTGGAGCCCTCTGAGTTTGACCGCGAGATTCTGGATATTCGTGCGGGTAGCGGCCAAGATGGGCGGGCGCACCAATCGACCGTCGATAGCTTCAATAACCGACCCCAGATCGATCTGGGGTCTGATCCTCTCGCGCTCGCCGACGACTCGGTCGAGAATGCCGAAGCAGGGTTGGGCGGGCTGTTCTCGGCAAACAGTGGCACCTGTGATGCCTTCTTTCAGGACGGGTCTTACGACGGGCTGAAGCTCTGTAACGCGATTTTGAAACGCGACATTCGGGTCTGCGAAGTTTGGCGCGATATTTCGGTGGACCGGGAAGACTTCTGGGCATGTGAGATGGCCGAGCGAGACTTTACGCGAACGTGCACACGTAATGTGTCCTGGACGTGTACGGGGATGACAGGTGCGGCTTGTCGCGCGGACCGGCTTCGCGCAAATCGATCGTTCACATGGGAACATAGCAATCGTCAGATGCGGTTTCACTTTGCTGGCGACGATACGTTCCAGGTTTGCTTTGTTCGGTCGCAGCGGATCGTGCTCAAGTCCTATGTCGGGTTTGATATCACGCAGTTGGATGTTTCGCGTTTTGCATTCAGCGGAATAGGGCAGATCCAAGTGAATGGTGATGTCGTCTGGACGACTGGCACTGATTCACGCGGGCCGCTCAACATCAAGTATCTCGACGCTGGCGGGAAAGACGGCTCCAGCGGGCTGTCGGCCGTCGTCCATGCGGGTGCGACCCCGATTGACTTTTGTCCGCCAGCCGGCGCGCCGACGGTATCTGCACCGCGGCTGTCACTGTTGAGCTCGGTTCAGATACCACGACCTGGGCCAAGCCAGATCAATGCGAACAATCGCCCGTTTATCCCAATGGGCGAGAAGGAAGACATCGTCATCGACCTTTTGGTCGCGAACATGACGATGAAACCAGACATTGAATTTCGACTGAATGTTGATGGTGCTTGTTGCTCGCACATCTCCGCGACGGGCGGTGAGACATGTTGAGAATTCTGGCCTGCCTCATGCTGTTGTCCATCTTGCCAAGTATGGCCTTCGCTGCGACCTGCACCCGAGAATCAGCCACCTGTGTGCGTACAACAAACCCCACAGTGGATGGCGTACGATTGCAAAGTGTCTGTCGCGAGGTAGAGCTGGAGGAGCTTTGCGAACGGGATAATCCGGTCAACGAATGCGTTCCTTTCAATGCTGCTCGCATCACCCACAATAATGCGCTTCGCGACGGAGAGTGCCGGCGCACGTCACGCGAGTGTACGCGCTATCGCAACGGCGACTGCGATCGGTGGCTGCTGAAGTTTACATGTTGGAATGGTCCATTGGAGCATTCCCCGGCTGACCTTGAAGATCGCGTTTTCCACAATTTTGAGGAACGGAACGTCGATAGTTGTGGCCCCTTGAACAGCGACCCAAACTGCACCCGTAAGAATGATGTCATTACGGAAGATTACGAGACGCGCAACATCAATGGGTTGGATGTCACGCGCGCCTGGTGGCGTCGGGATCGCAATTATGACTGCACAGATCCGTCGCTCGATGAGACCTGTGGCCCTTTTGAGGGCAATCCGGTTTGTACAAGGACAACAGATGAACTCTGCCTCATGCGCGCGCCCGATGGCACCTGTATTCACGCGCAACTGAGCTATGATTGTGATGTGGATGCGAACTTCACCGCATCTTGTCAGTCGATAAACGTGTGCGTCGGGAATAACTGCACCGGTATCGACAGCGAGGCTTCGCAAGACTTTCCGAAGGCGGCCGCCTGGCTCAACGTCCTTGATAGCATGGCCGACGATTTTGGATGTAGCCCCGATGGCGACGTTATAGATCCCACCACTGGAAATCTGGATCTGGCCGCTTGCCCGGTGGATCCCGCTCTCATGAATGCGTTCGATCCGCGGTTGTTTACGGGCACGTCAATGATCTGCAATCGTGGATTATTCAACTGCTGTGACGGTGATGGCCAAGGGAGTTGCCCCCCTGAAGCCGAGGAACTGGCAAACTTTCGGGACGCCGGCGTTACTCACTTTGTCCAGTCTGAATGCACAAGTGAGGCCCTTGGGATCTGCCTGAACGTCAGGGAGTATCACTGCGTCTACAAATCCAAGTTTGCGCGTGTATTTCAGGAACAAGCGGACCTGCAAACAGGTGTGCAGTTTCCCTCACCGCACTCGGTTCTCCCGTGCCCCGCGCTCGATATCTATCAGCTGGAACTGTTGGATGTGGATGCGATGGATCTCTCAGAAGTCTTTGGTGATCTGTTCGATCAAATTGAAGAGCCCAAACAAGACGACATCACCAATCAGTTGACCAACGGCGTCACAACCTTTGCACCGGAGGTCCAAGATGTCTTTGAATAGGCGCGCCCTTTTGTCCTTGATGATCGGCGGCGTTGCAGCCTCAGTATCATCGAAGGTGTCAGCACAGGCTGCGGAATCAACTGGCATCATCTTTGTCGGCGCAAGCTGGTGTCCAGTTTGCAAACAGGCCTCACCAATGCTGGACGTATTCGCACAGCGTCACAACATTCCCATTCTGGTGGCGTCTCATGATGCCAGGCCGATCACGCCCTTCACGGAGTTCGTCGATGCGCGTGACCATCCGATTGCATCATCAGTCAGGGCATTTCCAACAACCTTTGTTTTTTCTTCGCGCACCCAAGAAATCGTTGGTGGGTTTGAGGGATACCGAAGCCCGCAATGGTATCTGGGAAACCTGCTGGATCTTGTTCGCCAATCTGAGGGGATATCGTAATGCATCCAGCCGTTCTTGTTGCAATCGCTTCATCAGCAATTCTGCTTGGTGTCCCGAATTATGCGGCTGCAGAGGCATTCCGTATTACCAAATGTGAGACTCGCGAGACCACGGGATGGAATTTCTATTGCCGAGATCCTGAACCTGAAGAAGAGCCCACGGCGCCAGAACCCGCTCCAACGCCTGAAATCACACAGGCACCTGAGCCTGAACCGGTGCCGGAGGCACCGCCAACGGCGACTGAGCAAATGATGGCATTTCGGGCGCAGGTGGATGAGATCAAGCACCGCGCGGTCCTCGATCCAACGCCAGAGAATGTCTTAGCCTATATGGAAATCAATAAGCTTGTCGCTGATCGGGCAGGGGACTTCGCGGAGCAATGGCAACGGGTTTTGTTTGAAACCCCGCATCTCAACGCGAATGTGGACAGCCCATTGGCGGCTGCGGGCATCAGCGTTTTCCAAGATCAAATGAAGGCGGCGCGGGAAGCGGCGTTCGTCAAAGTGGCCCAAACCTCAGGCATCTTGTTCATTTTTGAAGGCGATGCGCGCTGTGGCATTTGCCGTGTCCAGGGTGAGGTCCTTGCGCAGATGCAGGAGAATTTCGGGGTCTCCATTCTAGCCGTTTCCAAAGACGGGGGCGGTAACGCCTATTTTCCGAACGCCTTCGCCGACAATGGACGCCTGGACGAGTTGGGGCTGTCGGACTTCCCGGCGCCAACCTTGGCTCTGATCGATCCGGTTACCCGTGACGTCTCTGTCATGGGATCTGGTCTGATTACCGCCGATCAGGTGCTCGAACGCGTCTTCTTAATCACTGAAGTTCCAGTAGGGGAGCAGTATTAATGTTCGTTTCAAAGCAAACGGCAATTGGTGCCATTCTTTCGCTTTTCATGGCCGGCCCTGTGTCGGCCGATGTCGCCGGAGATCTGGAGAACTTCTGGACGAACTCGGGCGGCGGCGTGAATGTAAGTCGGCCGATGACCTATGATGGTCAACGTGCGGGCTATGCGACGCTCGGCTCTGTTCAGGTTCGGACGCGAAGCCGGAACAGCAATCTGGTTAATATCCAATTGCCTTCTGTGCGTGCTGGTTGTGGCGGCATCGACCTCTTTGGCGGTGCGTTTTCGTTCATTTCGAAAGACGAACTTATCGCCTTGATGGAAGCGATTATGCAAAATGCGTCGGGCTTCGCGTTTGAGCTGGCGCTGGAGAGCATGTCACCTGCTGTTCAGGAGACCGTGGCGAAGCTCAGAGATCTTGTTCAGCAAGTCAACGCCATGAATATCAACAGTTGTGAGGCGGGTCAGATCCTGACGTCGTCTCTTTGGCCGGCCATGGAAGGTGCGAGCCAGCACATCTGTCAAACAGTAGGTTCCTACCAAGGATTGTTCGCGGATCGAATTGCGTCCCGGCACGGGTGTGGTGTTGGTGGGGATCACATCGATACGATCAATCAAGCTGCCGGAGAACTGCAGGAACAAGTTCCATACGACATTAACTATGCATGGGAAGCGACGAAGAAGAACGCATTTCTATCTTCGGATCGTCGCCTTGCCGAATTTTTCATGACTTTGACAGGGACGATCATCACGCGGGCACCTGCGAACGACAATGAAGGTCCGCAGCACCGTCCAATTGCACCACGCGCTGGCAGTGAGGAGATGCTTCGGGTCCTTGTCGAAGGTGGGACAGTCGAAGCGCTCTATTGTGGAGGTCAGACCAATTGTCTGAACCCTGTTCTGCGTAATCTCACCATTCCGCGCAACCGGGCGCTCTTCCAATATACGGCAGATACGATCGCGGGGATCCGCGATGCCATCCTGGCAGGGAACGCCACAATTTCGGATGAGGCTGTGGCGCTCTTGGGTATGACCTCGGTACCCGTTCTGGACATGTTGGTCACCGGCATGAGTTACCAACACGTCTTTGTCGATAGCGAGATCCAAGCGATGGCTGAAGTCGTTGCTGTTGATTTGGCCATGATTTATATCGACCAATCCCTTCGGGAGATGGGAGCTTCGGCTGGTCGGATCGCGACGTTCGGCGACTTCACGATCAAATACCAAGAGCAAATTCAGCAGACGCAGAACAACTTTGCCGGTCTTCGGCAGTTGGCGGCAGAGCGATATTCACACGCGATGCGGACGCTGGAGAGGTTGGCATTGGCCAAAAAGGAACTGGCAGCATATTCGTCGTCCCGTTTCGCCGCGATGCTTGGGTCTAGCCAGTAATGTCCGAGTTCGAGATTTATACGACGGGCGGCGGATACTATCTTTGGGATCTGTTCAACTATCTCGCTATCTTCACCGGCAACGGCGCTTGGATGGAGTTGCTGACAATCGGCATTCTCGTCGGCGTAATCTGGAAAACGATCCAGATTGCGGTGACCGGTTCTATGCAAGGGACCTGGACCTATTTGGTCGTCCTTGCGGTTGTTGGTGCTCTGGGTGTTGGACCGAAAGCGCGCGTCATCATTATTGATTCAACGTTTCCGCTGGGGATCTACGGTACAGTCGACAATGTGCCGTACTCAGTCGCATTGGTAGCCAATGTCACCAGTAAAACCTCCCACACCTTAACTCGACGTATGGAGGCGCTGTTGGCCACACCAAACAGCCTCACATACCAGAAAAATGGGATGATCGTGGGGGCGAGTCTGCTTGCCCAAGCGGCACGCTGGCGCGCGGTGACACCAACGATTCAGACGAACCTCGTCAACTTCATGGAAAATTGCATGATTGATGGTGCCAATGTCGGTCTCGTGGACATCGACGCGCTGGCGCGTGCCAATTATTTGCCAACTTTCATAACAGCTAATGTTCCAGGAGCGTTGGCGTACTTCGATGAGACGCAAGGCGCCACGGTTCGCTGCACTGATGGCTGGGCGAACCTTTCAAGCACGGTCAATGACGAAGTTGACAACATCTTGCTTGCCGAGGCCGCTGGCAATGCGCCAGCTGATCGGTTTGGTAATCGAAACAACTTTGACCCCAATGCGTTGACTGGATCCATTGAGGATTTCCAAGCCATGTTGGGCCTCGCTGGGATGCAGGCCACGGGCTATATCCAGCAATCGATGCTGATCACCGCGCTTGATGATGCATCAGGTCGGCTTATCGCAAACTCCGGGAATGCGGCTGCGATGGAACTTTACCAAAGGGCGCGCGCAGAGAGCCAAACGAGATCAAGTTATCAGATCGTGGGGTCATCAGCCACGAAGTGGGTTCCGATCCTGAAAATCACGTTTGAAGCGTTGTATCTTGGGGCGTTTCCGCTGGCGATGCTCTTGATGATGACCCCCATGGCGATGACGGTCGCGCGAGGTTATTTTGGCGGCTTTGTTTGGCTTGCTGCTTGGGAGCCGATGTCTGCAATTCTGCACACAGTCGTATTGAAGTCTGCGACAGGTTGGTATCGCGATCAGATGGTAACGATCGACGGGTCCACCGTCCAAAACGCGTTGACCTGGGCCAATCATTTGGGCGTCCATTCGGTTGAGGGTGATGTCGGCGTTGTGGCGGGCTATCTAATGATGTCGGTGCCGTTCCTGTCGTTTGCCGTCCTCTTTGGGGCCAATAAGATGGCTGGATTGGCGACCTCGATGTTGAATGTCAGCCAAGGTGCTGCAATTGAGACCGGCCGCGAGGCGGCAACTGGGAACGTGTCTTTGGGCAATGGTTCAATGAACAACATGCGTGCGAACCAATATACCGCTTCAGCGATGGTCGATACGGGACGCTCAAGCTACTACACCGCCGATGGCGGCGTTACGACATCGAATGCGGACGGCTCGCGGACATACCAATCTGGATCTGCTCAATCTAATGTTGGAATGAGTGCGAGTGTGGGTCAGACGGTCCGCGAGGAGGTCTCCGATCGTTCGGCAGAGGCATGGCGATCTGTTGAGACATCAAGTGAAGAGTTTGGCCGCAGTCTTTCTGCGACGACGGGGCAACTCAGTGATTTTGCACGGTCTGCGAGCTACACTCAAACAGCTGGCGGCGAACGCAGCTGGAGTGGTAGCGAAGAAGAAAGGCAGCAGGTCGAAGATACATGGCGTCAGGTTGAGCGACTTGCGGAGAACCATGGTCTTTCTACCGATATTGCGTTGTCCGCTGCGGTCTCTGCTGGTGCGGGTGTCACAGCGGGTGTCGCACGTGCTGGTCTTGAAGCGAGCGGAAAATTGAATGCAGACTCTAGGGAATCCTTTGATCGTGCATACGAAGACGCCAAGACGAGTGGATTGTCGAGTTCAGTTAGCCAGACCATATCTACCTTGGATCGCGCCTATTCTGGATCGTCCTCTTCTGAGGGGGAATCTGGAACAAACTCTGTCCGAAGCAATTTCGAATCGATGCAAAACGAAGCGCAACGATACTCGTCGTCCTATGAGCAAGCACAAACGCTGGATCGCGCGAATGCGTGGTTGCAATCGAAAGACTACAGCTACAATCAACGCATCACAGATGCGGTCATCGGCGAGCTGGAGGAACAAGGCTATGGCCCTGACCAGATATCCAGACTTGTAAATCCCAAGACGACCGCCGGGATCAGGCGTCAGGAGGAAGTTGTCGGAGCCATCCTACCAGACATCATCCAGGATCTTGGTATTATGGGAGGTCGACCCAATGCAGAACCTCCGGCATCTGGCCCGAGTTATTATGGAAGTGGCAATGTCGTTGCGACGCCCGTAGATCCCGCATCCGCCAACGTAGTGCGGCCGGATGTCGGGCATCGTCAGATGGCCGAAGAGAATGCCAACCGGCTTTCTGATGCTGTATTTGATGATGTGAATGAACGCCTGAATGACGCCGATTCAGGGTCAGACAACCGTCGTGCGAATGTTGAGCGGCGATTGTCCGATGGGGCCAAAGAGACCGATCGCATGGTGGGCGGTGCGTTTGTCGATCGTGCGGCCGGCGTCGTTGGATTGGGCCCAGTGTTTGGTGACATGCCGTCTCAAGGGTCTACACCGCAATCGCCTCCCGCCCCAGCACCGCAACCTCGCTCTGGTCCGTCTTCCTTCAATACGCCGTCAACGCAACGCGATCTTTCGGCATATGAAAAGGATGTCATGGTCCGGACAATCATCGGGGAGGCTGCGAACGAAGGAGTTGTTGGTCAGGCCGCAGTGGCTCATACGATCCGTAATCGGGTGTTGGATAGTCGTTGGGGCGATGATCCAGCTGAAGTCTCGCTGCAGTTCAAACAGTTTTCTGCCTGGAATGACGGGGCAGGGGGCAACAGCCTCCCGACGAAATACAATCCCGGAGACGCTCTGTATGACAGGGTGGCAGAGACTGTGGACAATGTCTGGAGTGGGCAAACACCAGACATGACTGGTGGTGCGACATTCTATTATTCTCCAGCAGGTATGGACGCTCTTGTGAACGAAGGGTCTCAGTCCAACAGCCTGCCTAGCTGGTTGTCACAGGAAAATGCAGACAGGGGTGCGCCCCCCGCGCGTATCGGGGGACACATTTTTACCGGCCGGGTCAGGTAGAGATTCGCTTAGTTTTTGTCCCAGCTGTAAATATTGGCTGTTGACGTAGAGTCGTACGGAACAAGACTCTCAACAGAGCCACTCAGGTTTTCACTGGTTGTGATGGAAGGTTGGAGTCCCTGGGGTTTCGCGCCCAAAGCAAGCAGAAGTGCCCACCACGCGCTGAAGCCCGCAAATGCCCACCAACCGGGTGCCAGGACGTAGCCGAGCACGGCACAGACAAATGCAATCGCCAAAGCGACTGCGACGCCATTTGTGAATTTCAAAATCATGAGCGGCAGCTCCTTCAAAGTCAGGGTTGTTATCATAGCAGGAACAAAACAAGAAAACTACCCGCCGAAACATGACCAGAGGCAGGCGTGGCCCTGCTGCCTCTGTCAGGTTGAGGTGGGGTGAGAATGTGACCTCGGCTGTGATGATGGCAAGGACTTTAAAGCAGATTTGCGATCAGAAAATTCGCAACAATGTCTAGATTGCGAGATCATCCGGCTTTTTGCCAGCGCTCATAGCATCTTTGAACCATTGCGGCTGTCGTCCTTTGCCGGTCCAGGTCTGTGACGGATCATCTGGGTTGGCGAACTTTGGTGGACTACTTACCTTGGGCTTCTTTGCCGCGCGCTGCTTTTTAGGGCCAGCGGTATTTTTGCCCAGAATTTCGTTCAGCGAAAACCCCAATGCCTTTGCAGCCTTCTCAGCGGCAGCCAAAGCTTCCTTCCGGTTGGAGTTGTCGATCTTCGCCAGCTTGGCATCAACGCGGTCTCGCAATTGCTCCAGTTGCTTGCGGCTCATTCCCTTGAGTGAAACTGGCATCGCGGTCCTTTCGTTTCGTTTGATTGGGGCACGCATCGGTGCTCAGTGGCCAAGTTGTTTCTGTGCACTTCAATGAACATTGAGAGCGTCATGCACTTAGCAGGTTTGCCCGCTTTTTGTGGGATTTTCGTGTGGATTACCAGATCTGGTAAACTTTGCCTCCGGATGTTGCCCCAAAAGAAACAATCGTGCACCCATATTGATGTGGCAGCGCCTCGGAAGTTTGCCGCCTTGATACCGTTTTATCCTGATGAGAAAGATGACAATGACGGTCGTGGTACATACTGACTATCCTGTTTCGACAGAAAGGCTCTGGGAAGTTGCGATTGACTACGGCGCCCTTGCGCGTGTCATGAAGGGCTTGGTCAGTTTCGAAGGGTTACCCGCGGGATCTGCACAAGCCGGAAAGAAATTAAATGTTTCAGTCTCGCTTCTCGGCCTTTTGCCAAAGAGCCCGTATGTCATCGAGGTTCTAACGTGTGACTCCGACGCGATGATCATGAAGACCGTGGAATATGGATCCGGCGTCAAATCCTGGCGTCACACGATGACGGTTTCCGAGACCCCGGAGGGAAGTCGGCTTACGGACCGGATTCAGATCGAGGCCGGCATACTAACCTGGCCTGCCGCAATGTTCGCAAGATACATCTATCGGGCTCGGAAAGAACCACGGATGCAGATCTTGATGGGGAAGTAACGCGCTGGTCCTGATTCTGGTCGCAGCTGAATTTTCTGGATAAGGTGTGGAACGTCAAACACCTTTGACTCGATGAGGCGAATTTCCTGAATCCTATCAACAAGCCGCGTCACGCAAAATTGGCCCAAACGTCAAGCATTTCTGACCTAGCCCGGTCCTAGAGCACGGTATGGGTCAAGACGGTAATGCGGGACGAAGTTGCCGTTCACATGGACCGTAAGAATGGCGGGTTTGAGCCCAAAATGTAGGATGCCGCACCGTGCACCAATATCCGCTCCTCGGCAAACTCTTTAACGAAAGTCTCGTATCGTCACAGAACGAAGCTCAGGAGAAATCCACCACTTGGAAGGGTCTACAACCGATATCGACCACGCTTGTCCCTCGGCAATCTCACGCCGTAGTTGGTGACGGTCATTGAACTAGATACCTTTGAACATGAGCTTGGACGCCAAGGCCGTATCGAGCCAGAAACCAACTATGGCATTTCCACCAAGATTGAAGAAAAATCGTCTACCGGGATACTTTGTTTAAACCATAATCTAATTCGGACCGAGCTCTATGTTGATCCATCCCGATCATCATAATTTATGTCTTTCGCTCGGAAAAAAATCACTGCTGGCGTGTCTATCCCTACTTGAACCTTTAACTTTGCGTAGCCGCCCGGATTGGTGAAATCAATCACATAGGGGCCGAAATCACCGTATTCTCCGATGCCCTTGCTCGGCCGTCTATAGTTAACATTTTTGCCATTGATCGTTGCCCAGATCCTAGTCATATCAACGGGGCTTCCGTCTTCATCAATAGCGCGCACGGTGACCTGGAAGTTATACGGGGTTCCGGTCGTGAAACTCCTGTCTATCGTGCGAAGACGCTCAAACGGCCGAGCCAAAACCTTATACTCTTCACCATCCTTTCGGTTAGCCTCTGCAATAGGACGTAGGCGGCGCCGTTCCGCTTTAAGCTTTTTCTTTTTTTCTGCGGCTTCTCGTGCGGCTGCTAAAGTTGCTTCATTGAACATTCAAAAAACCTTTTCAATAATTGGGTCCGCCACGCAGAAGCTTGGAGCCAAAGCTATGATGCTCAGCATCAGAACGAATATTTGAAGTGCAGTATTTTTCGCACCAAGAGTCAATAATTTGTTGCCGGACATCGCCCTACGGCTGATCGCGCAGCCGCCATACGAGCTCGAAGCGGCGTTGCACTGCTTCATCTCGGCTTGCGCGGCCCGTGAGCACTGACGCACTCTCCGAAGCTGACCTTGGCGCAGCCGCAGCGAATTCACCCTTCGTCCCGCATCATGCCAGTTCGCTCACGGTGCAGCGAACGGCCATCCTTCCCGAACCGGCCCTTCGTGACCGGCGCGGCGGATGACGGCAAAGAGCCCTTACTACCCGGTTTCTGCATAGCGGCGATTGACCGCTAAGCAGAAAAGGACGAGTGCCGCATAGCCAACGCGACTGCGACAAGGGAAATGCCGCTTGTCAGCACCCGAAGCCAGTTCCATCGTTGCCAGTCCACGCTGTAGCTGGCCCAAAGATCGGCAAGATCAGCTTGGTCATAAGTGATCGTTAGTCCATCTAAAATCTGGTTCAGCGGCACATTCAGAGTGACGGTGACAACCATCATCCCTATCCACCCAGTCATGCCAAGGAAAAGCCAATTTCGGGCAGGCCGAGCCTGCCAATAGAGTGCGATACAAGCAAGGAGTGCGACCGGTGTCCCCAGGAAGGCGACGAAGAAAAGCGATTTTTGGGTGGCCCGCCCGATGTCCTGATTAGCCGTGATTGCAGCATAGGGCTCGGTCAGATCAAACCCCGGCATGATAGAAACCGACATAGTGAAATAGAAGCCAAAGAGCGCACCCGCGCCAAGAGTCGCAGCGATCAACGCTGCGAATTTTACGTTGTTCATGTCGTTCCCTCAATTAGAGGCAACACCTGCGGCTTTTTGCAAAAGAGCCATGACAGACTGACGTTCCTTGGCCGAGAACTCGTGTAGCACTTCGTCATTCACTTTTTTGACGATTGCGGGCAAGTCGGCGGCTTTGGCACGGCCTTCGTCCGTCAGAAAGATAAGAAATGACCTGCGGCTATCAGGATCAGGACGACGTTCGGCAAGACCGGCATCCACCAGTGCATCGACGTTGCGGCTCGTGAAATACTCAGGAAAATTAAGACGTTGGCCGATCTCGCGCTGATTGATGCCGTCTTGTTGGCCGAGCATCATCAGGTTGGCGAAGACTTTGATGTCTACGCCAATTTCAGCAAGCGCGACCTTCATCTTCGCATCCAGTGTGCGGGCGAGTGTTTGGATTAGAAAACCAAAACTGTCCTCACGCCGATGATCTTTCAATTCAATCTGAGTCATCAGGAAACATCCTCTGACCATCGACATAGCTCCAATGCTTGCAGCGTGCAAGTGTTGCGTTTGTTTTTAGCATTTACAAGACTTACAAATGCAAGTATCGCATATGCAAGTCAAGACCAACTTTCGAGTCACCCCTTAGCCAACGGAGACTGCACAATGTTTGCTACTCATATAATCTTCACTCTTTCACTCGCCGCTTTGGTCGCTGCTGGAACGCCATTGTTGGCGCAGGAACAAGCCGCAGGACGCGAGCTGGCTCAGCAAGCCTTTGCCAACATCGCGGGGTCAGATCGCGGATGGATTGATCAAGGCGGGTTCGCGAATTTCGGCAGCGATGTCTTCGCGGCGATGGACTACGACGGCGACAACAAGTTGTCTCTGAGTGAGTTCATGGTTTTTGACACAGGGATGCGGGGCATTGCTGAAGATGCCGGACGACTTGAAAGCCATGACACCGCAATGCGCGTTGTTTTCGCCTTCTGGGATCGTGACGGTGACGGTCTTGTGTCGAAATCCGAGCATACACGGTCGTTGAGCTATGACTTCCAACGGGCCGACATCAACGATGATGCCCGTCTGGAAATGGAAGAGTTCACAAACGGGTTTACCGTGATGGTCGCGCTGCGTGCGGCGATCAATCCTGCCCCTATTGAGCCAATCGAATAACGCCAGCACCACAAGGGAGGGGGCCAGCTATGCTTCAGAAAAAGGGTATCTTTGCCATTGTCGGACTGGTTCTGGTTTTTGCAGTGGTTCATCTTGCATTTCCACCAGAACAACATGATCCGCGCACAACCGGCACTGTAATGCTTGGTGGCATCGCGTTTCTGCTCATGACCAGTTCTATCTTCCTGTCGACCCGACTTGAGGTGTTTGAAGATTGGTTTGGCGGTCTCGATCGGATGTATCAGGTTCACCGCGTCGCAGGAGTCTTCGCCGCTCTGACAGCCCTTGTTCACTTCTTCGGTGTTCCCAAGGAATTGCCAGAAGGGGTGGACCCTGTAGTGAATACAATTTTCCCGTCTGGCCCATTGGGCATGCTGGGTCTGATTTTTCTCGTGATTGGGCTGTTCATCGCCTTGAATCGGAAAATTCGGTATTCTCGCTGGCGTCCCACACACAAGGTCATGGGCCTCGTGTACTTCCTGATCATCGGTCACTTTATGACAGCCCCGGGGATCTTCTTCGAACGGTTCAGCGCATCGGGGATCATCCTGATTATCGCTGCTGCTGTTGGTGTCGTTGCGTTGCTCTACTCGGTCTTCGGAATGAACAAGCGCACAGCGCTGCCGTTTGAGATTGAAGCGGTCAACGCACTGGAACGCGCGACAGAGGTTGTACTGAAACCAGTCGATAAGATGCTTGATTTCAAGCCTGGCCAGTTCGCCTTCGTCGAAGTTGAAGGCAAAGGCTGGGATGAGCCGCACCCATTTACGATTTCCAGCGCACCGGGCGAAGACCGGCTTCGTATCACCATGAAGGTTCTCGGAGACTGGACGCGCAAAGTGCGTGAAGAACTGAAGCCCGGCGGCAACGTCCAAGTGCGCGGACCCTATGGCCGCTTTGACACCACGAAGGCGGGCAAGAAGCAAATCTGGCTGGCTGGTGGTATCGGCCTGACGCCTTTCTTGTCGAAAATCCGCGACATGAAGGAAGGCGATGATCGTCAAATCCACCTCGTTTATGCCGCCCGCGAAGAACAGGACGCTATTTTCCTTGATGAACTGAAGGACCGTGCTGCCGCGCTCAGCAATGTGACTTTGGTTCCACTGTTCTCTGACGAAGGAAACTTCGCCCGTGTCGATATGATGAAGCAAAAGCTGCCTGATCCGCTCGACACCTACGAATACTTCATGTGCGGCCCAACACCGATGGTGAGCGGCATCATGGCGGACCTTAAAAAAGAGGGTGTAAAGCGGGCCAACATCCACACTGAAGCCTTTGAGTTCCGGTGAAGCGTAATGAAAAAGTTTGAACCCTCCCTGCAACTGATCGCCCTGCTTGGCGGGGCGGTCACTTTTGGGACCGCATACTATCTTCTGTTTCTGGCGCATCCGGCTTGGTCCGCTGCACCGTTCGAGGCATTCTTGCCGGTGTTTCAAGGTCTCATCCTGAAAATCGGCATGAGCCAGATCATCGTATCAAACATCGCGCTTGTGGCTTGTGTCGTCCTGTTCTTCATCTCGAAGGATTGGTCTTGGCTCTTTGCTGTTGCAATGCTGCTGGTGAGCCTTCCGGTGACGATTTACCTGCTCATGCCCATCAACTTCGCCTTCATCGACGCAGTAGACCCGGACCTCGCTACCAAAGGGCCGGACATGCTCAAGAGCTGGGGGCATTATCAAATCATCCGCACAATCGCAGACGGTCTCGCCTTCGTGGCGATGTGCAAGCCAGTCATCTGGCCAAAACAACGGGCCTGATCGGCCTTTAGGGAGAATACTATGAAAGACGCACCATTCAACATCACCACAGTTCTGCTTGCCGTTCTTGGCGTGGGGCTGATCGCAGGCGGCATCTGGGGGGGCATCCTTAGCGCGATGGGCCTGACCGGCTTCTGGGGGATTTTCCTCGCCGGTTGGTTGCCTGTGCCTTTGGCATCGCTGATCCGTCAGGGCGTAGCAAGCAGTGCCGCAAGCATGGAAGGGGCCGGTGGCAGTTCTCCGATGGCATTTTCCTTGCCGGTTCGCCTCAGCGTAGCGGCAGTGATCGCAGCGGGTATCGCCTACCTCTTCAGCCTAAGCGACTTCTACAGCTTCGGGTTCCTGATGGGCGCTGTCGCGAGCCTTTTGGTTCAGACCTTGCTCATTCTGATTTTCTACATCGCTGTTTCCATGCGCAAGTAAAGGGAGTTCCCACCATGAACATTTGGCTGTTTGTTGTGATCCAAGCGATCACCTCTGTGATGATTACCTTCGCATTGTTCATCGTCATCCTGACGAATGACATGGCGACGGGCATGAACTTCGTTTGGTCATTCTTGATCGGCCAGGTGTTGTCATTTCCAGCCGCGTGGCTCGTTTACAAACGCATGAACATCAAGAAATGATGACGGCGGATGCAGTTGATCCTCTCCGGCCAAGAAAGAGCGATTTCATGAGAAAATTGATCTCGTTCCTGCATGAGATAGGCACCATCATGTATGTGGGGGGTATCCTCTCGCACATCGTAATCGGGATCATCTTTAGCCACAGCGATCCCGAGACGACGATCACTGTCTACACCTACAAGCTACAGAGCGCTTACATCCTGATCCTGCCCGGCCTGGGGATCAAGATCATCACCGACCTCATTTTGTGGTTTGGCTACCTCGAACGTGCATGGTGGATGCGCCTGAAGCTCGTATGCACCGCGTTCCTGACGGTCAACGCTTTCGTTTTCCTCGTACCGATGATGCCGCAACTGCTGGCACTTGCGGAGGCGTCCATTCCGGCAGGCACACTCAGCGAGGCATTCCTCGATCTGGAAGGTCGCGAAGCGCTTGTCGGTATGTCCAACGTCATCCCCTTGATCACTGAAATGGTGATGGGTGCGTTCCGCCCAGCCCTGAGCTGCCAAGAGCGGTTGCAACGGACTGCATAGCAATGGCCAGGGTCCCTATTTCAGCCGACACGATTGTCGATGATCTGCTGAGGGACAAACCAGAATGCGCCCGACCTTTTCTTGCCCACAAAATGCTCTGCGTTGGCTGCCCCGTCGCACGGTTTCACGACCTCGGCTACGCCTGCGACAAGCATGACGTAGACCTGGCAACTTTCTTCAATCAGCTAAAGGACGTTGCAGAATGACATCCCAAAATACGGCTTCCGCTCTTAGACTTCGGAATGTTTTGTTACCTTGGCGGTTGGCCGCATCAGTACTGTACACCGAAGAGAATCAGGAACAAGCCACTCGGTCCGTGTTCTGTCTCATGCTGCTTACAGGGCTCTTTGCTGTCTTTGCTACCATGTTCGGCCTCATGGGTACTGACGCGCTGTGGACTTGCAGTGTCGTCGCGGCGGCGTACTGCGCTGCACTTCTCACCTTCAGCTTTGTCATTCTCAACGCTCTTTCGGTGCGTCGCTGAAACAGAAAAGCAGCCTTTCGCAATTAGGAGTTCAACGCCGGCTTTGTCCCGCAGACCAGACCTTCAACGTGGGAGCCACCATCGAAATGCCTCCAAGATTCACGGACAGCAGCTTTGCGGACGTTTCCTGACCTTCGCTCCAAGTGCACCAATGCCCGGTTCGGCGAAACGTTCAACAAACCGTTTTTTTTGAAGTTTATGCGATTGGGCTCTTAGGCAACGAGTTAGTGATGTTGGTTCTGTCCCTGATGTGACACTCGTGATGTTCAGGAAATTTGGAGAGATAGATGTTCGGTATATTTAAACGACAACAATCCAAGTCCACGAACGAAGCCCAACAAGATAAGATTGCCCTATACGATAAGGCGTCGATTGCTCACAGCTCATTTCTACGCGCGCTTGATGAAGATGTTAACGATCAGGAATTTCTTTCGTCTGCGTTTGGGGCTATCGACGGCACGATACAGGCGCTCAACATGAGGTTAGACGATGTCCAAATGCTGGCAATGGGATCAACTTTTGCACTTAGACGCCTACGTGAAATGGAACGCCTTGGACCTGTCCCGCTTTCGTGCCGCCCCTAGTGCTCGTTTAAGCCACTTTCCTTTCGAAGGCGACAGGGCTTTTCC
>CANMPL010000020.1 GCA_947499715.1 uncultured Paracoccaceae bacterium
TGGAAAAGCCCTGTCGCCTTCGAGCGAAAGGTGGCCTAAACGAGCACTTGGGGCGGCACGAAACCGTGACAGGTCCAGACTGTTTACTTGGTTGTCGTTTGCGACGTCGCTGCTGGTAGACCCCACGGCACGAGACGGGACAAACCTTCAATCAAAAGTGGGCGTGGCAACAAATCTTATCCCAAGCTTGGGTTAGCTGGGTAGTATGGCACCTCTTGCGCCGATCACTTTGATTGCCAGATTATGTGCCGAGACGGCTGCCTTTCTTACATCTCCTGTCTGGAGACACACACTGAGAAAGCTGCCGTTGAAGGCGTCGCCGGCCCCTGTAGTATCCACGACATTGGAAACTCCCGATGTAAATGGCCCTTAGGGACACCCCTTTGGGCACAACAATTCGGGGCCATCTGCGCCACGTTTTAATTCGCAAACCTGCATATCATACCCCGCAAGTCTTGCTCGCGCCGCATCTGCGGTTTCGCCAAACAGGGCAAGTTCGTCGTCAATCGATGGGAACCCCAGATCTGTCAGAGCCCAGGCCTGTGCAATACAATCGCGGGCTACATCGGCGTTTTCCCAAAGGCTGGGGCGGTAGTTGCTGTCAAATGCCACTTTGGTACCGGCCAAACGTGCTTTGCTGATCGCGTCCAAAAAACCGGCACGTGACTGAGGGCTGAGGATCGCCAACGTTATCGCTGAAAACACGATCACATCGACACCATTCAACATGCTGAAATCGAGCGCGTCGTCGGAGCCAAACATCTGACGCGCGGCCGAGTTTTCGCGCCAATATGTGAAACTGCGCTCGCCTGCGTCATCGACGGTAATCGCATACAAGCCGACCCCGCGTGTGGCATGTCGTGTAACGCGGTCGCAATCGATGCGTTGGTCCTGACTAAATTCAACAATCCGATCAGACATTGCATCCATCCCAACGCCTGAGCCGAGCATGACGTTCGCCAAGCTTCCCAAACTACGTTTCAAATAGATTGCGGTGCTCAACACATCTCCGGCGACACCAACTAAGGCATTGCCTGAGTTTCGGTCTGAGGCCAGTTCGATCATCGCTTCACCGACGCGCGTAAGTCACCTTGGGGCTGCGTCCTTCACAACTTAAACTCCGCACGGATTGCAGCGGAATCAGCACCAATTTTCGGGGCGGCCGCTGTGGATGATGCGCGGGCACCGTTTATTCTTAGAGGGGATCGGGTCAGGCGCAGCGGCCTGCCCATGGCGTTTTCGACACTTTGCAGCATGTCCAGATTTAGGAACGCTTCCTCGTTTAGGAATTCAGCCCAATCCAGCACCTTCGAGCACCAAATGTCATGTGGTTGTAGGATTGCCAACCAGTGTTCAGTGTTTTCCATCACCAGTTTGCCTGCAATCAGGCGCTTGATCTCGTCGCGATCCTTGAACCATGTGTCTGGCCGATCTGCGTAGGCTTTCAGATCGACAATTTCCAGCAAATCGGCCAAGTGATCGATCGGCGTCATCGCGATGGCCAGATAACCATTGGCGGTCGGATAAACGCCATAGGGCGCCGAGAGGCCAACATGGGCAGATCGAAATTTGGACCTCTGTGGCGGGCGGCCACCATCATTCAGATGAGTTGCAAGAACTTCAAATTGGAAATCCACCATACTTTCGAGAAGGCTGGTTTCCACATGGCTCCCTTGCCCGCTGATCCCCTTGCGAACAAGTCCAGCCAAAACGCCCTGACAGATGTTTGCACCTGCGAACATGTCAGCCACCGCCAGACCAAAGGGCACCGGCCCGTCGTCAGAATGTCCGTTCAGCCACATGACTCCCGACCGCGCCTGGGCTAACAGGTCTTGCCCCGGAAACTTAACCCAGGGGCCGTCCGGGCCATAGCCAGAGACTGAGCCGTAAACGATATGTGGTGCGAATTCGTTCACCTGGTCATAACCGAGCCCAAGCCGTTCGATCACACCGGGGCGGAAGTTCTGGATCAACACGTCCGCCTTGGCGATCAGCACCTTTAGGGCCGTCATGTCGTTTGGGTCCTTCAGGTTCAAGGCCAGACTTTCCTTGCCTCTGTTGATTGCATGGAAAATGGTGCTGTCTCCATCAACCATTGTGTCGGACAGATAAAGACTGCGGGACAGATCGCCGCCATCGGGGCGTTCGATCTTGATGACACGCGCGCCTAGATCCTGAAGGCGCAAGGATGCATAGGGACCGGCCAGGAACTGCGACAAATCCAGGACCAAAATACCTTCAAGCGGCAGGTGGGTCGTCGTCATGTTCAGCCTTCCGCCAAGAAAATTCGGTCCATACCAGCCCAGAATTCACCATCTTTACGAGATGCCAAGGGCGCCATCATCGGCATACACAACGCCCACCACTCCTGCGTCTTTGCGTGCTCTGCCATAAGGGCCATATCGGCGTCGTGATTTGAGCCATGATATTCATAGTATGCGAACATCAGGTGATCTGGTTCATGCAGGAAGATCGAATAATTGCGGATGTTACAATCGTGAATTCTGTCCAGCACTTCGGGCCAGACGTCAGCATGGACACGTTTGTATTCGGCCATAAACTCAGGTTTGACTTTGATGGCAAATCCCATGCGTTCCATGTTATGCCCCCCTCTGCGGTAAAGATTTTATAGGTTCAAACGGGCGTGATGCCGAAGCATAGCAGGCCTCGACGATTGCCATCGTGACCCACGCACTGTCCACCGAGGTCATCAGAGTATCGTCCTCGCCCGACACAAAGCGCTGCATGTTATTCATGACCAGTTCGAATGCATCGGGGAACCAGTGACCTTGTAGCGGCACCAGCGTCATAGTCGCGCCACGCGAGCCCATCCAAAGCTCATCAGGTTCACCACGCGGATAATCCAGCAGCACGCCCAGTTTGACCACAGCTGCACCCTTGTCCCCTTCAAAGCGGATTGAACTATCCTGATGTGAACGCCCAAAATCGTGGTGATGGTTGATCGACAATGTCACCCGCAGGTCATCGTCATATTCAAGGATTGCCGATGTGCGGGTATCCGTCAGCTTGGACCCCGGATAGGAGTAGCTGCGCGCGACCACCCCTTTAGGCGTGCCGACCAGACTTTGAATAAGATCAATGTAGTGGATCGAATGCGAGACGATCTCGACCCGGGGATCCTGTTCCAGCGTCGGAAACAGATGCCAAGGGGTCACTAAATTGAGATGCACCTCAATCTCGGTCATCTGGCCAAAGAAGCCTTTTGTCATCGCATCCCGTATCGCCAGCATCATCGGTGCATAGCGCAGCTGGAAATTGACGGCGGCAGTCAGGTTTTTGCGCCGGCAGATAGCTAAGATGTCATCCGCCACGGCCAGATCGACACCCATGGGTTTCTGAATGAGAACCGGCGCGCCGTCGGGCAGAATGTTCAGCATGTCGACATGCACATGGTGGCTGCTGGCCAGGTCAAAAACCACGCCGTCTTGGGCGGCCACCTCATCAAGGTTATCAAACACGCGCGGGATGTCGAATTGATCCGCCACGGCGCGGGCACGATCGCGGTTGCGGTTCCATATGCCGGCAACTTCGTAACCAGCCCGACGATAGGCGGGCATATGGCTATCAACCACAATTCCCCCAGCTCCGATGATGACAATCGGGCGCGGGGCGCTCGGTTTTGGCCAAGTTTGGTTGAACGCCATCGTCTTTCCTTTTGGGATATTTCGCCAGTCAGCCGACGCCGACAAGCTGGGTTATTGTCTCGCCCGCCAGCGTGACCGCTTCGCGGATCACCTCGGGATCGGGGCCATGGGCGCTTTGCAATGTAGCCACAATCAGCGCCGCTTTGATCGCTGACTGGGGGGATCCGACCAAAACACCGACATCCAGTCCACCAACAAACCGCTCACCATGAGCAATTTCATAGCCGCGGTCCTGCACAGACTTTATACGGATCAGGAATGTGTCCTGCACATCCTGCGGCAGTTTGGCAAACTCAGTGTAATTGCGCAGGTAGTCGTCACGTTCTGATTGCTCCATTGATGCCAGAATGATCCGTCCCGACGTCGTGGCAATCGCTGAATGGCGCGAGCCAACTTCGACTGACAAGCGCAGTGGTTTGGGGCTTTCGTGCTGCGCCAGAACAACGATCTCGCCCTCACGCAACATGGTCAGGTGGCAGGTCTCTCCGACTTCTTCTGAGAGGTTGCGCATCACCGGCAAGGCGACACGCAGCAGCTCTTCGTATGGAGAATGCATACGGCTAAGCTCAAACAGCTTGAGTGTCAGACGATACTGCCCCGCCTGCGTGCGGCGGATATAACCACGGGTTTCCAGCGCAGAAAGGATGCGAAAGATTTCGCTGGCACTGCGCCCAAGGGCACGCCCGATTTCAGCCTGCGACATGGACATCGCATTTTCACTCAGCAGCTCGATCACATCCAACGCCTTATCCAGCGCAGGCACAGAGTATTTTTGGCCAGGCTTCTTTTCCGTGGATGTATCTTCTACCGTCATAATCATTCCCAATTTCTCGCCCCGGGCACCCAAGGACATCTGGACCCTACCAAGCGGCGCGGCGCGGATGCTTTTAGGCCATAGCTTTTTTGCGCCGCGATCCGCCAACCGTATAGATCGCTGCAGCGGCGACAACCACGGTACCCTCGATGACACCCTGATAGTTTGCACCAAGATTGAGGATATTGAAGCCATTGGTCAGGGTAAACAGCAACAACGCTCCGACCAGCGTCTTGATCACGCTACCGGCCCCACCAAACAATGACGTTCCTCCAAGAATGGCGGCTGCAATGACCGTCAGTTCAGCGCCCTGAAGTGCCGTCGGGTTCACCGCACCCAACCGGGATCCGAACAGGATGCCCGCAAACCCCGCTGTCGCACTGGACAAAACAAAGCCCGCCATCTTGTAGACGCCGACATTCACGCCCGAGAGGCGCGCAGCAATTGGATTGCCCCCCGTTGCATAGACCCGCCGCCCGATGGTCGTGTAGCTAAGGACACCCCACACGATCGCCGTATAGATTGCAGTGTAAATCACAGGTTTGGCCACGCCGAGCTCAGCCCCACCCCAAAACGCGGTCAATAGCATCGCGGCGCCTGCAACAATCGCACCCGGGACGCCCACATCGACGTGGGTACCGGTGCGTCGCGCGCGCAGCAATCGCACACCAAACCACACGATCAGCAGAATCCCAGCCACAATCAGTAGCATTTGGATTGGTACTCTTCCGCCCTCGAAAGCGACCATTTGGGCTTTGGCTTCCGGTGTGGATACGATCAACGAGCGGCCATTGGTCAGGATCAGCACCAGACCACGGATCCCGGTGAGCGTGCCAAGGGTCACAATGAAGGCGTTGATTCCAAGCAGTTGCACAATTGCGCCGTTGAGGGCACCTACCATGCCACAGGCAACCAAGGCGATGATCGCAGCCGCCCCGAAGCCCATCGGCCCAGCAAGTGCGACGGATATTGCGGCACCAAGCGCAGCAACCGAACCGACTGACAGATCGAAGTTGCCGGTGATCAAGACGACCGTCATCGCAACACCCATCAATGCAATCATCGAGCTTTGATAGAGGATATTGGTGATGTTGACCGGACTGAAATAGGGCGGACGGCCAGAAAGGCTCGTCACCACACCAAGGGTGATCATCAACAAAATCAGCGCATAATATACGCCAGCTTCGCGCAGGCCAAAATGGCGTTTCCAATCGGACTTAAGCATTTTGGATACCTTCTTTTTGTGGCGCTTTGGCCATGTCAGTTGCGCTGATACCCGAGGCAAGGAGGATCAGAGTCTGATCGTCGACATCCTTTGAATCGCGCTCGGCCACCACGGCCCCGTCGCGCATCACAAGAATGCGATCCGAGACAGCCAGTATTTCTTCGAATTCGGATGAGATGATGATGATGGCGACACCGTCGGCAGCCAGCTTGCGCACAAGCGCAAGAATGTCTGCCTTGGCCCCCACGTCGATCCCCGCCGTAGGCTCGTCAAGTATGATGAGCTTTGCATCCCCAAACAACCAGCGCGACACCGTAACTTTCTGGGCATTGCCGCCCGAAAGTTCGGTTACAAATGTTTCCGCGCTGTCCGTTTTGATTTTAAGGGTTTCGATCGCACGTTCGGCCCACTCCATCTCAACATCGCGCTGCAAAAAGATCCCGTGTTTTGCAGTCTTGTCCAGATAGGGGAGCGAGTTGTTTTTCCAGATTTCAAACACAGGCACGATGGCCTGCTGATCGCGATCTTCGGGAACCAAAGCCATGCCGGCCTTAACCGATTGGCTTGGCGAGCGTCCCATGGTTTGCCCGTTCATGACAACCTTGCCAGAGGCGTGTTTGTCCGAGCCGAAGATCGCGTGCACCAACTCGCTTCGACCAGATCCAAGAAGTCCGGCGATGCCCACAACTTCGCCCGCGCGCAGTGTCAGGTTCGTCGGCAACAACCCTTCGGGTGACGCAATATCAGTGCATTCCAGAACAACCTCATCGCGGATTGTCCCGCGTACATTGCGGAGATGTTCCAGCGTGCCGACGGTTCTTCCCGCGATGGCATTGGCAATATCTGCCTCGGCCACTTCTGCGGTGACAGCATACATGACTGTTTTGCCATCGCGCAGGACGGTGACTTCATCCGTCAGGGCCACAATCTCATCCAGAAAATGCGACACAAAGATTATGCCCTTGCCCTGACCGGCAAGCTTTCGAACCGTTGAATAAACGATTTCGCGCTCTTCTTTGGCCAAGGAGGCCGTTGGCTCATCCATGACGATCAGATCAGCGCCATAGCTAAGCGCCTGAAGGATGCAAACCATTTGCCGAGCGCCGATGGATAAATCATTAACCAGATCATTGGGATTAATATGATATCCAACTTCGTCGCAGATTTCGGCAAAGCGGATTTGATCGGACGGGTCGCGTCGCCACCCCCGCTCTTTCCACAGAAATACATTCTCAAGCACTGACAGGGTCGGCACCAGGGGGATGTTTTGGTGGATCGTCGCGATGCCAGATTTATTGGCCTCTAGCGGTGAATTGAAAGCAACCTCTTGTCCTTTCCAAACCTGTTTGCCGCCTGTGGCGGGATAGGTCGCGGACAAGATTTTGATCAGAGTGGATTTCCCGGCGCCATTCGCGCCGAGAAGTCCGTGAACCGACCCTGCATAAGCCGCGAAATCCACACCCCGAAGGGCAACCGTTCCGTTCGGAAAGGTCTTTTGAATTCCTGTTAGGCTTAACAGGGGCTGTTCACCTTTGTGATGTGGTGATTGGCTCATGCCGAATTACCATTGACCCACACATTCATCGACGTTGTCGATGCTCACACCCGGAGTTGGATAGGTGATGAACTCAGCGTCGTGGGGCGTGCCGTTGTTGACATCATAAAGAATCTGGAACGAAATCCGGCCAATTTCTTCTGGTTTGTAGCAAACGGTCCCGTCTACGCTGCCGTCTTGGATCGCGGCGATCGCCAGTTTCGAACCACCGAAGCCAACAAGAAGCGCATCGGATCCAGCTGAGGCCACAGCACGTGCACAGCCTACAACCATGTCGTCAGCCTGGTTAAAGAACAGGTCGATGTCAGGATTGGAGGCCAGGATGTTCTGACACGCAGCCTCGCCCTTTTCAGCAGTCCAGTCACCGGGCTGTGCAGCCACGATTGTATACGCCTGACCAGCTTCGGCCATTCCAGCTTCAAAACCTTCGGTGCGTTGCTGAACTTCTGCATAGCCAGCAGCACCTTCGATAATCGCGATTTGCGCGTTCTCGGTACCTGCCAAAAGACGTGCGGCCAGCAGACCAACTTCACGACCAGCAGCGACTTCCTGTTGGGTCACCAATGCCGAAAGGCTCTCGTAGACATCATCAATGGGGCGCGTTGCAGGGTCGCCAATCATCGAAGCGGATGCAACTACTGCGACGCCAGCAGCAGCCGCCTTGTCAGCCCAAGCGGCAGCGACCGCCGAGTCGTTCGGCATAATTGCGATACCTTGAACACCCTGCGCCAGCAGGTCATCAATGTCGTTGGTTTGCTTCAAGATGTCGCCTTGTCCGTCAAGAACGATGGCCTCGGCACCGACTTCGGTCGCCGCATCCTCAAAGCCCTTTGCGACAGCCGCCGCAAAAGGAAAGCTCAAGCCGTTACTTGAGTAGCCGTAAGGCCCGGTGTTCTCTGCCAAGGCAGTTGAACCCAGGGTCATGCTCAGGGCCGAAGCGCTGGCAAGAAGTTTGATCGTCGATTTCATCTTGGTCCTCCCAATGATGTTAGTAGCTCGCTTGCTATGGTGCATCTGCACCGGGTTTGCCTTTCCTCGCAGTTCAGCCCAAAGGCTTCTTGCGTTCCACGAGGTAAAGGTGGTCACAGACCAGAACGACTTGATTGTTCTGGTTGGTGATTTCGATGGCTTCATGGACAAATCCATGAGTGGCCCTTTTTGGGTGATCTCGCTTTTGCGTTATCTCGGCTTTGACGCTGATCGTGTCACCGATGTGCACAGGACGAATGAACCGCAGCTTGTCATAGCCGTATGACAAGGCATGTGGGTTGATAGTGGACGCGGTCAGGCCGATGCCGACAGAAAACACCAGTGTGCCGTGGGCGATACGCCGTTTGAAATCCTGCGTCGCGCACCATTCTTTGTCCATGTGATGCGGAAAGAAATCGCCTGTATGCCCCGCGTGAAGCACAATGTCCGCCTCAGTGATCGTGCGTCCAAAGGTCCGCCGGGAATATCCGATTTCGTAATCTTCGAAAAATTCTTCGACAATCATCACGCCGCTCCTTCTGCATTTGGGTTCAGATCAGCCAGAACGTGATCCGTATCCGCACCAAGTGCGGGCGCGCCGACGGGATTTGACAGTACGTTTCCATCAATCCGGATTGGGCAGGTTGTGGTTTCAAATGAGGTTCCGGTTGTGTTGGTGACCAACTGCACCACATCAAGAGATTGCAACGCACCTGACCGCTCAAGCGCTGGCCAATCAAGAATTTCGGCGCACCAAACACCTGCGGGTTCCAACAGGTTCATCCATTGACCGGTTGACCCCGTCGCAAGATGATGTCGCAGCACAGCCTTGATCTCATCTCGTTTCGAGTACGCCTCAGAAGGCTCACTCAATGCGGCCAACCGGTCCAGGGAGAAAACAGCGCCCAATCGCGCAATCGGCGTCATCGCAATCGCGATGTAGCCGTCTTGTGTCTTGTAGATACCGTAGGGCGCAGTCGCATGTACGTTCGCCCCGCTGATCGCGCTGCGCACTGGCTGCACATGCCCGTCATTCAGGTAGCTGCTGAATTGTTCAAACTGCAAATCCATTGCCGACGCCAAGAGGCTAACTTCGACCAGTGCCCCTTGCCCGGTGCGTGACTGACGCAGCAATGCAGCCAATATGCCCTGAACAAGATGGTTTCCCGCCGCAATGTCGGTGATTGAAACGCCCATTGGCGTCGGGTCATCATCCGTGTTTCCGGTCAACCAAACCATGCCGGAGCGCGCCTGGACCAACAGATCCTGCCCCGGTAAATCCCGCCAGGGCCCTTCGGTGCCATAGCCCGAAACGACACCGTAAATGATGCGCTCGTTTAAGGATTGAACCTGTTCAAATCCAAGCCCGATGCGGTCCATCACGCCAGGGCGGAAGTTGTGAATCATCACGTCAGCCGTCGCGATCAACGCTTTTACGGCCTCAAGGTCGGTCGCATCTTTAAGATCGACCGCAACCGACTTTTTGCCACGATTGATAATGTGGAACAGCAAGCTGTCCTCACCGACCCATTGGTTTGCGACAGCCAGACCACGGCACTGATCACCCCCCTGTGGGCGCTCGACCTTGATGACCTCGGCCCCCAGATCCGCGAGGCGCGTCGCGCAAACAGGACCCGCGAGGAACTGCGAGAAATCCAATACCCGCATGCCAGCAAGCGGCATTTTCAAATGCGTCTGGTCCGCTGCCATGTGATTCCTCCTTGTGTTGATGGACGAGAAAACATTTTATATATGAGAAATCAAGAAGTATTTTTGCCGCACTGCGGCATAAGAATTGCTATGAGTTGAGGAATTTGGAAATGACTCCAATAAATTTGAGAACTAGTTTTATATATGAGAATACTATACAAGACCCCTGAACCACCGTGAAGGAGCCGCCCATCAATATGAAAACTCATATGAAAGTGGTTGGTATGACCTCGGATCATCCACGCGCTTATGACCGCCTCGTCGCTGCATCCGCCACTGATGAAGGCCAAACCGGTGTTGCAATCGATTGGGAAAAACGCAGCTTGAAGGACTTCGCAGATGTCCCGATCAGCACATTGGCAAAGGCCTACGACCTGATCATTCTTGATCGTCCCCATGTCGGACAGATTGCTAAAAGCGGGTGCTTGCGCCCCCGCCCACGATGGCAACTGCTCTTTCGCTGGGTGGATCAGCTGACCCGCATTGATTTGCCCGTTTTTGTAGGGATCGGAGCCTGTCGCGCGATCCCCGGAGGCGCCGCAATTGGTGTGTCGGCGCTGCACTCCCAGTCGATGACGGCTACTCAATTGGTTTCAAAGGAATTATCATGACCCACTTCGCCACCGTCCTGAGCGCGGCAATGACTGTAGAGACTATTGATCGCAACCTGACTGACGCTGTGCCAAAGGGTCATGTGCGCCTTGCCCTCGCCACGGCGAGTCTTTGCGGCACCGATCTGCACTATTATCGCCATTTCTCGAACGCCGGGTTCAATATGCAGCGGGCTGTCACCCTAGGCCACGAAGCTTGTGCATATGTTGTCGATGCCAACGGCAGTACCCTGACGGCAGGGAAGCTGGTCGCGCTGAACCCAATCATCAATTGTGGCACCTGTGAGAATTGCAGTGCTGGCCTTGAAAACCACTGTTCCAATAAGAAATTCCCCGGCTCGGCAACCACCGTTCCCCATATCGACGGCTTTTTTCAGGCCGCTTTCGACTTCCCCGCGACATGTTGTTATCCTGTGCCCGACGGCACCAACCCCGAGCATCTGACCTTTGCTGAACCTCTCGCCTGTTCAATGCATTCTGTCACCATGACCGGCGCCAAACAGGGGGATCGCATCCTGATAACCGGATGTGGGCCGATGGGTCTGTTGGCCGTGGTCGCCGCGAAAGCCAAGGGGATCGACGTTCATGTCACCGATGTGCGTGGCGGACCGGTGGACCTCGCGGTTCAGATCGGGGCCAGTCGCGGATTCGTTGCCGGGCAACATGACCCAGACAACGACAGTTATGATGCGGTGATAGAAGCCAGCGGATCGCCCCATGCCTTTAACACCGCGCTGGATACCGTGAAGCGACGCGGCAAGGTTTCAATCCTTTCGAACATTCAGCTTTCTGATGTGCCAGTGAACCTGCATAAGATCATGCTCAAAGAAGTGGCCGTGACCGGCTCATTCCAATTCAACGCGGAATTCAAGCAAGCGCTCGACCTGATTACGTCCGGCCAACAGGAATTTGAACAACTGATTGCTGCACGCTTTTCCCTCGCAGACACGCGTGCCGCACTGGACTACATGTTGGCTGGCAAAGCGGCGGGTAAGATCTTGATCAAACCCGCGTAGATGGATCAAGCGATGCCCAGAATATCCCGGGCAAAGACCCGGTGAACAAGCTGGGCGCACTTTGTCTGATACTGACGGAAGGATAGACCAATGTTGCCGCCAATCGTCGATAGTCATGTTCATTGGCGCGATCCACGAAAGAACCCCTATGAGGCTTTGTCAGATGCCGTGGCAGAAGACGGCACACGCACAGCGGCTCAGGCGCAAACCTATCTACCGGCCGACTATTTGGCCGATGCCGGGGAATACGAGATAGCGGGCGTCGTCCATATTGAAGCCGAATGGGACAAGACTGACCCCGTTGGCGAAACGCGCTGGCTGCACGATTTGGTGCAGAACAACGGCACCAATGGGCTGCCTGTCGTTATCGTTGGATACTGCGATCTATCACGCGATGACGCGGATCAAATACTTGCGGCTCATGCGGCCTTTCCGCTTACCCGGGGTATCCGGCATATTCTGAACAGGGTCGATGGTATGCCTTCATTGTGTTGGGCTGAGCGAGAATTTCTGGCTGAGACCGCGTGGCGGCGCAACTATGCTCTGCTGGCAAAACATGGGCTGGATTTTGATTTGATGTGTTTTGCCCACCAACTGGCGCCATTTGCACAATTGGCGGCAAGCCATCCAAACATTCCCGTGCATCTCGAACACGCTGCCCTACCTTGGGATCATAGCCCTGAAGGGCGCACGACTTGGCGTGAAGGGATGCGTGCACTCGCGGCGTTGCCCCATGCCGATGTGAAAATATCGGGCCTGGGCAACACCATTCCTAATTGGAACGAGGATACCATCCGCGATTATGTGCTGGAGACGATCAGTATCTTCGGCGTTGAGCGTGTGAGCTTTGCCTCGAACTTCCCGACTGATCAACAGTTCAGCAATATGGCGAAGATTTGGGGGGCCTTTAACAGAATAACTTCAGATTTCACCGATTGCGAACGCACAGCAATGTTTGGTGCCAACGCTTTAAGGACCTATCGCTTCGCTCCGTAGCAATGGTCAGGTCTGATGCTTGCTAGTTAAGTCAACGGTAGAGGTGTCTTCGAGGCACTCAAAAGCAATCTAGGTTACATTCGGTAGTTAACGATGATCTGCGTTTGTACAGACCACTATCCATATTTACGTCTTACAAATGCTGTATTCGCAATGGGCTTTGATTGGCAGAAGCAGACCTTGGTACTGGCGCCGCGGATGTCCGCTTCGTCCGCGGAGTCGACATCGAGCGCCCGATTTATCTCGCAGGCGCAGCTAATGTCCGCAATTTGGGCTGCAACCGCAGCATCTCGAAAGAAGGGCGAAGGTCCGGTTAGGGCCGAAAGCGCACATGAAGCTTGAAGTGACCAGGTCCCGTGAGGCCTCGCGCTAGAACTGCGCCCTTCCACAGCCTGAATGCGACACATGATGGTCTAAATCACACCTATGTGTCCCAAAATCCAGAACTATGTGTCGTCTCACAAATTGAAAATTGGCGGACTGGGGAGGATTCGAACCCCCGACCCCTTGATTCGTAGTCAAGTACTCTATCCAACTGAGCTACCAATCCGCGTAACGGGGGATTTAGACCCGCATCCCCGGCGATGCAAGTCCCATTTGCGGATTATTCCGCTGCGGGTGCCAGGGTCATGTCTGCCTTGGGCAATTGGATCGCAAAAGTCGTGCCGGTGTCATCGGTGCGTTGCAGCTCGAGCCGTCCACCGTGGCCGCGCACCAGATCAGCGGCAATCACCAGGCCCAGACCCGATCCGCCCTTGCGCACACCGCCCTGAAATGGCTGGAACAGATGTTCGCGCGCCCGCGCGGGCAGGCCGGGGCCGGTGTCCGTCACCGTGACCCACCATGCGCCGTCATCCTCAAATCCCTTGATGCAGATCTCACCGGGTTTGCCGGTCGCCATGATCGCCTGACGCGCATTGCGCACAAGATTGAATATCGCGCGGAAAAGCTGCTCTCCGTCGGCGCGCAGGGTCATCGAGGCCGGGATATCCTCGGCGAAGGACAGCGGGTGATCGGCAGCCGCCAGACGCTCACTATCAATGACGTCATTGACGATCTGCGACAGGTTCACGCGGGTCAGTGCGGGGGCCGGTTCATCCACCTTGCCAAAGGCCAGCGTCGTTTCGCACAGGTTCACCGCGCGGGTGATCGACCCCACCAGCTTGGGCGCCATACGTTTGACCAGCGGATCCTCTGAACTTTCGATCCGGTCGGTAAACAACTGTGCAGAGGTCAGGATATTACGCAGATCATGGCTCACCTTGGCCACGGCACCACCCAATTGCGCGAGCCTATCCTTTTGCTTGAGCGATCCGGTCAACTGCGTCTGCATCAATTGCAACGCCTCTTCTGCGTCGCGCAATTCGCGCACGCCTGCACCGGGTTCAATGATCCGGCGCGCATCCTCGGGGGCGGCGGCATAGCGCTGCATGGATCCGACCACACCCTTGATCGGGCGCACCAGAAAAATCTGCACCGCCACAAACAACAGCCCCGCCGTGATGACCGAGATGATGGCCGACAGAATCAGAACATTCCGCCCATACTCCCACATCGCCTCCTGAAGCGGGTATTGCATCATCGTGACCTCGATCAGCAGCCCGCCATCCTGCACCGGGTTGCCGATCACCCGGATCACCCGGTCTTCGCCATCCCAAATGGTGCGCATCGCGTCCATGATCAGCGTCATGCTGGTGGGGTCGCGCATATCGTAGGTCTGGAAAATCGGCGATGGGATGGGCGAGGATAGCGCGAGCTGCCGGATCTCATCGCGGCGCAGGACCACGTTAAACACACCGGCATTCTTCAAAAGCTCGGCTTCCAACGCGGGGGAGATCATATCGTCCGCCTCCAGCGCCAGGGACGCAATCTGCGCTCGTTCCAGTCGCGCCAGCAGGTAATCCTGCCGAAACCGCGCGACAGAGGGCACAAAGATCAACACCTCCGCCAGCATCACAAAGATGACGGTCAGGATCAGAAATCGACCTGAAAGGGTGTTCATTGTTTCGCTCGTTCCTTACGGGATCCAGCGCTGGACGAAACCGACCACACGCTTGACCTTGTCGCTTTCAAACAGTCTGGGGCTAAAGTAAGCACCCGCCGCCCTTTTGTTAACCTCACTGATTGTGGGGTAAGGTAGCACGGTATTGGCAATTGCTGACATCTTCATGTTGTTGGCAATCGCCATCGCCCACATGCCGATCAATTCGCCTGCTGTGTGTCCGACAATCGAGGCCCCAACAGGCCGCCCGCGCACCACCATCACCTTGATCAGCCCCTTATTCTTGCGCTCTGCAATCAGGCGGTCGTTATGGTGGAAATCAAAGCGCACCACCTCGAGCCCACCGCCGTATTTCGCCTTGGCCTGCGCCTCTGTCAGGCCAACTTGCGCCAGTTCGGGGTCGGTGTAAGTGGCCCAGGGGATATGGCTGGTCTTTTGCTTGGAGGGCAGGCCAAACAAGAGTGACCGGATCAAAACGCCTGCGTGATAGCCTGCCACATGGGTAAATTGCAGCCCACCGGCCACGTCACCCGCGGCATAGACGCGTTTGTTGGTCACAGACCGCAAATTGTCGCCGACCTTCAGCCCGCGCCGGTCATGGGCGATGCCGCCTGCGTCCAGATCAAGCTTGTCGATATTCACCTTGCGCCCCACTGCCATCAACAGATGTGAGCCGGTAAAATCACCTTTCGGCGTATGCACCGTGATCTGATCGCCTGCGCCGCTGATCTTTTCGGCCTGTGCGCCCTCGACAATCTCTATGCCTTCCGCGCGCAGGTTTTCCAGCACAATCGCGGCCATCTCTGGGTCATCATTGCCCATCGCCTTGGCGCCTTCGATCACCGTGACCTTTGACCCCAGCCGCACATGCGCCTGCGCCATCTCCATGCCAATCGGGCCGCCGCCCACAACGATCAGATGATCGGGCCGCTCACGCAGGTCAAAGATATCCTCGTTGGTATAAACCCTCACGTCCTCAATGCCGGGGATCGGCGGCACAAACGGGCCAGAGCCGGTCGAGACGACAAAGCGCCGCGCCTCGATGATCGTGTCGCCTGCCTGCACCTCGGTCTTTGAGATAAAGCGACCGAATTCCTCGATCACCTGCACGCCAAGACCTTCGAACCGCTCAACGCTGTCGACCGGGGCGATGGTGGCGATGACGTCGTGCACATGGTCCTTGGCGGCGGCGTAATCCACCTTTGGCACCGCATCCGCCACGCCGAATTTCGCGCTGTGGCTCATGGCGTGGGCCTGTTTAGCGCTTGCAATCAGCGCCTTGGACGGCACACAGCCATAGTTCAGGCAATCACCGCCCATCTTGTGGCCTTCCAGCAGGACCACCTTGGCCCCCATCTGCACAGCACCCGCCGCGACGGACAACCCGCCAGAGCCGCCGCCGATAACGCAAAGATCTGTCTTGATCCGGTTCATAACTTACAGACCTTTCTTGCCGCGCAGGGCTTTGATGACGATAGGAAGGGCGGCCAGCACACACAGGCCAATGATGGGCAACAGGATCGCGGGCTCAAAGATAATGCCCAGATTTGGGCTTTCGCCGCGGGCAAACACCTCGCCCAGCCCCGCGCCGACAGAGGTATAGACCACCGTGCCGGGGATAATGCCAAGGAACGTTGAGATCACAAAGCGGATCAGCGGCACGCCGACCAGCGCCGGCACAAGGTTGGCGACAAAGAACGGCACCGCAGGCACAAGGCGGATCAGGAACAGCGCCTCCCACTGGTTGTCGTCGATGGCGGTCTTGATCTTCTTCACCGCCCCGCCAGAGCTGTCCATTTTCGCCGATAGCTTTTCGCCCAAGCCCCAGCGGGCCGCCAGAAAGATCGCCGTGGCCCCAATGGTCGCCCCGGTGATGTTGAAAAGCGCACCGGGGAAGGTCGCGAACAAAAAGCCACCCGTCAATGTGGCGATGGTCGCCCCCGGCAAGGAAAAGGCAACGATCGTGATATAGGCCGCGATAAAAACCAGAACCGTCAGGACGTAGTTGTTGTCCCGAAACGCCAGCAGCGCCTCTCTGTTGTCGCGCAAGGCATCAAAGGTCAGATAATCGCGCAGGAAGAACGCGCCCAACAGGGCCGCAACTGCGATCACAATCAGCGGCAAGCGGCGCAGCATGGGGTTTTGGGCGGGGGCATCGGACATGGACATGGCTTTCTCACGGATCATGGTCTTGGTTGCACCCTAGATGGACAATGCAGCGCTTTGCGCATAGGGCGATCACGCGCGCTTGATGGCAAAGCCCACACCACAAGGGCTGCGATCACAAACTGTAACATTTCACATGCGCAGAAAGTCTGAATTGTTGCAGAAACCCCGCCTCCGGGGCGTTGACAGGGCAAGGTCCGCCCCTTAAACGGCAGATCTGAATTGCCTTTGGGCCTCGAATCTATCTCAGGTTCGGCCCCTTTAACCGGAGAGACGCCATGAAGCGGACATTCCAACCATCGAACCGCGTGCGCAAGAACCGCCACGGCTTCCGTGCACGCATGGCCACCAAGGCCGGTCGCAAGATCCTCAACAACCGCCGTGCCAAGGGCCGCGCCAAGCTGAGCGCATAAGCGCCGCTGATCCGATGACAGATTTGGAACCGCCGGTGGACCAAAAGGGTGGACCACCGGCGGTTTCCGTTTGTCTGGAGGTTCTCAAGAAACGCGCCGACTTTGTCGCCGCCTCCAAGGCCCGCCGTCAGGGCACGCCCGGCATCCACCTGCAAGCGCGCGCCCGCGACGATGATGACGGCCTGATCCGCGTCGGCTTCACCTGCTCCAAGAAAGTCGGCAACGCCGTGGCCCGCAATCGCGCTAAGCGCCGGTTGCGCGAAGTGGCCCGTGCGGTGCTGCCCACCCATGGCCGTGCAGGCTGGGACTATGTGCTTGTGGGCCGGGCAGAGGTGACAGCCACCCTGCCCCTGCCACAGCTTCAGTCCGACCTGATCCGCGCCTTGGCCAAGGTTCACGCATGACGCCGCTGGCCCGCATCGTCGCGCTGCCGGTCCGCGCCTACCGTCTGCTGTTCTCTCCTTGGGTTGGCCACGGCTGCCGCTATCAGCCTACATGCTCTGCCTATACGCTTGAGGCGCTGGAAAAGCATGGCGGCATCAAAGGCGCATGGCTGGCCGCCCGCCGCATCGGCCGCTGCCACCCCTGGGGCGGGTCAGGCATTGATAACGTCCCCGACTAGGTGATGAAGACAGATTCGTTGGGATCCTTCATCAGCGCCAGCCCGCCATCACTCGCCCGCCTTCGCCCTGGGATCGCCGCGCGGTCCAATTCTCCGTTCAGGGTCAGCATCAAATCCTGATAAAAGCGGTCGTCGTCAAAATACCAGCTATGCGACCCCATCGCGCCACTTTGGACATGCTGGCTGAAATATTGCCCGCAATACAGGTTCACCGTCTTCTCTGACCGCGCCGCTGGCAGACCAACCCGGCCCAACCGCCGCGACGCGCCAATCCGTTTGGTGCTCGAGATCGACAGCACCTCGTCATAGGGGCTGTAGTAATTGGTCAACCGCGCCAGATGCCGCAACAGCGACCGCGATTCTGAATCGCCCTTTTCCATTGAAGAGGCAGAGATATCCGCCGCAACAAAAGCCACCTGACTGACAGTCCAGTTCTTCTGGCTGATCGCGTGCTGCCCATCGGCAAAATCAAACGCCTCGCGCACCACATAACACCCCATCGAATGGGCCACGATGCTCAGGTCAATCTTGCAATCGGGTTCCTGCCGCTTGGCAAATTCGGTCAGCCCGCTTTCCATCAGAAAACTCGCAGCCCAGCGCGCATCTTTGCGGTCATTCAGATAGCCGACAACCGTTCCGTCACTGGGCCAGTCAAAACTGACACATAGCCCCTTGAACCCCTGCTTGCGCAAATTGGCCGACACCCTGCGATGATGGGCCAGCATTTCCTTGGCATTCACATTATAGCCATGCACCAGCATGATCACATGCCCGCGGTCCGGGTCATGCGACGTCATCGCCTCTGCTGTTGCCCGCCGAAACCAGCTATCCACCGATTTGATCTGATGCACCAAGGCCGGCACATGATCTTCCGGCGGGATCGCCAGATATTTGACGCTGCCTTGTTTGAAGCCCAAAAGCCCGTTTTCGGCACGCCGCGTGGAAAGAATATAATCCATGAAATGTCCTCTCTAAAATAAGGACAAGCGTGGCATGATGCCGATCTTCAAGTCAAATTACCGACGCTCAAAATTGATAATCACATCCCCGATATCCACCCCGAACCGCTTCACATAAGCGCGGTTCAACAGCCGGTCGTCCGCCAGCAACCACATCCAGTCATCAAAGGTCACCCGCAACGTCTCGACCGAACCATCCGCCGCAGGCACTGGCAGATCAATTTCGTATTGCCAGTTGAACCTGTTGTCCTGCTCCACCCCCTTCGCGGTGCCAATCACACCGGGTGCGGTGCCTTCCCATGTGTCCGGCCCGGTCTTCACCAGCGTCCAGACCCGCTGTTCAACGGCGCCGTCTTCATAAACGAAATCCTCGACCAGCCGCAGGCGCGTCCCATCCCAATCACCATTGATCGTCACCACAAAGCTGCGCCGCACCGTGCCAAAGATGTCCTGAAACTGCCCATAGGCGACCAATTCGCCGTCAAAGAATTCTTCAAGGTTCAGCTTGCGATCAGGATCAAGGCTCGCGTCGTCAAACGACGGCTTGCCGGTGCAGGCGGCCAGCAGGGTCAGGCATAGGGCAAGGGTCAGGCGCATATCATTCCTCCGGTTGCCTCCGGACCTAGCGCCCGCACCGCAGAGGTCAAAACCGCTTTGAATGTGCGACGCACCGGGGTAAGACGCGGCTCATGTTAGATGATGCCGACGATATCCACCCGCTGTTCTACGGTGCCCCCAAAACCACCGAGTTCAAGAAGCTGCGCAAACGCATTGTCGCCAATGTGCGCGAGGCGATTGAACAATATGGCATGATCGAACGGGACACAAAGTGGCTCGTTTGCCTGTCGGGCGGCAAGGACAGCTACACCCTTCTGGCGATCCTTTATGAACTCAAGTGGCGCGGGCTTTTGCCGGTGGAACTGATTGCCTGCAACCTCGATCAGGGCCAGCCCGGCTTTCCCGCCACCGTCCTGCCAGAGTTTCTGGAAAAAATGGGCGTCCCGCACCGGATCGAATATCAGGACACCTATTCCATCGTCATGGACAAGGTGCCAGAAGGCCGGACGTTCTGCGCGTTATGCTCGCGGTTGCGCCGCGGCAACCTTTACCGGATCGCCCGCGAGGAAGGCTGCTCTGCCGTGGTGCTGGGCCATCACCGCGACGACATCTTAGAGACCTTCTTCATGAACCTCTTCCACGGTGGCCGCCTTGCGACGATGCCGCCGAAACTGGTCAACGAAGAAGGCGACCTGTTCCTCTATCGCCCGCTCGCCCATGTGGCAGAGGTCGATTGCGAGAAATTCGCCGCCGCCATGAACTACCCGATTATTCCTTGCGATCTTTGCGGTTCTCAAGACGGATTGCAGCGCCAGCAGGTCAAGGCGATCCTCGACGGCTGGGAGAAAAACAGCCCCGGACGGCGGCAAGTCATGTTCCGCAGCCTGATGAATGCGCGCCCCTCTCACCTTCTGGACCCCAAGCTCTTTGATTTTCAGGGCCTGACCCTATCTGAGAAAGAGCCCGAAAGCCCTTGACCTTTGGGGCTATCGGGTTGAAGAAACCCCACGTTTTTAGGGACAGATGGGCGGCCGCATTCGATGGAAGAGCAAAATAGAAACCTGATCCTCGCCACCGTGCTGAGCTTTCTGGTTATTGTGATCTGGTTCTGGCTTTTCCCGCCAGAAGAAATCACCCCACCCGTGGAAGAGGTTGCCGCCGAACAATCCGAATTGGGCGTGCCAACGGTTGAGGCAACGACCGCCACCGCCACAGAAACCGCCCCCGCGCAGCCCGCAGTGGTCGATGCCCCGCGCGTCGCCATTGAAACCCCACAGTTTGCGGGCACCATTTCGCTGCAAGGTGGCCGGATCGACCAGCTTTCGCTGACCCAATACAACGAAACCCTCGCCGAAGGTTCGCCCACGGTGACGCTGCTCAAGCCCGAGGGCGAGGCGAGCGCACATTACAGCACCTTTGGCTGGGCGGGCGTTGAAGGCATCGACGCCGTGCCGGGGCCGGAAACCATCTGGACCCTTGAAAGCGGCGACACGCTGACGCCTGAAACCCCGGTCACGTTGGCATGGGACAATGGCGCGGGCCAAATCTTCCGCACCGAAATTTCGGTCGACGAAGACTTCATGTTCGCCTTTGCCCAATCGGTCGAAAATACCGGCCCCGACGCCATCAGCCTGCGGCCCTATGGCCTGATCCGCCGCCACGGCGAACCGCAGGACCTCAAGAACTTCTTCATCCTGCAAGAAGGCCCCTTGCAGATGTCCGACGGCGTGCTGGAATCCTATGACTATGACGACATCGTCGATTTCCGCGTCAACGAAATCGAACGTGTGCCTGCCGAACGGGTTGAAACCACCTCTGAAAGCTGGCTCGGCTTTACCGACCACTATTGGCAGACGATCCTGATCCCCGATCAGGCGACGCCATTCCGGTCAGTGCAGAAATACTTCCCCAGCCGCGATATCTATCAGGCAGAGGCTGTGATGCCTGTGCAAACCGTCGCCGCCGGGGCCTCTGCCACCGTGACGACACAGCTTTTCGCCGGTGCGAAAGAATGGGAAGCCATCCGCAACTATGAACGCGAAGGCGTCGTGCGGTTCCTTGATAGCATCGACTGGGGCTGGTTCTTCTTCCTGACCAAGCCGATCTTCTGGCTGCTGCACACGCTCAATATCTACATCGGCAACATGGGTTGGTCGATCATCGCCCTGACCATCATCATCAAGGCGCTTGTGCTGCCCTTGGCCTATAAGTCCTACGTCAGCATGGCCAAGATGAAAGAGCTTCAGCCAGAGATGGAGAAGCTGAAAGAAAGCGCTGGCGAAGATAAGCAGAAGATGCAGCAGGGCATGATGAAGCTCTATAAAGACAACAAGGTGAACCCCGCCTCTGGCTGTCTGCCGATCCTGCTGCAAATCCCGATTTTCTTCAGCCTTTACAAGGTGATCTTTGTCACGATCGAGTTGCGCCACGCCGCATGGTTCGGCTGGATCAAGGATCTGTCCGCCCCTGATCCGTCGTCGATCTTCAACCTCTTTGGCCTGCTGCCGTGGGGCGCGCCCGATCCCAATTCGATCGTTGCTTTGCTCTTTATCGGGATCCTGCCAATCATCCTTGGCATCTCGATGTGGCTCCAGCAAAAGCTGAATCCATCGCCCACTGATCCGACGCAAAAGATGATCTTTGCCTGGATGCCCTGGGTCTTCATGTTCATGCTGGGCAGCTTTGCTTCGGGCCTCGTGGTCTACTGGATTGCCAACAACACGATCACCTTTATCCAGCAATATACGATCATGCGGATGAACGGCGCGAAGCCGGACATCTTTGGCAACATCCGGGAATCGTTCAAGAAAGAGCCAAAACCCGCCAACGACGCCAAAGCACCAAAGGGCAAAAAGTGATCACCGTCGCCAACCTCTGGCGGCACCCGATCAAAAGTCATGGGCGCGAGCCGCTTGATGCGGTGACGCTCGTGGCGGGCCAATCCATGCCGTGGGACCGCCACTGGGCCGTGACCCATGATCTGACAAAGCACGACGGCAGCGACTGGTCGTCCTGCCGCAACTTCATGATCGGTGCCCGCACCCCGCAACTGGCAGGGATCTGGGCAAAGCTGCACGAAGACAGCGGTGCGGTTGAACTGCGTCACGCAGATCTTGGAGAGATCACCTTTCGCCCTGACAGCGAAGCGGGTGCTGTGCAATTCATGAACTGGGTCGAACCCCTGACCCGCGCCAGTAGCGTCAAACCTGCTGCAATCGTCAAATCCGGCGGCCGGGGCATGACCGATACGCCCTTTGCCTCAATCTCGATCATGAACCACGCCAGCCACGCTGCCGTGGCGGCCGTCACCGGCGACGATCTGGAAGTTGAACGCTGGCGCGGCAACATCTGGCTGGAGGGTCTCGCCCCTTGGGCCGAATTCGACTGGGTCGGGCATCAGGTGCAAATCGGCGAAGCCCGCCTTGCGATCCGCGACCGGGTCGAGCGCTGTTTGCACACCGCGGCGAACCCTGTGACCGGGACCCGCGATGTGGACACTTTGGGTGCGCTTAACGGCACCTTTGGCCATCAGGACTTTGGCATCTATGCTGAGGTCGTGACCGGTGGGCGCGTGGCCCTTGGCGATGACGTAAAGGTGCTGTGATGGAACTGCGTTTCCCTGAGATTGAGACCCCCGATGACGCCCTGCTTGAAAAGGGGCGGCTGTTGTTTGCCGGCGAGACAGAGTTCCTTAAGGGCGTCGTCGCCATGGACGGCCTGCCCCCCGCCGACCGGGTCGAGGTTTGCTTTGCTGGCCGCTCCAACGTCGGAAAATCCAGCCTGATCAACGCGCTAACAGGTCGCAAGGGCCTTGCGCGGGCGTCCAACACGCCGGGCCGCACGCAAGAGATTAACTTTTTCACCGCAGGCGACATCTATGTCGTCGATCTGCCGGGCTATGGCTTTGCCAACGCGCCCGTCGCGGTGGTGGAAAAGTGGCAGCGCCTGTTGAAACAATACCTGTCGGGTCGCCAGACCCTGCGCCGGGTCTTTGTGCTGATTGATGCGCGCCATGGTGCCAAGGCCGTGGACGAGGAAATCATGTCGGTGCTCGACCGCTCTGCCGTGACATTTCAGGTGGTGATGACCAAGACCGACAAGGTCAAAGGGGCCGCACTTGATGACGCCCTGAACCGCACCCGCGCCGCATTGGCAAAACACCCCGCCGCCTTCCCAGAGCTGATCCTGACCAGCTCTGAAAAGGGCGAAGGGATTGCCAACCTGCGCGCCGTGATCGCGGGCATCGAAGCATGAGGACACAAGACATGAACCGCGACTGGATCGCCACCGCCCGCACTCTGTCAGAGGCTTTGCCCTATCTTCAGCGCTATTCCGGCGCCGTCGTGGTGGTGAAATTCGGCGGCAACGCCATGGGCGACGCCAAGGCCATGGCCGAATTTGCCCGCGACATCGTGTTGATGCGGCAGGTCGGCATGAACCCCGTTGTGGTGCACGGCGGCGGGCCGATGATCAACGAAATGCTTGATAAGCTTGGCATAAAATCCGAATTTATCCGCGGCAAGCGCGTCACCGATCAAGCCACCGTCGAGGTGGTCGAGATGGTTTTGACCGGTCTTGTCAACAAGCGCATCGTGCAGGCCATCATGGATGAAGGTGGCCGCGCGGTGGGGCTTTCTGGCAAGGACGATGACCTGATCGTGGCCGAGGCGGACGACCCCGAACTGGGCTTTGTCGGCCGCCCGATTGAAATGAACGTGCAGGTCCTGCGCGACCTTTACAACGCTGGCATCATCCCCGTCGTGGCCCCCGTCGCCACTGGCATGGACCCGCTCGAGACGTTCAACGTCAACGGCGACACCGCCGCAGGGGCCATCGCCGGGGCGCTTAAGGCGGACCGTTTGCTACTGCTGACGGATGTGGAAGGCGTAAAAGACGACACCGGCGAAGTTGTCACCCAACTTAGCCCCGAACAGGTCCGCGATCTGACCGAAAAAGGCGTCATCGCAGGCGGCATGATCCCCAAGACAGAAACCGCGCTGGCCGCCATCGACAAGGGTGTCCGCGCGGTGGTTATTCTCGATGGCCGGATCCCGAACGCCTGCCTGATCGAGCTGTTTACCGAACATGGCGCGGGGTCGATTATCCGCAACGCCAAGACAGGTTAACATGGCACCGCACGCCCAAATCGGGGATGCACATTGCATGCACAGACCATGCACATGTCATACACAAACCGGGCGCATCAAATCCTTAACGCCGTTAAGTAACGGTCCGCGCGATGCTTTTTGCGGCACCTTTGCCCATCTGATGGGCATATTCCCATGACCGACATGGCAAAGCTTGATGCCGCGTTAACCCCTTTGGGGCTGCGTGCGTTGGGTCATTTTGCGACGACCTCGGCAGACCCCGGCGCTGGCAAGACCCTCGTTCTGATCGGCCCCGATGAGCCGCATTTCTGGCCGCATTTCAGCCGCGCGCCAGAGATGTCGGACGGTCAGCCCGACCCGATGGACCGCTGGTCCAAACGGGTGCTGGACGATGTCGCAAAGCAGGTCGGAGGTGAGGCGTTCTTTCCCTTCGGCGGCGCGCCATATCAGCCGTTCTACACATGGGCGCAGCGCAGCGGGCAGTGCTGGCCATCGCCGATCAACTTTCTGGTGCATGCAAAGGCGGGGCTTTTTGTGTCCTTCCGTGGTGCGATTGTTCTTCCCACCGCATCCGCGGCCATGCCCGCGCCGCCAAAGCCTTGCGATACCTGTGCTGCCCCATGCCTAAGTGCCTGTCCCGTAAAGGCTTTTGCGGATGGCTATGACGTCGCCGCCTGCAAGGCGCATGTCGCCTCAGCGGCCGGAACCGACTGCCGGGACAATGGATGCCTTGCCAGACGGGCCTGTCCGGTGGGACAAGGGTTGCGGCTGCCCGCGCAGGCCGCCTTTCACATGGAGGCCTTCTTGTGACCCGGTTGATCCTGATCCGTCATGCAAAATCCGGCTGGGATGACCCCATGGCCGACGACCACGACCGCACCCTGACGGCGCGTGGCCGCAAGGCTGCAACGGCCATTGGGGAATGGCTGCTGGAAAAGGGTTATGTGCCTGATATTGTTATCAGTTCTGACGCCGCGCGCACGCGGGAAACCGCGCAATACCTGCTGGCCGCCTTTGACGTACCACCGCCGGTGCAATTTGCCCCGATGCTCTATCACGCCAGTCCTGACACCGTGCTGGACTTTGCAACCCGCCCGTCAGAACCCACAATCGCCATCATCGGCCACAACCCCGGCATCGGCATGGCGGCCCATGCGCTCGTGCGCCAAAAGCCCGCCCACCGCCGGTTCAGTGACTACCCGACCTGCGCCACGACGGTGATTGATTTTACAGGAAAAATCGCGCTGGGAGCCGGTGATTTGGTCGATTTCATCGTGCCGCGCGATTTGGTGGACTAAACGGCCATTGGGCCAGACGGCGCGCCGTTTGATTACGATTGCCCGCGCGGCGGGCTGTCTGACCTCAAACCCGACCGCGCCCAGATTGCGAACCATCCCTTCTGCTGTCTTGGCGTTGGGACGCCCAAGCATAGGTTTTTTGGTCAAACCGTCGTCCCCGGCCTTTTAGGCATGTTCTAAACCGAGTTGGGCGCGCTTTTTGATTGCTTTGGTTGCAGCAATACTCTTGGCCCCAGCCTGCTAGTTCAGCAGTAGCGATGTTGGCCGAGGTTCAGCGCGGAAATCTGCAATGCCTTGAAATGTTTGCACATAATTGTTAGTCTTATGCGCAATTCCAGGGGCAAAACCAAAACTTTTATCGACCAAAATCGGCACCATTAGACCCATCCACAGTCGTCGGTTCTGATTTGCCCTTCGATAAAAGTAAGGTCACCGCTCTTGATGCGAACGTGGCCCTTTCTTGCCGTTAGACGCCATCCGTCATGCGGTGCAGCTCGCCGAATGTGCCTTTCGGCGAGCCCGTGAAGAGTAGGCGTCGAGGTCGGCAGAACGGGCAAATCTTCCTAGACGGTGTGGTGGGCGCTGAGGACTACATCATCAGCGCCTTTTTCACCTTTGCGGCTTTGCCTTCATACTGAGAGACGTCCACCCCCCGCTCAGACAGTGCCTCGGAAAGTTCGGCATCGCTCAGCGCCTCGATTGCTTGTTCCGTCATCTTCATGAAGTTGATCTTTCGCTTGTAAGGCGGGTTTGTCGCGCCAAAGAAGCTGCGGTTCTCGAATGCGAAATCGTCGGCGTATTTGTCCATGAAGAAAGACAAGAACGTATTGATACTCGCGCGGATCCGCGGGTCCCCCTCCTTGAGGTGCGATGATGCATCCAGTGTCTCCAGCATGAGTTTTGACCAGAGTGCGGCCCCTTTATCGTTCATAAGCTGCATTGCGTTGTGCGTATGATGAAAGTTCAGCCGGAACTCCGCGCCGTGATAATATGGCCCGCCGCCCATCACGTCGATCCACATCGAAGCTTGCGTGTTGATGTGATGGTTGATGCCACCAACGCGCTCAAAAACGGACCTGAACCAGTCGTCCTGTTCGAACACACGGCGGTAGAAGCTCTGGACAATCTCCACGATCGGGTCCTGACCAAGCACCGAGTACAATTGCCAAAATTGGATTGGCTTTGACCCATCGCGTGGTGCTGTCAGAGACAGAATGTCAGCCATGCGATTGGCCTGCGTTGGCAATAGGTTCTTGTCCATCGCAGCTTGGATATAATCGCGTTGGATCTTTTCGGTCATATAACCGGGCCGCGTCGGAAACTTAGGAAGGTCAACATGTGCCATGGTGTGCTTTCAGGGAATGTCTCACCCGCATTGATTTCGGATTAAGCTGCGTCGATGCGACGTAGGGTGCTGGACCGATGACTTATGAAGGGCACCCAAGGCATTCAACCCTCGGGGCTTTTATCCGGGCAGTGGGTTGAAGTCGGCAATGTTTTTGAGAAAGGACAAAACTGCTTGCGCGGGCCCGCGACCAAGGCTGCACCACGGCATTCACTTGTGACGTTTGGTGTTGGACCGTAACGGGGTTAGTAGATGTTGCGTGCCATGTCGGCCAGCGGGCGGGCGACGATCTTTGAGGCGCGGGAGGCGGACCCAAAGGCAATATACCGTTCCTCGCACACCTGCCTCATTGCATCGATCCCCGCCGCCAGGTACTTTCGTGGGTCAAACTCTGCCGGTGCATTTTGAAGACACTGTCTGATCGATCCCGTCAAAGCCAACCTTAGGTCGGTGTCGACGTTCACTTTGCGAACACCGTAACGAATGCCAAGCAGGATCTCTTCAACCGGTACGCCCCAGGTCGGTGAGATTTCGCCACCATGCGCGTTGACGAGGTCTTGAAGATCTTGCGGCACGGACGACGCACCGTGCATGACCAACGGAACATTTGGGATCCTGTCATGGATCTTTCGCAATTGGTCGATGGCCAAAATCTCGCCGTCAGGTTTTCTTGTGAATTTGTAGGCCCCATGTGAGGTGCCAATCGCCACCGCCAGCGCATCAACACCGGTTTGATCGACAAAGTCGCAGGCTTCTTGCGGGTCGGTCAAGAGCATATCTTTGGACAATTCACCCTCAAACCCGTGCCCATCTTCGGCCTCTCCACGCCCGGTTTCCAAGCTGCCAAGGTGACCGATTTCGCCTTCAACTGACACACCAACGAGGTGCGCCATTTCGACGACTTTCGATGTTACGGCCACGTTCTGTTCAAACGTCGTCGGGACCGAACCGCTTTCGTCCAGCGAGCCATCCATCATGACCGAACTGAACCCATTGGCGATTGCGGACATACAGGTTGCCGGGGAGTTACCGTGATCTTGGTGCATGCAGATGGGAATATGCGGGTAAAGTTCAATCGCGGCTTTGATAAGGTGAGAGAGGACAATATCGCTGGCAAACGCCCTTGCACCACGGCTGGCCTGCATGATGACGGGGCTATCAACCGCATCAGCGGCGCCCATGATTGCCAGCATTTGTTCCATGTTGTTCACGTTAAATGCAGGAATGGCGTAGCAATGGAGACAGGCGTCATCCATCAGCTGCCTGAGCGAAATCAAAGCCACATTCAGACCTTTCTAATTACAAGTGACCAAGGCGTCGAAAAAGTCGACCTCGTGTCGTGCGCCCAGAATGACGGACGTCCGCTGATGAGCGTCTTCGGCGTCGATATCCAACAGATCCGATTGTCCGTTTGACGCCCGGCCACCCGCCGCCTCGGCGATCATCGCCATCGGGAAAGCTTCGTAAAGCAATCGCAGTTTGCCGCCCTGCGCTTGGTTTTCGGCATCAACTGGATACAAGAAGACCCCACCGCGGGTGAGTATTCGATGCACGTCGGCGATCATGGATGCTGTCCAACGCATATTGAAGGCTTTGCCTCTGGGGCCCGCGGGTCCGGTGATGCAGCCTTCGACGTAGGTCGACACCCGCGCATCCCAATGGCGCGACCGCGACCCGTTGATAGCGAATTCGCAGGCCTCGGCAGGAATGCGCATATCAGGGTGCGTCAACACATAGTCCTCACCGGTAACGTCCAATGTGAAACCAACGACCTGCATCCCAAATGTCAAAACCAACATCGTTGAAGGCCCATAGATCGCATAACCGGCGCACTTGAGGGACCGGCCATCGGGCAAGGGACCAAGATCATCGGCCAAACGTGATACACAAAAAATGGAGCCGACTGACAAATTGACGTCCAGATTTGAGGATCCATCAAGCGGATCATAAGCAACGATGAAATCGCCGCTCTGCCCCGGTTTGAGGTTTGTGATTTCCTCAACCTCTTCTGAAACCAGAACGGACACCTTGGCACTTTGAGCGCAGGACGCCCGAAAAATGTCATCAGCAATCAGATCGATCGGTTTTTGCACCTCACCCTGTGGATTGACCGAGTCCGCCTGACCTTGATTTCCATCCAACGCGGCATCCCGCACCACCTGCGCTATTTTCCAACAGGCGCTCGCGATGCGATCAACAAGGTCAATAAGATCCAGGTCGCTTACCTCGGCTTCAAGGTAAGCGCCTAACGTCATCCCTGCCATATCGGTCAGCGCGCGAGGTGTTCGAACAAGCGCGCCACCGCTTCCGCCCCCGGATCGACGTGCCCATCCAGTTGCTCTGCGTTGATATAGCTTGCACGACCTGCTTTGGCCGACGTCAGTGTGGCAGTGTAATCCGCGCCTTTGCGCGCAGCGACCGCGGCAGAGGTCGTCCCGTCATTCAACGCGTCCAAGGCTGGTAACAATGCATCGACCATCGTCCGATCCCCAGGATTTGCGCCGCCAATCTGACGCATCCTATCAAGCCCGGTGCGCAGCGCATCTTTCATCGGCAAGCCGGATGACGAGGCATCGCCAGCGGCTGCAAAAAAGATCGCAAGCAAGACGCCCGAAGAACCACCCATGGTTTGGCTTAGCTCCAACCCGATCGCGCGATAAAGCTGCGTGTGATCAGCCAAAGGCAGCGTGTCCATCGCGTCGATCAGCGCCCGTGACGCCCCTGCCAGAGTCGACCCCGTATCACCGTCACCAGATTTCGCGTCCAAAGTATTCAAGTCCGCCTCGGCATCGATCAGCACCCGACAACATCCCGTCAGGAACGCCTTTGTCGCATCATGCGCCGAAGCCGGTGCGCGGATCGGCGATAGCCCATCAGGCAGCGGCAAAACCACGGGTTCACTTACCGTATTGATACCCGGCCAAGCAGGTGCATCGACAGATTGGGCCAAGAGTTCCTCATCGCCATTTGCAAGTTCCAGCAACGAGATCGAGAATCCGTGCATATCCAGTGCTGTCATCATGGCATCGGGCCCAACGACATGACGAATGTGAGGCCCCAAATCAGACTTTAGCAAGCTGTTGGTCAGGATCGACATTTCGAGGCAAGATGCACCGCCCAGGTTGTTGACCAACGCCACGTGCGGCGTCTTTGGCATGCCTTCGACCAGTTTCTCTGCAATCTTGGAAATTGCGTCAACCGCGCCATTGGATGCAACCTGTTCGACACCAGCTTCGCCGTGGATCCCGAGGCCCAGCTCCGCCATGCCATGCGGGATGCGGTCTTCCTTAAGAGAGCCTGGCACGGTGCAGGTATCAAGGGACATCCCGATCGAGCGGGTCGACTTGATAACGCGCTCTGCCGCGAGAGCACATGCCTCAAGATTGGCACCGTTCTCGGCCATTGCGCCCGCAATCTTGTGCACGAACAATGTCCCAGCAACGCCACGCGCTTGCGGCAGATCTGGCAAGGCGACATCGTCGTCCACAATGACCATATTGACCTTATGTCCGAAAGCCCGCGCGCGTTCCGCTGCGAGGCCAAAGTTTAGCCGGTCACCTGTATAATTTTTGACAATCAACAAGCAACCGGCCGGGCCGGTAACGGCGAGGATGCCGGCCAACACTGCGTCAACAGACGGAGACGCGAACACATCGCCACAAACCGCCGCTGTCAACATTCCCTTACCCACAAATCCTGCATGTGCAGGTTCGTGCCCTGAACCGCCCCCGGAGACCAATGCAACCTTGGACTTGTCCCAATCTGACCGAACAACAACCCGGATGTGGGGATAGCCATCAAGGCGCGTCAGCTTGCCCCCGGACGCCAAGATCGTGCCGTCGATCGCATCGGTGACCATGTCTTCTTTTTGATTGATGAAATGCTGCAAGTGTTCTCTCCCCTTAAGCGACACGAGCGCCAGAGGCGTCGAAGTAATATGGATTATTCGGGCGGATTCTGACGATATCGCCGCCATTCAGGTTCGTATGCGCGTCCGTCACTGTGACGATCTCGTGGTCTTTGAAAACCAGATGTAGCCGCGTTTGATCGCCCAAACGCTCAACCCGGGTGACCATGCTGTCTTCCCCTTCTCCTTGAACGATGTGTTCAGGCCGCAAACCGATGCTTTGCGCACCCTTGGGGGCACCGCCAAACACATCAGCCGGAAGGACATTGATCCGCGGTTGGCCCAAACGGCTTGCCGCGTAAACGCTCACAGGGTTTTCATAGATCTCGCGTGGTGTGCCGAACTGCACAAGCCTACCCTGATCAAGCACGCCGACATGCGTTGCCATGGTCATTGCTTCGATCTGGTCATGGGTGACATAAAGCAACGTCGCGCCCGAGTTGGCCTGGATACCCTTCAATTCCACGCGCAAGTCAGACCGCAATTTTGCGTCCAAAGAGCTGAGCGGCTCATCCATGAGATAGACTGAAGGCTGGCGCACAAGCGCACGGCCAATTGAGACCCGCTGCATTTCACCGCCCGACAATGCCGTGGCTTTGTTATCCAGTTTGTGACTGATCTGAAGGACTTCGGCCACCTCGCCAACCTTCTTGATGATCTCGGCTTGGGGCGTTTGCAGGATCGGTGATTTCAGCGGAAACTCCAGATTCTGGCGCACCGTCAAATGCGGATAGAGCGAGTATTGCTGGAAAACCATCGCCACATCCCGTTGCGCCGGTGTCAGCCCGGCCATATCGCGACCGCCAATCATGACATTGCCCGCATCGGGCTTGTCCAAACCAGACACCATGCGCAGCGTCGTCGTCTTGCCTGCGCCCGTCGGGCCCAACAAGACGACAAACGATCCATCTGGAACAGTCATCGTGACATTGTCCAATGCGACGTCTTCTCCGAAGGATTTACTGATCCCTGACAGTGAAACCTCAGCCATGACTAAGAACCCCCTCGTTGGCTTCGCTTGCGAGCGCGTTGCCATTCTTTGTGACCTGCTCCCCTGAATTGTCCGGTGTTTAGAGTTAGCCTGTTCTCCAACTGAGGAGACAGATGATGAAGAGAAGC
>CANMPL010000021.1 GCA_947499715.1 uncultured Paracoccaceae bacterium
TCATGTGGTTTGTGCAGGGTCGTTTTGCAGCGTGCGCCCTGAGTAATTCACTGGGTCCAATAAGGAAGATTATGTAATAAATACGTTAAAATCTATGCCATGGCAGGGTGCGACTGAACAAGGCCACACCCTGCCATGGCATGACGGATTACGGGTTGCCGTATTCGCGTTCCAGTAAAGCCACAGCATATTCAAGCGTTTCACCCAGACCCCAGCCATTTTGATCGGCCAGGGCACAATAGGCCGCGATGGTTTCAGGTTTCGCTTTGAGATTGAATTGCGCGTTGCGGCCCGTTCTGCGACGGCGCAATGGACTGGTGGGCTCTGTTGGTGTTGGAAAGGTTGTCTGACCTGCCTCACGGCTCTTGAAACCGGCCTTTTCGGCAACCACACGGGCCACTTCTGGCGCGGGTTTGGCGCGGGTGGTCGACGCCGAGGTGAATTCCTGAGGGTCAAAATCGGCAAGGGCATCATCAAAGCCGAGGCTGGCGCGGATACGGTTTTCCATCAGACAGTCTCCTTTTGGCGTTCAGTGGTGGCCGGGTCTTGCGCCCTGCCCTGCCCTTTCAGCATAGAAATGACCTCGGCGGTGAAGCTTGCGGCGTTGGCCCGTGCTTTGTCGACATTGCTGACCTTTGCCTGAGGCAGATCAGCGAGACGCCCGCCGTAGTCAAAAATGTCGCGATATGCTGCGCGTTCAACAATGGGTGTCTGAAAGACCGGGATCCCCGCCACCAGCATTTGCTCGCGTACGTTACGCAATGCACGAGACATCACTGCGGCACTGGTTCGGGTCATCAGGACGCCATGCGGGATCGGACGCCGTGTCATGCGTTCCTGGTTGCGAATAAGGCGGATCATCTTGGCCGCCCCTTTTGCATCCATGGACCCGCCTTGGGTCGGAATAATGACGAGATCGGACATGCCAATTGCATTGGCCACCATCAGACTCGCCGTACCTTCGAGGTCAATAATGACAAACTGCGTCGCCGCGGCCTCATCAGCGATGACATCAACGATCGTGTCCTCGGTCACATCCCCCACGATGCGGATATTTTCGGGCTTGCCCGGAAGCTTGCCCCACTGCGAGATCCAGCGTTCGGGATCGGCATCAATGAACGTGATCTGAGCCCCGTGGCTTGATAGCTCTGAGGCCAATAATAGAGCGGCGGTCGTTTTCCCCGCCCCTCCCTTGGGGTTTGCAAATGCGATGACGGGCATGGTCCTGCTCTCCTGCCGTTTGTTGTTTTGACGTCATGTTAGCACAAGCTGATAGCTAGTCGTAAGCTATCTGTTATCGTCCACCCGATACCTTCATGGTAGCTGTTGTATTTTTGTTTTTTATCAATGCAATACAGAAAGAAAGTGCGTCACTTTATTGCACGCAGCACGGTAAAATATATCTGATAGCTAACTGGTAGCTATCAGATATATTTGGCCTGCTACGGCCATTTGTCCCAAGATCTTCTGAACCGTGAAGGCAGCGCTGATTTAGGGGGTGCCGTTCTTTTCCTGCCAGGTCCGGCAAAACTTGACGAACAAAGCATCGGCATTGCGGGGCAGGGGCTTTCCGGTATTCGCCCACCACACAGAGAACCGATCGGCCAGCATATGCGTGTCCCAGCCCGGTGCGATATGGCGCACCTCGTCACGGATGTCTGCGGATAGTAGCTGCAGAACCGCATCCTTATCCGTCTGAACCCGCTCTTTGTCCGTTGGCATCGTATTGCGGTTCCGAAAGGTGACCACGTCGCTGTCTTCGTCATAGGTGATACGGTAGTCGGGCAGGTAGTCTCCTTCGATGATCGGCTTCATTTGGCGCCGGAATTCACGCAACGATCCTTTAGAGCCTGATTTGCCGTGCAATGTGGTCATCCGAAAGGCCCAGCTTTCATCCTGCCCGACAGCCTTACGGGCAATTTCATAGATCCGCCGTTCGATTGGCCGGGACAGGCGAAAATAATCCTTGTGCAAGGTCAGGACGTTCATCTCTTCCACAGATGAAATCACCATGTCGCTGAGCTTGAGTTCCAGCGACTTGATTTTGCCGGTCCGTTCATCCGTCTGCATCTTGGCCCCATCGATGATGCCCATCCATTCGTCGGTGCGTGTCCCGTCAAACAGGATATTGGTGCGAAAGCGGGTCCCATCGATCCGGTCAAGGCTGTCGCAAAGTGCATCATAGTCTCGCCCACCGACACCACGCTGGGTAAAGACAAGAAAGGCATAAGGGTCGATCTGCACCCGTTTGGATGCTGCACGGCCTTCTTTCATGCCCGCGATCAGTTGGGAAATCGCATAGATGATAAGATCCTTGTCATAGATCGTGGGCATGCCCTTGATTGACGGCCTGAACTCGATCCATTGGCCCTTGTAGTCATACCGTCGCGGTTCCCGGTCGGGCTTCTTTGATAGTGAATAGAAGGGGTGCTCCATCGAGGCCATGTCATCTTTGAGGATCACATCGGTAATGTCGCAGACAAAAAGGTCACCCTGTGGGTGCTTCATCGGTTTGAGGTGTTCGCTCATTTCGCCTCTCTGACGGTTGCGTGGGTAAGTGTTCGGGAAACACACACGCTTTGATCCAATATGTCGGGAAACACACACGCTTGGCAAGGGTCGCCGCTCTCAGATAGCGATTTTGGGGTTAAGTCCTTGTCCGGAATCGGGAAACACACACGATGAGAACGAATCGGCAAGGAATCGGGATTCACACACGCCGAATCGGGATTCACACACGCTTGAATCGGGAAACACACACACCCAACACTTCAATTTGCCATGTAAGCTTATGATAGCACGCGTTTTTCTGGAACCTTTGAATCCCTAAACACCAGATTCAAACACCAAATAAACACCCCTTTTGAAAAGGCATGACGCAAAATGGCCAGAAGATCGCTGAGCCACACCTGCACGCAGCTCACAAGGCGCAGGTCTCCATTCCCGTCAAAGTCACAAAACCTGTGAAGACGATCCGCGCTGAAACGGCAAATACCTTGCCAAACAGCGCCGGAACCCCTTTATCAGATTACCGTTTCAACACCTGCATCCACGTCATCAAGATAAAGCTGGGTAAATTCCCCATCATCCAAAGGTACCTGACCATTTGTCAAAGCGGCCCAAAGAGCTGTTCCATCCAGACCCGCCTCGGCATCTCCAGAACTCAACATGCTGAATTCACCCGTTCCACCAGCCGTCACACGCAATGAAACTTCATCACTTTCATAATCCACGACCAGTTCGGCATCATGCTTTGAACCAAGACCAATCAAATTGACCTCTTCAAATTTGCCAACCAGCGCATCCACAGAAATCAGGACGTGCTCACCAGCCGGATCAGCCAGATCTGTCAAATCGATTTCGAGCGTCCCTTGCCCAAGATGAACACCGCTTTGCGTATCGGGCGCATCGCCCATCGCCCCGGACCGGAATTCTGAGATGTCCGATAGCCCTTCAGTGTCGGCCGAGAACGTCAGCGTCGCACCCTCTTCAAAACGCAGAACGCCCGTATCCCCATCGTTATCGTCAAATCCGATTTTAGCGTCATGCCCATCGATGTGCAGATGTTGGGATTTTCCAACATCGAAATGACCATCATCCTTTGCCAGGATCACCTGCCCACCGCTGATATCCAGGCTGACCTTATCTTCGATGTCACCAGTATTTACGAACCGTCCCCCCGCCACATTGACGGAAAGCGCATCGGTATCCGTATATCCATCAACCCAGACCTGACCCGCACTGTCGATGTTGAATTCCCCACCGCGAGCACCTGCTTGCGTCATGCCCTCAACCGTCAGTTTGCCATGAGTCACGTTCAGTTTGCCGCCTGATCCAAAATCCAGATCTTCAATCCGGGTGGTCCCCCCGTAATTGACCCAATTGCCGGCCAAGTTGACGCTATCGCCGTCAAAGGTTCCGGGCAGATCCTCGGTGTCCCAGTTCAGTCGGTTATCCCAGCGGATCCCTTCGCCCAGCTCGTTGGGCACAAACCGAAGGGTTTCGGACTGCAACCGGGCATCGACTGTGATCCCAAATCCTTCCTGGAAGAAGGCAATGATCAGATCCGCGTCGACTGTTCCATCCAGGGCGCCATCAGCCTGAGCACGCAGGTAGTCGCCAAGATCGGCAATCGTGGCATCAGGCTTGCCCAAAAGAGCTGCGGTAAATAGCTGAATGGTGGTCTGATCCAGGACAGCACTATCAAGCCCATCGACATTCACATCGTTGTTGGCGCCGCGGCTAGCTGCACCTGCTCCAACCCAGTTGTAGATCATCGTATCGTCGTAATAGGGGGTCTTTTCGTTATCCAGTGGCGCGTGCGTCCATTCCTTTTCTGCCAGCTCGTCTGGATTATTCGGATCCGCAAGATGCGCGATGATATTGTCCAGCAGGGTGGAATCTGCGCCCCGATTGGTGGCGCCCATGGTCAGCCCCCCCAAGAGGTTTGCGACCTTGTGCGCGCCTGATGTGACAACATTGTCTGTGAACAGGGTGTAGTTTCCGACGGGGCCGTTTCCAAAGGAATCCCCACCCAAAAAGTTCACCGCAACATTGTTGTCGAGGAAGACATTATCCTCGATGAAGCCACCACCGCGGAATTGCGCGCCCGTTGCGGCGGCGCGCATGGTGATGTTGTCGCGGAATGTGACATCCAGCGCAGAGGGCTGCAGATAAAAGTTATGGCTGTACTGGCTGGGAGGCTGTCCATTGGCCGCATCACCATCATAGGTATAGCCATCGGCCCAGCCGGTATGGTCGAACACGTTCCCTTCCAACAAGATCCCGTCAGTGCCACTGACGTAGATCCCGCCGATCCGGTCATTGCCGGGTTCAAAATGCGTCCCGCCATTGACCGGTGTGTCGCGTACAATGTCAAAGGCTTCGGAATTCCGGAATGTGAACCCGCTTCCCGTTTGAAATGCGAGTTGTCCACCAAGGCGGATATCATCAAACAGAATATTGTGCCCTGACAGGCTATAGCCGCCGGCATCAAGATTGAGGTTGGTGACGACAACGTTGTGGCTCTCGCCGCCCAGGATCTTAAACGGGGTCTTGATGACAGGATCCTCGCCCGACCCATAGGCGGTCAGGTGCAATGGGTGCAGCTCATCTTCACCCGATGCGCCCCATCCCACGACGCGTCCAAGGTCTTCGTATTCGTACCCCCGTTCAAACAGCAGCCAATGCGAGGTTTCGAGCGATCCCTGGAACTTTGGTGTGGTGAGTGTCGACCAGACGCCCATCCCCGCCTCGGGGTCCAAGGCCATATCTTCACTACCGCCATATTCAGGGTGTGCGACCAGCCAGTTGTTCGTGATATCGCCTTCCTCAAGGCCTTCCAGCGCTGCGATATCCGCGCGGCTCAGGGCTTCGTCGCTGTTGGACATATAGACTGGGCGGTGCACGTCACCGGTTTCAACAATGACATCGTCATTGTCGTCGGTCTCCAACATGTAGACCTCTCCTTCACCCCATCCGGCGTCCTGGCTGCCAGGGGTGACCTTATGGTGGCTTTCAAACCTCTCTGTGGTGCCGTCCTTATAGGTGACTTCATAGTCGTAAGAGAGGTCCCCGGTGGTGGATGATGTGGTCAGCACCAGCGCGAGTGTATTATCGGGATTAACCGACACATTGCCAAAATCAGGACCCTCCAGAATGCGGATGCTGGCGATATCGTCATGGTCCTCGGGGGTGATTTTCATGACCCGTCCGGCCATAGCCTCTGGACCCGTGATCTGCGTTGCCGAACTTGGTGTTGGGGTGTCCGGTGTATCGGTCGGCTGTGTCTTATCTGGGGTGTTACCGGGCGTATAATCAGGATCGTCGCTTTTGGGGTCCGGATGCTGGTTGGCACCTCCTGCAGGCGATGGATCCAATCCCTTTTCTTCCGGTGGGGACGCCGAATTCGCCTCGTCCTCTTGATTGTCCGAGGTTTGGTCCGTCCGGCTTTGCAAGCCTGATGCCGTTGACGACGACCCCGATGAGCCGCCTGATATAATAGATAAAAACCCAAAAAGAGCCGAGATCAAAATACCAACCATAGTGGTCTCCAGACGAAATTTTTGCATCCCATCAGGACACAAGTCGGCCGCCGCCAGCGTGTGTGGCGGCAACAAATTAAGGGATCTGTCTCTTGGAAGACAGGCGGAATTGGTTAACGCGTAGGCCACAAATTGGGCGGAAATGGGTCCTATTCCGTGGCAAGAAGTTGTCATGCGCGAAGGCTTGCCACTTCCTGACAAAGGTCGAGCAAATGTTTGCTGTCAGTTAGGATCTCATCTTGGCGGGGATGCCGGTGGCCACAACATTGTCGGGCAGATCCGTGGTCACCACAGCATTTGCGCCGACTTGAACATGATCACCAATCGTCAGGGGCCCCAGGATCTTTGCGCCCGCACCGATATCGACATGCCCGCCAATCACGCAGGCCCCTGCGATCGTGACCTGCTGGAAAAGCAGACAATTGCACCCGATCTGCGCCTGAGGGTGGATCACGACACCATTGGGGTGTGGCAGCAAAAGGCCCACCCCAATCTGGCAGTTCAATGGGATGTCTGCACCAGAAACAACAGACCAGAACCTGTGACGCAGCACATGAATTTTGCGGGCGAGGGGGGCCAACGCACCAGAGGTGCTCTGATAAGCCCTCAGGCTCTGGATCAATTTCCGAGACGGGTCCCACCAGCCCCGCGGCACCTCTCGTGAGGGATCCGGCGTGCTGGCGGAGTGCGTCTGTGAAAAGGGCAGGGGATCAGTCATGGCGCTTATGAGGTCCGCAAAAGGTATCCGCCATCCTATACCAGCTTCCTGCAGGGGGCACATCCCACAGACCGGACCGGTTCAGAACTCTACTTCCACACGGCTCTGAAAACTGCGAAGATAAACATGATTTTGAGCACGCGGTCGATCCAAGGATTCATGATGAAAATAACGATCGAAGTCGTTTCGACCATGAGGGTAACTTAACGTGGCGCAAAATATCCCATTCAACAAACCGAGTATTGTTGGAAATGAAATCAAAAACATACGAGACGCCGTCAGGCGTGGTCAGCTTGCGGGGGACGGTGCTTATACAGACAAGTGCAGTCAGCACCTTCAGACCCTGACCGGTGCCCAAAAGGTTCTTCTGACCCACTCGTGTACAGCTGCTCTGGAAATGGCTGCAATGCTGTGTGATCTCGGTCCAGGGGATGAGGTCATCATGCCCTCGTTTACCTTCGTTTCGACCGCAAACGCTGTGGTGTTGCGCGGGGCCACGCCGGTCTTTGTCGATATCGAACCTGATACGCTCAATATTGATCCCGTTGCCGTGCGTGCCGCGGTGACGCCCCGGACCAAGGCGATTTTTGCCGTGCATTATGCCGGGTTCCCGGCCGATATGGATGCCCTTGCCGAGATCGCGACAGAACATGATCTTTTTGTTGTCGAGGATGCAGCACAGGCCTTGGGGTCAACCTACAAGGGTCGGTTGGCAGGCAGTCTAAGCGATATGGCTGCGTTCAGTTTTCACGAAACCAAAAACATCATCAGCGGCGAGGGGGGGGCTTTGGCCATCAACAATCCTGATCTGATGCAGCGCGCCGAAATCATCCGTGAAAAAGGCACCAACCGCTCGCAGTTTTTCCGCGGACAGGTTGATAAATATACATGGATGGACATGGGTTCATCCTATCTGCCCGGAGAGTTGATCGCGGCTTTCCTATACGGCCAGCTTGAGGCTGAACCCGCCATTCGCACCCGGCGGCTTGCGGTATTTGATGCCTATATGGACGCCCTCGCGCCTTTGAGAGCCAGCAACAACATCTTATTGCCGCAAACACCTAAAGACTGCACAGGCAATGGGCATATGTTTTATCTGTTGCTTGATTCACTTCAGATGCGCAGCGCGTTTATCGCTGAAATGCGCAAGAATGATATCATCACCCCGTTCCACTATGTGCCGCTACATTCGTCACCTGCGGGTGAAAAATTCGGACGGGCGCATGGCGCTCTTCCGGTGACACAGCGGGTGTCGGAAACACTGGTGCGTTTGCCAATGTATTTTGATTTGGGCGGTGACATCGAAACGGTGATCGATGTGACGTTGAAAACGCTTGGAAATACAAAAAGAGGGACCCTATGACGCGCGTCAAGGTCAGTGTTGTCTCTCCTGTCTATGGCTGTCGCGATTGCCTTGTCGCGCTTGCTGATCAAGTGGCCGCTGCCTTTGCTGATACCGATTTTGACTGGGAACTTTTGCTGGTCGATGATCGCGGATCAGATCAGCCATGGGACATCATTACAGATCTTGCACAGAAAAACCCGCGGATACGTGGCATCAGATTGGCGCGTAATCACGGGCAACATCTGGCGATTTGGGCAGGGCTTGACGCAGCGGCAGGCGATTACGTGGCCGTCGTGGATTGTGATCTGCAAGATGACCCCAAGATGATCCCGGCCCTTTACGATAAGCTGATCCAGGATGATGTGGATGCCGTTGTTGTGGACCGCGGCACATGGTCGGATTCCCGGTTTCGCCGCATTGCGTCCAAGTCGTTTTATGCTGTGGTGAAATTCTTGACTGGCGTCAGTATCAACAACATCGGAAACTTTGGGCTTTATAGCCGTCGCCTCGTCAAGATCTTGCTGATGTATGAAGAACAAGAGGTCTTCTTGCCGATCATGGTCAGCCTCACGGGATTGCCCACCAGCCAGTTGCAAGTGGATCGCGGCGGCCGGTTGGCAGGTGAAAGCTCTTATTCTCTGCGCCGTCTGATGACGTTGGCCATCGCCATTATCATCCGGTTTACTGATCGCCCCCTCAAGTTGAGCGTTATTGTCGGGCTGGCCTTTAGCAGCCTGTCGGCTTTGTTTTCATTTGCGCTTTTGGTGATGTGGTTGTTGGGGTCATTTACTGTGCCGGGGTGGACCAGTACGATCTTGTCCCTGTGGTTCCTGTCTGGCCTGATTATGGCCACGCTTGGCATACATGGGTTTTATCTGGGTCGCATTTTCCGTGAAGTTCAGGGGCGTCCGCGCATCTTGGTCGAACAGACCACAGACACGCCGCCCAAATGAAAATTCCGCAAAGTTTCCTGCGCTATGCAAGTGTTGGCGTTGTGTCGAACGGTCTGCTTTATGTTTTGTTCGTGGGCCTTGTGTGGGGCGGCTTTGCGCCGACACTAGCGGCGGCAGTGTGTTATGTGCTTGGCCTGATGATCAGTTATCTGGCCAATCGGCGGTGGTCATTTGAAAGCACCGCAAGCCACCGCCGGGATTTGCCAAGGTTCTTTTTTGCCTATGGTGTGGGTTTCGTTGCGACCATGGCATTCATCAACATACTTACCCGCTGGATCCGGCCGGAAATCGCGCAGATTATCAACATAGGCCTTACGGCGATCGTGATTTATGTTTGCTTGCGTTTGACCAGGTTTGGAGAGCAGGGAGGGGCAGATGCCGATTGAGATCAACGCGATTGAAACGCGCCGCTTTGGCATCACTGCCGCCAAGGTGGTCGATCAAACCGCATCTGTCGACGCGATCAATGCCGCGGCTTTGGCGCAGAACGTAAAGATGCTGACGACCCGTGTTTCAACCGATCAGTTAAGCCGCGTGCAGATCTTGGAGGCGGATGGCTACCGCTTGATGGATACGCTGGTGTATTATGACCGGATGCTGACCGATGTCGCAGACCCGCAAGACCCGCTCATCCGGGCTGCAACGCCCGCCGATGCAGACGCAGTCGCAGCTGTCGCACGCAAATCTTTTGCGGGCTACATCGGGCACTATCACGCAGACCCACGCCTGTCAGACACAAGCGCCGATGCGGCCTATGTGGAATGGGCGCACACCAGTCTCACCCGGTGCAGCCCCAAAACGCCGGCATATGTTGCGGTCATGAAAGAGCGTCTTGTCGGGTTTTTGACGGTCCGGTCTCATTCGGACACCGACGCGGAAATCGTCTTGAATGGCGTCCACCCTGACACACAAGGCCAAGGTATTTACGGTCGCATGTTGGCCTTCACTTTGGGGGCCTTGAAAAAGAACCGCTTTGAGCGGGTTATGATTTCCACCCAAGTCAATAACGTCGCGGTGCAAAGGGTGTGGGCCCGTCAGGGGCTGCGTATGGCGCGCAGCTATTACACTTTGCACAAATGGTTCTAAAGCGCGTCACAGCTTGGCAGATCGCGCGCAGTGCGTTTGTAAATCTCCCAATGCCGCGATTTGGTGCATAAAACGAAATCATTGGCTATTTTGTCCCGCAGCAACACCCCCAGTGGGTCTTGCTGATCCAAGGGTCGCAACAGCACGATATCAGCCCCCGGGGCAAAGGGTTGATCTGCGGCAAGTTCGGGCGCTGTGACCCGTTGCCAAAGCGGATAGCCGGGAACTGGCCGTGCCAGCAAAGCGTATTCAAAGGTCACGCCGTTATCGGCAACGATACCCCATTGGGTTGGGTCCCCCAGGCTTTGCAGTGCCGTCATGCCATCGGCCAGGGTGTCATATTGCGTCACCTCTTCAGGCGCTGCATTTTCCGGCAGACTTAAGTAATCGGCAAAGGGGCCTTGCGTGATCTGAAGTTGGTTGCGCTTTGCAATGCCTTCTGCCGTCACCCCCAATAGATTCAACAGATGCGGCACGCAGAACGCCAAAATCAGGCAAACGTTTATCAATCGGTAGGTCTCATGTTGCGCCCAGGAATGTCGCCGCGTCATTTCACTGACCGCCAATGTGATCATAATCGCGATTGGCAGGCACAGCTGCCCCAGGCTGCCGTTGCCCCCCATTGTCGTTGTCAGCGCCACACCGAATCCGGCAAAAACCAGCAACGCGATGGCGTGACGCGTGACGCCTTGCCTGAAGACAAGATAGCACAGACCACCCAACGCCAGGCTAAGTGCGATGGGCTGCCCAAGTGGGACCTGAATTGCCTTCCGGATAAGGCCTGTCACACCATTGCTGTCTCCGACGTGCGCAAGGGCGTAGTCAAAGGACCCCATGAAACGACCAAGCGTTGGATCAAACACCAAAACTACCAGGGCCAGGCCGCCAAGTGACCCCAGCACGGGACGCCAGCGGCCCCAAATCAAAAGAGCAAGGAAAAATCCGAGGGGCAAAATCGCAAACGTCGGCTTTGTCAGGCACACCAGCCCAAGCAGCACACCAGCAAGCACGCCATTTGCGATATCGCGGGGTTTGGTGGGCGCAGGGCAGGCCACAAACAACCCCAACACCAAAAAGACCGCCAATGAGAATCTGTTGTAGAGAAACGAATGCGTTGAAACGAGCCGGATGATTGAATCGCTGACCTCTAGTGGAAAACGGGTCAGTAAAAGCGTCGCAATTACCGCGACAACCATCGCCAGCCCCGTCCAGGAGATCTGAGGGCGCAGTATCACAAAGGCGCAGGCCCCCAGAAAAACACTGAGCAAGAGGGTGAAGTAGTCAAAGGCAAACACGCCATGCCCGAACACCGACATGGTCCAGCTAAGACCTTGTGCCATGATGCCACCATAGAAGTGTCCAAAATCAATCGCCGGCGTCAGCCCTTCATGCGCACGCCAGGCCGCGCCCAGTAAAAACTGGGTGTCGCCAAAATGGTCGGTATCATAGAGCACGCCAATGCGGGTGTTCAGCAAAACGACAAGCATGAACACAGCCGTAATTATGCTGAAAATTGCTCTATAAAATAGGCTTAGACGCATAGGCCGCTTTCTCTAGATCGAACCGTTTCGGCTGCGCCGAAGGCCCATCTTTCTTAGTTACGCGACCTTTCTTTCGAAAGCGACAGGGCTTTGTCTAATTCAAGGCTTCGAAGGCGCCCAAAGAGGGGTAGATGGGGCGCAGGTTGCCAAAGAAATCGCCGACAGGGCAGCTGGTTTCATCGGCGTTGCCAAGCGCGGGCGATCCGGTGTCAGGGCGCGGCAGACGGACTTGAGGCGTCGTCACGCCATATTCAGGCGAGGTGACCGGGCTTGTGGGGCAGAACAGCACCAGCGTGTGCGTTCCGATCGGCCAGGTGGTGCCGGAGTTATTTATGACCGTCATGTCGCTGTCACCAAAGGCGACGTCGGCAACATAGTCATCCGCCAAGTTGTCATTGAAGAATATTTCGTGGTCCTCAGCCGTGTATGACCCCACAGCGTAATCAGCCGCCGACCGGCCAGACGGATATGGAACGGTGATGCTCGCGCCAGTGGCCACCGATGATGCCAGCGTGACCGAAACCCGTTCATACGCCAAGATCAGACCAGCGGTGTCGCGTGGCGCAAAGAGGTCGGTGAACGTAAATGGCGCATCTGGGGTTTCCGGCGTAGGTGCGCCCGGATCGTGCAGGACGTTGTTTTCCTCTGTGACATTCGGGTAGTTACCTGCATTACGCAGACGGTTAAGCGCCCCTGTTGCACCGTTAGCGGCTGTCCACTCGCTCATGAGCGTGTTGTTGGTCATGATAAGTGGACCGGCCAGCGTTTCAGCAAGATCGCCGCCCGCAGTCGTGGTTGAGCGGATATCTGCACGAAAGAAACTATTCGGCCTGAAATCACCATTGATCCGCGTGGTGGCGTCCATGAACGTCATAAGATTGTTACGCAGCGTAATGCCGCCAAAGTTTGAGAAGACGATTGCATAACACTGGCTTGCCCCAACCAAAATGTTACGCTCGATCAGTGCATTGACAACATTGACTCGACCAAGCGTGTCTAGCGCTACAGTCACCGAGCCACCCTCGAAAGAATTGCGCTGCATGTTGAGCCTTGAGCCGCTAACGCCTGAATTGTTCCATCGGAACACAGGTTGCGATGCGTAGATACCGGGACGAACGCGGCTCCAACCCGTGCGGCTGAAACCCTCACATCCGTCAATCAATATATCTTTGACGCCATTCATCCTCCAACACGTGGAATCGAGGTGCTGGGCTGCGTCCCTGCTACCCCCAGAGCGTGCGTTGATTTGCCGACAAGCCTGAACACCAAGCCACGCAGATGGCAAGTTGGCAGAGAAAAAGAAGGCATATCCTGCCCAATTCGACACTTTCATGTTTGAGAAAACTGAGGTGCAGTTACCGTCGTGACCGCCTGTGACGATATCAACAGAAGTTAAGCCATCAACTTCCACGTTGTGCATGAGGACATAATCGTTACTGTCTTCAAGCCTCTGCAAAAGACTACGGTTCGACACTCCCTCATCAGTTTCTCTAAACGGCCCTGTGAAGTTGACGTCGTGCAGGACCATATCCTTGCCCAGATCGTAGCGATCAAAGCGCGAGGTTGTGAACAAGGCACTGTTGAACCCACTGCCATCATGGTTGACAACAGCGGGTGTGCCTGTCCCTTGACCGCCAAGATAGATGTTAGGATAGCCCTTAGTGGGATCACCACCCTGATCGAAACTCTGTCCACCCGCGTTGTGCGTTTTCCCATCCCGCAGGATGATCCGATACGGAATGGTCACAAGGCGTGTGCTTAACAGATTATAGGCCTGCGCAAGCGTCGTGAAGCGTGTCAGATGTGTGGGATCGACCCAAGAAAAATCCCCATCAGGATCCACGTAGATATTCTGCCAGACTTGGGTGAAGCGGACTGCAGGATCACCGACAGCATCGTCCCCATCCAAAATCAGATGGGCGACAGTCCACTTGCCACTGGTGGGTTCGATAATCAGGACGCTGACGGTATAGCTGCCGGGGTTTTCATAGGTATGTGCCCCAATCGGCCCATAGCCCAGATTGGCATTCTTCTGGTGCGGCATGACCCGCTCTGTCTTGGTGAAAACGCTGCCGGGGTCACCGTAATTCCAGAAATAATAAAGCCCGTGAAATTGGGGGTCATAGGCATCTGCAGCGACGGGCGCAGGGGTGTCAAACCCGCTATGCGTGACTTTAAAAACCATACCTTCGGGGCTGATCTTAAGCTTGCTGCGGTTCACCGTAATTGTCGCCTGAACGCCAGGGCTGGGGGTTCCCCAGGCAGAGTCCGTGGGACCCCACCCGGCTGTCTGGCCTGACGCCAAAACTGCGCGCTGTTCAACTTCGAGGGTCAGCGCGCTGTTTTGCGGAATCCCGTGAAGACCTATGCGTTGGGTCATTTCAAATTGTCCAAATCATGCTCGTGATGGAACGGCTTCCCTTGCCGAATTGTGTCAGCGTTTCAATCACACTGACAGCCACACCCGATCCGGGGGCAACAGACGACAGACCGGTTTCTCCCGGTAGGGGGGTTCCATCCCAAAGCCATTGATACGCGGCAAGTGGTGCGGCGTGCGCGGAATCGTAAAGCCACAGCCCTGGTATGACGGATAGGGTTTGTCCTGTGGACGGGGTGCCCGTGATCTGTGGTGCAACCAGATTGACAGGCCCATCGGCCAGAAGATCTGTTGTGATTGTATAGGTTCCGGCAAAGGGCGACGGGGCCAAAAGTGTCACTAAAAGGGTGCCATCCTGCGCCATGATTTCCAAAGACCCCTCGGGGGTGTTCTGGATGGCGAGAGGCCCAGTTGGCGGCGGATCCGGCACCGTCGAAGCCTCTTGATCTGGCGCGGTTGTGAGTGACAGCGCCACGCCGATGCCGGTCATCAGTACATGACCACGATGTCGGTGGCGGTGGTGCCCGTTTGCCAAATCCGCACGGCGCGCACCGGAAAGGCCAGGCCGGCGGCGACATATACGGTCGCCGTATCCCCTTCGCATGTCGTGATCTGCACCTTGCCGCTTTGGGCAACATTCAGGGCGCGTCCTGTGTGGGGCAGGTCGGTAGCGTCATCCGGTATGACAGGGAACATGCGGGTCACGGGGCTATCCAGCCCGACAGAATGATCTGAGAATTTATCCTGAGGCATAAGACGTTCCTGTTGTGCACATTAAAGGGGGGCGCGCGCGGTTGCGCTTTGCGGTCCGGTTTGTAATTTTGTTTCACGACGGTAAATATTTTGGATGGACCAACGTACGGTCCCTCTTGCTTGGTCTTGCATAGGCCTTATTGAGGTGCAAAATCAGGGGCATGCTGGACACAAGACACGTGATGTCGCGCGCGTCGCCGCAAAGGAAGGCCCTTCATGTCCGCATCTTTGGTGCCCTTTGGCTGGCCCGTTCACGTCAGACGGCAATGATTGGAGACAAGAGATAAAGATGATCCTTGTCACACCCGTTTTTCAGGCTCCCGCATCTGTCCGTCACCGCCCCGCCGGAAAGCCGCGCTATGTCTAAGCAGGGCCGGACCGGCGCCGTCGTGATCGGCAAGAACGAAGGCCAGAAGCTTGCGGATTGTCTGGCCTCGCTGACCGGTCAGGTGGATTTGGTGGTTTACGTGGATAGCGGGTCTACTGATGCAAGTGTTGCCATCGCCCGCGCGGCTGGGGCGCAGGTGGTTGAATTGGACACCGGCCAGCCATTCACCGCAGCACGGGCCCGCAACGCGGGCTTTGCGTGCCTGATGAACCAGCCTCAGACATACGACATGGTGCAATTTGTGGATGGGGATTGTGTGTTGCAGGCAGGCTGGGTTGCGACCGCGTGGCGCTTTTTGACCACGCAGCCCAAGGCCGCTGCGGTGTTTGGACATTTACGGGAAAGGTTCCCCGATGCGTCGATCTACAATCGGCTGGCAGATGCTGAATGGCGTGTTGCCCCCGGTCTGGTGACAGCCTGTGGCGGGGTCGCCGCTTTCCGGGTTTCTGCCTTTCAGGCCGTCGGCGGGTTTGATCCCGCTGTCAGGGCAGGGGAAGAGCCTGAGCTTTGTGTGCGCCTGCGCGCGCAGGACTGGCAAATCTGGTCATTGGACGCGGAAATGGGGCTGCATGATATCGACATGCACCGCTTCGGCCAGTGGTGGCGGCGCAGCCGCCGCGCCGGGTTTGCCTATGCCCAAGGGGCAGCGATGCATGGTGCGGCCCCGGAACGGCACAAGGTCACTGAAACGCGCCGCGCGGTGCTTTGGGGTATCGGATTGCCGTTGCTGACCTGCGCAGGGCTGCTTGTCAGCCCCTGGGCGCTGCTGTTGCTGCTGGTCTGGCCCTTGCAGGTGCTGCGCTTGCGTCTGCGGGGCCTTGTCTGGGCTCAGGCGTTCTTTCTCACGCTCAGCAAGCTTCCCGAGGCTTTAGGCGTTTTGGACTTCCTAAAGGACTATCGCCGCCGCAGGGCGCTCAAAGCGTGATCGTCAGCGATCAGCTTTCCGTTAATCCAGCATCGATCATACGGCGGAATGTGGTGCTCTGTTCTGCCAGCTCTGCATATGTCCCCATGGCCCCCACCTTGCCCTGTTCCATAAGGAAGATGGTGTCGCAATTGCGCACCGTGCTCAGACGATGGGCGACCAGAATGATGGTTTTCTGGTTCCGCAGATTCTGGACGGCGTCCATCACCGCCATTTCTGTAATCGTATCAAGCGCTGATGTCGCCTCGTCCATAATCAGGACTGATGGGTCGTGATAAAGCGCCCGGGCGATCCCGATCCGCTGCCGCTGACCACCTGACAGCCGACTGCCGCGTTCTCCTACGATGGTCTCATAGCCGTTTTCCAGCTCGGTCTGGATAAAGTCGTGCATCGCTGCGACTTTTGCGGCCCGCTCGACCGCATCCTGTCGGATCTGGTCCTTGGGCACGCCAAAGGCGATATTGGCGGCGAGCGTATCATCGGTCAGGTAGATTTGCTGCGGCACATAGCCAATTGTCCGCTGCCAACTGCCCAGGGTCTTGTCGGTCAACGGGACCCCGTCAATCAGGATCTGACCTTCGCTATGGCGCAATAACCCAAGGATCAGGTCAATGAATGTCGTCTTGCCAGCACCGGTGCCACCCACCACACCAATGGTGCTATTGGCTTTGATCTCAAGCGAAAGGTCGGTCACCGCTGCCCGCTGGGCCGACGGATAGCGATAGCTGATCTTGTCGAATGCAATGGATGACTGAAGCGCCAGCCGGTCGGTGCCGCCCGTGCGGGTCGGATCATCATCGGCCCCGACCACGGCCATGAAATCCGCATGCAGGATGTCAACCACGGCCGCACCTGACTTCAAAGACGCAAGGCCATGATAGACCTGCTGCAAAGCGGGCAACATGCGCATGACGGCAAAAACAAAGATGCCCAGTGTCGGGATGGCGGCGGTCAGGTCCCCATTGTTGCGGATCAGCAGGACCAGCACCAGCGACAGCAGGATAAAGAAGGTCAACGCCTCAAGGGCAAACCGCGGAACCTCGGCCACAAGCTGGACCTTTGCAAGTTGCAGCGCCCGCATAAGCGATGGGGTCCTGAACCGGGTAACGTAACTGTCTTCCAATCCTGCCAGTTTCACTTCTTTCAGCCCGTTTGTGGCCTCTTGCGCCAACCGAAAGCGGATCCGGTTCGCCTCAACAGCGTCTGCACCCATCTGGTGCAACCGGGACCGGGCGATGATGTAGATAACGGAGTAGCCGCCGCCCATCAAAAGCATGGACACGATGGCGATCACCGGGTCCTGCCGGATCAGAAACGCGGTGATGCTGAGCGCCAGCAACAGGTTTGCCATGATGCGCAGTGCTGGTGTCGCGACCTTTGCCGCCACCTGTTCGGCGTCTGCCAGAATGCTTTTGCTCAGCTCTGCCGAATTGCGGTCCAGTGACCAGGCATAGGGTTGCTTGAGGTAGCCCTGCAAAAGCCGCCAGGAGATGGAATAGCCGCACAGCGCCGAAAAGCGTACGATCGCAAAAGCAGAGACCGCCTTGACGACCAGACCCAGCAAAATAACGGCCGCAACCACCAGCGACAAGGCAATCTGGAACGAGAAAATATCCTCAAATCCGAACCATTCATATGCGCGCTGCAGCATTGCGATTTCGGGGATGCGTTCGGGTTCAGCCAGCACGCTGAGCAGCACAACAAAAACCGACAAGCCCAAAACCTCGGCAAAGGATGTCAGGATCATCAAACAGACAAGCGCCCAAAAGATGCGGCGATGTCGCGGCGTGAGCAGATCAAGTAACTTGCGATAGGGGGCCAGCATGACGCCTATGTCCTTGAAAAATGGAATGTGTTCAACATCATAACCGTCCGGTGAGAAAGTCAAAAATCCGGGGCAGGGCCCGGATCATTTTGTTGCCTGCCGCAGGGGCGGGGTCTTGCCGCGTCCTTTGACCCGGAAGGCATAGGTCCAGATCTCATCCGAGACATTGCGGGGAAACAGCTTTGTGAACTCCTCGAAAATCGTTTCCTCATAGCGGATCGGCGTGATCCAGTCAGCCGCGCGCGGCAGGGCAACCGGGGTGATCCCTTGTTCAAAGCACCATTTTGTCAGCCGCACATCCACGAACTTCTGACTGTCCTGCATATAGCTGAACGGGGGCATGTCGCTGGCGCGCATGACACAGACCCCCGATGCGACCTGATCGACAATCTTGTGCCGTGCCAGGGCCTGATAGAAGATATCGATCTGCCGATACGCGGGGATCGTGCGTTTGCGAAAGGCAAGTAGCCGCCGTAGTTCCCCCACGCCGCGCCAAGGCCGGGGAAGCCTGTAGGTTGAGGTATGATAGCCCGCGATGGCGCGCGGCAGATCCAAGGCCTCGAACCTGTCAATGGTCCGGGCGACGTAATCATCGGGATATCCCAGATCATCGTCACACATCAGAACATGGCCTTGATCAGGTTTGATATAGAATTTTCCGGTGTCCTTGGTGTCCTGATCTGGGATCACCGGAACCACATTCGACAAAGCGGCGAGTTCCGGCGGAATGGCATCATATTCGTTCAGCACCACGTTCAGCACATCAACCTGAGCTGAAAGCTTCCGGGCTGCCGTCAAAAGTGTCTCGCGGCGCGGCGGGTAGGTGGCAAGGTTCGCTGTGATCATCAGTTTGCCCCTCTGTGCTGGTCGGAATCAAGCAAACGCGGTCCTTCCAGCACCTGCTGCCGGTCGCGTGCCTTAGAGCCGTTTTCACGCAGAATACCAGAGGCGGTCTTGAAGAACCGGTGCATTTTGGATGTCGCCTGCCAGGCAATGAAACTTTCGGTGATTGGTCCGGTAATCGTATCGACCCAAAGCTGTGTCAGCGCCTGGGGGGTAAAGTTCTGGCGTCGTTTACGCCCGGCTTCAACGATCCTGCGATAAAGATCCGGGTTGTCCCGCAGGGCAGTGATGGCTTCCAATGCGTCCCGCGGTGTCCGCACTTCAAGATAGTCGTTCTCCGAGCTGCGCAGCTCCTGAAACGGTGGTTCAGGCCCCAACAATGCCGGCACATCGGCAAACCAGGCGTTGACCAGCTTGCTCGCCGGTTTCTTGCGGGCGTCATAATGCGTCAGATTGCGCACCGCGAGCACGACGTCGCTGGTGCGATAATCGTTCCAGTCATGCGCCCCCCGCAGGCCGTCATAGGCATCAATGTCAAAGGTCATGCCTTGGTGTTGCAAAGCGGACAGGAAAGGCTCTGACCGAAAGGCAGCATCAAGGTTCAACAACCGGCCCTTGTAGGCCAGATGTGACACTTGATCCTGCCGGGCCGGATCCCGTGGCAGAATGCCTGGCTGTGGCCAATGCCAGATGGTGGCAGATGCGGGATCAGGGTTTTGCAGGCCATTCTGGAAGATCCGAAAATCGGCCAGCATTGCCGGATGCGCATCCCCCTGCGGGATCACAAGAAACGTGTCGGGGCGGCGCTGTTTGCGCCCAAAATCTCTGGGCGAGACAAAATTGATGGCACCCTTGCGCGGGGATGCGGACAGGCCGACATCATGGCCGGCTGTGCGCAATTCGTAATAGGTCCGCAAGATCCAGCTATGCAGGATCCCGCCCGAGCGTTTGGACAGCACAAGCGGGTCAATGGGCGTGCCATCCCATTGGTGCAGTTCGGGCCAGACCACACTTTGTGGGGCAACAAAATTGATCGGAAACCGAAATGCCATACTGCGCGTTTTGTCCTGTTTCCCGACCACATCCGGGTCATGCCAGCCAGCAACAACGCTTTCCGACAGGTTTGGGCTGAGATTCTGCTCGTTTTTCGGGGAACATGCTACCCGAAAAAGGCGGCAAGATGTCGGTGGTCAGTTTTCGAAAAGAAACGCCATATCTGATACAAACTGGGCGTCATCCAGATAGGTTTTGACGCGCTGCCAGGCTGTTGTGGCAATCCGGCTGCACATTTCGGGATCTGCCAGCGCGCTCCGCACCACGTCTTCCAGATTGCTGAAATCCCAGGCGACGGGCAGATATGTGACCCCGGCCTCATAAAGGTCGGGGCAGGTTTCCAGGTGTGACATGTCCTGCTTGATCATCACGGATCCGGCTTGAATGGCTTCGATGTCGCGCCAGCACAACTCGCCATAGCCAAAGGGGCTAAAGCACAACTTGGCCTGCCGCATCTCGTTCATATAAGCCTTATAGGGCAGGGGGCCATCGGCAGAGCGGCCGACACCTTCAAGGGCATGTACGGCCGCAAGTGCGCCGCGGCGCATCGCGCCATAGGTGAACTGGCCTGACTGGCCAAGACGGGTCTGGATATCAAGCGGTCGGTTGGCCATCGGCGGCGGACCCTTTGGCTGGAAGCCACGTATGAAATGGGGGGCCGTCAGGAAATTGGGGGCCAGCCGCAGCTTTTTAAGGATCTCCGGCGGGGTCTGAAAATCCACGCTCTCGGCAGCGATGCCGTGCAGATCCGCGTAATATTCCATCATGAGCGTATCGGCGCGATAGCCTTGCAGATATGTGGCCCGATCGACGTGCAGCGATTTCTTGATGTAAAAGGCGAGGCTCTGCGGCAAATGGCGGGCCAGCCGAATATCGCTATGGGCATAGGAATCCAGAAATGACATCGCAGCATGAGGATGGTGCCGGGCGACGGCGGCGCAGGCTGTGTGCAGATCCTCGGCTGATATCGTGAACCAGGGCTGTATCAGGACGATATCGGCGTCTTGATGTGCCGTGGGGCGCTGTGTCAGCAATGTCTCGAAGGGGACACAGCGCACCTCAGCCTGAAACCTGTCCCACAGTGCCTTTTGGTAGTGCACAAAGGGATAGACCTGCGCATAGCTGATCCGGTTTGGCATATGGTAGATGACGACGCGTTTGCGCGCCTTGCCTGAAAACCCCCGTGCAAGTGACCGCCGCGCAAGGTTGCGAAAGCCGCGCGACAAGCGCAGGGCCGCCAACCTTGTCTGTAAATCCGTGGCCATGCTCTGTTTCACCTGCATCCGGGTTGTTGTGTTGTCTTGTGCCGGGCTTATCCGATGGGGCCGCGTGACGCCAGAATGAGGGCCTGTGACCGGCCTATGCGGGTACCCTCAGGCTTGGCCGTCTTCAAGAACAGCCCCCACAAGCGCCTGTGCAAAAACATGCACATCATCATGCTGGGTCATCGGGCAAAAGCGCCGGATCTGGTGGCGATCGAACCCCGCCGTCAAACGTCTGTCGGTGACGAAGGCGTGGTCAAACCGCTGCTGCACATGCGCAAGCGTCGTGGCGCTGATCTGCCCTTGGGGGTATGCAAACCCGCTTGGAGGGACCCCCGTCAGATCCGTCAGCCAGGCATGGCTTTGATCGATCTCATGCGCCTGATCCTGTGACAGGAAACCGGGCAGCACATTGTGGGTGAGCCCATGCCCGCCGACCTGCCACAGGTCGTGCTGGGCGAGCGAGCGCAATTCAGCTTCGCACAGATAGGTCTGCCCCGGCTGGCGGACCAGATCGCGCGCGGCAAACAACGTCGCAGGCAAGGCGTGGCGCTCCAGGATCGGCGTCGCCTCCGTCAAGTTGCAGCGATACCCGTCATCAAAGCAAAGGACGGCAATCGGCCGATCCCGCTTTGCAACACCACCTGCTTCCAATGCGGTCAGGGCCTCTGCTGCGGGCAGGATGTCAAAGATCTCTGACAGGAACCCCAGCTGTGCATCAAACGCTGCGGCCAACGTGCGGTAAGGGTAGCTGTCGAGGTCCTCGTTCAAGGCATGATAGCACAGGCCCAGCACCCCCCGACGCCGCGACAGGCGGTCTTGCAATTGCGCCAGGCTTTGCTTGGCCAGCCATGCGCGATGCAGCCTGTTGCCGATCTTGGCTGCAAGCCCCATGTCAGCCCCCTTTTTCTATTTGCAATGGCGAGGGGTTCTGGCGCGGGTTCGTGCCAATGATCTTGCCCGGCACGCCCATGACGACCGAATTTGCAGGAATATTGCTGAAAACGACGGTATTGGCGCCAATGATGCTGTTATCGCCGATAGTGATATTGCCCACAATGACCGCGCCCGCCCCCACATCGACCCGGTTGCCCAGCACCGGCTTTGCCCGCACATCTGCGGTCGAACGGATCCCAAGCGTGGTGTTCTGGCGCAGGATGACGTCGTCTCCGATGGCGCGGGCCCCAAGGATCATACCGCCAAAGTGTTCCAGTTTGACCCGGCGTCCCACCTTCACGGTGTAGTCCAGCTTCATGCCAAAGACGAATTGCGTCAGCTTGTTAAGAACCCGGTAAATCAGCGTCAGCGGGATGCGCAGCAACCGGGGCCGCACATCCATGCGCCAATTGCCAAACCGATGTACCAAAAGCATCAAGAACCCCTGATGCATCAGGCTCGCGTCATTGGTCCGGAAGTCTTCGCGCACCAATTGCCAGAACGACAGATCCGGTGGGTTCATGTTGCGATCACCCTGCGGCAGGGGTGGCGTCTGCGGTGGCGTCTGGGGTGGTGTGGCCGCATCGGCCTGCGCGATCAGCGTGTTCAACGGGATGTTCTCCCAATGCGCGGGCAGCTCTCCCAATGCGCGTTCAAGCGCAATCGTCATTTGCAAATGGGTCAGCGAATCCGGCTCCAGATCGGCAAAGGATGTGGCATCATCCATGGGCAGAGCGGCCGCCACCAGATCCCGGATCTGACCAGCACCTCCGTCGGACGCGGGGGGCGGTGTGGCGGGATCGGCCAGGGCCTTGCGTTGCAGCTTTCCCGTGGCCGTGCGCGGCAATGTTGCGACCTGCCTGACCGTGATCGCATCGCGTGCGGCCACCCCCTGCGTGCTGGCATAATCGGCGATGATCTGCACGATGTCGTGTTTCTTTGGGGCGGCTGATGGCGTCAGCATGAGCAAAATGCCCTCGCCCCGCTGCGCGTCGGGACATCGCATGACACCAAAGTCCCCCACCTGCGGAAGCTGCTGATGCACATGCGCCTCGATCAGATCCGGGGACAACTTGATGCCAGAGACATTTATCACATCGTCAGCCCGACCATCAAAATAGAGCAACCCATCTGCGATCCGACCACGGTCGCCGGTCTCAAACCAGCTGTCACGGGCCAGCGCCCGGTAGCCTGTGCCATCATCGATACCCTGCGCAACATGTGCGCCTCGGATCTCGATCCGGCCACGATCATTGATGCGCAGTTGCACATCTGCAGTCGCGCGCCCAACGGAAGCCAGGGCGGCGACAGGCGCATTGTCGATCTGCAAAAAGCTGCTGCGGGACGCTTCGGTCAGCCCGTAATGCTGCACGATACGGGCGTTGGGCAATGCCGTGCGCAGGGCGATTTTGTCTTCGGGGGGCATGTATTGGCTGCCGATTTCCACCCATCTGACGGCCTGCAATTCTGCGCCAAAAAGGTCGCGCGCCTGAAGCAGGATGCGCCACAGACTTGGCACGGCAGAGATGGCGTTGATCTCTCCGGCCCGCAGCATCCGGCGGATTTCGGTCAGATCAAACCCTGCTTGCGGGATATAACACTGACCGCCAGCATTCAGGACCGCCCGCGCCCGACCATAGCCAAAGGAATGATAGACCGGAACACCGACATATTCCCGGATCTCGTGGGTCAAGGACATCGCATCTGACAGGCGGGTCACAACATCATGCAGATTGTCATGGCTCAGATAAACCGCCTTGGCCGCCCCCTCGGTGCCAGAGGTGAAGGATATCTGCGCCAGATCCGCCCCCCCGCGAGAGGTGAAATCCATCCCCAGCCAGCCATGATCGGGATCCGGCGTGACAACCTGTGTCGTGCCGGTCCGCGCCAGACGATCCGTATCCTTGGCATCCCGCAGCGGCACCGAGACCACCCCGCGCATCAGATTGGTCAACATATGGCGCAGATAAGCGGGGCTGTTGACAGCCACGACGCCCTCGGTCTCCAGGTTTGCAAAGGGGTTTGTGGTCATGACGACTCTCCGTCGTATCGTCCCGTATTCAGATAATCCCGCCATAGATGCGGTGGGTTGCGCACCGGCCTCCCGGTCAGAATGCGATGCGTGCGATACAAAAGGTCGCCGGTCAAAAACAGGATATTGGCCCGCATCCTTGCCAGCGGGCCGTGGTGTTTGCGCAGATAGCGGCTGCGCGAGCGCAGCCAGAATGGCGATGGGCGCGCGGGGGGCTGATCGTCCTGCGACCCGGTGCGCACCCCTGTGGACTGCCCCGCCAGATGAACCACCCGGCTTTGTGCGACATGCCAAACCTCATGACCTGCCTTGCGGGCGCGGGTCATCAGGTCAGTTTCCTCAAAATACAGAAAATAGCCATCATCCATCAGCCCGACGTCATCCAGCACCCTGCGGCGCACCATGAAGCTGGCCCCTGTCACCCAATCCACCCGCTGGCTGCTGGCCAGACGTTCAATCTTGATCGCAGCCTGTGGCACCAAGCGGTCCAGCACCCCAAGCCGGATCCCCCGGAAGAACTCTCGCCAAGGGGCAGGGGTGCGAAACCCCGATGACCGCAGGCTCCCGTCGGGGTTTTCAAGCCGGCTGCCCACGATCCCTGCCTTGGGATGATCTTGCAAAAATGACACCAAGGCCTGCACCGCGCCGGGATGGATATAAGTGTCGGGATTGAGAAAGTGGACAAATGCGATGTCGGGGTCGGGCAGCACGTACTTTTTGACAACCGCATTGTTGCCAAAGGCAAAGCCGCCGTTCTGCCCGATCGGAAAACAGGTGGCCCATGTCAGCGCCTCTTGGGCGATAAAACCAGAGATCTGCTCGACCGACCCATCTTGGGAATCCGCATCACCGATATAGACCGCCAGATCTGACTGCGCAGCCTCTGCCCGCAATGATGCAAGACAGTCGATCACCAGCGCAGGTGTCTTGTAGTTGACAATCACGATTGCGATTTTGCCGGTCGTTCCCAAAAAATTTCCCTTCCCACAGCCCCTTAAGGCCTCCGTCGTGATGTGAATGCCAAAGTGCCTCTGCCAAAGCTAGCCACCAGACACCCGTTCGTCTTGGTTTAGTGTGCAAAACTACACGAAGTTGGACAGAATGATGTTCAGTTATTGAAAAGGGCAGGCTGTCTTCGCGCCTTTCACGCGAAGATCGTCTTTCGTGCCAGTTGTCAGAGGATCTCTGGTCGCGAAACCTCTCTTAACCGCGGTTAAGACTTTGATGCGCATGGTTTGTGTATGAGTTGTGCATGGTTTTCATGTGGTTTGTGCAGGGTCGTTTTGCAGCGTGCGCCCTGAGTAATTCACTGGGTCCAATAAGGAAGATTATGTAA
>CANMPL010000022.1 GCA_947499715.1 uncultured Paracoccaceae bacterium
CATAAGCAGATTTTGACACCTGCACTATGGCGCATTGCGACGCCGGTTGAAGCAGGAGCCATCCACCCCATCAGCTCCGTCCCGCATTGCAGTCATCGGTTCCATCATAATGCTCCGCGGCCGATCAATGTCCGCTTCGAGGAAGCTGCACCGCAGCGTCGGTCCAGCTCGCGAACGGCAGCGAAGGGCCGCTATTGGAGGTTAGTGTCTCGCACGGTCAGCTTGCTCCGCCGATACTGACTGAGAGTTTTGGCCCAACTGAGGGTTTGGCGCAGTATTCATATGGCCAAAAATTTCGCGACCTTCCGCCAGCCAAAAAGATCGCGCCGAGCATCTTTCGACGCCACTTCGGGTTTTCCATCAGCAGTCGCCCCTTCCCATGATTTCCAAAATGAAATGTGCTTTCCGACAAAATGCCTTCGGCGGGATGCGGTCTTGTTGGCCCCGGGGTCAGAACTCATTCTTTCTCCGGAAACGCCACCACTTGAACGGTTTTGCAATCGAAACTGCCTGCAACCCCATCTGCCAGGGCGGTTTGAGGATAGTAGTCTGGAATACTCTCATCAGTGCACCCTGCACGAAAACTGTTCAGCATCTCCTGGGCAATCTCCGGGTCAAGCGGTCCGTGATTGTGGATCGGAAGATGATATTCGGCTGCCTCAGGACTGTGAAACGTGGTATCAAAGAAGTTCCCTTCAACATCACCTTTGGGCAAATATCCTGCCAGTGAAATGGTCCCATCATCTGCAACCACCCCACTCGCGGCCAGTGTCACGACAGAATCGCTTAACTCTCCATCCAGCATCGTTTCAGACGGCGTGCAGGTCTCGCCGGCGCAAACGCTGGGATTCTGAATGACGACCCACCAAACTGTCACAACGTCCCCGGGTGTAAGACCGGACGACTTCACCGCCATCGCAGCGCCGAACTCCCCTTTCTCTAGGACAGCGGATGTTCCCTGCACAGGGCCGGGCTGCATCCCGCTGTCGGGGGTCCATGTCATCGGCTTTGTGATCGCGTCGGCCATGGCCGACAGTGGGAAACAGCAGAATACGCCGAACGCCAACAAACTGGCCGCTCGCAGCATTGTGCGGGTGAAAAATCTCTGATCCATAATGTTCTCCTTCTGATGCCCCAAACGATTTATGAATGCTTGAAACGAAGCGTTGGACCGTTAGACTATGCAAATTACAGAGGGGTTTGTCCCGAAATTCTGGATGAAATTTTGTGAAATCCGATGCCGTCGATCTTGGTCGGGTCCGTTTTGACCGACAGTCGCGTAGTCTTTCTTCAAAAGATGGAAGGCCCGTCAGATTACGCAACAAGTCCAAAGCAGTGCTGGCATACCTGCTTCAACGACCCAACCAAACGGTTTCAAAATCTGACATCCTGAGGGATGTATGGACCGACGTGATCGCCTCGGACGAAAGCCTGGTACAGTGCATCGCCGACATCCGTCGGGTCATTGGTCGGGATGCACGTAAGGTGATCGAAACCGTGCCACGCGAAGGGTATCGCGCTAACATCGAACTGCCACAAAACAAGCCGCGCAAATTTTCGCCTTTTCCACTTTTTGCTGCGGCCGCAGCGAGCGTCGTCGCGGGTGTTCTGCTTTTCCAATCCGGGGTTCCGTCTGCGCCGCAAAACGTGCCCGCCGTCATGATGGCCGATGCGACCCCTCGCATTCCCGGAACTGACGACAGGGCGGCCTTTTTGGAACTGCTTCAGGGGCGCGTGTCCGCCAATCGATTCAGCTTGGATGAAAGCCTGATCGCAGAACGGCATTTCCGTCGTGCAATCGCCTACGACCCGAATTTTGCGCGTGCCTACGCCGAACTTGGAACGCTCTTCGCGATCCGCTTTGAAAATGATTGGTCCATCCTTGTGGAAGCCGACAAAGAAAAGGCCCTCTACTATGCGCAAAAGGCGATTAGCCTCGACCCAGATTTATGGCTGAGCCACTATGCGATGGGGAGGCTGCAAAGCGTCTTTGCAGATTTGGAGGAGGCAGAGCGCCACCTGAGGATCGCCATGTCTCTCAAACCCGAAAACGAGGATGCCCGCGCTTACCTTGGCATCGTTTTGAATTTTCGGGGCAAAGCTGATGAAGCGGTCATCATTCTGGATCAGGCGATCACAACCCATCCTGAACCGCCATTCTGGTACTTCTTCGGATTGGGCCATTCACTGTTCAACATCGGTGAACATCAAAAGGCGGAACAGGCCCTGGAAAGCTGTCTGGAGCTTGCTCAAAACTCCCCCTATTGCCTGCGCTATCAGATCGCCGTCTACGGCGAGCTTGGAGACTTAGCCAAAGCAGAAGCAGCCGTCGAAGCCTATGAATCCATGGGGTTCGAAGGGTCCGTTTCGGACATCGTTTCACTGATGACATTCCACCACCCGGACGATCTGCACCAACTCGAAGCCGGATTGCGCCGCGCGGGTCTTTCTGGTTGAATTTCGTGAGTTTTCATATTTCTTAATTTGGTAAATCCAGCCTCTGTCACCTCCAATATCGATCATTCAGTCGCCGTGTCTTTCGACCATGCGGCGCTCGGATCGATGGAGGAAAATCATGACAAGTCAAAAATTTATACGCACTGTCGCCGCTCCGCTTTTGGCGCTGACGACAATCCTTGGATCGGCGCAAGCCGAACAACTTGGCGAAGTCGACTTCGACATAAGTTGTACCCCAGCCGCGCAGTCGTACTTCGAAGAAGGGCTCTTGATGTTGCATCACATGATGTACACACACGCAGCAACGGCATTCGAGAAGTCGGCCGAAACAGACCCAAATTGTGCAATGGCGCAATGGGGCATCGCGACGAGTATGTTTCACCCGCTTTGGCCCGGTGGACCTACACCGGAAGAGACCGCAGCAGGCTCCGCTGCGGCTGCGCGGTTGAAGGGTATGGAAACTGGCACCCCGCTGGAGACCGCATTCGCGGGTGCGGCTCTGGCATTCTATGAAGGCGACGATGTTCCATATCGCCAAAGGCTGGCAGTTTGGTCGGCTGCGCAACGGGCGATCATTGCGGATCATCCTGACAGTTCTGAAGCCATTGCATTTGATGCTCTGGCACAATTGACTGCCGCGCCGCGCGGCCCGGAAGCTGTGCCTCAGCTAACAGAAGCGGGTGCAGCAATGGATGCCCTGCGCAATGCCGCGCCGTTACATCCTGCAGGCTATCATTACGCGATCCATGCCTATGATCACCCGGCACTTGCCGAAAAGGGGTTGGAGCCGTCGCGAAGCTATCTGAACATCGCGCCGGAAAATCCGCATGCGTTGCACATGCCCACGCATATCTTCACACGGTTAGGTCTTTGGCAGGAATCCTCTGATCTCAATCAACGCAGTGCAGCGGCAGTCATTCGGATGAGTAATCCAGATGTTCTGAGCGGGCATTACATTCATGCGATGGACTATGCGATCTACGCTGAATTGCAGATGGGGAACATCGAAAAAGCCGGTGCGCTTTTGACCGAACTGGAAAGCCATGCAAATCACCAGAATGTATTCGGTACAGCCTATGCTGCCGCTGCTGCCCCTTCTCGGCTGCCTTTGGAACAGGGTGACTGGGGCGCTGCTGCAAACCTGCCTTCTCAGCTGCACAAGGCCGTCAGCTGGGAACGCTATCCGCAAGCGGTGGCCATTCGCTGGTATGCGATCGGCCTTGGTGCCGCACGATCAGGCGATGCAGCTGCAGCTCAATCCTCGCTGTCGGAGCTTGCCAGTCTCAGGGCGGTGATGGAGGAGCGCGGTGCGACCTATTGGTTGGCTTTGCTCAGCGCCCAGACCGGCACAATCGAAGCATGGATTGCCTATGCAAATGGCGATACGGACAAGGCTGTCAAGATGATGCAGGAAGCCGCCGAAGCTGAAGACAACGCAGGCAAGGCCCCCGTCACCCCTGGCCATGTTTTGCCAGCTCGCGAGTTGTTGGGTGATCTGCTTTTGGCGGTTGGGGATAAAGCGGGTGCAGAAGTCGCCTATGAACTGGCTCTATCGACTACTCCTAACCGCCTGAGAAGTCTGCAGGGGCTAGCCCTTGCTCAAAGCGAATAAGCGAACCCGGAGCATCGAACACCCCGACCATGCTTTGGTCGGGGTGTTCAGGTTTCCTCAGCTCAAAGCAAAACGTCAGCCAAATTGCGCATTTCTAGACTTTGCCGGTTACCGCACGACTTCAGCCAATTCGTTGATACCTTGCAACCCTGCTGACGGCGAAAAGAGCGTGTGCAGCAGCTCCCAACCCAATTCTTGGCGCGAAGTTTCAGCGAGTTTCTGAGCATCCATTGACCAGCCGCACGTAAGTGCGTTCATCGTCTGCAGTTCGGGCTGCAACTGCAGCATCCGAAGACCTTGCTCAAGGTCGGCTTAGGGCCGCCAGTGAAGACGGCCCGATAGGCTCAGATTTCAATGGCCTCCGCAATGGCTAGCGCATCTTCAAGCTCGACGCCTAGGTATCGCACCGTGCTGTCCATCTTCGTGTGGCCGAGCAAAAGTTGAACGGCACGCAGGTTGCCTGTCTTCTTGTAGATCTGGGTCACCTTCGTTCGCCTCATCGAATGCGTGCCGTATGCGCTCGCTTCTAAACCGATGGATATGACCCAATCGCGGACGATCCGTGCATACTGGCGTGTCGAGATATGCAGGCGCTCGTGGAAGCGGCCAGGCCATAGATATTCGGAGCCGACCATGAGCTCGTCTTCCATCCACTTCTCGACCGAGGCTCGGGTGCCTTCGGAAATTTCAAAGCGCACAGGTTTCTTCGTCTTGCTTTGCAACACCGATGCACGTTCTTTGACCTGGCCAGATGCCATGACGTCGACGACCTTCATCTTGACCAAATCGCAACCGCGCAACTTGCTGTCGATCGCCATGTTGAAGAGAGCGAGGTCGCGATGATTTTCTGCCAATTCAAGGCGGACACGGATCGCCCAGACATGCTTAGGTTTTAGAGGTCGTTTCTGACCGACGATGCGACCTTTGTTCCATGCAGGGCGAAGTGCGCGAATGGCTGGTAGGTTTGGTGTTTCCATGACTGATCCTCCGATCCGCCATGCCCTCCCGAAACGACAACCCTTTGTTGACACGGAAGAATAACATAGAACACCAATTCCCGTCTTCGCGCCTAGATGACCATTCAGAAAGATGAGCCGCTTTGGTTCAAACCAGCAGCCAAAGCATCACGACTGCCATTCCGACCATCATCAGGTTTTCGGTGAGGCTAACGAACCCAAGCGGCACGTTTGAATTTCCGCCAACACAGGCGCATTTGAGCTCACGTTGGTCGATGTAGACGGCCTTAAAGACGCTTACGGCTCCAATGCCAGCAACGAAAAGTGCCACGGGAGCTGACACCCAAGTTAGGATCATGCCGGTCATTAGGATGCCCGCGCCTGTCTCTACGAATGGATAGATATATGCGTAGGGCACCCACCTCCGCGCAAGTAAGTCGTAGTTGAGGAACATCGTGGAGAAGCCCTCGATATCGCGAAGTTTCTGCATGCCGAGAAGGATCATTGAGACTGAGATGAACCAGCCGAGTGTCTGCCATGTGATTGCGCCGAGGAACCCAATGGAGAGCGCGATGGCGGTGAGCGCAGCTACGACGAAGAGATAAAGCACTGGTCGGTAGGTGGTTGCCTTCGGGTCCCAGCCGGTCAGCTTTTCGCGCAGGTCCGTGTAGCCGCCAACGCGTTCGCCTTCAATCCACGCTTGGGGCGTCGTCTTGACGTCGTGCTCGGCCTTGAAGGCGTCAACTTCGGCGCGGGTTCGGAAAACCCTGTCATCGACATCATATCCCTGACGTTCCAGCAGCCAGCGCGCCTTTTGACCGGATGGGCACAGATGATCTGGCAGCGCCATCCGGTAAAGCACAGCCGTCTTGCCCACCGCCACTTCGGCAGGGTTTGTATCAATGTCTGCAACGTCGCGCGTGTCCTTGGGCATTGGTTTTTCCGACGATTTATTTGCGTGGGCATTTTTAACTTCTATATACCCCTATGGGGTATACAATCAAGAGTGCGAGTTTTGGTTCCGCACTCACTCGACTTTTTGTCTGCTACCATGCGAAAAGAGACTATGCATGAAAACCGCGAAGCCACTTTGAAACGTCTCAAACGCCTTGAAGGGCAGGTCCGCGGGATCGCCCGGATGGTGGAAGAAGACCGCTATTGCGTTGATGTCCTGACGCAAATCGCGGCAGTACGGGCCGCGCTGAAAGGCGTCGAAAAGCTCGTGATTGATGATCACGCGTCACATTGTATCGAGGATGCACTTGCCTCAGGTGATCGGGAGGACCAGCGGGCGAAGTTCACTGAGCTCCTTGAACTGCTCGACAAAGCGCGCGGCTAAGTCTTCAAAGATTGACTGGTGGCGTCGTGACGCTGGTGAGTGTCGCCGTTGCCAACAGGATCAGGATCACAGCCAGCATTTCCATTGAAATAGACTGCCTCAGGGCATGTGCCGCACCGGGTATCTCAGTACGCAAAGCCGGGACCAACCTCAACTTATTGAAAGCTGCAAAGCCCAGGAGCATCGCTACAATCGCGACTTTTAGCAAAAGTCCCAAACCATAGGCCGTTCCAAACAAGGCAGTGACGGAGCCTGCAAGGAGCCAAGCGAGCGCTGTGCCTGCAAAGATCAGGAGGGCCACCCCGAAAGCGGCGACATTGCCAAAGTAGTGCAGAATGTCGGCACCAGCAGGGGTGAGCGCCGCCCGCCGCAATGGCACAAGCGCACCAACCCAGAAAGCCGCAGCTATAAGATGCAGTACCAGCAGGACTACCAGGGCTCCTCGGGGCTCCCCGAGAGCGTGGCCCACCTGAGCAAAGGATATTGCTACAGCAACGGTCCCCGCCATGGCGATCCATTGCCCAATTCGGGGGACCAGAATTGCCAGTATCGCAAGTTCACCCATCCCGCGCCAAATTGCGGCGGTCCCGAGTGGACTTTCCCAAACGAAGCCAAGCATCACTGGGTCGGACGCGCCCTCTAAGCCCATCCCGGATATCCGGGCAGCACGAATGCCGAACCGGACGGCTAGCACGGCGAGACCGATAAGTGCCGCACCGACTGCAAGCCGCCTCGCAAGTCGCAGGACCGATACCTCAGCTCGCTGAGAAAAAACGACCGAAAACAGCACGCCCCCCATCGCGAGAAGCACCGCGCCATAGCCAATCGCCTTGGCCAAGATGGCCAAGATGACAAGACCGTCGATCGGTGCTAGGCCGGTCACTCGGTGACCGTGAAGGAAAAGCTGCCCTGCATCGGGTGGCCGTCCGACGCCATACCGCGCCAGTCGAAGCGATAGCTTCCTGGCGAAAGCTCTTCCAAAGGCATGGCTCGGAACTCTTTCACGGGGTCCATTCCTGTCGCGCGTTCGATTTCGACATCGCCATCTGGAGAGGTAAGCGTGACTGAAATGATGCGCATCGGATCATCGAAGCGCATTGAAAGCTCTGGCACTTCCGTGACTGTCGCATCGTTGGCGGGTGTTGTTGCCTCAGACTTCGAATGCGCGAAGGCAAGAGCGGGTGTAATTGCTACGGCCAAGCCGAGAAGAGTCTGTTTGATCATTTGAGTTTTCCTCTATTCGGACCGGGCGTTCAGTTCGTCGTGATGCTGACGAAGGTCATCAGGCCAAGTTGACTTGATGAAGGACAGCACCGCAATGACCTCATCATCGGTGAGCACGCCCTCATAGACAGGCATGCCAGATGGTGGCGCGTTCTCCATCAGACCGGCAAGTCCGTATTTGGTCAGGGTGAAAAGCGTTTCGTCATCATGGTGCCAGGTATGCCCGGTGGCGTCATGCGGCGGCGCAGGTAGCAAACCATCCTCGCCACGCATCCGCCAGTTCGGTTGTCCCTCCAGGCGCGCACCATGGCAGGCAGCACATTGGGTCGCGTAGATATCTTGGCCCAAGGCGACCACTTCGGCGTCGTCAGGTGTCAAAATACCAACCGCTTCGGAAGGTTGCGCCAGAACAAATGCGGCGACGAAACCGGCGAGCGCGAGCCCGCCGGTTAGCAAAACTGCTTTTGGACCTACCATCAGGTGTCGAACGGCTGCGCCGTGCCAGCACGGTAGTACATTGTGCCGGTGCCAGCCTCCCCACCAAATGCAATGACGTCGAAACGGGCGGACGGATCATCTCCCATGCCAGGAGAGCCCATCGGCATGCCGGGAACAGCAAGCCCAGTGATGTCCGGGCGATCCTTCAAGACGGCTTCCAATGCTTCGAACGGCACATGCCCTTCGAAGACATATCCATCCGCTTCAATGGTGTGACAAGAGGCGAGCTCAAGCGGTATTCCGCGTTCTGACTTCTGCGCCTCTGGGTCGGTCAGTTCCTCGACGGTGACGGTGTAACCGCGAGCGCGTGCCAAGTCAGCCCAGGCGTGACAGCATCCGCAACCTGGTGAGGCGAGAACGCGCATCGGCGCACCTGCACGCGCAGGCAGAGCAGCCATCACAAGAGCAGATGCGGATAGGGTAGTGAAGTGACGACGTGTGATCATGTCTGTCGGTCCTTTGATTTGAAAATTGAATGGATTGCGGGCATACGCCCGTTGCCGTTCAGGCTTTCGGAGGACCGGTTGGGACAGCCAGCGTTAGGTTCGCAAAATCGAAATCGGCGTACAGAACACCAACAACCGATCTGTTTGCGGGATTGTCCGGCGAAATCGCCGACGTGGCCGCAAGATCGCCAAAACAGGGGGTTGATCCCATTCCGCTGGTAGCATCGCAGCAGTCCGCGAGTGCCGTCTCAGCATCAGCCAATGGATCGCTTTTTGACATTTCGGCGTGGTGGTCTGCATGGCCTGATCCATGGTTCAAGCCATGCATAACAGACGCGGTGGATGCACCGGCGAATGCAACAACAAGAATAATTGACAAAACCAAGCGAGACATCCCCAATACCTACTGGGGGTATATGGCTTTGACAAGTCACGAGGATGTGTCGCCGCGATCGAGCTTAGTTGCATCCGTTATGACTGCGCCACATGTCCGGGTCGTGCCCGTCTGGTACAGAGGCGCATGGATCATCTGAATAACCGCGCAACACCGCGTACTGGCTGATTTGGGCATCGGTCAGCAATGGCAAAGTCAACAGATGGGCATTCAGATGAACGAGGCGGAGGACTGCTCGTGCTTGACCTGCTTCGGCCACCAGCCGTTCAAGCGCCTCAGCACAAGGCGCACCGTTTTGAAAGGCTGCGTCCAGCGCTAGTTCAGCTACGACGAACCGCTCCCCGGCAGTTATGGCGTCTGCTTGCATCTGCGCTCGGATCGCTTCGATGTTGTCACGCTGTTGCTCAGTCAGAGCGATCTCTTCGGCAAGCTCAAGCAGATGCGTCGGCCCCGGCACACCATTGAGTTCGGCAGCACGCGCAAGCCCCCATCCGCCGCCACGTGCGATTTCCTCTAAGTCTTGCTCCGAAAGAGACTTGATTAAGCGTGTTTCCTCACCCGCGTAAGCTGACGGCGATGTGCTATGGTTTTCATCGTGTGTTTGGGCAAAGACTGCGGTGGGGATGAGAACCATCAACATTGCGACGTGTTTTGTTTCCATGAGTGAAGTCCTTGATTGATCCGGGATTGGCCCGAAGTTGTTGCACAATCTGCGCCTCCAAGGGCATGATAGAAATCATGTCGGATCATTGGCTCAACTGTTTTGATGGCGCGCCGGAACGCACGCTGGACGAAGGCGAAACGCTTTTTCGTCGGGACGATGAAGTTGAATGGGCCTTCTTGGTCCGTGAAGGGCAGATTTCCCTTCGGCGTGCGCTGCAAGACGGCGGGCTCTTGACCCTGCACACGGCCGAGGCAACAGAACTAGTTGCCGAAGCATCCCTCTTTGCGGATCGCTATCATTGCGATGCTGTCACCGAAATGCCGACAAAGGTCTCTCTGATTTCAAAGACCGAGTTGAAGGCGAGCCTTGAGATCTCTGCCACATCAAAGCGTCTTTCGGTCAAAGCCTTTGAACGTACCGCGAGAGAGCTGCAGAACCTCCGGACCCGCATTGAGATCATGCGTTTGCGGAAGGTGGCAGATCGCCTTGATGCCTATCTCGAGCTTTACGGTCCGCCGGAATTAGGCGGGTGGGTGCGTGTCGCTGATTGGATCGGAGTGTCGCCTCCAGCGCTCTATCGAGAGCTAGCGGAACGGCGGACGAACAAACCTGATCTCTTTTGATTGACTAGCAGGAAGCTGGAAATTTCTAATGTCCGCTTTCGGGAAGCCGCACCGCAGCATCAGTTGCCAAGACGAGTGTCTGGTTTGGGCCGAATTTCTAAACCACTTCAACACTATGAGCCTCCCATAGTTGTGGCGGCTCAAGCTTTTTCGACAGATGGTCAATCACGGCTTCGGGTACAGCATCTGGTCGGTCCCGGTTCTGATGGTGCAGTTGGTCTGGGCGTTGTTCGAGATAGACGATCTCGATCCGGGCGCCGTAGTCCCGCAGCAGTCGCAGAACCCGCGATCGGTTTTGTCTCGTTACATTGGTTGCGTTCCATACAAAGTCGCGACCCAACCGGAGATGTTCTCTGGCCCGCTCATGCGCAGCCTGGATGACCTGGCCTTGGTTGTCCGTTGCAGAGACGCTTAGCTCATTTCGGATCACATCAAGGCTGACGACAGGATGTTCCGGGCGGTGTTTCCTGATCCAAGTGTCTTTTCCTGCTCCAGGCAGGCCGGACATGACTGTTACGGTGCAGGGGAACTCCTCGTGAGCCGCGTAATGCGGATCACGGTCGTCCAGTTCGAAGAACGCAACCCGACTTTCGTCGTTGACGAAAGTGAAGGGATGGTCCGAGCAACCGGCCTCTTGGAACGTCAGTGCTGCGAGGCTGACGTTTTCCAGAACCGCCTGCTGGTCCTGACATATCCGACCCAACGCATTGGCCGTGGCGTGAAGGCACAGATGATCCGGTCTGCACCGCCACGACGTCTCTATGGCCATAAGCGGCGGATCAGGCGGTTCGATGAGCCAAAACGGCAGCTGGTGGTGGGCAATGATCCCGCAAAGCGCTTCACGCCATGCTATAGGAGCCTCAGCATACCAAAGCATTTCCCTTGCGATGAATGCACCGACACGGGAGTGACCAGGGGAGGATATGTGTCCGTCATCCTCATGCTTTGTGACAGCGGGTTTGCCGACATCATGCAAGACGGCGGCCCAGAACAGGTTAGCCCGGTCCATGTTCGGAAGGCATTGCCAATCTGGGTCGGCCACCAGAGCTTCGACCACCATTCGTGTATGGGTGCAGACATCGCCTTCAGCATGATGTATCGGGTCCTGCGGACAGGTGTCAAGAACGGCGAGCTCGGGCCATAGTGGTCAAATCTGTTTCCAATCCACCTGCCAGACTGGACCGGAGGGGACCAAGGCCAGCAGGTTTTCATGGGTCACGACGTGTTTGATGGGCTTACGCATCGTTGGCCCCCTCCACACCCAGCGTAGGCGCAAAGATATCGACGCCATCGGCCAAACGGTTGGGTAGGATCGGACGGTCATGCCAATGCCCGACAGCGGCTTCAATCGCCTGTAAGAAGTCGGCACGGACGAACTTGAAACGGTCCTCCACGTGGTCCGCACTTTCCCGTTTCAAATACAACCCTTCGGCTAGGTCGCTGTCCTCTGTCTGCTGGTCAACCATGTCAGGACGGCTGCCGGACCGTTCTGCTGCTAGTATCAGTGCGTCACGCCACTCTTCTGATTTTTACGGTGAAGGCCGGGTCAGGCTGACCAGTTGGTTTACGGACCGGATTTCGCCTGTATGGAAAACCGGCACCGGCATGATCGACAATCCTGCAAGCAAAGCCCGACGTGCCGCTGTACTCAGGAACTGGCCGGTGTCCCGGTCCAGCAGATCGAACTCGATGAAGTAATGCGGTAGCCGGTCGTAGAACACAGTGTGCTTCGCTTACATCCATTCGCCATACATAACGTAGCGATGGCCAAGCACCGTGTGCAGGACGTGCGCATGGGCCGCAGCCCATGTCTTGAGCAAGGCAAAGTGTCGTTCCCGGCCACCACCAGTCAGATAGTGCCCCCGGCTGTAGATATGTACGGACTCTCAGCCCACTTCATGGCAAACCGGGCCACACACTTCAAACCGTCCTCGATTGGTCCCTTACAGGCCTACCTCGACGCGCAACTTTTGCCCGCCTTCGGCAACAGAGCGGTCGGAGACCTGACCCCCGCCGATATCGCCACCTGGTTCCACAGCTACTACCGGCACCGCCCCGGAGGGGCAAACCAATCCCTCGGTCACTTCACCACGATCCTGAACTGGGGCAAAACAGAGGGACATCTCCCCCACGACCTGCCGAACCCGGCATCGCCGCTACGCAAGAACCGGACGAACGCGCGGGGCCGGATGCTGAATTTTGACCAGATCCGCAGGCTGGCGCGGATCCTCGATCAGGCCAGCGACCGACATTGGTTGCCGGCGCAAGCGATTAGGCTCTGCCTGCTGACAGGTTGCCGGAAAAGCGAAATCCTCAGCCTGCGCTGGTCCGACGTCAAACCAACCCGGCTTGTCTTGCGCGAGGCCAAAACCGGCCCCCGAGAAGTGATGCTGAGCGCCCCGGCCCGCGAAGCCGTCGCAAAGCTCAAGGCCAGAACTGGACATCGGGCATTCGTCTTCCCGTCCGCAAAGTCAACGTCTGGTCACCTCATGAGCATCGCGGGGAGCTGGTCGGCGATCCGCACCAAAGCGGGCCTCCCACCCGACATCCGCCTGCACGACATGAGGCACACCTACGCCAGCCACGCCATCCTCGCTGGCGAAAGCCTTCCCACAACCGGCAAACGCCTCGGCCACGCCAGCCCCCGCACAACCGAACGCTATGCCCACCTCGACGGCTCAGCCCTCGCAAAAGCCGCCGACAAAGTCGCAAAAGAGATCGCACGGATGATGGCGGACTAGATCAAGCTGCAACCCAGAATGACTGCTTTGCTCACAAACAACCGCACCTCGCCAAACGCCATGGTGCGGTTGGAATGGGGCTTAGATGACCGCTGGGCGGGACGAAACCGACCCTCGACGATTTGCAACGAATGGCTGCTATCCTCTTGCTACAAGTGCAGCGAAACACAGCAGGAGGGAAACCTACTCTCGGTGATTTTGCCTGCGTGCTTGTGTCGGTGTGAGTCCTGTCCAGTTCCGGAATGCACGATGGAAGGAGTTTGGATCGCGGTATCCAAGAAGTGTGGATACCTCTTTGATCGAAATTTCAGGCTGAGCCAAATATTTGAACGCCAGTCCTTGTCGAAGGTCGTCAAGAACGACAGCAAATGTGGTGTTTTCTGCTTTCAGGAGACGTTGCAAGCTTCTTGGGGTTTGCGACAAGTGGTTCGCAATGTCGGCAATTGATGACTTTCCTAACGGCAAAAGTTTCAGAAGCGCTTCGTGAACTTGCTTTTGGGTCTGAGAGGACTTCGAGACGTGCAACAGATCGCTCTTAAGCGCGTCTTCAAATGCCCGCCAAAGCCCCAAATTCGCCGTGATGAGTGTCTTGCTGGCGCTTTCGTGTGAAATAACCATCTCTGTATCGGGGCCGTACTTTGGCCACACACCAAAAGTTTGGGCGACTTCTGCTGGCTTTACGATGATCTCTGGTAGGGTCACGCTTAAGGCGACAAGGTTGTGCGCCGTCGAGGTGCGCAAGAGTTCCATCATATACACGAGTTCGAATGTTGGCAGGCCCGCTGGCATCGCAAGGCCGGGCACACTGCAAGCCACGGTAATACGAAGGCCCGCCGGATCATCCGCTATGGTCAGCTCGTATGGGCCGGTAACCCGTTTATATATGGCAAGTTGTTCTAGGCCCGAACGTACATCTTTGCTGAACAAAAACGCCATCAACGCCGGAACGATTTGAATATGTGCCGCCTTTTTTGCGAGCTCGATCGATAGCGCTGGACTGTCAGAAAGTTCGTAAAGTGCGGTCCAGAATGCGAAAGCCTCGTCCGCTGACACACCGTCAGATTGAAGGGTCAGCTGATCTTTAGGTATTCCGGCACGGGCCAACACGACAGTCAAATCCAGATCGCACAGGCGACTAAGGGCCTGCATTACCCTTGCGACGTAGTAAGTTTCCGGAATGTTTGGTCCTCCTTAATTCTCGCATTTCGAAGTCCTTTGTGCCAACACATGCGTAGAAGTCCATAGAATTTGAAATCGAAACTCTGCTTGTCGCCATCGGTTATGCCTTTGTCGCTGACTGCACGTTGCACCGTGAAGTCGGAACAGAATAGGTGTGGTGCAGGTCCCTCTAAATCCGCCCTTGATCTCCTGTCACGGCGAAAACCAAGGATAACAGTCTATGTATGATCTTATTAATTGCGCCAAACGCAGCATTGCTTTGCGCCAAATGGCTAAGTTTTTCTCAAAGATCGACAGAAACCCTGTGACGCGCACCCCGGCTGAAGTGGATTTGGAGTTTCAAGAGATCGACTTCAAATCGACAGACGGCCTAAACCTCAAAGCGTGGTACATGCCAAGCAAAGGCTCCAGCAAGATTGTGGTCTTCAACCACTTCATGCTTGGCAATCGCGCCGGTGCAGTCCCGCTTGCAGACTGGGGGAATGTTACGGTTGACTTCATGCCGATTTACCGCGCCCTCGTGGATGCGGGATATTCAATTTTCACGTATGATTTGCGCAATCATGGTGAGTCCGATCAAGACCAAGGCGGCATGTTGGGCCTGACCCATACAGAATACCAAGATGCCCTTGGCGCGCAGCGATATGTCAAAGAGCACTATCCTGATAGTGAGATATTTCTCTACAGCCAGTGCTACGGAACGGTTGCGACGATGCGGGCAATGGACAAATCACCTGCCGACTTCGAAGGGGTGAAGGCGTTCGTAAACATTCAACCCCTTTCCTCGAATGCCTTTGTTGAAGGGGTTACGGAAAAATTCGGTCTAAGCCATCCCGACAATGTTGCGCAGTTCTCCAAGCACCTAAAAAGGCGCACCGGATATTCAACTGACGAGTTGAAGGTGCCCGACATCGCCCCGGCCGTCAAAATGCCGACGATGCTTGTTCAGGTGCGGGCGGATTGGCGTACGACGAATAAGGACTTGGTGAGTGTGTTTGAAAAGCTCGGCACCGATGAAAAGGAAATGCTCTGGATCGATGATCAGGAAGAAAGACTAGAGGCCTACAACCATTTTGCCAGGCACCCTGATGATCTAATCACGTTCTTCAACAAGTACTGAGGTAGTTTAGGATGTTCATCGGTCACTTTGGCCCGGCCTCGTTCTTTGCGCGCAGGGCATTGCCGCTGTGGCATTGTTTTCTCGCCGTGCAGGTCATCGACTACATTTTCTTTGCGTTGATTTTCCTTGGGTTTGAGCATGTAGAGATCCTGCCCGATGCCACAGCAGTGAACCACTTTCATACAATACACATCGGGTATTCGCACAGTCTGCTAAGCGCCGTTTTGTTGTCGGTGCTTGCCTTCTTTGCCTACCAACGTACGAACCCTGCCGCAGGGCGCTCGGGCGCACTTTTGATTGGCGCATTGGTGTTTTCTCATTGGTTGCTCGACCTTGTTGCGCATCTTCCCGATTTGCCTTTGTGGCCCCATGGCCCCGTTGTTGGTCTGGGTTTATGGGCATTTTTTTGGCCCTCCATTCTTGTAGAGTCCGCGCTATTTTCGGTTGGTGCACTTGTATTTTTCGCCCTGAACCGGGATCGCGCGACAAGATGGACGCTGCCCGCAATCCTGCTTCTTATTGGGGTTGCGCTCGCCTTGGTTTGGGTCGGTTTCACCGGCGCTGCGCCACGCGACGTTCAATCCGGCCTCGCGGCTGCGCCTTTGGTACTATTGATGCTAACCGGATTGGCCTATCTGATTGACCGTACCTTGAAGGCTGCAATTCGCTGAGAGGCAAGTGACATCATTTATTGCCCTCGACCGCATTCATATTTGTGCAGTTTGGCCCTGTTATTTGGTTTTGTCCGCCAAAGTCTTTAACTGATGTCTCGGCGCAATGAGACTGGCTTCATTTTTCGTCTCGCTGTTGCTCCAGTTCTGGAAATTGGTGGATAGACTATCAGTGAATGCCCACTGTGCTCCCAGAAGCGGCCATTTATATGGGCTAATCCGTTAGTCACTCTGGGCTCGCTCCGGACCTTTGCTGCGAGGGACACTAAATGCGGGAGGGCGGGCTTTGCTGACTTTCGCTGTATCCGCACCAATGGCCGCTTTTTTGCAAGCCGTCCGCTGAAGGCGAGGATATTCTCTCCGAGTAATAAGAAAAAGTGCTGTTGGCGTAGCCCACGCCTCGTCGCCGGCGTAATTCTAATGCATGCATGCGCTTTTGTGCGATATTTTTGGGCAAAAAGCCATTTCTAACTCTCCGCTTATGCAGCCAACATTGCCTCAACCGAGCAACAATGCTGATCTAACCATGCAGGATAACTAGGGTTCCGCCCAAAGACTGGGGTCAGGTCCAAGAGTTATCGCCGTCTACCCACAGGTGGATCGGTACACGGCGGGGCAAAATCCCGGGAGGCTACTGCGCAGGTTTGACCCGCGTTTCACGTTGCCACCCAAGCGGTCATTCCATTTCGGTTAATTGATGGAGACCAAAGATGAAAAAACTAACCACCCTCACTACGCTGGCGATTATGATGTCATCTGGCATGCATACGGCTGCTTTCGCACAAGAACGCACAGAATTTAAGGTTGCTTGGTCGATTTATGTAGGCTGGATGCCTTGGGGCTACCTTGAAGACAGCGGCATCATGGACAAATGGGCCGACAATTATGGCATCGACGTCGAGATCGTGCAGATCAACGACTACGTCGAATCCATCAACCAATATACGGCAGGTCAATTTGACGGTGTATCTGCCACCAACATGGACACGCTGTCTATTCCGTCGGGCGGTGGCGTTGACACCACGGCGCTTATCGTTGGTGACTATTCTAATGGTAATGACGCGGTGATTATCAAAGGTGAAGGTGACTTGGCGTCGTTAGCGGGGATGCCCGTGAACCTGGTTGAACTGTCGGTGTCGCATTACCTGCTGGCACGCGGGTTGGATAGTGTTGGCCTGTCAGAGGCTGATCTGGGCGGCGTCATCAATACATCTGACGCCGACATGATCGCGGCCTTTGCCACGGATGACGTTCAGGCGGTTGTCACATGGAACCCGATCGTGTCCGAAATTCTCAACGATCCAAATGCAACAAACTTGTTCGACAGTTCCGACATATCCGGGGAAATCATCGATTTGATGGTTGTGAACACTGATACGCTCGCGGCCAACCCTGATTTTGGTAAGGCGCTTGTCGGGGCATGGTACGAGGTTATGTCATTGATGGCGGCGGGTGACGAAGAGGTGCTGACCGCAATGGCAGAAGCCTCGGGAACCGATCTTGACGGCTACAAAGCGCAGCTTGCCGCTACTGAATTGTTCTTCACACCAGAAGAGGCTGTGGCATTCACCTCTGGTGCGGAATTGCCGACAACAATGGTCAACGTGGCAGAGTTCTTGTTCGACAAGGGTATTCTTGGAGAAGGCGCACCCTCTGCTGATTTCATCGGGGTTGAATATCCCGACGGCAGTGTGACCGGTGATGAGGCGAATGTGACATTCCGCTTTGACACAACCTACATGCAGCTGGCCGCCGACGGCGCGCTCTGAAGGAAAGGCCCGCTGTAGGATGACTTGCAGCGGGCGACTATTATGCGCCTCATCAACATTAAACCCAGTCGACCACTTGCGGTGTTTCTGACGCTTGTGCCCTTTGTCTTGGTCTTTGTGGCCTATGCAATCGGATCCGAAATCAGGTTGGCAGAGAACCCGCAGGACAAGCTGTTGCCCGCACCAGAAAAGGTGTGGGACACGGCGATGCGGCTGATCAGCGAAGGTGACAGGAGGACAGGGCGGATCTTGTTCTGGCATGATACCTGGGCCAGTCTGAAACGACTTGGCATTGGGATCAGCATTTCAGCCTTTGTTGGCTTGTTGTTTGGTTTGTTGATTGGGCTTTTGCCCGTGGCCCGTCGGTTGCTGGCGCAGTTTGTTGCTGTCTTATCGATGATCCCGCCACTGGCCTTGCTGCCAATCCTATTCATTGTGTTCGGGCTTGGTGAACTTTCAAAGGTCGTTCTTATCGTCATTGGCACGCTTCCCTTTCTGATCCGGGACCTAAGCCAAAGGGTGCTTGAAGTCCCAGAGGAACTGCTTGTCAAAGCCCAAACCTTGGGTGCTTCAAGTTGGGTTATCGCGATCCGTGTCGCGCTGCCGCAGGTCATGCCGCGCCTCATACAGTCGGTACGTTTGTCGCTTGGTCCGGCGTGGTTGTTCTTGATTGCAGCAGAAGCGATCGCATCCGACCTTGGGCTTGGTTACCGAATCTTCCTAGTGCGGCGGTATCTCGCGATGGATGTCATCCTGACTTATGTGATCTGGATTACCATCCTTGCTTTTCTGATTGACTGGGCCTTGCGCTGGATCTCGCGCCACTTTTTCCCGTGGGCGGAGGAGGGGCTATGAGTTTTGTTACTGTCGATAATGTCTTTCAAAGCTATGGCCGTCGCCCAATCATTGAACGGGTGAATCTATCGGTCGATGAAGGTGAATTCATTTCCATCGTGGGTGCGTCTGGTTGCGGAAAATCGACGTTTTTGCGACTGTTGCTTGCACAGGAACGCCCGACGCGTGGGCAGGTCACAATTGCGGGTGCCCCACCAGCGACAGAGCCAGGCCTTGATCGCGGTGTGGTGTTTCAACGCTATTCCGTCTTTCCGCACCTCACAGTGCGTGAAAACATTGTTGCTGGTGAAAGCTTCCGACGTCCGTGGGGGCGCTTCTTTGGCCAAGACCGCAAAAAGGCGCAATCCCGTGCCGATACGACCCTTGCCCGTTGCGGTTTAGATCATGTGGCGGATCAATATCCGGCAACCCTGTCAGGGGGAATGCAGCAACGACTGGCCATTGGCCAAGCCCTTGCGGCACGCCCCCGCATTCTCTTACTCGACGAACCCTTTGGCGCGCTCGATCCCGGCACCCGTCTTTCGATGCATGATTTCCTGACCGAACTACGTGCCGAAATTGGCATGACGATCTTTATGGTCACCCATGATCTTGAAGAGGCCTTCAAGCTAGGAGAGCGTGTTTTGGTCTTCGACAAGCCGCGCTGGGACCCCCATGACCCGAACGCTTACGGCGCGACAATTACATACGACTTTGATGCCCGCGATGGCGGCATCCCTTTCCAAAAACTCAAGGAGGACACCCATGTTTTACAGGCCAACTGATCGGACGCGCTCCCATCACCCACGCGACCAGCATCTCGTTGATGCACGCTTTCACCACCCCGATCTGACGAAGTTGCGCGGTTGGAAAGCAATGCAGGCTGAAGAGGGGCTACCGGAAACAGGTTGGGATCAGGAAAAAAAATGGGCGCTGCGGATGGGCCTTACAGGCTCTGATAGTATTGAAGATAAATCCATCCCGACCTTTGCGCGCGGTGAGTTGCCCCATTACGCAGGGATAAACACGTTCCTGAAAGCCCCTTACGCAGAAGACGTCACCGAAGTTGGCGACTATGATGCGACGGTTCTTGGTATTCCCTTTGATGGCGGCACGACCTACCGCGCGGGGACCCGTTTTGGGCCACAGGGTTTGCGCAAAATCAGTGCCCTTTATACTCCGTATAACTATGAATTGGCCGTTGATTTGCGTGAACAGATGACTCTATGCGACGCGGGCGACGTTTTCACGATTCCGGCCAATATTGAGAAGACCTTCGACCAAATCACCCGTGGCGTCAGCCATGTTGCCTCCTCTGGGTCTCTGCCGATCATGATCGGTGGTGACCATTCCATTGGTTTTCCATGCGTGCGCGGCATCGCCGAATGCACATCTAAGAAAATTGGCATTATCCACTTTGACCGCCATGCCGATATTCAGGAAAAAGACCTTGATGAGCGAATGCACACGACACCGTGGTTCCATGCGACGAACATGGACAACGTGCCCGCTAAGAACCTTGTCCAGATTGGCATCGGGGGCTGGCAGGTCCCGCGAGACGCCGTAAAGGTCGCGCGCGAACGTGAAACAAACATCATCACCATGGGCGATATGGAGAAGATGGGCATCGACAAAACTGTCGAGATGGCACTGGAAATGGCGTGGGATGGGGTCGACATGGTCTATCTGTCCTTTGACATCGACAGCATCGATTGTGGCTTTGTACCCGGCACAGGCTGGCCCGAACCCGGTGGCTTCTTGCCACGTGAGGCTTTGGCTTTGGTGTCTAAGGTCGCTGCCGAAGGTATCTGTGGCATGGAACTGGTTGAGGTTGCACCACCCTACGATCAATCTGAAATCACGGCGCTGATGGGGACACGGGTGATCGTGGATGTGCTTGGATCACTGGTGTCATCTGGGAAAATGGGCGCGCATAAGCGGCACATGGACAAGCCTGTGACCATTCCACACGGCGAATTCGAAGGAAAGCGCTGGTCCAATGCCACATGATATCGTGAACGGCCACATTGGCCATATCGGTCACAATCATTCTCATGATGGGGACCATCTGCACAGTCATATGCCTGATGCGGATCGTGCCGAAGAACTCAAAGTGCTGACCACGCAATTCATCGAAGGCTTCCTCGACGCAAAAGATAAGATGTCCTACCTGCGCATTGCGGGCGTTCCATTGGAAATGGCGGACCCGCTAGGTGGCCCGACCATGAAGCTCGTGGATGTGACCCTGACGACTGAATGGCAGGTTGGTACAGCATCGCCGTCTTTTGGATCACAAGAACTCAGTTATTTGCCGTATCCGGGTCCAATGGTGACAGAGCGCACGAATATGGGCCTGATCTACGTCTCGTTGAACGTCAAACATGTCGAAGATTTACGCAATTTTCTGCAATCCCATCCTGCTACTCAAAAGGACTAACTATGAAGTACCTCATCACCACCATTTTTTCTCTGTTTGCCAATCCCTTAATGGCGCATCACGCAGAAGATATCGCTCCGATTCAATCCGCCGATCAAACGGTAACATGGCTTTTTTTGACCGCTTTGACTCTTGGGTTTCTTGTCATCAACCTTCGACACAGTTTGCGTGGCTCACCGGACTGACCAGATGGAAACGTCACGGACGATTTGGTTCGGCATGTGCCTTGTGGCTGTTATTTCTATCTCGACCTTCTTGGTTGCAATGTTGCCGGTTGGGCCAGATCAAGAATTCCGTAATATGGAATGTCGGCCGGCTGGCAAAGGTGTCCCCATTTGTTGGTCTAAGGATTAAGTAGCCCGGAGCAAAAAGTGATGGACTTGTGTGCATGCGCCCGCAGTCTTGGGAAAATCATAACAAAAATTAGCGAGCGATACTAAAACCCGCACTGCTTGAGCCCTAACATTTGCTCAGCACGCTGATGACTCGATGATCTGCAGCGCTGCAAGACTACAAACAGCTCCATCAAATTATATCCATGTCGTGTTTTTATTGCTCCGCCAAGAAGGGCGGCAAAAAGCGTCTGAAGCTGAGCAAATTAATCACTATGAATTCGACTTGACGCTGATTGCATACAGGGCACTGCCTTACCTGATCTTTCTGGGGTGCAAGCCAACCCATCACTTGTCCACCTGAACGCAAACCACACACAAGTCACCAATCCTAAGTAGCTTTCATATCTGCTCTTGTTCCATTTTAGCAGACCTGCCTGCAAATTCTCGAAATGACTAGACCAGAGCCTGATGGATGTATGCCGAAAACTGATGGGGTGGATGGCTCCTGCTTCAACCGGCGTCGCAATGCGCCATAGTGCAGGTGTCAAAATCTGCTTATGAGA
>CANMPL010000023.1 GCA_947499715.1 uncultured Paracoccaceae bacterium
TCTACGCAGCTCTGGAAAGATCATACTTGGCCGCGTAACTAAGACAAAACAGCCCCCGGCAAACCCGGCGCGGTTCATTCTTCGGGATTGATTTGGCATTCTTCAGGCCGGCTTCACCATGCTTTTGATAGGCATCCCTCCATCGATAAAAGCTGGATCTTCCAATCCCGAAATACCGGCACGCTTTGCGAGTATTGCCGATCTTCTCGGCGTGCTGGAGAACCCTAAGCTTGCGTTGAATGTCGCGTTCTTCGTTCGTCATGAAATCTTCCTCCACCCCAAATCGGGGAATTTACAGGAAGTGTCCCGAGAGTCCGTACATATCTACAATCGGCTCTTAACTCCGCATCCGCCAGGTCTTGCCTATTCTCGTTCTTTCAGGCAGCCCATCTCAAGTCAGATCAAAATCACTTTTGACGCGGGACCAGTGCTCATTGAGCCGTGGTCCAAGTCCGGTAACGTCTGAACGATTGCCGTCTAATCGCAAAGGTGGTCGCAGAAGTTTGACCGGCATGTCGAGCGTCGCAGAAACGCTCGAAATTATGTCTAGCATCTGGAAAGTCTTTGAGTTGATTAACTCACTCCAACGCAAAACACGTGCGCACCATATTCCAGCTTCAGAAAGCTCTGCCTCCCAACTACGTGCGTCACGTGTGATAAGCTTCTGTGAAATAAGATTTCTTATTTCCTCACGATTCGAAAATCCTGATCCGTTTGCATCAGAGAAGCGTCTCAACTCTGGCAGATCGAGTTTGTCCGCCAATCTTTCCATTGGCGTCATTGCCAAGGCCAGCTGCCCCTGAGCCGTTTCATACAAGCCGTAAGGCGCGCCGAGGTAGACATGCGCAGAGCCATGAGCCGCGCGCTCGGGGTGCTGCTCTCCACTATTGAGATAGGTTGTCAAAAACTCGAACTGTGCGTCGACAAGGCATTCAAGCAAACTCGTTTCGATGTGAGTGCCAATGTTTCGCGTAGCCTTGGCGTAAAGTCCGGCCAATAGACCATGGGCCAATGTTGCACCTGCAAGTATATCCGCGAGTGGGATGCCAACCGGTACCGGCCCTGAATCATTGTTCCCGCTTAGCCACATCAGGCCCGAGCGTGCTTGCGCGAGCAAGTCCTGGCCAGGTAGATCGCTCCACGGGCCATCCGCGCCATAGCCCGAGACCGAGCCATATACCACCGTTGGGTTTGTGGCGCGCACGGACTCATAATCCAAGCCAAGCCGCTCGATCACACCCGGTCGAAAATTCTGCAAAACGATGTCTGCCTGGCTGGCCAGCTTTCGCGCCGCAGCAAGGCCTTCTGGCTGCTTGAGGTCCAGCGCAATGCTCTCTTTGCCTCGATTGATTGCATGAAACAGCGTCGAGTCCCCGCCATCGATCGCTGTTTGGGACAGGTAGAGAGAGCGGCAAAGGTCTCCACCAGACGGGTTCTCGACCTTGATCACGCGCGCTCCTAGATCCTGTAGCCGAAGCGATGCGAAGGGACCTGCCAAGAACTGACTGAAATCAACGACGAGGATACCTTTGAGCGGAGCTTCCATGCGCTAGCACGCTTTGGTCAGGTAATCGGCAGTATCCGCCCCCAGAAGCGGAGCTCCTTTTGATGATGTCGGGAGGTGCCCATCTATGCGGATCGGGCATTTGGTCGTGATCGCCGTCTCACCTGAAGCAGAGGCAATATTCTGCATTTGATCGAGGGCTTTGAACCCATCACTTTGCACGAAGGTTGGCCAGTCAAGAACGGGCGCGCACCAAACACCTGCCGCTTCCAAGATATCGATCCAGTGCTGGGTCGTCTGTGTCGCAATGACCTGTGCGACAATTTGTTTTATCTCGTCCAGATGAGTGAAGGCCTGATCCTGCGTATATGTCGCGATTTTATCTTCACCAAGAAGTTCCGCGACTTTGGTCAGCGGCGTCATGGCAAAAGCCAGATATCCATCAGAAGTCTGATAAACACCGTATGGCGCGGGCTGATACGGATTGGCGTTGCCGATGGTGTGCCGTTTGGGCTGTCTCAGATCGTCATTGAGGAAACACGTGAATTGTTCAAATGTCATATCGATGGCCGCCGACAACAGGTTCACCTCAACCAATCCTCCTTCGCCAGTTGTGCCTCGGCGCAAGAGACAGGCCAGAATGCCTTGCACCAGATTTCCGGCCGTTGCCACATCGAGCATTGCAAAGCCCGTTGGCGTGGGGCCATTTGCAGCGTCACCGTTTAGCCAAGCAATACCCGAAAGAGATTGGACCAGCAGATCTTGCCCAGGCTTCCCTGCCCAAGGCCCTGTCGTGCCATATCCCGAAACAGCGCCGTAGACCAATCTTGGATTGATCTCGGTCATAGCTTCATAGCCCAGCCCAATCCGCTCCATCACGCCGGGCCTGAAGTTATGGATCAAAACGTCAGCTGACTTGACCAGCGCGACTACGGCCTCAAGGTCCTCTACGTTTTTGAGGTCGGCAGCCACACTTTTCTTGCCGCGATTGAAAGTGTGAAAGACGAGGCTGTCACCTTCGAGCCTTTGATCGTTGACGACCATCGACCGGCATAGATCTCCGCCATCCGGCCTCTCTATTTTAATGACCTCAGCGCCAAGGTCAGAAAGACGAAGCGCCGCAACAGGGCCTGCCAGAAATTGCGAAAAATCCAGAACCCGAAGACCGGTAAGCGGAAGGGTAACATTGGGAGTCATGGTTTAGAGGTTCCTGTTATTATGACGTCAGGGCGGCTTCGAATTCACTCTGTTCGAGCCGAAAGCCAAGTGTCTGCGAAAGCTCAATCGCGACCCCGCGGAGGGTGCGGAGCGTTTCTTCGGCGGTCGCCTTGCTATCGGTTTGACCGATAAAGCCTGACGTTATCGCTGCGACGACACCGCGGGTGTCAAAGACGGGCACACAAAGGTTTCGGACACCGTGAATCATGGTGCTTTGCGTGTCTTCAAACCCGGCAAGACGGATGCGGGAAAATCGCTGGCTCACCTGTTGCCTGTCTTGTGAAGGAAGGCGTGCCAGATACCGTTGTTGTTCGCTTTCCTGCGAAAACGCCAGAATGACATGGCCAGAGCTGGTCTGATCCACTGGAAACATAGCGCCGGTTCGGACTGCGTAACCGGCAGGCGAAGGACTGGACACAGACGCGAGAACCAAGATATTCGCACGGTTCAACACGCCGAGGTGACATGACTGGTTCGACTTCGCGGCAATTCGCTCGAGAAGCGGAAGCGCCGCATGCACCAATTTTTCGGTCGGGTCGTGACGATGAGACAGTTCAAACAGTTTCAACGTCAGCGAATACCGCGCTGTGTCCAGATCCTGAACGAGAAAATCACGTTCCGCCAGATAAACGACGACACGATAGATCTCACCCATTGTTCGACCCAGCGAATCCACGATCTCGTTCATCGTCAGGCCGTTCGGTGACCCTGCCAGAAGTTCGATGACGTCTAGTGCCTTTTCGACCGCCGGGACCGATGACTTGCTCTTCTTTTCGCCCGGTCTATTCACACTGTCACTATTGTTCACTGCGCTGTGCCTCCTTTTTCAGCTCTGAGTTTGGCAAGCTCGACCTTAGCAAAGCAAAGAGACATGAGCTCGTTCTCATTGCGAAGCCCTTTTTCCACAGTGAGGTCCATCGCGCCCCGGACGGCGGCCTTTACAGCCTGTGTCGCAACGGAGGAATGGCCAGCGATCTGGGCCGCGACATCACGCGCCTTTTCCAACTCTTGTTCTGGTTCCACCAGCCACTCGACCATTCCGATCCCATGCGCGTCTTCTGCAGAGAACCGTTCCCCCGTCAAAAGGAGCTTCATCGCCTGACCATAGCCGCACATGCGTGTCAGATGTTGCGCAGCACCCCCTGCCCCATTCCATCCAAGTTGCACTTCGGGGGCAGCGAAAACCGCCGATCGCGCGACCACGCGCAAATCACAGGCCAGCGCGATTTCCAGCCCACCGCCAAGAGCCCAGCCTTTGACAGCCGCAATGCTCGGTTTGCGCAGCTGAAGTATCGGTGGAATGTAGTCAAGCCGATTGCGCCAGGCCCAAAAATCCTCATAGCCATCAAGAGCTTTGATGTCCGAGCCTGCGCAAAAGGCCTTCTCTCCTGCGCCGCGAATAATAACCACGTGAACGTCTGCGGCATCATTGGCCAGCGCACAACATTCGTTGATTTGCTTATACATCAGAGGTGTGAGCGCGTTGTGCTTAGTCGGCCGATCCAGAATGATTTCGCCAACGTTGCCTGTTTGCTCAAAACGCACTGTACCGTCTGTTTCGTCCGTCATTGTTCTTGCCTCACTTGAAACTCAGGTCCGGTAGCCACAGCGATAGCTGTGGAATGAACGTCAATACCAGTAACATGCCAAAAAGCACGATATAGAATGGCAACGACGCCTTGATAAACTTAGCGATCGACACTCCGGTGATCGCGCAGGTTGTGAACATCAGGGTGCCCAAGGGGGGCGTAACGCCCGCAACCGTCAGGTTGAACACCATCACGATACCGAAATGGACCGGGTCAATGCCGACCTTGAGAATTACCGGAACGAGAATTGGCGTGAGCAAGATGATTGTTGCAGAACCCTCAATGAACATGCCAGCGATGATAAGCAGTATGTTGATCAGCAAGAGCAGCAGAATGGGGTTCTCGGTTAATGCCAGCATTGCATTGGCGACAAGCGTCGGGATCTGTTCCCATGTCATGTAGAATCCGAATGCGCTCGCAGCACAGATAATCAGGAGGATTACGGCTGTCGCCTGCATCGTCTGCTCAAGAATTGGCCTGATATGTTTGAGCTTAAGTTCGCGGTAAATCAGACCGACTATGACAGAGAACAGGACCGCCATTGCGCCCGCTTCGGTAGGTGTGAAGAACCCGAAGCGAATACCTCCAACGATGCCGACCGGGACCATTAAGGCCAGGAATGCCCCCGCGAATGCGCGACCCCGGTCAGACCAGGGAAGTGGGTTCTCAAAGGCTGGTTGCAGTCCTAGGCGTCTCGATTGGATCGCGACCGCAAGCATCATGGCCGTGCAGATCGCGACGCCGGGAATGATACCCGCGAGGAACAGGCGCCCGATCGAGACGTCCCCCATGAATCCGTAGAGGACCAGGCCAATGCCTGGTGGAATAATGACCGATATGATTGAGGATGAGGCGGTGACGGCGGTCGAAAAGGCTGGGTCATAGCCGCGCTTCGTCATTTCCGGCACCAGCACTTTGGATTGCATGGCTGCGTCTGCGTTTGCCGACCCGGAAACCCCGCCGAGAAGCGTCGAAAGAAGTACGTTGACCTGCGCGAGGCCGCCTTTCCAATGCCCGGTCATCGCTTCGGCAAAGGCCATCATTCGGCTCGTTATGCCGGCGTAGTTCATAACAACACCGGTCATCACAAACAGTGGCACAGCAAGGAGCGGAAACGAATGTGTCACCGCGACAATCCTTTGAATGAAAAGCTCTGGCGGCATGGCCCCTGAAATCAGAAAGAATGACAGTGCCGCGATGCCGATCGCCAGCGCAACCGGAATGCCTATGGCAATTCCCAAGAGAAGGATAACGACAGGGGCTAATGTCATAGGACTTCCTCGGATGAATGTGCGGCGGGTTCATCAATGACGCCGATCAGGCGCAACACTGCCGCAATAGACATGCCTACAAAGCAGATCAAAGTGGCAAGGTAGACCCAGCTGAAAGGAATATCGAGCACCGGCGAGGGGCGACTTGCCCCCTTCTGCATCATAAGGAAGCTTAGGTAGGTCGCATAAACCAGGAATGCCAAAACCAGCAAGTCACCGACCTTCCGCAAGACCAGTTGAACAGCGTCAGGAAGGATATCGACAAAGAGTGTAACCCGAATATGCCGACCCTCCCGAAAGGCCGTCATCGCGCCGATAAAAACGACCCAAGTAAATAGAATTCCCGAAAGCTCGGTTGTCCAAACTGCAGGCTTCTCTGTCACATAACGTGTCAGGACGCCCCAAAGTACCGAGAAGAGCAATATCGAAAGCGCAGAGAACGAAACGAGGTTCTCTACCCGGCGTATCCATTGGCTCATCACGTCCATTCACTTTCTCCTCCCGCTGGCTGGCCTGGCCACATGGGCCAGGCCGAATCTCAATGTTCTCAGTTGTCCAAGATGCCGCGAACTTGATCGTAGAGACCTTCTGACCAATCGGGGAACTTCGTATAGACGTCCTGGGTCGCCACTTGGAAGGCGGCCACATCGACATCGCGATTAAAGGTCACGCCCTCGGCCTCAAGCTTTGCAATCCACTCTTCCTCGCTGTTGAGCATCAGATCCGTCATGAACGCGCCGGCATTGTCAGCCTCTTCATTGAAGATCGTCTGTATATCCTCGGGCAGCGACGCAAACACATCCGCATTGATCATCAGGCCAGTGAAGCCTTTGAAATGGCCGGTCAGCGAAATGGTATTCTTGGTTTCGTGGAGCTTGGCACCATAGATCGATGGGAGCGGCGCTTCGGCACCGTCCACGACGCCAGCGGACAAAGCCGAGTAGACCTCTCCCCAAGCGACCTGAGTTGGACGCGCGCCCATGGCGTTGAACGTCTCAACCCACATGATGTTTGGTGGCGTTCGGAATGTCATTCCAGCAGTATCGTCGGGCGAGCTGATTGCCTTGTCCGACAACATGTGACGCGAACCAAACAGCCAATTGAGCGATAGCAGTTCAAGGCCCGATTCGGACCGAAGACGATCCTTCATGTCAGCATAGAGCTCCGAGTCGACGATCTTTTGAAAGTCGCGCGGGTCTTCCATCAGGTACGGCCCCCCCAGCACGCCGAAATCTGCGACAAAGTCACTGAGATAGCCCGGGTCGGAAATCGTGATAATCGGAGCGCCGGCACGCACCTGCTCGAAGACTTCGGGGTTTGAGCCAAGCTGCGCATTTGCAAAAATCTGGATTGCGACGCGGCCTTCGCTACGCTCCTCCACGTTCTTAACAAACTCTTCCATGGCCGCCTGAAGCGGCTCCTTGTCGGACGTCACGTGCGCCAGGCGAAAGGTGTAATCCTGCGCGGCGGCAAACATCGGCGCGAGAGCGATGGTCGCAGCGACGAGCGCCCCACAAGACCTACGAGTGAATTTCGGCATTTTGTCCTCCTCAGACTATTCAATGAAGGCGGCGCAAGTGCGTCAGGCCTTCGCGCTACGACGCTAGCACAGGCGTTTTCTTATTTCAAAGTTATTTTTATACTTGCAAGTAAAGTCGAACTTTGCGTAGCTTCCGTCAACGGGAGGAGCGACGATGCAGCTCAAAGGAATCACTTGGGATCACCCACGAGGGTATGACCCTGTCGCCGCCGCGTCTGAGGCTTACAAGGCGACGGCCGGCATTCCGCTCTTTTGGGACAAGCGGTCTTTGCAAGCTTTTGCAGACGCTCCAATTCTTGAACTCGCAGAGCGGTACGACTTCATCATTCTGGATCATCCGCACGTAGGACAGATCGCCGAAACCGGTGCGTTGTTGCCTTTGCCCGCGCCAAAAGACCCAGCAGCGTCATTAGGTGGCTCCGCAGAGAGCTACGTCTGGAATGAAACCCATTGGGCTTATGCAGTCGATGCCGCTTGCCAGATGTCGGCATATCGTCCGGATCTTGGCGCAACGCTACCTAAGACTTGGGAAGAATTTCTGGAACCAAACGCCAATCGCTTTCGCGCGCTGACACCTTTATTGCCAGTTGATGCCTTCGACATGTTCATGACGCTAGTGGCCGGTCGTGGTGGTGAAGAGATGCCCACCGATCAAACCCAATTTGTCTCTGACGACAACGGCCTTTATGCACTCGACGTACTCAAAGCGCTCTATCGCCTTGGTCCGGACGACCAGGTCGACATGAACCCGATCCACGTGCTGGAAACGTTGAGTGAGACGGATGACTTCGCATGCTCTCCGTGTCTCTTCGGTTATGTCAACTACGCGCGGCCCGGGTTTCGCACTCACCGTATTTCATACTTTGACATGCCGATCAGCGAGGGTGCCTCCCGCCCTCGGGCCATCCTCGGTGGTGCCGGAATTGGCGTCTCCGCCAAGACTGCGCACCCCGAGGAGGCCATCCAATTCGCCCAATGGATCACCTCGCAAGAGGTCCAATCAGGTATCTATCTGGATAACAATGGCCAGCCCGCCAACCGTCATACTTGGTTGGAACAACAGTCGAATGATGCGGTTTCCGGGTTCTTCGAAGGTGGCTTTCGGACAATCGACAACGCCTGGACACGCCCGCGAGCTCCTTGGTTCCTGGACTACGTCGATGAGGTCTGTGCGATCATGCCCGACTTCTTTCGCAAGGACATCGCATCCGATGCCTTCCTCGCATCATTGAACAAACTCTACGTCCATCACTCAAAGGGAGCTGTCTGATGTCAGTTGTTGTCATCACCGGAGGCAACAAAGGCCTCGGTTTGAGCCAGTCACGCAGGTTTCTGGACGCCGGATATGCCGTTCACGTGGTGGCGCGCAGCCGTGCGAATTTCGACGAACTTGGCCAGGGTGCGGTCTTTCATGAATGCGATATCGCCGCAGACAAGAACGCTGACTGGCTCGGCAACATACACGCAGCGGCAGGACCGATCAGCGCGCTGGTCAATAATGCCGGTGTGCATCTCAAGAAACCTGTCTGGGATGTAAGCGCAGACGAACTCGAAAACGTGCTGAGTATCAACGTCAAAGCGATGTTTGCTGCAAGTGGCCGCTATGTTGCGCTGCACCGCGAGACAGGAGGTGCGATTGTCAATGTGGCCTCGATGGGTGGCATCATAGCCCTGCCCTCGGCCGCCGCCTACGTCACAGCAAAGACCGCTGTTGTGGGCCTGACACGCTCGGTTGCGGTGGATGCGGCGCAATTCGGTATTCGCTGCAATGCTGTCAGCCCCGGATTTATCGACACCGATATGACCCGCGCCGTTCTGGCAAAGGACCCCGCGCGCCGCGACAAGATTGAAGGCCGGATTCCAAGCCACAAGTTTGGCAGCCCCGAAAACGTTGCCGACAGCATTTTCTACCTCGCATCGGATCAGGCCGCTTACGTCAACGGGGTCAACCTGCCCGTCGATGGCGGCTACGCCATCGGTTTTTGAAGGATTGCCACATGACTGCCATTGCAACGAAACTGACCGCCGCCAAAGCTGTCTCCCACAGCGCACAACCGGAATCTGGCACCATACCTGACGGATATGTCCGTCTACGCTTAGCAGTCGCCAGCTTGTGCGGGACAGACCTGCATTATTTTTCACATTTCGCCAATGCCGGCTTTGAGTTGCGGAACCCGGTCACGCTAGGGCACGAAGCCTGCGCGTATGTGGTCGATGCCAATGGCCACGGCCTGAAGACCGGACAGTTGGTTGCGCTGAATCCGATCATGAATTGCCAGAAATGCCCTGCTTGCAAGCGCGGTGAAGAAAACTTGTGCACCTCTAAGAAGTTTCCCGGATCCGCCACGACAGTGCCGCATCTGGACGGCTTCTTTCGCGATATCATCGACCACCCGGCCCGTTGCTGCCGTCCGGTCAATATCAACGTCGACCCACATCACCTGACCTTCGCGGAGCCGCTCGCCTGCGCGTTGCACGCCCTCAATAAGGCGAACGTGGCGTCCGGTCAGCAGGTTCTTGTCACCGGCTGCGGTCCGATGGGCCTTTTGGCTATTGCCGGTGCAGCGGCCCGCGGTGCTCATGTGACGGCGTTGGATCTGCGCCCACAAGCGGTAGATGTGGCGCTGAGGGCCGGAGCGGAAACGGGCCTTGTGGCCGGTCGGTTCGATGACGCCACTATCGAAAAGAAATTCGACGTTGTTGTTGAGGCGAGTGGCGCGATCCCCGCGTTCAACACGGCACTTAAGGCCGTTCGTCAAAAGGGGCGTGTGTCCATTCTCAGCAATATCCAGATGCGCGCTGCGGAAGTGATGCTGCATCTGATCATGCTCAAGGAAATCGAGCTTGTCGGATCGTTTCAGTTCAACCGCGAATTCGAAGAGGCCGTCCAACTCATTGAGTCCGGGGGCATCAACTGCGACGCCCTGACGGCCAAGGTCTTTGCGTTGCAAGACGCCGGAGATGCGCTCGAAATGATGGCTTCCGGGCAGGCGTACGGGAAGATCTTGCTCCGGGGTTCAGCTGGCCAGAACGCAAGTAGCGGCTAGGGAGAACTGCAACAATGGCAGAAACATTCGACCATATAGTGATTGGCGGCGGCTCCGCTGGCAGCGTGGCGACATCCCGGCTGGTCGAGCACGGAAAATGCAAGGTCTTGTTGCTCGAAGGCGGGCACCACCATCGGCACCCCTTGCTGGATATGCCACCCGGTGTATTCAAGCTCCTCTCCAACGGATCGAAGTTCTTCAAGGACCATTTTTCAGTTCCACAGCCTCAATTGAACGGGCGCAAAGCAAAGATTCCGCAGGGCAACGTGCTGGGTGGAGGCTCGACGGTCAATGGGCAGGCCTATGTCAGGGGCCGTCCCAGCGACTATTCGGAATGGAACGACATCCTGCGCGGCAACAACGATGCGATCAGTTGGGACTGGCCGGATATTTTGCCGCATTTCAAGCGGCTGGAAGGCAACAAGAAGTTTAATGATGAGCTCCATGGTTCGGACGGAAAACTAATCGTTTCCGACCCTGGCCATGTAGACGATGTGGCGCGTTGGTTTGTCCAGGCTGTGCAAGCGCAGGGCGAACCTTTCAACCCGGATTTCAACGGCCACAAACAGCGCGGCGTCGGCTACTTTCAGTTCACCTATGATCAGGGCCAACGTGTGTCGGCGGCGTACGCCTTTCTTGACCCGTTGAAGAACAACCCCAACCTGACCATTCGCCTGCAATCACAGGTGCAACGCATCCTGATCGAAAACGGGCGCGCCGTGGGCGTTGTCTACAAAGACAAGTCCGGCAGCGAACACACCGTCCGCACGGATGGAGAGGTCATCCTGTCGGCGGGCGCACTCATTACGCCAAAGCTTCTGATGTTGTCGGGGCTTGGGCCTGCGGAACACCTGAAATCGCATGGCATCAAAGTCGTCGAAGATCTGCCGGGTGTCGGGCAGAACCTTCAGGATCACCCGGACGTCTCGGTCGTTGCCAAGGCCAATGGGCCCTACGGCTACTGGAAGCAGGATCGTGGGTGGAACATGATCCGTAACGGCCTTGAATTTAAACTGACAGGACGCGGCAAGATCACCACGACCGGGCTTGAAGCCGCTTGTTTCATAAACCCCACCGACCCTGAAGCAGAGCCGACACACGAGGCGTACTGCATCCCGGTCATGTATCTCAATGAAGAGCAATTGAAGACTATTCCCGAAGACTACGGTGTCTCAATCCAGATGGTGCTGCTGAAACCACACTCACGCGGAGACGTAAGACTTGCGTCGAACAATCCAGCGGACATGCCACTCATTAACCCCAATTTTCTCGCTGATCCGCGCGATATGGACGAAATGATCAAGGGGCTGCGGTACTTCCGCAAGACGATGGACACACGTCCCTTGGCCGACAAGATTGACAAGGTCGTAGCGCCTTTGGACATGTCTGACGAGGGTCTTACCGAACATTGTCGCAACGTGGTCAAGACCAACTTCCACCCTGCAGGAACCGCCAAGATGGGCGCCGACGGCGACAACATGGCCGTTTTGGACGCGCGCATGCGCGTGCGTGGCATCGAAGGCCTGAGAATATGTGACATGTCGGCCGTCCCCGAGATCCCGGCAGGAAATACAAACGCGCCAGCAATGATGCTTGGGGACCGCTGCGCCGACCTCGTACTGGGAGATCTTTGACATGACAGGCGCCGCGAAACTTCTTCGGGAATACAATATTGTCTTTGTGACGATCGGATTATGCTTGGTGTTTTTTCTGATCAGCCCGCGATTTGTCAGCATTGATAACATGTCGGCCATCTCGCGACAGATCGTGCCAATTGGGCTGATCGCGCTTGGCCAGTTTTTTGTCGTCGTTTCCGGCAATATCGATTTGTCGATGGGTATGGGCTCGGTGCTCTTTGCCATCGTTTTGGGTGTTCTCTTTGGTGCCACAGGCGGCGTCGCGCTCGGCATCATCGCGGTGATTGTGTGCTCATTGGCGCTTGGGTTTTTCAATGGAGCGCTTGTTGCCAAGCTCAAATTGCCCGCGTTTATTGTCACGCTATCCACGCTTTTCATGGCGCAAGGACTGTCGGGCCTGATCATTCCGCGCGGACAGCAGATCTTCTTGATGGGTGACTTTTTCCGCTTCGTGGGTGCAGAGAAGTTTCTTGGCGTCTACTGGTCATTCTTGTTCCTCGCCGGGCTCTTTGCCCTGGCATACGTGGTCTACAACCACACCCGCTGGGGCGCCTATGTGATTGCCATCGGCAATAGCGAGGAAAACGCCAAGCTGGCCGGAATCAATGTAGACCGCGTGAAGATAGGCATCTTCATGTTTTCGGCACTTTGCAGCGGGTTTGCCGGGATCATCCTGTCATCGCGCATGGGCTTCGTGCAGCCCGGTCTGGATGGCAATGGACTGCTTCTGGACGGCATCGCAGCCATCATTATCGGCGGAACTCTTATCCTTGGCGGGCGCGGCACAATCGCTGGCGCGTTCTGGGGCCTCTTGTTCATCGGCGTCATCAATAATGCGCTGAATCTGCTGAATGTCGTGGATGTCTGGCACCAGGTTTTCAAGGGGGCCGTCATTCTGGCCGCACTCGGTGTCAACTGGTGGCTTTGGCAATCACGTCAGGCGGAAGCGCAATGAATTCAAATTACTACAGGACAAGTTTGTTGTCCTGCAATTCGGTTCAAACATGGAGGAAGAACCAATGAACTATCTTTCAAAGCTAAGTGTCGGCGCAATTGCCGCGGGTGCTCTGTTGGGAACCACCGCATTGGCAGATGAAGGCACACTCGATATCGTCTTCATCAATGACGGTCACGTCGCGCCCTATCATGTCGCCTGGCTGTCGGGTTTCGAGGACGCGATCGAAGCCTATGACGAAGCCTTCAGTGACCTTACTGTTACTGGCCGCTGGCTCTCGGCCGAAGGCTCACTGGAAAAGATGATCCAGCAAGCAGAAGTGACCATCAACGAAAAGCCGGACGTCATGTTCGTCAATGCGATCAATGTCGACGCCTTTGAACCACTGGTCGCAAAGGCCCAGGCCGAAGGCATCACCTGGATTGCCGTGCATTCGCCAATGGAGAGCGCCGATTATAGCTTTACTTTGGGCGACGTCGTGAATGGTCGCAATCAGGGTATGGCGATGTGTGCACTGTCGGGTGGCGAACCCTACAAGGTCGGCGTGATGCTGGGTCAGGCGGGGAACCCCTCTGGCGAAGCACGGCGCGAGGGTATCCTCGAAGGCATTGCGACTTGCGACAATATTGAAGTTGTGGCCGAACAACCCGCTGATTGGGATACCGTTAAGGCGCAGTCTATTACCGAGAACTGGCTGACACAGTTTCCCGATCTGGATGCTATTTCTGGTGTGACAGACGGTTACATGTATCCGGCGATCGCGGTGGCCACCAATTCGGGTCGCGACGATCTACATTTCTATGGATACGACGGCGATATTCCAATCATCCAGCAGATGGAAGGCGGCAATGTAAAAGCCGATATTCTTCTCTCGGGTACGCGCGAAGGATGGAACTTTGTGCAGATGGCCTATCGCATTCACAAGGGTGAAGAGCTGGAGAAGGTCTACGACTTTTTCACGCCACTCGTGCTCACCGAGGAAAACCATCAGACCGCTCTGGCCAACGGATTCCCCGAGGATGTGGAAGTCTACTATGTAGATCAGGCTCTTGAGGTTGCAGAAAAGGGCTTCCTCGAATTTGGCCCAGACTCCGTCATGTAAGTCCGAATTGTTCCGGCACCCATAGTGGGTGCCGGAACACCCAGGGAGGAGCCCCAAAATGTCTACAGCCCAGATTTCAACACCGCCAAAGCTCCAACTTGATGGGCTGATGCTGCGATACGCCGTGCTGGTTGGATTGATTGCCGCCGCGTCAATCGGGTTCGGTATTGCGAACGAGAATTTCTACTCATTGACCAATCTCGGTATCCTGCTCCGGTCGATCTCGGTACTGTTCTTAGTATCGATGGGCATGACTTTTGTCATGCTTACCGGCGGTATCGATCTAAGTGTCGGCTCCAACGTGGCGTTCTCGGGTGGTGTCGGCGTCGTTGCTCTAACGACAACGGGAAGCGCAACAGCCGGATTTGTCGCGGCCCTGCTCGCAGGGATGGCCATCGGCTGGGTGAACGGCTTTTTCATCGGGCGGCTGCGACTCTCGGCTTTCATGGTCACCCTGGCGACATTTGCTCTTGCACGAGGCCTCGCGCTGGTCATTTACGGCGCAGACTCGATCAATGTCGACAATGGCGCTTTTCTTTGGCTCGGTGGAACCAGCTGGGGTAACCTTCCGGTCGTCATTCCATTTGTAGCTATGGTGTTCATAGCCTTATCGGTGGTGCTTTATCGCACCGTCTTCGGGCGAGAAGTCTATGCAACCGGATCTAATTTCAACACGGCCTTTGTGTTGGGCCGCCGGCCCGAGCGCACATTGATTTGGGTCTACATTCTGACGGGTTTTCTGGCTGGACTATCCGCCATCATCACCGTCGGCCGGGTCTCGTCAGGTCAACCATGGACAGGTCTCTATCTGGAATTCGATGCCATTACGGCCGTGATCCTCGGAGGCACCGCCCTTGCCGGAGGGCGCGGCAGATTGTTGGGAACGATCCTGGGCGTCCTTCTCTATGGCATCATCATCAATGGGCTCGTTCTGACCGGCACAAACCCGTTCCTTCAAAGCCTAATCAAGGGCCTCATCCTGCTTGGGGTCGTCCTTTTGGATACTTTCACACAGAAGGGTCGCGCGACATGAACAACCGGATTGATATGAAAGGCATTGGTAAGAGCTTCTTTGCGACAAGAGCGCTCGATGACGTCGACTTTTCCTGTGTCGCAGGTGAAGTGCATGCGCTGGTCGGCCTCAATGGTGCCGGAAAATCGACCCTGATGAAAGTTCTGGGCGGCGTCTATCAAATGGACGAAGGCAGGATCGAAAAGAATGGTCAGCCGATCGAAATTGCCGTTCCGGCGGACGCAGGCGAAGCAGGTATTTCGATGATCCACCAGGAATTGTCGCTGATCAATGAGCTGACGGTTGCCGGTAACATTTTTCTCGGTCGCGAATTGCGAAAGGGAAATACGCCTTTTCTAGACAAAGCTGAGATGGCGCGCCGGGTGAAGCTTGAACTAGATCGTTTTGGCCTTGATCTCGACCCTAACCGCCCCGTGCGCGAACTCAACTCTGGCGAAAAGCAGATTGTGGAGATCATCCGCGCATTGATGTCGAATAGTTGGCTCATTGTGATGGACGAGCCGACCTCTGCCCTGTCCGAAGAAGACAAGGGACGTCTGTTCGAGTTTATCCAGCGCATGAAGGCCGAGGGCATTTCGATCATCTATATTTCGCATCATATGCCAGAGATCTTTGGGATAGCCGAACACGTCACGGTCATGCGCGACGGCAAGATCGTCTTATCAGAGCGCACCGCCGAGACGACCGAGGATCACGTGATCCGCACAATGACCGGCAAGGAGTTGGAGAACTTCATCAAACCGCACAAGGAAACAAAGGGTGAGGTGATCCTTTCTGTCTCGGCGCTTTCGAAGTCCGAGGATTACCGTGACATGTCATTTGACGTTCATCGTGGTGAAATCATGGTACTCACCGGTCTGCGTGGTTGCGGCGCACCGGAACTGGCAAAGGCAATCTTTGGCCTCGACGGTGAGTACGACGGCAGCATTACCTATCGCGGACAGGTCCTCAAACCTGGTCGCGGTCCCGCAAAATCCGTGAAGGATGGAATGGGTTTGGTGACCGAGAACCGCGACAAGAATGGCATTCTTCCCCAGCTTTCAGTGCGGGACAACATCGCCCTGCCCTTCCTGGAGAAATCCGTAAAGGGCGGAATTATCGACAGCCGCTACGTCGACAATGTGGTCGGAAAGGCGATTGCCGATACTTCAACAAAGACCGAATCCCCCGCTCAGGAAATCCGTTTCTTGTCCGGTGGCAACAAGCAAAAGATCTGTTTTTCTCGCTGGCTCGATTCGGACCTGGAATTCCTGATCCTTCTGGAACCGACCCGAGGCATTGATGTTCATGCCAAGGCCGATATCTATCGTATCATCGAGGATCTTGCCGAACGCGGCGTCGGCATTCTGATCCTGTCCTACGAGATCGACGAGGTCATCATGCTCGCCGACCGGGTCATTACGCTTTATCAGGGCCAGTCGATTTCCGAGTATCGCTATCCCAATTTCGACAAAGACAAGATGCTGGCCGACATGGCCGGCGTTGGTCAGTCGCACTGAACTAAGAAACCGCTGCTTTCGGCGATCCTCAAGGAAAGGACAAGTCTATGTTCTACAGAAGCTTTATCGATAACGAATGGATCGAGGCATCCGACGGCGCCCGCATGAAAGTGGTCAACCCGGCCAATGGTGAACAATGGGCCGAGGTCCCCGCCTGTACGCCAGATGATGTCGCCCGGGCACTCGAGAGCTCGCAAACCGCACAGCGAAGCTGGGCCTTGTTGCCCCCGATCGAACGCGCAAACCACATCTACGCCATCGCCGCTGGCCTTGAGAAGGAGCGCGACCTATTCGAAGAACTGTTGGTTAAGGAACAAGGCAAAAGCCGCGCCGAGGCCGCAGGAGAGGTCACCGATACGATCCGCTACATGACCTACTCGGCCGAGGCCGCTCGCAGGTTGCGCGGCGATATCTTTCCGTCGGACAACCCGCGTGAACAACTCTTCATATACAAAGTGCCATACGGGGTAACGCTTGGCTTGTGTGCCTACAATTATCCGTTGGCACTAATTGGTCGAAAAGTTGCCCCGGCGCTGGTCACCGGCAACACGATGATCATTAAGCCACATGAGGCCACCCCGGTGACAGCTTCGGAATTCTGCCGTGTCGTGAAAGAAGCGGGCGTGCCCAAAGGGGTCATCAATATGTTGACTGGCACCGGAAAGGACGTTGGCGCGCCACTGACCGAAAGCCCAATCGTTCGACTGATCACTTGTACCGGGTCCATTCGTGCAGGCCAAATGATCGCCGAAGCCTCTGCAAAGAACATCACGGCACTCTCGCTTGAACTTGGCGGCAGCGCACCCTTTATCGTTCTAAAAGACGCCGATATCGACATGGCCGTAGAAGCAGCAGTCATTGCGCGTTTTGCAAATGCTGGACAAGTCTGCATCTGCAATGAAACCGTTCTGGTCGAAGAGGCAATAGCTGATGAATTCACCGAAAAGCTTCTCAAACGTGCCGCCGAAATCAAACTCGGCGATCCGGCGACAAATGGCGGTATGGGGCCGATAACCACGTCAGGTGCTCTGGAGAGGGTTGAAAAGATTGTCGCTGACAGCGTCGCAGAGGGCGCGACTGTGGCACTCGGAGGCAATCGCCCCGACGGGGATGATTTCAAGTCCGGCAACTGGTACCAACCCACCGTTCTCACCAACGCAACCGCCGATACCACCGCCGTACGAGAGGAGATCTTCGGTCCGGTTCTTCCCATAGTTCGGGTTGCTGACTACGAAGAGGCCCTGTCAATAGCGAATGCCCGCCCGGATGGTTTGTCGGCCTACCTTTGGACCACAAACCCGTCTGTCTACATGGACGCGATTCAGCGGCTGGAAACAGGTACCATTTTCCTGAATTCCGGAATCGTCGGCTATATTCAGGGGTATCACAATGGCCACAAACTCAGCGGCGTAGGTGGCGAAGACGGTATCTATGGAATTGAAGGCTATCTGCAAAAGCGCACGGTCTACATGAAATACTGACCGGTCCGAGCAAACTTCTATCCAAAATCGAACGCCTTCGCCGGAAATTCGGTGAAGGCTTTCGATCATTGTCATTGCATTAGGTCAACCTCGATATGGACCTCTCGCACTCTTGTGCCACCCTATAAACTCGTGCAAAAACTTTGCGCTCGAACGCGACCTGTGGACGAACGCGAAGCTGCGTCGATCCTCTGTTATTCGGTCCGCGCTTTGCAGGATTGGCGGCATCGCGGCGGCGGGCCGAACTTCATCAAAGTCTCCTCGCGCTCAATCCGTTATCGTCGCGCCGATCTCGACAAATGGATCGCTGATCGAACCGTGAGCAACACCTCACAAACCATCTGACGTTCAGCTTGGACCTGTCACGGTTTCGTGCCGCCCCAAGTGCTCGTTTAGGCCACCTTTCGCTCGAAGGCGACAGGGCTTTTCCA
>CANMPL010000024.1 GCA_947499715.1 uncultured Paracoccaceae bacterium
TGACAAGAAAGGCACGCGCGCCTCGTTCAGGCCGCCACTTTCTGCGCCAGCAACGCGTTGTTTTTCCACAGAATCGGCGGATTCCGGTCATTCGCTGCGGATGCAAATTTCAGCTCGATGACCCATTATGCCGACATTCGAAACATCAGGGCCTGTCCTGGTATTTCTGACTTTCACAGCGAAACTGCCGAAAAAGGAGACAGGAAAAACTGCATTTGAACATCGCAGGTCGAGACCGCCATGCACGGAAGGCGCCAATCCTTCGGGCGGCTCGACGATCAAGAGTTAAGGAAACGGCTTGTCTGAAAATCAGACATATGTTACATGATTGACTGAAAAAGCGAACATGGAGTTTTCTTATGTTTCCTGCAAGCGACCTTGAAGCTGCGATCCGAGATGAGATTTCAGCTGCGAATAATGACCGCCCGACTCCACGTGAGACCTGGGAACCTGAGATAGACTCGCTGGTGATGGTGAGGGTCATTTTGCGGGTTGAAGAAGAAATCGCTGTTGAGTTGCCAGATGATGTAATGCCGGCGGGCGGCCTGGACGACGTGGACGGCTGGGTTCGTTCTGTGGTCCAGAGCTGCCAAGAAATCTGGGAAGCAAATCAAACAACAGTGCGAGAGGTCGTATAATGGCACGGACACCTATGGGTTTTGCTGGTCCTGATTTGGAAGCGATAGAATTGGGAAAGCGCCTCAAACAAGCCCGCGAATATATCGGGGTAACGCAGGAGGAGGCTGCGAAGCACCTCGGAGTGAGAAGATCAGCGATTTCGGAAATGGAGGCAGGTAAAAGAGGAGTAGGCGCTTTAGAAATCAAGCAGTTGGCCGCTCTCTATCAGCGGCCAATGGGCTGGTTTGCTGGAGAGGTAGAAGCACCTGTCGCGGATGATGTAGGCTTTTTGGCGCGGACAGTGAGTGAGCTGTCCGAGAATGATCGCACCGAGTTGGCAAACTTCGCAGAATTTTTGCGCTTGAAATCACAAGCTCCTAAAGATGGCTAGACAACCTAGTACACGTGGGGCGGTGCTTAAGGGCATGAGAGCTGCTTTGCGGCTGCAACGTGATCTTGGCCTCGATCAGGGAGGCAACCGTCCGCACAGAGTTGATGTGTTTGGCTCAATTCTAAGAGAAAATGTTCCCCTGATGTTTCAGGAACTTGAACCCTTGATGGGAGCATATCTGCGTCCTGGGGGCCAACCTGGAATAATTCTGACTACCCGTCGTCCTCTTGGGCAGCAGCGGTTTACAGCTGCGCATGAGCTTGGGCATCACATTCTTGGGCATGACCCACACGCTGATGATGATAGCATTTTGCGCCGTTCGCCGGACATCATGCGAGACTACGTGTCTTTGCCGCCAGAGGAGCAAGAGGCGGATGCGTTTGCGTCCTACTTTTTGCTTCCGGACTGGTTGTTGCGCACTCAGATGGAGCGACACAATTGGACGTCCCGGCACTTTGAAGAACCGGATATCGTCTACCAGGCCGCTTTGCGAATGGGCGTCAGCTACAGTGCCGTCCTGTATGCCTTGGTGCGTGGAAAAGTCATTACGCCAAACGTTCGGCGACAGTTGGCAGGCATCCAACCTGCGAGGCTAAAGAGGGCCCTGGTTCCGGATTTTCCGCTTGAAAGCACCAAGAACATTGATGTTTGGGAGCTTGATGAACGGGATGAAGGTAGCGTCATCGAGGCAGGGCGTGATGATCTATTTGTACTAAAGCTGCGGGAAGATAGTAACGCAGGCTACGTTTGGAACTTTGAGGATTTGCAGGCGGCAGGCTTTGCGATTTTGAAAGACGGTCGTCAGGCATTTTCCGAAGACACTATCGGTGCGCCGACGGTCAGACGGGTTTTGGCTCGGGGACAGGACAATCCGCTGAGTGGTACATATACGCTTTGGGAAAGACGCCCATGGTCGCCTGAAGAAGACCCCAAAAGTTGGTCTTTTGATTACAGACCCGTCTATACGCACGATATCGGCCTGTTTCGACAACGTCAGCTTCTGGACGGCGGTGTTCGTTAATGATCCAGATTTCTGTCGATCTTAGGGCTTCACTTGAACCCGTCCGGGATCAAGGCCGCAGGCCGACCTGCTTGGCCTTCGCGGCTTCGTCAGCGCATCGCGTAGCTCACAATCACACTGCGCCACTCTGTGCCGAGTGGCTATATTACCTGTCGAACCGAAAAGACGGCCTACGGGCAGACCAAGGCAGTACTGTAAGCTCGTCGCGAGAAGTTATTCTCCAGACTGGTCAACCAGACGAAGATCATTGGCCATACCAAGGTATCAACGCGAATCCTGCACCTTGGGAGCCGCCCGCGAACCCGACCTCGCTGCTGAAGTGTGCTTCTGGAGCGCGCGGGAACGACCCAGACCAGTGGCGAAGGGAACTCAAACGCAACGTGCCTGTGCCGATAACAATCTTTATCTCAGACGTATTTTTCCGACCGACATCTTTCGTTGGATCAGAGGCCGTTATTTCGGACGATGCCGATCCCATTGACCATGCGCGCGGCCATGCACTGGTGCTCTGCGGTGCGGGGCGACTTGGTGGAAGCGAAATGTTCCTTGTTAGGAATTCATGGGGACAAAACTGGGGTTGGGACGGCCATAGTTGGGTCCCGGAGACTTATTTGACGCGACGGTTCGCTGACGCATTTATCATAGAACAAGGAGCATCTGACGATGTATCACCCAATGCCAACCGCCCCCACGCTGGTCTCCGCGTGGGTTGAAGCAGCCCAAAAACTAAATGATATCGGAGATTTGCATGGGCTTATGCTGCATATCGAAGACCCCGTGTCGTTTCTTCCGGGTGAATCGGACGTCATCAGTCGGGTTGACGAGTTTCTCAAGAGTGAGGAAAAGTGCGGTATCTCAACCGTCTCAAATACTATTTTCCCTGCAGCGCTAGATCGAAATGACGGCATAGATGGCTTAACCGCTCGCTATCTTGAGGTCTTCGAACGTCGAATGCATCGCCAGGGTGAATGGGGCCGATACTTCGAGCGCATGGTCGCCTGGAAAAAAGGGAAGTCGACAGTCAACCAACTTTCTCACGTGATCAGCTCACTCCGAGACATGAAGTCTGGCGAATCTAGGTTCTTTGAAAATGTAACCGAAATCGCCCTATTCGATCCGCGTCGAGACCTCCGCAAGAAAATGAACCGCCAGTGTTTGAGTTTTATCGAACTAAAGCCAGATCGGAACGGGTCACTACACATGATGGCAGTATACCGGAACCACTACTACGTCCAACGCACGCTAGGTAATCTAATCGGGCTTGGCAGGCTGCTGGCCTTCATATCGAGGGAAACAGGATTTGATGTTGGAACCTTAACAATCCAATCCACCCATGCATGCCTTGATCAAAACTTTAGTCGTTCAGCTGTGCGAGAACTCATCAAGGCGTGTGCAGATGATCATAAAGAGAAAGCTGCATAGGTGCTTTCGGCGGTTGATTAGTTGGTTGTTCTAGATTGTACGCGGCTTCGACTTCCGAAATGAATTGAGTTTGGCCTCCATAGCTGGGGTGTCGGAACGAAATCGTCTCAATGCCCATCTTGTCTAAGCCGCGACGAGCGTCGCCACCAATGGTGTAAACATGCTCGGGCTCAAGGATATCGATAAGAGTGTTGAGTACCCATTCAGTTGCACGACCCTCAGATCTCGTATGACAACGGTTAGTCATGGGTTCGTGCGGTTCGTGTGGGTGAAATGGGAAGACATTCCAAAGGAAAACTGGCTCTCCTAGGCGAGCCAGCATCCGCCAAATCACAGTTGCAGTTCTCTCTGCAATTGCCGGACCACGGGTTGCTCGTTCGATATCGGCGCCACCAAGCAGTTTCGCGTGATGTTCGAGGTGCGCCTCATCTGTCAGGGCGAGTCCTGTACGCCTGCCGCCCCGATAGCCCAAGTCGCGTGCGATCCAAATGGTTCTTACGTTCAGGTCCAGCGCGGCTTTAAGTACATTGGTCAAGTTCTTCCGACGTAGTTGGTCAGCATCAGGCAGGTCATGCTCGTCGCAGACGTCAACGTATGGGTTGAAGATATTCGGCATATCCATGGATGCGAGGTCATCTACAAACGTGGCTACTTGGTTCATTTTATCTGCTCGTATTGAAGAGTGTGTTTATCGAGGTCGACGATCAATCGGCCGCTGCGGTGCTTTTTAACCTGACGAAATGCAGAGTAGCCCTGTAGGATAGCGTCCTCCCAGCACCACAAAGGACAGTTTTCAGATTCATAGCCTTGTACGAATTCTCTAACATTTTTGAGCATGCTGTAATCCAACGCGTGCAGGTTCTCAAAATACTCAAGACGTTGGGCATGATTGAATATCCATGTGGCAATGCCCTCTTCGATCAAGACCGCCCTTGCACCGTCTTGGGTCTCGTCAATCACCGGGTCGCTTTTTCTTTTCCGCTTCAGAAGACGTCTTAAGGTTGGCGACCATCCCATGACAGCAGCGTATGCCATGTGGAAAACGTCGTGAAATCGGTAGTCGTCGTCATCCTGCCTATTATCAGTCAGCACATCCCCGATCGCGATGCCGTCCTTCGTGAGCCTAGACACGAGAAGGTCTCCTTCAAGCACCTCTTTTACCTCGAAGACCATTCTTCGCTCAAAACGTTCGTGTTCTGGGAAACCATCATCAAACGGTGCTAGGAATACCTTCTCGTCGGGCCAGCGATCCTTGATCTTAGCCAAGTTGCCTGCGGCGGCCGCTTCAAGCGTGATACCTGCGTCTCCCGCAGCTTCCAAAAGCGCACGCAGAACAGAAAGCAAGCGACCGACCAAGGCAGGTTGGTTTTTGACGAAGCGGCCAGCATCGTAGTCTACCATCAGCAGTCCGACCTCGGCAGATAATCGGATCAATGTACGCTCAAACTCGGCGGTTGGCTGAGAAATCCAGCTTATTTGAGCGTCAGGCTCTTGAAGGTCGGCGAAGGTAATTGTGTCACTCTGCACCCCCGTGCTTTGGGGGGATGTTGGCACCATCTGGAGAGCAAGATCAGCGATATTGATTTCAGAACGGGTGGCTACCGCCGCCAGGTACCAAAGAACGTCGCCGAACTCCTCCAGAACTGTTCGCTCGTATCCAAGGTATGCCACCGGGTCACGCTGCTTTTTCTTTGCCTCGCTTAGAAGGCTTCCAATCTCGCCAAACAAACCCAGAAGCGGCAAACTCAAGTCGCTGCCCCTATCGCTCAAGTGGTCTGTGCTACTCGCAAGTACTTGATATTTTTTAATTGTTTGCATTTCTTCAGGCGTTACCTGTCTTCTAGGGGGCTTGGCAGTTCTCGCGGGGCGTAGTTTAGTAGCTACTGTTGAGCAAGCACGAACAGAAATCAAACAAACAACGAGTGGACGGAGGCGCGTATGGCATTTTGGAGTAGTCAAACTCTTGAGGAGAAGGCCCACAAGCTGATCAAGGGATCATCGGAACAGCCTGTAGTAGATTGCAATTCGCTTCGTCTTCGAGTTGGAGAGGAGATCTTTGTCACTCCGCAGTTGGAAGACGCTAATAAAGTCACGAAGCGAAGGCTTGCTAACGGTGAAGCCTTCAATATCCCTCCGCAGCAGTTCGCTTTCATCATGACCGAAGAACAGGTGTGCATCCCGACCGACGCTATGGCATTCATTTCGATGCGTGCGACGTTCAAGATGTTGGGCTTGGTCAACGTGTCTGGCTTTCACGTCGATCCCGGGTGGGACGGAAAACTGACCTTTGCAGTTTTTAACTCAGGCCCTACGCCAGTGATGCTGGAAAGAGGGCAATCGGTCTTCCTAATGTGGTGCGCTAGCCTCGATCATCCGTCTGAGAAGCACAAGACGAAGCCGGGTAGTAATACCATTGAGCCGGAACGCCTATCCGCCCTCATGACCGAGTCTGACTCGCTGTATCAATTGAACCAACGGCTATTGGAGGAGTCCAACGCGCGAAAATCAGCGTCAGACGATATGAACAAGCGTCTTCATACCGTCGAGAAAACGATGGTGGCTATGAAAGTGAGGAATGCGATTGCCCTTACAGCGCTGATCGGAGTCGTGATGTACCTGTTCCGGTCCGACGTACTTGTCCTGTTGAGCAAAATGACAAGCTGAAACAGCTGCTTCCTCTACCAAAGAGCGTGCAAAGTCCGCTCTGGAGAAGCTGCACTGCAGCATGCCCGACGACCGGTCAACGTCAGGTAGGGGCCGTCCTTGGCGCTGCCCATACACCTATAGTGCGAACTTGCTGCAACCGACCTAATGACGGGTGTGGAGCCAAATAGTCGTATGCTACGACTTGCACTAACGGCAGCAACCCGCACAAGAGCCAACGTGGGCTGAGGCAAGGATGGCCAAAAGCAGAGACTTAGTTGGTTCCTGCATGGAAAGAATACCGACTGACTTAGCTGCGTCCTTCATCCTCATAAAATTGGTTCTAATCGGCGGAACCGGTACAGGCAAAACCCATCTCGCCGTCAGCATTGCCCGCGCCTGCATCCGAGAAGGTCGGCGAGGCCGGTTCTTCAACGTGGTCGATCTGGTGAACAAACTGGACGCCGAAGCCAGAGCCGAACGCCAGGGACGCACCGCCGATCTGATCTCGCGCCTCGACTTCCTGATCCTCGATGAACTTGGGTATCTGCCCTTCGCGCAGACCGGTGGTCAGTTGCTGTTCCACCTGATCAGCAAGCTCTACGAAAGAACCTCAATCATCGTCACAACCAATCTCGCCTTCGGAGAATGGCCCAGCGTCTTCGGTGACGCAAAGATGACCACCGCGCTCCTCGATCGCCTCACACACCATTGCGAAATTGTCGAAACCGGCAACGAAAGCTGGCGCTTCAAAAACCGCGCATAAGCCTGGTCCAAAACCCCGCAGGCCCGCCGCCGCTACGTTATATGAAGACTACGCAACGCCGGGCCTGCTCACCACAAAGGGGGTCAAAATTGCACGCCGATGAGGGGTCAATGTTCAATGCCAATTGACATGGCGATGTCGCGGGCAGCCTGGCGGGCGTCTTCAGTTTCTTCGCGGCTGATCTTGCGGGCTTCAGCGTTTGGGCAGCACTTAGCTTTGGATGGGCAGACCTGGTAGACTTCCTTCAAGGCGCGATAACGCGCCGTACCTTTGCCGGTTGGGCCGCGGTTTGGGGTGGAGTAGTTGCGCCGGAACTGCTTGAGAGCGTGCCCTTTAGGGCAGACGTATTAATCGTTCTCGGCATTCCATTCGAAGTCGGCCCGCGTCCAGGTGCCATCGTTGCGACCGGACTTGTCAAAGACCGGAATGTGCGGCGCGATCTTGCGTTCGACCAGCCAGCCCAACATGGGCCAGTACCGTCGGCAGTGTCAGCGATTAGGCGTTCAGGATGCAGATCGAACTTCGCTTTGACCCGTTTCAGCATGGTCCTCGTCGATCCAACCTCGGCCTGCCGGATCGATCTGGTGGCTTCAACATCTAAGATCACGCCGTGATCCGTATCGATCAGGTAGTTGTCGAAATAGCTAAAGAATGCTGGCCCTTTGCGTGCTGCGGTCCACGGGCAGGCCGGATCGGAATGCGAGGTGAACTTGGGCTGCACCTCGCTGGCTGCGCCGAACGCAGCCTCGTCCAGCGTGTCGAGACACTCGCAAACCGCCCTCGGCGCATCCGTCGGATCGATGCTTGCCGCGTCCCAATCTTCCTTCGGCGTCGCGTTCTGTATGTTCGCGTCCGCCTCAATCAAGCGGGCATCAATGGCCACGCGCTGGCCGCTGACCAGACCTTCAGCGATGCAGCCGGCCAAGGTCGTCTCAAACAGATGCCGAAGCAACTCGCTCTCGCGGTACCGCCCATGGCGGTTCCGCGAGAAGGTGGAGTGGTCGGAAACGCGATCGCTTAAATCCAGACGGCAGAACCAGCGGTAAGCGAGGTTCAGATTCACCTCTTCACACAAACGCCGCTCGGACCGGATTCCAAGGCAATACCCCACCAGCAACATACGGATCAGCAGTTCTGGATGGACAGAAGGTCTACCAGTATGGCTGTAGAATTCGGTCAGATACTGACGAATGTCGCTTAGATCGACGAACCGGTCGATTGATCGCAAAAAATGTTCTTGGGGAACATGATCCTCCAGCGAGAACTCATAGAACAACGCTGCTTGTGCTTCCTGCCTCGGGCCCATCATCCCAAAATCCCCCCTTGCAGGACGAATTGAATCAGCGACTTACCTCTCGATCAACCCCGAGTTTTTCAACGAAATTAGCTAGTAAGCCCGTAACGGAGCAATTGCCCTCGAAAACCAATACCTGTAGGAACTCAACCCGTTACTATCTTGTAGTGCTTTCTCGCTGCACCAGCGAATATCCAAGATCAATGGTCTTGTCGTAGCCCTCGCTCGCATCGACACTCAGAATTTGGCCAGCAAGGCGACCTATTTCTTTGCGCGGCGTTTCAACAGTCGTGACGCTTGGAAAGCACTCGCCTGTAATGCCAAGGTTGTTGAACCCGCAGATACCAAAGTCGAGGGGCACTCTGATGCCGCGCCGGTGGCATTCGAAAAGCGCGCCAAGTGCAAGATCGTCGTTGTTGCAAAAGACGGCATCACACTCGGGATACTGGCTCACGAGCTTACCGAGCAAGGTGGCGCCCATTTGCACGTCAGAGGGAAGGTTTGTCGTAGCCGTTGATCTAGGGTCGAACTGGCCAGCCTTTTCGAGCGCACGTTTGAATCCTGCAAGTCTCTGTTGTGACCGTGGGTCCATCTGAGCGCCAAGAAATCCAATGTGCTTATACCCTTGCTCGACGAGATGGCGTGTTCCTGCTTCTGCGGCATCGGTATTTGAAAAACCCACAATTTTGCCAATTGGATTGTCATCCAGGTCCATGATCTGAACAACGGGTACGTCGACGTTCTCAAGCATCTTGAGCGTCTCAGGTGTCTGCTCAACGCCGGCCAAGATCACACCATGCGGTGCTGGGTTGAGAAACGAGCGCAACAGCCGTTCTTCTTCCTCGGGATCATATCCTGCGTTACCGATCTGCATCGTCAGTTGAGCTGTCGCGAGCGCTTCTGCGACACCAGCCATAACATCGGTGAACACGTTATTGGAGATTGATGGAATCACCACGACCACTGAGCGCGTTCTGTTGGACGCCAGGGCAGAGGCGGATTTGTTGGGCATGTAACCCGTTTCCCGTACGGCCTCATGTACTTTCTCACGGAGCGAATCAGACACCATATCCGGCGACCGAAGAGCCCTTGATACTGTGATTGCGCTAACGCCAGCGACCTTTGCCACATCAACCAAAGTTGGCTTCGGCATCGAATAAACCCCTTGTTTTGCTAGCCTAAATAGCAGAACGTTTTTCTTCTTGCAAAATGATTGCGCAATCATTTAGCCTCTATCCAGGGAGGACAAGACGCATAATGACACTTGCGCAAAACACAACATTTATCGTGATGGGCGTCTGCGGGGTTGGAAAAACCACCGTGGCTCAGCTCATGTCTGATCGGATTTCAGCGTCGTTTCTTGACGCCGATGATTTTCACTCAGAGGAAAATGTAAGCGCTATGCGTGAGGGCAAGCCGCTCACGGATGCGATGCGTTTTCCTTGGCTGCATGGCGTCGCTGCTGGCGTCAATGCAGTTCGTCGAGCGCGGCCAGACAGGCCGGCTGTTGCAGCCTGCTCGGCTCTCAAGCGGTCTTACCGGGATATCTTACGCGAACGTATTCCAAATACGGTGTTCGTCTATCTGTCGGCCGATGAACGCAAGATCCGCGAACGAATGGCGGAACGAAGCGATCACTTCATGCCCGTCCAAATGCTTGAAGGCCAACTTGCGGCCTTGGAGCCTCCGGGCGGAGATGAACGGCACATTACGGTAGATGCGACAAGGAACATCGAAGCGACCGTCGCACAAGTTCTGAGCGAAATCGAAAGCTCAGACGCGTTCGCGTGAATGTAACCACGACAATCTCAACAGGAGGAGAGACTCAATGAAACTTTCAAGGACACTGGTAGCCGTCGGTTTGGCCGCCATGACTGCATCCGCTGCTTATGCGCAAGACTTCGCGCTGCGGTTTCAATCTTCGGACCCTTCGGGCAACCCGAACTTTGAACTGAAGCAGGAATGGGCTGCAAGCGTGGAAGCGCTGACCAACGGTCGCGTTACTGTCGAAATGCTGCCCGTCAACTCGATCGTTCAGCACACCGAAACGCAAGACGCTGTTTCGGCTGGTATCATCGACGGCCACATCACAGACACGTCCTACTTCACCGGTAAAGACGCCGCCTTCGGCCTGATCGCCAACCCTGTCGGTGCTTACGGTTCTCCGTCGGAAATGCTGAACTTCATCGAATACGGTGGCGGCAAAGAGCTGATGAACGAATTGCTGAACCCTTACGGGCTGCAGTTCATCGGCGCGACGACACCTGGTCTGGAAGCCTTCATCTCGAAAGTGCCGCTGGATGGTGTTGACGACCTGCAGGGTCTGAAAATGCGTGCGCCTGAAGGTCTGGTGCAGAACGTGTTCCAGGCGGCTGGTGCAGCACCGGTGAACCTGCCGGGTTCGGAAGTGTTCACCTCGCTGGACAAAGGCGTGATCGACGCGGCTGATTACACCGTGTTCTCAACCAACCACCAGCAGGGCATGCACGATGTGGCAGGCCACCCAGTTTACCCAGGCTTCCACTCCATGCCGCTTGTTGAGGTCTCCATCAACAAAGGCACCTGGGACAGCATGCCCGCTGACATCCAAGCCATTCTGGAAATGTCTGTTCGTGACTTCGCGCGCAACATGACAGGCCAGCTGGCAATGCGCGACGCCGTTGCTGTTGCAGAAGCCAATGCAAACCCGGACATCACCGTTCACAACTGGTCGGCTGCAGAGCGCGCCCGGTTCCGTGCGATTGCCAAGTCGCAGTGGGTGGATGTTGCTGGTCAGTCCGAGAACGCACAGCGCGTCTACGACGTTCTTACAGGCTATCTCACCGAGCAGGGTCTTTTGGCCGAGTAAGGCTAGAGTATAAGACTCAAGCCCGGCCCGCCATGAAAGTGGCGGGCCGAAACATAAGGGGGGAGCGCTATGAGCGAAACAGAAGAACAAGACAAAAAACGGCACACTGCGATCCCGGAGGCAGCCATTCTGGGCCGGGGGATCACAAAACTGGGTTCGATATTCGCGATAGCGATTGTCTTCTCGGCCGCTGCGTTGATTTTTGAAGTGGTCATGCGCTACGGGTTCAATTCCCCGACGCAATGGGCCCATGAAACGGTCATCTTCTTGACGGCCATCACCTTCGTCTATGGCGGCCTTTACGGCGCCTCGACCGACAGACACATTCGCGTCGTTCTGATCTATGATAATTTGACACCGCGCTTGCGTCGGATCTTCGACATCACGATTTCACTGGCCTGTGCATTTGCAACCGCGTTGTTTTCCTGGGCGGGCTGGCTTGTGGTTCAAAAAGCCATCTGGACCCCTGCAGGCGATTTTCGGTTTGAGACATCCGGCTCGGCGTGGAACCCGCCGTTTCCCGGTCTCCTGAAGGTTTTCTTGTTCATGACCCTGATCATCATGAGCATCCAATTTGCGATACTCGCAATCAACTACGCTAGAAAAAAATGAACGAACTTATTGCAATATTACCGGATCTAGAGGCTCTTGGCATTGAGACTGCCACCCTTTTGATGTTCGCGGCTCTGCTGCTCCTCCTGTTAACAGGAATGCCGCTGGCCTTCGTCACACTTCTTGTTGCTTTGATCTTCTGCCTAGGCTGGTTTGGGCCAAGTGCCATCCCGCTGATCTTCAGCAGGATATTCAGCTTCGTGAACTCCTTTGTGTTTGTCTCGGTGCCGATGTTCGTGATGATGGCAGCCATCCTCGACCGATCAGGAATTGCACGCGACCTCTTTGACGCGATGCGCCTTATCGGTGGTCGTCTGCGCGGCGGTGTTGCTCTTCAAACGCTGTTGGTCGCGGTCATCCTGGCGGCCATGTCAGGCATCATCGGCGGCGAAGTTGTTCTTCTCGGGGTGATCGCCCTGCCGCAGATGCTGCGGCTTGGTTATGATCGAAAACTGGCGATTGGTGTCTGCTGCGCGGGTGGTGCGCTTGGCACGATGATTCCGCCGTCTATTGTTCTGATCATCTATGGCCTGACAGCAAGCGTCTCCATTGGCGATCTGTTCACCGCAGCATTCGTTCCCGGCCTGATGCTCGCTGGCATGTATGCCGCATACATCCTCATTCGTGCCTACTGCAATCCAGCCTTGGCTCCGATCCCCGAACCCGATGAAATCACGACCGCTGAAAAGCTGCGCTTGCTTAAAGGTCTCATTCTGCCGGTTCTGGTCGTCATCTTCGTTCTCGGCTCGATCTATGGCGGTATCGCGAGTGTTACCGAGGCATCCGCCGTAGGCGTGCTTGGCGTTACCTTGTCGACCATGATCCGGGGGGAGTTCACTTTCAAACTGATGATGGGTGCTGCGCGTCAGACACTTTCAACAGTGGGCATGATTGTTTGGATCGGTATCGGTGCATCCGCGCTGGTTGGGGTCTTCAACCTGATGGGTGGTGTGAACTTCGTGCAAGGACTTATCACAGGTATTTCAGACAACCCGACCGTTGTGATCTTGTTCATGATGGCGATCTTGTTCGTACTGGGCATGTTCCTCGACTGGGTTGGGATCGCACTTCTGACGATGCCGATTTTCGTCCCGATTGTAACATCGCTTGGCTTTGACCCGATTTGGTTCGGGGTGCTTTTCGCGATGAACATGCAGGTGAGCTTCCTCTCACCCCCTTTCGGGCCCGCAGCGTTCTATCTCAAGAGTGTCGCACCACCCGACATCAGTCTCGGCGAGATTTTCCGTGCTTTGCTGCCATTCATCGGACTGCAGATCATCGCAGTTGGCTTGCTCGTCGCGTTCCCTGGGATCGCCATTTACTAGCGAACCGACCGGCTGACCAAATAAAAGCAAAAAAGGATTCCTCCCTGATACAGAGATGGCCGAAGCTGATGCTTCGGCCACCTTTTTGGGCTGAATAGAAGGGAAGTTCGTGCGGAAGTTCATAAAGAGCTAAAGAAGAACTGATTGCGCTATCAGTCGGAGCATTTCGTCCGGCAATCGAGCTCATGGTACATCGTGGACCCTCTTTTTCTTGTGTTTTCTGGATCAAACAAGCGACCGACGATCTGTAACAGTTGACATTGAAGGGGGCATTCTCTAGGGAAATGATTGCGCAATCATTGAATTTATGAAACAGAATTACTTCTGTTGGGGGGACGCCTATGGGCAAATGTGATCGAGTTTCGGCGTGGCAGCAGTAGATATTGTTTGCCTCGGAAAACCACTATTTGAGCTGAGCCATGTCGCATCGGGACAATGGCGCTCAGGGATCGGTGGAGATGTGTCGAACGTAGCCGTTGCGGCCGCCCGCCAAGGAAGTCGCTCCGCGGTTTTGAGCCAGCTTGGTAATGCCCATCTCGGCACGGAAGAAAGGGACTTCTGGCGTGAAGAAGGCGTTGCCGACACCTTAGTGAGGACGCTACCGGACACTCAAACCGGTCTCTACCTAATCACCCACAAGAACGGCGAACACTATTTTGACTACCGCCGGGCGGGATCGGCCGCCTCAATGATGCGCCCGGATGATCTGCAGGACGTTGCGTTTGAGAACGTTTCCGTCGTGCATCTGTCCGGGATAGCACAGGCAATAAGCAGTACGGCCTGCGCCGCGACAGAGGCTGCAATCGAAAAAGCACGATGCCACGGCGCGAAGGTGTCTTACGACCCAAATCTGCGTTTGGGACTTTGGTCATTGGCAACCGCGCAGCGGGTGACGCATGAGACCATCAAACAGGTGGATATCCTTTTGCCAGGCCTGGACGATGCACGCCTCCTCACCGGCATCGAAGCCCCCGAAGATATTGTTCACCACTTTGCCAGTTTGGGCCCATCTTTGGTCGCGATGACGATGGGAAAAGACGGTGTTCTTGTCTTGCACAATGACGAACTTCGTCACGTTGAAACTCCGCATGTCGTTGCCGTAGATGCGAGTGGGGCAGGAGATTGCTTCGACGGCGCGTTACTATCCGAACTTGTGAAAGGCGCAGATATATTTGAGGCCGCCAAATTCGCCGCGGCTGCTGCGGCACTTTCGGTACAAGGTCATGGCGCCGCAACCTCGATCCCAAAGCGGGATGCCGTGTTGTCGTTGCTTCAACGAACCCAATAGATCCGGTGAAGGAAGCTCCATGACAAAGAGTCAGCTTGTTATCGAGGTTTGCAGCTTGTGCGCGGTCATCCCTTTCTTTGAAGTCGCCGACCTTGAGGATGCCGAACCACTCGCGAGGGTATTGTTGTGGGGTGGGCTGCGTGTTCTTGAAGTGACCTTGCGTACTGACAGCGGCTTGGACGTCATCTTTAGAATGTCGAATGTTGAAGGTGCGATCGTCGGAGCCGACACAATACGAACTCCGGAAGATGTTCGGGCGGCGAAGGAAGCCGGAGCTGCTTCAGCAAGCGAAGTGATGACACTTCTTGAAAAAGGCTACACAGCGTTGAAGTTTTTTCCGGCCGAGGTTGTCGGTAGACGAGCGGTTTTAAAGTCGCTGGCCGGCCCGCTTCCGAATGCCATGTTCTGCCCAACGGGTGGCATTACACCACAGACTGCGAACCAATATCTCGAACTTCGAAATGTAATGTGCGTGGGAGGCTCCTGGATCGCGCCGACCGAGCAGCTCGGGGCCAAGGACTGGCAAGAAATCAAGACAAGGGCACAACACGCAAATGAAGTTGGGGGCGTCGCCCGTGCCTAAGGTTGAGCAGAAGAACATCGCGATCATCGCACATGACCAGAAAAAACGCATTCTGGCGACCTGGGTCTTTAACAATCAGGACAAACTGAAACACCACAAAATTTTCTCCACCGCAACCACAGGCGGGATCATTCATGAGGAATGCCTGCAGCTCGACATTGAAGTGACGAAGAGCGGACCTCTGGGCGGTGATCAGCAAATTGGGGCAATGATTGCGGAAGAGGGCATCGACCTGTTGATCTTTTTCACAGATCCCCTGTCACCGCATCCGCACGACGTCGATGTGAAAGCACTAAGTAGACTCGCGGTCGTCTATGACGTCCCGATGGCGTGTAGCGGTGCGACTGCCGATTTGATCGCAGCGTCCGGCTACCTTGACTAACGACGAGCACTATTCCGGACATGAAGCACTATCAATCACGCAAGAAACAGACAGATACAGTTCAGCGAGCCTCCTGCCGCAAGCGTCTTTTGAAAAACGACCCGCTGGGAGGACATTCTGATCCTGCGCGTGCCAGCTTAAGGGCCTTACGCGCGGCAATTGTCGCTCAACAAGTGTTCCGACTTTTTGCATGTAACTGGGAGGTCAACGCCAGAGCTCCGACCCGTGGCCGTCTGCTATCGTTGTCGGCCCGGCGTGGTTTTTTGTTTCGGGGAGGGAACGATGTCAAACTGTGATATTGGCCTTATTGGCCTAGGGACCATGGGCTCTGCACTCTCGCTCAACATAGCGGAGAAGGGTTTCAAGGTTGCCGTCTGGAATTGCGAGAACTCCGTGACGCATGCCTTCAAGGCTAACGCTGGCGAACTGGCTTCAAGCATAACAACAACGGAAACCCACGAGGAGCTAATTGCCTCTTTGAAACCGCCGCGTGCCATCATCTTGCTCATCACGGCAGGCGAAGCCGTTGACGAGCAGGTGGCCCTATTGAGACCACTCCTTGATCGGGATGATGTCATCATCGACGCAGGCAACTCCGACTTCCGGGAGACGCGAGAACGGGCAATCGCAAACAATCCATTTATGGGGATTGGCGTGTCCGGTGGGGAAGAAGGAGCTCGAAATGGGCCTGCCATCATGGCTGCTGGCCCAAGGAGTTCCTGGGACACGGTTTCTCACATTTTCGAAGCCATCAGCGCTGACTATGATGGTCAGCCTTGTGCCGGCTGGATGGGCACGGACGGTGCGGGTCACTTCGTAAAGGCCGTCCACAACGGTATCGAATATGCCGACATGCAGATGATCGCAGAAGTCTATGGTGTCATGCGCGACGGAATGGGCCTATCGACAACAGAAATCGCGGACGCATTCGATACCTGGAATAAAGGAGCACTCCAGTCCTACCTGATTGAGATTTCGGGCGAAGTTGCGAAGGCCACCGATCCCAAGACGGGAAAGGCCTTGCTCGATGCCATCGTTGACGCCGCGGAACAAAAGGGCACAGGCCGCTGGACAGCGGTTGAAGCGCATCATCTAGCCGCACCTGTACCAGCCATTGAAGCAGCGGTTGCCGCGCGGAATATGTCGGCCAAACGGGACATTCGTGCTGATGGGGAAGCGCTGTTTGGAATGGCCCCAAACACTTTGGCGGATGGTTCACTCACACTGAAAGCGTTGGAGAAGGCCATGATCGCAGGGAAGATCGTCTGCTATGCGCAGGGTTTCTCATTGCTCTCGGCCGCGTCGCGTGAATTCCAATGGTCGCTCCCTTTGCCTGCAATTGCAAAAGTCTGGCGCGCGGGCTGCATTATTCGATCCGCAATGCTCAGTGATATGTCGCTGGCATTGGCAGAAGACTTGGAACGCAACTTGATGTTCGCTCCCCTTTTTGCGGAGCAACTGAAACTGAACCATGGGGCCCTTAGAACCGTTGTTGCGCAATCAGCTCTGCACGGCCTTCCGGTTCCTGCACTTTCATCCTGCTTGTCCTACTTTGATACAATGCGAACGGCGCGCGGCACCGCGAACATGATTCAAGCTCAGCGTGATTTCTTTGGCCGCCATGGGTTCATTCATGAGGATGGAAGTACGCACCAACATGGTCCATGGGATAGCTGAGTTGCAGCTGATTTAAGGCAGTCCAGACTTATCGACAACCATGGACTAGCGCCAGCGTACTGAACGCTCATGTTGCTGTGCTGGATCATCATCCGCACATTGTGCCGACGTGGGCGGCGCTTATCTCCAATGTAGGTTTGGTTGGAACAATAGCTCCACTTAGGTCTGGGACGGATCACTAATTCGGCTTCAATAGTCTCTCCGCCATCGCCTTTCAAAGATAGAATTTGAGTTCGGAGAGCGGACGTTCAAGTCCATTGATGGAAAGGCGGTTTTTTCCCCGATTTGTGAGTACGACGAGGCCGGAGTTCGCAACTGCAGCGAACGACTTGTGTGGATGGCTCCTGCATAGCAAGACATTTTTGATCTGATTTGTGCATTTGTCAGAAGCAGTCATGTGTCCGGCCTATTTGCGCGGCTTTGACCGCTGGCCCTGATGGGTTCCGCACACCAAGTTCCTTACAGCTTAGCGGGCTATGACGCCCGGGACATTCGGCGGAGTGTCTTGGTTTTGGCGGCAGACTTATGCACCATCATCTCGCGGGTCTTGCTAACTCGTTGTTCCTTTCTCCTTTAGGCAGTGTGCGGTGTGTAGGGTTCGTTGCGGGTTAAGACTGCCCAAACGATCCGAGCGGTCTTGTTGGCCATGGCCACTGTTGCGACGCGCGCAGGTTTGCGCTCGAGCAGTGATGTCAGCCACTTGCTGGCACGTTCGGGGTGAGACCGTGTTTGTCGGACCAATGACGTCATGCCGACGACGAGCAACGATCGTAAATACTGGTCGCCCATCTTGGTGATCCGTCCCAGCTTCTCCTTGCCGCCGCTGGACTTATTCGCCGGCGTCAGGCCCAGCCAGGCAGCGAACTCCCGACCATTGCGGAACTGATGCCCATCTCCAATGCTGGCGATGATCGCAGAGGCCGTCACTGCGCCAACGCCAGGGATCGTACGCAGAAGACGAACGCGCGCGTCCTCTTTAGCGACTTGTTTTACACGATCTTCGTACCAACGGACCCGTTTATGCAGTGCCGTGAGATGCTCGCACAGATTGTGGATCACTTCATTGGCAATGTCGGGTAGATCAAGAACCTCACCCA
>CANMPL010000025.1 GCA_947499715.1 uncultured Paracoccaceae bacterium
CCGTGTCTCTGTGCGCCGTAATCCATTTGTTCAGCGTCGACATCCCGACGCCAAGATCATCCGCCACCTGCTTGCGCATTAGCCCACTGGTTAGCGCGATCCGCACTGCATCTTGGCGGAATTCGTCCGTCCGTTTCAATCCCATAGATAGTCTCCTTTGGTGCAATAAATGCTATCAAAGGAGCGGCATCAAACCGCGACAGGTCCAATATGGCCACCAAGTCCACTTCAGCTTGGGAGAATTTGGAGGCTGAGACCATCCCTCTGTGGGCGTCAGGATCCAGGAATTCTGACGGAACAGCATCGATAAAATCGAGCAAACCCGTGTCTTCCACCTGACCGCAATCGATCCGAAAGCAGGCGCTATCTTTTCTGCCGGAACCAGAACCGAGTCCAAATCCATGTTCTGCTCGATAGAGCTGCCATGCGCCCTGCCGACAAATGGCTTGGGGGATGATCCTGCTCTTGGCCTCACAGCGCTGTAGATACCCAACATTCCAGCGGTAAGATGTGGTGCGTGGAATAGAGAGCTTGTCCAACCTTCGGCGCGCCGACAGATGGGAACAATTGACTATTTGCAATATCGGCCGTGCGATATGCCTTCACGGCAGCACAATTCAGCCACTCCGATTGTCCTCGGACCAATGGCGGACAAGGTCTCATTGTCCAATTCTCAGTCACGACGATGAGCAACATTTCTCGCTTAGGAAATAGCCCTATTTGGACCCGTTGGCGCAGGTGGTGCAGAATTGCGCAAAGATGGAAAGCCGGACGTTGTGGGTACACTACCTCGACTTGTCGGAGGCTTTGGCTTTCCAAGCCTCAAGTTCTTCTTCATCCCAAAACCCGAGGTATACGCCGAATTCCGCATCATCTTGACACAAGCCGGTATCAATGGACTTGTCTGAAATCGTAACGCGGCTGTGCTGTTTGCGCGTCCAGGCAAATAGTTTCTCTGTCATTAGCGCAATTTGCGGCGCGTATGCATCGTTCGCGCCCAAATCTGTTAGCTCGTCCGGGTCGCTTTCCAAATCGTAGAGCATCGGGCGGTGGCCCTCGATCCATATGAATTTCCAGCGGCCATCAAAGACCATGGTCATCATGCAGTTCTTGGCATCCGGGCTCAGGTGACGCAGATGCGGGCGTGCGGAGTAATCGTATTCGCTCACGACATAGTCGCGTTTTGCTTGGGTGGTGCCGCGCAGGGCGGGCAACAGCGAGTGTCCCTCCAGGATGTGATCCGGGACCGTGCCGCCATAGAAGTCCACGAATGTGGGGATGAGATCAATCGCTTCGGTCAGGTCGTGATTGACCGTTCCGCGCGTTGCGTTGGCGTCAGCAGACGGGTCAACAATGATCAAGGGCACGCGCGCTGCGGCGTCGTGAAACAGTTCCTTTTCACCCAGCCAGTGATCCCCCAGATAATCGCCGTGATCAGACGTGAAAACAATCAGCGTTTCTTCTGACTGTCCGCTGTCCTCCAGATATTTCATGAGCCGCCCAATCTGGTCGTCAATCTGGGTGATCAGCCCCATGTAGGCGGGAATGACGGCATTTCGCACGTCCTCGCGGCTGAAGGCCTGGCTGTAGCGATGGCCGAAATACCCGGCCATCAAGGGGTGTGGATTGTCGCGTTCGGCTTCGGACCGGTTAACCGGCTTAATGTCGTCCACGCCGTACATGTCGTGATAGGGCGCGGGCACGATGTAGGGCCAATGGGGCTTGATAAAGCTCAGGTGTAGACACCAGCTTTCGTCCCTTGCCTGCTCCATGAATTCAATGGCGCGCGTGGTGGCATAAGGTGTTTCGGATTCTTCTTCAGCGATAGCGGCAGGTTCGGAGGCATGTTTCAGCAGCCAACCAGACAGTTGTTCGCCTGCCTCACTGCGCCCGGAGTTTGCCCAGGAATGCCAGGGGTTTGCCCCGTCATAACCTTGGGCGCTCAAATGTGTGTTGTAATGGCTGGGTTGTTTTTTTGCCCCGTCGGGGACAACCCCATCAAGCCGGTCCCAAACCTCAAATCCGCATTCGGCGACAAGCGCGCCAATGCCCTGCGTCGGGTCCAGCCCCAATCGTTCCATGCCTTCGATGTCAGCGGTCATATGCGTTTTTCCACACAGGACCGAGCGGACACCAAGAGGGCGCAGGTGATCGCCCAGCGTCATTTCGCCAACACGAAGCGGATGCTCGTTCCACAGTGATCCATGACTACGCGGATAACGCCCGGTATAAAAACTCATCCGGCTGGGGCCACAGATCGGTGATTGCACATAGGTCCGGTCAAACCTGACCCCACGTGCGGCAAGTGCGTCGATGTTGGTGGTGCGGATACTTGGGTGACCCGTGCAGCCCAGATAGTCGTACCGAAGCTGGTCGCACATGATGAAGAGAATTTTCTTGGCCATCTAAGTTTGTTCCCTTCGGTCCGAGAGTTTGTAGCGCGCTGGAAAAGTGGCATTCGAAGTGCCCAGAAAGCGCCTAATCTTCGATAGATGTTTCGCCGGTTTCGAAACTGTCCTTCCCCTTGGCCATGAACCAGATCACCGCGGCGACAGCCATCACCAGCAACGCAACAGCGACGGGATGCTCAATCACACGGGTCAGGTCGCCACTGGTGATGGCGAGGGTTTGCGACAGGGAGCGTTCAAATTGTTCGCCAAGGAAAAATGCGATGATCAGGATAACCAAAGAAAAGCCAAGGCTCGCCAAGATGTATCCCAAAGCCGCAAACAGCAGCATGATCGCAACTCCGAACAGCCCACCCGACGCCATGGACACGCCGACAATGCACATCAGCAGAGCTGCAGAAAAGATCAAGGATTCCGGTGCAGAGACGACCTTGATCCAAAGCCGTAGGCCCAGTTGCCCAAGGCACAGGTTGACGACATTCGCCATGATCATCGCGCCAAACAGGCCATAAATCAGCCGGCCCTGATTTTGGAACAGCAAGGGGCCGGGTTGAATCCCATGGATCATGAAAGCGCTCACAATCAGCGCGGCCCCAACGCTACCAGGGATCCCTAACGTCAGCAGCGGGATCAAATTGGCCCCCATCACAGCCGAGTTGGCCGATTCCGAGGCTGCGATCCCGTGCAGGTTGCCCTTGCCGAAACTCTCCGGGTTCTTTGAACGGGCCTTGGCCATCGCGTAGGACATGAAAGCAGCGGCTGTGGATCCGATCCCGGGCAAAGCGCCCAAAATCGTACCGATAACGCTGCCGCGCAAAAGCGTATAGCGGCAATCCCAAAATTCGGCAAAGGTCACCCGATTGTTGTTGGGGTCATCGCTTTTTTGCACTTCGATCGCGCCACGAACAGCGCCGTGCGAAAGGGACATGCGGCGCAAGATTTCGGAAATCGCAAGAATCCCGATCGCAACCGAAGCAAGGGGCAGCCCGTCATAAAGCTGATAATACCCAAATATCATGCGCGGCGTCGCATGTTCGGGGTCTGCACCCACTGTGGCCAACAGCAAGCCGATGCAGGCCGCGATCATCCCCTTGAGCATCGAGTTGCCGACAAGGCCGGACAAGACGGCAAAGGCCAGGATCATAAGGGCCATGATCTCAACCGGTCCCATCCGCAAGGCGAGAATGGCCAGCGGTGCTGCGACGGTGATCAGGACGATGTCGCTGACGGTATCGCCGGAGATGGACGAGAACAACGCCATCTTTGTGGCCTTGAGCGGCTTGCCCTGTTTCGTTAGCGGATAACCGTCCAACGCAGTCGCTGCCGCGTCCGGGGTGCCCGGTGTGTTGATCAATACCGCCGGAATTGCGCCCCCCACCAGGCCGCCCTTGTTGACGCCCACAAGAAAGGCAATCGCCAACAGTGGGTCGAGCCCAAATGTGAAGGGAATGGCAATCGCCATGGCCATGATCGGGCCGATCCCCGGAATAGCACCCACGAATTGACCAAGTGCGACACCGCAAAAAACAAACAACAAGTTGTTCAGCGTCAGGGCATCTGTCAGGCCAGCCAGGATTATTGACAGATCTACCATCGCGGCATCCTCATGGAAGTGGGCGGTCAAGGCCGATGTCGACAGCCAGCCAGATCAGGAAGGGGACGGCAACGACCCCGATACCAATCCACAGCGGGCGCTTTTCACCGATCATCACCATCAGGACCAGCGCCAGCGGGGATGCGGTGTAGAGGAACCCGAGCTTTGACATGACCCAGATCGCACCAACCAGCACGGCCATGAAGCATCCGGCACGCAGAGCCAGCGCGCCGTCGGGGGCATGCTGCCCCGTTGGTTTGACAATCAACCCCGCGCCGCAGATCGCCAGTAGAACAGACACCGCATTGGGCACGGTATCGGGGTGCAATGCGCCGTAGTTGATGCGGTCGACGTAATTGGGGATGACGTAGAAATAGAGTGCGAGGCCGGTCAGGAAGAAGAATGCGCCACTTAGGCGGTCGGTGATCATGACGCAAATACTCCTTTTCTTGTCCTCGTCTTACTGCCCACCCTAAAAGCGACGGGTGGGCAAGGGTCCTAAGGGCGTGCTGCCAAACGATGGTTAGCCGCCAAAGAGCGATTGGCTGACCACCAGACCGTCGCGCAACATCTGTTCGGTGCCATCAGGGCCGAGGTTCTTGGGCGGTGTCTGGTTCACGTTCTGGACGATTTCCTGCACTTCAGGTGTTTCCAGCGCAGCACTGAATGCCGCCGAAATCGCAGTGGCTGCAGCAGGATCGGTGTCCTTGTGCATGGCCAGGAAGTAGTAGGGATCAAGGTAGTAATCGTAGCCAAGGTCCACAAAGCTTTTTGCGTCCGGTGCATAGGCCAGACGGTCGCGGTTTGACGTCCCCAGAACCTGCAATTCCCCTGTTTCCAGGTACGGTAAGTGGGTTCCCGCAGAGAATGCCATGTCAACATTATTGCCCAGCAGGAAACGCACTGCATCTGCGCTACTTTCCATTGTGACCATGTTGACATCAAGGCCCGCATCCTTTGCGACAGCCGCGATCAAGGCCTGCTGTGGCGGCGCGTCAAATCCAATCGTGGTGCCGGGATTGGCTTTGGCATGAGCGATAAATTCTTCAAGATTCGAGAACGGCGCGTCCGCGCGCGACACAAGGGACATCTGGCCATGCGCAAGCGTGCCCACATAAGTGAAGCTGTCGATGCCGAAACCCAACTCATCGCCGCGCCGCACCAGATTGATCAAAATTGGCATGTTCACACCGAGCCCAACCACGTCATTTGACGCTGGCCGCTTTGCAATACCGGTAAACATCGCGATGCCACCACCGCCGGTCACGTTTTCGGCAATGATGTTCCACCCGGTTTGGGCGCGCATTTGCTCAACCAGAACACGGCCCATCGTATCGGTCGTGCCACCAGCGCCAAAACCGATCTGAACAGTCAGTGGCCCATCCGGTTTCCAATCGTCAGCAAAGGCTGCTCCGGTCGTCCCAATGGTAAAGGCAGTCGCAGCTGCAAGCAGCTTTCTTAGAAATCCCATGGTGTTTTCCTCCCTGTCTATCGTTTTTGAATAAGTGCTTTTCATCGGTCTTACGTCGAACTTCCCGCAATTGTGGCGGTGCGCAGCCAAATCTGTCAACAAATTTTTATTATAGGAAAATTTTGTTGATCTTTTTTTCCTCCCGTCTGATGGTTGATCAAAACGGGAGACGTGGCGATGAAGGACGACTCGCAGCTCGGCGTGGTGATGGGTCAGCGCATTCGCGGTCTGCGAAAGCAAAAAGGCATGACTTTGCAAGATGTTTCAGATGCGTCAGGCGTCGCGGTTTCCACCATTTCCAAGATCGAACGCAGCCAGTTGTCGCCGACATATGACAGGCTGGCCAAGATTGCGGCCGCGCTAGGCGTCGAAGTGGCCGCGCTGCATTCGGATACAGATGCACGGTTTGAGGATGGTGGCTTCCTCGTCTCCCGGCCCGGCGACCATGTGATCTTTGAAAATGAGACCTACACTTACGAGGTCTTGTTTACCGAAGCGCTCGGCAAGGCGATGTTGCCCGCCCTGTGTACGCTCAAGCCGCTGGAAGACATGACCTTTGACGATCATGTTCGCCATGTCGGGCAAGAGTTCGTCTACGTTCTGTCAGGCAAGGTCACAGTGCATCTTAAAGGCAAACCACCGGTTCTGTTGAACACAGGCGATTGCGCCTATTTCGACAGTAGTCAGGGTCATCTCTATGCGGCCACTGACGCCGATGGCGCGCGCGTGCTCTTTCTCCATTCACCTTGGCCAAATTCGCCAAGCGGAAAAGACCAGATGCAAGCGGCAATCAACGCGGGCCCCTACGCATTTGAAGATCAATAAGGCGTGTTCTGTGCCAATGCATGATAACACAATTCGCCACATTGCGCAGTCAGGAACCCTGCGCCATGCCTGAATCCATCATCCTGGGTGCCGGTATCATCGGGGTGACAGCTGCGCTGGAGTTGCAGTCCAGAGGGCACTCCGTTGTCATTGTGGATCGCACCGGTCCGGGTCAGGAAACCAGCTATGGCAATGCGGGCATCATCCAGGCTGAATGCGCGGAACCCCATGCCTTACCCAGAGACCTCGGGGCTTTGCTGCGCATGGGGCTTGGCGTCACCAATGAACTCACCTGGTCTCTGGGTGGGGCGCTGGCGGCGGCTCCAGCGCTGTTGCGATACTATCGGGCGTCCCACCCAGCGCGTCTGCAAAAGGTCTCATTGATCTATGCGCAGCTGACCTCGCGCTCGACCGATGACCATGCCGTTTGGATAGAGGCCGCTGGGGCAGATAACATCATCGCGCGGAGCGGATTCAACTTTGTCTTTCCCGATCCGAAGGCGTTTGAAAACGCCATAAAAGGTGCCGAGCGTTTGGGAAGGACCTATGGCGTGGTGTCGCGCATCATTGATGGTGTTCAATATGCTCGCGAAGAACCCGCGATCAAAGACCCACCCGCCGGCACAATCCATTGGCAGCAGGCCTGGACCTGTTCTGATCCGGGCGGATTGACCCAGAAATACGCAGATCTCTTTGTCGCAAGAGGGGGCGACATTCAAAGAGGTGATGCCAACACGCTGCGTGAAAACGGGGCTGGCTGGGAGATCATGACCGACACAGGCAAGCTGTCCGCGTCAAACGTGGTCGTGGCCCTTGGCCCTTGGGCCCCAGAGTTTCTCAAGCGCTATGGTTACAAGATCCCGATGGTGCTCAAACGCGGGTATCACGGCCATTTCTCCCCACCCGTTATGCCACGGCTGCCTTTTGTGGATACGTCCAGCGGCGTTTTGGCGGCTCCGATGTCCAACGGTCTGCGCGTGTCCTGCGGCGTGTCTATCGTGCGCCACGACGCACCTGCCAAGCCCAAGCAATTGGACCGCGGGGCAAGGGGGCTGTCAAAGATGATTGACCTTGGCGCACGGCGTCAGGAACCGGTGTGGACGGGCACTCGGCCTTTCATCCCCGACATGCTGCCCGTTGTGGGCCGCGCACCGCGTCATAAGACGATGTGGTTCAATTTCGGGCATGGCCACCAAGGTTTCACGCTGGGACCAACCACTGCCATCATTTTGGGGGATGCCATGTCCGGCGATCCCTCCACCACTCATCTACAGGCACCGCTATCGCCTATGCGATTTGCCTGATCGACCAGAACGACCTCGTCTTGAAAGGACGGAAAAATTGAAAAACCGGCAGAGTTGTCTGCCAAATATGACTGCTCAAGGAGGAGAAAAGAATGACTGAACAGAAAGACTTTCACGTAGGTGAACTATCGGACAAGATGCCGGAACCGACGCAGTTTGAACCCAAACCGTTCAAGCGCGCCAAACCCCCGGAACCGCTGCAATTCGAGATTTCGCTCACTGCCGAAGCCCACGCACGGCAGAAGAAATCCGGAACTGTGCAAGTGAACATTCCCGGATTTTCCCCGGTGAAGCTCTATTGTGATGAACAGATTCCGATTGGGGACGATACAGCGCCACCACCACTTGCCTATCTCTGTGCTGGGATCGGGTTCTGTCTGATGACGCACCTGACGGACATCTACACGGCGCGGAAAATCAACATCAAATCCATGAAGCTGGAACAAAAGGTCGGCTTTGAAACAAACCTCAGCAATATGCGCGATCTTGGCCATACAACCGACGGCAAAACGCTGGGCATCGAAACCCATGTGATTATCGAAAGCGATGAGCCCGAAGAGCGTATTCGCGAATTGATGATGGAGGCAGAAAATGCCTGCATGGCGCACCATGCCCTGCGCAATCCGATCCCGTGGTCCTCACGATTGATCCACAATGGTGCGGAGCTGATCAACCACAGCGGATAATCGCGCAGCAACACCCTCTGACTGTCACCAGCCAGGGGGTGGCCATTGTTGCGACACCTAAGCGGCGTTGACGGAGAGAGAGAACATGTTCGAAGACATCGAAACGCGCGGCACGGATGACCTGATGGCGCTGATGAAGGCCTACCAGGCAGACCAGAGAGAGCAAAAAGTGGATCTGGTTATCGGCGTCTACAAGGACGCGCGCGGCAACGTCCCGATCATGAAGGCTGTCAAAATGGCCGAGGAAATAACGCTCCGCAAAGAGGTGACAAAAACCTATGTTGGGATCAGCGGCGATCCAGAATTTCGTGCTTTGGTCCCGGGCATTCTGTTGGGCGAAGCGAGTCCGGCAATTGCCGACGGGCGGGTGACGTCCCTGCAGACGCCCGGCGGCTCAGGTGCGATCAAGGTGGCTTGCGATTTTCTAAATCGGCTGGAGCCCGGCAAGCGCCTTTGGGTCAGCACGCCAACTTGGGCCAATCACATTCCTGTCGCACAGAATGCCGCGCTGCGTGTCGCGGAATACCCCTATTTCCGCCCTGCCGATCGCGGGTTGGATTTTGACGCCATGATGTCGCATCTGAGGCGTCTTGCGAGCGCCGGGGACGCCATTTTGCTGCACGCCTGCTGCCACAATCCAACCGGCGTTGATCTGTCCGTTGATCAATGGAAGATCGTCACCGATTTCGTCATAGAGCGCGGTCTAATGCCGTTCGTGGATTGTGCCTATCAAGGGCTGGGCGCCGGTATGAAAGAGGATGTGGCAGGACTGCGCCATATGGCGAGCCGTGTTCCGGAGATGCTGATTGCCAGTTCATTCTCAAAGAATTTCGGCATCTATCGTGAACGCACCGGGGCGCTGACGGTCGTGGCAAGAAACCCCCAGAATTTGGCGCAGACCCACGGCGCAATTGAGGCCGTGGTGCGCACGATATATTCGATGCCGCCAAGCCATGGTGCGCGGATTGTTGCGACGATTCTAAATGACCCCGAACTCACCCGGATCTGGGAAAGCGAATTGTCAGAAATACGCCATCGCATTGCCGACCTGCGCCTTGGGCTGCGCAACCGTCTGAAAGAGCGACAATTGAAAACTGATACCTCATTCCTGACCAATCAACGCGGGATGTTTTCCTACACCGGCTTTACGCCGCCCATGGTCAAGCATCTCCGAGAGGAATTTGGCATATATGCCGCCAACGATGGCAGGATCAATGTGGCGGGGCTTCAGGACAGCAAGCTCGAACAGGTTGCAGAGGCTTTCGCGCAAACGCTTAGACTTGCCGAAACCCTGTAGACACTACCACGCCACACGTCTTGTCGCTTTCATTTCAATCCGTCACATCGCTGCAGTCCCGCAACGCAAGATGTCATAATGCGAAATGAGCTTCCTTGACTGTTTCTTCCTGCCGTTCTGTGTTGCCTCTCGAACAGCCCCCGGTGCATTTTGTCCGAGCAGCGCCCAAGGTGCGACGGTTGACAATATCGCCAAGTACGCCTTCACAGGAAAATCGACACTAGTTCGGGTTTTGCGGGGTCTTGGGCGGAACACCTAAAGTCTCACAATGTGCCGCTGCTTCAACAATCAGATTTCGCATCCATCCGATAGCAGGCACGTGATGGGTTCTTTCCGTCCAATACAGGTTAATGTCAAACGGCGCGGGGACAGGACAGGCCTGAACCACGAATTCAGGGGGCAGTATTTTTGCCAGTCGATACGGAATCGTCGAGATCATGTCAGTTTCCGGCACCACATGCAGGAGGTCAGCAGGGCTTGGAACCGTGCAAACCGTCTTGGTTTGATGCCCCAATTCCGACAGATCGGCTTGATAGCCGCTTACCCAGCCGTCGCCATAATTTACCGTGACATGGCTGGCGTTCAAGTAAGCGCGCATATCGATTTCCTGGCCACACAGCGAATTGCTTTTGTGCATGACACAGACATAAACATCACCCAACAAACGACGCTTGAAAAATCCCTCGCCGCCAGAATCTACAGGAGAGATCAGCAAGTCCGCCGTGCCCTTCTTTAGGTGTTCGTGACCCTTGTTAGACGCTGTGATGATCTTCAGAACCAGATTGGGTGCCTTTCGCCGTACAAGCTGAAAGACCTTGGGCAATATCAGTGCGCGGTGATAGTAGTTACAAGAGATACACATTGTGTCGCTGGCAGTGCTGGGATCAAAATCCGTCCCGGCGAGCAGAGAATCTATCCCGATCAGTGTCTTTGATGCGAATTCAACGATCTCTTCGCATCTCGTGGTTACCGAGAGGCGTCCGCCAACCCGGACAAAAAGTGGGTCGCCGAACGATCGCCGGAGCTTTTCAATCCGGTAGCTTACGGTCGACTGTGTTTGGCCGAGTTCTTTCGCGGCTGCTGTGAACGATTTGTGCTGATGCACAAGTCTGAGGATATTCAGGTCTCCTAGGTCAATGTCATGCGGAAACATCCTGTGGCCCTTTCTCAATTCTCTGGCTGTAACCTTTTGAGCGCTCACCTCTATCGAGCTATTCGATAGGGGGCATCGTGTCCATCCAGTTGCGCGATTTGCCTAATCTGCGATGATCCTCGCGGAAAGATTGGTCGTTTTTCTGCAAAGCCCAACTTTCCGAGTGAGTTCATAACTCGCTCGACCTGCATCAACGGGACATTACAGGAAAGACACTATGACCACGCGTTCACTGGAAGACAAAATCAAACATCATGGCGATGCACAGCAGATGCTGCGCTCTTCACAAACTGGGAAATATGAGTTTCCGGTCAAGCCGGAGTGGTCAAACTGGCGCAAGGAGCAGGAAGCCTGGGCCACGACGGCTGTGCTCTTCGACCAGTCCGTGCATATGACAGATACTTTCATTGAAGGCCCGGACATGTTGAAACTCCTGTCCGATATTTCGGTCAACAACATCTCCAAGTTCAAACCGATGATGGCGATCCAGCTCGTCGCGTGCCGCAGCGATGGCTATATGATCAGCGATGCGATCGCATTTTATCACGCCGACAACCGGATCAGCATTGTCGGTCGACCGGCCTTGCCCAACTACGTTGAGTTCATGGCGCAATCCGGCGGCTATGACGTCAAAGTTACCAAAGATGCACGGGCGTTGGAAAACAAGAGCGCACGCAAGACCTATCGTTTTCAGATACAGGGGCCCACCGCCGACAAGATCTTTGAAAAGGTCAATGGTGGCCCGATGCCCGAAATCCCCTTCTTCCGAATGGGTGATTTCAACATCGGCAAATACCGCGCCACTGCGCTGAACCACCGCATGACCGGTGCGCCGGGGCTGGAGTTCTGGGGGCCTGCCGAAGACAAGGACGCGGTTCGGGAACTCTTGCTGAAAGAGGGCGCGGAGTTCGGATTGGTTCCGGGAGGTGGGCTGTCTTATGGCACGTCCGGGCATGAATCCGGCTGGCTTGGTGCTGTGCTTCCGGCAATCTATGACGGCGACGAGATGAAGAATTACCGCGAATGGCTTCCGGCTGACGGTTTTGAAGCGATGTATTCACTTGGCGGAAGTCTGGTGACCGAAGACCTGCGTGACGCCTATTTCACGCCCTGGGACCTTGGTTACAACCGCCTGATCCATTGGGATCACGAATTCATTGGTCGCGAAGCGCTGATGCAGATGCGTGAGCAGGAAAACCGCAAGAAAGTCTGGCTGAAGTGGAACGACGAGGACGTGCTGAAGGTCATGGCCTCCATGTTCAGCAAGGACATGCGCTTCAAACAACTTGATATGCCGATGGCGCAATATGCAACGACGATGTTGGATCAACTGACGCAAGATGGCGAAGATATCGGGCTGTCGTCCTACGCCTCCTACACATCCAACGTGCGCGGATGGTTCTCGTTTGGCGTGATCAAGGAAAGCCAGGCGATATTTGGCAACGAGGCCGAACTGCTTTGGGGCGAACCGGATGGCGGCTCCAGCAAGCCAACGGTTGAACCTCATCTGCAAACAAGCATTCGGGCAACGATTTCGAAGACGGCCTTTGGTTGAGGTAGATCAACCAGGACCAGCGCCGGTCGTAGGCCTCTGCCAACGCCGGCGCGAAATAAGGGAGGAAATAACATGAACAGAATCGCAACATTTATGGCCGGAGCAATCGTGGCTGCAGCATCCAGCTTTGCGCAGGCTGAAGAACTCAAACTTGCACACTTTGTGTCAACCAAACATCCCTATCACGAAAATCTGTTTGTCTGGCTTGGGGACCGCGTCGCGGAAAACTCCAACGGTGAACTGACCATCCGTGTGTTTCCTGGTGGGGAATTGGGTGCGGCCCCGGCCGAGCAGTTTAATCGGGCGATTGATGGTATTACTGACCTGTCGTTTGTCGTCCAAGGTTACACCGCGAACTCATTTCCAGGCAGCCTGATTATGGAACTGCCCGGCGCATTGCCCGACACGTCCAGCGGTGCAGCTGCATTTGAACGCGCTTTGCCATTGATCGAAGACGAGTACCGGCGCGTCAAACTGCTGGGTTTGTGGAACATCGACCCCGGCGTGCTCTACACACGCGATACGCCGGTGCGCTCGCTTGAAGACCTTGCCGGTCTGAAAATTCGCGTGGGGTCGAAAAGCTCTGGCGATTTGGTCGAAGCATGGGGCGCCACGCCGGTCTTTATGCCGATCACAGAAATGTACACGGCGATCCAAACCGGAGTTGTGGACGGCGCACATCTTGACCCGGGCGCAGGCCTCGCTTTCCGTCTCTCCGAAGTGACGAATTACCTAACCCTCGGTTTTGACAGCACGGTTCCTGTTTTCGCCATGGTGATGAACCGCCGTTCTTGGGACAATCTATCGGCAGAGAACCAGGCAGCGCTTGAAAAGGCGGCGGGTCTGGAATTCAGCCAACAAGGAACAGACGTCTGGCGTGGTCTGACCGATATCGGATTTGACCAGTTCAGCAAAACCGAAGGCAATGAGATTATCGAGCTGAGCGCGGAAGCTGCGGAAGCCTTCAATATGAAAGCGACCGAAGTGCGCGAAGCAAGCCTGGACGAGCTGGAAGCCGACGGTATCCCGGCGCGTGAAATCCTGGCCGCGATGCGTGGAAACTGACCTCTTGGCACGCGCGTTCTCTGTTGCCATTCGCAGAACGGAGGCTCGGCTCTTGCGGCTGAGCCTTTGGTTCGCCTGGGTGTCTTGTGCCACGCTGGTTGTGCTGCTGGTTCTGACGGCGACGGATGTGGCAATGCGCTATGTGTTCAGTGCACCGATTTATGGGCTGCACGAGGTCACGGAATCCGGGTTGGTACTATTGGTGATGATGGCGATCCCCTATTGCTCAACGACCGATGGGCACGTGCGCATGGACCTTCTTGACAACCTGTTCGGACCAAAGCTGCAAGGGATCGTCGATCTGATCACCGGGACGATTTCGCTCTTGGTTTTGGGCTTGCTGGCGCAACGAAGTGTCGGCAAGGCACTGGATGCGAACTACTACGAAGATACAACGAACTTTCTGGAAATGCCCCTTTGGCCACTCTACGCGCTGGTGGCATTCGGTGCAGGCACCTACGCGCTTGTGATCTTGAACCAAATGCTGTCGGCCTTGGATACGCTGGTTTCAGGTGGAAACCCTCGGAACAAGACGCATGACTGAACTTACAGCAGGCGTTCTGGGCCTTTCTGCCCTTTTTGTACTTTTAGCACTGCGTGTTCCCGTGGGTTTGACCCTGTTGGCCGTGGGGGCCGGAGGTATCGCCGCTCTGAATGGGTTGAATGCCTCCACTGCAACGATGGCTTCTACCGCTTATACGCTCAGTTCAAACTACACGTTGGTTATCATTCCGCTCTTTGTCCTGATGGGCAATGTGGCATCTCTGACGGGAATGAGCCGTCAGCTGTTTGACGCAGTGCAAGGGTGGATAGGTCATTGGCGCGGCGGACTGGCCTCAGCTTCGATCCTTGGTTGCGCAGGGTTTGCAGCGGTATCGGGCTCTTCTATCGCCACGTCGATTACCATGGGCCGTGTTGCCTTACCCGAAATGAAGCGTGCGGGTTATGATGATGCGATGGCGACTGGCTCCGTGGCCGCCGGTGGGACACTTGGCATTCTGATCCCACCTTCTGCTGGGTTCGTCGTCTATTCCATTCTCACCGAGCAAAGCATCGGCCAGTTGTTCATTGCCGGGATCTTACCCGGAATTCTGCTGGCAGCCCTGTTTGTCGTAACCGTGCAAGTCATGTCTGCGCTTAATCCGTCTTGGGCACCCAAGACCGACAAAGCCCCATGGAACGATCGGATCCGGCTGGCATCTGGCGCGCTACCATTGTTGATTGTCATTTGCCTGTCGATTGGCGGCATTTATCTTGGCGTGTTCACCCCGGTCGAGGCTTCGGGCGTTGGGGCTTTGCTCACAATCTTGATTGCGGCCATTCAGGGGAAACTGCGACTGCCCGTGCTGGGCGAGGCACTGCTGGAAACGGTCCGCACCACTGCAATGCTCTTCTTTATCATCATCGGGGCCTCGGTCTTTGGCCCTTTCTTGGCTCTGACGCATCTGCCAGATGCGATCTACGCCATTCTGCAAAGCTTCTCGCTAGGCCCTTATGGCACTCTCGCGCTGATCCTCATCATCTACATCATTCTGGGAACTTTCCTGGAGACTTTTGCCATGTTGGTGATCACCTTGCCGGTTTTCATCCCGATCGTATCAAACCTTGGATTTGATCTCGTTTGGTTCGGGGTCATCGTGGTGATGGTTGTCGAAATGGGTTTGATCACACCGCCGGTCGGCTTGAATGTCTTTGTTGTCAAAGCCATCGCGCAAGATGTTCCCATGAAAACCATCTTTGCCGGCGTGCTCCCCTTCTGGTGCGCCATGGCCGTAGCAATTGTGATCGTTTCGGCCTTTCCCAGCATCGCGTTGTTCCTGCCGGAAACAATGGTGAAGTAACAAACTGAAAATCTACAAGGAATACGGACATGCCCATCAGAGAAACGGATAACCCGGACATTCTGGCAACCAAGGGGTTGCACCTTTTCCACTTTTCAACGTCAAACTGCTCAATGCGCATTCGACTGTTGCTGGAAGAAAAGAAGATCGACTGGGTTGATCGCTACACCGACCTGCATACACAGGCGAATCTGACGCCCGAATACTTCGAAATCAGCCCCAAAGGCCTTGTTCCGGCCATCATCCATGATGGTGTTATCGTACATGAATCTGCGGACATCATGGAGTATATCGAGGAACACTTCCCGACACCCTCATTCCAGCCGGAAACGGACGAGGCCATGGCAGAGATGAACGAGTGGTTGGAGTTCACGCGCGCTCAGCACGTCACGGCGATCAAAACCTGGGTCTACGGGCGCAACAAGCGGCCGACCAAAACAAAAGAGTCCATGGCCCACTATGAGACCATACAGGATGACGCCGAATTGCTCGAATTCCATCGCATGACGCTGAGTGATGACTTCATTCCTGAATCCAAGATCCAGGCCGCCGAAAACACCATGCTGGAGCGTTTTGAGCGTATCGACGCGATGGTGGCTGACAAGCCTTTCATGCAAGGTGACAGCCCAACCCTCGCGGACATCGCCTGGATCCCGCAATACGCTCTCATGCAGCGGAATGGATTTCCATTCGAGCATCTGGAAAACTTCATGGCCTGGGTCCAGCGCTGGAAAGAGCGCGACAGCTACAAAGAAGCGATCGTGAAATACATGCCGGGCGCAGCATAATTTCTATTTCAGTTCGTACTGTAGATTAATGAAGGAAGTGAAACGATGGCACGATTGCTTGGATTTGGGAAGCGCCCGAAAGAGCGTTCTAACGCTGAGCGCCTTTCGACTGATCTGAGCAATGCCATTGACGGTTTTTCAATCGAAGTCATGCCGCGCACTGCCGCCAAGATCGAAGACCTTCGCGGTCTCTTTCCCCAAGGCACAAGCGTCTACGTCGCCCATATCGATGGAACACCCATCGACGATATGGTCGCGACAGTCCAAAGGTTGACCGAAGCCGGGTACCCGGCAATGCCGCATATCCCGGCGCGAATCTTGCACGACAAATCTGAACTCGGGGATTGGTTAAGCCGGTATCGTGACGCAGGGGCGCGGCAGGCGCTCCTTTTGGCAGGCGGCGTTGATCACGCGCGTGGTGACTTTGACAATTCGATGCAGCTTCTTGAGACGGACCTTTTTGATAAATATGGATTTACCCGCCTACATGTGGCGGGACATCCGGAAGGGAACAAAGATATTGACCCTGATGGATCGGACCGAAATGCCCTCGAGGCGCTTCGTTGGAAGCAAGCCTTTGACGACCGTACCGACGCCGACATGGCTATTGTCACGCAATTTGCCTTTGAATTTGCGCCAGTCCTCGCTTGGGCAGAGCGGCTAACGGCAGAGGGTATCAAGTTGCCGATCCACTTTGGCATTGCTGGTCCCGCAAAACTGCAAACCATGATCAAATTCGCTATTGCCTGCGGGGTTGGCCCTTCTTTGCGCGTTCTTCAACGGCGCGCCAAGGATGTTGCCAATCTCCTGCGACCCTATGAGCCAAATGAGATCCTTATTGAGTTCGCGGCTCACAAAGACGCGGTTCCGGAAAGTAACCTGCACCAGATTCATTTCTTTCCACTTGGTGGCATACGCCAAACCGTGGAGTTCGTGCAAGCGAACGGAAAAACCGCGTCCACACTAACGCCAATTCATTCATAACGCATGAGATTTTCGTCGCGCTTTCAAGGGCTTGGTCTCTCTCATACTAACCCAGTTCGAAAAGGACGCATCGAACGTTACCGTCCCGTCTCCCAACTCAGAAACCTTGATTAAGTCCACCTTCTTCCCAGACAGCAATCCGCTGCTTCATGGGTAACCCCCCATTTTCAGAGTGGCGCATTAGTAGAATCTAAGCTGCTTTCAGTTTCCGTATCGGGGTTATTCCGCCGATCCCCATGTTTGGTCTTTCGTTGTTGTATGTCCAGAGCCGGCGTGGGGCGTGTTCCTGCACTGGACCTGTCACGGTTTGATGCCGCTCCTTTGATGGCATTTACTGTAAGCGGTTTTTCAGCCCGCCCAGTTCCAAGGTAGCAGCTGATCGATATCTTTTTGTTTGTGACCTTTGACGATGGCCGTGAGGACACCTGTCAGGTAGCTGTGGGGTTCGACTTTGTTTAGTTTGCAAGTTTCGATGAGTGACGCGATGACAGCCCAGTTCTG
>CANMPL010000026.1 GCA_947499715.1 uncultured Paracoccaceae bacterium
ATCCCTCCTGTAGAAACAGCGAGACTTTAGATCAGAAACTTCTGGTATCCCCACATTCTTTCCACTCCCCAGTGACACCGGACAATTCATCTTTGTGCCGAGAATGGCTTCGAGCCGGCAACGATAGTGGAAAATGCAGTCCTTTGGCACCGGAACAGCCCGAACGCTGTGGCGGGTGGTATCAAGTGCGGCGCTAGGCTGTCATTATGCCGATCGTCGTTGAAGGACGCTTGTCGGATGGAGGAAGAGAGTGAGTTTTTCGTTCTGGTGGATCGTTGGCGGTGTTGTCCTTGTCATTCTCGGAGTGTGGGCCCAGAAAAAGAGTAAGGCTGCCCGACAGCTCAGGCATCCTGATGAGACCCGGCCGCCAGTCGAAGTGGCAAGATCCAATAGGCCATCCCGTGCTGAGCAGCGCGGATTGCGGGCTCCGGTTTCGCTGGGATGGGAAGTTCATGAGTTTAGGGACAATGCGCCCGCGGGCGACTGGGTACAGTGGAAGATTGGAAGCGGATGGTTCGACGTCCAAGGTCTCTTCAATCGCAAGGAAGTGGTAAGAGAGTTTCTTCGACTGGCCGCCCAAGCCGACGAGCGGGGCGAGCCTTTCGGGGCATTGCTTAATCCCGAGCCTGACAACAAGTTTGACAAGAATGCCATGCAGGTGATCGGCATCCTTGGTCCGCACGAAACGCCGACATCACGGGTCTTCTTGGGCTATGTGCCCGCCGATGTGGCTGCTGAGGTCGCAAGCTTTCCGGAGGGGATGCCAATTGCCGTGGAACTGAAGAAGTCCCGGATCGGGGAGGTCGACGTCATATTGAACTGCGCAGGTCTATGGCCACCAGCCAAGCAGCGACGGGAGCAGGGATTTGAGAAAGCGCCATCGAAACCTGTCACCAGAGTGGACGAGAACGCACTCGAGAAGCTCGATTCATTGATCGAGCGGATGAACGCGATGCCTGCCCTTACAGCGAAGCAGGCGGATGCGAGGCAGAAACAGAACAGGATCGATTTCATCGAGGACGACGAGGTTACGATTCAGCGCAAGTTGGTCGAAATGGAAGCCGACAGATCGCCTTCGGTTCTCGAGGACCCTGGCGGCATCAAACAATACGACAACGACCTCGCCAAGCAGGTGGAGATCGTCAGCGAGGGACTCGATGGATGGGAACGCTCCGGCATGACACCCGCGCCGTACTATTCCTACCGGATTGCTGTGATCCTTTCGAAGCAGAAAGAGGTTGAGCGCGAGAAGGCTTTCCTAGCCGCTTGGTGCAGGCATTTCTCCGAAGTTGGTATCGGGCAGCGCTATACGGACTTGGTCGAGCGAGCTCGCAAGAAGGGTGCCATTCCAGCGGACTGAAATTTGGTGCAGGTGGCTTGGCACGCCCGTGATAGCGGAGGTATTCACCGGTCGGAGCGGTAACGATAATGGGTCCCATTATCAGCGCTAACGAATATTGAAGCTCAACACTGTTGGCCCACACAAATCTCCAACCAAACTTGGTCTTCAACTATATGAACTGCAAGAATTGTGAGTGCTCGGCGCTCGAGCATCAGGCCTGCAATGTTTTCCCTATCTGTTTTCCAGATGTGGTCCCGCTGAACCAGCCTTGGGTGAACCAATATCGGAAATGGGCGTTCGCGAATAGTTTCGCTCTGGACGCCACTAGGAGTTGGCAACTTGTTGAAAACCGTTAGGACCGCTAAATCGGAAGTGATTGCTCTTTGGGAAGGCAAAGAGTCCCTGGAAAACTCGAAAGAACGGGAAAACGGGGCTTGCTGAGATGAAATCGAACCCTGCTCGACAAAGCCGAAAAACACAAACCCGGACCCCTCCTTAAAAACTGGAATCAGTTCCAGAAATTTCCGAATTCCGTCAAGCTCAGCTAAAGCCTCCTGGGCACTGGCAATTTCTTGACGGAGTCCCTCAACCTCAGTGGTGAGTTCTCCAATCGTAATGTTTGCACTATCGAGCATATCAGAGAGTTCAGTGTTGCGCTCTTGTGAGACTTCGAGGTCCTGAAGAGTATCGGCCACAAGGGATTCATTCCTCCGGCTGGTCTCCGACATCTCGGCCAAAGTTTGATTGGTCGCAGCAAGCTCACTCTCGACAGATGATAGTTGTTTCGTCAGTGTTTCGAACTGATCTTGTCGTGCGGCTAGCTCATCACTTAGCTCATCATTCGTTGTGGACGTTCTGATCGCTTCTTCATGCGCGTCGGCCAAGTCAATTTCCAATCGTGCAACCTCCTCGAGCGTTGCTTGGATCGTGCTGCGAGTTTCAGCGAGCTCTGTAGTCTGCCTCTCGAGGGCTGCTTCCCTCTCGTTGAGTAGCTGGTTCAACTCAGAAATTGAATTATCAGTGTTTCGTGTTGCAAGTGCCAACTCGTCATTCAAAGAACGCACCTGCACTAGCGAGATTAGGAAGCCCATTCCCAAGCCAAGTATCAGCGCCACAGAAAACGTGCGGTTTTCCAAAACACTTTCGAAAAAAGTTCTAGAGCCCGTACGCTTTGAAAGACCCACCTTTGAGGCCGACCCATCATACCTTCCTGGGTTCCTGTCCCGTCTTTGTTCACTCATCCGCAGTTGCCAGCCTTTGCTTTACCACGTCGATGTTCTCATCGAGCGGTACGCTCAGGGCCTGCAGTTTGTCGAGTAGTTCAACTGGGACCTGTTCGGCAGCGGAACCGATCATGAAATCAAAAACTGCATATTGATTTTCTATTCCTTGCTCGTCGATGGTGAAGCAGCGCCGACGAAGATCTTCAGCTAAATCGTTGAAGGACTTTCGGATTTTTTGCTCAGTCGCGTTATTCCAGTTCGCCAGCCGGTCGCGCTTGTTCACATACAAACAAACGTACCTGAGACTTCCTACAGTATGCATTCCAAAGATCGCGTCGAGTGCGGTTCGGTTCCACTGTAGTACGCTCTCTTGAACCCTATCTCCGTCAATCTCTTTAATAGAAGGGTGCTCACTCGGAGGAACATCATCTAGTTCTGCTTTATGACCAACTACGTCAACAACGAGGATCAGGCTGTTGACGTCCCCGAACCTGAATGGGCTCCGTTCCTGTAGTTGCTGCTGAATGAACCCTGTAATCAAGGTCCCAACATTCTGCCCTTCATAGTCGGAAATATAGAAATCATAGACCTGACTTCCATTTGTGGCTTTTCCCTCGAATAACTTGAAAGTCTTCGTCTCTTCGGAAGCTGCCTTGTTCATATCTCCGCAGATTCTTCGTGATAACGTTGTTTTTCCAGAACCGCCGAGACCAAGCATCATAATTGAATTCTTCTTATGCCCCCGCTCGATCCGGACACCGGAGAATATTTTGTTGATACGACTGCGGTGGGCGATGTTTTGCAGAACGGGCACAATGAAAATCCCTACTATCGCTGCCACCAACGCGCTTAGAGGTTCAGTTGTGATGATTTCAACGACTTTGTCTGTGAACCAAGAGCTCTCAGAGTTCTGAACAACGTCGTTAGCCTCATCGGTAGATGTTTCTTGTGCAACCCCCGCGCAACCCAAAAAAACAAAAACAGAACAAATTGACGCAAGTATAAAATGTCGCAAAGCAAATCCCCCAGAAGTATTGGGCTTTAGAAAAGTCACATGTGTCGATCGTGTCAAGTTTCACATTGCATACTACGTACTGCGTGGTCTCGACAGCAAACGTCGAAGGACTACGAATTTTGAGGAAAGAAAGTATAGTCCCCATCTTTGTATTGCGTGCATAGCAAGGATGTGAATTTCAAGGAACGAATCTCGGTTACAGCTCCGTGGTGCTTTGTATGCGATCGTTAACCAGTTGTTATTTCGAGGATTTGGTGACGCATTCAAAACCGAATACACTAGGTACTATTTTAAGTGGAGAGATTTATGTCGCCTCAAGATATCCAAAGAAGAGTAGTCGCCGCCATAGATGCAAATGATCTGGATGCCATCCAAACTTTGCAGGCAGAGCTGCTGCAAGAGACAGAGTATGGAGCACAACCATACGATGCTGCATTAGAACTCAAACCAGAGGTGCGTGCTGAACTTGAATCACCTTTTGAAGGTGACATTGCGGTAAACTGGGCCAACCGATTAGGTCGGGCCGAGCGGTTGGTGAATTACCGGCTGAAGACGCTGTTCGGGTTCAAGGGGACGCGGATCGTGTCAGAAGGCGACAGTTGGTTTCAGTACCCGGTTTTGTTGGATGATTTGATTGATCAGGTCAGTTTCGAGAAAGATTTGGCGGTTTATTCGCTGGGCGCGGCGGGCGATCTGGTTGAACGCATGGCGCGGCAGCGGGAATACAAGCGTGCGCTGAGGGACACGAAGTCACCCGTTCTGCTGTTGTCTGGTGGCGGGAACGATTTGTTGGGGGACGGTCGGTTCAAGAACCTGCTGTTGCCGTTTTCTGCGGGCGCCTCGGCTCATGACTTGGTCAACATGACAGCGTTGAAAGAGGTCTCGGACGAAATTCTTGGGTTCTATCGACAGATCCTGGTCGATGTGCGCGACAACCATCCGGGCGTCATGGTGTTCGGGCACGCCTATGACACGCCATTTCCAAAGAAAAACGGCAAGTATTTTGGTGCGCCGTTGGAAGATGCAGGCATCGGCCTTGGCCTGGGGCGCGAAGTGATCGAAGTCATTGTCGACGATTTCAGCGACAGGCTGCGCGCCCTGGCGGATGAGTTTTCGAACTATCAATTCGTCAACATGAAAGGGACGGTGGGCGATCACCACAACAGTTGGCGGGATGAATTGCATCCGGAAAGTAAGGGTTTCGCGCGCGCCGCCGAACCGTTGATTGGCGCGGTGCGGGCGCATCTGGCGGATTCTGGTTTTGAGGCGTCGAGCGTGTCGGCGAATGATGCCACCACGGTGGGTGTCTGGCCGTTCGAAAGCGGAAGTGCCGGCCGCAAGATTGTGCTGGATCCCGGGCATGGCGGCACGGCGACAGTCGGCGGGTCGAGCTGGAACAACGCCATCGGCCCTTCTGGTTCGCTGGAAAAAACCTGGACACTGGATGTCTGTTTGCGCGCCAAGGATGCTCTGGCAGGCCGCGGATACACCGTTCTGATGACACGCGAAACGGACGTCAATGTCTCGATCGACGGGCGACGGAAAGTGGCGCGGGATGCAAAGGCGGATTGCTTTATCTCGATCCATTTCAATGCGTCGGATGCGCACAATGCGCAAGGGACGGAAACCTATGTGCATCCCACCACGACGTCGGCGGCCAGTATTCTTTTGATGCGCCGGGTTCAGAAGGCGATGGTGGCCGAGCTGGGGCTGACGGATCGGAACGACACACGGACGACCGACGGGATACTGCGCGGCAGTTATGGTGTGCTGCGTGAGGCGCGCCATCATTCCGGGACGGCGGTTTGCTTGCATGAAGTCAGCTTCATGGATCGGATCGACGCAGAAAACCGGATCAAGACTGAAGCCTATCGCGACCGGATCGCGACCGCGATCGCGGATGGGGTGGATGCCTATTTCGGAAGCGGGACCGAAGCTGCCGATGCGTTCGAAATGGCGGGCGAGATCGACTTCGAGGATGCCATTCACGAAAAAGCCGTCGCACGTGGCTTGTCCGTGCCGCAATACCTTGGGCTGGCGGAAGCGCGCCCAACGGCGGCGGGCCATTTCGACGGCAGTGCCTTGCCGGGTGCCGGTGTCTTTGAAAGTGCGCCCGCGACGTCGCTTCTGGATACCATGTTCGCGCAGGCGACCCAGACCAGCGGGTCCGCTGAGCCGGACGCAAACGAGGATCAGTTCATTGATGCGTCGCAGGGCATCGACTTTTCGATATTGGATCAGACGTCGCCCGCGGATCGGGCGCAGTTCAGGTCCGCTTATGGCGGGTTCGAAAGCTCGGGCTTTGACTTTGAGGCGTTCTCCGGCTTCGTGGCCGGGCTGGGTTTGCGGCATTTTTCGGCGACCGAACTTTTGTTCCTGGGCAACGGGAACGCCAGTGGATCGTGTCAGGGCCGAAACGCGCCCCCGCCGCAATCGCTGTGGAACAACATTGCGAATACCGCGCGGATGCTGGACGAGATCCGTGAACGCATCGGGCATCCGGTCAAGATTCTGAGCGGGTATCGGAACAACGCCTATAACAGCTGCGTCGGCGGCGCGTCGAACAGTCTTCATTCTCAATACAAGGCGCTGGACTGGACCGCATCAGGCGGAACCGTTCGGGATTGGCACGAGATTGCAAAACAGGTGCGCAGCGAAAACGCGGCCTTTACGGGCGGGATCGGTCGGTATGACAGCAAGAACTTTGTGCATATCGACACGCGCGGTTCCCTGGCGGATTGGGTCAACCCATGAGCGAGCCCAGTATCGATTTCATCGCCAAATGGGAACCGGAAGAGGGCAAAGAGCCGGAGCCCTATAAAGGTCTGCGCGGAAACCGCAGCGTACACAACGCCAAGGCCATGATGGACGGCTGGTCCGAAACGCAAGGCTTCGAAGCAGCGGTTGGTAAAAAAAACCTGGTGGATGCCGGGTTGTTGGCGTTGCTGGCGACGTATCGGCGCGCGGTCTGCAAGATCACGTGTTCGGGCGTCGATTTCCGCGGGTTGGATAATCGGTGGACCGGCACCGGATTTCTGGTGGGTCCGAACCTGCTGATCACCAATAATCATGTGCTGAACAGCGAAGCCGTGGCGGCGACCGCCACGGTCGATTTCGAGTATGAACGCGGGCCGGTTGATCTGTTGTCACAAAAGCCTGTTCTGAGGACGCCGAAGCGCAGTTTGCAGCTGGACCCGTCGCGCTTGTTCATCACGGATCCGGCAGTCGGTGGGTTGGACTATACCTTTGTCTGGATCGGAGCCGAAGCGGCAGAGGAATACGGGTATATCCCGATGTCGCGGGCCTCGTTCGCAGGGCGGGTCTTTGACCCGGTCTTTGTGATCCACCACCCGAATGGCGAGTTGAAGCAGGTGTCGCTGGATGACACCGAGTTGTTGAACGTGGAAGTCGACCTTTTGCTGTATGCGGCGGATACCGAAGCGGGGTCCTCGGGCGCACCCGTGATCACAAGAAATGGCAAGCTTTGTGGATTGCATCACGCGTTCCGAAATGATCGCGGGCTGATCGAGAAGCATTCCAACCGCGCCACAACGTTGGAAGACGGCGCGCCCTATCGGGTGGCAAACGAAGGCATTCAGCTGTCGGCGATTGCTGTGCACCTTGAGAGGGAACTGACGCGAGCAGCGGCAAACGAAGCGACGATCCGCGAGGTGCTGCGTCATTTCGTTGATACCGATACGGTGACGGGACCCTACGGTGCTTTGGGACGCAAGTTTGCGCCTGATGGCGACGCGGGCGTCGAAAACATGATCGGCCCCCCGGACGGCGAACCCGCGCGGCGAAAAGTGATCGAAGCGGTCAATGCCACCAATCAGGACGTCGATGTGGCCGTTTGGAACATGACATGGCTGAACCAGCACAAGAATAACGGGGCGGCTTTGCGACGCGCTGCTCAGGTTTTCGCTGATATAACTCAGGACGTTTGGGTGCTGGACGGGATATCGCGCGAAACGGCGGATGCGCTGCGCGCCGAGTTGGAAGGCGTGTTTGCGCAGGAGTTTGCTTTTGCCTTCGCCGACGAAGAAAGCCACCCCGCTTTACCGATGACAGCGCTGTTTTACAATACGCGCGCTTTGAAGGTGACACATGATCCGTGGCCCGAGCATGTCGAAGCGCTTTGGCGGGTCAGGGCGCAGGAAGATATGGACCTGCAAACGATCTCGGGCCCGGTTTTTCCCAGCTTTCCGGCAAGGTTCGAAATAGAAGTTCTCGATCATAAGCCCGCGTTCAGTTTCCGGCTAGTCCCGTTCTTTCTGGGCGAGCACAGCAACATCCAGATGCGCAAGACGGTGGCGGCCAAGGTCATGGCGTTCATCATACATGACATGCTGCGCCAACCGGATATCGAAGGAGATTGGCTGATCGCGGGCGACGTCAATGCGCCGATGCGGCGGGCGCGTGCCAAGACGTTTGAGGAAGCGGACTTTTATCCCATCTTTTTCCGCGACCCCGAACGAGGTGGATTTAGTTACCTGCGACGCAAGGACACCATCCTGTCGCAGATTTTTGTGCCTGAAGGGACCGAACTGATGGGTTCGGACGACGGTGTGGTGACGACCGTTCCGCACGTGTTTCAGGACCGCTATGTCGACGACCTGACCAGCACGGCACCTTATGGCATTCGCATATCGCTAATGAACGAAGCGTCAGTAGGTGACCGCAATAAGACGGATTCTTATTTGACAAATGCGCTGGCTAGGCAAGGTGCTGAGCTGCATGTCGAAAGCGCGGCTGCCGACTGGAAGTGGCGCGGCCTGAACAAGCCGGCATTCATGCGCGAAAACGGATTGGCGATGCGCGACTTGTTGGTTCACGTGAACAGCCGGATGACCGCGGAGTATGGGCATGGGACCCTGCCGCTGACGATGCTGGATCTGTACGTCTTGATCTATTGCGAGGCGGGCTATCGGAATGGTCAAATGGACCCGGCGGCGCATCACAGTTTGGGCGAGCGGGGCTTGTTGCCTTTGCCGAACAACCTGAACTTCTGGTTGGCGCGTCCCACGCCTCCTTATGATCAGGCATTGCCGCTGCAGCAGAACGTCAACTTGTATGCAGAATATCTGGGCCAGTTGAAAAACAAGTCCGTGCGTGTGACGTCGCATGGGGCGCTTTACCGCGATCTGTTCAAGACGCCTGGTCTGGTCGAAAGTCCCAGACGTCAGGCACGACTGTTGGCGGGCATCGTTCACGGGTATTTTCTAGCCATGAATTATCGTGACGGTCGCAAGCCCGATATTCCCGGATTGATCGCTTCATATATCGGCGATGTGTCCATCCCCGATATGTTGGCGAGGTCGGGTTACGTGCATGACGGGACTAGCATCCTCACGAATAGGCAAGCCAATGTAGATGCCGCCGAGATAGAACATGTGGCTGTTCACGGTTCTCTTGAGTGGGCGAAGTGATCCTGTCGATGGGCTCTTCGTATGAAGCCTCGCCCCAGCCTCTTAACTTTACTGATGAGCTGATTTCCGTCAGTTTCGGTGCTTGAAGAGATAACAGGACTCCTTAGTGCTGTGAGCTACAACAATCGTAATGATAACCGAGAATTATCGTTGCGCGCGTTCTTTGAGTAAAGCTGCCGCCCATTGCTATCGTTGAGATTGGCGTAGGCGGCTGGAGCCAGCCTGCCAAGCGATGTGTGCGGTCTCGGTGTGTTGTGATAATCGATCCTCAAGCTTTCGATGATCTTCCTGGCTCCACATCAGGCGTCCGTAATTTTTTGTGGCGAGATCCTCAAGTGCCGCGTTGTCCTGCATCGCATCGGCGCTTTCAAAACTTAACAAGAGGCCCATACTGAGAGCCTCTTGCTCGCGTTCGCTTGAAAACACTGAAAGTGGGATTATCGCGTCATTTCGAGCCTTGCTGCCTGCCTGACCTCAATTAGCCGTACAACTGCGGCGTCCCGAGGTGAAAGGTCTGGATAATCTGGGTCCGAACCAACATCCGGTGAGATTTTCCAAGATCTAGAGCATCGTTTGCCTTGCGCCCTTTCCACTAGGATTTTCACCTGGTCATCCATACCAACGCGCACATCAAAAGCAGACGTCACGGTGACCTCAGCCATGTCAACAGATGAAAGAACTTCAGCCAACTGAGGTGGACAATAGACGTGCGGATGGGCTTCAAGTGATGACCCAAGGTCTCCCGCTTGTCTGCTCTCAGCGACGCAAGCTATCACATTAGCACGCACTTCTAAGATCTTGTCCCACTTTTTAGAGAGCTTTGGATCACGCCAAGCGCGCGGGATTACCCAAAGCGGTTCCATGTGTACGCTTTGACACTTTTGGTCATCGAAGCGATGCATCTGTTTCCATACTTCTTCTGCAGTAAAGCTAAGTATTGGAGCCATCCACCGGACAAGTGCATTCAGTGTTTCCCACAAAACTGTTCTGCAAGCCTTCCATTCAAAACCCTCAGTGTCATCGCAGTATAACCGGTCTTTCCGAATATCAAAATAGAGTGCGGAAAGGTCCTTCTGGCAAAAATCCATAAGTTCATTTGCAATAGATTGGATGTTGTTCGCCTCAACACATTTGGCAATATGATGATCCAGAACTGAAAGTTTATGAAGCATAAGGCGCTCGAGCTCAGGCAGTTCCCGATACATTGCGCGATTGCAAGCGTCATTTGGCTTGAAGCCTTCTAGTGAACCGAGCAGAAATCGGAAAGTATTACGAATTTTGCGATAGCGTTGGCTGCGATCGTGCAAAATACTTTCACCAATTCGCACGTCACTTAAGTGATCAGATGAAGCAGCCCACAAACGCACTACGTCTGCGCCAAACTTGGCGATAGCTTCTAGTGGATCCACGACGTTACCGATCGACTTGGACATCTTGTGTCCGTGGTCATCGAGAACAAAACCATGAGTCATAACAGTCTTGTAGGGTGCCTGATCTCGAGTATGGCAAGCTTCCAAAAGGGAAGCTTGGAACCAACCACGATGCTGGTCAGTCCCCTCTAGATATAGGTCGGCTGGCCAGTTTGTGTCTTCACGACCTTCTAGTACGATTGCATGCGTGGAACCGGACTCGAACCAAACGTCGACGATGTCAAAAACCTTCTCGTATTCCTCAGCTGGGTAGCTATCGGTAAGAAAATCGGAAGACTTGTAGGTCCACCAAGCATTAGAACCTTCGTCGGCAATTGCATTGCGAATGTTCTCTAAAACTAAAGGATCAGTTAGAGGCTCTCCAGTCGTCTTGTCGACAAAAAATGCCAATGGAACCCCCCAATACCGTTGCCGGGAAATACACCAGTCAGGTCTCTTGCTGACCATATCTAGCATGCGGTTTTTTCCGGCCTTTGGCACCCATTTAACAGTCTCGACAGCGTCAAGGGCCTTGTCTCTAAGCCGACCTTTACCATCTAGCTCCACAAACCATTGTGGCGTTAGTCGATGGACTAGCCTTGCCTTTGATCGCCAGCTCAGTGGAAGCTCTTTTTGTACTACCTTTCTCAGAACGAGGTTCTGGCTTTTTGTCAGTTCTTGAAAAATCAGGCGGTTGCCTTGATCTGGTACACCCCGGACATCCAATGCAGATTTGCCTCCAATAATTGCAAGGTCCTCGTCAAAGTTACCGCTAGCCGAGATGGAGTTTTTGGCTTCAAGCCCATGCTGGCACCCGAACTCAAAATCTTCTTGTCCGTGTGCTGGCGCGATATGGACCAGGCCAGTTCCGGCCGTCGAGTTTACAAATTCAGCTTCAAGAACGGGGACACGCCAAGTACCGATGCCTGGCAAGGGCGTGGTACACATTAATCCGGACATCTCATGAGGCTCTAGAGTGCGAATGAAGCGTCCAACGTCGACGCCTTCAGCCGTGAGACGCGAGACACAATTCACAGCCAAAATGTAAGCTTGATGTCGAGATACTTGGTACAGCCCGTACTCGATATTGGGGTTGAAAGCCAAAGCTCGGTTTGCCGGAAGTGTCCATGGTGTTGTTGTCCAAACCAAAAATGATGTTTTGACCAGCTGCAACAATGCGGCATCAATCACTGGAAACTGAACGTAAGCTCCCTCAAGCTCGACTGTTTTGTTTTCGGTTTCTGCCTCGGCCAAAGCTGTTTTTTCAGCAACTGACCAAAGAACCGTCTTTTGTTTACGATGCAGGGCTCCCTTCTTCAGAAACTTATGGATTTCATTAACAATCACAGCCTCCGAGGAAGGCTCAGATGTCAGGTATGGTCTTTGCCAATCAGCAATGATTCCTAGCCTTTGCAGGGAATCTGACTGCTGACGAACCCAATATGAAGAGAACTCTTCGCATTGGCTGCGAAATTCAAGCGCTGTTTGGGGGGTAGGCGTCCCAAACGTTTCTTCCACCTTCCACTCAATAGGAAGACCGTGACAGTCCCACCCCGGGATCAGGCTGGCGTCATAACCCATCATTTGGTTGAACTTGTTCAGGATGTCTTTCAGCGTTTCGCTGAGAGCATGACCGATGTGAATGTTACCGTTGGCATATGGCGGCCCCCAGTGAAGTGTCCATTTTGGGCGCTTGCTAGATTGGTTTCGTAACTGACCATAAAGGTCATCGTTAATCCACTTCTCAAGCAGCAAGGGCTCATGCGCGGCGAGATCGCCGCGCATCTTGAAGTTGGTTTTAGGAAGGAAAATGGTATGCTTGTACTTTGATGTCTCGGCCATCTCAAGACGCCTTTTCTGTGGAGGCTTCAGCAGCAGGCTTGAGGACAACGAAATCGTCTGGCTCTTCCAACGTAACGAGCAAGATGTCGCGATGTGCTATCTTGCATCCGCTGGGTGCTTCCATTGGTGTGACCGCGTGTAGACAGCTTTTTGTAAGCAACACACCTTCAAAAGGCGCAAGGTGGGTCACCCGTTCAATCGACTTTATCGATTGGGCAATAATACTATCGCCACCAATCATACCTTCCGTTTCATCGATCACCGTAACGAAAACAACCGGTTCATCGTCTTTGTGCAGCCAAATGGGAGAGCTGAAAGAAGGTTGCCCACCAACCGTTTCATAGCGCACAGCGTGCACACCGATTTTTGCGACGTCGAGCTTTAGCTCGAAGAGCTCCAGCATCTTCTCCACAAAGCCAACAACAAGTCGTTGAAACGCCGCTGACTCCACAAGTGCATCCGGCATTGGTTCGAAGTGTCTCACCTTGCCGCCATCAATATTGTTTGCCTTGTATGTCTGACTGTAAGACTGATCAGCGCTGATCGACATTGCGCCAGTGGAGACATTCAGATCCAGTTTGAGGTAGGCTCGCTTACGTTCCGCACCATATGGGTCTGGCTTCAAATAATGATACGCGTTCTGCATCATAAGGCGCTCCATCGGAGAACCACAGGTGACTTGTGTATCGTATTGAGACCAACCATTTTTGTGCAGTGCAAGCTTGTCGGCAACCGCACGAGCATCTGATGTCCGGTTGATTGCGGCTTGGAGATTATTGATAGGCATAGACCTTCCTTTCGGTTCATGTTGCGGCATTGCCGCAGTTCCAATGATCCGAACTCTGAAGACGCGAAGGCTTGCGCCCATGAATTGCAGGCACTAAACGATCGGAGCGGAATCGAGTTCGGTTTTGCGATCGCCTACCGCAGCGCAGGAGCAAACTGATAATGCGGTAGGCGGCACATATGCGGTTTCCCGCCTTGATCCCAACCTTCCGGGAAACAATGGCCCGGATTTTTACAACCGCAAAGCTGTTAGAATTGCCCTTAACCAAGTCAGATGCAGCGTCTGCAAATCTTAAGATTTGAGTCTTAACGCAAGCTGCATTTTTTCTGCATGCACCTAGTGAGCTTCATGCAAGAGCCAGAACCAGCATCTTTTCTTTTGTTGAAATATTGAAGTCTTGCAGAACAGGCTGTAAACGGATCCAGCAAGATTCCACAGCAGGTGGAACAAGAAGTGTTATTGGGGGTGTTAAGCAGTGCTGAACCGCGTAGACATTTTACGCGTTCTGAGCCTTGGGTGGAGGCTTCGAGTAACGCCTGAGAGTGAGTTTACGCAAAAGCAGCTAGTCGAACTGGTCGCACCCGGAAGCGATTCCACGCTTAATCGAGGCCTGAAGTCCTTCGACTATCAAGGACGGGTTATTGACGATGTCGCCAAGGCCTTACACGATCCAAATATTTGCTCCCGTGTAGAAGCAGCTTTGGGTATCAACGGTATCTTATCAGTAGCCGACCTCCCTTCATTGTTTGATCTAGTTGATAAAAACGTTGGAAGCTCGTCATGCGAACTATCCGTTCATCTTGCTAACCCAACGAGTACGAGCCTAGGCTACTCACCAACCGAAGAAGAAAGAGCCGCTGCTCGGAACTTGTGCAATCATTTGATTGAAGCCGACAACTTCAAGACGGTCTGGAAGACTAACTTTACCTCAGGGGCTTCGACAGTTGCGCAAATACTTCGCTTTCAACCAGAATTCACAGAGGCATATGAACGCGTCTTTTTCATTCGCCCATCAGATTTAACAAACCCCTATCAAGCGGAGCTATTGGAAGTTGCCAAGGAGCTGTCAATCATTCAAAACTCTCCCCGTGCCTTCGGCCATTTTTGCGCTTCTCTGGTCGAAACACGTTCGCTATTGGTTTTTTTGGCATGCTCAGCCGTCAAGAGGGAGTTTCCAAAACAGTCATTCTTGAAGCAGATCTCGGATGATCTGAGCGCCAACAGTGGCAGCTTTTCAGTTCACGCGGGCCCATCTCATCTCCTATTTGTGGGAAGTTCAGAAGGGGTCAACAGGCTTGAAGACGAGCGTGATAAAGCGCTCGCTCAAAAGCTACGTAACTCGCTCGCACTAGGAGGGAAGACGCGAACGTTTCGCAGCCGCGAAATCTTCGAAACGCAAATGAAGAGATACTGTAAGTCGCGTAGCCTATCAGAACATCATGACATTGGAGGATCAAGACTAAAACGAGCGTTCTGGCACTACTCACCTGCACGGCGGAAATTTGTAGACCAAAATAAATGGCCGGAATGGCCAATTGCAATAAAGTTTCGCGCGTATTGCTATTCCAATATGACGAACCATAGCTATTCGGATCCAACAGCTGGACTATCAATTCTTGGCTGCGACCAAGAGAAACTGCCCCTTGATATATATGAATATTTAAGGGACATACAGAGCCATGTTGACCTACTGAGCCAATCGCGCGAATTTCGCGATGAATTGAGAGTTGCTCGGCGAACAAGTACAGGAAAATACTGGTTAACTCTCGAGAGGCTACAGATTCTTCTAAAAAAGAAGGATCTGGGCGAAGTACAGAGAATTGCAGAAGTTGCATGTCCGACGTGGAACTCTCTGGTACGCAAATGGTTCGTTACAGGTGATGACGCTGAGCAGACTGAGATACTCGTATCGCCTCTTGCAGTTAGATGTGTCGTCCAGCAACAATGGCAAAATAGCGCTCCACAAGAGCGCTCCATATCACACCTCAAAATTGCGCAGGAACTTTTGAAAGCAAGGCACGAAGCCAGCAAGCTGACCAAGGACTTTCCGTTAAGTGGGCATTGGGGCGACACTGGAATATTTTTTGTTTCGGAAGCGATACGACACTTAGTTCGCTCAATGTCTCCGGCGCCTTACAGGGAAGTTTTGCCTTTCAACGAAGAACATCTTTCAACCTTCCCTGATGAGCCATCGCGTGATGAGCTCGGCACCGATCCGTCGCAAGTTATAAATTATTGCTACAAACAATTGTTTTGCAGAACACTCAATGAACCAGATGGTTTATCAGATAGGGCACTTACGAAGAAATCCGGCGCATATCATCTAACCGTCGAGTTATTGCAGCTACTGAGTAAAAATAATGTATTAGGTAAGCCGCACCCTGCTCTACATGTAAGGTACCAAAATGAATACAAGAGGCATTGTGCATTTGCACTACTTGATATTGGCAGACTAGTTGAAGCTAGGGAGATATTCGATGACCTGGCAGCGGCACCACATGATGACGACGATGCACTCGAGCATCTCGACGACAGGATAAATCTTTCATTAATCCTGACCGTCGTGGGGAGCTATGAGTTAGCCAACCAAGCTGTTGAAACAGCTCTAATTGATCTTGCAAATTTTACGAGCGCACGAGCCCTGAACAAGGAAATGCGCCGGAGAGTGAGGCAGCTTCTCCGAAGGATCCAGATGCGGCAAGCTCACTTGAGCTACTTGGCTGACAACCCAGAAATTACGGTTGCACTACTGCAAAGCCTTATGTCCGCGGACGCACCGCACGACAGAGCCGTCACTCTCACAACTGTGCAGGACATTAACGGCAAGACGCTAGAGCCACTACTTAGAGATCGATTTGAGCCTGAGGTGACCCAACTTCTCATTGCTGCGAGAGCCCGTTGTAATGAAGACAGTGCGAGGCAAGCGGCGTATAACGTTTGTTTGCCGAGTTTTCTGGATTCAGCCTCAAATGGAATGAACCACGACGCCATGGGTTACAAGATTTCGATGGCACACCTCCTTCGTAAAGATGGACATTACCATAGGGCTGAGCTCTTTTTGGATAGTGTAAATAAAGATCTGTTAAGACATGGATGTTCGGAAAGAACTTACTTGGCGTTTCTCATGGAAGCAGGACGGCTCCTTTTGGAGACCGCGCGGCCGGTACGCGCGTATGCCTCATATTTGAACACTGCTATCGTACGCGCAAAAGCACGAGGATTCCACCGTGAAACTCAGACACTAAAGTCTCTTGTTGAGGCTTGCTTTGAAGAAATGGACATGCGTCATAGAACTTTGGGCATCGAAGCTTGGGAAGAGTATATTGAAAGCGAGCTGCGCGCCCAAGCATCACAGAACAAAAGGGAAGAAATCAACCTTGGAGCGGGAAATTCAAACGATCCCGTGTTTGCTTATGGAATAGTCGATCGCAGCAGTACAATTGAGTTGTGCCGGATGACTTCCGGCATGCTCGAAGCGAAGGTCGCACTAGAAATTCTTTTTGATGAGGGTTAGGTAACGAGACTTCTCGGTTATCAGTACCTTTGCTTATGCGAACGGATCGCTTCCGTTGAGATTCAGAAGCTTAGAAATCCAATCTTCGTACCTCTGAGGCCATCTTTCGGGTTCTTGTTCGCGGACTTTGTAAATTTTGGTTGTCAACCTCCAGTTGCTGTTGACCATTGCGGTGAACTCGGTAACGCTTGGATCAATTTTAGGAGATCCGCGATGCGCTTTGTTTCATATTTTTTCGCGTGTTTTGCTCTTGTATTGTTTCCTGTTGCTGCATTTTCGCACGACGATCACTCCAAGGGTTTGAGGTGCCCCTAGATTTGTAGACACTTTGCTTGGTAATTTTGGAACCAAGGAGAGACGGATATGAACAAAGGAATT
>CANMPL010000027.1 GCA_947499715.1 uncultured Paracoccaceae bacterium
TGGCCAGATCAACGCCGATTGTGGTAACTTGCATAGGGTGGCTCCTCTCATAAGCAGATTTTGACACCTGCACTATGCGCATTGCGACGCCGGTTGAAGCAGGAGCCATCCACCCCATCAGCTAGGCAGGTTGGGAATGTAGAATGCTAACTCTGTGCCGAATGTATCTTATAGACGGTCCTAAAGTCGCCAGGCAAACCAGATCACACCGTTGCCGCGCCGCATCCGAGGTCGGCAGTGAGCTCAAATTGATCGATGCTGCGCGCCGATCGAATGACAGCTAAGCAGTCTTGCCCACAATTTGGAAGCCTGGCGCAGGCAGCCCCGCAGGTGAGGTTGTGAACACTTCGCATCCATCGGCGGTCACCCCCAACGAATGCTCAAACTGCGCCGACAGTGAGCGGTCTCTCGTTACTGCCGTCCAGTCATCAGATAACATTTTCACTTCGGGTCGCCCTAAGTTAATCATGGGTTCTACCGTGAATATCATCCCTTCGCGCAACACCAGACCATCGCCGGGGCGACCAAAGTTCAGGATGTTGGGGGAATCATGGAAAACGCGCCCGATACCGTGGCCACAAAAATCACGGACAACTGAACATCGCTCGGATTGCGCATAGGACTGGATTGCATGTCCAATGTCACCCAAAGTTGCGCCAGGACGAACCACTTCAATGCCGCGCATCATCGCTTCATGGGCAACACTGACAAGACGCTCTGCTGCCCGCTTGGGTTGCCCGACGGCATACATTCGACTGGTATCGCCATACCAGCCGTCGAGGATTAGTGTGACATCGACGTTCACGATGTCGCCGTCGCGTAGCTTCTTCTCGTTAGGAAATCCGTGGCAAACAACATGATTGACCGATGTGCAGCAGGCGTATTTGTAACCTTTGTAACCCAGTGTCGCGGGGGTTGCATTGTGGGTGGCCGCAAAGTCGAGAACGAAGGTGTTAATCTCGGAGAGTTGCGCGTTCGCTTTGATAATGGCTGCAACGCCGTCGAGACACTCCGCTGTCAGCTGACCGGCTCGCCGCATACCCTCAAAGGCGTCGGAGCCATAGAGCTTGATCGCTTCAGTTCTGCTGGCCTTGCCAATTGCGGGAGCTACCGGAACACTTATGTAGCAATCCTTCATTCATCTTTTCCTACAAGTTTTGCTTGACGACCCATGCTTCAAAGGTACAGCTTAAAGAGATCGTCAGTATACGAATCATATATGTTTCATATACCAGCCATAAAGAGGAGGCGTCCATGGGAATTGTGAAAATTGGCGACGCACTGCACGAGGATATCCGACGGGCAAGTACGGTGATGTGCCGGTCAATCAATGCTCAGGCTGAGTTCTGGATGAAAGTCGGGATGTTGGCCGAAGCCCATCCCTCACTTTCATTCAATGAAATCATGGCAAAGCAAATGAAAGATGCCGATGTGCAATCGCCTGAGATTGAAGCCGCTTAAGCACCTGCACAGCACTAACCGTGCGGGTGGGACTCAATTAGCTTTTCCAAGCAGCAAGATTACGTTTCACGAACTCAGCAATAGATGTCGGTTTTTTGCCTGATAGTTCCAAAACGTGGTCAGTGACACGGTCTTCGGAACCGTCCGCGATTGCAGCATCCATAGCGGCCAGCGTGGACGCGTACTCCGCCGGAAGGCCCATGTTTTCATGCCGCTCTGCAAGTTCATCGATAGTCAGTTTTTTGTGTTCGACCGGACGGCCTAATTGTTCGCTAAGCGTTGCTGCGACCACATCATAGGAAATCGCTTCGGGGCCTGTCAGGATGTAATCGGTGTTTCCTACAGTTGGCGCGACCAGCACCGCCGCAGCCGTGGCGGCGATGTCATCTGCATCAATAAACCCAATGCATCCCGACCCTGTGGCGGTGTAAATCGCAGATTGATCGCGGATCGGGTCGCGGTGATGCAGTTCAGAAAAGTTCTGCATGAACCATGCGGGTCTCAGCACAACCCATTCTGGCGCGTTGCTCCTTAGCCAAGCATGAACAGCACCCATCATTGGTCCGCCTTCTTCAAGCGAAGACCCGCTGAGCAGTACAAAGCGCGTGACGCCTGCCGCAAGCGCAGCGTCGAGACCGGGCTGCATTGCGCCCAAGGAATCCACCGTATCGGTCGGGGCGACCAAATAGACGGCACCTACATTTTCGAAGGCGTCAGCAAAACTTGATGCGTCGGACCAATCGAACCGCACGGCATCTGCTTTCTTAGGGCTACGTGTTCCGATACGGGGCACAAATCCCTTGGCGCGTAGCTGTTCAACAGTACGGCTGCCCGTTTTGCCGGTCCCGCCAGTGACAAGAATAGACTTAGACATTGTGAAACTCCTCGAAATGGGACTTCAATTTCTCCGCGCTGCCAACCGCGCTCAGCAAGATCAGCGGGTTCCAGTAGTCGCGATAGTGGATGATGCTGCCATTCTCGACTCGAACAACCGAGATAAAATCCTGGTCATATCGCGCGCCTGTTTCGGCGTTCGCGGCCATACAAGTGAACTCCAGAGTGAAGGTTTCGCCATCTGTTGATTTATGGGTGTTGGCCAGGCTCATGGATTCAAAAGCGATCAACTCACCTGCTTTTGGCAGGTAGGCGAGCAACGCATCGCGTCCACGCAACTCGCGAACGGCACCTTCGGGCGCGAATGGCATTTCGAACAGGATATCTTCGGCGCACATTTCGAAAAATTCTTCACCCGCCTCCGCAGTGATCGCGTCGCCAAGTGCGAGACGCAGCATCGCGCCAAAGCTTGGGATTACATTTGTGTCAGTCATTTCTTTTCCTTTCTATCTTAGCTTCTTGAGTTGGATAGAGTGTGAAAGTGGATCAGCCCTCGCTTCCGAACTGCATGATAATCACCCCGACAATTGACAGTAGGGCACCGGCGACGCGGTACATGTCAGCCGGACGTTCGGCGTAACCAAGCAGGCCGTTCTGATCTAAGAACAGCGCCATCGTCATCTGCCCTGCAACAACTGCCGCGATGAAGGCTGCGTCCCCAAAACGCGGGATCAGAAGCATAGTCGCCATGACATAAACGACGCCAACCACACCGCCGATCCAAGCCCACGGGGGAACTGAAAGCAGTGATGCTCCGGTCGGCGGCGTTGGGCGCAACCATGCCAGCCCGATCATGAGGCAGACAAAGGACACCCCAAACGAAAGTAGCGTTGCCCATAATGGGTGGCCCGTCGCTCGGCTAAGCTCTGCATTCATCCCAGCATGGATCGGAATCAAAGCGCCACAGCATAGTGGCGCGAGCCAGAACAGAGCGACTTTTAGGTCCATTGTTGCTGCCTTTCAGAAAAAATTATCGATATGGTTGCGGCGTCGAGTTGATTGCGTCAAAGTGCGATGGAACACTACTGTTCCGACCTATATAGGAGAAGTAACGATGGAACGCAATGGTTCCGACGTTGAGGCAGAGAAAAAGACCCGCCGGAAACCGGCTGGCGCTGCAGTGCTGCAAGACTCAGTCACGACGGCAATCTATCGAGCTTTATTTCAAGAATGGGCGGAAACAGGGTATTCTGCATTGCATATGAAGAACATTGCTACCCGCGCAGGCGTTGGAAAAGCTGCACTCTATCGACGCAGTAAATCCAAGTTTGAGCTTGTGTCCGAAGCTGTAAAAGCGACAGCGACAAACATCACGCCGATACCGGACAGCGGATCGTTTGAAGGGGATGTCATCGCTATCATGCGCCGTCTCGCAGCAACGCTGCGTCATCCGATTGTGCGGCGCATATTGCCGGATTTGCATGCCGAAAATGCGCGTTCAGATGAGCTTTCTGCCTTGTTGACCAGCGTGACAGAAGAACGCCGGACCCAAGCAATGATCATGATAGACAGAGCAATTGAACGCGGGGAGCTTTCGGAAAGGACGGATCGCAGTATGGTTTTGGACCTGCTGATTGCGCCACTCTATTGGCGTGCTATCGTTCGACATGAGCGAACGACTTCGACGGACTTAAAGCTGCTCGCTGAATTGCTCACGCACTTTGCAAGTGGCGTAAGCAATTGATGTCAGGGGACGCCCTGGTCGGATTGGTTTGGGCCTTATACTATCACGCCACTTGAGCCGATCTGGTTCATTCTTCTATCCAATCGCTTCACGCTCCGCGCCATCGTTGCAAGAGATTGATCAGCTCAGAAAAGGGCAGGGATTTTTGACGGCGGCTCTGATAGTAAATGTAATAGTCGGACCAAGCCACTGATCAGAAGTTGCGATTGGGCGAAGTTATTCCAGTATCCTTTAGGATTTGCGCGTAATCACAAAGACTGCAGCATCGCCAGCGAGACGCCAGACATGCTCGATCTCAAACCCCTGAGATTCTATTCGTTCCGTCAAGATGTCCGGCGTGAGCAGAGAGATCTTTGGCAAGATGCCGAGCGCGCCTAGTGAAGCTAAAGCAAGTCGGGCCAACCTCCACATTTCGCCCCCACACATTGTTGAAGAAAAAAAGAGCCCACCGGGTTTCAGCGCCTCAGCAACACGAGCTAGTGTGCTGTCCAGATCGGCAACAAGATGCAAAATCGACATGCCCAGCACCGCATCATATCTTTCTTCCGCGCTTGGCAGGGGCCACGCCTCGAAGGCGGATATCTCGAACCGGACATTAGTAACCTTTTGCTGGTCTGCCTTTTCCTGCGCGATTGCTATCATTTTTGAAGCAAAGTCGATCGCATCGATATGCTGCACGCGTGCTGCGTGAATGAGAGTGGTGGTGCCAGTGCCGTAGCCAAACTCCAATACCCGATCTTGATCTGTGAGGTTGCGGGCTGTCATCTCTAGCTTGCGTTGATAAGCGTCGTTGTCCTTAACCGGCCGGCGGGCATACCCGGCCGCAATATAATTCCAAAAACGAGTGGGGTGGAAAATCATGACAGGCGCTTTCCAATAAGTACGAATATTCCCTTTCCTACCTGGACGGCAGGAGCGAAAATTCGACGAAGCCAAAATCTTTGCCGTTAATGCGCATTGAAAGAGCGTGGATCCCGAAATGGTACTTGCGTGTTGTGATCGGCACGAACTTGTGGCTTCGGGTCAACCCGACAGACGCGCCTGCAGGCAGTGTGAGTTGTTTCCATTTGAAGACTTTGGCGGATAGCGAACCATTGGCTTTCAGGAAATGAACAACATAGTCGATGATCAAGTTTTGATCGGTTTTGGCTGTGGACCTTATGGCCAGCTCGAACTCAAGCGCTCCTCCCATAAGGATTTTGTCCCTTTTGACAAGAAGCTCTATCATTTCCAGCTTGGGGGGATGCAGGCCAAAAGCAGACAGAACCCTTGGGTGGCCCTGTTTGATTAGAGTGCGGCACGCGTGACGCACGAGTCTTTGACGATCAACATTCGCACCCCTCATCCAGTTGGCTGCGATTTCCGCAACCAAATCCGGATGATCCTTCGCGATATCATTCAGATGATTGGCAACCGATCGCCGCACATATTCCGTGCTGTCATCACGAAGTTTTTCCAGCAATGGTAGCATCGGAGAAGGATCGGCAATTAAACGCGGCAATCTTTCGCCCCATGGCAGTCTCGGTCGTGTTCCCTCAGACACCAAACGGCGCACGTGCATGTTGGGCTCCTCAACCCAATCCTGAATAATATCTAACACAGCCTCTTGGTCAGCTATCAGAAAGGGACGTATGTCAAATTCTGCTGAACACCGTTTGGTCATTTCTTTCAGAAGCTCCAAGGAGCTCGTAAAATCAGACAAACCACTCTGGCCAATAACCATCCCAAACGGCAACATACCCCACCCCCGGAGTCCCGTCGTGTCGCTGTCCATTCCCATGTTCGAGTCTTCGTCCGGATGGAAAAGCGCCCGCACAACTTCGTAGCGATGCTCAAGTTCCGCCGGCAACACGCGCTGCAAATGACCTGAAATCAGTTGCGCCCTGGCTTTTAATTCAAGGTTCTGCAATTCATCGCAAATCGGCGCGGTGAACCCATGCCGATCAAATCCGACCAGATGTAATTCAAGGTGATCCGCGATTAATTCGACCAGTTGTAGTGAGATATTGTTTTTAAATGGAGTCATGCGGACCTCACCAATAGGAAGTGACCTATTCTTTCAGGGAGTGGGGCGGTTCGAGCAGTGACGGTGCCACCGCTCTATTCAAACCATCACATGGAAACCATGCGACTTTTGACGAATTGAGATAGCAAGCCTATTCCGGCTCCAAAAAAGACGGCCATGACAAGGATCGGAATTAGATGCTCTTTTTGGCCATGAATAATCACAAATTCAATCGCCCATGGGACATTGAACAGCAAACACAGGACTATGCCTTTGACGATGGGCGGCGCGGGCAGATCGGCAGAAGCGTGTATGGCCCAACCCACCATAGTCCAGACCGCAATGGCTCCCGCCAAATCCGCAGGTTTGACAGGACCGGAAAGTGCAAAAATGGCACAATCGAATAGCCCGAATAGAAGCCCGATTGCGAGGCCTCAAGATGAATTCTCATTTTTTTCCTTTACGTAACTGCCTTGGAGATGACGATCAGGTCATGCAAATGTCTGGAGGGACTCACACATTTCAAAAGAGTCATCGCTGGTATCCATGACTGCGAAAAATTCATGGCAAACGGCAGAAGTTTTTTCCAATTCAATCACATCGTTCATATCCTCAGCGCTCCTAAACTGGACAATATCGAGATAAGTTCCGTCGGATTTTCGGACAAGTTCGCGGCGCAGAACGCCGGGTTGCTTTGAGACAAACTCGGCTTCAAACTTTGCTGAGGCGGCCAGTAGATCTTCCTCCGATTTTCCCTTTGCAAGCTTGATCGTAGCGAGAACGGTGAGAGGTGCAGTCATATTCAAATTCCTTCATTGCGATAACGAAAGGTCTATTGATAAACATGACAATTTATGTCCTATTTGTTTTATGGCACGTGCAACAACTCTGGGTCGGATCGAGCGGCTAGAAATGATAACGGCTCTGGCAAAATCAGGTGAGCTTGTGACCATCGGCGATATGGCTGCCGAGTTGGGTGTAAGCGTACGCACGATTTCACGCGATATCGACGTCTTGCGGGATCAGGGTTTACCGATAGACGCTGACCGTGGACGCGGTGGCGGCGTGCGCCTGCATCGCAACTGGGGGGTCGGTCGGATCAACCTCAGCTACGGCGAGGCAGTTGATTTGCTCATCAGCCTCGCCGTAGCTGAGCAGATTGAATCACCGTTATTCATGGCGCATCTCGGCGGTGTGCGGCGTAAACTGGTTGCCTCCTTTTCCCCTGCTATGGGGTACAAAACTAACGATCTCAAACGACGCATCCGTATCGGAAAGGCGTCTTCGGCACATATATTGAAGGACTACCGCCCGCCGAATGTGGAAATCGTAAAGACGCTGCATCAGGCGTTTCTTGGCCGCAACGCGGTCAAAATTGAATATCAATCCGTCACAGGAGAACTAAGTGAGCGGACGATCCAACCCCACTATTTATTAATGTCCAGCCCAATCTGGTACATTTTGGCCTGGGATGAACTACGACAAGATGTGCGAACATTTCGGTGCGACCGCATCAATTCATTGAACGCAGATCTGAGCAGCACTTTCCGCCTGCGCGATCTGGACGATTTTCAGGCGTCGCTTGAGGGAATTGATGCGATTTGACGCCTGGATCTGCGCCGGTCGAATTCACGCCTTGGCCAAAGATATGAATGAAACACTTGTAGACGAAAGCAGTTTGAGAACTGATCGACGCATCATACAACTGGTAGAAAACCGGGTGTTGCTCCATTTCAGTGTGTTATTGCACAATGCCAGACTCAAGCCGGCATAGTTGGCGGCCCTCATCAGTTTGGACCTGTCCCGCTTTCGTGCCGCCCCTAGTGCTCGTTTAAGCCACTTTCCTTTCGAAGGCGACAGGGCTTTTCC
>CANMPL010000028.1 GCA_947499715.1 uncultured Paracoccaceae bacterium
CGTTTCAGTCCCATAGTCAGTCTCCTTTGTTGCAGTAAATGCTATCAAAGGAGCGGCATCAAACCGCGACAGGTCCAGTTGTGTTACGCGGCCAGTGCGACAGAGTCTTTACCCGCTGGAATGCGTAATGGGCTTTCGGGATCAGTGACAGCGTTCCAAATCGCCTGCACAACATCTTCGGAGTAGGTGAACTCTTTGCCATCAGCATCGCGGAAAGCACCCATGACTTGCCCGACATAGGATTGATAATCCTCAGGCGTGTCGTTTCTGGCTGCCATCAGAGCCATAGCGTTTGAGCCAAAGTTTGTTGTCGGAGCTTGGCCCGGCAAGACGACATGTGTGCGGATTCCCGTTGGTTTGAGTTCCAGCGCAAGGCATTCGGTAAACGCATTCACCGCCGCTTTGCTTGCGGTGTAGACCGAAGCCAGCTGTCACTGTACCCTAATTAATCGGAATCGCGCCTGAAATTTTCCAATGATATCAATAGGTCTTTGTACCCTTATTCTTCATACTGTACCCTTAATTCCAATATTGTCCCCTTAATTACCAGACTGTCGGATCAGTGGACAACCTCCACTTCTTCGGTTGCATGTCAGCTGACATAACCCCACGATACAGCGCCAAGCGCCGACTGATCGCTCGCGGTGTAATCTGTGGATATATTGGAATTATGGGTACAAAACCCGACGATAGTGCGCCCGATCCGCAGAATCTGATTAATTAGGGTACAGTGACACCGTGGATGCCGTAGAGCTACTCGCCGATTGCGCCGCCGCTCGGAACAATTTCGTGAAAGGTCTAAATTGCGCTAGGATGACCCCGAGGAGATTGTCAAAATCAGAGCTGACGCTTCTGGGCAATTTCGTAGATTTGGTCGCGCAACCATCGGTGCGCGGGATCGTTGGTCGATCTTTGGTGCCACACCATGAATATGCTGACCGGGTCTGTCTGAAATGGCAAATCTGCCATGGCCAGTTCGCTGAGTGACGTCTGTCGCATGAATTCCAGCTGGGTTGTGACAAGCTTGGATCCTGACAAGAAGGGCGGGATGCCAGCAAAGTTTGACACAGAGACCTTTGCTTTTGGCAGTGCGGACAGCTCGGAAGACACAATCACTTCGTCTGCGGACCCGCCGAGTGCGAAGTGAACAGCAACATGATCCGCGGCCAAGTAATCAGCCAGCGTTTTGGGAGGTTTGCGACGGGACGCATCGTAGAACAGTTTCATGTCACCGGAAAAAAGCTTTAGCTGCATCAAATCCGGCGCGTCGGGCGGGAGCGGTGTCAGCAAAAGATCGCATCGTGCGTCTCTGAGAAACCCGACACTTGGCACGCCAGATGGTCGAAGCTCGACCGTCAGATCAATTTCACTTTCCCATGCGCTGTTTAGCAACGTTGGGAAAATCAGGTCTCGCTGCATATCATTCGCGGCAATGACAAAATGCATCTGTTCGGTACAGGGATCAAATGGCCTAAGGTTCTTAAGCGCTTGTAGTCCATCCAGTATATCAAGAACCGGGCCCTTTAACTCCAATGCCGTTTCTGTCGGTGATAAGCCCTGACCCGAACGGACAAATAGCGGGTCACCAAGTGTCCTTCTGAGTTTGTTAAGCGAGTGACTGACCGTCGATTGCGAAACGCCCAAACGCTCTGCTGCGAGTGAGACCGAAGACTCCTCGAGAATCAGCAAGAATGTGCGGAGTATCTGACCATCAAGCTTGTCGATATCGAAACTGTGCATAAGCAATATCGAAACACATTGATTTATTGAATGTCAATCCTCCCGTACCGATGAGTCACAGTAAAGGGAGGAAGATATGAAACCGTTATCCTTAATGAGGGCTGCTGCAATCACCATCGCGTCGGTTCTGCCCCTCAAAAGCGTTGCCGAAGAATTGTCTGTCGCGAATTTCGTACCACCACAACATCACACCAACGCGGTGTTGTTCAAATGGTTTGCCGACGAAGTTGCAGAGCGTTCAGGCGGTTCGCTCACCATCAAAGTATACCCTGCGGGGCAGCTTGGTGCGGGTCCGGTGCAACAGTACAAGCGCGTTGTTGAAGGCGTGGCCGATATCACTTTTGGGCTTCAGGCATACACACCGACGATCTTTCCTAAATCCATGCTGATCATTCCGCCCGGTAAGGCGGCGACCGCCAAAGAAGCGACCGAGCGTCTGCTGGCCGTATACGACGAACATCTCGCGAGCGAATATGAAGACGTCAAACTGCTAGGCATCTTTACCACTGCGGGCAACGTTTGGGCAGCGACAAGCGATATCTCAACTTTTGACAACCTCGCGGGCAAAAAGATGGTGCCCTACGCGGCCATGACAACGCCGATTATCGAAGCTCTGGGTGGTGTGCCTGTGCAAATGCCGGTGACTGATATGTATACTGGCCTGTCCACCGGCACGATTGATGCAACGACAGCCACCTACAACAACATCACCGCACCTTGGAATTTTTGGGATGTGTCATCCCATGTCGTCACCAATGTGCCAGTGCAACATGCGGTGTTCTTTGTGGCCATGAATAAAGAGCGCTACATGGAGCTTTCGGATGAGCATCGGGCCATCATCGACGATCTGGCAGGTGAAACATTTTCCCTGCAAGGTGCGGCAAGCTTTGATGGTGCGGATGCCAAGTCTCAAGAGATCATGCAGACAGCAGATCAGATGGCCAATGTGACACAGATCGCAGTCAGCGCCGAAGAACGCGCCAAAATGGACGCGGCGGTTGAGCAAGGGCTTGAAGTGATTTTTGCAGATTACGAAGAGCGGGGCATCGCAGAGGCTCGCGCGGTCTATAAGGCGATCAACCAGTAACCTCCATTGGGTGGCCTTCGGGCCACCCTTTTTTCTAGCAAGGGCCGCATCAAGCCAAGTTCTGGTTCTTTTGAACCATGTGATCGTTTCTTGCGCAGGCGTGCAATTTTTCTACCGCAACAAGTGTTGGGGTGACCCATGGAGGTTTCAGTGATGCATGAGGGCAGAACATACATTGTGACAGGTGCCGCGTCCGGGATCGGGGCCGAGACTGTCACGGTCCTGCAAAAGCAAGGGGCCAAAGTTATTGGCGTCGACCGCAACACAGCAAAGGGTGTTGACCAGTTCTTTGAGGCGGACCTGAGCGATCCTGTGTCCATTGATGCACTGGTTGCGGCCTTGCCGAACGGGACCAATGGCCTGGCAAACATCGCCGGCTTGCCGCCAACGGCTGCGGCCGCCCGCGTGATGAAAGTGAACCTATATGGTCTGCAACGTCTGACGCTGGGGCTGATCCCCAAACTGGCAGACGGTGCTTCCATTGCCAATCTTGGCTCACTTGCCGGGTTCGGATGGGCAAATGCGGTGGATCAGTGCAAGGCGGCCCTGAACCTAACGTTGGACGATGACGTGGATGCCTTTTGCGCTGCACAGGGCCTGACGGAGGACGAGACCGGGCGCAACTATTTCCTGTCAAAAGAGGCGCTGATCATTTGGACCATGCAGAACCGATGGACCTGGCGTGATCGCGCGATCACCATGAATTGTGTCAGTCCGGGGCCGGTTGAAACCCCGATCCTTGCGGATTTTGTTCAAACGCTGGGAGAGCGCGCCGAAGAAGACATGAAGGTGATGGATCGTCCCGGCTCACCGGGAGATGTCGCCTACGTTGTCAGCTTTGCGTTGAGCACGCAGGCGAAATGGTTTCGTGGCGCAAACCTGACGGTCGATGGCGGCATGTCGAGCCATATCCTTTCGAACATCCACGATTTCTGAGAGGGCCCAACCCTCCACCATGGGGGCCGTCGTTCGCAAGATTCCAAGAAACAGGGCTCGCCGTATCGGGGGCCGACAGAAAGTCAAAGGAGAACCACGATGTCCACGACCCAAAAGACCGAACATGCCAAGGGACTATACCTAGAAGGTATCCGTGATGGCAAAGTCTGGGACGCGCTCAATGCGCACACAGGCGACCGTTATACCCAGCACTCGACAGGCGTGGGTGACGGCAAACAGGGATTTGCGGATTTCTTTGTGCCGTTTCTGGAACGCAATCCCATTCGTGACATTCAGGTTGTTCGCGCCATTGAGGACGGGCCTTACGTGTTCCTTCAAGTGTATCAGAGCCTGAACAATGGCGAGAGCCAGTGGGTCACGGGGGATTTGTTTGACACAGATCAGAGCGACCTTGTGGTTGAACACTGGGACGTCATTCAGGAATACGCGACCGAGACCATTTCGGGCCGCACCATGGTCGATGGCCCCACTGAGATCAAAGATCTGGACCAGACCGAAGCCAATAAGGCGAAGATCGCTGATTTTTGCCAGACAGTCTTGATCGGGGGCCAATACGACCGAGTGAGTGATTTCATTTCGACAGAGCAATACGACCAGCACAATCCAAAGGTTGGGGACGGGCTGGACGGCTTTGGCGCATATGCCGCTAAGCTTGCCGAGAAGGGATTGTCGATGCGCTACTGGAAGGTCCACAAGCTGATTGGCCAAGGCAATTTCGTCGTCACACTTAGCCACATGCAGATGGGCGACAGCCATTTCTGCGTCTTTGACATCTTCCGGCTGCACGATAGGCTGATCGTCGAGCATTGGGACGTGACTGAGAAGATCCTCGCACCTGAACAATGGAACAATCAGGGCAAGTTTTGAAACGGGAAGGACGGCACCATGAGCAATATGGACCAGATCATCACGACCGAGATCGTGATCAATGGCGAGACGCGGCCCGCGTCAAATGGTGCAGTCTACGATCTTCATAATCCGGCGCGGCCGTCGGAACTTGTCGGTCATGCGGCGGCTGCCACGCGCGACGACATGAACGCAGCCGTGGAAGCGGCGCATGGCGCCTTTCCAGCCTGGGCCGCCCTTGGGTTTGAAGAACGGGCCAAGCGGTTGCGTGACATTGCCCGGGCGCTGACAGCGGATGAGGAGGATGTGAAATATCGCTCGCGTCTGTTTACCCGCGAACATGGCAAGATCGCGCGGGAGACCTTGCTAGAGATGTCGCGTCTTGGCGACCGGTTCATGCAGGCAGCAGCCTACGGCGAACGCATGGCGATTGATGAGGTGATGGGGCCTGTCGACGTTGGACCAAAGTTCGACACCATTGTCATGCGCCAGCCGCGTGGCGTGGCGGCATTGATTGTGCCCTGGAACTGGCCATTGTCGATCCTGGGCGCAAAGCTGCCGCAAGCGCTGGTCACCGGCAACACCGTTGTGGTGAAACCGTCCGAGAACAGCGCCATGGCACCGGTCCTGACCTTGCAGATCATTGCCGACATGTTGCCACCCGGTGTCATCAACATCATCTCCGGCGATGCCAAGGAAATCGGCGACACGCTTACCGGGCACCCGCTGGTGCGCATGGTGAACTTCACCGGTTCGGTGGGCGTGGGAAAACATGTGATGAAGGTGGCGGCCGATAATCTGACGCCCGTGACGCTGGAACTGGGCGGCAATGACGCGGCCATCCTGCTGGAGGATGTCACGCTGAATGATGAAGTCTTCAACAAGATGTACTGGGGTGCCTTTGGGTCTTCCGGTCAAATCTGTATGGCGATGAAACGGCTTTATGTGCACGAAAGCCGCTATGACGAGGTTGTGGACGGGTTTACGGCAGCCTGCGAACGCGCCGTGGTGGGTGATGGATTGCTGCCCGAAACAACGATGGGCCCGGTCAACAACGCAAGGCAGTTCAAGGTTGTCACAGATATGATCGCCGAAGCACGTGCCAGGGGTGCCGATCTGAAAGAATGCGGGCAGGTCCCGGATGAGGAGTTGTACAACGGTGGCGGCTATTTTCAGAAGCCAGCACTGGTCTATGACGCTGATCCCGATCTGTCGATGGTGCGCAATGAGCAATTTGGCCCCTGCCTGCCGATCATGAAGTTCAAGACAGATGATGAAGCGATTGCAGCCGCTAACGATACGATCTTTGGCCTGTGTTCATCCGTCTGGACAGAAGATGCGGAGCGCGCCATGCACCTCGCCCGACGGATCGAGGCGGGCTATACATACCTGAATGGTCACGGCCCCATGGCGCAAGACGGGCGCGGGCCATTTGGCGGCTTCAAGCAGTCCGGTATTGGTCGAAACCTTGGATATGACGGCGTACTGGCGTTCGCTGAGCCGCACTCGGTTTCCGCGCCAGCCGGTTTTTTGGTGAGGTAGCATCGGTCCCAGGGATCGCTGCCCATAGAGAGACATTTAGGCAGTTTTTCCGATGCAGCATGCCATCTGTCAGTGCTTTCATTCGTGGCGAATTGCTTGGCTCCTGTGAGAACGAGGACAATTGTCACTGGGGAGTGGAAAGAATGTGGGGATACCAGAAGTTTCTGATCTAAAGTCTCGCTGTTTCTACAGGAGGGAT
>CANMPL010000029.1 GCA_947499715.1 uncultured Paracoccaceae bacterium
CCTGTCAGGTAGCTGTGGGGTTCGACTTTGTTTAGTTTGCAAGTTTCGATGAGTGACGCGATGACAGCCCAGTTCTGCGCCCCTGCGTCATGACCCGCGAAGAGAGCATTCTTGCGCTGTAAGGCGATCGGACGGATGGTCCGCTCGACGGCGTTGCTGTCCATTTCGATCCGGCCATCGTCAAGGAACAGTATCAAGCCGGCCCAGTATTTGGCGATGTACTTCAGGGCTTCACCCGTGGGGGATTTTGCAGAGACCTGCGAACGTGAACTATCGAGCCATACTTTGAATGCTGCAATTTTCGGTGCTGATTTTTCTTTCCGGATGGCACGGCGCTCGTCGGCTGTCAGGCTTCGGGCCTTGCTTTCAATCCGATAAAGCGCGGCGATCTGCCTGAGGCCCGCCTCGGCAGTGGGCGCGACATTGTTCTCGGTCAGCTCATAGAGCTTCCGGCGGGCATGTGCCCAACAATAGGCAAGCTGTAATGGCGCGTTGTCACGTGGATCGAGCACGCGGTTGTATCCTGCATAGCCGTCCACCTGCAGTATGCCGCTGAAGCCGTGCAATATTTGGGATGCGTATTTGCCGGATCGTCCGGGTGCATAGGTAAACGCAACACCCGGAGGTTCTGGCCCCGTCCACGCCCGATCATCACGGGCCAGTGCCCAGAAGTACCCTTTCTTCACCTTGCCCCTGCCGGGATCGAGCACCGGCGCAGGGGTCTCGTCCATGAACAGCTTCGTTGATGTCTTCAGGTGCCTGAGCAGCGCTTCGTAGACCGGCCCTAGCTCATGCGCTGCCTTACCGACCCATGACGCCAAAGTGGACCGTTCGATCTCGACTCCCTGACGGGCATAGATCTGAGACTGACGGAACAGAGGCTGGTGATCTGCAAACTTGGAGACCAGAACAGTCGCAACGGTTGCCTCAGTTGGCAAGCCACCTTCAATGAGACGCGGCACTGCCGCTGCCTGCACGAAGCTGCCCTCGCATTTGCGGCATGCATAGCGGGGTCGGCGGGTGACGATTACGCGGAACTGGGCGGGGACAATGTCCAGCCGCTCGCTCACATCTTCACTGATCATGTGACGCTCGTGGCCACAGGCGCAGGTGGTGCTGTCTGGTGCGATGACCTCTTCAATACGTGGCAGATGTTTGGGCAGAGCGCGGCGCGACTTGCGCTTGGTCGTTCTGGTCTTTGGCGGATCAACAGCTTCATCTTCGGCATGCACAACAGCCATTGCCGTCTCAATGTCTTCCAGCGCCAGGTGATATTGGTCGGGATGCGCTTTCTCAGACTTTGCCCCGAACAGGGCGCGCTTGAAGTCTGTCAGCAGCTTCTCCAGTCGTTCGATCCGCACATCTTTGCGCGCATTGCGATCTTCCGAAGCGATGATCATCGCCTTCAGGGCATCGATATCGTCAGGCAATTGGTCCGGCGCAGTCATGGCGCAGACCTATCAAAACAGAGCGATAACCGCCCGTCCAAAACACCCCCCGAGTCACTCTGACGCAGCCGGAGGCGGCACGTCCAGAGACGTCACCCGTCGCCAATCGAGACCCGCAAACAGCGCCTCAAATTGCGCAGGATCGAGGCGCAAGATGCCGTCCTTGATGGCAGGCCATTTGAACTGGTTCTGCTCAAGCCGCTTGTAGGCCATCACCAGCCCGGTCCCATCCCACCAGATCATCTTGAGACGGTCAGCGCGCTTGGCACGGAATACGTAAACGGCGCTATCAAAGGGCTTCATCTTCAGATGGCTCTGCACCAGCGCCGCCAATCCGTCATGACCCTTGCGGAAGTCCACTGGCTTCGTCGCCAAAAAGATCTTCACCCCATGGGATAGATGGATCACAGCGCTGCCGCCAGTTCGGCAATCCGTTGTGCAGAGGTCGCTGCAGACAAGCGGACAGTCACATCGCCTTTGATCAGATCAATCGTCTCCAATGCGGATGGCGCTTCAGCAGATATCGGTCGCGATACCTCCGGTTCCGCAACTACCAAAGGCGCAAACACGACCTCATCCAGGTTCGGCAAAACCAACTTGCCCTCACGGGCCCGCCTGCGCCACTCCGACAAATGGTTCGGACGCAAGCCATAGCGCTTGGCAACCCCATTGACCGTCGCGCCATCAACCAATGTCTCAGCTACGATCCGCGCCTTCAGATCCCGCGGCCAACGTGGACACCTACGACGATCACACCCGTCATCCGTGAGAAACTCATCGGATATCTCCATGGAGAAACTCCCTCGCAAAAATACAAGGGCTGGAATCGCAGATCAAAAACTCAAGGGGAAGGTCGGGTCAAAACACCGCTTAC
>CANMPL010000030.1 GCA_947499715.1 uncultured Paracoccaceae bacterium
TGTCACTGGGGAGTGGAAAGAATGTGGGGATACCAGAAGTTTCTGATCTAAAGTCTCGCTGTTTCTACAGGAGGGATGGAGATGAAATTTAGGATCAAGTTGGAGACGGAATTTGGTTGGGGCGAGACGCGATCACATGAGATTTGTACGCTGGAGCGCCGCACGATAGATGCGTCGAGCGAAGACCTTGGGCTGTGTCTGGCCGAGGCAAAATCACTGCTGAAGGAGATTCAGCGCGCGCTGTTTCAGGATCAGGTCGAAGAGATCGGCGAGATCGCTCGCGTCTGTCGTTTTTGCGGCACATATCTAACGGTTCACGATCGCCGCCAACGCCGCATTGACACGCTCTTCGGTCGGGTAACCGTCGAGGTACCGCGGGTTGGGATGTGCATGTGCGGGCTCCGTGGATTTCCTACGATGAAAGTCGCGCGTTCTCCTTTGACCCGTCTCTTGCCGGACCGTGCCACGCCAGAGCTTCGGCGATTGCAGGCGGAATTGGGAGCGCGCCATAGCTTTCGGGAAGCTGCGCGGCTTCTTAATGATCTGACACCTTGCGCCAAGCAGAACCACGTGACGATCCGCAATCGACTTGCAACCATCGCGGAGGATCTTGCTGACAGCGAACTTTCTGCGACCACAGAAGCCGACCAACACTCAAATCCTTCCGATGTTACAGTGTTTCTGGATAGCGCCTACGTTCGATCAAGACCGGAATATCAACGCCGAAACTTTGAGATTATCGTTGGTTCCATCGAGAGTGAGCGGCGCGAGAAACGCAGATTTGGTTTGAGCGTGATCGGTGCGAAAAATCCACGCGCGTATCTGCGAAGAAACTTGGAAACTGCCGGATGGTGTGATGGCACTGCTGTTACCGTCCTGTCCGATGGTGACCCTGCACTGCCGCGATTGGTGAGGGATGCCACAGGTGCGGATGTCAGGCACATCCTGGACTGGTGGCATATTTCCATTCGCATCCGACATGTGGAAACGACATTCCAAACTCTGTTTTCTTTGCTGGACGACCCAGTGAGTCTCGAGGTCGAGTCACTGGTGCAAAACTTGCGCTGGCGCATCTGGCATGGCCAAACAACACGGGCGCTTGATGCCATTGAAGTGCTCTTCAAATTTGGCATGCGCGTGCGACGTCAAACTGTTGGCAGGACGAACGACGCAGCGTTTTCGGCAGTTGCACGAACAATGGAGCTGCAGACCTTCCTGGAATACAATCGTGCGGCTCTCGTCGACTATGATCTACGACGTCGAAGCGGAAAGGCGGTTTCTACATCGCGAGCAGAAGGTCTAGTGAATGACATAGCCAACGCTCGCATGAGCAAGAAACGCCGAATGCGCTGGTCACCG
>CANMPL010000031.1 GCA_947499715.1 uncultured Paracoccaceae bacterium
AGACAATTGTCGCGTCCGTTGCGTTTTTGATGTCCTGCTCGGTCACGCCGTCGGCGCATTCGACGATTTGCAACCCGCCGGGGACCACGTCGAGGACGCCGAGGTTCGTGATGATCCGGTCGACCACGCCCTGGCCGGTCAGCGGCAGGGTGCAGGCCTTCAGCAATTTGCTGTCGCCGTGCTTGTTGGTGTGGTCCATCACCACCACCACGCGGCCCACGCCCGCGACCAGATCCATCGCACCGCCCATGCCCTTGACCAGCTTGCCCGGGATCATCCAGTTCGCAAGGTCGCCGTTCTCGGCCACCTCCATCGCGCCCAGGATCGCCATCGCAATCTTGCCGCCACGGATCATCCCAAAGCTGGTCGCGCTGTCAAAATACGACGTCCGCCGCAATTCCGTAATCGTTTGTTTACCCGCATTGATTAGGTCTGGGTCTTCTTCACCTTCAATCGGAAAAGGACCCATGCCCAACATGCCATTTTCAGACTGCAACGTGATGTCCTTGTCGCCCACGTAATTCGCCACAAGCGTCGGAATCCCGATGCCAAGGTTCACATACATGCCGTCTTCAAGCTCTGCCGCGGCCCGTTCGGCCATCTGATTGCGGTCCCACATTATGCTGCCCTCGTTGTGCGTTGTTCGATGCGTTTCTCGTGGTCGCCCTGAATGATCCGGTGCACATAGATGCCCGGCAGATGGATGCTGTCCGGCTCCAGGCTGCCAAGGGGGACGATCTCTTCGACCTCGACCACGCAGGTGCGTCCGCACATCGCGGCGGGTGGGTTGAAGTTGCGCGCAGTCTTGCGGAACACAAGGTTGCCGCTTTCGTCCGCCTTCCAGGCCTTGACGATGGCCAGATCAGCAAAGATGCCGTTCTCCATGATATAGGTCTCGGGGGCGCCGTCCTTGCCGGTGGGGAAGTCCTTGTGCTCCTTGCCCTCGGCGATCACCGTGCCGACGCCGGTCTTGGTGTAAAAGCCGGGGATGCCGCAGCCGCCCGCGCGCATCCGCTCGGCCAGGGTGCCCTGGGGGTTGAACTCCAGCTCCAGCTCGCCGGACAGGTATTGCCGCATGAACTCGGCGTTCTCGCCCACGTAAGAGCTGATCATTTTCTTGACCTGCCGGGTCTGCAGCAGGATGCCGATGCCAAAGTCATCGACGCCGGCGTTGTTCGAGGCAAAGGTCAGATCCTTGGTGCCCGCGTCCTTGATCGCGGCCAGCAGCAGCTCGGGAATGCCGCAAAGCCCAAAGCC
>CANMPL010000032.1 GCA_947499715.1 uncultured Paracoccaceae bacterium
TGAGGTGCCCCTAGATTTGTAGACACTTTGCTTGGTAATTTTGGAACCAAGGAGAGACGGATATGAACAAAGGAATTCGGTTTACGGATGAGTTTAAGCGGGACGCTGTGGCGCAGGTTGTTGAGCGTGGCTATGCGGTCAGCGAAGTGGCTGAGCGGCTGGGGATCAGCACCAAATCGCTGTACACTTGGAAGGCGCAGTTTTCGAAGCCACCGCATGTAAGAGCTGAAGTTTTGGATCAAGCTGCCGAGATCAGGCGGCTGAAGCGTGAGTTGGCCCGGGTGACCGAGGAGCGCACCATCTTAAAAAAGGCGACCGCGTACTTCGCGCGCGAGTCTCAGTGAAGTACGCGTTCATAGAGGCCAATCGGACGGAGTTTTCTGTTCGATCAATGTGTCGTTTGCTGATGGTGCATTTCAGTGGGTTCTACGCGTGGCTTAAAGAACCATTAAGCCACCGTGCGCATGAAGACCGGCGACAGACGGAGATGTTGCAGCAAGCATGGAGCGATAGCGGCAAGGTCTATGGATATCGCAAGCTGCATGATGATCTGCGTGATGCGGGCGAGACTTGCTGTGAGAACCGCGTTGCTCGTTTGGCAAGCTTGGCGGGCATTGCCGCACAAATTGGCTACAAGCGTCGCCCGGGACGGTACGGGGGGAAGCCAGCGGTGATCGCTGACAACACTCTGGACCGACAGTTCGAAGTCGATGCGCCCGATACCGTTTGGGTGACCGATATCACTTATATTAAGACGCATGAGGGCTGGTCCTATCTGGCTGTCGTGATTGATCTGTTCTCAAGGCGTGTCGTTGGCTGGTCAATGCAGTCGCGCATGACAACGGACCTCGCCTTGCAAGCACTGCTCAGTGCAGTGTGGCGGCGCAAACCAAAGACTAAGGTCATGATCCACTCCGACCAAGGGTCACAGTTCACCAGCAAGGAATGGCAATCGTTTCTGGGCAAGCACAATCTGGATGCAAGCATGAGCCGACGTGGAAACTGCCATGACAATGCCGTCGCCGAGAGCTTCTTTCAGCTGTTGAAGCGGGAACGCATTCGGCGACGGACCTACCTTACGCGCGATGCTGCAAGGCAGGACGTGTTCGATTACATCGAGATGTTTTACAACCCAACACGCAAGCACACCAACAATGGCATGCTGTCGCCGGTTGACTATGAAGCAAGAGCGTTGAAACTGAACAAAGCAGGCGTCTAGGAAACTAGGGGCACCTCA
>CANMPL010000033.1 GCA_947499715.1 uncultured Paracoccaceae bacterium
TTGGACCTGTCCCGCTTTCGTGCCGCCCCTAGTGCTCGTTTAAGCCACTTTCCTTTCGAAGGCGACAGGGCTTTTCCATCCGAGTGCTGAGTGGCGGCGGCGCGGATTGTAGAAGCCGTTGATGTATTCGAAGATGGCCATCTCAGCCTGCCGCCGCGTTTCCCATGATCGCCGCCAAATCAGCTCAGCTTTGATGGTCTTAAAGAAGGTCTCGACTGCTGCATTGTCATAACAATTGCCTTTGCCGCTCATCGATACCTTGAAGGCATGCCGACGCAGGACCTTCTGATAATCGTGAGAGCAATATTGGCTGCCACGATCCGTATGATGGATGCAGCCTTTGGGCGGCGCCCTGAATGCAATGGCCATGTTCAACGCCCGGATCGCCAAGTCGCGTTTCATCCGATTGCTGACTGCCCAGCCAACGACACGCCGAGAATGCAGATCAAGGATCACAGCCAAATACAACCACCCCTCACGCGTCCAGACATAGCTGATGTCGCCCGCCCATTTCTGGTTTGGCAGGTCTGCTGAGAAGTTGCGATCCAACAGGTTCGGCGCGATGTTGAACCTGTGATCGCTGTCGGTCGTTACCTTGTGTTTGCGGGTTCTAACGACTGATATGCCGTTCTGACGCATCAGACGGCCAACGCGGCGATGGCCGACATCGAGGCCAATCTCCTTGAGTTCTTCGGTCATGCGCGGCCTGCCATAGCTCCCCAAGCTGAGACGGGATTGTTCTTTAATGTGTGCCAATGTGACCAGATCGGATCGCTGCCTGCGACTGGCCGGGCGGTTACGGAATGCCCTCAGACCACGCGTGCTGACGCCGACAACATCGCATAACCGTTTGGCTGGGAAGTGCCCGCTGTGTTCCTCGATAAACCTAAATCTCATTGCTTTAGGCCAGCGAAGAACTGGGTGGCTTTTTTTAGGATGTCCCTCTCCTCCTTGAGAATGCGAACCTCGCGTCGAAGGCGTTCATTCTCCTGAGCGAGGCTCAATTCCTCTTTCGACACCACGTCAGTATCTCGATGTGCTGTGATCCATTTGTTCAGCGTCGACAACCCGACGCCCAAATCTGATGCCACCTGTTTCCGCGTAAGCCCGCTGGTCAGTGCGATCCGCACCGCATCTTGGCGGAATTCGTCCGTCCGTTTCAGTCCCATAGTCAGTCTCCTTTGTTGCAGTAAATGCTATCAAAGGAGCGGCATCAAACCGCGACAGGTCCA
>CANMPL010000034.1 GCA_947499715.1 uncultured Paracoccaceae bacterium
GCGCAAGCAGGTGGCGGATGATCTTGGCGTCGGGATGTCGACGCTGAACAAATGGATTACGGCGCACAGAGACACGGATGTCGTGTCAAAAGAGGATTTAAGCCTCGCCCAAGAGAATGACCGGCTTCGACGTGAGAACCGCATTCTCAAGGAGGAAAGGGAAGTGTTAAAAAAGGCCACGGTGTTCTTTGCGAGCCAAAAGCCGTGAGGTTTAAGTTTATCGAAGAACACCGATCTGCATTTTCCATTGAACTGATGTGTCGGGTCATGGCTGTTAGTCCGCGCGGTTTGCGGGCGCATCGCAGCCGACCTGCCAGCCGCAGACAGCGGTCTGATATGGTGACGTTGGCACACATTAAAGAACAATCGCGCCTGAGCTTGGGCAGCTATGGCCGCCCACGAATGACAGAAGAGCTGAAAGAGATCGGCTTAGATGTGGGTCACCGCCGTGTTGGCAGGTTGATGCGCCAGAACGGCATATCAGTTGTGAGAACACGCAAACATAAGGTGACGACCATTGCCCGGCAGGCGATTGCATAGCAATGTCCCGAGAGGGGGACAGTGACCACAAGTTCAATATCGGGCCAAACCTGCTGGATCGCGACTTCAACGCCAATGCGCCAAACCAAAAGTGGGCTGGCCCCTCTCGGGACATTGCTGCGCAATACCCTGCCGGGCAATGGACATCAGCTATGTCTGGACGCGTGAAGGCTGGCTTTATCTTGTTGTGATCCTTGACCTGCATTCTCGAAGGGTCATCGGCTGGGCCGTCAGCAATCGCATGAAACGCGATTTGGCGATCCGGGCGTTGAATATGGCCATCGCTTTCCGGCAACCGCCCAGGGACTGCATCCACCACACGGACCGTGGCAGCCAATATTGTTCGCACGACTATCAAAAGATACTGCGCCAGCACGGCTTCGCGGTCTCAATGAGCGGTAAAGGTAATTGCTATGATAATGCGGCCGTTGAGACGTTCTTCAAGACGATCAAGGCAGAGCTGATCTGGCGGAGGTCATGGGACACCCTGCGGCAGGCTGAGATCGCCATCTTCGAATACATCAATGGGTTCTACAACCCGCGACGGGGACACTCAGCACTGGGCTGGAAAAGCCCTGTCGCCTTCGAGCGAAAGGTGGCCTAAACGAGCACTTGGGGCGGCACGAAACCGTGACAGGTCCA
>CANMPL010000035.1 GCA_947499715.1 uncultured Paracoccaceae bacterium
CATGACTGCTTCTGACAAATGCACAAATCAGATCAAAAATGTCTTGCTATGCAGGAGCCATCCACACATGCCGTTCGTGCATCTCGCAGCATCTGTCTTTTTGGGCTCAAAACAGACACCGGCCAGAACGCTATCGCGCGCGCTACCTCATCCTGTTCACTATCTATGCTGATCAATCAAGATCGCATTCCCATCCGGATCGACCAACGTGACATAGGCCGGGCCTTCGCTGTCGACATCGCAGGTTGTCGTCAACTCCTGACCTGCCTTTTGCAAGGCCGCCTGAATAGCGCGCACATCATCCCACTCACCTTCGACTTCGCCCGCGTTCTGGTCCCAGCCCGGGTTGAACGTCAGGGTGTTTGTCGGAATGTGCCCTTGAAAGAGCCCGATCAGCGTTTGCTCATTCTTCATGATCAGATAATTGTGGCTCATGTCGCCGCCCATCGTTTCAAAGCCGAGGGTCTCGTAGAATGCCCGACTGACGGCAAGATCTTTGACATTCAGGCTGATGGAAAAGGCGCCAAGCTTCATGTTGGGTCTCCTAAGAATGCGTAAACAGCCGCCGGAAATCGTATGCATAGGTTGTGCATACTATGTTGGCGGTATGTGTATGGTTTCTGCATAGCATAAACCGCACTTGAATTCCGCATCAATCCGCAATACATCGCCCGCGATGTTGGATCAGGGGCCAAGATGACCCCCACAAAACGAAAAGGCGCTTGCAGATGGCAAAGGCAAAGTTTGAACGTAATAAACCGCACGTTAACATTGGCACGATTGGCCACGTTGACCACGGCAAGAC
>CANMPL010000036.1 GCA_947499715.1 uncultured Paracoccaceae bacterium
TTTGTGCATTTGTCAGAAGCAGTCATGTGTCCGGCCTATTTGCGCGGCTTTGACCGCTGGCCCTGATGGGTTCCGCAAACCAAGTTCCTATCAGCTTTACGGGCTATGATGCCCGCGCCATTCGGCGGAGTGTCTTGGTTTTGGCGGCAGACTTATGCACCATCATCTCGCGGGTCTTGCTAACTCGTTGTTCTTTCTCCTTTAAGCAGTGTGCGGTGTGTAGGGTTCGTTGCGGGTGAGGACCGCCCAGACGATCCGCGCCGTCTTGTTGGCCATGGCGACAGTTGCGACGCGCGCTGGTTTGCGTTCCAGCAACGATGTCAGCCATTTGCTTGCGCGTTCTGGATGCGACTTGGTCTGTCGAACAAGCGAGGTCATGCCAACGACCAACAATGATCGCAAGTATTGATCACCCATCTTCGTGATCCGTCCCGATTTCTCTTTGCCGCCGCTGGATTTGTTCGCAGGTGTCAGACCCAACCACGCAGCAAACTCGCGACCATTGCGGAACTGGTGACCATCCCCAATGCTGGCGATAATGGCTGAGGCCGTGACAGCGCCCACGCCTGGTATCGTGCGCAACAGCCAAACCCGTGCGTCTTCCTTGGCAACAACCTTCAGCCGGTCTTCATACCATCGGATCCGTGCATGCAGTGCCGTGAGATGCTCGCACAGATTGTGGATCACTTCATTGGCAATGTCGGGTAGATCAAGAACCTCACCCA
>CANMPL010000037.1 GCA_947499715.1 uncultured Paracoccaceae bacterium
CCAATGGACGGCGGCGCGCAAAGGGCCTGCATTCTTTAGCTATTCTGACAACTATCTGATCGACACGGACCACGGGGTCATTGTGGATGTCGAAGCCACACGATCAATCAGGCAGGCCGAGGTCGGTTCGACCAAGACCATGCTGAAGCGGGTGAAGGAAAGGTTCGATCTGCATCCCGAACGACTGATTGCTGACACAGCCTACGGTACGGGGCCGTTGCTTGGCTGGTTAGTGGACCGCAAGATCGCGCCGCATATCCCCGTCTTCGACAAGTCCGGACGCAACGATGGAACCTGGACCCGTGCTGACTTCGAATGGGATGCCAAGAACGACCAGTACATCTGCCCCGAAGGTCACGCCCTCAAGCAGTTCCGCCGCAAATACTCCGACCCAAACCGAGGGCCAACTGGCAAAGGTACCGCTCGATATCGGGCGTTGAAGGGGGTCTGCCAGGCTTGCCCGTCAAAAGCCAAGTGCTGCCCAAACGCTGATGCCCGCAAGATCAGTCGCGAAGAAACCGAAGACGCTCGCCAAGTCGCACGCGACATCGCCAAAACCCGCCAGTACGCCATCTCAATGAAGCTCAGGAAGAAGGTAGAGATGCTCTTTGCTCACCTCAAACGCATACTCGGGCTGGGACGGCTCCGATTACGTGGACCATGCGGCGCAAATGACGAATTCCTCCT
>CANMPL010000038.1 GCA_947499715.1 uncultured Paracoccaceae bacterium
GCACGCTCGCGCACTTCTGGTGAGTACTTGTTCGTTGTCTTCTTCATGATGCTCCATCCTACTCATGAGTTGGAGCCTCCGGCAAACCCGGCGCGGTTCAATAGGCGGCAGGCTGAAATCGCCATCTTCGAATACATCAATGGGTTCTACAACCCGCGACGGCGACACTCAGCACTGGGCTGGAAAAGCCCTGTCGCCTTCGAGCGAAAGGTGGCCTAAACGAGTACTTGGGGCGGCACGAAATCGTGACAGGTCCAATGAGATTGTGGTGACGCTTGAGCAGATCGAAGTCGGTCAAGGCGCCACGCCACTTGGGTGTGATAACGTCGCCGTCGCAAACTCTTACCTCCAAATTCAATCCGAATGAAATCTCTCGGTTCCCAACATTTTTTGATGGACGCTCAGATGTTCCGAACGTCAGCAAAGTCCGCACTCCCGACCTCCACAAATGCCCCTCTACCGCTCCCGATTGTAGTCTTACAAAACAAAAACTGTCAGATGACGGCTCCGTGCCCATACTCACCAATGCTGCGGGCTGCACGAATGGCTTGTGTGGATGGCTCCTGCATAGCAAGACATTTTTGATCTGATTTGTGCATTTGTCAGAAGCAGTCATGTGTCCGG
>CANMPL010000039.1 GCA_947499715.1 uncultured Paracoccaceae bacterium
CATAGTGCAGGTGTCAAAATCTGCTTATGAGAGGAGCCACCCTATGCAAGTTACCACAATCGGCGTTGATCTGGCCAAGAACGTTTTCCAAGTCCACGGGATCACCGCGAGCGAAGAAGTCGTGTTCAACAAGCCACTGCGAAGAGCGCAATTTCTGCTGTTCTTTGCAAAACTGGATCCGTGCTTAGTCGGTATGGAATCGTGCAGCAGTGCGCATCATTGGGCCCGCGAACTGACCGCATTGGGTCATGAGGTTCGGCTGATCCCACCGATGTATGTAAAGCCATATGTCAAACGAGGTAAATCTGACGCCATTGATGCCGAAGCAATTTGCGAAGCAGTGACCCGTCCGACCATGCGCTTTGTTGCGATCAAGACCGTCGAGCAGCAGTCCCTGCTGTCGCTACATCGGGCGCGTGATCTTCTGGTGCGCCAGAGAACGCAACTCATCAACAATCTGCGTGGTCTGGTTGCCGAGTTTGGCATCTTCATCCCACGTGGCCTCGCCCGAGTGATTGGGTTTGCCGAAGATATAACGCTGGGTGAGGTTCTTGATCTACCCGACATTGCCAATGAAGTGATCCACAATCTGTGCGAGCATCTCACGGCACTGCAT
>CANMPL010000040.1 GCA_947499715.1 uncultured Paracoccaceae bacterium
TTCGTGTCCATTGGACAAGGTGAACCGCCAGTTACACGCGCCAGCGCCGAATGTGCTGTGGGTGAGCGATTTTACCTATGTCGCGACGTGGCAGGGGTTTGTGTATGTGGCTTTCGTCATCGACGTCTTTGCCCGCCGCATCGTTGGATGGCGCGTCAGTCGCACGGCCACGGCCGGATTTGTCCTCGACGCTTTGGAACAAGCGATTCATCAACGCAGGCCCGCACAGGATCAACTGGTGCATCACTCGGATCGTGGGTCGCAATATCTGTCGATTAAGTACACCGAACGACTGGCCGAGGCGAAGATCGCCCCGTCTGTCGGCAGCGTTGGCGACTCCTATGACAACGCTCTGGCGGAAACGATCAACGGCTTGTTCAAAGCAGAGGTCATTCACCGGCGTGGCCCCTGGCGCGGTTTCGATGCAGTGGAATACGCGACATTGGAATGGGTCGACTGGTTCAACAATCGCCGCCTGCTGGAGCCGATCGGAAATATCCCGCCAGCTGAAGCCGAGGCAAACTTCTACGCAGCTCTGGAAAGATCATACTTGGCCGCGTAACTAAGACAAAACAGCCCCCGGCAAACCCGGCGCGGTTCA
>CANMPL010000041.1 GCA_947499715.1 uncultured Paracoccaceae bacterium
GAGACCGAGAACCGTCACTACGCCCACGTTGACTGCCCCGGCCACGCCGACTACGTCAAGAACATGATCACCGGTGCCGCCCAGATGGACGGCGCGATCCTGGTGGTGAACGCAGCCGACGGCCCGATGCCACAAACGCGCGAGCACATCCTGCTTGGCCGTCAGGTGGGCATCCCCTACATGGTTGTTTACATGAACAAAGTTGACCAGGTCGACGATGACGAACTGCTGGAACTGGTGGAAATGGAAATCCGCGAGCTGCTGTCGTCTTACGAGTACCCCGGCGACGACATTCCTGTCATTCCTGGCTCGGCTCTGGCCGCGATGGAAGGCCGCGACAACGCCATCGGCGAAGATTCGATCCGCAAGCTGATGGAAGCTGTCGACAGCTACATCCCGACGCCCGCACGTGCCGTTGACCTGCCGTTCCTGATGCCAATCGAGGATGTGTTCTCGATCTCTGGCCGCGGCACGGTTGTGACCGGTCGGGTTGAGCGTGGCGTGATCAACGTTGGCGACGAGATTGAAATCGTGGGGATCAAGGACAC
>CANMPL010000042.1 GCA_947499715.1 uncultured Paracoccaceae bacterium
TCGTCAAAGGTCACAAACAAAAAGATATCGATCAGCTGCTACCTTGGAACTGGGCGGGCTGAAAAACCGCTTACAGTTTGTTCATGGAAATCGGCAATCATTCGGCGATATGAATCTTCAGATTGCTTATAGTGCGGATAGCCTCGAAGTTTGGGCAGATCGTGCTGACACAGCTCGACTTCTGGTAAAATTCGCTTTTGTTAGCCGATACCTTAAGAATGCATCAACCGAAACAAGAACTGGACCTGTCGCGGTTTGATGCCGCTCCTTTGATAGCATTTATTGCACCAAAGGAGACTATCTATGGGATTGA
>CANMPL010000043.1 GCA_947499715.1 uncultured Paracoccaceae bacterium
TCTACGCAGCTCTGGAAAGATCATACTTGGCCGCGTAACTAAGACAAAACAGCCCCCGGCAAACCCGGCGCGGTTCACTTGTTCATTCTGCGCGGTGTGCCTGCTTACATCAGGTCGGACAATGGCCCTGAGTTCGTTGCTGAGGCGGTCAGGAATTGGATCAATGAGGTGCCCCTAGTTTCCTAGACGCCTGCTTTGTTCAGTTTCAACGCTCTTGCTTCATAGTCAACCGGCGACAG
>CANMPL010000044.1 GCA_947499715.1 uncultured Paracoccaceae bacterium
CGCAGCGCTGGTGCGTCCCATGTGGTCGTTCGGTCATAGACTTTGATCGGGTTGAAATCGCTGTCAGGGTCGCAGGCGATATCGCCGATCACCGACAATTCGCGCAGCGCAGATCCGGCCCCTTCATGAACAAAGACCGGCGTGCCATCGCGCGCCAGAATGCAATTGAAAAACAGGGCATGTTGCAGGATCTCGGGGAACGGCCCGCCGCTTGC